>CAVVEL010000001.1:0-479608 GCA_963747095.1 Terriglobia bacterium
GGCGCAGGACCGCGACATCGGCGGGCGAGCCCACCGAGAGATTGCCCAGTTCTTCGTGTTGGATTTCCCGGGCCGGATGCCAGGTGGAGCGCAGAACCACCTCGTCCAGCGACATGCCCATGGCCAGGAACTTATCCATCACGTTGAGCATGTCCTTCATGCCGGCATTCATGCTGGTGGCGTGCAGGTCGGTGGAGATGGAATCGGGGATGAAGCCCGCCTTCATCAGCGGAATCGCGCAGCTCCACAGGAAGCTGCCGCCGCCGTGGCCGACGTCGAAGATCACGCCGCGTTTGCGGCCCGTCGATCATGGCCTTGCTGGGCCCTTGGTGTCCGGGTCCTGCTCGCCGCGGATGGCCGCCGTACAATGCGTGAAGATATCGCCCGGCCGGAAGTACTTGTTCAGCAGATCGTACAGGGTGCGGCCGGCGCGCACGTTGCCGCCGAAATCCACCATCACCGGAATGTGGCGATGCTTCCCGATCTCCTCGGCGTGTTCGTAGGGCGTCCATTCGGGTCCGTTGAAGTGCGCGCTTTTGATGCCCACGATCACGCCCTTGTACTTGACGCCATGTCGGTGGCGGGCTGGACTTCCATGTCCGTCGAGGTTCTGCTCGATCGCGCCGGACCCATGCCGGCGCCTACTATGTTGAGGAAGGCCAGCACGCGGGTCTTCTGAGCTATCGATGATGCGCTTCTTGAAATCCTCGAAGGTTGCGCCATCCCGGCCGACCCGGCGTCGGCGACCGTGGTGACGCCCGCTCCGGAGCGTGAAGCCATCGGGATGGAAGGCCCCAGTCGCCGCTGGCGTAAGAGGCCGTGGCTCGGGCCGGCGATAGACGTGAACGTGGATATCCACCAGCCCCGGCGTGACGTACAGGCCGGCAACATCGACCGTCTTGAGCGCGCGCGAGGCCGCGATGTTTGCCGCGACGGCGGCGATCTTTCCGTCCTTGATGGCGACGTCGCGGACCGCGCTGAGGTGATTCTTGCCGTCGATGACGTGTCCGCCCTTAAGAAGAAGGTCGTAGTCGGGCTGGGGGGCTTGAGCCGCAGTTTGAGTGAAGACGGCCCCCGCGACAGATAAGACCAGTAGGAGTCGATAATTCATGTTGTTTGCATCACAGTATACACCCCCGGTTACTGTTTTTGCAGTCTGCCGTAGGGGTATAGGGGGGTCGTGGGTCCTTTGGCTTCTGCGTGCGGCTCCGCCGCCTCTTCGTGCGGAAAGGCTCAGCCTTTCCGCTCAGTGCCATTAAGGCAAGGCTGCGCCTTGCGAATGGGGACGGGCACTTCGCAAAGGCCAAGCCTTTCCCTGGAGTTTTTTGCAAGCGGCGCATTTCTCGCGTTATGCCACCAAACTGACGTGTTTCGGTAGCCCCAAAGGGGCGACCTATATCAGCCCAGGCCAACGGCCCAAGGCCATTTAGTTTTTCTCCACGTACTCGTAATTCATTGATTGCGTTGGCTGATGCGTGCCTTTGTAGCGCCGGCCTCTGGCCGGTTCTTTTTCCTGCCCTGCAAGAACCGGCCTGAAGGCCGGCGCTACAGGAGGCGACAGGAGGCCGGCGCTACTGGACACCCAAGACAGAAGCCCTGTAAAATGTTTGCTTTGGGGCTACCCCGAAAACTAAATGGCATTGGGCCAACGGCCTGGGTTGAGCGCGATAGAAACAGAAGCCGTAAAAGGGCGACCTAAGACGGTTGTCTCGCGGGGTCTGCGGTCGTCGATCTGTGTCAGAGATTAGGACGCCCCTTCAGGGCTTGATATTTCCTCGGTTTTTCCCAGGCCGTTGGCCTGGGCTGATATAGGTCAGGCCTTCAGCCTTCCCGGAAAGGCAGAAACTCCAGGGAAAGACTTTGCCTTTCCGATTCAGCGCCAATAGGCAAGGCTGCGCCTTGCCCGCAAGGCACAGCCTTGCGGAGTGGTGAGGGACGTTTCGGAAAGACGGAGCCTTTCCTGGGCGTCCGTGAAGCGGACGCCTTGACAGTAGCCCAGCACTTCAGTGCTGGGAAAACGGCCGTCTCCGATGAAGTCCGTGCAACGGACGGCTGAGGTCTTTGCAGAGCGAAGCTCAAAAATATACGAACCTCAGTCGTCCGGTGCACGGACTCGATTCCTGCTTGGTTCCGTCCCCAGCACTAAAGTGCTGGGCTATTGTCAACGCGTCCGTTTCACGGACGCCTGGCCAGCAAGGTGACTGAAAATGTAGAAACTCCAGGGAAAGGCGGGAGCCTTTTCGCACGAAGGAGCGGCGGAGCCGCAAGGCACGCCCAACTCAAAAGGACCCACTACCCCATAGGAGAAGTACATGCCAAACCTGTATGACGGCAAGGCTGAGCGGGGCCGCGCTAAGGTTTGTAGAACTCGTACTGAATCCGCCAGGACGTTTCTTTTCCCGGCTCGGCCTTCAAATCGATGTACGCCTCGGGCGAAATGTTCGAGCGGATCGACCAGACCAGCAAGTGGGAGATCGGGTGATCGCTGGTTTGATGCACGCCCGCGCCGGTCTTGCGATTCTCCACGCGAATGTCGTAGTCCTTGGGAGTACTGCCGTATCCCTCCAGATCGCTCTGCACCGTTTGACCCGGCTGCAACTCTTTCAGGAAGACCAACTCTTTGCCGCGAATCTCGGCCAGTCCGTTCAGGGCAGCCTTGGCGCGCGGCTCGAAGAGGAATCGCACCACGCAATCCGGGCCGGTTGGCTGGGCGTCAAGCATGAAGAAGTTATGGTCGTAGACGCTGGCCGCGATCGTCTTGCGGCCGGTATTCTTCAGGTGATGCTCGATGATCAATTTGTCTTTGGAAAGCCGCAGCTTTTTTCGATAGACGTAGGAATAGCCGCCGGTGTCGCCGAGCTGGTGAATGAACTCGATCCAGTCGGCACCGTGGTGGACGGTCCATTTCCCGGCGTCCACGATCTCGTAGGTACTGAACCGGCGATAGCGTGGTTCGTCCGGCTTACGCACGGCCCCCACGCCGATCCTGACGAAGGACTCGCCGGCTTTGGCCTCGTCGTAACCCAATCCCGCGCCGTTGGTCAGGAACTCTTCCACCGGGCCGGTGATCGCGTCGTGGATCTTGGGATCGTAGCGCTCAAACCACTGTCCGAAATAGTTGTGTCCGTTCCATTCCAGGCTGGCAATGACACCCGACCAATCGAATCGCGTAGCGCGATAGTATCCCGCCGTGGCGTCCGGCAAATAAAGCTTGGCGTGGATCCGGGAGTTGCCGATCTCCGCTTGCGGGACTTGCGGCCCCTGTTGCGCGCCGGCCAGAGCGATCAGCAGTAGGGTCAGATACATGCGATTACGTCAATCTCGACGAGTGAGTTTCCAGGAATGCCGCCGGCCGCAGCAATGGTGGTGCGCACGGGAGGCTCGGACCCGAAGCGGCCCAGAAACATCTCGTTCATGCCGGCGTAATCCTTCAAATCGTTCAGATAGACATTGCACTTCAGGACCTTGTCCATCGACGACCCGACGCTCTCGAGTTGCTGCTGGATCTGGTCGAGGACAGCTTTGGTGTGCGCCTTGATGTCGCCTTCGAAATGGGCCCCCACACCGGCAATGAAGATCAGGTTGCCGTAGGCGACCGTGCTGTTGAAGAGCGGTGTCTTCTCCGGCTTCTTGCCGCTCTTGTAGATGACCCGTTTGGCGGGTTTGTCCTGCGCGGCCAGCGGCGCCGCTGCGGCAGCCGCAGTGACGGCCGCACCGGCGGCCACGCCGTGTCTCAGAAAACCGCGCCGATTCGTCTTTTTCATTGGAACAGCTCCTTTTCCCATCCGACCAAGTTAGTATACTGATGGCGATAAGGCAAGGACATGCGAATCTTGGTAGTGGGTTAATTTGACACGACGCTTCGACTGCGGCTCTGCCGCTCCTTTGTGCGGAAAGGCTCCGCCTTTCCAGGGCCAGCGAAGCTGGCCACTAGAGTTTCTACATTTCCGGGAAGGCTGAAGGCCTGACCTATGTCAGCCCAGGCCAACGGCCTGGGAAAAACCGAGGAAGTATCAAGCCCTGAAGGGGCGTCCTAATCCCTGACACAGATTGACGACCTCGGATCTCGCGACACAACCGTCTTAGGTCGCCCTTTCAGGGCTTCTCTTTCTATCGCGCCCAACCCAGGCCGCTGGCCTAGGCTGACATAGGTCGCCCCTTTGGGGCTAGCGAAACACGTCAGTGTGGGCGATAACGCGAGAAATGCGCTGTTTGCGAAGCCATCGAACGCGTTGGAAATGTAGAAACTCCAGGGAAAGGCTCCGCCTTTCCGCAAAGTCCGTTAGTATTTCGCACGGCTGCGTCGTGCGGGCAGGGCGCAGCCTTGCCAAATGAGGGCGGGCCCGGAAAGGCACAGCCTTTCCGCACGAAGGAGCGGCGGAGCCGCACGCTTTCAAACTGACCCACTACCCGAATCTTTGCCAACCTCCAGTCTCAGTCTGTCCCCGCATCCCTGACGATTTTTCTGTGACGCTTCATCCACCATCCACGCAGCCTCCGTGAAGAATCATGTCACGCGATCACCGTCGCACCGATTTGTCCGCGAAAAACAATTGTCAAGTCCAGGCCGGCCCCTTGCTCCCGCAGATAGCCGAGCCGACGTTCTGTATTGACAAGGATGTCTCAGATATGAGACATTCATGAGGTTGAGGCTGGTCATTCTTCATCCGAAGGCGCGGGAGACGATCCGGGAATTCCCGAAGGAAGTCCGGCATCGCATCGGCCGAGGTCTTTTTCGGTTGCAAATGGGAGAGGTTCTTGGAATGCCGCAATCTCGGGCCATGCCTGACGTGGCCGCTGGTGTTTGGGAGCTTCGGGTGCGCGGGCCGGACGGAATTTATCGGGCTTTCTATTACATCGCATCGGCGCAAGGGGTGCTTGTGTTTCATGCGTTCGTGAAGAAGAAACAGCGGACACCGCCTCTGGAAATGGATTTGGCGCGAACACGTTTGAAGGAGTTACTGGATGCCTAAACTTACACCAATCGTCGCAAGGACACCGGAAGCACTGGCCGAAGCGTTGGGCCTTTCCGCGTCGGACGCCAAGGAGTGGCAAGTCCAATACGCGTTGCTGAAAAAGCTGAAGGAGATCGTTAAGCGGCAACGCCTGACTCATGCCCAGATTGCCGATCGCGCTGGCACCTCCCGAACCCGTGTCACTGCGATTTTGAACGACAAGCTCGACCACGTGTCGAGCGATCTTCTCATTCGTCTTCTCGGTTCGCTTGGCTATGGAGTCAGGGTTTCTGTGCACCGTATGGATCTCGCTGCCTAGGAAAGCGGAGAATCGGGGTTGTATTTTCGAACAGGCGATGAGAGAAGGAAGCGCAGATCGGGCGGTCCAGGCCTTTCCTAGCGCCGATGCCGGGACGCTGACGCGATCGAGTTGCTTCTCAATACCCGCGAAAATAATTCTCCCCGTCCAGGCTGGCACCTTCCTCCTCACCTTCCTCCTCGGCACCTTCCTCCTCCCGGTGGCGAATGCCGTACAATTTTCGATGGGCGCGATGAGAAGTCGGACCGGCGTTGTCCGGCGGGCGAGAGTCGTCACGGGAGGAATGGCCACGCAGGTCAGGTTGGCCCCGCATCTTCCCTAAGCATTGTGCTACGGCAACGTTGGCTGGGTGTCGATACACCTTGCCGGGGGAAAAATAAATCACGATGTTCAGGCTGACCTCTTTCTCATGGAGTAAAATGAGTCTCATGGTTATACGCCAACCGTACTTCGACAAGCAAGAGCACGCCCGGCTCGGCACAGCCATCTATGAAAAGCAGGTGCGGCCCCAAGTGGAGGCGGATCATCAAGGCAAGATCGTTGCCATCGACATTGAGACCGGCGAGTTCGAGGTGGCGGTCAATACTTTGACCGCCTCCGAGCGCCTTCTGCGCCGGCGCCCGGAGGCGCAGATTTGGTGTGTTCGCATTGGACATCGCGGCGTGCATCGCTTCGGCCTTGGCCCGCGCCGCCTGCCATCGAGCAACGCATGATCCTGGGTATCGTCAACGCTAATCGAGAAGCAACTACCCAAATTGTTATTCTTGGCCTCGGCGGAGAGCCGCATGAGACCGCAATCGAGATAGAGGCCATCATCGACACAGGATTCACCGGCTTCCTGACAGTTCCCCCGGCGCTGATCCAAAGACTGGCTCTTCCCTGGCTGTGCCGGGAGCCGGGCATCCTTGCCGATGGCAGCGTCGAGAACTTCGACGTCTACGTCGCCACCGTGATGTGGAACGGCGAGCGCCGAACCATTGAAGTGGAAGCCGTCGAGTCTGATTCGCTACTTGGCATGGGAATGCTAGATCGCCATTCACTGCTCATCGAAGTTGAGGAAGGCGGAAGCGTGGCGATCAGTCCCCTGCCTTCGCCCCGTCCAGGCTGACCCCGATTCCCACCGATTCCCAGAGGATTGGCCGGTTAAGTGCGACACCCTCCTGATCTGCGTAGCCATTTTTTGCGCGCCGTTTCTTAATTCATACAACGCCGAAGGCTGGTTTCTCCCCCACATCGGTAATTGGACGGCACATTGCGGGCGGGCGATGTGAAGAAGTGGCTCCGCAGATCAGGATGTCCCCCGGTTTCCCACGGTTCGCTTGGCTACAGAGTCAGGGTTTCTGTGCACCGTATGGATCTCGCTGCATAGGAAAGCGGAGAATCGGGGTTGTATTTTCGAACAGGCGATGAGAGAAGGAAGCGCAGATCAGGCTGTCCAGGCCTTTCCTAGCGCCGATGCCGGGACGCTGACGCGATTCGAGCTGCTTCTCAATGCCCGTGAAAATAATTCTCCCCGTCCAGGCTGGCACCTTCCTCCCCCGCGACACTCTATATGTCCAGGCGGTACTGTGACATCATGACTAAGGACTTGCAGGCGGTGCATTAGAAGCTGAGCCTTCTGGCTGCGTAGAATCCTGCTGCTCCGGCTTCCATACCGACATGAAGTCTTCAAAAGATTGCTGTTGCCGAGCGTCGAGTCCCAAGGTGAAGTACCTATTCTGGACGTCAAGGGTAAGAACGAGCAGGCTATGCGCGGCCTCAAGACCTCGTGTCGCCGTGGCCCGTTGCGGACCACTATCAAATTCAAGACGGCTTTCCGCTAGGCCCTGTCCATCCAGCTGGCTAAAAATCGCTGACATCGTCGTGTGTATCAGTAGCGTTGGCTCGTAGGAACAGGACAGATATAGCTCCTTGAATTGAGGACCCGCCTTTCTGGCCATGGCATCAAGGCTCAACAGAGTCCAGGAGCCTAGAGGGCGCTTCTTGTCGCAAGTCTTACAAATGACCTCCATGTAGTCGTTACGCACCACCTCAAAATCTGCCTTAATCGAATCTGAGAGAGGTGGCAATTTGCCCTCGCCATACAATTCCTTGGCATGATTCCAATGCTTCATCCGGTGGACCGGATAATACCTGACAAATCGCGTCGCCTCCGTGGGGTTCGCGGCAATGTAGGCCATGGTCACGGCACGTTCGTACATAGCTCTCAATAATCTCATAGCGCCCAGGCCGTAGCCATTTCCGCACAGAAGGAGAACCTCCATGAACTCCTCCTTCACGCTGTTGCCAAGAAGAAAGACAACAAGGTCGGCCTGTGTCGGTTTCGCGATATCGCGAACAAACACGCTGGCTGTCAAGTCCAAGAGGTACGGCAGTTTCTCGAGGAACGCCTTATGCGTCTGGTTGAACGCTTCCCACTCTTGCGGAAATCCAAAGCACGTCGGCTGAATCTGCATTTTGTCGCTCCTTTAAAAGGCTTTGCGTGTCAAACGCTCTCCACTCTTTCTCGGAAACGGGAAACGGTGTCAACGGGGAAACGGGGGGAAACGGCGTGGGGAAACGGCGTCAGCCTGGACGGGGCGTGTTCTTCCTTGAGGAAACGAGAGAAGCGAGAGAAGCGGGGTCATCCATTTTCCCACACCTTTCACCACATTGATGCAGAGGCCTAGATAGCCAGATTGTTCGCCCTTGCCTCGCCGGTGAACGGCTTGCTCTTGTAGATCCGTCCATCGTTGGCGCGCGCGTACGCATACTGGACCTTTTCCAGCGGCACGTCCTTCCTTGGCGCCCAAACGGAGAGCGCCTGACTTTCTGTCAGCGTCCAAGGCGGCTCTCGGTTGGAATACAGATCCACCCGGGCCGGGCACCAATGCATTCCATCGTCAAGCTGCAACTCCAGGCCGTCGAGGGTAATAGGTCGCCGTCCGACATTGATCGCTTCGATGCCGCAGCCTAGGACGGCGCCGGTCAAAAAGCCCCTGACCACGGCCGGGCGGAATGTGACTTTGAGGCGCGCCCGATCGCGGAAGTATTCGTGAAACTTGATCGCGCCGAGTACCGTGCTGAGGACGGCTCCCCAGATTGCAACGATGATCGTAACGAGAGGGATACCGCGCATGACCGTAGTCTAATCCAGAAAGGCCAGTCCCAGACGTAATAGGTGACCCGCAGGAAAGCTGCGAGCGAAGAATGGCTACGCAGATCAGGATGTCCTCGCGCGCTCCCCGCGCGCCCCGCGGCACGGGACGGCCTGCGGTAACCGGCATTGTGAAATCAGGACTTCCTCGGGAAGATACCAAGCTGGCCCAGAAACTTCCTTGCTATGGGTTGAGGAGAGTCATGACCAATGAGGAATCCAGTGACGGTCTGCATAACAAGGAAAGAAACTGCGACCATCGCAAGAGTAGCCCCAGCCAGGAGTCCTTTTAGAACCATCCCATTCGCAAGAAACCAAAGAGCCGTTCCAATAGTCACCGGCCAACGCAGAAAGTTCACAATTCGCTGCCCCCATACTGCGAAGTAGACATTTGCGAGTTCGAGCCGCCACGGAAACCACAACAAAGTTGACACCCAAACTAGCGCCCAAACCCATCTCCAATCGTAGAGAAGAAGCAAGGCAGGGATCAGGGGTTGAGAAAGGAACAGCGGCCAGAACTCCCACTCGATGGCCCTGAGGACAGCCGCCTTCCAGCTTGCCGGGTCATAAAGTTCTTCTGTTTTTCGCGACCCAACCTCGGCGTCTAGAAAAACCTCTGGCTCCTGCGTCGCGGTTGTTTTAATTGCTTGCATCCGGTCCCGCATCGTGCTCCAGGCTTCCACCATCGTGAGCGCTCCCAGTGCCTCGGCGGCCTCCTGGATGCCCTCAGTGGTCATTGCCGATTCAAGGCCAAGCTCCCAATAATCTTTGGTCCCATGCTCGGGCGTGAAGGAGAGAAACTTGTTTGCCCAGTAAAGAGCGGCTTTCTTGTCACCCAAGATGTCTGCGACCATCGCCAATCTGGCCCAGGCAGGCGGATGCCTGGGCTGAATGAGAATCGCAAACTCCAGGATACGCCTTGCCTCAGACCAGTCTTCCCTCCGTTCAAAAACTCCAGAAAGCTTGTAAAGGGTCGAGGCCATGAGTCCCAAGGCGAAATTTGGATGCTCTGCGTTGCCTGCTAGAATGGGCAGGAAGCTGTCGTTAAGAATCCCCGCGTTTTCACAGAGGTCTGCAAACTTGTCTGCTTTCTGGGTTGAATCGAACCTTGTCGCCAAGACCTCTAAGAACTCTGCGGGCAGATTCTTCCAGGTGGGACGGGAACAAAACATGTCGGACGGTGTGAGCGGTAACAACTGTTCCTCCTAGGTTGACTGCGTTTTCCGACCCCGTTTTCCACTCCCGTTTTCCTCACTACAAGAACAGATCCGTTGGCACATGGAAGAAGTCGGCCAGCCGGCGTGCCTGCTCCCTGCTGATACCACGCTTCCGGCTCAGCACCTCCGACGCGCGAGCCCGTGTGCCGAACAGTTTCCAAATGTCGGCTTGCGTCAGGCCGCGGTCCTCCATTAGCTGAGCCAACCGTTCCTGGGGTGTGGCGAAGTTAATGGGGTACTTCTCGGATTCGTACCGCTCAATCAGGACGGTCAGCAACTCCGACAGCGACTTCTCTTCCGGGGTCAACTGTTCCGAGCGGCTGTCGAGGTCCTCCACTTGACGGGCCATCCGCGCATTCTCGGAATCGCTCCGAATCACCCGCGGAAGGGCGTGAGCAAGGAGCTTCGAGTATCTTTTCTCATCCAGTACCGCAAGACTCATTCTTGCCACCCTCCCTTGGTGTATGCCGCGTGCGTGAGAACTCGTCTGACAAAGACCTTCTGGGTAACGTAGATGATTCTGGCGATCAGCCGGTAGCGGTTGCCTTTGATGTTGAACACCGTCAAATCTCCAACCGGATCGGCATGACTAAAATCGGCTCTCGTGTCGGCCAGATGCCGCCATCTCGCGCGCCTCGTAATGCGAGACCAGTTGTCCAGGGCCGCGCCGGCATCGGGATACCGCAGAGCAGCCTCGACGATGGCCCTGTGGCTGATCACTCGCACACCCAATGATCCCATTATGGGAGCATTTTGTCAAGGCAGTCGCGAGGCGGCAGTCGCGAGGCGGTGGTGTCTCAGTTTGAATTCGGTGCGGCTTTGCCGCCCCTTCGTGCGGAAAGGCTTCGCCTTTCCGAAGTACCCGTCCTCATTTGCAAGGCTGCGCCTTGCGAAGACGGCGAGGCGCAGCCTCGCCGAAGAAGGATCAGGGTTCGGAAAGGCAGGAGCCTTTCCGCACGAAGGCGCGGCAGAGCCGCACGGGCAAGTTCCGCGACGCCCAGTTCAAACTGAGACACCACCCGCGAGGCGTCACGAGGGGCTTCTCAGAAGATCCCCAATCATCCGCCGCCAACAGTCCCAGATCAAGGGAATGCCCAACGCGGGGCAAATGGGTCGGCCTGGACAGAGGAACGGAAACGGTGTCATCCTGGACGGGGAGGGTATTGTTTTTGGGGAAATACGTGTCTCAAGGTAACGGGAACAGAGGTCTCAACGCCTATCCCTCACGATTCTATCTGCCCGTTCGCGGTCGAGGCTCTGCCTCCATCAGATTTGCGAGGATATCGTTGATCAGTGTCAGGTGGCCCTTCCCCTTCGACTTTAGCCAATCAAGGACCTGCGGGTCGAGGCGCACGCTGACCGCGACCTTGGGCCGGCGAACGTCGCGCAAGCGCACCATGGTCGCAAGTTGTTCGGCGGTCAGACGGGGAATATCCGCAAAGTCGATATGGGAGTCGTCGCCCACAGCCTGACGGGCGGCGATCCGGCGCAGCGAACTCCGCTCCCGCTCACTCCAACGCCTGCCTCCTATATCTTCTGAGCTCATTCTTTTCAGCCCGCGGGCCGAGATAATACGGATGATTTCTTCGCCATGTTGCTCCTCCCGATTAGGTATGAACGACGACCAGCACCTCGGCAAAATCCGGCTCAATCGGTATTGCGCCCAGGGCGTGCCAGCGTTGTTCTCCCGTGTTGCGATCGATGCGGTCCGGATAGACGACGCAGCCTTGGTCCTCGAACACGAGCGCCGCCGCTTCGAATGAGATGCCGTGACGCTGCTGGTTGCGCAGGTTCTTGCGCTCGTCCTATTCGTATCGCATCGTGTATACACATAGTGTATCACCATGCGGTTGGAAAAGGTGTGAGCGATGATCGCGACTCTGGAAGGACGGGGATGGCCTGATCTACGTGGTCTATCTTTCGAATCACCGCACGATGAGTGGAGTTTTCGATGCGGACGAGAAAATCGATCGGTCGCAGTTTGGCATCAGGAAAGCGCAGGCGAGAAATGGTCACGCCGGTCAGGCTGCCCCGTGGTTCCCAATCTCCGGCGGAGTCCACTACTGGATCTCTAAGCTCCTGACGCGATTTTCGCTTGTTGACAAAATCCACGCCTGGGCCGGATTCGTTTTTCTGGACCCGGCCTCCCCCTGGAAAAAAAGAGACCACGAAGTTCAGTCTGACCCTGGCCCTCCCAGGGTCCAATCCTCAACGACAAGCCCAGAGACATATCGGAGGTGCCGGTCAGTGGAAACAACGACCAAATCGTAGGCCAACGCGATGGCGGCGATCCAAATATCGTTTGTCTATATGGGCGTTCCGGCGTTGCGCAGCGCCGCAAAGATTCGCGCATAATGGCGTGCAACGTCGGGAGTAACCGGCAGAATCGCGGCGTCGCGAACGACGTTCGCTCTATACCAGTCCTCGAGTCGCTGCTTGCGCGCCGGCGGGCATCAACTCGATTCCCGCCAGTAGTTCGCCTTGGGCGATTACGGGCATGTATAGATTGGCGCTGTCAGGCAGATCTCTCACCCGGGCCACCACTGCCGGGTGGTTCCTCTGGAGGTGACTCCAGTGGTTGGTATCGAGGAGATAGTTCATGGCTCGTTGAACCACATACTTCGGTCGATCTGGCGGCATTCCTGGGCGCCCTGTAACAAAGCGTCGGCGTCCTCCTCGGATAGCGTCCCAGCCATTCGAAGGGCGGCCTGGGGCGAGCCCTTCCGCAGCGTTGCTTCGGGAGCAACACTAATCTCCACGCGCGTGCCGGAAGTCAGCGCAATGGGCTCGTCCAGTTCCAAACGTCCTTCGATGACCGTACCTCTGTAACTCATAGGATTGCTCCTACCGCCATTGTAATACATGCGCGCTCTTTGCGCGGCTTGCCTGTAGCGAGTGCTAGCGAGTGCTAGCAAGTGCTGGCAACCTGACCCTCCCCTCTTGACAGGATGCTTCTAAGGGCGCCAAGGCGAAAATCCAATTGATTGAATCTTAATGGGTTACGGGATCGCCTGGGCATGTCACATTTCTACACTGCGATTTTTTTCGGCAATAACATACCTGATGGACCAAAGGCATCGCGCCGGTCCTCTCCCCAAGATGTTGTGTCCGCTGTGCGCTTGGGATACAAGATGGAACGATGGTAACGGCATTGGGAGCTATCAGCCCCTAGCTTACCCTTTGGTTTCGATACGCAAAGAAAGGCCTTGCCAAGACGAAGCTACTCGCGATAGACTCCAAGACATCATGAACCTGGAAACCATTGACCGTCAGATCGCAAAGCTTCAGCGCATGCGCGACTTCTTGTCGGACGCCAGCGACAGTCCTGAGATGCTGGAATTGATCCGCCAAGCGCTGGTAGGCGCAAATCCTAATTCCTCTAGCTCTCAGGCAAGCGAACCATCGCACGAAAGCACCGCTGCTGCGGGCGGCATCAAACGGAGGGGCGATTATACGAAAGATGTCCTAGCAGCCTGCCCGATGGCGGGAAACTTCACTGCGGCTGATGTGGTGAAGGCGATGGAAAAGGCCGCCTATGCTTTCGAGGCTGGCGACCACACGGTATCTGTAAATAGCCGCATACGATCCTTAGTCAAGAAGAAAGCGTTGAGGATTGTCGAGCCGGGCAGCGGTCGGAACCCGACGATCTACGCCAAGATCGTTCGTTCTCCGCGAACAGAGGAGGGGCAGCAGATCTAAAAACCACCAAAGGCCGCGTTATCAGCGCGGCCCTTGATGACACGACATTTTGCACTTTAACACGGGCGCGAACGCGGGTTCCGGCTAGGGCTTCCCATCCTGCACCGGGCGGGTTCAATTCCCCGCCGCGTCCACCAGAACCAAGACTCTTGGAGAGAGAAGGCTCTACGTGTGTTTATACTACATTCGCGGACCACCAGTCAAGCGCCGGTTAAGAACCGGCCCGTGACTTGGATGCTTTCTTGCGGCTCTGCTTGCTGACTAGCACAATCAAACCACCAACCAAGAAGCGTTACCCAAAGCCTGCAAGGTCAACAAGTTAGAGATAGTGCTTGACACCGTAGCGATAGTTTTGATATAAGTTCGCTATGGCTCAATTGCGGTTCAATGAAGCCAAGGCAACTCAGGTTGCTTGTCTCCTCCTGCGCCTGCGGGGCGAGACCATGCACTACTTCAAGCTAATCAAACTGTTGTATATCATAGACCGTACAGCGCTTCAGCGTTGGGGTCGTCCAGTGACGACAGATCACCATGTCTCAATGGACAAGGGCCCCGTAGTGAGCCGCATCTATAACCTTATCAGCGAAGGGCCAGGGCCTGAGAGCCAAGAATACTGGCATACCTACATCAGCGATCCCCATGGAGATCGCCAAGTTACGTGCTTGGGCGATCCCGGAATTAATGAGCTTTCTGAGATGGAAGTGGGTCTCGTAGAGGAAGTTTTCAAGGAACATGGTTACAAGAACCGTTGGAGAATTCGCGACGAAACCCACAAGTTTGGTGAATGGCGCGATCCTGATGGAAGCATGATCCCGATCACCTATGAGGACATACTCAAGGCCGGTGGAAAGACGCCCGAAGAGGTGCAGGAAATTCGAGAAGAGATCGAGTCTGTAGCACGGGCTGATGCCATGCTCTCCTGAGTTCCGTCAATGCCCCTGAAATGCGGTGACACCGTACAGATGTTGCTAGGGCATCCGACAATTCCCCATCTGTGGATTCTCGTTACAGAACCAGACCCTCAAACCAAACTAGCGGTCATTGTGAGCGTCACAACCCTTCGTGGCCACTCGGATACAACCCTTGTGCTTCACAAGGGAGACCATCCGTTCATTATTCGTCCTTCCATCGTGTCTTACACCGATGCACGAGAATACCGGGTGGATAAAATTGAACAGAGGATCGCCGATGGATGGCCGAAGTGCGATCCTTGTTCCACTGACCTTCTGAGACAGATACAGGATGGACTCCTGGCATCACCATACACAGCCCTGAGAATCAAGGCAGTCTGCCGCGAACGCTGGAATATGAAAACTTCCGCCTAAAATACATCCTGTCCTCGTCTCCTTGGTCCATCAGGTATGTTGTTGCCTTTTTTTCTCGATCCGAATCAGTGGGATAGGTCCGCAACCCAATCGCGAGCCTGCTCCTTTCTGATACACTGCGGATCAAGCGATGGTGGAAAAGCCACCTCGCGTCTCTTGAGGAGCGGATTGCGCGAATAGTAAAAAGGACAAAACGAACTTACCACTTTCCCGTAAGCTAAACGGTTTGTGCGGCTTAGTAGTGATTTCGTGAACCGACAAACCGCGGCGCAAGGTGGCAAAGTGGAAGCGTTCCGCGCTGGGAAATTCAGCCGGCCGTTCCACGATCTGCCTGAACCTTCATCGGGGTGGGGCAAGGACATGCGAATCTTTCGGCTGGCCATTTGTATCGCTCTCTCCGTACCTGCCGTGGCGGCCCAGAGCAACGAAACGGGCAAGGCAGGGTTTCGCGCTCGCTGTGCTGCCTGCCATGGCGACGACGGAACCGGCGCCGGACGGGGCAGCAACATCGTCACCGTCAGCCGCCGCGCCGCTACCAAAGACGCCCTACGCGATCTGATCCGCAAAGGCATTCCCGATGGAAACATGCCGGCCTTCGCGATACCGGATGAAGAACTGGAAGCAATCGCGGCTTATGTCATGTCCCTTCGGGCCCCGGCTTCGCCGGCGTCATCTAGCCGAAGTCCGGCTTTCGATTCGCCGGTGCCGGGTGACACTCCACAGGGCAACGCGGCGGCGGGCGAGAAATTGTATGTGACGGGGAATTGCGCCAGTTGCCACATGATCCGCGGGCATGGCGGCATACTCGGCCCGGACCTTTCTAACGCTGGACAAGATCGCACACCCGCGCAGCTCGAACAGGCGCTCCGCGACCCCGGCGGGGCAGCGCCGCGGCGCGGCGCGGCGGCGCCATCTAGCCGAACTCCGGCTTTCGATTCGCCGGCGCCATCTAGCCGAACTCCGGCTTTCGATTCGCCGGCGCCATCTAGCCGAACTCCGGCTTTCGATTCGCCGGCGTACCGCGCGGCGACCGTGCGGCTGCGCGACGGCCAGACGCTGCGAGGCATCGCCAAGAACGAAAGCGCCTTCGACTTGCAACTTCTGGGCGTTGACGGAAAACTGCATCTGCTCTTGAAGGAGCAAATCGCCGAGATGATCCACGAGAAGTCCCTCATGCCAAAGGTCGAGGCATCCGAATCCGGGATACGCGACTTGGTTGCCTACCTGAGTAGTTTGCGCACCGCGTCCAACGTTGCAACCGCCGAATTGGGCCCAGGAGTTTCGTTCGCCGAGGTGGCTCGTCCCAAGCCAGGCACGTGGCCCACGTACCATGGAAACGTGAGTGGCAACCGCTTTAGCTCGCTCGATGAGATCAACACCGGCAATGTCGGGCATCTTGCGCCCCAGTGGCTGTTCCCGCTTCCTGGAGCGGCGCGCGCGCTGCAAGTCACGCCGGTGGTTGTCGACGGCGTCATGTACGTGACCGCGGTGAACGAAGCCTATGCGCTCGATGCCCGCAGTGGCCGCGAGATGTGGCACTACAGCCGTCCGCGCACGGCCGGTCTTGCGGGCGACGCGGCTGGCGGCATCAACCGCGGCGTGGCGATCCTGGGCGACCGCGTGTTTATGGTCACTGACAATGCCCACCTGATCGCGCTGCATCGCTTCACCGGCCAGCTCTTGTGGGACGCCGAGATGGCCGACTCGCGCGAGAATTACGGCGCAACCAGCGCTCCGCTGGCGGTCAACGACCTGGTGATTTCCGGCGTCTCGGGCGGCGATGAAGGGATTCGCGGATTTCTTGCAGCCTACAGGGCGTCAACCGGTGAGCGCGTCTGGCGCTTCTGGACCGTCCCCGCGCCGGGCGAGCCGGGATCGGAAACCTGGGCCGGGCGGGCGATCGAGCACGGCTGCGCGGCGACTTGGCTCACCGGCACTTACGATCCGGAGTCGCTGCTACTCTATTGGCCCACGGGGAATCCCTGTCCCGACTACAACGGTGACGAGCGCCAGGGCGATAATCTCTATAGTTCATCGGTCCTGGCGCTCGATCCGGAGACAGGAAAACTGAAATGGCATTACCAGTTCACGCCACACGACCTGCACGATTGGGACGCCACCGAGACGCCGATGCTGGTGGACGCGACGTTCCATGGCCAGCCGCGCAAACTGATGCTGCAAGGGAATCGCAACGGTTTCTTTTACGTGCTCGATCGCCTGACCGGCAAGGTGCTGCTGGCGGAGCCCTTCGTGAAAGTCACTTGGGCGAGCGGCATCGGACCCGACGGGCGTCCGCTGTTGCTGCCAGGCAACGAACCGAGCGCGGACGGGCAGCGCGTCTGTCCATCGGTCGATGGCGCCACGAACTGGACGTCAACCGCGTTCAGCCCGCTGACCGGGCTCTTCTACCTGTTCGTGGAGGAGTCGTGCAGCATCTATTCGAAAAACGATAAATGGTGGGAGGCGGGGAAATCGTTTTACGGCGGCAGCGCGCGCCGCGCGCCCAGCGATCACACGGGAGGGAAGTCTCTGAAGGCGCTCGACGTCCAGACGGGCAAGACAGCCTGGGAGATAGCGGACGTGGGTGGCGGAATTCTGCAAAGCGGCCTGATGGCCACCGCCGGCGGGCTGGTGTTCTATGGAGACGGCAGCGGCGCCTTTATCGCCGCGGATGCGAAGAACGGCAAGCTGCTTTGGCATTTCAACACGGGACAGGGTTGGAAAGCGGGCCCGATGACGTACACTGTGGATGGTCGCCAATACATCGGGGTCGCCGCCGGGTCAACGATCATGGCGTTCAGTTTGCGTTGAGCCAGGAGGAGATCATGAGCCAAGCATCTACTGGTTGGAGCCGCCGCCATCTATTGCGGCAAGGCGGATTTCTTGCCACAGCATCGGCCTTCGCCGCGCGTGTTCAGAAAGCCGCGGCCGCGCCGCTGGAGACCGCGGCCAATCTTTACCGCTCCATCGGCGTGCGCCCCATCATCAACGCGCGCGGCACGTTCACCATCATTACGGGATCGACCACGCTGCCCGAGGTGAAACGCGCCATGGACGAGGCCTCCCGCTCCTACGTCCAAATGGACGAGTTGATGACCGGCGTCGGCAAACGGCTGGCCGAAGTGACCGGCGCGGAGTGGGGCATCGTGACCGCCGGATGCTGTGCCGCCCTGACGCACTGCACCGCCGCCGCGATCGCCGGTTTCAATCCTGAACGCATGCAGCGGCTTCCCGAACTTACCGGGCTGAAGAACGAAGTGGTCATTCCATCGTACTCGCGCAACGTTTACGACCACGCCATCCGCATGTTGGGCGTGACGATCGTGGAGGTCCATGACCAGTCCCAGTTGGAATCTGCTTTCAACGAACGCACGGCGATGGTGTACATCCTCGGCGGCAACGGCGACGATGGTCCGCTGGGGACTCGGGTTGTCGCCGAAGTTGCCCGGCGCAAGAAGGTGCCGGTGATCGTGGACGCGGCCGCGGAGATCTTGACTCTGAACCCGAATGTTCATCTGGAGCGCGGCGCAAATGCGGTGGCCTACAGCGGCGGCAAGTGCATCCGCGGGCCGCAGGCCGCGGGTCTCCTGCTGGGCGACAAGGACTGGCTGCAAGCAGCCTGGGCCAACAGCGCGCCGCATCATGCTTTCGGACGATCGCTCAAAGTCGGCAAGGAAGAGATCATGGGCATGCTCGCGGCCGTCGAGATGTGGGTGAAGCGCGATCACCAGGCGGAGTGGAAACAGTGGGAAGCCTGGCTCAATTCCATCGCCGCCAGCGTCACGAGGATCGAAGGCGTAACCACGCGCCTGGCCGATGGCAGCGAGGGTTTGTCGAACCGCTCGCCGCGCTTGACGATTCAGTGGGACGGCGCGCGCTTGGGGATCACCGGACAGGAGGTAGGCAAGCTGGTGCTGGAAACGGAGCCCCGCATTGTCGTGGCCGGGTCCACGGGGAACCGGCCCGCGAACATGGCCAGTTCCGTTTCGATCATTCCTTATATGATGTCGCCCGGCGATGAGAAAGTGGTCGCGGACCGCCTTTACGCAGCGCTTTCCAAGCCGCCCAGATTCGCGGATCCCGAACCGCCGCCCGCGGGGACGCCCGCCGCGGTGGGTGGTCAATGGGAGCTGCGTCTCGAATTCGGGCGCGGATCGGCGAACCATTCGGTGGTGCTGGAGCAGGACGGAGCGAAACTGGTGGGAACGCATCACGGAGAGTTTTATTCCGGCGATCTTACCGGAACGGTCGCCGGCAACACCGTGCGTTTCCGCAGTTCTCACCGCGTTCAGGGAACGCGCCTTTCCTACGACTTCACCGGGCAACTGGATGGCGACCATCTGGCCGGCACTCTTAACATGGGCGAATATGGCGAGACCAGTTGGACCGCGCAAAAGCACAAGTACCAGAGCGGCCGCCGCAACGGTTGATTGAAGGGAGATTCCAACAAGCAGCTCTTTCCGTTCTAAGCTGCGGACCCTCATTCGCAAAAAGGAGACTGATTCCCATGCAGCGACAAGATTTTCTAACTTCCACAGCGGCTGGCGGAATGCTGTTCGGCCGTCTTCCCGCCGCCCAGATCGCGGCGCAGGGTGGGGATCCGATCATCGAAAGAGCCGTCCCCGGCAGGCCGCATGCCGGCAAGGTCCTGGCGGCGATCCAGCCACATTCCGACGATATCCCGATTTTTGCCGGCGGCACCGTGGCCAAACTGATCGCGGAAGGCTATACCGGCTGCCTGATCCGCGCCAGCAACGACGAATGCGCGGGCCCGGGGAGCGTTGGAGAATCCGTGCTGGCCAACGAACGGGACAATCAGGAAGTTGCTCGCGTCCTGGGATTGAAGCGAGTCTTCGATCTTAACTACCGCAACCACCGCATGGACGGCGTCTCCCACCTCGAGTTCCGCGCCCGGCTCATCTTTTTGTTTCGTCTCCTGAAAGTGGATGCGGTGATCTGCTACGATCCCTGGGGTTCATACGAGGAGAATCCCGACCACGCCGTCACGGCCCATGCCGTGGAGGCCGCCTGCTGGATGGCCGGCATGGAGAAAGACTACCCGGAGCATTTCGCCGCCGGTCTGGAGCCGCACGGGGTTCAGGTGAAATACTACTTCGCGCGTGGTCCTCAGTTGGTGAATCGAATTGTGGACATCTCTTCTACAGTGGAACAGAAGGTGGATGTTTTGCGGGTGAACAAGGCTCAAGGTCCTGCCGGCGAAGCGGGCGCGCGTCTCCGAGCCAACTTGGCGGCGCGCCAGCAACGGCTCCCTATCCTGGGCGACAACGATGAAACCGCCAATCGTCAGTACATCAAGCGGTTCGTACTGAACGCAAACCGGGAACTGGGGCGCAAATATGGCCTGGAATACGCCGAAGCCTTCCACTACATTGGGCCGCAAACATCTCCGGTAGAAGAGTATCTCAAGCAACATGCTGTGCCTGCGCGCTGATCGCTGCAAGGGGTGGCGTCAAGCGGCGGAAGCACGTTGAATCGGCGGGGTCTATCCGGCCGCATCGAATCCACGCGTCGAGTGGGCGCGCCGGCGACGAAAGGAGGGAGTTCACGGAAACGGAGGCGAAAAAAGAGTCAAAAAAGGAGTGGCCTAAACTTGTCGCCCGCTTCAATCGCGCTGGGTCATACCGGCGAATCAGGATCGAACGCGCGGCGGATCGCCAAACTCACCTTCTGCATCTTCAGAGCCGAGAGCGGCCGTGGTTCACGCTCGCCCAGCATGGACTTCTTCAACGTCGTAATAAAATGACCCTTCACGTACGACGAACCCGGCAAGCCGGTCTCACCCGCTTCGAAGCGTACCGTGGTTGGCCCGTCCACCCCCTGACTGCCGAACGGAACGATCAGAACCGAATCCACCCGTTCGCTCATGTTTCTTGAATCAAGCGAGACGACCAACACCCAGTGCCGCACCGGCGGGTTTCCTAGCATCGCCGTCCAGATCTCGCCACGGCGCGGGAACCCCTTAGGGTTGCTCAAAGTCCATCTCCATGCTGGCGTCGCTGAGCGCGTGTGCGAGTGCCGCTTCCTCGGAGGCAGCAGTGGGTGGCAAGCGATCGAAGTAGGCGGCGGTTTGGCGCGCCAGCGTGGCGCGATTATCAAAGCGCTTGGCAATCTCAACTGTCTTGTCAACCGCCTCTCCGACGCTAGCTGCCTTGCCGGCCTTCACCAGCCGATGCAAGTAGGCAAAGCTATCGGGTCCAATCGTTGTGGAGAGCTTTTTCCGATGAGCCATATCCCATATTCTAGGGTACAAAACATCCCCTAAAACGATTTTCTTAGAACCAGAGGGATTCTGCCACAGCGCCACGGAATTTTGGGCTGGCAGATCAAGGTTCGCCGGCCAGGAGAGCTTCCAGATCGAATTTCCCGCGCTCCCCATCAATCGGCGGATACACCTCGATCAGCGACACCGATGCGGCCATCTCCTCGGCGGCGCGCAGGTCGGAGTCGGCGGGCGCCGACTCCCAGTCGAACGCTTTCCCGGACCCACAGGCCTTCGCGATCGTCCAGCGCGGTGGTGATGGTGCGCGACTGCCGGCAGTAGGCGCGCGTGGCGCGAATCTCGCCGCCGTTACACCACTCCACCGGCACGTTGACGTTGAGGATGCAGCCTTCCGGCAGACCTTGCCGCAGCACCGCGGCCACCAGTTGCGCGGCCAGTTGCGCGGCCGGCGCGAAGTCCGCGGGCGGCTTGCCGCACAGCGACATGGCGATCGCCGGAATGCCGTGCAGCGCCGCCTCCGAGGCCGCGCCCACCGTGCCGGAATAGTGAATGTTGCGGCCCAGGTTGCCGCCGTGATTAATCCCGGATACCACCACGGCAGGCGGAAACACCAGCACGTGCGACAACGCCGCAATCACGCAATCGGCGGGCGTGCCGTCCACCGACCAGCGTTGCTCGTTATCGCCGCGCGGCGCCAGTTCGCAGCGCAGCCCGCGCCGCACGGAGATGGAATGGCTGGCTCCGCTGCGCTCCTGCGAGGGAGCCACGGTGAACAACTGGCCCAAAGGCCCCAGCGCGCGCTCCAATTCGTGCAGACCATGCGCGTCGGCGCCGTCGTCGTTGGTGACCAGGATCCAGGGTTGCGTCGAACGGAGATTCAAGTTTTTCAAGATGTGTTTTTCAGCAAATCCAATAGCTCGCGCAGTTCCTGGCAGACCTTCCGCAGCCGGTCGCGGTCGGGATTCTGGAACGGCAAATCGTGCTGGCGCGAATCGTGAGCCATTTTTTTCCGCGCGCCCTCGATGGTGAAGCCTTGTTTGTACAGCAGATCTTTGATTTCCAGGACCATCTCCACCTCGCGGCGGCGGAACATGCGCTGGCCCGTGGAACTCTTGCGCACCTTCAGTTGCGGGAATTGCGTTTCCCAGAAGCGCAGGACATACTGGGGCGTGCGCGTCAGGCGGCTGACCTCGCCGATGCGGAAGTACAGCTTGTCCGGTATTTCCACGCCCATTAGAGTTAATGTAACACGGGAGAGCACTTGTTCGTTGTAACGCAGGCCTCCGGCCTGTTCTTTTTTGCCGGCGAAAGAAACAGGCCAGAGGCCTGCGCTACCTGGTTTTCTCGGTGTTCTCGGTGCCTCGGTGGCTAAGATCTAGACTCTATGATCGAATTTCGCAATGTCCGATGCGTGCTGCCGGGCGGGCAGGTGCTCCTGCGCGGCCTCACCTTAAAAGTGGAAGAAGGCGAAACGCTGGCTCTGCTGGGACGCAGCGGTTCCGGTAAGACCACCACCCTGAAGCTGATCAATCGCCTGCGCGAGCCCACCTCGGGCGAAGTGTGGGTCGGCGGGCGTCCGGTGACCGAATGGGATCCGATTCGGCTGCGGCGATCGCTCGGCTACGTCATCCAGGAAGCGGGCTTGTTTCCGCATTTCAACGTGGCGCGCAATATCGGATTGGTTCCGACTCTTGAAGGATGGGATGCCGAGCGCATTCGCAAACGCACCGCGGAAATGATGGCGCTGGCGGGACTGGATCCCGCGGAGTTCGCCGCCCGTTATCCCGAGCAGCTCTCCGGCGGACAGCGCCAGCGCGCCGGAGTGGCGCGCGCCTTGGCCGCCGATCCCCCCGTGTTGCTGATGGACGAGCCGTTTGGCGCGCTGGACCCCATCACGCGCGGGGAAATCCAGCGCGAGTTCATCGCCCTGCGCGACCGCCTGCGCAAAACCGTGGTTTTCGTCACCCACGACGTGCGCGAGGCCCTGCTGCTGGGCACGCGAATCGCGTTGCTGGCCGACGGCGAGTTGATCGCCCATGGCACGCCGCAGGAAATCCGCGCGGCAACGAATCCGGCAGTGAGGGAGTTCTTGCCCACGTGAATACGCTCCGTTTCTTTGCCGAACACCGCCAAGAGATACTGCAACTCACCGGACAGCACTTGCTGCTGGTGGCGGCTTCCACGTTGGCGGCGGCGCTGGTCGGCATTCCCTTGGGCGTGGCCGCGGCGCATCGTCCCCGGCTGGCGCGCTGGGTGCTGGGATTTGCCGGCGTGGTGCAAACCATTCCCAGCCTGGCGCTGTTCGGATTCCTGATCCCGCTGCCGTTCCTCGGCGGGATCGGCTCGCGCACTGCGATGCTGGCGCTGGTGCTCTATGCGCTGCTGCCGATCATACGCAACACTTCCACGGGCATCGCCGGGGTGGATCCGGCGGTGCGCGAAGCCGCTCTGGGACTGGGTTTGACCGCGCGGCAGATGCTGTGGATGGTGGAGTTACCGCTGGCGCGCGGGGTGATCTTCGCGGGATTGCGGGTGGCCACGGTCGTCAATGTGGGCGTCGCCACGATTGCCGCGGCGGTCGGCGCGGGCGGCTTGGGGATGTACATTTTCCGTGGCGTCAGCATGGTGGACAATCGCTTGATTCTGGCCGGCGCCATACCCGCCGCACTGCTGGCGCTATTGCTGGATTTCCTGCTAGGCCGCGTCGAGGCGGTGATGAAGCGCGAGCGCAGTAACCTTCTCCCCGCTTTGTTTGTTCTCGGTGTTCTCGGTGTCTCCGTGGCTATATTTGCCTTTCCTCTGGCGTCCTCGAAGTCAACCATTGTGGTGGGCGGCAAGAATTTTACCGAGCAACTCATCTTGGGCGAAATCCTCGCGCAACAAATCGAAACGCGGACCGCGCTGCCTGTGGAGCGCCGCCTGAATCTGGCGGGATCGCTGATTGCCCATCAAGCCTTGCTGGCCGGCGACATCGACCTGTACGTGGAATACGTCGGCACCGCGCTGCAAGGCGTGTTGAAATTACCGCTGATCTCCGATCCGGCAGCGGCGGCCGCGCGAGTTCGTTCGGAGTACGCGGCGCGCTGGGGCATTGAGGCAGGCCCTTCGTTGGGCTTCGAGAACACCTTCGCCATTCTGGTGCGCGGGGAAGATGCCCGCCGGCTGCATCTGCGAACCATCTCCGGCGCCGCGCCGTACACGCCGCGGTGGTCGGCGGGATTCGGCTACGAATTCATGGAACGTGACGACGGCTATCCCGGCTTGAGCCGCACCTATGGTCTGCGCTTCGCCGCGCCGCCGAAAGTTCTGGACCTCACGCTGACCTATCGCGCCCTCGCCGGGAAGCAAGTGGATCTGATTGCCGGCAACTCCACCGACGGCCTGATTCCGGCGCTCGATCTGGTGCAATTGGAAGACGATCGCCACTACTTTCCGCCCTACCAGGCGGTGGCGCTGGTGCGCGGGGCCGTGTTGGCCGCGCATCCTGAGGTGCGCGCCGCGCTCGACGCGCTGGCCGGAAGCATCACCGCGGAGGACATGCGGAAAATGAACGCAGCCGTGGACCTGGATCATCGCGACCCCAAAGAAGTGGCCGCGCAGTTTGTGCGCGGTTTGCGCCGATGAGCCGCGACAGTTATGGAGCGACGGGATCTCGGTGCGTCTTGAACGTCGACCCGAAAACACTGGGGAATGGAGTACTCGGTGTCGCGGGTTTTCGTAGCGACGTTCAACAAAGACCACCGTTCCGTCGCTCCATAACTGTCGCGGCTCATCGAATTGTGGTACAAGTGCGTATGAGAAAGATGCCCGTGTTTGTGTTGACCGCGCTGCTTGGCGCCACCTTGGCATTAACGGCGCAATCCGCGCCGCGCTTTTCCCCTAGCGAACTGGAGCGCCTGGTTTCGCGCGTCGCGCTGTATCCCGATCCGCTGCTGGCCCAGGTGCTGGCCGCCGCTACCTACTACGAGCAGATCCCCGATGCCGCCAAATGGTCCGATGGCCATCACTACTTCACCGGCGAGGCTTTGGCCGCGGCCATCACCGAAGACAACGTGGCCTGGGAGCCGTGCGTGCAGGCGCTCTTGCCGTTCCCTTACGTACTGGAACACATGGCCGGCGACATGGAATGGACCACCCAACTGGGCAACGCCTATCTGGCCCATACCTGGGAGGTGATGGAATCCGTACAGAGAATGCGGCGGATCGCCAGCGACTATTCCTACCTGGCCCGCAACAAACAGGTCTTGATCACCCCGTTTCCGGGGTTCGTCATGATCATGCCGGCCAATCCGGATTTGATGCCCGTGCCGATTTATAATCCTGGTGTGGTGTTCCTGCCGCCCGCCGTGGGCGGGTCCTTCGGCACGGCGCCGATTAGCTACAAGTTGATTGAACATCTTGGCCCAGCTTTCGCGCCGTGGGGTTGGGGAAGCACGCGTATCGCCTGGGACCGCCGCGCGGTATTGGTCAACAACGCGCCGTGGCAACGCGCCTGGGGCAACCGTGCGGACTATGCCCATCCCTATCCCGATCTTCATCGCGACCCCAAAGCGCGGGCGCAAGAGAAACACGAGTTGGTGCCGCGTACCGTATCGGAAAAGAATTCCTGGGAAGACGGCCGGCAGCGCGCCGAAGAGCATGGCGATCGCGCTACGGACAAGAAGCCGGAACACAACTAGCAACTTAGAGCCTCTGCTGGTGTTTCAAGAAGCACCCGGTCTGCACCTGGATGGGTGCCCGGAAGTCCGTTTCTGTTAACATACCGAAGAGGCCACTGATGACCAGTCCAACCGTTCGTTCCGATCCCGCTCACGTGGTCGCCGCGTTGCTCGACAAGACGCGGGTGGGAAAACTGCGCTGGGAGCCCGCGCCGCAAGAGGATACTTTCCACGTCAACATCGGCGGGCATACCTACCTGCGCATTTTCCTGGTGAAGAGCGAGATTCGCAACACCATGGGCGATGTCGAAGTACACACCATCCCCACCCTGAACATGCTGGATGAAAAAGGCCGCATCATCTGGGCCGTGGACTCCCGCGTGGTGAACGAGGTTCGCGAGTTGCATCGTCAGGCGCAGAACCGTGCCGATCGCGTGGACGAGCGCATCTCCCTGCTGATGGATACGCTGCAGAAGATGTAGCAAGCGGCAAGGCGGAAACGACGAGAAGCAAGGCAAAAGGCAAAAGGCAAAAGGCAAAAGGCAAAAGGCAAAAGGCAAAAGGCAAAAGGCAAAAGGCAAAAGGATGGTACTAACGCTCATTTTTGCCTTTTGCCTTTTGCCTTGCAGCCTAGCCCCCCCAAGGGGTGGCCTCTCCAGTACAATTTCTCTTTACCTGGCCCCCTATCCTGTGGAAGAGTAGGTGATGGTTAGAAGGCTCTGACCCGATAGGAAGGGTAGGCCCTGGCAAGGTGATTGCTGCAAGTATCACTTTCGGTGTGAATTTCTTAGCATAAGGACCCCGGTTTCGACCTATGGGAGATCTTAAAATCAAGCGTTCTGCTTTTCTGCTTTCGTTACTGCTGTTGCTCGTCCTAGGTGCGCCGGCGGCCAGCGCCAGCGCTCAAGATCAGACGGATAAGGAGACTCCCAAGAAGAAGACGCCCAGCAAGGCGTCCACTTCCAAGCGAGCCTCCAGTAAGTCCGCTGCTAAGCCCTCGGCCAAGGGAACAACGGCCAAGAAGCCTGCCACCCACTCGGTTGCCGTACACAAAGCCGTGACGACCCGGGCCACTACGGGAGTAGCGGTGAAGAAGCCTCTGCGGACCACCGCGACCAACCGGCGTCCTCGCGTGCCTTGGAAGGACGTGATTGATCGCGCTTCTAAGGGCAACTCCGAGGAAGGCGACGACCTCAACGGCGAAAACCCCGAGGTTCGCGCCGCTGTGGTGGAAGCGCTGGGTCCGCTGAATGGATCGGTGGTGGTGAGCGATCCCAAGAGCGGACGTATTCTCAGCATCGTGAATCAGCGGCTGGCGTTTTCCAGCGGCGAGCAGCCCTGCTCCACCATCAAGCTGCCGGTGGCGCTGGCGGCGCTCAGCGAAGGCCTGATCAATCGCGAGACGCAGGTGCACTTGAATCGCCGCCTGAGCATGAACCTGGTGGAAGCGATTGCCCATTCCAACAACCCGTTCTTCGAAAACCTGGGCTCGCGCATGGGCTTCGAGAAGGTCGAACAATATGAGACTGAGTTCGGCTTCGGCGAGTTAGCCGGCTATCACATTCCGGAGGAGAAGTTGGGAACGCTGCCGCCGCAACCTCCCGCCTATGGCGGCGTGGCGCGCATGTCCAGTTTCGGCATGGAAGTGTCGGTGACACCGTTGCAACTGGCGGCTTTTGTCTCGGCCATCGGCAATGGCGGCACGCTCTATTACTTGCAGCGTCCCCGGACTCCCGAGGAAGAGGAAAGTTTTCAACCCGTGGTGAAGCGTCACCTGGACGTGCAGCCGCTGCTCGGCGATCTGCGCGCCGGCATGGAAGCGGCGGTTGAGTACGGCACGGCCCGCCGCGCCCAAAATCCCTTCGACACGGTTTACGGCAAGACCGGCACCTGCTCCCACAACGGCGCTCACCTGGGATGGTTCGCCTCGTTTTCCGGCAGCAACGACCCGCATCTGGCGGTGGTGGTGCTGCTGCGCGGCGGACGCTATGCGGGCGGCGGGCACGCCGCTGAAGTCGCCGGCAAGGTGTATCGCAATTTGTACGAACACAACTACGTGGCTAGCGGGCAAAGCGTGGTGGTCTCACGGGGCGAGGCCGGCGACGGGCAAAAGTAGTAGTTCCTTCCCACCCCTTCCTTTTGCGCGCGGGTTTGCCCGCGCGCCCTCGGCTTTAGCTGGCTTTAGCCGTCGTGGGTCGCTTTGAATCGCCAGTTGGTTTCGCCCTGATTCCAAGGCGAATTGCTCTTTCTACGAGCGAATAGCCGCCATCGCTACGTTCCAACTCGAAGGGCGCCTTCGGATACAGCGGTGGCTGGGCCAGAAAACGGGGAGTCGCCCCGCGATGGGGTTGTGCCGCATGCACCAGAAACGGATGACATAGATACACAGTTCCAGCGAGCCCGGTCGCAATCGCCTCCGGCATCCCGCCGGAGATCCGTTCCAGAGCCGTCGCCAAGTCCTTAAAGCTCATACCGTCTTCCTCAGCCGGAGCAAGCAACCGGGCCACGCGCAGATGCGATCCCACTCGAATCCGGGTCGGCGCATCCTTCTCGCCAATATCCGAAAACAGAAACAGCATCAACAGCGCCCGCCCCTTCGACCTCACATTGATGCGCCAATCTGAGTACGACTCCGCTTGCTCATCCGGCGGGAAACTCGCGTCTACATGCCACCCTGTATCGCCGGGGTCAACCGCATGGGGGAAGCGGATGGGAAACCCTCCCAGACTCTCCCGTGGCAGCCATCGGCCCACGCCCACCAGTTCGTCGAATGCGGCATGCAACACCGGCGTGTTGGCCGCTTTGCGGAACGGCTCCTGGGCGTAGTCGCCGAGCCGTACCACCGGGTGGGTCCACGTCGCTTGGTCATCCGGCTCGCAGCCGGTGTCGCGCCAAAGAATCGTACGCGCCTCGGTCGCGATCTGCGGCGAGAAGGTATTCTCCAGTCGAATGAACCCGTGGTGAATAAACTGTTTCTTCTGCGCATCGCTCAATGCCCGATGCTCTGTCTCTCTGCTGGCCGGCATAAGGTTCTCCTCTGTGACTGCGCGTAGCGCACAACCTGACGCGGGCCGCAGACGCGGGCTGCGGTACCGCATGTCAAGAAGCAGGTGCGAGCCTTTAGAAGCTCAACAGGAAGGCTGAAAATGAACGAGTCATCATGATGTGGCCTATTTTATCTTGATTCCAAAAGCGGCAGGTAAGAGCAGTGGTTGGGATTCACCCGAGAGAGTGGGGCCGGTCAGACTGTCGCGGGAGCCCCGCGGTATCCGCTCCGCTGTCTGTTCCGTAGCGCATCGAACGTACCACCCTTTGTTCCGTTACCGCGGCGTCTCGCCGCGGAGCGCCGACTGCACCGACATTCGACTTGACGGTAAGTTGGGGCCTTGTCCAAGGAACGGGCGACAAACGCCATAAGGTCGTCAATCTGCTCGCGAGTGATCGGGAGTTGCTCGATTAGTTCCTCAATGCTCAGGCCAGCCTCGATATTCTCAAAGAGAACCTTGACAGGAGTTCGGGTGCCACGCAACACCCACGCACCGCTGACCTTGCCGGGAACACTCTCCACTACCGAGCACTGTGACCAATCAAGTGTCGTCATAGTCAGGGCTCCCTCTTCAGGTGACCGCCGATAGCCTATTATAAGCTGGGGCACGCATCCTTGGCGCATTTCGGACAAGGTTTTCCCTGCGTAACCGATACCGGGTGAATTTCCGCGGCTTACCATACCCTTGAGATCGTTCGCGGTATAATTGACGGGTCCACTGGAGAGGCACATGAACATCAGCTTGGCGCCAGAACTGGAACGTGTGGTCGAACGCAAGGTCCGATCCGGACAGTACCTAAACGGCGATGCCTTGGTCCATGAAGCCGTCCAGCGACTGGTCGAGGCCGACCAGGAAGAGCAAGGCCACGCCGCCGCGATACGGAGACGCATAACCGCGGCCGAAGCGCAGATTGACCGCGGCGAATTCACGGAATACGACGAGAAGACGCTGCGGGATTTGCCGTCCCAAATCCGGGCGCGTGGGATGAAGCGTCTAGCTGCCCGACGAGCCAAACCCGCGCGTCGCCCATGAAGGTCCGGATTGCCCGCGACGCCAATGCTGACCTTGACGAAATCTGGTTGTTCATCGCCAGAAGGCAGAGCGTGGAAGCCGCTCAACTGGTTCTCGATCGCTTGACCGACAAGTTCTACCTGCTGGCAAGATTTCCCAAAATTGGAAGGTCCCGGCCGGATCTTCGAGAAGAACGTTCGCAGCTTTCCCGTGGGCGACTACCGCATCTACTAACGGCGCGATCGGAAGGGCGTGCTGCGGATCTTACACGTTCGTCACGCTGCGCGGGATGAAGGGGCGCTTTTTCAGTAGTGGGCTGCGGAATGGAAACCTTGCGATGAGGGTCTGTATCCATCGGGGAGCGAATGAGATCGGGGGCGCTTGCGTTGAAATTGAATCAAAGAACGCACGAATCGTCCTGGATGTCGGATTGCCGTTAGATGCCACGGCTCCAGACGAGATGCCGCTGCACCCAGTCCGCGGTTTCGAGACGCCCGATGCGTCCCTCCTTGGTGTTGTTATCTCGCACCCCCACCAAGACCACTACGGTCTCGCATACCGTCTACCGGATCAGGCGCTATTTCTCATCGGCAAAGCGGCCCAATCTATTCTGGCGGCAGCTGCCTTGTTCACGCCCGGTGGAAACACATTCGAGAACGTGCTGTATCTGGAAGATCAAGAGCCCATCACGCTCGGTCCATTCACGATCACGCCGTTTCTCGTGGATCACTCAGCGTATGACGCCTACGCCGTCCTGGTTGAAGCAGATGGCAAGCGGCTTTTCTATTCTGGTGACTTCCGGGCGCACGGTCGCAAAGGAGCGCTCTTCGAGAAGCTCGTTCGTCAACCACCCGACCGGGTGGATGTGCTGCTGATGGAGGGGACAACTATAGGTCGCGCCGATCAGGCGTTCCCCACAGAGGCGGCTCTGGAGCAACGCTTCGTGGAACTGTTTCAGCAGACGGCGGGAATGCCCCTGATCTGCTGTTCCGGCCAGAACATCGACAGGCTTGTGACCGTAATGCGGGCGTGCATCAAGACAGGACGGCAGTTCATCATCGACATGTACACCGCCCATGTCTTGCGAGCGACTGGCAACGACCGGCGGCCACAGGCGTGGTGGAGTGGAATAAGAGTGTTCCTGCCGAGCACTCAACGGAGGCAAATCATCCGGCACGGTGAATTCGACCTCGCCGATAGCTATCGCCCATGGCGAATTTATCCCGAGCACCTTGCCCGAGCGGCTGCAACATCTGTGATGCTGTTCAGGCCGGGCATGATGAAGGATATCGAGGAAGCCTCGTGCCTGGCGGGATCGAGGCTCATATACTCACTCTGGTCAGGTTATCTGAGGGATGCAAAGACTAAGCCATTTCTGGAATGGCTCCGTCGGCACGGGATTCCTCTGAACGAGTGCCACACGTCAGGGCACGCTGCGGTGCGGGACTTGGCGAGACTGCGAAAGGCCTTTCCGAACACCCCGGTTGTGCCCATTCACACCATCAACGCCGATCGGTTCGAGGAACTGTTCGGGAATGTTCAGCGCCGGGACGATGGTGAGTGGTGGACTGTTCTCTGATCCGCCGCCATCAGGGCATCATGGCACGAGCCAGCGTCTGATCCGGAGGTGTCTGCTGCAGGATTCCCCGTGAGAGAGCGGAGTTCAAGTTCCCGCGCACCTGAGATTTCCGGCCGTCCTCCCTTCGTATCAACCCAATTCCCTTCGACAGCGACAAAATGGATGTTGAACCACGTTCCAAGAGCATCGACGAGTTCCCAGAAGCGTGGCCACGCCCCCGGGGGAAATTTCCCTTCCTTCGCGTCGGGCAGCAGCCCCAGATACCGGCACCAATATTCCTCCGGTGCGGCACAGACCAAGGTTACGCTGACACCGTCTAAAGTCTCAGGAAACTGCGAGGGAGGCGCTCCAGACCCGCTCATTGCTTTGACCCAGCAAGGTTTGAGTCTCGGCCAGACCTTGCGGATTGCAAATCCGTAGGCCGCGACCTCCACCAGCATTCTAAGAGGAGAATCGTTGGCCTTGCGACGCTTCAGTTCGATTGGCACTGGCAGAAAGTCCGTTCCGATACCGAGCAGATCGATCTTGCCCCAGCACTTGTCTTTGCGAGATGCTTGTAAGGGGTATTGATAGGTCTGGATGCGCTTGCAGAATGGAACGAACTCGCCCGAGCCTCCCCACTTCTCGTACATTCTCCGTTCCCATTTAACTTCCTCATGTGTGAGCGGGGGGCTCGTCGTACGATCCAAGCGGAAGGGCCTCGCTCGGTCTGGAGCACTATCCTTCGTATTCTCGACAAGGCTGTTGAGGTTCAACAGAATGTCCCGGATCTGGCACTCCGCAAACTTGAGTTGGAATCTGAACTTACTGTCCGCCCGACAGCCCGAGTTGCCGAGCTCATGCAGCCCCAAATGGAGACTTGGATCAATCTTGCGAACTTCACTCATCTCCGTCCACCTCCGCAGGCAGGCGATTCTGCCTAACACTTGATTAGCACAAATTTATGGATTGGGTGCGACATTTGTCCAAACCAACCTCGCCCGATCAAGAACGTACAGGTGGATTTGCGTTTGGAGTGGCTCTCGCCGCGAAGCTCGGTCCACTTGGCCGAAATACGGCCAAACCTCCTTGGCGCGTCGGGGGCACAGCACCACCAACCCTCCCATCCGCGGGATGCGCCTGTGCTATAGTAAAGACTCCGCGCGGCTCTTGGTCCGACCTTATGGAGGGGCTCCTGGCGTCCCTCTCAACCCGTGAAGGGATTCTTCCCTTCATTTCAAAGTTTTTGCCTCCGGGCAGACTTTTTTCGCCTGACCGGCGTCTTACAGGTCGGAGATCCATTGCTATTTCGGATCGTCGAGGACAGGGAACTGGTGGAGCGCGCCCGGCGTGGGGACGTGGAGTCCTACAACGTCCTGGTGTCTCGTTGGGAAAAGAAGATTTACAACTATCTTCTGCGCCTTACCGGCAACCGTGAGGATGCTCTCGATCTGAGCCAGGAGGCCTTTTTTAAGGCCTACCGGAGCCTGGAAACTCTGGAAGACGCCGGGAAGTTCGCGAGCTGGCTGTATCGCATCGCCCACAACCAGGCCCTTTCCAAGTTTCGCGGCGACACTCGCCGCGGGGAAGAACCGAGCGACCAACACGCCGAGCCGCGCACTGGTGAAAGCACCAGCTTCCCAGAAATGGGACTCGTCGGCCGCCGGGTTTTCCCCCTGGAACTGGAACTGATCGTCGAGCGGGCGCTGGAAGAGTTGTCCGCCGAGCAGCGCGAGGCCATCCTCTTGAAGGTGTATCACGGCTTTCTCATCGACGAGATCGCCGGGATACTCTCCTGTCCCGTCTCTACCGTGAAGTCGCGCATCTATTCCGGCTTGGCGCTTCTAAAGAAGAGCCTGGCGGAGGATGTCGGCACGCGGGGAGTGTTTTCCCGAAAAAACTAAAGTTCTTTTGCCACAGAGACACTGAGGGCACAGAGGCAGGAGCACAGAGGAAAACCATGAACTGCGAGCAGGCGAAGCCATTTCTCTATGATCGGGCGCTGGGTGAGGGCGCCAGCCCGGAGCTGGATCAGCACCTGGCCTCTTGCGCGGAGTGCCGCGCCGAACTGGCCGATCTGGAACTCACACGCAAGCTGATGCGTCAAGGTCTGCCGGAAGAAGATCCGCCACGGCGCATCGCTTTTGTCGCCGACCAGCCGGTGGCATCTTACAATCCGTTGCGCTTCTGGCAATGGTCGTTCGCGGGAGCGGCGGCGCTGGCGCTGCTGTTTGCGGTGCTGGCGGTGCGGCGTCCCGTGTTGGCGCCGGCGAGCGCCGGGACGTACACGCGCGCCGAAGTGGAAACTTTGGTCGCGAAGTCGGTGGCGCAAGCCGTCGCCGTGAGCGAGCAGCGGCAGGAGGCGCAGACCGCCGCGGTGATCCAGTCGGCGGCCCAGCACATGGCCGAGCAGTTCCATTATCTGGAAAGCACGCAGACGCAAGTCTATCGGCAAACCGAACAGAATCGCACCGACCTGCGCCAGGTGGCGGCGATGATCGGCGGCGATGCACGGGAAGGGGTACGGCAGTGAAAAACGCGACGCTGGCCATTTTCGGAATCGTGATCCTTGCGGCTTGTGCGGCGGCCCAAACGCCGGATTATCCGGCGATCAAGAGACAGACGCAGCTTTTTGAGACGGTCCTCGACACCGCGTTGCGGCAACACTTCGATCCCGCGCACTTCCTGATGATGCAGGCGCCGAAGGGCGCCTATCTGGAGGGCTACGGTGTGGTCTTCACGCTGGAAGTGAACCTTTATGTGATGCGCTGGTTGAATCCTTTCAATTCCACTCCGTATTCGGAAAAGGAACTCGCCACTGCACGCGCCGCGAAGGCGGAGGGCATGAAGGACCTGGAGACGATCATCCGCGACCTGCTGCGCAACAACGGGATGGGTTTGGATTTTGTGCCGCCCGACAAGAAAGTAGCGGTGGTAGTGCATCTTTTCAATCAGGCGGAGTTCAAGGATCTGCCCTCGCAGTTGTCGTTGCAAACCAAAAAGCAATGGCTGCAGGAGGCGGCGGGCCGCCGGTTGTCGGCGGAGGCGTTCCGGCAAAAGCTTTCGGTGGTGGCATTCTAATTGACTCTCATGCGACTCGGCGAACTGCTGGTTCAAAAAAAGCTGCTGGATCCCGCGGAGCTGGAAAAAGCTCTGGCCATGCAGGCCTCCCGTCCCGAAAAACTGGGACGCATTCTGGCGGATCTGGGATTTGTGGCCGCCCGCGAGGTTTTGGCGGCGCTCTCCGAGCAACTGGGCGTGCCGCTGGCCACGGCGGACGACTATCCCGCGGTGACGCCGGAGATCGAAGGCCTGTCACAACGTTATTTGCGGCAGTTCCGCTTCGTGCCGCTGCGCGTGGACGATCACACGCTGACGCTGGCAATGACCGATCCGCTGGATAACGAGACGATCTCCGCCGTGCGCATGTTCACGCACATGGAGGTGCGCGCGCTGCTGGCCGGTGAAACGGAAGTGGCCGAGGCGCTGGAAAAATTCTATCCCCAAGACGAAGCCGCCGGAAAGCCGGCCGCCGGCCTGGCCTTCGTGGAGGGCGGCGACAGCGAGACCGAAGACATCGAACACCTGCGCGACATGGCCAGCGAAGCGCCGGTGATCCGCCTGGTGAACAACCTGATCGCGCGGGCGGTGGAGCGGCGCGCTTCCGACATTCACCTGGAGCCGTTCGAGCGCGACTTCCGCGCGCGCTACCGCATCGACGGCGTCCTGGTGCTGGTAGATGCTCCGGCGCGCGATTTGCGCGCGGCCGTGGTCAGCCGCATCAAATTGATGGCCCGCCTGAACATCGCCGAGCGCCGCCTGCCGCAGGACGGCCGTATCCAACTCAAGATTCTGGGCCGCGACATCGATTTGCGCGTCTCCACGCTGCCTACGCTGCACGGCGAAAGCGTGGTGATGCGCTTGCTGGATCGTTCCGCCGGCGACTTCTACGAAATGGCCAACTTGGGATTCCCGCCGCGCCTGTTCGATCGCATGACGCATTATATCTCGCGTCCGCACGGGATTTTTCTGGTGACGGGACCCACCGGCAGCGGCAAATCCACGACGTTGTACTCGGCGTTGAAGCGCATCAATCTGCCGGACAAAAAAATCATCACCATTGAAGACCCCGTGGAATATCAGATGGACGGCATCAACCAGATTCACGTGAACCCGCAAATCGGGCTGACGTTTGCGGCGGGATTGCGGCACATCGTGCGCCAGGACCCCGACGTGATCATGGTCGGCGAGATTCGCGACCGCGACACGGCCGACATCGCCATCCGAGCGGCGCTCACCGGCCACTTGGTTTTTTCTACCTTGCACACCAACGACGCGCCCAGCGCGGTGACGCGCTTGACGGACATGGGCGTGGAGCCTTACCTGATCGCGTCGTCGGTATTGGCCATCCTGGCGCAACGCCTGGTGCGGGTGCGTTGCCGCGATTGCGGCGGCGCGGGCTGCGCCAATTGCAACCACGGATATCGCGGGCGCAAGGGGATCTACGAGTTGATGGAAATGGACGAGGCGGTACGAAGGCTGGTGATGCAGAACGCCGACGCCACGCAGATCGCGGCACAGGCGCGGCGAGCGGGAATGAAGACGTTGAAAGAGGATGGGCTGGAGAAGGTGGAACAGGGGATGACCACCATGGAAGAAGTTCTGCGCGTGACTCAGGATTTTTAAGAAAAATGCAACCGCCGATGAACGCCGATGGGTTCCGCGAACTAGTAACGTACGCGTGTTTTTTTGAGGGTTTCTAAGAACAATGCAATCGCCAACGAACGCCGATCAACGCCGACTGGATGAAATCTCGCACACCATCAACGGTTGCGCGTTCACTGTGTCGAATACTCTTGGGGTTGCTTTCTTGGAGAAAGTTTACGAGAATGCATTGGCGCACGAGTTGAGGCTGGCCGGCCTCGAGGTCGAGCAACAGAAAATGATCGCTGTGAACTATCGCGACGTTGTCGTTGGTAGCTACACAGCAGATTTGCTCGTTGCCGATTGCGTATTGGTTGAGTTGAAGGTAGCAAAGGCTCTCGATGCCACCCATGTGGCCTCAATGCCTGAACTATCTGAAGGCCACTGGACTCAGAGTTTGCCTTCTCTTGAACTTCGGAGTCTCAAGGTTAGAGATGAGGCGTTTGGTGAACGAGTTCTGATCGGCGTTCATCGGCGTTCATCGGCGGTTGCTTTTGTTGTGAGTTTTTTATGCCGGAATACTTTTACAAAGCGATTGCCGCCGACGGCAAGCTCCTGGAAGGTTCGCTGACCCGCGATACCGAACGAATGGTGGCCCGCGAACTGACCATCGGCGGTTTGACGCCCGTGTACGTCGGCGTGCAGCGTCAGAAAGGCGGCGGAAGCCTGTCCTTCGATTTCGCCGGCTTGCTGCGCCGCCGCCCCGGCGCCGCCGACCGCCTGTATTTCACGCAGGAATTGGCCACGCTCCTCGAGGCCGGCCTGCCGCTCGATCGCGCCCTTTCCATCGCCGCGGAATTGAGCGAGCGCCCTGCCTTCCGCACGGTGATTCAGGAAATCCTGCGCGAGTTGAAGGGCGGTAAATCACTTACCGACGCCCTGGCAACACACCCGGAAATCTTTTCGGAGCTCTACCGCAACATGGTGCGCGCCGGCGAAGCTTCCGGATCGCTGTCGCAAGTCATGCTGCGCTTGTCGGAGTCGGAGCAGGCTTCCGGGGAACTGCGCGGCTTCCTGATTTCCTCGATGATCTACCCGGCGCTGCTGGCGCTGGTCGGAATGGGCTCGGTTGCGCTGATGCTGGGCTACGTGATCCCGAAATTCTCGGAAGTCTTCAAGGAATCCGGACTGCCGATTCCCGCGCCGACGCAGATGCTGCTCACGCTCAGCGAACTCACCCAGCAATATGGCCTGTGGTTTCTCGGAGTGGTCATTGCCGCCGTTGTGGCCTTTCGCTTTTGGGTGGCCACGCCGGCCGGGCGGCTGCGTTGGGACACCATGAAGCTGCACATGCCGGCGATCGGCGCCATCGTCAGCCGCGCGGAGACGGCGCGCTTCGCGCGCAGCATGTCCACGCTGGTGGCCAACGGCGTTCCGCTGGTGCAATCGTTGCGCATCGGCAAGAGCATGTTGGGGAACAAGGTGATGTCCAACGCGGTGGACGAAGTCGCGCAAGGCGTCAAGCGCGGCGAGGGGTTAGCCGGGCCGTTGCGGCGCACCGGGGCGTTTCCGTCGCTGGCGTCGCACTTGTTGCAGGTCGGTGAGGAGACCGGCCGGCTCGACACCATGTTCACGCGCATGGCCGATATCTACGACGCCGAAACGCGAACCACCGTGCGCCGCGCCACGGCGCTGTTCGAGCCGCTGGTGATTTTGACCATGGGTCTGATGGTGGGAACGATGGTGCTTTCCATGATGCTGGCGATTGTCAGCATGAACGACGTGCCCTTTACCAAATAGAGCCGAAATGAATTGGGGTGGCCAATGAAAAGAAACAGACGGGGTATCACGCTCATCGAACTGCTGGTGGTGGTGACCATCATCGGATTGTTCGCCGCGCTGGTAGCGCCGAGATTGTGGAACAAAGTGAGCGGTGCGAAACAAACAGTTGCGCACCAGCAGATCAACGATTTTATGACCGCGCTGGGCGCCTACAAACTCGATACCGGCCGCTTCCCGACCAGCGAGCAGGGCCTGGACGCGTTGCGCGTCAAGCCGCAAGGCGCGGACCGCTGGGACGGGCCGTATCTGCCCAAGGACGTTCCTATGGATCCTTGGGGCCGCCCTTACATCTACAAGTACCCGGGCGATCACGGCGATGAGCCGGACATTATGTCGCTGGGCGCGGATGGCAAAGAAGGCGGCGATAAGGAAGACGCCGATGTTTGCAGTTGGAAGAACTAACCAATGAAACCTGTAGAACCAATGCGAGCGGGCTCCTGTAGCGCAGGCCTCTGGCCTGTTCTTTTTGCAGGAGAAAAGAACAGGCCAGAGGCCTGCGCTACAGGAATCACATTGATCGAGATGCTGGTGGTCATGACCCTGGCGGGGTTGCTCGCCGCGGTAGTGGCGCCCTCCGTGGGAGCGGGCCTGGAAACCGTGCGGCTGCGCGCCGCCGGCGAGCGTCTGGCCGCCACGCTACGCATGGCGCGCACCCGGGCCCTGCGCACGCGGCACTACATGCAAGTCACTGTGGACCCGCAATCGCGCGCCGTGGAACTGCGCGATCTGGAAGGCGGATCGGTCTCCTCCTGGGAGATTCCCAACACCATTCAGGTGCGCAGCGAGCGGCGTTTGGCGTTTCTGGTGTATCCCGATGGCGGCACGCAAGTGATGCGCGTGAGTTTGCGCAATCAACGTGGCCGGGAAGTGGAAGTAGTTTCCGATCCGTTCACCCTGTTTCCTTCGGTTCGGGAGGTATCCCGATGAGAACAGACAAACGTGGGTTTACGTTATTAGAAGCGCTAGTGGCGGTCATGATCCTGGGCAGCTCGGTGGCGGCGATTTCCGGAGTGCTCTCCACTTCCATGCGCAACATCGGACGCGCCGAGGATTACCAGCGCGTTACTTTGCTGGCCCGCGCGCAGATGAACGAGTTGTTGGCGCTGCCCCCTTGGAAAGACGGCAACACCTGGAGTGGCCAGTGGGCCGGCGATTATCACTGGACCGCGCGCGCCCAAGTGGTTCCGCCGGCTCGTGAGGCGCAGGCTAATTACCTGCTGGTACGCATGACCTTGGTGGGCGTGTGGAACACTGCGCGTGGCGCCAAGAGCTACACGCTGGAAACGGCGCGCATCCAAGCTTTGACCGACACGATAAGAAGATAAGGACATGAACCGGAAATTCCAACGCGGCGGATCAAAGGCGCTTGCGCTAGATGGCGCAGGCGTAACGCTGATCGAGCTACTGGTGGCGATCACCTTGCTGGGATTCGTGTCCCTGGGATTGCTATTCGCCATGCGCATCGGCATCGGGACTTGGCAGCGCGGTGATGCCCGTCTGGCCGCCGACCGCGCCGTGGTAGCCGCCGGCGATTTGATCGCCGCGCAGTTGGCCGGCGCACGGGCCCGCTATGTGATCTGGCGCCCGCTCGATCAGCGGGTGTCGTTCCTGCTGTTCGACGGCGCCGCCGACCGCTTGCATTTTCTCACCCGTTATTCGGTGGCCACGCGCCAGCGCGGCGGGTCGTGGCTGGCAGAATACTGGTTCGAACATAACGCCCGCAACGAATGCCGGCTGCTTTACAACGAGTATCCCTTCCGCGACGACGACGATGCCGCCGCCGTGGTCGAAGACGTTGGCCAGGGTCAAAATGGAATGTCGGTCCAGTATCGCGCGCCACATGCCGGACCGAACACGCGCATCCTCTATACCGGCATTCACGACTGCGCCTTCGAATACCTGATTGAGCCGCCCGATGGCCCGGTGTATTGGGGAAAGTTTTGGCCCGGCGATCCGCGCCTGTTGCCGCGCGCCGTGGCCGTACGTTTCCGCGGATTGGAAGCACGGGGCATCGCCCCGATGGCCACGGTGGCCATCGTTAATGCGCGGGAGGTCTGGCCATGATTCCCATACGTCCCATACGTCCCATACGTCCCACCCGCGGCTCCGCGCTTCTGGCGGTCTTGTGGATGACCGTGATCCTCAGCTTTGTGGGCATGGCGCTGGCGGCCAACGTGCGATCGGAAGTGGAGTCCACGCGCCTGCTGGCCGAATCGGAGCAGGGATATTTTCTGGCCCGCGCCGGCATCGAAGCGGCGGTGTTGCGCATGGCTACACCTGCCACCGATCCCAAGCAAGCCGAAGAGGAGACCTATTTCCGTCAGTACGATTTCCAATTCGCAACCGGTACGGCGCACGTGGAGTATTTCCCGGCCTCCGCGATGTACAACGTGAACCTGGCGACGCCGCAGATGCTGCACGCGCTCTTCGTGGAGTTGGGTCTCGCCGACAACGCCGCCGACACGTTGGTGGAACAGTTCCAGGCTTACCGCCATTCCAATCGCCAGAAAGAGGCGAGAGACCTGGCGTCTCTCGACGAATTGCTGGCCCTGCCGGCCATGCCGCCGGAGTTATTCTATGGCAGTTTCGCCGCCGGCCGCCGCCGCCCTTCCCTGTACGAAGTCTTGGGAGTATTTGGGACCAGCACCACCATAAACATAAACTACGCCCACCCGGAATTGCTGGCCGTGTTGCCGGGGATGACGGAATCGAGGGCCGATCAACTGGTCGCGATGCGCCCCATCCGCGAGTTCGATTCGCGGCGAATGCCCGCGAACTTAACCGTCAGCGGCGAGACCGAGGCTTTTTCGCTCATCGCCCATGGACGCGCGCAAGTAGCGCCGCACCAGATGTCCGATATCGAGCGCGTGGTCCGCGCCGTTTACGTACGAGATCAAAAGAAAGATCTGGGTATTCGCTTGATTGAATGGCACGACACCAACTGAACCCGAATTGAACCTTATGCTGACCTGGAAAACAGCAATCGGAATCGCGGTACGCGGCGAGTCGAAAGCGCTGGCGCGGGATGGCGCCGGCGTCGAACTTGGAATTCGTCTGCCTGAAGCGCGGCCTGAACGGCGTGAGCGAAGGCGGGCGCATGACCTGGATCGATTTCCGCGCGCGCCGTCCCGAGGAAGCCGGCGCGGCTTATCGCCAATTCCTGCGTTCCCAAGGATTATCCGTTGCCAACGCCGTGGTAGCCTTGCCGCGCCGCGACGTGTTGTTACGCACACTCACGCTGCCCGCCGAAGCGCTGCGCGCGCTCGACAAAGCCATCGAGTATCAGGTGGACGGCCTACATCCCTTTGAAGAAGGCGGCGTGGACTACGCCTACAGCCCGATCGGCCGCGCCAGTGACACCGGACACTTGCAAGTAGCCGTAGTGATGATCGAAAAAGGCATCGCCGCATCGTATTACGAATGGTTCGCGCAGGCCGGCATTCCCATCTCCGGATTCACCACCTCGGCGGCCGTGCTTTATGGATTAGCGCTGGAATCCGCGCCGGTCTTTGTAGTGTCGCGGCAGGGCGAAGCCGCCGAGATTCTCGCTGTATCGAGCAACGCTTCCCTCTGGAGCCGGGAAGTTCCGCTGGCCTCGCTCGATCGCGAGTTGCAACTGTGCCGCGCCGAGATGCGCCTGCCCGACGACGCCGACGTGCGCACCATCGAGCAGCCCGATGTCGCCTATGCCGCGGCGCTGGCGGCGCTGGAGAAGCGCCCGTTCAGCATCAACCTGCTGCCGGAGGCCCGCCGCGTTTATGAATCGCCCTGGACGCACGCCTTGACCTACGCGCTGGCCGGCGTCGTGGTTCTGTTGCTGGCGGCCGTGGGCATGCGCGGCACGTTGCAGGATTATCTCTACTTGCGTCACGTCAACGACAAGATTCGCTTGCTGGAGCCGAAGGTGAAATACATTCAGAAGCTGGAAGGCAAGGAAGGCCGCCAGTTGACGCGCGTCACTACGCTGGCGGCCTTGCGCGGGCGCACGCCGGCGCGCCTGCGCACGCTGGCGGAGCTGACCCGCCTGCTGCCGGCCACGGCCTCTCTGGCCGATGCCGATATCGGCGATGACGGCGTCACGATTACCGGCTCGGCCGATTCCGCTTCCGGACTGCTGGCCTTGCTGGCAACTTCTCCACAATTCCGCAATCCCGAGTTTCTTTCGGCGATCACCAAGAACAACGAGGGCAAGGAACTATTCCGCATCCGCATGGAGTTGACGGGAGGACGGCCATGAGTCTGGCGATCACGGTTCCGAGCGGGGGCTTAAGCGCGCGCGATCGCCGCGCCTTGACGCTGTTGCTTCCCGCACTGGCGCTTTTTGTGGTGCTCTACAAGGTGATTTTTCCGTTGTGGGACGCCGCCACGGACTCCTCGCGGTCCCTGGAGACGCGCCAGAAAACGTTGCGCAAGTATCGCGCCGCCGCGCGGGCCGTGCCCGGCCATGAGGCCAGCGCCACGGCGCTGGCCGCGGCGGTAACGGACTCGGAGAAGGGTCTGCTGACCGCCGCCACGTCCGCGCTGCAAAGCGCCGAGGTGCAGCAACTGGTCCGCGATTCAGCCAATGGCGCCGGCATCCAGTTGCGTTCGGTGGAGTTCGCCGCGCCGAGGAATCTTAGCGAAGACTACGCGCTGGTGGGCGTCTCCACGCAGTTTGCCGCGCCCATCGATCAACTGCTGGCGTTCCTCAACGCCTTGCAATCCTCGCCGCGCATCCTGGGTGTGGATCACTTGCGAATCGCCGCGGCCAACACCCCGGCGTCCGGAAAGAACCCTGGGAAGAAGCAGGTCAACGTGTCCATTCTCATCTCGGGAGTGGCCAAGGCGACGCCGGTTCCTTCCTCGGCAGAGAGTGGGAAATAGGAGACCAACATGAGAAAACAGAAATGGATCATCAACGTCGTGCTGCTGGCCGTGGCGGTGGTTTTGGGATTGAAACTGCGCGGCGACTGGGTGCGCACCACCCAGCAACAGAAGGCCTCCGACGCTTTCGAGAAGGCCGCGGCTCCCGCCGCCGGCGCGCCGAACTGGGCCGCGGGGCCGGTTCCCGGCGCGGAGTTGATCGCTCAGAACAATCTGTTCTCACCCGACCGCAACAACGTCCAGGAGCAGCCCGCCGAACTGAAGCCGCTGCCGCCCGATCCGTTGTTGTTGGGTTCGATGAATGTCGGCAGCGGTCCCATCGCGCTGATGGTGGACGGCGCCGCTCAGCCTGGCACGCCGGCGCATCCGGTGCGTCTGGGTGAAATGATCGGCGAATACAAGTTAGTGAAAGTCGGCGACACCTTCGCCATGGTGGAGTACCAAGGCCAGCAAAAGCGCGTGGAGGTGCAAACCTCCCCCCACCAGATCAACGGTTCCGTTCCGGTGGCCAGCACCGCGACCGCACAGCCAGCTACGCAGCAGACCAAGCCTGGGCCGAGCACCGGTGGTTGGACCGGGAGCGCCGGCGCGGAACGTCAGTGTCCTGCCGTACAAGGGCGTCACCAGCACCGGGAACCCCGATTCGCGCTCCTCCTCCGACATGTTCGGTCTAGGTGTAAAAGACACCTATCCGGCAGGCACGGTTATGGATGGTTGGAAAAAAGTCGAGCACCCCTGGCCGTTCGGGGGAAAACAAGTTTGGTGGGAGAGAGTGAAATGACCCGTCTTATGAAAAACCTATCGCTAAGAAACTTGCTCGCGGCGTCCCAGCCGCGCTATTGGCTGGCGATCTTCCTGACTGTGGCTCTGTTGGGACAAACCGCGCCGCCAGCCCCGCAACCCGTCACGCCGGCGGCATCTCCACAGCCGCCACAGGCCGCTCCGGTGCAGACTGCGCCCGCGCCGGCCGTTCCCGACGGCAATGCCAACATCTCGCTCAATCTGCCCAACGCCGACCTGATGCAGGTGGTCAGCATCATCGCCGGCGAGTTGAAGATGAATTGGGTGGCCGACCCGACGGTGAAAGGTACGGTCACCATCAACACCATGGGAGAGGTGAAGCGTAGCGACTTGCTTCCCTTGTTGCAGGCCATTTTGCGCGTCAACGGCGCCACCGCGGTCGAGAACAGCGGCCTGTGGCGCATCGTGCCGATCAAGGACGCCAACCATGCCGCGATCTCGCCCACCCTGGACGCCAAGAAATTCCCGGTGGACGACCGCCTGATGTTGGACCTGATTCCCTTGCACTTCGCCTCGGCCGTCGATCTCAGCCATCTGCTGAGCAACTATCTCTCCGACGCCGGCAGCATCGTGGTGCATGAAGCCGGCAACATCCTGCTGATCACCGACACCAGCCGCAGCCTGGAACGGCTTGTCGAGTTGATCAACCTCTTCGATTCCGATGCTTTCGCCGGCCAGCGTGTGCAGCTATTCCCGGCCAAAAACTCCACCGCGCGGGCCTTGGCTCTGGACTTGCAAACGGTGTTCGCCGCCTACGCTTTATCCGGCAAATCGCCGATTCAGTTTCTGCCCGTGGAACGGCTCAACGGCGTGCTGGTCATCAGCGCCAATCCGGAGTCCTTCGTGGAAGTGGCCAAGTGGGTGGAGAAACTCGACGTGATCACCAAGAGCGGCGGCACGCGCAACTATGTGTACAAAGTGCAAAACGCTTTGGCCGAGGATCTGGCCAGCGTGCTGGTGCAACTCTACGGCGGCTACGTATCGTCGTCGCCGCGTTCGCAGCGCACCGGCAGCGGACGAACTGGTGGCTTTCCGTCCGGCTCATCCGGCACGTCCGGCATGGGCGGTACGCCCGGCATGGGCGGTTCGTTTGGAACCGGCGGCATGGGCGGCACGTCCGGTATGGGCGGTTCGTTTGGAACAGGCGGTGCGGGCGGCCTGCAGTCGCAAGGGATGCAGCAACAGCAAGGGGGCAGCGCCTTTAGCGGCGGCGGACTGGCTTCCGCCTCCGGAGCCGCGCCCACGCGTTTGGCGGGCACGCCGCAGGCGGCCGGCGGCACGGAGCAGCCCTACGGCCCGCGCATCGTGCCCGACAGCGTCAACAACAACCTGATCGTGCAGTGCACGCCGCAGGAATGGGAGGACATCAAGGCCACTTTGAAAGACCTGGACATTCTGCCGCGCCAAGTGTTAATTGAAGCCAAGGTTTTCGAAGTGGATCTCACCGGCGAGTTGGATATGGGGGTCACCGCGTTTCTCCAGGCGCGCGACGCCACCAATCGCCAGTTGACGGTCTGTTTGCGCCGGGCTCCTCCGGCACTCCCGTACTGAGCGGCGCTGTGGGCATGCTGGTGGGTCATTCGCGGGAGTTGCTGACGTTTCTGACCGCCGTGGAAAACCGCAGCAAGATTAAGGTGATTTCCGCGCCCTCGGTGCTGGCCAGCGATAATCAGAGTGCGCACATTGAAGTCGGCACCAGCATTCCGATGCTCACTTCGGTGGGCTACACCGGCGCGCAGCAAACCGGCGGCGGATCCATTTTCACCAACAGCATCAACCAGACCGAGACCGGCGTGCTCCTGACCGTTACGCCGCGCATCAACGCCGGTGGAATGGTGACCCTGGCCATCAGCCAGACCGTCAGTGTTCCCGGCCCGCCGCCCAGCACGGCGATTCCTTCGCCGACGATTCAGAATCGGGAGGTGGATACGCAGGTTAGTGTCGAGGACGGGCAGACCATCTCCTTGGGCGGAATCATTCAAGACACCAACAGCATTACCAAGAACCGCATTCCTCTGCTCGGCGACATTCCCTGGCTCGGCGTGCTGTTCGGCAGCACCGTTACCAGCCACACCCGCACCGAGTTGATCGTGCTGATTACGCCGCATGTGATCCGCACCCGCCAGGAGGCCGACGCCATGACCGAGGAGTTGAAACACACCATCAAGCAGGCGGCCAAGGTTCTCACCGATATACCTCAGGATACGACCAGGCCGCCGGCGCCGAAATAGTACGGAGCTTCTCGCGCGGCGGGGCTATTCCTATTTCCTGGCGCCCAAACCGTGAGCGCAGGAGTATGATGGAAACAGCATGTCCACCGGGAACATTTCCGACACCTGCGGGGTCTATCAGGATATGGCGGACCTGGCAGCTAGCCCGTGGTCCATGGCCGACAAGGATAGCGCCTTGGTGTCGGCCGTGCGGGCAGGCTCCGGAGAGGCCTTCGATCGCCTGCTAACTCGTTACCAAGCTTCGGTTTATAACGTGGTCTATCGGATCGTAGGCAATCCCCAGGACGCCGCCGACACGGTCCAGGAAGTCTTCCTCAAGGTCTACCGAGGGTTGGACAAGTTCCAGGGCAACTCCTCGCTGAAGACCTGGATTTTCCGGATCGCAGTTCACGAGGGCTGCAACTACAAGCGCTGGTGGCGCCGGCATGCCCAGCGGGAAACTTCGCTGGAAACCTGTTTGGGATCGGTGGACCGGGCCCGTGCCGATCACGACGCTCCCACCCTCGGAGACATGCTGGTGGAGCGGTCCCGTTCGCCGTTCGACACAACCGCATCCCAGGAAATGCGGGACATCGTGGGTAAGGCGCTCGATGAGATTCCCCGGCACTATCGCACCGCAGTGGTGTTGCGGGATCTGGAGGATTTGAGCTACGACGAGATCACCGAGGTGTTGGGAGTGTCGCTCGGTACCGTAAAATCGAGAGTCGGCCGCGGACGGGAGGCCTTGCGCAAGCGTTTGACCAGGCTGCTGCCCGCGGAAGCAGAGGCCGCTAGCAGGCACGCCAGCCGGGCCACAGGGAATGTGGGAAGAGAAGTTCGTAGCGATGTGGCGGGAAATGTGGTGATGTCATGAAATCCAGAAACATGAACTGCACGGAAGCAAGAATCGAACTCTCGGGATATTTGGATCAGGCCCTGGGTAGGAACCTGACCGCCCAGTTGGACCGGCATCTGGAGGCCTGTCCGGAGTGCCAGGTTCACGCCAAACAGTTGGGCGCCCTGCGTCAACTGGTGCGCCAGGCGCGCGTGGCGCCGCCCCCCGACCTGGAGTTGCGGGTTCGCCTGAGCATTTCTCGCGCCGCGCAACCGGTCATGGGAGCAACTTTGGGATTGTTCAGCCGGCTGTCGGTGCATGTCAGCAACTTCTTGCGTCCCGTGGCCATCCCAGCGGTTTCCGGCCTGCTTACGGCGATGCTGATTTTCGGAGGATTCGTCTACCAGTTCGCCTTGCCGCTGGACATCACCAACGACGTGCCGCTGGTCCTGCAAACCCCGCCCCGGTTGCGCGCACTGCCGCCGGTCAACTTCACCACCAGCCCCGACGGCGTGCTGGTGCAAACGGAAGTGGACTATCACGGACGAATCACCAACTTCCAGGTGCTGGACGGTGGCGGCGATGAACAGCAATTGCGGGAACTGCGCAATTGGCTGGTGCTGACGCAATTCGAGCCGGCCACGCGCTTCGGCGTGCCCATTTCCGGTAGAACAGTCATTAAGTTTCGCGGAATCTCAATTTCCGTCAAGGGCTAGTATCTCGAGTTACAAGTTCGTCGCATAAATGCGGTGGTAGCCCTACTGCGTGGACCAAATCTTGTATAGCTTGGCATTGACGGCGCCTCGCGAGCGCCCCCGGCTTCGCAGGCGAGCCTGCGTAGCAGGCGGTAGAGTAGTAGCCCTTGGCGAGGCGTAGTTCAGCCGAGCCTGGGGTTGTTGACCCAACGGAATTGAGCCTGCGAAGCTGGCGACAGAGACGGTGGCAGAGGTTCTGTCGTCAGCTTCGCAGGCTTGGCTTCTTTTGCCTGCTACCCCCAGGCTCGGCTGAACTACGCCTCGCCTGGGGCTATTCCTCTTTCGCCTGCTAGCGCAGGCTGGGGCAAAAAGAGAGTGGCGACTTATTCAGTGAACTTGCAACTCAGGACACTAGTTGCCAGCGCAAAAAAAACCCCGGATCGTTTCCGATCCGGGGCTTCCTGCGGACATCCTTGAAGACTCGGCTAAGCTAGGGTGGTCTAGTCGCCGTTAATCTCCCGCGATGCCCGCCAACTCGCGATCTTCTGTCTTTTCGGCCTGCGATGATCCGCAGCCACAAGCGCCGCCGTTCGAAGCGGGCGCAGCCATAGCGCCGAGTTGCGTCAGTTGTGGAGCGCTGCCCGGAACCTTGCCGCCAATCGAGCCAATGGCGCCGATGGACACCAGTGCCTCCGGCTTCCTTCCAAGAACCATCTCTTCGTAGATCTCCCGGACCTTGGCGGCTTCGCGCGCGGCTTTGCGGCGCACCTTCTCTTCTTCGGCCGCGGTCGCCGGCGCCTCATGCTCGTGCGACTTGACCTTGGACGCGTCTTGCGCGTCGATATTCAGGGTAGTCTCGTAAACGTCCAGGTCCACCTTCTTGCCCTTGGCGTAGACCATGTGCTTGCCATGCTGGCGATACCACTCGCCGACGGTGGCGTTCTTGTGCATGTTCTCGATGATCTTGCGCCAGCCGATGCCCGTGTTATACGCGCAGAAGCTGATCTCGCCTTCCTGCGTGGCATACGGAATGATGCACATTTCAGTGCGGCGGAAGTCGTAGTTGAACAGATCCTGGAACCACATCCCGGCGATGAACAGGAAGTTCCAGGGATCCTGGCGGCGCTTCTGGGCGTCTTCCAACGAGCGGCCCGTTTCCACGCTGCCGTACTTGTTCTTGTCGCCCACCAGGTTGAAGCTCTTGTCGAATTTCTTCATCAGATCCCACAGCGAGAAACTGGCCGGGGACTTGAAGCTGCGATAGTTCTTGAGCAGCGCCAAGGCCAGCATGAAATTGGAAAAACCCTTGCTGCGGGCCGCGTCGGTGACGTGCTGAATGTCCTTGATCAACTCGGGAACCATGATGAAGTCCGGCACCGCCGCCCACTCCTTATTGTCCTTGTTGACCATTAGCGCCGTGCCCACGCCGCAGTTGGGATGGCAGCCGCAACTCAACTGTCCAAAGGCCACGTTCGGTCCGTGGACGTGATCGGCGAAGTCCGAGAACGGACCCATCAGCGAAATCGGGAACCAGTCGCGGGTCGGCTCGGTGATGCCAGCCTGATCCTTAACGTCCTGGGCCATGTGCGACAGCGTGTAGCGCTGGCGGAGGCGGCGCTCCGGCGTAATCTCTTCGTCGCGGCCGGTGAACGATACCGGCTGGAAACTGACGAAGCTGATCTTCTTGGGATTCTCGCGCGCAAACTTGATGATCGGACCCACCTGATCGTTGTTCACGCCGTTCACCAGCGTGGTCACCAGCACGATCTCGATGCCGGCTTCATGCATGTTCTCGATGGCGCGAACCTTCACGTCGAACAGGTTGCCCACCTGGCGATGGCTGTTGGCGTCGTTGCCGATGCCGTCGAATTGCAGGTAAGCGTAACGCAGGCCCGCTTCGAAAGCCTTCTTGCAGTATTCCTTGCTCTTGGCGAACTCGATGCCGTTGGTAGCCGCCTGCACGCTGTTGTAGCCGACTTTGCGGGCGTAAGCCACGGCGTCGATGAAGCGCGGATGCATGGTCGGCTCGCCGCCGGAAAACTGCACCGACATCTGGCGGCGCGGTTTGATGGTCAAGGCGTTGTCCAAAACTTCCTGAATTTCTTCCCAGGAAAGCTCGTGGACGTAGCCCACCTGATTGGCGTCCATGAAGCAGGGATCGCACATCATGTTGCAGCGGTTGGTCAGATCCACGGTCAGCACCGAGCCGCGGCCGTAGCGCACCGTGCTGGATCCATGGTGATGCAGCTTCTCGTCGTTGTGAGCGCGAATGTCGCGGCCCGGGAAGTTCTGCTCGATCCAGGAGAGGAACTTGACGTCGTCGGCCATCAGATCTTCATAGTGGCCGTGGGTCGGGCAATCCTTGATCATCCAGACCTGGCCATCGCGCTCGATGATTTGAGCCTTGATCTCGCCGACCTTTTCGTTCATCAGGTCCTTGATGTCCCGCTCGCCGCTGATGATGGCTTCGCGCGCTTCCCGCACGCAATCGGGACAAAGCGAATCGGTCTCGCGCGGCCAACCCAGCGTCGGCTTGCTCTTCTGCCAGGATTTCAGCAAGGGCTTGTCCGACCACTTGGGGGTGATGGAAGGATTGGGTTTGTACTTGTTGAAGAACTTGATCGACTCAAAGGCCGCCCCGGCGACAACTGACACCGAAGCATCTACGTATTTCAACAAGCGATTAGCTGCGTGATACCGAGGCATGCACACTCTCCTAGTTTTGGGTACACAACGACCCATCCTTTGTATCGCGCTCTGCCGCCCCTTGAGTAGTTCTTTCAACCGAATGGGGATGCTGGGGCGCTGAATGGCAGGATAGCGGGGCGAATGGGGAGCGGCCAAGTTGCTGTCCGCTTTGCCTTTAGCGCTGTTTCTAAGCCAACCCGCAGGGAAACCGGTGTAAGCTGATCCGAGAAGGAGTCTGCCTTGCAAAAGAAGTGGTTCTGGTTGATCTTCATGGTCCTCTCGACCATTGCAGACTTCTCTCTGCCGCTGCTCTGGGGAATCATCGCGACCATCCCGATCTTTGCCCTGAGCTGGTGGATCGCCTATCGCAGTGGCTGGCTGGAGTAGGTTGTCACCTTCACATGACAAGCCCGCTGGCACTAGGACCATCGCTGTTTCGCAACACTCCGGCCTAACTGGGGTTATAGTGGACGTATATAGGTAAGGAGCATTTCGGATGAAGCTTCGCCTCCACGCACTTCTAACCGCACTTCTCGTAACCACGCTGGTTCTCCCGGCTTTCCCGCAAGCGCAGCAGCAGAAGCAACGCAAGCCCAAGACCACCCAAGCCGCCAAGCCCACCGCGCCCAAGACGCTTGACGAACTCGCCACCCAGGAGTTGACGCGCGACGAAGCCGTCATGCACGTGCTGAACCGGCTGGGCTACGGACCGCGTCCCGGCGATGTGGAACGCGTGGTGGCGATGGGCATCGAGAAGTATGTAGAACAGCAACTGAGTCCCGCCGGCATCGATAACACCGACATGGAAGCGCGCCTGAAGCACTACACCACACTGGCGCGCTCCTCGGGCGATCTGATGAAGGATTACCCGCAGGCCAATCAAGCCGCCAAGCGCTTGGGGATCACGCCGGAAGAGTATCGCGCCCGCATGGAGGCCCAGCGAACGCAACAACAAGCGCAGGTTCGCCAGGCCGCTATGAACAATCCCGACCAGGCGCCCGGTATGATGTTGAACCAGATGGGACCGCAGCGCATTGTAGTGGAATTGTCGCTGGCCAAACTCACGCGGGCGATCTATAGCCAGCGCCAGTTGGAAGAGCAACTCACCGATTTCTGGTTCAACCATTTCAACGTTTTCGCCGCCAAGGGCGAGGATCGCTATCTGCTGACGCATTACGAACGCGACACCATCCGTCCGCACGTGCTGGGGCAAATTCCGCGATCTTCTGGAAGCCACCGCGCAAGAGCCCGGCGATGCTGTTCTACCTGGACAATTTCCAAAGCGTGGATCCGAAGCATGCGGAGCGCAACGAAGCGCAATTCCGGCGCATGGCCCAGCGCATGACTCCCGAGCAGCGGCAGCAAATGCGCCAACGGCCCACGCCGCGGCTTGAACGAGAATTACGGCCGCGAGCTGATGGAGCTGCACACGCTCGGCGTGGACGGCGGCTACACGCAGAAGGACGTGATCGAAGTCGCGCGCTGCTTCACCGGCTGGACGCATCCGCAGCCCGCGCAGGATCCGGAATTCCATTTCCAGCCGCGAGCGCACGATCCCGAACCGAAGATGGTGCTGGGCCAAAAGATCGACGCCGGCGGCACAGCGCGACGGCGAAGAAGTGCTGGACTTGCTGGCGAAACATCCCAGCACGGCCCAGTTCATCTCCACCAAACTGGCGCAGCGCTTCATCAGCCGACAATCCGCCTCCCGCGCTGGTGGCGCGCATGGCCGATACGTTCCTGAAGAGCGACGGCGATCTCCGCGCGGTGATGCACACCATGATCTGGTCGCCGGAATTTTGGTCCAAAGAAACGTACCGCGCCAAGATCAAGACGCCCTTCGAGCTGGTGGCCAGCGCGGCGCGCGCCACCGACGCGCAAATGGAGTTGCCGCTGCCGCTGGTACAGTGGACCGATCGCATCGGCGAGCCGCTCTATCGATGCCAGCCGCCCACCGGATACTCCGACACCGCCGACGCCTGGGTGAACACCGGCGCGCTGCTGAATCGCATGAACTTCGCCTTGGCGCTAACCTCCAACCGTTTGCGCGGCATCACGGTGAATCTGAGCGCGGTGCTGGGCGATCCCAACGATTTGTCGAGCGTGGTGAAAGTATTCCTGGACGGCCAACTCTCGCCCGAAACGCGCAGCGGCATTGAGAAGCAGTTGGATGCGTCCAAGGAAGCGCAACAACCGGTGAACCTGGCGGGATTAGTGCTGGGCTCGCCGGAGTTCCAAAGGAGATAGGATTTTCGCCACAGAGGCACTGAGAGCACAGAGATCGGAAGCACAGAGAAGAACAAACCCGATTTTTTCGTTCTCTGTGTTTCCGATCTTTGTGTCCTCTGTGTCTCTGTGGCAGATCGAGGTCTTATGAACTTCTCACGGCGTGCCTTCGTCAAGAACGGCGGATTGGCCCTGATGGGCTTCAGCGCGCTGCCGCCTTTTCTCACCCGCGCGGTGGCTGTGGGTCCGTCCACGAATGGCGGGCGGAAAATCCTGGTGGTGCTGTTCCAGCGCGGCGCGGCCGACGGTTTGAACATCGTGGTGCCGTATGCCGAGCCCAACTATTACGCGATGCGTCCCACGCTGGCGGTTCCCGCGCCAAAACCCTCCGGAGAAGGCGACGCCAACACCATGGCGATCGATCTGGACGGTTTCTTCGGCCTGCATCCGGCACTCGCGCCGTTGCAGCCAATGTTCCAGAAGCAACAGTTGGCCATCGTGCACGCCGCAGGATCGCCAGACACCACGCGCTCGCACTTCGACGCCCAGGACTACATGGAATCGGGCACGCCGGGCGTGAAGAGCACACGCGACGGCTGGCTGAATCGCGCCGTGCATGAACTACACGACGGCAACGACTCCGCGTTTCGCGCCGTGGCGTTGGGCCAAAACTTGCCGCGCATGTTGCAAGGACCGGCGGCGGCGGTTGCAGTGCCCGATCTGCGGAGTTTCATGGTGCAAGGCGCGCCCTCGGCCGCCGGGGGATTCGAAGCCATTTACGCACAGACGATGGACAAGCAACTGGGAAACCCAGGACGTGAAACGTTCGATGCCATTGGCATGTTGCGCAAAGCCGATCCGTCCAAGTATCAACCCGACAATGGCGCGGAGTATCCGCGCGCGGGCAACGGCCAAGGAACGCGCTTCGGACAAGCGCTGCAGCAAATCGCGCAGTTGATCAAATCCAACGTCGGCCTGGAAGTCGCCTTCGCCGACGCCGGCGGCTGGGACACTCACGTGAATCAAGGCAATGCGCAAGGCCAGTTGGCGAACTTGCTGCGCGAAATGGGCCAGAGCCTGGCGGCATTCCACGAAGATATGGGCGACCGCATGGAGGACATTGTGGTGGTAACGATGTCCGAGTTCGGACGCACCGCCAAGGAGAACGGTAATCGCGGCACGGATCACGGCCACGCCAACTGCATGTTCGTGATGGGCGGCGACGTCAAGGGCGGCAAAGTTTACGGGCAGTGGCCGGGCCTGGCGAACGAACAACTCAACGAAGGCCGCGACCTGGCCTTGACCACCGACTTCCGCACGGTGCTCAGCGAGGTACTGGTGAAGCATCAGAAGAACGATGCGCTCAAGCAGATTTTTCCGGGGTTCACCGCGGATCCTAAGAAGTCTTTGAACTTAATCAAGGCGTAGGGGCGTCGTCGCCGGACAGCGCGATCAAGGGCTGCTCATTTTCTGCGGTCGTGCCAGTTTCCGCGACCGCCACAAAGACCAGCGGCCACGAATAGCAACTGAAAGAGAGATCGATAGAAGGACAAGGCCTACCGCCACAATGTGCTCGTGGCTGACCACCCACGGCCGCGCTCCCCACCATTCGTAGCCCTCGGGCCAGCCCATGATCTTACCGTTTACCTCAAGGGCATAGCGACGCGCCTCAGCGCTTACCACGAGGAAAGCTACTACACCGATCATCCCCGCGAGCGAGTCGAAAAATAGGTTTGTAGTCTTGCTCCGCAGTATCCACTTCGCGCCTAGACTAACCAAGATCCCAGCAATTACACCAATGATGCAATAGATTCCTAATACGAATAATGTGAACTGCCAAGGGAGACCTATCATGGTCGTCTCGAAGCTGTCCTATCGCCACGGGCCTTCACAAACGAACACCCTTCCCAGCCCGCAGGCTGCGACGCGCCGATCCTACGCGCCGCAGGAAGCGCGGATCATTCTCCAGTTTGTAATCGAGCCAATCGTCTTCCGATTCGAAGCCGATCAAGACGCCCGCGGGTTTGCCATGCCGCGTAATGACGATCCCCTCCTTTATGGACTGGGACCGTCGTTTGTCTACCGTCCGGATGCAGGAACTGCCGGTGACTCCCCGCCGATACCCGCAGAAGGCGGAAACCCATGCGCTCCAAGGCGCGAATCAACTCGCGGGGTTTGAGGACCTGTAGACCCACGGATCACACCGCGATTTCCAGCCGCTTGACGCCGATGATTTCCGGCTGGACGGGAATGCGCTGCTTCCGCCTCTTCAGGTCTTCAAGACAGAGGCCGATTACGTCCTCGATATTCTTGATCGCCTCTTCGTAGGTCTTGCCCTGTGTGTAGCAGGCGCGAAGCGCCGGACATTCCGCCACGAAATAGCCAGCTTCATCTTGCTCGACGATCACCTGAAATATGTGTACCTTGGGCATGGCTCCATCCAGTCTCCTAGCGCACTTGGCTATCACACCATTGCCTCCATTGCCGGGAAGGCCGGCGTTAGGAATCCTGCGGTTTCCGCCCGTGTTATACTCAACTACGATGATCGGTGAAACCATCAACACGGCCACGAACATCGCCAAGGGCATGGCGGTGACTCTGAAGGAATTGTTTCAACCTTCCATCACGGAAGACTATCCCTTCGAGGCGCCCAATTTCGAGGGCCGTTTCCGCGGCGTGCATGTCTTGCAGCGCGACACCAACGGCCTGGAAAAATGCGTGGCCTGCTTTCTGTGCGCGGCAGCCTGTCCGTCGAACTGCATCTATATCGAGGCCACTGAGAACACCGGTGAAAACCGCGTCAGCGCCGGGGACCGTTACGCCAAGGTCTACAACATCGATTACAACCGCTGCATTTTTTGCGGCTACTGCGTGGAAGCTTGTCCCACTGACGCTATCACTCACGGCCACGACTTCGAAATCGCCAGCTATGAAACCGGGACGCTGGTCTATCGCAAGGAACAGTTGCTGGCCCCGCACGCGGAGGCTACACCTTCCAAATGAACGGCTGCCTTCACAAAGCGAGCGAGTTGGCTCCCGACGAGCGCTTGGTCGTGGAGCGCTGGCTGGGACGTCCCGTCGGCCAGGACGAAACGATCACCCTGACGGCTTACCCTGAGCCGTCGGAATCGGAGCGTGAAGCTGCCTGGCGACAAGTCATGGCGGCGGCCGACACTATTGGATCGCGAGTGCATGCCGACGAGGCGGAAGTGGATGACTTAGTTGACGAGGCCATCCGCGACATCCGCGGCCGGCGAACGTGAGACTCACGCAAGATTCCAACATTCTGGTCCGCGCCGCGATGAGTCCGCGTGGACCAGCTAAGCGTCTCCTCGACATTATCCGCGATTCCCACACACTGATTCTTTCTAACCACATTCTCGCTGAGGTGGAAAGAATCCTTCTGCACCCGCGCATTCAACTGCGCAGCGAGCTCCGTCGATCGGATGTCTCGGCATTTGTGGATGGTCTGAGAATTGCCGCCGTTCTTGTCGAGCCAGTCGTTTCTCGACCGGTGATCCTAGCCGATCCGGCCGACGACTATGTGCTGTTCACCGCAATTGAAGGACGAGCGGAAATCTTGTGTACGCGCAACATGCGCCACTTCGGACATCCAGCGGTTCTTGAATTTTGCGCGGCCCACCACTTGCGCATTCTGTCCGACCTTGAAGTCCTCGCCGAGATCGGAAAGATCTGAGCGTCGGCTCGTTGTCCCTTCCACGCGTGGCTCAAGGAAGCGGCTTCGCAATGAGGCCATAACGTGGTACGTTGTGCTTGATAGTTGAACAGGAGGCAGGTAAAGCAGGGCAGTTAGATTGTGCGAGGTTCATTTCTTATGAGAACAACGCTGGTTGTGGCGGTTACCTTCTTAGTGTCCCCCGGCTTCGCCCAAGTCCCCGGCACTTCTTGCGAGAACCTCGCCGCGCTCAAACTGCCGGACGCAACGATCACATCGTCGAAATTCGTAGAGGCCGCCAACGACTTGCCGACCTCCTGCCGCGTGACGGCTACGCTGCGGCCGTCCTCCGATTCTGAAATCAAGATCGAGGTGTGGATGCCGGCCGCGGATTCGCCGGCGGGCCGGCGCATGGAACGGCAAGTTTCAAGCCAACGGCAATGGCGGCTGGTCCGGGGCGATCAATCCCGCCGCACTGAGCGCCGCGCTCCGGCGCGGTGCCACGGCGGCAACCGACACCGGGCACTCCGGCGGCAGCGGCAGCTTCGCGCTCGGACATCCCGAAAAGCTCACCGACTTCGGCTATCGCGCCGTGCATGAGATGACCGTGAAGGCCAAAGCAATCATTGCGGCGTATTACGGGCGCGATCCGCAGCGGTCCTATTGGGTGGGATGTTCCTCCGGCGGCAAGCAGGGACTCAAAGAGGCCCAAAAGTTTCCCGCCGACTACGACGGCATCGTCGCCGGCGCGCCCGCCAACTACTGGACACACCTGACGGCCTACTCGCTGTGGGCCGGTCAGGCAACGTTGAAGGAGCCCCTCCGCCTTGATCCCACGTGAGAAGTTTGCGCTGATCCACAAGGCGGTGCTGGAGGCTTGCGACGCCAACGACGGCGTGAAGGACGGCGTGCTGGAGAATCCCCGGCGTTGCGGGTTCGATCCCAAGGTGTTGCGATGCGCGGCCGAGGATCAAGCCACTTGCCTGAACGCGCCGCAAGTAGAAGCGGCACGCAAGATCTACGGTCCGGCCAAGAATCCGCGCACCGGCCAGGAGATTTTTCCAGGTCTCGAGCCCGGCAGCGAAATGGGTTGGGGCGCGCTGGCGGGAGGTCCGCAGCCATTGGGTATCGCCACGGACCATTTCAAGTATGTCGTCTTCAAAGATCCTGCCTGGGATTACAAGACCTTCGATTTCGATAAGGATATGGCCCTGGCCGACAAGCTGGACAATGGTTTATTGAACGCCATCGATCCGGACATCTCGAAATTTGTGGGACACGGCGGAAAGTTGCTGCTCTACCACGGTTGGACCGATCAGTTGATTCCGCCGCGTAACACGATCGACTACTACAACCGAGTGGTCGGGACGCTGGGCGCGAGCAAAGCGGCCGAAGCGGTGCGCTTGTTCATGGCGCCGGGGATGAATCATTGCGGCGGCGGCGATGGTCCCAGCAGTTTTGACGCGCTGGGCGCGCTGGAGCAATGGGTGGAAAACGGCAAAGCGCCGGAACGGATCGTGGCATCGCACCGTGCTGGTAGTGGGGGGCCGGGAGCGCCCGCGGGCCCTGTGGATCGCACGCGGCCGCTTTGCGTGTATCCCCAAGTCGCGCAATACCTGGGCAGCGGGGACAGCAACGACGCAGCGAATTTTGTTTGCGGCGCTGAACCGGCCGTGAAAAAATGACCGCCGGCCGGAGTCAAACGAAACTCCACGCGACATCAATTCAACAACAACCACCAGCCTGGATAGCGCGGACCCCAAAGGGCCCGCGCTGGCATCTAGAAGAACAGCGCGGCGTAGACAACGCCGGAAGCCACGCGGCCGACCTGGAGCGAGTTCCGCGGGAGGCTGTGCTCACGGAGCCGCTCGGTTATGGTGCCGCTGTTCATGCTCCTATAGACGTATGAGACGGCCGTGTTGTTAGCTCCCGATTACACGCACAGTGTTAAAAGTTGTTGAAGAACTATGGCAACTCTTCGCGGCGGCGGTTCGGCGCTCAGAATATCCGGCGCTCGATGTTGAAGCCAATGCGCAACCCTCCGGACCCGCCGATCATGGTCCGCTCCGTGGAACTGAACAGATTATTGGTGACGATCAGCCCAAAGACGTGGCGGTTGGTCCGGCGCTGGATACCGAAGGAGTAGGTATTGGTCGTGTTGTTCTCCCGGAAGCCGTAAGTTCGCGGAAACCATTCCGCCACCAGCGCCACCTTCGGACGGATGCGCACACTGATGCCGTTACCGATGCCGATCATGTTGTTGTGGCTCTCACCCGGCGTTAAGGGAAAACCAAATCTGACGGACCCATCGAGCGGCGTCAGAGTACGCCGCGGCACACCTAAGCTAAACGTGGGATCCACGAACACCTCGGCGCGCGTGCCGAAGGCCCGCGAGATGACCGGCTGAAAATTGGTGGTGTAGCGGTCGGTGTAGTTGTTTTCGCCTTCCAGGGTGGCGCGTAGCGACAGGGCCAGCGGCGAAGAGCGCTGGCCTTGCTCCAACATGCGAATCTGCACGCCGGCCTCGATGGTCTCGTCGGGCATGCGGTAGGTGATCGCCGCCAACCAATTGGTGATGGCGTACTCCACACCGAACGAAGAAACCGAACTGCTGTCCAGTCCAAACAGTCTAGCGCCCTCTCCGGTGACGCCCGTCAGCGGCGAGCTGAAACGATGCGTGAAGTGCAGGACCAGTTCACCGGCCGGACGCGGGCGATTGGTGGGCAGATCCACCAGGTAGTAACCGAAAGTGGGCAGCGTGCGGGAATCCAGATCGTCGGCAGGCTTGGCCGCTTTGGCCGCCACCGGAGCGGGGGCGGCACTCCCCGATGAGGGCGCCGATGGGGGCGGCGGTTGCTGGAAGGCCGCGGCTTGCTCGGTGTTGATCTTGGTCATGGTTCCTGCGGCGCGATTCATCAGGTAATATTCGTCGCCGAACTGTACCACGCTCTCATCTTCCTTGGCCGACGACCAAATCACCTTTACGGGCCGCCCCTCCACCTGTGCCGTCTTAGTGGCCTGGAAGCGATCCGGCCACTGGGCGCGAAGCTCCGGCGTGATCTTGAAGCCGTTCTTGGCGAAGGCGAGTCCAAACTCGTTGCGCGGTCCGCCGCCTTGCGGATTCAAGTGACAGTTGGAACACATGGCTTTCTCCGTTCGCGCGAAAGGATCGGCAACGAAGCGCGCCAGAAACTCCGGACGGGCGTGGGCTAATGCCGGCGCAAGAGCCAACCATCCCACCAATGCCAGCATGGTCTGTTTCACGGGTTTTTCTCCTAGGTTATTGGACTGTAATCGTGACTCCACTCGGGCTGGTGACCGTACCAGCCGTGAGCAATACCTCCACATTACCTGAAAGTCGTGGATTCGTCACGGGGACTGTTGTATTGACCTGGTACAAGCCGGCGTATCCCGGGGCCACCCCGGCGTAACTGACGGCGGCGTTCACGCCTCCGATGGTGACGGAGACCGCGGCCACTACGTTGCCGTTTAGGGCAGCCTGTCCGGCGGTGCCGGCAGGCTGCGTCTCGCCGAGGCCGGTGGCAAAGATCAGCACTGTCTCGCCCGCCGTGGCCGGATTGCTCGCCGACACCGGCAAGTAATTGGCATGGAGAATCGAGCCGGGACCCGTGCCTGTCGCCGAAGGAGTGAAAATCGCCGGGGCGGTGGTGGAGAAGGTCACCGGTTGGGTGCTGATCAGCGAGCTCACACCCACCACCAGTGGAAACGAACTGTTGGCGCTGTAGCTGTAGTAGGGAACCTGAGCGTTGATCTGAGTGGAAGAGACATAGAACAATGGACAGGGAATGTTGTTGATCCGAACATTGGTTGGGCCGAGCCTTTGAGGCAGCGGAAACGCCCCCGCCTGATAGGGCCCTCCGGTGGTCAGGTTGACGCCGAAAATGGAAATGATTTCTCCTTCCGCCAGTGATCCCTGAAAACTGGCGGCACTGACCACTCCTCCGGCGTTCACCTGCGGCGCGCCGGGAGCCGCGCGCGTTTCCGTGGTGTAGGTGTTACCGATTGCGTTGTTGGGGTTGCTGTTGGCGGCGACTCCCGCGGCGTTGAAAACAATTTCGCCGCCGGTCGCGTCCGGCGGCGCAGTCCAGTAGACGGTGAAGACAAACTGCGCTCCGCTTTGCACCGCCGCCGTGCCTTGGGCCGCGTACTGCACGGAGGAGAATCCGTCCCAGGAGCCGGTTCGCACCGAGACGGCGTTGTTGGGAGTGAACGATCCCGCCTGGCTGCCGTTGGTGAATCGCGCGCTCAACTCAAATCCCCAACTGGCCGCGGAGGGTCGCGATCTGCACTTGAATGGGAATGATCGCGCCGGGCTGGTAGACCGCCGGCAGGCCTAGAATCGTGACGCTCCCGCCGGATGGATTCAGCGTGCCGGTATGACACTGCGTGCAATTCGGTTCGCTGAATCCGCCAGTGTCGGAGAGCGGTGGATTCACGGAGTTAGCTGCCAAAGGGAGGGAAAACAGGCCGATGAAAGCCAGCATTCCGGCGACCGGCGATGGCGCGCGATTCACAATCCCATTCTAGGCCATCGGAGTGCAGAATTGGGGTTGTAGCGCTTGTAGCGCAGGCCTCCGGCCTGTTCCTTTCTCTTCGGCGAAAAGAACAGGCCGGAGGCCTGCGCTACTCTACTGCACGGCGATGGTCGTGGTATTCGATGTGAAACTCTGGTTCGTGGTGCTAAGCACGGTCACCACCAGCGGTGCCGCCGTGAGTGTCCCCAAGCCACTGGGGACCTGGACATTCACCTGGTACAGCCCGACAAATCCCGGCGACAAGCCGGCAAAGCTGAACGGCGCGGTCGCTCCTCCGATCATCACCGATACGGTTCCGGATGCTTGTGACAGAGGACTGCCGCTGGCCGCGACTCCGTCGGCGGGAGTGGGGTTCACTTGGCCCAGGCCGGACACATAAATCGTGATGAACTCGCCTGCCATGGCCGGCCGCGATGTGACTCCTGGGATGCTGCCCACCGGCGCCACAAACGTACTGGTGTTGGCGATTTGGACGGCGCCCTGAGTGCCGCCAAAGGGGGAAAAAATTCCAGGCGCGGCAGAAGAGATGGGAACGGTGATCGCGGTACTCGTGCCGCCTTCGGCGGTCACCGTGAGTTGCGCCGCTGGCAAGGTTTGCAGCTCCCAAGGAACCTGGAAGTTGATCTGGGGGCTGGAGACGTAGAACAATGAGCACTTGAATCCGTTCATCGACACACTGGTAGCGCCTAGGGTGGTCGGCAGCGGCAAGGTGGTTGCGCTGAGCGCGGCGGCCGCTAAGTTCGACCCGAAAATGGAGCCGATGCCACCTGCGGAGATCTTCGCCGTGAATCCCGCGCCTTCCACCACGCCGTTTGACGGCACGGAGGGTGGGGGAGTGGAGGCTGCCGGACTCAGGCTGACTGACGTGGTGTAAATGTGGTCGCTGCTTTGATCGCTGGTATTGCCGCTGGCAGCATTACCGGCCGCACTGAAATAGATGAGTCCAGGGTTGGCGCCTGCTGGCGCGGCCCAGTTTACCGTGAAGGTAAAGGTCGAGCCGGGCTGGAACACGGCGTTGTAGTGAGTGATCACCGTCAGACTCGGTGGTTGCGCCGGCGGCGAAGGGATGGTCAGTGTGTTCGTGCAACGCGTGTCCGATGCGGGACAGCCGACGTTGGTTGCCGTGAAGGTGCCGGCTTGCTTACCGGTGACAAAGCGGGCCGCCAACTCAAAGCCCCAAGTCGTGCGCCCGCCGCCGGTGTCGCTGACGGTGATCTGAATGGGAATGGTTGCTCCCGGCACATAGGTCTTGGCCGAGCCATTCCCGTTAAAGGAGAGCTTGACGTTGCCGGAGTTGCCGACGCCGTGGCAGACCGAGCAAACACTGTCGCCGAAGCGGCTGTCGCCTGTGTAAACCGCGAAATTATCGGGCTGCGGATCGTTGTGGGCCCACGCCTGAACCGGCAGAAACGCACCCGCCATAACCACAACCGGCAGAATACAAAGGTATTTTCTCATCGCCTCTCCATAGATATTAGTCTAGCAGGGAGTGGTTCCGCGCCATGGGACCGCTGGCCCAGGGACCACCTCGCATTTTTATGCAACCTGATCGCGCTTTGGCACATTCTAACATGCATAGGGACAGACGTAGAAACCATGGCGCAGGGTTGCAATGGGTGTATACTTCCCTTAGGAGCGCTTCCGAAGATCGAAGCCCGTTGGTTGAAGGAGACGTTATGAACCGTACTCGGACCCTGGCATTCCTGCTGACCGCTTTCCTGACGGTTTTCAGCACGTTATTGTTGGGCCAATCGCAAGCCCCGCCACAGTTGACGCCGCCAACCACGCCGCAAGCGACGCCCGATCAGCCTCCGGTCCCGGAACCGCCAGTGGCCACCAACGACCCCAAACTCCTGAAGCAGCAGGGGAGCCAAGCGTCGCCATCGGGCCAAACGGCGCCTGCGGCGGCGGCCAGCGATCCCACGGTTGATCCCAACAACACCAAGAAGCCCAAGAACAAGAAGGAAGACGTGGACGAGATCGGCAGCCGCGAAGTGGGCAAGGGCATGAACTGGTACTCATTGGAGAAGGAGATCGCCCTCGGCAAATCCATGGCTCAGCAGGTGGAAGCGCAGTCGCACATGGTGGACGACCCGGTGATCAGCGAGTATGTCAATCGCCTGGGACAGAACCTGGTGCGCAACTCCGACGCCAAGGTCCCCTTCACCATCAAGGTGATTGACGCCGACGAGATCAACGCGTTCGCCCTTCCCGGCGGATTCTTCTTCGTCAACACCGGCGTGATTATGGAAGCCGACGAGGAAGCGGAATTAGCCGGAGTGATGGCCCACGAGATCGCCCACGTTGCGGCGCGCCACGGCACGCGCGGCCAGACTCGCGCCGATGCCATGGGCATCGCCCGCTTGGCGCTGATCTTCGTGCCCGGTATCGGACCCTACATCGCCTATCAGGCCTCCGGGTTCGCCATTCCCATGGCCTATCTGCAGTTCTCCCAGGGATTCGAGCGGGAAGCAGACTATCTCGGTCTTCAGTACATGTACAAGGCGGGCTACGATCCGCAGGCCTTTGTGACCTTCTTCGAAAAGATCCAGGCCAAGGAAAAGCGTAAGCCGGGAACGTTCGGGAAGGCTTTCGCCACCCATCCGCAGACTCCTGATCGCATCGCCGCAACGCAAAAGGAAATTGCCCAGATTCTTCCGGGCCGCGCCGAGCACATCGTGACCACCTCCGAGTTCGACGACGTGAAATCTCGTTTGGAAGTGATGCACAATCGCCACAAGAAGGACACGCAACCCGGCAGCGACGGCCGTCCCACGCTGCGCCGCACCTCCACGGCCAGCGACAGCACCACGGGTACGGACTCGACTTCGACGTCCTCGACCGACGATCGGCCCACGCTGAAGCGCCGCGATCCGTAGAAGAACACGGAAAAGTTAGCCACAGAGACACAGAGACCACAGAGACCGGAAACACAGAGACGGAAAAGCCAAGAGAGGTTTCTCAAGACTTTTCCGTCTCTGTGTTTCCGGCCTCTGTGGTCTCTGTGTCTCTGTGGCTAGTTTTCCTCCCCTTATAACCCGAAAGCCCGTGAACTCCGGTTGGGGTACCTTCTTGCTGCCGGGAGGCCGCTCGGCGCTGCCGCCGATGATTTTTCCCTTGCCGTCTTTGCCGATCACCCATTCGGCGACGTTGCCGCCCAAGTCATAGATGGGTTCTTCGCCCGGCTTGCCGCTGGGTTTGAAGCTCCCTACCTCTTGGAGCGCTCCCGATCCCGTGCCGCGAACGTTTTCGCCGATGGAACCCTGATAGAGAGCCGCGACTTCGTCTTCGTTGGGCAGCCGCCAGGTCTCGCCGGTGAGTCCGCTGAGCCATTCGGCGTAACCTTGCGCTTCCGGGAAGGTGATTTCATTGGCTGGGAAGTTCTCCGTTTCCGCCTTGAAAGGATATCCATTGTCCCACGCCAGATACTGCGCGCGGGTCACTTCGAAGCGGCCGATTTCCAGTTGGCCGCGCTTGACCACTTCCGGGATCAGCTTGCCTTTGACGGCGACTCCATACTTGCCATCAACCATGGAACCGCGCGCCGGCGCACGAGCAAGGAGCAAGGTGGCCGCAACCGTCGCAAGAACAGCGATGGCAAGGTGTGGTCTCCCATTTTTGATTTTTGACTTTTGATTTTTGATTTTTGATTTGATGTTCATCCAAGTTTGTCCAGTAACTTCTGGTGTATCCCCGCAAAGCCGCCGTTGGACATCACCAGCAGGACGTCGCCCTGGCGGGCGTTGGCGGCCGTGTCGGTGACAATTTCCGCAACCGTGTTGAAGGCGGCGGCCGGCAGACCTTCGCGCAGCAGGCGCGCGAGCACGCGCCCGGTGTCTAGGCGTTCCGCCTCGGGAATCGCTTCGCTGTGATACACGCCGGCCAGCGTGACGCGGTCGGCCAGCGCCAACGCTTCGCCCAACTCGGCTTCAAAGATTCGCCGCCGCAAAGTATTGGAGCGCGGTTCCAGGATGGCCCAAACGTTCCGGCCCGGAAAACGTTTGCGGATACCGCGGATGGTCTCGCGCACCGCCGTGGGATGATGCGCGAAATCGTCCACCACGACGATGCCGTTGACCTCGCCGCGCACCTCCATGCGCCGCCGCACGCCCTGGAAAGTTCCCAGCGCCTGGCGGATCAGTCCGTCGGCAACGCCCACATGCGCGGCCATGGCCAGCGCGCCCAGCGCGTTCATCACGTTGTGGTCGCCGGCCAATTTCAATCCCACGCCCAGAAAACGTTCCCGGCCGCGAAACACTTCGAAGCGCGTTCCGTCCTCGGACGTTTCGATCTGCTCGGCGCGCCAGTGGCAGGCGGTCGAGACTCCGTACCGTTCCACCGGGCAAAAGGCCTTGCCCAGGCAATCCTCCACGCCACCCGTGTCCGCCGCGACGATCACGCCCGATGCCGGAACCAGATTCACCAAACGCCGGAAGGCCACTTTGACGCTCTCCAGATCGGGATAGATGTCGGCGTGGTCGTATTCCACCGAGGTCAGCACCACGTTGCGCGGTTGATAGTGCAGAAACTTGGGACCCTTATCGAAGAACGCGGTGTCGTACTCGTCGCCTTCGATTACGAAGTAACCGCCGGGCTGCGGTTGAGTGCGGAATCCGGCGGGAAAATTCCCCGGCATGCCGCCGATCAGGAATCCTGGGCGAAACTTGGCGTCGCTTTCTCCGGCCACGTTGAGAATCCAGGCCAGCATGGAACTGGTGGTAGTTTTTCCATGTGTTCCGGCCACTACCAGGGAGCGGCGTCCGGCCAGAAAAAGGCGCTTCACCGCCTCGGCCATGGATTCATAGGCGATATCCTGGTCCAGCAGTTCTTCCACTTCGGGATTGCCGCGCGACAGCGCGTTGCCGACGATCACCAGGTCCGGCCGCGGTTGCAGATTGCGCGCCGCATAGGGCGCCGTGACGGCAATCCCCAAGCTCTCCAGCATCGTGGACATGGGCGGATAAACGTTGGCGTCCGAGCCGCTGACCTGGTAGCCGCTTTCCTTCAGCATGGCCGCCAAAGAAGCCATGGCGGTGCCGCAAATGCCGATCAAATGGACTCGCGAACCCGCAGGAAGCGCCGCCGGCGTTTGGGCCATCAACACACTGCTCCTTCCAGAATGAACAAGCGGTTGTCTTCCAAGCGGGCCCGTACGCCCAACGGCAGACAGATGTTGCGGCCGGAAGTGTGTCCGGAAGCCAGGCCCGCGGCCACTGGAATACCGAGATCGGTGAAGGGCCGCAGCAAATCGGGACCCAGCGATTCCTGCCGTGATTCCCTTGTTTCGCAATCCTTTGTTCCGCAATCTTTCATTTCGCCGAAGATCACCGCGCGAACCCCGTCAAATTTGCCAGCCTCCCGCAAGTGAAACAACATGCGATCCAGGCGATACGGCGCTTCGCCCAAATCTTCCAGAAACACGATGGCCCCGCGCCAGTCCATTTCCCGCGGCGTACCCAGCGTGGTCACCAGCAGCGAGAGGCAACCGCCAAGCAACGTTCCTTCGGCGCGGCCGCCGCGCAAAACCTGCAATCCGCAGTTCTCCACTTCCCACGCCGCGGTGGATTCCAGCGCCGGCCCCAGCACGTCCAGGCTTCGCGAAAAATCGACTGCCACCATCGGTCCGTGGAACGTCACCCAGCCGGCCTGCCGCCAAAAAAACGCATGCAGAGTCGTGACGTCGGAATAACCCATGATAATCTTAGGCGCCGGCAATGGCCGGGAAGCAAGGGAATCCACCAGGTAGTTACATCCGTACCCTCCCCGCGCGCAGAAGACGGCTTTAATTTCGGGATCTTCCAGCATGGCCCAGAACTCCACGGCCCGCCGCTCGTGACTACCGGCAAATTTTCCCGGCGTGGGTCCGGAGTCCGAGAGCAAATCATCGCGGTAACGGACGCGATATCCGAGGCTCTCCAGCCTGGCAACGCCCAGTTTCAGGGATTCTTCGGGAACCACACTGGCCGGCGCGACCACGCCAATCGTATCGCCGGGATGCAATCGCGGAGGTTTTAGTATCACGGTCCACAGATTACACGAGAATTCGGTCCGCAGATTACACAGATTCGAACGATGGCAGCACAAGCGTTCCGAATCTGTGCAATCTGGACTACTACTAGTCTCGAACTATCCGTTGGCTTTCTACGACCGTCTTACCGCGATCATCTCCACCTCCAGCCGCGCTCCGCGCGCCAGCGCGGAAACGGCCACGGTGCTGCGCGCCGGATACGGCTCGCTGAAAAACTCGCAGTAGGCGCGATTCCATTCGTCGAACAAGCTCATGTCGGTGAGAAAGGCCAGACCCTTGACGACATCGGAATAATCGAAACCGCAATGGCGCAGGACCACACCAATGTTCTTGAGGGATTGCCGGGCTTCATCGGCAAAGTCCGCCGGCAAACCCTTGCGGTCGTAATCCCAACCGATAGCGCCGGAAAGATAGAGCGTGCCGTTGACCAGAACGGCGTCGCAGAAAGGCATTCCGCGGGCGTGGACCGGGGAATTGAAATACTGACGATCCGATTCGGCCATGGCTACCTCACCGGCGTCAAAGACGGCCCCGACTTCACTGCGATCATTTCCAATTCGATGCGTCCGTGAGCCACCAGGCCGGCCACTTGCACCGTGCTGCGCGCGGGCATCTCCGGGCCTTTGAAGAACTCGCGGTAGACCTTGTTCCATTCGTCGTAATCCTTCATGTCGGCGATGAAACAGGTCACCTTCACTACGTCGGTGAGTCCGAAGCCGGCGGCCTTCAGAACGTCTGCCTGATGCTGGAGCATCGCGCGGACCTCATCGGCGAAAGCGGTGGGAAAGTTCCCGGCGGCATCGCGGCCCATCGCGCCGGACAGGTAAAGCGTGTTGCCCACCAGCACGGCATCGCTGAACGGACGGTTGGCGTTCGGTTGCAGGTTGATGGTCTTGCGCTGCGCGGGCAATGCGGCAGCCGCTAGAACCAAGAGCAAAGGTAACAAGAGTGTACGTACTCGTGACATGAATTTCCTCCTGGGACATCTTAGCAGATGGGAGGGATGGGAAGAATGGGAAGGATAGCAGTCTTCACCTGTGTTAAGGCAAGACTAGGACAGCAAAGCCACCGAGGCGGAGAGAACACCGGGAAGAAGCCCCCATGCATTCTTTTCCCGGTATTGGCGCCGCCTCAGCGGCTAAAGCGTACAACTGCAACTTACGGAACTAAAACGTGAACTTCGCTCCCAACTGGATGTAACGGCCGCCACCGGTACCGTTGATCTGGCCCGAGCCGGTACCCAGCGTGCTGGTGACCGCTCCAAAGTTGGCGTTGTTCGAAGTGCAGCAACCGCCGTTGGGATTGCCGAACTGTGGCGTGTTGGTCAGGTTGAAGGTTTCCAGGCGAAGCTGCATGCCGATGCGCTCGGTTAGCTTGGTATCTTTGGAAAGCGTGAGATCCAATCCAAAGAAGCCCGGTCCGGACAGCACGTTGTTGCCGAAGTTTCCGAACTGCTGGCCGTTCGGGCACGCCGCCGTAACCGTCGCCGACTGGCAGGCCGGCGGAGCGAAGGCGCTCGGATCGAACCACGGATTACCAGCGTTGATCCCATGCAGGATGTTGACCGAAGACGCCACCAAGTCCGGAGTGTTGGTATTGCTCGGAGCGTTCAGATACGTGGAACTGTAAGTAATCCGGAAGGGGATTCCCGTCATCATCGTCAGAATGCCGGAGAGTTTCCATCCGCCAATCACCGGATTCAGCGGAGTGGAGTTCAAGAAGCGCTGGTTCCGGCCGACGGGCAGCTCATAGACATAGCTTTGGACGAATGTCAGAGTGCGGTCGAAGTCGGTCCGGGCGTAGTTGCGGCGCTGGTTGATATAGAAAGTCAATCCGCCATCGTCGCCCTGCTGAAAAGCCATGCCCTTGCCGTAGGTGAACGAGGTGGTGATACCCAGTCCCGCAGCGAAGCGGCGATCGAGTTTCACTTGCAGGGCGTTGTACATCGAGGAGAAGCCCTGCCAGTATTGAATGGTGCTGCCGGTGCGGGGGTATTCCGGCTGACCATGCGTGGCCAGCGCCGGAGTGGGTTCGATCACCAGACCCGCGTTGATGTTCGTAGCCGCCGCGGTGCGCACGCCATGATTGCCCACATAGGCGACATCCAGCGTGAAATGGGCCGGCAACGCCTGCTGGATCGAGAAGTTCCAAGACTCCACGTAAGGATTCTTGTATTCCGTCGGGACCACTTCAAAAGACGAACCGTTGAAACTCGTGGCGTCTAAAACCCCGTTCGACGGGATCGCTACTGGCGGTGGCACCGGGATACCGGTAGCAAAAGACGCCGGCTGCCCGTTGGGGAGCAACGCCTGAACGTAGGCGGTTTTGCCCTGCGTTAATCCGACATTGCCCTTCACGGGATAGTTGTCCCACGCATACTTGTTGTCTGGGAACGGAGTATAGCTGATGCCGTAGCCCGCCCGGATCACTGTTTTATCGGTCCAGCGGTAGGCGATTCCCAGGCGGGGAGCAAAGTATCCCAGATGGTTGGCCAACCCCATGTTCATGGGGTTGTTGCCCACACCGGCGATCACCAGCGTATTGTTCACCGGATTGTAGTTCGAGAACTCGCCAGGGAACCTCGGGGTGCCGGGCGGATACAGTTCCCAGCGCAACCCCAGATCCAGGGTCAGCTTGTTGTTGACTTGCCACTTGTCGCCGCCATACCAGAAGAATTCCCAAGCGCGGTAGGTGGGGAACACGATACTGAAGTCGCGGCCGCTGCTGTTATTCGGAAGATCCAACAGGAAGCTGCCCATGTTGTTGTTCCAGTTGGTGGTGGGATCCAGGCCCGTGCCGAACGTGGAGCCCACGCAGTTTCCGGCGCAGCCCGCCTGCGAAGCGCCGAACTGGTAGAGGCCGCGCGGGCTGTAGGTCTGCGTCTGCAACAGGTCGTCGCGCAACCGCCGCATATCGAAGCCAAACCGGAAAGTGTGGTTGCCGTGGATCTTGGTCCAATTGTTGACCAAATCGATATTGGCCTCCGCCCGGATCCAAGGCAAACTGGCCGAATAACCGACCATGGGGTTCGAAAACGGTCCGTTGAGGTTGACGCCGACCAAGCCGCTAGTGAACTGGCTGACGTTGATTCCAGGAATCCCCAGCGCGGAAGAAGCGGTGGTGCCGTAGTCGGATTGCGTCGCGGCATTGTTGTAATGCGCCACGCCGAAACGGAACTCCATCAGCAACGTGGGATTAAAGATGTGGTTCCAGTTGATCCCCGTACTATAAGTCTTCTGAATCCCCGTGCCCATGAAGGCGCCGCCGGGTCCATTTCCGCCGGCCAAGCCAAACAGAGGCGCCTGGAAAACTACCGGGCGTTGGAAGCTGAAGCGTCCGCTGATGCGGTCGTTGTCGCTCATGTTGTAGTCGATCTTCGCGTCCGTGAAGTTGGTGTCCTTGGTGAAGGGCAGCAACGCAAAGTAGTTGTTGGCGGGCGAGGCCGGGTTGAACGACAAGTTCGGTGCCGGCACCAGCGCCATGATCTTCTGCGAGATCGGGTCCAAGCGGGCCGTGGGAATGACGTTGCCGGCGAACTGCTGCCGGCCGGTGCCGGAACCATCCTGGTTGCCGGTCAAGGGATCGTAGACCTTAGCGGAGACTTCGCTCAAGTTGCCGGTGCGCGACAGCGCCGAGGGAACCGTCACCAGGTTGGTGTTGGCTTCATGATCGGCGGTGCGCAGGAAGTCCGCGAAGAAGAACAGCTTGTTTTTCTTGATTGGCCCGCCGATGGTGCCGCCAAAGTAGTTGTACGCCAGGTGGCCCACCGAGGGGTTAAAGAAGCTGCGCGCGTCGAAAGCGCTGTTTTGAATGAACTCGTAGGCGGAACCATGGAAGTCGTTGCCGCCCGACTTCAGGATCACGTTGGTGACCGCGCCGGAAGAGCGCCCCAACTCCGCGGAGTGGTTGCTGGTGGAAACGTCCACCGTTTGAATCGACTCGATCGGTGGAATCAAAACCTGCAACAGGCCGGTGCGTTCGTTGTCGTCGATGCCTTCGATCTGATAGTTGTTGGCCATGCGCATCTGGCCGTTGACTTCGGTTTGCAGCGAGTCCGAAGCATTGAAAAACTGGGAGTGCTGGAACGACGCCTTGGCCGTGCCCGGCACCAGGTTCAGCAAGCTTTGATAATTGCGATTGGTACTGAGCGGCATCTCTTCCACCACTATCTGATCCAGCTTGCGGCCGGTGTCGGCCTTCTCGGTCTGTAAGGGGGGCGGCGCTCCGGTGACCTCCACCGTCTCCGCGACGCTGCCTGGAGTTAATTGAATGTCCACACGCTGGCTGCTGTTGACCAGCAAAGAAATGTCCTTGCGTGCTTCCTTTTTGAAGCCGGTCACCTCCGCCGTGAGGATGTAGTTGCCGGGAGGAAGGTCGGGGAAACTGTAATTGCCGCTTTCGTTGGTTTGGCTGGTACGGCTGGTCTGCGTGGCGGTTTCCGTCACCGTGACGTTGGCGCCTATGATCACCGCGCCGGAAGAATCTGTCACCGTTCCCAAAATCGTGGAACTCACGGCCTGTCCAAGAGCGGATGATGCAATGAGAACGAGCGCCAGAACAAGGAGTCCCGGCGCACCTGACCGCAAAATGCTTTTCATATTTTTCTCCTACCCACTAGAAATCTGCCCGCTGGCGTCGCAAATCGCTTCCGAGGCAAGTGGGAAATGTTGTCTGTCCGCGGGCGTGGTTAGAGCACATCAACAGGCCGAAAGCTTCCTGCGGCGCGCCTTTTGCCACACGGCGGATTACGCCTCACCTACTCGCAATCGGGCTGCCATCCGAAGTTCGACTTGTCGCGTTCAGGCTGCCGTTTTTTCTCGATGCGCAACGGCCGGGGTTGTACCGGCAGGCTCCAGCGGCCGCGTATCCTGCAAAGCCGTGGACGGGCTTAGCCGGCGAAGCTCGCCTTCGGCGAGATACCAATCCTCCTCGGGACTACCCTCTGGGCATCCTCGTTCAAGCCAAAGACGATAGGCCAATACAGCGATCTCGCTTTCATCCGCGGCGGTGTTCGCACACGCCTCTACTGGACGTTTCACCATTTCTTGGGCGGAGGATGCTCTCCGCAGCACATCTTCCAAAGTGTCACCCGCGCGTTTTTTCGCCATTGCGTCTCCCTTTGATTCCTGCTTAACGCGTACGGCTACGCCAGCCAGCCCTCTTGTATGCAATCGACCGGCCTTCTGGATTGAGCCGCGTGGCGATTGAATTGCCTATAGATAAACGCTTGCGCCATCATCACAAAACCCCGACGTACGTTTAGGGGGTTACCGGCTTTGGGGATGGTGGCTCATTTGGGGCACCCCTGCCTCACTTGGGGCGTCACCGGGTCGCGCGAGATGAACAGGCAGCGCGGCGATATAATTGAACAAGAGGAACAGCCACTGGACAATTCAGGCCAGGCAGAGATGACACGAATTGAGTTTACGCCGCTGGCGGCACAGGTCGTAGCGATCGCGTTGATCACCGCGCTGTATTACGCCACGGAGAATCAACTGGTGTGGGCCCACAACATCCTCCAGCATCTGTACTTCGTCCCCATCGCTGCCGCCGCCATCTTTTATGGCTGGAAGGGCGGGACGGGGGCCGCGTTGCTCACTACGTTGTGCTATGCTCCGCACCTCCTGATGGCTCTTAACAAGGGTGCGGAGCCGCCGCGCTACGTTGGCGGTGAAGCCATGGAGATTTTGGATTTCTTTCTGGTGGGCCTGATCACTGGCGTCTTAGCCGATCGGGAACGCAAGCAGAAAGAGTCGCTGCAGCGGACGACGACTCTCTTGAACGCCGTATACCAGGAATTGCAGGAGAACTTTGAACGGATGAAGCGATCCGAACGGCTTTACGCCATCGGACAACTATCCGCGGGACTGGCGCACGAAGTGCGCACTCCCTTGGCCAGCATCGGTGGGGCCGCGGCCATCCTGAGAAAGAAACCCGGCTCCGAAGAGCGGCGTGAGGAGTTTCTGGAGATTATCGAAAAGGAGTGTCTGCGCCTCAATCGCTTGCTCTCGAATTTTCTGGAGTTCGCGCGTCCCGCGCCGCTCCAGTATCAGGTGACCGAGGTCGGTCCCATGCTCGAGTCGGTCGTCTCTCTTGCCCGCAGTGGACTGGGCCGCCAACCAATTGAACTGCGAACTGTCGTGGCCCCGGATCTGCCGCCGATTACCTGCGATCCGGGACAGATCAAACAGGTATTGTTGAACTTAACGATCAATTCTGTTCAGGCCATGCCGGACGGCGGAGTCATCGTTCTTTCGACGCGGGTGGATGGCCCTCAGGTGATCATTGAAGTGAAGGACCAAGGGCCGGGGGTCAGCGCCGCCAACCTGGATAAGGTTTTCGATCCGTTCTTCACGACCAAGGACAACGGAACCGGCCTGGGCCTTTCGGTCGCGCACCAGATCGTGAGCCAGCACGGCGGCATTTTGAGCGCGAAGAACAACTCCGACCGTGGCGCTACGTTCAGCCTGTTCCTGCCAATCCAGCACGGGAGAGTCTTATGAGTCGTGGGCGTATTCTGGTGGTCGATGACGACGAAAGCCTGCGTCGAGTCATACAAGTCCAACTGGAGGACCTCGGCTACGACGTGGCAACCGCCGCGGACGGCGACTCCGCTCTTGAATCGTTGCAGCTATCCACGCGCGAACTAGTGATCTCCGATCTGAAGATGCCGGGCATGTCCGGCCTGGAGTTGCTTAAGAAAGTGCGCGCGGGTTTTCCGGAAACGATTATTGTCGTGGTCACAGCCTTTGGAACGGTCGAGACCGCCGTGGAAGCGATGAAGTTGGGTGCCTACGACTACATTACCAAGCCCGTTCATCCCGAGGCCTTGGAACTTTGCGTTGAGAAGGCGCTCCAGCACCTCCACTTGCTGGAGGAAGTGCGCACGCTGCGCAGCACCCTGGACCAGAAGTACGGCTTCGAAAACATTCTGGGCCGGTCGGACGCCTTGCTGTATGTGCTCGATCAGACGGCGCGCGCCGCACAGGCCGATGCGACCGTGTTGATTCACGGCGAAACCGGAACAGGGAAGGATCTCTTGGCCAAGGCCATACACTTCAACAGCACCCGCAAAGCTCGTCCCTTCGTGACTATTAACTGCGGAGCCATTCCCCGAGAGTTGCTGGAATCGGAGCTTTTCGGACACATCAAAGGATCCTTTACAGGTGCGGTGGCCGACAAGAAGGGAAAGGTCGAGACCGCCGACCGCGGCACGGTGTTTCTCGACGAAATCGGCGAGATGCCGCCGGAACTGCAAGTGAAGCTGTTACGTTTGATTCAACAGGGCGAGATCGCCAAGGTTGGCGCGACGGGAACCATCCGCGTCGATGTCCGGATCGTGGCGGCAACCCATCGGGACCTGCAGGCGATGATCGAAGACGGAACCTTCCGCGAGGATCTCTTTTACCGGCTCTCCGTGATCCCCTTGAATCTGCCGCCCCTTCGCGAGCGGGCCGAAGATATTCCCGAGTTGGCGCTTCATTTCTTTCACAAGATGAAAGAGAGGCATGGACGGCCCGATCTGATCCTGCTGCCATCGCTGTTGCCCTACTTGTCGTGCTATCGTTGGCCCGGCAATGTGCGCGAATTAGAGAACGTGATTGAGCGAATCGTGGTGATGACCCGGTCCAGCGAGATCGCGCTCGCGGACTTGCCGGCGCAGCTTCAACGACAACAGCCGGCGCTCGATTTCCTCCCGATGGACCTGCCCGATTCCGGCATCGATATCGAGGCGATCGAGAAAGAGTTGATTCTCCGGGCTCTGCGGAAGTTCGATTGGAACCAGAGCCGCGCAGCCCGCTTCCTGGACCTCAGCCGCAAGACACTGATCTACCGCATGGAGAAGTTCGGACTGCGGAAAGAGCAACAGGACCCCGCACGAACCGGCCAAGGCCGCGGAACTGGGGTGGCCTGATCCGGCCCCCCAGCCACGCAATCGTGTGTTCCGCCGGCGGTTCCAGCTATTTGCCAAGCTTCTCAAGCTTCTCCTTGGACTCTCCGTAGTTGACGAAGGTCCGGATCATCGTTTCCAGATCCGCGGCCAACGCGTAATTGATCTGCACATAGTCCCTGAACTCCGGCATGTGAACCCTTTCCTGGTTCTCGTTGAGATGCCCGATCGTGGCCGTAGTGTTGGCCGCGAGCTCCCTCAGCAACGGCTCAATGCGTTTGACTGCCGCTTGTTGCCAGGGCGAACCGGAGCTTTCATCCGCTTGCAGCTCGGCCAGCAGCTTCCCGGTGTTGTTGACGTGCTCCTTAATCATCTCGAGCTTGTGGGCGTAGGTCTGCCAACTGATTCTCGAAGCAGTAAAGGCATTTAGGTCCTCGGCATCGTTCTTCAGTTGGACTGCCTCCGCCTTGGCGTCCGCCAGGTGTTTGTGAATTTCCGCAGAGTCCTCCGTCTGCATTGCCCAAATCACCGGCGGGACCACTAGATAGACCAACAGGAAAAGGGCCGTAGCCGCCATTCCTGCCATTTTGCGATTGTTCTTCATTGTTTGTCTCCTCCTGAGTTGATCACACGGGTAGTGGTGCAATCTCAATACCAACTACGTGGCCGCTGATGGCGAAGGAGTTTCACGGCCTCCTAGTGCCTCAAAAAGTTCAGGCCTGGCCGTCTTGCGCCACTGCCGCTGAAAAGGAAACGCGGCTCTTGCCGTGATTGAAGTGGGCGTTCCCGATTGGCTAGCGAAATGCACATTCTTTCGTGGCAAGCCAATGACTAAAGATCAAGAAACGTTGGCGCTGGTGATACAGCAACCACTTCCGACGGCTCTCAAGTCCATTCGCCGGGCGCTGGCCGACAGCGGCCTGGAGGTCGTTATGGAACTGGACGTGGCCGGACGAGTGCGCCAGACGTTGCGTATGGAGATGCCTCCGTTCCGAATCCTTTATGTTGACTGCCCGATGCTGCTGCTGGAAGCGATTGCCCTGGACCGTTCGGCCGCCGTCATGCTACCGCTGCACCTGGTCGTCTCGGGACAACCGCAATCCAGCCTGATCTACTTGCTGAATCCAGCGACAACCCTCTACGAAGTGCTGCCGTTGACGGCTAGGGCGGCGGTCAGCAAACTCCAGGCCCGGGTCCTGGAAAGCTTGGGCGGCATTTCTGTCCGCTACGATCCATTGGCAGTGTGTGCCTGAGAAGTCGCCATCCCCGCAGGGCAGGAGCAGCGAGCATTATGGAGCATCCCGAACTCAGCAACGATAAACCGGTAATTAGCGTGGAAGCGCTGGTCATTTCCTACCAAGATCACCACCTTGCCTGCCTGCAAATGGTCTTCCGCTCGTGCGGTTGGAAGATACATTCCGTGCCCGACCTTACAGCGGGAATTGGGCTGATACGGCGTCTCGACCCGCTCGTGGTGATCTGCGACGACCAATTGAAGGACGGGGATTGGAGGCTGGCGCTGCAAGCGGTGATGAAGGCTGGCTTTCCCCCACTCCTGATCGTGGCGTCCAGAATCGCAGATGAACACATGTGGGCCGAGATTCTCAGTCTCGGCGCCTACGATCTACTGGCCAAGCCCTATGATGCTTCGGAAGTGATTCACGCGGTGGGATCCGCTTGGGAGCATGCCAACTGGGAGCGCACCAAGCCTTCGCTTTCAGCAGCGCGGAGGCCATCTCCGGCGTCTCCCACAATGAACGCCGCCGGTCTCGTTTGGAGCGACGAGAAATCCAGCTTGGATCTTGAATTGCGCTGAATCGGAATTGTTTTAACTACGGCGAGACGCCGGGGAGGCTGGCACAATGGTCAACAAAACGATTCGACAGATAGATCTGAAACAATGTCGTGAACTCCTGCTGGCGAAACGATCCAGATTGCTTTCCAGAATATCCGAAGAGCCCATCGTGCTTACCAGGCAGGATTACGTCGCCGACAACGACGATCAGGCAACCTTCACGCACGACGAATTCGTGTCGCTGGAGCTGAGAAGGCGCAACTACGACGAGTTCAAACAGGTCGAAGACGCTCTCACTCGTTTGGAGAACGGAAGTTACGGAATCTGCATGGAGTGCGGAAGGCACCTCACCGCTAAACGTCTTCTGGCTCTGCCGTGGGCGGAGTCCTGCACAGCTTGCGAGGAAGAACTGACCCGATCGGCCGCAGTGCCGACCGCTTGGGCCGCGTAAGCGACCAGGTCACCTCAAGGTACGGTGTGGTGTCCGATTTCAGGCAGCCTAGGTCCATTTGAGGCGGTTGAGGATGTCTCGATGACCCTGGCTTCAACGGGAAGCACGACCAAATCAACGGGTTCCCTCGAGGACTCCAGGAGATTGGCCCTGCCTGAAGTGGCACCCGGAGTGCAATGCTACGGAGTGAAATGTATTGGCCTTGGCTCCAACAAAAGGAACCAGGTCAGGGTGGGTATCCACGTAGACACGTTCATGGTGGAGGTGTTTCAATGCAACAAAGATTTTCGGCAGTCCCATTTCTCCTGGTCATTCTCCTTGTTCTCGCTGCTCCCTGCCTGGTGGCGGCACAATCCGGCGCCGGGGAAGGCACAATCGAGGGTACGGTCATGGACCAAGGTGGAGCAGTGATCCCCAAGGCAACCATCGTCGCTACAAACCCTGGAACACAGTTTACCCGCAGGACAGTCTCCGACGACACGGGCCGCTACATCTTCAATAACGTGCCGCCTGGCGACTACAACGTGGTTTTCGAGTTTCCAGGATTTTCCACACTGCTGGAAAAGGGCGTGGCCTTGCAGGTGGGCGCGCGCATCACCGTAAACGCCACGCTGCAAGTGGCCGCCGCGCAGGAAACCGTTACGGTCAGCGCGCCAGCGCCCTTGATCGAATCGGAAAAGACCGAGAACAGCTCCTACGTCAGCAACCGCGAAATTGAGAACCTGCCTATCAACGGCCGGCGCTTCACCGACTTCGTTCTGCTGACCCCCGCCACGTCCACCGATGGAAACTATGGGCTGGTCAGCTATCGGGGAATTTCCGGCCTCTATAACAACAACATGATCGATGGAGCGGACAACAACCAGGCGTTCTTCAGCGAAGCGCGAGGGCGCACCCGCATCTCCTACACGATCAGCCAGTCAACCATTAGGGAGTTTCAGGTAGGCACGTCCAATTACTCGGCGGAGTTTGGCCGGGCCGCCGGCGGCCTGGTGAACTCCATCACCAAGTCCGGAGACAACCAGATTCGCGGAGAGGTCTTTTACTTCATTCGCGACCAAGCCCTGAACGCGGTCAACCCCACGTTGAAGGTGGATCCGATCCTGAACGCCAACAACTGGACCAAACCTACGGACCGCCGCCAGCAATTCGGCGCCTCACTGGGCGGTCCGCTGATTAAAGACAAGCTGTTTTGGTTTGCCGACTACGACCAGCAAATCCGGGACTTCCCGGCCGCAATTCTGCCGTACAGTTCCACATTCCTGACAACTCCGGCGCCGGCCACCGGAGCCGCGCCGGCCTATTCCGCGGCGCAGTCGTTCTTTGCCTCGAAGGTCGGGCAGCAAGATCGCAATGGCAACCAGGAAATCGGCTTGGCCAAACTGGACTGGCAGATCAATCAGAACAACCTGCTGGCCGGCACCGTCAACATCATGCGCTGGAACTCGCTCAATGGGGTTCAAACGCAGGTCAACCATCCCAATGACATCTCCGCCAATGGCGATGACGGCGTGGCAATGAGTATCTGATCTTCCGTCTCAGTTCGGTGATCAATCCAACAATGGTGAACGAAGCGCGCTTTCAGTATGGGCGCGATTTCGAATATCAAACCGCCAACGGCGCCGGACCGTCGCTGAGCATCACCAACGGAATCAACCTGGGAATGCCAAATTTCCTGCCACGCCCGGCCTATCCCGACGAGAAGCAATTTCAGTGGTTGGACAACCTATCCTTTACGCGGGGGCGTCACAACCTGAAGGTGGGTGCGGACATTCGCTACGTGCGTGACAGCCTCATCAATCTTTACAGCGGCGGTGGAGTCTACAGCTACGCCAATCTGAATAGTTGGGCCCTCGATTGCAGCACGCCGAACTATCCGTTCGATTGCACCGCCTCAGCCGGTTCGGGAACGCCGGGCAAACGCTACACGACTTTCACACAGGCCTTTGACACGCAGGGCCTGGGCGGCGCTCTGCAACTGAACACCATGGATTACGGCTTCTACCTGCAGGACAACTGGAAACCTTGGTCGAGCCTAACGGTCAACCTTGGGATGCGCTATGAGCAGCAAACCATACCGCAACCGCAGTCGGCAACGCCCGTGGATGCCCGCACCGGCAGGATCAACGTCGATACCAACAATTTCGGTCCGCGCATCGGCCTGTCCTGGGATCCATTCAAGGACAGCAAGACCATCCTGCGCGCCGGTTACGGCATGTTCTATGGACGGACGCAGAACTCCACGTTGGCCAATCTGCTTCTCAACAATGGCCAGCGTTTGTTGACGTTCTCGTTCACTCCCAGTACCGCGGGGTCGCCCGTGTTTCCCAACGTGTTTAGGTCTCTTCCTACGGGAGTGGCGGGCATTCCGGACATTGCGGTCGCGGCGCCCGACTTTGCCAGCCCGCTGATTCACCAGTTTGAATTAGGGATCGAACGCGAGATTATGCCGCACATGAGTTTGACCGTTTCCTACCTGGCCAGCCGCGGATTGCGCCTGCCCTACTTTCAGGAGACCAACTTGTTTCCGCCAACCGACACTGTGACGCTAACCGTGAACTGCGCGGCCTTCCCCAGCAACGCGGTTTGCGCCAACGCGCCGGCTTCGGTCACGGTCCCGTTCTTTCGCGGGCCTTCCTCGAACCGGCCCAATCCCGCTGTGCGTCATGACATTGTGGCTTCCAGCGTGGTCAATACCTGGTACAACGGCCTGGTGGTGCAGGTGAAGCGCAGCTTCAACCGGGGCTTCCTGATGCAGGCTTCTTTCACCTGGTCCAAAGCCCAGGACAACGGCCAGACTTCCACCACGTTTACGGCGAGTAACGGACTCTCCCTGAATCCGTTCGATAACCGTCTGGAGTATGCGCTGAGCAACTTCGATCAGCGCAAGCGCTTCGTCATGAATGCGCTCTATGAGCCGCCGTTCCGCAATATCACCAACGGAACGCTGCGGACGATATTGGACGGCTTTAAATTCTCCGGTATCCTAACCTTGGGTGATGGGCGTCCGATTACCGCTGGGACCAGCGGTTCGGTTTCGATACCTGGAACCGGCACCAGCTACATCAGCGGCGTAGACTCCGGCCCGCTCGGTGACGGCGGTATGTACCGCGCGCCGTGGCTGGCCCGCAACACATTCCTCTCACCGGGGCTGGTCAACGTCGATTTCCGGGTCGCCCGGGAATTCGCGATCAAGGAACGTTACCGCCTGCAATTCACGGTGGAGGCGTTCAATCTCTTCAACCACACCAACGTGTCGGGGGTAAACGCGACGGCATTTACTTTCGGCGCAACGCCGGGAACGACGGCCTACACGACGCTCACACCGCGCAATGACTTCTTGTTGCCGACCGGGACAAGCAGCACAAATTACCGCGAGCGGCAAGTGCAGCTAGCGTTCCGGTTAACGTTCTAACTATCTGTATCAATCGGGGTCCGGGATAACACGCCTGGGGTCCGATGCCATTGACTTGGCATCGGGCTCCGGGCGTTTCCTCTGAAGAACGGGAAGGATAGAAGTGATGGGCAGCGTCCGGGGATGGTATTATTTTCACCGATGGAACGTGAAACCCTGGAAGTTGATCTGCTGATTGTTGGCGCCGGCCCTTCGGGTCTGGCCTGCGCCCTGCGCCTGGCGCAATTGAACGCCGCTGCGGGAAATCCGCTGAATTTGGAAAACGTTGTGGTCATGGAAAAGGGCCGCGAGGCCGGCGCCCACATGCTCTCCGGCGCGGTCTGCGACCCGCGCGCGCTGCGCGAGCTGATCCCCGATTTCGTCACTGAAGCGCCCGGCGTTTTCGATACGCCCGTGGAACACGACGCGGTTTATTTCTTCACCGAGGGCGGCCAGTGGAAAACGCCCATCATCCCGCCGCCGTTTCACAATCACGGCAACTACATTGTGTCGCTCAACAAGCTGGTGAAATGGCTGGCCGGAAAAGTGGAAGCATCCGGCATCACTCTTTTCACCGAAACGTCGGGCATGGAAGTTCTCCTGGAGGACGATCGCGTGGTGGGCGTGCGCACCGGCGATAAGGGCGTCAACAAAGAAGGCCATCCCGAGGAGAATTATCAGCCGGGCGCGGACATCCGCGTCAAGCTCACCGTGTTCGCCGAAGGCCCCAGGGGCTCGCTGGCCAAGCAATTAATCACCAAGAAGCGCCTGGATGCCGGACGCAATCCGCAAACCTACGCCCTCGGCGTGAAGGAGTTGTGGGAAGTTCCCGAGGGACGCATGCCCGCGGGTCACGTGATCCACGCCGCGGGCTGGCCGCTGGATTCCACGATGTACGGCGGCGCTTGGATCTACGGCATGCGCAATCGCCTGGTGTCGCTGGGATTGGTGATCGGCCTGGACTATGCCAATCCTCTGTTCGATCCGCACAACGCCTTCCAGCGGTGGAAAACGCATCCCTTCGTGCGCCAAATCCTGGACGGCGGCAAGATGGTGAAGTTCGGCGCGAAGACCATCGCTGAAGGCGGTTATTTCTCCATGCCCCGGCTGGTCACCGACGGGGCGATGATCGTGGGAGAGTCCGGCGGATTCTTGAATTCCCAGCGCCTGAAGGGCATTCACCTTTCGATGAAGAGCGGGATGCTGGCCGCCGAAACGGCTTTCGAAGCGCTCCGCAAGAACGATATTTCCGTCGCCGCGTTGGACGCTTATCCGCGCGCGTTCGAAGCCAGTTGGGCCAAGCAAGAGTTGTGGAAGGTGCGCAACTTCCACCAGGGATTCGAAGGCGGCATGTTGGCCGGCATGTTCCACGCCGGCCTTCAGGAATTCACCGGCGGGCGCGGCTTGCACGCGCGCTATCCGGCCGAAGCCGGGCACCGGCGCCTGAAGAAACTCACGCAACTGAACGGCGCACAGCCCGTGAAGATTGCCCCCGACGGCAAGTTGACCTTCGACAAAGTCACCGACGTTTACCATTCCGCGGCCAAACACACCGAAGATCAGCCACCGCACCTGCGCATCGCCGACACCGACATCTGCAACAACCGCTGCATTACGGAGTTCGGGAATCCCTGCCAGTATTTCTGTCCCGCCGCGGTGTACGAGATGGAGGAGCGCGCCGGAAAACTGGAGATCAAGCTGAACCCATCGAACTGCGTGCACTGCAAGACCTGCGACATCATGGACCCCTACGAGATCATCACCTGGGTGTGTCCGGAGGGCGGCGGCGGTCCGAATTACGAGAACCTATAGCGCAATTTAGCCACAGAGGCAAGGAGGGCGCCGGGAACACAACGCCGAGATTTGCAAAGATTTCCCGATGCCGCGCTGGCGGTGATTTTGCGCGCATTCGTTCCGGGGAAGCCGCCGATACGGAAGTGGTGATGAACGCCCCCGTCTATTACTGGCGCGATCTGTGCGCCGCGACCCGCTGGCGGCGGAAGAAGCCCAACGTCCCGCTGCTGCTGCTGCACGGCGGCCAAGACATTCAAGGTGCGCCGCGCCGACTACGACGCCCTGGTCGCCGCCCTGGGTCGAAGTGCGAGCCGCACTTCCTTCCCGCATTGAATGAATCCGCAACCTCATTGGATTCTTGTAAGCCCCGGGCAGGATTCGCTTGGAGACCGTTCGCGCTTGCCGCACAGTGGTTGTGTAGGGTGTTCTATGACCGCGTGGGTTTGAACGGATACTCCTTCGCCGACTATCCGGAGCCGCTACTTAGTTAACATTCTTTACAATTCTCGGCGGGCTGATGAGAGAGGATCAAATCAGGAGTATCTTCTTGGTGGGCATTAGCTCGAATCTTCTGGGTGTTAGCTCGGATCTTTTGGGCGTTGGCTCGGCGCATTCCCCGCTGGCCATCCTTTGCCTTCAGCAGGGTCCTCCCTTTTCTAGCTGGCATGTTCGAACTTTTTGGGTGACGACTGGGTACGGCGCCTTCGGTTTTTCAAAATTCGAAGCAGTGATTGGACGGACCCCATGAAGATCTGCGTACTAGGTGGTGACGGCTACTGCGGTTGGGCGACAGCGCTTTTTCTCTCGAAAAGAGGTCATCGGGTTGCTATCGTTGACAACTTTTCGCGGCGTCAATGGGATTTCGAAATTGGCGTTCAAACGCTGACACCCATCCAGCCGCTCGCCGAGCGCCTGCGCATTTGGCAGGAGATGACCGGCGAGGAAATCCAGTTGTTCACCGGCGACGTGACGGATTACGAATTTCTGTCTTCGAGAATCGCCGAGTTTCGCCCCGAGGCGGTCGTGCATTTCGCCGAGCAGCGCTCCGCTCCGTATTCCATGATCGATCGGAGTCACGCGGTTTTCACGCAAGTGAACAACGTCGTCGGCACGATGAACCTGCTGTTCGCGATCCGCGAATTGCAGCCGGATTGCCACCTGGTGAAGCTCGGCACCATGGGCGAGTACGGCACGCCCAACATCGACATTGAGGAAGGCTACATCCGGATCGAGCACAACGGGCGTAGCGATGTGCTCCCCTATCCCAAGCAGCCGGGTTCCTTTTATCACCTTTCGAAAGTGCACGACAGCCATAACATCATGTTCGCCTGCAAAATCTGGGGGCTGCGCGCCACGGATCTCAACCAGGGTATTGTCTACGGCACGATGACGGACGAGACCGCGCTCGACGACGGGCTGATCAACCGTTTCGATTACGACGACGTCTTCGGCACCGTTCTGAACCGCTTCTGCGCGCAGGCGGCCGCCGAACACCCGCTCACGGTCTACGGCCGCGGCGGGCAGACCCGCGGTTTTCTGGACATTCGCGATACCGTCCGCTGCATCGAGCTGGCTTGCTTGAATCCCGCGAAATCCGGCGAGTGCCGGGTATTCAACCAGTTCACCGAGCAGTTTTCCGTACTGGAGCTGGCTCAAATGGTCAAGGCGGGAGCCCGGAAACTGGGATTGACGGTGCGAATCGATCACCTGCCGACGCCGCGAGTGGAAGCCGAGGAGCACTATTACAACGCCAAACACTCCCGGCTGCTGGATCTGGGGTTGCGCCCGAATTATCTGTCCGATTCGCTGCTCGACTCGCTGATCAACATCGCCATGAAATATCAGGACCGCATCGACATTTCCCTGTTCCTGCCGCAGGTGAAGTGGAGGAACTCCCGCAACTCCCGCAGCCGCCCGCTGGCCTCGGCCGCAGTCACGGTGCCGGGAGGCGATTGACGCGCGAACCTCGCCTATAATTTGTGGGGGTTGATGACGCTCTTCCTCTGGATCAAAAAATGGCGCATTCAAACCACGCCGCGGACCAGGCTGGCCCGCCGGGCGATGGCCAACTCCCGCACCTCTATCTGATGGTCCTGTTGTTTGCCGCGGCCGTGTATATCGGCGGCATGATTTCTCCACCCTCCTTGATGGATGATGTGGACGCCGTGCAGGCGCAGATCGCCCGCAACATGCTCAGCAGCGGCGATTGGGTGACGCCGCGGCTGGACGGCATCGCCTATCTCGAAAAGGCCCCGCTGATTTACTGGCTCATCGCGATTTGTTTCCGGATCTTTGGCGCGCACGACTGGGCGGCGCGCATTCCCGTGGCCGCTTCCGCCCTCGCGCTGGCCGGCCTCACCGCCGCGTTCGGCGCCTGGGCTTTCGGGCGCCGCGCCGGACTGTACGCCGGTTTGTGCATCTCCACGTGCGTCGGCCTGTTTCTGTTCACGCGTATTCTGATCCCGGACGTCATGTTGACGGCTTGCATCACCCTTTCGATGTGGGCCTTCCTGCAGGCCATCGACATCGAGAATGACCAGCGCCGCTCGCGCTGGTGGGCGTTCGTGCTGGCCGCGGCTCTGGGAATCAGCTTGCTGCTTAAGAGTCTGATTGGCGTGGTTTTTCCCGTGGCGGCGGCCCTGTGCTATCTGGCGATCACGAGGCAGCTCTGGCAGGCCCAGACTTGGAAGCGCCTTCATCCGTTTAGCGGCGCGCTGATCGCCTTTGTGATCGCCGCTCCGTGGCACATTTTGGCGACGCTGCGTAACCCGCCGTATTTCGATTTTTCCTTGCGCAGCGTGCCCGGCGAATATCATGGCTTCCTGTGGTTCTTCTTCATGAACGAACAGGTGCTGCGTTTCCTGAATCTGCGCTCCCCGCGCGACTACAACACCATGCCGCGCGCCCTCTTCTGGCTGCTGCACCTGGTCTGGCTTTTTCCTTGGAGCGTGTATTTTCCGGCCATCGCCAAGCTCTCGTTTCATCCCCGCGATCGCGCCGGGCGCATCCGCCTGTTCGCTCTCTGCTGGGCCGGCGTGATCCTGGTCTTCTTCACGTTTTCCACCACGCAGGAATATTATTCGATGCCCTGCTATCCCGCCCTGGCGCTGCTGCTGGGATCGGCCATGGCCGGGAGCGAACCGTCTGGCGAGACATGGATTCGCCGCGGCACGCTGGCGCTTTCTTTCTTGCTTTTCGCCGCCGCAGCGACCGCCGGCGCGCTATTTCTGATGGTGCGCCATATCCCGGCGCCGGGCGACATTTCCCGGACCCTATCGTTTCATCCGGACGCCTACACGCTTTCGCTCGGCCACATCGAGGATTTAACGCTCACATCCTTCGCCTATCTTCGAACGCCGCTGCTGGCTGCGGCGATCGCCTTTCTGATCGGGGCGTTGGGAACCCTCCTCCTGACCGGCCCGCGCGCGTTTTTGGCCGCGGCGGTCATGGCCGTCCTGTTTTTTCAGGCGGCGCGGATGGCCCTGGTGGTTTTCGATCCGTATCTCTCGTCGCGTCCTCTGGCCGAGGCGCTCATCCATGCGCCGCCCGGCCAGCTGATTGTCGATCATCACTACTACACCTTTTCATCCGTTTTCTTCTACACTGGTCGAGACGCGCTGCTGCTCAATGGCCGCTTCAACAATCTGGTCTATGGCTCTTATGCTCCCGGCGCCAGCAACGTGTTCCTTGACGATGAACAATGGAGAACCATGTGGCTGGAGGACGCGCGATGTTACCTCGTAGCAAGCCGGTCGGCGATGCCGCGCCTGGAAAAACTGGTGGGACACGAACGGCTCAACATAGTCTCGGATAGCGGCGGCAAGGTTCTGCTCAGCAACCATGCCGTGGCGGTTGGGAGCACGACGTGATCGCTCGCTCCGTCTTCCTGGGGATCGCCGCCATCCCGTTCATCTATTATCTGATCGCGATTTACAGCGCGTGGAGATATTTCCACCAACCGCCGCGCGTGCCTGCTCCGGACTTCACACCGCCCGTCAGCATTTTGAAACCGATGCGCGGCCTCGATCCCGAGGCCTACCAAAACCTGGCTAGTTTTTGTGTGCAGGATTACCCGGATTATGAAATCGTCTTCTGCATCGACCCGGACGATCCCGCTGTGCTGGCGGTGATTGAGAGAATCCTGCGCAGTTTTCCGCAACGGCGGATTCGTGTGTTGCCCGGCTCAGGCCGCATCGCCGCCAACGACAAGGTGGCCAAGCTGGCTCGCCTGGTGGACGAGGCGGAGCATGAAATCGTAGTGATCAGCGACAGCGACGTGCGCGTGGCGCCGGACTATTTGCGCCAGGTCGTGGCGCCATTGCGCGATCCTAGAATCGGCGCGGTCACCTGCTTTTACGTTCTCGCGAAAGAGCGCACCTTCACCGATTATCTTCAGACCGCCGGCCTGATCTCCGATTTCTACGCAGGCGTCCTGGTGGCCTGGCAATTGGATGGAATCAAGTTCGCGCTGGGACCTACCATCGCCACCACACGCTCGCGTCTCAACGGATTCGGCGGTTATGCGGCGCTGGAAAACGGCCCGGGGGATGATTTGCTCGTGGGCCGGCTCATCGCCGAGCAGGGATGCGAGGTGGTCCTTCTGCCTTACGTGATCAAAACGGTAGCGGATTACGACTCTTTTGGCGCGCTGCTGCAGAAGCGGCTCCGCTGGATCGTGGTGATGCGCTACATGCGGCCCGCAGGCCATTTTGGCCTGTTGTTGACCTGCGGCCTGCCGTGGTCGATCGCGGCTATGGCCGTGCATCCCTCGGCCGTGGTGGCGGCCGTCTATTGCACCACATATTTGTTTCTGCGCGCGCTGATGACCTGGATGATCGGCGCGAAAGGACTGCGGCAGCGCCGCTTTGTGAAGCAGATTCCGCTGATTCCGCTCTGGGATGCCATCGCCTTCGGGATCTGGCTGGCCAGTTTTCTGCGAAGCAGCATCCGCTGGCGCGGCGCGGATTATTACATTCGCGATGGCAAGCTGGTTCCCGTGCGCGCAGCTGCACAGCCCCAGGAATGACGCCTGTGCCTCAAAGATGGTTGTGCCGGAAATCCCCATGTCGCTGAGGAATTTCACCGGCCGCTATCGCCCCACAAAATGGATTTCTTCCTGCGTCAGCGCGGCAGCATACTGAAGCGCCTCCCGGATGTCGTCCTTCTCCAGGTCGGGGTATTCAGTTAGGATTTCCGGCGTTGACATACCATTTGCGACCAAGTTCACGACCAGCGACACCGGGATTCGCATCCCGCGGATGCAGGCGCGGCCGCTAAGAATCTGAGGGTCGAAAGTGATGCGGTCGAAGGAGGTCATGCTAGCCCAACTATAGCACCGACCGGGTGAAGATGGAATCGGGGAATCGAGAGAAGTACGCCAGTCTGGTTCCCGCGCGAAACTTCACTGCCCCACCAAAACCACCCCGCATAACACGATCAGCGCGCCGGCCGCGCGGCGAACACCCACCTGCTCGCGAAGCACCAGCTTGGCCAGCAGCGTCTCGACGATCAGCGTCGCGGCGGAAGCCGGTACGGCGAAGCTGAGCGGCTCAACCTGAACCAGGGCCATGAAGCTGAAAAACGAAACGGCCAGACAGGCGATCGAGAGAATCAGATAGCGGCGCTGAACGATCGTTTGCAGCAACCGGATCAGTCCGCGCGGATCGACCGAGTGCTCGCCCGCGCGCTTCATTTCGTAGCTCTGCAGAAGGTCGCTGGCTACCGTCGCCGCCACCATGATTCCGACCAGAATCCATCTCATTCGATCTCCATCTCCGTCTTGTGCCCTCCCGACCCCACCAGCGCCGCGCCGATGGCGATCAGGACAGCGCCCGCCCATCTCCGGGACGAAATGGTTTCGTGCAGAAACGTCTTGCCGAGAATGACGGCGATGATGTACCCCACCGCGGTCACCGGCAGCACGAAGCTCAAATCCGCCAAACTGAACAGAGCCATTCTCGTGAGCAGCGCCAGAATCAGCGTCAGGACGCCGAGCGCCACCAACGGATCGAGCATCGCGCGCAGATACGGCAGCGGACTCGCCGACATAGTTTGCGGAAAACGCTTCATTCCCCAGGCCAGCGACAAATTCCCAACAGCCTTGAGAGCGATAAACAGGGCCAGAACGGAGTAGGCGCGCCAAATCGTTTCGTTCCGGCGTTTTTCTGCGGCCGTGGTCATGTGGTTCTATTGTACTCAGGCGGCGTCTCAGGCCGCCGGGAATCACAACCCGGCCCAACCCGGCCCAAGCCGCAAGGAACAGACCCGCGCCACGGCGTTGTAGCTTAGAAGATGACATCGAAATCGGCGGTGAAGCGGCGCCCGCGCTGCCCGAACAAATAGCCGAAGGCGGGGTCGGCGATGTTGTCGCGGACTGCCTCCGGGTTGAAGTGGTCCGTCAAGTTGAAGGCGCTGACCGAGAGGCGTACGGTATATTTGGAACGCACCTTGATGTCTTTTGAGAAACGAGAATCCACCGACAGAAAATTGGGGAAGCGGTTGAGGTTGGGGATCCCGGCGTAGTTTTGATACGCGTCGGTGGTGATGTAAGGAAGGCCGGAGCGGTATTCCACTACCGGGGCGACGCGGAATCCGCGCGGCAGGCTGATCACACCCCAGGCCAGGAAGCGATTGGGGAGATCGGTGGGCAGATAGGAGTACCGATTCGGCTGGATGATGGGCGAGGGAAAGCTGCCGAGGTAGCCCGCAAAATCGTTGAGGTCGCCGCGCCCGCGGCTGCGCACGTAGGACAAGAATAGCTCCCGCTTCTCGCCTAAGCGGAGACGCACGGTGGCTTCGAACTGGTGGTAGAGCGACGATCCCGCACTGGTCAGAGAGTTGATTCCGGCCTTGGTGACGGGATCCGGCGCGCCGGGATTCAGAATCACCAGGCCGGAGCCGGCGTTTTGCATATAGCCGGCACGGAGCTTCAGCCTGCTTCCAATCGGTTGCTCGATCCCCACGCTGCCGATGGCGCTGCGGGGCGAGAAATTGCCGGCGCCGGCTCTGGGAAACCAATGGGAATCGAACCGCCACTTGGCCCAATACGTTTTGATACGCATACGGCCCGGCGGCGATTTGGCCGTCAGCCGCGAACAGCGTGACTACCTGGCTGGGGTAGCTGCTGAACGAGTACACGTTCAGCGGAACGCGATCGAAGAAGAACCCGAAGCCCACGCGCAGCACCGTACCGGCGTTGTGAAAGGGGTCCAGGCGATGCCGGCCCGCGGAGCCACGCGGAAGGATTCCGAAATTTCCTGCGACTCGCTGCGAACTCCCAGGTCCATCGAGAGATGCGACGACAGCATCCAGTGGTCCTGCCCGAAGAAAGCCAGGTCCTGATCGCTCATGCGGAAGGGGTTCCCGCCGGCGTAGGTGATGCGCTCCAGCAGCCGGCTGTTGAAATCGAGGATGTTGATGGGATGGTCGCTCACTTGGCCGTCGTCGGAACTCTCCGCGGCATAGGCGCCGATTTTGAAATTGTGGACGCCCAGACGCTTGAGCGGCGCGAAGGAATAGATGGGGGCCCAACTGGCGCGCGCCGCGTTGCGAGCTTGCTGGGCGAAATAATTTCCACTGTTGCCGGTGGGTGTCATGGTCAGATCCTGGGTGCCCTGACCCCACACGCTGGCGATAAAGCGAGTGAACGAGAACGTGTTGTCGAGCAGTCCTCCCCAGACGGAAAAGTGATCGCCAATGGTGGCGGTGTAGTTATGAGTGGACGCGTCCGGAGAGGTGACCTCCGGGTTGTAGAAGTTCAGGTTCACGAAGTCCAGGCGTTGCGGCGCGATATGAACGGTGGCGGTCACCCATTGCCGGGTGGAGACGATCCAGTCGAACTGAGAAAAGGAATTGATGCCGGTCTGAATTTTCTGGTTATAGGGAAACGGCAGTTCAAAAACCTCGGTCTTGCGAATGACGTACTCAAAACCTTCCGACAGATAGAGCTTGCCGGCGATGAGCGGCCCTTCCACGTTGAGCCGCGGGGTGGCATCTTGTATGCCCTCCATGTGGTAGCTGCGGATGCGGAAATCGGGAAACGGATCGTTGAGGTCCCACTTCCACTTATCGCCGCCGCGGCGCGTTTCCACCGAGACCAGGCCGCCGCTGAAACGGCCATACTCGGCGAGGTAGGGGGCCTGATACACATTCAATGTCTGCACGCTGTCGATCGGCACGGTAAGGCCGAACTGGCCGGTAGCGGGGTCGGTGACGTCGGCGGAATTGACAATCAAGGCGCTGCGATGCTCGCCGGCGCCGGAAATTGCCAAACCGCCGCCGGAGGCGCGAACCACGCCGGGGACCAGCGGCAGGGCATCGGCGACCGTCGGCGGGCGGCCGGGCAACTCCTTGGCGGATTGCACGGGTAATTGCGCCGGGGGAGAAGCTCCCTGTTCCGCTCCGGAAACTGTATCGTGAACCTCGATGCTTTCCTTGCGTGCGAGGGTGGGCACGAGCGTGAGATCGAGCGACGTACCCACCGGCGAGGAAACGTCGAGATCGGACTTGACGAACGGTTCGAAGCCGTCCTTTGTAGCGGTGATTTCGTAGGGACCGGGACCCGGCGCGGCCAACGAAGCGTGCCCGTCTTCGCCAGTCACGGCGGTTGCGATCACGCTTCCCGCGCTCTTCAGTTGGAGCACGACTCCGGCGATGGGCCGGGCGGACTGGTCGTGGATGACAACGTCAATGGCCGTGCCACCGGCGGTAGAGCCGGGAATTGGCCAGAGCATCAGGGTTGCAGCAATAATCCACGACAATGTTCCCACCTTTCAATAGTTTGCCACAGCCCCGCCGTTCGCGCAGGCTCGCTCTGAGATTTGACGCCTACACGGCGCGCCTCGTTACGCCAAAAGTACCGCGATGGCGGTGCCAACACGGCAGATACCGTGTTGCGAGCGCCAGATTTCGTATTGTTCTAAGAACAATTTCGCGGTGCAGCTCATTCCCACGCTTTCATTCCTCCCTGAAGCTCCCCAGGGAAGGGCGTACAATTAAGCGGTACGTGTTGTCAGAACCGCCTGCGGTAGCAGGTGGGTCTACTCCGTAACCCATCCGCTACCGCGGACGGTTCTGACAACACGTTTACTTCAAGGTTCTTGAAGGGAGAGACAACGATGAGACAATTCCTATTCGGGTTCATTGCGGCACTCGTGTTGATCGCGGCGGGAGGTTTTGGTTACGTGGCACTGGGCCTGGCGCCCGTTGCCACCGCGTCCGCTCCGCTGCCGTTCGAAAAACTGATCACTGGCATCGCCTTGAAGGCGCGCGTCAACAAAGAGGCGCCGCAATCATCGCCGATTTCAGCATCGGACGAGGTTTACGCGGCGGGGGCCGCATCTATCTCAACGACTGCGCGGTCTGTCATGGATTGCCGGGGCGGGATCAGACGGCCATTGCCAAGGGGGAGTTCCCCAAGCCGCCGAACCTTTTCAAGGGAAGAGGCGTCACCAACGATCCGCCGGGAGAAACTTACTGGAAAGTCGCGAATGGCATCCGCCTGACCGGAATGCCTGGATTCAGTGGCTCGCTGAGTAACGAGCAGATGTGGCAGGTCACGCTGTTTCTGGCGAACACCGACAAATTACCCGCCGCTGTCCGGACGACCCTTCAGGAACCGCTTACCCATTAGGCCCGGAGGCTATTGAACCACAACCCTCGCCGTGCCGGTGGCGGTAAAGCTTTCGTGCAACAGTCTGGCCAGGTGCTTTCCGAGAATGCTGGTTACTTTCAGGTTGTCTCCACGAAAACGCACCGTGCCGACGACCTTCTTTTCAAGCACCGTTTGACCGTCCTGGCCAGCCACGATCGCTTGTACTTCCACCCGAGTCGAGCCCAGGACCGTGGTCAGTTCGCGCTCCGCCTGGTTGCCTTGCTTGAACTTCTCGACGGTGGTGCGCAGAGTCACCAGGCCGGCGGCATCCTTGGCCCGGCGGTCGCCGCTGCGATAGACGTCTTTAAACGTTCCCGACTTCTCGATTTGGCCAACCACCTGCTCGTAAATGGCGTAGCGGAACTCATTGGGAATGGCAGAGTCCCCGGCGCCGGTTAGTTCGATCAGAATCGCCGGAGCGGACAGTTTCGGTTTGGGCTGATCGCCCGCATATAACCAGGTGCCGGTGAAAGAAAAGATGAGCAGCGTAAAGGTGGCGACTTTCCGGGGCATCGACATTTTAGTTTTTCCTCTCGGTGGCATGGGATCCCGCGGCCAGCAATTGCGTGCGCAGCGGATCAGCTTGGCCTTTGGGCACGGCCAACAGCACGCTGTGCAAGCCGCCGTTGTCATCGCGATAAAGAACCGTCAGCAGATCCACCTTCGTCCACAGAATCAAGGTCAGCACGGCCCCGCTGCCATAGGGCGCGGCAATGGCGCCCATCTTGGCGGCGCTGCCGACGTTGCCGCCGGCTTGGGTCGCCTCGGTGGCGGTATAGACGTCCTCGATCGAGGACGCTTTGATGTTGGCCGTGGAGAGCTTTCCGGCGACCTGAAGCGCGCCGTCCTGAACGGTGAGCTTGGCTTTGGCTCCCGATTTCAGCGCCTCGATCCCAACCAGGTGCGTGGCTACGACCGGAACAGGCTTGTCTTCAGCGAACCCTGGCAGGGCCAGTGCCAGCGCGATCAGCAGCCCGGAAAGGCGAAAGATGGTTTTGCCCATAGCGCCGCATCTTACCACGTATCGGAATAGGGCGGCGGCTATTTCCGTGCGAAGGTCATTGCCACCCGCCGCCCAGCGCCTTGTAAAGCTCGACCACCGTGAGCACCTCGTTCAGCCGGATGTTGGATAGCGTCAGCTCCGCTTGAAACAGGTCGCGATCGGAGTCCAGAGCGTTCAACTCCGTATCCACACCGCCGCGGTAACGGATGTAGGCCAGCCGCTTGCGATCGCGCAGAGCATCCACCAGCTCCTCCTGCTTTTCGCGGCTTTCGCGCACCCGCTGATGCGCGATCAGCGCGTCCGACACTTCCGTGAACGCCGTTTGAATGGCTTTCTGATATTGGATCAGCGCGCTGTCGCGTTGCGCTTCCGCCAGCTTCACGTTTTGTTTCAAACGTCCCGCGGTGAAAATCGGCTGGCTGGCTTGCGGAACAAAACTCCAGGCGCTGTGCGGACCGGCGAACAGACCGGCCAGTTGGGTGCTCTGCCCGCCCAGGAATCCGGTCAAGCTCACTTCCGGAAAATAGGCCGCCTTGGCCACGCCGATGCGCGCATTGGCGGCGACCAGTTGCTGCTCCGCGACGCGAATGTCGGGACGGCGATCCAGCAGCGCCGACGGAAGTCCGGCCGGAACTTCGGGAAGCCCTTGATCGGTGAGACCGCGGCCGCGCGCAACGGAGTCCGGATTCTTGGCCAACAACAAGCTGATGCGATTCTCGGTTTGCTCGATCTGTTGGAGAAGCACTGGGATCGCCTGCGCCGCGGTATCCACTAATTGCTCGGCCTGCCGCAAGTCCAGCAGCGTGGCCACGCCGCCGGCCTGGCGCGTCTTGACCAACTCCAGCGAATCCTGGCGGGTCTTCAGGGTGTTTTGGGAAATCTCCAGCTCGGTGTCAAGTTCCCGCAGGCTGAAGTAGGCCGTGGCCACGTCGCTGACCAGAACGGTCGCGACGGTCTTGCGGTTTTCCTCCGCGCCGAGAAGTTCGGCGCGCGCGGCTTCGGTGGCGCGGCGGAGTTTGCCCCAAATATCCACTTCGAAGGAAAGCAGATCGAGCGCCGCCGCGCCGAAATTGCGATTCTGGTTCGGCAAGATCGCCGCCGGCAGTTGTGTCGTGCCATCGCGGGACAGACGGTTGATGTTGACCGCGCCGGACGCGCCAAAGTTGGGAAACTGCTGAGAGCGCGTGATCCCCGCGACGGCGCGCGCGGCGTCCACGCGCGCCACGGCGTCGCGCAGATCGTAATTATTGGCCAGCGCAGCGCGGATCAGAACTTGCAGTTCCTGGTCCTTGAAGACGTCGAACCACGGCAGATCGGCGAGCGACGCGGCGTCGCCGGCGGCGGGCGTGGGTGAACGAAAGGCCGGCGGGACCGCTATGCCGGGACGCTTATAGTTTGGTCCCGCGCTGCAGCCGGAAAGCAGAAGCACGATCGCCAGCACCAAGGTCCGCCTCATGCCTCACCGCCTTTCGCGCTTTCGCGGCTCGCGAATTTCTGAACCGTGCAATAGGCCGCGGGAACCAAAAAAATCCCGATCAGGCTGGCGAAAAGCATTCCGCCGATCACCGTGGTCCCCATAATCTGGCGGGCTACCGATCCGGCGCCCGAGGCCATCCACAACGGCACGCTGCCGAGAATGAAGGCAAACGATGTCATCAGGATGGGCCGCAGGCGCAACCGCGCACCTTCCAGCGCGGCTTCCGCCAGAGGCTTCCCTTTGGCCAGCTCCTCGTTGGCGAACTCCACGATCAGGATGGCGTTCTTGGCCGCCAACCCGATCAGCATCACCAGGCCGATCTGCGAGTAGACGTCGTTTTCGATTTGCACCATGAAGGGCGGCAGGAAAAGTCCCAACGCGGCGCGCCGCAGCCAGAGCACCGCGAACGCGCCGAACACCGCCACCGGCGTGCTCAGCAAGACGCTGAGCGGCAGCGACCAGCTTTCATAAAGCGCGGCAAGAATCAGGAACACAAACAACAGCGAGAACGCGAAAATCACCGAGGGGGACACGCCCTCGGCGGCTTTCTTCTCCTGGAAGGACATGCCCGAATAGTCGTAGCCCATTTCCGGCGGCATGTCTGCCGCGAACGTTTCTTCCAGCGCTTTCATCGCCTGCGCGGAGCTGTATCCCGGCGCGGCGGCGCCGTTGAGTTGCGCGCAACGATATTCGTTGAAGCGCATGGTAAACTCCGGCCCGGTGCGCGGCTCGAAGCGGACTAGCGCGGTGAGCGGCACCGCTTCGCCGGAATTGTTGCGGACATAGAATTGCCCGACATTCTCCGGTCGCGTGCGGTATTCGCCTTCCGCTTCCACATAGACCTGCCACTGCCGTCCAAAGCGATTGAAGTAGTTCACGAACAAGCCGCCCATAAACGCCTGAATGGTGCGATAGACGTCGTTGAGCGCCACGCCCTGTTTGATCGCTTTATCGCGGTCCACTACGGCAAACTGCTGCGGGACGCTGGGCAAAAACGTGGTGGTCAAGTTGGCGATCTCCGGGCGCTTGCGCGCCGCGGCCATGAATTTGTTCAGGTTGCCGGTCAGGAAAGGCATTTCCTGTCCGGAGCGGTCCTCCAGCAGGAACGTAAACCCTCCGGATGTGCCCACGCCGGGAATTGCCGGAGGAGAAAAGACAAAAGCTACGCCTTCCGGCAGCTTGCTGAACTCGTGATTGAGACGCGCTTTGATCGCCTGCATCTGCTGCGCGCGATCCCGGCGGCTGCCCCATTCTTTAAACGTGACGAAGGCAAACGCATTGTAGCTGGTGCGCGCATAGCTCAGCAAACTGAATCCAATCACGCTGGTGGTGTATTCCACTCCCGGCGTGCCGGCCAGAATATCCTCCGCTTTGCGGACCAGCGCATTGGTGCGCTGCAAGGAAGCCGCGTTGGGAAGCTGGATATTCAGATAAACATAGCCTTGATCCTCATCCGGAACGAAGCTGGACGGCAACTTGCTGCCCAGGAACAAACCCGCTGCGGCAAACAATCCCAGCAAGATCATCGCGAACGCGCTCTTGCGGATCAACACGGCCGATCCTCTGACGTAGGTCTCGGTGCCTTGTGCAAAAACGCGGTTAAACCAGCGAAAGAAGGCGGCCAGGGGTCCCTTGCTTTCGACCTTGGGCTGGAGCAGGAGCGCCGCCAGCGCGGGACTGAGCGTCAGCGCATTGAAGGCCGATAGAATCACGGAGATCGCAATGGTCACGGCGAATTGCTGGTACAGCCGCCCGGTGATGCCGGGAATGAACGCCGTGGGGATGAACACGGCGGAAAGCACCAGGGCGATGCCGATCACCGGGCCGGTAATCTCCTCCATGGATTTGCGGGCGGCTTCCTTCGGCGCCATTCCCTCTTCGATGTGACGCTCCACCGATTCCACCACTACGATGGCGTCGTCCACCACCAGGCCGATCGCCAGTATCATCGCAAACAGTCGACAGCGTATTGATGGAAAAACCGAACAACGGGAAGAACACGAACGTCCCCACCAGCGATACCGGCACGGCCAGCAGCGGAATCAGCGTGGCGCGCCAGCCTTGCAGGAAAATGTAGACCACCAGGATGACCAGCACAATGGCGATCAACAGCGTTTCGACAATCTCGCGGATTCCCTCCGTCACCGCGCGCGTGGTGTCCAGCGAGATGACCGCCTCCAAATCTTTCGGGAAGCGCTTTTGGGCTTGTTGCAGCAGTTTCTTGACACCCTCGGCGGCCTCCACGGCGTTCGATCCCGGCAATTGATAGAGCGAGATGACCGCGCTGGGCTGGCCATTCAAGCGCCCATTGACGCTATAGTCCTGCGCGCCCAGTTCCACGCGGGCCACGTCCTTAACGCGCACAATGCCGCCGTCGGGCGCTTCGCGCAAAACGATTTCGCCAAACTCCTCCGGCGAGGTTAGGCGTCCTTGCGCGCGCACGGAGTAAGTGAATTCCTGGCCTTGCGGAATCGGCTCGCTGCCGACTTGCCCCGCGGGGTTCACCGTATTTTGCGCCTGAATCGCCGAGACGATCTCCGGCACGGTGATGCCGAGCTTGGCCAGGCGATCCGGTTTCACCCACAGGCGCATGGCATACTGGCCGGCGCCGAAAACCGTGATGTTGCCGATGCCCGGCACGCGGGTCAGTTGATCGACCAGGTTGATGTAGGCATAGTTGGCCAGAAAGCGCGCGTCGTAAGTGCCCTTCGGCGAATGAACCGCGATCAGCATCAGCGGCGCGGTCACCGCCTTCTGCACGGTGACGCCGTAGTTGGTGACGTCGCTGGGAAGTTGCGAGGCCGCCAGCGTCTCGCGGCTTTGCGCCAGAATCAGGTCGGTGTTGGGATCGGTCTTGATGTCGAAGTTGACGGTCATGCGCATCTGCCCGTTGGCCGTGGCGTTGACCGAGTACATATAGTTCATGTTGTCCACGCCGCTCATTTGCTGTTCGATCGGCGTGGCCACCGCTTGCTCGATGGTCTGGGCGTCGGCGCCCACGTAGGTGGCCCAGATCTGCACTTCCGGCGGCGCGATGGCCGGAAAAAGCGCCACCGGCAAGCCGGCGATCACCACGGCCCCGACAATCACCGTGAGGATGGAAATCACCATGGCCACGATCGGCCGGTCAATAAAGAATTTGGACATGGCGGCCTACTTTTCCCCGCCGCTGTTCGCGGGCTGATACGGTTTGGGGTTGACCTTGACGCCGTCGCGCACTTTTTGCAATCCTTCGGCGACCACGCGCTCGCCCGGATGCAATCCCGCGGTGATGATCCATTGCGAACCGACGCGATCGCCGGCTTGCACCGCGCGAATGCTGATCTTGTCGTCGCCTCCGACGACCGCCACTTGATAGCTGCCTTGCAATTCGGAAACGGCGCGCTGCGGGACGAGCAGCGCCCCCGCGACGGACCGCGTGGAGAAGCGCACCTTGGCGTATTGTCCCGGACGCAGCGTGTTGTCGGGATTGGGAAACAGCCCGGCGACGCGGATGGCGCCGGTTCGCGGATTCACTTCGCGGTCGGCGAACTGGAAACGCCCGTGATGCGCATGAACGGTGCCGTCGGCGAGAATCAGTTCCAGATCCAGACTGCTCCGCTCGGCGGCCAGACTCTGGGGGTTGTTGTAGCGCCGATGGAAATCCAGATATTCCTGTTCGCTCACCGTGAAATAACATTTGATGGGATCGAGCGTGGAAACGGTGGTCACCGGACCGCCCGCCGGGCTGACCAGCGCGCCCACTTGCTGTTGGGCCACTCCGGCGATGCCGTCGATCGGCGAGACCAGGCGCGTGAAACTTAGGTTCAACACCGCCGTCTCGTGCGCCGCTTCCATGGCTTCCACTTCGGCGGCCGCCGTTTGGATTTGCGATTTGGCGGTCTCCACCTGGGCCTTGGCGGCCTGCACCTGGGCCTTGGCGGCGAGATTGCTTTGAATGGCGTTATCGAGATCCTGCTGGGTGATGGCTTGCTGTTTGGCCAGCGGCGTGTAGCGATCCACGTCGAGCTGAGCGCGGCCTTGATTGGCTTCCGCCACCGCCAACTGCGCTTCGGCCTGCAACAGTTGCGCCTTGGTCTGGGCCAGTTGTCCGTTGGCTTGCGCGAGTTGCGCGCGGGCGTGATCGAGCGTCGCCTGGAACGGCCGCGGATCAATCTGAAAAAGCGACTGCCCCTTCTTCACGAAAGACCCTTCGGTGTATTCCTGGCGCTCCAGATACCCGCTCACTTGCGCCTTGATGTCGGCATTGCTCATACCGTCGAGTGTGCCGATCCACTCGCCGTAGATGGGAACGTCGCGTTGCTGTACCGCGACGACTTCCACGTCCGGGACGGGAGGCGCCAGCGCGGCGCCCGAATTGCCGGAACAACCCGCCGCGACAAGCAATGTAAACAACAACAGAACGGCCACGGCCAAGATAGTGACCTTCGACATCAGATTGTCTCCGTTCGCGACGGATGCCAGCCCCGCCGGTGCTCGATTTCCGAGGTTAGCCTATCAGATGTCGGAGGAGGGTCTTAGGTTTCACATCGAAGCTAACTGGGGGGCTTGCTGGCTCGTCTAACCGGCAGTCGGGCCAAGGAGTCCACGCGATGACGGTACGTTCCATTTCAATAGCAGGTTTGATCTTTCTAGTTTCCTTGGAGGCATTCGGCCAAGCCGTGCCGGCTGCGCCGGCATTTGAGGTAGCTTCGGTCAAGCCCAGCAATCCTGCCAGCCGCAGCTCATCGTTTAGCTTCAACGGCGGCGCCGGTTTGACGATAGAGGGCGGAACCCTGAAACGAATCATTGAAACAGCCTACGATGTCCGCGACTTTCAGATCCTGGGAGGACCAGGCTGGATCGATTCGGACCGCTACGATATTTCCGCCAAGAACGCCGACGACGATCCAGTCATGAAACTCCCCACCGTGCCGGAGCGCGTGAAAGTGGCCCGCGTGAAACTGCAAACATTGTTGGCGGAGCGTTTCCAACTGAAAGTCCACCGCGAGACGAAGGAACTTCCGGAGTACGCGCTGGTGGTAGCTAAGAACGGCTCGAAGATGAAGGAAATTACGGATCTCCCGCAATCCGGAATCAACTCGAATTGCGGCCGCATGACCGGGACGAGAACATCGATGGCCAACTTCGTGGTGGCGTTGTCGAGACAGTTGGGCCGCCCCGTGCTCGATCGCACCGGCCTCGCGGGACGATACGATTTTCTGCTGACCTATACGCCGGAAATCGGCGCCTGCTCACAACCCGCAGAGGGCCGCGGTTCCGAGGCGGTGAATCCGGGGGATGGTCCTTCCATCTTCACGGCGATGCAAGAGCAGCTGGGACTGAAATTGGAAGCGATCAAGGGTCCGGTGGAGATTATTGTGGTCAACCACGCGGATAAGGCCGACGCCAATTAGCGAGCCGATCCGGCTTTCCGCATGTGGACTTCCTTGCCGCCCTTGGCGAAGCGCACTTGATCCATCATGGCCTTCATCAAGTAGACACCGCGTCCATGGCCGGAAAGCAGGTTGGCGTCAGCCAACGGATTGGCGACACTGGCCGGATCGAAGCCCGGGCCTTCGTCGCGCACGATCAGATCGACGCAACCGTTGGCTGTGGAGCGGCAAGATACGTGGACCTTCTTGCGGCGGTCCTGGCGATTGCCGTGGATCACAGCGTTGGCTAGCGCCTCGCGGAGCGCCAGCTCAATCTGGGCGTCCTCTTCCGGAAGATTCCGGCTGATCATCGGACCTAACGTTTCCATCAATGGCTCGATGGCGTCAACCGTGCTTGGAATCGCGAATTGCCGTGTGCTCATAAGACCCCCCTACAAGAAGGCATTTCGGCAGCTTCTTCTTCACCAGCCACTCCAGCCACTACTCCAGGGAGCACGCCCGCAGCCAATCTTCGCGGCGTATTAGAGTGCGTAAATTCACGATTCTAAAGCACATCCGCAGGTCCCTGGGCTAAGAGTGCTGGTTCATAAGCGCTTGCCGCGGGTAATTCTTACCCACACCGCTGCAGGAAAGGCCTCTGTAAAGCCATGTTGTTTCAAACGCTTGCCAATGGCCCACTAGGTGCACCGTAGCAAACGGAGGATACTATGTCCATGAGCCCAAGAAGCAACAGTATCTGGGTTGGCTCGCTGGCGGTGCTGGCTTTGGCCGTAGCGCTGGCGGGTTACTTCAATGTCCACCGGATGGCGCCTGTGAACGCCGCGGATCCAGCATCAACAGGCGCAAACAGTGCATCTGCCGTTCCACGGACCATCATCGTTCCGGCGGAAACCAGGATTGTGGTGCGTCTCGATGAAAGCGTCTCGAGCAGGAATGCCCCGGGATCGGAACTCGCCGCCACCGTCAGTGAGCCTGTGCTGGTGAACGGCGAGATGGTGATCGCGCGCGGCGAGCGAGCCACCGTCCGCGTGGTAGACGCCAAGGAAGGCGGACACTTGAAAGGCGTGTCGAGGCTGAGTTTGGGTCTGGACTCGGTCGAGCGCGCCGGCAAGTCGTATTCGGTGGAAAGCAGCCTCTATTCCCTTCGTGCCGGAAACCACAAGAAGCGCAACCTGATCTCCATTGGGAGCGGCGCGGGGGCCGGCGCGTTGATTGGCGGCCTGGCCGGCGGACCGGTAGGCTTGGCGATCGGGATGGGCGCGGGTGCGGGCGCGGGAACGGGCGTTGCCGCGGTCACCGGCAAGAAGGACGTCGCGGTGCGAGCTGAAACCCGGCTCACCTTTGCTCTGAGAGAGCCTGCGCGGATTACCATGTAGCGGGCATTGTCTTCCCTTCGTTCATTCGGTGGTGTCTCAGTTTGATCTTGGCGTCTGCTAATTGAAACATCCCGGCGTGAAAAGCTGCTGGAACCCCGTCCGGGGTCCCGAATCCCAGCCTACATTCCGGTGGTGTCGCAAACTACGCTCGACCGCCGGCTACATGCGGCGATCCCTCTGGGATCAGAAACGATGGTTGATGGTCCTATCTTAGCGCCTATGGACCCCCTGTCCCTGATTTCGAACGGGCGTCTCGCCCGTTCTTGGCGCGAGCCGGGTTTGCTCGCGCCAACCGCCATTCCCACGCGGGACTGCGGTGCGCGAGCACAACCCGCTCGCGCCAACCAGCGGCGAGACGCCGCTGGAAAATCAGGGACAGGCCGGAGGCCTGTCCCCCTGAAACTGTGCTACCATCCAGCTTGGAGGTCTTTTATGGCAGACGAAGGCGGCGGAAAATTCGCCTATTTTCTCGCAGGGCTAGGCATCGGATCGTTGGTCGGCATTCTGTTTGCGCCGCGCGCCGGTGAAGAAACCCGCGAAATGCTCACCCAGCGTTACGACGAAGGCCGGGATCAACTCACCAAGCGAAGCCGCGAGGTCCGCGAACAGGCCGAGGACTACATCGAGCGGGGCCGCCGCGCGGTGGGCCGTACCAAGGACAATTTACAGTCGGCCGTGGACGCCGGCAAACAGGCCTACCGTGAGGCCTCGACCCGCGGCGATGCCGCCGACTAACAAAGGTACACTTTGAGCGCCAGCTTCGAGAATTGGTTTATCGTTTTCGTGGTGGTGATGACCCTCGCGGTCGTCGCGCAGACGGGTATCCTCGCCTTGATGTTCCTGGCCATCCGCGAGACCAAAGACCGGATGGCCGCGATGCAAAGCAAGTTGGACGGTATCCTGGAACGCGATGTGCTGCCTTTGGTGACTGAAACGCGATCGTTGGTCGCCGACGGGCGCAAGACTATCGCCACGCTGCAAAGTACTACCGAGGAGATCTCTCAGTTCGCCCATACGCAAACCGGACGCTTGGATGGACTGTTCACCGAAGCCGTGGAGCGGGCCCGCTTGCAGTTGGTTCGCGCCGACGACATCTTCAGCCAGGCCCTGAGCCGGGTGGAAGTCACTGCCGAGGACGTCCATCGAACCATCAGCGCGCCGCTGCGGGAGATCCAGGCGGTTTTGGCCGGAGTGCGCACCGCCTTTGAGTTCCTGGGCGGGAGGCGGCGTCCCCGGGGACCGGTGGACCGTTCGGCCCAGGACGAGGAAATGTTTATTTAAGTAAAGGGATGTTGTTCCTGCGCCGGCCTTTCCCTGCGCGAATCCCCCGTGCTATACTGAGCTCAAATGAGTGCCAAAAAGTCACGCTGGGCGCTGCTGTTTCTTTCCGCCATCGCTGTTTTCTCTTGCGCGGTCTCCGCGACCGTTTCCACAGCCCTGCAGGCGCCGGCTGCTAAGCCAGGCACGGCGGGAATCTCGCCGCAGGCCGAACCACCCGCTCCCAATCGGGGCCAGGCCTACTATCACTACGCGCTGGCCCACATGTACGAAGAGTTGGGGATGGCCTATAGCCGCCAGGATTACTTCAACAAGGCCGTTGAGCACCTGCGGCTGGCCATGAAGTACGATCCCAATTCCGCGTTTGTGGATGTGGAGTTGGCCGAGTTGTACGCGCAAACCCAGCGCGTCAGCGAAGCGATGTCCGAAGCCGAAGACATCCTCAAGCGCTTCCCGGATAATCTCGACGCCCGCCGGCTATTGGGACGCATCTACGTCCGCAGTCTGGGAGAAAACGGATCGGGGACGCGACGTTCGTCGCAGACCGAAATGCTGAAGAAGGCGGTGGAGCAGTTCGAAAAAATCACCACCGGCGATCCCAAGGACGTGGATTCCCTGCTGACCTTGGCGCGTTTGTACCGGCTCGACAACGATTCCGTGAAAGCCGAAGCCGCGTTCAAGCAAGCCGTGGCCGCGGATCCCGACAACGACGAAGCGCTGGTGTCATTGGCCCAGTTCTACGGCGAGGTGGGACAAACCCAGGAAGCCGCCAAGCTCCTGGAAAAAGCCAGCAGCCACAATCAGAATCCCCGGCTTCTGGCGATGCTCGGCGAAACCTACGAGAAGAATCACGAGTACGAGAAAGCCGTGGAGGTTTTCCGCCGGGCCCTGGAGCAGGACAAGGACGATCCGGACTTGCTGCGTTCCTTGGGCTCGGATCTTCTGGCCAGCGATCAGTACGACGAAGCCTTGAAAGTTTTTCAGGACGTGATCAAGGCGGACCCCCAGGACGCCAACGCCTACTTGCGAATCGGCCAGATCTATCGCCAGAAGCATCAATTGAGCAAGGCCAAGGATAATTTCCGGAAGGCCCAGTCGCTGCAACCGGACAGTCCGGAAATCACCTATAACCTGGCGGTGGTCGAGGAAATGGACGGTGCGCCGGAAGAAGCCATCCGCCTGCTGAAGAAGCTGCTCGACGATACTTCCAAGCCCGCGGGCATGAGTTACACCGCGCCCGAAAAAGCGAATCGCGCTGTTTTCCTGGAGCGCCTGGGGTTCCTTTATCGCAATCAGGAGAGATACGCGGAATCGGAAGCGGCCTTCCGGCAGATGATCGCCATGGATCCGGACAATGCGGCACGCGCCGAGATTCAGGTGATTGACGTGCTGCGCCAGGCGCGCGACTATCAGAAGGCCCGTCAGGAAGCCGATGCCGCCGTGAAGCAGTATCCGGAGGAGCGCTCGCTGCGCATGGCGCGCGCCGAATTGTTGGCCGATTTGGGCAACGTGGATCCCAGCGTCAAGGAGTTAAGGGACATGTTGCAGGCCAAGCCCGGCAGCGACGCCGAGAAGGACAACGACGAGCGCCGCGAGATCTACCTCAACTTGACGCAGATCTACGAACATGCCAAGCGCTTCGATGAAGCTCTGGACGCCGTCCAACAAGCCGATAATCTGTCCAAGGGCAAAGAGCAAAAGGAATTCGTCTACTACTTGTGGGGCGGCATCTACGAACGCGACAAGAAGGTGGAGGAAGCCGAGAAGCTCTTTCGCAAGGCCCTGGAGCAGAATCCCGACAGTTCCATGACCCTCAACTACCTCGGCTACATGCTGGCCGACCACGGAGTCCGTTTGGACGAGGCGGTCAAGCTGATTGGCCGGGCCTTGGAGCTGGATCCGCAAAACGGCGCTTACATGGACAGCCTGGGTTGGGCGTATTTCAAACAGAAACGCTACGACATGGCGGAACAATATCTGCTCAAGGCCGCGCAGCGTCAGGCCAAGGACGCCACCATTAAGGATCACCTCGCCGATCTGTATTTCAGCACCAATCGCACTCGCGACGCCATGCAAAAGTGGCAAGAAGCGCTGGCCGAATGGAAGAACACGCTGCCCGGCGACACCGATCCGCTGGACGTAGCCAAGGTGCAGAAGAAGCTGGAAGAAGCCCGCGTGCGTTTGGCCAAAGAAGGCAAGTAGCCGTTGTAACAAAATACCGAGGTGCAGCCCGCATCTTTTATCGCGGCATTGGACCACTTGGCCGCCGCCATCCCGGCCAACTTCGCCTCACACTTCGCCGGAACCCTTTGGGGCATTCTGGAACTGGCGTTCCTCCGCGATCTGAATCGTTTTGAAATCCTGACGTTCGTCGTACTCTTCCCCTTAGCCGTTTGGGCCGCTATCCGTAATCCCGCTTGGACGCACCGGCGCTGGATACGCTTTCGGCCGCCTTCCGGAATGCGCGCCGTCGTACTGATTAGCCTGCTGGCGGTGGGCGCGCGTGTCGTGCTATTGCTCCTGGAGCCGGTTCCCGAGCCGCACGTTACCGACGAGTTCAGCTTCTTGCTGCAAGCCGACACCTTCATGCACGGCCGGCTGGCGAATCCCACGCCTCCGTTTTGGCAGCACTTTGAAAGCATCCATATTTTCCTGACGCCGATGTACGCCTCTATGTATTTTCCGGCGCAAGGATTGATCCTGGCTTTCGGACGTTTGTTCGGCAACCCCTGGCTGGGTGTGCTGCTGAGCAGCGGGGTGATGTGCGGCGCGATCGTCTGGATGTTGCAAGGATGGATGCCGCCGCGATGGGCGTTCCTGGGAGGATTGCTGGCCATCGCGCGATTCGGGCTGTTCTCTTACTGGATCAATGGATATTACGGCGGAATTCATGCCGCCATCGGCGGCGCGCTGGTGCTCGGCGCGTGGCCGCGTTTGGCGAGCCGGCGTGCGCTATCGCACGCTTTTACGCTAGCCATCGGCCTGGCGATTCTGGCCGCCGGACGTCCTTACGAAGGTTTGCTGCTGAGTGTGCCAGTGGCGGTCGCGATGTTTTTCTTCCGGGGACGCCCGGCACCATCCAGGCGGACTCCGCCTCTCGATCCGCCGGCGCGCGACTGGCGCGTGTTCGTTCCCATCGCCGCAATATTGTTGGTCGCGACATGTGGGCTTGGATATTACTGTTGGCGCGTAACCGGGAGTCCCTGGAAACCTCCCTATGAGGTGAACCGCGAGCAGTACGGCTGGCCGCAAACCATCCTGTTGGTGAAAGCACCGCCGGCTCCCGTGTTTCGTCACCTGGAGATGCAACACTATTTCGAATGGGAGTCGAGCTTTCACCAGCAGGGGAGCACGGACGCCGTGCTCTTTCTGTTCTTGCTGAAGAATGTGATCATCTGGTCGTTTTACGTGGGCCCGGTATTAACGCTAACGGTATTGGCCGCGCCGCGAATCCTGCGCGATCGCCGGATTCGTCCGCTGTTGGCGCCGACGATCGTGCTGCTCGCCGGACTGGCGTTGAGTCAAACGGTGGTGCCGCATTACGCCGCGCCGGCGGCGGCCGCCATTGTGGCGCTGGTCGTGCAAGGGATCCGGCATTTGCGTTTTGCGCGTTTTCGGGGCATGGCAATCGGCGCGCCGATTTTGGCCGCCATGGCGCTGACGACGGTGCTGGTGCTGGCGTTGCGGATCGTCAACGGCGCCGGGACAAACGGAGACAATAGTTCCTGGTGCTGCGCTCCGCCCGCGCGGCATCCCGGACGCGCCGATGTTCTCCGCGATCTTGAGAAAATCCCCGGTAAACACATCGTCCTGGTGCGTTACGCGCCCACGCATTTCTTCCACGATGAATGGGTCTATAATGACGCTGATATCCCGGACGCGCGCGTGATCTGGGCCCGGGTGATGTCGCGCGACAAGAATCGTGCCATGGTGCAGTACTATAGCGGGCGCCGCATCTGGCTGTTGGAACCCGATGCCCAGCCGCCGACCATGCGAGAACTGCAACCCACCGCACCCACATCCCCGTGACCGCCCCCATCACAACGAATGACGCCATCCGCCGCTGGGGCGCGGCCGCCGTGGCCGCGCTGGCCTTGGCGCTGTTCCTGAATGTCCTGCCGAACACCTTCATGTGGGACGATTGGCAGCAGATCTTCGAAAACACCGCGTTGCGCGCGCCCGGTGGAATCATTCAGATCTTCAATAGCAATGTCTGGGGCTTTGCGGGAAGGGACACCAACTACTATCGCCCGCTCATGCACCTGACGTTTTACGAAGCGCGGCACTGGTTCGGCCTCAATCCTGCGGGGTATCACGCCATCTCGATTTTGTTGCATGTGCTGTGCTCGGTGCTGGTGCTGCTGCTGATCCGCCACTGGAGCGGCGATCCAACCACCGCGCTCTTGGCCGCCTTGTTGTTCGCCGCGCATCCGATACACACCGAAAACGTCTGCTGGATCTCCGGTTATCCGGACTTGGAAGCGACCCTGTTTGTTTTGCTGGCCGCACTGATCTACGCCGCGCCCGGAGAAAAACGATGGATCCGCGGATCATTGGTCTGGCGCTGTGTTCGTTTCTCGGTCTGCTGGCGAAGGAAACCGCCATCGTAATTCTGCCGATCTGCCTGGCTTGGGAGTTGTTCCAGCGGCGCGAGCGCTTGGTTTCCGTCCTACCGGCGGTGTTACGCGATCGCTGGATCGACTACCTGGCAATGACCGGCGGCATAGCCGCCTATCTGGCGCTGCGCGTCCATGCCCTCGGCGGATTGATGCCGTTTGCGATGGGCCGACCGCTACCCTTCTCTGTCGGGTTGTTCACGAAGCTCGCGCTGTTCTATCGCTATTGGGCGAAGCTCCTGTGGCCGGCGGAACTGAGCGCATTCCACGATTTTCCGCTTAGCACAACTTGGCGGGACTGGCACGTAGCGGCAGGCCTGGCTACGCTGGCGCTTTTCGCCTGGCTGCTGGTGTGGATGTGGCGGCGACGTCAACCCGCGACGCTGGGACTGGTGATCTTCGCTGTCGCGCTGGCTCCAGCCCTGTGGCTGCCTTACGGCGGATTCAATCTGCTGGCCGAACGTTACCTGTACCTACCGTCGCTGGGATTTTGCTGGCTGATGGGATGGCTCCTATCGGAAATCAGCAGGGCAATGGGAGGCAGGAAATTTGCCGTGCTGATGGCGGGTTTGCTGACCGCCTATAGTTGGCGCACGGTGACGCGCAATTTCGATTGGCGCTCGGAAGTCCCGTTCTACCAGAAGAGCATTGCCATGGCGCCGGGCATCGCCGAGTTGCACCTCCTGTTGGGCGAAGCCTATCTGCGGCGCGAGATGCTTCCGCAAGCGTTACAGGAAACGATCGTCGCCGCCGCGATGAAGCCCGATTACGTGGAGGCGGCTAACAATCTGGAACAGATTTACTCGGCGATGAAGCAACCCGCCGAAGCCGCCGCGCAATACCGCCTGGCCGTCGAAGACGCGCGGAAACTCGGAGTGAAAACCGCGCTCGAACGCATCTACAACAATCTGGCCCGCGAAACAAATCTTCTCGGAAAAACCGATGACGCGATTCTGCTGTATCGCCAGGCCATCCAGATCAACCCGCGGTTTGCCGCCGGCTACAACAACCTCGGCTACCTGTTCCTGGAGCGGGGACAGTATCGGGAAGCGGAGACGGAGTTGCGCCAGGCGATGGAACTGGAACCCGAGCTTCCGCAAGCGGCGTCCAACCTGGGTTTGCTGTATCTGCGCGTGGGCAATTTGGCGCTGGCGGAACGCTATCTCAACGACGCGCTGCGCCTGGAGCCGCGCAGCGGTGAAACGTGCGCCCGCTTGGGCGAACTGGCGATGGCCCGTGGCGATCGTGCGCAAGCCTTTTCGTTGTTCCGGCGCGCGCTGGAACTGCACCCGGAAAATAAACGCGCCGCCGATGGTTTGGCTCTCTTGAGCACACAGGAACAATAGCGATCGAAATGCGCGATTCACCAATATCTCCGGATACCACGAGCGCTGCGATTCGCCGCTGGGGTGCGCTCGCCGTGGCATTTCTGGCCACGGCGTTGTTCCTGAATGTCCTACCCAATACCTTCATGTGGGACGACTGGCAAGTGATCTTCAACAATCCCATGCTGCGCGTTCCCGGCGGGATGATTCAGATTTTCAATACCAACCTCTGGGGCTTCCACGGAGGGGCCACGGATTACTACCGCCCGCTTTTGTATCTGACGCTGTACGTCGCGTTGCATTGGTTCGGCCTGAATCCCGCCGGCTATCACCTCATCTCCATCTTGTTGCATGCCGTCTGCACGGTGTTGGTGCTGATGCTGATTCGCCGCTGGAGCAGTGACTTGAGGACAGCCTTGTTCGCGGCGCTGTTGTTCGCCGCGCATCCAGTGCACACCGAGAATCTCTGCTGGATCTCCACTTATTCGGACTTCGAAGCGACGCTATTTGTTTTGCTGGCCGTCCTGATCTACACATCGGTCGACACCACGGGAAACGTCCGCCCGCGCGGATGGCCGCTCCTGGGCCCGCTGGCGGTGGGACTCTGTTTATTCCTCGGCTTGCTAGCCAAGGAGATCGCCGTGATCGTTCCTGTGGTCTGCCTGGCCTGGGAGTTTTTCCGCCGCCGCGAAGGCTTCGTGCCAACGCTACTCACGATCCTACGGACCCGTTGGAGAGACTACCTGGCGATGGCCGGCGGCTTGGCCGCCGATCTGACTTTGCGCGTCCACGCGTTGGGCGGATTAATGCCCGCGCCGGGCGGCCGATTGCAGCCAGCCGTCAGATTGTTCACCAATCTGGCGTTGATCTATCGCTATTTGGTGAAACTGGTGTGGCCGGCGCAACTGACTTTGTTTCACGACTTCCCGCTGAGCCGTACCTTCTGGGACTGGCGCGTAGCGGCGGGACTTACCACGCTGGCGCTTTTCGTATGGCTGCTGGTATGGCTCTGGCGCCGCCGCCAGCCCGCGGCGTTAGGATTGGTGATTCTCGCTGCCGCACTGGCGCCGGCACTGGAGCTGCCTTACACCGGTTACAATCTGTTGGCGGAACGCTATCTGTATTTACCATCGCTGGGGTTCTGCTGGCTGATCGGGTGGCTCTTTTCGGAAATGATTCCGCGGATCGGAGGCCGCAAGGTTGCCCTGTTGCTGGCCGGCTTGCTGGCCGCCTATGGGTTGCGAACGGAGGCTCGCAATCTCGATTGGCGTGCGGAGATTCCGTTCTACCAAAAGAGCATTGCCATGGCGCCCAGCCTCGCCGAGTTGCACGTTCTGTTGGGCGATGCTTACTTCCGGCGGGAAATGATTCCGCAAGCGCTACAGGAAATGCATCAGGCCGCCGCCATGAAGCCCGGCTACGTGGAAGCGATCAATGACCTGGGCCAGATCTACTCGCTGATGAACAAACCGGCCGAAGCCGCCGAACAATACCGGCTGGCAGTCGCAGACACGCTACAAACCGGAGGAGGATTGCCAACTGCGCGCGCCTATAACAATCTGGCTTACGAGACGAGCCGTTTGGGAAAAACCGATGAGGCGATCCAGTTCTATAAGAAAGCCATCGAGATCGATCCAGGTTTTGCCGGGGCCCACAACAACCTGGGCTACTTGTTCCTGCAACAGGGACAGTATCAGGAGTCAGAGGCGGAGTTGCGCCGCGCGATGGAACTGGAACCGGCGCTTCCGCAAGTGGCCTCCAACCTCGGCCTGTTATATCTGCGCACCGGCAAACTGGACCTTGCGGACCGTTATTTGAACGACGCGCTACGCCTGGAGCCGCGCAGCGGCGAAACCTACGCACGCCTCGGCGAACTGGCGATTCTGCGCGGGGACAAGGCCCAAGCGCTCGCGTTATTCCAGCGCGCCCTGGAATGGCATCCCGAGAATCAACGAGCCAAGGAGGGTCTGGCAGAGCTTCAAATTAAAAATCACAAATCAAAAGTCAACAATCAAAAATGAGGAAGCGGAGGACGCCCAGCATCGCGCGTCCGCCATTCCTTCATTGTTGATTCTTGATTGGACGCATTTCAATCGAACTCAAACTTGGCGGGGGCCTGCTCGATACCGACCGATCCAATCGCCACCGCGGCTTTGAAGTAATTCTCGCCCTTGATGGGAACGCCGGCCATGCGGCGCAGCAGCGCCAGTTGCCCGGTGTGCGAGATGGCGTCGGCCACCGGTCCTTGGAACAGCTTGTCGGCGGAGATTGCAGCGGCGCGTCGCTGGCCAGGTAATCGTCGAAGGCTTTTACCGCGGCGAAGTAGCGCGCCACGTCGGCGTCCCACGCGCCGATGGGCGTATCTTTCCATTGCTTCGTGCCGTTGGCCATGGAAAGCGCCCAATCCATAAGGTCGCCCATGTGCGGCCAGGATTTTTCCAACCGTGCGCGGTCCCGCGCCCGCCGGAAAATCGGAAAAACTCGCCGAGGCGCCGCGCAGCGCCTTGGCGGATCGATAAGCGAGTGTGGCAACACTGTGACGCAGCATCTCTCTCTGGCCATCCATGATTCTGTTGGTCTCCATCAATTGATTTTTAGATACGGCTTCCAACCCTCCAGGCGCTTCTTGCTGATGCCCTTGATAATCAGCAACTCTTCCACGCGCCGGAAGGGTCCGTTGTTTTCGCGATAACGCACGATGTCCTTGGCCATCACCTCGCCCAGGCCCGGCAGCGTCTTCAACTCCGCGACGGTCGCGGAATTCACGTTGACCGGCGCGGGCGGCAGCGGCTTTTTCTGCGCCGCGGCAGAGGTTGCCAAGAGCGCCGCGGCCAGCAACACCAGCGTAACTCGGCGCGCCAAGTGCATCTCCCACAGCATATGATGGTTTCGTCGTGGACGCCAGATCACAACCCACCGGCCCCACCGGCCCGAAACCCACCAAGCCCGCCAAGGCGGAAGAGGGCAAGCAACGGCTGCCGTCGAGCGAGGAATTGCTCAGACCCGGCGGCGTGATCGCCCGGCTGCTGCCCGGTTACGAGGCGCGTCCGCAACAAATGGAGATGGCCGCGCGCGTGGAAACCGTGTTGCGCGATAAGGGATTGCTCACTGTGGAGGCCGCCACCGGCACCGGCAAAAGCCTGGCGTATCTGGCGCCGCTGGCGCTTCATGCGCTGCGCATGGATCGTCCCGTGATCGTCAGTTCCAGCACTCACGTGCTGCAAGATCAGTTGATCTCCAAGGATATTCCGCTGATCCAGCGCGCGCTGGCCGAGTTTCAAATACCCTTTGCGGCGGCCGAGGCCAAAGGCATGGGTACCTACGCCTGCCAGCGCGATCTGGAGTTGGCCTCGCTGGGACGTCTGGCACTGGACCCGGAAGCCGCCGGAAATCTGGAGCGCCTCTACGACTGGATGAAGTCCGCCATGGCGCCCGAAGGCACATCGCCAAGCGACGGCACGCGCAGCGACGCCCCGCGTGTCAGCGACGATCTGTGGAACGAGGTGCGCGTGGACCGCGACACCTGCACGCGCGAGGAATGCTCCTACTTCAATTCGTGTTTTTATTTTCAGGCGCGGCGGCGGATGCAAGCGGCGCGCATGGTGGTGGCCAATCACAGCCTGGTGTTCGCCGATTTGGCGGTGAAAGAGGAGGGCGGCCAGGTCCTGCCGACCTATTCCGTGCTGGTGCTCGATGAAGCGCACAAGATGGAAGACGCCGCCACCAGTTTCATGGGCACGGAGATTTCCGCGTCCTCGCTGCGTTACACCTTGTCGCGGCTGCACGGCGCCAAGGGCCGCGGCGTGTTGGCGCGCGTGCTGGCGGCGGTCCCCGAGTTGAAGCTTCCGCAGCGCGAGAAGCGCGCTATCACCACCTTCATCGAGACGCAGGTAGAGCCGGAACTGGCGCAGTTAGGTTCCACGATCGAGGACGCCTTCCGCAACATCACCGCCGCCTGGCGCGCACTTCTTCCGCCGGAGTCCAAGCCGTTCGCGCTGCGGCTCACCCTGGCGGTCTACCAGCGCCCCGAGTTTTTGGCGGCGCAGACGGCAGGCCATCATCTGGCGACATCGCTCGAACTGGTGTCGGAACGGCTGCGCGGCGCGGTGTCGCGGCTAACCTTCCTGGCCACCTTGTTCGAGCAGCGCGACATGGCCATGCTGCGATCGGCGCAGGACAAAATGACGATTCTGGCTTCGGGCGTGCGCGCCTTCTTCGATTCCATGGCCGGCGCGGAAGACACTGTAAAGTGGTTCCAGCCAGAGGCGTTTCGCCGCGGCGGCATCACCGCCTACGGCGACGTGAAACTAGCCATGGCGCCGCTGTCGATCGCGCCGCATCTGGAACAGCGCCTGTTCAAGAAGTTGGACACCGCCATCATGGCCAGCGCCACGCTGGCCGTGGGACAAAGCTTCGAGTATTTCCACGGACGCACCGGCCTGGACGGCGAGGTCAAGCAGCGAACCACCTCGTTGCTGCTGGATTCGCCATTCGATTTGCCGACCCACGTTCTGGCCGGTTTTCCCATGGATCTTCCGCCGCCGGAAAACCCGTCGTTTGTAGAGGAATCGGCGCGCTTCCTGTGGAGGGCCTGGAAAGCGACGCGCGGACGTTCGCTGGTGTTGTTCAATTCCTGGGGGCTTTAGACGCACGCACGAAATTCTCGCGCCGCACGCCGATAAGCTGGGTTTCCGTCTGCTGGTGCAAGGCGAGATGAGCAAGCGCGACTTGATCCGCGAATTCCGCGACGATGTCAGTTCCGTGCTGCTGGCGACTTCCGGGTATCGCGAAGGCATCGACGTGCCCGGCGAATCGCTGTGCTCGTTGATCCTGCATCGCCTACCTTTTGCCGTGCCCGACGAGCCGGTGATGGAAGCGCGCTTGGAAGCTATCGAGCGCGCCGGCGGCGATCCCTTTCTGGACTTCTCGGTACCCGCCGCGGCGATCGCCTTCAAGCAAGCCTTTGGCCGGCTGATCCGGCGGCACAGCGACTTCGGAGTATTCTTCTGTCTCGATCAACGCGTGATGACGCGCCGGTTTGGAAAGTACTTCCTGGCCACGCTGCCGAAGTGCAAGAAGGTGAGCGGGACGACCAAGGAAGTCCTGCGAGAGGCGGAAGCGTTCTTGCGGAAGTTTGACAAAACGTAAATCAAAAATCAAAAATCAAAAGTCAAAAATCAAAAATGGGAAGCGACCGGCAGGCATCGCGTGTTTCGCCCCGCGGAATGGTTGTTCATCCGGCCTCACGGACGCCTGCCTGTCGTTGCGTGCGTTCATTTTTGATTTTTGCCTTTTGATTTTTGATTTTTGATTTGCCGAATTGCGCGGGGCCAACGGCCCCGCGCAATCCGGGAAGCTACATCTTCTTATCGCCCGTGCCGGCCTTGGCGCCCGTGGCGCTCTTGGCGCCGGACTTCTTGGCGGGCTTCTTGGTGTCGGACTTCGCGGCAGCCTTGGTGTCGGCTTTCGCTTCGGCGGTCTTGGTTTCCGCCTTGGTGGTCTTGGTGGCCGCCTTCGTGGTCGCCTTCTTGGCGGCCTTGGTGTTGACCGCTGAGGCTGTCGTGTCGGCCTTGGCGGCCTTGGTGTCGGCCTTGGCGGCCTTGGTGTCGGCCTTCGCTTCGGCGGTCTTGGCAGCCGCCTTCTTGGTGGCGGTCTTCTTGGTGGTGGCGGTCTTGGTGTCGGTCTTCTTAGTGGTATCGGCGGCCTTGTCCTGCGCGAACGCCGGGGCCACTGCTAGTGCTGTGAACAATGCGGCAATCAGTAGTTTCTTCATAATCTTTTTCTCCTGTTTGAGGGCGCCTCCGAAATCTGTCTTGGGCCGTCCCTCTACATTCAATACTCTCCTGGACCGTCCCGCTTAGCGATAGCCCCGTAAGGCTAGTAAGCCTCCCATTCTTGCGGGATGGCGCCGAGCACAACGGCGGGGCAAGGGGGCGATACTCCGGAGCTCCTCCGGACCATCCTCCGGTAGCCAATTCGTCGCTAGCCGTATGAAACAGAAGCGCTTATCGTCACGATGCTCTCCCCAGGCGTCAAAAACTTCTCCGGAGTTCGCTGCAAATCCGGGAGCCCGCCGTTCCGGAACGGATCCGATGGGATAACCCTTGTTGCTACAACAGTTCGCGCCGCCTGTTAGAATGGAAGTCGAGGGCTACTGGCCATGTCCAAACAAATCAGCCAGAGAATGATTCTCGGCGTGCTGATCGGCGGATTCTCACTGGTGATCCTGCTGCTGTTGGCGGCCGGATACATCGGTCTGAAGAATGTCGACCAGATCCGCGCCAGCGCCCAGAGTCTGGTGTCGCAGGATCTCAGCGCAACCGACTTGATGGACCAGATTCAGAGGGAGCAGGCCTCGCTGGGCTGGGTATTCCATCGCATGGCGCGCGACCCCGAAACGCTGGATCGCGATCTGGCCCTCTCCCAATTGAGTGAATCTGAAGCGCACATGCAGCGCCTGGTGAAAGTGGTGGCCGGCAAGCCGCAGGAAAAATTATGGCGCGACCTGCAGGTCACCACTGTCGAGTTCGCCAAGGAGGCGCGCCGGCTGCTGGCCATGGAGACGATCCCGTCGACACTGTCGCGCGAGTTGTTCCGGCTGAACGGCCAGATTCTGGAGCAGTCCGGCGCTATCGTCCGCGCCAACGACCGCGACAACGTGGAGAGCCAGCGGCAACTCGCGGAAGGCTCGCGTCAATTAGTATCGCGGGCCACGATCCTGCTGGGGAGTTGCGTGCTTCTGGCGATTCTCTGCGCCATCTTGACGGTGCGCGTAACGCATGTATTGTTCCGGCGCATGGAATGGCAAGCCAGCGAGCTGAGCCGCGTCTCCTGGCACATGGTGGAGAGCCAGGAAACCACGGCGCGCCGTTTCTCCCACGAGCTGCACGACGAATTGGGACAGTCGCTGACCGCCGTGAAAGCCAACTTGGCGGCTCTGGATCCCGGCGAAGGCGGCGGCGGCGTGGTGCGCGAGCGTCTGGACGATTGCCTGCACCAGGTCAACGAAGCGATTGGCAACGTGCGCCAACTCTCCCAGCTCTTGCGTCCCCTGATCCTGGACGATTTCGGCCTGGACGCCGCGCTACGCTGGCTGACCGAGCGTTTTCAGCAACGCACTCGCATTGACGTGGACTACAAATCCAACTTCTCGGGACGGTTGCCCGATGAAACCGAGACGCATTTGTTTCGCATCTCGCAGGAGGCGCTGACCAACATCGCGCGGCACTCCGGGGCGACTCGGGTGGCGTTGGAGTTGCATGCCGCTAACGGGCAAATCCGCCTGACCGTGGCCGACAACGGCCGCGGCTTGACTGCGCAGCCCGGCGGCGAAGGCAATCCCGGCATGGGCATGACCGGCATGAGGGCGCGAGCCCGCAGTATCGGCGGCGAGTTCACGGTGGGCGCAGGAAGCGAGGGCAACGGTGCGGGGTCGGGATTGTCCATTGCCATATCGTTGCCCCTTATGCCGGCTGCGGTCCACGAAGCGAAAGTTTAAGATGAGCAAAAAAATCCGCATTCTGTTGGCCGACGACCACGCCGTGGTGCGGCAGGGTTTTCGCCTGATTCTATCGGGACAAACCGACATGGAAATTGTGGGTGAAGCCGGCGACGGAAACCAAGCCGTGGAGCAAGCCGAAAAGCTCAAGCCCGACGTTGTGGTGATGGACGTGGCCATGCCCAACCTGAACGGCATTGAGGCCACCCGCCGTCTGGCGGCGGCCGCGCCGCACACCCGCGTTCTGGCGCTGAGCATGCATAAGGATTCCGTGTACGTGCGGGAAATCCTGCGCGCCGGCGCTAAAGGCTATCTGTTGAAGGACTCCATTGATCGCGATCTGCTGGAAGCCGTGCGCGCGGTGGCCAAAGGCGAAGCCTATCTGAGTCCGGCGATTGCCGACAGCGTGCTCACCGATTATCGGAAGCATGTTACGGACCCTCTGGATCTTTTGACCAATCGCGAACGCGAAGTGTTGCAGTTGATTGCCGAAGGCAAGACCAATAAGGACATCGCGCAGGCGCTGAACCTTAGCGTATACACGGTGGACGCGCATCGCGGAAGAATCATGGAGAAGCTGAACTTGCATTCCACTGGAGAGCTGGTGCGGTTCGCCATGCGCGCCGGACTCGTAGATTAACGTCAAATTAAAAATCACAAATCAAAAGTCAAAAATCAAAAATGGGAGGCGAAGGGTAAGGCGTGGGAGGCTCGCCCGCCGGAGCGGTTGTCCAGACGGCCTTTCAAGCGTCCCTTTGGCGAAGCAGGTGTTCATTTTTGATTTTTGATTTTTGATTTGTGTTCTCCTAGCGAACAGACGCGCCTGGGTAGTAAAACGAAAGTATCTCTAGGTACAACCGGCCTTCGGCTGCCAGCGCGGCGGCTCCTTCCTGACAAAGCCCAAGTCCATGCCCGCGCCGCGAACCGCTTTGCCTCGGACATTCCACACGCGCATACGCGTATCCATCGGGGCCGGGTGGCGAGGAGTCGGTGTGACCGCCGCAATCCGCCGAGTAGAATGCGGGGATGGTCTGTCCGCGATACTGAAGGGTAAGACCGCGCGTGGATTCCGCAGCGCGGAAGGCCGCGTCCGGGGGATCGGGCGGCTGGCGCAGAAACTGGCAGTGCGTGGTATCGCAGAAGTCGAAGCCGTGATGGCGGTTCTTGGCCGCGGTGAGAAACGATCGCGCCGCTACGGCCTGTGCGCGCAGCGCTTCCATCGGCGCGCCCGGCGGAATCTCCGCCGCTACCACCGAGGCCACGGCGGTCTCGAGATCCAGGTGTACGACGGCCAGCAATTCGTTGCCCCGCGCCGTGACTTCGAGACGACCGCGAAACTTGCGCTCGATCTTGCCGGGAACGGCGAGTGTCCATTCGCCGGTGGTGGAAAAAGGCAGCGAAGAATTGTCCAGGCGAAGCACGTGCGTTACGGGAGGGTTTTGTGTGCGAACCACCAGTTCGCGCGGACGGAAGAGGCTGAATACGCTGATGGCGATGAGAAGCATGTCCGCCCTCAGGAAGTCGGGCTTGCGGTTGGCGATGGTGGCATCAATTTGGAGTGCGGTGGCTTGCCACCGCCTTGGATGCCCGAGGCTTGCCTCGGGCTGCTGCGAGCTGGCTCGCAGCGCGCGCGGGGCAAGCCCCGCGCCGGCCGAAGCAAGCTTCGGCCATCCAAGGCGGCGTCAAGCCGCCGCACTCCAAAAAGGTTCGACTGCCAGTAACAGTCGTAGCGAGAAATGTAGGTTTGCGCGGGCCTAGCGAGGCGTTCCATACTTGGCCCGAAGTTCCTCGAAGAACTCTTCCGCTGGACGCCCTTCTCCCCGCGCCGACTCTTCTAAGGCTTGGTCGATGGCAGCGCGCGTCTCGCGAAGTTCTTGCTCGTCCTCGTCAATTAACCGGCTCACCGCTTCGCTCACTAGGGCTTCCGGACTTTCATAATCTCCCCGATGAATCCGTTCTTCTATCCGCTTTTCCAAGTCGGGTGCCAGAGCGATGTTCATACCTAAATCCTACCACTACTCCCGAACTCCTCGACCCACAAACGCCGCCGCTTCCGCGCCCGTTCCGCCGTGCAGACGCACCAACACGGCGCGCTGCGGATGGCGCGCCGGATACATCCCCAACGCGTACCCGTCGCCCGACATGCGATGCGCGTGGATACACGGCGCCGTGCCGGTTTTCACGAGCCATCCCTCGCCGGCGCCATCCAGGCGAATTCCGCCTCCCGATTCACCCGCCGCCTTGCCGGTGCCGGTTTTCGCGGACAACGCCATGCCTTCCAGCAACTCCGCCACGCCCGGCTCGGCGGCGCGCGCCGCCAACTCGCCGTAGGCCCGCAGCAGATCGAGCGGCTTCACACGCCAGGTATCGCCTCGTCCGATGAGCGCATCCGGCCCCGCGGTTGACGGCAGGGGATCGAGTCCGAAACGGCGCAGCACCGCGGCGAGATCTTCCGCGCGCACTTCCGCCGCCAAGTTCGCGAAGTAGGCGTTGCAGGAATAGGCCACCGCTTCGCGGATGCCCAAGCGTCCATGTCCCGCGGGAAGCCAGCACACTCCCGGAGTACACACAAAATCGGGATACTTGTAAGCGTGACCGGCGGCATAGGCCAGCGCAGTGAAGGGCTTGATCAGCGATCCCACCGGCGCGGGATCGCGCCATCCTTGCTGGATCACCGCGCCGTTATGCAAGTCGATCTCGGCGATTTCCACCGCCTGTGAACGCAAAGCCAGCAACACCAGCAGCAGCGGAATCATGGCGCCATCCGGTAGACGACTGTTTGTTGCAGGGCGCGTCCGGTATCTCGAGTCACGATGGAGACGTTGGTTAGGCGCTCCAGCGCGTTGCTGAGGCTGGCCAGGTTTTCCGCGAAGTATAACGGCGGGCGCGCCTGGCCGGGCGTTTGCGACATCCACGCTGGGGCTTGATCCATCACCCGCAGCATCTTGATGTACCCGGTGCGCTCTTGCGCGTGGGCAAAACCTCCGGCGTAGACCACGTCCGCGCCAAGCGCCGGCGCACTCCGCGCGGAACCGGCGTTTCCAACCACCAGGAATCGCCCGCGTACGGCGCCCGAAGAGCCAAGAGCGTCGCGCACCGCCGCGGCGTCCCAGGAATCGGCTTCCACAATCACCACCGAGCGCGTTCCTTCAAAAACGCCGCCGGGAATGTCGCGCGCGGTTTGCGCCACTAACATCGCTCGAGGCGCGGAAGCCGCCAACAATTTGCGCAAGGGACGTTCGTCGAACGCCGCGCCGGTCTCGGCCAGCGGCGCTTCGTCGATGCGCGTTTCCAAATCGTCCACGCTGCCGGTTTCGCCGCCGCTCAAGCCCACTTGCGGCGCATCACGCGGCACAACCACGGGCCGCGATAGTCCCGGCGCCAGCGCCTTCTGACGCAGCGCCGCCACCACCATGTCCACCGAGGGCGACGACCAGATGCGGTACAGTCCCGCGCCGTCCGGGATCATGGCGGCGATCGCCGGGCTGAGCGCGGGAGCCGCTTCGCTTGGTTCCATACGCAACATCACGCGCTCTTCGCGCATTTGTCCGGATTCACGCCGCAGATCGGCAATCGCGCAACGGTAGCCGCGCAGATCGGACACGTTGTTCTGAATCCAATAGCTGCGGAATTGCGGCGTGCGCGCCAGCGTTTGCAACTCCAATGTTAGCCGCAAGTCGCCGGGCTGGCCGGCGGCGGCGATCGCTTGATTGAACCAGGCGTCGCTGGTTACGGAAGGAATAGAAGGTGGGCGCGCGTTCATCAGCGTCAATGCGCGGCCCATCAGATCCTCGCGCGTGGCCAGCAGCAGATAGTCGCCGGTGGCCGCGAAGGCCACCTGGCGCTCGCCTTGCGAGCGCACATAATAGGTCACGCCCGCCGATTGCCGCGGTTGATAGTCGCTGCGTTTTTGCCACAAGACGCTCTCGACCGCCTTGGCCGTAGGCAGCCGCGTGATGTAGACAAACTCGATCTCGCGCAAATTGTAGAGCGCCAGAATGCTGTGCGTTCCGGCCACCGATTCCACCGTGGACATATCCGGCGCCAGTGCCGCCGCGCCAGCAAACTCGTCGCGCACCTGCGCCAGGCGCAGCAGCAGCACCGAGCGGGAAAACACTTTGTAGTTGTCGCCGGCCAGCCAGGCGGTTTTTTCCTTGGACGCTTGCCAGTCGTGGACCAGCGACGCGAAATCGTTGGCTTCCAGGACCAGCAGTGGGCCCGCGGGAATCATCGGCGCCATCGTGGCCGGCGCGGGAGCGGGCGCTTGCCATACCACGGCGGCTCCCGTAGCAACCAACGTCAGCAGGATGGCGAACGCGGTTTTCATGGCTGCCTCCGAATCTGCGGCCGGACTGGGCGGCTTTGTTCCAGCGCCACCTTGATTTCTGGACGCCTCTGAGCGTTGGTGTTGTTGCGAGTGATTTCGGCGCTCACGCGGTCCTGTTCTTGCTTCCACCGCGAGGCGGGGTCGTATTGTCCGGCGATTCCGAAGAAATTCACCGCCTGGCCCAACTCGCCAAGACGTTCGTGGGCCCGCGCGAGATCGGCCGCCAGGGCGGCCCGATGCGCGTCGTCGGTTGATACCGTGGGAAGGAATGCTTGCTTTTGACGGCTGTGGAAAATGGGAATCATGGGAGATATGGGAGGCATGAGCTGATCTAGATCGCCCTCTTCCTCCTGGTATCGTGGTTGCGGTGTGGCGCGGACCAAAGGCTCGATGGCGGATATGGCTAGTTGATCGCGCTGTGCTTCCAGCGCGGCGCGGTACACCGCCAGGCGTGCCGCCGAATTGTCCGGCGAGGCCGCGATTACCTCCAGCAGCGCGCTCAACCGCGCGGCGGCGTCGGGAGCGCGTAGCGCCGCGACGACGGGATCGGCGCCGGTGGCTTGCGCCCGTACGTCGTAAGGTGCGTGCGAATCGCGGCCAATCGCCGCCAGGGCGGCCTGATTCCGAGTGAGACGCGCCGACATCAGCCGGGCCTCGAAGTCCCAGGGAACGGCGCGCAGGCGCACGGCCAGAAATTCGTTGGCCTCGGCGGAATGCCCGGTGCTCTCCAGCAAACGCGCCGCGGGCAGCAGGCTCTCGAACGGCGCGCCGGAGACCAGATTCATTCTTCGCAGCAGCGCCAGCGCGGCGGGAACATTGTTCTGCTGCAAACGGACCTCCGCCAAACCCAGGAAAGACGACGGCGCGGGACTATCCAGCTCCAACTGCCGCGAGTACGCAAACTCCAGCAGACGGCGCGACGCATTGGCGTTTTCCTTGCGCAGATCCGCGGCGCTGGACAGCAGCGTCTGGTCCTCGGGCGTTTTGTCCGGCTCGCGGCCATAGCGCTCCAACAGGGCCTCCAGCTTTCCGCTCATCGCCGCGGCGGCGATCTCCAGCGCGTCAATGTCCGGAGAACTGCCCGGCTCCTTTACGCGCAGCGGCGCGATCTGCTCTTCGGCACGCGCCGCTTGATGCATTCCTAACAGGAACGACGCGTATTGAATGCGCCACTGGCGCAGCGCGCTCGCGGCTTGCGTGCGGGCCTCGCCGAAATTTTCAGCGACGTGGCGTTGAGCCAGTTCCAGGATTTTTGCATAGATTGGATCGCGATCGCTATCCCGCATCCCCGAAGTCTGAACCAGCGTGCCCAGCAGCGTCAGTTGGTCGGGAGCGGAGGCCGCCAGTTCCACGGCCTTGGAAACGCCGGCCAACTCGGCGGCAAGCTGGAAAGCGCGGCCGTCGATCATTGCGCCGTTGGAGTGCAGGTAGGCGCGCAGGGCGCGCTCGGCCTCGGGGGCCACGGATGCATAGGCGCTGGATTGTTTCAACGATTCAAGCGTGCGGTTCAACTCCTGACCGGCTCGTTGGGGATTGTTCCCGTCTTTCTCACATGCCGCCAGCGCCAGCTTCCAGCGGGCGATGGCTTCATCGCGCCGTCCCTGCTTCCACAGCACAGTTGCCGCGCCGGTGTAGGGCGATACCAGCGTGCGGTCCAGTTCCAAGGCATGATCGTAATCGCCGAGCGCGGCTGTGGCATTGTTCTTCTCCGCGTAGTAATCGGCCAGCGTTACAAAATTTCCCGCGGAGGCCGGTTTCCCTTCGATCGCGGAGGGCAGATAGTCTTCGGCGTTCGGTTTCTTCAGCAGGTCGAGATACTCGCCGTAACGCGAGCCGTAGTAGAACCAAATATCGCCGGCCAGTTGCTCACGGCGGTCCAGGCGCTTGCCCAGGCGTTGTCCAATGTTCCCGGAATCGAGCGCAGCTACGAACGCTTCGTTCACCGGTGGCGAAGCGTCGGCCAGATACAGGCCGCCGAGGCCCGTGTAGGCGCGGGTCCATACCGGCGAGATGCCCGAGCCGCGCGCCTGCATGGCGTCGCGAGTTAATTGCGCATCGCCATGCTCCAGGATTTTCGCCGTAGCCGCGTTGCGCGCGTCGGTGCCGCGCCCCACCCGCGCCAGCTCGAGCAACTGGCGGGGATCGCGCGCGTAGAGCAGCGTGAGATAGCGATCGAGCTGCGCGCCGGCAATCCCGGTGCGCGAGTAGCGCGTTTGGAGCAAGCGCAACTCTTGCGTGTCGTCGCCGGTAGCGTGATAAGCGGCGATGGCGAGGTCGAGGATGTAGTCCTTCTCCGCCGTGCCGGGGTAGGCGTTCCAGTACGCTTCCAACTGCGCGCCCGATTCGCCGTATTTCATGCGGCTGTTCTGTAATTCCACGAACTGGCTCAGATAGGAAGACCGCTCCTGCGGTTTGTTCATCGCCATCAGTTCCTGGTTCAATAGGCGGGCATGTAGGTCCGGAATTCCCGCCGCGGCTGCCAAAAAGAGCAATTGATGGCGTTGCGCCGGCGGTTGTTTGTCCACGGCCGCGGCGAAGGCGGCCTTCTCCTCCGGGGTGTAGTAGCGCGCCACCGTCGCGCCCAGGCTTTGCTGCAAAGCACCGTTCTGGGCGTCTTCCGGCACGGCCAGCAATTGCGTCAAAGCTTGGTCGAAGCGGCGCACCTGCATCAGCAGATTCAAGTACCGGCCGTTGTCTCCCACGGATTTCTCTTTGCCTTGCTGCGCGAAGGGCAGGGCTTCCTCCGTAAGATTCCACTGGATCAAGCGGTCGGCTACTTTGTAGTAATTCTCGCCCTTATCGGGCCGGTTTTCGATGAAGGCTTTCCGCAACGCCGCGATGGAATCTTGCGTCTTGCCCAGGCGCGCATCGGCCTCGGCGGTTTTTTCCATCCATTTCGGATCGTGATAACTCAACTCGTAGAGCTTTTGATAATCGGCCAACACTTCCGGGAAACGCAACAAGCGTTCTTCCAAACCCGCGCGCGATTCCAGCAAGTCGGCGCGGTCGGGACGGATGACCAGCGCCGTGCCGTAGGCGTTGATGGCGGTTGGGAAATCCTCGAACTGGGTTTGCAGGCGCGCCAGCACCAGCGGCCAATGAAAATCGCGCGGCGAGGTTGCCGCGGTCTTGGTGTAGTAATCGAGCAATCGCGGCTTTAGATTGTTGCGCGCGGCGAAGGCGGCGGCTTCGCGCGCCAGCGCGGCGTCTTCAGGAAAACGGTTCAGGACTTCAATGTACTGGTCCAACGCGCCGGTGAAATCCTTGAGACGCGCCAGCGCCGGAATCAAGCCGCGGCGCATGGACGCGGTGAGCGCGACGCGCTCGTCGGCGGGCAGTTTGGCATCCCGCAGCGCGGTAAGCGTGGCGGTGTAGAAATCGCGTAGGCCGCGGTCGTCGCCGGCCTGGGAGTAAGTGTCGGCGATGGCCGCCAGGTACTCGCCGGAAAAAGGCTGGTCCTTGTTCAGTGGAGCGGTCAGTTGTGCCAGCAATTCGCGGGCCCGCGGGAATTGTTTGGCGGTGGTGCATTTGCGCGCCGCTTCGAAGACGAACGCGCGCTTCTGCGCGGGATACGAGACGTCGGCGGCCTTCAGCAAGATCCCGATGGCGCCATCGGGCGTGTTGTGCCGCCAATGAAAATCGACGGTGGCGCGGACGATGCCGAGGATCGTGGGGTGGTCGCGATAAAGCGCGACGATGATGGCGCGCGCGGCGTCGGTGTGATTCAGGCCCTCGTGCAATCCGGCGAGCGCCAGACGCAGGCGCATGTCTTCCACGGGGTCCTTGTTGATGGCGATTTCGCGTTCCACGGCCTTCTGGCGAACCGCGTCCATGCCTTGCGTAACGGCTTCCTGCTCGACGCGCGCCAGCATGTCGAACGACGACGAAGAGCCGGCCAGCGCTGAGAGATAACTTTCCAGATCGCTGCGCCGGGCAGGATCTTTTAACAGCGCCACGCGCAAAGCGAAAGCAGCCGGCGTTGGCGAAGCGCCGCCGGCGGCCGCGGCGGTCTCGATCATCGGCCGCAGATCGGCGCGGCGGGCCAGACGCACCAGGCGGTCGCGGGCCCCCGATTCCTGATCGGTTTCCAGCGCGCCTTTGACATACTCTCTGATGGCTGCGGTATAGTCGCGCTGGTTCTCGTGAATCGCGCCGGCTTCATAGGCGAACAACGCCGTTTGGCCGAGTTTGGCGCGGCCTTGCGCGATCAAGCGCAGGGCATCGTCGTAGCGATAGTAGTCCCAGAAAACGGTGGCGGCTTCGAGATACCCGGCGCCGCGGCCCGGCTCGATGGCGGCGATGCGATTCCAATAGGGCGCGGCGGCGGCGTAACGCTCGCGATCGGCCTGGATCTCTCCGGCGTGCGTCAGCGACGCATGGTCGCGCGGATCGAGCTTGGACAGGCTTTCCTCCAACGCCACGGCGCGCTCGGCGTGCCCCGCGATGTAACTGAGCGAGCGATGCAGCGAGGCGGCGCGGCCGACCGCCGCGGCGTCACCGGGATTTTCCGCGGCCAGCTTGTCGTAGGGATCGATGGCGGCCTCGAAGTGTCCTTGCCAAATTTCGGCCTCCGCGGTGAACAAAGTAGCGGGCGCGTTGAACGCGGGATTCGCCGCCGAATCGGGAGGCGGACTTCGCCTGGATGGCGCAGGCAACGCCTTTACCTCTTGCAACTCGCTTTCCAGGTGATTGTTGGCTGCCAGAAACTCCAGCCAGGTGTTGCGCAGGGACGCATCTTGCGTCCAATATTGGCGCAGCAAAACTTGCCAGGCGTTGGGGTCGCTGGTGCCGCGGGCGCGGTAGGCGGTCAGCAGACCACGCACAAAAACCAGGTTATCGGGGAAACGTTCGTGCGCCGCCAGGTTGATTTGGCGATACACTACGGCATCCAGTTGCGCGCCGGATACCACCTGAGTGAAATACGACTCCAGGTCGCTGCCGTTGAACACGCCGGTGACGTCGCGCGTGAGCCGCTCGAAGTCGGCTATCCGCCGTTGCCGGAGATACCAGCGCGCCAATTTGTGATGCCAGGAGCGGTCGGGAAAGTGCGACATGGCCTGGCTATAAACCGCTTCCACCTCGGTGGTGCGGCGATTCTGATCGAGAAACGCCGCCAGGCGTTCGTACAATCCGGGATCGTTGGGGTTATGGTCCAGCTCGCGGCGATAAAGCGCGGTGGCCTCGGTGACGCGCCGCAGCGAAACCAGGCGCGCCACATAGCGGTCGAGAATGCGCGCGTAGTCCGGCGAGCGCGCGCCATTCGTCCCATTTGTCCCCTCCATCGCATTTATCCCATCCGGGGTTTGCCGGACAACCGGCGCGGCGGCTCCCGCGCCTAACGGAACGTTGCTGGCGCGGTCGGCCAGGTCTTTCAGCAGCGAGTCGTAGAGCGCGAACTCTTCCCGCTCGCGGTTGGTGCGCGCGTAAGACTCGGCCATGCGCAGCGCCACGCCCAAACGTTGCGGGGCGGCGGGGAAATCGGCCAGGTATGCGGTTCCCGCGGCGATGACTCCGGCGTCCGCGCCATACGCAGCGTATGCTTCCACCAGCGCGGCGCGCAACTCGGCGCGGCGGGCGGCACGCGGGAAGCGTTTGTCGAGTTGGCCGAGCAACTCGGCAGCCGCAGCGCGATGAAAGTACGCCGTGGAATGCTCGCGCTCCAGCGAACTATACTGCACGGCGGGATTGCTGCGATTCAACAACAGCGAGAAGATGCCGTTCAGGAATCCCGGGTAGGGATCGATGGTGGCGACGTCGCGCAGAAAGGTGAGATCGTCCATGCCGAAGGCGATAGGTTGTTCCGGCGCGGTGAGCAGCACGGAGCAGAGTCCGGCGATGCCATCTTCGGCGGCCGCGGCGTCGTTGGGAATTTCGGACAGCGATTTCCAGGCCCGCGCGGCTTCCACGTAATCCTTGACGCTTTCGAGCAGCCTCGCCAGGGTGCGTAACTCCGCCGGCTTCCACGCGGTATGGCGGGCCTCTTTGCGGATGCGATATTCCAACAAGGCGCGGCGCGCCGCCGCGTTGTTGGCCTGGCGCGCATAGTAGAAAAAGATGCGGCCGGCCGGAGCAATGTCTTCGGGATTCGCTTCGCCGGCGGCGCGGGCCCGCGACAGGAAATCGCGCAAACCGCGATGCTGATTGAGAAGCGCGTAGTAGCCGGCTTGCAAAGCCTCCGGCCACAGTGGATCGAAAGCCTGATCGTAAGCAGCCAACGCGCCGCCGGTGTTGCCGCGCGCCTCCGCCAGCGAGGCGCGCGCGGTCATGGGAAAAACGCGATCATCGGGGAAGCCGCGTTGATAGCTCGCGATCAGCGCGGCGGCGGCAGTGAATTGTTTCTGCTTCAGTAAGAAATCGAAATATCGCGCCGGGATCGACGGCTCTTTCGGATAGCGCGCCATCCAGGCTTGATATTGCGGTCCGGCGGTGGCGGGCGGGAGCGCCTGGGCGTCGATCAGGACGAAGATGCGTTCGAAGGCGTGCCAGGAAGCCTGCTGCGCCGCGGGCGTCAGGTTTTCCGACGGTGGCGCAGGTTGCCGGCCGGCGGCGGCCAAAGCTTGAATTTCATCGGCAGGCCGATTGCGGCGATGGTAAAAATCGGCCAGTTCGATGGGCGGGCGTTGCTTCCAATCCTGCTCGGCGGCGGTGATGTCCAGGGCGCGCTCGGCTTCGAGGGCGCGTAAATCCAGACGCGCGGCCAGCGCGGGGCGGGTTTCCGCGGGTGTCTTGCGCGTCAAGGCCGTGCCGCGGGGCATGGGAGTAAGTTTCCAGAACACCGTGTGGAAAGGGTCGGTGGCCGCGAAATTGTTGTACCATTCCGACCTTCCAAGAACGACGAACCACAAAGACACAAAGGACACAAAGAAAACCAGGAGCCTGCGATTCGACGGATTTCCGTCTTTGTGCCCTTTGTGCCTTTGTGGTTTAAATTCATGGAAGCACATCGACCCGCACCTCCTGACTCCCGATGTTATGGGCGATGTCTTCAGCGGTCACGGTCAGCAAATAGTTGCCGGGCGGCAAGCCCGTGGGAATGGCGAACTCGCCGGTGTTGGCGGCGGACTGGGCGTCCCAGCGCAATTCCACAGGCGCGGCGCCGTACATCCGCGCGATTAGCGTGCGCGTGCTCTGCGAGGCGCTGACGCGCAAACGCACGACTTCCCCAGCGCGATAGCGCGGCTTGTCCAGCTTTACGCGGACCAGCGGCGGCTGGCTGGCAATCACGAAACTCTTGCGCTCGCGATAAACGTGTCCTTGACGATCCCGCAAAATCAAGCGCACCCAATACGTGCCGTCGGACATTTCCAGCGGTGCCAGGAACCGTGTTTGCCAAACGTCCTCGCCGGGAAGATAGCGCAGCGGTTTCACCAGGCCGAAGGGGAACAGCGCCGTCACTGCAGCCACCGCGGAATCGGTCGTGTACGCGCAGCACCGGGTCTCCGGGACGGATCAGGCGCGGCCGCAACAAGGCGCGCGGCGCGGCCAGGAAAGAGGTGTACGGCGTCACAAATTTGTATTTGCGCGAGAGACGAATGATTTCGTCGATCGAATCGCCGGTCCTCGCCGTCACGCTCGATTTTTTCGAGCAGCGCCTTGACCCGCGCCACCGCCCAGGTGCGCGGAAGCTGCGGATGATCGGCGGACGTTGCCGGCAGCGTGGTTGCTCCTTGGAACGGACCGGCGGTAAACGTGGCGGGTCCGGGTTGCTGGTATTGGCCGATCCAGGAAGCCAGAGATCCGGGGAAACGCGTTTCTTCCAGCGGATAGATCAGCGTAAAATTCGGGGACGGAGACGCCGCCAGGTTCAAGCCTTCCACCGGCTTGCGCGTGACCTTGGAAAGAAACAGGCGCAGCGGAAACTCGGCCGGCTCGGTGGAGCGGATGGCTTCCACAAATCCCGGATTGCCGGCCGGATTGCGCGCCAGCATCGTCAGCAGCGGAATGTTGGCGTCGTCTCCCACCGCCCACACGCAGGTGCGCGGAGGATTTTGTTTAGCGTACCAATCGGAAAGTTTTCCGGTGGCGATGGTTCCGCGGGTCGCGCCACCGATCGGTCAGGAGCACCAATTCAGTGTCAGTCCCCCTTGCTTGCGACACACCAGCCTTCAACGCGGCTTCCAGATTTGTTCCGCCGCGCAGGCGGCGCTGGCGCACCCAATCGAGGGCCCGCTCGACCATCTGCGGCGAGGCAGCCATCGGCGCGGGTTGGAACGTCTCCACTTCGGAGTTGAACATCAGCACGTTGAAACGATCCGTGGGACGCAGTGCGTGCAACAGGCTGTCCAGCGCCTGAAAACTGCGCTCCAGTTTTTCCCATTGCATGGACAGCGAGTTATCGAACAACGCGATGATCGTACGCGCGGGCGCGGAATCCGCGGGGGCGGCTGCCAGCAATCCGGAGGCCTGAAAAAATCCCGGTTCGGAGGCGGAATCGCGATGCGCAATCACGTCCAGCTTGCCTCGCACGGCGCTGTTGCCAAGGGGGTCGAAGGCATAGCGCACCGAAAAATCTTCGGTAAGATTTACGTTGCGCGCCTCGAACGCGGCGCGCACCAGGTGGGGATTCTGTTCGCGGATCTGCACGCCGTAAGCTTTCGAGGCAATCTGAAAATCCTTGAGCGCCTGCGAGGAGTGCAATTCCAGGGTGATCCAAAAATGTCCGACGCTTTGTTGCTGATAGGCGTCGGCCTTCAGCGGTATCGCCAGAACCGAGGCCAACTCGTTCAACCGGAATCGTCTGGTGGTATTCAATCTCCACGCGCTTCGATCCGAACGACGGAATGGGCACGATTTGGGCGCTGAACACCGCGCTGCGGCGGCCCTCCGCTTCGTCCTCGCCGGTTTTCAGCAGGCCGGGATCGATGGATTGCCACTTCAAATCCTTGTAGATTTCATCGGCGCGCTTGCGTTCCAGAATCACGCCGGGAATGCGCGTGACGCCGTCCCACACCGCGAAATCGGAAATAGTGGCGCGGCCGGGAAGCGCAAAGCTGTACTTACCTTCCAGAATCTGTTGGACGTGGCTCGCGTAGATCTGGCGGATCAGAACCCGCGCGTCACCATCGTCAATGGTGATGTCAACGGCCATTTCGGACATAGTTAGGGCATTCGGATTCGGCTGCTGAAGATTGGTGGGAACCAGAATGCCGCCGTCGGCGCGCAGGAATGCGGTGACAAGAAGCAGCGTGGCGGCGCGGCGGAGATATTTCATTGCACATCTCCTTGCGCGACACGCACCAAACCATTGTCGGTGCCGATGTACAGCACGCCGTCGCGCGCGGCCAGCGCGGTGACGTTGGCCGAGGGCAGGCCGGCGGTGGTGAACCGGCCGCGTGCGCCGGTGCGATCGTACACGTACAGCCCGCGCCCCAGCGTGCCGGCGTAGACGCGATCGCCAATCACTAGCATGGCGTTGGGATTTACCTCGAAGCCCGATTCCAGCGATTCCATCTGACCGTCCGCGGTCAGGCGCATGACTCCGCCGCCGTACGTTCCCACGAACTGTTCCGCGCCGGCGCCATCCAGGCGAACTCCGCCTCTCGATTCGCCGGCATTGACAATCGCGGTAATCCAATTGTGTTTCAACGCGGAATTTGCGGTGGTATAGCGCGCCACGGGACGATCGCCTTCTAACACCGAAATGCCGCCCAGCGTACCGGCCAAAGTTTTCGATCCAACCGCGGCCAGCGCGTACACGTGATTGTTCACCAATCCGTGGAAGGCATATAAGCTGAACATGCCGGACTTGTCCACGATGGTGATTCCCGCGGGCGTGGCGATGGTCATCCCATCGGGGCTCGAGCAGGACATCGGTGACGTGGCTGGCAATCAGCCCTTGGTCGCGCGTCAAAACCTGGCGCGGACGCGCCGCGGCGTCGAAAAGCATCAAGCCGTTGGCCGTGGCCACGGCCGTCAAACCTCGGGAGGAATCGCTGACAATGCGATTGATGCAAAACGCGTGCTCGTCTTCAATATGCGCGCTTGGCGCCCCAGAGGAAACAATATCCAGGCCGCGATCGAAATATCCGACCCACAGGCGGCCCGACGACTCAACGGCTAGCGCGGAGATGTTACCATCGGCCAGCACGGTGGCTTCCCGCTGCAACACCGGCTTGCCGTTGCGATACAGGCCGTCTTCACCGAGCGTGTAGAGATCGCCGTCCAGTTCGAGCAGCCGCTCGACGCGCGTGGGTAGCGCTTGCGTTGCGGCTCTCGCATGCGCCGCCAGCGGCACGATCATCGCGCCTTCGTCGATGGTGCCGACGACCAGGGAATCGCGGCGCAGCAGCAGGGTCGCGGCCAACACGCCTTCGGCCAGCGTGCGGCGCGGACGGCCGTCTTCAAATTCGGCCACGCCCAGAGGCGTGCCCACGTAGGCGCGTGCGCCGTCCACCGCCAGGCTGAGCACTTGCGGATCGGGCAAGCCTTGCGGCTCCGTAAAGCTTTCCACCGCGCCGCCGCGCCAGTGCATCGCTCCCCGATCCAGCGTACCCACCCACAGGTCGCCTTCATTGCCGGCCAACGCGGTCACGTGGATCCCACTCAACGCGGCATGAAACGGGCCCAAGGTTTGCCCGTCGTATACCAGCACGCCGTCTTTTTCCGTTCCCACCAGCAGGCGGCCGGTTTCCAGAGGCAGCAGCGAGGTCAGTTGGCGCTGGGACGCCGCGCGCGGTCGGATTTGCCGGAACGATTGGCCGTTGAAGATCAGCAACCCGGCGCTTTCCGTGGCTACGAACAACTCGCGTGCCCCGGCAGCCACGGCGATCAGTTTGGCGGAAGGCAACTCGAATCCCGAGCGATAGCGCGCTTGTTCCGCGCCCTGAAAGTTATAGGCGTAGAGGCCGGCGGATGCACACAGATACAGGCGGCCTTGAAAGACCACGGCGTCGCGGAAGCGCGCCGGCGATCCCAACAACTCGTAGCCGGGAGCGGCGCTGCGGTCCAGGCGTATTTCGTCGAAGGCGGTTGCGGCGTCCGCGGCTTGTTGCCGCGATCCGCGCAGGGCGCTGGCGGCATCGTGAAAGATCACCGCCACAGCGATGCCTCCGGCGGCAGCGAGCACGCCCGCCAGGACCAACCCGATTTGGAGCCAGCGTTTCACAAATTCCGCCCGGAATCCCAGTCCGTCCATCTTAGCTCTGCACGCCCTCCGGCGGCAGCAATTCGATATACTAAATGTCGATGAATCGATGGCTGCCCCTCCCCGTGCTCCTGGTGGTGGTCCTGGCGCTGGCCGAAGGCGGATGCCTGGTAGCGACCGATGCGCCGCCGCCGAAATCCCAGGTGTCGATGGACGGCGCCTCCGTTTCCATCCCCTGTCTCATCTTCCCTGCGAACGATGTTTGGAACACCCCCATTGACCAACTTCAAGTGGACGACCATAGCGGCGCCTACGTGCAAAACATGGAACCGCAAAGCCATCTTCATGCCGGATTTGGTTCCGGCCGCACCGGAGAGTGGGGCGTGGCTTATTTTATTGCCAACGAGGATACTCCGCTCAAGGGAGTGCCGGCAACGCAAGTGGATGACAGCGATCACGGACTGTTTCCTCTGCCTAACGACCCGCCCATCGCGCACAGCCCCAACGGAGTGCTCAGCGTGATCGACCCGGAGGCGTGCCTGCTGTACGAATACAACGGACTGCGCAAGGATGCCGACCGGCAATGGACCAGCCAATCCGTGGCCGTCTTCGACCTGCGCTCGCACATCTTGCGGCGCACCGGGGCCATGTCCGCGGATCCCGCGGGCTTGCCCATCTTCCCGGGCTTGGTACGCTATGAGGAAGTGGCCGCCGGAGCCATTAAACATGCCTTGCGCTTCAGTACGCCGCACACGCGCAAGCTGTTTGTGTGGCCGGCGCGTCATGCGGAATCCAACATCTTCGACGCTAGCTATCCTCCCATGGGCGCAAGATTCCGCTTGAAGTCCAGCTTCCGTGTGGACGATTTCAGCCGGCCCACGCAGGTGATTCTGCGGGCCCTGCAAAACTACGGAATGTTCCTGGCGGAAAACGGCGCCGCCTGGACGATCAGCGGATCGCCGGACAAGCGTTGGAACGACGTGCAACTGACGGAATTGGAACGCGTCCCGGCTTCCGCTCTGGAGATGGTGGACGAAGACGTCCTGATATCGGACGTGAACTTGGGAGTCGCGCGGCAGCCGGGCGATGTGCCGGTGTCATCCGGCGACAGCGCCTTGGATTCGCCGGCGGCGCCGTCAACATCGCCGGCCACAAAACCAGGTGCTACCGGCGCGCCCAAGCAGAAGAAAAACTGAGGTGACTTCCATGCGCTTTCTCGCGGCTCTTTCCTTGATCTTGTGCGGCGGCCTGGCGGCGTCTCCGGCCGGCACTTTGGCGTGGCAGGGGACGCCAACTCCGCCGCCCGACTCGCAGTCGCTGGCCGAGGCGGCCAAAAAAGCGCGTGACCAACAAGCCTCCCAACCGAAAGCCTCCAAGACGTTCACCAACGATTCGATGAAAACGGCGGCTCCGGAAACACCCGAGCGTCCCACCGCGGGGAAGCCTGCCGCGTCCAAATCGCCCAATACCGCCGCGCTGGAAAAAACTTATCGCGCCAAGTTCAGCCTGTTGCGCAAGTCTCTGAAGGCGGCGCAGGCCGATGACAAGCGCCTGCAAGAGGAATTGGCCGTGGTTGGGCCGAACTCCGCGGCGGCGCTGCATCCCTACTACGATCCGGCAACGATCCAGAGTCTGCAATCGCGGATCGCCTCTAACCAAAAGAGAATGGCCGGCCTGAAGACCCAATTGGACGATTTGACCGACGAACTCCGGAAGAAAGACCTTCCCGCGCGCTGGGCGGAGTAACGCAGCCCTTCACGGGAAGGCCCGCGTTACAAAACCTCGTCCAACTTTTCCACCACCGTGTCCGCATCTTCCCGCGTGAAGCACAGCGGCGGTTTGATCTTGATTACGTTGTGATCCGGCCCGTCGGTGGAAAGCAGCACGCCCAACTCCTTCATCCCATCCACCACCGCCGCGGCAAGATCGCCCGCCGGCCGGCGCGTTTCGGAATCGTGCACCAGCTCGATGCCGATAAATAAACCTTGACCGCGCACATCGCCAATGCTGCTGTGCCGCCCGGCCAATTCGCGAAGCCGCGCCAGAAGATACTCGCCGGTATCGCGGGCGTTGTCCTGCAAGCCTTCCTCGCGGATCACGTCCAGCACCGCCAGTCCCGCGGCGCAAGAGACGGGATTACCGCCAAAGGTATTGAAATACTCCATACCATTGGCGAACGACGCGGCAATTTCCGGGGTGGTGATCACCGCACCCATGGGATGTCCATTGCCGATCGGTTTTCCCAGCGTGAGGATATCGGGCACCACGGCTTGCGTTTCGAACATCCAGAAATGCGTTCCGGCGCGGCCAAAGCCGGTTTGCACTTCGTCGGCCACACAAACGCCGCCCGCCGCGCGCACCGCCGCGTAGCAGGCCGTGAGATATCCGGGCGGCAGAATGATTTGTCCGCCGCATCCCAACGCTGATTCCGCAAAGAAGGCCGCCACGTTTTCCGCCGCGTTCGCCACATACTCAGCGTAAAGCACACCGGCATCGTCCCCGCGATGCGGGCCGCGATACACATCCGGCATTTTCGCTTGATGCACCCACGCCGGCCGCCCGCGTCCACCGGGGCCGTCGTACTTGTAAGGACTCAAGTCCACCAGCGCGCTGGTGTTGCCGTGATACGCGGCGTCCAGCACGATTACATCGCGGCGTCCGGTGTGTGTGCGCGCCATGCGCAACGCTAGCTCGTTGGCTTCGCTGCCGCTGCACGTCAGGTAGACCATGCGCAGCGGATGGGGCAGCGTCGCGGTGAGACGCTCGCAGTATTCCACCAGCAGTTCGTGCAGATAGCGCGTGTTGGTGTTGAGTCTTGCGCTCTGCCTGGCGATAGCTTCCACCACCCGCGGATGGCAATGCCCCACGTGCGCCACGTTGTTCACGCAATCGAGGTAGGCGCGCCATTGGGGATCGTACAGAAACTGCCGCCATCCGCGCACGAGATGCAGCGGCCGGCGATAGGAAATGCTCAGGCTGGGGCCCAGATGCGCGCGGCGGCGTTGCAACAGGTCCTCATCATTCCCATTATTCTCATCATTCCTATCATTCCCATCATTCCCATCGCGCGTTTGCCGCAAGCGTTCGGCCACGTAAGCGGCCGGAACCGGCTGCATGCGTTCCAGCATTCGCCACGCGCCTGCCGCGGAGACTTGCTGATAATCGTCGCCGGCGGCGGCTTGCGCATTGAACGCCGAATAACACACGCTCATGGCCAACCGCGTCATGGCCAGCGGAAACACCGCGGCGATTTCGGCCGTCCGCAGCGGATAACGCCGGTGATAAGCGGCAACCATGGCCGCGGCCACGGCCAAAGGATCGGGCTGGTCGAGCATGGCATAAGCCACGGCGATCGCCAAATCGCAAACGGTCGCGGTGTAGACGCTGTCGCCGAGATCGAGAATCGCCACCGCCTGGCCGTCTCGCACCAGCACGTTGTAATCGTTGGGATCGCCGTGAATCGTGGAACGCCGCAGATCGCGCCACGGAGTGGCGTCCCAAGCCGCCAAGTATTGCTCCACCAACGCGCGGCGGCGGGGCGGCAGCAATGCCAGATGCTGGCGCGCCAGATCGGCGTGTGCGATATCCCAATGCAAGCGGCGATCCGCGGCGGGATGTGCAAAATCAGCCAGGGCTTCGTCGATCCGCGCCAATAGATCGCCGAGGGAAGCCAGCATTGGCTCGTTGTGAGGACGGCAATCGGCTAGCGCGTCTCCCTCAATCCACGTGAAAAGGCGCACCAGGTGTCCCCCAGTTTCGCCGATCTCGCGGCCATCGCGCGTGCGGATCAATCGAGGCGCGGACAAACCTTTCGCCGCCAGGCTTTCCCATGCTTGATTCTGGAATTCGAGCGTGCTCCTATCTTCATCGCGATTGGCCAGTTTCAGGACAAACCGCGAGCCCTGGGGATCGCGCAATAGATAGTTTTGGTCGCGCTCGCTCGGCAATATTGAGGCCGTGGCGTCCAGGCCGTAAAGGCGGAGGGCCAGATAGGCGGCTTCGGCCGCGGTAATTCGCGGCGCGCTATGAACGGTCAACGGCATCCTTAGGGTGATCATACCATCTGCCGGGCCTGCGTAAGGCTGGCTACGACCGCGCCCGTTCCTCACTTGACTTCCCAAGCCGCGAGCGAGAGGATGGAACCAGCAAATGAATTGTTGGACTGGGGTCCAACAATTCAGAAGGATTGCGAAAACTCGACCTTTGGTGGCCTTGGTGGGCTCCCAACTGGATCTTTGAAGGGGGATTGAACAATGAACAATCAAATTCTGTTCGGGCAGCGTACACTCTGTTTGGGGTGTCTGGCGGCTTTACTGGTGGCGCAAGGATTGCATGCCGCTGCCGCTAATTCCTATGTCGTACACAACCTCACCGCCGACGTGCCATGGGTGGCCGATCACGTCGATCCGTTGTTGATCGACCCTTGGGGAATCTCGTTCTCGGCCACCAGTCCATTTTGGATTTCCAACCGCGGCACAGGGACCTCCACGCTGTACAACGGCATCGGCCAACCCTATCCGGTCGCTTCGCCGCTGGTGGCGATCATTCCACGGCCTGCCGGCGCCACGGGAACGGGCCACTCCACGCCCACCGGACAGGTGCAGAACTCCGCCGGAGGATTCGCCGTGGCCGGCAAGAACCCCAGTTTCATCTTCTGTACGGAGGACGGCACGATTGCCAGCTACGTCGGCAGCAACACCCCGCCGACCGGCATCACCGTGGACAACTCCGCGGCCGGCGCGGTCTACAAAGGCATGGCCCTCGGCACGAGCGGCACAACCAGCTATCTCTACGTGGCCAATTTCAATGCCGGAACCGTGGAGGTCTACGATACCACCTACAAGAAGACCACCCTGAACGGGACCTTCAGCGACCCGGCCCTCCCGGCCGGCTTCGCGCCATTCAACGTCGCTAACATTGGCGGCAAGCTCTATGTGACCTTTGCCAAGCAAAACGCGGCCAAGAATCACGACGCGCCGGGAGCGGGCAACGGCTACGTGGATATCTTCGATCTCAATGGGAATCTGCTGCAAAAGCTGGCTTCCGGTGGAACGTTGAATTCTCCCTGGGGCGTGGCGGTAGCTCCGTCCACTTTTGGCGCGTTTGCAGGAGACGTGCTGGTCGGCAATTTCGGCGACGGAACGATCAACGCTTTCGATCCCGCCAGCGGCAATTTCCTGGGACAGCTTCAAGATGCCACGGGAAAGACGATCGCGATCTCCGGGTTGTGGACCATTGTGTTCGGCAACGGAGGGCCGATTTTCGACTCCACCATTCTCTATTTTACGGCCGGCCCATCCGGGGAGACTCATGGGCTGTTTGGCAGCGTCCAAGCCAGCGTCTCGCTGCCCGCGCCGGCGGTCAACTCCGGCGGTTTGGTCAACGTCGCCAGCTTTACGCCGGCGACCGCGTCCAACGGCGCGGTGGCGCCGGGTTCGATGGCGGCGCTGTTCGGCGCAAACCTTTCGTCTGTGGTGGAGGTGGCGACCTCAACGCCGCTGCCGACGTCGTTGGGCGACACCACGTCGGTGAGCATCGGCGGCGTTAACGCGCCGCTCTTTTTTGCCTCCAACAAGCAGATCAACCTGCAAATCCCATTTGAAGTTGCGTTACTGGCGGGGCCCGCGGCAATCAACGTGGTCGTGACTCGGGGAGGACAAACCAGTACGGCGCAACCTATTTCGATGGCCGCGGCCGCGCCCGGAATCTTCACCACGGGACAAACCGGGAAAGGCCAAGGGGCGATTCTGAACGCCGACTACATCCTGGTCAACACCTCCGCTCCGGCGACGGCTGGCGATACTGTGCTGGTCTTTTGCACCGGATTGGGCGTCACGACCCCGGCCCTGGCGACGGGAGCGGTCGCGCCCGCTGCTAACCTGACGGGGCCGCTCATTGCAAACGCCGCGGTCACCGCGACTGTGGGCGGCGTCCCTGCCACCGTGAAGTTTGCGGGACTGGCGCCCGGCTACGTCGGACTGTATCAAGTCAACGTGCAGATACCCGCGGGCGTGACGGCGGGAAGCAGCGTTGCTTTGATCCTCACGGCAAACGGGAACGACAGCAACGCGGCCACACTGGCGATCCACTAAAGGACGGGCGCGCGTTGTCTGTACCGTCCGCAGTAGCGGATGGGTTCGGGCGGCGGGTTCAGGCAGAACCCATCTGCTATCGCAGGCGGTACTGACAACTGCGTACGGGCATCGGGTAGTGGGTCCCTTTGGCTTCTGTGTGCGGCTCCGCCGCCTCTTCGTGCGGAAAGGCTCTGCCTTTCCGGTTCAGCGCCATTAAGGCAAGGCTGCGCCTGCCCGCAAGGCGCAGCCTTGCGAAGTTGTGGGTGCGTTTCGGAAAGGCGAAGCCTTTCCGCACGAAGGAGCGGCGGAGCCGCTAGGCACGCTCAACGCTGGCCAACTCAAAAGGACCCACACCGGGCATCGGGCTGCGCGAGCCATGCTGAAATCCGTGATAAAGTAACGGATATGCCTGTGTCGGGGCGTGGCTCAGCCTGGTAGAGCACCTGGTTCGGGACCAGGGGGTCGGAGGTTCAAATCCTCTCGCCCCGACCAATTGATACCGATGACCACAGATCAAAGGACCGCGCTGGCAAGCATCGTTTCCGTGGACAAGCAAGTGATGCACGGCACGCCTTGCTTTGCCGGAACGCGTGTTCCAGTCCAGACTCTGATTGACTTCCTCGAGACCGGCGAGACCGTGAATGATTTCCTCGCGGCATATCCGTATGTCAAGCGTGAGCAAGTCCGGTTTTTCCTGTGATTGTCCCGGCACATGGATGACTTCGTCCGACGGTGTGCCATGTCCAATGTGCTAGAATCCGTCTATGGACGTTGAGCGGACTATCGAATTCCTGCTCTCACAACAGGTGCGGTTTGACGAGCGCCAAGCGCGGTTCGAGGAGTGGCAGGTGCGGGCCCAGACGCATTTCGACCGCCTCACGGCGCAACAGGAGCAGACTTCCAGAGAAGTTCAAACGATCGCAGGCGCGGTCCACGTGCTGATCCGGTCCGTTGACGAAGATCGCGCCGCTTGGCGCGAGTTGCGGGAGGATTTGGTGCAGGTCACGGGGAACATGAATGCGTTGGTCAAGGTCGTTCGACGACCTCGTGCGGCGCGGCAACGGCCAGCAGCACTCCTGACGATTGAGCGTGAAGAAAGTGCGATTGCTCGAAAAGTATTCACCAAGTTCAATCTGACCCCGCCTCCCCTGCGCGATCCGCGAGTGGAGCCAACCAACAACCGCGCCGAACGCGCTTTGCGCCCCGCGGTCATTCGCCGCAAAGTCTCGCATTGCTCCAAGACCGAGCCGGGCGCGCGCACGTTCGAGGCTTTCTTGAGTGTGATCCAAACTTCCAAGCAGCGATCCTCCGTCAGCGTCTCCCAAGCGCTCTGCAGTCTCTTCACCGCCGCCGGCCGGGCGCCGCCTTCGTGATCCGGGAGCCGCTCATCAATTGCCTTCGTCGTTTAGCCAGAGTGGGTCTGAACGTAACGTACAAACCGGTGGCAAGTCAGGCCCGAGGCCCGAGTCGTCCGCTCCATGACACCCATTTTCGAGATCTGCCTGAAACCTTCAGCGGGTGAGGAAACGGTGCCATCTTGCAATCCGCGGATTAAAAGCTCCAGCCGTGACTTAAGTCATATGCCGGCCCTTTCCTGGGGGCTAACCTTGTTCTTGGAGGTAAGACAACATGACGAGCGTTACGGTAGAGAAGACAGTGCGGGAAGTGGTTCAGGCGAATCCGGCGGCAACCCGGGTGTTTGAAGCATTGGGTATCGACTATTGCTGCGGCGGAGACCAGTCCTTGGACCGCGCTTGCCACGCGGCTAACGTATCCATAGATCGCGTATTAGAGTCGATCGAAGCCGCCGAGCGGGCCGCCAACTTGGCGCCCGACGCGCGCAATTGGCAAGCGGAGCCGCTGGCCGACTTGATCGAGCACATCAAGAGCAGGCATCACAAGTATGTGCGCGAAGAGGTCGCCCGGCTGGGCCCGCTGTTCGACAAAGTCTGCGCCGTGCATGGCGAGAACCATCCCGAACTGCTGCAGGTCCACGCGACATTCGTTGGACTCGCCCAGGAAATGACCGTCCACATGATGAAGGAAGACATGATGCTGTTTCCTTACATCGTGCGCCTGGAAGAAGCGGTGATCGAGAAGCAACCGGCGATGCCCTCTCCCTTCGGGAGCGTGAAGAATCCCGTGGCGATGATGATGCGCGATCACGATGACGCCGGAGAAGCGTTGCGCGAACTGCGCCAGACAACCAATGCCTACACCGCGCCGCCCGGCGCTTGTATCAGCTTCCAAACTTTGTACCGCGCGCTGGCGGAGTTTGAAGCCGACTTGCATCAACACATCCATCTGGAAAACAACATCCTGTTTCCACGCGCCGTAGCGATGGAACGGGCCCAATAGGAGCAAACGATGTCCGTACTCCCGACGCAGATCGAAGCGCCTATTGAAACAAAGACCAGGCCGGCGCCGATTTTAGGAGATGTCGCGGAACGAGAGACCCAGTTGTCGCGCCTGCTGATGGTCTACATCGCCACGGGACTCTCGTTCATGCTCCTTCCCGGCACGTTTCTGGGCGTGTGGAACTTGTTTGCGATCAGCGCCCATCGCGCGTCGGGCGCGGTTTCCCAGGCCTGGATACAGGCCCACGGCCATGCCCAAATCTTTGGATGGATCGGCACGTTTATCCTGGGTATCGGCTACCATTCCATCCCCCGGCTACGCCGCCTGAACCGGTTCTCGTTGGCGGCGCCATGGACGTCCTGGGCATTGTGGACTTCCGGCGTGACGCTTCGCTGGTTCACCGGCGTCTACCAATGGCAGTGGCGGATCATGATGCCGGTTTCGGCGGCGCTGGAGTTGCTGGCCTTTCTGATCTTTTTCCGCATCGTGTCTGGCCATCGCCCGCAGGAGTTGGGAAAGCCCTCCGGCAAAACGCGCCTGGAGGAATGGATCTTCGTGGTGATCGCGGGCACGGTCGGGTTGCTGCTGACGCTGCTGGTCAACTTCGGCGCGGCGCTATTCCTGGCGCTTCGCGGAGTGTCGCCGGTCCTGACACCGGACTTTGACGGGCGGATTCTGGTGCTGCAAACGTGGGGATTCCTGGTTCTGTTTGTCTGGGGTTTCAGTGCTAAATGGCTGCCGGTTTTTCTGGGACTGCGGCCGCTGCATGGGCCGGCGCTGCTGGTGGCGGTGGCGGTGAACTCCGCCGGTGTGATCGCCGCGTTGACGGGCCGGACAAACCTGGCCGTGTACTTGCTGCTGGCGGGAACCATCGCGGCCATTGTGGCGCTCCGGCTTTTTGAATGGCCGCAGGGCGCCGCCAAGACCAAGGGCGTACACACCAGCTTTCCTGTCTTCGTGCGGCTGGCGTACCTTTGGCTGGTGGTCGCGGCAGTGCTGGAAATTTGGGCCGCGCGTCAGGAGGATGGTTACGGCATCTGGGGCGCCTCGCGACACGCCCTGACGGTCGGCTTCCTGGCCACGATGGTTTTCATGGTGGGACAGCGGGTGCTGCCGGCTTTCTGCGGAATGCGCTTGCTGTTCAGCACCAAGCTGATGTTCCTGTCGGCGCTGCTGCTCACCGTGGGATGTTTACTGCGGGTGAGGCTCGGAGATCCTGGCGTACCGGGAAATCCTGCCCGCGGCGTGGTCTTGGCTGCCGGTTTCCGCGGTGTGCGAGATGACGGCCGTAACGCTGTTTGCAGTGAATCTGCTGGTGACGTTTGCGCGGCCCCGGCCTGTGGAGGCGTGCAGTGCGAAAGGCGATCTGCGATGAGAAGCTTCGACGACGCGCCGTTTCTGGCGATCTGGGAACTCACTCAGGCTTGCGACCTGGCCTGCGTTCACTGTCGCGCATCGGCGATCGCCGCACGAACTCCTTGCGAATTGACTACGGAAGAAGGCTTCCGGTTGCTCGAAGAAGTCCGGTCCTTCGGCGATCCCCTGATGGTCTTTACCGGGGGCGACCCCTTAAAGCGGGAGGATGTCTTCACGCTGCTGGAAAAAAGCACCAGCCTCGGCCTGCGGACGACCATCACGCCTAGCGCCACTCCGCTGTTAACGGAAGGAGCCATTGACCGGTTCCGCCGCTGCGGAGTGGCTCGCATGGCCATCAGCTTGGACGGCCCGGACGCCGCTAGCCATGATGGATTTCGCCGCGTGGAAGGCTCCTTTTCGCGGACCATGACGGCGCTGGAATACGCGCGCAAAGCCGGCCTTCCGACGCAAATCAATACCACGGTGACGCAACACAACATCGCCCGGTTGGATGAGATTGCGGAGATCGTCGGCGGCTTCGGGGCGTCCTTGTGGAGCGTCTTTTTCCTGGTTGCCACGGGCCGGGCCTCGGCCTTGCAGGATCTTTCGGCGGCGGAGTACGAAGAGGTGTTTGGTTTTCTCTACAAGCTCTCGAAGACGGCGCCGTTCGACATCAAGACCACGGAAGCGCAGCACTACCGCCGCTACGTTGCGCAACGCCGCAAGGAGGAAGGCGCCGCGGGAACGGCGGCGCGCGCGGCAATCGGAGCCCCCCGGGTGTGATCCAGAGGCAGGCTGGGATCAACGATGGCAAGGGTCTGGTATTCATATCCCAAACCGGCGAGATTTATCCCAGCGGCTTCCTGCCCGTTGCGGCTGGCAACGTGCGCCGTGATTCTCTAACGGATGTCTACCGCCATTCGCCGCTTTTCCGCACGCTTCGCAACACCGATGAACTGCACGGAAAGTGCGGCCAGTGTGAGTTTCGCAACTTGTGCGGCGGTTCCCGGTCCCGGTCCTACGCGCTCACGGGCGATTTCTTGGCCGAAGATCCGAAATGTGTTTACCAGCCGAATTGATGTCAGGGAGAAGAAGCGATGAACGGCTTGGCGAAAAAGAAACTACAGCATCGCGCAGAGGCCGACTACTCGCAGGCGTTACGGCGATCGGCCCAGGCCGCGTTTCTGTTGCTCAACGTCTGGATTGGCGCGCGCTTCTACGCGTTCGTCCGGCACTTTGAAGGCGCAGGACCCCGCGTCGCGCGGCCCGCCGGCGTGGAGGGATGGCTGCCCATCGCGGCGTTGATGAATCTGAAATACCTGCTGGTCACGGGACACTTCCCGCGCATGCATCCCGCGGCGCCCATGCTGTTGATCGCTTTTCTGGCAATGTCGGTGTTGTTTCGCAAAGCCTTCTGCAGTTGGCTCTGCCCCATCGGAACGCTCTCGGAAGCACTCTGGAAATTGGGTCGGCGCGTCTGGGGACGGAATCTCGCTTTGCCCCGCTGGGCCGATCTCTCCCTGCGCAGTTTGAAATACATTTTGCTGGGGCTATTTGGCTACGCCGTATCCAGCATGTCCGCGGCGGCGATTGGCGCGTTCATGGCGGGTCCCTATGGTGTAGTGGCCGATGTGAAGATGCTCAATTTCTTCCGCTACATGTCCACCACCACCGCTATTTTCCTGGTCGCCGTCGTTGGACTATCTCTAGTGGTCCGCAACTTCTGGTGCCGCTACCTGTGCCCGTACGGCGCGCTGATGGGGTTGGCGGCGCTGCTGAGTCCGGCGCGCATCCGTCGCGACGCCGCAACATGCATCGATTGCGCGAAGTGCGCTCGGGCCTGTCCGTCGCTCCTGGCTGTCGACAAGCTGCTCACGATCCGCTCGGCGGAGTGTACCGGATGCCTGGAGTGCGTGGCGGTCTGTCCGGCCGAAGGCGCCCTGCGAATGACCGTGCCGCGCCGGAAGCGTCTGCCGGCGTGGGTGATGGCTGCCGGCATCGCCGCGCTGTTCCTGGGCGTCGTGAGCTATGCCAAGTGGAGCGGCCACTGGAATGGTTCTGTATCGGCAGAGGTGTATCGCGAGTTGATTCCCAGGACGCAGGAGTTCGCGCATCCCTGAACCTTGCGGGCCCGCCAGGAGTCGTGGCTTCACCTGGTCTTTTTTCGACGCGGAGACGCCGCGGGGACCCGCGCGCTTGCGTGGGTGCAGAGAAAACCTGGTTGATTCTGGTCTGGGTTTCTCTGCGTCTTCCTCTGCGCCTCCGCGTCTCTGCGTCGAAAGAACTTCTGTGACGACAAGTCGCCGCCATCCAAATTACGGGGTCAATCCCGCCAGCGCCTTCTTCTCGATTTTCGCCACCACGTGGACCATGGGGTCCACCACTTCGGCCACCTCATAGCGAATCGCGGTCCCCAGCACCAGCGCTATCTCGTTGGGCGATAGCTTGTAGTCGTCGGCCAGCCATTGCGAAAGATTGGTGGTGGCGGCCTGCAAGGCGTCGGGCAGCGAGTTGGCGATACCGGAAGCCATGCGATACTCGGCATTTTCGGAGCGCGGCATGCCGGTGCGCTTGCCTTTGATCAAGTCCACGGTGAAGGAAAACTCCATGGACGTTTCCAGCGCGTCGCCAGTCAGTTCTCCGGCGCCTTGCGCGGCGTGTCCATCGCCCATAAACAGCAGCGCGCCGGGATGATTCACGCCGAAATAGAGCGTGACGCCTTCGCCAAATTCCCGGTAATCCATATTGCCGCCCCAGCCGCCGAGCATTCCGGAGCGATACGACTGTTCCTGCGGCGGGGCCACGCCGATGCACCCCAGCATCGGCTTCAACGGCACGGTGTAATTTTTCATGTGTTCGGAAGGTTTGGCGGGGTGCGCCACGCCTTGCTCGCGGTCGAGCGTCCATTCGCCGGAAAAGTCTTCGTCCATTTTCAGATTGCGATAATAGTACGGGCTGAGAGCGCTGCCCACAATCTGATTGCCGCTGCCGGCGGACGCGCGATTCAGCCGCAGCCGATTCAGTTTCACCACCAGCGTATCGCCGGGCCAAGCTCCTTCCACGTAAAACGGCCCGGTAAGCGGATTGCCGCCAGGCGAGCGACGCTTACCGTTTTCGTCGGTGCCGCCGGCGTCCACGCTCTTGGTTTCCACGGTATCGCCGGGGAAGATGCGCAAGGCCGGCTCGATCTTAGAGGAGAAATAGTTGTGAAACTGCGTGGGCGTGAACTGCCGCGTCCGCGGGCCGCCGGCCGCGGCGCCGGAGGACGGCGCGCAATGAAGGTGAACGGCCCGTCTTCGTCCGCGCCGTCGCCGAGAATCTCGGGGGATCGAACGGTTAACTTCACCTTACCGTTAGGAGGCTTGGTGCCCCGGCGCATGTCGCCCTCGCAGACGTTGTTGCGCAGCGTGCATTCGATCTTCAGTCCGGCGACGGTGCCGGTAATTTTCTCATTGTCCTGCACGATGTTCAGGAGAAAGTATTGCGTCGCGCCGAGTTGGCGCAGGGTGACCTGCCAGTCGCCGTTAAGTTGAGCGGGTGTGGTGGGTTGGGCGAAGGCGGCAACCGGGATAAGTGTGAGCGCGGCTACGAATCGTGGGATCATGGCTCCTCCGGCCCGGAGCATAACACCACTTCTCGTTTAGAAGCGCCAAAAATTGCCGGAACGAACTACAAGCCCAGAGTCGCTCGAAGCGCATCGTCTACGGCGGGCATGTCCGGAAATCGCCCGATGCCTCGATGCATCAACTCCAATTCGATCGTTGCGAGATTGTCGGTCATGACCACGGAATCAGCCAACAGACCGGTTCCCCGCGCTTCTGAAGAAGCCAAACGCGATGTCTCCGCGTTTAAGCCTCACTCGGGTGGACGCGAGAGCGCACCCGCGAAGTCCGGGCCACGTTGTCGGCCTTCGCCAGGTCTCGGGCCGTCAGAGGCCGCGCCTCGCGGACGATGGGTTGTGGCTTCAGGCTTCTAGGCTCTCGACCGATCTTCTTGGCGCCGGTTGGCATTTCCCAGGTTCCTCATGTTTGATTGTAGCCCAAGGTCTGGCAACCGTGCGCTCTTACTTCTTCACCGCTCCGAGCCGCGCCAGCGACCGCGACAACGACGCCATGGCGCGCTCCAAATCCACATCTTGGCTGGCCGTGCGGACGCGTTCTTCGGCGCGCTTGCGCGCGGCCTCGGCACGCGGCACGTCGATTTCCTCGGCCTTCTCGGCGGTTTCCGCCAGCACCGAGACTTGCTGCGGCAGCACTTCGACGTAGCCCCAACTCACCGCCAGACGTTCGGAACGATCGCCGGAACCAGTGGCCCGATACTCGATCGTCCCAGGAGCCAGTTCGGAAACCAGCGGCGCGTGCAGCGGAAGAATCCCCATGTAACCGGCTTTGCCCGGTATCTGGACCGATTCGATCTCCGTGCTGACCAACCGGCGCTCGGGAGTGACAATCTCCAGTTTCATTTAGGCTGCCTTCTTGCGCTGCTCGGCGTCCGCTACCACTTCCTCGATGCCGCCCTTCATGTAGAAGCACTGCTCGGGGATGGCGTCGTGTTTGCCTTCCACAATCTCCTTGAAGCTGCGCACGGTGTCTTCCTTCTTCACGTACTTGCCCTCGAAGCCGGTGAACTGCTGGGCCACGAAGAAAGGCTGCGACATGAAGCGCTGGATCTTGCGGGCCCGCGACACGCTGAGCTTGTCCTCTTCGCTCAACTCTTCAATGCCCAGGATGGCAATGATGTCCTGCAATTCCTTATAGCGTTGCAACACCGACTTCACATCGCGCGCCACGGCATAGTGCTCCGCGCCGACCACGCGCGGATCGAGAATACGCGAGGTGGAGGCCAGCGGATCGACCGCGGGATAAATGCCCAGTTCCGAGATTTGCCGCGACAGCACGGTGGTGGCGTCCAGGTGCGCGAACGTCGTGGCCGGCGCGGGATCGGTCAAGTCGTCGGCGGGCACGTAGATCGCCTGCACCGAAGTGATCGAACCCGACTTCGTGGAGGTGATGCGCTCCTGCAACTCGCCCATTTCGGTAGCCAGGTTGGGTTGATATCCCACCGCCGAAGGCATGCGGCCCAACAGCGCGGATACTTCCGATCCGGCCTGCGTGAAACGGAAAATGTTATCGATGAACAACAGCGTGTCGGCGTGTTCCTCGTCGCGGAAATATTCGGCCACGGTCAGGCCGGTCAAGCCCACACGCAGGCGCGCCCCGGGCGGTTCGGTCATCTGGCCGTAGATCAAGGCGACCTTGGACTTGGTCCAATCGTCGGGATACAGCACGCCCGATTCCTGCATCTCCAGCCACAAGTCGTTGCCTTCGCGGGTGCGCTCGCCCACGCCGGCGAAGACCGAAAATCCGCCGTGCTTCAAAGCGACGTTGTTGATCAGCTCCATGATCACCACCGTCTTGCCCACGCCCGCGCCGCCGAACAGGCCGATCTTGCCGCCCTTCAAGAAAGGTTGCACCAGGTCAATCACCTTGATGCCGGTCTCGAACATTTCCTGATTGACGCTCTGCTGATCGAAGGACGGCGCGGAGCGATGGATCGGGAGGCGCTTATCGGTGGCGATCGGCCCGCGCTGATCCACGGGAGCGCCGATCACGTTCATCACGCGGCCCAGCGTTTCGCGCCCCACCGGCACGGAGATCGGCCCGCCGCTATCTTCGGCGGGCATGCCGCGAACCATACCGTCGGTGGGTTGCAGCGCCACCGTGCGGACGCGGCCTTCGCCCAAGTGCTGTTGTACTTCCAGCACCACGTCAATCGGCGTGGGAACGTCGAAGCCGGCGCTGGTCACGCGCACGGCGTTGTAGATCGTCGGCAAATGGCCTTCGGCGAACTGCACGTCCACGGCCGGGCCGGCGATCTGAATCACTTTTCCGATTTGCTTCTCGGTGGTTTTCATGTTGTCCTTGCCAAATAAAATCAAGAGCAGGCTGGAAGGCCTGCGACCAAAAAAGAACAGGCCTGAAGGCCTGCGCTACTCCAGCGCCGCCGCGCCACTGACAATTTCAATGATCTCGCGCGTAATGCTGGCCTGACGGATGCGGTTCATGTTCAGCGTCAGACGGTCGATCATTTCCGAAGCGTTCTTGCTGGCGGCGTCCATGGCCGTCATCCGCGCGGCGTGTTCGGAGGCGGAAGACTCCAGCATGGAACGGAATATCTGCACTTCCACGTAGCGCGGCAGCAGCGAGGCCAGCAACTCCTTGGGCGGCTGCTCGAAAATATAGTCCGGCGGCGGGCCTTGATCCTTGGGAGGATCGATCGGCAACAAACGATCCGTGCACAGGCGCTGCACCAGCACGCTCTTGAACTCGTTGTAAATCACGTACACTTCGTCGCATTCACCGGCTATGAAACGGCGGGTGACTTGTCCGGTGATCTCCCGGGCATCCTCATACTTGACCTTGGCGAAGAGGTCGGTAAACTCCGCGGCCAAATCGCGGCGGCGGCGGAAAAAATCGCGCGGCTTGCGGCCGATGGCGATCATGTCCACGTGCTTGCCCTCGTATTCCTGCAGGAAACCCGCCGCCGTCTTGTAGACGTTGGCATTGAAGGCCCCGGCGAGACCCTTGTCGCCGCCCAGCACCAACAGGAGAACGCGCTTCACCGGACGGCGCACCAACAGCGGATGCAACGGTTCTTCGCTAGCCATGCTATCCATGTTATCCAGGGCCCCATTGGCCTCCAGGCTGGAGACCAGGCGGCCCACGAACTGGCGCATCAGCAAGGCGTAAGGACGCGCCGAAACAACGCGCTCCTGGGCGCGCCGAAGGCGCGCCGCCGACATCATCTTCATGGCCTTGGTGATCTGCTGGGTGTTTTTCACCGAGCGAATCCGCCGCCGCAAGTCAATTAGTGATGGCATGTTGCTTCTCTAACGCGCTTTTTCTTCTTCCGCGAAACGCTTCTTGGCTTCCGTCAGCGCCGCTTTGATATCCGCGCGCAGTTCGTCGTTCAGCTCCTTCTTCTCCCAGATCTTGCGCTCCAGATCGGGCCGGGCGCTATCCAGGTAGCGATAGACGGAGGCCTCGAAGGCGCGGCAGCGGTCCACCGGAAGGTCGTCCAGGAATCCGTTGGTGCCGGCGAAGATCGCGATGATCTGCTTGGTCACCGGCAGAGGGGAGAATTGGTCCTGCTTGAGAACCTCGATCAGCCGTTGGCCGCGCGCCAATTGTGCTTGCGAGGCTTTGTCCAGGTCGGAGGCGAATTGCGAGAAGGCCGCCAGCTCGCGGAACTGCGCCATATCCAAACGCAGCGTTCCGGCTACCTGCTTCATGGCCTTGATCTGGGCGTTGCCGCCCACGCGGCTGACCGAAATGCCCACGTCCACCGCGGGCCGCACGTTGGCGTTGAATAGGTCGCCGATCAGGTAGATCTGGCCGTCGGTGATGGAAATCACGTTGGTCGGGATGTACGCGGAAACGTCGCCGGCCTGCGTTTCGATGATCGGCAGCGAGGTCAGCGATCCGCCGCCCAGCTTGTCGCTAAGTTTGGCGGCGCGTTCCAGCAGACGCGAGTGCAGATAGAACACGTCGCCGGGATAGGCCTCGCGTCCCGGAGGACGGCGCAGCAACAGCGAGATTTCGCGATAGGCCGCGGCGTGCTTGGACAAATCGTCGTAAATCGTCAGCGCGTGCTTGCCGTTGTCGCGGAAATATTCGCCGATGGCCACCGCCGAGTAAGGCGCGATGTACTGCATCGGCGCGGGGTCGGACGCGGTTGCGGCTACCACAACGGTGTAGTCCATGGCGCCGTTGTCTTGCAGCGTCTTCACCACGTTGGCCACGGTGGAGCGCTTCTGACCGATGGCCACGTAAATGCAAATCAGATCGCCGCCCTTTTGATTGATGATGGTGTCCAGCGCCACGGCGGTCTTGCCGGTCTGGCGGTCGCCGATAATCAACTCGCGCTGGCCGCGGCCGATGGGGATCATGCCGTCGATGGCCTTGATCCCGGTTTGCATCGGTTCCTTCACCGGCTTACGATCGATCACGCCGGGAGCGATGCGCTCGATGGGCAGGAACTTGTCGGTGAGAACCGGACCGCGGCCGTCAATCGGCTGGCCCAGGGCGTTGACCACGCGGCCGATCATGGCATCGCCCACCGGCACGGACATGATGCGGCCGGTGCGTTTGACCACGTCGCCTTCCTTGATTTCGTGGTACTCGCCCAGCAGCACCGTGCCGACCTGGTCTTCTTCCAGGTTCATGGCGATGCCGAACACGCCGTGGGGAAATTCGAGCAACTCGCCGGCCATCACCTTTTCAAGGCCGTGGACGCGCCCGATACCGTCGCCCACCGAGATGACGCTGCCGATCTCGTCAACGTTCGTGGCGCCTTCGTAATTCTCGATCTGCTGCCGGATGATTTGCGAGATTTCGTCGGCCTTGATTTGAGCCATTTTTTTCTATGCCTTTACTGTGAACTCAGTTTGGCGCGCAGCAACTGCAGCTGCTCGCGCACCGATCCGTCATACACTGTGCTACCCACGCGCGTCACCGCACCGCCGATCAAGGTGGAATCCACCTGATAAGTCGCGCGAACTTTCTTGCCGGTCCGGCGCGCCACCGCCGCTTCCAGGCTGGCCTGCTCCGCGGCGCTCAGCGGCGCGGCGCTGGTGACGTCGGCTTGCACCATACCCTGGCGTTCGTCCATTTCCGCGCGGAACAGCGGCAGAATCTCGTGCAACAGGGCGATCCGCTTGTGATCCACCAGGACAAACAGGAAGTTTCGCGCCAAAATCGAAAAATCGAGTTTGCCGCCAAGCGTCTCCACCAGCGCTTTTTTCTGCTTGGGCTTAACCGCCGGACTGGTCAGCACATTCCGCAAATCGGCGCTTTCCTGCATCAGGCCCAAGAAGCCGTTGAGCTGATCTTCTACCCGTTCGGCGCCGGCCATCTTGCCGCCGGTTACGGCGTCGGCCAGGGCCCGGGCGTAGCGCGAGGCAACGGCAGCCATTAGTTCTTGCCTCCCTTTGATGAAGCATCCGCCACGTCGTTCACGAACGATTGCAGCAAGCGGCCTTGCGCTTCAGGCGTCATGCGGCCTTTGATGCGTTCCTCGGCCAGATCCACGGCCAGCTTGGCGGCGTAAGCTTTCAGTTCCAAGCGCGCGCTGCGGGTCTTGACGTCGATCTCCGCTTCCGCGGCGGCCAGGATCTTGGCGCCTTCGGCTTCCGTGGATTTCCGCATGAGCTCGTCCTGCACGGCGTCTTCCTTGGCGGCTTCGGCGCGCAATCCGGCGATCTCCTCGTTGAGATGCGCCAGTTTCTGCTCGATTTCCGCCAGGCGCTTTTCGGCGGCTTCCCGCGCCGCCGCGGCGTCCGACATACCTTTGCGGATGGAGGCGGTGCGCGTGGTGAAGAACTCGCTGGCCGGCTTGGCCAGGAAGTAGATCAGCAGTCCAAAGAGGATGACGAAGTTGATGGACTTGTAAATCAAGTCCTTGCTCTCCTGCTTCTCGATCTTCTCTTTTTCCTCGGGAGAAATGGGCGGCTTTACCTCCCGGCCCTCCTCCAACTCCGTCGCTGCTTTTTTGGGCCCGATATGCTCCTTGTTCTTTTCGGTTTGCTGCTGAGCTTCCGCAGGCTTGGTGGATTCGGGCTGTTCCTGGGCCCAAGCCGGCGAGCACAGCGCAACGAGGAGGATCGCGAACACGATGATATAGGATCGCTTCATCGCAGAATCGCCCCCGTGATGGATTCGGCCAACGCCTGGCTGTCGCGCCCGAGTTGTTCGCGTGCCACGGCCACATCGGATTCGATGCCGGCCTGGGCCCCTTGGATTCGTTCGGCGGCGGCGGCTTTGCTCTTCGCCACCAGCGCGGCGCGTGCCTGGAGCGCTTCCTGGCGAGCCGCCTCGCGAGCCCGCAGGACCACCGCGCGGGCCTGTTCGAACGCCGCGGTGTACTCGCCAGCCTTGGCCTCGGCGGCGGCGACACTCTTCTTGGCTTCCTGCTGGCGGCCTTCCGTGGCGGCATGACGCTCTTTCAGCAACTTCTCCAAAGGACCGAAAAACACAACGCGCAGAAAGACATACAAGAACACCAGGATGACCATGGTGGGCACCGCTCCGAGTACGAGGTCGGTCAACTGGTGAAAGATCTTGTCCATTTGCTAGCCCTTAAACGACACGCCTCCGGAGCGATGGCCCCAAGCCTTCGCAAGCTTATGATTAATAACACAAGAGTATGATGTTCCGCAAGCAGGATAGGAAACACCGTTTTGGCGCCTTGGCGGAAGCCGCTGGTCCAGTTCGGACTGGGACGAAGCGAGCCAGCAGATATGGCGCGGGCACCCTTGCCGACGCATTTCCTCGCACGCCGTTTCCGGTTCGCGAAGACGATCTGACGTTGGGGTGGCGCAAGCAGGGTTGGACGGGCCCTAAGTCTGACGGAGCCTTTTCGCCAGGACGAGCAGCATCGACAGGGAAATGGGAATTGGGGGCAAAGGGCAAAGTCCGAACGGGATCTTCTCAGCACGAATCTGATATAACCAAGTCTTGTGAGGAAGACGCCAGGATCGTTCCTACGCCGTGCAGCCTGCGGACTGCTCTTGGCATCAGCGCTCTTTGCACAGCAAGAGGACATCCTGCGCCGCATCCTTTCCGACAACGAGAACACACGAAAACAGGCCGTGGAAGAGGCTCGACGCCTGAATCCTGGCGCCCAGGCAGGCCTGATCGCCGCCCTCGTGGCGATCCCCCCGGACCGTGCGTCGGAATGGCAATATGCTCTGGCGGCCTTGCCGGGATTCGGCGACGCGGCGGTGGCACCGCTGATCACCGCAATTCACAATCCCGACCAGAAGGTACGATACTCCGCCAGCGTAATGCTCGGTCGGATCGGGAAACCTGCTCTCCAACCATTGATCGCCATGCTGCACGAGCCGTCTCCGCAGGTTCGCTGCGCGGCGGCGGGATCCCTGACGGTGATGCGGGATGCGGCTCAGCCTGCGGTCGGGACGCTCGTGCTCCTGTTACGAGATGACTCCCAGGATGTTGTGGGATGCGCAATCCGGGCATTAGGGGCTGCCGGCTCACCAGAGGCGCTCGCCGCTCTGCGCGCGGAACTAGCAGTGGCGCCCTATCAGGGGGCAACACTCGTCGCGCTGGAGACGATGGGCAAACGTGCCGCCGAGGCAAGCAGCGAAGTCTTGCCCCTTCTGAAGAGCACCAATGGCCTGACGCGGATGGTTGCCGCACGGACTCTTGGTACCATAGCCCAGCCTGCGCCGGAAGTGATTGCCGCGCTGATCGCTTCGTTGAGCGACCCGGAGTGGAACCCTCGGCAACAGGCCGCTGCGTCGCTGGCGAAGTTTGGCCCGGCGTCCGCACCGGCCGTTCCCGATCTCCGCCGGCTCCTGGACCCCGACCGAGAGAAGAACCACTTCGTGCGCAGGAATGCGGCTGAAGCGCTGGGAGCAATTGGTCCGCAAGCCAAGGACGCCGTCCCCGACATGATCCCTTTGTGGCTCGATGAGGATGCCTATACGCGGCGGACCGGCGTGGAGGCCGTGGGGAAGATCGGTGTGCAAGCGACTCCTGCATTGATCGCGGCGCTCGGCAACACCAAGCCGGAGATTCGCGCTGGCGCGGCCTGGCAACTGGGCGAGTTTCCCGCGCCCGGCGCCGTGCCGGCGCTCATCGCCTCGCTGAAGGACAGTGATGCCACGGTGCATACGGCCGCGAAGCAAGCGCTTCAGAAGATCGCCACGCCCGAAGCGAAGGCTGCCCTGGCCAAAGCTCCCGCGGAAGCGGCGCTTCCTTCCGGGCTCTGGACGCTGGCTGAAGTAGAAAGATCGATTCCTCCCTCGGAAGGACATCGGAGCGCACTGAAGCTCATGTACAAGACCGAGCTTCAGGCTTCACCTAACCTGTCGTTCCTCGCCACTGTCCATCGCTCCGACGACCGGGGTGATTTGCTCCGGATCTGGACACCAACGGGCGCACGCTATCGCCGGATCCTTGAGATCGACGACAAAGATTCCGAACCTGGAGCCGCGTACTGGCAAGAGCCCGAGGGCTTCCAGCTTGGCGGCGAGTTCTTTGTCCACCTCATGCACCTGTCCCCGGGCACGGGATATCTCCACGAAGACAGGATTTTCTGGGCCGCGCCCGATGTTACTTTGCACGAAGCAGGTTTCACCCGTCCAGCGGAGCTTTACAAAGGACTGGCCAAGTCTGAGGGAATCTGGAAAGGAGAATCCAATCGCTTCAAGGAGGCCATTCCCGCGTTTTCCTTCGGGATTTGGAGGGAAGGCGACGGGAACTGTTGCCCTTCGGGAGGCGAAGTTACCGGGCACTATCGCCTGGAAGGGAGCAAGAGATACGACCCGGCCGGCAAGCGCTGGTCGGCCGACTTTCGCATCGTGCCCGACGGTTTCGAGCGGCATCCGGCGAGCGACCGACACTGAGGGCCTTCCTAACGTCGGATACTACTTAAACAGGATCCGGTCCTTCCGGTCGCCGATCTTCTTGGCGTCCAGTCCGGGAACCTTGCCCATCTCCTCGACGCTCTTAAAGTCGCCGTTGGCCGCGCGATACTTGACGATTGCTTCGGCCTCCTCGGAGGACAGATCCACCACTTCCTGAATCTCGGCGGCGCTGGCCTTGTTCACGTTGATCTGCGCGAAATAGCGGGCCAGGTAATTCAAGACCTCCTCGAATTCGGCGTCGGTGGCTTTGGCGCCGTTCTCCGCCATCGTGTCCATGACCTTGTCCCACTGGGCTCTGGTGCGGCGTTTCTTGAGAACGTTTTCAGGACCGTGGCAGGTGAAGCAGACCTTTTCCACGGTCTTCTTGCCGGGTCCATCCGGCAATTGCGGCTGCGCCGCAGCGAATCGGGAGGCGGACTTCGCCTGGATGGCGCCAGCAGCGCAAGTGAGAAACAGAAGGAATGCAGAGGTCCGGATCATAGGTTAGGACTCGAACCGCACGCGACGGTAGATGTCAGCGACCCCCAACCGGGCGCCGATTGAGGACAACACCAACACGCCATTCAGATCGGACGTTTCGGACGAATCCCACGAACCATCGGAAGACCGCACATGGTGAGCAAGTAGCGACGACATAACGCCAGTCTAGCATGACTAAAACTACTGATGCGCAATCACCAACAGAGTCTTGGCCCGCGCCAGCACACATTCCAGGGACCGCCGCATCGTTTCCGGATCGAGCGCGGCAAAGCTTTCGTCCAGCACCACCAGGCCCGCGTCCTGCAATAAGGCGCGCGCCATAAAGACACGGCTGCGCTCGCCTTGCGACAACTGCCAGCCGGTTTCCCCGACCATCTCCATCAGACCGCCGGGCATGCGTTCCAACAAGCCGCCTAAGCCCATTTCGCGGCAAATGTCCTGGGCCAGCCGATATTCCGCTTCGCCAATCGCGCCCCGCCGTCCCATCGTCAAATTGAACAGTAGGGGCCCGGTGATCACGTGGTTCAGATGAAACTGCGGCGCGGCCACAATGCGGCGGCGCCAGCCGTCCGCGCCTAAGGTGTGGCGATCCAGGCCGCCGGCCAACAGCAACCCCGCACTGGGCGCGCGGATTCCGATCAACAGCGACACCAGCGTGGACTTGCCGCCACCCGACGCCCCCTCCATCAACACGCGCTCGCCCACGCCGATCCGCAACGAGCAGCGCCGCAGCACCGGCTCGTCGCGCGTGGGATAGCGGAAGACCAGTTCCTGCGCTTCCAGCACCGCTTCGTGGTGTTGCGCGCCTCCTGTGGCTACGGCAAACGCCGGCGAGCCCTTCAGCGCGCCGCCGATTTCAGCCATCAACGGAGCCAGTTGTTCCCAAGCGATGCGCGCGTCCACCACTTGCCAGGCCGCCGTGGAGAGCCGTTTGAAAGCGCGTTGCGCCAGAAAAATTCCACCCAAGCTGACGGCCAGTGTGGTCACGTTGCCTTGCAGGGCCAGAAAGGCGGGCGCCATCACCAGCAAACCGGCCACCAGCCAGCCTTGCGGAATCGCCGCCAGCAGGGTGGCCTCGGCACTGTCGCGATCGACAGAAGCGTGGAGGTAGCGATCCAACTCCTGATCCTCGTCTTCGTGACGCTGCTCGGGACGTTCCTGGGCCAGCCGGGTGCGATGTCCCACCATGCGCTCCACCAACGAATTGGTCATATCCAGTCGCAGAGCCGTCCAGCGGCGGGCGCGCGCCAAGTAGCGCATGCAAATCAGCGCGCATACCCCGCACCACGCCGCCAGCAGCGCGGCCAAGCCCCACGACCCAACAGCCAACAGCACGGCGGCCGCGGCGGCCAATTCCATCAGCGCGATCAAGCCGGTAAATCCGCCGCTGAGGACCAATGTTTCCAGGGAATCCGATTCAATCGCGCGGCCCAGCAATTGTCCCGCGCCTTGCGATAGCAGCGACTCCGGATCCAGTTGCAACGCGCCGGCCATCAAGCGCTGCCGCAACCACGAGCCCAGCGTCACGGCCACGCGCGCCTGCATGCGGATGGCGGCCATGCGGATGGGCGGCAGCGTCATCAGCAATAAAACCCAGGCCCACAGCCAGCCGCGATCGAGACGTCCCTGAAGCGCGGCCTGCCCGATGATCGCCCAAGACAGCAGGAACAGCAGCAGGAATGCGCCGTGCGCCAGCAGGGCCTTGGCCAGGCGCTGGGGTTGTCCACCCGCGGCGGCAAGACGTCCAAAAGGCGCTTCAATCGGCAAGCGCAATAGCCAACTCGACGTTTTCTTTCCGGCGAGTTGTTCCGCCAGCATGGCGCGGCGCGCCCCGGCGCGATCGCCCGGCGCCACGCCCACCGCTTCCAGAAACGTCTCAATGCGGGAAAGCGGCGCGGCTTCGTCGTCGGCGCAGATCGCCGCGCGGATTTCCGAAACCGGCACCGTGTGCAACTCGCGATCCGCGCCTAACACCACTCCGCCGCCGCGCACCATCGGCAGGTAGCGCGTGCCTTCCGGGTGGGCCACCGGAATCAGCGTGATTCGCGCGCCGGCGATGGAGGACTCCAGTTCCGCGTAAGGAGTCTCCACGCGTTCCGCTTCGATGCCCAGGATTTGCGCGCAGGCTTCGATCCAGTCGCCGTGCGTTTCGGGCGCCAGGGCCGGGGGCACCGGCAAATCCTTGGGCAGCGGATCGAGCCCGCCGCGGCGCGCCAGCGCGGTGATGGCTTCGCCAATCCGCTCGAAAGGCCACGCGATTTCTTGAACCCTGCTCATGATTCGATTAACTGGCCTTCCTGCAGATACACGCGCCGCCAATCGGTGTTCTGCCACATACCTTTGGCGACCTGCGCCTCGGCTTCCAGCAAGTCGCGATAGCGCGAACCGGCTTGGGCTGCCAGCTCGGAGGGTATGCCGTCTTCCACCACACGTCCAGCTTCGATAACCAGCACACGATCGAACGTGAGAGCGTGGCCCACGTCATGCGTGATGCATAGCAGCGTGGCGTCTCTCCACCACTGGCGGCAGCGCGCCAGCAGTATCCTGCGCCGTTGTTGATCGAGACCACGGAACGGCTCGTCGAGGATAGCGAGGCGCACGTTGTCCCGCAACAGCGCGCGGCCCAGGCGCAGGCGTTGGCCTTCCCCGCCTGAAACGCGCGCGCCGCCCTCGCCGAGCACCGTCTGCATGCCGAGCGGCAGGCGCTCCAGCACGCCGCGCAGATCCGCTGCTTCGATCACCCCGGTGACGCCGGTTTCCGCGCCGGGCGGCGCGCCGTAGCCAAGGTTCTCCAGCACCGTCTTGTTCCATAGCTGCACTTCGGGATTCACCCAAGCAATCTGACGGCGCAGATCTTCGGGCGGCTCATCGACGACCGCGCGGCCATCCATGCGCAGCACGCCTTCGGCGGGCCGATTCCATCCCAGCAAGAGTCCCGCAAAACTGGATTTCCCCGCGCCGGACGGTCCCACGATCGCAACGTGGCTGCCCGCTGCGATGCGCACATCAATTCCGCTCAGAATCAGATGGCCGGAGGCGCGCACGCTGACGCCTTCGATGTCGATGGCCATGCCGGTGGTGCTCGCCCCTGCCGCGCTTTCCACGGCGGCGGGTGTTTGTTCGATCGCGCCCAGCGGATCGAGCAAGCGCAGCGTGACGTTGCGATACGCCGGGTACTGCCACGAGGTCAGTGCCAGGTCTTGCGCAATCGCGGGAAGATTCAGGGCCCAGTAGACCAACAACAGCGTGGAGCCGCTTTGTCCGTGGCGCGCAAAATGGTCGAACAGCAGCCATCCGCACAGCGCAAAACCCACCGCCATTTGCACACCCTCCACGCGCGCAACCACTTCTTGCAGGGCCAGTCCGGCCCCGGCCCACTCGCGCAGCAGGTCGCGATGCGCCTGGCGCATGGCCGGCTGCGCGCCGTGGGTGCGGATGGGAATCATGCCCAGCAGCGCGTCCAGGTAGAAGCGTCCCAGCGCGCCGGCGTGAACCCGCAAGCGCAAGTCGCGCTCGTTCAGGGCGCGTTGTCCGAGCAACGGAAGAATGACCGCGGCCACGCAGGACGCCAAAACCAGGGGCCACGCCGGCGGATCAATCCAGATAATTCCGGCGGCGGTGAAGGCCAGCTCGAAAAACGCGCGCACCACGCGGCCGCCCAATTCGGGCAGGTGGCGAATACGATGGATGCTGTGACTGCGCTCGGCCATGTCCGACTTGGGCCGGCTTTGGAAATAGCGGTCGCCGAGCCGGGGGATTTTAGTAAGAAACGCCAGGCGCAAACGATTCTCCATTTGCCGCCCCAGACGCAGGATGCCGCGCGCCAGCGGCAGTTCGATCAGCAGCAACGCGGCGGCCAGAAGAATCACGGCGGCGTAAGCGAAGAGGCGCTGTCCGGCGAGTTGCAGTTCGCGGCCCAGGTCGAGCAGGCCGCGCAGCAGCAGCGCCTCCACCATCGTGCCGGCCGCCGCCAACATGATCGCGGCGGTCAGCACGGCGGGCGAAAGCAAGCCGTCCTGCTTGAGAAATCCGAGCAACGCCAGGCCCGGCCGCGCCGGACGTTCTTTGACGGCGGCGGCGAGTTCCGGGGAGAGCGCCGCGGCGCCCGATTCTTCGTCCTGTTGCGCGCGCTGTCCGGATATCGAAATGAAGACAGCGCCGCGCAGGCGGATATTTTGCGCATCTTCATCTTCACGAATCGCCCAACTTTGTTCCGGCAGCAACTCCGGATCGTCCAGAAAGCGGCGGACGGCGGCCACGGCTTGCTGGCCTCCATGCAGCGCTTCCGCATTGACTAGGGTTTGGGCCAGGCGGATCGCGGCGTCCAGCGTGGCCAACGGACGCCAGCCGTCGCCTTGGGTGGCGACACTCACCAACTCACCGGCTTGCGCGGAGCTGGCGCCGAGAGCCACGAGACGCGCGAGGAACAGCGCACGGCCGGAATCCGACGCCGCCCATTCACGCCACTGTTCGGCAGGAAGCGTTTGTTCGTGGACGAATACTTCTCCCAGGAAGCTCTCGATGGTCGTCCAGCGCCGGCCGGAACCGGGGTCCATGATTTGCAGGAACGGGCCCATGGCCCGCCAGACCACCACGAAGTGGGTGGCCCCGTTGGGCATCTGCACGACAATGAGCGCGGGCAGTGAGTCGGCTTCCTTCAGGAAAACTTGATCGAGCGGGAGCATGTTCTGCTCCGCTTCCAAACCCAGCCGTTGCGCGATTTCCTCCAGCGTGTCAATGGAGGTGCCGTCAACGTCGGTCTGGCAAGCTTCGCGTAGGCGTCCATAACTGACTGGCAGACGGAAGCCTTCGAACAGGCATTTGAGTGCGGCGGGGCCGCAATCCATGGCCGACGTTTGGATGACTTCGTAAGCTAGAAAGCTACGGTGGGCCATGGTTAGCGGGTCCTGCCGGCGCAGCCGGCGGCATATTGGAGACGCGGGTATGCGCCGCCAGTTTCGCCGGCTGAGGCGTCCGCTTGGCGGACGCCTTGATAGTAGCCCAGCACTTTAGTGCTGGGAAACCGGGCCAGGCTTGGCGTGAGTCCGTGAACCGGACGGCTGAGGTTTGTTGCGGGAACCCCTATCGCCTTCACGCCAGGACAGAACCGCAAGACCTCAGTCGTCCGTTTCACGGACTCGCCTCCTCTTGCGCGGATACCCAGCACTAAAGTGCTGGGCTATTATCATGGCGTCCGTTCCACGGACGCCGCGCCAGTTTCTTCGGCTGGAGAGCTCGGGTCGATCACGGCTGTGCCGCCGCCAGATTTGCTGGACGGGGCGCGGCGGCGAGGCGTCCGGCCAACCGCAGCGTCAGCACGGCGGGTGAGACGCGCTCCACTTCCACTTCGACGGAGCCGGGCAATCCATGTTGCAAAGGAATGCGCGAGGCGCTGGAATCGACCGACATTTCCACGCGCACCGTGCCGTTGCGGACTTCGCCGGCGACGCGTTCCACCCGCACCGGTAGGCTGCCATATTGGGTCCACGGGAATCCCTGCAAGCGCAGGCGTCCCGATTGTCCGGCACGAATGCGTCCGAAGGCGGACGCTGGGGCGTACTCAGCCACCAAACGCAATCCGCCGACCGGCACGATCGCGGCGAGGCGGTCGCCTTGCTTGACCACCGCGCCCGGGCGGATCACGGCGACCTCCGCCAACTCGCCGCCGACCGGCGCGCGAATCACGCGGCGCTCGATTTCCAATTGCAGGCGTTCCAGCATCGCCGCGGTTGTGGCGATCTCGCCGTTCAGGCGCGCGATATCGCCGCGCAGCCGTTCGAGGCGGGTTTGCCGTTCGCTATCGCGGGTCTTCTGCTCGCGCTCCGCGCGCGCCAATGCCAGACGGAGGCTGTCGGTGGCAGCGCGGCGGCTCTTGGCGTCGGACTGCCCTTGGGCGACTTCGCGCTCGGCGATGAGGCCTTCCTTGTGCAAGACCTGAAGGCGTCCGAGGTCTTCTTCGGAAAAGGTGGCCGGCGCTTCGGCTTCGCGGACCTGCGCGCGCATCACTTCCAGAGCCGCGCTGCTGGCCTGCTGTTCGTCGCGTCCGGCTTGTTCGGTGGCGGCGATCTCGTCGAGCAGGGGCTGGAGTTGCGGGTGCAGTGCGGCCAACCGCGCTTCCTGTTCGCGCCGCTGAAGAGTTTGGGTATCAGACTCGACGCGAGCGATTTCGTCGCCTTGCTGAACGGCACGGCCCAGTTGGAGATTGGTGGATACCAAGCGTCCATCCACCGGCGCTTGGACGAAATAACCGGTGCGTCCTGTTTCCAGGCGCGCCGCTTCCGTTACTTCATAGAGGGAGACTTGCCCGAGCAGGAACCAAGCCAGCCAAGCGGCCAGCAACAGCGTGGCGGGGAGCAATCCGGCCACCGACCGTGCCAACCGGTCGGCTTTGAGCGCGTGTGTGGTGCGTCCGAACGGCATCGCAATGCGATGAACTTAACACACCGTGGAACCGGATGCCAGTCTGTTCAATTAAGCGGAGGCGTTTCCAGGCCGGGCGGCTCGGGGCGGCGGTACATGATATCCGCCGCCCGAGCCCTCCTCGTCCTAACGCAGGTGTTCGTTGTGGTTTTGCTGATTGCCGCCCGCCTTGACGCTGGTCTTGGTCTTGAGCTTCGCTTTTTTTGCCGCTGCTATATGGTTTCTCCTTTCCGCGCCTGGCGCAGGCGCTGGTTGTGGTTCCCGCTCTAACCGCCAGTTGCCGTCCATTAGCCTAGGTTTTCGTTGTGGTTCAGATTGACACCGCCGGCCTTGACCTTGGTCTTGATCTTGAGCTTGGGTTTCTCTGGTTTCTTTGCTGCCATGGCTTCTCCTTTAGCGCCTAGCGCAGGCGCTCGTTGTGGTTGAGCGTGCGGCCACCCGCTCTGACACTGGTCTTGGCCTTGATCTTCGGCTTTTCTGGTTTCTTGACGGCCATGTCTGCTCCTTGCTGTTAGCGCCTGAGACAGGCGCTCGTTGTTGTTGAATTTAGCGGCGCCGTCCCTTAGCGCAACTGTTCGTTGTGGTTGGCGGTTAGAGCGCCGGCCTTCACCTTGGTCTTGGTCGAGATCTTTTTCTTGGCGGCCATGACAGACTCCTTTCCCGGGCGTTCACCCGCAATCCGCAAAGTCCGGGGAGGAGGGGGCTGCCGGTCGGCGCTCCCGCGGTTTCCAGGACCTTCTCTCATAAGATGCGTAAAATCGAAGAAAAATCCCTCACGCATCCATATTAACGACCGGGCCTCATAGCCTGCCCGCAAGAGTACCGCTAACGCAGGCGCTCGTTGTGGTTGACCGAGCGGCCGCCAGCTCTGACACTGGTCTTGACCTTGATCTTCGCTCTTTTCCCGGTTTCTTTCTGGCGCAGGCGTTCGTTGTGGTTGAGTTTCACCCCGTCGACACCGCCACCGGCCTTCACGTTAGTCTTGATTTTGATCTTGGGTTTCGCTGGTTTCTTTAAGGCCATGGTTTCTCCTTGGTGCGCCTTAGCGCAGGCGCTGGTTGTGATTCAGGCTTACGCCGGCATTGCCACCGCCGGCTTTGACGTTAGTCTTGATCTTGATCTTCGGCTTTGCTGGTTTCTTTACCGCCATGGTTTCTCCTTTGTGCGCCAGAGACTCGTTGGGTACGCTCTTTGGTTGCAAACTACCCAGGGGGGATTCTCGAAAGATACCACTTACGACGCGCCCAGTTCAAGAGCTCTTAGAAGATTTCTTGCGGCCAGTACCTTCGGGTGACCCTCTTGGAAACAACGCTGGAAGACTGCCAGCGCCCGCTTGGCATAGGACTGCGCTTCTCGCCGTCGTCCTTGATCCCGCAGGCAGGTAGCCAGATTGTGCGCGGTCAGCGCGGTGTCGGGATGCGGCTTGCCCAACAGCTTTTCCTTCATCGTCAGGGTTTCCCGAAACAGCGCTTCGGCTTGGGCGTGATGTCCGCAATCACTCTCGACACACGCCAGGTTGTTCAGATTCACCGCGATTTCGTAATGCACCGGCCCATAGCAACGCCGGAAAACGCCCAGCGCCAGCGCATACAACTTGCGCGACTCCGCACAGCGCCCCAGGCCGTCGAGGATGCCGGCCAGCGCGGCGGCGTCCGCCGCCACGGCGGGATGGCGGCTGCCCAACTCCGCGCGCCGCAACGCCAGCGCCTTACGCGCCGGCGCTTCGCCCGCGGCGAAGCGTCCTCGGGCATGCTCCAGGCCGCCAATGTTGTGGTAGATGGTGGCGGTCTGCTGGGCGTCGCCGCTCCTCCGCGATGTCCGCAACGCCAGCCGGTAGAGCCGCATCGCTTCGTCGAACCGTCCCGTGTATTTGTAGAGCACCGCCAGATCGTTGCGGCACGCGGCGGTTTGCTGGTGAGTTTTGCCGAAGCTGGCTGTCGCCAAAGCGAGAGCCCGGCGCAGCGTACGTCCCGCCTCCGGGTATTTACCCGCGGCGCGCAGCAGGTTGCCCAGGGACGCCAACGATTGCACGCGGATCAAGCCAACTTCCCGCTCCGCTGCGCGCGGGGAGTTGCGGACGCTTTCCTGGAAGATCCGCGCGGCCTCCTGGTAACGGCCGGCTCCCTCCAGGATCGCGCCCAGGGTGTTGGCGATATTCACCGAGTCGGGATGCCGCAGACCAACGCCGCGCCGCATTTTACGCAGGGCCTGGCGGCACGCCGCTTCCGCGGCGGCCAGCCGGCCGGCGGCGAAGTCGCGCGTAGCGCGTTGGTGTAGCCGGCAGGCTTGGGTGATGGAGTCCATAGCGCGGCGAAGCCGCAACCAAACAAGAACAGATCGATCCACAGATTACACAGATTTCACAGACTAAAGAAGCAATTTGGAGTGCGGCGACTTGTCGCCGCTTTCGGACCCATGGGCCAGCGCGCCCCGAGCAAGCTCGCGGAAAGCGGCGACAAGTCGCCGCACTCCAAAATCTTCGCGCCAGGAGACGCCTCAGCGCGGACCCGCATTGACCTGACCCGCATTGACCTGACCCGCGTTGATCTCCGCTTGGTCCAGCGTGCGCCCGTCAATGGCGGTCGCCTTGACGTGAGCCACTTTGCCGTTCACCTCCACAGTGACGAAGTTTTCGATGCTGGCCACCTTTTGAGTGATGCCCGGAGGCGGCTTGTCCACGTCATAGAGCGGCGCGCCGCCTCCGCCGCTGACGAAATAGTGAATGCCGTTTCTCAAATAGTGCTGGTAGTTGTGGTCGTGGCCGAAAAACAGCGCCTGCACTTTGTACTTTTCGAACATGGGCATCAGCGCGATCATGTGCGGGTTGTCGCCCTGGCGGCGCGTCACCGCCGTCATCGGAGGATGATGGCCGCTGACGAAGCGCCAGGCGGCCGACTGATGTTCCTGCAAGTCCTGCTCCAGCCAGCGGACCTCTTCGGCCCACAGCGCGTCCCGCTCCTTCGGCAACGGGGAAAAATTGCCAATATCGGTATTCAAAACCGTGAAATGGCCGTTGCCCCAATCGAAGGAGTAGTAGCCGGACTTCTGCTGCAGCAGTTCGTAGTAATAGCTACTGTTGCGCTCGTGATTCCCCAACGAGGGAAAGAAAACGGTCTGCCGGAGTAACTCCTTTTCGATGTCAAAAAAGATGGGCCACAGCGCGGCGTCGTAGCCGTTCTCCACCTGGTCTCCGCTATTCACCACGAAATCCGGAATCACGGTTTTGACCAGCGTCTCCATCACGCGCCGGTGAACGTCGTGGCGCGTGCGGGTGTCGCCGTAAGCGACGAAGCGGTAGGGATCGGCTCCGTTCGGCGCGGGCGGCGTCTTGAACGATCCTTTGAGCGCACCGCCGGCTACGCTGTATTCGTACTTGGTGTTGGGTTGCAGACCGGTGAGGGTGGTTTTCTCGGCGTGGAGCACCGGGTAAGCGGCGGCGCCGAAACCGGCCGCTGGGTTAACGGCGACTTGCTGGTCCTGGACGATCCAAACAATCGTCGCGGTGCGGGGAACTTGCATTGTAACAAAGGGTCCGCCGACGATCTTCTGCGCGACGCCGAGAGTGGTGGCAAACACAAGAAGGAGTGGGAAAAGTTTGCGGGTCATAGGGGGCGATGCGATTCTATCATCGGTGGGCGAGCGAGGTTTGTCAGTACCGCCTGCTGTAGCAGGTGGGTCCTCTCTCCGAAGAAAGCGACCCATCCGCTACCGCGGATGGTACTGACAACGCATAAATGTCAGCGCTCCGGTAAACCTTTTGGGCCAAGACTCGTTTCAAGCATACTGATGGAGGGCGGACTCAGGTTGACTTTCGCGATTCCCGCACGAGGCGCAGGCGAATCAACGGCCATGGTCGCGAGCGGGCCGCTGGCCGCGCGCGAAGGCCACGCGACCCTGCTGGAGGAAATGGTGGCCACCCATCAGCGACGCATCTTTCGCGTGGCGTTTCGCCTGCTGGGCGATCTGGACGAAGCGGACACCGCCACTCAGGATTGTTTCCTGCGCGCCCATCGCGCCATGGATCACTGCCCGGCGGACGAAACCGGCCGCCAGCGCTGGTTGATCCGGTTGGTGGTGAACCTGAGCCTGGACCGGCTGCGCAGCCGCAAATGGAGATGGTGGCGTGGACGGCAGCCGCAAGGGAATTACCAAGACCCGGCGACGGCCCCGCGCACGCCGGAACGCGAGGCACTGGGCGAAGAACTGCGCAGCCGGTTGATGCAGGCGCTCCATGGGCTGCCGGCCCGGCAGCGCGCCGTCTTTGTTCTGCGGCATTACGAGGACTATCCGCTGGAGCGCATCGCGGCGGAGCTGGGGCTGAGCGAGGGTACGGTGAAATCGCATTTATCTCGCGCGCTGGTAAAGCTGCGCGAAGAATTGAAGGAATTTTATGGAACACGAACATCTCGACTTTGACGGATTGCTGAAGGCCTCCTATGGATTGGAGGCCGAAGGTTGCCGTTGTCCGGATTGTCGCGCCGCAGTGGAACGCATGGCGCGGCAGCGGCGGGAGCCGGGTGTGGAAGACGGGCTGCCGGAATGGTTCTGGCTGCGCCAGAGCCGCGCCATCCAGGAAACGCTGGAAACGCCGGCGCGGCCACGCTGGGTGAGCATCGCGGCGCTGGCCGGAGTGCTGGCGGCGGCGCTGCTGGCGATCCAGCCGCGCCCCAGTGCGCCGCCGAGAATCTCTTTAGAGGATGAACTTCTCTTGCAGGAAGTGAGTGCAACCGCCAATCGTGTGGAACCGCGTGCGTTAACGCCCATGGACCTGCTGTGGACGCAATAGACAGGTAATGCCCGCCTTCCTGAGGGCCAACGGCCCGGGCTATGTCAGCCCTGGGCAACGCCCAGGGTCAGAGGGGGATTGAATGGGAAGCCCTGAAGGGGCGGCCTAAGATGTGGGCACAGCATTCGGGCTGCCATTAGATCGCCCCTTCCGGGCTTCGTGGTATGGGTATTTCAACCCAGGGCGTTGCCCCATAGGCGTTAAGATAAGCCAGGGCGCGGCCCGCTTTTTCATCCCGGAGGGATCGCCGCGTGTAGCCGGTGGTTGAGCGTTTGTTGCGAAACCACCGGTAGAGTTGAGCAAGTATCCGCACCCCGGAGGGGTACCAGCGCCCGTGGAACCCCGCTGTTGATGGCTTGACCAAGAGGCTAGCACCCTTCCGGGGTGCGGAACTTTGAATTTGATTTCCGGTGGTGTCGCAAACGACGCTCCACCACCGGCTACAAGCGGCGATCCCTCCGGGATGAAAAAAAGCGGTCGCGTCCGGCCTATTTTAACGCCTATGGGGCGTTGCCCTGGGCTGGCATAGCCGCCCCGTTGGGGCTGGAGAATCGCGAATCTGTTTTCGGTGCAACACGTTTTTGGAACAACGTTGTTTTTGGAACAACGTTTTGGAACATCAAGGAGGAACGATGAAACCAGCAATGTTAGCAACCGTGCTGTTAGGACTGGTGGTTCTGCCACTCGGCGCACAGAACATGTCGGAGACGCCCCATGGCAAAGAGCTTCCATTCAGTTTTGGACCGTTTGCCGGAGACATCCACCGTGAGCTCGGCTTGTCCGACAGCCAGGTGAAGCAGATCAACACCATCTTCGAGGCCAACCGGCGTTCCGTGGGGGAACTGCGCAGCGAGGTGGAGAAAAAGGAAACCGAGCTTCAGGTCGCGCTGGAGACCGGTACGATCGGTCTGGCACAGGCCGAAAAGGCCGTGGATGCAGTGCTGGAGGCGCGCGGCCGCTTGTCCAAGACGCAAACGATGATGATGATCCAAATGCGCCTCGTCATGACCAGCGATCAATGGCACAAGGCGGTGGATATTCAGCGCAGCACCCTGCGGACGATCGCGGCTTCCACGCCTCCGGCGGTAGACTCGACCAGGCCGAAGGACCAGAACGAGTTCTACTCGACACAGGTGCTGCGCACGATCAATACGGCCCAAGTGACTTTTGCGAAAACCTACAACAAGGGCTTTGCAGACGGCTTGAACCGCCTGGGAACGCCAGCGGCCGGCGGTCATTACGACGACAACCATGCCGACCTGGTCGATCCCTACCTGGCCGGTGTCGCGAACGGCACCAACTTTACGTTCACGAAGTATAACTACCGCTTCACCTTCACGCCCGGACCCGGCAGTTACGGCAGTATCGCGTCGTATACGCTGATCGGGCAACCCTTGGAGTACGGAGTGAGCGGCAAGCACAGCTACTACACCGATCAAACGGGGATCATCCATGAGACCACCGAGAATCGCGTGGCAACCGCCAGCGATCCGGCCATCGCAAGCAAATAGCGCTATCCTTGCAAATTCGCCCGAAAAGAGTCGCCGGCGGCGGCGAGCACGACCCACATCAGGCGTGCGCGGCTTCGGCTTTCTGATCATCCACCGGTAGCGTGAAGAAGAACCGGCTGCCTTGCCCCAATTCGCTTTCCAGACCTAAATCCCCGCCTTGCGCCTCAATCAACCTTTTAGAAATGGCCAAGCCCAGACCCGAGCCGTCATGGCGGCCGGAGGTTTTCGCTTGGTAGAAGGATTGGAAAACCAGAGCCTGCTCTTCCTTCGCGATTCCCGGACCAGTGTCGAGCACCTCGACTTTCACGCGCCCGGAGTCTTCCCGCGCCGAGATCTCGATTCCTCCGCCTGGCGGTGTGAATTTCACGGCGTTTCCCACCAGGTTGGTAAGCACTTGCCTCAGGCGGATACGATCCGCTCGCACCACCACCCCGGGACAATCTGCGTAACGGACTCTCAGCTCTTTTTTGTCCGCCAGCGGTTTCAAGGACTCCAGTACCTCGGGAATCGCCACTTCCAGCGACACTGCTTCCAGCGACAAGTCCACGTGTCCAGCCTCGATCCTGGAGAGGTCCAGGAATTCGTTGATCAAATGGGCCAGATGCCGGCCCGATATTCTGATGTTTTCCACGTACTCCTGCTGGCGGCCGGTCAACGCACCGGTGCGGCGGTCGCCGAGCAAATCGGAAAAACCAAGGATCGCGCTGAGCGGAGTCCGCAACTCATGACTGACAGTGCTCAGAAACTGGCTCTTGAAATGGCTGGCTCGTTCGGCCGCTTGCTTAGCCGCCTCAAGAGCCGCCTCCGTCTCCTTGCGCGAGGTGATATCGCTGGAAACGCCGCACAGGCCGTAGGCGGCTCCGTGCTCGTCCAATAAGGGATATTCAACCGAGAGGAAAACACGCTCGCGGCCGTCTTGGATCAGCTTTTCTTCAAACTCCATGGGCTGGCCGCTCTCCAGGACACGGCGATTGTTCTCTTCCCACACCGCGGCCTCTGCGGGGGCAAACATTTCCGCGGCCGTCTTTCCCAGCAAATCGCGGATCTCACGTCCGAACAGCGCGGCCGCGTAACGGTTGACCATCAGAATCCGGCCTTGCCTGTCCTTGGCGTAAACGGCCGCGCCGCAGCCGTCCATCACGCGATCCAGGAGATTTCGAGAGTCACGCTCCTTCGTCGCGGCGAGGTCGCGTTCGCGGATCTCCCGCCGGCTCAAGTAGCCGGACGCGGCAACCAACAGCATGGCCAGAAGGCAGGTCAAAACAATCTCCGCCATGGTGACAAACCAACGCACCGCCGTCCGTCTGGTGCGGGCCTGAATCTCGGTTCGTTGTTCGGCGAGCATCTCGGCGATCCTGGCGCGAAAGACCTGGTAGCCGCTTACATCCAGGGGCAGTGCCTTGGATTCGCCGGCGCGGGCCGCCAGGCCGAGAGATTGATCGAATCCTGCGATGCGCTCGTCGATGATCGGCGTCAGCCCCGCCAAGCGTTGCCCCTGACCGGAGGCCCCGCCGATCATCTGGCGCAGACCCGTGGTGCTCACGGAAATCTCCTGTTTCACGCGGTTGTACGTCCGCAACAGGTTCGGGTTCGGTTTCAACATTCCGGAGCCGCGGGCAGTGGATTCCAAAAGACACGCTCGTGCCGCGGAATCCAATTCCGCGGCTAAACGCCACAACCGATTCAATTCCTCCGCTGTTTCGCGCGCCTTGGCCGCGGCCAGCGTGTCCGAGTAGATGTGTTGGATACTGGCGATGGTCAAAGCGGTGACTCCACCCAGGGCCGCCAGCGCCGCGCAGGATCCCGCTAATACCGCCGTGCCGAGTTTAATTCGCATCCGCTTTCCCCGGGAGCTCCGCCAGGAGCGCGACCTTTTCCATTTCACGGACCAACTCACCATCCCACAAGCCTCGCTGGACTCCATCCCACAAGATTTCGAAGGCCATCTGGTTGGACACCGCCTGGTGATAGGAGCGGTTCGTGGTGAGAGCATCATAGACATCCGCCACCGCCAGGATCCTGGCGGTGAGAGGGATCTTGCCATTCTTCAATCCATCGGGATAACCGCTTCCGTTGAGCGCCTCATGATGATGGCGAATAATCGGCAGCACCGCTTCGAAAGACCGCAACGGGGCGCAAATCTTCACGCCGACCAGGGGGTGCTGGTTGACGGTAACACGCTCATCGGTGGTCAGCGGGCCGGGCTTGCACAGAATCTGCTCCGGCACAGCGACCTTGCCGATATCGTGCAGAATGCCGCCATGCCGGAGGGCGGTCATTTCTTTCTCGGCAACTCCGGCCCGCTTGCCCAAGGCCGTGGAGTACTGGGAAAGGCGCTGGCAATGGCCTTCGGTGTAGGGGTCCTTGGCCTCGATGCTCATAGCCAGGGCGCAAACCACCCCTTCCGCTTCTTCCAGTTGGTCCACGTATTGCTTCACGCGAATCAAGGAGCGGACTCGCGCGAGCAGTTCTTCACTATGCAGGGGTTTACTGATGAAATCATCGGCGCCGGCTTCGATTCCCAGAATGCGATCCGCGGTGCTGGACAACCCGGTGACCAGAACCACGGGCAGCAGGCGGGTTCGACGATCCGTTTTGAGATCCCGGCAAACCGAAAAGCCGGTCTCGCCAGGCATCATCACGTCGAGGATCGCCAGATCCACGGGACACTCGCGGCCGATGGCCAAGGCGGCCTTACCATCCTGAGCCGTAATCACCGTGTAACCTTCCAACTCCAGGAGGCTGCGCAAGTAGGTTAGATTGGTTTCGTCGTCTTCCGCGACCAGGATGGTTGGGTTGCGGACAGAATTCACGAACGAATTTGAGGAAGACATAAACAGCGCTCCCAGTTCCCGGTCAGCGAGTGACTCGTACCTATATTGTTAGCGTTTCGTGGATAAAAACCGATAGAACGATAGTCCATGGGTCTAGAGTTTCCCGATTGCAAAGGCAACCGGGCTGCCCAACAGCTTGTCCGACGGACGGCGGCTCCTTCTGCTAGTCTTAAGGCTTCAACCGGAGGCCGACCTTTGATTTATAACCGCGGATTCACACGGAATACTGCCGCCTTGTTGTTGGTTGTGTCGGGTGCTTGCATCGCCTGCGCGCAAGATTTTGACACCAAGTTTTTCTCGCCGCTGCGCTGGCGGCTGATCGGTCCCTTCCGCGCCGGACGCGTCACCGCGGTCGCCGGCGTCAGCGGGCAGCCCAACCTTTATTATTTCGGGACTCCCGGAGGCGGCCTGTGGAAGACCAGCGACTCCGGACGTACCTGGCAGCCGATCTTCGACCAACAACCAGTCGCGGGCATTGGCGCAATCGCCGTGGCGCCGTCCGATCCGAACATCATTTATGTGGGCACGGGTCACACGGCGGCGGGCAACGGCGTCTACAAGTCCACCGACGCCGGCGCGTCGTGGACTCACGCGGGCCTGGACGATACCCGATTCATCCAGGCGATTATCGTGGACCCGCGGAATCCCAATATCGCGGTGGCCGGCGCCAACTCGGTGGGACAGCAAATCCTATGGCGGCCCAAACCGCAGTCCGCGCTTACCTTGAATCGCGGCGTGTTCAAAACCACCGACGGCGGAAAGACGTGGAAGAAAACGCTGGCCGCGGACGACAATATCGGCGTGGTGGATCTTTGCGCCGATCCTGGTGATGCACGTAAGCTTTACGCCGTACTCTATCATCCGGCTTCCGGCCATGGCGAATCGGGAGGCGTACCTCGCCTGGATGGCGCCGGCGACGTTGCGGTCGACGCGACATCGGACATTTTTTTCTCCACCGATGAAGGTTCCACCTGGAAGCAACTGGGCGCACACGGCCTTCCCGGAGGCGGGCCAAAGGACGGCCGCGGCCGTTTGGGCATCGCCGTCGCACCGGGAAATCATGGACGCCGCCTCTACGCCATCCTGGAACAAGGATTTTATCGCTCCGACGATGGCGGCGCGAACTGGCGGCAATCCACCAAGGATCCGCGGATTCTCGGCAGCGAATACTTCAGCCGGGTCTTCGTGGATCCCCTGAATCCCGACGTTCTCTATGTCGCGCAAACTTCGATCTATCGCTCCACCGACGGCGGACACACCTTCGAAGCGTTCGTGGGCGCGCCCAGCGGGGACGATTTCCACGTTCTGTGGATCGATCCGCGCGATTCCAAACGCATGTTGCTGGGCGTGGATCAAGGCGCGATCGTCACCGTGAATGGCGGACAAACCTGGGGATCGTGGTACAACCAGCCGACCGGCGAGTTCTACCACGTGTCCACCGACACGGCGTTTCCCTATAACGTTTATGGTGCGCAGCAAGACAGCGGCACGGCGTCCGTGGCCAGCCGCAGCGATTATGGCGAGATCACCGATCGCGAGTTTATGTCCATCGGCGGCTTCGAATATTGCTTTATCGCGCCCGATCCCCTGCATCCCAACCTGATTTACAGCGGCGGCTGGTACGGAACGGCGGTGCGCTTCGACCGGACCAACGGCCAACTGGCCACCATCTTCGAGCCCGGCGACCGTTATCGCACTACCAACATGGCGCCGCTGGTGTTTTCCCCGCGCGATCCGCACACATTGTACATGGGCACGCAGTTCCTGATGAAGACCAGCGACGCAGGCAAGAGTTGGCAAGAGCTGGGTCCCGATCTCACCGGCTATGTGGAAGGCGATCGCAACGCCAAACGCGATCCCGACAAGCCGCCACCGCCGGCCATCAGCGCGCTGGCGCCTTCGCCCGTGGACGCGGGCGTGATCTGGGCCGGAACGACGAATCAAATCGTGCAAGTGACGCGCGATGGCGGGGCCACCTGGCAAAAGGTGTCGCCTCCCGGTCTGGCGGAACCGCAGCGGATCCTGGCGATCGAAGCGTCGCGCTTCGATCTGAGCACCGCCTACATGGTGGCCGGCTCTATGCGCGGGTCGATGCCGCCCTACATTGCGCGTACGCGCGATTCCGGGCGTACCTGGCAGACCATCATCGCCGGTTTGCCGGGCGATGAGATGGCCCAGGTGGTTCGCGAGGATCGCGCGCGCCAAGGCTTGTTGTACGCGGGTACCAACAAGCGCGTCTACGTCTCCTTCGACGACGGCGATCGCTGGCAGCCGCTGCAACTGAATATGCCGGTGGCCAGCGTGACCGATCTCGATGTACATGGCGACGATCTTGTGGCGTCGACCTACGGACGGGCGTTGTGGATACTGGACGATCTGTCGCCGATTCGCGAGATGAGCGCCGGCGGGAAGGATAAACTCGCCGCGGAAGTCTACTTGTTTCCTCCCGCCGCCGCGACGCGGGTGCGCTGGGACAATTTTCAAGACACGCCTTATCCGCCCGAAACGCCCGCCGGAAAGAATCCGCCGGACGGCGCGATTCTCGACTATTTCCTGAAGTCCGCACAGGCCGGCGAAGTCACGCTTACTATTTATGACGATGGCGGCCACAGCGTCCGGCGCTATTCCAGTGCGGATCAACCGCCGAATCTGCCGTTGCCCAATGTCCCGGAGTATTGGTTCGGTCCAGCGGCGGCGCTGCCAAAGGCGGGCGGCTTGAATCGCTTTGTTTGGGACTTGCGATATCCGCCGCTGCAGGCGCTTCCCTACAGTTATTACGGCAACTTGCTGGAGTACACCGAGTACACGCTCGCCGATCACGCCATTCCCGGCGACACTCCGCGCGAGCAGCCGCAAGGTCCGCTGGTCGTGCCTGGAAATTACATCGTGGAATTATCAACAGCCGGCAAAACCGTGCGGCAGCCTTTGACGGTGACGCCCGATCCGCGTCTGCATGTTTCCGCCGCGGACTTGCAGTCACAGTTGGCGGTGATGCAGCAAATCGGGCGCGGTATGAGCGCGAGTTATCAGGCATTTCACCAGGTGATGGCCTTGCGTGCCGCGCTGGCGGAGAGAAAGAAGTCGCTGGGCGAGAATCTCAAAGAGGAGACCGCCGCGCTGGAGAAGAAGATTGACGCGATCGACAAAGGCACGCGCACGGCCCCCGGCTTTGGTCCCGCCAACCGCGACCTGACGCGCCAGGCCGGCAGCGCGCAAAGCGCCGACGTTCGTCCCGCCGACACCCTACGCGTAGTGGTGGAAGATCGCTGCAAATCCCTGGACGCGGATTTCGGCCTGTGGCGCGACTTGAACGGTCGGAATCTGGCGGCGTTCAACGCCAAGCTGCAAGCGCTGAAGCTGGCGCCGCTGCCGGTCGTGGAGGTTGCCGTGACGTCGAGTTGCGCGCCATAACTACACGTGACTTGGCGGTTTCGTACTCGCGCTTTTCGAGGCTGATCTGCGTTCGGATCATGTTATCACCTGATATTGCTTAGCCCTGCCCTCCTTCCCGGTTGATCCCTCCGGGCGTCGGTGGTATCTTTCCACCTGGAGGGTTTTTGCAAATGAGAGGCAAATTGCTGGTGTTGATCGTTCTTCTGTGCGCCGCTCTGGCCGTGGTGGCTCAGGAAGCCAAGACGAAAGCAAGTTCCGGGATTCTTCAACCGCAGATGAAGCTGGCCGCCGATGCCGGCACCTACGACGCGCCCATGGGCAAGCTGGGGGACAAGCCCGCTGAGCCGTGGAGCGCCACGACCATCGAGGCCGCCATCGATAAGAAGCCCAACACGGGCAAGATCGTCACGGTAGTCGGCGAGATTGTGGACTTCTCGTGCTACCTGCAAGTGGGTAAGCATGGCGACGCCCATGCCGCTTGCGCCAAGAAATGCTTCGCCAATGGCCAGCCCATCGGGCTGCTGGCTAAGAACGGCTCGGTCTACGTGCTGATGGAGGAAGAACACCATCCGCGGCGCGACGCCCAGACCACGCTCCGCGACGCGGCGATCGCCCACGCTGGTCACGTGATGGAAGTGACTGGCACGGCCTCCACGGTGGCCGGCCAGAAGGCGATCTACGTCTCGGGATTCCTTAAGAAATAGCAGGCCAGACGAGCTCCACGCTCAGCCGCGAGGGTCCAAACGCCCTCGCCGCCGGCGCGTTTGAGTTGTTAACGGGGTCCGTCCGGCGGCGTCATAATAGACGTGATGAAGGCGGTTTCCATCCTCTGCGTGGTGGTGCTGGCGTTAACTACTGCGGCGTGGCCGCAGGCGGGCATCAACGTCAGCCAAGTGACCCACAACGGCAAGGCCAACTCCGGCGTGGCACTCTCGCCCGACGGTAAACTGCTGGCTTACATTTTGCAAGAAGACATTACTCATGGCGGCTATTCGCTTTGGGTGCACAACATCTCCGGCGGCGCGGATCGTCAACTGACCACCGCGCGAATGGAGATCCAACTGCCGGTTTTTTCGCCGGACGCGGAATCACTGTGGTACTTGGCGGCGGTTCGGCCAGGATTGAACAATCTGCAACGATGGAACATTGCCGGAGAGAGCGCCGGCAGTAAGCAGGCCGCCGCGGACGTGGACACTGCCGTGAGTTTCGCGCCCGACGGCAAGTCCCTGGCTTTCATTCGCTGGGTTCCCGGCGGGACGGCGCGGTTGATCCTGTTACCGGTTGGAACCAGGCCCGGCAAGCCGCAAGAATTGTGGACGTTCAAACGCAACCCGGCGGCGGTGGCCTGGTCGCCGGACGGCACGGAGATTGCCGTGCCAGTGCGGGAAAGCGACTTGAGCAACGTGCGATTTATCTCCGTGAAGAAGGGAACCACACGGGAGATTCTGGCTCCTGGGATTGTCAGGGCCTTGGTGTGGACCAAGACGGCCTTGTTTGCCACCATGCGCAAAGCGGACCAACCCAGCGCGTTCCAAGTGTGGACCTGCACGCTGCCGGGTGGGGGGCCGGGTGGGACTTGGCGGCAGATCACGCACGACGCCGGCGGCTATGTGGGTTCGTCCTTGAGCGCCTCGGCCGACGGAAGCCTGGTGGCGGCGGCTCGCCTGGTCAAGTTCCAGACGGGCTTGGAGGATTTGGCCGCGTGGGTCGGCAATACCGATGGGGGACCGCGAATCAATCCCGACGTGGTGTTGATTCGCCCGTAATTACCATGCTTCGCATAACTCCCATACTTCCCATGGGAGTTATGGGAAGCATGGGAATTATGGGAATTATGGGAAGCCTAAGACGTCTTTCGTAAGCTCGATTCCCGCGCCACCAACCGCGGTGGCAGATACAAATACTCCGGCGCCGACGGCTTGCCGGCGCGAATGCACTGGGCCAGCATTTCCGCTGCTTTCTCGCCGGTCAGCAGACTGCATTGGTCCACCGTAGTGAGGGGCACGCGAAGCTGGTCGGAATAGTGGACGTTGCCGGCGCCCACTACGGCGATGTCGCCGGGAACGCGCAGGCCGGCTTCCAGAATCGCCTTGATGGCGCCGGCCGCCACCGGATCGTTGAAACAAAACACGCCGTCGGGACGTTTCTTGAGTTGCAGCAACTGGCGCATGGCGGTGTAACCGCGTTCGTCGCCATGATCGCCGCTGATCACATATTCGGGCGGAGCCTTCAAGCCGGCTTTGGCCAGCGCGCTACGGTATCCCTGCAAGCGCAGATTGGCAGTGGAGATGGCCGGACCGCGAATGTGCGCGATCCGCCGGCAGCCCTGTTCCACCAGGTGGGCAGTGGCCAGCGCGCCAATCTCCTCGTTCCGCACGCCGACAAAATGAGCGTCCACGCCGGGCGGCACGCGGTCAATTAGCACGAACGGCACCTTGCGCGTACGCATGGTGTGAAACAGCGCGTTCTTGCCGTTGGTCTGCGCCGAGGCGATGATCAGACCGTCCACGGCGCGAGCCAACAGAAGCTGGATCTGGCTTTCCTCCAGTTCGGGATTCTCGTCGGAGTTGGAAATCACAATCTGATAGCCGAGCGGCTGGAACTTCAGCGTGACGCCCTTGGCCACTTCCGCGAAGAAGGAATGCATCATGTCCGGGATGACTAACCCGACCATGTGGGTGCGGCGGGTGACCAGGCTGCGGGCGATCCAGTTGGGTTGATAGCCCAGCTTGCGAGCCCGCGCCAGCACGCGGTCGCGCGTTTTTTCGCTGATGTCGGTGTGATTCCGCAAGGCCTTCGATACGGTCATCACCGAGACGCCCAGGTCGTGGGCGATATCTTTCATTCGTACGGTCAAAGCATGGCCTCCTCATGTAAAGTTACCGCTAAAGACCATATCTGTCAATTGGAAGTACGGGCCGGCGTTTCTGGCGGCGTTCTTTTGCCTCTGTTATATCGTTACAGTTATGGAAAACATGCGCGGTTCGCCACCACACGGAGGTTGTCAGTACCGTCCGCGGTAGCGGATGGGTCTGTGTGTCGCTGAGCGCAGGGCCCATCTGCTACCGCAGATGGTACTGACCACTGCAAAGCCAGTAGCTGCGTTACAATGAGACCAAGCGTTGGTGGGCGCGACGAGCGTTTGATATTACATTGCGAGCGGGCTGCGGTCCGCCCGTCCAACGGAGCATACGGAATGAAAACACGTGTCCCGATTATTTTTCTTCTCTTAACCCTGGCGGCCTCCGCCGCGGCCCAAGTCAAGTCCGACCCCGACCGCGAGAAGCGCATCGCCTGGTGGCGGGAAGCGCGCTTCGGAATGTTGATCCACTGGGGGCTGTACGCCCTGCCCGCCGGCGAATGGAAAGGCAAGCCGATCCCCGGCCTCGGCGAGTGGATCATGAACCGCGCCAAGATCCCGGTCGCCGGAATACGAGCAACTCGCCGCGCAGATTCAATCCCGTGGAGTTCAATGCCGACGCGTGGGTCGCCGTCGCCAAGAACGCCGGCATGAAGTACATCGTGATCACCTCCAAGCATCACGACGGCTTCGCCATGTTCGGATCCAAAGCCAGCCACTACAACATCGTGGACGCCACGCCGTTCCATCGCGATCCCATGAAGGAACTGGCCGCGGCTTGCCAGCGGGCCGGCATCAAACTGTGCTTCTACTATTCGCAAACGCAGGACTGGCACGAGCCCGACGCCGTGGGCAACACCTGGGACTTCCCCGACCGAAACCAAGAAGGATTTCTCGAAGTACTTCGAGAGCAAAGTGATTCCGCAAGTGCGCGAGATGCTGACCAGCTACGGATCCCATCGGCGCTGATCTGGTTCGACACGCCGCGCAACATCACGCAAGGCGAGAGCCTGGAACTGGTGGACATGGTTCACAAGCTGCAATCCGCAATGCCTGGTGAACGGGCGCGTCGGCAACGGCATGGGCGACTACGATTCGGCCGGCGACAACCAGATCAGCTGGGCGAAACGCGAAGCGCGATTGGGAGACGCCGGTGACTCTGAACGACACCTGGGGATACAAGAAGGACGACAACAACTGGAAGTCGTCCGCCGTGCTGGTGCGTCAATTGGTGCAGGTGGCGGCGCGCAACGGCAATTATCTGTTGAACGTGGGTCCCACGGCGCAAGGCGTTATTCCCGCGCCGAGCGTGGAGCGCCTGACGGAAGTGGGCCAGTGGATGAAGGTCAACGGCGATTCGATTTACGGCACTACGGGAAGTCCCTTCGCCTACGATTTTCCGTGGGGCGCCATCACCGCCAAGCCCGGCAAGATCTACCTGCATATTTTCGAGTGGCCGGCGGATACCGTGTTCTCCATTGTGGGCATCAAGACCAAGGTAAAAAACGCCTACATGCTGGCCGATGCCGCGCACCGTCCGCTCTATGTGCGGCAGGACAACAGTCCCCGGCTGGACCATTACTCCCTGCTGTTACGGCTGAAGAGCGCTCCCGACAACAAAGACTCCGTGGTGGTGCTGGAAACCGACGGCGCACTGGACGTGCAGGACGGCGTGTTGCAACAACCGGACGGCAGCGTGACGCTGCCCGCGAATCTCGGCGCGCTGCACACTACCTCCGGCAAGGCTCCGCAGATGCAGATTGATACGCGCGGCGTCGCGGCGCGCTGGACCAAGGTTGACGATTGGATGAATTGGGGATTCCGCAGCGCTCCCGGCCGCTTCAACGTGGTGGTGATTACTTCCCAGACCAAGGACGGCAAGGACTGGGAAGGCGGTCACGAGATCGTCATCAGTGTGGACGGCAAGGAAATCAAGGGCGTCATTAGCGACGACGGCCACGTGGAGAATCCCAGCAATCCTTATTGGCCGTACGTGGAGTCCAAGATCGGCATCCTGGCTCTTCCGCAGGGCGCGTTGCACGTACTCAGTCTCAAGGCGGAGAAGATTGAAGCGGGCAAGAATCTTGGATTCACCTTGGTGCAGGTAAAACTGGTGCCGCAGGGACAATAATCGAAGAAAAACAACAAATCAGCCACAGAGTCACAGAGAACACAGAGAACGGAACACAGAGCAACAAAAAGGCAAGATATCAGGGCTTTTCTCTGTGCTTCCGGTCTCCGTGTTCTCTGTGTCTCTGTGGCTAATTGTTGTCTTTGACGGCCTCAACTATTCCCGATCAGCACACCCGTGGCGAACACCAACAATCCTCCAATGACCACTTGCAGGATCGCCGGGATCGGAGCCGTGCCCATGTACTTGTGACGGATGGTGGCGATCACGCCCAACTCCACCAGCACCACACAGATGGCCACGGCGATGGCGGTCTTAAAATCGTGAATCAGGAAAGGCAGGGTGTGGCCGATGCCGCCGAGCGTGGTCATGATGCCGCACACCAGGCCGCGCAGCAGGGGATGGCCGCGGCCGGTCAGCGCGCCGTCGTCGGAAAGCGCTTCGGCGAAACCCATGCTGATGCCCGCGCCCAACGACGCCGCCAAGCCAACGGCCAGGGCATCCCAACTACTGTGCGTGGCGAAAGCCGCCGCGAACAGCGGAGCCAGAGTCGAAACAGATCCGTCCATCAACCCGGCCAGCCCTGGTTGCACCACTTGCAGCAGGAACAGGCGGCGGTTGGACTCGGCCTCCTGCTGCACCGCCGACTGATCGAGGTTCTTGGCCGTCAAATCTTCGGCGCGATGGGCGTGGGAAACTTCTTCCTGGGCCAGGTCGTTCAACAGTTGCCGGATGCTGGCGTCCTGGGAGCGCGCCGCGGAGGTTAGATAGAATCGCCGCATCTCCGCTTCCGCGGTGCCGGCGGCGTGGCGGATTTTGTCCAAGTCCAGCGGCTGTTGCAGCCACAGCGGTTCCTGGTGGATCAAGCCTCTCACGTCGGAACGGCGCACCAGGGGAATGTGCTCTCCGAATTTCGTGCGGAACAGCTCGATGAGGCGGCGGCGGTGTACGGACTCCTCTTCCTGCATGCCTTGGAAGACGGCGGCCGAGGCCGGGAAGTCGTGGCGCAGTCCTTCCACGTAGTCGGCGTAGACGCGCTCGTGCTCCTCTTCCAGGGTGATGGCCAAGGCCAGCACCTCGCGTTCATTGAGGCTGTCGAAAGTTCGCATCCCTGTATTTTACACAGATGCGCAGGGAATCTGGCCGCAGTTATGGGGTTCTCTCTTGAACAGGCTGAGACCTTGTTGTACACTCGGCGAGTGGGCGAATCTCTCAAGCCTGTCACGTGGCTGGGTGACAGTCGCCAACGGGTCCGGCTCTTTCCGCCGCTTGCAAGACGAGGCGTAGGCTGGAACCTGAAGTTTGTGCAGGCTGGTTTGGACCCTGGGGATTGGAAGCCAATGCCAACCGTGGGGCTCGGGAGTGAATGAGATTCGGGTTCACGCCGAAGGCGAGCATCGCGTGCTCTACGTCGCGAAGTTCGCAAGTGGGATCTACGTCCTGCATGCTTTCGCCAAGAGGACCCGGAAGACGTCGCGGGCCGCGATCATATTGGCCAAGGCCCGTTATCGAGAAGTGTTGCGAAGGGAGGACCAAAGGCCATGAAAAACGGCCGCGAGATGATCGAATCCTACACCGGAACGGATGTCTTTGCGGACCTCGGGTTCTCGCCACCTGAGTCGCAGGCTCTACACGTTCAATCGGACTTGATGATTGCCCTGATCAAGTTTATCGAAGGCAAGAAGCTGACCGCTGATCGAGCGGCGAAACTGCTCGGTCTTACTCCCTCGCGCCTCGTAGACCTCCGGAAGGGCAAACTCAACGAGTTTTCTATTAACCAATTGGTCGAGTTGCTCGCTAAGGCCGGCCTCAGAGTGGACATCCGCGTCAGCAAGGCCGCCTGAGGCGCCGCAATTCTTGCGATTCAGACGCCCAAGCTCTGAGCCAGGCATTCCACAGCACGTAGTCCCGCGCCGCTACTCGATGTGGACTCTCTCGTTGTCCGGCAGAAACGTGAATTCACGCTCCAGCAACTCGATCTCACGTTTCGCATCGCTCACCTTCATACCGCAGCCATTAGCCTCCTGGGGGCGTGTCAGGACACTCCACAACTCCACGATATTCTGTGGAACATAACAAAGGTCGGCGCCCTCTGCCGCCAGCCGCTGGATAGCGCCCATGATCAGCGGGCGTTCGGCGTCGTCTCGTTTCACGATGCGCACCAGATTATTTGTGTCCCGCACATGAGCGGACAGCAGTTGTGCTTCATTCATGGTCTTCGTAGATCATCTGGCGATCGAAGGTCTTTCCGGTGAGATCGGGGATTTGATCGGAAAATTGGGCGAACTCCTCGAGAAAGCCTCCAGCTCTTCGCGGGTGCGCTTTCGGCGTGGCGGGCTTGGCGGGACCGCAGCCGCCTCTTCCAGAATCCCTCGAACGTAGGACTCGACGGGAACTCCGCGCGCTCCGGCCTGAGCGGCCAACTTGTCGGGAATATCCACCGTGATTTGCATATGAATATCATACCCTACGAGGTGCAGCCCAATGCCGCCAGCCTCGACCCCGTGACAAACCGAACAATTCTTCTTGTTTCCGTTTCCATCCTGTGTTCGAATAAAAGGCGAATGGCATTACTGGCCCCTTCCGAATCGGAACTGCTCCATGCCGCAGTGCGGGAACTGGAGCGGCGTGCCACGGACGCCGACTGTCTCACGGCGGTGCGCTACTTTCCGGCCAGAGATGCCCGCTTCGCGCCGTTTCCCGCGTGGCTCGATCCGCGCTTGACCAAGATGCTGGAGGCGCGCGGCATTGCGGAGTTGTACACCCATCAGGCCGCGGTATTGGAGCAGGTCCACGCCGGGAAAAACGTGGTGGTGGTGACACCCACGGCCAGCGGAAAAACATTTTGCTACACCCTGCCGGTGCTGGACACCGTGCTCAAAGAGCGCGGGGCCCGCGCCATCTTCCTGTATCCCACCAAGGCGCTGGCGCGCGATCAGATGGAAGAGTTGAACCAGATGATCGCCGAAATGGGCGACGACGGCGCAGGCCTGAAGAGCTTTGTCTACGACGGCGACACGCCGCAGGACGCCCGCCGCGCCATCCGCACTCAGGCACAAGTGGTGCTGAGCAATCCGGACATGCTGCACGCCGGGATTCTGCCGCATCATACCAAGTGGGCCAAGCTGTTTCAGAATCTGAAGTACGTGGTGCTGGACGAGCTGCACACCTATCGCGGAGTGTTCGGCAGCCATTTGTGCAACGTGCTGCGGCGGCTGCAACGCGTGGCCGCGTTCTACGGCGCCCATCCGCAATTCATTTGCACCTCGGCGACCATCGCCAATCCCGGCGAACTGGCCCGCCGGTTGATCGAAGACAACGTCGAGTTGGTCGCCGACAACGGTGCGCCGGCGGGTGAAAAGTTTTTCCTGTTCTACAATCCGCCGGTGGTCAACCGGCAACTGGGCATTCGCCGCAGCTACGTCAGCGAGACCCGGCAAGTGGCGCTGAATTTTCTGGCGCGTGGTTTGCAAACCATCGTTTTCGCCAACAGCCGCTTGATCACGGAGATTCTGGTGACGTATCTAAAGGACGCCTGCGAGAAAACGCCGCACGCTCGCTTCCGCCGCGGCGGATCGCCCGTGCCCAACGCCGACGGTCCCGGCGGCGTGGATGTGTGGCAGGAACAGGGCGGATGGAACCCCGACATGGTGCGCGGATATCGCGGCGGGTACCTGCCTGAAGAAAGGCGGACGATTGAAAAGGCCCTGCGTGAGGGCTTCGTGCGCGTGGTAGTGGCCACCAGCGCGCTGGAGTTGGGCATCGACATCGGCTCGCTGGACGTGGCGCTGATGGCCGGCTATCCCGGCACCATCGCCTCGACGTGGCAGCGCGCCGGACGCGCCGGACGGCGCAGCGGAACGGCGGCCGCGGTGCTGATCGCTTCCAGTTCGCCGCTCGACCAGTTCATCATCCAGAATCCCGATTATTTCTTCGGACAGTCGCCGGAACACGCCTACATCCAACCGGACAATCCCGAGATCATGGTCAATCACCTGAAGTGCGCAGCGTTCGAGATTCCTCTGCGCGACGGAGAACTGTTCGGCGGCGCCAATATGCCGGAGCTCTGCCAATTCCTGGCCGACACCGGCTTCTTGCATCGTTCCGGAGAGCCGCCCAACTCCACCTGGCACTGGACCAACGAAGCCTATCCCGCCGATGCGGTCAGTCTGCGCGCGGTGTCCTCCGATAACTTTGTGGTGATCGACACCACCGATCGGCCCAACGTAATCGGGGAAGTGGATTTTCCCAGCGCCCTGACCATGCTGCATGAAAAGGCCATCTATCTCCACGAAGGACGCCAGCATCACGTCGAGCGCTTCGACTACGATGAACGCAAGGCCTACGTGAAGCGCGTGGACGTGGACTATTTCACCGACGCCATCTCCAACACCCAGGTCACGCCGTTAGAAGAATTTGCTCGCGAGGCGCTGGCCGGCGGCGCGGATCGGGTACACGGCGAGATCCACGTGAATAGGCAGGTGGTGGGCTTCAAGAAGATCAAGTTCTACACGCTGGAAAACGTCGGCGCGGGCGATCTGCAAATGCCCGAACAACAGATGCACACCACCGCTTACTGGCTGGCGCTAAGTCGTGAGTTCATGGCGGGGCTTGTTCCGCCGGGAAGTAGCGACGATGCCATGCCCTACACCCCGGCCGAACGGCATAGCGGCGTGCTGGCGCTGGCCTCAGGCTTGCGCGGCATGGCCACGCTGTTGCTGATGTGCGACCGCCGCGACATCGCCTGGGCGGTGCGCGACGAACTGTCGCCCGCGTTTGCGCCGGACATTTATCTGTTTGACGCCTATCCCGGCGGAATCGGGTTGAGTGAGCCGTTGTTTCATCTGCATCACCGCTTGCTGGAACAAACGCAAAAGCTGATCGAAGGATGCCAGTGCGAGGCGGGCTGTCCGTCGTGCGTCGGCGCGCCGGGCAATTCCGGCGAGCGCGGCAAGGAAGTGGCGCTGGCGATTCTAACGCGGCTGCGCGAACACACCCAAGTGAAAAGCGATGACCACGCCGCCTAGCCTTTCGCGCAACGCCTCATCCAGCTTGGATCGCTTGCGGATCAAGTGGCAGGCGCAAGGTCTCATTCCCGCACGGAACCTGCCGGAACCCCCGCCAAAACCCGCGCCTCCGGAGCCGGATGCACCCCTGCCCGAACATGCCGTCCATTCCTACGGGGGTAATCTTCGTCATGGACACGCCGCCGTCTCTTCGATTGCTTCCTGCGATGCGTCGCCGTTGGGTTTCACCGCGCCGCCGCGGCGCTGGGCGTTTCTCGATACCGAGACCACCGGCCTGGCCGGCGGCACGGGGACATATGCGTTTCTGATCGGCGTGGGCGTATTTCAAGACGGCGGATTCCACATCCATCAGTTTTTCATGCGCGACTTCTGCGAGGAGTCCAAGGTATTGGGCGCCCTGGCCAAACTGCTGGAGCCGTACGAAGTGTTGGTGACTTACAACGGCAAGTGCTACGACGCGCCGCTGCTGGAAACACGCTATCGGATGTCGCGGCTGGCGCCGCCGCACGAAGCCATGGGCCATCTCGACTTACTCCATGCCGCGCGCCGCTTGTGGAAACTGCGCCTGCAAAGTTGCCGGCTGGTGGAACTGGAATCGTCGGTGTTGGGATACACGCGCACCGGCGATGTTCCAGGCGAGTTGATACCCTACCGCTACTTCGAGTACCTGCGCACGGGACGCACCGCCGGGCTGGTGCCGGTTTTCCACCACAACCGCCTCGACATTCTCACGCTGGCCTGCCTGACCTCGCTGGTGCTGGCGGCGTTAGGCGATCCCTCGCGGGCGCCGCTGCACGCGATCGATTTGGTGGGCCTCGCCGGGTGGCTCGGCAAGATGGGCCGTGCCGACGCCGCGCTGGAGGTTTACACGCGCGCCTTAAGCGCGCCGCTGCCCGCGGAAGTTGCGGCGCGGGCCCGCTGGGAATCGGCGGCGATCCACAAACGCCATGGCGACTACCAGCGCGCGCTTCCGCTGTGGCGCGAATTGCGCACGCCGGAGGCGGCCGTGGAGATGGCCAAGTATTTCGAGCATCGCGCGCGAAATTACTCCGCTGCGATGTTGGCCGCGCAAGAGGCGCGCGATGAGAAGCGCATCCGGCGTTTGGAACGCAAGGCGGCGGTGGCCGGGATATCCCTGTGACCAAAAGTTTTGGGAACACGGAAGGACACGGAATAGCACGGAAAGTGCATTTCGAGAACCAGGGGATCAAGCGGCTCCAGCCTTAGCTCGATCCGCCTGTTAGACGCCACACCTTCCGTGCTATTCCGTGTCCTTCCGTGTTCCCAAGGACTTTACCAAGTCGCCTTCAATCCTTACGCTCTTCCCCGTCTGCAGCCGCGCGCAATCTTCCACCGACAGCACCAGAATCGGCAGCACGCGCCCGTACATCTCCTGCGCGACGATCGAGGCCAGAGCCAAGAATGAGTCGGCCTCCGTGGAAACAATCGCCGCGGGCGCGGTGCCGGCGCGGATCGCTTCCAGCAGCACTTGCGTGGTGGTGCTGGAGCCGCGCGTGAAAGGCAGCACCAGCACGCGGCCGGCTGCGATCTGGCCGCTGAGCGCGTGACGGCGATCGATGATCTCGCCGGTGTGATAGTCGTAGCCTCCCCAAAAACTCAATGGTTCCGGGCTCACCAGTAGTTGGCCCGTGGCATCTCCCGCGATGACTGCGCGCCCTTGAATTACTTCCATAACGATTCCTCGCGAATCACGCGGCCCGCCACCGCCGATTCCACGCAATCGGCGAGACTGCCGAAGACGATGCTGCGCGACAACAGGCCGGGAGTGTAGTAAGCGAACTTCGCGGAGTTGGTCATCAGCCGCTGGATGGAATCGGGCAGCATGGGCGTCGCCAGGATGCAAGTGTCCACGGTCAGGCGGGCGCCGAACGCTTCGATGGGCGCCATCACGCCGGCTTGGCGCGCCAGCGCTTCCACGCCTCGGCTGGTGGTCACCAGAAACTGTACGTTGAGATGACGGCGGCGCCCGCCTACCAACGCGGCGAGGGCGCGAAATTCCGCCAGCGAAAAATGCGGGCTGCCGAGGACCACGAGGTCCAGTTCACTCCCCGAACCGCCGCTGCTCAGTTCGTTACGCGCCGCGCGCAGATCGTCCATGGTGACGACGCGCGTTTCTCGCGGCGCACGATTCCGGAACGCCACCTGGCGCGTGGGCGCCTCCGGCGTAACTCCCACAATATGAAATAACGCCACCGATCCCGACGACGCCGCGCCGGCGCCCAGCGCCTTCAGTTGATCGTCGCTGGGACGAATCTCCACACCTTCGATCACCGGGATGCGGTTCCCCGCCAGTTTTCCCAGCAAATGCCCAAACACGGGATAAAAACTATCGTCCTCCTGTAACTTTCGCGAAACACCGGAGAGCTGCACCAGCAGCTCTCCGGCGCGATTCTCGGTAAGGTGCAAACCCACCGCCGGTACGCGCCCGGTGATGGCCGCGCAAATGTCCAGTAAGTCGGGATAGCGTTCGGTGCGCGCACCAATCACGGAGTTGGCGAAGACGATGGCGTTCGATTCACCCCAGGCGATCTGCTGGCCGAAGCGCGGCGCCGTATCCGTTTGATACGGCGCACAGGTCCAGGTAGGAACCGCGCCCATGGATTGATACGCCTGCATCTGGCGATAGGCTTTACGCGCCCATTCCGCGGGCACGGCCCATTCGCGCCAGTGATGCTCGTCGAGTCCGCTGACGTTCAGCGTGGTGGGTACGACGACGCGTGCGCCGTATCCGGCGAGGCGCTCGGCGTATTCCAAGCCGGCATCGGCGATGAAGATGGTGGAGTCGATATGCGCGCCGGTAATGTCGAGCATGAACCGTGCGCCTTGGACCTCGGCCATGCGCGTGAGGATGGTCATGGCCATGCGCGGGGCGGGCCCGCGATCGCCGGCCAGCATGGCGCGGTCCGATTCGCTGAGGAGCAAGGGCGGCACGAGGTCTTAGTTTGTCACGGAATAAGAAAAAGCAACCGCCGATAAACGCCGATGAACGCCGATGACCGCAACGTATCGGCGTTCATCGGCGGTTGCATTTTCCGGTTCCGGTTTATGATTTTTCCATGACCCCCGACATGGAACCCGTCCTGCTTACCGATCCTTCGCTACTCGGTGTACTCGAGGAACTGACGCGCCGCGAGCCGATCTTCCATCACCCGGAGTTCGGCACCACGCGCGCCGATTTCGAAAGCATGACGGCGCCGGATTTCTGGGAAGTGGGAGCCTCCGGCAGCCGCTATAGCCGGGAATACGTGCTGGACACCTTGCAACAGCGCTTTGCCGTCCCGCACACCGAGGACTTGCAAGCCTTCGGCTTTCACTGCCGCAAACTGGCCGACAACGTTTACCTGATTACCTATACGCTGATTCAAGGCCAAGTGCGCAAAACCCGCCGTTCCACCATCTGGCAGCAGACTCCGGAAGGTTGGAAGATCGTGTTCCATCAAGGAACCATTGTTCAAGGAAACATCGTTCAGGGAACCTGAGCATACGGTTTCTTCTCGAAAAACGCCGATCTGAGCATCATCGCCGCTGTGTAGAGCACCACCACGACGACCAGCGGACGCACGTACTGTATCGGCATCTCCTTCACCACGTAGGCGGCGATCAGCACGCCGGGAATGCCTCCCAGCGCCAGTCCCAGCGCCGGGCGCAGGCTGTAGCTGTTGGCGCGGATGAAACGAATGCTACCCACCGGCATCAGAAACGCGCAAGAACCCATCATGATGGGAAACGCGGCCTTGGGATTCATGGCCAACAAACTGATCAGGATCATGCACGGACCATAGAGGCCAATGCCCAGCGTCATCAACGCGCCCAGCACGAAGTTGCCGGCCACACCGGCCGCCAGGCTCCAGCCTTCCAGCTTCAGCGCGTCGCCGCCGCCGGGGAACAGTTTGAAGATTTGCATGACGAACACGGCCGCGGCCGCCAGCAGCGCAAAGCCCATGCCGATTTGCACGGTCCGCCGCGGCCAGCGCGAAACGACGCCCGCGCCCAGCCACGATCCGGCCACCGAAGCGGCGATCATCGCCGCCAGCGTGGTTATGTCTACGCCGACCACCAGGATGAAAATGAAGGCTTCGGCCAGCGTTGGCGCGCAGTGGCCGACGTTCAGCGTGCCGGGAATTTTTTCGTCGTCCACCATGTGCCAGAACTTGAAGACGGACGTGGTGGGCGCGAAAGAGCCGATGCCCAGAGTATCGAAAAAATTGGTGACGAAACCCACGGCGGCTTCCTTGAAGGAGGGCCAGCCTACATGGGAAAACCTGCCCCATGCGTCGGTCACCCAGAAGACAACGAATACAATCGAAAAAGCGCTCAGCGCCAGCAGCAAACCGGTCCTGGGAGTCATCCTGGCAAAGCTACTACAAGATGCGGTCCGGACCTAGGCTTTTCGTGTGGCGGCTTTCTCCCTCGCGACGCGAGCCCGGCCGTTCTTTACAATGTTTCGAGAACCTTATTCGCTGGGGCGCGTCTAAGTTGGTAGGAGGAAGTACAACATGAGAAAGACTTTTGTTTTTTCCATCATCCTACTAACGGCGACGCTCTTCGCATTCGCTGGTTCGAAGACTCGCAAGCTGGACTTCTCGGTTAGCGACCCCATCACCGTCGCTGGAGCCCAACTGAAGGCCGGCGACTACCAAATCGAGGTGAACGCCGAAGAGACCGTGGCGACGATCTATCGCGACGGCACCGAAGTAGTGAGAGCGGCAGTGCACAATCAACCCAGCGCTGCCAAGTTCGACACCAACGAGTTCCTCGTGGAGTCTCAGACTCTGAAGGAATTGCACATCGGCGGAACGACCAGCAGCCTGACCATCGACGGTCCGGCCAAGTAGGAAACATCGCCGCGAGACATCCGGGGAAGCCCGCGGATATACTAGGGCTTCCACCGGTCTCATGCCTCTGATTCTCGCCCTCGACACCACCCAACCTACCGGCAGCGTGGCCCTCGCCGCCGATGGCGCGTTGCTGGAAACTCGCGCGATTCATGCGCCGGCGGGATTCTCCGCGGTCATCTACGAAGAACTCGCCGCCTTGCTCGAACGCCATGGCGTGACCCTGCCGCAGATTTCAGGATACGGCGCCGCGGCCGGCCCGGGATCGTTCACCGGCGTGCGCGTGGGACTCACCGTGGCGAAAGGATTGGCGGAGGCGCATGGCAAGCTGGTTGTGCCGGTGTCGAACCTGCTGGCGATTGCCTGGCTGGCGCAGCCCCACACGCCAGGCCCGCTGTGTCCGATCATTGACGTTCGCCGCGGAGAAGTGGCCGCCGCCGTCTATTCCAGCAGTTTGGAATTGCTGATCGCGCCTTTCTCCGCGGAACCGAAAGAGGTCGCGCGACGTGCCGCGGAATGCGGCGTGGTGACTTACTCCGGCGCCGATGCGCCGCGATTCTTCCCCGGCGCGCTCGAAACTTCGCCGTATCTGGCCGGGGCCATCGCGCTGCTGGCTGCGCGCGACATCGCCGCCGGCCGCGGCCGCGATCCGGCCGCCGCCGATGCCGAGTACGTTCGCCGCGCCGATATCGGTCCACCGATTCACCACTGAAAAACGATTCGATCCACAGATTTTCGATCCACAGATTTCACAGATTACACAGATTCAGAACGCACGCTCCGAAAATCTGTGTAATCTGTGTAATCTGTGGATCGTAAGATGTGGATAGATGATTCGAGACCTGCTCCTATCGGATGCTCCGGCCGCCGCCGCGCTCACGCCCGACTGGCCCGCCGAAACCTATGCGGCCATCGCCCGCCGGGACTTCCCGGATCGGTTTTGCCTGGTCAACACCAATCCCACCGGAGTGGACGGCCTGCTGCTGGCATCGGTCGTGCCTCCCGACGCCGAAATCCTCAACATTTTCGTGCATCCGGACCGCCGAGGCCTGGGACTCGCCACGGACCTGCTGCGCACGGCGCTTCAGCGTTGCAAAGCCGCCGGGGTGCGCTGCGCCTGGCTGGAGGTGCGCGAATCGAACGCCGCCGCACTGCACATTTATGAGGCAGCCGGCTTCCGGCTGGCTGGCCGCCGTTCGGAGTACTATGCCCTCCCGGGCGGAAAAAAAGAAGACGCCTTGGTTCTTGAAACGACCTTAACAAGTGTGCTAGCGTGAGTTCCAGTGAGGATACTTTACAACCCGGAGGTTCGCCAATGGTAGCAAGCCTTGAGGATCTCAAGGAACACCTGATGGCGACCAGCGAGCCGTACGCTCGTTTGGCCACCGAACGCCAGAAGTACAAATTGAAATTGCAAGAACTGGCCGGCAAGCCGTTCCTCTCCGACCAGGAACAGCTCGAAGAAATACAACTCAAAAAACAAAAGCTTCGCTTGAAGGACCAGATGGAAGCGATGCTTCAGCAGTACCGTAAACAGGCCCTGAGTGCTTAGTGCGTTGTTGGGGTAGGGCGCGGACTTGCGAGAGTCCGCGCCTTCTTATCCAGCGATTCCCGCCAGAATCAATCTAAAAGGATCGTGGGTCAGTTTGAAGTAAGCGTGTTGTCAGTACCGTCCGCGGTAGCGGATGGGTCACGAGGTAGACCCACCTGCTACCGCAGGCGGTACTGACAACAAATACCGCCTTACAATCAAACTGACCCACTACCTCTAAAAGCACCCCTTGTAGACCCCCGTGACAACGTGATAACCTGAGTCCAGCAACGAGATCTCCGGGCAACCGCTGGCCCATGCACGATCGCGACACCAAATTCGCGCAGTTCAAAATTGCCTTTCTGCAATACCTGACTGTGGCCATTTTCTTTCTGCTGGCCAGCGGATTCTGGCGTCTGCAAATCTCCCAGCCCGGCTATTACCGCGAACTGGCCGATCAGAACCGCATCAAGAGTCTGCCGGTGCTGGCGGCACGGGGGCGCATCACCGATCGTGATGGACGCACCATCGTCGAGCACTATCGTTCCTTCACCATCCTCCTGCTGCGCGAGCAATTCAAGGATCTGGACGCCGCTTTACCCAAGATTGCCGAAGGCCTGGATCTGGACACCAACGAGTTGCGCACCCACATCCTGCGCTTGCGCTCCGCGCCCCGCTATGAGCCGATCCGCATCAAGGAAGACGCCACCCTGGCCGATCTGGCGTTTATCGAATCGCATCGCGACGAGTTGCCCGGCCTGGAGCACGTGGAAGAGTCGCGGCGCTTGTATCCGCGCGACGGCTTCATGGCGCATACCATCGGATACGTCGGTGAAGTCAGTGAAGGCGAGTTGGACCTGCCGCAGTTCGCCAATTTCCGCAGCGGACAAATCATCGGCAAGACCGGCATCGAACGCCAGTACAACGACATCCTGATGGGACAGGACGGCATGCGCCGCGTCATCGTCAACAATCGCGGCAAGGAAGTGGGACGCCTGGACGAATTGCCGTCGAAGAGCGGCAATCCGCTGCGCTTGACCATCGATCTGGACTTGCAGGCGGCCGCCGAGCAGGCCATGGAAGGCAAGACCGGAGCGGTGGTGGCACTGGATCCGCGCAGCGGCGAGATCCTGGCCATGGTCAGCCGTCCCACCTTCGATGCCAACAAGTTTGCGGTTCGCATCCTCCGCCAGGACTGGAAGGATCTCACCGACGATCCCAACCATCCGTTGATGAACAAGGCCATTCAGGCGCAATTGGCGCCGGGGTCTACATTCAAGATCCTGGAGGCGGTGGCGGCTCTGGAGACGGGAACCATCACCGAAGACACGGCCTTCAACTGCGCGGGCGCGGCAACTTTCTACGGACGTTCCTACAAGTGCCACACCAAGGGCGGTCACGGGCATACCACGTTGCACCGGGGAATCGTGTTTTCCTGCGACGTCTTCTTCTACAACGTAGGCATCAAGCTGGGTATCGACAAGCTGGCCTATTACGCCACCCATCTCGGCCTGGGTTCGAAAACCGGCGTGGACCTGCCGTCGGAAGAAGACGGCCTGATGCCCACGCCGCAGTGGAAGCTGAAGACCGCGCACGACAAGTGGTATGCCGGTGAGATCGTGTCCGTGGCTATTGGGCAGGGCGCCACGCAGGTCACGCCCATCCAACTGGCTTACGCGTTGGGCGGCATCGCCTCCGGCGGATATTTCCGGCGTCCGCATCTGGTATTTCCCGCCGCAGTGAAACAGTGGCGGCCCGACGCCGACCTGGATCACACCACGTATTTCCCGATTTCCGACGAGACCGTGGACAAAGTCACCTCCGGAATGTACGGCGTAGTGAACGAAGGCGGCACCGCCGCGCGAGCCCGGCTGGTGGGCATCGACTTAGGCGGCAAGACCGGGACCGCGCAGGTGGCCAGCAACGATCTGGCCAAAGCCATGAAGGGGAACAAGGACCTGGATCTGCGCGACAACGCCTGGTTCGTGGGCGTCTCGCCGCACCGCAATCCCGAGATTGCGGTCACCTGCTTGTTGGAACATGGCATCACCAGCTCCAACGCCACACCGATCGTACGAGAAGTGGTGCGCGCTTACTGGGAGAAGAAGCTGCGCCGCCAAGGCGGAGTGATCCAGGCCGTCAAACCGGGGCCCGCAAAACCGCAGCCAACGGGAGTGCTGAACTAAATGTGCCAGCCGCATAAATCCCATAACTCCCATAACTCCCAGATTTCCCCATGACCCGCAACGTCTCCTTCCGCGACTTCGACTGGATGCTGCTGCTCCTGGTGTTGGCGATCGCCGCGCTGGGGGTGATGGAAATTTACTCCACCACCCACAATACCCGCAAATTCGACGGCGCGCACATCAAGCAGATCTACTGGATCGCCATCTCCGTGGGGGCCATGTTTTTCGTCAGCCTGGTGGATTATCACGCCCTGATGAACCGCTGGCCGCTTTTCTACATGCCCTTGGTGGTGATGCTGGCCTTTGTGCTGAAGTTTGGGGACAAGGTGTTCGGATCCAAGCGCTGGATCAAGTTGGCGGGGGTCGGTCAGTTTCAGGTATCGGAATTCGTCAAGTTGGTTATAATACTTGCATTGGCGCGTTACTTCAGCGAGTCGCGCTGGGAGACGGTTACGGTAGCCGATCTGGCGAAGGTGGGCCTCCTGGCAGGCCTGCCGATGCTCTTGATCCTGCTGCAGCCGGATCTGGGCACGGCCCTGACCATCGCGCCGGTGGTGGCGGTTGCGGTCTTTCTGGCGGGATTGCGGCTGAAACATGTAGCCATCCTGATTGTGGCCTGCGTCCTGGCGACGCCCGCCGCGTGGTTTTTTGTGATGAAGCCTTACCAGAAGGCGCGTGTAGCAACGTTTCTGGATCCGAGTTTGGACCCGCAAAAGCGGGGGTATCAGCAGTTGCAGTCCAAGATCGCGGTTGGCTCCGGCGGTTTGTGGGGAGAGGGAACGGCCAAGGGATCGCAGACCCAGCTTTCCTTCTTGCCGGTTCCGCATACCGATTTTATTTTTGCGGCTTTCGCCGAGGAGCACGGCTTTTTCGGCGTGCTCGCGGTGCTGTTGCTGTACTTCATGGTGCTGATGCGGCTGATTCAGAACGCCCAGACCGCGCCCGACCGGGCCGGTACGTTTGTGGTGATGGGCGTGTTGGCCGTATTGCTGTTTCAGATTTTGGTGAACGTGGGAATGGTTGTGGGCTATATGCCCGTAGTGGGGATTCCGCTGCCGCTGATGAGCTATGGCGGGTCCTCGATTCTGTTCACATTCATGGCGCTCGGACTGGTGAATAACGTCCGCTTGCGCCGGTTCGTGAATTGATAGGCGAAAGAATTTAAAAGATTGGCGGATGGAGGCGTGCCAAGGCTAGCGTGAAAAACGCGGCCCGCGCGCCGGTTCTGAACGGTGATTGCGCCCTGCCGCTTGCGCTGTATGAACGGCCAAGTCCGTGGTGCTCCCGTTGAGGAACATCCCCGAAGGAGTGTCTCATGTCCAAGGAGCTGATTGTCTCCTCGACAGCGCACGAAACCAAAGTAGCGATTATCGAAGACGACCAAGTCGTCGAAGTCTATTTCGAGCGGGAACAAGAATACAGCCTGGCGGGAAGTATCTTCAAAGGCCGCGTGACCCGCGTGCTGCCCGGCATGCAATCGGCCTTTGTGCAAATCGGCCTGGAACGCGATGCCTTCCTCTATGTCTCCGACTTTTTCGAGGACACCGAGGAGTACGACGCCCTGGTAACCGCCACCGAAGAGAAGGTGACGCGCCTGGCCCGCGAAGGCGCGCTGGACTCGCTGGAGCATCCTCTCGCCGTGTTGTCGGCGGGCGCCTCGGCGGCGCCTGGGGTGGCCAGAGAGTCGGCCAGAGAGTCGGCCGGAGAGTCGGCCGGAGAGCCGCCCGATTCCGTGGTCACGGAAACGCCGCCGGACCAGCATCCCGCGGCTGCGGCAGCGTTCCCCAACGATGCCGGCGCGCCCGCGCGGCCAAGCCCCTCCGGTGGGGACGAGCAACGCGGCCGCGAATCGGGAGGTGGCCCGCGCCAAGATAACGGAGACCGCGATCGCCATCATCGGCGGAATCGCCGGCGGCGGGGTAAGCATCGCGGCGGGTTCCCGGAATCGAAATATGCCGGTGGCGGAGGCGCGCCGCGTGCTGCCGCCGGTCCCGGCCCCAGCGCCGGCCCCAGTGTCGTGCCACCGGTTGTCGAGAGTGTGGAAGTGGCGGACGCAGGTCCCCAAGAGGCTGCTCCGGCGCCCATCATGTTGCCAGGCGAGTCGCTAGCCAAGTATCGGGCCGCGGCGCCCGTCGTGGTCTCTCACGAAGGGGAGACGCACGAAGCGGATACGCACGGAGCGGAGATGATGGAGCCTCCTCGCGCCGAACCTGTGCAGCAAACTCGCTCCGCGGCAGTTGAGTCGGTAGTTCAGGAAGTTGTGGCCGCGCCGCCCGCGGAGGTGGAATCCCCGATTCACGCCTCTGTTGAGCCGCCGGTTCACCCGCTCGCCGAAGCTGCGGCCGCGCCCCAGGAACCGCCCGCGTCTGCGGACACGGAAGCCGCGCCCCCGGTGGAAGCCGCCGTCGCGCAGATACAAGAGCCTGTGATCGGCGAAGAAAGTGGGACCGCGGAGGTGTCTTCCGACGAAGCCATTCCCGCCGAGGAGTTGATGGCTGGAGAATCCTTGACCGAGGGCGCCGGCGTGGATGAAGCGCCGGCGGAAGACGCGGAAATTGGCGCGGAGGCGGGCATGGAAGAGAATCCGGAAAGCGAGCCGCCGCCAGGCGCGGTTGCCACGGTGCGTGGTCCGGCGCCGGAGCGTCGCTTCAACAGCCGCCGCAATCGTCGCCGTGGGCGCGATCAGCGCCCGCCTCAGAATCAGAATCGTCCTGATCCGCCGCGGCAGGCGTCCAGTCCGCAGCATGAGCCGGCTCACGACTCCCGGCCCACGCGCGGCCAGCCGCTGATTGGCGAACTGCTGCACGAAGGTCAGGAAATCATCGTCCAGATCGCCAAGGAGCCGATCGGCAAGAAGGGCGCGCGGATCACTTCGCATATCGCACTGCCGGGCCGCTACCTGGTGTACATGCCCACGGTGGATCACGTGGGAGTATCGCGGCGCATTTCTTCGGACGAAGAACGCCAGCGCCTCAAGCGCGTGCTCACCGAATTCTGCCGCGGCGTGAACATGCCCGGCGGATTTATCGTGCGCACCGCCGCGGAAGGCCACAGCGACGAAGATCTGCGCGCCGACATGCGCTTCCTGTTCAACTTGTGGAAGGACTGCCGCGCCCAGGCCGAGAAGAAGTCCGCGCCCCTGCTGCTGCATCGCGACCTGAACCTGGTGGAGCGCATCCTGCGCGACCAGGTTTCCTCCAACTTCACCACGATTTGGGTGGACGACGAAACGCAATACGCCAAAATCGTGGAGTTCGCCAACCTCAGCCAGCCGTCGCTGGCCGGGCGCGTCAAACTTTATGGAAAAGAAACGCCGATCTTCGAGGAGTTCGGCGTGCAGGAGCAGATCAACAACGCCATGAAGTCCAAGGTGTGGCTGAAGTCCGGCGGCTACATCGTGATCAACCAAACCGAAGCGCTGGTGGCGATCGACGTGAACACCGGCAAATACGTCGGCAAGACGCAGCGCCTGGAAGACACTATCGTCAAGACCAACGTGGACGCGATCAAGGAGATCGTGCGCCAGATTCGTCTGCGCGACCTGGGCGGAATCATCGTCATCGACTTCATCGACATGGACGAGCGCAAGAACCGCCAGCGCGTGATGCTGGCGCTGGAGGAAGCGCTACGCAAGGATCGCGCCCCTTCGAAGGCGCTGCAATTCAACGATTTCGGGCTGGTAGCCATTACGCGGAAGCGCGTCAAGCAACCGCTGGAGAAAGCGCTGGGATGCGCGTGCCCTTATTGCACCGGATCGGGCTTCGTGAAGAGCGCGCAAACGGTAAGTCTGGAGATTTTGGCGGAAGCCAGGAAGATGATTCTATCGGGCGCCATCGAGCGCAATACCATCACGCTACGCGTGAATCCCGAGGTGGCGCGCTACATGAAGCAAACCGGCGCGACGATCATTGCGGAGATTGAAGAGTTGTCCAAGAAGCCGCTGATCGTGAAGGGTGATATTAACCTGCACCAGGAGAATTTCGACATTCATTAAACGAGCCAGGCTATTACGCCGCAACCTCGACGTAATCGACCGAGGCCTGCGGCTCGGGAACTGGCTCGCCAATTCCTTTCATTGCCTCGAAGTGCTCGGCCAGCGCAGACTGAAAATTCTGCCGCGTCTCTTCGATCGTGTCTCCCACGGCGGCGCATCCGGGAACATCCGGCGAGTAGGCGGAGTATCCGGTGGCTGTTGGTTCGATAACTAACGCGTATCGCTTGGCGATCATTTCAGTCCTGCTTTCTTAAGTATACTGTTGAGCGTGCCTGGGGCAAGCTCTTTGCCACCGGTGCCGGGAACCGTGACGATACGCGGCTCGCTGGGTGCTTAAAGTGCCGATGACTACCTTTTGATCGAACTTCGACCCAGCCCTTGCTTTCAAGAAGCCGGACCAATTCCCGCACCTTCATCGGCATAAGAGCTTCATTATGCCTTAAATCCACTCGCACTCAGGTCCCAGGCGTTATTCGCTCCACACCTCCCAGATATGGACGCAACACCGCAGGTACCGCCACCGACCCGTCTTCCTGCTGATAATTCTCCAGAATCGCCAGCCACGTCCGGCCGATCGCCAGGCCGCTGCCGTTGAGCGTGTGCACAAACTCGGCTTTGCCCTTGCCGCCGGCGCGAAAGCGGATGTTGGCGCGACGCGCCTGGAAATCTTCGTAATTGCTGCACGAACTGATTTCGCGATACGCGTTTTGTCCCGGCAGCCAGACTTCCAAATCGTAAGTCTTCGCGGAGTTGGCGCCCAGATCGCCGGTACACAGCGCCATGGTGCGATAGGGAAGCTCCAGTGCTTCTAGGATCGCCTCAGCGTCGTGCGTGAGCGCGTCCAGTTCGTCGTAGCTGCGCTCCGGGTGCGCGAACTTTACCAACTCCACCTTTTGGAATTGATGCACGCGGGTGATCCCGCGCGTGTCTTTGCCGGCGGCCCCGGCCTCACTGCGGAAGCAGGGCGTAAAGGCGGTCAGCTTAATCGGCAGACGGGCGGCGTCCAGCGTCTCCCCGGCGTAGAGGTTGGTGAGCGGCACCTCCGCCGTGGGAATCAAGTGCAGGTCGTGGCCTTCGAGTGTGGAACAGATCTTCGGCGAACTTGGGCAAATTCGCCGTGCCGAACAAGCTGGCCGAATTCACCAGCACCGGCGGCAGCACCTCGGTGTAGCCGTGACGCGTGGTGTGCAGGTCGAGCATGAAATTCTGCAACGCGCGTTCCAGCTTGGCGCCCATTCCCATGTAAACGGCGAAGCGGGCGCCGGAGATTTTGCGGGCCCGTTCCAGATCCAGAATCCCCAGCGCCTCGCCGATCTCCCAGTGCGGCTTGGGCGTAAACGAAAACTCCCGCGGCGTGCCCCAGCGCCGGACTTCCTGATTCTGTTCCGCGCTCTTTCCCACCGGCACCGAGGAGTGCGGCAGGTTGGGCATGGTCTTGAGGATCTCGCGCAACTGGTCGTCGAGCTGATTCGCGCGCTCGTCAAGCACCTTGATGTCGGTGGAAACTTGCTTCATCTGGGCGATGGCGGCTGAAGCATCACCGCCCGCCTTCTTGAGGGAAGCGATTTCGTCGTTGGCCTTGTTGCGGCGACCTTTCAGGGCCTCCGCTTCGGAGATGGCCGCGCGGCGCTCTTTGTCGAGCGCTTGGAAGCCTTCCAGATCGAACTGGCCTCCACGAAGCGCCAGCTTGCGAGCCACCAAGTCGAGGTTGTCGCGTACGAATGCGAGATCCAGCATCCTTACATTATCGCTTATGGAACGGTTTTTTTAACGCAGAGACGCCGAGGAAAACGCAGAGAAATCCCGGGGCGAGAATCAACCAGACTTTCTCTGCGCCTCTGCGTCTCTGCGTTAAAAAAACCGCCAGTTGGATTGAAGGTCTCTATTTCACGCGCCCCGGCAATGCCGCACCGTCGCGTAACTCATCGGTGGCCCGCTTGACCACCTTGTCGCCGGCCTGCAACGCGCCGATCACCTCCACGAGATCGCCGTCGCTCACACCCTTGCGAACGTCTACCCATGCCGCGCGGCCGTCCTTCTCGCGGATCACAAACGTCCGCTCGGTTGTCGTGACCACGCTGGCCTTGGGAACGAACAGCGAAGCCGTCGCTCGCCGCGCCGGCCATTTCACAGTGGCGTACATGCCGGGCGCCAGCACTTCGTCGCGGTTCACCACATCCAACTCTACGGCCATGGTGCGCGTCTTGGGATCAAGCGCGTGGGCGATGCGCGCTACCACGCCGGAAAAAATGCGCTCGGGATACGCGGGCACGCGGAACTCGACTTTCGCGCCCTTGGCAATGCTGCCGGCCGATTCTTCCGGCACCGCCACGGTCAAGCGCAAGCGCGAGATTTGCTGGATCACCAGCATGGCGGACTCAGTGCCGGGTCCCACCAATGCACCCGGATGAACCAAACGATCGGTGACCATGCCGTCAAACGGCGCGGTGATCTTCAAGTACGCTTCCATGTCCTTCAACGCACTCACCGCGGCCGTGGCCGCGCGACTGCTCTGTTGCCGCGACGCCACCAGCGCCTTGGCCGCGGCCACTTGCTTTTCCGCCAGGACCAGTTCGTTGCCGGCGATCGCCCCCGGCGTCGCGGAAGCTTCCTTCAATTTGTCGTAAGTGCTTTCGGCGGCGGCGGCTTGCGCTTCCGCTTGCAAGCGATCCGACTCCGCGGCCAGCGCCTTGGATTCCCCTTCCGCGATCTGCGCCTTCAATTCCGGCGCGCTTAACTCCGCCAGGAGCTGGCCTTCTTTCACGGCGCTGCCGCGATCCACGAGAATGCGATCCACGTATCCCGCCACTTTGGCGTGCAGGGAGACGCTCAGAAACGGCGCGAATTCGCCGGGCAATTCCACGATTCGCGACGCCGCCTTGGAGACGACCGCGACCCATTCGACGGTTTGCGCGTGCGCGCAGGCCGCCAGCGCAACCAGCAGGAGGAAATGGCTATTTCGCTTCATAGTATTTGCTCATCCGCTCCATCGGATTGAGCGATGGAGAAGTTCGTGACGCACCGCTTTGCAGGATCGCATAGATCGAAGGCAACACACTGAGCGTGGCAAACGTGGAAACGAGGAGACCGCCGATCACGGCGCGTCCCAGCGGCGCGGCCTGCGATCCGCCTTCGCCGAAACCAATGGCCATCGGAACCATGCCCAGAATCATCGCCGCCGCAGTCATCAGGATGGCGCGCAAGCGGCCGCGCGCGCCTTCCCGCGTCGCATCGAAGACGGCCTTGCCTTCCAGGCGCGCCCGCTCGGCAAAGGTAATCAGCAGAATCGAGTTGGCCACCGCAATGCCAATCGCCATGATAGCCCCCATGAACGATTGTACGTTCAGCGTCGTGCCGGTGAAGCGCAGCATCAACAGCACTCCGCACAACACCGCCGGAATGGTTAGAATCACTGCCAGCGCCAGCCGCACAGACTGGAAGTTCGCGGCCAGCAACAAAAAAATCGCCAGCACGGCCAACAGCAAGCCCTGGCGCAGGCCGGCGACAGTCTGTTGTAACGCAGGAATCTGACCGCGATATCTTACGCTGACGCCCTTGGGAGGCGGGCCCGCCGCGGGCAATGCCTTTTCCAACGCCAGCGCCGCTTCACCCAGCGTGGCGCCGTGCAGGTTCGCGGTCACACTGACCACGCGCTGGCCGTTGACACGTTCGATCAGCCCGGGCATGGTACCGAGCTTCAGCGCGGCGATGTCTTTCAGGCGCGGCTCGGGGCGGCCGTTGCGCATCACCGGGACGTCGCCTACTTCGTCCACGCCTTGCATGCGGTTCTGCGGTAGTTGTACCTGGATCTGAAAGGCGTTCCCGGAATTCGGGTCGCGCCAATAGTTGGGTTGAATGAACCGCGACGACGACGTGGCGGGTACCACCGAGCGCGTCACGTCCGCCATGGTCAGGCCGAACTGCCCGGCGCGATCGCGGTCGATGGCGATGTCCAGCGTGGGATAGTCGATCTCCTGGGCGAACTGGAGGTCGCGCAAGAACGTGAGCTTGGCCATTTCCGCGCGGACTTTTTGCGCGTAAGCATAGTCGTCCTGCAAGTTGCTTCCTTGTACGGCGACCTCCACCGGCGTGGGCGAACCGAAGCCCATCACCTGGCTAACGATGTCGCCGGCTTCGAACGAGGCTTGTACGCCGGGCAAATCGCGCTGCAGGCGCGCGCGCACTCTTTCGCGCAAAACCTCTCTCCCTGATGCGTGCAGCGGCGCTTGCGGCTTGAGCGCGAGTTGGATCAGCGCTTCTTGCGGCCCGCTGGTGAACAGATGGATCAGATCCACCGGATAACTGGAAGGTACCACGCCGACGAAGTCGCTGGTAATTTCGACGTTGTCCGAACCGATCTCGCCGCGAATCGCGTCAAGCGCCCGCAAGACCATCCGTTCGGTTTCCTCCACGCGCGTCCCGGCCGGGGCGCGCAGACGCAGGCGGATGATCCCAGCGTTGGTCTCGGGAAAAATCTCCGTACCCAGGCGCGGCAGCAGGAAATAGACGATGCCCAGCGACGTAATCAGATAGACCGCCGCTAGCGGCCAACGGAAGCGCAATACGGCGCCGAGGTAATCGTCGTAGAGCGAGCGCAGGCGCGACGCTTCTCCCGGATGCGCTTCGCGCATCAGCCAGACGGAGAACACCGGCACGAGAGTGCTCGAAAGCAGATACGACGCGATCATCGAGAAAGCCACTGCCAGCGACAACGGCACGAACAACTGCCGTCCCACGCCGGCCATGAAAAACGATGGCACAAATACCGCCAAAATGCAGAACATCGAAAGCAGGCGGGCCATCGCCGTGCGGCTGCACGCCTCTACCACGGCGCGGGCGCGGGAAACTCCCGGCAGCATCTGGGTATGAATGTTCTCGATCTCCACCGTCGCTTCGTCCACCAAGACGCCGACGGCCAGCGCCAGGCCGCCCAGCGTCATGATGTTGATGGTTTGGCCCGCGGCCCACAAACAGATGACCGCCGTGAACAAGGCGAACGGAATGTTCATCACCACGATCAGCGCACTGCGCCAGTCGCGCAGGAAGAGCAGCACCATCAGTCCGGTCAGCAGCGCGCCCAGCGAGCCCTCGATGATCAACCCGCGGATGGAGTTGGTGACGTACGGCGATTGGTCGAATTCCAGGCGTACGTCCACGTCATCGGGTACAACTTTCTTGAATTCCGGCAGCGCGGCCTTCACGGCGTCGATCACCGCCAGCGTGGAAGCATCGGAGCGCTTGGTCACGGGGATGTACACCGTCCGGCGGCCGTCCACATGGGCGTAGGCGGTGATGATGTCGGTGCCGTTTTCGATGCTGCCGATGTCGCGCAGGTAGACCGTCGTGCCGGCGCCCGGGCGAATCGGCGTGCTCAGCAATTCCGCCAGGTTGCCTCCCAGCGCCGCGTTGGTGCGCGCGATGCGATTGAGCTGTCCGGTCCACATGTTGCCGGAGGGCATGACCAGCGACGACTGGCTGACGGCGGCGACGGCTTCGTCCGGCGAGATCTGGTATTGCCGCAGTTTGTCGGGATCGAGCGTAACAACGATCGTGCGCTGGTTGCCGCCGAACGGCGGCGGCGCGGAAACACCGGGCAGCGTGGCAAACAGCGGACGCACGCGGTTCAGCGCAATGTCCTGCATTTCGCCCTGCGTGTGTGTGGCGCTGCTGAAAACCAGCAAGCCCACCGCCACGCTGCCGGCGTCGAAGCGGGTGATAAACGGCGGCACCGTTCCCGGAGGCATGAACGAGCGCGCCCGATTTACATAGCCAACGGTCTCCGACATCGCCTGGCTCATGTTGGTGTCGGTGTGAAACACCAGTTTCATGAGCGTGGCGCCCTGGATACTCTTACTCTCCACGCGGTCGATGCCGGTAATGTAGAGGAAGTGATACTCGTAGTAGTAAGTAAGGTATCCCTCCATCTGCGCGGGATCCATGCCGCTGTAAGGCTGCGCGACGTAGATCGCCGGATCGCCGACTTGCGGAAAAATGTCCACCGGCATGCGCTGGACGGCCAGCGCCGCGAACAAAGCGATGGCCACCAGCGCCACCACCACGGTGATCGGCCGCGAGAGCGCGGCTAGAACGGCGCGCATGTGACCTCTTCCGATATGGAGTGCGGCGGCTTGACGCCGCCTTGGATGGCCGAAGCTTGCTTCGGCCGGCGCCATCCAGGCGAGGTTCGCCTCCCGATTCGGCGGCGCGGGCCACGCCCGCGCGCCCTGCGAGCAAAGCTCGCAGCGGCCCGAGGCAAGCCTCGGGCATCCAAGGCGGCGTCAAGCCGCCGCACTCCATATAGATCCGACCGTGCACTGGTGTAGCGGCTCATTGACTCGCCTCCGCCAGGAACGGCTGCAAGTCGCCGGCCACGGCGGCTAGACCCAGCAATCCGCGCCACACACCGAGCCGCGCCAGGGCGTCGTCGATCTCCGCTTGCGTCAGCAGGCGCTGTGCGTCGGCCACTTCGGTGATGTTCCCCAATCCCGATTCGTAGCGCGCTGTGGCCTGCTGCAAGGCCGTGCGCGCGGAATCCACTTGCACCGGCGTGTTGCCGGCGACCCGGCGGGCGCCTTGCAGGGTTGCCAGCGCCGCGTTCCATTGCGCGCGCAACTCCACGACGATCTGCTCCGATTTTGCGGCTTGCGACCGGATCGTCGCCGCCTGCGCCTCTTCCTGGGCGTGAATGGATGCCACATTTGATATCGGGAAGGTCACCGTGAATCCCAACGCGTAGTTCTGGAAGGTCGGTGCCAGGCCGTTCACGCCTCCTAACAACATGCCGTTGAGCTCCGCGCCTGTGCCGCGCGCATAAGCGGTCCCTTGCAGAAAGAAGCGCGGGAAGTAGGAGCGTTCCAGCACCCGCAGTTGGGCCTGCGCCTGCTCCACCGTAGCGGCTTGTTCCTGGACGACGGGGTTAGCGGACGTCTGAAGCGGCGGGGCGCTCTGCTCTTGGGGTAACCGCTGCAATCCCGGAGCGGCGATGCGAATCTGCGCCGGCTCCATGCCGACAAACTGGGAGATCGCGGCGCGCGCGACCTCGCTGGCCTGTTGGGCCTGGATCAGTTGGGTGCGCGCGGCGGCCAGTTCGGCCTCCGCGCGCGACCCGTCCGCTCCGGGGCGCAGTTGCGCATCGACCAACGCGTGGATGGTCCGCAAAACCACCTCGGCGCGATCCACGCTGGCTTGCGCGGCCTTCACGGTTTCGCCGGCCGCGACGAGGGTGAGGAAGGCGTCGGCGGTGACGGTGGAAATCTCGAAGCGCGTGCGCTTCAGGGTGGCCGCGGATTGCGAGCGGGTTGCGGCCGCCGCGGCCACCCCGGCGTTGCGGAGTCCAAAGTCGAACGGCTCCCAACTCACCAGCCCGCCGACCGCGCTGCCCCACGCCGTGCCGAAATTGTTGCTGCCAATTACGGGACCGGACATGGAAGGAATCACCGAGTTGGGAAGCAGCATCCCGAAGACGTTGTTGCGCGTGGCCCGATTGACTTGCGCCAGAGCGTCGACGCGGGGCAGATACGCCGTTCGCGCCAGGCGGATGCCGGCGGCGGCGGCGCTGAGTTGCTCCTGGGACACGCGGATCGCCGGATAGTTCTTGGCCGCGAGATCTACGGCCTGGCTGAGAGTTAGCTCCGCAGTCTGGGCGCCGGCGGCGATCGCGCACGCTCCCACCATCAGCAAGACCTTGTAAGGCGCGCCGGTCATTGGCCCCCGATCAGTTCACGAAACAATTCCCGCACTTTGTTTTTCGCCGCTCCCAGGGCCCTCCGTCCGGCCGGTGTCGCCCGGTACACCTTGCGCAGCGACTTGCCGTTACGCCGCGCCGCGGACCGCAAGTACCCTTTCTTCTCCAAACCGTGAAGCAAAGGATACAGAGTTCCCGGACTGATCCGATATCCGTGACGCGCCAACTCCTCGGCCATGCCCAGGCCGAAGATCGGCTCTTCCACGGCGTGATGCAGGACATGGAGCCGGATGAGTCCGGAATAGAGGTCGCGGTCGGCAATCATCGAATTTCGTCTTCGTCTTTCGATTACGAAAGCTGTAGTATAAAAGAGAGTGACAGAGCCTGTCAACGGGCAGATACGGAAAAAGATCCATGAAAACGACGCGCCGTGATTTCGTCTCCCTCCTAGGGACAACCAGCAGCTTGGTGATGGCGGGTTGCCGGGGCGGCGGCAGCCGGCCGGACTCGCCGGCAGCGGAGGGCCCCGCGGATGTGACGTTGCGCATCGCGCCCGTGCTGGTGGATATCGCTAAGGACCACACCATCAGCACCATCGGATACAACGGTTCCGCGCCCGGTCCTTTGATCCGTCTGCGCGAGGGCGTTCCTGTCACCGTGGATCTTTTCAATGACACCGCGACTCCGGAGTTGGTCCACTGGCACGGTCTGATCGTACCGGCGAACGTGGATGGCGCGGAAGAAGAGAAGAGCCGGGTGACGCCTGCCGCCGGACACTTGCGCTACCGCTTGACTCCGCAGCCTGCCGGCGCGCGGTTCGTGCACACTCACGTGATGCCGATGTCCGACCTGAATCGCGGGACGTACACGGGACAGTTTGCGTGCGTCTACGTCGAGCCGAAGAACAATGCGGGGCGCTACGATCAGGAGATTTTCCTGGCTACCCATGAGTGGGAGCCCTTCTTCACCACCATGGAAGAAGAGGAGGAAGACGCCGCCGCGCCGCCCCCGCAGCTGAAAAAGCCGGACCAGAAGCCCAACGGATGGGAAATCGGATACCAGCGTTTCACCATCAACGGAAAATGTCTGGGCTACGGCGAACCGTTGCGCGTCAAGGAAGGGCAACGCGTCTTGTTCCACTTTCTCAATGGCAGCGCGACTGAGAACATCAAGCTGGCGTTACCGGGACATCTTTTCCGGATCGTCGCGCTGGACGGCAATCCCGTGCCGAATCCGCAATTGGTCGAGGTCCTGGAACTGGGCACCGCGGAACGGATCAGCGCGGTTGTGGAGATGAAGAACCCAGGAGTCTGGATTCTCGGCACGCCGCACGACGACGACCGCAAGAATGGCATGGGCATCGTCCTCGAGTATGCCAAGCGCGAGGGATCTCCGCGCTGGATTGCGCCGCCGAAGAAGCCCTGGGATTACACGTTGTTCGGCGAAAGCCGCCCCGTTCCGAAGCCGGATGAGGTGATCCCGCTGGTCTTCGGTAAGATCAACGGCGGAACGGGACACTTCAATCAGTGGACGATCAACGGAAAAAGTTACGATGCCCAGGATCAACCGCGCGCCCTGAGCAAAGCCAGGCGTTACCGTTTGGTTTTCGACAACCAGACGGATGACGCGCACCCGGTTCACCTGCACCGCAACAGCTTCGAATTAACCAACGTCCACGGCACGCCCACCGCGGGGGTGATGAAAGACGTGGTATTGGTGAAAGGCTTTCAGAAGGTGGAGGTCGATTTCACGCCAGCCATGGAAGGACTGACGCTTTTCCATTGTCACCAGCAACTGCACATGGACTACGGGTTCAAGCTGTTGTTCAACGTTACTTAGCGCGGCCTGATGTCAATTCGCCTTGCCGCTGGGTTATGATTGGTAAGGGTTACTTACCACCACACCTATGTACAGACGCGCATTTACCGTTGCCCTGACCCTGCTGCTGTTCGTGGCATGTTCCAGCAAGGCTAATTCCGACGACGCCATTCGTAAGGCGATCCTGGATCACCTTTCCTCGCGCCCCGGCCTGGACATGAGCAAGATGGACGTGGACGTCTCCAAAGTCACGGTGAATGGCGATAAAGCTTCGGTAGACGTAGTGTTCAAGGTTAAAGGCGGCGCCGCGAATCAGACCATGGGCATGACCTATGACATGGTCCGCAGCCACGGCGCTTGGAAAGTGCAAGGCACGCCCACCGGTCATGGCGCGGACGGCGGCGCGGGGGCAGCCGGGGCTTCTCCGCATGGCGCGGGCGGTCCGCCCACGACCGCGATGCCCGGAGACGCGGGCGGCGAGAAAGCCGGCTCCAGCGAGAGCTTCCATCCCCAAGTTGGCGGCACCGGCGCGCTGCCTCCCGGACATCCGCCGATGAATCCCGCGCCAACCGGCAAGCAATGAAGCAATCCCCGCAAACCGCGGATCGGATCGCGATTGTCGGCGGTGGCCCCGCCGGCGCCTTCGCGGCGTCTCTGCTGGCGCAAGCCGGGCGTTCCGTAACGCTGTTCGACGAGCACATGGCCTGGGAAAAGCCCTGCGGCGGCGGGCTGACCACCAAGGCCCTGGAGCGCTATCCGTTCCTGCGGGAAAACCTCCAGCCCAAAAAGATGGTCCACCATGTCGAGATGTCGCTGCTCGGCGGACCCAGTGTGCGTTTTGAGTTGCGCGATCCGGTATACGTTTACTCGCGCCACACGCTAAATCAATTGCTGCTCGATCGCGCCGCTTCCGCCGGCGCCCGGCTGGTGCAGGAACGGATCACCTCGCTGGAACGGGACAGCGAACCGGACGGCTGCCGCTGGCGGTTGCGCGGCACGCACGGCGAACACAGCGCCGATTTTCTGGTGCTGGCCTCCGGCGCGCGAACTCCCTTTACCGGCTTCGGACTGCCGCAAGCCCAGGCCGACACCAACATGACGCTGGGTTACTTCGTCCCCGGCCAGCGCGACGATATGGAGATTGAGTTTCAGAACGGCCTGTCCGGCTATCTCTGGATTTTTCCGCGCGACACGCACGCCAGCGTGGGCATCTGCGGGACGCTCTTGCGCGAACCGTCGCGGCAAATGAAGGATCGCCTGCACGATTACATGCGCCGCAAAGGACTCTCCACGGACGGCGCGCGATTCTACAGTCATCGCTTGCCGGCGTTGCGTCACGGGACTCTGCACGCGCTCAAACCCGCCGGCCCCGGATGGGCGGCAGTGGGCGATGCCGCCGGCCTGGTGGATCCCATCACCGGCGAAGGATTGTTCTATGCCTTGCGCTCCGCGGAGTTGTTGGCGGAATGCCTGCTGAGCGGCCGAACGGCCGAGTATTCGCGCGCGGTGCGTAACGAATTCGGGCGCGATCTCGAACTGGGCGCGCGAATCGCTGCGCGCTTCTTCCACGGAAAATTCCTGGGCGCTCCGGTGATTGCGCGGATGATCCAATTCACGGCGCGCTCGGAAACCTACAGCGCCCTGATCCAGGACCTGTTCGCCGGCAGCCAGGGCTATCTGGGATTGAAGCAGCGCCTGCTCAAGAATCTCAACCGGACGCTGGGGGAAATCGCCGCCAGTTTTTTCCGGACCGGAAACTCCCACATCCGATGACATCCCGATGAAATCCTTCGCCAAGTCGCAGGAGATCTACCGCCGGGCCCTGGCGCGTATTCCCGGGGGCGTAAACTCTCCGGTGCGCGCTTTCAAATCGGTGGGTATGGACCCGCTGGTGATGAAGCGCGGCTCCGGCTCGCACATCTGGGACGTCGATGGCAACGAGTACATCGACTACGTCGGTTCCTGGGGACCCTTGATCCTGGGACACGCCCATCGCGAAATCGTGGATGCCACCGTGGCGGCACTGGCCGCGGGCAGTTCGTTCGGCGCGTCCACGGAACGCGAGATGCTGCTGGCGGAAATGATCCATGAAGCCATGCCGTCGGTGGAGAAGGTGCGCCTGGTCAGTTCCGGCACCGAAGCCACCATGAGCGCGCTACGCCTGGCGCGGGCGGCGACCAACCGCACGATGGTCGTGAAGTTCGAAGGCTGCTATCACGGTCACGTGGATGCGTTGCTGGTGAAGGCCGGCTCCGGCGTGGCCACGCTGGGGATTCCCGGCACTCCGGGCATTCCGCCGGAAGTGGCCGGTCAAACGCTGGCGCTGCCGTATAACCACGCCGCGGCGCTGCGGACCTGCTTTGCGGAATTTGGCAAGCGCATCGCCTGCGTGATCGTCGAACCGGTGGTGGGCAACATGGGTTGCGTTCCTCCGCAGCCGGGCTACCTGGAGTTGATGCGCGAGCTAACCACGCGGTACGGCGCGCTGCTGATCTTCGACGAAGTGATGACCGGCTTCCGCCTGGCCTATGGCGGCGCGCAAAAGCTTTTTGGCATTCGTCCCGACTTGACCACGCTGGGAAAAATCATCGGCGGCGGTTTGCCGGTGGGCGCTTATGGCGGACGCGCCGACCTGATGAGCCAGATCGCCCCGGAGGGTCCGGTGTATCAGGCCGGCACGCTTTCCGGCAATCCCGCGGCGGTGGCCGCGGGCATCGCCGCGCTGAGCATTTTGAAGCGCGACCCCGCCATCTACGAGCGCCTGGAAAAACTTGCTGCAAAACTGTGCAGCGGCATGGCTGCGGTTTTGCCGGTCACGGTGAATCGCGTGGGGTCCATGTTCACGTTTTTCTTTCAGCAGGCCGGTCCGGTGACGGATTGGGATTCGGCGGCGCGCAGCGATACAGTCCGCTTTGGGACGTATTATCGGGCTATGATTGAAGGCGGTGTGTTCTTTCCGCCGTCGCAATACGAGGCGGCGTTTCTGTCCGCGGCGCATACGGAAGCGGACATTGAGTTCACGATCGCGGCGGCCGGTAAGGCGTTGTTGTCCTGACGGCTAGGGTGCCAGTAGGAAGGCAGGAGATGGGATCGTTTTACACGAACTGTACAATCGAGAATCCTGCCGAGCGCCGGCGAATCGGGAGGCGAACTTCGCCTGGATGGCGCCGGCGGTCGGCGGCCCTTCCGAAACTTTTGGTGGATACGGGCAGCGAATTCACTTGGATCGCCGAGCCAACGCTGGAGCGGATCGGCATCCGGCACGAAAACAAGGAAGTCAATTTCGTGATGGCCAACGGCGGGCACGTCACGCGGCGCGTCGGCTTTGCGATCATCCGGCTCGATCGGTACTTCACGATCGACGAAGTCGTTTTCGCGGAGCCAGGCGATCTTACGTTGCTCGGCGCGCGGACGCTCGAAGGTCTGAACTTAATGGTCAACCCGGCACGGCGGAGACTGGTCATGGCCGGTCCGTTGCCGGCGGCATCGCCGACGCGGCCGCGTAATGCCAGTGGGGCCGCCGTGCGCCGGAGTGCGAAGCGGGGCCGCCGAGGCCAAGTCGCTTGAAGCGCCATCATTTTCTTCTTGCACGCGGGCACTCCAATAAGGTATCGTGCCCAGATTGATATTGCTTACTTATGAACGTCGGTGAAGTGATCCGCAATTTTCGGCAGCGCCGGGGCCTCTCGCAAGGAGACCTGGAGAAGAGGAGCGGCTTGATGCGCTGTTACATCTCCCGTGTGGAAAATGGACATACCGTCCCCAGCCTGGAAACCCTCAGCCGGATAGCCCGGGCCCTGGATACGGAGTTAAGCGACATGTTCCAGGACGAGGGCGTGACCGACCCCAAGGAAATGGAGTTCATCCGCGAGATGCGGAACTATCTGCCGTCGCTGAAAATGCGCGATCGCCAGCAGGTGCTGGAGATGGTGCGCAAGATGGTGGACGGTTAGGCCGTAAACGAAAATCCTTGAACACGGAAGGCCACGGAAGAAAAGCCGGAAGCACACGGAAAGCTCCTCGGCCGACGCTCTTCCTATCCCCTCGGTTTCCGTGGCCTTCCGGTTTTCTCCGTGGCCTTCCGTGTTCCAAAGATCCTGCCGCCCACGAGAAACCTACTTGATCTTCTTCAGATCCTTCTCGGCATCCGCCTGTAGCTTCTTAGCGGCCTTCTCGATGTCGGCGTCCGGCTTCAGGTCCAAAACTCGCTTGGCGGCTTCCACCGTGTTCTGCAGGAAAATCTTGCGCTTATCGGACTCCGCAATGTAATGCTCGCCGAAATACTTCGCGGTGGTGGACATGACGCCGGCGATGGCCCACTGGAAACGCGCCATCGCCGCCTCCGTTTTGCCCGCCGCCATGGCCTTCTGCGCGCCCGCTACGTCGTCCAGGTTGGTGATGCCGGCGCTGATACCGCGCAGCAGGCCGCGCTGCAGAATCTTGCTTTTGGCGAGTTCGCGTTCCGAGTCCACCGGCCAGATGCCTTTTTCCATGCGCTCGATTTCCAGCACCGGAGCGGCACTGCCGTCGGGCCACGGAAACTCCAGGTCCACATGATCCAGCTTCTGGGCGGCGGCTATCTTCTGGAAATGGGTGTTGGCTTCCAGCAAATGCAAGCCGTAGCCGCGGATCTCTTTCAGCATGGTGTCCCGATCGCGCGAAAAGTTGAGCTTGTTTCCACCTACGGCGTGCTGCGAGGCTATGTTGTAGGACTCCACCAACTCCTCGTATCCGAGCAGGCGCCCGTTCTTGATCAAAACGTCCCACGCCGCGGCGCGGGCCTGAAAGGGATTACCTTCCAGGTTTTCCAACTTTTCAAGATGCACCTGAGTCTTGTCGATATCCCCGCCTCGGAAGGAATCCTTGGCCGCCGAATACAGCCACTCCGGGCTGCCTTGAGCCGGCCCGCTGGGTCCGCCGCAAGCCGGCAACAGCAGGAACAGCAGGATCACACACAGAATGAGTAGAGAACGAAGGATCTTGCTTGGTCGCGTCATAAACTCCTTTCGCGCCCAGACCAGTGAACTGCGGACACCGATAAGCAGTAGCTTCCCAACCGCCGCTAGGCTACATTAGAACATTCAGTTGGATAAAGTGCAATGTCTTCTTCGAACTGTCATACGCGAACGTTTCGAGCGCCCGGACGCGTCAACCTGATCGGTGAATATACCGACTTCAATGACGGCTTTGTGGTGCCCATGGCCATTGACAAGTACACCTACGTGAGCGCCGAACCTCTGGAAAGTTCTACCGTCATCGCCTGGAGCGACGACCTGGAAAAGAGCGTCACGATAGAGGGAGGCGGCGCCGGCGGCATCTCGCCCCCCGGCCCGCCGGACTGGGCGGCCTCGCTGCGCGGCGTGATTGCTTTGCTGCGGCAACGGGGCCTGGCGCGTCACGGAGCGCGCCTGCTGATTCGCAGCCAGATTCCGTTGCGCGGAGGTTTAAGTTCCTCGGCCTCGTTCGAGGTGGCTTGCGCCTACGCGCTGCTGGCCATCAACGGCGAGTCGCTGTCCGGGCCGGAACTAGCCAAAATCGCCTGGCAAGCGGAGAACGAGTACGCCGGAGTGCGTTGCGGCATCATGGACCAATTCATCGTGGCCAACGCCGCTCCCGGCGCGGCGCTGCTGCTGGACTGCCGCTCGCTGGAGTCGCGGCCGGTTCCTCTGCCACCGGGCGTCGAAGTGGCCGTAGTGAACACCATGGTCAAGCGCGAACTGGGCACCTCGGCCTACAACACGCGGCGCGCGGAGTGCGACGAAGCCGCGCGGCTGCTTGGCGTAAGGTCGCTGCGCGATGCCAATCTCGACGCGGCTTTGAAACTGCCCGAGCCGCTGCGGCGGCGCGCCAAGCATGTAATCGAAGAGAACGCCCGAGTGATGGCGTTTCTCGAAGCCTTGCCGCGCGGCGACTGGGATGCCGTGGGCCGGGCCATGGCCGGGTCGCACGGCGGTCTTCGCGATGACTTTGAAGTGAGTTGTCCGGAGCTGGATTTTCTCGCCGAGAAGGGCCGCGCGCTAGGCAGTTGGGGATCGCGCATGACCGGCGGTGGATTCGGCGGCTGCACGGTTCACTTCGTGCGCGCGGGATCGGGCGAGGATTTTTTGCGCGAGTTAAGCGCGGCTTACAAGGCGCGGTTCGACATCAATGCCGAAGGGTTCATCTGTCATCCGGGGCATGCGGTGGAGGAAGTGCGGCCGAGCTAGAACGGAACACGGAAGGAAACGGAATGGCACGGAAAGTTCCCGGTAACACCGATTGTCATTTGCGTGTCCGGGCACTTTCCGTGCCATTCCGTGTGTTTCCGTGTTTCGCTTTTTTTCAAGGCGTCGGAATCACGCAACCCACCGCCTGCGTCTTCGGATGAGCCACCGGCTTGCCCGCCAACACCGCGTCGAGCGCATCTCGCAAATCATGCCGGGTGGCTTGATACCGCGATTTGCCGATCTCGATGTAGCGATCATCGATGCGCCCGGTGTAGAGCACATGCCCTTCCGGTGACAGCACCACGACCTGCGGTTGAATCGTCGCGCCGGTTGAGCGCGTCAGCGTTTGTTGGGGATCCTGCAGCACCGGGAAGGTGTAGCCGAAATCGGCGGCGTACTTCTGCACGTCTTCCAGCGCGCGGCCGGCATCGGGCTGTACGGCGTACATGTGCACGCCGCGCTTCGCATAAAGTGCGTTCAGCCGTTGCATTTCCGGAATGTAGCCGTTGCTGATCGGGCAATCGATGGAGACGAAGAACAGCACCACGGCCTTCGCGCCGCTCCATTCCGCCGAGTCGTGCCACGCGCCGGCAGTGTCTTGCAGGTGAAACGTCAGCGCGGAGATGGCCAGCAGGAGTAACGTTGGCATCAGCGATTAGGATTGACGGCCCGGCGCCCGGCCGGACCCGCAAGCAATTGTTGCGCCAGCGACATCCAGGTGGTCATGCGATCGCCTGGCCGCGGCGAAACACAAATTAGCATGGCCACGCACATCTCCTCTGTGGTGGCCTCGCCCCAGGACACCGTCTTCGGAGGACTGTTGGGATTTTTCGGGTTGGCCGCGGAATTGTCGAAGTAGGCTTCCATGTCGAACTTGGTTTGAGCGGGTAGTTGCAGCGGCTGTTTGAATTCGTAGCCTAATTGCCAGTTGAAATCCCAGTCCTTGATCCAGACCAAAGGCTTGACCTCGCCGCTGGGCAGCGTAGCCGTGACTTTCATTTCCCGTCCCAGCAGGTGCATGTGCGGCGCAATGCCGCTCAACTCCAAATCCACCGGCGTGACGAACGATCCGCTGACGCGAAAGTGCGTCTCGCCCGCGGGAATGGTGAGATTCGGTTGCAACAACGGAACGCCGAAAATCCGCTTTACCACCGGACCTTTCCGAAAGTAGATGCCGATGGTGGTCTGGTCCGTCTCCGGCTTGCCGCTAGGATGATAGTGATTCTGCACAATCAGGTCGGAGCCTTTGGGCGCCACAAACGCCACGCCGTCCGGCATGCGTTTGGAAACCATGCCGGGGCCCAGCCGGCCATCAAATCGGTATTGATGCTGCGGATTCCCGGACCACCATAGCAAGTGTAGGAACCGGCGTCTCCCGCGCGGGCGCGCGCCGCGTGAGTGGGGTCGGTGTAAATCACGGTGTGATGCAGCACGCGCCGGTTGCCGGGACGCACTTCCACCGCGGCGATGGCCGTGTCTTCCGGAAAATCGGTGCGAATCACAAAGCACTTGTAGATGTCGTAACCGTCCGCCGGCACCTGATACGCTTCCGGCATTTCGATGACCAGGTCCGGCGGACCCAGTTGCCAGCCGTCGGTGAAGCGCGGAGGCTGCGGCGCGTCCGCCGCGTTGCCTTCAGGCGCGCCCGCCTTGGCCCAGGCGGCGATGGCGGCGATCTGCGCGTCGCTCAAGGCGCGGACATCGGCGAACTCGCCGAATCCAGGTGCGGCTTTCCAGGGCGGCATGAGGTGATTCGCGGTGGCTTGCGCAATCATCGGGGCCCAGCGTTTGGCGTCGGAGTAAGTGAGCAGCGAGAACGGCGCAACCTCGCCGGGACGATGACAGGTCGCGCAGTTCTGGTAGAGAATTGGCGCAATGTCCTTGTTGAACGTCGGCAGGCTGGCGGGAGACGCCGCGTGAAGCGATATCGCCGCCAGCACTACCGTCAGTCGCGTGATCATTTGCGCCTCCTGTTTTCCATGCCTGAAAGAACAGGCCTGAAGGCCTGCGTTACGGCTTCGGCGGTTTCGCCGGAGTGGTCCGCTGACCCGTCAGGTCGGGATACTTCATCAAATCGAGTTGCTTGGCCAGCGACATCATCAGGGTCATGCGGTCGGAAGGCCGGGGCGTCATGTAGCCGATGAAGGCGATGCACATTTCATCGGTGGTGGCCTCGCCCCAGGACACCGTTTTCGGCGGATTGCTGGGATTCTTCGGATTGCCCTTGGAGTTGTCGTAGAACGCTTCCACGTCGAAGCGCGTCCCCGCGGGCAGTTGCATCGGTTCCTTGAAGATGTATGCGCCTTGCCAGTTAAAATCCCAATCCTTGATCCAGACCATCGGCCGCACTTCGCCGCCGGGCAGCGTGGCGGTTACTTTCATTTCCCGTCCCAGCAGATGCATATGCGGACCCACGCTGGTGACTTCGATATCAATCGGCGTGGTAAACGATGTGGCCACGCGATAATGGCTCTCGCCCGCGGGAATATAAAGGCCGCGCTGCAGCACCGGAATGGAGAAAAGCTGTTTCGACACCGCGCCCTTTTGCAGATAAACGCCGATGGTGGTCTTATCGGTTTCCGGCTTGCCGTCAGGGTGATAGTGATTCTGCACGATCAGGTCGGCGCCCTTGGGAACCACGCGCGCAATTCCCTCGGGGAGCCGCTTGGCCGTCACGCCCGAGCCCATCCGGCCATCATTCCAGCTTGCGGAATTCCCGGGCCGCCGTAGCAGGTGTACGCGCCGCCCGATTCCTTGGCGGCCATCTCCCGTCCCTGGTGCGCGGGAGACGTGTCGGTGTAGATGAGGGTGTGATGAACCACGCGCCGGTTGCCGGGACGAATGTCCACCGCGGAGATGGCCATGTCCGAGGTCAGATTCATGGGAATCACGAAACAGCGATAAATGTCGTTGCCATCGGCGGGAACGCTGAATGTGGAGGGCATCTCGATGACCAGATCGGGCGTCCCAAGCGCCCAATTCTCGTTGAATTGCGGAGGCGCGCGCTTGTCCTTGGCGTCGCCTTCGGGTGCGCCATTCTTGGCCCACGCGGTCAGGGTGGCGATTTGCGCGTCGCTGAGAGCGCGGATGTTCTGGAACTCCCCGAAGCCGGGCTCGGCCTTCCAGGGCGGCATGATGTGCTTCGACGTGGCATCCGCGATCACCGGCGCATAACGTTTGGCGTCGGAGTAGCTCAACAGCGAGAACGGTGCAACCTCGCCGGGATGATGGCAGGTGGCACAGTTCTGGTACAGGATCGGCGCGATGTCCTTGTTGAACGTCGGTACGGTTGTCGCCGGGCCGGCGGCCATCAAGGGAATTGTGAAGAGAGAAATACCCAGAAGGAGGTTTGAGCCCATACGTCATTGTACCGCAAACCTTCTGATACGGAGGCTGACCTGTAAGGAGTGAGTTGCTCTTGTTGTCAAACGGGTTTTTTGACGCAGAGACGCGGAGACGCAGAGGAAGACGCAGAGAAACCCGGCTACTTGAGTTCTGGACTTCTCTGCGTTTTTCTCTGCGTCTCCGCGTCTCTGCGTCGAAAATACTTTCGCCCAACGCCTCCGCCCGGCAGCCTCGTATAATGGAAGTATGCCCGTTACGCAAGAGACCGTGGCGCTGGAAGTCGCCAACCTGCAAATTGCGGGGATGCATTGCGCGGGTTGCGTGGCCACGGTTGAAAAAGCGCTGAAGAGCGTGGCCGGAGTCGCCGACGCCCAAGTGAATCTGGTCACCGAGCGCGCGCGCGTCCAGTACGATCCCGCCGCGGCCACGGCGCAGCGATTCTTCGACGCCGTAGCCGAAGCCGGGTATTCCGCGAAACTGGCCACCCGCGATTCCGCTGCCGCGGGGCGCGAAATGGTGGAAGATCGCCGCCAGCGCGCCGCGGCCTTGCGGCGCTTGATGATCATCAGCATCGTGTTGAGCGCGCCGGTGGCGGCGTTGAGCATGTTGGCGCCGGCGTTTCCGGGACGCAACTGGATTCTGTTGCTGCTCACGCTTCCGGTGTGGATCTACTGCGGCAAGGATTTTCATTCCGGAGCGCTGATGAGCCTGCGCCACATCGTCGCCACCCGCGGCGCGGCGACCATGGACACGCTGGTCTCGCTGGGTACCACGGCGGCGTTCTTGTACAGCGCGGCGGCCACGGTTGTTCAGGGCGATCGCGCAGAAGTGTACTTCGATACTTCCGCCGCGATCATCACGCTAATCCTGGTGGGACGCTTCCTGGAAGGACGCGCCCGCGCGCGCACCGGCGAAGCCATTCGCGCGCTGGTGGCGCTGCAACCGGCGCGTGCGCGCGTCTCGCGGCCGGAAGGCGTGGTTGAAATCGCAGTGGAGGAAGTGCGGGCCGGCGACCTGATCGAAGTCCGGCCCGGCGAAAAGATTCCCCTCGATGGCGAAGTTGTAGAAGGCGCCTCGGCCGCCGACGAATCCATGCTCACCGGCGAAAGTATGCCGGTGGAAAAGCAGCCGGGAGCGCCGGTCACCGGCGGCACCGTCAACGGCAACGGATGGCTGCGCTGCCGCGTGACACGCACCGGAGCGGACGGCACGCTGCAACAGATCATCCGCCTGGTGGAAGAAGCGCAAGGCTCCAAAGCGCCGCTGCAAGCCTTGGCCGATCGCGTAGCCGGCGTCTTTGTGCCGGTGGTGATTCTGGTTGCGCTGGCGACGTTTGCGGTGTGGTTCGCGCTGGGCGCGGGCGCCGCGCCGGCGCTTATTCGCGCCGTGGCCGTGCTGGTGATCGCGTGTCCTTGCGCCATGGGATTGGCCACGCCCACCGCGATCATGGTGGCGGCCGGACGCGCCGCGCAGCAAGGCATTTTGGCCAAGGGCGGCGCCAGTCTCGAGAAAGCCGCGCACATCACAACCGTCGTGCTGGACAAAACCGGCACATTGACCGAAGGGCGCCCGGAAGTCACCGACGCCATCACGCTGGGCGACGATCCCGATTGGGTGCGGCTGGCCTCCGCCGTGGAATCGCGCTCGGAGCATCCCTTAGCGCAAGCGGTGGTGCGGTACCGGCCGCCATCGGATGGCGCGGTCGAGAATTTCCAGGCCGTTCCAGGACACGGCACCGTCGCGCGCGTTGCCGGACGCACCATCGTTGTGGGCACGCGCAAGCTCTTCCGCCAGCATGGCGGCGATTCCGCGGCGCTGAAGTCGCAGTTGGCCGCGCTGGAAGAGCAAGGTAAGACCGCGATTATCGTTTCGGAGGGCCCTTGTCCGCTGGGAATTCTCGCCGTCGCCGACCGGCTAGCGCCGGGCGCGGCCGATGCGGTGCGCGATTTGGCATCGCTGGGCCTCAAGGTGATCATGATCACCGGCGACAATCGCCGCACCGCTGAGGCGGTGGCGCGGGAGGCGGGCATTTCGGAAGTCGTGGCGGAGTGCCTGCCGGGTGATAAGGCCATGCGCGTGCGCGATCTGCAATCGCGCGGAGAGTCGGTCGCCATGGCGGGTGACGGCGTCAACGACGCTCCCGCATTGGCTGCCGCCGATCTCGGCGTGGCGATTGCCGCGCGCGGCGCCAGCGCCGCCGGCAACGTGGCTGTGGAAACCGCGGACCTGGTGCTTCTCGGGCGCAGCTTGCAAGCGTTGCCCGACGCGCTACGCCTGGGACGGGCCACCACGCGGATCATCAGGCAGAATCTTTTCTGGGCGTTCGTTTACAACGTCATTGGAATACCGCTTGCGGCTCTCGGTTACCTGAACCCGATGTTCGCCGCGGGGGCGATGGCGATGTCGTCGGTGAGCGTGGTCACGAACTCGCTAAGGCTGCGGGGGAAAATCAACAATCGAAAATGAAGAAGACCGGCAACCGCAGCCCCAAATTCACGGGACAATAGAAGATCCGGAGACCATCGTGCCCCATCGCCAGTTCCTCACCGATTCCGACGACGCCACCATTGCCTTAGGCAGGGAATTAGCCGCGAAAGTTCGCGCCCCGCTGGTGATTCTGTTGCACGGCGAAATGGGCGCCGGCAAGACTACCTTTTCCAAGGGACTCATCAGCGGCTTGGGCGTGGCCCGCGAAGAAGAGGTCGCCAGCCCAACCTTTACGTTGGTGCATCAGTATGGACCGCAGCCGTTGGTCTACCACGTTGATTTGTATCGCATCGAGCCGGGCCGCGATCTGGATACGCTAGGCCTCGAGGATCTCTTGGATTCAAGTTCCGGGGACGGGGCGAAGCAAAACGCTGTCATACTGATAGAGTGGGGTGAAAAGGCCGCCGGCCTGTTCCCTGATTCACACGCGGGACCGCGTTGGGAATTGCACTTCGAAAACTTGGGCGGGGATCGCCGCCGAATCAAGTTGGTCGAATCACTCTGGCCGAATCAACTTTAAGGAGTTTGGTATTGCCGAATCCGAATCGTAACCTGGCTATCGTTGCGCACGTGGACCATGGGAAGACCACGCTGGTGGATGCCATGCTCAAACAGAGCGGCATCTTCCGTCCCAACGAAGCGGTGATGGAACGCGTCATGGACTCCAACGACCTGGAGCGCGAGCGCGGCATCACTATTTTGGCCAAGAACACCGCCATCCGCTATCACGACGTGAAGATCAACATTGTGGACACCCCGGGTCACAGCGATTTCGGCGGCGAAGTGGAGCGCGCCCTCAAGATCGTGGACGGTGTGTTGTTGCTGGTGGACGCCGCCGAGGGTCCGCTGCCGCAGACGCGCTACGTGCTGCACAAGGCGCTGGAAGCGCGCCTGCCGCCGATCCTGGTGATTAACAAAATTGACCGCCCCGATGCCCGTCCCGCCCAAGTACTGGACGAAGTCTACGACCTGTTCATCGATCTCGACGCGACCATCGAGCAACTGGACTTTCCGGTGCTCTATACCAACGCGCGCGAAGGCATCGCCAAAGCCAGCCTGGACGATCCCTCCACCAACTTGCGCCCGCTGTTCGAAGCGATCCTGAAGCACATTCCGGAGCCCCACGGAGATCCCGACGGCGTGCTGCAACTGCTGGTTGCCAACCTGGATTACAGCGATTATCTGGGACGCCTGGCGATCGGGCGCGTCTTCAGCGGCACCCTGCGTCACGGCGACGACGTCAAAATCGCCAAGCTGGATGGGTCGATGCAGGACACTCGCATCACCAAGCTCTATTCCTTCGACGGACTCAAGCGCGTGGACGAAACCATCGGCCGCGCCGGCGACATACTGGCCATTGCCGGCGTGGAAGGCATCACCATCGGTGAAACCGTCACCAGCGCCGAGAATCCCCAACCGCTGCCGCATATTCAGATTGACGAGCCGACGATCGCGGTGACCTTCATGGTGAATACGTCCCCCTTTGCCGGGCGCGAGGGTTCTTATGTTACGTCGCGCAATCTGCGCGAGCGCCTGGACAAGGAGTTGCTCACCAACGTTTCGATTCGCGTGGAAGAAGCCGGTGGTCCGGATACCTTCAAGGTGATGGGCCGCGGCGAGCTGCAACTGGCCATCCTGGTGGAAATGATGCGCCGGGAAGGTTTCGAGTTGATGGTCGGCAAGCCGGAGATTCTCACCCGCACCGTCAAGGGCGAGGTCCAGGAGCCGCTGGAACTGCTGGTCATGGATTTCCCGGAAAACTTCATGGGTGTGGTGATTGAAAAACTGGGCACCCGCAAGGGCAAGATCGCCAAGATGGTCAACCACGGCTCGGGGCGCGTGCGCGTGGAATTCCTGGTGCCCTCGCGCGGACTGATCGGCCTGCGCAGCGACATTCTCACCGATACGCGCGGCACGGCGATCATGAACTCGCTGTTTCACGGCTACATCGAATGGCAAGGCGACATCCCCACGCGGCTGACCGGATCGCTAGTGTCGGACCGCGCCGGCAAGGCCACGGCGTATGCGATTTGGAATTTGCAGGAGCGCGGCGCCATCCTGGTGGAGCCCGGAGCGGAAGTGTATGAGGGGATGATCGTGGGCGAGAACGCCCGCGAGAAGGATCTGGATGTCAACATCGTGCGCGAGAAGAAGCTGACCAATATGCGTTCCTCCTCCGCCGATGAAGCCATCCGCCTGATACCGCCGCGCGTCCTGGACCTGGAGCGCGCCATCGAGTTTATTCGCGACGATGAGTTGGTGGAAGTGACGCCGAAATCGCTGCGGCTGCGCAAGAAGATTTTGCGGTCGGCGATGCGCGACCGGACGTGACGCTGACCGAAGCACCTGTCGAAACCACAAAGACACAAAGAACACAAAGAATGGCTCCGGAGCCTTCTTGGTGTTCTTTGTGCCTTTGTGGTTCATCGGCGTTAGAATTCTGCCATGGGCGCAACAACCGTCTTGATGACCGCCGAGCAACTCCTGGACCGCGCCAGTGACGGCCGGTCGGAGTTGGTGCGAGGGGTATTTGTAGAACTGCCCCCGCGTGGAGCGCTTCAGGCATTTCTACTGTCTCGCCTCGTGTCCTGGCTGGCCCCATTTCTTGAAGAGCGCCGAATCGGTGTCATCGGCATCTCCCTCGGAGTTATCCTGGAGCGTCATCCCGACACGGTTCGTGCACCCGACCTATCCTTATCTATCGACAGGCCGCTTCTCGTGTCCGCCTTCCACCAAGTTCCATGAAGGCGCGCCCGATCTTGCCGTGGAAGTGCTTTCCCCCGAAGACCGCGCCGGCAAGACGCAGGAAAAAATCCGCGAGTACCTCAAGGCCGGCGCCCGACAAGTATGGATTGTCGATCCGGAGACCGAGACCATCACGGTGCACCTGCCGGGTGGTGCGGCGCAATCCTACTCCGGTGACAGCGAAGTCTCCGGCGGCGACCTGCTCCCTGGTTTCTCCTTCCGTCCCGCAGATTTATTTCACTTCGACGACTAGTTGTTAGAGAATAGCAGTTTGACTCCGACCAGACCCCAGACCGGCCCGCGTGTTCGCCCGCTCCTCGCCAGCTTCCTTTTCCTTCTGAGCGGGCCCGCGCTACGCGGCCAGTCCAACTATGAGATTCAGGTCTACGGCGCGGAAACGGTCAAGCCGGGCAACACCATGGTGGAGTTGCACAGCAACTTCACCTTCGCCGGGATCCAAGACCGTTCAGGACGGCATGCTGCCCACCGAGCATTCCTTGCACGAGACGCTGGAGATCACCCAAGGATTCAACGATTGGTTCGAGACCGGCTTCTACGTCTTCACTGCGGAGAGCGCGCAGTTCGGAACGCAGTGGGTGGGCGATCACATCCGCCCGCGCTTCCGCGTTCCGGAGAAGTGGCACTGGCCGGTGGGAGTGAGCCTGTCGAACGAATTCGGCTATGCGCGCCGCGCCTTCGCTTCGGACACTTGGACCTGGGAGATCCGCCCAATCATCGACAAGCAGGCGGGCCGCCTGTATTGGGCGATCAATCCGGCTTTGGAGCGCTCGCTGCACGGAGCAACCGTGAACCAAGGCGTGGTTTTTGCGCCGTCCCTCAAAATCGGCTGGGATTTCACCAAGAAGATCAACGCCGGCTTCGAGTATTACGGATCGCAAGGACCCCTCACCGGCTTCGACCCGCTCCAGGATCAGGAGCAGCAATTTTTTCCTTGCATTGATCTGAACCTGAGCGAGGCCTGGGAGTTCAACTTCGGTGTGGGCGTGGGCGTGACGCGCTCCACCGATCATCTGATTGTCAAAATGATCATAGGCCGGCGCTTCGAGTTTTCCCGGCACAAGGGCAAGGCCACTCCGTAACGGAGGCCTCTGGCTTGTTCTTTTGCTACTACGGAAAAGAACAGGCCAGAGGCCTGCGCTACAGGTCGGCGTAAAGTTCGCTTGCTGGTACCAGTACTGCCATAGCGGAACATATCAGGGGAACCGGGGCTGGCCCATCAAGAAAAAAGTCTTGACGAACCTTTAGAAATTACTGTTAAATGCTCCGTGAAGCGGTTTTGGATGGGTTCGGGGTGTTTGCCGTAGTTCACTTGCCGATTTCAATTTCTCAGGAGGTGGGTATGAGAACGAGAATCCTTTCTCGGCTGGCCGTGTTTTCCATGGGCATCTTGCTGCTTGGCACGATGCTGGCTTGGTCGCAAGCCACGCAGAGCGGCTCTGTAACCGGTCAGGTGACTGACCAATCCGGTGGCGTGATTCCCGGCGCGGAAGTTGTGCTGGTGGATACCGCAACGCAGTCGCAGTTGCGCACCACATCCAACGCCGCGGGCCGTTACATCATTGTGAACGTGGCTTCCGGGCACTATGTGCTGAAGGTCAGCCACGAAGGCTTCACCTCGGCCAACGTTTCCAACATCGAGGTGACCATCGGCGCGTCTGTGGTGGTGAACGCGCAGTTGAAGATCGGCTCGACCAAGGAAACGGTAACGGTCGAAGCGCAGACCATCACCGAATTGTCAACCACCAACGCCACGGTGGGAAACACCATTGACAGCAAATCCATTCAAATGCTGCCCAACTTGGGCCGCGACGTGTCCACGCTGGCGGCGCTGCAACCAGCGGTGACCTCGTCCGGTTACACGGCGGGCGCCGAGCGGGACCAGAACAGCTACCGGCTCGATGGCGGCAACATCAGCGACGATATGGGCGGGGACACCATCACTTATAATGTGAACCAGACCGGTATCGGCGGCAACCAGAACAGCAGCTTCGTTTCCGGCGTGGTCCCGACCCCGATCGAGAGCATCGAGGAATTGAAGGTTTCCGTGGCCGGCCAAGGCATTGACTTTAACAACTCCGCCGGCGCCGACGTGCAGATGGTGACCAAGCGCGGAACCAACCAGTTTCACGGCGCCGTCTACGAATACTACTTCGACACCGCTCTGGGGTCGGCCAATGGCTGGCAGCAAAATCATACCCCCGATGCCATCACCGGCACGCCTTACACGCCGATCATTTCCAACCACCGTAACCGCTTCGGGTTTGCCATCGGCGGTCCGGTCATCAAGAAGAAAATCCTGGGCGGAAGCACCTATTTCTTCTTCAACTACGAGGCTTTGCGCTACCCCAATCTTGGTACGTTTGAGCGGCCCGTACCCTCGGCGCTGTTGCGCGCGGGCATCGTCCAGGTTCCGAACGCCGCCGGGACCTACGTTCCCTTCAACCTGAATACGACCCCAACCACAGTCGGTGGCGTTACCTACGCGCCGGCCCAGTGCGGCGGGGTTTCCTGCGATCCCCGCAACATTGGAATGAGCCCGCTGGTGAACACGATCTGGAATAAGTATATGCCGTTGCCCAACGACCCCCTTTACACCAGCAACGGCGCCGACCTGTACAACGTGCAGGGCTACCTTTCGGCCATCCGGCAACCTCAAAATACGAATAACTTTGTGGGTCGCATTGACCACGACTTTGGGGACAAGAACCGCTTTTTCGCCAGCTATCGCTTCTTCAACCTACAAGTCCTGAACAGTTCCAGAACGATATAGGCGGCGGGCTTCCCGGCGACACGCTTGGGCAACCCGTGGCCACGGAAAGCCAGCCGCAGAAACCCTCGTTCATGATCTTCGGCCTGACCACCAACCTGACCTCGACTCTCACCAACGATCTGCGGATCGGCTATACCCGCAATTATTGGCAGTGGTTCGATTCCTCACCGTTAACCAACCCGCTGATCCCGGGCGAGGGCGGCGGCCCCGAAATCGGCGGTGGTTTCGGATCGCCGTGTCCGGCGCCTCTGAATCGCCGTACGCTCTGATTCCGTACAACATCAACACGCAGCAAACTCGTACGCGTTTCTGGGACGGCCAGGATAAGCAGCTTCGCGACGACCTCTCGCTGATCAGGGGCAACCACCTGTTCCAGTTCGGCGGCTCCTACCAGCGCGATTTCGACTACCACAGCCGGAATGACAACGGGTCTACGACTGACGTCAACCCCACGTACTTGATTCAGTCCACCGGACTCACTTTCCCGGCCTCGGTCCTCCCCAGCGGCCTTCCCGCTTCTGGTTCGTCAAATTCCACCTACGAGACGTACTATTCCGAGGTTCTCGGGCTGGTCTCGCAGTCGCAAGTGATGTACTCGCGCTCGGGATCGGCGCTGAATCTGCAACCACTAGGCCAGCAGGCCTTTGACCAAAGCGTGATCCCTTACTACAACGTCTACTGGGGCGACACATGGCATATCAAGCCAACTCTCACCTTTGTTTACGGCTTGGCTTGGGCTTTGGAAATGCCGCCGTACGAGATCAACGGCAAGCAGATCAATCTGGTCGATTCTTCCGGCAACGAGATCAGCGCGGCCAACTATTTGGCTGCCAAACAATCCGCGGCTCTCCAAGGACAGAACTACAACCCACAGATCGGCTTTTCGGAGGTTCGCAACATTGGGTCGGGACTCAAGTATCCCTACAATCCGTTCTATGGCGAGTTCAGCCCGCGAGTTGCTTTGGCTTGGAATCCGAGTTTCACCGACGGTATCCTGGGCAAGCTCTTCGGCCAAGGCAAGACAGTGATTCGCGGCGGCTATAGCCGCCTCTACGGCCGCCTGAACGGTGTGGATCAAGTCCTGGTTCCCCTCTTGGGTCCGGGCTTCCTGCAGGGCGCCGCCTGCACCAATGTTCTTTCCAACGGAACTTGCGCGCCGGGCGTCTGGTCCCTCCAGCGTGTTTCGCTTCGGACCGGACGGCATCGTGGCCCCACTAGTCGGTCCCACCCCAACGTTGCCACAGCCTTACTTCCCGGGAACCTCCGGCTTCCCCAACGCGGGCGACGTCGAATACCCTGGACCCGAACTTCAAGCCGAACCGGGTTGACTCCGTGACGTTTTCGATCCAGCGGCAGGTTTCCAGGAAGGTGACGGTGGATGTCGGCTACATCGGGAGAATCTCCAAGAACGACTTCCAGGAAATCAACTTGGATGCCATTCCGACGATGCTGACCCTGGGCGGGCAGACCTTTGCCAGCGCCTACGGCTCGCTGTATTCGCAGGTTTGCACATCGAACTCCCCAACTTGCGCGGGCGTCGGCGTCGACCCGAAGAGCGGCGCGTTCACAGGCACGCTGGCGGCCCAGCCGTTCTTTGAAGCTGCCCTGGGCGGAGCCAGCTCCGCATTCTGCAGCGGATACGCCAATTGCACGACTGCCGTTGTCGCCAACTCGAAAGCCTTCACGGGTCTGACCTACCTGAAGGCCAACAACGTTGTCCAGATATGGCAGTCTCTCAACGGCCAGTCCTCCTGGGTTCCGGGGAAAACCACGATGGATGAGCTCGGCCAGTTGAGCGCGGCGAATTTATCCACCAGCCTGGGCTTCTCCAACTACAACGCCCTCTACATCTCCACCCGGATGGCCGACTATCACGGTATGACGTTGCAGTCCAACCTCACTTGGAGCCGGGCGCTGGGCACGGCGCAGTCCTACCAGGCCACCAGCGGCAACACCGCGCTCAATCCATGGAACATGCAGGCCAATTACGGTCCGCAGATATACGATATCCCGATCACCTACAACCTCATCGGCTACTACCAGCCGCCCTTCTTCAAAAACCAGAAGGGTCTGCTGGGAGCGCTTCTGGGCGGCTGGACGTCTCGCCGCTCTTCACTGCCCAGTCCGGAAATCCGACCGCAGTCTCAGCATCCAGCAACAACTTTGGCGAGACCGCCGCGCCCAACTCTTCAACAGGAAGCACGGCCGCTGGCCATGCGGTAGCCATATCGGCTTACACAGGTTCAAACTCGCGGATCGTCGGGGTGCCGACCACTACGACGTGCACGAATTGCCCCGTTTCGAGCACGGGTGTGGTCCAGGTCATCGGCGGCACCAACCCGCAAGGCCAGGGCATGTATGCCAACCCCGGGCAGATCTACAGCGAGTTCCGGCCCTGCGTCCTGGGCGTGGACACCAATTGCGGTGGCTATAGTGGTATGATCCGCTCCAGCCCTCTTGGAACGTGGATGCCACCATCGCCAAGAACTTCAGCATCCTCAAAGAGGACCGGCTGGGCGCGACGTTGATCTTCCAGATCACCAACGTCCTCAACCATATGCAGCCGAGCGGTCCTTCGCTTAGCTTGACCAGTCCGACGTCCTTTGGCAGTATCACCAGCCAGGCGAACACGCCTCGGAACATGGAGTTCGGCTTGCGGCTGCACTTCTAGCTAGAGGGGGGTTTTTCCCACCACGAAGGCACGAAGCAACGTAAGAAAAAGGCCACGAAGGATGAAAGTCCTTCGTGGCTTTTTTCTGTTTCTGGCCACAGAGCCTGTCAGTCCAGTCCAGCGAGAAACTTGCTCGATCGATTGCGTGCCACGAACTGGCGTACAATAAGGTGTAGCTGGCTTGGTTCCACCATGAATCGTGAAGTACAAGTCATTGCGCAACGGATCGCCGGCGCCATTCACCCGGAGAGGATCATCCTCTTTTGGCTCCCAACGCAGCGGGCAAGCGGGACCTGAGAGTGACGTGGATTTGTTGCTCATTTACAAAGGCCCGCTCTCGAAACGCGATGTGAAGCTCGCGGTGCGCCGGTTGTTTCCTCGCCCGGAGTTCTCCCTCGACCTTTTTGTTCTGACTCCCGAGGAGTACGAGCGTCAGCGGAAATGTGCCCTCGACGCTCGGGCATATCGTATCGCGGGAAGGTGTCGTCTGCCATGGATGACAAGCAGTTGGTCATTCAGCGATGGATCAAGAAAGCTTCCCATGACCTTCACACTGCGCGAACAATGCTCCAAGTGGACGATGTGCCGGCGGACATAGTGTGCTTTCACTGCCAGCAATGCCGAAAAATCACTGAAGGCATTCCTGGTGTTTGTCGATCAAGTTCCTCCGCGAACGCATGACGTGGTTAAGCTCTTGGCGCTTTGCCGGAACTTCTACGAGGACTTCTCGGTCCTGGAGGAGAGCGCCGTCTCCCTTGCCGATTATGCCGTGGAGGTTCGCTACGCCGACGACTGGCGCGAGATCCCCCGAGAAGAAGCATCCGAAGCCCTGCTGAAAGCAACACAAGTGTTCAGCTTGGTGTGCCAACAGCTAAACGCGAACGAATGACCGCAGACCCGAAACACAGCATACATTTCCGGCCGTCCACCGAGGTCTCTGTGTTCTAGTGTCACCGCCGGTTGTAAAATCCCCAAATCGCCGATTGAAAACTCCCCACCCTCGTGGCTGAGGTAAAAAGGACCGACTCTCACCTGAGAGGAGGATCCCACCTTGTTACGAGGAGGAGACGTGCAAAAGATAGAGGAACTGAAGAGGCAAGGACTGAGCATCAGGCGATCAGTGAACTGACTGGCTATGACCGCAAGACGATTCGCGAAGTATCTGCTGAAGACGGAAAGGCCGGTGTACGGACAAGGCCGGCACCGGCAAGCAAGCTGGAGCCATTCAAGCCGTATCTGAATGAGCGGCTGCAGGCCGGAGTGTGGAACGCACAGGTACTGCTGAGGGAACTGCGGAAACGCAACTATACCGGCGGCTGCACGATTCTGAAGGACTGGCTGAAGCCGCAGCGAGAGTCGGCGCAAGTGGTGGCGGTGCGACGATTCGAGACGCCGCCCGGCAAGCAGGCGCAGGTGGACTGGGGTCACTCGGTTCTCTTGTGGAAGATGGCGATGAGCGAAAGCTCTGGGGCTTCACGATCACGCTGGGCTACAGCCGGATGATGATGGCGGAAGCGGCGACGGATCAGAAACTGGGAACGCTGCTGCGGATGCACGAGACGGCGTTCCGGCAATGGGGCGCCGTGCCGGAGGAGATCCTCTACGACCGGATGAAGACGGTGTGGACGGGCACCGACGAACGCGGCGAGATTATCTGGAACGCGGTGTTTCTCGACTTTGCGCGCTACTGGGGCTTCACCCCGCGGTTGTGCCGCCCTTATCGGGCGCAGACGAAAGGGAAGATGGAAAGTCGGGCGTGAAATACGTCCGGCGAAATTTTCTGTGCGGACTGCTGGGGCGAGAACCAGGCAATCTGGCCGACTTCAATGCCGAGTTGCGCGGATGGGTCGCCGAGGTTGCCAACCAGCGCGTGCATGGCACGACCGGCACGGAAGTGCTGAGGCGGTTTGACGAGGATCAGTTCGCCATGCAGATGGTGAACGGCCGTCCTGACTATCCGTACGTGGACGATGAGCTGCGCAAAGTCGCACGGGATGCGTATGTCGCGTGGCAGGGCAGCCGCTATTCGGTACCCTGGCAATACGCAGGCAAGGAAGTCTGGGTTCGCGAAGACGGTCGCGATATCGAAGTGCGCTACGGCGCGGACCGTATCGCGGTTCATGTCGCCGGCGTACGCCAGCATCAGGTAGTGACCATCGGTGAGCATCATGAAGGTATTCCGCTCGGCAGCAGCGACGGCGGGCAAGACGCTGATTCACATCCGGCAGAGTGCGCCTGTGGTGGAACAACGGCCGCTGGCGGCTTACGAGAGCCTGGCCGGAGGTGCGCGATGACCACGATCGAACGATTGCGAACCACACTCGGCGCGCTCGGCCTCACAGCCATCGACGCGCGTCTGGAGACGCTGCTGGAAAGCGCCTCGAAGAAAGAATCGTCTTACGGCGATTTCCTGCTTGAGGTGATGAACGCGCGAAGCCGATGCGCGGCGGCAGCGTTATCTGAAGGCGCGACTACAACTGGCTCACCTGCCATATGTGAAAACGTTCGGCCAGTTCGATTTTGCCTTTCAGCCTTCCATCGACGAACGCCAGATCAGCGAATTGCGCACGTTGCGTTTCGTGCATGAGGCCCAATGTGATTTTGCTCGGTCCGCCCGGCGTCGGCAAAACTCACTTGGCAGTGGCCCTGGCCGAGGCGCGATCCAGGCCGGACATGGCGGCATACTTCATGACCGCGCACGATCTGGTGACCGATCTCGGCCGCGCTTACCGGGAGGGCGGCTCGACCGGCGGATGCGCATCTATCTGGCGCCGAAGGTCCTCGTCATCGACGAGATGGGATACTTGCCTCTCGACGAGCTCGGCGCGACCATCTTTTTTCAGTTCGTCAGCGCCCGCTACGAACGAGGCAGCATCATTCTCACGTCCAACAAGAGCTATGGCGAATGGGGCTCGATCTTCGGCGATCCGATCATCGCCACCGCGATCCTGGATCGTTTGCTGCATCACTCTACGACCATGAACATTCGTGGTGAGAGTTATCGTTTCAAAGAGCGCCGCAAGGCCGGCGCTGGATTCCTGCCGCGCACCGAACGAGCGTTCCGCCCGTTGAGCCGGCGGCCAGCGCTCCCGGAAGGAACGCGAAGCTCATCGTGAGTTTTTCCAGGCATGGCAGATCTATCGATCCGATGGAATCGTTCGGGCGTTGCCGGGAGCCTGCCGAATCGCCTCGCCCCGGCCCCATCGTCTCGATGAGTCTGCGGCCGGCTATTCCTCGGCGGGTTGCTCTCCAGCAGAGCCCGCCTCCGCTTCACCGGCTTTCCGGATGGTCGGCGAAGTTGCTGACCTGTGTCAACTACCAGGCCGGCAAAGGGTGAGGAATTTTCAACCGGCGAAATGAGGATTTTTCATTCGGCGTTGACACTAGCAGGTAGCGCAGGCCTCCGGCCTGTTCTTTTTCGCTGGCAGGTAGCGCTACAAACGCGCTACAAGGGCGCGCGATCCGCGCTGGACCATCGCCAGTCCTCCGGGCGCGCTACAAGGCCGGCCTTGAGCGGGTTGTTCTCAATGTATCGAACCACCCTCCCGTATTCCTCTTCGTTGCGTATCCAATGGTCGAAAGACTCCCGCTGCCAGAATGGCGATCCTGTCCGGCCCAGCAAGACGTTCGCTCTCGCCGCGGTGTAGTTTTTCAAGGCTTTTGTGATTCTGCCGAGGTTGACCTTGGGAAGAATTAACAGGTGAACGTGATTCGCCATGATCACCCAAGCGCGAAGATCGTAGAGGCGCAATTCGTTATCGCCATACCGAAAGGCGTCCGCGACCAATTGCGCGATGCGGGCGTCGCGTAACCACAGCGGTCCATCGGTAGCGCGGTCGAGAACGAGATCCCACTCTACAAACTCTTCTCCGGACCGGATGGGAATGAGCCGCGCCTAGCCGGCAGCGAGCCGTGTAATCGCCATGTGACGAACAAGAACCTTCCTTCAGGCGTGATATGCGGCAGTCGCCGGCGATAGAACGTCCGTTCCATCCGACAATTGTAGCGCAGGCCTCCGGCCTGTTCTTTTTCTTGCTATTTTCTTCTTTTCCTTTTTTCGGAAGATCTACAAGAACAGGCCGGAGGCCTGCGCTACAAGAACAGGCCGGAGGCCTGCGCTACAAGAACAGGCCGGAGGCCTGCGCTACAAGAACAGGCCGGAGGCCTGCGCTACAAGAACAGGCCGGAGGCCTGCGTTACAGCCGCACCTGGATTTTGCGGAATCGCGATGGATTGACGCTCCAAGCCGCCAGAGCCTCGCCGGCTTCCTCCAGGGAAACGGTCAGGCCTACCGCGTTTTCCACCGGGAACTTACGCGCTTCCAACATGCGAATGGTCTCGGCGAAATCCTGCGCCAGCGCGTTGCGCGATCCGCGGATATCCAGTTCCTTCAGCACGAACTGGCGCGTGTCGTACTTCACGGTATCCCTGGCGAAGCCCAGGTAGACCACCCGTCCAGCCTGCGCTACTTCGTCCACGGCGGCGCGGAAGGTGACGGGCAGGCCGATGGCTTCGACGATTACATTGGGTCCCTGGCTGGAAGTGATTTCAAGCAAACGTTCATGGAGAGACTCCCGCCCGGAATGAATCGTGTGCGCCGCACCGCATGCGCGGGCCACTTCGAGTTTGCCGTCGTCAACGTCCACGCCGATCACCGTGGCGCCGCGAAACGCGGCCATGGCGATAACACCGAGCCCCACGCCGCCGCATCCCAATACCGCCACGGTGTCCGCGGCGGTGACGTCTCCGCGCGAACAGGCGTGGCAGCCGATACTGAGCGGCTCTACCAGGCACAACTCGCGGATGGAAAGCGCCGGCGCGGCAAAAATCTTTTCCGCGGGAACGGCGATGTATTCGGTCAGCGCGCCTTCCCGCTGGACGCCTAACGTGCGATTATTGCGGCAGGCATTAGGACGCCCGGCGCGGCAGGCCGTGCATTCGCCGCAGTTGGCGTAGGGCATCAGGGTCACGTCCTGGCCCGCGTGCAGGCCGGGCGCGCCGCGGGGATCTTCCACCGTGGCGGCGATCTCATGGCCGGGCACGCGCGGATAGGAGACCAGCGCGTTGGATCCTTTGAAGCTGCTCAGGTCGGTGCCGCAAAAGCCGATCATCCGGACACGCAGCAAAACCTCGCCGGGTCCCGGCTGAGGCTCGGGGATCTGTTCCAGGGCGTGCACTCCGGGCGCGCGAATCACGAAAGCTTTCATCGTGATTGCATGTTACCATCACGGATTGAGGTTGTTGCGAAGAACGTTGCGAGAAACGTCATGGTGAAAACCGGCATCCTGAATCCCGCCATCCAATCCCTGCTGTGCCGCACCCGCCATACTAATACGCTGGTGATCGCCGATCGCGGATTTCCCTACTGGCCGCAAATCGAAACCGTGGACATCTCCCTGGTAGACGACATTCCTAAGGTGCTGGAGGTGCTGGCGGCGATCCGCGGTAATTTCGTGGTTGGGCGAATCTATCAAGCCCAGGAATTCAACGTCGTCAACGACGCCGCCACCGTCCAGGCGCGGGTGGGCGCCTTTGCGGGCATTGAGGTGATCGAGGAGCCGCACGTGGAGTTCAAACGACGCGTGCCGTCGGCCCTCGGGCTGATTCGCACGGGAGATACGATTCAGTATGGGAATCTGATTATCGAGTCGGCTTAGTTTTTTGGAACACGGAGGACACGGAAAAAGCAGTTGCAGCCACAGATGAACACAGATGAACGCAGATGAACGCAGATAGAAAACGAATCCGTCTGCGTTCATCTGTGTTCATCTGTGGCTGATCTTGTTCTTTCCGTGTACCCCGTGTTCCAACGACACTACACTTCCTCATCGGACTCGGGTTTCGGCAGCACATCATGATCGCCGGCAATCCATACGTAGAGCGTCGGGATCAGGAAAATGCTCATCAGCAGTGCGGCCATCAAGCCGCCGACAATAACGATAGCGAAGGGCCGCTGCGAATCCGAGCCGATGCCGTGGGAGGCCGCCGCCGGCAGCAGGCCCAGCGTGGCCACCAGCATGGTCATCATGATCGGGCGCAGCCGCAGCACCGCGCCATACACCGCGGAATCTTCCACGGAGTTGCCGCGCGCCCGAAGCTGATTGATGTACTCCAACAGAATCACTCCCACCTGTACGGAGACGCCGAACAACGCCAGGAAGCCGACTCCGGAAGACACGCTGAAATTCGTATGCGTGGCGTACAGCGCCAGTACGCCTCCCACCGGCGCAATCAAAATGTTCACCAGGATCAGTCCGGCCCACTTGAAGGACTTGAACATGGTGTAGAGAATGATGGCGATCAGCAGGACGGTCATCGGGACGATCAGAAACAGGCGCGCCTGGGCGCGCTGCTGGCTTTCGTACTCCCCCTCCCAGGCGATGCGGTATCCCTCGGGCAGCCTGACCTGCTGTGCGACTTTGGCGATGGCGTCTTCCACCGCGCCGCCCAAGTCGCGGCCGCGCACACTGAACTTGACGGCTACGTAACGGGAATTGCCCTCGCGATAAATCTCCGATGCGCCGTCGCTTGCGTCTACCTTGCAAAGTTGCGCCAGCGAGACGCGCTCGCCGGAGGGCGCCAGCAGCCGGATGTTTTCCAGAGCCTCGCGGCGGTCGCGAAAATCGGGAAGGTAACGCAGCATCAGATCGTAGCGGGCTTCGCCTTGCAGCACCTGCGTGAGCGCGTTGCCGCCCACGGTTTGGATGGCGTCCTGCACGTCGGCGGCGTTGACCTGGTAGCGCGCAGCCTGCTGGCGGTCCACCTGAAAGTTCAAGTTGGGCTGGCCAAGCACGCGAAAGACGCCGAGATCTTCGACTCCGCTAATCGCGCGCATGACGCCGGCGACCTCGTCGGCCTTGCCTTCCAGAACCCGCAGATCGTTGCCGTAAACCTTGACGGCCAGTTCCCCCTTCACGCCGCTAACTGCTTCTTCCATATTGTCGGCAATCGGTTGCGAGAATCCCCAGACCACGCCGGGCAGCTTGGACACCTCACGATTCATAGCGGCGATCAGTTCGTCTTTATCTTGGTGAAAAACGGGACGCCACTGTTCTTTGGGTTTGAGATCCACGAAGTACTCGGTGTTGAAGAATCCCGTCGTGTCGGTGCCGTCATCCGGGCGTCCTACCTGGCTGGTGGTCTGCGTGACTTCTGGAAAAGACGCCAGAATGATGCGCGCCTGGTTGGCCAGCCGCGTTCCTTCGGTGGGTCCGGTGCTGGGCGCCAGCGTGCCGCGCACCCATAGCGCGCCCTCGTCCAGGTGCGGAAGAAATTCCGAGCCGATCGCGCCGCCCAGCGTCAGATAGGCCGCCACCGCCACTCCTGCCACACTGGCCAGGAGCGGCGCCCAACGGTGCTCGATGGCCCATTTGACCGCCCAGCGGTAGCGTTCGGTCACCCAAAGCATCACGGGATTGCGCCATTCCTTGGTGCCGCGCGGGAAAAACAGGCTGGCCAGCACCGGCGCCAGCAACATCGAAAAAACCAGCGCGCCCAACAGCGCGAACGCCACGGTCCAGGCCATCGGCTTGAACAGACGGCCCTCCACGCGCTGCAGCGTGAAGATCGGCAGGTACGCGGTGATGATGATGCCGATGGCGTAAAAGACGGGACGCTGCACTTCGTGCGCGGCGTCGAAGATGCGCTGCGACACCGGTCGTTGGTCCTGGCCGCGGGCGCTCAGGTGGCGGATGATGTTTTCCACCATGACCACGGCGCCGTCCACCACCATGCCGAAATCGAGCGCCCCCAGCGACAGCAGGTTGGCCGGGATCCCCTTGAGCTTCAAACACGTGGCCGCAAATAGCAGCGAGAACGGAATGGTCAGGGACACAATGATTGCGCCGCGCAGATTCCCAAGGAACAGCAGCAGAATGATCACCACCAGGATCATGCCCTTGATGAGGTTCTCCAGTACCGTGCCCGTGGTCAGACGCACCAGGTCGCTACGATCAATGAAGGGAACCACTTTTACGCCCGGGGGCAGGATATGTTCGTTCAACTCTTGAACCTTGGCGTGAATGCCCCGCAACGCCTCGTCCGGGTCGGCGCCTTTGCGCAACAGCACGATGCCGGAGACCACGTCGGGGTTGTCCAGAATGCGTCCATCCGCAAGATGCGCGGCGCGCCCAAACTGCCCCAGACGCACCTTCGGGCCCTGCTCCACCACGGCAATGTCGCGCACGCGCAACGCAACGCCGTTCTTGGCGGTGACCACGGTATCGGCGATGTCGCGCACGCGATCCACCAGTCCCACTTCGCGCACGTTGACCTGTTGGAGTCCCGACTCGATGAAACTGCCACCGGCATTAGTATTGTTGGCGGTCAATTGCTGCTCCACTTGCGCGATGGCCAGGCCATGCGCGATTAGCAGGTTGGGGTCCAGGCGCACCTGATACTCGCGGGTGGGTCCGCCGAAACTGGCCACGTCCACGATGTCGGGCACGGCTTTAAAGTTTTTCTCGACCACCCAATCTTCCAGCGACTTCAGTTCCATCACGTCATACTTGGGATTGCTGCTTTTCAGCGTGAAAAAGTAAACTTGGCCCACCGGGCTCCAGTCGGTGCCTATCTGCGGCTGTAATCCCGCGGGCAAGTTCACTTGCGTGAAACGCTCCAGAACTTTTTCGCGGTTCCAGTCGTTCTCGGAGTCGTCGTCGAAGACCATGGACAAGCTGGAGAGCCCAGCCAGCGACACCGACCGCAGATGCACCAGATGAGGAATGCCGTTCATTCCGATTTCCAGGGGAATGGTGATTTGCTGCTCCACTTCCTCGGCCGCCCGGCCGGGCCATTGCGTGATCACCTGCACGTAGTTGTTGGCGACGTCGGGATAGGCCTCCACGGGAAGCTGATGGAAAGAGACCGCGCCCCAGGCAAATAGCAGCACTCCCATGGAGAGGATCAGGAAGCGATTGTTGAGGGCGTAATCGACCAGCCGATTGATCATCTGGATTCCAGTCGCGAGGCCCGAGGCCCGAGGCCCGAGCCGACTCGGACCTCGGGCCTCGTGGCTCGGGCCTAGGTCTTATTGCTCCACGGTATTCTGCAGCACCAACGCGTTGGCCACCACCTGCATGCCGGGCTTGAGGTCGCCGCGTGCGATCTCTTGCATGTTGTCCGGCAGAGTGCTTCCCGCCACGACTTCCAGACGCCGGAACCGGCCGTCGCCAACCGGCGTGTACACCCAGTCACGATCATGCAGATGCAGGATCGCCGTGGCCGGCACCACCGCGTGCTTCTCCATGTGATTGCCTTGAAAAGCGGCGGTCACAAACATTCCCACCTTCATCAGCATTCCGGGATTCTCCACTTCCAGGCGGACCTTGGCCGTGCGCAAGTTGGGATCGAGGATCGGCCCGATGTTGCCGATCCGCGCTTTCCAGACGCGCCCGGGATAGGCGTTCAGCTTGACCTCGGCGTACTCGCCCACTTGCACCTGCGCCAGGTTGTTTTCATACACGTCGCACAGGATCCAGACGCGGGAAAGATCGGAAATGGTCATCGGATTTGGGCCCGCCAAACCTTGGACGCCCGCGGCGTTGGTAATCTGCTGATCGGTGATCACGCCGGAAACCGGCGCGAAAACGCTGACGATGCCGGTGGGATGATTGAGGTCCGAATCGAGAAGCTTGAGATGTTCGCTGGCGGTCTCCAAGTCCACCTTGGCGTTCTGCTCGGCGTTCTGAGCCACTTCCAGGATGCTCTTGGCGACGGCTCCGTGATCGTACAGGGTTTGCGCGCGATCCAGTTGCACTTTGGCCAATTGCTCGTTAACGATGGCCTTGCGATAATCCGAGTAAGCCGAAGCGATGTCCGAACTGCGAACTTTGAACAGCAGTTGGCCTTTCTTCACCTCGTCGCCCAGACGTGCATCAATCTCCACTACGCGTCCGGAAGCCAGCGAAACCACCGGCACTTGCCGCGAGACGTCCGGGCCGACCGTTCCGGTGACGTTCAACTCCGGCGCGGCGTTATGCTCGGTGGCGGTGACCAGCGGGAAGCGCTCGGGATGATCCAGCTTAAAATTGCTGGCATCATCGTCCTGCTGAACGACAGCTTTGGGCGGCGCTCCATCTCCCGAGGCCTGGGTCTGCGCGTTCTTGCCGCAGCCAGCGGAGAATAGCGCCAACGCCGACGCGAGCAGGACAAATGCGGCAAGGCGCCGACGGTAGCTCTTGCCGAGGGCGGGAGTCTTCATAAGAACAAATCGAGGGCTTTCCTAGCTTAGATGTGAACTCTATCTTGCCGTACCGATGGATGCCAGCTATCTTGTTGCTGAAGCGCCGGTTGTTGGATAATCGTGCGGATAATCGTATGATTGCGTTGCAAGAGCCTACAGCAAGTCCCGGAATTCCTCCAGGGCCACACGGACGAGCTGGCTGCGAGTGCGCACGCCGGCTTTGGCGAACAATTGTTGAAGGGTGTTTTTCACGGCGCTCTCGGAAATGTCCATACGTGCAGAGATCTCCTTGTTGGCCAAGCCTTGGACCAAGAACCGCAACACTTCTACTTCGCGAGCATTCAGCGGCATGCGGCCGCTACCGTCTTTGGCGGGAGTCGTAGCCCCAGCCACCCCCGTGGCGGGTTCATCGACTACTTCTCCGATAATCGCCGCCAGCTTCGGTGAAGGACCTTCCTTATATGTGGAAAACCAGACGTCGGCCATGAAGGATTCCCCATTATCGCGGTGGCCCCGGCAGCGCATGGACGTGCGGAACTGCGGACCTTCCTCGCGCCGCAACGCGTGATGCAACTCCGGCAGAAACGCGGCAATCGGGTGGCCCACCAGACTGCCCTCGCGAGGGCCAAACAATTCCGCGGCTGCGGCGTTGGCCAGTTCGATGAAGCCATGATCGTCAATGGTCACGATCGCCGCGGGACTGGTCTCCACCAGGATACGAAGCCGCTCCTGGGCCTCCACCGTGAGCCGGCGATTGCGCACCATCTCCGAAACAAACAGGCCACACCCAACCAGCGCCAGCGTTTCAAAGCTTAGGCGAAAAACTTCTCCGGACGGATCGAGCGAACTGAACAAGTCGCTCAATACCGCGCAGCCAACTCCCATTAAGACCACCGCCCAGCGCGGCAGAAACGCCGCCGACAGCATAATGGGAAACAGGTACAAGAACCCCAGCGATATGTAAGGCTCGGTCCACCAGTCCACCAGGGCGATCGCCAGCACGGCCGCGGCGCTGATCGCCTGCATTCGCCAGCGATTGCGTTCCTCCCAGATCTGTTCAAGTCGCCACGTGGATGCTTGTTTCACTCTTAGGCTCTTTCTTCCATCTCTCCCGCCGGCCGTTCCGTTCTCGAACCGCTGATTATGACATCAGCCGCTCTCAAACGGAACCTAATCAAACGGCCACTCCGAAGATTGCTGTACCAATCGCAAGGATTAACTATATTTATTATCAATACCTTAACAACCAGCGAAGGCGCTGTCGAATCTCCATGAAACGGCTGCTTTTCTGCCAGTGGTGGATGGTTTCGCGAGCCTCGAGTCCCTCGGCGGAATGGCAATCCCTTCCGTGTCCGTTAAGAAGTGTTTTCGATGGAGCCAACTTGTCCAATTCGTTGAAGTTGAGTGTAAACTATCTGGGATGCATCGCTTGGTCAATCGTTGGATTAGTGCGAAATCGTCTTTCCAATCGCCGGCGGGACTTGCGGCTGGGGGTCTTGCGGTGATTCGTGCACTGAAACCTCAGCGGCTGCTTGCCTTGCTCGGGCTGTCGGTTTATATGGTGTCTTGCCTGACCGGTACGGCGTGTTCGAGGTCGCAATCAGCCGACGCTGCGCCTTCCGCCACCGTGAAAGTGGAGCCGCCCACCGATCCCGACGTGTTCTCGGTGGGCAAGCCGGAGCAGTTCCCGTTGGTCACAGCCGATGTACGGCGGGTTCACGACGACGTGACGTCCAACGGCGTGGTGGCAGCCGACGTCTCCCGCAACGTGCCGGTACTATCGCTCTCCGGCGGGCGCGTGGTGGAAATCAGCGCGCGCTTGGGCGACGACGTGAAGAAAGGCCAATTGCTGCTGAAAATTCACAGCAACGATCTGGCGCTGGCGTTCTCCGATTATCAAAAGGCGGTCGCCGACGAAGTGTTGGCGCGCCGGGCCCGCGACCGCGCCAAGGATCTGCTGGACCACGGCGCGCTGGCCATGAAGGACCTGGAAACCGCCGACGACGCCGAGCAGAAAGCGCAGGTGGATTTGCGGACCACCGCCGAACGCATTCGCATCCTGGGCGGCGATCCGGAGCATCCCTCGCCAATCGTGGAAGTGCACGCGCCGTCCTCCGGCGTCATCGTGGAGCAAAACATCCAGACGGCCGGCGGGGTGCGCTCCTTGGACAATTCGCCCAACCTGTTCACGATCGCCGATCTCTCCACAGTTTGGATTTTATGCGACGTGTACGAAAACCTGCTGGCGGAGGTTCGCCTGGGCGATACGGCCGAGGTTCGCTTGAACGCCTATGCGGATCGCGTCTGGAAGGCGCGCATCAGCAACATCTCCAGTTTGCTCGATCCCGCCACGCGAACCGCCAAGGTGCGTCTGGAATTGGCCAATCCCGGCGGCCTGTTGCGGCCGGGAATGTTTGCCGTGGCGCGCTTCACTTCGCAAGCGTCGCGCGACCGCGTGGTGATCCCGGCGACGGCGATCCTGCGTCTTCACGACAAGGATTGGGTCTTCCGTCCGCTGGGCGGCAAACAGTTCCGGCGCGTGGAGATTCAGGGTGGTGAAGTTGCGCCCGACGGGCTGGAGTATGTGCTCACGGGTCTCAACAAAGGCGATCAGGCAGTGAAGAACGCCCTGCAATTCGCAACCGCCATCGAAAAGTAAAGACCGGACTCCACGCATGATTCGTTGGATTCTCGACTTCGCGCTACGGGAACGCCTACTGGTGATCGCGCTGGGCGGGGTCATCCTGATATGGGGGATCATCGCCTTCATCAAGCTTCCGGTGGAGGCTTACCCGGACGTCGCCAATAACTGGGTGCAGGTGATCACGCAATGGCCGGGACGCGCCGCCGAAGAGGTGGAGCAGCAAATCACCGTGCCGGTGGAAGCGCAGATGAGCGGTCTGCGGGACATGACCCACTTGCGCAGCGTCTCTACCTTCGGCCTGTCCATCGTCACAGTCATCTTTGAAGATTCGGCCGACAGCCAGCGCAGCCGCCAGGAGGCCCTGGAAAAACTAGGACAAGTCACTCTGCCGGCCAACCTGACTCCCCAGCTCGGCCCCGACTACAGTCCCGTGGGACAAATCTATTGGTACACGCTGGAAAGCGGCAATCCGCAATACGACTTGATGGAGTTGAAAAGCCTGGAGGATTGGTATGTCGAGAAGCAACTGAAGTCGGTGCCCAACGTGGTGGATGTCTCCAGTTTTGGCGGAACCACGCGCGAATATCAAGTTCAGGTGGATCCCAACAAGCTGGTTTCCTACGGCATCGGCATCGGACAGGTGGAGCAGGCGCTGGCGGCTAATAATACCAACGCCGGCGGCAGTTTTCTGGAGCGCGGCCAGCAACAGTTCAACATCCGCGCCGTCGGCTTGATGCGGGACACGGCCGATGTCGGGGCGACGTTCCTGAAAACGCAAAATGGCACGCCGGTGCGCGTGCGCGACGTGGCCACCGTGACGCAAAGGCCTAAAATCCGCCTGGGTCAAATTGGCAAGGCCATTCATCGCCATGACGGGCATGTGCTCGACGAACCGGACACGGTGGAAGGTATTGTGCTGATGCGCAAAGGCGCGGAGTTCGACGCCACGCTGGAAGCGATCCACGAAAAAGTGGACGAGTTGAACAATCGCCTGCTGCCTCCCGGCGTGAAGATCGTTCCGTTTCTCGACCGCAGCGACCTGGTCCATCTCACCACCAAGACGGTCTTGCACAACCTGACCGTCGGCATGCTTCTGGTGGTCAGCGTCCTGTTCCTGTTTCTGGGGAATTTACGCAGCGCGCTGATCGTGGCGCTGACCATTCCCTTTGCGCTCCTGTTCGCGTCCATTTGTCTGGACCTGCGGGGAATTCCCGCGAACTTACTGTCGCTGGGCGCGTTGGACTTCGGCATGGTTGTGGACGGCTCGGTGGTGATGATCGAAAACATCCTGCGCCACTTGACTCCAAAGGCGAGCGCAACTACAACGTTCGGGAAGTGATCGCCCACGCCGCGCACGAGGTGCAGCGGCCGGTGTTTTACGCGCGCGGCATCATCATCCTGGCTTACGTACCCATCTTCACACTGCAACGCGTGGAAGGGAAACTGTTCCGCCCGATGGCCTGGACGGTGGCCTTTGCCTTGTTCGGCGCGCTGGTATTCTCGATCACCCTGGCGCCGGTGCTGGCCAGTTACATTTTCCGGCAAGGCGCCAAGGAGTGGCACAATCCCGTGCTGATTTTCATGACCAAACAGTATCAACACACTCTGCACTATTGCGTGCGCCATCGCTGGGTGGTGGTGGGCGTGGCGCTGGCGCTGCTGGGCGGGACCATCGCGCTGGCCGCCAGCGGCGCGGTGGGATCGGAGTTTCTTCCGCACTTGGACGAAGGCGCCATTTGGGTGCGCGGCACCCTGGCCGCCAGCACCGGACCCACCGAAGGCGAGCGCGTCATGCGCGAAGCCCGGGCCATTCTGATCAAGTATCCGGAAGTGACCCAAGTGGTCTCGCAAGTGGGCCGGCCCGACGACGGCACCGACTATCCTGGCTTCTTCAACAATGAGCATTTTGTGGATCTCCGGCCCCATGAGCAATGGCGCGCCCAGTTCCACGAGAACAAAGACGAGTTGATTTCCGCCATGACCGCGGACCTGGAGAAGATTCCCGGCGTTAATTGGGGGTTTTCTCAGCCCATCGCCGACAACATGGAAGAAGCGGTCAGCGGCGTGCGCGGGCAGTTGGCCATCAAGCTTTACGGCACCGATCTGAAGACGCTGGAGGAAATGGGCGATCACATCGTGTCGATCATGAGCAACATCCCCGGCGTAGAGGATCTCGGGATTTTCCACGTGATCGGCCAGCCAAACGTCAACATCACGATTGATCGCGCCAAGGCCGACCGCTTCGCCATCAACGTCGCCGACGTGCAGGACGCCGTGGAAACTGCGGTGGGCGGCAAGGCGGTCAGCCAGATTCTGAAAGACGACCGCCGCTACGACCTGGTGGTCCGCTACCAACCCGAGTATCGCCGGAACATCGAGACCATCGGCGAGATTCGCATTCTTTCGCCGAGCGGCGAGCGCGTGGCGCTCAACCAACTGTGCACCATCACCGTGGACGACGGCGCGTCGGTGATTTACCGCGAGACAAATTCGCGCTATGTGGCTATCAAGTACAGCGTGCGCGGGCGCGACTTGGGCAGCACGGTCACTTCAGCGATGGCCGCGGTGGACAAAGAGATCAGGCTGCCGCCAGGCTACAAACTGGACTGGGCCGGCGAATACGAAAGCCAGAAGCGCGCGCAACGCCGTCTGGCAATCATTGTTCCGTTGACGATCCTGGTAATTTTTTTCGTGCTGTATTCCGACTTCGACTCTTTCAAATGGTCGTGGCTGGTGCTGCTCAGTGTGGCCGTGGCGCCGGTGGGCGGCATCTTCGCGTTGTGGATCACCGGAACGCACTTGAGTGTTTCCTCCGGCGTAGGCTTCCTCGCTCTGTTCGGGGTGTCGGTGCAAATCGGGCTGATCATGGTGGAGTACATCAACCAGTTGCGCGCCGCCGGCTACGGCATTGAGGAAGCGGCGGTGCTGGGCGCGGTGCGGCGCCTGCGGCCGATCATGATGACCATGTTGGTGGCGACGTTGGGCTTGGTGCCGGCGGCGCTCTCGCACGACATCGGCTCGGACTCACAGCGGCCTTTCGCCATTGTGATTGTCGGCGGCCTGATCGGTGTTTTCATCATCTGCACGGTATTGCTGCCTACGCTCTACGTGTGGTTCGCGCGGCCCACCGACAAACTGGGCGAGAAAGCAGTCGAAGATTGATTTCCGTGCTGTCCTCTGAGTGCCGTTCCTAATCGTCTGACCAATCGGCTGCCCTGCCCGCCCTTCATCCGAAAATCGAAACTCTTCCCGATTCCCTCCGGCCAATCGAGCTCGGCCACGAGTTGGTTGACGGTTGTCAATCGACGCCTGAGCCGTAATCGAATGAAAACCACGTTTGGCAGCAAGATCATTGGCGTCCCACTGACCGATGGAGCTACATTCTGGTTCTGCCGATTTTTCTGGACGCGTCGGCGATTCATCTCCCACTTCCCGTATGATCCGCAAGCTTGTCGACTTCGCGCTCAGCAACCGCTTTTTGGTCCTCGCCGGAGCGCTGATCCTGTTTGTCTGGGGCGGCATCGCCTTTCACCAACTGCCCGTGGAAGCTTACCCCGACGTCGCCGACAATTACGTGGAAATCATCACGCAGTGGCCGGGGATATCGGCGGAACAGATCGAGCAGCAAGTCACCATTCCGCTTGAAGTAGTGATGAACGGGGTTCCCGGGGTGGCGCACTTGCGTTCGTTTTCGCTCTTCGGGCTGTCCGATCTAAAGCTGATCTTCGACGACGATACGGAGAACGCCTGGAACCGCGAGCGAGTTCTCGAGCGGCTTTCCCAGGTCACTATGCCGCCCGGCGTGGTTCCGCAGATGGGCACCGATTGGAGTCCGGTCGGTCAAATCTATTTCTTCACCCTGCATAGCAGCAACCCGGCGTATGACGTCATGGAGCTGAAATCCCTTGAGGATTGGGTCGTCGAGAAGAATCTCAAACAGGTCCCCAATATCGTGGATGTGGCCAGTTTCGGTGGTCCCACGCGCGAGTATCAAGTGCGCGTGGATCCTGCAAGCTGATTTCCTATGGACTGAGCATCAGCCAGGTCGAACAGCAGCTCACTAACAACAACGCCAACGCGGGCGGCAGCTTCATCGAGGCGGGACTCCAGCAGATCAACATCCGGGAAGTGGGCCTGGTGCGGAACGTGCGCGACATCGAAAACACGGTGATCCTGACCAAAGGCGGTACGCCGCTCCATATCCGGGATATCGCGGTTGTCTCGCAGGGACCCAAGATCCGCCTGGGCCAGTTCGCCCGCTCGTTTCGTCACGAAGACGGAAAAATCATCGACAACAACGACGTAGTCTCGGGCATCGTGCTCTTGCGGAAGGGCGCCGAAGCGGATACGGCACTCCAGGGAATTGAGAAGAAAGTGCGGGAGTTGAACGAGCGCATCTTGCCCGCGGGAGTAAAGATCGTTCCCTTCATCGACCGTAGCGATCTGATGCACCACACCACGGACACCGTGCTGCGCAACCTTACGGATGGCATCTTCCTGGTGGTGATCGTCCTCTTCCTGTTTCTCGGGAACGTCCGGGCTGCCATTATCGTCGCTCTGACCATTCCGTTCTCCTTGTTGTTCGCGGCAACCTGTCTGAATCTGAAGGGTATTCCGGCGAACCTGCTGTCTCTGGGCGCCCTGGATTTCGGGATGGTGGTGGATGGAACGGTCGTGATGGTGGAAAACATCGTGCGCCACCTGAGCAGCCGCGCGGAGGATCACCGGAGCACGAAACGGAAAATCTTCGAGGCCGCGCACGAGGTGCAGCGGCCGGTGTTTTACGCCGTTACGATCATCATCACCGCCTACCTTCCGATTTTCACATTGCAGCGCGTGGAAGGGCGATTGTTCAAGCCCATGGCTTGGACCGTGGCATTTGCGTTGTTGGGCGCCATCATCTTCTCCATGCTGGTTGCGCCCGCGCTGGCCAGTCTCTTCTTCCCCAAAGGCACCCGGGAATGGCGCAACCCCGTGATGACGTGGCTGACCGCGTTGTATCGTTGGGCGCTGCGGCTGGCCATCCGTTTGCGCTGGCTAACGGTGGCGGCCGCTGCTGTGGGCCTTGCCGCCGCTCTGTATCTCTGGCTTGGCGGCGTGATCGGCTCGGAATTTCTTCCCCACCTGGACGAAGGCGCGTTGTGGGTCCGCGGCACTCTGGCGTCCAGCACCGGACCGAGTGAAGGCATCCGCTTATCGAACCAGACGCGCATCGTGCTCTGTTCCTTTCCCGAAGTGACGCAATGCACCAGTCAGACGGGACGTCCCGATGACGGAACGGACACGACCAGCTTCTTCAATACCGAATACTTCGTTAACCTGAAGCCCAAGGCGGAATGGCGTCCCGTCTTCCACCAGGACAAGGAGAAGGTCATCGCCGCCATGAACCGGGAACTCGAGAAAATTCCAGGCGTTATCTGGAATTTCTCCCAACCCATCGAAGACAACATGGAGGAGGCGGTGAGCGGTGTTAAAGGACAACTCGCCACCAAGATCTATGGCGACGACCTGAAGGTCTTGGAAGACAAGGCCGACGCTGCGGTCGCGATCATGAGGGGGGTGAAGGGCATCGCCGATCTGGGTGTCTTTCACGTATTGGGCCAGCCCAACGAAATCTTCGAAGTGGACCGCGAGCAAGCCTCGCGCTATCAAATTAACGTCGCGGATGTGCAGGACGCCATCCAGACGGCTGCCGGAGGCAACGCTCTCACCCAAGTGCTGCAGGGCGAGGCGCGGTACGACCTGGTGCTGCGCTACCTCCCGCAGTTCCGCAGCACCAAGGAGGCGATTGAGAACATCCGGCTTCTGGCGCCCACGGGCGAACGCGTCTCTCTGGCGCAGCTTTGCCTGATCGAAGAACGCGATGAGGGTTCTGAAATCTACCGCGAGGGCAACCAGCGCTATGTGGCCATCAAGTACAGCGTACGGGGCCGCGACCTGGGCGGCACCGTCGAGGAAGCGCGGGACAAGGTTACCTCCAAGATTCAGTTGCCGCGCGGGTACCACATCGATTGGGAAGGCGAGTATGAGAGTCAAAAGCGCGCCGAGGCCCGTTTGCTGATTATCGTGCCCATTACCATCCTGCTCATCTTCATCATTCTCTACACCATGTTCCGCAGCTTCAAGTGGGCCATCCTGATCCTCATCAATGTGGGCCTGGCTCGTGTGGGCGGCTTGCTGGCGCTGCTGGTGACCGGCACCAATTTCAGCGTGTCTTCCGGGGTCGGCTTCCTGGCGCTGTTTGGCGTTTCCGTGCAGACCGGTGTGATCATGCTCGAATACATCAACCAGCTTCGCGCCCGCGGCCATTCCGTGGCTGATTCAGCGGTGGAAGGCGCCGTCCTGCGGCTCCGTCCCATCATGATGACGATGCTGGTGGCGACCCTGGGCTTGCTGCCGGCCGCCCTATCGCATGATATTGGGTCGGACTCGCAGCGCCCGTTTGCAATTGTGATTGTCGGCGGTCTGATCTCCGACTTGCTGATGAGCATTTTCCTGCTTCCCACCCTGTATGTTTGGATGGCGCGGGAGCACGACGTGCTGCCGCGGCCGGAACCGGGCTTCGAGGAGAATCCGGTTTAGCGTGAATCCAATGTTTTTTTGGAACACGGAAGAACACGGAAGAAAAGCCGGAAGGACACGGAAGGCATCGAATCCGCGCCTTCCGTGTCCCTCCGTTCTGTTTTCCGTGTGCTTCCGTGTTCCAAAAACCCTTACACTAAGGGTTCATGCGATTCTCTTCCATGATCACGGCGGTGGACGCGCACGCCTGCGGCGAGCCGGGCCGCGTGATTACCGGAGGCGTCCTGGACGTTCCCGGCGCGCACCATGTTCGAGAAGAAGACCTATCTCGAACAGCACGGCGACGATTTGCGCCTGCGCATGTTGCGCGAGCCGCGCGGATATCCCGCCGCAAATTGCAACTTGATCCTTCCGCCCACCCATCCAGAAGCCGACGCCGGATTCGTCATTATGGAGCAGATGGAGTATCCGCCGATGTCCGGCACCAACACCATTTGCGTGGTTACGGTGCTCATCGAAACCGGCATGGTCAAGGCCATCGAGCCGGTCACGCGATTGAAACTGGATACGCCGGCCGGCTTGATCGGCGTGGAAGCGGAAGTGCGCGACGGCAAAGTAAAGCGGGTAACCTTCCGCAACGTGCCCGCCTTCGCCACGCATCTGGATGCGCCGGTGGAAGTGCGCGGCCTGGGCACGGTCATCGTGGACGTGGCGTATGGCGGCATGTTTTACGTCATTGCGGAAGCCGCGCCGCTGGGCTTGCGCCTGACACCCGACGAAGGCCCGCGACATCGTACGACTGGCCGAGATGATCAAGGCCGCCACGCGGAGCAGATTGCCGGTGGCGCATCCCGAAAACCCCGGAATTTCCGGAGTCAGCATCGCGCAGATTTCCGGGGAGCCTTCGAACGGCCGCCGCGCATCGCAAGAACGCCGTGGTGGTTTCCACCGGCAAGTTCGATTGGGCACGCCCGACGTCTTCTTGGTGGACCGGCGCGCTGGATCGCTCTCCCTGCGGCACCGGCACCTGCGCCAAGATGGCCGCGCTGCACGCCCAGCGGCCAGTTGCCGCTGCATCAGGATTTCGTTCACGAAGGAATTCTAGGAACGATCTTCACCGGACGGTTGATCGAAGAGACGCACGTCGGGCAGTATCCGGCGGTGGTGCCGACGCTCTCCGGCCAGGCCTGGATCACCGGCTTCGCGCAGTACGTTGTGGATCCCGACGACCCTTTCCCGAACGGATTTACGGTGGGAGATATCTGGGCTTAGGAAACCGATGATAAACCACAAAGGCACAAAGAACACAAAGATGCCGGGCGGCTCTTTTTTGTGTCCTTCGTGCCTTTGCGGTTAACAAAAGGAGAAACGATGAACGTCAGCGTAGTCGGTATTGGCCGCATGGGACACGGGATGGCCGCGAACCTTGTGAAAGCGGGCCACCGCGTGATGGTCTACAGTCGGAGCGGCGCTTCCGTTGCTGGCGCGTCGCCAGCGGAGAGCATCGCGGCGGCGTGCGCGGCGGAGACCGTCATCACCATGCTTTCCGACGATCACGCGCTGGAGCAGGTCGTTCGCGGAGGATTGGCGGAACATCTTCCGGCCGGCGCGCTGCACATTTCCATGGAGACGATTTCGCCGGCGCTGTCGGCCAAACTGGCCACACTGCACTCCGCGGCGGGACGTGCTTACGTCGCCGCGCCCGTGTTGGGACGTCCCGATGCGGCCGCGGCGGCGCGATTGTTCATCCTGGCGGCGGGAGCGCCGGCGCCGCTCGAGCGCTGCCAGCCGCTATTCGCGGCGATCGGCCAGCGAACATTCGTTTTGGGCGAGCGCCCGGAGATGTCGCACACCGCCAAATTGGGCTTGAATTTCCTGATTGCGTCAGTGTTGGAGTCGCTGGGGGAAGCTTTCGCGTTGATGCGCAAGAGCGGCTTGCAGGCCGATCAGTTTCTGGAGGTGGTGACCGGCACGATTTTCACCGCGCCCGCCTACAGCACTTACGGCAAGATGATCGCCGAACAGAAATACGAGCCGGCCGGATTCAAGCTGCCCCTGGGAATGAAGGATATCCGCCTGGTGCTGGCCGCCGCCGAAGCCGCGCGCGTGCCGATGCCTCTGGCCAGCGTGATCCGCGACCACATGGTGGAAGCAATGGCCCACGGCCAGGAGGAAATGGACTGGTCCTCCATCGCACGGGTGATTGCCGGGAATGCGGGGCTGAAGTAGTCCGTGGAGATGGCTAAACGCGAAAATTGCAACCGCCGATAAACGCCGATGGTGTCCGGTCTTATCGGCGTTCATCTGCGTTCATCGGCGGTTGCTTTTATTGCTTCTTCAACCAGGAAGCTCGCCACACGCTCCCACATGGGATCGAGCATGTCCAACAGCTGGTGGTCGGAATCGTACAGCACCAGCTCGGCATTGGCGCGGCCCTCGCAGAAACGCGCGCTCAGTTGATAGTCCACCGACTCGTCGCGGCGGCCGTGGATCACCAGCGCGGGACATCGGACGTCGGGGAATTCTTCGTATTGCAGGCCGTCGGCGATCAAACCGTAGGAGACGCGCGCCTGGCGGTTCTCGCCATAGTGAAAAACCTCGCGATAACCGCGCCGCTGCCACTCGCCCATAGCATCAAATCCAAGCGAGCGCGTCCATCGCACCGCCAGACCAAAGGCCGGAGCCATCAGTACCACGGCGGAGACGCTACGGGGATGCCGCGCGGCGTATAACGCGGCCAGGTAACCGCCCATACTCGATCCCAGCAGCACGGCGGGCTGATCCGCAATGACAGACTCGAGCAAAGCAAGCTGTTGCGAGAGCGTGGAACGTTCGAAATCGCCTTGGGTGAGATCCGGCGTTTCCAAAGAACGCCCGAGAGCAGCAAACTTCTCCCCAAAGTAGCGCGCCTTCGACGATTGCGGCGAAGAGGCGAAGCCGTGAAGGTAAATCAGCCGGTCCACAGATAAGAGCATCGATCCACAGATTACACGGATTCCACAGATTCTGGAATTTGGTTTTTCCTGAAATCTGCGCAATCTGTGTAATCTGTGGACCGGAGTGTTTTAGTTCTCTCCGCGCGGCGTTGGCAACGGTTTGCGCGGCAGCTTTTGCTCGCGCATCGCCGTGTGATACACGAACGACGCCTCGATCACCGCGATCTGGATCATGTCGGCACGCGACACGCGGTCCCACACATCCTGGTTGGAGTGGTGAGTGCGCGAATCGTAGTCCATTTCATCCTGGATGAACTGGAATCCCGGCAAGCCCACGCCGTCGAAGGACAGGTGATCGGTGCCGCCGGTGTTGCGTATGCTGAGCGTGGTCGCGCCCATATCCTTGAAGGGGGCCATCCAGGTTTCGAAGATCGGCCGCACTTCTTCATTGCCTTGCAGGTAGATGCCGCGAATCTTGCCGGTTCCGTTATCGATATTGAAGTAGCCCGAGAATTTGTCGTAAGCCGGTTGATGGGGCATGGGCGCCGGCTGAGCTCCCCCGCGTCCGCCTCCTCCGCCTCCGCCGCCGCGCTGGCAGGCGTTGGGACGCGAGGCAAACACGTCGTTGACGTAGTGACACGATCCCAGCAGTCCTTCTTCTTCGCCGGTCCACAGGCCGATGCGTACGGTGCGGCGCATCTTTAGTCCGCTGGCCTTGAGGATGCGCATCACTTCCATGGCTACGGCGCTGCCCGCGCCGTTGTCGGTAGCGCCAGTGCCGGTATGCCAGGAGTCGAAGTGCCCGCCGACCATCACCAACTCGTCCTTCTTATCGCCGCCCGGAATTTCGCCGGTAATGTCGTAATCGAAGCCGTCGGGATTGGTGAACTCCGCTTGATAGTCCACTTCCATCGATACCGGGATGTTTTTCTCCAAGATGCGGATCATGCGATTGTATTGTTCGGTGGCCACGACGATCTGCGCGGGAACCGCGGGCGCGTCCTTAGCCTGCTGTCCGCCGCTCTGCACGAAGACGGTGCCATCGTCGCCGCGGTTACCGGGATCGACGGTTGCGGCGACGCCCTCGGCCAGGTAGAAGTCCATGATCTTGCGCTGCAATGCCTGGTTGGGGAATCCGCCGCGTCCGCCGCGTGCTCCCGGTGCGCCGGGGAAAGCGAAGGCGCCGCCGCGCGGCGGCGGCATCATGGCCAACTCGGCCAGTTGCTCGTCGCTGTAGCGTTTGGCGTCGGCGGTGAAGTGCGGTTGCACTTCGTGGGCCGGCGCGGTAAGAACGTAGGCGCCCTTCAGCTTGCCTTTGTACTTGTCGAAGTCCGCTTCGCTGGTGATTTCCACGCGCATCGCCGGACCCGTGATCGCGCCGCCCGAGAAGCCGGGCGTCCAGGCCTTGGGATAGGCGATCAGCGGAGCGTAGCTTGGCGCGGTCATATGCGCCGAAAAATGCTTCAACTGCCAGCCCCGTCCAAACTCCCATTTGTGGGTGCCGACGTTCTCGATACCCCATTTCTTGAGTTGGCTCTGGGCCCACTCTTGCGCGCCGCGCAGTTGCGGCGATCCGGTGAGCCGCGGGCCATGAACGTCGGTCAGATAGCTCAGCGTTTCCATGACCTGAGAGCGATTGATGCCCTCGTCCTTGATCTTGTAGATAGCCGTGAGATCGGGCCTGTCTTCGTTCGCGGGACTGGCGGCGATGCCGACCCCAACGGCCAGCGCCAGTACCACGCAGATTGTAATGTTGCGTCGCTTGAACATCCGGTAATCCCCCTTGAAAGATGGCTAAACTCCTGGTCAAGCGACATCATACTGCGTTTCAATGGCGATCGGGTAAAGTTGCTTTAATTAACGCGTGACCTAGATGGAGTGCGGCGGCTTGACGCCGCCTTGGATGGCCGAAGCTTGCTTCGGCCGGCGCGGGCAACGCCCGCGCGTTAAGAACTACGCTCGCAGCGGCCCGAGGCAAGCCTCGGGCATCCAAGGCGGCGTCAAGCCGCCGCACTCCAAATCGTCGTTGTGAGAAACCGGACTATGATGGACGTGATGCGTGTTGCTCTACTCTGTTTGCTCCTGCTTTTAGTCGCCGGTTGTGCGCCGCCTCCGGCGCCTCCCGATCCGGCACTTTGGGGAAGCCTGAAACCCGGTCCCTACGCCGTCGGATTCGGATTGCGTTGGGAAAGCGATTCGTCTCGCACCTATGGCGTAAATCCCGATGGCACTAAGAAGCCGCGGCCGATTCCGGTGGGAGTGTGGTATCCGGCGCGTCCGTCGCCTTCCGAACACATGCAGGTGGCCGATTACTTCGACATGCGCAGCAAGCAGGTGCAGTTTGACGAACTGGCCACGCGCCTGAACGCGCATATTCGCGACGGTCTTGCGCAAAACATATTCGGCAAGGCGGCATGGTCTGATCTCCCGGGGAAAGAGCGCGCCGCGGCGGACCGCCTCTTCGCCATGCGTACGAGCGCCACCTTTGATGCGCCGCCCTCCAAGGGTCAGTTTCCGGTAGTTATCTATAACCCTGGCGAGGACGGCGGTTACGAAGAGGATTTCGTGCTGTTCGAGTATCTGGCTGCGCACGGCTACGTGGTGTTAAGCACGTCTTATCATTGCCCGGGCCCCGGTGTGATCGGTGATTGCGGCGGCGCGGCGGACATGCGCGACATGTATTTTCTGTACCGCTTCGCCACGCTGCTGGGGAACACCGACGCGCCGCACGTGGCTGCGATGGGTCATGGCTCCGGCGGAGCAGCGGCTCTGACATGGGCCTTGGAGGCCGATTCTCCGCTGGATGCCGCCATAGGTTTCGATCCCTCCGAGCAGATCGGGACGAGTCTGCCGCCGGTCGCAACCCTCCTGTTCGCTGTCCAGCCGTCGGAGACACTTCGCGCCCCCGCGCCGCACCACGGTTTCGTCTTCGCCGGACTACAGCACGATGATTTCATTACCACCGGTATTCTGCGCGAAGCAGCGCAGCCGCACCGCCAGGAGTACGATCGCGTGTGCCGTCTGACTTTACTGTTCCTCGACGCTTATTTGAAGAAGAATCCGGCGGCCCTTGGGGAGCTCCAGCAACTCGCGCAGTCCGCGGCTCGTTGATAGCTCCGAAATGCGGTTAATCTGGAACCTATGGCTTCTTTCGATCTCACGGGCAAGACCGCCTTGGTCACCGGCGCGAGCCGCGGCTTGGGCCAAACTTTCGCGCGCGCGCTGGCGCGCGCCGGCGCCGACCTGGTGATTACCAGCCGCACCTGCGAATCGTTGTCTGATTCCTGCAAGGAAATCGAAGCGCTCGGCCGACGTGCCACGCCGCTGGAATTAGACGTACGCGATCACTCGAGCATCCATGCCTGCGTCGCGGCGGCGGGCAAACTGGACATTCTTGTAAACAACGCCGGTTGCAACGTGCGCAAGCCGGCGAACGAAATCGCCTGGGAAGATTGGAACCTGGTGCTGGAAACAAATCTGCGCGGGACATTTTTCATGGCCCAAGAAGTGGCCGCTCGAATGATCCCCCGCGGATACGGACGCATCATCAACATCGGTTCGGTCACCAGCGTATTCGGATACGCGGGTCTGGCGCCCTATTGCGCCAGCCGCGGCGGCGTGAAGCAACTCACCATGAGCCTGGCCGACGAGTGGGGACGTCACGGCATCACCGTCAATTGCCTGGCTCCGGGATGGTTTCGCACCGAACAGAACAAGGTTCTCTACGAAAATCCCGAGTGGCTGGAATACCTGTGCGACCGCATTCCGTTGAAGCGTCCCGGACAGCCCGCGGATCTGGAGGGCGCGGTTGTCTTTCTGGCGTCCGACGCCAGCGAGTACATCACTGGCCAGACGCTGCTGGTGGACGGCGGCATTTCCACGGGAGCCACGCGCGCGACCGTGGCGAAGGCGTAAATCCTTATCCGCAGATGTCGCAGATGAGCGCAGATGTCAGGCGGGTTTTATCTGCGTTCATCTGCGACATCTGCGGATAGTCAAGCGGTGTAGAATAAGGCAACCCTATGAAGCTTCCCTTCGTTTTGCTGCTGACCGTTTTCGCCGTGGCGCAAGAAGCCCATTTCTCCGCGATCAAACAACTCACCTTTGGCGGTGCTAACGCCGAAGCCTACTTTTCGCCCGACGGATCGAAAATCGTCTTCCAGGCCACCCGCGACGGCGGCAAGTGCGATCAGATTTACCTGATGAACACCGACGGCTCGGATCAACACATGATCTCCAGCGGGAAAGGCCGCACCACGTGCAGCTTTTTCCTGCCCGACGGGCAACACGTCCTCTACGCCTCGACGCATGAGAGCTCGCCGGATTGTCCGCCCGACCCCGACCGCAGCAAGGGCTACCTGTGGCCGGTCTATTCCACCTACGATATTTACGTGGCCGACCTCACCGGGAAAATCACCGGTAAGTTTCTCCCGTCACCCGGCTACGACGCGGAAGCGACCATCAATTGGAAAACGAAAAAGGTAGTCTTCACCTCGGTGCGCGGAGGCGACCTGGATCTTTGGACCGCCAATCTCGACGGTAGCCATCTGAGGCAGATCACGAACAAGCTAGGCTACGACGGCGGTGGGACCCTCTCGCCCGACGGCAAGAAGCTGGTGTGGCGCGCGCATTATCCCGCCACGCCGGAAGAACAGAAGGACTACCAAGACAAGCTGTCGCAAGAACTGGTTGCGCCGATGAAGATGGAACTGTGGGTGGCCGATTCCGACGGCAAGAATCCCAAACAGATTACCGACTACGGTTGCGCCAGCTTCGCGCCGGCCTTCACCGCCAACGGAAAGAAGATCATTTTTTCCTCCAACAAAAACAAATGCGATTCGCGCTACTTCGATTTGTTCCTGGTCAACCCGGACGGCAGCGGCCTGGAGCAACTCACCTCCGCCGGCGACTTCAACGCCTTCCCGATGTTCTCGGCTGACGGCAAGAAACTGGTGTTCATCTCCAATCGCAACGCCAAGGAGCGTTACGAGTTCAACGTATTCGTGGCAGACTGGAAATAAACATGGCCTCTATCAACTTGCAGGGACAGATTGCCGCCGTCACCGGCGGCGGACGCGGCATCGGCCGGGCGATTGCGCAGACGCTGGCGGCGGCCGGCGCCACGGTCGCGGTGCTGTCGCGATCCCCGAGCGAACTTGCGGAGAGCGTGGCGCTGATTGCACAAGCCGGCGGGAAGGCTCGCGCCTTTCCCTTAGGCGTTCTCGACAGCGGTGCGGTCGCCGAAGCGATCGGGGAGATCGGGCGCGTCCTGGGACCGCTGGATCTGCTGGTCAACAACGCCGGTGACGGCGGGCCGATCGGCCCGCTGGAGCAAAGCGATCCCGCGCTGTGGTGGCACACCCAGGAGGTCAACGTGCGCGGGCCGATGCTCTGTACGCACGCCGTGCTGGCGGGCATGATCGAGCGGCGGCGCGGGCGGATTATCAACGTGTCGAGCGGCGCGGCGGAGCTCAACACCCCGTATTTTTCGAGCTACATTGTCAGCAAGGCGGCGCTGAACAAGATGACGGAGTTGCTGGCGGTGGAAACCAAACAGTACGGCATCGCCATGTTCGCCATCTCGCCGGGGCCGGTGCGCACGGCGATGTCCGAAGCATTGTTGAAGTCCGAAGAAGCCGCAAAATGGATGCCCTGGTTCCGTCCCATGTTTGCGGAGCGCGCCGTGCCGCCGGAACGAGCCGCGGAGTTGTGTTTGACACTGGCCTCCGGCCAGGCCGACGCGCTGACCGGAAAATTCCTCTCCATCACCGACGATTTGGCTGCGTTGGCCGCGGGCGTGAAGTAGCGCAGGCCTCCGGCCTGTTCTTTTTCCTGACGAAAAGAACAGGCCAGAGGCCTGCGCTACAAAACGTTGATCTTATCGGCGGTTGCGGTTTCCGCTTCTCGCGTACAATAGCGGCATGGCTGCTCAAAAGCTCATCGTGGCGATGACCGGCGCGACCGGCGCCATTCTCGGCGTGCGCATGTTGCAGGCGTTGCACGAGGCCGGCGTGGAAACGCACCTGGTGATGAGCAAATGGGCGGGCCGCACGCTGCTGCATGAAACGCCCTACAGCGTGGCCGAAGTGGAGGCCATGGCCACGTGCGCCTATCAACTCAGCGATCAAGGCGCGGCCATCTCCAGCGGATCGTTCGTCACCGACGGCATGGTGGTGGTGCCCTGTACCATGCGCACGCTGGCCTCCATCGCTCACGGCACCGGCGATAACTTGATTCATCGCTCCGCCGATGTCACGCTGAAGGAGCGCCGCAAGATGGTGATGGTAGTGCGCGAGTCGCCGTTGAGCGACATTCACCTGGAAAATATGCTGAAGTTGTCGCGCATGGGCGTAGTCATGATTCCGCCGATGCCGGCGTTCTACAATCATCCCAAGAGCATTGACGACATCGTGAATCACATTGTCATGCGCACGCTCGATCAGTTCGGGATTCACCTGGACCTGATGGGCCGCTGGACCGGCCAGATGCGCACGGGGTCCGTTTAGCGGAGGGCTTAAAACCCTTTAACCACGAAAGACACGAAAGGCACGAAAAGGCGGCGCGGTGCAGCTTCCGGTTTCGCGTTTTTCGTGTCTTTCGTGGTTTATTCTTTTTCCCCTCTGAAGTCGCGGTCTCGCTATTGCCCCCAATACGCCGTCATCAACTCGCGCGACCACGCCGGCTGCCGCACATCACCGCGCGGCCCAAACTCAGACATGTATGGCTTGATGTCCAGCACTGGCGATCCGTCCACGGCGTCCAGTTCGGCCACCAGGAGCCGCGCGCCTTCCACGGCCACGATGCGGCACACCGAAAGTCCAATACGGTTGGGACGTTCCCGCCCGCGCTGCGCGAAGATGCCGATGGCCGGCCAGTCGGCGCGCCCGCGTGGATGACGCGTGCCGGTATGGATGCGCTCCGGCGCGACGCGATCGAGATGAAACAGGATCTCGACGTGAGAAAACTCGGCGATACCTTGCAGGCTCTCCGCCGTAAACGGCGGGTCCAATTCGATGGCCGAAACGAGTCCGCCCCAGCAATCGTCGGCCTCGGCGGCGATCTTGGAGCGCACCCAGCCGATGGGGCGCATTTCAATGGTCATAATGCTTTTTTCTCTTCCTTCGAGATCTTCTTAGCGTCCTTGGCGCGGTGAGCCGGATTGTTCGTGGCCGCGAGCCAGCGCTTCTCCGTGTGCTGATTCTCTAACCTCGCCCATTGGCGGAAAAACTGCTCCCGGAAAAAGGACTGCCGCATGCGCGCGCGATGCAACACCCGCATATACTCAGTCTGCCGCTGCGGCGTGCGCACGTCCATCAGGCGGCGCTCGAAATAGGCCACGATCATGGACTGATCCTGCATGCGGCCCAGCACTTCTTGAATGGCGCGCAATTCCCGCAATGTTCCGCGCAGATGGTCCGGCGCCAGATCGGCGTACAACTCGGTGACGTAGCGCAGACGCTTGGTGCGGATTCGGAAACGATGCAATTCCTCGGGACCCGCCTGGCGCCGCGCCAGCTTGCTTCCCTTGCGGAAATAGCGGCGAACCAGCTTGGGGTAAATCTTGTAGAAGTGCTCACTGACGCCGGCGGCTTTCTTGGGCACTAACCGGGGCATCGCGGTGAGACGCCCTTGCCACCACGCCAAACGGCGTCCCAGCGCCTGCGCGGCGGGAGCGACGCGTTCGATGATCCGCGCGCGGCGGCGCACCAGACTCGCCAGCAGCGTCTGGAAGGGCGAGCGCGGCCGCCGCGCCTCCGGCGCCAGACTGGCCATCAAAATGTCCAGGTCGCGTATCTCCCCGAGCAGGGCGGCCACCCGCGCCACTTCTTCGCGCAGGCGCTCGGCGTCCCCGCGTCGGAACTCTTTTTCGAGATGCCGTAACGCCGCACGCAATCGGCGGCCGGCGACGCGCGAGTCATGGATGCTGTCGGCGACGGGATGAGTTTCCAGACGCACCAGCTCGCGTTCCAGCTTGGTCAGCCGCTGTGAGATCACGCGCGCGCCCCACTCCCGCAAGTTGAGCTTGGAATTCATCGCCGGAAAGCCTGAATCAAGATAGAATACCTCTTTGCGCGATGCTTAGGTACTCCCAGCACAGATTTCCCGGCAGATTGATCACCGTCGAAGGCATTGATGGCTCCGGTAAGAGCACGCAGCTAGCGCTTTTGCATCGCTGGCTGCTGGGCGAAGGCTATCCGGTGCGCTTCAGCGAGTGGAATTCCTCCGCCCTGGTCAAACAAATCACCAGCAGGGGAAAGAAAAAGCAAATCCTCACGCCCACCACTTTCTGCCTGACCCACGCCGCCGATTTCGCCGATCGCGTGGAACACGACGTCATCCCGGCGCTGCGCTCCGGCGGCATCGTGCTTTCCGACCGCTACATTTACACCGCTTTCGCCCGCGACGTGGTCAGGGGCGTGGATCCCCAATGGGTGCGCCGCGTCTATCGCTTTGCCGTCAAACCCACGCTGGCTTTCTACTTTCGCGTGCCGCTGGAAACCGCGTTGGGACGCATCCTGGGCGGGCGCAACGCCCTGAAATACTATGAAGCAGGCATGGACCTGGACCTGAGCAACGACGTGGAGGAAAGCTTCAAGATCTTCCAAGGCAAAATCTTAAAGCAGTACGATGCGCTGGTGAAGGAATTCAACCTCATCGTGATCGATGCCACGCTCCCGATTGAAGAACAACAAGCACGGATGCGCGGGCTGGTGAAGGAAAAGCTGGCCGGACTGAAACGGATCAACCATGGCTGAGTTTCGATTCTACGGAGGCGGTATCCCCGGTATTCGACTGGAGGACCTGCAGGGCAAGCTGATCGTCCTGGAGGGCACCGACGGCGTGGGCCGTTCCACGCAGGTGGACAAATTGCGCTTCTGGCTGGAGCAGCGTGGTCACGCCGTGCTGGACACCGGCTTGACGCGCTCGGCCCTGGCCGGCAAAGGATTGAAGCGCGCCAAGCAGGGCAACACCCTGAACCTGATCACCCACACGCTGGTCTACGCCACCGATTTCGCCGATCGCCTGGAGAATCAGATTATTCCGGCGTTGCGCGCGGGATTCATCGTGCTGACCGATCGTTACATCTACTCCCAGATCGCGCGCGCCGTAGTGCGCGGCGCGGACAAGGTTTGGGCCCGCGATGTCTTTAGCATCGCATTGGTCCCCACCGCAATTTTTTACCTGAAGGCCGATGTGGAACATCTGGTTCCGCGCGTGGCCTTCAATCGCGGCTTCGATTACTGGGAGTCGGGGATGGATATGGGTCTGGGGAAGGACATGTACGAGAGTTTTTGCCGCTACCAAATGCGGCTGCTGGAGATTTTCGACCGCATGGCGCCCTTTTACGGCTTCAACATCATTGACGCCAACGGCTCGATGGAAGAAGTATTCGAAACGCTGCGTCGCCGCACCCGCGCCCTGCTGAGTAAAGAAGTAAAACGCGAACCGGCGCCATCCAGGCGAAGTCCGCCTCCCGATTCTCCGGCGCCATCCAGGCGAAGTCCGCCTCCCGATTCTCCGGCGCCATCCAGGCGAAGTCCGCCTCCCGATTCTCCGGCGCCATCCAGGCGAAGTCCGCCTCCCGATTCTCCGGCGCCATCCAGGCGAAGTCCGCCTCCCGATTCTCCGGCGCCATCCAGGCGAAGTCCGCCTCCCGATTCTGCGGCGCCATCCAGGCGAAGTCCGCCTCCCGATTCTGCGGCGCCATCCAGGCGAAGTCCGCCTCCCGATTCTGCGGCGCCATCCAGGCGAAGTCCGCCTCCCGATTCTGCGGCGCCATCCAGGCGAAGTCCGCCTCCCGATTCCGCCGCCAAGAGCGCTCCATGAGGATCTATCTTCTGCGGCACGCCTCTGCGGAGTTGCGCCGCGAAAATCTCGCGATCGCGATCGCCGCTTGACCACCGACGGCCACAAGGAACTGCAAGCCACCGCCAAGGCGTTGACTAAATTGAAGGTCGTGCCGGACGCCATCCTGGCCAGTCCTTACCGGCGCGCTTGGGACACGGCGCTGGGCGTGGCGCAGACGCTGCGGCCCGCCGCCAAGCCGGCCGAATTGGCGGCGCTGGCACCGGGCAGCAATCCGGTGCGCTTGTGGACGGAGTTGCGCAAGCATCACGCCGCGCGATCGGTGATGCTGGTGGGTCACGAGCCGCTGCTCACGGAGTTCGCCGCCTTCCTGCTGGGATCGCCCAACCTGACAACCCATCTCAAGAAATGCGGATTGATCCGCGTGGACGTGCATACCGTGCAGATTGATCGTCCGGCGGGCACGCTGCGCTGGGTGCTTACACCGAAGCAGTTGGCCCGCATGGCGTAAGCCGGGCCTACCGCAAAGCGGGGGTGCGGCCGGGGGACCGGTTTGCCAGTAAAGGCAGTGGAGCCAGTAGCATAACCGTCCGGTTGGGGACCCGGATGGTGGGGCGGACGGTGAGCCGGACGCTTGTAGAACAGGAGTTGCCGGCTAAGGCGTGCCGATGACGGCTGTGGCTGAGCAGATCGGTTGTCCCCGCCGCCTTGTCGTTGATAGACTGGCTGCCATGAATCCTCTTGCGGCGGAGTTTCTCGGAACAACCCTGTTGGTGCTCTTAACGTCGTGCCTAACTAATCAGCAGCCGGGAACCAGTGCCGCGTGCGGTTGCAGAAGGAACAGACCGATAGCATCACGGGCACCTCGATCAGGACTCCAACGACCGTAGCCAGGGCCGCTCCGGAACCGGGGCCGAATAGCGCGATGGCGGTGGCCACCGCGAGTTCGAAGAAATTGCTGGCGCCAATCAGACGCTCCAGGAGCCGCCACGGCATGCCGGACTTTCAACAATCGCATCAGCCCATAGGCCAGCGACGAATTGAAATAGACCTGAAGGAGGATCGGAACGGCGATCAGCAGCACATGGAACGGCTTGCCCGTGATGTTGTCCGCCTGGAATGCGAAGATGAGCACCAATGTGGCCAGCAAAGCGCCATCATGCTCGACTGGCGCGAAGCGCGGCAGCAGTGTTGTTTCGAACCATTCCCGTCCGTGTGCGCGAATGAACCATGCGCGCAGCGCGGTGCCTGCCAGCAGCGGAATGACGATGAAGATGCACCACGGCGTAGAGCAGCACTTGAAAAGGCACGTGCAGCGAGGAGGCTCCGTTCACCAGGAAGCGGACGATCGGCGCGAACAGGAACAGCATGATCAGATCGTTCAGCGAAACCTGCACCAGCGTGTAGGCGGGGTCGCCTTCCGTCAGGTAACTCCAGACGAAGACCATCGCGGTGCATGGCGCCGCGGCCAGGATGATGCATCCAGCGATGTACTGGTCGGCGTCAGCGGGTGAAATCCAGGCGGCAAACACGTGGCGGAAGAACAGCCACGCGATGAACGCCATGGAGAACGGCTTGACCAGCCAGTTGACGAAAAGCGTCACCAGCAGCCCGCGCGGTTTCTTGCCGACATCTCTGATGGCAGCGAAATCCACTTTCATCATCATGGGAACGATCATCAGCCAGATCAGGACCGCGATGGGCATGTTGATCTGGCTGCCGGCGCCGAACTCCATTCGCCGCAAAGAGTCGATGAGTTGCGGCAACATCTTGCCAAGCAGCACGCCAACGAGCATGCAAACGCCGACCCACGCGCTGAGGTAGCGCTCGAAGTAGTTCAACCTCTTCGGAACCGCCGTTTCCAAGGGCAATTCTTGCATGGCGACTGACCTTTTCTATCTCTTGGCCCGCCTGTGCGCCGTGTGCCTCCGTCCCACGGCGGAGTAGGGCGAGTAGGGCTTCCATTCATCCAAAGTGCAGGCACCGGCCGCAATGACCGCTTGTAAGCGCCTCTTGTCGGCTTCCAGTTTGTCCTCTGTTGCGTAGACCTCTTGCAGAAAACGATAGAGCCGCTTGCGCCTGCTTTCCGCGGGATACCGCGAGACGATAGAAAACCCGGTAGCCGTCCTTGCGGTCGAGAACCAGCCCCGCGTTCTTCAGGTAGGAAAGATGGCGCGAGACATTGGGTTGAGCGGTCCCCAGAACCAGTTGGATATCGCAGACACACATTTCTCCATGCAGGAGCAGGTTGAGAATTCTGAGGCGGGTGGCATCCGCGAGGGCCTTGAAGTATCGCTCCAGGGTCTTCATCTCCTAAGCATATACCCCTATACGCATATCCACATGATGTTCTGCATGAGAGGCCGGAAGCGAGGGATGCCTGCCCCATCTTGTGCTAGGATAGCCGGGCTATGTGGAGCAAGGCCTTGCTGTGGGTGTCCGCGCTCATCTGCCTGTTGGCGCCTCCGGCGCCGGCCCAGGATCCCTTCGAGATTCACGTCTACGAGTACGAGACGCTAAAGCGCGGCGAGTTCACGTTCGAGTTGCACCTGAACTACATCGGCAAAGGAACCAAAACCTACGACGGTCCGCTGGCGCCCACCGGGGATCAATTTCACATGACCGGCGAGATCACCGCGGGCGTCACCGATTATTTCTCACTCGGGGTGATGCAATTGAACGCCCGGCGGCAGGATCGCCTGATGGAGTCCGGCGGATGGCGTGTGCTGCCGCATTTCTATGTGCCGCGCTCCTGGCACTGGCCCGTGGATGTTGGGCTGGTCACGGAGTTTTCCTTCCAGAAAGCGACCTACGAGGAGAACACGCGCCGCGTGGAAGTTCGCCCCATCGTCGAGAAGAGTTTTGGCAAGCTGCAACTGGACTTCAATCCGGTATTTGAGCGTGCCCTGCACGGCCCGGGCGTCGCGGGAGGATGGAATTTTGAGCCGGCGGCGCGCGCGGGATACGAGCTTTCGGAGCGCTTCACGCCGAGTCTGGAATACTACACGGAAATGGGACCGTTGCCCACGCTGGCGCCGCTGGGCGCCCAAGTTCATCAGATCCTGCCGGGCTGCGACGTGAAGCTGGCCAAGAACGTGGTGTGGAGCTGGGGTGTGGGCGTGGGCTTAACGCCGGCGGGCAATCGCCTGGTGTACAAGTCGCGGTTCGAGTTTTCATTCGGCGGTAAGCCCGATCCATCACCGTAAACGATCTTTATTTGGAGTGCGGCAGCTTGCCGCCGCTTTTCCGGGCCGAAGCTTGCTTCGGCCAAAGCCTGCGTAGCAGGCGGAAGAGTATTAGCCCCAGGCGAGGCGTAGTTTAGCCGAGCCTGGGGTTTTAGGCGGCAATGAAATTGAGCCTGCGTAGCTGGCTACAGAGGCGCTGGTTCAGGTCTCTGTCGCCGGCTTCGCAGGCTCCGTCCTCTTCTATCTTCTACCCCAGGCTCGGCTGAACTGCGCCTCGCCTGGGGCTATTCCTCTGACGCCTGCTTGGACGCAGGCTTCTGTTTAGTGAAGAGCCAAACTCGAGGGGCCGAAGCTTGCTTCGGCCAGCCGCAAGCAAGCTTGCGGCAACACAAAGCGGCAGCAAGCTGCCGCACTCCAAATAAAAGACGGTCCTTCACGGCGCGGTCCAAAGGAGACTATTTTGGCATTCTCCGTTGGAAAGGGTTTGAAAGGGCGTTGACCATTCCGCGTTGATCGTCTAATGTATTTATAGGGATATGTTTAGCAGCAGCCGCGCTTTCGGGAGACCCTCCCATCGGCAGGTTCAAGCCTCCGTTGCGTTGCTGGCCGTTGTGTTGTTCACGTCCATGACGCTGATCGCCGCTTCCCACAATGAGACGACGGATCACGCTTGTCCCATTTGCCAGATCGCCCACCTTCCCGTAATTCGGCCGCCGGATGTCGCCCAGTTGACTCCGCTTAAAATCGTTGTACTTCATGTTCCTGTTGCGGAATCCATTCAGGAAAAGACGGCCGCCCGCACTTCCTGCCCTCCTCGCGCACCGCCCGCATAGTCTTCCTCATTCCTGCCCATTCGTCGATGGTTACGCTCCCTGGGGAAATGGGGTCGGCCCGGATTTGGCGATTTATCCCTAAGCGCAGGCAACGGGCCAAGCCTTGGACCGCGGCGTAGTTTCCCCTCGGCAGCGCGAATTCCTCGGAGGAGCGGGAACGGGTCTGGTGTTTTCGCTGATGAACGGCTCAGGAAACGCAGCTTTCAGACTTCATCCTATGCATACCTTGCAGATCGATCGCCGGCCCTGGGTGCTTACGTCGAAGCAATTGGCCATGAGGTTTTCTTCAGACCAAGCCTAAGCGCAAGGGACAAACCATGAACGAGCCGCTACTGATCAACTCCATCGGGCACTCCGTCGGCGTACTGCTGTTCGCCGGGTTCCTGGTGCTGGTGTTGCGCGACCGCCGTCCCAATCGGCTGGCGGTGATTGCGGCCGTGCTGGCATTGCTGTGGAATGCGGGGTCGCTGGCCGTGCTGGGCACGTCCGCCGGACTACACGGCGCGGCTGGATGGGCCGCCTTCAGCTTCTCGGTGTTGAGCATGTTGCCGGCGGTGTTGTTGCATCTCGCGCTCGGGCGTAGCCGCCCGTTCATTTGGATTTGTGGATATGTCCTGGGCGCAGTGGCGGTCCTGCTACACTTGGCGGAGTTGGTGGGGGGCGGGCCGCATTTGCATGAGGTGGCGCTGTGGATGGTGACCATCGGGTTCGGCGCCCTCAGTTTGGCGACCGGCTTTGGACGGCCTAGGATGCCCGCGCCGATGGCCAGCATGTGTTTGTTCCTGCTCTCCATTTCGTTCCTGCATTTTGGTACCGCCCATCCGGTGGCGGCGTGGTCTGGCGAACTGGCGCTGCACCATGCCGGAATTCCGCTGGCGCTTTACGTGCTCTTACAGGATTACCGTTTCCTGCTGCTCGACGCCTTCTTGCGCTTCGTGGTCAACAGCGTCCTGGCGGGCGGAACGATCGGGCTGGGGATCTTCCTGAATGCGCATTTCCACCTGTTGGTTCGCGCCACCGGCAATCCTTTCCTGCAAGGCTTGCTGATCGTAGCTGTCTGCTTCCTGCTGATCTTGCTGGTGACGCTGGGGGGACGCTTGCAGTTGCTGCTCACTCGCAGGGTCTTCCGGCGGCCGGAGCGCGAACCGGTGATCGCCGCCATTGCCGACGCCGGCGCCAGATCCGCAAGCGAACAGGAGCTATTTCAGCAGGCCGCGCGTCTGATCGGCGGATTCGTCGGCGCGGAACAGGCCTCCATCGTGGCGGCCGGTGCCACCGAGACCCTGGAGCGAGGCGTCCATTCCTTTACGCTTCGCCAAGGGTGACGAAGCGCGCCTCCTCTTGGGACGCCGCAAGGGCGGGCGTCTGTACCTGAGTGAAGATTTGCAGGAACTGACGCGCCTAGGCGCCGTCGTAGTGGGCGAGGTGGAACGGCTGCGGCATTCCGAGTTGCAGCGCCTGGTGTCACAGGCGGAGTTGCGTGCGCTGCAGTCGCAAATCAATCCGCATTTCCTGTTCAACGCCCTGAACACACTCTATGGAACGATTCCGCGCCAGGCCGCCGAGGCTCGCCGCATCACTTTGGACCTGGCGGAAATTTTCCGCTACTTTCTGCAAACCGACCGCGGATTCATTCCGCTGGCCGAGGAAATGAGGATCGTGCGCGCCTACCTGGAGATCGAAGCGCTGCGTTTGGGCGATCGCTTGCGCGCCGAAATCGAAGTAGAGGCGGCCGCCGAGCCGGTGCTGATTCCAGTGCTCTCGATCCAGCCGCTGGTGGAAAACGCGGTGAAACACGGGATCGCGAGACGCACGTCGGGAGGCTCGGTGCGTCTGGCGGCGCGCACTACGGACCAATTCCTGATCGTGGAAGTGAACGACGATGGCGGCGGTTTCGCCAAGGGAAGCCGCGGCGGCAGCGGCGTGGGTCTGGAGAACGTGCGCAAGCGGCTGCAGCTTGGTTACGGCGACGAAGCGGGACTCCGAATCGAATCGAGCAGCCGGGGCAGTAAAATAACCTTTCAGGTCCCGCGCCGCACGCTTTTGGCCGAGCAGGGGATTCCCGCATGACCAGCGAATCTACACAAGCCGATTCGCGGGCCGCCCTTCGCGCGCTGATTGTCGGCGGCGAGCCGCCCCAGATTCCGTCCACCGCGCTTCTCAGGTCGCTGGCCGCCGAATCCGCCCGTTCGTCAGGCATCATTAGGAGACCGGGCGCTGGTTGTGCTAAATCAGTCAGCATCATTGGTTTGGGCATGACACTGAAGACCCTCATCGTTGACGACGAGCCCGTCGCGCGCAAGGTGCTGCGCGAGGAATTGGAATTGCTCGATGATGTGGAAATTGTTGGAGAAGCGGACAACGGCGAGAACGCCCTGGCACAGATCGCCCGGCATCAGCCAGATCTTGTGTTGCTGGACATGCAGATGCCGGAGATGGACGGCTTCGGCGTGGTACGTCGTCTCAAACAAGGGCGCCACATGCCGGCCATCGTGATTGTCACCGCGTACGATAAGTTTGCGATCCGGGCGTTCGAAGAGGGAGCCATCGACTACTTGCTGAAGCCGGTCGGCTCGGCGCGCCTGGCCGAGGCCGTGGAGCGGGCCAGGCTTCTGACGGGTCGCAGGGCGTTTGAACAGGTCGCCAAGCTACAGGAGATGGCCGAGACCCGCGCCCTCGCCCGGAAACGAGAGGCGCACTAAGAGAATCGTCGGGCGGATTGGGGAGGAATACTTTCTCCTGAGCACCGATGAAATCTATGCGTTCCAAGCCGAGGGCAACCTGGTTTGGATCATCACGGCCAATCGGAAATACTTGGCCGGGCAAACGCTCAAGAGTCTGGAGGCGCACCTGGCGAACTCCAGTTTTCGGCGCATTCATCGGAACGCACTGGTGAATGTGGATCATGTGCGAAAGATGAGCGCACTCAGCAGTCAAAGGTGGCTGATCACTTTGCGGAACGATCTGGAAATCGTCGCCAGCAAGCGGCAGGCTCTCCGTATTCGCCAGCTCTTGCACTGGTGATCGCGGACCTTGTGTGGGGTAAGCATGGCGTCTGCCCAGTGCCATCAGGAAAATGGCGGCGGCGGCATATGGGCTCCATAAGGCCGGTCCGCTCGCCGGTAAATTTGGGCCGCGTAACAAGGATTGCAGGCCGTCTGTCAGTATCTTCTAGGTTCGACACCTGAAGACTCATAGACTTCTGCCATGTACAAAAGAACCGCTCTCGTTCTGCTTACTCTATCCCTGTGTGCGTGGAACTGCTTTGGCCAGTCTGCCGGAACGGTTCGCGGCTCCGTCGTTGACCCGTCGGGGGCTGTCATCGTAAGCGCCACGGTCGAGATTCAGAATCCCGTGTCGCAATATAGCAGGACCACCCAGACCGATGCCAATGGAAACTTTGAATTCACCAACGTCCCCTATAACAACTATCACGCCACTGCCACGTCGTCCGGCTTCCAGCTCGCCGAGCAGGACATCGACGTGCGCTCCGCGATCGCGCTGGCCGTAAAGTTCACCTTAAAGATAAAAACGGGGACTGAGAACGTCACCGTCATGGCCGCCGGGGATCTCCTCGAAAACACCGGCATCGCCCATACGGACGTAGACAAAGGACTGTTCGATAAGCTAGCTCTGGAGAGTCAATCCTCTTCGCTGAGTTCTCTGGTCACCCTGTCCGCGCCGGGGGTTGCGGCCGACTCCAACGGTCTTTTTCATGGACTGGGAGATCACGCGTCTAACTCATTTTCTGTCGATGGTCAGGCGATTACCGACCAGCAGAGCAAGGTCTTTTCCAATCAGCTTCCTCTCGAGGCGGTACAGTCCCTGGAGGTGATCCAGGGCGCGCCGCCCGCCGAGTATGGCGGCAAGACTAGCTTGGTGATCGTGGCGACCACGCGGTCGGGTCTTGGGTCCACGCAGCCCCACGGCGAGGTTACTTTCTCGTACGGCACGTTCGGATCTTCCACTGGGGGATTCGATCTCGTCTCGGGCGGCCAGAAATTTGGTAATTTCATTTCCGTGAACGGATTGAACACGGGCCGCTTCCTCGATGGGCCGGAATTCACCGTCATGCACGACAAGGGCAACGAAGAGAACCTCTTCGACCGCATCGATTTCAAGTCTTCGGACGCCGAATACATTCAGTCTGGGCCTTCAATACACGCGTTCCTGGTTCCAGACTCCGAATTCGTTCGACCAGGAGTATCATCCGGGCTTGACTAACCCAGTGACCGGCGCGCCTCTGGGCGTGTCGGATCAGCGCTCGCAAATCAAGACCCTCAACATCGCGCCTTCGTGGACGCGGCTGGTCGGTACCCACACGGTACTCACCCTCGGCGCGTACTTGCGGAAGGACCAGTACAATTACTATCCGAGCCGCAACCCATTTGACGATTTTTCTCCCGACCTGCAGAGCGAGAGCATCACCCAGTCCCGGTCCCTCGCCAACCGGGTTTTCGTGCCAGCTTGCTCTACAAAAGGGCGCTCACAACATAAAGGCCGGAATCACGTATGAACACACCTTCCTCACGGAGGGTGACAGCTTCGGTATTGTAGATCCGGGCTATGTCCCGGGACTCAATTGCCAGGATGCCAACGGGAACGCCCTGCCTGGTACCCCCTGCGCGGTTCTGGCGCCCTATGACTTGACCAACGGCGGCACCAAAGCATACCCGTTCCATGGACACACGGACGTCAAGCAATTGTCGCTTTACGTCCAGGACGACGATCACAAAAGGTAACTGGAACTTCAATCTGGGCATTCGCGGCGATATCTACAGCGGCCTCGTCCAGGCCCAGCAGGCCGAGCCGCGCCTGGGCAGCCTCCTACAATCTCAAACCAACCAACACCATTCTTCGCGTCTCCTACGCGCGAACCATGGAAACTCCCTTCAATGAGAATCTGGTTATTGGCAGCACGGGATGCAACTTTCCGTTTCTCGCGATCATTACGCCGCCGCCCGGCGTCACCTGCAATCTGGGAGCCATTAGTCCAGGCCATCGCAACGAATTCCACGTGGGCCTGCAGCAGGCCTTCGGCAGATACCTGGTGATCGACGCCGAGTACATCTGGAAGTACACCCACAACGCCTTCGATTTCGGCATCGTCGGCAGCACGCCCATCGCGTTCCCGATCGAGTGGGCCAGTTCCAAGATTCCGGGATACGCGATCCGCGCCACCGTGCCCAACATCCATGGATTTACAGCCTACGTGGTGATGTCCGGCGTGGCCGCCCGCTTCATCCTGCCGCAAGTAGCCGGGTTGCCCATCATTCCCGTGGGGAACAGCGTGTTCCGCATCGATCATGACGAGATATTTAATGCCACGACCCACCTGCAATACCAGCCCTGGAAGCGCGGGCCGTGGTTCGGTCTCAACTGGCGCTATGACAGCGGACTGGTGTCGGGCGCCGTACCATGTTCCGCGCCGACCGGAACCTGCTTCTCTACGACGCCAGTTGATGATGGGGGAGGAGCCGCGATTCCCAGCGGCCAGGTGGCCTTTGTAAACGCCATCACCGGATCGCCTCTGACCGCCGATCAGGAGTTTCAGGCCGGCTTCACTTGCAATGGCAAACTGGCTGCTCCCAATCCGCTAGGGGCGGCGCTGGCGACGTGCAGTGCGAATGGGCTGGGATCCATATACCTTCAAGTGCCGAGACCCGGATTGGAGAATGACGACCACAATCCGCAGCGAATCGCATCGCGCAGCTTATTCGACCTATCGGTGGGACACGACAACATCTTTCGCGGGGACAAATATAAGGTGAGCCTCCGATTGGCGGCGATCAACGTGACCAACAAGGTGGCGCTCTACAATTTCCTATCCACTTTCAGCGGAACGCACTACGTTACGCCGCGTACGTTGACGGCAACGGTGGGGTTCCACTTCTAAGGGGTCTTTGGAACACGGAGCACACACGGAAGGCGAGGCATCACGTAGTTCGTGGAAGGGGCGCTTGATGCATGGAGCGCCATGGCGGTAGAATCGATCAGCTCATATGAAGGAGCAAGGCCACAAATCGTTCACCTTTCCCGTAGGGCCTCGTGCTGCCACGGCGGTTCTGGCAACCCTCTTGCTCCTTACCCTTTCCGTTGAAAGGGCAACGCATCATCACGATGAGATACCAGGGACAAGTTGTCATGTCTGTCAGATACTGAACCTTGCGATTGAGCCCGTCGCGATCGTAGTCGTGCTGCAGCCGTTGATGACGCCGGTGGCGCAGATCGTTTTGCCTGAAGTGCGATCCGTTCCGGCGCTTCGCTATTCGTTAACCACCCCCCGCGCTCCTCCCCACTAGGCCCTCCCTTCATTCGGCCGAACGCTTCCGATCATCGGTTGAAGAGCCGAGTCGCCCGTTCATCCAAGGTGTAAGTGTTTCCAGATCCGCGGGAGGAAACCTTCTGCAAAGGCTTCTTTCCACAGGGAGGTTTTATGAGTCTCAAGAGATCTCTTGTTATAACGCTGCTTGTTGCCGCTGGCCTGACACCCTGTCACGGTGCAAGCCCGGAATTGGGCCTGACTACATCGGTAACCACGATCCCTCGTCTCGAGCGGCCAATCGAGCTAAAGGACTTGGTTGATCTCAAGTCTCTTAGGAAAATGAAAAAAATCGAGCGCTTCGTTCAGGCGGAGCCAACCAACGGTTTACCGACTGCGCATCACACCGAAGCCTACCTGGCTCATGATGGCCATCGTCTGATTGTCTTCTTTGTATGCTCCGACCCGGAACACCACTTGGCGCTCTCAGCCAAGGACGCGGCTGGCAGCAGTGACAGGTTGGAGGTTGTGATCGACATCATGGGCGAGGATCAGCACAGCTATCTGTTCGCCGCGGATCCCCAGGGCGCGCAAGAGGCTGGGCTATTTGAGAAAGGCAAATACCAGAGGGACCTGGAACAGCCTTGGCGATCGGCAAGCAAATGGACGCCGGATGGTTACGTCCTCGAGATTTCGATTCCCCTCTCCACCTTCCAACCCAATTTCACCAATCCCGACATGCTCGGGATCTTAGGTATTCGGTTGCGGCGATGGTTAGGCCATTCCCACGAATATGTGCACTGGCCGCCCGACTGCGGCCAGAAGACATGTCCGAGCCTGGAGGGAGCGCGCTGATCCAGCCCACTTGACGAAACCCCGTGAAAATCCTAAGCGTCTTCGTGTTATTGGTCCTTGGGAACTGCTATGCGCTGGCTTTCGGAGGACTCTCGGGCATGGCCGTCGAGGGCAGTGTTTCCGGCCAACTGACCGATCCGCAGGGAAAGCCCGTTACAGGCGCCAAGATCCGCTTGACCTCCCGAGCCAGCGGAAAAATCACGGAAACGGCCAGCAGTCCGGACGGCCGTTTCGTTTTCTCCTCCCTTCCTGAAGGGACCTACCAGCTTTCCGCGACCGCCGTGGAGTTTACCAAAGCCGCGAAAGAATTTCACTTGGCCGATAGCGAGGCGCTGACGATCGACTTGAAGTTTGCGCAGGTCGCGCTGCGCAGCGAAACGGTCTCCGTGACCGCCGACGTTACCCAATTGGATCTGCAGCATCCCGATCCTGCGCAACGCGTCAATGTGCGCCAGGATATTCTGGACGCCAATCCGGGCCGGCCGGGCGCGCCCGTTTCGCTCCCCGGCTTGCCGATCGAAACAGCTTCCAGCGGCATCAAGGCTCCTCAGTATTTCGCACCGGGCGTAGCCGCAGATCATGGCGAGTCGATCGCGCAATTCCTCCAAGCCGGCAGCTACCTGGTTCCCAACAACCTCAGCGCCAACGCGCATGGCAACGGCTATGCCGATCCCAACTTGATGGTGCCCGCGACTATCGAAAGCGTGCAAACCGACGGCGGCGCGTTCAATGTCCGGGAAGGCGACCATTCCGTGAATCTCGCCGCCGTGTATGGCTTGCACTCGCGGCTGGAGCCGTTTGTGACGCTTACCGGCGACTATCGGGACGCGGATCTAACCGCCGGCTGGAGTCCCGCCGATCCTGCAACACGCGCCTGGATCGCCCTGCAGGTTTCCTATGGTAACGGCTTCCTCGATACGCCGGAACACCGCCAACAGTACAAGGTGAACGCATTCCGCGTGTTCAACGTGGGCAACCACGAAATTACTCTGTTGGGAATCGGTTACTACGGCCAGTCCAAAGTTCCCGGTCTCGTGCCCATCAACGTGCCCAACTTGCATGACACGATTGACCCGCGACAGCGCGATCAGACCCATACCGGCGAGGTCGCTCTCAACGATGTCTGGCAACTGACGCCGTCGAGCGAACTTCAGCTTTCCGGTTTCTTCCGCACTTACAATCTTTCGCTCTACTCCAACTTCGGCGCCGGCTTGATTCGCCAAAGCGAATTCCGCACCGTCACCGGCGGCAATGCCAACTACATCCGCAAGATCAGCCAATCTCTCTCCCTGATGGCCGGTCTGGACTATTTCCGGGAAGCCCCGCGGCGGCTCGATCTCGACCACTACGAGTCAGCCGATCCGGCCACCTACGGACCATTCGCCAGTGTCACGGCGAACAATGTGACGATGAACTTTGTGACGCCCTTCATTGCCCTGAACGGCCGCCTCGTCTCCTGGCTGCACTACAACCTGGGATGGCGGCGCGACCAGATCGATTTCAACAACACCGATCTGCTGCATCCCGGCAACTCCTATCAGAAATGGGCGGGAGTGAATTCGCCGAAGGCGACGATCAGCCTGCTTCCTCGAGAGCACACGCGATTACCGCCGGTGTCATTTAGTTTTGGTCAAGCGTTTTTCACCAATGATCCGCGAATTGGAACCGGGAGCTCTCCAGGCACGCCCGTCAGCCGCGCGCACTCCTTCCAGATGGTAGCGAGCAAGAGGTTGGCGGGTACGGATTTTCGCGTTACCTTGGGGCGGATCACGCAGGAGCAATCGCTGGCCAAGATCGATCCGGACACGGGCTTGCAGTACAACGAAGGACCGAGCCGCAACCGCTACGTTGCCACCGCCGCGCGCCACTCCTTCCGCGTCGGGTTCATTCAGGGCTCGGTGTCCCAAGCGGACGCGCGCGACCTCTCCGGCGGAACTCCGGTGCCGGAAGCGCCGCGCTTCATTGTCGACGTGCTCGGCACGCTGGACCGGCTGCCGTTCGGTCTTCACGCTCGCGCTGAATTCGAAGAGGTTGGACGAAAACCGCTGGGCGACGGTTTTGTCGGCGTGCCAGTACGCGAGTTTCGCGGGGCGCTCGTGCGGCAGTTTGGAGACCATTGGCAGGCCGGCCTCAATTTTCTAATCGCCAGCGGCTACACTGGTCAGACCACCGAAGTCTTGGCGCTGCCCGGTGAAGCTACGGCCTTTGAGCGTATCGTGGGCGTTTACTTGCCTTCGTACGTCTCGCTGTCCTTCACCTATCGCTTGGGACGGCACCGGCCATGACGGTACGCATAGTGGAGCATGGACGTCATCCTTGGGTCTAGACGACCTCTGGTGGACAGAAGCAAAATGGACGACGGCAAAGCAGCGAAGTGGGATCTCAAATATAAAGAGGGCTTGCCCTCCTTAACAAGACCCGACCCGTTTTTCTTATCGGCCTATGAGAGGTTTGTTTCTCTTAGGTTCCCGAGCGCGGGGATGGGCTTGGACTTGGCCGGAGGATTAGGCCGCCACGCCCTGTGGTTGGCGGCCAGAAAATGGAAGATGAGTGTCGTAGATGTTTCCGAAGTCGCTGTCGGGAAGCTCCGTGATGAGATCAGTCAGCTCAATCTTACGCTCGATGTCTTCACCGTTGATGCCGCAGAATACGATTTTGGACGTACGCGGTACGATGTGATCGTCTTGTTTTATCATCTGGACCGAAGTCTTTTTCCGAAGATTGTTTCGGCGTTGAATCCGGGCGGACTCTTCATTTGCAAGATGGCCATACAGTGGGTCTCCGAAACTGCATTATCGGGAGTCGCAGGCAATCCGTTGGGAAGGAATGAACTCGTGTCACTCGTTCCAGACCTGCGTGTTCTTGAGCACCAAGAGCGTCCCGTCCGTGGTCGAGGAGTCGTCGAATTTGTAGGAAGCAAAGAGGAACCATGCGGAAATTCTTTCAACCGGCAAAGTGCACCGCGGAATTAGAAAGCTCACAACGCTCCCGGGGCGGCTGGACTCGATCTGCAAGTCGGCTTCTTGGCCGAAGCAGAGATTGAGCCGCTGACGAACGTTGTTGAGACCCAAGCCGCAACCCGCCGAAAAACGATCATCACCTTCCTGACGACCCTCTGCTCGGCAAGAGTCTTGTGGAATTCAGAATGAAGGCCAGTTCCGAAGTCACGTGAATGAAGGCGGCCAACAGCGGATTCAGGATTCCGGCCGCCGCCAGGCAGATGCCCACGGCGTCCACGGCCAGGGTGCCGTAGAGGTTCTGGAAGATCACCGCGCGGCACCACCGCGCCGTTTTCACCGTTTCCACGAATTTCCGCAGATCGTTACCGATCAACAGAACATTGGCACTGGCGTGGGCCACTTCCGTGCCGCTGCCCATGGCTACGCCAACGTGGGCACGGGCCAGCGCCGGAGCGTCGTTGATGCCGTCGCCGACCATGGCCACAGTAGCGCCCGCTTGCATCCACTGATCTACGATGGCGAGTTTTTGTTCCGGCAGCAGACCGCTGGAAATGCGGGCCACGCCAATAGCCTGGGCCACTTGCTGCGCCGATTCCTCCGTATCACCGGTTAGCAGCGCGATGTCTACGCCCATGCTTTGGAGTTCAGCAATCGCCTCCCGGGCCTCTTCGCGCACCTGGTCGCTGATGTGAATTGCGCCGATGAATCGCCCGTCGCGCGCAATCATCACGCGTGTTCCGTCGCCGGACCGGATGGCCAGCCGCGCCACATCCGATTCCGCCAAGTACAAGGAATTGCCCGCCAGAATGGTGTGTCCCTGCACGGTGGCGCGCACGCCTTTGCCGGGCGTGTACTGGAAGGAAGAAGGCTCGACAATGGACACTCCGCGCGCCCGGGCCGCCGCCATGATCGCCAGCGCCAAAGGGTGTTCCGAATTGCGTTCGGCGCCTGCGGCCGTTTCCAGCAACTCCCGTTCCGTGATCCCCTCGGCCGGTTCGATCGCCGATACGGCCGGTTTGCCCAAGGTCAAGGTGCCGGTCTTGTCGAGGAGTACGGTGTCAATCTTGCTCAATAGCTCCAGGTATACGCCGCCTTTGATGACCGCACCCTGCCGCGCGGCGCGGCCGATGGCGCCCAGGACGGCCAGCGGCGTACCCGCCGCAATTCCGCAAGCGCCGGCGACGATGATTACGGAAATTGTGGAACGCCAGTTGTGCGTGATCAACAACGTGATCGCCGCGCTGCCCAGCGCGAAGTACACCAGGTATCCTGCCAGCCGATCCGCCAGACGCTGGATGGGCGCGCGCGTCTTCTCGGCATTTTCCACCGCTTCGATGATGTGGCCGAAGGTGGTGTCGCGGCCCAGGCTCTCGACCGTCACTTCCAGCGCGCCCGCCTGGTTCAGCGTGCCGGCGAACACGCGGCTGCCCGGCAGTTTGTCCTGCGGCAGCGACTCGCCGGTGATGGCCGCCTCTTCCACGGTGGAAGCGCCAGACATCACACGACCGTCCACGGAAATTCGCGAGCCGGGCCTGATCAAGACCAGATCGCCGGGCCGAATCGCGGCGATCGATACCTCGGTGGCCGATCCATCCTTCAGGAGCGACGCAGTGCGCGGCAGCAAATCGAGCAGGTCGCCGATGGCGCGCCGTCCACGGCCGACGGTCAGGCCTTCCAGGACCTCCGCCACAAGAACGAAGAGTGCAATGACCAGGGCGGTGAAAAACTCTCCGATGCACAGCGCGGCCAGGAGCGCGATGGTCATGGAAAGCTCCATGGTCATGCGGCGCTCGCGCAGGCTTTCGAAGGACTCCGCGAAAATCGGCCATCCGCCGAACAGGACACCCGCGACGCCCAACACGCTGACGCGCGGAAACGGCTCCCACACCCGAAACCAAACCGCGGTGGCCAGCAGCGCCGTGACGGCGATGCGGATCAGGTCCATCCTTTCGATCTGTCCGTGTTCGTGCTCAGCGTGATCGCCAGGCTCGCAGCAGTCGCGGATATGTTCCGGGGATAGGACAACCTGTTCGGGCATGACAACCTCCTCAACGCAAGTAGCTGCGGACAATTTCCATCAACTCTTCGGCGCCCTGATCCTTGTGTTCCTTACCGCCACCCACAACATGATGGCGAATGTGTGCGTCAATCAATTCGGCCATCAGGCCGTTGAGCGCGCCGCGGGCCGCCGCCGTCTGTTGCAGGACGGCATAGCAATCGTCGCTCTCTTCCAAAGCGCGCTCGATGCCCTCGATTTGTCCGCGGATCCGGCGCACCCGCGCCAGCAGCCGTTTGCCGCCCACTTCCCGGATATGGCTCATGGGATGATCCTATACTGGGGTATAGCATACTTTCTTTTCCCGGCCATGGTACACTATTTTCTTTCGATGAATCCCAAGATCCCAGCCCGAGCCTTGCGCGCCGACCGCCTGGGAATCATTGCCTCGGCGGTTTGCTTTGTCCATTGCATGGTGACGCCAGTAGTCCTGTCGCTGTCCGCCGTGTGGGTACACTACCTGCCGTCGGACGAGAGGTTTCACCGCTTGATGGCTATAACTGTCGCCGGTTTGGGCGGACTGGCCGCCGCGGCCGGCTATCGCCGGCATCGCCGCGTGCGTGTCCTGGTGCTGATGGGCGGCGGATTGTCGCTGATTTTTGCCGGTGCCTGGTTCGGCAACCTCATGCCCTCACACTTGACGGAGATCGTCACGACCATGTCGGGGAGCTGCCTGATGATTACGGCGCATCTGTTCAACCACACCTTCTGCAAGAAGTGCGACCGCTGCGATAGCGAAGAGTCGCACGCGCAGGACGAGCCGCGCTAATTGCCGCAATCATTGACTTGCCAGACGTGGTTCAAGAAAGTCAGTAATCGCCTGCTGGGAGTGCTGACAGGCAGATTCCTGGAGCCTAAGAAAGCTATGAATCCCTTAATTCACAGGAAGATGCGTCGCCAAACGGCTCCAGAACAAGGGGACCGGGGGTGTGCGCGGGGGAATCGGGCGGTCCTGCACTAACTGGCTAAGATTCAGTGGGATAACAACCAAGTTTGGGGGTTGGTTAGGGGGTTGGATATCCCAGTGAAGCTTCTCATTGACTTGTCTTGTTGAATGGTTGGCCAGCCCAGTCCAGGGCGGAGCATCGTAGAAAACAAAAAATCAGCAACCGGCTACCGAAGAGGTCGGCCACCATCGGCGGACCGCTTGTGGACTCAAGTAGCCCACTAGTATACGAAAAAAGTCCGTTGACCATTCCGGCGTAATCGTCTAATGTATTTATAGGAATATGTTCAGCAGCAGCGGCGCTTTCGGGAGACCCTCCCCTCGGCAGGTTCAAGCCTCCGTTGCGTTGCTGGCCATTGTGTTGTTCACGTCCATGACGTTGATCGCCGCTTCCCACAATGAGGCGACGGATCACGCTTGTCCCATTTGCCAGATCGCCCACCTTCCCGTAATTCGGCCGCCGGATGTCGCCCAATTGACTCCGCTTAAGATCGTTGTACTTCATGTGGCTGTTGCGGAATCCATTCAGGAAAAGACGGCCGCCCGCACTTCCTGCCCTCCTCGCGCACCGCCCGCATAGTCTTCTTTCGTTCCTGCCTGTGTATCCATTGTTCCGCTCCCTGAGAGGAGAGAAGACTGTGAAATCTATTCCTGCCGCCCTTTTGTTGGGGTTGGTGCTGTTTCAGATCGCTTGTGAAAGGGGTGTCTCCCTGGACAGTAAGGCTCCGCCCGGCGACACGAAGCCTGGCGAGGCTAAAGCCGCCCAAAGCGGCGGTCTCTTCGAGGTGCCGCAAGACCAACTCGCTCATTTGCGCGTCGCGCCGGTCCAGCGCACATCCTGGGCCGTCAGCATCAACACCACGGGAACCGTGGACTGGGACGCCGACCATACCACCCAAGCCATCACCCAAGTCAACGGCCCGATCTCGCGGATCCTGGTGGACCTGGGAACTCGCGTGAAGGCGGGCGAGCCGCTGCTCTACGTCGTGAGTCCCGACGTGGCAAATGCCATCTCCGCCTATCGCAAGGCTCGCAACCGGGAGGAATTCAACAAGCGCATCGTGGAACGCCAGAAGTTGATGCTGGATCACGGGGCCATCGCCACCAAGGACTACGAAAGCAGCATCGCGGATTACAACGACGCCACCACCGACGTTCAGAACAGCCTGCAAGCGCTGAAAATCTTCGGCACACCAAGGACGAGATCGAGGCAGGCCGAGCAGCAAGGCGAGGTGATCAGCCCGGAACTCGCGGTGCGCGCGCCCATCGCCGGCATGGTGGTGCAGAAACTGGTTTCCCCCGGCATGGTGATCCAGGCCGGAATCACGGTCTGCTTCATGCTCAGCGACGTTTCCCAGGTTTGGGTGCAGGGACACATCTTCGATCACGACCTGCCCAATGTTCGCTCGGGAGACGCCGTGGAACGAAACCAACCCGGCCTTCGACCGCCATTTTCGCGGCACGGTTTCCTACATCGGGGCGTTCGTGGACCCGGTCACGCGCACCACGCCGGTGCGCATCGTCACCCAGAATCCGGAAGGGCTGCTGAAGAAAGACATGTTCGTGAACGCCGTGATCCACACCGGAGTTCAAAAGAATGTGCTGGCCGTCCCGGTTTCCGCGGTCCTGCGCGATGCCCAGAACGAACCGATCGTGTACGTGGAAGTGCAGCCCGGCAAGTTCGCGCAACGTTCCATGACAATCGGCGCCAGCAAAACAATCATGATGGAAATCCTGAGCGGCCTCAAGAGGGAGAAAAAGTCGTTTCCGAAGGCGGTCTCTTTCTCCAGTTTGCGAATAGCTACCAATGAGTCGCCGGCATGAAGAGTGTTCGTTTGCGCTTTCGCAGCGGTTCCTGATCATCATCGTCGCGGCTTTCGCGATGGTCTGGGGAGTGTTGTCCTTCCAGAAGCTGCCGATTGACGCCTACCCGGATCTTTCGCCGCCACACGTCGAGATCATCACCCAATGGCCGGGACACTCCGCCGAAGAAGTCGAACGGCTGGTGACGATCCCGCTGGAAATCGAAATGAACGGGATTCCGCGGTTGGAGGCGCTGCGATCCATCTCGCTGTACGGCCTTTCTCAACGTTCAGATGAATTTCGAATACGGCACCGATCCCTACTTCGTGCGCCAGCAGGCCTTCGAGCGGATCGCCAACGCCACGTTGCCGCAGGGAGTGACACCCGGCCTCTCGCCGCTGTTCAGCCCCAGCGGACTGATCTACCGCTACGTCATCGCAGAGTCCCGACCGTTCCGCCGCAGGATTTGAAAATCATCGAGGACTGGGTGCTGCAGCGCCATTACCGCTCCATCCAGGGCGTGGCGGACGATTCCGGGTTGGGTGGCACCATCATGCAGTATCAGGTGCTGCTCGATCCCAGCAAGCTGTTTGCCTACGGCGTTTCGGTCCCCCAGATTTTCCAGCAGGTGGGCAACAACAACGCCAACGCCGGAGGCGGTTTTTATTCGCAGGGCGGGCAGTTCTATCTACATTCGCGGGCTGGGACTGGTCAAAGATACCGCCGATATCGGAAACATCATCGTAGCTCAGAATCACGGCATTCCCGTCATGGTCAAGGACGTTGCCCAAGTAGAGATCGGCCACGCCCCGCGTCTCGGCCAATTTGGATACATGAAACAGGACGACGCCGTGGAAGGCGTCATCCTGATGCGCGTCGGGGAACAGGCCCAGGTCATCCTGAAAAAGGTGGAAGCGATGACCAAGGAACTGAACGAACACGTGCTGCCTCCCGATGTGAAGGTGGTTCCTTACTACGACCGTCAAGGATTGATCGAGGAAACCACCCGCACGGTGGAACGCAACTTGCTCCGCGGGATGTTGCTGGTGCTGGTGATCCTGGGGCTGTTGCTGCTGGACTTGCGCGCGGCTTTGATTGTGGCGTTCACCATACCGATCTCCCTGTTGTTTGCGTTCATCTGCCTGGACTGGAGACACATCCCGGCGAACCTGCTGTCCATCGGGGCCATCGATTTCGGAATCATCGTGGACGGCTCGGTGGTGATGGTGGAGAACATCTTCCGGGAATTGGCGGCGCAGCAAGGGACCCGGCCCGACGTCAACAAAGTGATCCGGGCCGCCGCCCACGATGTGGAGCGGCCCATCTTCTACGCGGTCGCGGTGATTATCGCCGGATACCTGCCCATCTACGTACTGAGCGGCCCCTCCGGACGGCTCTTCCAGCCGATGGCCGATACCATGTCCTTTGCGTTGTTGGGAGCGCTGCTTTGCGCGTTGACGGTGTTGCCGGTCCTGTGCGCCTATTTCTTGAAGAATGTCCACGAGCCCAAGGCACGATTTTATGAATGGGTGCGCAACATCTATGGCCGGACCCTCGGCTGGTGCCTGCGCAACCGCGCGGTGACGGTCTTCCTTTGCCTGGCGGTGTTCGGCAGCTCGTTGTTGCTGATTCCCTTTATCGGCGGCGAGTTCATGCCGCATCTCGACGAGGGAGCGCTGTGGGTGCGCGCCACCACGCCCTATACGATTTCCTTCGAAGAAGCCTCCAAGCTTTCTCCGCAAATCCGCGACATCCTGTTGAGCTTTCCGCAAGTGACCACGGTGGCCAACGAACTGGGCCGCCCGGACGACGCCACCGACACTACCGGATTTTTCAATAACGAATTCTACGTGGGCCTGAAACCTTACGACGACGCGGCCTGGAGCGGGGAGATTCGCGGCAAGCCGGAATTGACCGAAGCCATCCAGAAAAAACTGGCCACCTTCCCGGGAATCATTTTCAACTACACGCAACCCGCCGAAGACGCCGTGGATGAAGCGGAGACGGGGTTGAAGAGCGCGCTGGCGGTGAAAATCTTCGGTTCCGACTTGAAGGTTCTGGAAGATAAAGCCACGCAGATCAAGAACATTCTTACCAAGGTGGCGGGCATTAAGGAGATTACGGTGGTGCGGGAACTGGGCCAGCCCAACCTCACTCTGACTCCGGATCGCGCCAAGATCGCGCGCTACGGGCTGAACGTGAGCGACATCAACACCATGGTGGAGACGGCCATGGGCGGCAAAGCCGCCAGCCAGGTGATTCACGGAGAGAAGCAGTTCGACCTGGTGGTGCGCATGCAAGAGAAATACCGCAGCGATCAAAACTCCATCAAGAATTTGCTGATCGCCACCCCGGACGGCCAGAATCTTCCGCTGGGCGAGTTCGCCGACATCCAGGAGGAGCAAGGCGCCTCGTTCATCTATCGCGAATCCAATTCGCGATATATCGGAGTGCAGTACAGCGTGGAAGGCCGCGACCTGGCCAGCGCCGTCGGGGAAGCCCGCCACAAGGTGGATGAGGCCGTCAAGATGCCCATCGGCTACCGGATGGATTGGGGCGGAGAGTACAAGGATTATCTAGCATCCCTGGAGCAGATGAAGATTATTCTCCCTCTGACGGTCACCTTGATTCTGATGATCCTGTTTGCGCTGTACAGGAACTTCAAGTTCCCGATGATAATCCTTTTCAGCGTGATGGTTACCGAGCCGGTGGGCGGTTTGTTGGCCTTGTACGTGACCAAGACCAACTTCAGTGTGTCATCCATGCTGGGCTTTGTGGCCCTGATGGGCGTGGCGGTGCAGACCAGCGTGATCCTGTATTCTTTCATCAACAAGTTGCGCCTGGAAGGAAAAGACATCATGCGGGCGACGCTGGAGGCCTCGGTGTTGCGGCTGCGTCCCATCATGATGACCGCGCTGGTGGCCTGTTTCGGGCTGCTGCCCGCGGCCGTGTCTACGGGAATCGGCAGCGATTCGCAAAAACCGTTTGCGATCGTGGTGGTGGGCGGCCTGGCGTCGCGCTTGCTGCTATCCGTTTTTCTGGCGCCGGTGCTTTACTCGATCGTGGCGCGCGATGGCGATACACTACAAGTTTAGGGCAAGTTTAGGAGGAAACAAGATGCGGCGGTTCTTGTGGTGTGCCTTTATCGGAATCCTTGTGGCGGGGCTGGCGGGCGATGCGCAAGCTCAGAAGGCCTTCACCTGGGCGGAGCTTCGCGCCAAGTTTCAGGCCGCCAATCCCAACCTGATGGCCGGGCAAATTGGCATCGACGAATCCAAGGCCAACGAAGTCACGGCCTTTCTGCGTCCCAATCCCGCTATGACGGCTGGCCTCGATCAGTTCACGCCGTTCACGCCAGGCCCTTATCGTCCGCTGACGAACCTGTTCCCGTCGGCCTCGTTCAGCTATCTGCACGAGAGGCAGCACAAGCGGGAACTGCGGCTGGAGAGCGCGCAGAAAGGGACGGCCATCGCCGTCTCCCAACAAGCCGATCTGGGGCGAACGCTGCTCTTTAATCTGCGCACGGCGTTTGTGCAAACCCTGCAAGCCAAGGCGGTCCTGGCGTTGGCCAAGGCCAACCTCGAGTATTACGACCACCTGCTGGGGGTAAGCGACGAACGCTTCAAAGCCGGCGACATCGCCCAAATGGATCTGGATCGCTTGGTCTTGCAGCGGGTGCAATTCGAATCCGATCTGGAAAGCGCTGAAGTGAACCTGCGTACCGCGAAGATCCAACTCTTGACGCTGATGAACGACCGGACTGCTGTGGAGCAATTTGACGTTACGGGGCCGTTCGACTTCAGCGAGCAAGTGGCGCCGCGCGACGAATTCCGCCGGATTGCCACCGAAGCGCGCCCGGACCTCCAGGCCGCCGTGCAAGCCGTAGACAAGGCACAGATCGACCACAAACTGGCCATTGCCGACGGCTCGACCGACCCGACCTTTGGCATGGATACGGCGCGCAATCCGCCGATCCAGATCTATATCGGCTTCAATGTCTCGATCCCCTTGCGCATATTCGATAGGAACCAGGGGGAAAAGGCGCGCACGGAACTGGATATTCACCGCAACGAACGGTTACGCGACGCCGCCGAGGCGCAGGTGTTCAGCGACGTGGATTCCGCGTACGCCATGTTGAATAGCAATCTGGCCTTGCTGCGTCCCTATAAGGCGAAGTATCTGCAACTAGCGGTCCGGGTCCGGGAGACGGTTTCCTTTTCCTATCAGCACGGCGGAGCGTCGTTGCTCGATTTTCTGAATGCCCAGAACGACTACCGCAGCGTTCAATTGAACTATCTGAACCTGATCGGGTCGTACTTGACCGCGGCCAGCCAATTGAATCTTGCGGTGGGCCGTGAGGTGATTCAGTGACTTGGGTTACTTTGGAACACGGAGGACACGGAACAAGAACCGGAAGGACACGGAAGTGCTGCTCCTGAATTAGCACGCGCCATCGCAGCCGCACTGTTTTCCTTGCAACGCGCGCCAACCCTCCGTCACGATAATCGGAACCATGGCCAGACCCGCCAGGGGATCGGCCCACCACCACCCGAATCCCCGGTTCAAGCCAACGCCTGCCAGCAGGATTACGGAAAGCCACGCGCAGAGATCCGTTTGCTTGGAGTCTGCGTGAACGGCCGCGCTGTCCAACTCGGAGGCCACGCGCCTCTTGGCGCGCGCCAGTATCGGCATGAAGACGATCGAGAACACCGCCACCGCGATGCCCGCCCAACTCCGTGCCGGAATCTCCCGGCGCCACAGCGTTATCGTGGAGTCGGCGGCGATGTAGAGCGCCAGCGCCACGAAGCACCATCCCACCACTTGCAGCGCCAAGCGCTCGGCTGCGGCACGCCCCGAAGTGTGGTCCTGGCGGAGTCGCCACAGAACCACCGCACCGGAAGTTACTTCGATGGTGCTATCCAGGCCAAAACCGACCAGCGCCACGCTATGTCCCGCCCAGCCGGCCGCCAGCGCCACGATGGCCTCCAGGGAACAAATCGCTAACGTGGCGTATTGCAGCCATTGGCCGCGACGCACGGCAAGCGAGCGGTTCGGGCAAGCGCCTTCACTGTGCGGCATTTCCAACTTCCTCTCTATTCCTGGCGGTATGTTTTACCACGAAGGCACGAAGGAAAACCCGAAGGTCGCGGAGAAGTCTTCGTGATCTCCTGGTTTTCCTTCGTGCCTTCGTGGTAAAACAAAACCTTAGGGCTGGTGAGACCTCTGCCTTAACTCCAAACGATGCTTACGTCGCTCTCCTGCCTGCTCATAACGCCTGACTTCCTCGGGACTCTCGGGAATCACCGGCGCAATCGCGCGGCGATTGCCGTGCTCGTCCAGAGCGACAAAGGTGAGATATGCCGAGCAGATGTGTAGGCGTTGTCCGCTGAGGATGTCTTCGGCGAAGGCTTTTACGCCAATCTCCATGGAGGTGTTCCATACCCGATTCACGGAGCTCTTCAACACGACAAATTGACCCATCCGGGCGGGATGCAGGAAATCCAAGTGATCCACGGCGGCGGTGACGATATAACTGCGCGAATGGCGGTGGCCGGCCAGCGCCGCGGCGATGTCCACCATGTGCATCAGGCGGCCGCCCAGCAGCGCGCCGAGCGGATTGGTGTCGTTGGGGAGGACCAGTTCGGTCATCTCGGATTGCGATTCCTTGACGGGCTTGCCAGTCACGATTTTCTCCTTGCCACGTAAGACGCCAAATAGGCTTCCGCCAGACGATGAATGAGCGGGTCGGGATAGGGCGGATCGAATCCACCAGCCGCGCACTGGTACGTCAACGAGCCATGCTGCACGGGGCGGTGATCCCGTTCCAGGCAGTATCGTACGGTGATGGCGGCGGCGTCGGCGTGGGCGATGGAAAAACGCACCGCGTCGGCCGTGGCATCCGCGGGAAAGTGCGGGCAATCGCCGCGCGCGTATCCGAAGTTGCACCAGGCTCGCAGTTCGGTATCCTGAGGAAGGATTGCGGCGCCATCCAGGCGAAGTGCGCCTCCCGATTCGGCGCCACCCGCCCGGCACTCGCCGCGATGCAAACGCCCCAAGGGAACCGGTCGGAGTTCACCTACGGAGGAAAGCGGTTCGCTGGCGTAGAAGAACGGGCAGGACATAGTAGGGCGGGCACTGAAGGCCCTTGCCTCAAACTACATTCGTAAGATAGAATAGCCTGCAAGTATGCGAAAGTCTACCTTGTTCCTGCTGTTCCTGGCACTGGCCCTGTCTGTGGGGACTGCCTCCTCCAAGCTCTCCGCCGCCGGAGTATCCGGGGCGCTAGAAGGCGCCGATGTCGTGGAGACCATCATCGCCCGCGTCAACAACGAGGTGATCACCTCTTCGGAACTCAATCGCCAGCGCGAAGTGCTCCATCAGGAGTTGCAGGGCCGCCTCACGGGCATGCAACTGCAGGCCGAGTTCCAAGTGCGCGAAAAGGACTTGCTGCGCGATCTGATCGACAACTCCCTGCTGCTGCAAAAAGGCAAGGACGAGGGCATCGGCGCAGAGGCCGAAACCATCAAGCAGATGGACAGCTACCGCAAACAATTCAAGCTGAAGGATATGGAGGAGCTGGAAAAATACGTCACCCAAGAGGGCCTCAACTTCGAGGAGTGGAAAACCACCCTCAAGAATGGGATCATCACCCGCGAGGTCGTCAACCGGGAGGTTGGCTCGCGCATCCAGGTGGCCAAGGAAGATATCTCCAAATTCTACGACGACCACAAGAAAGAAATGCAACACCCCGAGCAGATCTGGCTGCGCGATCTGCTGGTGGGCGCCGAGCAGAACAAGCCCGCGGAATTCGCCGCCGCCAAGCAGAAAGCCACCGATCTGCTGGCGCGGGCCCGCAAGGGGGAGGATTTCGGCGCGCTGGCCACCAAGGAATCCGCCGATGCCAACACCGCTCCTAACGGTGGGGATATGGGGCGTTGGTGGACGCGCGCCAAACCCGGCGAATTGGGCGACATGGCGCCGGAGATCGAGAAGGTGGTGTTCGCCGCCAAGAAGGGCGAGATCACCGAACCGGTCGCCACCAAGAGTGGCTGGATGTTGTTCAAGGTGGAAGATCACCAACTGGAAGGCGTCCCGGAGTTGAAGGAAGTGCAGCCGCAAATCCAAGAGCATCTCTACATGGAGAAGATGCAGCCGGCGATGCGCGAATATCTCACCAAGTTGCGCGACGAAGCCTACATGGAGATCCGCTCGGGCTATGTGGACACCGGCGCGCCGCGCAACGAGAAGGGCGAACTCAAGCCCACCACTTCGGCGCACCTGATTCCCGTGGACGCTCCCGTGGAAGACCTGACCACCACCGTGGCCCGCGCCAAGAAGGACAGCGGTAAAAAAGCCTACAAGCCCTGGACCTGGTTCCCGAAGGGTAGCGTTGCGACTCCCAGTTCTACACCCTCTTCCACTCCTGGGGCTCCCCCCGGTCCTTCCGGGCCGAGCAGTTTTTAAGGCCACCCACTGTGAAAATCCGGGACCTCGCCGCACACCCGCAAGAAGAGATCACCGGGTTCTTCCTCGTGCATCAGAAAGACATGCGCTCCAATCGCGCTGGGGACAGCTATCTCTCGTTGGTTCTGGGCGACGACACTGGCTCGGTGGACGGGCGCATGTGGGATAACCTGGAGACCGTACCCGATTTTGCCGCCGGCGACGTGCTCAAGGTCAAGGGACGCGTGCAGCTCTATCGCAATCGCGTGCAACTGTCCGTCACCCAGCTTCGCGCCGCGCGCGGCGAAGAAGCCACGCCCGGCGATTTCCTGCCGAAGAGCACGCGCGATTCCCGCGACATGCTCGCGGAGTTGCGCCAGATCGCCGCCAGCGTCCAGCAGCCGCATCTCCACTCCTTGTTAGCCGCCGTGTTGGACGATCCCGCGGTAGCCGAGCGCCTTTTGGTGGCTCCGGCCGCCAAGTCCATGCATCATGCCTTTCGCGGCGGATTGCTGGAACACGTGCTCTCGCTATGCGCAATGTGCGACCTGGCGGCTTCGCACTACCGCCAGATTCGCCGCGACCTGCTGATCACCGGCGCGATCTTGCACGATATCGGCAAGATCCACGAGTTAAGTTACGAAGCTGCGTTCCAGTACACCAACGAAGGCCAGTTGGTGGGACACCTGGTGCAAGGCGTGGAACTGGTACGCGAGAAAATACGCCTCTTGCCGGACTTTCCGGCAGCCTATGGCGTGTTGGTGGAGCATCTCTTACTCAGCCATCACGGCCAACTGGATTTTGGATCGCCCAAAGAGCCGCTCTTCCCGGAAGCGTTGCTGTTGCATTACCTGGACGATCTGGATTCCAAGATGGAGGCGATGCGCGCGACGCTTGCCGCCACCCAGAACGCCACGCCGGACCAGGAATGGACGGCGCGCTGCCCGGCGCTGGATCGTCCGCTGTTGAACCTGGATCGTTTCCTGAAGCGCGCGGAGGCCGGGTCAGTACCGTCCGCGGTGGCGGATGGGTCCCGTGTCGTACAGACGGACCCATCCGCTACTGCGGATGGTACTGACAAGATCTATGCTGTACCTCATCCGGAGGACGCGAGATCATGAGAATCCGTAGCGCGCCAGGCGGCATTGGCAGGAGCAATGGCAGCGGGATCGCAAGCAACACCAAAACGTCCCGCGAACTTCCCGACTTGGAACTAACCTGCCTGCGTATTCTTTGGCACAACGGCGATCTCAACGTTCACGAGGTGCGGCGGCTGCTGCGTCCGCACCGCGAATTGGCGTACACTACAGTCATGACCGTGCTCGACCGCCTGACGCGCAAAGGCGCGGCGTCGCGCCGTAAAGTGGGCCGCGCGCATCTCTATCATGCCGAGATTCCCCGCGAGCACGCCCGGGAACGGGCCGTGGAACGCCTGCTGGAAGTCTACTTCGACGGTTCCCGCGATTCCTTGCTCATGTTTCTGTCCGGGACTCCGTCTGCCGCGCGATCTGCGGCCGGCGGATCGAAGGTCCTGGCGTTGGATGTGGCCGCTTCTTTCGACGAATCGCTTTTATGAAACGTCTCCGCTGCCTCGCGCTGTTACTGTGCTCGGCGCCGCTGGCGGCCCAAGGGCCGGCGGCCGGCATCGTCCAGGTGGCGGTGAATTACGGTCCGCGGCAGGACGGGTTTTTTTCCGGCGTGGTGGTGGGTGACGGAAGAATCGTCCTCACGGACGGCGCTACCGCGGCGCGCGCCCGGGAAATCGCCATCGCTTTTTCCGATGGAGAAATTTTGGAAACGGTGATGGCGCAGATCCAATCCTTCAACCACATCGCCGTGCTGCCGATGGCCGCGCGCCATGGGCAGATCGTGCCCCTGGCGGCGCTGGCGCGGGAGGCCGCGCCCCAAGGGGATGTCGAGGCTGTGGCGGGAGGCGCGCTCAAGGCGTTCCAAGTGGATCGGCGGGGTGTCCATTTACATCCGGTAGGCTCCGGCGTGACACTACGCTGGCAAATCATGCCTCCGCTGCCGCCGCCATTTCGTGGCGGGCCGCTGTTGAACAGCCAGGGTGAGTTGATCGCGGTGATCGTTCAGGAAGGCCAGACGCTGGTCGGTATGCCGCTCGGCGAAATGCTGCCGATGGTAGACGCGGCCGCCCCGGCGTCCATCAAACCGCTGGAGACCAAACCCACCAGCGAGCCAACGTCGGGAACGGTTGACCAGCCGTCGCTTCCGGACAGCGCGAAACTTGCCGCCGATTCATCGGTGGCCGTTCCCAAGCCATTGGAAAAAGTGCCGCCTACAGAAACCAAGACAAAGAGTACCGAACCGCCGCGTCCAGCACCAGCGGAAGACGCGCTGTCCTCCGTCTTCAAGGATTCCGCAATCGCGCCCTTGCACGTGGAAGCTCCTGTGGTTCCCAAACCGTTGGCGGTCGCCGTGTCCGCTCCGCGCATCACGGCATTGAACCTGCCGCTGTCCCCCATCCGGACGGCGTGGGCTTGGAAAGAAGCCGCCCCTCCGCCGGCCGCCGCGGCTCCTGTGCAGCGCGCTCAACAAGCCGCGCAACCAGCTGCGCCTCAGGTTCCCAAAGCCGATCAGCCGAAACCTCCGGCCACGCCGGTGCCGGAGCCATCCGCGCCGCGCAACGTGGAGGCGTTTCTGCATCAAGCCGCCGACTTCATGCAGACCAAGGAATATCCCAAAGCGGTGGACACCTTGGAAGAGGCCGTCCGCCAGTACCCTGACGCGGCCACGCTGTATTTTCAACTGGCGCTGGCCTATTGGTACAAGGCTCTGCAAAAGCCCGACGGCGGCCGCCGCTCGACGATGGAAAAAGGGTCCTACCACAAGGCCATCAAGTCCTTCCAGACGTTCTTGGAGAAAGCTCCCAACGACCCTCTGGCTAACGAAGCCCGCATGCGCCTGACGGTCTTACGCAACGCGCAATACGGCGGCGGATTGTAGGGACAGGCGGGCCGCTCGCCAAAACTTTATATCATAAAGTACTTGACACGCGCTTCGCCCCTGCATATACTCAGGGGCATGTTCTCTCCAGAGCGCCTGCCGCCGCGGCCCGGCATCAAGGACAGGATCGGTGAGGTTCCCGGACTACACGACCGGGCCATGGACAACCTGCGATTCATCCGCGAGACCATGGAGAAGGCCTCCTCCTTCACGGCGGTGCCGGGATGGGGCGGCGTGGGCATGGGCGTGACGGCGCTGGCCGCATCGGTGATCGCCGCGCAGCAGCGCAGCGGCGACGCCTGGTTGGGAGTATGGCTGGTGGCGGCGCTGATCGCCGTGGGAATCGGCGCGTGGGCCACGGATCGCAAAGCGCGCCGCAACGGTGTGGCGTTGTTCAGCGGTCCGGGACGGAAGTTCGCGCTGAGCTTGCTGCCGCCGCTGCTCGCGGGAGCGTTGCTGACCGGGCCGATGTATCACGCCGGCCTGCTCACGGTGTTGCCGCCTCTCTGGCTGCTGTTATACGGAACGGCGGTGGTCACCGGAGGCGCGTTTTCGGTGCCCATCGTGCCGGTAATGGGCGCCAGCCTCATGATGTTGGGAGCCGTGGCGTCGTTCTGTCCCCCGTCGTGGGGAAATTGGTTCATGGCCGCGGGATTCGGAGTTTTGCAGATTTTGTTCGGGATCTTGATTGCACGCCGCCACGGCGGCTAGTGGGAGCGGTTCGAATAAAAACGGGAGGTTGAAAGCATGTCCAGGGCAATGTCAAAACCGGCGGTCAATAGAGACTCCGCGCCTCGCGCCGCGGTACGCAAGCCCCGCACCAAAGAGAACAAGGGCTTCGAAGTGGTGTCCGGCGAGGCCATCGAAGGCGCCATGCCGGAGTTGGACCGCTTGATTCACGAGCGTATCCGCCTGGGAATCGTCAGCGCGCTGGCGGTCAACGACTCGCTGACTTTCAGCGACCTGAAGGCCCTGCTCGACACCACCGACGGCAACCTGAGCGTCCACGCGCGCAAACTGGAAGAAGCCGAGTACATTACCTGCGTGAAGTCCTTCCAGGGCCGCATGCCCAAGACCGACTTTCGCCTCACCGCCAGCGGCCGGCGGTCTCTGGATCGCTACTTGAATCACATGGAATCCCTGATCCGCGCCACCCGCGGATAGTTTTTCCCGGCGCAGGCTTGGGCCTGCGCCTTTCTTGTGGATTTATTCTTTGTATTGCAGAGTACTTTTAATAGGAGATCGACAATGCACGTCGCGATTGTGATGGACGGAAACGGACGCTGGGCCCGGCCCAGGGCCAGCCGCGTTTATTCGGGCATCGCGAAGGCGCCAACGCGGTGCGCCGCGCCGTGGAGGCGGCCCGCCGCGAGGGAATCGATGTGCTCACCCTGTTCGCCTTTTCCGGCGACAACTGGAAGCGTCCGGAAGACGAGGTTCGCGGCCTGATGAACTTATTCCGCTCCTTCCTGCTCCAGGAGATGGTTTGCTGCGCGGAGAACGGCGTCCGTTTGACGGTCATCGGGCGCCGTGATCGTCTGTCGCCACCCTTGCTGAAAGCCGTGGAAGAAGCCGAGTATTTTACCTCCGGCGGCGACGGCATGTTGCTGCGGATCGCCGTGGATTATTCCTCGCGCGATACCATCCTGAGCGCAGCGCGGGCCTGGGGGCAAGGCGACCCGGACACGGATGACCGGGACAACGGCGCGCGCGACTCTTTTTCGCTGTTGCTGCAAGCCGCCATGCACTCGGCCGTCCCCGCGCCGGATGTGGATCTGCTGATCCGCACCGGCGGCGAGTTGCGGCTGAGCGATTTCATGTTGTGGGAGTGCGCCTACGCCGAGTTGGTTTTCACCTCCAAGATGTGGCCGGAGTTTGCCGCCGAGGATCTGCAGGCTGCTCTGGGCGAGTTCCGTTCCCGGCAAAGGCGCTTCGGTGCGTTGCCGGTTCCTGCCGCCGCGGTTTTAAACTGACCGTTGTTGGAACACGGAAGCACACGGAAAAAAAGCAAAGGAAAACCACGGAAAAGTTCCGGAGCTTCTTTTCCGTGCCCTTCCGGCTTTTCTCCCGTGTCCTTCCGTGTTCCAAAATCCCACATGATCCTTGCCCCTATACGGCGGCAAGCCCATGGGCGATCACCCCAAGACGTGTGAAACCGCAAACTGGGTTATCATGTGACCATCCCAACAGGAGTAACCATGAGAATAGTGTTGGCAATCCTACTGCTATGCGGTCTCATCTCTACCGAGGTCTTCGCCGCCAGTCCCGATTTCGACAAAAAAGTGGAACACGGCTACGCCGATTCCAACGGCGTCAAGATTCACTACGCCAGCATCGGCAAGGGACCGCTGATCCTGATGATCCACGGCTTTCCCGACTTCTGGTACACCTGGCGCGATCAGATGGAGGCGCTTTCTCCCAACTATCAAATAGTGGCCATTGACCAGCGCGGCTACAACCTCAGCGACAAACCTGTGGGCGTGGAGAACTACGACATCCGGCTGCTGGTGGGCGATGTGGCCGCGGTCATGAAGCACTTGAACCGCGAGAAGGCCATCATCGTGGGCCACGATTGGGGCGGGCTGGTGGCCTGGACGTTCGCCATGACCATGCCGGAAAAGACCGACAAGCTGATCATCTGCAATCTTCCGCATCCCAGGGGACTGAATCACGAACTGGCCACCAATCCCAAGCAGCAGGCCAACGCCGCCTACGCCCGCCACTTCCAGCAGCCCGACGCCGCCAAGACGCTCACGCCCGAAGCTCTGGCGTTTTGGGTGAAGGACCCCGAGGTGAAGAAGAAGTACATCGAAGCCTTCAAGCGCTCCGACTTCGAAGCCATGCTGAATTATTACAAGCGCAACTATCCGCGCGAGCCGTACACGGAGGACACCTCCCCGGTGATCCGCGTGAAGGCGCCCGTGCTTATGATCCACGGACTCGGGGACACCGCGTTGCTGGCCGGCGCTTTGAACAACACCTGGGACTGGCTCGATAGCGACTTCACGCTGGTGACCATCCCCGGCGCGGGACACTTTGTCCAGCAAGACGCTTCCGACCTGGTCACGCGCAGCATGAAGATGTGGTTGAACCGGTAGGACCAGGATTTTATCCGCAGATGTCGCAGATGAACGCAGATGGCACGCGCGTTTTATCTGCGTACATCTGCGACATCTGCGGATAGTAGAATATCTCCATGGCCAGAACAATCCCCATCGTTCAGATTGACGCGTTCACGGACCGGGCATTTGGTGGAAACCCTGCCGCGGTAGTGCTGGATGCCCAGGGCATCGGCGACGCCGAAATGCAGGCTATCGCGCGCGAGATGAACTTGTCCGAAACGGCGTTCCTCACGCCGTCCCAACAAGGCGCCGATTACCGCTTGCGCTGGTTCACGCCAGGAGGCGAAGTGACCTTTGGCGGACACGCCACCGTGGCCACCGGTCACGCCTTGCACGAAGCCGGCCGGTTTGCCGCGCCCCGCGTGGTTTTTGAAACGCTCGGCGGAACGCTGGGATTGGCGCGCGCCGGAGACGTCTTCTGGCTGGAACCGGAGCCACGCCGCGTCACGGAGTATCTCGAGGCGTTGGAACCCATCCTGATGGCCCTCGGCGTGCCGCTTTCGGGATTGGCCAACTGGGGCCGGTCCGCGCTGACGCCCGAGCGCGACTTGCTGCTGCCCTGCGCCAGCCTTGACGTGCTGCGACACTCGCGAACCGGCGGTGAACTGGGCGCGCTCGGAAAATCCTTGGGCATTCGCGGCTTCGCCCTGATTACCATGGAGACGATTGAACCCACCTCGAAGACTCACTCGCGTTTTTATGCGCCGCAAGTGGGAATTGCCGAAGATCCCGTGACCGGCTCGATGCATGCGTCGCTGGCGGTATATTTGCGCGACTTAGGCGTGGCGCCGGCGCATTTTATCGCCGAGCAAGGCGACCTGATGGGACGTCCCGGACGGCTTGAGATTGAAACGTCGGGGCCGCGCGTGGGCGGCCGCGCGGTGACGGTGTTGCGTGGTGAGTTGCTGTTGTGATGCGATGGGATTTATGGGATGTTATGGGGCCGACGCAGGGAGCGCCTGATCGTAGATGTCAGCCAGCTTGAGTTTGGCGGAGATGGATGGAAGATCAAGCGTCGCCTCCAAGCTGTCCAGAGCGAACCTCCGCCACTCGCCATCGGGCTGTCTCACATAGCGTTCCACGAGAACCTTGTCTTGGGAGACAAGGATGTACTCCTGGAGAGTCGAAATCTCTCGGTACATCTGGAACTTCTTGCGGCGGTCATACTTCTCCGGGGACGGAGAAAGCACTTCGAAAATCACAATCGGATTGAGCAGAGTGTCTGTGCCCTTGTACTTCTGCAACTTGATTTCTCCGCAAGCGACGACGACATCCGGATACGTATACATACTGGCGCCCTCGGTTCGCACGCGAACATCCGAACCATAGATCCTACAGGGCCCGCCCTTTATCTTGCTAAACAAATTCCCAAAGATATTGCCGGCGATCTGGCCGTGAGGGATACTGACACCGGCCATAGCGAAGATCTGCCCGTTCAGGTATTCGTTCTTGTGCTCGGTCTGGAGTTCCCATTCCAGGTACTCTTCCGGTGAGGCGAAGCTGCGAGCGTGTGATGCCATAACTTAAGTTTACCACCCCGTCTGGGCGAGGTGTAGCGCGACCCTCCACGCTACACCCCGCAACCGAACGTCTACGCCGTGCGCTTCGCTTCCGCGGCCCCCGCGCCTTCCATTAGCACGGCTTGCGCTGCGGCCAATCGCGCGATCGGCACACGGTACGGCGAGCAACTCACGTAATTCAAACCCGCCTTGTGGCAGAACACCACCGAATCGGGATCGCCGCCATGCTCACCGCAAATGCCAACTTCCAGAGACGGCCGCGTCTTGCGCCCGCGCTCCGTGGCCATGCGAATCAACTCACCCACGCCCTCTTGATCGAGCGTGGCAAAGGGATCCTGCTTGAAGATGCCCTTCTCCACATACGCGCCCAGGAACTTGCCGCTATCGTCGCGGGAGAATCCAAACGTGGTCTGCGTCAGATCGTTGGTGCCAAAACTAAAAAACTCGGCGTACTTGGCGATCTTGTCGGCAGTCAGCGCGGCGCGCGGCAGCTCGATCATCGTGCCCACCAGGTACTTCACTTCAATCTTGGCTTTGGCGAAAACCTCCTTGGCCACGCGGTCGCAAATCTCCTTCTGCAACTCCAATTCCTTCTCCAGGCCGACCAGGGGAATCATGATCTCCGGAATCACCTTCTTGCCTTCCTTGGTGACCTGGCAAGCCGCTTCGATAATCGCGCGCGCCTGCATCTCGGTGATCTCGGGATAGGCGATGCCCAAACGGCAGCCGCGGTGTCCCAACATGGGGTTGAACTCATGCAACTCCTCGACGCGCGTGAGGATCGCCTGCTTCTCGGCAATCTTCTTCTTGGGTTTCTTGGTGGCCTTCATCACCGCGATTTCCACCATCAGTTCTTCGCGCTTCGGTAGAAATTCATGCAGCGGCGGATCGAGCGTGCGGATGATCACCGGGAAGCCGTCCATCACCCGGAACAGTCCCACGAAATCCTTGCGCTGGAAAGGCAGCAGTTTGGCCAGATGCTTGCGGCGATCCTTCTCAGTGCGCGCCAGGATCATGTTCTGCATGTGCGTCAGGCGGTCGGCCGCAAAGAACATGTGCTCGGTGCGGCACAGCCCGATGCCCGCCGCGCCGTAGCGGCGAGCCACTTCGGCGTCGCGCGGGATGTCGGCGTTGGCGCGTACGCCCAGGCGCCGTGTTTCATCCGCCCAACTCATCAGCTTGGCGAATTCCCCGGAACTGGGATCGGGGTCGGCGGTCTTTGCCGCGCCCAGAAATACGCGTCCCGTGGACCCGTCCAGGGAGATCCACTCACCTTCTTTGATCGAGCGGCCGTCCACCGTCATGCTTTTGCTCTTTTCGTCCACGGTGATCGCACCCGCGCCCGCCACGCAGCACTTGCCCATGCCGCGCGCCACAACCGCGGCGTGACTGGTCATGCCGCCGCGCGAAGTCAAAATCCCCTGCGCCGCTTCCATGCCGTGGATATCATCGGGCACGGTTTCCGCGCGTACCAGAATCACAGCTTGCTTCTTGCCGCCTTGCACCGCGGCTTCGTCGGCGGTAAACACAACCTTTCCAACCGCCGCGCCGGGCGACGCCGGCAGTCCCTTCGCCAGAACTGTCAGGTGCGACTTGCCATCGGCGGCGATAGCACCTTTGGCGTCCTCGGCGATGATGGGATGCAACAACTGATCGAGCTGCGCCGGTTCCACGCGCATCAGCGCGGTCTTCTTGTCGATGATGCCTTCCTCCACCAGGTCCACGGCGATCTTTACCGCCGCCTTGCCGGTGCGCTTGCCGTTGCGCGTTTGCAGCATGTACAGCTTGCCTTCCTGAATGGTGAACTCGAAGTCCTGGACGTCCTTGTAATGCTTCTCCAACCGCGTGGTGATGTCCCGAAGTTGGTTATAAACATCCGGCATAATGCTGTGCAGCTCGTTGATCGGAACCGGCGTACGGATGCCCGCCACCACGTCCTCGCCCTGCGCGTTCATCAGGAACTCGCCATAGAACTTTTTGTCGCCAGTGGAAGGATTGCGCGTGAACCCGACTCCTGTGCCGCTGGTTTCGCCCAGGTTGCCGAAAACCATCGCTTGCACGTTCACCGCCGTGCCCAAATCGTCCGGGATATTGTTCATGCGCCGGTAGTAGATGGCTCGCGCGGTTGTTCCAGGAATGAAAGACGGCGTCGAGGGACATGTGCAGTTGCTGCGCGGGAATCTTGCGGGAAGGGCTTTCCCGTTTTCTTCTGCACCAGCTTCTTGTAGTCCACGATTACACCACGCAGATCGTCGGCGGTCAGGTCGGTGTCCAGCTTGACCTTGGCCTTCTTCTTCGGCGCCGTCGAAGATGTGATCGAAGTCGTGCTTGGAGATTTCCAGCACCACGTTGCCGAACATCTGGATGAAGCGGCGATAGGAGTCGCAGGCGAAGCGCGCGTTGCCGCTTCTGGCGGCCACGGCTTCCACGCTGGAATCGTTCATGCCCAGGTTCAGGATAGTGTCCATCATGCCGGGCATGGAAAACTTAGCGCCGGAGCGCACGGTGACCAGCAGGGGATTCTTGCCGTGGCCGAGTTGTTGTCCTTGCAGCGCCTCCAGTCTTTCCAGCGCCGGCGAACATCTGTTGGATCGATCTGCTCCGGCAATCTTGTTGCCGCTGTTCGAAATAACGCCGGCAGGCCGAGGTGGAAATGGTGAAGCCGGGAGGGACGGGCAAGCCGGCGTTGGTCATTTCCGCCAGGCCCGCGCCCTTGCCGCCCAGCACTTCCTTCATCGTGCCGTTCGCCGTCGGCGTTACCACCGCCAAATGAATATACGTATGCGTCGCTCATTTCGTTGGTTCCTTCTCCTTGGAGGTTACGAGTTCAGAAAAATCGGCTACTCGCGTGAATGCCGAGAGCAGCCAGTACAAAAGGGCCAGGCGGTTGCGGCGGATGCGTTGGTCCTCCGCCATCACCAGAACTTTGTCGAAGAACAGGTCCACTGCGGGACGCAGTTCGGCGGTCCGCCGCAAAATTGCTTCGTAGTCGCTGAGCCCGCGGGTTTCTTCGAAGATGCCCGTCGCCGCGGAGTACAAGTCGCGTTCGGGGCCGTCCTCGAGCAGCGTAGGATCGATCTTCTCATCCGCCGCGGCCTTAGCCAGAATGTTCTTGATGCGTTTGAACGCCGTGGCCAGCGGTTCGAAATTGGGCGTGGGCCGGACGGCCGCGACGGCGGTTAGTCGCGCAATAATGTCGGGCACGCCATCCGCGCCGGTGGAAAGTACGGCATTCACTTCGTCGTAGGCGAAGCCGCAGATGTCGCGCAAATAGAAGCGCAGGCGATCGTCGAAGAAGGACCGCAGTTCCGGAGAGACGGCCAGCGATCCAAGAGGGACGCCGGCCCCATGGTCCGCGAGAATCTTGACAATACCTTGCGCCGCGCGTCGTAAGGCGAAAGGATCCTTCGATCCCGATGGGATTAAGCCGAGACGAAAGAACTCGCGCAACGTATCGAGCTTGTCGGCTACGCTGAGCGCAGCCCCTTCCGCCGTGCGGGGCGAGGAATCGTCCATGCTCGTGGGCTTGTACTGATCGTAGACCGCCGCGGCCGCCTTCTCCGGCTCGCCTTGATGTCGCGCATACAAGCCGCCGACGAGGCCTTGCAACTCGGTAAACTCCTTCACCAGTTCGGTGGTCAGATCGGTCTTAGCGAGTTCCGCCGCCCGGACCGTAGCCGCAACGTCCGCGCCGAATGCCGGAGCAAGCTGGCGAGCCAGTTCTACCACACGCTGGGTCTTGGCCGCGTAACTGCCCAGTTTGGCTTGGAACGTAACTTTGTCGAGCATCGCCACCCGATCCCGAAGCGGAACTTTCTGATCGGTGTCCCAGAAGAATCGCGCGTCGTTGAAGCGCGCGCGCAACACGCGCTCGTTGCCATGACGCACAGTGCCCGCCTCATCCGTTCCGCGATTCATCACGAAAATAAATGTCGGCACGAGGTTGCCATTGGCGTCTTCCACCGCCAGGTACTTCTGGTGATGCTCCATCACCGTGACCAGCACCTCTTGCGGCAACGACAAATACGATGAATCGAACGTTCCAAGGGCGGCGGTCGGGTATTCGGTGAGATAGACCAGCGTATCCACCAGCGCCGGATCGGCACGCAGCCGATATCCCGTGGGCAACAGGACAGACGCACCTTCCAGGATGCGTTTACGGCGCGCAGTGGCGTCGAGAATCACGCCGTTGGCGGCGAGGACGCGGCTGTACTCCGCGAAGTTCGATACCGCCAGATTGGTTTTGCCCAAGGCGCGATGTCCGAACGTTGTGTTGCCCGCCGCGATGCCGGCGATCTCGAACTTCAGGACCGCGCCGCCGAACAGCGCCAGCAACGAACGGATCGGACGAATAAAGCGTGGTCCGTTCTTGGCGGTCCAATACATGGTCTTCGGCCAATGGATGCCCAGGATGATTTGCGGCAGCGCCGATTCCAGCAGCGCCGCGGTCTGCTGACCCTTTTCCTTCTTGAGGAAGGTCCAATACTCGCCTTTGGGCGTGACCGAGGTTTGCAGTTGGGCGATCTCCACACCGCACTTTTTGGCGAACGCCTCGGCCGCCTGCTTCGGCGCTTTCTTCGGCGGGCCGGTGAGCTGCTCTTCGGTATCCGGCTGGCTATCCGGTAAGTGCGGGACATAGGCCGTCAGGCGGCGTGGCGTTCCGAACAACCACGCTTCCGCCGTCGTCAATTCGCCCAGCTTGGCGCCCAATTGTTGCAGCGCGGATTCGATCATCCAGGCCGGTATCTCTTCCACGCCGATTTCCAGGAGGAATTCGCTCATGCCGGAACCTCCTCCGCGGGCGCGACCCACTTGCCCGCCACACCCACCGCCAGATCACGCACGCGCGCGATCATGCCCACGCGTTCCGTCACGCTGATGGCCCCGCGCGCATCCAGCAGGTTAAACAGGTGCGAGCATTTCAAAACTTGTTCGTGCGCCGCCAACAACGGCGGATCGGCGAGCGCCGTCAGGCGCTTGGCCTCCGCTTCGTGACGCTTGAACAGTTCCCATAGCGAATCCACGTCGGCCTGCTCGAAGTTGTACACGGAAAAATCGCGCTCGTCGCGCCAACGGATGTCGCGATAGGTGTAGGTCTTCGCTCCCGCGACGGCCGGGTTCCACTGAATGTCGTAGACGCTGTCCACGTCCTGGATAAAGGCGCAGAGCCGTTCCAGTCCATAGGTCAGTTCGACCGGCACGGGGTCCAAATCAAGGCCGCCGCACTGCTGGAAATAAGTGAATTGTGAAATCTCCAGACCGTCGAGCATCACCTGCCATCCCACTCCCCATGCGCCCAATGTAGGCGCTTCCCAGTTGTCTTCTTCGAACTTGATGTCGTGTTTATCGAGAGAAATGCCGATGTGTTCCAGGCTGTTCAGGTACAGATCCTGCACGTCGGCGGGAGCCGGTTTCAGAATCACCTGCAACTGCATGTGCTTGTACAACCGGTTGGGATTCTCGCCGTAGCGGCCATCGTTGGGACGGCGGCTGGGCTGCACGTAGGCCACGCGGTAAGGGTCGGGACCGAGCACGCGCAGAAACGTTTCGGGACACATGGTGCCCGCGCCCACTTCCAAGTCGTAGGGCTGCTGGATCACGCATCCTTGCGCGGACCAATATTTTTGTAACTCGAAGAGCAGGTCTTGGAAGGAGAGCGGCATGTTGATTGAGTTCGTTCAGTCCAGATGTTCCAGCAAAGGCCGGGTCTTGAAGGTGCGTTCCGCGTGCATCTCCATTTGCCGGCTGAGAAAACGACGCAAGTCCTGGGCGGTTTTCTTTTCCCACGCTCGCGGCGCGATCCCGGCCAGCGGCAGCCGCAACATTTCCGCGGCCACGTCCCTTGCCTCGGTGCTAACTTCGCGCGCGGTTGCCAAGTCGGGAAGGAAACCACCCAACCGCACCACCCACAGATCGAAATAGGTGATGGCCGGCCAAATCGTTCGACCGCTTTCGCGGCCCAGCCGGATGTCTTCCAGCACCACCAGCAGCAACCGGAAGAAGGCGTCCTGCGGTTCCCGATCCGGCAACAACTGGTCGGTGACCTCGGCGAAATAAGCCAGGGCCACGCCGCGATCGTAGTCCTGCTGCGATTCGAAATGCGATTGGATCAACTCGCAGGAATCGATCGAGAGCAACTCGGCGTTCTCGCGCTCGAAATATTGCAGCCGCACATGCGACATCGTTTCGAGGCTGGCCCCGTAGCTGCTTTTCGGTTTGCGCGCCCCGCGCGCCACGCCCCGCGCCTTCCCCATGTCCCGGGAGAAAAAACTGACGATCTTGTCTGCTTCTTTCAGCGGGTAGGTACGGAGGATGATCGCTTCCGTCTGCCGAGTTGCCACTAAATATCTACGCTATCACATTCGGTGCGTTCTGGCCCGATTTGCTCGACGCCTGTGTTGTCAGAACCGTCCGCGGTAGCGGATGGGTCCAGGCTGTGGTCGGGAGACGGACCCACCTGCTACCGCAGGTGGTTCTGACAGGGCGTTAAGCACGGTTAAGCACGGTGGTGTATCGGCAAGAGCGGCCCGGCGCATGTTACACTATCGGAAACATGCCTAAACCATTTGACCTGGCTGGCGTGGGCTTGAACGCCACCGACACGGCCATTATCGTGCCCGAATTCCCGGAGTACGCCGGCAAGATCGCGTTTTTGGAAGAACGCATGGAAGCCGGCGGACAGGTGGCCACCGCGGTAATCGCCTGCCAGACACTGGGACAAACGCACGGCCTGAAGTGCCGTTACATCGGCACGGTCGGGGACGACGCGCGCGGCCAGTTCCAACTGGAGAGCCTGCGGCGCACCGGCGTGGACATCGCCGGAGTGCACGTGATTCCCGGATGCCCCAACCAAACCGCGTACATCCTGATTGATCGCCGCACCGGCGAGCGCACCGTCCTGTGGCACCGCGACCCGCGCCTGGCCATGTCTCCGGAACAACTGGATCGCGCGCAAATCTGCGAAGCGCGCCTGTTGCATGTCGACGGTTGCGACGTGGAAGCCAACGCCACCGCCGCCCGCTGGGCCCGCGAAGCCGGCATGATCGTCACTTGCGACGTGGACACCATGATCCCCAACATGGACCTTTTGATCCAGCATGTGGATTACTTCATCGCCTCACAAACGTTTCCGGAAGCCTACACCGGCGAGAAGGATCCCTTCCGGGCTCTGGAAATCCTGCGCGGTGAATTCGGGATGCGCGTGGCGGCGATGACTCTGGGCCACGACGGGGTGCTGGGATTAAGCGCGGAAGGGTTTCTGTACTCCCCGGCCTACGAAGTAGACTGCGTGGACACCACCGGCGCCGGCGACGTTTTCCGCGGCGCGTTTGCTTACGCGCTTCTGCAAGGTATGGATCTGCAACGGGCACTGGATCTGGCGTGTGCGGGCGCGGCGCTGAACTGCACCAAGATGGGCGCTCGCGGAGGGATCGCCACGCTCCCGCAGGTGACAACGCTTATGGAGAAAGGAGCGCGGCGGGTGAATCCGGCGTATCGGTCGTAGCATCGGCAGAAACAACACAAAGCAAAAAGCAAAAAGCAAAAAGCAAAAAGCAAAAGGCAAAAGGCAAAAGGCAAAAATGAAGGAACGGGACCTTGACGACCGGCTGCTCGACTATGCTGCGCGCATCGTTCGTGTTGTGGGAGCACTGCGCGGAACGACCACGGGGCGCCGGATTGGTGACCAGCTCCTGAGGAGCGGGACATCGGTTGGAGCGAACTATCAGGAAGCACAGGGTGCGGAGTCGCGAAACGATTTTGTTCACAAGGTGCAAATCTCCCTTAAGGAAGTTCGCGAGTCTCATTACTGGCTCTCGCTGATCGTGCGCGCAGAGTTACTTCCAGCGGAGCAAGTGGAGCCGATCTTGGCGGAATCCCGTGAATTGCGCGCGATGCTATCGAAAGCGGTCGCAACGGCGAAGTCACGAGCCGCTGGTTTTACACTTTTGCCTTTTGCCTTTTGCCTTTTGCCTTTTGCCTTGCGCTTCTTGCCGTTTGCCTACCGCCAGTTATGATTCCGCTAAAAGACAACGCCCCGCGCTATACCTTCCCGGTGGTCACGCTCACGTTGATCGCGATCAACGTCCTGGTGTTCCTCTATCAGGTGATGCTCAGCAACTACGCGCTGGACAATTTTGTCTATCAGAACGGCGTGGTGCCTTTGCGCGTCACCGGATTCATGAACGGCCGCGTGCCCCTGGACACCGCCCTGGCGCCGTTCTTCACCTGTATGTTCCTGCACGGCGGCTGGCTGCACTTGATCGGCAACATGTGGTTCTTGTGGATCTTCGGCGACAACGTCGAGGACGCCTTCGGTCACTTCGCCTTTTTGGTTTTTTACTTTGTCACCGGCATGGCGGCCAGTTTCGTGCAAGTGGCCGCATCGCCGATGTCGCGCATTCCTACTATCGGGGCCAGTGGCGCCATCGCCGGCGTCATGGGCGCGTACCTGATCCTGTTTCCCCGCGCGCGCGTACTGACGCTGGTGCCGTTCATTCTGTATTTCACCATGGAAATCCCCGCCGTGGTCATGCTGATCTACTGGTTCGTGATCCAATTCTTCAACGGATTCGCCAGCCTGGGAAGCCAGCACTCCTCAGGAGGCGTGGCCTTTTGGGCCCACGTTGGCGGATTCATCTCCGGCATGCTGCTGGTCGCCGTATTCCGGCGGCCCACGCAGCGCTATCGCGAGTCGTACTACTCTTACAACCGATGAATGAAGTTGTGCTCTACACCCGGGCCGGATGCCACCTTTGCGACGAAGCCAAGCAGGTTTTGCGTGACGCCGGAGTAGCCTTCTCGGAACAGGATATTGACGCCGATCCCCAGTTGCGGGCGCTCTACAACGAAGAAGTGCCGGTAGTGTTCATTAACGGGCGCAAGGCATTTAAGTATCGCGTGGACCCGCGGGAGTTGCGGAAACGTCTGGAACGAAGCCGAGAACATTAAACATCGATGGACAGGATGAACAGGATAACCGCGTGCTGATCCTGTTCATCCTGTCCATCCATGTTAATTCTCCGTCGGGACCTTCTCCGCGTGGTCCACAACCAGAACATCAACCTGCCGCTTCCGGGCCTCCAGTTTGAGTCCCAGTTGCGATTGAACAGCGCCGAACAGCGTGGGCCCATCGGGAGCGAGCGGCTGCGGCGGAGGCTCGCCTGCAGCCGTAGGCGGCGGTGGAGCGCCCATGGCCGCCATGTCGGGAGACCAACTGAGAGAAAAGTCGTACTTGCCTTTGAGTCCCGTGGCGTCGAAAACCGGCTGGTGGAGATAGTTTGCTAAGCGGGCGGCAAAAGCCTCCATGGTTTCCTTCGAGGCATTCAGGCGAGCGTACGGAACGCCATTCGTCGCCTCAAATATAGTGGTTCCGGGCGGCGGGATCGGGTGGCCGTCTTTGTCCTTTGGCAGAGGTCCGGGCTGCGGCGGTTCGGGAGCCGGGCCGGCCGCGGGATCGTCCACCGACTCTTTGAACTTCGGACCATTCTTGCCAATTACCAGTTCGTAGGCGTCCATTTCCTTGGACGCATGATGCGACGCCAGTTTGAAGCGCTCGGCGAGAAGGTGTTGAAGCATCATCCGGAGTTGTTCCTTGGTGGCGCCGCTTGGTACCTTGGCGGTAATGTCGTATCGCGAGGTGTCCATCCATGGTTCGGCGCGCACTTCGAAACCTTTCCGGTCATATGCCTGCGACACCAGCATCGTGAGGGGGCAGTTACGGCAGGAGTAGGTTTCCGGATCGCGCGTGCCCGGACCGCCGGTCGATCCCCAGCGCTGAAATCGGCCGGGGCCGGGCTGGAATGGTTCGGAGGCTCGGACCGAGGCAACTTCGAACTCTGTTATTGGGCCGACTCCCTGGCCGGAGGCCGCCAGGGCGGCCAAGGCGATCCACAGGAGCGGGCGTTCGTAGGCGATGACCATGGTTGGATATATCAGACACCGCCAGCACTGGAAAAGTGCCCGCCGTCTTTTGACGGCCTGGCTGTTTACGGCATCACCGCAAGGTTGACTCCCGAGGGGCTGACGGCTGAACCCATCGTTACCACTACCGGCTGGCGGCCGGAGAGCGCCGCAGGCACGATCACGTTCAATTGATAGAGCCCCGCCAAGCCTACGGTCAGCCCACTGTAAACCACATTGGCGTTCTGGCCGCCTATGGAAACCGTCGCGCGATTCACGGTTTGATTGTTCGCAGTCACGGCGGCTCCGGTCGCGAACGAGGGATTGGTCGCGCCAAGGCCGGTGCCATAGATCACTACCTGCTCGCCACCGTGGGCTGGATTCGCCGCGCTGACCAGCGAATTATTGCCGTGGAAGATCACGGCGTCACCCGTGCCCGATCCACTCACCGCGAAAATGCCGGGTGAGGCAGCGGCCAGATTGATCGTCTGAGCGGCACTGGCTTGTCCAGAGGCTGTAACGGTCAACTGCTGGCTGCCCGCTGTTGGACACTCGACAGGGAGTTGGGCATTGATCTGACCGGGAAAAACATTAAACAGTGGAATGTTCTGGCCGCACGCCGTTACCGTGACATTTCCGAGCTGGGTAGGCAGCGGTAATCCCGTCGCGTGGGCGCTTCCCGAAGCGACAAAATTACTTCCGAAAATGCTGACGATTTGGCCCGGGGCAACCTGGTTGTTGGGCGCGGGAGTGTAACTGGCGGCGTTCACCACGCCGCCGGCATTCACGGCGGGAGGACCGCCGCCGCCGATCACGTTGAAGGCGTCCACCCATATCCACGCGCCGCCGGAGGTTGAGTCTTGCGTGCCGGTAACCACGATTTTGAGCGTGTGCGGCCCAGAGACGAGACCTGTGACGCTGTAGGTTTGCGTCTGGGCTTCGTTGGGCGAAAGATAAGTGTCCACCGTAGACTGAAGCGCGCCGTCAACAAAAACCTGCGCTATGCCCGACCACTGGTCGCGATAGCCGATCCAAGTTACGCCCGTTCCATTGAAACTGAAATTGACCCAGGCGCCGGTGTCGGTTGCCGAATTGACGCTGCCGCCGCTGTAGGCCGCGCCGGTGGTCTGGAACCAGTGGCCGCCATAGTTTACGGCGGTGTTGGTTTGTTCGACAAGTCCGGGACCCGCCGCCGCGCTGCCTGGCGCAACGATCGTGCCGTTGTCGATATCGAACGCATCGACCCAGATCCAGGACTGATTCGAAACCTCGTCATGGGAATGCGTTATTTCGATGGTCAACGTGTGTAATCCGGGCGTCAAGTTGTGGACCGCGAACAACGATTGCTGATAGAGCTCGCCGGTTCCATTGCCGGTATCCACCTGGCTGGGTGTGCCGTCCATGTCCACATACGCGATTCCGGAGAACGGATCGGAGGTGCCGATCCAGGCGATACCGGTCCCGTTGAATGTCACGATCGCTTGCGAACCCCTCAGGTTCGCCAGAATGGCAGAGCCTCCGCTTTCCAATGAATTGGTATTCGGATACCACGTGCCGGTGTAGGTGATGCGCGGATCATCCTGCTCAATGCGGGTAACCGTCTGAGCCGCGCAAACGGCCGCGCACAGTGCCAGACCGGCAACGATCAGTCGTTGGACGAACCGCACCATAGACCCAGGGTAGCAAGCGCGGTGTTGGTTGTCTGTCCAGTACGGCACAGCGGAATGATCCCTATCGATCCACAGATTACTCGATCCACAGATTACACAGATTTCACAGATTCTGACCGACGGTGGCTGCCGATGTTCTGAAATCTGTGTAATCTGCGTAATCTGTGGATCGATCTGTGGATCAGCGCGCCGTCGCCGGACGCAAGCGATAGGCCACGAACGCCGCCAGCACGCCCAGCACGATGGCCGATGCCGGGTTGCCTCCGATGCGGAAGACGTGGGTGATCACTGCGCCGCACATAGTGGCCAGCAAAACCAGGGCGCCCCACAATCCGGTGGCCGGGATCAGCAGCAGAATCGCGCCGGAAAGTTCCGTTAAGCCGGTGAAGTATCGGAACCACTGGCCCAAGCCAATCTTATCGAAGGTCGCAACCATCACGGGTGCGCCGGCTAGTTTGCTTCCACCGGCCATCGCGAAAGCCAGCGCCAGCAGGATGCGAACGATCCAGGTAATGATTTTCATGTGTGTTCTCCTTTGTTCTTGGCGATTCCTCAGGCGACCTGTGCCAGCACTTGTTCCGATTGCTGGTAGGCCGCGGCCATCGCGTTTTGCGGACCAATCGCGCCCATCGCCACTCCCTCCACCCGCACCACGCGAATATCGGTGATGCCGATGAAACCCAAGGTCGCCCGTAGATAGGACTCCTCGAAATCCATCGCCTTGGCCGGACCTGCGGAGTAGACTCCACCGCTGGCCATCACCAGAATGGCCCGCTTGCCCTGGAGCAGTCCTTGTACACCATCCTTCGTATAGGAGAAGGTGCGTTGCGCGCGCACGATGTGGTCAATCCACGCCTTCAGCGTGGACGGCAAGCCGAAGTTGTACATCGGCGCGGCGATGACCAGGACGTCGGCCGCGCGCAACTCTTCGATCAGCGTATCGGAAAGCGCCAGCGCCTTGGCTTGGCCTGCCGTCAGCGTCCCGGCCGTTGCGGCTATGCCGCCGACAAAATCTTCGCCGATGTGCGGCAGCGGCTGCCTGGCCACATCGCGCTCCACAACGTTGGCCCCCGGATGACGGGCCTTCACGCCGTCGACAACCTTTTGGGCCACCTGATGCGAGTACGATTCAGCGCCCCTCGGACTGCTCGATACAAACAGGATGTTCGTCATGGTCCTTTCTCCTTTTTTGTTCATTGATGCATGGTTCATATCTGAATCATTGGGTCTAAAAAAAAGTCACTTGATCGCGGTCAAAGCGGAGCTGAGCAGGCTGGAATCGACTCCGGAAAGCTGCCGGCTCAGCTCCTTGTGTACGGCCGCCACTTTCTTTGCGCCAGCGGCTTGGCGTTCGCGGCCAAGCGTGGTTATTTCCGCACGCACGCCGCGACGGTCCTTAGGATCCTCCACGCGACGAACCAAGCCGTCCGCTTCCAGGCGGTCTACCAGTTGCGTGATGTTGGAACGAACGCAAGTCAGCTTCCCGGCCAAGTCGCACATGCTGAGCGGCTCGCCAGCGTCTGCCAACGCCGACAGCGCGGCGAACTTCGGTCCCGATAAACTAACTTTCGCCAAAGCTTCCTCCAGGCGCGCCTCGATCAGATGGGCGGCTTGGATCAGCGCGAAGGCAATCGGCGTTTCGTTCACATATGAATAATACAGCAGTGATGTATTGGTTGTCAAGAGGTCTCCTTGCCCGGTGACGATTTTCAGTTAACCTATTATTTATTAATATGTTAAGGCATCTGGGGAGAGGCGCTTTCAAGCATCCTCGCAATCCAATCGGCATGGGAGAGGCCGCAAACGGCAAGCGCTTTCAGTTCCCGGTCCACGTCATACTCCACGCGGCGGATGGTTGGAGTTCTCTCCTCCAGCAAGAGGTAGGCGGCGCGACGATCGCCGTCGTAGGAAAGACTGACGCTTCCTGTGTTGATGACGGTCATTCCGGGAACGCTCCGAATGTAAGAGCGGTGGATATGCGCGTACACTGCAATCGGCCGGCCCAGCGCCGCATACACTGACTCCAGTTCGGCATCGCTCGCCTCCGGCGCGGGTGCGCGCCAGATGCTCTCGGGACTGGCATGCACCAGCGCCATCGGACCATGCATTTGAAGGCGCGGCAGACCCTTCAGCCAGGCGAGCCGTTCTTCTCCCAGAGCTTCACTGGTCGCCGCGGCCATCTCTCCGATGGCTGCGAACATGGGTTCGAGCGCCGGCGATTTGGTCACCGCGCGCTTCGCGAACTCCGTCAACGACGCTGGGTCGAAAAGCATTTCGTCGGTGTTGCCAAGGACGCCTGGCCAGCCCAGATCGCGGATACGATCCACAATCTCCGCGGGATTCGCGCCGCCGTGAGACAGATCTCCCCCATGCAAGACCAGGTCGGGAGAGCTTTGCCGCAGATCCGCCAAGACGGCCTCGAACGCGGTCCGGTTTCCGTGAATGTCGGAGACGATGGCGATGCGCATCGCGGCTCTCTGCGGATTATTCGCGCAGCGCCTGGCGTTCTTCGAAGAATTTCGCCAGTCGTTTCACCACTTCCGGCTGCCGCACGATCACGGCCACCTCGCGGCGATTGTTCAAACTAGGGGAGGAAAGCGACAGACTGCCGAGCACAGCCACGTTGTCGTCGATCAACATCATCTTGCCGTGAGCGCGCAGGCCGCCGATTTCGCGATCGGCGAGAACTTCCACGTTCACGCCGGCCTTGCGGCGGGCCCGCAATAGCGCCAGCATGTCCGGGTCGGCCACGCGATGATCCATGATGCGGATGCGCCGCTTGGCTCCTTGAATCAAGCCCGCGATGCGGCGGCGGGCCTGCTCCGGGCCGACAATCAAGCGCTCGCTGAGATTGCGCGGGAAGGGCGATCCCGCCGCGCCGCAATCGGCTTTGAACAAGCGCTGCAGGCTGGAGATCAACCGGGGATCGTGGGAGACCAGCAGGAAATCGCAAGTCTCGCTGAAACATTTTTGGGTGAAGTTGAGCGACGCCACTACGGCCGTGGAATCGTCGGCCACCATGTATTTGGCGTGATACTTGGCGTTGCCTCCGTCGTAGCGATGCACTTCCGCGCCCAGGTCGTGGAGCAGGCCGCGCAAATCCTTGAGGCGTTTTTGCCAGCCCTTGGCGGAGGGCGTGACCAGCGCTTCCACGCGCACCCCGCGGTCACGGGCCTCGGCGAGTTCGTTCAGAACCTTGCGATCGTCGCAGCGGAACAAGGAAAAGGTCAGGCGGTGCCGCGCGCCACGGATGACGTGCAACAGCGTATCCCGCCGTTCGTCGGGCGAAAGGATAACCAGGTCACGGCCCATATTACTCCCTGCCGGCCGGTCTTCCCTGCGATGCACACCTGGCCGGAACGCTTTCACGCAGTATAGCAGAATGGGTATAAAACAAAACATCAAGATTCTGTCTATTTGAGGAGGGCAGGCGTCCCGCCTGTCCTCCTGTGATACAACAGCAAGCGCGATGAAAAACTGGCGCACCATCGTAACGCTCTGGCTGGCCGCGACGGCCGCCGGCGCGCAAACGCCTGCGCCGCAACCCATTGTTCTCGGCGCGATTATCGAGTTGACCGGAAAATCGGCGCTGGCCGGCGAGCAGGAAGAGCGCGGCATCGCGCTGGCCATCGAGGAAATGAACAAGCGCGGCGGGTTGCGGACTCCGGCGGCTTCGGGAGGGGGATCGCTCCGCCGTCCCGTCGAAGCGGTCTTCGAGGACAACGCCAGCCAGAATGCCGGCACGGTCAACGCGCTGAACAAACTGGCCGGACGCGGCGACGTGGTGGCGTTCCTGGGGCCGCTGCGCAGCACGCAGGTGCTGGCGATTCTCGGGCGCATCAACGAAATCGGAATTCCCGCGGTCACCGGTGCCACCAACGAAACCATCACCAAACAAGGCAGCCGGTGGATCTTCCGCATTCGCACCGACGACGCGCTGGCGTCGCGCCTGGCCGCCCGCCACGCCGTCGGCGACATGGGCGCGCGGCGCATCGCCATTTTGCACGACAGCGACGCCTTCGGCGCGGGCGGTATGAAGGCGTTCAGCGCGGCGCTCCAGGAGATGTATGGAATCGCGCCCGTCTCCGTGGAGGAATATCACGCCGGCGACCGCGATTTCACCGGGCAGCTTCTGGCCGCGCGCAATGCCGGCGCCGACTTGCTGGTGGTCTACGGCACGCGCGAAAGCGAAGGCGGGTTGATCTTGCGCCGCTATCGCCAACTGGGATTGCCATATCAATTTCTGGGATCACCGTCGTTCGGAACCAGCATCGTGCTCTCCTTGGCCGGACGCGAAGCGGAGGGCATCCACATCTTTACGGACTTCACGCCGGAACGGCCCAGCGCGGTGACGCAAGCCTATCGGGAAAGGTATCGCCAACTCTACGGGGAAGATCCCGACCTGGTCGCGACCCAAGCCTACGATGGATTCAGGCTTTTGGGACAAGCCATCGAGCGCGGCGGTACGGACCCGGAATCGCTGCGCTACGCCTTGGCGCGTCTTAACACGCAGGGCGCCGCCGGCGAGTTTCACTTCGACGCCGAAGGCAACGGGCGTCACGACATGGATATCGTCACGGTTCACGACGGCAAGCACCAGGTGCTGGAGGTTCTCGACGCCGCGGCACTCGCAGGCGTGCAACGCCTGCCACCTGGCAGTGTCCCGCCGCCAGGCACCACGGCGAGAGTGGCCACGGCGTTTCAACTGATCGCCGAGGGGATCGCGCTGGGTTCGGTGTACGCGCTGGTGGCGCTGGGCTTCGTGCTGCTGTACAACTGCGCGTCGCTGGTGAATTTCGCGCAGGGCGATCTGGTGATGATCGGCGGATACTTGCTGGCCACCCTGGCGCCGCGTTGGGGCGCGTGGCCGGCCATGGCCGCGGTGATCGGGAGCATGGCCGCGCTGTCGCTGGTATTCCGGCGGATTTGCTACGATCCCATCGCCAAAGAATCGGCGCGGGATTTTACGCCCTTTGTGGTCACCACCATCGGCGCGTCCATTTTCTTGAAGAACTTTGCGAGACTCGTCTGGGGTGCGCATCCGGCGCTGCCGGATTCGGCTTTCGGGCGCGGCTCCACGGAGATCGCCGGCGTCTTCGTCCCGTACCACGAAGCGGGGATCGTCGCGGTCACCCTGCTGGTCCTGGCGCTGCTGTATTTTACGTTTCAGAAAACCATGCTGGGAGTCCGGCTGCGCGCCGTGGCCCAGGATCGCGATACCGCCAGCCTCATGGGCATCCCCGTGCCGCTGATGATCACGGTGACTTTCGCGGGCGCCTGCATGTTGGCGGGACTGGGCGGCGCCTTGCTCGCTCCCGTATATTTTGTGCAACCGGAGATGGGCAGCATGTTTTCCACCAAGGCGTTTGCGGCGTCCATCGCCGGGGGATTCGGCAGCATTCCCGGCGCGATCGTTGGCGGACTCTTGCTCGGCGTGATCGAAACGCTCACGGGGGCCTACGTCTCGCAGGCGTTTCGCGATGGGATTGCCTTCGTGCTGCTGATCGCAGCGCTGATTTTCCGACCCAGCGGGCTGTTCGGCGAGAAAGCGGGTGACCGCGGATGAATGCGGCATGAGCCGCGACAGTTATGGAGCGACGGAACGGCGGCAAGTGTTGAACGCAGGTACGAAGACACGCAACGGCAGAGTCGTCAGGTTCTCGGGCCGGCGTTCAAGACGTATTGGGCCCGTCGCTCCATAACTGTCGCGGCTCATAGCGGCTTTGTGATTTGGGCTTTTTATGAGTCCCTATACGCTACATCTCCTGAATCTGGTGGCGGTATACGCGATCGCGGTGATCGGCTTGCACATCATCGTGGGGCTTGCGGACAGTTCTCGCTGGCGCAAGGCGCGTTTTTCGGCATCGGTGCCTATGGACTGGCGCTTCTGGAGGCGCGCTGGCATTGGCCGGCAACGGCTGCGGCCGTTGGCGGCGCATTGCTGGCGGCGGGCGTAGGCGCCCTGGTGGGCGTTCCGATTCTGCGTTTGCGTGGGCATTACCTGGCGATGGCCACCATCGGCTTTGGCGAAATCCTTTACCTGACACTGCTGAACTGGACCGCGCTGACCAATGGCCCGGACGGGTTGCGCATCCCGCGGCCGTTTCTCGCGGGAGCCGGGGCGTTGGTTTACGATCGCGCCTTTTTCGCGCTGGCAACGACCTTGGTGGCGACGACAGCCTTTGCCGCCTTGCTGCTGGGACGCTCGGCGTTCGGACGCCAACTCCGTGCCGTGCGCGACAACGAACTGGCCGCGGCCACCTCCGGCATCGCCGTGACCCACGTGAAAGTTGCGGCCTTCGCCGCTGCGGCGTTTTTCGCGGGGCTGGCCGGCAGTCTCTACGGGCTGCTGGAAACCTATGTGAGTCCCGATACCTTTACGTTCGATTTTTCCATCGTCCTGCTGACGATGCTGCTGATCGGCGGGCGCTATTCCGTGGGCGGCGCGGTGGCCGGCGCGGTCCTGCTGGGATTCCTGCCGGAATGGCTGCGCTTTCTCAAAGACTATTACATGCTTTTGTTCGGCGCGCTCGTGGTGGTGAGCGTCACCTGGATGCCCTCTGGGATCGCGGGCCTTCTCGAAAAATCAAAAATCAAAAGTCAAAAATCAAAAATCAAAAATGAATCGGGCGAGGGCACACCATGAACACGCTCGTGGAACTGCGAGGCCTGACCGTAACTTTCGGCGGAGTACGCGCGCTGGACGCCGTGGACCTGGACGTGCAACCCGGCACAATCCACGCCCTGCTGGGACCAAACGGTTCCGGCAAATCCACGTTGCTTAACGCGCTAAGCGGCTTGCTTTCCGCGCACGTGCAGGGAGGAATTCAGTTTCGCGGCCAGTCCTTGCGCGGCCTGGCGGACTACCAGATTCATCGCCGGGGAATCGCGCGGACCTTTCAGACACCGCGGCTCTTCCACACGATGTCGGTGCTGGACAACGTGCTGGCCGGATGGCGGCGCACGCTATCCTCGGCGCGCCAGGAACTGGCGCGCGCGGGACTTGCGGATAAACAATCGTGGCCTGTGGCGCGGCTCAGCGCCGCGGAGCGCCGCATGTTGGAGATGGCCAGGCCCTTGCCGTCCGTCCGTCGCTCCTGATGCTGGACGAACCTGCCGCGGGAATGAGCGCCGGGGAACGCGAGTTCTTGTCGGGCTACCTGCGTCAGGTATTGGCGGAAGGGCAGCACGAAGGATTAGCTTTGCTCCTCGTCGAGCACGATATGAAAATGGTGACAGGCTTGGCCTCCTGGATCACGGCGCTCAATTTCGGACGCAAGATTGCGGAGGGCAGGCCGGAACAGGTGGCCACGCATCCCGATGTTGTGGAAGCGTATTTGGGTAAAGCACGACCCGCCTAATGCTGAAACTGCAAAACATTTCCGCGTCGTATGACGGCATCCGCGCCTTGAACGGCGTGTCGCTGGAAGTGGGCCCGCGGGAATCGGTGGCGGTTCTAGGCGCGAACGGAGCGGGTAAATCCACGCTGCTGAAAGTGATTTCCGGATTGACGCCCGCCGCCGGTGGAGAAATTTCATGGGAGGCGCGTTCCCTGGCCGGCTGGCCCGCCCATCGCATCGCCCGCGCCGGAATCTTGAGCGTGCCGGAAGGCCGCCGCATCTTTCCGGGGCTGACGGTGGAGGAAAACCTGGTCACTGCCGTCTTCGCCCGGCCGCGCGCGGAGTTGATGGCGGACCTGGAACAAGTGTATGGCTGGTTGCCCTGGCTCGGGGAGCGGCGCAAGCAACTGGGATGGTCGCTCAGCGGCGGCCAGCAGCAAATGCTGGCGATCGCCCGCGCGCTGATGGGCCGGCCGCGCTTGCTGCTTCTCGACGAACCATCGCTGGGACTTTCGCCGGCGGCTTGCACGCAAGTCTTCGAGCTGATGTCGCGGATTCGCGAACGTGGCGTGGCCATGCTATTGGTGGAGCAGAACGCCGCGCAAGCCCTGGAATTTTCCACGCGCGCCGTGGTGCTGGAATTGGGCCGCGTAGTCTTGGAAGGATCGGCGCAGCAACTGAAAAACGATCCGCTGGTGAGAAAAGCCTATCTGGCGGTATGACTTATTCGTCCTCAGCCGAATGGATCAGCATCGGGCGATTGAGAAACGCCTGCGCCGTTGCGGCATCTTCCACGGGAACCATCAATTTGATGCCGCCGAGCACGTTGACGATGAGCCAGTCCAGGCGCACCATGTTCTCATCCATGAGGAAGCACTCGATGCCCGCCGACTCCAAGCTGCCCTTGGCGAACAGCGCTTCGGAAAGATCCACGAACACGCGGATGGTCGCCAACTCGCGAGATTCCGCCGCGCCGCTCTCGTTGTCTTCCATGGTGAGATCATATCGCTTTTCGGCAATACGGTTTTTTTTCACCACGAAGGCACGAAGGAAAAACCAGAGATCACGGAAACCTCTTGGTGTCCTTCGTGTCTTCCTTCGTGCCTTCGTGGTAAACGAGAGACCGCTTTAATCGCGAATCGTCATAACCGGCCCGGTGTTCTCCGAAAGATTAAGCACGCTCAGCCGCGCCGCAACCTGTTGGGCCACGGCGAAGAACGGCTTGGCGTGCGGCGAATCCGGACCGCCCGTGGCCACCGGCGATCCGCTGTCGCCGCCGGCACGCACTTCCGGTTCGATGGGAATTTCACCGAGAAACGGCACGCCGAATTGCGCGGCCATGCGCTGGCCGCCGCCGCGGCTGAAAATGTCGGCCGTCGTTCCGCAGTGGGGGCAGACGAAGTAACTCATGTTCTCGACGATGCCCAGAATGTCCACTTTCACTTGCTGGAACATGGTGACGGCTTTACGCGCGTCTTCCAGCGAGACATCGCTCGGCGTGGTGACGATCACCGCGCCGGCCAGCGGCACGGTCTGGATCAGCGTGAGCTGCACGTCGCCGGTTCCGGGCGGCAGGTCTATCACCAGGTAGTCGAGGTCGCCCCACATTACGTTGCGCAGGAATTGTTGGATCACGCTGTGCAACATCGGGCCGCGCCAGATCAGCGGCTTGTCGCCGGGATTCAGCAAGCCCATGGACATCACTTTGATGCCATAGCCCAGCACCGGCTCGATGCGATTCTCGCCCGACGCCCGGGGCTGTTGAAACACGCCCATCATCAGCGGAACGTTGGGACCGTAAACGTCGGCGTCCAGCAAACCCACTTCGCAGCCCATGCGCGAGAGCGCCAAGGCAATGTTCACGGCTACCGTGGTTTTACCAACGCCGCCCTTGCCGGAGGCCACCGCGATCATGTTTTTCACGCCGGGAATAGCAGCCTTGCCTTCCACGCCGCGCGCGCCAGGCACCATCGCGCCCCACTTGACGGCCACTTCCTTCGCGCCAATCGCCGTAAGCGCTGCGCGCACGTCGTTCTCGATGGTGCTTTTCAGCGGACAAGCCGGCGTGGTCAGCACGACGGTCAGCGAAACCTTATCGCCCTTGACCGAGACATCCTTGATCATGTTCAGCGTGACCAGATCCTTGTTCAATTCGGGGTCCTTAACCCCGCTGAGCGCCAACATCACTGCCTGTTCGTTCATTTTTGATTTTTGCCTTTTGATTTTTGATTTTTGATTTCCGCCGTCACAGTCCAAGGCTCTTCCAAATGGAATCGATCCGCGCCTTGGTGGAGGCATCCATAACGATCTCGGACGGCCACGGCCGGGAAAATCCTTCGGAGGCCGTCTTGCGAGTGGCGTCGATGCCCATCTTCGATCCATAGTTCGGCAAGCGGCTGGCGTGATCCAGCGAATCGACCGGCCCCAGGGTGAATTCGATGTCGCGCTGCGGATCGATGTGATTGAGCGCTTTCCAGGCCACTTCGTTCAGGTCGTGGACGTTCACGTCGTGGTCCACCACCACGATGCACTTCGTAAACATGGCTTGGCCCAATCCCCAGATGGCGCTCATCACTTTTCGCGCCTGTCCGGGATAGGCCTTGCGAAGCGCCACAATCATCAAGTTGTGGAAGACGCCGGCCGCGGGCATGTGCATGTCCACCACTTCGGGGAGTTGCAGGCGCATCAGCGGCAGAAAGATGCGCTCGATGGCGTGGCCCATCCAATAATCTTCCATCGGCGGCGGGCCGACGATGGTGGTGGAGTAAATCGGGTCGCGGCGATGGGTGATACAGGTAATGTGGAACACCGGGTAGTCGTCGGCCAGCGAATAGTAACCGGTGTGGTCGCCGAAGGGTCCTTCGGTGCGCAGTTCGTCCAGGCGCACGTGGCCCTCCAGGATAATTTCCGCCTCCGCCGGCACTTCCAAGTTCACCGTCTTGCAAGCGACCATCTCGACTGGTTTCTGGCGCAGGAATCCGGCGAACATCATTTCGTCGAGATCCGGCGGCAGCGGCAGGACGCCGGAAAACATGGTAGCCGGGTCGGCGCCGATGGCCACGGCGACTTCCATGGTTTTGCCGGCGCGATCCGGGCCTTCGGCCATGCGCCGGAAATGGTCCGCGCCCTGTTTGTGCAGTTGCCAATGCATGCCGGTGGTGCGTTCGTCGTAAACCTGCATGCGATACACGCCGGCGTTGCGCTTTCCTGTGATGGGGTTGCGCGTGAAAACCAGCGGCAAGGTGATGAACCGCCCGCCATCTTGCGGCCAGCATTGCAGCACCGGAAAATCCAGCACCGAGAAATCCTCGCGCAGCACGCGCTCCTGGCAGGGGCCGTCCTTGACGATGCGCGGAAAAAACGCGCCCACTTCCGCCAACATCGGCAGCATCTTGATTTTCTCCAGCAGTCCTTGGGGCGATTTGAAGTCCAGGAAAAGCTGGATGCGTTCCGCCACTTCCTCGATCCCATCCACCTCCAGGGCCAGGTTCATGCGCCGTTCCGATCCGAAGGCGTTGATGAGCACGGGCGTGCGATAGCCCTTAGGTTTTTCGAACAGCAACGCCGGCCCGATCTTCTTCGAGACGCGATCGGTGATCTCGGCGATTTCGAGAATGGGGTCCACCTCGTGGCGGATGCGCTTCAGTTCTCCCGCTTTGTCGAGCGCGCGAATGAATGCGCGCAGATCTTGGTAAGCCATGGCGTGAACTTTTATTATGACAGAAGTGCTGCGGGTTCGCGTTGTCAGAACCGCCTGCGGTAGCAGATGGGTCATTTCGTCGAAGGGGCGAACCCATCCGCTACCGCGGATGGTACTGACAACCGAGCGCCTCAAATTGCCGCATTTTGGGGGCTGTTCGCCCCCGGACACCCCCCTGGCTAAGCGGCACAAACCATGGGAGTTCGGAAATCGGTAGGTTCGTTCTGTCTCTTTGATCTTTGGCGCGATCTGCTCCTCTGGAATGCGCGGGGCCTCGTCCTTTCACGCTTCCAATCGCAGTTTATCAGAGCGAGTTTATCAGAGCGAAAGATGCTCGCCGTTCGGTTGCGGCGCTATCTCACTGACTCGGAGTGAGAAAAAAAGTGCAGTGTAGAAAGGTGACATACCTAGGCAGTCGAGTAAGTCATGGAGATTCAATTCCTTGGCTTTTCGTTCTGTGTTGCGCGCACGTGTTCTGTCAAGCGGGGAATCCAAAACTGTGCGGAGGCGTGGCTGTTGCAGTTCCGGTACCAGCAGCCTAGGATGGAGTTGCCCGCCATGAAGCCAAAGCTTTATCTCGAAACGACGATTCCGAGCTACCTAACCTCGCGGCCTAGCCGGGATTTGGTGGTTGCCGCGAAACAGCAGGTCACGCGACAATGGTGGGAGCAGCGGCGACATGAGTTCGACGTTTGCGTTTCTCAGTTCGTGATCGATGAGGCGAGTGCCGGGGATGTGGTATTAGCAAGTGCACGACTCCAGGTCATCAAAGGCCTCCCTCTACTGGACGTATTACCGGAAGTCGCAGAGTCAGCCGGAAGCATCCGGGAATTGGGCTTCATACCGGAACGAGCGGGGGCGGATGCTACGCACATTGCCATAGCGGCAGTGCATGGCGTTGACTTTCTCTTGACGTGGAATTGCAGGCACATCGCCAACGCGGCGATCGCGCGAAGGGTTGTACGCGCCTGCGAGAGCCACGGCTTTGAGTGCCCAGTGATTTGCACACCTGATGAATTGCTAGGGGAGGAACCATGAACAAAGATCCTTTCATGGAAGATCGTATCGTTGAAGACCCAATCGTAGCGGAGGTCCGGCGTGTTCGGGAAACCCTCGCCGCCAAGTATAACTTCGACATTCAGGCGATATGCGATGCCGCAAGGAAGCGGCAGCGGAAGTCCGGACACAAAGTAGTGTCCTTCGTTCCGAAGCGGAAACTCACCGCCTGATTGGTATTGTAAATGGACAAAGGACGGATTCTACGAGAGATCCAGCGGACGGCGGCGGAAAACGGGGGACTACCTCTCGGCCGGATACGGTTTGCAACCGAAACCGGCACCCGAACGACAGCGTGGCTGGGCAAATATTGGGCACGCCGGAGCGATGCTCTCATTGAGGCTGGTTTTCCAGCCAACAAGTTGAATGCGGCTTACGAGGGAGCGGATCTCCTAGAGATGTACGCCCAACTGACGCGTGAACTGGGTTGACTGCCAACTGCCAGCGACCTCCGCCTAAAGCATCGGCGGGACCCGGGCTTCCCGGACGCAAAAGTGTTTGAAAGATGGACAAAGGCGCAGTTGGTTTCCGATCTGATTGAGTACTGCAGAGACCAAGGAGGCTACGAGGACGTGATCGCGCTGGCCGAGGCATACGTCCCGCGCAGCGGTGGTTCCTCTGAGTTGACTGCACCGGATTCCGGCGAAGATGGAGACGTCTACTTGATCAAGTCTGGCCGTTTTTACAAGATCGGCCGCTCGAACTCCGCTGGCAGACGTCAGTATGAGTTATCCATCCAACTGCCGGAGAAAGCCAAGACCGTCCACATTATTCGGACGGACGATCCGGTTGGCATCGAAGCCTATTGGCACGGACGGTTCGAGGACAGGCGGAAGAACGGCGAGTGGTTTGAACTGGATGCCGCTGATGTAGCAGCCTTCAAGCGGCGAAAGTTCATGTAGGCGAAAATCTGCGCTGGGCATCCTCTCCAGCGTTGTCTCCTCAAGCGAAAAACCGTTTCCTAGAAGGTCAGCGCCACGTGGTACCATCGCCTTATGGGTACCGACTCGCCGCTGGCAACCGTCGCGACAGCCTCGCCGCCGCTTCCCGCCAGGATGACCTGGGAGGAGTTCCTAGAGTGGCATCCCGACTACGGGATGGCCGAGTGGGTTTGTGGGGAGGCTTTCGTCATGGCGCCACCTGCTACCAATCATCAGATTATTTCGGGCTTCTTGTACCGATGCCTGAATTCCTATGCGGAATTAAAGGCGCTGGGCATCGTCTTCATGGCGCCAGTTCAAATGAGACTGCCTCGCTCCGGCAGAGAGCCGGACGTCCTCTTCGTTGCGGAGGAGAATCGAGCGCGAATCGAAGGACAGTATATCAATGGCCCGGCCGACCTTGCCATCGAAGTGATCAGCCCCGACAGCCGGAAGCGCGACCAAGTAGACAAGTTCCGGGAGTACGCGCAGGCCGGCGTACGCGAGTATTGGATTGTAGATGGCAAGAAGAAACAAGCGGCGTTCTATGGCCTCGGGGCCGACGGCGCGTATCACACGCTGCCCGTGGACAAGAGCAACGTATTCCATAGCCAAGTGTTGCCGGGCCTGTGGCTCCGCGTGGAGTGGCTCTGGCAAGACCCCCAGCCTCTGCTGACAAGCGTGCTGAAAGAGTGGGGATTGATTTAGGCCCGTTTGCCTCTGGTCGTTAGCGAATAAGTAGCGTATACCCTCTCCCGCCGTCTAGCAGAACCATACACCATTCCATTCCAACACTGGACTTCTCACGCCTCTTTACGATATTCTTAAAGATGGGTTGCCACTGAGCTTCTAGCGATACTTTCATGGGGGTGGAGTGGAATGGGGTCCGCGAAGTCTTCTCTGTACGCCTACTGTATTGTTCGCCTCGATCAAGATGAGCCGTGGGACGTATTTCCCGGCGTAGCCGCGCGCCCGGTGTTCGCCGTGCGCGACCAAAAGGTCGCCATGCTGATCAGCCGGCTGGAACGCGTGCGCCTGGACGAGCATAAGCACGTCTTGCAGCATGGCCAAGTGCTGCATCGCGTGTTTGAAAAACGCACCGTGCTGCCCTTCCGCTTCGGCACCACCTTCCCCAGCGAGGAGGAAATTCGCGCCATCCTGATACAGAATCGCGATCAGTTTGTGGAAGGTTTGCGCCATTTGCGCGGCAAGGCCGAGGTTCACTTGAAACTGAGCTTCCGCGTGCATCAACCAGCACCGGTTCGCACCATGGCGGCCGCGGCGGCGGGAGCGTCGTCGGTGGGTCGCCTCACCGTTTCCAGCCAGGGATACTCGATCGCGCCCCCGCGGACGCATACGGAGACCGCAAAACTGCAATCGGATCACATCATCGAGTGCATCAAGACCGTGTTCCAACCAATCCAAGAACAGGTTTCCGTGCGCCTCCTGGAGCGCGGCCAGGTGCAACTGGAAGTGCGCTGTCTGGTGCCCGAGGCCAATGTGGACTTCTGCCGGAAATTCGCGCTCACCGGTTTCGAGCATCTCGACGACGTCCAACTGCAAATCACCGGTCCCTGGCCACCCTGCCATTTCCTTCCGGTGACGGCCAAGATGCCCAATCGCAGCGAGCGCATGATGCCGGCGCCCGGGCGGCTGCCGCTGCGCGCGCGCGCCGTGCGAGTGTAACGCAGGCCTTCAGGCCTGTTCTTTTTGTCCGGTGCCGGAAAGGAACAGGCCTGAAGGCCTGCGTTACCGCGCCATCCAACCGCCATCCACCACCAGAATGTGTCCGGTCACATACGCCGATGCCGGGGAACTGAGAAATACCGCTGCGCCCGCCAAATCCTGGGGTTCTCCCCAGCGCCCCGCGGGAATGCGTTCCAGGATTTGACGGCTGCGCACCGCGTCATTCTGCAAAGGAGCGGTCAACTCCGTGCGGATATAGCCCGGGGCAATGGCGTTCACGCACACACCGAAGGGGGCCAGTTCGTTGGCGAAAGCCTTGGTGAGTTGGGCCACGCCGCCCTTGGCCGCGGCGTACGCGGGCACGGTGACGCCGCCTTGAAACGATAACAACGACGCCACGTTGACAATGCGTCCCCAGCCGCGATCTTTCATGCCTCGCGCGGCGGCTTGCGAAAGTTGAAACACAACCTTGAGTTGGACCTGCAGCACGTCGTCCCAGTCCTGCTCGGAGTATTCCAACACCGGCGCGCGGCGCACCACGCCGGCGTTGTTCACCAGAATATCCACCGGACCCGCGGCGGCATTCACGCGCAGCGCTTCTCCGGGCCTGCTGAGATCCGCCGGAATGGCCGCGTCCGCACCGCGGGCCACGGTAAGCACGCGCGCGCCCGCCCCGGCGAGTCCCGCCGCGATGGCCGCGCCAATGCCGCGCGTGCCGCCGGTCACCAGCGCGGTCTTGCCCGCAAGACTAAATGAATCGAGTATGTTCATAGGAGGTCCAGCCGGAATGTTAGCACTACAACCGTAACAGGCGCGCGGCGTTCTGGTAATAGACCTTGCGCAAAACGTCCTGGCCTAATCCCAGGCCATAGATCCGCCAGCGGCCCTGCGGAGGAACCGGCGCGGGAGCGTAGTCGAAGTATTCGTCCTCGGTCTCGAGGAAGCGATAGTAAATCTCGTACAGCTCGTCACACAAGAGCTGCTGTGGAAATTCGATTCCGTTGGGCACGGCGTCGGTGCCGAATAGCACGCGATCCTGGTAGCGCTCGATGAAACGGCGCGCTTCGCGGGGCTGGCGTCCCAGGTCGCCGATGCGCGCGGCGATGTCCACGGTCATGTTGGGATAGCGGTCCAGGCATTCGGAAACGTAGAGCCAGGTTCTCGGCGTTGTTGCCGACGTGCAGAATCACGAACTGCGTTTGGGGATGCCGCGCCACCACGCGATTGCGAGCCTCTTGCAACTCGCGGTCCGCGGGAAAATCGCGGCCGCAAAAGGACCAATCCGGATGGTTGTGCAGTTCTTCATAGCGCTCGTTGAAGCGATCAATCGGCAGGAAAAACGCTTCGGGATCGGAAACGTGGATGGCCACGGGCAACTTCAACGCACCGCACGTTTCCCACATGGGATCGAAGCGTGGATCGTCTACTTTCACGAGAGATGTTGCGCCTTGGCGCAGGAACAGCCCTAGCGTCTTAAGCACTTTCAATCCGCGAGCGCCGTCGCGCGCGGCGCGCTCGATCTCCGCGGCTTGCTCGCCGGGATAAGTGCGCGCGCACTGTGGGTCTGCGGCGCGATTCCACATTGGCTCGGTAAAAACGTAGAAGCGGCCGGGATGCGCCTCCTGCAAATCGCGGATGCACTGGCGCAAGTGTTCGCCGTAGCCGCCAGTCAGGTGAACCATGGCGCTGACGTTCTTGCGATCCATTACCGCCAGAAGGGCTTCCGTGTTGCCAAGATAGTTCGGCGGCGCGCCGCCATCCGCCGGCGACCACGTCAAGTGAGTGTGAAAATCAATGGCCGGAAAAAGCGGGCGTGGAACGTGATGCTCGGGCACGTGCAACATGCTGCGGGGCTGGTAGTCGGCGAGGGCGATCGGTTTGCTCATGAAAAATGGGAAGTATGGGAATTATGGGACGTATGGGACCGTCCATGCCTCCCATTCTTCCCATAGTTCCCAGTTCATTGAATCACGCCCGCGGCTTTCCAGTGGCGCAAGGTCAACTCGGCCTGTTGCCCCAGGTCGCCCGCGGGATCGTTCTTCATCACGGACTCCATGGCCTGGCGGGCCTCCGGGAAGCGGCGCAGGCGCGCCAGCGCCAAGGCTCGATTGTACTGGTCTTCCAGCGATGGTTGTGGCGCGGGAGCCACCGTGGAATTTTTGGGCCAATCGGCCGCGCGGGTGATCCATTGCATCGCTTCATCGCGCTGGGCGCCGCGCTCCAGCGCGGCGGCGATCTGCAAACACATCTTAGGCGAAATGTCGCCGGGATTCCCAGGGTCATCGCCGCGCACGGTGGCGCGGATCAGCGCGTTGGCGGCTTCCGCACCGCGCCCCGCCTTCAAGTAGGCATCGGCGATGGCCAGTTCCGCTCGTCGCCGCCACTCGCCGGATTCCGAGGAATCGGAATGCCGCGTCTGTCGCAGAAGCTCCTCGGCCGCCGGCAAGCGCCCGGCGCCGGCGTAGACCAGAACCAAGCGCCTAGCCACTGGCGGATGTTGTTTCACAGTTGCGGGTGCAGCGTCGAAGAACGCCAAGCGGCGCGAAGTGGCGGCAGGATCGCTGGCCAGTAAGTCGTCGCGCAGCAGATAAAGGCGATACTCGGCGGGATCGGCCGCCACAGCTTTATCGTACTCGGCGAGCGCCGTGGCGGATTCCGCGGGGTCCTTGGAGAGGCGCGCCAGGTATGCCAGCATGTAGTGCGGCATCGGATCTTTCGGATTGGCAGACGCAGCCAGCGTGAATTTTTCGCGCGCCTCGCGCAGACGATGCTGGCTGGCTAGCGCTTCTCCCAAATAGCAAGCGGTACGGCCGGCCTCGGCGGAATCGGCCGGCAGCGCAGCGAGCGCGTGGCTGAGAATTTCGATCTCGGCCACGCGATGCGGAAACACGTACGGCGCATTCAGGCGCGCCCCCAACGTGTATTGGGCCATCGCGGCCCGGGCGTCGCCGGAAGTCTCCAGTATCGATCCGAGCGCGTAATGCCACATGGGATGGGCCTGCCCGTTATGAGCGCCGGCTTGTTCGATGGCCCGCTCCAGCAATTTGCGCGTCTCGGGCCTCTTGACCGCCGCGTAGCGTAAGGCCAAACCAAGAACTTGATCCGGCTGGCGATCGAACAGCCGCCAAAGCTCGTCTTCCGCGTTGCGATCACCGCCGACCGCCGATTCGTAAAGCACAAAGTGATCCAGCGGCAAATCCCTTCGCAGTTGCGACAGCAGGGTTTTAGCGCGCATCGCGTCTCCGCTGGCGCGATAGGCCAGCGCCAAAAGCGAACGTGCTTGCGAATCGGAAGACGCGGAAAGTTGGGCGACCGCCTCCTTCCATGTCCCCTCGGCCAGCGCCATTTTGCCGAGAATCACGCGCGCCGAGTCCGCCCAATCGGGCTGAGTGGCCGCTTGCGCCAGTAACGCGCGCACTTCCGTCTTGTCCTTGGCCGTGTCTCTCAGGAGCAGACCCAGGTAGTAGGGCGTTCCGGCTTCATCCGGCGCCAGTCGCAATGCCTCGCGCAGATGATTTTCAGCCGTACGATACTCTCCCGTTCGGTAGTAGGAGATTCCCAGGCTCAAATGCGCCTGCGCGTAAACTGGATTCAGCCGCAGCGCCTTCTCCCAAGATTCTCGCGCGGGAACGTCTCGGGACTCGTTGTCCAACTTCTGGCCCGCTTCAAACGCTTCCCTCGCGAGCCCGTCGCCACGCTGGGTTTTTCCGCGGGCAGGCCACTAAAATGGTCGTTTCCGTCAACCGGCGAATCGCTTCGGTAGCGAACGATCTCTGAGCCTGTGGCGCTCTTTACCGAAACGACGAACGGCCCGTCGCCGGTTACATCGGCCGCCGCGGAAAACGGCACGGCGGGTTGTAGCGCCGTTTTCCAACTATGCAATTCCGTGCCTCTGCCATCCTGGAGCAGGACTTCGGCGGAATCGAACGCGCGGGTTGTCTCCACCCAGACGTGAGCTTTGCCTTGCTCCACGACCAGACGCAAGACGCCGTCGCGATTGGCCTCGCTCCACGGCCCGCCCAGTCGCTCCACGGGATACCAGTACTCGGCGATGCGCTCGGTGTGATGCGGCGCTATCGGCAGATGCGCGTCTTGCCGATACGGCCTCCCGGCCTGGATTTCGGCGTACGGGCCGTCGGCATCGGTCAGGTTGCGGGTAGGCGCTTCCGATTGTCTACCGGTGCCCCAACTCCAAATCTTCTTTCCCGGCAGCAAGCGGTGATCGGCGACTTGCACCACGCCGTTGTCGGAGCGCTCGTAGTAGGCACCGAAGAAGTCGCGGAAGGAATCGAGAGCGAATAGCGAGATTGCCCCAGTGATGTTGCGCCAGTAAGAATAGTCCACGCCTTTGAAGGCGGGAAAGGTTTGCGCCGTGCCGGACGAATGGTTAATGACGAGGCGCATGGGATAGACGAATCGCAAATCGTCGCGGGCCGGCATGGCGGCGTTGGCCCAAAACCAATAGCGGCCCGGAATGTCTCCAGGATTGCGCAACACAATCTCGGCTTCCACGGATCGCACTCCCGGACGCAGCCGGATGGTGACCGTCCATTGCAGGCCCTGCACGCGTTCGGTATCGCCCACCGTGATTTCGGCGCTACCGTCCTTATCCTGATGGGTGGTGAAGTCCACCGGCGAGACGGCAGTGGGCGTGTGCCCTTCCGGAAAATTCCACTCGATGCCGCCGGCCGTCCACGCCCCGCGAATGCCGATGTCCGCGTATTTCACGACGTGATTCCGATAGAGCACCTCCCGGCCGGCGACTTTGTCGAAGATGGAATACAGCTTGCCGCCCAGGTCCGGCAGCACGGTGACCTTCAAGTACTCGTTTTCCAGGAAGACGGCATGCCAGGCCTGGTCGATTGGTTTACCGCCGCCGATGTCGTCCAGGGCGGGGTACGGATAGAAGGGTCGGTCGTTGGGCTGCTCCGGAAACTTGGGCAGCGGATCGGCGGCTCCCAACGGATACGTCGGGATCGCCACATCTTCTTGCCATACCTTGACGTCGGCCGCGTAGAGACGTAGCGCGAGAAGAGGCACGACCAGCAGGTACCGATTCCTTACGGTCTTGGCGAGGCAGAGACGCAGAGACAAGAAACCCTCCATCCACAGATTACACAGATTACACAGATTCAGACAAAAACAAAACAGGCATCTGCCGGTTGCAAGCCGTGCCAGGTTCTTCATCTGTGTAATCTGTGTAATCGGTGGATCGTTTTCCGGGAATCTGTCGACTAGATTCCCAGGGCCGGGACTTGGCCAGGAGGGTCTTGTAGGCGATGCCCAGCTTTTCCGCTGCTTTCATCTTGTTCCAGCGCGCTTCGCGGAGCGCGGCCATGATCTTGGCGCGTTCCACCATGGTCACCGCGCGCTGGGTGACGCTATCCAGGGGACCTTCCCAATCGAAAGGTTCGCCGCCGAAGTCGGGTGTGGGGATGGCGCCGGCCACCGCCGGGCGGACGTTGAGATCGGCCGGCAGAATCACACCTTCTTCGCACAGGATCACGGCGCGCTCGATGGCGTTCTGCAGTTCGCGCACGTTCCCCGGCCAGTGATAGCCCAGCAACACTTCTTCCGCCTCCGGCGAAAGGCGGATGTCCTTTTTCTTGAACTCGCGCGCGAAGTTGCGCATGAAATGGCTGGCCAGCAACAACACGTCCTGACCGCGCTCCCGCAGCGGGGGAATGGTCACCGGCAGCGCGGCGATCCGGAAATACAGGTCTTCGCGGAACGTCTTTTGCGCCACGCACTGCAACAAGTCGCGGTTGGTCGCGGCAATCACGCGCACATCCACGTCGATGGTTTGCAGGCCGCCGACGCGCTCGAAGGAGCGCTCTTCCAGAACGCGCAGGATCTTGGATTGCACCGCCAGCGGCAGCTCGCCGATTTCGTCCAGGAAGATGGTGCCGCGATGGGCCAACTCGAACTTGCCGATCTTGCGCGCGCCCGCGCCGGTGTAGGCGCCCTTCTCGTGGCCGAACAACTCGTTCTCCACCAGACCTTCGGGGATGGCCGCGCAATTGATGGCCACAAACGGCAGCTTCTGCCGCAAGCTCAAATGATGCAGCGCGCGCGCGAACAATTCCTTGCCCGTGCCGCTTTCTCCCAGCAGCAGGACGGTGGTATCGGCTTGCGCGACTTTTTGCACGTCGCGCGCCACGGCTTGCATCACCTCGTATTCGGCCAGAATGCGCGGGAACCCATAGCGCTGCGCAACCTCCTCGCGCAGCAGCAGATTTTCGCGCACCAATTGTTGCTGGAAAACGGCGCGCTCCAGCAGCAACCGCAGATGCTCCAGGTCCACCGGCTTTTGCACGAAGTCGTAGGCGCCGCCTTTCATGGCGCGCACCGCGTCTTCAATGGAGCCGTAAGCGGTCATCACCACCACGGGAATTCCGGGATCGATCTCCAGAGCTTTCTGCAGCAAGTCCAGGCCGGAACATCCCGGCAGTTTCAGGTCGGTGAGAATGACGGAGAAAGGTTGCGAGGCGATCAGGCGGACGCCTTCGGTGCCGTCCGCGGCTTCCGTTACCTGAAAGCCCGCTTTGCCCAAGGCGACCTTGAGCATCTGGCGGAGCTCGGCTTTGTCTTCGACGAGGAGAAGGCGATCGGCCATCTATGATTACATCTGGCGTTACAGTCTGGCACCGGGTTACTTTGCCGGCTCGGCCCAGCCCGGAGGGATGCCCTTCCTGCGGCCGTCTTCGATGGCGTCGTCCAGCGCCTTCTGGGCGGTCGCCACGTTTGCCTTTTGCGCGTCGATGTCCGCGGTGCGTTTGATCAACTCGGTGCGCGCGAATTGTTCCCGCATCGCCTGGTTGGGATCGGAGTAGGCCTGCAACTGCGCCAGATTCAACTCCCGCTGCAGCACATCCAGGCGGCGCTGCTCGGTATCCAGATTCTGACGGAGGGCCGCGAATTTCGCGCGCCAGGCGCCTTCATCTTCCTTGCTCGCGCCTTCCTTGCCGGCGGCGGCCGATTTGTCGCCCTTCTTGTCGGCAGCCTTGTCCCCCGCCTTATCGCCGGTTTTGGCGGCGTCATCCGCCGGCGCCTGGGCAGCCGGGCCGACCACGGAAAGCTGTTTCCCGCTCTGCTGAAGGCTTTCGTTCGTGTACACCCGTTTAGCTTTGGGCCTATTGGCGGTTGCCGTGCGAACTTCACGGGCGCGCTCGGCCAGCGATTCCTGCGGCGGGGCCACGGGCGCGGGCGCCTGCGGCGGCGTAACGATTTGTCCCTGGGCCATCAGCAGGCTGGTGGTGACGCCCAATAGAACGATCCGGGGAATTCCAAGCGATTTCATAGCACGACTCCTTCAGCAACAAGTCTAGCACAGGCCGCGGCCCATGCCGCGGATACGGCCTACCCTGAACCATTCCAGATAAGGGCGGAATTCCGGCTCGTCACCGTTGGTTCAGGGGCAGCGTCACCGAAAACGTGGTGCCCACACCCGGTATGCTTCCCACCGTAACCTTGCCATTGTGATTGACCACGATCTTGTGGACCAGCGCCAGGCCCAGTCCCGTGCCGGTGTTCTTGGTGGTGAAAAAAGGAATAAACACGCGGTCCATGTTTTCGGCGCTGATGCCGCATCCTTCATCATGGAAATCGAGGCGGACTTGCTGTCCGCCCTCGCTCTTCTCGATGACCCCTTCCACCTGCAAGTGTTGAGGGTGAGCCTCCACTTCGCTCATGGCTTCGCAGCCGTTGCGCAGCAAGTTGGAAAAGGCCTGCCGCAGCAGCGTGATGTCGCCGCGCACCACCGGGAATTCGCCGTTCAACTCCAAGGTGACGCCGGCGAACTGGCCACGCTCCACGATTTCGGCGAAGCAACTCTCGATCAGCTCGCGGGTATCCAGGGGAGCCGCCATCACGCTGAGAGGCCGCGAGAAATTCAGGAAATCGGTGACGATCGCCGCCAGCAACTGGGTTTCCTTGAAAATCTTCTGCGCGAACCCGCGGCCTTCCTCCTGCTCGGACATGGGGATCAGTTGGGCGTAGCCGGAGATGGTGGCCAGGGCGTTCTTGAACTCGTGGGCAATGCCCGCCGCCATTTCTCCCAACGCAGCCATGTTCTCCTTCAAACGCACTTGTTGCTGCAGCGCGGTGATTTCCGTCAAGTCGGTCAGCAGCATGATGGCGCCGCCGATGCCGCCGTCGACCGCGCGGATGGGCGAGAAGCCGATGCCCAGCACCATGTTCTGTTTGTTCGGCGAGGTATAGTTCATGGTCATGCGCCGCACGGTGTTGCCGGTGCTCAGGCAATCGTTGACCGCCACCATGCCTTCCGGGAGCGTGTCGGAGTTCAGGTAGCCGGGCCAGAAAACTTCCTTGAAATCGCGCCCCGTCAGCACTTGATGTCCCAAGGTGGCTTTGGCTGCGGGGTTGCTTTCGGTGATCAAGCCGCGCCCATTCAACATCACCAGGCCGGTAGCCATGTTCCGCATGATGGTGGCGGCCAGTTGCTGGCTTTCCTCGGCGCGCAGGCGCTCCTGGCGATGGAGGCGCTCCAACTCTTTCTCCTGTTCCCGCATCTGCTGAATCACGCCTTGATAGGTGGCCATCACAAACGCCGAAGGATCGGAGGGACGCGGCGATAACGGGAGGGTCTCCTCGGAGGCCTCCCGGCGGAAGGCTTGGAACACTTTGTGCGTCAGCCACAAACAAGCCAGGAGAATTACGACCGCGAACAGCAATCCGCCGGCCATCTTGAGCACCACGGCGGTGTCGCCGCGAGCGAGCGGCGCGCTGGGAGCCGAATTCGTGGCCATCAGGAAAAGAGAGGCGCAGGACAGCTTCAGCAGATACCATTGCAGGAGGCCTTTCCCCACAGCGCGCCGAACATGGCCGCCACGCCGAGGAACGTTCCGAACGGCAATTCATAGGCGGTGTCGCGATCGCGCGCCAGCACAATGAATGCGCCGCCCAGAATCGAACCGCTGAGGGCCCCCAACAGAATCGTCAGCAGGGTCAGCTTGAGTCCCAGGAATGCGCCGACCGCGGCCATCAGTTTGAGATCGCCGAAGCCCATGCCTTCGATGCCGCGCCACAAATAGTATCCTTCGCGAACCAGCCATAGCGCTCCCGCGCCGGCGGCCGCGCCCAGCAGCGAGTCCATCGCGGAAACCATCGGCGCGGGCCAAGCGCCCAGGTGTTGCGTTATCCGCAACGCCGTGCCGTCGCCGATCTCCGACACCAGGCTAAAGCCCACGCCAAGGATCAGCCCCGCCAGGGTCAGTTCGTCGGGAAGAATGCGGTCCCGAAAATCGGTAACCACCAGGGCCAGCATCAGCGCGCCGAACACCGCGTACTTCAGGAACTCCATCGTCGGACCGAACATCAGCGCCAGACCCAGGAACAGCAACCCGTTCATTAACTCGATGGTGAAGTAGAGCCAGGAAATGGGCGTTGCGCAGCCGCGGCATTTGCCGCGCAGGAACAGAAAGCTGAACAGTGGAATATTCTCGTACCAGGCGATCATGTGCCCGCACTTGGGACAGTGCGAGCGCGGCGTGACGACCGATTCGTCTTTCGGCAGACGCACGATGCAGACATTCAGAAAGCTGCCGATCAAGAGACCGAAAGCCAGAGCCACGAAGGGCAGCATCATGGAGATCGCCGTAAATTCAGGTGAAGACGGGTTCAAGAGATCCCCAAAGTTACCGGCGCCATCCAGGCGAAGTGCGCCTTTCGATCCGCCCATAGACTGCTTCCGTTCGTTCAGCCATTATAGCATCCGTGGCGTGGCCTGCTACCCATTCACGGCCGGCCGCGCCCATGGCGCGAGCCCGCGCCGGATCGCCGGCCAGCGTGTCCAGCGCGGCGCGGATCGCCGCGACGTTGTTCTCCACCAGCAATCCGGTTTGCCCGTCGGCGACAATCTCGGGAATTCCCCCCACTTTGCTGGCGATCACCGGTAGTCCTTGGGCCATGGCCAGCAAGATGCCGGAGCCGAGACCCTCGGAGTTGGAAAGATAGACCAGCGCATCCACCGTGGCCAGGACGCCAGGCAATCGCGACGGCGGGAGGATCACGCCGCGATCCCCGGCGGCCTCCTCGAACAGATGCTGCGGTTTTTCCGGCGCGGCATGTATGAATCCGAACTGGAACGGGCCGCTGCGCCGTGGGGGCGGCGCGGGCAATTCCACGCCGTCGTAAACCACCGTGATCTTCGCGGCGGCGACTCCGGCGCGCCGCAATTCATCGGCCACGAAATTGGACACCGCGATGTAATGCGATGCCCGCCTGTATTTCCATCGTGAGAGCACTCCCTGCTTCACCGGAAACGCCACCCGGCGTGAAACCACCAGCGGCAGCCGCGAGGTCAGCGCGCGGGTATGCGCCGCGGCATCGTGCGCGTGAATCAGGTCGAAGCCGCTCGGCAGGCGAGTTCCCAGAGGCGTTGCCCCGGCGGTCCTCACCAGCGGCGAGTCCGGGCGCGCCAGCAAGAGTTGGCGATGTCCCCGGCGCTCCAGCGCCCGCATCAGCAGGAGGACTTGATGCTGGCCGCCGCGCATCTGCTGGCCGAGATCGAGGTGCAGGATGTTCATGGCCGGGAAAGCCAGTCTATAACATCCTCGGCAACGGTAGCTGTTAGCGCGCAAAACGCAAAACATCAGCAGCGACGGGGAATCGAGTGGCTCGGCGAGGCGCAGCCTCGCCGGCCAGCGAAGCTGGCCACTGGAGTTTCTACATTTTCAATCACCTTGGCGGCCAGGCGTCCGTGAAACGGACGCGTTGACAGATCGGGTCGGGTGACGGGGATTGCGCCCCGCCACCCTCCCACACCACCGGACGTGCGGTTTTCCGCATCCGGCGGTTGAACCCAGCGGCGTTAACCTAGCCGCAAGATCCGATGGCATCAGGAAGCCATAGCGACGCAGGACCGCATTCGACAAGCGCCGTATGCAGACTACCCGTCCTGGCCATATGCCACGCTCCCCGGCTGCATGACGCAACCTGCAGCATCCGGCCACGCAATCCAAGCCGGCGTAGCGCCGCTCTCGTCCCTTCGGCACTGTGCCACCGCAGCCAGAAGCAGTTCCGGATGTGCCGTCGAATCCATCCCTCCAGTCGGAGGATGGGCCGGCGGTTCTCGGCCAGTCGGAAGTATCCCCACCAGCCGCGCATGTACTGCCTCCAGGCGTCCCGCAGTTGGTTGCTGGTTCGGCTCTGGCCGCTTCGCCACTTCTCCCGCACCTTCGCCTTGGAATCTCTCCAGGCTCTCCGGCGCTACTTCGATCTGCTTCTCGCGAGTCCAGTCGAAACCCCAGAAACTTGCGTTCCCAGACTCCTCCCGTCCCGCTCTTGGCTGGCATTCACCTGCAGCCGCAGATGCTTCTCGATCCAGTCCTCGTAGTCCGAATCAGCATCCGTTCCGCCGCCGCCTGACTGCCTACGTAGATATTGCAGTCATCCGCGTACCGGCTGAAGCAGTGCCCTCGCCGCTCCAGTTCCCGATCCAGAGCATCCAGATAGATGTTGGCCAGCAGCGGCGAAAGGGGTCCGCCTTGCGGCGTTCCTTCCTCGCTGCCGTACCACCACTCCGTCCACCATGAGCTCCCCGCCCGCAGGTACTTCCCGATCAGGTGCAACACCCGCTTGTCCCGGATCACTTCTCGCGATCCGGCCCATCAGAATGTCTGATTGACATGATCGAAGAACTTAGTGATGTCGATGTCGACCACCCAATCTTTCCCCTCCTGAGCGTATTGCTGCGCGGCTCGCACTGCATCCTGCGCACTCCGCCCCGGCCGGAATCCGTAGCTGTGCTCGCTGAACAGCGGCTCCAAGATCGGCGTCATCACCTGCAGTAACATCTGCTGAATGAACCGATCCATAACCGTCGGAATCCCCAGCTTCCGAACGCCTCCGTTCGGTTTGGGTATTTCTACCCGCCTCACGGGGCTCGGCGTCCAGGTCCCTGCCATCAGCTTGCTCCAAACCTTTTCCCAAACGTCAGGCAAGTGTCCTCGTAACTCTTTGTTCGCATCCCGTCGATGCCTGCCGCTCCCCGGTTGCCTTGACCGCCTTCAAGGCTCCCGGACATTGTCCGGGCTGACCACTTCTTCCATCAGTTTCTCGTACATCGCTTTCTGTCGGAAGGTTCGCGAAGTCTCCGGCTCGGACCGCCGCTTCGGGATTTACCGCGGCTCCACCGCTTCTGCCCTAGCACTCCCGGGATAGCGACCGCAGTTGTCGCGCCCGGTGATTTCATGGCTTTCCTGCGCCGGCTCCTCAGTTCCCTCTCTAGCCCCTTTCCTTCGCTCTTCGGCCCTTCGCTCCAGCCCCATTCCAGAGCCTTCTTCGCTACTACGGCCTCTGCTGACTTCTCCCACGCTCTCCGTCGGAAGATCTCCCCAGGTAAGGTGCAGAATCTTTCCCCTCGCGCCGCCAGGCTTTACCGTATGCGTCTTGGATGACTGTTGGGCTTTGCTGTTGCTAGCCAGCTCGCCGCCCGCACTCGGCCTCTCTGTCTGCTTCGTGTTCCTACGGTCGAAGGTTTGCTACCGCGCTTCTTTCAGCTTCGCCTCACGGTTACGCCTTGGGGTTTCGCTACGGTTGTCGTCATCGACTCCGTCAGGCTCCTTTCATCCCAATAGATTCCACCCATGCCAAGCACACTAGCCCAGCACTTTAGTGCTGGGGACGGAACCAAGCGGAAGCGAGTTCGTGCAACGGACGACTGAGATTCTGCCGTTTGTCATCGCGCCGCCAGCAAGAACCTCAGCCGTCCGTTTCACGGACTTGGCCTGCTTCCTTCTTTTCCCAGCAATAAATTGCTGGGCTACTTTCATGGCGTCCGCTTCGCGGACGCCGGCTCTAGCGATAGCGCTTGGCGTAGTGCTCCGTGACGCGGTCGGTGGCCTTCAGGCCCGATCCGGTTAGCACCAGCACCACGCGCTCGCCCGGCGCGGTCACGCCGGGCTGTAGCAACACCGGCAGCGCGGCGGCGGCCACCGCGCCGGTCGGTTCGGCGTAGGCGCCGGCGCTGCCCAACTCTTCCATGGCGGCCCAGATGGCGTCGTCGGAAACCGGAACCACCACGCCATCCGATCCGCGAATGGCCTGCAAGATGTCGCGGCCCTTGACCGGCTGCGCGATGGTGATGCCTTCGGCGATGGTTGGTCCTTTGACGATCGCCGGCACCTCGTCCAGTTCCGCCTTCCAGGCGTGGTATACCGGCGCGCAATTTTCCGCCTGCACCGCGGCCAGCCGCGGCATGTGGTCTATGATGCCGGCCGCGATCATTTCCTGAAACGCGTAATAGAGACCGAGGAGCAAACTGCCGCCGCCAAGCGGCGTCACAACCCAATCGGGCGCGTGCCATTGCAGTTGTTCGGCGATCTCGTATCCCAACGATTTCAAGCCGGCGATGAAAAATGGATTCCAGTTGTGGCTGCCGTAGAAGCTCCCCGGAGACAGGGCGGCTTCTTCGGCGGCGCGCGTGGTGTTCTCGCGGCTGCCGGGTACGCGCACTAATTGCGCGCCATACATAGCGATCTGCGCGGCTTTGCCGGCCGAGGTGTTCTCGGGGATGAAAATGTTGGCCGCCATCCCGGCCGCCGTTGCATAGGCGGCCACCGAGGCGCCGGCATTCCCGGAGGAGTCTTCCACCACGGCGGTGATGCCCCATTCCCGGAACTTGCTGATCATCACGGTGGTCCCGCGATCTTTGAACGATCCCGTTGGTGAGACGAAATCCAGCTTCAAGAGCACGTCGCGATCGGCCACCCGTGCCGGGACCAGCGGCGTCATTCCTTCGCCCAAAGTGACGGGCGCGCCGTCGAAGCCCAGCGCTTCACGATAGCGCCATAGCGTGGGGGGACGGCCGCTCAAATCGCCGGGACGGAAGATGCCGCCGGGCATCAAGCGAAGCGGGCTGCCGCAATCGCAGCGCCAGCGTGGCTGGGAGTCGGCGTAGGTGGCGGAGCAGCGCGAGCAGGTCAGCACGCCGGAATCATAGCAGTAACGCAGGCCTTCAGGCCTGTTCTTTTGCGTGGAGGCTGGGAAAAAGAACAGGCCTGAAGGCCTGCGTTACGGAACCTTTCTCTGGCGGTTCCGTAGATAATAAGTGGGAGAGGTCCGCCATGTTCACGTTCATCTTGTGGTGCATTCTTTTTGTGCTGTGCTGGCCGCTGGCTTTGCTGGCGCTGGTGCTGTATCCGCTGGTGTGGCTGCTGTTGCTTCCTTTCCGGCTGCTGGGCTTTGTGGTCACAGGAGTGCTGGAGGCGGTGTGGATGTTGGTGACCCTGCCGTTCCGCGTGTTGGGCGCGCTGACACGTAGCTAGCGGGCAGACGGGTCTCCGTGTAAACTGGGAACGTCCAGCTTGCGAGATTTCTGGAGACCATCATGAACCTTTCCCTCACTCCGGTGCGGTTTCTGCGCCGCGCCATGGCCGAGTATCCCAACAAAGTGGGCATCGTGGACGGTGACCGGCGCTTCACCTATGCCGAGTTCGGCCGCCGCTGCGGACAACTCGGCAGCCTGCTGCGCGAACTGGACGTGCAGCCCGGCGATCGCGTGGCGTTCCTGGGCTTGAACTCGCATCATCTGCTGGAGGCTTATTACGGCGTGCTGGAAGCCGGCGCCGTGCTGCTGCCGCTGAATGTGCGGCTGGCTCCGCCGGAGTTGTCCTTCATCCTGAACGACGCCGGCGCGACCGTGCTGTTCTACGACAGCGAACTGAAGCCCCTGCTGGAAGCCTTCCGCAAAGACTTGACCACCGTGAAGCGCATCTTCAGCCTGGAGGAATACGACGGGTTGCTGGCGGCGCGCGAACCCTACTACATCGATTGGACCGGGATCGATGAAAACAGCCTGGCCGAATTGTTTTACACTTCCGGCACCACCAGCAATCCCAAGGGCGTGATGTTGACGCATCGCAATCTGTATTTGCACTGCTTCAGCGTGCTGGCCGGGATCGGCGAGAAAGTTACGTCCGTGGAGTTGCACACCATCCCGCTGTTTCACGCCAATGGTTGGGGCCGCGTGCAAATGCTCACCTGCATGGGCGGAACGCACGTGCTGATGCGCCGCTTCGATCCCGCCCAAGTGCTGGCGCTGGTGGAAAAGGAACGCGTGGAGGCATTTGCCATGGTGCCGACCATGGCGATCGCGTTAATCAATTGCGCGGCGCTCAAGGCCAAACCCGATTTGAGCAGCTTGAAATATGTCAGCATCGGCGGAGCCGCTTCCAGTCCCGAACTGGTGGCGCAGATCGAAAAGGCGTTGGGATGCGGTTGCTTCAGCGGCTATGGACTGACCGAGACCAGCCCGGCGATGAGCATGTCGTTGCTGAAACCGTCGCTGAAGGATCCCGAGGAATACCGCTACGTCCGGCAATCCATGGCCGGCTGCGCCTTGCCGGGCACGGAGATCCGCGTAGTGGATCAGGACATGAACGACGTGCCTTGCGACGGCCAAAGCGTGGGCGAAGTGATTACCCGCGGCGACGTCGTGATGGCCGGCTATTGGCGTCAACCAGAAGGCACCGCGGAGGCCTTCCGCGGCGGCTGGTTCCATACCGGCGATTTGGCGGTGATGGACAAAGACCGCTACCTGCTGATCGTGGACCGCAAGAAGGAAATCATCGTCTCGGGCGGCGAGAACATTTCGTCGCTGGAAGTAGAGAAAGCGTTGCTGGCGCATCCCGCGGTCTACGAATGCGCCGTGATTCCCGTGCCCGACGATCATTGGGGCGAGGTGCCCAAGGCGCTGGTCTCGCTCAAGCCCGGACAATCGGCGAGCGAAGCCGAGATCATCGAATTTGTACGCGGCCGTCTGGCGCACTATAAGGTGCCCAAGACGGTGGAGTTCCTGGCCGAGTTGCCGAAGAGCGGCACCGGGAAAATCCTGAAGCGCGTGCTCCGGGAAAAATACTGGGAGCATCTGTCGCGGCGGGTAGGCACGTAAGCGATCCACAGATTACACAGATTTCACAGATTAAAACTTCCGAGTTCTTAATCTGTGTAATCTGTGTAATCTGTGGATTGATTTTTTAGGAATCGGTGGATGTCTTCTTCTTGCGAGGCGCGCGCGGCTTGGCCACACGCTTGGGCTTATCTGTGGACGCTTTGCGGCGGCGCTTCGGCGCCTGCGGTTCCTCGGCCGGCGGAGGCGGCTCCAGCATAAACGTGTCGGGCTCCGGAACAATGGGTTCCGTCACTTCCTCGCCGCCAACCACCGATTCCAAGGATTGCTCTTGCGCAAACACCTCGCTCAGTTCCGCGGCGGATTCGGCCGCGGTCTCGACCACCGGCGGCTCGGGCACGGACGGCGCGCCGGCTTCCACCATGGTGCGAACGCGCATCGCGCCCCTCTCGTCCGGCGCAATGGAGACCAGTCCGCGATCGTGAGCCAGATTCAGCAAGGCCGAGAACTGCTTGAATCCGAATTTGCGTTCGTCGAAGCCGGGACGCAGTCGGCTCAGAAACTGCTTCAGCCCGTGGATGTGAAACTCCCGGCGCCCGCGTTGCGCCGCTTCCAGCAGCACTTCGCGGAGTACATTGATGGCGTGATCCTCGCGGGTTTCGCCGGAGGGTTGCGGCGCGGGATGGTCGCCTTCCTGCATCGACAACGTGTAGTTGCCGCCCCGCCGCTCCAAAATCACCAAGCCGGCGCCAGCCAGCTTTTCGGCAAAATCCAAAAATGAGTTGACTCCATAGTCGCGCTCGGTGAAGGTGGAATCGAGCTGGATCATGGTGCTCTTGACCAAGCCCAGCAGCGGCTCATGTTCGCGGTCGGCGAGAACCTTGAGGGTGCGGCTGAGAAGCGGCAGAACGTTGGAAAGGTCCAGCGAATCCTCATGGCGGCCATGCGCGAGCGCGGGAGCAGCAGCAATGGCCGGAACGGGGACGGCGGCTTTAACCGGCGCTTTGGCGGACCCCCTGGGCGTGCGCCCGGAGGGCGTGCGGCCCGTGCTGCGGCCTCGCGGACGGCGGATGCTTTCCGGCGCAATCGCCGGAGCTTCGTCGTTGGCGCCGATCAGGTTTTCGTAGCTGATGAACTCGCGACAGTTTTTTTGCAGAATCGTGGACGTGAAACCGCGTCCGCCGACGATGTAAACCGCCTTGTTATATTGTTTGAGTTTTTCCACCAGCGACATGAAATCGCTGTCCCCGCCGACGATGCAGAAAGCGTTGATGAACTCGCGCGAGAACGCCAGTTCCAGCGCGTCCATGGCCAAGTTGATGTCGCCGCCGTTCTTGTCGCCGCGCGGCGAGGGATCGCGCTGGATCATGTGTACGGCATGGGCGGCCATTTTTTCCGAATGCCGGCCGGCCATTTTCCAGTTGCCGTAAGCGAACTTAGTGACGACCTCGCCCCGCTCTTTGAGCGCCTCCAGCACCAGGGAGATATCAAACTCCCGGTTGAGAGTACTCTTCACGCCGATTTCGATGTTGTCGAAGTCTATGAAAACAGCAAACTTAAGCTTTTCTTCCATGGGATGGTGATAACTGCTTCCTACTTATCCTAGCACGCCCAGGGGGCGGCGCGCACAACGGAAGCAAGGTTGCATCAAAATGGGTTAATGGCCAGTGACCTGCACCGTCACATGCACCGGCACTTTTGAGGGCGGATAGCAAGCGTGCTGATCGCAGGCTTGATACTTGAAGACGCCGTCCAACACGATGTTGCCGGCCGCGGCCGGAGCGGTGAAACGCGCCTTCACCGTACGCATGCCTTCAAAGACGGAAAGCTTCTTGCCCTTGGAGAATCCAAACTCTCTCAGATCGGCCGCGGGGAAAACGTCGGCAACGTGCTTAGCAGCCGAGGCATCCCAGTCAATCCGGGTGGCGATGAGATATTCTTCCAGGGGTTTGTTGGAGTTGATGTGATAGCCGTCCTGTACGTAAAATTTCAGCGGCACTTCGAACTCCTTGCCGGCGCGCACTTCCACGGTGTCGGGCGCGTCAATTTGCACCAAGGCGCGTTTGGCGGTTTGCCCGGGCAGGGCCAGAAAGAGCAGCAGGAAAGCAATCACAGTAAACTCCGGATGTCTTTCTCGATGACGTCTTTGCCGACCAGGCCTTGATGAGTGGCGCGAATCTTGCCCTGGCGATCGATCATGAAAGACGTGGGCAGTCCAAAGACACCGCCCCAGGCGTCGGCGATGGCGTCATTGCCGAACAGGATGGGATAGTTCATCTTGGCTTTGTCAACGAACGGTTTCACGTCCTTAACATCGTCGTCCATGGAAACACCGACGATCTCCAGGCCCTGCGAGGCGTAGCGATTGTGGAACTCCTCCAGCCAGGGAATCATGATCTGGCAGGGTTCGCACCAAGTGGCCCAAAAGTCCACGATCACGACTTTGCCTTTTAAATCTTCCAGGTCGACGGTCCGGCCTTGCAGATCCTTCAACACCAGCTTGGGCGCGGGCGCGCCGATTTTGATGGGCGAGGGGCCGTCGTTCTTCGCTTGGACGGTGCCGTTGGCGGATTTTACGCGGGACTCCGTCTTATCGGAGTCTTGCTTGATCCAAACGAAGGCCAGCGCCGCCGCGGCCGCCAGGATACCGATTTGCAACAGCCGGGAACTCGTGGAAGGCGGCGCGGGCGGGGACGCCGGTTGCGATGCTTCCGGTTCCAATCCGCCGTTCGGGTTAGGTTGAGACTCGTCCATGGCACTCCTTAGGACCGAAAAGAACAGGCCTGAAGGCCTGCGTTACTATTTTACCGCGCAATGCCTTACAACGAAAAGCGGTTTAAGAACGACAAATAGCCCGATAGCCGGGTGAACTGATTGGTGGCCAGCAGCACGCCCAACACAATCAAGAGCACTCCCGAGGCCACTTCCATGGTGTGCAGATGCTTGCGGAAGCGCTGATAAAAGCGCAGGAAGCGGCTCAGGCCCAGCGTGGTCAGCAGGAAGGGCAAGGCCAGGCCCGCGGCGTAGACGCTGAGCAGCAGCACGCCTTCCCACACCCGGTTGCTGGTGGCGGCGATGGCCAAAATTCCGGCCAGGATCGGGCCGATGCAGGGCGTCCAGCCGAAGGCGAATGCCAGACCCACCATGAACGAACCAAACATGGAAGCCGGCTTGGCGGTCTCGGTGACGCGGGTGTCGCGGTAGAGCAGGCCGATCTTCAGCACGCCGACCATGTGCAATCCAAACAGGATGATCAGCAAGCCGGCGATGCGAGTGAGCAAATGCAGCTTGGCCTTGAGCATCTGTCCGGCCCAGGAAGCCGACGCGCCCAGCAGGATGAACACCAGGGAAAAGCCGGCGATGAACAGGATGGAATGGAGGAACGCGCGGGCCTGCACTTTCTGGTCGGCTCCGTCCTGGAGTTCTTCCAGGCTGGCCCCGGAGATCAGCGCCACGTAGCCGGGTACCAAAGGAAGCACGCAGGGCGACAGAAAAGACGCCAAGCCTCCAAGAAAAGCCCACAAGTAGGGAACTTCACCCATTCTCATTCATTATATGCGCGGGGCGCCGAACAGTTGTCACGGATTGTGAAAATCGGCTGGACCGCCTCCTGGAGGCGCTCGGGTAGATGGGAGGGATGGGAAGCATGGGATGAATGGGGTCATGCTTGCCATTATTCTCATCCCTCCCATAATTCCTATCCGGTCCATAGCTATTCGCAACTTGACAAGAGCCCTCTACGTCGAGTACTAAGAGAAGAGCATGGACGAACATTCTCTCAGCGAATTGTTTACCGACTTGGTGGAGCAGAGCTTCCGCCGGCATCTGGAGCTGCGGGACAAGGAAGTCATCCACTACATGGCCGCGCTGCTTTTCGACTTCACGCGCGCCGAGCACGTTTACCGCATCCGCGACGCCCGCGGCCGAACCATCGAAGACGTCGGGGAGATGCTGCTGGAGTCCGATCCCCTGGGGCGCGCCGCCAACTTCGACCGCGAGCGCGAGGTTCGCAAGCATGTGGGCGACTTCACCCTGTTTTTCTCGGGGATGTTTCCCGAGTCCATCCGCAACTGGCGGCTGCGGCGCTTCCAGGTCGGCGGGTTCCTGGACTACATCAAGGCCGGCAAGGAGTCCTATCGCGTGGTGGCGGCCTTCGATCAGTTTGAGTACAAGCCCGTGGCGCCTTTGTTCAGCAAGCTGGGCGACTCCTTCGAGGAATGCGTCTACGGCCTGCACCTGGTGAAGCAGCAGATCGAGTCCCGGCGGGTGGACAACCTGCTGCATTGAGAAATGACGGCGGCCTCGAGTTGAAATAGGGGTTTTCTTTTACCACGAAGGCACGAAGAAGAAACAGCCAAGAACACGAAGGGAACTTTGCGTGAACGGTTCCTTCGTGTTCTTGGCTGTTTCTTCTTCGTGTCTTCGTGGTGAAAAAAGCGCCCGGAACTACTTCACCGCCAGCATCACCTGATTGCTGCTCTTACCGCCGGCCGAGACTTGCACGGCCGCGAAACCGCCCGGGGCCAGACCCGCGGGCACGATGGCGTTCACCTGGTACACTCCGGCCAATCCAGGAGCGGCAGCCGAGAAACTCACCGTGGCGGCGATGCCGCCGATGGTCACCGTGGGAGTGATCACGGCGCTGTTAAACGGCGCCACCGAGTTGCCGGGTTGTCCTGGCACCAGCGGCGGGTTCGTTGCGCCCAAGCCGGTGGCGAAGATTTGGATGGTCTGACCGGCCGAGGCCGGACTTGCCGGCGAATTCGCCGAGAAATCCTGGTTGAGGATTTGTCCTAAATCCTGACCGCCGCCCGCCGTGAAAATGCCGGGATGCGCGGCCAGCAGCGTGATCTGCATGGCCGGACTGATCAAGCCGCCCGAGGCCACCGTAACCACAGCCACGTTTCCGGTGACGGCGGGGAGTTGGAAGTTGATCTGTCCCGCGGAAACGAAGAACAACGGTGCCGGCGTGCCATTCACCAGCACTTGCGTTCCACTCAGTTGCGTGGGCAACGGCAAACTGGCGGCTGCGCTGGTGGCCGAGGCGAGGTTCGCGCCGAACAACGACAGCAATTCGTTGGGAGCCGCCGAGTTGTCGGAAATGAAACTACCCGCATCCACGATGCCGCCGGGGTAGATGGCCGGCGCTCCGATCACCAGACTCACGATCAGGGTTTGCGAACTGTTCAGCGGATTGGCCGCCGCCGCCGGGGTAACCACGATCTTTCCCAGGTAAACCCCCAACGACAATCCCGCGGGATTGGCCGTAACGGTCAGTGTGGCCGGCGCGGTGCCCGACGTGGGAGTGACCGACAACCAACTGCCGCCGGATTGCGTGGACGCCGCCACCGTGAAACCCATGCTGCCGTAGCCCAGGTTGACTACGTCGAAACTGCCGGTCAGCGGGGCACTCGCCGATGGCACGGCCACAAACTGCAACGCGGACGGTCCCACGCCGAGGATCGAAAGCGCGCTGACCACCAGCGTCACGTTCACCTGCTGCGTATTGCTGCTGGACGTAAAGGTCACCGTTCCGGCATAGGTGCCGGGAACCAGCGCGCCGATACCAGCCGAAATCTGCGCGGTAGCTGGTGTTTGTCCGGGAGCTCGGCTGCACTGTCAACCAATTGCCGCCCGACTGCGTGGCCGCCGAGGCGGTCCAATTGATGGCCGACGATCCGGTAGTTCCGACCGTCACGCTCTGCGACGCAACGGGGCCGCCGGCCGTTCCCGAGAAGGTCAGCGTGCTCGGGCTAACGGCCAGTCCGAGACTCCCCACCGTCATGGTCACGAAAACGACCACCGTGTTCGTGGCTGTCGGGGATACCAGAACAATCGCGCCCGTGTAGGCGCCCAGAGCCAGCGAGCCGGGGGTCACGCTGACCGAGAGACTCCCCGGTGTGGCCGTCCCGGAGGCCGGCGAAATACTGAGCCAGGAACCGCCACTGTTCGTGGAGATGGAAGCCGACCAGGAAATGGATCCGCCGCTCGTGGCGGAGTTGCTAATCGCCAGCGTTTGCGGCGTGGGCGAGCCTCCGGCAGCCACCTGGAAAGACAGGGACGTGGGCGAAACTGCCAGCGTGCCGGGCGGCGTGACGATCATCGTTACGCTGATGGTGAGCGTGTTGGACGCCGCGGCCGAGGTAATCTGAATGGACCCGCTGTAGTTGCCAGCCGCCAGCCCCGCGGGATTGACGGCTACGGTCAGGGTTCCCGGCGTGGAGCCGCCGCCCGCAATCGTGAGCCAGGTTCCGCCGGACGAAGTACTTGCCTGCGCGCTCCAACTGATGGTGCTGGTCGCCGTGACGGATACCGTCTGCGACGCAATCGTAGCGCCGGCCGCGCCGGTAAACGTCAGCGAAGTGGGGCTGGCAGTCAGCGGAACTCCCTGCACCAGCGTCAGGGTCACAGCGACTTGCTGGACGACTCCTCCAGAGGCAATCGTGATGGCGCCGCTATAAGCTCCCACAGCCAGGACCCCTGTGGAGACCGAAACGGTTACCGTAGCCGGTGTGCTTCCCGAAGTTGGGGACACCGAGAGCCAGTTGCCGCCTAACGGCGTGGTCGCGCCGGCCGAAGCCGTAAAAGAGGCCCTGCCGCCGCTACTCCCCAGGGTCAAGGATTGCGAGGCAATCGATCCGCCTTGCAAGCCGCTGAACGCGAGACTCGTGGGCGTGACTGTCAGGGACGTTGCCGCGCTCACGGTCAGCGTAACAGTAACCGTTTGGCTGGCGAATCCCGGCGCCGAAAAGAGAATGGTTCCCGTATAGGCGCCCGGCGCCAGCGAACTGGGATTGACGGAAACAACCACCGAAGCGCCGCTGGAACCCGACAAAGGATTGGCACTCAACCAGCCCCCGTTGGAGTTGGGCGTTGCCGTCCAGGTAGCGCTCGTCGATGTGGTGACAGTCAAGTTTTGAGAAGCGGGCGCCGCGGCGCCTTGCGTAGCGCTGAAAGACAGCGACGACACATTGGTAGTGACCGTCCCAGTCGTGGTGACGCTCAGGGACACTCCAACCTGGACGGGATTGGCTAGTCCTAACCCTGTGAAGACAATTCGGCCACTGTAATTTCCCGCAACCAGCGAGGAAGTGTTAACGGTTACCGTTGCGGTTGAGGGCGTTGTTCCGAGGGCGGGATTTAAGCTGAGCCATGGCCCGCCGTTGTCCGTTTCAGGGAATGCGCTCCAATTCACCGGTCCGGAACCGCCAATCTCGGTAACGGAGAGGGTGATCGGCGTAACGCCGGAGCCCTGGTTCACGATGAACACCAGGGAATTCTGGCTTCCGATCTGAGTGACCGCGCTAAGCGCGCCAGAGACGGCCGCCGACAGCGTCACCGAAACCGTCACCGTCACGGACGGATTGGTGGCTCCAGGAACGCTGAAAACCACTGTCCCTGTGTATGGCCCTCCCGAACCCAGTGCGGAAGTGTTGACCAAAATGAAAGTAGAAGCGGGAGTGACTCCGGAAAGAAACGAGTTTCCACTGGCGTCGGTCAAGCTTAACCAGCTTACGTTGTTTGTTGTAGTGACCGTCGCGGTCCAATGGAGGGATCCGTGTCCATTGTCGCTAAGAGGCAGTGCTTCGAGGGGAAACGAACCCCCAACGGCTCCCAGCAACGAAAATGTCGAATTCCCCACGATGAAAGTGGACTGCTGTGACGTAGAGACGTTGAGCGTGACCCCGACCGATGTTTGGGATCCTGACGAACTGATGATCACTGTTCCGGTGTAGCTTCCCGTCGCCAAGCCCGTAGCGCTGGCCGTGACCGTGGCGCTGCCGGGGATGTTCCCGCTAGAGGTCACCGATAGCCAGTTTCCACCAGTGGTAGTCAACTCCGTCGCTGTCCAAGTTGATCCGCTGCCGCTTATCGAAAGCGAACTGCTTTGAGAACCGTTGAGTCCCAGATTAAACGTCAACGATGTTGGGCTAACCGTCGGTGGCGCGGCGCAGCCGGCTCCCAAGCAAAGTGTGATGCTGATTTGCGTAGTGCTAGGACCTAGCACGCTCAACGTCGCTGTATAGGTACCGTCAGGCAGGCCTGTTGTGACCACCCCCACCGACATCGAGTACGGGGTTGTGCCGCTGCACGACCCGCCAGCCGTGAATTCGCAGGTATGGTTCAGCCAGGCTTGCGTGCCAGTGAAGGCCATCGGAGGGGAACCGTAATTCGGGGCCCCGATGGACCAGCTGGCTGACGAGCCGTCGCTGGCGGTCAACTGAACTAATTGATTCGAGAACGTGGCACCGGATGCACCGTAGAAATTCACAGAGGAGGGGTTGGCCACCAGCGTGGTCTGCGCCTGCGCGGCGACAGCAGCGAAAACCATTAACAAAAAAAGAACAGCGCCTCGCTTGCACGTCCGGCTCATCGTTAAGAACCTAACCTTTTTTGGTTAATTTCGCAGCCCGCCGCGGCGCGTCGGCAAGTGCTATGATGAGAGCATCATATCATGTCTTTTCCAATTCAAAGACCCCGCCGTCTGCGAAGCAGCCCGCTTCTTCGCGCCATGGTGCGGGAGACGCGCCTGTCGCCTGAAAACTTTGTTTATCCGCTGTTTGTTTGCCCCGGTGAGGGAGTCAAACACGAAATCTCCTCCATGCCCGGCAACTACCACTGGTCGGTGGACCGGGTGGTGGAGGAATGCCGCGAGGTAGCCGCGTTGGGCGTTCCGGCGGTGATCTTGTTCGGCCTGCCGGAGTCCAAGGACGAGGTAGGATCGGGCGCTTACGCGGCCGACGGCATCGTGCAGCGGGCCATTCGCGCGATCAAGGCGGAAGTGAAAAACCTGTTGGTGATGACCGACGTGTGCCTGTGCGAATACACCAGTCACGGCCATTGCGGCGTAATTCGCGGCGCGGCAGGCAACGAAGAAGTGGACAACGATCCCTCGGTGGAGTTGCTGGCGCGCACTGCGCTATCGCACGTTCAGGCCGGCGCGGACATCGTGGCGCCATCCGACATGATGGACGGGCGCGTCGGCGCGATTCGCCGCTCGCTGGACGGCGCCGGTTTCAGCACTACGCCGATTCTGGCTTATTCCGCGAAATACGCATCGGTGTTCTACGGACCTTTCCGCGAAGCCGCTGAATCCGCGCCGCAGTTCGGCGATCGCCGCGCCTATCAGATGGATCCCGGCAATTCACGGGAAGCTCTGCAGGAAGTCGCACTCGATCTGGGAGAAGGCGCCGACATGGTGATGGTCAAGCCGGCCATGCCTTATCTTGACGTGATCGCCCTCATTCGCCGCGAATTTCAAGTGCCGGTAGCGGCCTATCAAGTGAGCGGCGAGTATTCCATGATCCGCGCCGCGGAGCGGCTGGGCTGGCTGGACGGCGAGCGCGCCATGATGGAGTCGCTGACGGCGATCCGGCGGGCCGGGGCGCAGTTTATTTTGACGTATTTTGCCAAGGATGCGTCGCGGTTGCTGTAGGGTGTCTCCAGCGTGGGGGTTTTTGGAACACGGAAGCACACGGAAAAAAAAGAACGGAAGGACACGGAAGGCGCGGTGGACAAGAGCAGCGTGCTAGAATCACAAGGAAGGAACAAACCATGACCATCGCACCCGGCTTGTCGCTGCCAGAGACGGAATTCGCGGAAATCTGCCGCCGCTATGGCTTCAAGGAGCTCTCCGTGTTCGGCTCCGTCGCCCGGGGTGAGATGCGTCCGGACAGCGATGTCGATCTGCTGGTGGAGTTCTCCCCGATGCAAGGCCTAGCCTCCTGAAGCACGCCGCAGCTGAGCGGGAACTAACCGCGTTGCTGGGTCGCAAAGTGGATCTGGTTTCCAAGCGCGGCCTGAACCCGCTCATCAGAGACAAGGTGCTTTCCGGGGCACGTCCCATCTGTGCGGCGTGAGCAGCACGTTGAGGGTCGCTTCGTGGTACCATCAAACCCATGGAAGGCAAGTTCACCGCAGTCTACGAAAAGTTCGACGATTGGTACATCGGGTATGTAGAGGAGTTGCCCGGAGCCAACACGCAGGGCCAAACCCTCGAAGAGACGCGCGAGAATCTCCGTGAAGCGGTTCAATTGATTCTGGAAGCCAACCGCGAGATTGCCGAGAAGGACACCGCTGGCCGGAACGTCATTCGGGAAGAATTGCTGGTTGCCCTCTAGGCTACTTCGGAGGCGGAATCCCCAAGTCTTTGCATATCTTGCGTGCCAAGTGATCCTGGACTTCGGTGTGGCGGGGAACCGTCGAGGTCTTTTTGGAGGTGGGGTTGTGAAACACCGAGTGCTTCGCGCCCTCCCGCAGGAAATGACCGCCCTCACTCTCGATATGGCGAACCAGTTCGCGCCGCTTCATGAACTGGATCATAGCACAGACTGCAGGGACAATATAGCCACTTTTCTACCCATGATAGTGGCTAGTATTTCATGTAAATCATTGATTATACGTAATTGATCAGGATAGATACGGGCAAGTTTTGCAAACGTGGTATAATACGCCTCCATTTCTGATTGAGATGCCCCAGAACGGACACGCGGCGAGTCATGGCCGTCATTCTTGCTCCTTTGCTTCAGATGGCGGCATCCTGCCGAGTGCCTTGTTGGCTATTTCTTCTCCTTCACCACCACCGCCGGAACATTGGCATCGCGGACCGTCTTGTTGAACTCCTCCAGATCCTTCTTCATGATCTCGTCCAACTTGGTTAGTTGCGGATCAATCTCCGCCGCCAGTTCCTTGTAGACGACGTAATCCTGCGCGGTGGGCGCGCCGTCGCCTTCCGACACCACGCCGCCCAGCGCGGCCAGGCGGTTGTTCAAACGGATCGGGAAGTTCAGCGGGTCCTGGCTGCTTTGATTCTTGGTTTGATAAAACGCTTCTTCCACCGCCTTCATCTTGTCGTCCAGCGCTTTGCCGGCATCCACGATCTTCTTGCCTTTGGGATCGTCCTTCCAACGCGCCGTCAGATCGTCCACTTGCTTGCGTGCATCGCGGATCTTGGCGATGCCGTCGTGCATGGCGGTGAGTTTGTCGCGGATTTCCAGGTTCAGTTTGAGCTGCGCGGCGTAATCCGCGTCGCTGAATTTCAGGCGCGAGTCTTTCTTGATGGCGAATTTCTCGGTGTAGGCTTTGCCGTCCACGGTCAGACGCACGGAATATGCGCCCGGCACTGCCGCCGGTCCATTCACGCTGCCCGCCCACATGACCAGGCCCGGGAAGCGCGAGGCGTCGGTGTGGTGCATGTTCCATGTGAAGTGGTTCAACCCGGCGTCGGTGGGCACCCGCGCCGGCGGACCGCCGCGGCCAAATCCCTCTTCGCCGCCGGCTTCACCGCCGCCCTCGCCGCCACGGCCTGGAGCCGCCTGCGGCGCGTCCTTGGTCGAAAACTTCCGCACGGGCGTCCCGCTGGAATCGAGAAACTCGATCGTCACCTCGCCCGAGGGTTTCGACTTCAAGTTGTAATAGACGGTCACGCCCGCGGCGGGATTCTGTCCCACCGTGGCCGCGCCCGGCAGACGGAATCCGCCGCCCGGCATGCGATAGGCGTCATTCGGCCGGAACACATGCACAGAATCTTCAACTGAAGCGGTCGCCGATTGATGGATCAAATCCAAGTCGTCCAGGATCCAGAAGGAACGCCCATGGGTCGCCGCCACCAACTGCTTCTCGCCTTTGTGGATCGCCAGATCGTGGATCGGCACCACCGGCAAGTTGAAGTTCAGGGAGCGCCAACTGCCGCCATCGTCGAAGGACACGTAGACGCCCGTCTCCGTACCCGCGTACAACGTGCCTTTCCAATTGGGATCTTCGCGGACCACGCGCGTGAACGCGCCGTTGGGGATGCCGCCGGCCTTACCCAGTTGATCGATGCGCGTCCAACTCTTGCCGTAGTCGCTGGTCTTATAGAGGTACGGACGGTTGTCGTCGTTCTTGTAATTGGTGGCCGCCACATAGGCGGCGCCGGCATCGTGCGGCGACGCCTCCACGGTATTGATCATGATCCACTGCGGGATGTCCTTGGGAGTGACGTTCGACCAGTGTCCTCCGCCGTCTTGCGTCACTTGCACCAGGCCGTCGTCCGATCCCGTCCAGATGACGCCCTTCTTCACCGGCGATTCCGCCACCGTAAAAATCGTGCAGTAGTATTCGATGCTGGTGTTGTCCTTGGTGATTGGTCCGCCGGAAGTCGCCTGCCGGGATTTGTCGTTGGTCGTCAGGTCCGGGCTGATCACCGTCCAGGTCTTGCCTTCATCTGTGGTCTTGAACAAGTGCTGCGACGCGGCATAGAGCGTGGTGGGAGCATGCGGCGAGAACAGCAGCGGGAAGGTCCACTGGAAGCGTTCCTTCAAATCCTCCGCGGGATGCCCCATGGGATTGTCGGGCCAAGCCGTGACGTTGCGAAGCTGTCCGGTGTGGTGGTCGTAACGCGTAACCAATCCGCCATACGATCCGGCGAACACAATGTTGGGATCGGAGGGCAGCGGGGCGACCCAGCCGCTTTCGCCGCCGCCGACTTCAAACCAGGCGCGCTCGTCAATGGCGCCTTCGGTGGTGCGGCTGGCGATGCGCACTGTGGAGTTGTCTTGCTGCGCGCCGTAGATGTTGTACGGGAAATCGCTGTCCAGCGCCACGCGATAAAACTGCGCTGTAGGTTCCGTAGTGGAAGGCGTCCACGACTTGCCGGCGTTCTGCGTGACGTTGGCGCCGCCGTCGTTGGATTCGATAAAACGATCCGGATTATCCGGGGCAATCCACATGTCGTGATTGTCGCCGTGTGGCTGGCGGATGGTGGTGAAGGTGCGTCCGCCGTCGTTGGAGCGATTGAACTGCACGTTCAGCACGTAGAGCATGTCAACATTCTTGGGATCGGCGTAAATCCGCGAGTAATACCAGGCGCGCTGCCGTAGATTGCGGGATTCGTTGGTTCGAATCCAGGTGCGGCCGGCGTTGTCGCTGCGGAAAATGCCGCCGTCTTCGGCCTCCACGCTGGCCCACACGCGCTCTGGATTGGCCGGCGATACGGTGATGCCGATGCGTCCTTCTACGCCCTTGGGCAAGCCGGGAGCATGGGAAAGATCGGTCCATGTGTCGCCGCCGTCGGTGGACTTCCAAATGCCGCTGCCTGGGCCGCCGCTTTCCAGATGCCAAGGATTGCGCCACGCTTCCCACGTGGCGGCATACAGGATATTGCTGTTGGAAGGATCGAAGGTCAGATCAATCGCGCCGGCGCGCGGACCCTTGTACAGGATTTTCTTCCAGGTCTTGCCTCCGTCGCTCGACCGAAACACGCCGCGCTCCTCGCTGGGACCCCAGGTGTGTCCGAGCGCCGCTACATACACCAGGTCGGGATTGCGCGGATGAATGCGGATACGCGAAATCTGTTGGGTGTCCCCGAGGCCGATCTTCTTCCATGTCTTCCCCGCGTCGGTGGATTTGTACACACCATCGCCGTAAGAGATGTTGCCGCGAATCGCTTCTTCCCCCATGCCCACGTAGACCACGTTGGGATCGGAATCGGCCACCGCGATTGCGCCTACCGATCCGGTGGTGAAATCTTTGTCCGAGATCGGCTCCCAGGAGAGGCCGGAATCGTAAGTCTTCCACACCCCGCCGCCGGTGGCGCCGAAGTAGAACACGTTGGGCTGCGAGAGCACTCCGGCAACCGCGGTGGAGCGTCCGCCGCGGAACGGTCCGATGGAGCGCCACAGCGTCTGCTTCTTGAGCAGATCGAAACCGTCGGCGAAAGCCAGGACGGAGATGAGAACCGCGAGGACAAGCTTTTTCGTTGAAAGTGTCATGGGGACCTCCTTGGGAAGCCACCATAGTAGCAGGACGGGAGGTGGGAGGCCAGTGCAAGCCCAAGACAAAAAACGCAGCAGATGAACGCCGATACGGAATCGTTCCCATCGGCGTTTATCGGCGTTGCTCTAAGAACAATTTTCCTAGCCCCAACGGGGCGGCCTATATCAGCCTAGGCCAACGGCCTAGGTTGACATACCGCTGATCAATAAGCCCTGAAGGGGCGACCTAATCCGTTCGGCCCGTTCGGCCACCGCCTTTCCTGGAATTTCTGAACTCGCCAGGCGATTGGGGCATAGACTGGAAGAAGGTTTAATACGAGCCCATCTTATGAAAGACAAACTTCTTTCCTTACGCGGTACTGCACTCATCAACACTCCGGAATTGAACAAAGGCACGGCATTTAGTTACCAAGAACGCACCGAGCTCGGCCTGCACGGCTTGCTTCCGCCGCAGATCGAGACGCTCGACGAGCAGGTGGTGCGCGCCTACGCCGCTTTCCAGCGCAAGCACGACGACCTGGAAAAACACATCTACCTGCGGCAGCTTCAAGACACCAACGAAGTGCTCTTCTACCGGCTGCTGCTCGATCACATCGACGAAATGACGCCCATCGTCTACACGCCGGTGGTGGGCCTGGCCTGCGAGGAATTCAGTCACATCTACCGGCGGCCGCGCGGGCTGTACATTTCCTATCCCATGCGCGACTCGATTCCGACGCTGCTGCGCAATCGTTCCAACGCCGAAATTGACGTGATCGTGGTCACCGACGGCGAGCGTATTCTCGGCATCGGCGATCAAGGCGCGGGCGGCCTGGCCATTCCCATCGGCAAGCTGAGCCTGTATTCGCTGATCGGCGGTATCCATCCGGCGCGCACGCTGCCCATCGTTCTGGACGTCGGCACCAACAAGCCGGCCCGCCTGGCCGATCCCGAGTATTTGGGATGGCGCCACGAGCGCGTCACCGGCCAGGCTTATGACGACTTCATTGCCCGCTTCGTTGCCGCGGTCAAGACGGAGCTTCCCAACACCTGTTTGCAGTGGGAGGATTTCGCCACCAAGCACGCTCTGCCGATCTTGCAACGTTACCGCGATGAACTGCTCACCTTCAACGACGACATTCAAGGAACGGCCGCCGTGGTCCTGGCCGCCCTGATCGCGGCGGTGAAACTCACCGGGTCGAACCTGCGCGATCAACAAATCGTAATTCTCGGCGCGGGATCGGCCAGCATCGGGGTGGTTGACTACATCCGCCGGGAAATGATGGTGGAGGGCTTGACCGACGAAGAAGCGCGCCAGCATTTCTGGATCGTCAAAAGCGACGGCCTGCTGCACAGCGATCATCCCGGCTTGTCGGCGGAACAAATGGCCTACGCGCGTTCGCCCGCCGAGCTGGCCGATTGGCCACGCGATGAGCGAGGCCACATTGGCCTGGCCCAGGTGATCGCCCGAATCCGCGCCAACGTGCTGATCGGGCTGTCCACGGTTGGCGGCGCGTTCCGCGAACCGATCGTGCGCGAGATGGCCGGCAAGGTGGCGCGGCCGATTATCTTTCCGCTCTCGAATCCCACCTCGAAATCGGAGGCCACCGCGGAAGACTTGATTGCCTGGACCGGCGGCCGGGCCCTGGTCGCGGCGGGATCGCCGTTCCCCCCGGTGGTTTTCGGCGACCAGACAATACCCATTGCGCAATGCAATAACATTTGCATCTTTCCCGCGCTCGGCCTGGGAGTGGTGGCGGCCAAGGCCCGCCGCATCACGGACGGCATGATCCTGGCGGCCGCGCGCACGCTGGCCGAACATTCGCCCGCGATCACGGGATTGAGCGGGCGCCTGCTGCCGCCAGTCGAAGATCTGCGGCGAGTGGCCGTGGAGATTGCCATCGCCGTGGGTCTGGAAGCGCAAAAGGCTGGTGGCGCGCCGCCAACATCCCCTGAAGCGCTCCGCCAGCACGTCACAGACACGCAATGGTCGCCGGCCTATTGTGGCGGCGGCTCGTAGAGGCTCGCTGAAGTTTGGTCGAACCCAGCCTGCGTAGCAGGCGGTAGAGTATTAGCCCCAGGCGAGGCGTAGTTCAGCCGAGCGGGGTCGAGGGGCAATGAAATTGAGCCTGCGTAGCTGGCGACAGAAGTAGTGGGTCAGGTTCTGTCGCCAGCTTCGCAGGCTCCGTCCTCTTCTGTTTTCTACCCCAGGCTCGGCTGAACTGCGCCTCGCCTGGGGCTATTCCTCTGGCGCCTGCTGAGGCAGGCTCTTGAAGAGCCAGACTCGAGAGCCGGCGTAGCTGGCGTAGCCGGTCGTGGCGAGATGAATAGTTGCGGTGTACAGCGGCAAAGCCATTGTGCCAGCGGGCAGACTCGTGTTATTCAAAAGTGATGCGTATTTGGAAACTGACACTGAAGTATTAATCCATCCAAAAGATCCGGAGCGAATCTCATATGGCGGAAGCAAGCACCACGGAATTGGTATCTTTCTCCCAGCAGGGCGCGGTTGGCGTGATGACCATCAACAATCCTCCGGTGAATGCCTTGAGTCCCGGTGTGCCCGAGGGCATCCTCAAGTACGTCCAGCAGGCGGCCACCGACGCCTCCATCAAGGCGCTGGTGCTGATTGGCGGCGGACGCACTTTCATCGCCGGCGCGGACATTCGCGAATTTGGAAAAATGACCAGCGGCAAACGCGAGCGGCTCAGCCTGAATCCGCTGCTGGCCACCATGGAGGATTCACCCAAGCCCATCGTGGCGGCGATCCACGGAACGGCGTTTGGAGGCGGTCTGGAGTTTGCCATGACCTGCCAGTATCGTGTGGCGATCGCTTCGGCGCAGGTCGGACAACCTGAAGTGAAGCTGGGCTTGATCCCCGGCGCGGGCGGAACACAACGCTTGCCGCGCTTGGCCGGTGTGGCCAAGGCGCTGGAGATGTGCGCCGGCGGCGATCCTATCGGCGCTAAGGACGCGCTCGCCGCCGGTGTCGTGGATCGCATCGTGGATGGTACCACCGGCGAGGATCTGCTGGCCGGCGCGGTGAAGTTTGCCTCGGCGCTAACCGGGCCGCACACGCGCACGCGCGACAAGACCGCCAAGATTGCGGATGCCGCGTCCAATGCCGCGGCCATCGCCGCCGCGCGCGATGCCCTGAAGAAGAAAGGCCGCGTGCTGATCGCGCCGGCCGCAGCCATTGACTCCATCGAAGCGACCACCCAAAAGCCCTTTGACGAAGGCTTGGCGAAGGAAGCGGAATTATTCCAGAAGTGCTTGTTCTCCGACCAATCGAAGGCGCTGATTCATGCCTTCTTCGGGGAACGCGCCGTGTCCAAGATCCCGGGCATCGGCAAAGATATCCAACTGATTCCCATCAAGCGCGCCGCGGTGGTGGGCGCCGGCACGATGGGCGGCGGGATTGCCATGAATTACGTCAACGCCGGCATTCCCGTGCTGATCAAGGAAACTTCCCAGGAACTGCTCGATAAGGGCCTGGCAACGATCGCCAAGAACTACGCGAATTCCGTGAAGAAGGGCCGTTTCTCGCAAGAGGAAATGGACCGCCGCATGGCCCTGATCACGCCCACGCTCACCTACGACGGCTTCGACACCGTGGACATCGTCGCCGAAGCCGTCTTCGAAGGCATGGAGCTGAAGAAGAAAGTTTTCGCAGAGTTGGAGAAGGTCACCAAGCCCACCGCGATTTTGGCTTCCAACACGTCCACGCTGAACATCGATGAAATCGCTTCGGCGACCTCGCGGCCTCAGCAGGTAATCGGGCATCACTACTTCAGTCCGGCGAACGTGATGCGGCTCTTGGAAATTGTGCGCGGCAAAGCCAGCAGTCCCGAAGTGATCGCCACATCCATGGACCTTTCGCGCAAGTTGAAAAAGGTCGGGGTGCTGGTGGGCAACTGCCGGGGATTCGTGGGAAATCGCATGTTCGGCCCCTACCGGCGGGAAGCGCAATTCCTGGTGGAAGAAGGCGCCGGCGTGGACGCCGTGGATGCCGCGCTGTACGAATTCGGCATGGCCATGGGACCGCTGGCCACCGGCGACTTAGCTGGTCTCGACGTGGGTTGGCGCATCCGCAAAGAGTACAAGCACAGCGAAGTGGCCGGCGTGCGTTATCCGGAAGCCGAAGACCGTTTGTGCGAGATCGGCCGCTACGGCCAAAAGACCGGCGCGGGTTGGTACAAATACGACGAAAACCGCCAGCGCCATCTCGATCCGGAAGTAGAGCGCATCGTGCTGGAAGTGGCCAAGCAGCGCGGCATCCCGCGGCGGGTGATTGACAATCAAGAAATCGTGGACCGCTGCATTTATGCGCTGGTCAACGAAGGTGCGCGCATCCTGGAAGAAGGCTATGCGTTGCGCGCGGTGGACATCGACATCATCTATCTCAACGGCTACGGCTTCCCCGCCTGGCGCGGTGGTCCGATGTGGCACGCCGACACCGTGGGATTGAAGAACGTCTACCAACGCGTCGGCGAGTTCTATCAGGCGCACGGCTATCATTGGGAGCCGGCGCCGTTGTTGAAGCAACTCGCGCAAGAGGGCAAGACCTTCGCGGATTGGGATAGGGGTCGCGAATAAGAAGGTAGTTTTCTTACGCACGTCAGGCCGTCCCCGGTTGTTCCCCAAAGGAACACAAAAGACCAAGGGTAGGGAGTGGCAAGGGTGTCAGCCACTAGCCACGATTTTTCGCTACACGGCGGTCCTCCCACTCTCCTGGCTATGGTAGCCACATCTTACGGACCAAGCGAACCATGGTGCTTCCCCTCTGTTCCTCCGGACGATCTGCGCGATTATTTGTGAACGCCTGCCTGGGTTCGGTCGCACAATAGAACAAGCGGAGGCGCAAACAATGGCGGAAACGCAACGACGGACGCGGACAACAACCACCGCACCGCGAGTAATGATACAGCGGCGTTTGGCCCTGATGAGACCGGAACCGGAAGGCATGTGTGGGCAATCCCACTGGCGGGAAATCCTCCTCCCGCTCCTGGAGGTCAGGCAGCCACGAAAGAAGAAAAGGTAGCACCGCGCTGATGGGATCGGTGCAACCGCAAGAATGACCACGAAAGTCACGAAAATCACGAAACCGGAAAAACCTATTGGTTCCGGACTTTCGTGTTTTTCGTGCCTTTCGTGGTTATGATTTGCGGCACTGAGAAAGGTCGTCGAGTCCAGGCCGACCCTTTTCCATCGCGCGGTATGCAATCATCGGCGTATAATCCTCTTTGAAGGAGAGCGATCATGTCCAAAGACTACGTGACGAAAGTGGAGGGCGCATACCGCGTCGCGGGGGACACGTGTCTCGCTCGATTCGCTGGTCTACCTTGCTGACGCCGACCTTGTCCGGCGAAACAAGAGCCTACGCAGGTCAGGCTGTCCCGGTTTTCCCGGTTTTCTCCAGCGATCCTGCTACGCGGAAGGCGCCAGCAATTATCTGTGCCGATATTGCTCCGATTGCGTTAGGATAACCTCATGAGCCGCGTGGAAGAAATAGAAAGCCAAATCGAGCAACTGCCGCCCGAGGAGTTCGCGCGGGTCGCGAACTGGATCCGCGAAGTGGATCAGCAACGGTGGACGAGCAACTCGACCGCGATGCCGCGGCCGGTAAACTCGATGCCCTGCTTGCCGAGGCCAGGGCGGAGAGAGAGTCTGGCCTGCTCAGAGACTGGCCACCGGCGGAATGAGATCGCGCGCAACGAAGCGATTCTGGAAGCGGTTTGCCGCCCTCCCGAACGACGCGCAGTTGTTAGCGAAAAGAAACTACCGGCTTTGGCAAGAGAATCAGGCGCACCCCTCGCTTCACTTTCGGCCCTTGCGCGGTCACGATAATCTCTTCACGATTCGGATTGGCGATCATTACCGTGCACTCGCCGAAATGGAGTCTGGCGATTTCACTTTGGATCGGTACTCACGCGGAGTACGACCAATTCATCTCAGGCTGACAAGATCGAGCACTCCCGACGCAGATCAGGCTGTCCCCCTCTCCGTTCCCCCCTGCTTTTCCCTTGCATCCGGCTTTGCCAGAGAGCTAAGCTCGCAGTGTGGAAATGGACTTCCAGCTTCTCGGCGATGTCACAGACATTGAGCCGATAGCCGTGAACCTTTCCATCCGCGAACGGAAGGCGCTCAAGGCCCGGTACGGCGGACATCGTCGGCGGAAGCTCAAGGGGGTGGCGTTGGTCCGCTTTCCGAATGGCGAAATCTGCCAGGCGGAACTACACTGGTATGAGGCGCATGGCGTGGGCCGGCGCAAGATGAAGGTCAAAGAGGTCTTGGACTGAGAGTATGGCGACGATCAATAAGACACCCCGATTTGCGATCTGCGTAGCGAACGAAGGTTACGACGACCTAGAGATCTGGAAGATTTATCCTGTCTTGCCTGATGCCAAGGACGCCGGCTTGGGCTGCCTTCGGGTTGTTGACGAATCCGGAGAGGACTACCTTTATCCCGCGAATCGGTTTGTGGTCGTCAATCTCCCCAAGTCGTCCCGTGTGAGGCTGCCGAATTGGCCTGATAAGACGATGCCGGTGGTGACCAAGCGCAAACGTCGCCTTGTCGCTTGAGGGAGAATGCTGTAGGGGTGCGGGAGCGCCGAGGAGTGCCGCAGGGAAAAGAGTTCGATCCCGGACTCGACGATGGGTCCTCCCGTCCGCATCCGGTTGTACCGATCAGTTCTCGCTTTGAAACGAGATCTCGTCAGAAATCAAATCGTCAAGTTCGGGCTGACACATTTCCCCACACCTTTCCCCCAGATCAGGCCATCCCGGCTCTTCCTTAGATCGGCAGGTGGAAAATCGAATTGTCGTCCCCGGCGGCAGCGCCGTCGCCGTTCTCACGGGGCTTCGCCACTTGCTCCGCCAGTGCGTCCACGTCGATTCCAGAAAGCAGGCTGAGCGCCTTAAGAGCCTCGATCAGCACGTCATGAATCGACTCAAGATCCTTCAACATGAGCGCCCGCCCAGCATCGGAGTTCTTGCGGAGGTTGTATTGTCGATAGAAAGAATGAGCAAGGCGATTGCGTTCTTCCAGTGCAGTCGATCGCAGCAGTTCGAGCGGATCGAGCGCATTGGTGTGGCGCTTTGTGTTCCTCAAAAGCTGGCCAAGCGTCTGGCGATTAATCCGTTGCATCAGGTCAGCGGCTCTCTCCGAATCCACCTGTAGCGTCGGCGTTATCAGCCCCTCGTCAACAGCGCCGAGAAACAAGAGTGTTGTGCCAAGGTCTGTTTCGAGCAGTTGGGCCGCCTCGGACACCTCGCCAAATTTTCGGTACACATCATCGAGGGTGGGCATGAGAGACAGTTTAACCGCAAACTGCGGGAGCGGGACGGAGAAGGATGCGAATGGCCAGGTCTTCGTTTTTGCGCCATTTCAACTCAAACCCCGGGGGCAATGAACCAGCGGGAGCGCCGCTAAACCGCTCGATCATGCAATTCTTGCAGCGACGCCACGTTGATTTTCCCGCGCTGCAAAGCCTCAATACCCGCAATGGACGCGCGGGCCCCCGATAGCGTCGTGATCACCGGGACGCGATACTGCACCGCCGCGCGGCGGATTGTTTTTTCGTCGGCGTAGGAGTGCGCGCCGATCGGCGTGTTGATCACCAGCGCAATCTTCTTGGCCTTGATCAAGTCCACGGCGTTGGGACGTCCTTCCTTGATCTTGAACACCGTCTTGGCCGCGACGCCCGCGGCGGCCAACGCGGCGACGGTCCCACGCGTGGCGACAATCTGAAATCCCGCCGCCACGAAGCGCCTGGCCAGATCGACCGCTTGCTTCTTGTCCTGATCGCTCAAGCTCAGAAACACCTGGCCCTTCAGGGGCAGTTTTTGGCCGGCGCTCAATTGCGCTTTGGCGAAGGCCTCGCCGAAATCGTCGCCCACGCCCATCACTTCGCCGGTGGAGCTCATCTCCGGACCCAGAATTACGTCCACGCCGGGGAACTTGGCGAAAGGAAATACCGGCGACTTCACGAAGCACGGGCGGCAGGGAAGCTGTCCGGTGGAGTATCCCAAATCGGCGAGTTTCTTTCCCACCATCAGGCGCGCCGCAATTTTGGCCAGCGGCAAGCCCGTCGCCTTGCTGACATACGGCACCGTGCGCGAGGCGCGCGGATTCACTTCCAGCACAAACACGTTGCCGTTCTGAATGGCATACTGCACGTTCATCAGACCCACCACGCTCAAGCGCCGCGCCAGTCGACGGTGTAATCGCGCAAGGTTGCTGCTGATCGTCGGGAATCGCTGGCTGGAAGCACGCAGGAACTGTCGCCGGAGTGAATACCGGCCTCCTCGATGTGCTGCATGATGCCGGCGATCACCACGTCTTTACCGTCGGCCAGGCATCCACGTCCACTTCCGTGGCATTTTCAAGGAAGCGGTCGACCAGCACCGGCAGCGTCTGGCGGAACTCCACAGCCCGGCGCATGTATTCTCGCACTGTGGCTTCGTCGTAGGCGATGATCATGGCCCGGCCGCCCAGCACGTAGGAGGGCCGGACCAACACCGGAAAGCCGATGCGCTCGGCGATCGCCAGCGCTTCCTCCACGTTCATGGCCGCGCCGTTTTCCGGCGCGGGAATGCCCAACTCGGTCGAGTAACTTGCCGAAACGGCTGCGGTCTTCCGCCAGGTCGATGGAATCCGGCGACGTTCCCACGATCGGCACGCCGGCCGCTTTCAGCGGGCGCGCCAGGTTCAGCGGCGTCTGCCCGCCGAATTGCACGATCACGCCGTCGGGCTTCTCCTCCTCCACGATGCCATCACGTCTTCGAAAGTCAGCGGCTCAAAGTACAGCCGATCGGAAGTGTCGTAGTCCGTGGAGACGGTTTCGGGATTGCAATTCACCATGATCGTCTCGAAGCCCTCTTCCTTCAGCGCAAACGAGGCGTGGACAGCAGCAATAATCGAACTCGATTCCTTGTCCGATGCGGTTGGGGCCGCTGCCCAGGATCATGATTTTCTTTTGGTCCGTGGGCTCGGCTTCGTCTTCCGTCTCGTAGGTAGAATAGAGATACGGTGTGAAGGATCTCGAACTCTGCCGCACAGGTGTCCACGCGTTTGAAGACCGGACGCACGCCGCGCGCGATTCTGCAGCTGGCGTACCTCTTCGCGCGTGGAGTTCCACATCCAGGCCAAGTGTGCATCGCTGATCCCGTGATGCTTGAACTCCCGGAGTTGTTCGTAGGAAACGTCTCGCGGGCGAGACCGCGGCCAGCTTGCTTTTCCACCGCTAGAATGTCTTGCATCTGGTCGAACAACCACGGATCGATGCGGGTCATTTCGTGAGACTTCGGCGCCGCTGAATCCGTGCGTCAAGGCGTAATGCATGTAGGACAGCCGATCGGGATGCGGTGTCGCCAGCCGTTCTACGATGCGTTCCTCGTCGAAGTGCTCGGTGCGCGTTTACGTCCCGTTTCCAGCGAACGGATGCCTTTCATCAACGCTTCCTTGAAGGTGCGGCCGATGGCCATGACTTCGCCGACGGACTTCATCTGCGGCCCCAGCGTGTGGTCGGAGCCGGGAAATTTCTCAACTGCCACTTGGGGATTTTGACCACGACGTAATCGATGCGTGGGCTCGAAGCAAGCAGGGCGTCTTCTTGGTGATGTCGTTGGGGATTTCATCCAGCGTATAACCCACCGCCAGCTTGCGGCGATCTTGGCGATGGGGAATCCCGTGGCCTTGGAGGCCAGCGCCGAACTGCGCGACACGCGCGGGTTCATTTCGATGACCACCAGCCGGCCGTCCTTGGGATTGACCGCGAATTGCATGTTCGATCCGCCGGTCTCGACACCAATCTCGCGGATGATTTTGATCGCGGCGTCACGCATGAACTGATATTCGCTATCGGTGAGCGTCTGCGCCGGCGCCACGGTGATGGAGTCCCCGGTATGCACGCCCATGGGATCGAAATTCTCGATGGAGCAGATGATGATAACGTTATCCGCCAGATCGCGCATCACTTCCAATTCGAATTCCTTCCATCCCAGCACGCTTTGCTCCACCAGCACTTCGTCCACTGGACTCAGGTCCAGGCCGCGCGTCAGGATTTCGACGCATTCCTCCTGGTTGTAAGCGATGCCGCCGCCGGTGCCGCCCAGCGTAAACGACGGCCGGAGGATCACCGGGTAGTTCATGGTGTCGGCGAAGGCCACGCCGTCGTCCACGTTGTTGACCAGCTTGCTGAGCGGCGTTTCCAGGCCGACGCGGCGTACGGCGTCTTTGAAGAGCAAGCGGTCTTCGGCCATCTTGATGGATCGCAGGTTTGCGCCGATCAACTCCACGCCATATTTTTCAAGCACGCCGGCTTCGGCCAACTCCACCGATAAGTTCAGTCCGGTCTGGCCGCCTACGGTCGGGAGCAGGGCGTCGGGACGTTCCTTGCGGATGATCTCCTCGACGTAGGCCAGCGTGAGCGGCTCGACATAGGTAGCGTCGGCGATTTCCGGGTCGGTCATGATGGTGGCGGGATTGGAGTTCACCAGGATCACCTGGTAGCCGTCGGCCTTCAGCGCCCTGCACGCCTGGGTGCCGGAATAGTCGAACTCGCAAGCCTGGCCGATGACGATGGGGCCGGAGCCGATGATCAGGATACGCGAGATGTCGTTGCGACGAGGCATATTTGAGAATAAGAGAAAAATTATTAGCCACCGAGACACCGAGAACACCGAGAACGCAAAACCGAGAACGCAACTACAAGACCAGGCGCCGAAAGCCTCCTTGCATCAACACGACTGAATTGAAATTAAACATCAAACCAACCTCCTTGCCAGTTACACGAAGGTACGCGAGTACTTGGGCAATGAACAAGGGGTTCAATGCCTCAACGCTCTTGAGTTCCACGATGACCTTGTCCTCGACCAATAAATCCAGACGATACTCGCCGACCTTGGTTCCCCGGTATAACACGGGATAGGCGACTTGTCTCTCGAACTTCAAACCAGTCGCTTGCAGCTCAACGCACAACGCATTTTCGTACGTTGCCTCAAGAAGTCCTGGACCAAGGGCGCGATGCACGTTAATCGCACAACCAATAATCGGCTCAGTGAGCCAATCCAGATGGTGTTTGGGTTTCTCAGGTTTTGTGTCCTCGGTGTTCTCGGTGTCTCGGTGGCTAATTTTTCTTCTCCATCAGTTTTACGAAATCGTCAAAGAGATACCGCGAATCATGCGGTCCCGGCGCGGCCTCGGGATGATACTGCACCGAGAACATCGGCAAGGAACGGTGCCGGAAACCTTCCAGCGTCTGGTCGTTCAGATTCATGTGGGTGATCTCGACTTCGCTGTCCTTCAAGGAATCGGGGTCCACCGCGAAGCCGTGGTTGTGCGAGGTAATCTCCACTTTTCCCGTCAGCAGATTCTTCACCGGATGGTTCGATCCGCGATGCCCAAACTTCAGTTTGTAAGTGCGCCCGCCGAGCGCCAACCCCAGCACCTGCTGGCCCAGGCAAATCCCAAACACCGGAACGCGTCCCAGTAGCTTGCGGACGGTGCGGACCTGCGCGTGCAACGGCTCGGGATCGCCGGGACCGTTGGAGAGAAACACGCCGTCCGGCTTCAGCGATAGCACCTCTTCCGCCGTCGTCAACGACGGCACAACCGTCACGCGGCAGCCCACCGAGACGAGCCGGCGCAGGATATTGAGCTTGATACCGTAGTCGAAGGCCACCACATGTTTGGTGATTTCCGCGCGGCGATCCGCCGCTGGCTCGCTCCATTCGTAGCGCTCCTTCGTGGAGACAAGAGTGGCCAGGTCCCGGCCGGTCATCGCGGGGATCGCGCGGGCCCGTTCCACCAGCTTGGCGGGATCGCTTTCCGCCGTGGAGATCACGCCGCGCATCACGCCGCGGTCGCGCAGGTGGCGGACAATAGCCCGCGTGTCCAACTCGGAGATTACGGGGATGCTGCGCTTCGAGAGAAATTGCTCGGCGTGTTCCTGGCTGCGCCAGTTGCTGGTAATGGCGCTGAACTCGCGCACCACCAAGCCTTCAATGTAGGGCCGCGCCGACTCGCTGTCTTCCGGAGTGGTTCCGTAGTTGCCGATTTGCGGATTGGTGAGGATGACGATCTGCCCGGCGTAGGAAGGATCGGTGAAAACTTCTTGATAGCCGGTAAGGGCAGTGTTAAAAACTACTTCGCCGGAACACTCGGCCTTTGCCCCATGGCCCTTGCCCGTGTACACCTGACCGTCTTCCAGTGCCAGCGTGGCCTGCATCAGCCTCTTTCCAATTGTAAGATTGGGACGGCCCTTAGTATATCAGGAATGTTGTTGCGCTCGCGGCCGGCGCACGTTGCTGGCGAGGCCCAAGGATTCCATGGCGCAGATGAAGTACCAGCCGATATCGGTTTGCCACCAGCGCAAACCCAAGCGCGCCGAGCCGGCGTTGGAGTGGTGATTGCGATGCCAGTTCTCGCCCCACGCGGCCATTTGCAGCGGCCCCAGCCACCAGACGTTCATGCTGGAATCGCCGTCGTCGTAATGCCCGAGATGCGTGAGGCTATTGACCAGGCACTGCATGTGCAGGGAGTAAAACAAACGCATCGCGCCGATCCAAAAAAAGCCCATCCATCCCCAGGCCAAGCCGAACACCAGGGACACCGCGATGAGCGGCGTCTCCACGTTGGTCCAAAACCGGTACAGGCCCTTGTCAAATTCCGGACACCACTTCGACACGTCGGCCGGCGCGGATTGGTACAGCCACCGCAGATGGCCCACCAAAATCCGCCGTGCGTGGGACTGGATACGTCGTCAGGCGTGTCGGAGCGGGCGTGATGGCGGCGGTGATAGGCGACCCAACTGGCCGGGGCGCCGGACCCGTTAAACATCGCGCCGAAAATCAAGGCGTGTTCAATCCAAGGATTCAGCTTGAATGTCCGGTGCGACAGCAGGCGATGGTAGCAGACCGTGGTACCGAGGCCTCCCCACAGGGAGAAGAACAGGGTCACGGCGAACACCCGCAAGCTGGGAATGGGATAGAGAATCAATCCCGTCAGGGTCAGTACGTGAATGATAACCAGGTAAGTGAAGATCCAATACTTGCCCGCTACGGGCTTCCAAAAGGGCCGATCCCAAGGGCGGCTGGCAGTCACGGAAACTGGATTTTCGAGAATAGGTACCGTCGTCAAAGTGGACACAGCCCCGATGCTAACAGCTTCCGTGGGCCGTGTTATGTAATAGTTGTGTAACCGCGAGACATCCTGGCTACTGCACCCTGCCGAAAAGCTTCATCGGCCAGTAGACCAGCACGGCCTTGCCGTAGATGTAGTTGCGGGCCACCGTGCCCCAGGCGCGGCTGTCGTTGGAGGAATTGCGGTGATCGCCCATCACGAAGTAATGATCGGGCTCCACCTGTATCGCCGGGTAGCTCTGGCCGTCGAAATACTCCGCAGCCACGTAGGGTTCCTTCAGCGCCCGGCCATTGACCAGCACTTTGCCGTTGGAGATTCGCACCACGTCGCCGGGCAGTCCGATGACACGCTTGATGTAGGACTTACTGGTATCCAACGGATACCAGAACACCACCACGTCGCCTTGCTGGATGGTTTCGAACTTGTAGACGAACTTGTTGATGAAGATGCGCTCCTGATCGTAGAGCTGCGGCATCATGCTGGTGCCTTCCACCTTCACCGGCTGATAGAGGAACACGATGAACACGCCGGCGATAAACAGCGACACCACCAGGTCGCGCGCCCAAGCCTTCAGGTTGAAGAACGAATCGTCACTGGCAGGCGGAACCGCGGGCTCGCCCAGAGGCGCTTCCCTGAATTGAGGAGTCTCTTCCATCTCTGCTTATAGGAATACCATAGCACAGAGAAGGCCCGAGTCGCGAGCCTCGGGCCTTCTTTGTGCAACAGATTTGAGGTAAAATGTTTTCGCCATGCCTCTCTATCGCGTCCTGTACCTGAAAGACCAAGCCGCCATGGACCGCTTCCGCGCCTTGCCGCCGCCCGACGGTCCGGCCAACATCAAACCCAAAGACTACGTTCCGGCCGGGGAGTCGAGGCTCCCAACGAGTACGCCGCCTGGCAGACGCTGCAAGGCGACGGCGCCAAGCAACGGGATCTGCGGCCCATGGGCGTAGGCGACGTTCTCGAGGAGGTCCCCGCCGAATCGGGAGGCGGACTTCGCCTGGATGGCGCCGCCGAATCGGGAGGCGGACTTCGCCTGGATGGCGCCGCCGAATCGGGAGGCGGACTTCGCCTGGATGGCGCCGCCGAATCGGGAGGCGGACTTCGCCTGGATGGCGGCAAGCCGCGCGTCTGCCGATATGTGGGATTCGACGACGCCGTGTGGTTCGTCTTCGAGCCGCGAGGCAAGAAGGCCGCGGAAGAGGCCGCCGCCGTTCCGGAAGACGTCCCGGTAAACCCGCAGGCAGGGATGCCTGCACCACTTGGTCCGGGCTAACTCTTTGGTATGACATAGGACCTTTCTTTCGATCACCTTCGGGCAGGGCCTGTGGTATACTCAGCTTGGATTTTGATGAAGGTCGCTGCTCCTCGCCGCATTGCGTCCCTGGCCGATTCGACTATCTCAAACATCTGCTCGATAGCATCCGTGGCGCTTGGTTCCTATCTCTAGGAGAGTCTTCGCATGGCAAACATTTTCGTCGGCAACATGAGTTTTCAGACGGACGAGGCCGAATTACGGTCCTTGTTCGAACCCTTTGGTGAGATCACTCGGGTGCACATCCCCACGGATCGCGACACCGGTCGGGCCCGCGGATTTGCGTTCGTGGAAATGGCCAGTGCCAGCGAATCTGCCGCCGCGATTGCCGCCCTGAACGGGCGGGAATTGGGCGGCCGGCAACTGCGCGTCAACGAAGCCCAGCCCAAGGGCGAGCGCAGCGGCGGAGGCGGCGGTGGTGGTGGCCGTGGCGGACGCCCCGGCGGCGGTGGTGGCCGTGGCGGACGCGGAGGCGGCGGTGGTGGGTTTTCCCGCGACGACTATCGCGGAGCCAACCGCCAGCCACGCGAGCCTCGCTGGTAGGTGGAAAAAAAGGCCCGAGTCGCGAGGCCCGAGTCAAATGAAAGGCCTCGCGACTCGGGCCTACCGTAGAGAGCCGGCCAAGTCCTTGAGAAGTTGTTGCTCCCGGGGAGCAAACGATTTTTGGAATTCCGGATCGGCGAAGCGCTTCTCCCGGTCGGCGGCGGACATTCTTGCCAGAGAATGAAATTCCTCGCGCATCGCTTGTTGCCGGTCCGCAGGCAACTGCCTCCAACGCGGGAAAACCTCCCGAATCCGATCCCGATTCTGCGGCGGCATGCTGTTCACAATGTCGAAGCGATCGCGCATCAGTTGCCGCTGCTCCGGAGTCATCGCGCTGTAGCGCTCCAGGTTTTGGCGGATCTGCGCCTGACGCTCCGGCGGAAGGCGGCTGAACTTGGGATCGCTCTCCAGCGCCTGATTGCGTTCCTCCGGCGACATATTGGCCAAAGCGTCGAACATCGGAGGGAAGCCGCCACGCCGGCCCTTGGCAAATCGGGAGGCCGACTTATCGCCGGGTAGCGGACCATCTGGTCCGCCCACACTGCCTGTAGGGCCATTCGCATCGCCTCGGCCCCAACGCCCACCAGCACGGTGGTGCGGCCACATCCCCTGCGGCTTCTTGTCCTGTTCGGAAGCTTTATCCGCCGGCGCCGGCGGCGTTTGTGGTTGGGCCGGAGGATCTTGACCCACACCCCAGGCCGCCGGAATCAGGATTCCGGCCAGAAGCATCGGGATGGCGTGACGTAATTTCATTTACATCTTGTTCTTGGAAGTCTGCGCCGCGTTGGGACTCTTCAGGTCTTGAATCACTTCGAAGTCGGCCAGCATGTCGAAATCTTCCACCACGGGCAGCAGTTCATCCACCTGGGGCTTCTCTTGATCTGGATGCATCACCGCTGCGGCGGCGATTTTCGTCGCCGGCTGCGTGGCGGGACGCGAGGTCCACAGGGCCAGCGATCCCATCATGATTACGGCGGCTAAGGCGGTCGCGGTCACCGGTTGCTTGAGCCAGTCGAATGACCGCCGCCAGTTCCAGCCGAGCGCCTCTTCGGCGGCGATCCGCTGCCGCAAGCGGGCGTTGAACCATGGCGAGATTTCCGGCGTCTCCCAGCTTTCCAGAACCTGCGCGACAGAACGGAAACCTTCGGCGCGCTCGCGGCAGCCTTGACAGACGGTCAAATGTTCTTCAAGCGGTGCGCGATCCGCTCTGGCCAGCCGGCCAGAGACGTAATCGAGGAGCATGCTTTCCATTTGACTACAGTTCATGGCTCACCTCTTCCCGTAACTCCCAATTCTATTCCTGGCCGTCACTGGCCGCCGAGGGCGCCGCAAAACGGCTCAGCCTTTGCCGGAGCGTCTCATAAGCGCGGAACAACAACGACTTCACTGCCGACTCGGAACATCCCAAGGCTTCGGCGATCTGCGTGTAATCCAACTCGTGGTACTTGTGCATCAGCACCGCGGCGCGCTGTTTACCGGGCAGCGCCATCACCGCGCCGCGAATCTCCCGGACCTCGCTCGATTCCACCAGGTACTCCTCGATGGTGGCGCGTGGATCGCCCACGTCGATGGGAGTAGCGTCCCGGGAGCCGCGGGCGCTCGAAACGCCCTTGGAATCGCCGACTCCGGAGTAGCCCGCATCAAGGCTTTGCACGGCGCGTTCCTTACGGCCGTCGCGGAGCGCGTTGAGGGCGATGTGCGTGGCGATTCGAAACAGCCACGTGGTGAAGCGCGCGCTGGGTTCGTATCCCGCGCGAGCCCGATAGACTCGCAGAAACACGTCCTGAGCAAGCTCTTCCGCCACCGCGGAGTTCTGCACCATCCGCTGGATAAACCTCACAACGGGGGTGCGGTATTTCTCCAGTAGGACGTCGAAAGACGCTTCGTCGCCGGCCTTGACGCGAAGCATGAGTTCGGCATCGGACTCGAGAGCCATCGCACTCACATCCCCTCTAACCCCGCCCGGCATCAGAAGTTGTCGCCAAGGGGAAATCAAAAATCAAAAGGCAAAAATCAAAAATGGCGATCCGGCTCTTAGAACTGAACCTTGGGTGCTTCGCGGGCCGAACCTTCCGCTTTGAAGTAGGCGTCCTGACGCTGGAATCCGCTCATGCCGGCCACTAAACTGTTTGGAAACAATTGGATATACGTGTTGTACCGCTGCACGGTGTCGTTGTACTTGCGGCGTTCCACGGAAATGCGGTTCTCGGTGCCGGACAACTCATCCTGCAGCCGGATGAAGTTTTCATTGGCCTTCAAGTTAGGGTAGTTTTCCACCAGCACCAGCAGGCGGCCGAGAGCCCGGTGAGTTGCTCGTTGGCGGCGATGCGGTCCTGCGGCGCTTTGGCGTTGAGCAGGCCGGCGCGGGCGTTGGCCACATCCGCGATGGCCTTTTCCTCGTGCGTAGCATAGCCTTTTACCGTCGCCACTAAGTTGGGGATCAGATCGGCGCGCCGCTCCAGAGCCACATCCACCTGGGCCCAGGAGGATCGGATGGCCTCCTGCATGGCCACCATCTCATTCCGCCTGCCGATGTAAGACGAACCCGCCATTGCCACCAGCACCACCACTACCACCAAAGCGATGACTAGCCCTTTCATTGCTGCTCCTTATGATGACTCGTTTTATTGTAACAGAAGGACTCTAGAAATCAGACGACGCCCCGCCACCGCCGCTATCGCCGCCTCCGAATCCACCGAACCCGCCGCCGCTATCGCCTCCATCGCTGCCGCCTCCGCCAAATCCTCCTCCTCCTCCTCCTCCGAAGCTACCTCCGCCGAATCCGCCCCAACCGCCGCCACCCCACCGGCCCCGACTGTAGGATCGAAGACTATTCCAAATGGCGATCAAGATGAACACCACGAAAAAGATGAGTTGCAACGGAAAGCCGCTCGAAACTCGCCTGGCGGGGCGCTGCCGCACTTGCGGTTGTCCCGACAGATCCAGTTGGATGCCGCTCTTCTCCGCCACGCGCTGCGCCAACAGCCGGACTCCCGACTGCAATCCGGGACCCCAGTGGCCCTGCGCCAGTTCCGGACGCATCTCGCGCAGCACACTGCCATCGAAGCCGTCGGGCAGCAGTGGCTCCAGGCCGTAGCCGATTTCCAGACGCTGCTTGCGGTCCTGAACCACCAGTAGTAACAACGCCCCTTTGCTGTCCTTGCGTCCGATGCCCCAGGCGCGATACAAGCTGTTGGCGTAGTCTTCGATCGGCTCGCCGCCCAGCGTCTTGATGGTGACCACGGAGATTTGCGCGGCAGTTTTGCGGTCCAGTTGCGCACACAACGCTTCGATGGATTGCTTTGAGGTGTTGTCGATCACGCCGGCGAAATCGTTGACGAAGCCCGTAGCATGAAGACTCCCGACCGGCGGAGCGGTGGCCTGCGCGGCGAGCAGAAGAGGCCAAACAGCGAACAGAATCGCAATCAACGGATGTGGCGCGCGCTTCATTCGTTGTACAGCTTATCGCAGAAGGTCGGCGGAACATGGAAATATCGCCACAGAGACACGGAGGCCACAGAGAACGGAACACAGAGCAAGCTTTCGTGTTTCCTCTGTGTTCCGTTCTCTGTGGCCTCCGTGTCTCTGTGGCTAGTTTCCGTCTTAACCTTACTGAAGCACCTTGGAAATCTCCCCGGTGGCTTTCAGCAATTGCAAGCGGGCTCGATCCACCAGAAAACCCGCGTCCAGCAGCGTGTTCCACCTGGTGCTCTCTTCCAGCCGCGATTGCTCCAAATCTTTCGACCCGGCACGTCCTTCCTCGAAACGAGACAGCGCCACGCTGGTGTTTTCGCGGGCCAGTTCCAGTTCCAAGCGAGCCACCTCGCGCGCCGCGCCGGCCTCGCGCGATTGCTGGAAGGCCTGCCGCACCTCCAGCGCGATCCGCCGCTTGGCCGCCTCCAGGGCGTTTTTTGCCTGCGTCAAATCGGCCAGAGCTTCCCCTACGCGCGCCGAAACGCGAGCGTTGCCAAACAAGGGAATCTTGATGGACGTGCCGAGCTGAATGTTATTGGGAGTCAGGTAGTTCAAATTGGCAGTGACGAAGCGCGTTTGCCTGGTGAGATAGGCGTAGTTGGCGATCAACTCCATTTGTGGATACTTCTGGCTTTTTTCGGCGCGCAGATGCGCCTCTTTGGCATCCACTTCGAACGATAGCTTCTTCAATTCCGGGCTGTTCTCCCAGGCCCGCGTCACAGCGCGATTCTCCTCAGTCGCGGAATCATAAGGAATATCTCCCTGCGGGATGGCTGCCAGAGGTTCGGAAACCGTACGGATATGACGGTCCTCCGGCAGGGAAAGCATGCTCTTGAGCGTGGCTTCCAGCAGCGTAGAGCGGCCGTCCAACTCCACAAGGTGCTGGCGATGGCGCGCCAAGTTCAGGCGCGCGCGGGTGCCTTCGCTGGGAAGTTCCTGGCCCTCCTTGACGCGCTCCTGCATCAACGCTTGAATCTTGATTAAGCTAGCGGTATCCTTGCCGGCTACCTCCAGCTCACCGGTGGTGTGTTCCAGATCCAGATAGGTGGCGGCGACGCGCCAGATCAGGTCGTCGCGGCGGGTGGCGGAGCCGGCGCTGACGGCTTGCGCGTTGGCCCGCATCTCCGCAATGGCGTGCCGCAGCGGCTGGTTCACCAGTTGTCCGACCAGGATCGCATTGGCCAGCGACGGCGGCTGTCCTTCAATGAACTGCGAAGTGCCGCGCGTGTAGGCCGCGCCCGATCCCAGGTAGAACGCGGGAATAAACGCGGAGCGCGCTTCGTTGATGGCGTACTGGGCGGCGTCTTGCTGCGCTTGCACAATGTGGATCTCCGGGCTGGCCGCCAGCGCCATCTCCACGGCTTGTTTCAAGGTCAGCGTGTCGGCCGGTGCATCACCGGCCAAGGCCAAAGATAGAAGGAAGTGGAAGAGCATGGAACCTCCAATAAAGTTAGCCATCGCGACTCGGGCCTCGGGCCTCGCGACTCGGGCCTTGTTCTATTCGTATCGCAAGGCGTCGGTGGGATTCAACTGGGAAGCGCGGTTGGCCGGGAGCATTCCAAAAATCACCCCCACCAGACACGATACGCCCAGCGCCACCGCGATCGAGACACCGGAAATCGGGATATACATTTGTCCGGCAAACAGGCGAACCGCCAGCGGGATCGCCACGCCGGCCACCGTGCCGAGCAGCCCGCCGGCAACGCTCAAGACGCAGGCTTCGGTCAGGAACTGCATCAGAATCTCGCGGCGCTTGGCGCCCACGGCCAGCTTAATGCCGATCTCGCGGGTCCGCTCCGTCACCGTCACCAGCATGATGTTCATGATCCCGATTCCGCTGATCAACAGGGTGATCGCCGAAATCAAAACCAGCACCAAGGTCAGCGCCATGCCGATGCGCGAAGCGGCCTGCAAAATCTCCGCCAGGTTTTCCACGCGATACACCGAGCCCGGGCGGTGGCGGTTTTGCAACACCTGCTTGACCCGCTCGGTGACGGCCACGACGTTGGAAGCCTTGTCTACCGAGATGTACAACTGGTCCACTTTTCCGCTGTTGTCGAAATAACGCATCACCGTGATGGGGATCAACAGCGTTTCCTTGGTGACTTCCGACTGGCCGAAGGTTTCCACGCCTTCCCGGAAGGTGCCGATCACGGTGAACTGCAATCCGTGGATTTTCACGCGCCGCCCCAAGGAATCTTCCAGCGATCCGTAGAGTTTTTTGGCCAGCGGCTCGGTGAGCAGGCAAACTTTATTGCGGTAAGCCAAATCGTCGGCATCGAAGAAGCGGCCCACCGCCAGCTTCAAGTTGCGGATCAGCCGGTAGTCTTCGTTGGTGCCGATTACCGTTACGTCCCGCTCGGCGGATTCCACCACCAAGCGGTCGTATTGGATGACGATGGGTGCCGCGGCCCGCACGTGCGGAACTTCGCGGCGCACCGCGTCCAGATCGGCGGTGGTCAGGTGATCGGCCAGCGCGGTACGGCTGATCGGCTTGTCGCCCGCTTCGTAGAATGCGTAGATCAGGTTGGAGCCGACGCCTTCGATCTGCCCCAGGATGTAGTCGCGGCCGGTGAGCGCGATGGTCACCACCAGAATCACCGAGGCGGTTCCGATGATCATGCCCAGCGCGGTCAGGAGCGAGCGCACACGGTTGGCACGCAAGGCGTCCCAGGAGAATCGCAGGGCCTCGGAGATAAACACTACTGCACCTTTTCCAATTCCTTCTTGGCGGCCTTGAGGTTGGGATTTTCCAGCAGCGCGGCGCGGAATTCGCGCGCCGCATCCTGCGGCCGTCCGAGACGCGCTTGGATCCGTCCCAGAAGCAGGCGGGCTTGCGCGATGGTCGGCTCGTCGCCGGCGGGAAGCGCGCCCCCGGCCAGAAACTTGTTCACCAGCCGCTCAGCCTCCGGCAGCTTCTGGCCCATTTCCAGCAATCCTTGCGCCAGGGAGTAAAAGGATTTCGTGTCACCGGACTTGCGCAGAGCCTCTTCCATCGCCGGATAGTTCTTACGCCGCCGGAAGAACTCTCCCAGTTCACGGTAGCGGCTGGCTTTGGGTTCCAAGTCTACGGCGGCTCGGAGTTCCCGCTCCGCGACTCCGTACTTCTCGTCCTTCTCGGCAATTCGCGACAAAGCCAGTAATCCGTCACCCTTGTTCAGGCGGCCGATGGCTTGGGCTTGTTCGCGCGCCTTGTCCAACCCGCCGCCGAAAGCGGACGGTGCCTCCATGTAAAACTCCAGCAGATCGGTGTGGGCGTCCAGGTTCTGGGGATCCAATTCCACCGACTTCTCGAAGGCCCGGCGCACGTCACCCACCAGAAACGCAGCGTGGAACGGATTGTCGCTCTCGGCCTTGCGTCCCAGCGAACGGCCCAGCCACATCCAGTCCTCGGAGCTCTCGGGATGATCGTGAACCGCCTTCTTGAATTCGTGGATCGCCTTGTCGTAGTTGCCTTGAGTGAAGGCCAGTTGGCCGGCGTGATGATGTTCCTTGGCATGATCGGCCAAGGGGAGCGCTTCTCCGGCCGCGCCATTCCATCCGGCGTGCAGAGTGGCTGCCGCGCCCAACAATGCCGCCAATAGAGCTTGCTGCTTGCTCATGAATTCGTCTTCCCGATGGGTGCTCCGATCCATGACATCGACGATCCGGACGCCTCCGGCTTTACTTTCATGCCCTCGGACAACTTGTGTTCACCGCCGATGGCCACGGTCTGCCCTTCCGCCACTCCCTGCAGGATCTCCACCCGCGTGGCGTCGGCGATCCCCAGCTTCACTTCCTGGCGTTGCACGCGGCCGTCGCCGCCGGTGTATACAAATACGAAATGGCGCCCCGGAGACTCCAGCCACGTCCGGTTCGCCGATCACCGCTTCCTTGGGCAATGTCAGCGTGTGCTCGGAGCGCTGGGCAACAATCTCCACGTTCACGTTGACGCCCGGGAGCAAGCGATGCTCCTGGTTTGCGATCAGGCATTCTACAGCGCCAACGCTGCGGCTACCGAGCAACTCCACCGCCGCCGGCAGCCGATTCACTTTACCAGGCCAGGTGAAGCCGGGCGCGGCATCCCATGTCAGAACGACGTCCTGACCCGGGGTCAGGCGTCCCAGCTCCGGCTCGTCCACGTAAACCTTCACGCGCAGCCGGTCGAGGTCGGCGACCTTGGCCAGCAGGTCGCCGCGATTCACGAAGTTCCCGCGCTGCACCGGCAACGCGTAAACCACGCCGCTGACCGGCGACACCGCCGAACTGGCGCTCCAGCGCTGGCGCGCCAAATCCAAGGCGGCGCGCGCTTCGGTGACGCGCCCGCGGGCCCGTTCCAGGTCCTCCGAACTGTAGCGCTTTCCGCGCCGCGATTGCAAGTACGCCAAATCCTGGTTGGCTCTGTTGACGCGATCCTTGGCGGCATCCACTTCGCCGCGGGTCGCGGCGCTCTTGGCCAGCAGCCGCTCGGAGATTCCCAACTGGCGAACGGATTCCTTCTGTTCCAGCGCGGCTTTCTGGATTAAATTATCCAGTTCCAGATTCTCCACCGTGGTTCCGCCCTTTTCGAGGGTCTCGAGAATCGCCTTCGGCGGCTTGCAACTCCGCTTCCGCGCGAGTCACTCCGGCGACGGCTTCAGTGCGATCCAACTCCACCAACGTTTGCCCGATTCTGACGCGATCGCCTTCCTTGATCGCCACGTTCGTGACGGTACCCGGAGCCAGCGCGCGCAACTCCCGCGCGTCCAGTGGTTCTACTTTGCCGTTGGTGGTTAAGTTGCTGACCAACGAAGTTCGTTCCACTTTCACCAGGCGGACGGGAACGGCAGCCGTTCTCACGCCGCAGATAGAAAAACACACCCGCGAGTGAGCCACAAGCGGCACAATCCACCACAGATGGACCCAACCAGAAGATCGCCTCATAGCGCCGAAACGTGCGTCAGTATACCATTGTAGTGCAAGGCGCTAGCCGAAACAAAGGTCCGAGCCATAAGAGTAGCCCCAGGGATGCTACGACAACTTGGATCGGCATTATCGAGACAACCCGAAATAGAGACAACTCTGCCCGCAATGAATATCCAGTGAATATCCAGTCCCCCACTGGATCTCTAAGCCACTGAAGCGATACCCACTTGTTGGCAATATCCAGCGCCAAGGCTGGATTCATTTTTCTGGGATTGACCCCAGGCCACAACCCCTGGGTCGTGCCATTCTGAGTATGCCGCAACAAGGGTATGCGATGCTCAAGAAAACCCGCCCCGTCCAGGAGTTTGTCGGAAATGTTGGCTGAAAATAAATCACCAAGTTCAGATCTGTAGTCACTTTCGGCAGATTACCGTGTTTCCGGGCGCGCCGGCCCGGAACCGACCACGTCAAGGCTTGCCCGGCGCAGCCGGCACGCTTTCACCGTATTGGCCATCAGCATCACGATGGTGAGTGGTCCCACGCCGCCGGGCACGGGCGTGATGGCTCCGGCCACGGCGCTGGCGCTGGGGAAATGCACGTCACCGGCCCAGCGCATTCCCTTGGGGGCGCTGGGATCGGGCACGCGCGACGTGCCTACGTCAATCACCACGGCGCCCGGCTTGATGTAATCGCCAGTGATCATTTCGGGCTGGCCCAGGGCGACTACCAGGATATCGGCTTGGCGCGTCACGGCAGGCAGATCGCGCGTGCGCGAGTGGCAGATGGTCACCGTGGCGTTTTCGTGCAGCAGCAACAGTGCCACCGGCTTGCCCACGATGTCGCTGCGTCCTACCACCACGGCACGCGCGCCGGCGATAGGGACGTCGCTGCGCTTGAGAATTTCCAGAATGCCTGCCGGCGTGCACGATACCAAGCCGGGCCGCTGCGTGACCAAGTTGCCGACGTTAACGGGATGAATGCCGTCCACGTCTTTGGCGGGATCGACTGCCATCAGCACACGTTTGGAGTCCACCTGTTGAAACAGGGGAAGTTGCACCAGGATGCCGTCCACTTGATCGTCGGCGTTCAGCCGCGCGACCATGGCCAGCAGTTCCTCGGTCGTTACCGTGGACGGCGGTGTGATGGTTTCACTGCGGATGCCCAGTGTTGCACACATCCGCATTTTGTTGCGTACGTACAGTGGGCTGGCCGGATCGTCCCCAGCCAGGATCACCGTGAGCCCCGGTTGGATGCCGCGGGCCCGCAAGGCCTCCACATCGACCGCCACTTCGCGCTGGATATCCACGGCGATCGCTTTGCCATCTAAGATTTTTGCGGGGTTCATAGGAAAGAAAACGCGGACAATTTAGCCACAGAGACACAGAGGACACAGAGGCCGGAGGCACAGAGAACACAAGACCGAAGGATCGGGGTTTTCTCTGTGTTTCCGGCCTCTGTGCTCTCTGTGCCTCCGTGGCTAAGTTCTTCCATTCTTAACAACAAAATCATAGCACACCGTCCACACCGGCGATGGTAGGGTAGATCTAGGGATGAATTCTCTAAACTTCGCGCTGCTGTTGCACGCTCACCAGCCGCTCGGCAACTTCGATCACGTTATGGAGGACTCCTACCGTCTCTCCTACCTGCCGTTCGTCGAACTGCTGGCCAAACATCCCCCCATTCACGTGACCATCCATTACTCGGGGTCGCTGCTGCAATGGATTCACGGGCACCATCCGGAATACTTCGATCTGTTGCGCGAATTGGTGCGGCGCGGCCAAGTGGAACTGCTCGGCGGCGGCTACTACGAACCGATCCTGATCGCCATCCCCGATCGCGATAAGCAGGCCCAACTGCTGAAGCTCTCCGACTATTTGGAGAAGCACTTCGGCCGGCGGCCGCGCGGGATGTGGCTCACCGAGCGCGTCTGGGAGCCAACCTTGCCCAAGGCGCTGGCCCGCGCCGGCTTGGCCTTCACCCTGACCGACGACACCCACTTCCTGAACGCGGGGCTGGAGCCGGAGCAACTTTTTGGCGACTACCTTACCGAGTCGAACGGCGCGCCGGTGCGCGTGATTCCGGGACTGAAGGACTTGCGCTATCTCATCCCCTTCCACACCGTGGACGAAACGGTGAACTACCTGCGCCAGGCCGCCGAGCGGCACGCCGGAGGGTTGGCGGCCATGGGCGACGATTTGGAGAAATTCGGCGTCTGGCCGGAAACGCATCACCACGTCTACGAGACGGGCTGGCTGGAAAATTTCTTCGCCACGTTGGAGGAGCAATCTTCCTGGCTGCGCGTGGTGTGCGCCTCGGAGTATCTGGAAACCCATCCGCCGCTGGGCCGCGTGTATCTGCCTACGGCGTCGTATCAGGAAATGATGGAGTGGGCCCTGCCGGAAGCTGCCGAAGAGGCTTTTGAACGGGCCCGGCATCGCGCCGAAGCCCTGCAGCGGGAAGACGGCACGGGCGCCGATTTATCCCGCTTCCTGCGCGGCGGTTTGTGGAACAACTTTTTCCACAAGTATTCGGAGGCCAATCTCCTGCATAAGCGGATGCTGTGGGCCAGCCGGCGCTTTCCCGACACGCGCCGCGCCGGAGATAGCCCGCAGTATCGCGACGATGCGGCCTACGACGCGCTGCTGGCCGGACAATGCAACGACGCCTACTGGCACGGCGTTTTTGGCGGATTGTACGCGCCCCATCTGCGCCATGCATTGTATGCCAACCTGGTGAAAGCGTCGCGCAACAGCGTTGCCGCGGCTCCCCTGGTCACGGAAGCGGATTTCGATTTGGACGGCCTTCCGGAGTTGGTGCTGGACTCCGACGAGCTGTTTGTGGTGCTCGATCCCGGCGATGGCGCCACGGCCCCGGAAATCGATTCCAAACCCGCCGCGGTCAACGTGGTGAACTCCATCATGCGGCGGCACGAGAGCTATCACAAGAAGCTGCATGCGCGCGCCACCCAACTCAACTCCACGGAGGAAGCCGCGTCGATTCACGATCGCGTGCGCGTAAAAGAGGAGGGTTTGGAGCGGCTCTTGATTTACGACCGCTACGAACGCTCCTGCTTCCGCACTTACTTGTTCGGCGGCGGCAAGACGCTGGCCGACTACGCCAGCCTGGAGTTGGACGAAGACCGCGCGATGGCCTCCGGCCCATGGCAGTCCGACGGCTTGGTCTACACGCGCGGCGGAATACGCAAGACGTTTTCCATGAAAAGCTCGACGCTGAGTTGTGAGCTATCGGCGCGCGGCGTGCCGTCGCGCATGGGTATGGAGATGGTCTTCAACCTGATGGCTCCCGACGCCCACGACCGTTATTTTGAAACGGACGGTCACCGCCAGCCGCTGCGCTGGCAAGGCGAGATCCATCGCGCCACGGAGTTGTGGCTGCACGATTGGTACCTGGGTGTTTCCATCCACATTTCCGTGGAGCCCGCGGCGACCTGGTGGATCACGCCGATTCACACCGTTTCGCAATCCGAGGATGGTTTTGAAAAGGTATATCAAGGCTCGATGATTCTGCCCTGGTGGGAGCTAAACGGCAAGACGTTTGAAGGACGCGTAACGGTGGAACTGGGAAGCAACGGCGCCTAGATGTTGTCAGAACCTTCCGCGGTAGCGGATGGGTTAGCACCGGACCCATCTGCTACCGCAGACGGTTCTGACAAAACCCTTCGGATCACGCCCGCAGCAACTTGCGCCGCAACCCTTCCCGGCTGATGCCCAAGGCCGCCGCCGCTTTACCCCGGTTGTTTTGATTCCGACTCATGGCCACCGAGATCAAGAGCCGCTCCACTTCCGCGATATTCGGAACCTGCTGCAGATCCTCCAGCGGCAGATCTCGCAAGCGCAACGGTTGGCGCAGGACGTCCCGGTTCCAGCGGGCATAGGACAGCGCCACCTGCAACGGTTTGCAGGTCAGTTGAATCCAGCCGGCGAAGTCGTCGATCTCCGCCGGCTCGAGCGGCGTTTCTTTCTCCACAGCCAACACCGCCAGGCAGCCGGACGAGCCCTGCAATGTTCCCGCCATACCCAACGGCCGCTCCACCGGCGCCAAGCGCGCAAAAAAAGGCTCGCTCGACCGCACCACGCCGTTGGACTCCAGCAGCAATCGATCCAGCGCGCGCCAGACCTGGACTGTGCCGCCGTGGGAGTAGCCCACGGAACGAACCACTCGTTCGCGGTCGAAAATCAAACCACGCGCCGCGCCGCTCTGCAGCAAGGCATGTTCTAGAACAACGCCCAGCAGCTTTTCCGGATCGTCCAACGATCCCAGCAAAGCTCGAATCTCGGGAGGTAGCGTAGGCAAAGAGTCTCCTTCAATCGCCAACTCCCCACTATAGCGGAATTCGCGATATTCTGAAAGGGAGCCCGCGCCGCGCTGGGATCCAACATGCCAAGCTACCGCAGCAACCCCCTGGGATTCGGATTCAACATCGGCATGACGCCCGGCGTCAAGCTGCTGCTGATCGTCAACGCGGCCGCGTTTGTGGGAACGATGCTGCCCGGCTTCGGGATCTGGATCGGCACCTGGTTCGGATTGACGCCGGCGTTGGTGTTGCATGGCGCCATCTGGCAACTGTTCACCTATCAATTTCTGCACGCCGGCCTGGGCCACATTTTTTTTAACATGCTGACGCTGTGGATGTTTGGCACGGCCATCGAAGGGGCTTGGGGGCAGCGCCGTTTTCTGCGCTACTTTTTGGTCTGCGGGATCGGTGCGGGGATTTGCGTGGTTCTGGTGGCCCTTGTGCTGCCGGCCTACGGCGACCCTCGAGCGATCACCGTGGGCGCCTCCGGGGCCATCTATGGATTGCTGCTGGCTTTCGGGATCATGTACCCGAATTCGCCCATTTTGTTGTTCCTGTTATTCCCGGTGCCGGCTAAGTATGCGGTGATGATCTTCGGAGCCATCGAGTTCTTCGGCTTTGCCAGCGGCGGGAGCGGAGTGAGCCACGTGGCGCACCTGGGTGGATTGCTGGTGGGCTATCTTTACTTGCGGAACGGCGGGTTCACGGCATCCTCTTACGGCTATTCCAGCCGCCGCAGTTCGCGTTCGCGGATGTTCACCCGATGGTTTTCCGTGGAAGAGTGGCGAATGGCTTATGAAGGATGGCGCCGCCGCCGGCTGCGGAAAAAATTCGAGGGTTACATGCGCAAGCATGGCGGCGACGGCGACAACGACTACATCCACTAGTGTCATGAGTTGCAAGTTCGTCGCATAAATGCGGACGGTAGCCCTTACTGCGTGGAAGAACTCGTATAGCTTGGCATTGGCGGCGCCTTCGCTGGCGCCTAAGCCTGCGTAGCAGGGCGGTAGAGTCTTAGCCCCTGGCGAGGTGTAGTTCAGCCGAGCCTGGGGGTTGTGGCGCAAAATTACCTTGAGCCTGCGAAGCTGGCGACAGAGACGGTGCAGAGGCCTCTGCCGCCAGCTTCGCAGGCTCCGGCTCCTTCTATCTTCTACCCCAGGCTCGGCTGAACTACGCCTCGCCAGGGCTATTCCTCTGTCGCCTGCTAGCGCAGGCTAGGTCCTTGACCGATAGATGTCGTACCATTCTTGCTGGCTTTAGAAGCGAGTCTGTTTACGTCACAGTTTCCCCGCGCCTGCCAAGACGGGGCGATGGAGGATTCAGCCCCAACGGGGCGTGCTATATCAGCCTAGGCCAACGGCCTAGGTTGACATAGGGTTGATCAATAAGCCCTGAAGGGGCGGACTAAGAGGCGGGGGCTGTAGCAAGAAAATCGACAGGAAGTATTCGTGTGATGAGTTACAGGTTCCCTTGCAACTCAGGACGCGAGAGTCCAGATTCGACTCCTTGCGGCGGCCGCAGGCACCCGTCCAGGTCCTGGGGGGCCCGGTGTCCTGGGGCGTCCTGGGGCAAAGGTACCTTACGCCGGAAGCCTTGTGTTATACTCGCTCGCCAGGAGGAAATTCTGCAATGCATCGTACGGCCTGCTTAACCTTTACTCTTTGCGTCTTGGTTTCTGCCTTGACCTTTGCCCAACCTATCGTGCCCCAGGGTGGTGTGGTCAACGCCGCTAGTTCGGTGCCGGCGGGCGCGCCGGGATACCAACTTTCACCCGGTAGCATCGTCTCGATCTACGGCTCGAATCTGAGCACCTCGGCGGTCGGGGTCAACGCCACAACTTTTCCCTTGCAAACCACTTTGTCCGGAGCCAGCGTGACGATCGGCGGCATCTCCGCGCCGATCTTCTACGTTAGTTCTTCTACCGGCTCGTACACCCAGATCAACGCCCAGATTCCTTACTCCGTGACTCCCGGACCGGCGGTTCCCGTGGTGGTGACCACCTCCGCCGGGTCGAGTGCGCCGTCCACCATTCCGGTGGTGGCAACAGCGCCCGCGATCTTCACCTACAGCCAGACCGGGCTGGGCAACGCCGCGGCCCAAAACTATGTGAGCTCCAGCAGCACGCCCGCCAACGGATTCAACTCAGCGATTGCGCAGGGCGGCATTCTGATCGTTTATGGCACCGGCGGAGGGGCCCTGACCACCAACCCCGCCCCTGGCGCGGCCTGCGGCGGAGCCTCTTTCGCGGGCACTCCGGTCTCGGCAACGATCGGCGGCCAATCGGCGAGCGTGCAATACGCCGGTTGCGCGCCGGGCTATGTCGGCCTGGACCAGTGGAACATCCAGGTTCCCAGTACGATTCCAGCCGGTTGTTACCTGCCGCTGCAAGTTACGGTGAATGGAGTCTCCAGTAATGCCGTCACGATTTCGGTTGCCAGCAACGGCAACTGCTCTTCGGCGGCGACCGGCCAAGCCCAACTCGGCGTCGGCCAAGCGTACGGAAGTTTGGCGTTAACGCGCTTGCAAATCGCCATACCGGGATTCAACGAAACAGCATCGCAGGTCACTGGGACCTTCGCTAAAAACACTGCTCCTGTCGCGGTAAGCTCGCAGGGAGGCTTTCCTCCGGCCAACGCCGGCTGTTACGTGCAGGTGTACAAGCAGACGAGCACGGGGACGCCTTCGGCGCCAACTGTGACCGGCACGACCCCACTCGATGCGGGAATCCTGACGCTGGCGACGCCATCCTCGGGCAACGTTACGCTGACGCCGAAGCCAATCGGATCTTACAGCGCCTCAAGCCTGATCCCTACAGGGCCGTCATTCCCTGCCATCACCACCGGAAAATACTCTCTCTCGGGAGCGGGTGGAGCCAATGTCGGCGCCTTCGGGCCGGTAAGTTTCACCCTTCCGGCGCTGATGAACGTCACTAACCCCGGATATACAGGCACCTCGATCAGTCAGGGGTCCAACCTGAATCCGACTCTGACGTGTCCCGATCCGGCAGGGGAAATCATCACTTGGATTATCGCCACGAATGCCAACGGCATCACCGGCGCCGCAATTTGTACCTTCAGTTGCGGCAGTAACATCCTTGTCCCCAGCAGCGTGTTGAAGCAACTGCCGCTTAACACGGCGAGCGCGACGGGTGGTTCGGCGGGAACGAGCCTTTTCTACTTCTTCCTGTCGCCGAACAATAACGACTTAGTAAGCTCAGCCACGTTCTCGGCCACGGGCCTGGATCTGGGGTTGTTTTTCTACGAGGACATCTATCTGGTGAGCGGACTCTCGTTGACGCCGTAACGAACCGGTTTGCTGAATCGCGGATGGTACCAACAGCGCTGCCAATTCGTGGGCGTTGTCAGTACCATCCGTGGTAGCGATCTTGCAGGCCGTCGCGGCCCCACTCAGGATAACCATTGCCGCGCCCGTTCCCGGTCAAGCAAACCAAGCCGCTACCGTCGGGACGGATGCCGTAAATCTCTTGACCGCCGGCGTTTTTCAAGGCAAACACAATCCGCTGGCCGTCCGGCGACTGGGAGCAATTCTCGCCCGCGGCTAACTAAGCAGGGCGAGAACCCGCCCGTCACGGGAATCGTCCACACCGCGTCCGCCGCGTCGGCACGACGGCGTCCGTCATCTGCCGGTTGGAGGACGCCGATTGAAGGCCACTCGCTCACTATGCTGAAGCGCATCGCAGAAGCAGTGAACAAGCGGGTCCAGATTCGTTTTGTACCAGTAAAGAGAAAAAAACTGAAGGCGGCCTGACCCTGCGCCTTCCTCGGGGGGCATGCTATACTCCTGTTATGTCCGCTACCGCGACCCTCATGACGGCCGAGCAGTTCCTCGAAATAGCCGATGGACGGCGATGCGAGTTGGTCCGGGGAGAGTTGGTGGAAATGTCTCCAGTTCAGAGGAAGCATTCCTGGATCGTGGTTCTTTTGGCCTCCTGGATGGTTTCGTACGCCCGTCGTCAAAAGCTCGGAATGGTGGGAACAGAGTTGGGTTTCATCCTTTCCCGCAATCCCGACGTTGTGAGGGCACCGGACATTTACTTCGTGTCCTTTGCCCGTTGGGGCGACTTGGACGGCAATGGTTTTTTTGTGGGTGCGCCGGATCTGGCCGTCGAAGTACTCTCGCCGGAAGATCGGGCCAGCAAGGTCCAGGAAAAGGTCCGGGAGTATTTTGCAGCGGGTTGCTCTTTGGTGTGGATTGTAGATCCCGACAATCGAACCGTTACCGTCCATCCTTCGGCCAACGAGGCGCACGTTTTGTCAGGCCGCCAGTCTGTGACCGCGGAGGCTTTGCTGCCGGGATTTTCTTTTGTCGCGGAAGAATTGTTCCGGCCTGACCTATAACACGCTTACGGTTTCTCCCACTTGCCCGATTCCACCGACCGCACAATCGCGTCAATCACGCGCATATTGTTGAGGGCGTCTTCCAGCGGCACGGCCACGGGACCATCGTCCAGGATGGCGCGCGAAAAAAGATCGCCTTGAATCGTATATTGATCGCAGATGGGAAATTCCTCGGTTTGCACGCCCGCGCCGAACAGGCTCGAGCCGTCATCCCGCAGCAGGCGCATGACGCGGTCGGTCGGCGCATTGAAGGGGATTTCCAACTCAATACGCCCGCTCGTTCCAAAGAGTTGCATGCGCTGGTAAGGGACCAGTTGCGTGGCACACGTAAACGTGCATTGGCCCGAGGGATACTCCATCAGCACCGTAGTGCGGCGGTCAGTGCGGAAGTTGGGATCGCGGTCGATGGTGGCGATCGCGCGACACGGCTCCTCGCCGAACATCATGCGGGAAAGGGTGATGGGATAGCAGCCAATGTCCATCAGCGCGCCGCCGCCGATGTCGGCGCGGTTGCGCACGTTGTCCGGATTCATGTTGGTGTAACTGAAATGCGCTTCCACCACACGCAATTCGCCGATGGCTCCGCTGCGCACCAATTCCTGAGCGCGCAGCCACTGCGGATGGCTGCGGGCCATGAATGCTTCGCCGGCCTTGCGGCCGGCGGCGTCGCGCGCGGCGATCAGCGTTTCCGCCTCGGCCGCCGACATGGCAATGGGCTTTTCGCACAGCACGTGCTTGCCGGCTTGCAAACACTTGATCGACCACGGCACGTGCAGATGATTGGGCAGCGGAACGTAAATCGCCTGAACGGCGGCATCGGCGAGCAACTCTTCATAAGAGCCGTAGGCTCGCGGAATGCCGAGTTTGGCCGCGGCCTGCTGTGCTTTTTCCAGGTTGCGCGAGGCCATCGCGGCAATCTCCACGTTTGCGGCGCGCTGCATGCCGGGAATCACCTTCTGCACCGCGATGTTGGCGACTCCTAAAACTCCCCAGCGGACTTTTCGTGACATGCAAGGATTGTAGCAGCTTCAAGCGTCGGACAACGTTTCAGCGTCCGGCGGAGGGGTTGCGGGCTGCGCAGGCGTCTCCGCTTCCAAAATTTCGCCGCAGTCGAGACACTCGGCGAATTCCAAGGCTTCATCCTTGGCGATCAACCGCCGGTGGAAATGGGGGCATTCAGCCATTGCTTACATCATACCCCGCTGGGAATTATGGGAGTCATGGGAGTTATTTTAAAACTTGCCGCCGAAAGTTTCATACAACAACAGGCCGTTCAAGCCCAGAATCACGCTGACGGAAATCCAGGCGCAGGCGTGAATCCACTGGGGATTGACGTACTCGCCCATCAGGTCGCGGCGGCCGGTGAGCAGGATCAGCGGGATCAGGGCGAAGGGCAGCGTGAAGCTCAGACAAACCTGGCTCAGCACGATGATCCGCAGCGGGTCCAGACCCATGCCGATCACCACCAGCGCGGGAATCATGGTCAGGAAGCGCCGCAGGAAAATGCTCATGCGAATGTCCAGGAAGCCGTCCAGGATCACTTGGCCGGCCATCGTCCCCACCGTGGACGAGGAGAGCCCACTGGCCAGCAAAGCCACGCCAAACAGCACCGCCGCCGAGCCACCGAGCAGCGGTCCCAAGGTGCGATGCGCGGCCTCAATCGTGACCACCACTTCCTTGCGGCCGAAGAAAACCGCGGCGGCCATGATCACCATCGCCGAGTTCACCAACCAGGCGCTGTTCATCGCCACCAAGACATCGATCATCTCGAAGCGCTGATGTCGCCGGCGATGTTCGGCGTCTTCCTGATGGCGGTGCTGCACCAGCGCCGAATGCAGATAAACCACGTGCGGCATCACCGTGGCCCCCAGCATTCCCACGGCGACGTAGATGCTGTCGGAATTGGCCAGCGGCACAATCACGCCGTGCAGGATGGGGGCCCAAGGCGGCTTGGCGAGAAAGACTTCCACCGCGTAGCAGCCGCCGATAATGGCCACGAAGAACATGATCACGTATTCCAGCCGGCGGAATCCCAGTTGCTCCACGGCCAGAATGGCGAAGACCGCCACGCCGGTCAGCAATGCCGAGGGGAACATCGCAATGCCGAAGAGCAGATAGAATCCCAGGGCTGCGCCGAGGAACTCGGCCAGATCGGTGGCCACCGCGGAGATCTCCGCGGCCACCCACAGGAAGATGGTGGTGCGGCGTGAAAACAGGAGACGGCAGTTCTGCGGCAGGCTGCGTCCGGTGGCGATCCCCATCTTGGCGGAAAGAGACTGCACCAGCACGGCCATCAAATTGCTCCACAACAACACCCACAGCAGGCTGTAACCGAAGCGCGCCCCGCCTTCGATATTGGTGGCGAAGTTGCCCGGGTCGATGTAGGCGACGCTGGCCACGAAGGCCGGCCCGAAGTACCAGGCCAAACCTTTTTCTTTTTCTTTAAATACAGGTGAAGCGACAGGGTTAACCACGGTTAACCAGTATAGCAGGTCACGCCTGCCCGAGGCCAGATATTGCTGTAGCGCAGGCCTCCGGCCTGTTCCTTGGGACGGGGAAAAGAACAGGCCGGAGGCCTGCGCTACGGGACGGGGAAAAGAACAGGCCGGAGGCCTGCGCTACGGGACGGGGAAAAGAACAGGCCGGAGGCCTGCGCTACTAGAACTAGACTTGCTTGATTTCCCGAATTCGCGAGGTGGTAATGACGCCGTAAGGCTTGTGCCCGAACTCGAGGCGCATGCCGCGTCCCAGGAAGCCTACCTTGAGCATCGATCCGCCCCACGTGGAGCCGTGGATTCCCACCAGCACCGGTTGCGGACAAAACTCGGGGTGTCCGGAAATCAACGCCTGGCCTTTGCCCTGATGAACAATCCGGTAGGAGCGGTTCTCCGTTTGCACTTCCAGGCTGGCACCCAGCGGGAGCGACTCCAGGAAGACCCCGCCTTCCACTTCAGAGCGGCAAATGGCGGCATTCACCTCATCGGCCAAGTTGGGGTGGGGCCGGAAGAGGCATGGCTCCGGAATGTGGGTCTGGTGAGTCATCCTGCTTAAAGTGTACCTCAAACAGGATAGTCCAAATCAAGCAGGATCTTTACCTACCCAGGACCGAGGCGGAAGGCTTAGGGCGAAAGTTACCGGGACCCTAGGGATTGATTGTTCCTTGTGGCAGCGAATCTAACGCGCTGACGCTGGATGGCGGCGCCTGCGGCGCTCGGCTCTGCGGACTTCGAATTCGTCCAGGCCAAAGTAGTGACCTAACTCGTGGAAAAGGGTTTCCTCGGCTTGGTGCGCAATGGCTTCCTCGCTGCCGTCGGTGGATCGCTCAATGGGACCTTGAAACAGCCAGATGCGGTCGGGCATGGCTGGGGCATTCGCCCAGCCACGTTTCGGGAGCGGCACTCCTTGATACAAACCGAGCAGGGTGTGGCTGCGGGGGACGCGTCCTTCTTGCAGATGGGAAGGAGCCGGTTCGTCTTCCACTACAATGGCCAAGTTTTGCAGACGCTCCCGGAATCGCCGGGGTACGCGTGTGAGAGCGTTCTCCACCACTTGTTCGAAGTGCGCTCGGTTCATGAAAAAAGCGGCGCCACACCGATCCTTAACTACTCGGGGCTGCCGTCGCGGCTTGGTGCACCTCGCTGGCCAGGGCGTAGGTGTTGCGTCCCCGTTTCTTGGCCAGATACATGGCTTCGTCGGCGGCTTGCAGTAAACCTTCCAGCGTGACCGCGTCCTGCGGCAGAACCGCCAAGCCGATGGTGGCGGTAATCTCGCCCACCGGTCCCCAATTCGTGGTTTGGATGCCGTCGCGGACGCGGCGGGCGATCACTTCCAGAGAGGCGGGTTCGGACTCCGTCAGCAGCACAGTGAACTCGTCGCCGCCCCAGCGCGCCGGCACGTCCGCCGAGCGGCAGTTCTGGCGAAGGATGCGTGCCACTTGCGTCAACACCAAGTTGCCGGCTTCATGGCCGAAGGTGTCGTTGATGTGCTTGAAGCGGTCCAAGTCCACGAACATCAGGCCCAGCGTCTTCCCGGTACGGCGGACGCGGTTGTACTCCTGGCGCAGCCGGGCGTCGAAGAATCGCCGGTTATAGAGATCGGTTAGAGGATCGGTGATCGAAGCGCGATAAGCGTCGTCGAAGCTGTGGGCGTTCTCCAGCGCCACGGCGACTTGTTCGCCGATGGTGGTGAGCAGGTCGGCGTCCAGGCGGCTGAATCCGCTGGGGCGATTGGCGAGATAGATGAATCCCGTGGGGCCCGCCGGGCGCCGCATGGCCACCGCCAGCAAGGACTGCAGACCTTTCGCTTCGGTAGCCGGCTCGAATAGCGGATCGGAGGAGACGTTGTTGGCCAGGTAAGGCTCGTCACGTTCCAGGATCAGCTTACTGATACGCGATTCCGACAGCAGGAAACGATGGCTGGGCACGGAATCGGCCTGCGATCCATAGTGCGGCGATTGGGCCACGATCTCTCCGCGGTCGGCATCCAGCAGGGAGATGGAGCAGGATTGCGCATGGAACAATTCGGCGATGCTGTGGCGCAGCTTTTCGTAGGTGGATTCCAGGCTCTGCAGCGACGAGAAAACCTCCACCACCTTGCGGATGCTAATCAATTCCTGAAAATGCGAGCGCTTCTCCAGGGCGTGGTGGATCGAATCAAGCAAGGCGGCCTCGTCCAGCGGTTCGGTAAAGCAATCGGAGGCTCCCGCACGCATCAGCGCCACGGCCAGCTTGGCGGGAACGTCCTTCCCGCAGCACAGGACCGCGGGAGCCGAACTGGATTGCAACGCAGCCTCCAGGAGCGGCACGGCGCTCCCGGCCGTTTTTCCGCCGGCCGCAATATCAAGAATCACGACTTGGAAGTTGGGTGAGGCGGCAAGCGCGGCGGCTTGCGAGGCGTCCTTGGCGACCGACACTTCGTATCCCGCGGCGAACAAGGATTTCCCAAGCGCCGCCAGCTCGGGGCGAACGGGCACCAGCAGAATCTTCGCTTTCGGCGTCTCGGTCATGTGGCCAGCAACCAACTTAGCCCCCTGGGCTATCTTACGTCAATGTGAATAAAGTACTAAGCCCGAACCGCAAAAAGTTCTAGACGGGCTAGGCCTAGGCCCCAAGGGCCTGGGACGCCATGGCCCTGGCGTTGCACGTCAGGCGTTAGGCCACGCCAACTGAATCAACCGGAAAGTCAGCCAGGCGACCGCCGCCGAAGCGGGAATGGTCAGGATCCACGCCCAAATGATCTGCGTGGCCACTCCCCAGCGCACCGCGCTGAGCCGTTGCGTGGAGCCCACACCGACAATCGCTCCGGTAATCGTATGGGTGGTGGACACCGGGATGCCAAACAGCGTCACGCCGATAATGGTGATGGCCCCGGCGGTTTCGGCGCAGAATCCGCCCACGGGCCGGAGTTTGGTGATGCGTTGGCCCATGGTCTTGACGATGCGCCAGCCGCCGGTAAGCGTTCCCAATCCGATGGCGGCATGGGCAGTCAGAATCACCGCCCAGGGAATCCGGAACGTGGAAAGATAGCCGGCTTTATAGAGCGCTCCGGCGATGATGCCCATGGTCTTCTGAGCGTCGTTGGTGCCATGAGCGAAGCTGAAGGCGGCCGCGGAGAGCAGTTGTAGCCGCCGAAACCAAGTGTCCACGCGCTGCGGAGTCTGCTGCTGGAAAATCCAACTGACCGCCACCATCAGACCCAAGCCCAGCACCATGCCGATGAGCGGAGAAAGAAAAATATAGGCGATGGTCTTGTACCAGCCCGAAACGATCAGCACATCGGGTCCGGCGCGGGCCACCGCGGCGCCGGCGTAACCGCCGATCAGGGCGTGCGAGGAACTGGTGGGCAGTCCCAACCACCAGGTGATCAGGTTCCAGGCGATGGCGCCGCCCAAGCCGCAGAGAAGCACTCCCTGGGTGACCATCTCAATGTGCATCATTCCGCCGCCGATCATCTTGGCCACCGCGGTGCCGAAGAAAAATGCCGCGATGAAGTTGAAAAACGCCGCCCAGATCACGGCGTAGCGCGGCGACAGCACCCGCGTCGACACCACCGTGGCGATGGAGTTGGCGGCGTCGTGGAATCCGTTGCTGAAATCGAAGACCAGCGCGGCGGCGACGATCGTTCCGACAATGAGGAGGGTGGGATTCACGGGCGTGTTTGCTCTAGGCTTCTTTTTTCACCACGAAGACACGAAGAACCGTTTAGGATCAGGCATTCTTAATGACCACGGTTTCCAGGGTGTTGGCCACGTCTTCGCAGCGGTCGATGGCGCCTTCCAGCACTTCCAGCAGTTCCTTGAGCTTGATCAGCGTAATGGGATTGCTCTCGGTCTCGAACAATTCGGCGATGGCCGAGCGGCTGACCCGATCGCCGTCGTTCTCCAGGCGGTTCAGCTCGATGCAATGTTCCACCACGTGGTCGCCCTTTTCCAGTTCGCCCACCGCGGTGTGCATGCGGTCGGCGCAGCGCACGATGATCTGCGCCAACTCTACACAGTGCTGCGAGCGGGCGGTGATCTTGTAAAGCACAATCTTGTTGGCGGCAACCTCGATATAATCCAGCACGTCGTCCATGTGCGAGGACAGGCCATGGATGTCCTCGCGGTCGAACGGCGTGATGAACGTCTTGTTGAGCTTGGTCTTGATCTCGTGGGTGATGTTGTCACCGCGATGTTCCAGGTCGCGGATGGTTGTGGCGCGGCCCTCCAGATCGTCCATGTTATCCAGCATCTCCAGCAGGGCCCGCGATGCCAACTGGATCACGGCGGCCAGTTCCACAAACATCTCAAAGAAGCGCTCTTCGCGGGGGATCAGACGCATGAGGGCCTATGCTATCGCAAGTGGAGGAGAATGTTAAGAACATGTTGGCATGCCGCAAGTTCAAGTATGCATGGAACTTACTGGCGCAGGATTGCCCATTTTTGGTGCGGGGATCGAGTCGTCTCCTAGCCGGCGTAGCCGGCGGCATGATTTGCATGATTTAGCCCACAGCGTGAGCTGTGGGTAACCGGATCAAGGAATGCAAGCCCGCGAACGCGGGCGGCATAATCAATCCCAGATGTAACCCTCGTCGTACACCACCTGATGCTTCTTGAGGAAATGCAGGAATTCTTCCTGAACCATCAGGTCTTCGGCGCGGGCGCAATCATTCATGTCGCCCGCGTCGCGGGCTGGCATTCTTTCGTCCCGTTATCCACAGCTTACGCTGTGGGCTAAATTATGCCGCCAGCTACGCTGGCTGGGCACTCGTTGGTCCTGCAGCGCTTTTCGCAGCCACACTGCTGTGTTGGCAGCCAAGACCGGGTCAGATGCCGTTAGAACGTGAAGTGCGCCGCGAGTTGCAAAAACCGCGGAGCCGATGGTGTGCTGAATAATCCCCAGGCTTCCCGCCGGCGGGAAGACCGGCGGCGGCTCGAAGCTGGGGAAGAACGAGACGTCGTTGTTCGGCGCGTCGAAATCCGGATGGTTGAACAGGTTGAAGACGTTGAAATTCAGCCGTAGCCGGTACTTTTCGGCGAACACGAAGTCCTTGGCCAGCGACATGTCGAAGCGAACCTGGAACGGTCCGCGGAACATGTTCCGTCCGCTCGCCGCCGAACAGCGATTCATAAATGTCGCCCGCGGGCACGCCATTGGTTCCCGGCGCGACGAACTGCGGAGCGAAATCGTTCACGTTCAGCACCGGCTTCCCGGCATTCACGCCGGTGGTTCCCTGCAATTGCGCCTGCTTCGCGCTGACGCCCGGCAGCAGCGGCACAATCGGATTGGTGATGTAGTCGTCGGTGCCGAAATACAGGCTGCCCACCGAGCCCGAATAATCGTACACGCTGTAAGGCTGGCCGCTCTGCGCCACCGTCTGGCCGCCGATCATCCAGCCGTTCAGTCAGATATCCGAGCGTCTTGTTCGACGTCGACTTTCGGCAGTTGATAGCTGTAGTTGATCAGGAAAACGTGCGTCTGGTCGAAGTCCGACGAAGCATAGTTGGATCGCGGCATTAGCCGCGTTATTCCCGGTGAAGAACAGACCCAGCCCGCTCTGCTCGTCGAGCGAATGCGACCAGGTATACGCCGCCGTGAAGGTCAATCCGAACGACAGCCGCTTGCGCGCCTGCAGTTGCAGCGCGTTGTAGTTGGAGATTCCTTCCGCCTCGTACAGCACCGAATTCATGTCGTAGCCGAGATACGGCACGCGCACCGGCGCGTTGCCCGCGAATTCGCTGGTCGGAAACCGTCTTCGGCTCGCCGACCTGGTTCACGCCGTAGGAACTGGTCTGCCCGTTCACCGGATTCTGGACGCCGTGGCGATCTGCGGCTGGTTGAAAGGAATCGGCAGAACCTCGTGACTGCCGTGATTGCCCACATAACCGACGCTGAACAGCCAGCTATTGGACAACTGGTATTGCAGTCGAAGCTCCAGTTCACCGTGTAAGGCAGCTTGTTGTTGACGTCGTAGCCGCCGAACAGGAACGGACCGAACAGGTTGCTTGGCGGGGAATTTCCCGGAGATGGTCTGCGCCTCGTCCGGCAGCAGGGCCGTGAAACGCCGCCGCGCTTCCCGGCGGCGTCGGCGGCGGCGCCGAGCCGAACGGATTGGCCAACGTGGCGCCGGTGGCCGCGACCACCGGCTGCACGAACGGCGGCGCCAGCGTCACGCCGAACGGCCCGTTATAGCCTCCGCCCGCGCTGGGCGAAAACTCGCTGAACAGTTCGCCGCGATCGTAGTACATCCCGAATCCCGTCCGAATCGTCAGCTTCGGCATCACCGAATAGGCGATGCCCAGGCGCGGCGCGAAACCATACTGATGCTGCTTCAACAGTGAGTTGCCGGCGCCCGGCCGTCCCGTACTGCGCGTTGTTGGAGGCGATCTCCAGGCCCGAGTTCGTGATCGTGTCCGTGGCCGCGTTGTAGGCGTACAGGCTGGGGTTGAAGCCCGTCAGCCGGCCGTATTTTTCGGTCAGCGGACCTTCATAATCCCACCGCAGGCCCGCGGTCACCGTCAGATTGCTGCGCACCTTCCAGTTGTCGTTCACATAGAGTCCCGGTGGTGTTGGAGCGGTAATAGCGCGAAGCCGATCCGCGCGAACTCCTCCGAACTTGCTTCCCGGTGCGTCACGTTGCCTTCCGCGAACATTCAGAAAGGTCGTGAAGGCGATCGTGTCGGTGTTGGTGTTGTGGTTGAGCACGTTCAACTGCGCCTGGTCGATCTGCGCGCCGAACGACAGCGTGTGCCGTCCCTTCACCCAGTTGAGCGACGTCCCGTACTCCAATTGATTCTGAAACATGCCTTCGTTGCCGAAGGCCTGGCTGTTCCCGAACGACAGGCCCTTGCCGACGCGTCGGGTCGGCGCTGCTGATGGTAGATCTGCGGGAATGTGCTGTCCTCCGAACAAATTGATGCCGAACTGGCTGGGCGTGTAAGCCTGGCCGTCGTTGGCGTAGGCCCGCAGCCGCGTGAAGCCGACTTTTCTGCTGCCAGGTCAGCGTGGGCGCCAGAATCACCGTGTTGCTGATGGCCCCCACCTGGCTCCCGGCGTCGAGATTCTGTCCGAAACCGAGCAGCGCGTCCGACGGCGCGAAGGGTTGTTGGTGGGGTCTCGCTGGACGTAATACTTCACGCCCAGCCGGTCCTTATCGTTCACCACGTAGTCGACGTTGGCGATTCCCTGATCCACATTCGCGGTGGCGTTCGGGCCTTGCAACACCGCGTCGTAGCCCAGCGACTTGGCCAACGACGCGGCTGGTGATCTGCGGGGTGGGAATGAAATAAGTTTCCGTTCGGCAGCTTCTGTTGCAACAGCGCGACCGCGGGCGGCGCTCAGTTGCGAAGCCGCGATCATGGCCGTCGGTAGCTGGCGTTGAATCGTGTTGAGGATGCCCTTGAGTGCTGCGATCGTTGGTCAGGGCCAGCGGCACCGTCAGAGTCTGGGTGGCGTCGTAAGCGTCCGAAACGCGCATGCCCTGGTAGGACAGGAAGTAGAACAGCTTGTCCTTCTTGATCGGGCCGCCGACCGCCGCCACGAACTGGTTGCGGTTGAAAAACGGCACCTTCGTGGTCAGCGCGGGCGAGGCGTTGTAGAAGAACGCCGCCGCGCTCAGATCGCTGTTCCCCCATGTTTCCGAAAGCGCGCCATGGATGTGGTTGGTGCCGGATTTCGTCATCACGCTGATATGCGCGCCGCTATGCGCTCCCTGCGTGGCGTCGTACATCGAGGTGTTGACCGCGATTTCCTGAATCGACTCGACCGGCGGCGTCGGCAGCGCTTGCCCGATCGCGGTATAGACGGACGTGCTGGTCATGAATCGTCCCGCCCGCGCCGAACGTTTCGCCGGTATTCAGCACGAAGCGGTTCTCGCCCACATTGCTGGTGGAATTGCCGTTGAACAGGTTGTTGGTGTCGATGCCGTTGAGCGAAAAGCTGTTGCTGGTGTCGCGCTGGCCGTTCGCGAAAATCGCCTGATTGCCCAGGCCCGCGTTGGCGCCCGGCGCCGGAAAGAAAATCGGCGTGGACTCCCGGGCTCAGAATCGCCAGTTGCGTGAAGCTGCCCGTGCCCAGCGGCGTTGTTCTGAATGGTCAGTTGATCGACCACGTAGCCGATGGTCGTGTCCACCTGGTTCATCAACGGCACGGCGTTCACGTCCACGGTTGTCGAGACCGACCCAATCTTGAGGGCGCCGTCCACGGTGGTGGTCCGGCCGCCATCGACGGGAACGTTGGTGTGGTTCTGTGTCTCGAATCCCGCTTTGCTAAACGAGACCCGATAGGTGCCTACCGGAAGATGGGGGATCTGGAACGATCCGTTGGAGTCGGTTTGCGCCGTTACCTGAAGATTGGTCGCGATATTGACGGCCTTGACGCTGACGCCGGGGACCGCCGCCGAGGAAGGGTCCTTGATGGTACCGGTGATGCCTCCGAGCTGATCCTGCGCGCCCGCAGAGAGGCTGGCCAAGCCAATCACCAGCAGAAGCGCGAAGAAGATTTGTGGCGGACGGGCCTCGTGTGGATTGGTCATTTATCTCTCCCTGAAAAAATGTGGGCAAAGCGACGAGTCAGGCCCCACTGGCCCGGACGAACAGACTATACACCGGGCTGGTCTCCAAGATTGCCCCAATTTTCAGCCGTTCACTGAATTTTATTACTGCGATCTATAAGCTGGTGTCACAAGCCACAGGGGTGAGCGTTATCGGTCGGTAGACAGGGTTTTGTACCTCGACATCTCAAGGCAGACGCGGCGCTTACTAGCAGAGGAACTGCCCATTCATGGTGCTGGAAGCCTCTGATCAGTCTGCGCCGATTCTTGCACCTCCGGCGGCGCGCCGAGCAGCGGATCTGCCGGGCGATGCAGGTGTCCTCGCAGGATGCTGCAGCTGCGAAGAGCGTAAAAGAATAAACCCCGAAAGACATGAAAAGCACGAAACCGGAAAAACCCGTGGGGTTGCTCCCTTTCGTGTCTTTCGTGTTTTTCGTGGTTTGACTTTATAGGCGTCCGTGCGAGGGCGGTGACGGAAAAGAAAAAGACGCGGGGACCAAATTGTCCCCGCGTCCACATTGCCGACCGGCGACTGCCGGTTAGAACACGAAGCGGATGCTCACCTGGGCCCGGCGAGCGTTGGTGCCATCCGGGAAACCGGCGGACGCGAAGCCGGCGCCCGGTGTCTCCGGAGAGCAGGCCGTGCCGGCAGCCGGGTTAGCGTTACCGCACGGCGCCACCACAAAGTTGGGAGCCGCCACGGTGCCCTTGTTAGCTGCCGTGAAGCCCGCGCTATTCACACCGGTGTTGCTGATCGTATTGGTCAGGTTGAACACTTCGAAACTCAGCGTCAGCGACATTTTTTCGCCGATCGGAATGATCTTACTGATGCGGGTATCGAAGCGCGTGATGGGATCGATCATGAGCGGGTTGTTGGGCAGCCACGGCACGCGGCCGTCGCCGCCCAGCCCGTCCAGGGACCCGGTTTGGGCCTGTGGCAAGTTGGCGGTGGACGAGAAGCCAACGGACTCATAGCTGGGCCGTCCACTGGCCAGCGTCAGGATACCGTCCCACTCCCAGTGGTTGGCGATGTACTTGGCGAACCAGCCGTCGCTCTTCATGACCACCGGCTGCCAGGTGAACGTGCCGGTAAAGCGCTGGCGCTGATCGAGATTGCCGTTGCCCTTGTCGTAGGAGTAGTTGCCGTTGTACAAACCCATCGGCCCGCTACTGAAGAAGATCGCGTTGCTGCCGGACTCCTGGTTCTCGTCGATCTCGTGAGACCAAGTATAGGCGATGTTCCCCGTGAAGTTGCGACTCCACCGGTGGTTGATCTGGATGACCATGGCGTCATACCACTGTTTCCCGCCATTCTCCACTTGGTTGACGCGGTTGTAGTTCTTGTCGACCCTGTTGGTCGCCAGATAGATCGGCGTCTGGTAGACGAAGCCGCTAGATTGATAGCTGGAGTTTAAGACGTTGAAGTTGTAGACCGTGGTGCTGAGGTTCCCGATATTGAGATCGCGAACCGTGTACAGGCGTTTGGCGCGATTCCGAACATAGCCGATGCTCACGGTGGTGTTCTTGCTCAACTGTCGTTCCAAGGACACATCGGCTTGCTCCGAGTAGGGGTTGCGCATGTTCGGAGCGGCGAACATGATACTCGGCGTTGCCAGGGTTCCCTTGGGACTCGACAGGACCTGCGGGAAAATCGGCGCACCCGCCGTCGCCGGACTGCTGAAGGTCAGGGACTGCGTGTACACGTTGTTGTTGGTAAACAGATTGCTGATCAAAGCCGTCTCGTAGCGGTCGTAGAAGATTCCGTAGCCCAGGCGCAGGATGGTCTTGGGAGTGAGTGCATAAGCCACGCCGACACGCGGGCCGAAGTTCTTTCCGGCCGTGGGAATCTTCCCCGTTTGTGAATAAGTCGGGTTCGTAGAGGTCGGTGTCGGCAGAATCGCATATTCATAGCGGACGCCGTAGTTGACGGTTAGCTTGGAGAAAGGCTTCCAGGTATCTTGAGCATAGACCCCCAGTTCCGTGATTTTCGTGTCCAGAATTGGGTTGCCGAAGGCCTGTGCAAACTGGCTCCAGTGGTCGGGCCCGTTCGGATTGCCTGAGAAATCCTGCGCGAAGGAGGTGACGTTGGACCAGGTGTACCCCCCCCAGCGGCTGCCCACACCGGGTCCGTTGTACGTCAGGCTGTTAGAGAAGTCCTCGGTGCGGGCAGCGTCCACGCCGAACTTGAAGGAGTGGCGTCCTTTGACCCAGGAGATGTTGTCAACAAACTGGAAGCGATTCTCGCTCGGAAGGATCCGCGGCAAGGCGTTGTAGCCGCCCAACGTGCTCACGCCTCCGGCGGACATAGCAACGTTCCCAGCCGGATAGCCGGCTTGAAGCGCCGGATTGAAATCGTCCGCCTGGCGATCCTTGAACCAACCGAAACGCGCTTCGTTCACGACGTTGTTGGTGGGCACATAGGTCCAGGAGGCCCGGCCAATCCGGTCGCGAACCGAGTCGTCGCCATTGGTACCGATGGCAGCCCCGGACGTTGACGTCAAGCCGGTTTGAATGCCGTCTGGGGAAAACCATTTCAGGTAATTGAAGCTCACGCTGACGGAATTGCGATCGTTGGGCCGGTAATCAAGCTTGAGGAAGTATAGGTCCTGATTCGCTGTGCGGGGAGCCAAGCCGTAAAAGCGCGGCAACAGTGCGTTGATGGCGGTACATTGCGCAGGCGTAGCCGGCAAAGCGCAGCCAATCCAGTTTTCCGTAGCCGCGTTGACGTTGGCGTTGCCGGTGATGGAATCCACCATCGGTTCGGTGCGCCGCTGAGATTCTTCGTTGAAGAAGAAGAACAGCTTGTCCTTCTTGATCGGCCCGCCGAAGGTGCCGCCGAACTGGTGGCGCACCTCGGGAGGATCGAAGGGCGAAATCACTCCGAGGACGTTCACCGTGGAGTAGCGATCAATGGCGTTCAGCGTGCGATTGCGGAAGAACTCGAAGAAGGTGCCATGATACTGGTTGCCTCCGCTCTTGGTAATGGTGTTGACCGTGCCTCCGCTAGCCTTTCCGAACTCCGCCGAATAGGCGCTGGTCAGCACCTGAAACTCTTGCACGGCGTCTGCCGAGATCTGTTCGGCCAAGCGGGTACGCCCAGCGTTCTCGTTGTAGTACTGGTTGGTGGTGTCGATGCCGTCAATCAGGAAACTGTTTCCACCGGCCACGCCACGGAAAGTGACCAGGCCGAAATCCGCATCCTTGGTCACGGCGGGCGTGAGCTGTACGAACTGGTCTACGCGCCGCCCGTTAATGGGCATATCGGTGACAAACTGGTTGTTAATCACCGAGGATTGCTCAGTCTTGGTATCATCCAGCATGATGGCCTCGGCGCTGACATCCACCTTCTCCGCCACCGCGCCCACTTTCAATTGAACGTGCAGATCCAAGTTCTCGCCGACTTGGATGGTCATACCCGTTGCGGTGTACGGGGCGAAGCCTTGCTTGGTTACCGTCACTTGATACCCGCTGGCCGGAACCAGCGCCGGGGCCACAAACAGGCCGCCGCTGTTCGTAATTAAATCGCGCGTAATGCCCTTGTCGGGGTTGGAAACCTTGACTTGTGCACCTGCCACGGAAGCGCCCGATGAGTCGGCTACCAAACCGGACATGGAACCCATTCCGGCGGTCGCCTGAGCGACAGCCTGGGGGGAAAAAGCCGCAAGAATGAAACAGAACGAGCAAATGCCAAAACCGATTGCCTTACGCATTGAACACCTCTCCGTATTTTGACTTGACCGACAGCACTCCACCGATCCTGCCCACCAGCCTATATCAGGAGCGCTGGCAGGTCAATTTGAAAGTGTCGGAAAACGCCTCTGGACCGCGCTCAGCATTTTTACTACTTGTGCAATACCAAGAACTTACGAGCTTTCGCCTCGCCCAGAAGACGCTGCCGTTGGGCAGGTTGGCAGGTGGGTCTTAAAGGGGCTGTCTGCGGGCGATGAAATGGCGGTTAAACTGGAGCTCCCCACGGCAAGAGCAAGAGCAACCGCCGATAAACGCCGATGGGGAACGAATTCCTATCGGCGTTCATCGGCGTTGATCGGCGGTTGCAGTCCTCTTTTCCCTACGTTCAGGTGTACCCAGTTCCCCTGAGTGCATTAAGGCGCCTGCACCACCGGATGCCCCCAACCAACGTGACGCCCCTGGACCGCGCGGACCAGCGCCCGGAACAACACCACATACATCATCTGGCGATAGTAGAAACGTTGCAGCAGCATGGGGAACAGCAGCGTGTAGTCCTCGTCGCGCTCCAGCAGGAAGGCGAGCAGGCAGGTGAAGAAGTCAATCACCAGGAAGGCCAGGAAGAACAACACGGCACGGCGAACGTCGTCGCCGCTCCAAATCTGCGGAATCTGCTGGATGTGCAGTTGCCCCAAGCCCCACAGCGTGAGCGATCCGACGAAGAGCAAGTCAATCAGCGGCGAGAAGAGCGGCAGCAGAATCTGGAACAGAAACACATTGGGCAGCGCGATCCAACCCAGGGTTCCATACTTGGTGCGCGCCAGCGTGTCGCGATGCTTCCAGACCGCCTGCATGGTTCCGAAGGTCCAGCGGAAGCGCTGGCGGATCAAATCGCCGGGAGTTTCCGGCGCGCGGGTGTAGGCGATGGCCTCGTCGTCGTAAAGGATGCGCCAGTGGCGCCGCCGGATCGCCAGGGTCAAGTCGGTGTCTTCGGCCACCGTGTCGCCGGTGAAGCCGCCGCAATCGCGCATCACCGAGGCCCGCCACGCCCCGATGGCTCCGGGCACCACGGTGATGCAATTCAGCAAGTCGAAGGCGCGCTTCTCCATGTTCTGGCTGCTGATGTACTCGAGGGCTTGCCAGCGCGTCAGCCACAGGTGGCGATTGCCCACCTTGGTGTTGCCGGCGACCGCGCCGACGGTGGAGTCGGCGAAGTTGCGAACCAGTTTGGCGATGGCGTTCGGCTCGATGTCGGTGTCGGCGTCAATCGTCACCACGATTTCGCCGGAAGCTTGCGCCAGCGCATGGTTCAACGCCGCGGGCTTGCCCATGTTGATCTGATGCAGGATGCGCACCCGTGGATTGGCGCCAAAATTCTGCTCCAGCAACTGGCCCGTGCGGTCGAGGGATCCGTCGTTGACCACGATCACTTGCAACCCGGGATAATCGGAGGCCAGCACGTTGTTCACCGTACTGACCACCGACTCCTCCTCGTTATACGCGGGAATCAGCACGCTGACCGGCGGGCGATATTCCGGGTGATCGCCCGGCGCGGGCCGCAGTTTTTCGATCACCGCCAGCACGCCGACCACCAGGGCGCGTCCGGAAATCAGCGCGATGCCCGCCAGGAAAATCCAGGCGATGCCCAGGCGCAGCCAGCGGTAGAGATCGAAAATCAAGCCGTCGGCGCGCGCCGTCCAGCGTTCCGTCGAGGTTAGCACCGGCATGGTTTGCGCGCGGGTTTGGCCGATCAACTCGGAAACGCCGGTCAGATGGAAACCGTGGGCCCGCAGCCCGTCAATGATTCCCGGCAGCGCCAGCACCGTGTTCTGGCGAATCCCGCCGCCATCGTGCAGCAGCACGATGTGTCCATTGACCCCCACCTTAGCCGGAGGAATCGGCTCGCCCATGGCTTGGTCGATCACGCGCTGTACGATGACGCCGGGCAGCGGCGGAGCGCCACCGCCCGCCTCACCCCAGTCGTGCGGATCGATCTTCGATCCCACCAATATGTAGCCGTAGGATTGCGGAATCGGCAACAGGCGCACGTCGGTGTCCGATTCCGGCTGGTGATCGATGCCGTACGGCGGCCGAAACAGCAACGTCTTGATGCCCAATTGGCTTTCGAACAATCGCTGGGTGAGGGTCAGTTCCCATTGCAACTGGCTGAGGGGAATCTCGTCGAAGCGCGGATGGGTATAGGTGTGATTGCCGATCTCGTGGCCTTCCCGATAGATTCGTTCCAGCAAGGCCGGCGCGGCGTTGGCGTTCACGCCGGTGATAAAGAACGTTCCGATGGCGTGCTTCTCTTTCAGGATATCGAGAATCCGCGGCGTGTAGCGCGTATCCGGCCCATCGTCGAAACTCAGGGCGATTTCGTGGTCCAGCGCGCCGATCTGATCGATCCGGTAGGGGTAGGGCGTCTGCAAATAGTTCTCGTCGGTGAAGGCGTCGCTGGCCGCATCGTAAGTAAAGTCGCGGCGTCCGTGCGTGGGCGTCCCGGTGATCTTCCAAACGTCTCCTTCCCCTTCCAACACCAGATCGTAGCCCGGCGGCATATCTTTGATCTTATCGCGCGTGGCGTTATCGGGCCGGGTGTTGTCCCAAATCGGCCAGATCGAGGGGTCCTCCGAGCCCAGCCGCCACAAAGCCGTGCCGCGCACCTGCTTCCGCTCGGCGGCGCGAATCTCGTTGTAGGCGGTGACGGCATCCAGCAGCCACACTTCGTGCGTAATGTTGTGTTCGTCCTCGTAGAAGAATGCCGGATTCATGGCCTCTTCGTCGAAATAGACGGAAGCTTCCGACTCCTGGGCAGTGACCAGCGCCGCCTGGAAACTGGTGGACGATGGCTTTTCCTTGGCCCCCGGGCCGTTTGTACCGCGGGGAATTTTCGGCCAATCGTAGGAGTAGTTGGCAATGCCCATCACCAGCTTTTCCGGCGGCACGTCCTTGAGCGTGTTCTCCAGGTTGCGCAGATACCAAGCCTGGCTGGTGATCGGACCGGGATCGGAAGTCAGCCAGTGCTCGTCGTAGTTCATCAGGATGATGGCGTCGGCGGTCTTGCCGAAATAGGCATAGTCGTAGCTGGAATCGGCGGCCGGCAGGCAGACCATCACCTTACGGTTGTAGACATGCGCCGCGGCGGTGAGCTCGGCGATGAACCTTTGGAAATCCGGTTGGGACTTGTCGGGAATCTCCTCGAAGTCCACCACCACCCCGGACTGTCCCGGGGGAGCGGGTGGCGCGGCCTGCGCGGACGGATTGGCGCTGGAGGGCGCTTCCGGCCGGCGGCGTCCCTCGGCATCGACGTTGACAAAACGCACCAACTCCGCCACCAGGCGCTGGCGGGCTTCCGGATGGGCCAGGAACTCCACCATCTCCCGGGTGCGCCAGTTCACTCCGTCGTAGTTATTCACCAGCGGCATGATGGGAATGGTGACGTCCAGCGTTTCCAGCCAGTTCTTCAGTTTGTCTTCCCGCTCCACGGACATGTGGCCGTCCGCAGACACCGCGTGCAATTGCTCCGGGATCAGCAAGTCCAGATCGCGGTAATGCAATTGCAGCGAGGACAGGCTGGTGAAATCCCAAGGCACGTAGAACGCCGCGCGTAGGGGATCGTAGTTGGGGGGAATGGTTCCCAGCGCTTCGACGCGCTGCCGGCGGCCGTGGCGCCGTGGCAGCCCCGACTTGGCCTTGGGCCGGCCCTTGGAGGAACGCAATTCCGGCCGTGTATCCGGAAGGATGAGCTGCGGCAGCGTGGGCCGCCGCGCGATGCTGAAGAAGAAAATCCCCACCAGTGCCGCTAAGACAATGCCGAGAATCTCCAGCGCCCGGCGGGTCAGCCACCAGCGCCGTTGCCGCTCGTCGAAGAAGACGGGTTTTCCCTGGTTGGGAGTCACAAGTTTATTTTAGCTTGCTTTCGAACTCCCACGATCTGGGAACACGGAGACACACGGAAGGGACACGGAAAGTGCGTCGCTCGGCAAGGCGGATCGAGCGAACCGAGCGAGACTATCGCTTGCCCTTGAGAGTTTGATGTGCCAGCAGCATTGGTAGCGGACGAAGTTGCCGGCGCCATCCAGCGCAAGCGCTTTTGATTCGCCGGTGGAATGGGTCGAGAATCAGCCCTAGCGTTTCCAGAGTCACCATTCCCAGAAGAGCGGCATCATCGGGTTCGCCAAAGATTACCGGGGAAGTAGCACTTTCGTCGTGAAATTCAAATCTTGCCTCGCTCAAGCGCCGTTCCACGTCGCTGCCGTCGGCCAGCAGAAAACTGCGCGTGGTTCGAGGCTTGATGCCCAGTTTCGCGAGCACCGTGCGGGGAACCATGGAATACCCCGCGCCGGAGTCCACTAACATCTTGATTCGAGCCACTTGCCGGGGCTTGCGTGGATTCGCGACCTTCACCCATACGTAGGTCAGACCCATGGCACCATGGTAGCACGAGCTTCAAATCAAGAATCAAAAGTCAAAAATCAAAAATCAAAAATGGAGAACCGGACGGCAGCCTGGGCTAACGAGCCGTCCCGCTCCTTCATTTTTGATTTTTGATTTTTGATTTCCGATCACCGGGAAAGACACCTTAACGCCCCCGCGCCCCCTCGCCGGTTGGCGGCGCGGCGCCTGCGGAGGCGGCGGATCGTTCGGGGCAACGGGCCGCGGCCTCCGCAAAAGCTCGCGACGCTCCATCCATTCCACCCATTGGCCATGCAGGCGGATGGTCCCCAAACTGATCAAGTTGTATCGCAAACGGACGGCGATGGGATCCATCGGCGGGTGGCGATGGTAAAGGTCCTCGCGGATTCGCTCCAGCAGCGGATACTCGTGCAGCAAGTTGAAGGGCGGCCGCCATTCCGCGGAAAACATGAACAACACGTCGAAGTCTTCCGGCGGCACCTTGTCGAACGCCGCTTCGGAAAAGTCGGGCATGGCCACGATCCGCGCCGGCGCGTGGACATATCCCAGTTCGGGCCGCCGGAATTCGTCGGTAGCGGGCCACGTGGTAAGGATGCGAGTTCCTTCCGGGAATCTCCCGGCGCGTTCGGCAGCGGTTTCCTGCAAGTTCACGAAATCGGCGTAAGCGACGTTCTCGTCATAAGGAAAAGGATAGGGCGGATTCCAGAACCAGCAAGCAATCTGTACCAGCGTGAGCGCCAGCAAACTCCATTTGCGATGCGGCGGGTTCAAGCGCTGCAAAGCCTCGATAGCCAGCAAGTAGAATAGCGCCAGAGCCGGCAACAGATAGCGATTGAGAATCGCGCCGCCGAACACGCTCATCACCAGCACTTGCAGCGCCAGGACCATCCACAACAGCTGATGGCCGGGCCGCGCCGGCGGCAGCCCGGAGTTTGGTTGACGGGCCCGCCACAGCACCAGCAGCGCGGGATAAGCCAGGGCCCAGCGGAAGTCGGTGACGAACAGGAAGAACAGCCGCCGTAACAGCGTCACCACAAAGCGCACGGGATGGAGCGCCTCCTGCACGTTGTACGCGACAAAAGCGGCGTCGCCCAGCCAGTGTCCGGTGGCGATGCGTAAAAACAAGAACCAAGCCCCCAGCGGGAGCAGCGGCACGAGCATGGCCGCCTGTCGCAACCAGTACCGCCCATCGCGCTCCGCCTGGCCCTGTCGCGGGAACGCCGGCGCGCGCCATGCCAGCACAGCCAGCAAGACGACCATGGCCGCGCCCGTCTCGCGCGTCAAACAAAGGACGCTGGCAGCGATCAGATAGCCGATGAGCCGGCCGCGCAAATAGAAATAGAGCGCCAGCAGCGTTGCCGCGGTGGCGGCCATATCGATGTGGGCCAGGGTGCTCTGCGCAAAGAACAGCGGAGAGACCATCAACAAGCCGGCAGCCCACAAGCCCGCCCCGGCCGGCACCAGCAGTGCGGCCAGCAACAGCAACGTATAGAGCGCGGCGCCGGAAACCAGGCACATCGCCAGCCGCGTGACCACAGGCGCGTAGCCAAACACTTTGTAAAACGCCGCCAGATAGAGCGTTTGCAAAGGAGGATGCGCTTCGGCGATGGTGGTCTGCGGAATCAGCCGCCCGTGCTGGGCTAATTCCAACGCGGCGGGAAAATAGTACCCTGCTTCATCCCAGTAGTAGGGCAGCCGAAGATAGGGTAAGTGAATCAGGGTGACCGCGACGACGCACACTAACCAAAGTCCGACGTGGGAACCCCACCCCGACTTCTGCCTTCCGGCAAGTCGAGAGGCGGACTTCGCCGGGATGTCACCGGCCGGTTCCTTGGGGGTCATGCTATTGCACGGAACCGGTTTCCACCGCGTGGTGGGGATCCAGCTTGATCTCCCCAAAGGTCTGCTCGTACTGCTGCACGTTGTGTTGCAACAGGCCGAGAAGCGCCTTGGCCTGCTGCGGACTCAGGTAGACGCCTTGGAAGTTGGTGATATCCACGACGTCGGCGGAGTTTTGCTCGATGGTGCCGAATTGCAGAAAGAAGTCCCAGATGTTCAAGCGAATCTGCACGCTGTTGCAATAGTTCTCGCGCCAAGCCGAGCTGCGCACGATGTTGAGGCGGGGTGGTTGCGTCATAGGGTCCAGACCTCATGATACCCCATTCTCAGGAAGGCCCGAGCCGCGAGGCCCGAGGCCCGAGTCGAAAGGCGTTTTTGCCTCGGGCCTCGGGCCTCGGGCCTCGCGACTTATTTATTCTTCCACACCGGCTTGCGCTTTTCGGCGATGGCCCGCAGACCTTCCTGGGCATCTTCCAAATCCATCAACTGATTCAAGTAGAGGTTGGCGCTACGCTGGAGAGCGTCCGGCAGGGGAAAGCCCATGGAGTCGAACATCACTCGCTTGGCCATCTCCAGAACGGCGCTGCTTTGATCCGTAATGCGCGCCAGGATGGCGTCCACTTCGGCGGCCAACCGGGCTTCCGGGACCACGCGATTCACCAGTCCCAGGCGGTGCGCTTCGGAGTGGCTGATCGGTTCGGCCAGCAGGATCATTTCCATGGCTCGTTTGGGTCCCACCAGGTGCGGCAACAGGATGGCGGCGATCGGCGGGAAGACGCCGGCACGGACTTCCGGTTGCGCGAAACGCGCTTTCTCGGTGGCAATCACCAGATCGCCGAACAAAGCCAACTCGCATCCCGCTCCCACGGCCGGTCCGTTGACCACGGTAATCAGCGGCTTGGAAATTTCCAACATCGCCTTGAAGATCCCCTGGAAGGCTTCCATCATTTGGAAGGCCCGGCCGGGCGTGGCGTCCTGAGGGGCGATACCGGCCGAGAAAAACGTGGACCCCGGCGCGGCCTCCACCACGATGGCGCGGACTTCCCGCGCGGTGTGCAGGCTTTCCACGGCGTGGGCGATTTCCTGCATCATCTGCACGCTCAGGGCGTTCAGGGGCGGCTTGTTCAGCACCAGGTGGGCCACGCGTCCGCTGGCTTCCACTTGGATGGTCTCGTAGGTCGCGGCCAGTTCAGCGGTAGGCATCTGGTTGATTTCACCACAAAAAGGGCCGAAACACAAATGCTTGTCGAAAATCAACTTTACCCCTAACGATTTTGCCTTCCGGAGCGTCTATACTTCCATTAGCCAAGAGGGATTGGTGTGCCATGACCAGGAAGCAGACAACAACGGCCGGTTGCTTGGTAATCGTTCTTACCTTGACGATGGTGGTCTTGGAGCGAACCGCTGGGCCGGCGGCCGCGGCGGCCTCCCTGTCGTCCGGGCCCGCGTCGTTTGTGCAGGTGGTCCGGGGACCAATGCTGCGCACGGTCCGCGTGGGCGGAACGCTGGCGGCGGTGCACTTCAGCGGGGTGTCGGCGCCGGCGTTGCGCGGGACGCGCTTCCAATTGACGATTGTGCGCACAGCCGCGGCGGGAACACATGTCCAACCGGGCGACCCCATCGCGGAGTTCGACCGGCAGCAACAGAAGCAGAACTTCGACGATCACGAAGCCGCCTTCAACGACCAGAACGATGCCATCGTTAAGCGCGAGGCTGAACTGAAGATCGAGCGGGAGAAACAGCTCAGCGATTTGCAGAAGGCCAAAGCCGACCTGGAATCCGCCAAGCTGGAAAACCGCCGCAACGAGATCCTTTCTAAGATCGACGCCGAGAAAAACGAGCAGGCTCTGGCCGAGGCGGTAGCCACGCTGAAGATGCAGCAAGAAACGCTGGATCTGCGGCAAGCCTCCGCGGTAGCCGAAATCCGCCTGCTGGAAATCAAGCGCGACCGCGAGAAACTGGCCATGGATCAGGCCCGCGTCAACTACGATCGCTTGATCGTTAAGGCCCAGGCGTCCGGGATGGTGGTATACCAACCGTTTTGGAAGAGCAACAAAATGGGCACGGTGCAGGAAGGCGATCAAGTCTGGCCGGGGCTGATCTTCATGCAAATTGTGGACACCTCCGCCATGGCCATGCGCGCCCACGTCAACCAACTGGATGCCCAACATATCCACGTCGGCGGCTCGGCCGAGATCCGCCTGGACGCCTATCCCGACCTGCGCTTGCACGGACGCGTGGAAAGCATCAGCCCGCTGGGACAAAACGGCACCTTCGGCGACAAGACGCGGCTGTTCAACGTGTGGTTCAAGATTCAAGGCGGCGATCCCCGCCTGATTCCCGACATCTCCGCCAGCGCCGACGTGGAAGTGGATCGCGTCCCTGACGCGTTGCTAGTCCCGCGCGGCGCGGTGGCCCGCCTGGGCGGCGGCGATTATGTATGGGTGCACAGCGACAAAGGTCTGGAGCGCCGGCAAGTGACTCTGGGAGGTTTCAACGATACGAATTGGGCCGTCACCAGCGGCTTGCGGGAAGGCCAGATGGTCGCGGCCCTGGCGCCGGAGGAAGCTACTAAGAAGATCAGCCCGGAGGCGTCCAAGACCACGCCGGAGGCGCCCAGAACCACGCCGGAGGCGTCCAAGAAATGAAACGCCTCATCCTGATCCCGCTGGTTGTCGCGGCCGTCGCAGGACTCTACCTCTGGCGCGGCGCGTTGCCTGGACTGGCCAATGCCGAGGAATCCGTGCCCACCGCGCCCGTTCGCAAGGGCGATCTGACCATCACCATGAAGTTGAGCGGCGACATCAAGGCTACTCGGAGCGTGACCTTGTACGCGCCTTTCACGGTCACCGACGTGAAACTGGTGAACGTGGCCAAGAGCGGAACCATGGTCAAGGCCGGGGATATGGTGGCCGTGATTGACGCCACGCAAGAAAAAGACAAAGTCAAGGAACAGGAATCCAACGTCAAGCAGGCCGATAAAGAGACCGATAAAATCAAGGCGCAGCAGCATCAAGTGGACGAGCAATCCCGCCTGGACGTGGCCCAGGCCGGCTACGACGTGGAAGGCGCGCGCCTGGACACGAAGAAGGGCGAAATCCTCTCCGAAATCGACGCCGGCAAGGCCCGCTTGACGCTGCAAACCGACGAGCGCCATCTGCAAGAGCTGCTCAACGACGACACCGCGCGCGAAACTTCCAAATCCGCCGACTTGAACACCGTGGCGCGCAAGCGCAAAAAGGCCGAAGCGGACATGACGTTGGCCCAAACCAACATTTCCCTGCTCACCATCAAGGCGCCGATTGACGGCATGGTGGTGATCATGCCCAACTGGCGCTCGCAAATGGGCTTCGGCCAGGCCCCGCCTTTCAAGGCCGGCGACGCCTCCTGGCCGGGCGCGTCGCTGGCGGAAATCCCCGATTTGAAGACGCTGGTGCTGGAGTTGACCATCGAGGAAACCGACCGCGGCAAGGTCAGCGTGGGAGAAATGACCCGCGTGAAGGTGGATGCCATTCCCGACCGCTCTTTCAGCGGCAAGATCAAGAACATCAGCACCACCGCGCAAATGGTTTTCGACGGCTGGCCTCCCAAGAAATTCTTCAAGGCCCTGGTGGATCTGGCGCCCGACGACAACCGCCTGCGCCCCAACATGAGCGCCAGCGCCGACGTGGAAACGGAGACCCTGCGCGGCGTCACGCTGATTCCCTCGCGGGCCGTGTTTGAGCGCAACGGCCGCATGGTCGCCTGGGTTCGCCCGGGGGCCGCCAGGGCCGCCATTTTGAACTTCGCAAGATCGAGATCGGCAAGAAGGGCGACGGCCAGACGCAGGTGCTGGAAGGCCTGCAACCGGGCGATACGGTGGCGCTTGAGGAGCCCGTCAAGCCCGACACCGCCGCCAAGTCGGGTCCGGGAGGAGGGTAAGCGATGCGCACACTCATCAAATGGGCGGCGGGATTACTGGTGGCGGGCGCGGTGCTCGCCGGAGCCAGCGTGGAAGCAACGCGCTACTTCGCGCCGTCGCGCATCGAAATCGCCACCAGCATCGCGCGCAAAGGCGAGTTCGTGGTGGAAACGCACACCCGCGGCACGCTGCGCGCCGAGAACTCGGCGATGATGGTGGCGCCCAACGTCGGCGGCACCTTAATGATCACCACGGTCATGCCGGCCGGCTCGACCGTTCACAAAGGCGACGTGGCGCTGACCTTCGATCGCGAAGACTTGCAGAACGCGCTGGACGCCGCCATCTCCCGCGTGGATGAAGCCGACCAAACCATCCGCAAGGCCAACGCCGACGCGGCCATCAAGGAGCACCAGGATCAGGTGGACTTGATGAAGGCCGGGTTCGCCGTCCGCGCCGCGGAATTAGACGTCAGCAAGAATGAAACGGTCTCGGCGATCGACGCGCAGAAAAACATTCTGCTGCTGGAAGCCGCGCAGAAGAAGCTGGCACAGTTGAAAGAGGATATCGCCGCGCGCAACTCTTCCGACGCCGCCGACCTGGCGCTGAACCAGGAGAAACTCAACAAAGCCAAGTTCGATCAAACCCAGGCGGAAACGCGCCTGAAACAGTTGGATGTCAAGGCCCCCATGGACGGCCTGGTGAGCGTGCGGATCAACCGCATGGCCGCCGGCGGCATGTGGTTTCCGGGCATCGACTTGCCGGACTTCGGCATCGGCGATCAGGTTTTCGGCGGCAATCCCGTGGTGGACGTGGTGGATAACACCAGGCTGGAGATGTCCGCGCAGATCAACGAGACGGATCGCGGCAATTTGAAGGAAGGCCAGGCCGTGGTCATCCATTTGGACGCGCTGCCGGACCTGCCGCTGGAAGGCAAAGTGAAATCGCTGGGCGGCATTAACAGCCGCGATTGGGACTCTTCGCCGAACAAAACGTTCGAAGGCGTGTTCGAACTGCACAGCGGTCCTCAAGGTAACGATCCGCGGCTGCGTCCGGGCCTCAGCGGGGAAGTGGTCATCACGACCGAGAAGGCCTCCAACGTGGTTTTCCTGCCACAACAGGCGGTGGTTGAAAAAGAAGGCAAGAAGTGGGTCTACCTGGCCAACGGCGGCAGCAATTTTCAGCGCCTGGAAGTGAGCACCGGGCGGCGCAGCGAGAGCCAGGTGGAAATCACCAAGGGTTTAAGCGGCGGCGAGCGCGTGGCCCTGGCCGATCCCGAGGAACGCTCCGCGGCGGCTAAGAAGAAGAGCAATCCCTTGACCTCGTCGCCGGGAGGGAAATAGTTCTTTCGCGCTATGGTCTCTTCCTACCAAAGATTGTTGATGCTGGCTCCGGAAGTGCGCATGAGCCTGGGCAGCCTGGCGGCGCACAAGCTGCGCACGCTGCTCACCATGCTAGGCATGATCTTCGGAGTAGGCGCGGTTATCTCCATGCTTTCCATCGGCGCGGGTGCGCGGCAGGAAGCGCTCAGCTTTATCGAAACGCTGGGCGTGGACAACGTGATTGTGGAAGCGCGCGAGGCCGGCGGATGGGAAGAGTTGCAGCAGCGCCGCAAGACCTCCGCCGGCCTGACCTTCCGCGACGTGCGCGCGCTGCAGGGCAATCTGCCGCAAGTGGAACTGGTTTCACCTCGCAAGCGCTATAAGCCGGCGCGGGTGTTTCCAACCGTCACCAAGGACGTACCCATCGTCATGGGCGTGCTTCCGGAATTTCCGCGCATTGCCGGACTGCGCATCATCGCGGGACGCTTCTTCGACTCCCGCGAACAAGCCGAAGGCGCCGCCGTGGCCGTGCTGGGCGACGGCGCGCGCCGCGCCTTGCTGGGGTCGGGCGACGCCGTGGGCGAGTTCGTCAAAGTGGACGATGTTTGGTTCCGGGTCATCGGCGTGCTGGCTTCGCAAGCCGGATATCAGACCGAACTGGAAGGCGTGCAGATGGAAGATCGCAACCTGTTCATCTACGTTCCGCTCAGCGCCGCCTTGCTGCGCTTGGCCAACGCCCAGAGCGAATACAAAGACGAGATTGACGGCATCTACCTGAAGCTGGCCGACTCCCGGCAGTCGGTGGATACGGCCGAAGCCACGCGCGCGATCTTGGAAGCCCGCCATCGCGGCGCCGGAGATTTTTCGGTGATCGTGCCGGCCGGACTGCTGGAAGAACAGCGCCGCACGCAGAGCATCTTCAACTTCGTGATGGTGGCGATCGCCGGTATTTCCCTGTTGGTGGGCGGAATCGGCATCATGAACATCATGCTGGCCACGGTGCTGGAGCGCACCCGCGAGATCGGTATTCGCCGCGCCATCGGCGCGCGGCGCGCCGACATTGTCCGCCAGTTTCTGCTGGAGGCCACCATGATTTCCATCGCCGGCGGGTTGTTGGGCATCGTTTTCGGCTTCACCATGTCCCGCTTGATCGCCCTGACCGCGGGATGGTCAACGATTGTCAGCCCCTCGTCCATTGTGCTGGCTTTCACCGTTTCCGTTTCCGTCGGCTTGGTGTTCGGCCTCTATCCGGCCCGGCAAGCCGCGCAACTCGATCCCATTGAGGCCATGCGCTACGAATGAAAACCTTCCGCCATCTTCCGATTCTTCTGCTGCTGGCCTTGCCATGCCTGCACGCCCAGGGCAGCGCGCCCCTGTTTCCCACGGTGGGCTATTTCCACACCATGTTCCAGTCGCGCCAACACTACAAACTAGAGTTGCCGGGTACGTTGCGCGAACACGTGCGCGACGGCACGCTGCGGCTGTCGCTGGCGGATGTGACCCAACTGGCGGTATCGCGCAACACCGATGTCTGGCTGGCCCGCCTGGATGTGCAGCAGGCCGATTCTCCCGTAATGCGCTCCTTTGCCGGCTTCGATCCGCTATTTGCCAGTTCCTTCAACAGCAACTTTTCCTCTTCGCCGACGTTCTCCGAGTTGGTGGCCAGTAAGTCGCTCTTTCAAGACACGAATGTGGGAATCACCCAGTTGACGCCCACCGGCATGGTCTACAACGTGGAATTCACGGGCACGAAAACGTCCAGCAACAGCAGCTTCAACCTGTTGAATCCGGCGCTGACCGCCGGCCTGAACTTCACGATCAGCCAGCCGCTGCTGCGCGGCCGCGGAGTGTTTTTGCAGCGCGCCCCCATCCTGATCGCGCGCATTAACCGGCTAGTGGCGCGCGATCGCTTCGAACAGTTGCTGATCGGCTCTCTGCAATCGGTGCAGAACCAGTATTGGGACACGGTCAACGCCCGGGAGAGCCTGGCGGTGGCGCGCAACTCGCTGGACCTGGCGGAGAAGTTTTATGAGCGCGATAAACGCTCGCTGGAACTGGGCGCGCTTCCGCCGCTGGACATTTTTCGCTCCGAGGCCGACGTGGCCAACCGCAAAGTGGCGGTGACCAGCGCCGAGTATTTTCTAAAGCAGCAGGAAGACGCGTTGCGCCGCCTGATCTCCGCGGACATGGATCCCCAGGTTCGCGAGCTGCCGCTGGATCTGACGGATACGCCCGCCACCACGGAGGTTTCCTTTCCTCCGCCCGATGCCGCGGTGGCGTTGTCCTGGCGCAAGCGTCCGGAACTGACCGTGTTGCACCGCCAGCAGACCGTCCAGGAAACCAACGAACGGATAGCCTTGAACGGACTGAAGCCCAACATGAGCATCGGCGCCAACTACAGCAGCAATGGTTTGGGAGGCGACAACTTTATCACCGGCGTTCTGGTGCCCGGCGGTTTCAACGACGCTTTGCGCCAAGCCTTCAGTTTCGGCAGCCCTTCCTATGGTTTCACGCTGACTCTGAATCTGCCGCTACGCAGTCACCAGGCAGCCGCCGACGCGGCGGATGCCGAGATCAATTTGAAGCGCAACATCTACACACAACGCAGCCTGGAACAACAGATCGCTTTGGACGTGCGCACGGCGTTGAACAGCCTGGAGCAAAGCCGCTTGAATATCGTGGGCGCCATTCAGGCGCGCGACTTGGCCAAGAAAAGCCTGGAAGCCGAACAGCGCAAGTATGAATTAGGCAGCGGCCAAGTGAACTTCGTTCTGGACGCACAACAGCGCTTGAGCGACGCCGAAAACCAACTCTTGCAAGCGATGATCAGCTATCGCAAAGCGGTCATCTCGGTGCAGCGGGCCACCGGCACGTTGCTGGACGACAATCACGTGGTGGTGGAGCAGGCCATCGGCGGGTAAGCGGACGTGTCAGAACGTTTTCCAGAATCTGCGTTAGTAGTACAGGAAACAGCGCCACGCTGAACGCCGGCCAGGCCAGACCGGGGCTTTTCCCCGTTCAGGATGACATCTTTCCTCCGACCCTTTTTCCGACCCCTTTCCCCCCTTCTCCTGACCCCAAGGGCACGGGTTGAACGGTCGGGCGTTCGATGGTATTGTCGTTTAGTGAGGTTCCCATGGACACCGTGACCGTCTCGTCGAAGTACCAAGTCGTCATTCCGAAGAGTGTGCGGAAACAACTCCGAATCCGGCCGGGCCAGAAGGTTCAGGTCGTCCTCTACGAAGACCGAATTGAGTACGTACCGGTCAGGCCCATGCGGGAAATGCGCGGCTATCTCCGCGGAATCGATACTACGATCGGGCGCGACCAAGAAGATCGGGTATGAATCTGATGGATTCCTCCGGCTGGCTCGAGTATTTCGCGGACGGGCCGAATGCGAATTTCTTCGCGCCAGCGATAGAAGACGTGAAGAACCTGGTCGTGCCATCCATCACCGTCCTCGAAGTCTTCAAGGTTGTGCTTCGCGAACGCGGCGAGGTCGCCGCAATCCGAATCACCATGCAAATGCAGCAAGGTTTGGTGGTGCCTCTTGGGGCTGGCTTGGCGAGGGCGGCTGCCAGATGTGGCCTAGCCTCGAAGCTCGCTTTGGCGGACAGCGTCATTTGGGCAACAGTGCAGGCCTATGAAGCTGTGCTCTGGACTCAGGATGCCCACTTCCAGAGCCTCGATCCAGTCCGATTCATCGCCAAGAAGTAGAATCATCGTCGCCGCGTCCCTCGGATTTTGGGCGTTGTAGGCGCTGGCCCAGGCGTGCTACAAAGAGGCCGGAGTCGAAAATCGCGAGATTTCTCAGCAAGCGATGATTCAATGAACAAACTATTTGTTTCATCGTTGGCTTTGACTTGATTCGCCTGGAGGTAACTTCTGTCACGATCCTTGGGGCGGTTCCTCCTTGGTCATCCGGCCTTCCGCCACCATCCTGCCGGCTTCACGGGATGTCCCGGACAAAGGGGCCCAGGATCGGATCGTCGAGCACTCTCTGCCACTGGCGCTTTTGAGCTTCCTCTTCGCTCAGAAGCTGGACCTCCCGGAGAAGCTCCTCTTGGATGCGGTTCTTCATTTCCACGCAATCGAAATCCTTCTTCACGGCTCGATGACCTCCTCCACACTCTCCGGCTGAACTCTTTTCCCCGGCCACGCAGGCGAAGTCGGTGCGCGCTTGCGGCGGGCCACGTCAGGCCGTCCTCGCGCTTTCCGTCTATGAGCAACCGAGTGCAAAGTCCATCGCCGCGCAGACCTGCTCGATACGCTCCCGGCTGAGTTGGGTGATTCGAGAACCCAGGTAGTGCTTTGGCACCGTGACAATGTTGTGAAGGTTGACCACACATGGCGCCTTCATGCCATCCCGCTCGTCCAGCATTACTTGCGACTGGATTCCCCGAATGGAGGAAGTAACGGGCGCCACCGTCACGGTGTTGAGATACTCGATCGCGCTGTCCTGCGTCAAGACGACTGCCGGACGTTGCTTGTCCGGCGCGGGAAAGCGCACCATCCGGACCTCTCCACGGATCAATCTTCCGGCCATGCCGCGATCCTCGCCCAGGCCTCGGCCTCGGCCACCGAATCAGGCTTTTCCAGGTAACTGCGACGCTCCTGTTCCACGAGGTCCTCATGGCGTTGCCGCCTGAGGTACTCGCTCAACGCCGTGCGGATCAGAACGGATCGGTTCACCTTGGCCTTCTTTGCTAAACGGTTAGCAGCCAGGAGCAGCGGCTTGTCGAGTACCACCTGGATCGTTTCCATGTATGGAGCGTACTCCACAACCGCTTCCACAGTCAATGCCTTTTCGATGCGTTGCCTTGCCTCATTATCCTTCAGGGCCGGTCTTTCGGAGGAGCATTGTCGCGATCGTCTCCGCATGGCTCCATTGTCCTGCGCGGGCCGCTTGTCCCATTGCCGCGGGCTGTCCGGATTTTGGGCTCCGGATTTTGGGCGTTGTAGGCGCTGGCTCAGGCGTGCTATAAAGAGGCCGGAGTCGAAGATCGCGAGATTATCAGCAGGAGGGAACTCAATGAACAAACTATTTGTTCCATTGTTGGCTGTGATTTGGAGGACGCCCAGGCGTTTTCCAGCGGGTCTACGGGTGCTGACGGAGTTCTTGTTCTGACTTCTGCAAGACCGCCATGTCCAACTGCCGGGGAAAACCGGGTCCGCCGGGTCGGGTCGGTTTTCGCTGGCGTGCATACTGTTCTTTCCGTCATTTCCCAGAAAACTATTAACCCTCCCCGTTCCGGCTGACACCGTTTCCCTTTGGCGGAGGTTCTGGGGCTGATCTGGCAATATCTCTTGGCATTTATTGTGATACCCTCTCCGGTGGAAGCTGGTTCTCCGGGCCAGCCGCAAGCGAGGTTCTTCTATGCGGCACCTTTCGTCGGCAACGCGTCTCTCCTCAGGACTCCTGCTCGTCTGCGGACTGGGCCATCTCCTCGGCGCCCAAGCCGTCGTTGCAACCTTAGGAGCCGGTTTCCATCCCTCCGCCGCAGCCGTGAACCCAGTCACCAACAAGATCTACGTCGCCAACTTTAGCAGCAACAATGTCACGGTGATTGACGGCGCCACCAACTCGACAGCCACCGTGAGCGTCGGGGGTGGTCCAGGTTCGGTGGCGGTGAACCCGGTGACCAACAAGATCTACGTCGCCAACTCTCTCAGCAACAATGTCACGGTGATTGACGGCGCCACCAACTCGACAGCCACCGTGAGCGTCGGGGGTGGTCCAGGTTCGGTGGCGGTGAACCCGGTTACCAACAAGATTTACGTCGCCAACCGCTACAACAGCGTCACGGTGATTGACGGTGCCACCAATACTACCGCCACCGTGAGCGTCGGGAGTGGTCCAAGTTCGGTGGCGGTGAACCCGGTGACCAACAAGATTTACGTCGCTAACTTCAGCAACAGCGTCACGGTGATTGACGGCGCCACCAACTCGACAGCCACCGTGAGCGCCGGGCCCAATCCCCTTTCTGTAGCGGTGAACCCGGTGACCAACAAGATCTACGTCGCCAACTCTGCCGCCTCCGTCGCCAACTCTGCCGGCGCCAATGTCACGGTGATTGACGGCGCCACCAACTCGACAGCCACCGTGAGCGCCGGGACCAATCCCTGGTCTGTAGCGGTGAACCCGGTGACCAACAAGATTTACGTCGCCAACAACTCTAGCGCCAGTGTCACGGTGATTGACGGCGCCACCAACTCGACAGCCACCGTGAGCGTCGGAACCACCCCTGGCTCGGTGGCAGTCAACCCTGCGACCAACAAGATTTACGTCGCCAACTTTGACGACGCGAGCGTGACGGTGATTGACGGCGCCACCAACACCACTGCCACCCTGGGCGCCGTGGGCGCTGCTAACCGTATCACGGTGAACCCGGTGACGAACAAGATCTACGTCGCCAACTGGGGCAATGATGGTGGGCCCGGCACCGTCGCGGTGATTGACGGCGCCACCAACTCTACCGCCACTGTTGGTGCCGGGAGCCCACCCTATGCCGTGGCGGTGAACCCGGTGACCAACAAGATCTACGTCGCCAACCGCGCCAGCAACACCGTTACCGTGATAGACGGCGCCACTAATTCCATGTCCACCGTGATCTCCGGCGCCACGCCCTGTGCCGTGGCGGTAAACCCGGCGACCAACAAGATCTACATCGCCAACTACGACAGCCACAGCGTTACTGTGATTGACGGCGCCACCAACTCCACCGCATCAGTGGGGGTCGGACAGGAACCGTTTTCGGTGGCAGTGAACCCCGTGACCAACAAGATCTACGTTGCCAACTATGGGAGTGGCGACGTCACAGTGATTGACGGTGCCACCAACTCCGCGGCTACGGTTACGGTGAGCGGTGGATACGCGCCAAGGTTCGTCGCGGTGAACCCGGTGACCAACAAGATCTACGTTGCCAACTTCGACAGCGCCAACGTCACGGTGATTGACGGTGCGACCAACGACACTGCCAACGTGAGCGTCTGGAACCATCCTTTTTCGGCGGCGGTGGACTCGGTGACCAACAAGATCTACGTTGCCAACTATGACAATGGCGTCGTCACAGTGATTGACGGTGCCACCAACTCCACCGCCACGGTGCTCGTCCTGGGCACTGAAGAATCCATAGCGGTGAACCCGGTGACCAACAAGATCTACATTGCCACAACCTTCGCCGTTACCGTGATTGACGGTGTCACCAACGCCACTGTAAACCTGGACACCGGGATTGCTCACTACTTCCTGGATGTGAACCCGGTCACCAACAAAGTCTACGCGACCACCAATAGCGCCAACGTTACTGTGATTGACGGCGCAACTAACTTCGTTACGAAAGTCAGCGTCGGGACCGAGGCTGGCTCAATCGCTGTGAACCCGGCAACCAACAAGATCTACGTTTCCACCCCTGGCAACAACAATGTTACCGTGATTGCGGAACAATCCGTGCAAGCGGTCCCTCTGACTGCCACCATCACCGCGCTGCCGAATAACCTTGCCGTTAGCGCCACGCCGGCGTTTACCTTCAGAGGGCAGAGCACGTTCAGTCCGAATGCTCCGGCAGTTGCGGACGTTCTGTACCAAATTGACACCTGGCAGGGAACGTGGTCGAGCAGCGCGCCATCGTTCACGGGAACAACGTCGGCTCTCCAGCCGGGAGTCCACATCCTCTACGCCTACGCGGCCGACAGTCAATTAGCCACCTCGACACAGGCGGGATCGCCGCTCATTGGCAACATCACGGCCTACGTCTTCCTGGTGAATCCCAACGGGAATACAGGCAATATCAACGTGACCACGAACCTCAGCGCTGCCACATTTGCGATCACCGGACCCGCAACGTACACTGGCAGCGGCCAGTCCTACACGGCGTCTGGCGCAAAGACTGGAACCTATACCATCGCCTACAATGCGGTGGCGGGCTATGCCACGCCCTCTTCACAAGTCCTGGTGCTGTCGGCGGGAAACGCCATCAACTTCTCGGGCACCTATACCGCCGTGACGCCACCGCCGGCATCCACTGTCATCGGCGCGCCAGGATCCAGCACAAATCGTAATGGCTTTGTGGCCGAGCCGGTCAATACGGCAACCGGCAACTACTACAATACGGTAACAGACCTCAGTGTCACGGGCCGCGGCCTGAACTTCACCTTTACGCGCAGCTACAACAGCCAGGACACCTACATCGGCCCGATGGGGCCCTCTGGACGCATTCGTACAACATCTTCCTGGCTGTGAACGGCACTTCGGGTGTCGCCGCCGTGAAGATGAACGACGGGCATACCGACTATTACGCGCCGACCGGCGGCGGTGCATTCATGCCTCAGACCGTCGGGCTGTTCAACACTCTGGTTCAAAACAGTGATGGCACCTTCACGTTGACCCTCAAGAATCAAACGGCCTTCACATTCTCCGTGAACGGAGCGCTGGCGAGCATTACCGACCATAATGGCAACACCCAATCGCTGGCATACGACACCGGCGGCAAGTTGAGCTCCGTCACTGATCCGAGCGGGCGGGTCTTTACGTTTAGCTACGACAGCAACGGCAGGCTGCTGTCCGTAACCGACCCTCTGAGCCGGACTTCGCAGTATTCCTACGATGCCGCTGGGAATCTTCTTTCGTCGACAGATCTCTCCGGGGCAGTGACGCAGTATGCCTATGACACCAGCCATCGGATGACCTCGGCGACCGATCCGCGAGGTAATGTGTATTTGCAGAATACCTACGATACGCAAAGCCGCGTGGTGTCGCAAAAGAATGCTCGCGGCTTTATAACGACTTTTGCGTACGCCACACCCTCAACCGGAACCACCACTATCACCGACCCGTTAGGTAACAACACTCAGAACGTTTACGATTCAGGTCTGCGCCTGATTGGTGTCATCGACGCCCTTGGCGGACTGACCACTTATACCTACGACTCGAACAACCTGAAGGCTTCGGAAACGAACGCTCTCGGCCACGTCAGCGCGTTCACCTATGACGCCGTCGGTAGTCTGCTGAGCAGCACCGATCCGCTGGGCAATGTCACCACGTTTGCCTACGACACGAAGAACAATCTGTTGCAGGTGACGGATCCTCTCAACCGGCAGACGAAATTTACCTACGATACGAAGGGCAACCTATTAACGTCCACGGACGCCTCTGCCAACGTCACGACGAATACTTACGATTCCTCGGGCCTCTTGCAAAGCGCGGAGAACGCGCGCAATTTCACGAGCAACTTCCAGTACGACGCCTACGGGAATCGCACCAAGATCACCGACGCACTGAGCAACGTAACCCAGATGACCTACGATGTTGTGGGACACTTGTTGAGCACCACCAATCCGCTTGGGAAAACCTGGACGCGAACGTACGATGCCGACGACCGCTTGCTTACTTCCACCGATCCGCTGGGAGATCGCACCAGTTATGTCTATGACGGCAACGGTAATCGCACGCAAATCACGGATGCCAACGGCAGCGTCACGGCCTACACGTATGATGCCGACAATAATCTGGTTCAAGTCACCGACGCCGCGGGCGGTGTTACGACTTACGCGTACAATGGCAACGACGATCAGATTTCCATCACCGACGCCAATACGCACGCCACCGCGCTGGCCTACGACAACCTGCGGCGTTTGCATACCCGGACCGATCCGTTGTTGCGCGTGCAAACCTACGGCTATGACGCCGTGGGAAATCTCACGAGCACGCTGGACGGAAACGGCAAGACGAACAGCTTCATCTACGACGCGCTGAACCGGCGAATCGCGGCGTTTCTTTCCGACGGGAAGACCGTCAACTACACCTACGACGCGGCGGGCAACCGGCTGAGCATGATCGATTGGCGCGGAACCACCAACTACGTCTACGATTCATTGAATCGCGTGCTATCGGTTACGCAACCGGACAGCAGCGTGGTCGCCTACACCTACGATGCCGTGGGCAATCGAAGCTCGATCACCTACCCGGATAGTAAGGTCGTGAATTATCAATATGACGCGCTAAACCGTTTGTCACAGACAACAGACTGGTCTTCGCAGACGACCACGAACAGTTACGACGCGGCCGGGAACCTGATCGGAACCGCGCTTCCGAATGGCGCTTCTACCGCTTATTCATACGACGACGCCGGACGGCTGCTGAGTGTCATGAACCGGTCGGGCACGAAGACGAACTCCGGCTACACGTATGTGCTGGACAAGGTGGGAAATCGCCTGGAGGTCGCGTCCTACAACGAAGGGATCGAACGCTACGGCTACGACAAGCTCTACCGCCTGATCTTATGGGCAGCGCCCTCGCGAGAGGTCACCCGATACGCTTACGACGCGGTCGGTAACCGGACGCTGATGGTTGGGCCGTCAGGCCGGGTGAACTACACCTACGACGTAGCCGACGAGTTGCTCTCGGTCGGATCGACAACGTTCACGTACGACGGGAACGGCAATCAACTTACCAAGTTGACCGGGACAACGCTCACATACGCATGGGACGCGCTGAACCGCTTGACATCGGTGACTGGCGGCGCGGTAAACACGCAATATCAGTACGATGGCGACGGCAATCGCGTGTCACAGCAGGCAGGCGCTGGGACCTACGCCTATGTGAACGACACGGCATCCAGCCTGCCGGTAGCGTTGAACGAAAACGGTCCTGACGGCAACATCAGCTATGCGTATGGGTCGTCGCTCATATCAGCGTCGGCCACGGGTTTGCAAAGCTTTTACCAATTCGACGGTCTAGGCAGTGTGACGGCGGTGACGGACCAATCGGCGGCTGGGAAGGCGAGCTATTCGTATGATCCGTGGGGCAATGTCGTGAGTAGCGTCGATCTGATAGGGAGCAAGAACAAGTACAAATTCACGGGTGAGGCGACGGACATTGCAACCGGACTCATTTTCCTGCGGGATCGGTACTATGACTCGACGCTAGGGCGGTTCACTCGTCCTGACCCAGCTAATCTTCTCTCAGCGTTGGCGACGAACCAAAACCTTTACCAATACGCTAATCTTAACCCCGTCCGACTGAAGGATCCCTCCGGCATGATCGCTGAGCCGGGCAGCCCCAAGAGCAACTCGGCAAATCCTTGGAGCAACGGCCTATCGCTGACCCGCCTAACGGCCCTTGAAACAGGGGACGTTACTACGCCTCAATCAATTCTTACGCTGCAGGACCTAGCTCATGCATCGCCACCGCAGCCCAGTCAGTACAACGGCACTCTTCCAGAAACTCTCGACAAAGGCTATGCGGTTGCCTCCCAGTCAGGAGCAATCTTGACGACGTGTGCTGCACTCGGGCCGATACCAGGTGCGGCACCAGCCTGCGTGACTGGCTATACTGCCATTGGCATTCCGCGGGCGCTCAACTCACTATTCCCGGCGTTTGGCAACGCGCTTAGTAACGCTTGGCTCTTCCTCAGGTTGCCGACGGGCTACTGAGGCCCTTAGAATCACGTGACGATGAGAATTTCAGGAGGTTGAGGGGTAGATGATCGGTATCAGGCTCTGGGGGGCAGTCGGTCTGATGTTCGCAGCCTCTTGGTGGGGGCTTGCTCAAACCCGCGCCTCGATCATGCCGCGTTCCGATCGATTGATTAGGAGCCAAGCTGTGGTGACCAACCCTGTCCTCCCCTACTCCACATACCTCGGCGGATCCTCCGACGACGTCGCCAACGCCGTGACCACCGACAGCGCCGGTAACGTGTATGTCGCCGGCTACACCGCGTCCACTAATTTTCCAACGACCACCGGCGCCTACAAGACCGCGAATCAAGGCGGCGTCTACGACGCCTTCGTGTCAAAATTCAGTCCCGCAGGTACGCTCGTATATTCGACCTATCTGGGCGGAAGCGGCAACGATATTGCTTACGGCATCGCCGTGGATTCCGCGGGGAACGCCTACGTCACTGGCTCCACATCGTCGGCCGATTTCCCCACCACCACCGGCGCGTATCGCACCGCCTACAATGGCGGCACTACAGATGCCTTCGTGGTCAAGCTGAATCCCACGGGGACCGCGCTGGTCTATTCCACCTATGTTGGCGGCATCGGCGACGACATCGCTTATGGAATCGCGCTCGACTCCACCAACCAGACGACCATCACCGGATCCACCACTTCATTGAACTTTCCCACCAGTAGCGGAGCGTTCCAAACCGCCTACGGCGGCGGACTCACCAACGCTTTTGTTGCGCGACTCAACCCCGCCGGGACCGCGCTCACCTACTCCACTTACCTGGGAGGCACGGGCCAGGATGCCGGCTACGGCATCGCCGTGGATTCGCAGGGGCTCGCCTACGTGACCGGCTATACGCAATCAACCAACTTTCCAACCACCACGGGCGCGGTGCAAACGTCCTACGCCGGAAGTTCGGACGCCTTTGTGACCGCGCTCAACACCACCGGCACGGCGCAAGTCTATTCAACTTACCTGGGCGGCAGCAGCGACGATTATGGTTTCGGCATAGCTGTCGATGCCGCGAGCAACGCCTACGTAACAGGCTACACGTCGTCGCCGAATTTCCCAACCACCACCGGTGCTTTGCAGACGAGCATCAAAGGCGGATACGACGCCTTTGTTTCGAAAATAAGTCCTGCGGGGAATACGCTCGGCTACTCCACCTATCTGGGAGGAAGTGGCGACGACTTCGGCTTGGCCATCGCGGTAGATTCCGCGGGCAACGTCTACCTGACAGGCGAAACGGCTTCGACCGATTTTCCGGCAACCGCGAATGCCTCGCAATCGGTGCTGCCAGGAACGTACTCGGCGCTGGTCGTCAAGCTGAATAGCGCGGGCAACAGTTTGACCTATGGGTCTTATCTTGGAGGCAGCGGTTTTGACACCGGTTACGGCATTGCCGTGAACGCTGCGCGCTCCGCTTACGTCACTGGATACACCGTCTCCAGCGATTTCCCAACCACTTCCGGCGCAGTCAGCCAGACTCTGGCTGGTGGCAGCGACGCCTTCCTCAGCCAGATCAGCCCGCCAGTAGGCACCGTAACATCAGCGTCGGAGACGGTAGTTCCTGGCACGGTGGCCAATATTCCAGTGACACTGACCCTTGAAAGCGGCGTGACACTGAGCGGGTTGTCCTTCGCGTTGTCGGTGTCTCCAAGCGCCTCGGCTCCCGCGCTCACTGGGACGCTGGCGTTCGTAAAGGATGCCGCAATGCCCAACCCCACAAGCGTTGACACCTCGGCGGGTCCCAATGCGATCACGGTGACCTGGAGCAATTTGAGTCCTCCGTTAGGCTCGACGTCGAGCGCAACCACCATTTCTCTGGGTCAGGTCGCCGTTAGCATACCGGCGTCCATGAGCGGCGCGGAGACCTACACGGCCACGATCACAACTATTGCCGGAAGTTCCGGTGGCACGGCATACGCGCTGGGAACGGGACCAAACGCAACACTGTCCTTACCCTTGAGCTACTTGGTTGGCGATGCGTTTCCCTACACCGGGGACAACGCCGCCCAGTTCGGCGACGGCCTGCTGAACACCTTGGATCTGATCACCGCTCTGCGCGCCGTGACCAAACTTCCGGGATTCCTCCCTGCCACCTGTTCCGACCGCTTCGATGCCATGGACGCGTTTCCGCTGGATGGCAGCGGCGATCCAACGATTTTGACGGGCCGCCCTGGCGGAGACGGCCTGCTGAATACGCTCGATCTGATCGCAACTCTGCGGCGCGTAACCAATATCGACACGTCGAGACCGACACGTGTGTCGCGCGGGCGATCATGTCCTCTTGCCGCTCCGCAGGCGCGCACTTCGGAGACGCCGGGAGGCGTGTTGGAGTTAGTGTCCGACGGGCGGCGCGCTGCGATCTACCTTCTCGCCAATCTGGATCTGTCGCTCAGTGGTCTCGCTTTCTCGCTTGCCTCGGACGATCCTCAATTGCAATTCGTACCCGCCGGCGGTCAATCGCCAACGCTCATCGACAACGCGCTGCCTGGCGCGCTGGCCCTGGCCTGGCTGGACGGCTGGCAAGCCAAAGCCGGCGACCGCGTCCTGCTGGGTTACGTGGAAACAAGCGCGCTGCTGAGGTTCACTGGCGCGTCGGCGAACGCAACGGGCACGGGCGGCGCTGTTGTATTGGGCATGGCGCCAATTAAGAGGAGATAGGGGAAAGAGGAGATAGGGGAATGCGAGACAGCCGCAGGCACTGCCCGCGCATTCCGGCATCAGCCAGCCACTGCCCCGGTGGAGATATCCTGGCGCAAGCGTCTCGAGTTGACCCTGTTGCACCGCCAGCAGACCGTCCAGGAAACCAACGAACGGGTGGCCTTGAACGGACTGAAGCCCAACATGAGCATCGGCGCCAACTACAGCAGCAATGGTTTGGGCGGCGACAACTTTATCACCGGCGTTCTGGTGCCCGGCGGTTTCAACGACGCTTTGCGCCAAGCCTTCAGTTTCGGCAGTCCCACCTATGGTTTCACGCTGACCTTGAATCTACCGCTACGCAGTCACCAGGCGGCCGCCGACGCGGCGGATGCCGAGATCAATTTGAAGCGGAACATCTACACACAACGCAGCCTGGAACAACAGATCGCCTTGGACGTGCGCACGGCGTTGAACAGTTTGGAGCAAAGCCGCTTGAATATCGTGGGCGCCATTCAGGCGCGCGACTTGGCCCAGAAAAGCCTGGAAGCCGAACAGCGCAAGTACGAACTAGGCAGCGGTCAGTTGAACTTCGTTCTGGACGCACAACAGCGCTTGAGCGACGCCGAAAACCAACTCTTGCAAGCGATGATCAGCTATCGCAAAGCGGTCATCTCGGTGCAGCGGGCCACCGGCACGTTGCTGGACGACAATCACGTGGTGGTGGAGCAAGCGATCGGCGGGTAGGCGAACGCGAACGTCGGAATGGTTTCCAGATTTCCATCGCATCGCTGCGGAAGTACGTCCTCGTCTCACAGTCCGCGGTGCGCATGGAGCGATACCTGTGCCGGCCCGCAGGAAAGTGGACGAGGACGGAAGCGCAACGCCTGAAGGACTCCCTTAAGGCGCCTCGGTTCCGGCGGCCCTGAAGCTTCGGAACGTTTATGAGCAAGTGGACCTTTAGTCTTTCCTCTCCATTAGGATCTTCAGACACGCGTTCTTCAGCGAGCTATTAACGTCGGCCTTGGCGACGCGGCGCAGGCTCTTGGTATTGAGGTGGCGCAACATCGAGATGGCCGTGCCGCCGGGCGTCTTCACGTTGAGGGAGATGGACACTTTCAACTCTTCGCTCATGGCCCATTGGGGATTGCTGCGCAAGGACCTGACGATCTGCTCCGCCACCAGGGCGTCAATGCTGGGCATCTTAGCGATGGCGATCACTTCCGGCAAAGTGATCAGCGGATTCTTCACCAGGTACAGCAACAGCATGGGACTGGGCATCTGCATCAGGCAGGTGCGGCCGCTTTGCCCGGCGCGCGTGGAGTAAATGATGCGCTGCGCGAAGTTCATTTTTCGGATGCGCGCGAACTCGTCCAAGCGCTCGGCCTGATCCATCTTGAATTCTTCTTCCGACGCTGGAGGAACGTCGCGCAGCGCGGCCTCCAGTTCCGGCAACAGTGCGGCGGCTTGCCCCGGGACCGCCACCAGCAGGCGTAAGGCGCCGCCTCCCGCCAGTCTGTCGCTCGCCGTCGGTTCCAGACGGCCCACTTGAATTTCGATGGGCCGGCCGCGCTCCGGAAGCTTAAACAGGAACTGTCCTCGGAAGGGCAGCGGCATCGTGTCGGGGCGATTGGTCTGCAGACGGCCGGACTGCAAGAGGTCGTAGACATAGCAAGCCTCTTCCGCCTCGGTATCGAGCTGCACCACCACCCGGTTTTCGGTTTTCTCCAAAGAAACTTGCATGGATGCTCCCGCTCCGCTGCCGGGAGTCTAGCACACTCCGAGTCAACTCATGTAAGCACGTAGTGGCTCGGGTTGATCGCAGGGCAGGTGTTGTTTCGCCCGCAAGCAGCAGGTGGGTCCGCGTGTGTCTGGGAGACTGACCCATCCGCTACCGCGGACGGTTCTGACAACACGCTTGGTTCACCGTAACTGCTGGCAAACGGCCGCGCCAAGGCTTACAATCCGGACTCATGAGAGTTTCCACGGTCGTCTTGATCCTATTCTGCGCGCCGGCGTTTGCCCAGTATCAGTACCCGTTTCAGAACCCCAATCTTCCGGTGGAGGAGCGTGTCAGCAACATCATCTCGCTCATGACCCTGGACGAAAAAGTCGCCTGCCTGGGGACCAATCCAAGCGTGCCGAGGTTGGGCATCCGGGGCACCGGGCATGTGGAGGGCCTTCACGGTCTGGCCCTGGGCGGTCCCGGAGGATGGGGCCGGCCGACGCCAATCCCCACCACGCAATTCGCGCAAGCGATCGGCATGGCGGAAACTTGGGATCCCAACCTCATACGCCAGGCCGGCCAAGTGGAGAGCGAAGAGACTCGCTACATTTATCAAAGCGAAAAGTACCACCGCGGCGCGCTGGTGGTTCGCGCTCCCAACGCCGATCTGGGACGCGATCCTCGCTGGGGCCGCACCGAAGAGTGTTACGGCGAAGATCCCTTCTTCAACGGAACCATGGTCATCGCGATGGTCAAAGGACTCCAGGGCGACGACCCCAAATATTGGCGGACCGCCGCGCTCCTGAAGCACCTGCTGGCCAACAGCAACGAGGATGGACGCGGCGGATCGTCCTCGGATTTCGACGCGCGGCTGTTGCGGGAATACTATTCGGTCCCCTTTCGGATGGGCATCGTCGAGGGAGGCGCGCGAGCGTTCATGGCGGCCTACAACGCCATCAACGGAGTTCCCGCTACCGTAAATCCTTTCCTGAAGAACGTGACGATCCAGGAATGGGGACAGAACGGCATCATCTGCACAGATGCCGGCGCGCTTCGCAACATGATCAACCTGCACAAGTATTACCCGACGCTCGCGCAAGGCGCCGCCGCCGCGGTGAAAGCGGGGATCAACCAATTCCTGGATCGCTTCCAGGACTCCGGTCAGCGATGCTCTGAAGGAAAAGCTTCTGACCGAGGCCGACATTGAAGAGGCCATCAAGGGCGAGTTCCGGGTCATGATCAGATTGGGCATGCTCGACCCGCCGGAGATGGTTCCTTATACCAAAATCAAGGGCGATGGCGAAGCCTGGCAGACCGGCGATCACCGAGCCGTGGCCAAGCGAGCCGCGCAGAAATCCATCGTTCTGTTGAAGAATGCCGACCATTTCCTGCCGCTGGACAAATCCAAATTGAAATCGATCGCGGTCATCGGGCCGCGTGCCGGACCCGGTGCTCCTGGACTGGTACAGCGGTACGCCGCCGTACACGATCACGCCGCTCGCAGGGCATTAAAGACAAGGTCGGCACCGGCGTCACCGTTAACTATGCCGGCGACAACGAAGACGACGCTGCTGTGAAGGCGGCGCGCGCCGCGGATGTGGCCATCGTTTTCGTCGGCAATCACACCACTTGCAATGCCGGATGGGCGAAGTGCCCGACTCCCAGCGACGGCAAGGAGGCCATGGACCGTCACGCCATCAACCTGGAGCAGGAGGAATTGGTGAAGCAGGTCTACGCCGCCAATCCCAAAACCGTGATGGTGCTGGTGTCCAGCTTTCCCATTTGCTATCAATTGGAGCCAGGAGAACATCCCGGCGATTCTGCACATGACGCACAACGCGCAGGATGCCGGCAGCGCCCTGGCCGACGCTTTGTTCGGAGACATCAATCCCGGCGGACGATTGGTGCAAACCTGGGTGCAGCTCGCTCGACCAAGTTCCTCCCATGATGGATTACAACATCCGGCACGGCCGAACATACATGTACTATCAAGGGCGATCCGCTCTATCCTTTCGGTTACGGCCTGAGCTACACCACGTTTCAATATTCGAATCTTCGCATCAGCGCAGCGCGATTACGCCCCAGCGGCGCGATCACCGTCAGCGTGGACGTGCGGAACACCGGCGCGGTAGCGGGCGACGAGGTGGTGCAGCTCTACGTCACGCACGTGGGGTCGCGCGTCGTCAGGCCCCTCAAGGAACTTCGTGGATTCCAGCGCCTCACGCTGGCGCCCAACGAGAAGCGTACGGTGCAGATTCCTCTGCACGCCGAATCGCTGGCCTATTGGGACGAAGCGGCGGACCGCTGGGTCGTGGAACAGGACCAAGTCAAGATCGCCGTAGGCGCGTCATCCGCGGACACTAAGTTGGAAAAAACCATTGCCGTCATGCCGTGAGATTTTGGCACCTCGCGGCCTGTCTGGTCTGGCGGCGGCTTTTAGCGCGCCCCTTCAGGGCTGGAATAAAAACTCGGCCATACCCAGGGCGACGCTTCGCTTGCCCTGGGCTGATATAGCGCGCCCCGTTCGGGGCTTTCGGTCTTCGCGAACTTCGCGGGCCAACTTTTGGCTGGCACGAACTGCGAGAGGGCCAACTGTCGGTTGGTGCGAACTTCGCGAGGGCCAACGGCCCGACCTATATCAGCCCAGGGCAAGCGAAGCGTCGCCCTGGGTACAGAACAGCCAACAAAGTAAGCCCTGAAAGGGCGATCTAAAGGTCCGTTGCGAATGTGCGATGCGAAACCGATCTCGCAAAGCACGTCCGCGCCCGCCGCAATGGCCGTGTAAACGACGGGATCGTCCTTCGGGTCGCTCAATAGCCGCACGCACAAAACAAACTGACCACTGGCCCGCTGCACAGACGTAACGCAGGCGTTCGACGCGTGCCATCTTTGCGGTTGTCAGTACCGTCCGCGGTAGCGGATGGGTCCGTTCATACCGAGTTAACCGCATGAACACCCATCTGCTACCGCAGTACTGACAATTCAGTCAAACACAGGCCGGCCGGAGGCCCACCCTACAGGAAAAACAAGGCCTCCAAGCCTGCGTTGCGTACCCCTCTGTAATGTTATAATCGTCTTGAGCCGGAGGGATTCATTTGCCTGGGCGCTTCTTTGTGTGTTTTGCCGCTGCCGCCACCTTGTGCGCGGCTACCAAGCCCTCCGTGACCCCCACGGATCCCGCGGCGTTCAATCAGACCGTGAAGCCGGTCCTGGCTTCCACCTGCACGCTTTGCCACAACGAACGCATGATGTCCGGCGGGCTGAACTTGAAGCCGCTGGCGACGCCATCGTCGCTGCTGGAAAATCGCGAGACTTGGGGAAAGATCCTGCAAAAGATTCGCTCCGGCGAGATGCCGCCCAAGGATGCCCCGCATCCGCCGCAGGCGCAGTTGGACGCCATGGCCAAGTTTGTGGAAGGCGAGCTGGACCGCTACGAGCGGGCCCAGCCGCGCGATCCCGGCCGCGTGGTGGCGCGGCGGCTGAATCGCAGCGAGTACACCAACACGGTCCGCGATCTGCTGGGCGTGGAGTTCCGCGCCACCAAGGAATTTCCCACCGACGACCTGGGCTTCGGCTTCGACAACATCGCCAGCGTGCTGACCGTTTCGCCGGTGCTGATGGAACGCTACCTGTCGGCCGCGGAAGAAATCTCGGCGCGCGCGCTGGGCGCCAATCCGCTGCCGAAAAAGCCCTTGGAAGTGCTGTATCACAACCGCGACAAGAAAATCCGCCGCTTGGATTTCTCCACCATCGAAGCCACCCACAACGTGCAATGGGACGGCGATTACGTGGTTCGCTTCGGATTGCCCGGCCAGCGCGCCAAGGACGCTAAGCCCGTGAAGATGGGCCTGTGGATGGATGGCAAGCTGCTGAACACCATCCCGGTGGAAACCAAGCCTTCGGGCCTGGAGTATTTCGATCCCTACTCGGAAGAGCAGATGCGCCTGACGCTGCCGGAAGGCGATCATGTCTTTCGCGCCGGATTCATCGACGACGATTTCGTCAAGAATCTGACCTCCAAGGAAGCCTACGACCGCAAGAAAAACAAGTTTTTGGACTCCCTCACCTTCATCGGCCCGTATCCTTCCGCCGTCGAGCGGCCCAGCCGCAAGAAAATCCTGATTTGCGATCCCCACAGCGGCCCGGCGTGCGTGAATCGCATCGTCGCGACGCTGGCGCATCGCGCCTATCGGCGGCCGGTGACACCGCAGGAAGTGGCCTCGCTGGTGCGCTTTGTGGATCAGGCGCGCGGCGAAGGACAATCTGTCGAGCAGGGTTTGCAACTGGCCATTGAAGCGATGCTGGTCTCGCCGCATTTCCTGTTCCGCATCGAGCACGATCCTGCTCCTGTCATGAAGCCGGTATCGGGCGTGGTCTCGTCGCATCCTATTTCCGACGTCGAACTGGCCTCGCGGCTCAGCTACTTCCTGTGGAACTCCATGCCCGACGACACGCTGCTGTCTTTGGCCGAGTCCGGCCGCTTGCACCAGCCGGCCGTGCTGGACGCGCAGTGGAAGCGCCTGCTGGCCGATCCCCATGCCGCCGCGCTGGCAACCAATTTTGCCGGACAATGGCTGGAAACGCGCAGCCTGGACGAAGTCAAGCCCGATCCCAAGAAGTTTCCGGCGTGGGGTCCCGAATTGCGCGAAGCCATGCGCACGGAAACGCGCATGTTCTTCGAGTACATCTTTCAGGAAGACCGTCCGCTCTCCGAATTTCTGGACGCGCCGTATACATTCTTGAACGACCGCCTGGCTAAGTATTACGGCATCGACGGTGTGACGGGCCCCGATTTCCGGCGCGTCGATTTGACTGCAACGGGCGCGAGCGCCAGCCAGCGCGGCGGCGTGCTCAGCCAGGCCAGTGTGCTGACCGTGTCCAGCTATCCCACGCGCACTTCGGTGGTGATTCGCGGCAAGTACGTCCTGCAAAATATCCTCGGCGCGCCGCCCCCGCCCCCGCCGCCCGACGTTCCGGTGCTGGACGAAGCATCCATCGGCCAGGATGCTTCTTTGCGTCAGCAAATGGAGCGTCACCGCAGCGACGCGATGTGCGCCTCCTGCCATGCCAAGATGGACACGCTCGGCTTCGGCCTGGAAAACTACGACGGTCTGGGAAAGTGGCGCACTCTGGACGGCAAGTTCCCGGTGGATTCCAGCGGAACTCTTCCCAACGGAAAATCCTTTACCACGCCCGCGGAACTGCGCAAGCTGCTGCTGGACCAAATGCCCGATTTCACGCGCTGCCTGACCGAGAAAATGCTAACATACGCTTTAGGGCGCGGCCTGGACCCTGCGGATCAGCGCTACGTCACGGATATCGTGCGTAAGGTTGAGGCCTCCGGCTATCGCTCGCGCACCTTGATCGCCGCCGTGATAGATAGCTATCCGTTCTTGAATGGCCGGGCGGAAACCGTTGCGCCTGTGCCGGTCGCCAAGCCCAGGGAGGTTGCCACAAGATGATCACCGGTAAAGCACTCTCCAGACGAACACTCTTGCGCGGCATGGGCGCCACGGCGATCGCGCTGCCGTTTCTGGACGCCATGGCGCCGGCGCTGCACGCCAGTACCGCCGCGCCGCCCGTGCGCATGGCCTTTGTCTACGTGCCCAACGGCATCATCATGCGCGACTGGAATCCCGCTTATGAGGGCGCCTTGGGCGCGTTGCCGCGCATCCTCAAACCGCTGGAACCGCTGCGCGACGATATTTTGTTACTCGGCAATCTGACCCACAACATGGGACGGGCGCTGCTGGACGGCGCCGGCGATCACGGACGCTGCTGCGGCGCGTATCTGACCGGTGTTCATCCGAAAAAGACCACTGTGGACATCAAGGCCGGCATTTCCTGCGATCAAATTGTCGCCAATCAGGTGGGTAAGCAAACCAAGTTTCCATCGCTGGAATTGGGTCTGGAAGACGCCCGGCAAGCCGGCGACTGCGATTCCGGATACTCCTGCGCGTACACCAACAACCTGGCTTGGAAAAGCGAAACGCAGCCGCTGCCTCCGGTGCTCGATCCGCGCGCGCTGTTCGAACGTCTCTTCGGCGACGGCGCGGAAATGACTCCCGAAGCGCGGGCCCTGCGATCGCGCAATCGCCGCAGCATTTTGGATTTTGTCAGCAGCGATACCAAGCATCTGGAATCGGGTCTGGGGCCTTCCGATCGCCGCAAGCTGGACGAATACCTCACTTCGATTCGCGAAGTGGAGACCCGCATCGCGAGGGCCGAGAAGGACAATTCACAAATTGATCCTCACATGGACAAGCCTTACGGCGTGCCCGCCGATTTCGCGGAGCACTTTGCCATGATGTCGGATATGTTGACGATCGCTTTTCAGGCCGATCTCACGCGGGTGGCCACGTTCCTGGTGACGCACGAGGGCACCTCGCGCAGCTATCGCGAGTTGGACATCGCCGACGGCCATCATCCCCTGACGCATCATCGCGGCGATGCCCAGTTGATCGAGAAGGTGACCAAGATCAACGCCTATCATTTGCAGCTCTTCGCCGCCTGGATTCAAAAACTCAAGAACACGCCGGAAGGCACGGGCAGCCTGCTGGATCACTGCATGATCGTCTATGGCGCGGGCCTCTCCGACGGTAACCGCCACACTCACGAAGACCTGCCCACGCTGATCGCGGGACGCGCCGACAACGGCCACGGCAACGCCTTCCAGACCGGCCGCCGCATTGTGGCGCGCAAGGAAACTCCGATGTGCAACATGTTCCTGACCATGATGGATCGCATGGGCGTCCACGCCGAGGAGTTCGGGGATTCTACAGGGCGTTTAGAAGGTCTCGATTTGGGTTAGGTTTTTTCTAAAAACCACAAAGACACAAAGAACACAAAGTCCGCAGGCCAACCTTCTGCCCGTGTTCCGCGTTTTGGTTTTCTTTGTGTCCTTTGTGACTTTGTGGTTCAATAACCAAACCTCATGCAGCCGGAACCAAAAGCACCGCCTCCGCTGGGCATCGCCTTCGACACCGGGATGGCGCGCGCCTCCGACGCCTTGGCGCTGGCCATGCTCTACGGCTTGAACGGCAAGAACGAAGCGCACCTGTTGTCGGTGACGGTCAGCGGATCGAATCTTCAGGCGGCGGCATTCTGCGAAGTGGTGGGACAGTTCTATGCCGGCGCGGTCAGCGGCGCGTTCGGCGGCGCGGCGCGCACCCTGCCTGTGGGACTCTCCACCGACGGCAAACTCGCGCCGGACCTGCCGCTGTTCACGGCGCCCTTAGCGCGGCACGATGCGGAGGGCCGGCCTGTATACTCAAACAACATTAAGAAGATGAACGACACCGCCGATCCCGTGGCGGTGATCCGCAACGCCCTGACCACGCAGCCGGACGGCAACGCCGTGGTCGTGGCCAGCGGTCCCCTGACCACGCTGGCGCATCTGCTCTCCCTGCACGCCGCGCACGAAATCCTGACCGCCAAGTGTAAGACGCTGGTGATCGCGGCCGGCGATCTCGCGCTGGATAGCGAGCCGGAAATGTACATTCGCACCGATCTCCCCGCGGCGCGCAAAGTGTTCGCCGAGTGGCCCACGCCGGTCATCGTCTGCGGCGCGGAGATCGGCCGGGCGCTGCCCTACCCCGGCTCCAGCATCGCAGCGGATTTTGCATGGACGCCCGCGCATCCCGTGGTGGACGCCTATCGTGCGGAAAATCCCGGTGGGGCCGCCGATACACCGGGCACGCCGCTGGCCGCCGTTTTATATGCGGCGCACTCCAAAGAAGGATATTTCAAACTGTCGGAACCAGGACACGTTGAGGTGACTTCCGAAGGCCGCAGCAAGTTCACACTGTCCGCCGGCGGCAATCATCGTCATTTGATTCTTGACGCCGCGCAGAAGGAACGCATTACGGCTGAGTACATCAAGCTGGCCAGCGCCAAACCGGTTCCCCGGCCGGCGCGTGGGCGCGGTCCACAGTGACCTATCCGAACAGTTTTTTCAACGCAGAGAAAACCTAGCACACGCGATTTCTGGTTTTCCCTGCGTCTCTGCGTCGAAAAAACTGTCTGTCTAACCTGCGACCTACGGATATGATCGAAGTAGTGAGTAACATTCCACGCGTCTGTTTTGCCCTCCTCGTCTTGCTGGCTGCGCCGGCTGGGGCCCAGAGTGCGCCCACGGATACCGCTGCCTTGACGGAAGCGGTGGAATGGATTCGCGCCTCTTCCAAGATCACCGCGCAATACGATTACTCCATGGCCGTGCGGGTGCGCATGTTGGTGTTTTGGGTTTCCCTGGAGCGCGTGGGCGGCGGCTACATCCGGCGGCGCGAATCGCCGGACGATCCGCGGCTGCGCAGCATTGAGGTGCTGTTCGGCTCCGATCCCGTCAAGACCAAAGGCGTGAATCGCTGGGGCGCCGGCACCGAAGTGGTGCGCCTGGCCGAACCGGGCGGAGCCGATCCGATTTCCAGCGCCTTCCTGGGATTCATGAAAGCGTCGAAAGGCGACTCTGCCGCGGCCATGCAAGCGGAGCTATCCAAGGAACAGCAAAACAACACGCACCTTTTCGACGCCACCGTAACCCGCGCCGACCGCGGGCGCGCCCTGGCCCGCACCACGCCTTTCACCTCAACGGAGGACTATAATTTCCAGCAACTCCCCGGTGCCATGCGCACCGTAATGGAGCGTCTCGACCAAACCGACAAGCCCATCCGCCACAGCGACGGCGCATCAGGCTGCGACCGTCCCGGGGGATTCCTCTCCACCATTCAAGAGATGATCGACGCCGCCGTGGCCGGCAAACCGGCGCCGATCTCGCGCTGCTATTACTTCAACGCGAGCGCTTACACGGCCACGCTGAAGAGTTGGAAGCAGGTGGAGCAATTCACCACGCGCGATCCGGCGATCACCTATCGTCATCCCGTGCGCGCCTCCTTCGCGGTGCTGAATCACAGCGACAAAAAAACCAGCACCTTCGAGCTGGTGATTCCGCGCGAGGGTCCCTGGAAGGGCATCCCGGTGGAGATTGTGCACCAGCCGAACTGGTGGTTCCAGGTCATCCTCAGCTTGCAGCCCTCGGTTGCGCTTCCGCCCGCGCAAACCGCCGGGCAATAAGAATCTCCAGCCCTTGGCGGTGGCCCGCCAAACAGTACCACTATCCCAATTGTTCTTCTTCAACGCAGAGACGCAGAGGAAAACGCAGAGAACGCGGAGCAGGCAGCATTCTCAGGTTTCTCGGCGTTCTCTGCGTCTTCCTCTGCGTCTCTGCGTTAGAAAAGAAGCCACGGTGGCAGTGGCGGCGCGGGGGTATATACTTTACTTATGAGCCCGCGCGTATTCTTGTGGGTTGCCCTGCTGGCCCCTGTTATCGGAGAGTGCCAGACCAGCATTGCTTATCCGATAGGACTTCAAGGGCCGATCATGCCACCGGCGATCGCCGGCTCGGGCAGCAGCGTTGTTTTCGGGTCGTCCTTTTCGTCGAGCGGCGTCCCCGGCTCGGCATCCAACGTTTGCACCGTCAACACCGACGGCTCCGGCTTTCGGCAGCTTACGAACTCGCCCAGCGCGACGTCATACCTGGGCATCAACTCCGTGTCGCTCACCTCCGACGGCCATTGGGCCGGATACACCGCCAATCCCGGCTTGCATGAGGAAGTACACTTGCTGAACGTGCCGGCGGCGCCGGCCGGGGCAGCGATCGCACTCTTTATGTGGATACGCAAGGATGTGTGCTGCCGCTCGCCATTTGCTTCGGCTGCGTCCCCTACACTTGTCTGCGGACGCCACATGTTTCCGACGATGGCTCCGCGGTTCTCTTTGCACAAGCTGGAACCCCGGCGTTTCTTGTCGCGAAGAGCGACGGCTCCGCGCCGGTAAAACTGCCCGTTTATAGCGGAACCCTGGCGGCGTCCGGGCATCGCGTGATCAGCAGCAAGGGTCAAGTGGTTTTCATCTCCTCGGCGCCTTCCGCTGCTGTTTCCTCCGCCGCGCAGGTCTATCTGATGAATCTGGACGGCTCCAACCTTCGCCAAGTGACCCAATTCACCGACACCTCGGTGTACCCACAGGAGGCCACCATCAGCGCGGATGGTTCGTGGATCGCGTTCACGGTGCCTGTCCCCACCCTCGCGAGTGTGCTTCTTCTTGGGACGTCGGGTACCAATACGCTCTACACCATCCGTTCTGACGGGTACCAGTTGGGCGCCGTCGCGGGGGGTGCGGTTTCCTCGCCTAGTCTTAGCGCGGACGGCACGTTGCTGTCCTACCTTGATGGGGGTCAGGTGATACTGCTGGCGCCGGGTCCGCCTTTCATGCGAAAGGTGCTGACTAATTTTCAAAACTCAATGGCCGCGGATGCCACCATCAGCGATGATGGAACGCGGGTTGCGTTCACGCTGGGGCCGCAGGTGTTCAGCGCCATCTACGCGGCAGTTTCCACGCAGCCGGTCCTATCGCCTGTCGCCGGCTTCCTCGGCTCTGAAGGACCCGCTGCTGTGTACAGCGTTTCCACAGGAAGCGGAACTGTCCAAGCAGCTTATGCGCCACGGTATGTGTACCCGCCCAATACGGCGGTAGCCGGCTCGCTGGCGACCTCCTCCGCGCTCAACCTTACCAACGACGCCGCAGCGTCCGCTTCGTCGTTGCCTTTGCCGCAAAGTCTGGCCGGCGCGTCCCTAACTTTGAGTGGACGCGCCGTGCCGCTGACCTCTATTAGCCCTTACCAGATTACTTACCAGGTTCCGCCCGACGCGACTCTGGGGGCGGACATGCTCCAGCCTACGTTCGCGGATGGCACGACCGCTGCCGCGGCGACGGCCGACGTGGTCGCGGTTCTGCCAAGCGTGATTACCCTTCCCTCATCCGGATTGGCGGTCTTCCATGGCAACACCGGCACCGTCGTTGACTCCACGCATCCCGCGACGGCCGGCGAGGTGCTGGTGATGTACGCGTCGGGCATGGGTCCAACCAATCCCGTGGTAGCGGCGGGAACCGGCGCACCCGCGAATCCTCCGGCGCTGACGGCGAATCAGCCACAAGTGACGATCGGTAATATGGCGGCGCAAGTGCAGTTCTCGGGACTCGCGCCCGGGCTCGTCGGCGTATATCAAATCAATTTCGTGCTGCCCTCCGGACTTAGGGCGAGAGAACAACCGGTAACCATCGCCGCCGCGGGACAATCCGTTGGCGTGAGCGGATACATCTACGTCAATTAGGACGCCGCATCTTCCCGTGTTCTTCCGTGTTGGTTTTTTTCCGTGTGCTTCCGTGTTCCACAAATCCTATGCACCGGTGACAAACTCGGGATCGAGATGCGGCGTGGCGTTAAAGCTGAGCATGGAGAAGCGATCTTCCTCCGCGGTACGCGAGACCAGGAACTCGCTGAACGAACCGTTGGAGATCATCCAGCTTTGCTCCATGGTTCGCAGATCGTCCAGACCCAGGGCATAACCGGCCGCCGCGGCCATCGGCCCTCCGCTTGTCACGGCGAGAATGGTCCGGTCTCCTCCTCCGTTCACCAACGACTGCCGCAGTGCCTCCACAGACGGTTCCACGCGAGCGCGAAATTTGCGCCAGCTTTCGATGTTCTGGTTGGGGTCATTCTCGGGGTACTCGCCGCGCAACCAGCGGCGCATGGTTTGGCGGTACAGCAGGAAGTAGCGCCGGCGTCCTTCTTCTGAATTGATCACCACATCCCGATGGCCGGGCGCGAAGGCATCCATCACTTCGAAGGCTTGATATTCGTCGAGACCGGGATCTTCCACGGGATCGGGCCAGCCTGCGCCCGTACCATTGGACGCCGAGCGAAATGCCGCGGCCATGGCGTCGTGCGACTGCCAATGGCGGCGGCGCGGGCCGACCACCACGCGGTCGAAGCACAAGCCGCGCCCCGCCCAGTAGCGTCCCAGCATTTCGCATTGCCGGACTCCCAAATCGGAGAGCCGGTCGTAGTCTGGTTGTCCGTAAGAGGCTTGGCCGTGACGGACGACGATGATGCGTCCCATGTTGTCTCCGAATGTGTCTCCGAATCGCTCGCGTCGCCCTACAATCTGTACTTCTTGGCGTAATGCCGGAAGGACCGATAGCTCATACGCAGCAAATCGGCCGCCTTGGTGCGCACGCCGTCAGCTTGTCTTAGCGCGGCACGGATGTAGCCGCTCTCCACCTCGGCGATTTTTTGTTCCAGGTCCACGCCCTCGACCGGCAGCGCCAAGTCCGCCTGATTCACCTGGGGATCATCGGCGCCGCAGCGTCCGGAGGATTGGCCACGCGCTCCGGAAGGAGGTCCATGTTAATCTCCACGGTCTTGCTGAGCGCCACGGCCCGCTCGATCAGGTTTTCCAGTTCGCGCACGTTCCCCGGCCAGGAGTACTGCTCCAAGGCCAGCGCGGCGCCCTGCGCGATGCGCGATACGGGCTTGTTCATGCGTTCGCGGAAGCGTCCCAGAAAGTGCGTGGCTAGCGGCAGGACATCCTCGCGGCGGTCGCGCAGGGGCGGGATTTCCACGGGAATCACGTTGATGCGATAGTAGAGGTCCTCGCGAAACGTCTTCTCCGCGACCGCCCGCTGAAGGTTTCGATTCGTCGCGCAGATCACCCGCACGTCCACGGGAATCTCCGCGGCTCCGCCGAGGGGCCGCACGGCGCGCTCTTGCAACACGCGCAGAAGTTTTACTTGCATGGCCGGCGTGGTTTCACCGACTTCGTCCAGAAAGAGCGTGCCGCCGTCGGCGGCCTCGAACAGGCCCTGGCGATTGCTGGTAGCGCCGGTGAAGGATCCCTTCATGTAGCCGAACAGCTCGCTTTCCAAGAGCGTCTCGGGAAAGGCGCCGCAATTCACCGAGACGAACGCGGCGTCCCGCCGCGGGCTGCACGCGTGAATCGCCCGGGCCACCAACTCCTTGCCCGTGCCGCTCTCTCCGGTGATCAGAATCGTCGAACCCGTGGAGGCCACGGTGGCCACCAACTCTTTCAGATCTTTCATGGCCGCCGATTGCCCCAGCAGATTCTCCAGGCCTCGTTTCAACTCGCGGCGTAGCGTGCGATTCTCCCGGCGAATAGTGCGAATTTCCACGGCGCGATTGACCATCGGCCGCAACTCGTCAATCAGGTTGTGGGTCTTGATGATGTAGCCGAAGGCGCCCATGTTCACGGCGCGCACGGCGGTGTCCAGGGTAGCCGCCGCGGTCATGAGAATCACCTTGGCATCCTCGTCGGTCTCGCGCGCCCGGCTGAGAACGTCCAAGCCGCTGCCTTCCGGAAAGCGGATGTCGCTGATGATGGCGTCGTAGATATTCGAAGTGAGACGCTTGCGCGCCTGCTCCACGCTGATGGCGGTCTCCACGCGATGTCCTTCCTTACGGAAGGCGATGTCCAGCATCTCGCAGAGCGATCGTTCGTCGTCCACTACCAGGAGCGTCGGCATGATTCTTTACGATAGCCCAATCAGCGGGGAATCGAAAGCGCTGTTATCATCCATCCCGGTGCGCGACATTAAAGTGATAGCAAGTCCAAGTGCCAAGAACACATCGGGCAGCCGTGCGTACCTGTACGCCAGGAGACAGGCCAGATAATTCCGAACGCGAATGACAACGCTCGTTCTCATCCTGAAGGGATGGCAGCTTGTAGCCGGTGGTGGAGCGTAGTTTGCGACACCACCGGTTAGGGATTTTAGGATTCGCGTTTCCGGTGGTGTCGCAAAAAACGCTCCACCACCGGCTACAAGCGGCATCCCTTCCAGGGATCAACTCTCACTTTAATATCGCACACCCTATCCATCCTGCGGTTATCCATCCTGCGGTTATCGATCCCGCGGTTATCGATCCCGCGGTTATCCATGAGTGTCCAGAGCTGCGCCGCTGTGGGACTCCGGCGTTCGCGCCACACAGAGCGCCAGCACTCGCGTAGCGCCGGCCGCGCGCAGTGCCGCCGCGCAGGAATCGAGCGTGGCGCCGGTGGTCATGACGTCGTCGATCAGCAGGATCTGGCGATCCTTCACCGCGGCGCCCTCCGCTGCAAACGCGCCGCGGACATTTTCACGCCGCTGCGGACGGGTCAGGCCCGCTTGCGTGGAGGTCGTTCGCACGCGGCGGAATGCCGGCGCGGGAAGCAGCGGCAGGCCCAGACGCCGCGCCACCACGCGCGCCAGCAACTCGGACTGGTTATATCCGCGGCTGCGCAGGCGGGTGGATTCCAACGGCACGGGCACCACCGCCTGGCAGCTCGCGAATTCCTCGCGCCAAGCGGGGTTTTCCGCCACCGACGCCAGGCGCTTGCCCAATGGCTTCGCCAGCGGGATCATGCCGTTGTACTTGAGCAGATGGACCAGCTCGCGAAGCGCTCCGCCGTATTCTCCAAAACTGCGCGCCATAGCGAATCGCGGGGAATGTTCGATGCAACGCGGGCATTGAAATACCACCACGTCCGGCGGGCCTCCGGGAAGTCCGCACAGCTTGCACAGGCCGCTCTCCGACAGTGGCGCGGCGTCGCTCCAGCAGCGCGGACAAATCGGCACGCGGCTGATTCCATCCAACGCTTGATTGCAGATCCGGCATCGCGAGGGAAAGAAGAGTCCGAGCAGGTCCGACAAGGGTGCCAGCAGGGGCCGCGGGGTGAGCCACTCCGCAAACCGCCGCGGCGCGCGCGCCGGCGCTTCGGCCGCCGGAGCTGGGGAGGGAAGACTCAGAGCGATCCTTGTTCCTGTTTCTCCTGGCAAGGAATGCAGTGCCGCGCCCACGGAACGGCCTCCAGGCGTTTGGGTTGCATCTCCCCGCCGCAGGAGATGCACTGGCCGTAAGTGCCGTTGTCCATGCGATCAAGCGCTTCTTGAACTTGCGCCAGCAGGGTCCGGTCGGTGTTCGACTGGCTGAACAGGAATTCCTTGTTGTAGGAACTCGCGGCCTTGTCGGCGGGATCCTGGGTGGGATCCTCGTCCGCGGAGCGTCCGTCCATCTCCGTGCGGGTAACCATGCCGCGCAGTTCCTCTTGTTTGGCGAGCAGGCGCTTCTTGTACACGTCCTGGCGCTTTTTGTCAATCATTCAGTTTCCCTACCACGGCTCACAGCAATAGCCTAATCCTCCATGGTACGAACGGTATCGAGTCGGTGTCAACAAGAGATAAAATCTCTTTCGTGGTCATCGCCATTGACGGTCCGGCGGGTTCGGGAAAAAGCACGGTCGCCCGGGAGTTGGCCCGGCGGCTGGGCTTCCTTTATGTGGACACCGGCGCCATGTACCGCGCCGTCGCGCTACTGGCGCTGCGGCGCGGAGTGCCATTGCAGGATGCCGCCCAGCTAGCGGAAATTGCCCAAACGGCGAATCTGCATTTTATGGCCAGCGCCGGGGAAAACCGCCTTTTCGCAGGCGACCAGGACGTTACCGAAAGCATCCGCACGCCGGAGATCTCCCAGGCTTCGTCCATTGTATCGACGGTGGACGGCGTGCGGCGCGCCTTGGTGGCGATCCAGCAGCGGCTGGGGCGGGAAGGAAATCTGATGATGGAGGGCCGGGATATCGGTACCGTGGTTTTCCCTAACGCCGAGGTCAAGGTGTTCCTGGATGCCTCACCGGAGGAGCGCGCCCGGCGCCGTTTCGAGGAAAAACCTGGCGGCCCGCCGCTGGATGCGGTCATCGCGCAGATTCGCGAGCGCGACGCCCGCGATACCCGGCGCGAGCACTCCCCGCTCCTGCGCGCCGCGGACGCCGTGGTGTTAGACACCACCGGCATGACCATAGCGCAGGTGGTGGCGGCCATCGAGCGGTTGGCGTTGACAGCGAAAGGCTGCTCCGAATAAGATCGTTTCTTGATGCCAACTCCTCCTTCCGCCGCCATTGGCAAAGCCCCCGACGATCTGACCCTGCCCGAGCGCGCCGCGCTGGCGGGCCAATACATCGCCTTGGAAATCTACACGCCCACCGTGATGGGCGACTCCGGCGGCAAGCCGGAGATCGCCGTGCGCCTACGGCGCATCGAAGCGATCGGCAACTCGGTGGAGGATTGCATCCGCCAGTTGAAAACGGCCGGAGTCGATCCGGGTGCGTATGAGTTCACGCGCTTGAAGCCGCCATTTGGCGGGCTGGCGTAGGTCGCCACATGATCCTGGCCGCATTCCTTTTCTTCCTTCTCGGCGATTGGCCCACCTTTCGCGGTCCCAACCACGCCGGCGTTGCGGATAACGAAAAAATTCCCGACACTTGGGACGTTTCGACCGGCGCGAACATCCGCTGGAAAACGGCGATCCCGGGATTGGCGCACTCCAGCCCCATCGTGTGGGGCGATCGCGTCTTCGTGACCACCGCCGTCAGCAGCCGCGGTAACGAAAAATTCAAGCCGGGATTGTACGGCGAAGGCGACGCCTCCGACGACCGCTCCGTCCACCAGTGGAAGGTTTATGCACTCGACCGCAAGACCGGCCGCATCGTTTGGGAGCGCCTGGCGTTCGAAGGCGAGCCGCGCGAGAAGCGTCACATGAAGTCCACTTACGCCAGCGCCACGCCCGCCACCGACGGCCGCTACGTGGTGGCGTGGTTCGGATCACAAGGCGTCTATGCCTACGACATGAGCGGCAAGCTGGTTTGGAAGAAGGATCTGGGCCGCCTCAACGTGGGCGCTTACGACGACAAGAGCTACGAATGGGGCACCGCCAGCTCGCCCATCATTTATAAGGACATGGTGATCGTCCAGGTAGACACGCAGGAAGAATGCTACGTGATGGCCATGGACATCAAGACCGGGGAAACGATTTGGAAAACGCCGCGCACGGAATTGCCGTCCTGGTCCACGCCGGCGATTGTCCCTGCCAAGACCGGCGTCGAGTTAGTGACCAACGCGCCGCGGGCCATCCGGGGATATGACCCGGCGACCGGCAAGGAACTATGGAGCTTGAAGCCCAGCTCGAATATCACCGCGCCGACGCCGGTTTTCTCCGGCGATCTCATCGTGGTGGGCAGCGGACGGCGTCCGGAAAAGCCGCTCTACGCGATTCGCACAGGTGCGCGAGGCGACATTTCCCTGAAGGAGGGCCAGAAATCCAACGATCACGTGTTGTGGCAACACCTCGGAGCCGGTCCCTATATGCCGTCGCCGCTGATTTACCAGGGCTTGGTCTACGCCTTGGAAAACAACGGGATTCTAACTTGCTACGATCTCAACACCGGCGAGGAAAAATACAAGGAGCGCGTGCCGCATCAAGGCAGCGGCTTCAGTGGATCGCCGGTGGCCAGCGACGGGCGGATTTTCCTGCCATCGGAAGATGGCGACGTTTTCGTCGTGCGGGCCGGAGCGAAATTTGCATTGGTGGGGAAGAGCGCGCTCGGTGAGTTACTGATGTCCACACCGGCGATTTCGGGCGGCATGATGTTGATCCGCGCGGAACATGATTTGTTCGCCATCGGTCGGCCGTAACATTTGGAGTGCGGAAGCTTGCTTCCGCTTTGTGTTGCCGCCAGCTTGCTTGCGGCTGGCCGAAGCAAGCTTCGGCCCGGAAAAGCGGTAGCAAGCTACCGCACTCCAAATCCGATGCTAGGCCGCCGGCACAATCGCAAAGGCGCGTACCGGACTCCCCGATCCGTTCACGATCTTGAGCGGCGCGGCGACCACCACCGCTCCGGTGGGAGGAAGCTGCTCCAAGTTGCAGAGGTGCGCCAGTCCCAATTTGCCGCTGCCGTGCATGAAGTAGTGGTTCGAGAAGGGCGGAGTGAACCGCGCCGCCTGGCCGGCATCGGTGCCGATCATTTCCACTCCAACGCCGAGCACGTCGCGCTCCGCGGCCAAAAACTTGGAACATTCCGTGGACCATCCCGGCGTGTGCGGGCCGTCTTCGCGGACATTGAAGTAATCGGGCGTTCCACAACGTTCCGCCCAGCCGGCGCGCAGCAGCACCCACGCGCCGCGAGGAATTTGGCCGTTGGCGTTTTCCCAGCGGAGCACGTCTTCGGGCGTCAGCAGGAAATCGGCGTCCTTCGCGACCGCCGCTGAAACGTCGATTACGCAGGCCGGCCCTACGAAAGAGCGTGGCGGCAGGCGGTCCACGGAATTGTCCGGCAAATCTTTGCCGCTGATCCAGTGGATGGGGGCGTCGAGATGCGTCCCGGTATGTTCGCCGGTCTCGAAGGCGTTCCAATACCATGCCGGACCGCGATCGTCGTAGCGCGACAGTTCCCACATGCGAAAGCCCGGCGTATTGGTCCATGGGGCCGGCAGAACCAGCAGAGGCGTGTCGGAACTAAGCGGCTGCGTGAGGTCAATCACGCGCAGCCGGCCGGCGTTGAGCTCCTCAATAAACTGCAAGAGTATCTGAGACATGGGTGTTCCCGTAGGGGTCGGAATCGCGAGTTACTATAACACGGGTTCTTCTACTCCGCCCGCGCCACCGATTTCACGCGCAGCAGGTCGGGCGTCTTCTCCGGCAGCGTGCCTTCCACGATCACGTCGGGACCGGCGCTTTTGTGCAGATCCTCGGGGATCTCGGCCTTCCACTTCGTGTCGGGACCGGAAACCTGAAACTGCCACTGACCGGCTTCTTGCGTCAAGCTGCCGCGCGCTTTCAGGCGCACTTCGCCCGGTGTGTAGCCGACTCCTTTCACGGCATCGCGAATCGCCGAGAGCGGCACTTTGTTGTCCAGCTTGAAAGTAACGGTTACCACGTTGATCTTGGGGTCGAACGTAGCGCTGTCCACACCGCGAATCCGCTTGACGATGCGATCCAGGGAAAGAGCGCAAGTATCGCACTCCAGGCCGCCCACGTTCATTTCCACTTTGCGCAATTCGGCGGAAAGCGGGAGCGCCAGCAGAATTGTCATACCCAGTACAGTTCGCACGTATACCCTCCTGACGGTATTGTAGAACATCAAGAACAACCGCAACCGCCGCAACACAAAAGGCCCGAGGCGCGAGGCCCGAGGCCCAAGTCAAAGGCGATTTTTCGACTCGGGCCTCGGGCCTCGCGCCTCGGGCCTTTTGTGTTTAAGCCGCAAATCCCTGCTCGCGCAAACAAGCGGCGAACAACTCGCGCAGCAGCTCGCGTTGGGCGCGGGCTTGTTCCAGGGTCAAGCGGAAATGAATTCGTTTGCGCAGCGGACCGCCGGAAAGCACCACGATGCCGGCGCTCTCCAGGCGATTCAGCCACTCCTGCTTGTTGTTGGCGCGCGCCTTGACGCCCAGAAAATCGCGGTGCGGAAAGAAGCTGAGGCACTCGGTGTGCCGCTCGCCCCGCGACAACGTGACCGTGTCGCGGCGATGATCCAAGGCAATCGCCGGATCAATCGAGCGGAGTATGTTCAGACACTCGTCGAGCAGCACCGGCGCCAGATTGGGCGCCCTGGACGGCGTCTCGGCCTCATGACCGCGGCGCTCGCCCCAGGAGGCGGCATCCGGCAGGGGGCGGTCATCGGTCCTCTCGGGCCGATCCGCATGGCTTTCTCCCTGAACACGGTAGAACTGTAAGGTCAGGTATTCATTCACTCGCAGCGCGATCATCTGCACGGCGATGAGGGGAATGAACGGTGAGAACAATCTTAGAACGTTCATGAACCGGGCGCTGATCTGTTCGGCTACCAACACGGCGCAATGATCGTACTGCGGCGTGCGCCGCCGCTCGCTATCCCAGTATTCAATGGCCCGGATGACGTGGCTTTCATCCATGGACCCGAGCATCAATTCCACTTCGAAACGTTTGTGATCCAGCGGATCGGAAAACAGCAGATCCAGCCGGCCGCTGCGCGGTTGGGTGCGCTCCACATCGCGCAGCAGTAAGGGACCGAGTCCCAACATCGAGGGATCTTCCGCCAAGCGGTCGCGCACCCATTTTTCGGGATAGTCGGGATGATTCTTTAGGACGATCGCTTCCGCTCGTGTGAAAATCAGCGCTGGCATATAAGCCATCACCTGGCCCGGTGGATGGCTGCGGCGGTGACCGGATCGGGCTTCAGCGTCAGCGCGCGCTCCAATTGGGCTTTTCCTTCGGCTTCCCGGCCGACTTGTAGATAGCACATGCCGAGATGGTAGATCACCGCCGCTTGGGCCGGCGACAGCGCAGCGGCGCGCTCCAGGTTCGGACAGGCCTGCAGATACTGGCCCAAAAGATAGAGCACCCAGCCGTAGGTGTCCAGAGTGGGGCCCTGCTTTCCTTGGGCGATGTCGGCGGCGCGCGCGGCAAAAGGCAGCGCCTCTTTGGGCTGGTTCTTCATGGCCAACAGATAGGCCAGATTGTTGAGCGCCCCACCGTTCTGCGGCGAGATCTCCACCACCTTGCGCAACAGAGGCAGGGCCTGGTCCGGCGGACTGAGTTCGGCCATCAATTCCATCACCCGAGCGGATTCCGGCGCCAGTTGGAAGGCACGCTCAGTGGCGGCACGCGCGGCGGAGAAATCCCGTTGGCTCCGGGCCCGATCGGCCACCAACAGTAATTCGGTTACATCCTCCTTTTCGCCGATCGCCCGGGCCCGCGTCGCCACCAAGTGGTGGGAGTAAAACGCCGGCAAACCGGTGCCGCGATTCATGGGCGGATTCAGTTCCTCGGCGGACAACGCCGGCGCCTGGGATTCACCGGGGCCATCCAGCGCACGCGCTTTAGATTCGGGAGGCGGACTTCGCCTGGATGGCGCCGGCGATTCGGGAGGCGGACTTCGCCTGGATGGGGCCAACGCCGGCGGCGCGGCAAAGGGCGCGGTCAGCGGATCGCCGATCACCACGCCTTTCCAATTCAAGAAGGGAGTCGCGGCATAAAAACTCTCCCCCAGATTCAATCCCTTCACGTACGCCGGGAACAATACCTGCGGACGCACGCAAGCATCCAAGAACGGCTCGCTGACGTTTCCGGCGATGCCGGTGACACCCTCCTGAATGGCGTCGCCGATCAGCGTCTGCGGCGAGTCGTGGAAAAACGATCTGCCGGCATCTTTCCATGACCCGATGTTCCATTTTTCCGGCGGACGTTCAAACGTTCGCGCGTTGGTGGAGACGAACTCCGTCATCAGCGCGCCCGGCAGCCAGCGATTTTTCAGGTAGCGGGAGTGATCGCCGGGATCGTTCGATCCCCAACTGGCGTAGCCCATCACCTGATCCTGACCGGTGAGGAACTGCCCGCTCGATTCCAACTCGATGCGCGAGGCCGGCAGACCCACCGCGCGCAGGCGATCGGCGGCGGCGCTCAGCCAACTGTTGCCCTGGGTCTCATCCTCGGCGCGTTCGTCGAGCACAAAACGCCCGTTCTTGACGGGACGGTTGCGGTCCGCTTCCAGGGCCCGGTCAACCAACGCTTTGGCGTCGGCCACGGTGTAGCCGTCCAAGCGCGTGACCAGGTAGATGGGAAAATCGCGATGGCTGAAGCGAACCGTTTGGCCTCCCCGGGCATTGCGCAGGAAGTAAGGATTGACGAGCTTGCCGGCGCCCTCTAGGCTAGCGCCCTTGGTTGCGCCGGCCGCCGGCACGGGAAGTCCCAACATGGCGGAATAGAGCAGTGCCAATTGCGAGTCTACGCTGCCGTCCTCTTCTTTGGGGTTCTTGGTCTTAATGACGATCAACGGCACGCCCTTGGTCAGCACGATGTACAGGATTTTGTCCTGATCGCCGGCGCGGGTCAGGCGCTCGGCGATGGGATTAGCGATGGCGCGATCGAAAGTCGCGCGGTCCACGCTCTCCGACGTTTGCACCGAAAGCACAACCACGTTGGCTTCGGGAATGCCGCGCTTCTGGCGGTAGTATTGGCCCACTTCGCGGGATTCCGCGGAGTTGCCGTTGATCACCACTAAGACGTTTTCCGGACCTTGCGCGACCGCCGGGCCGGAACCCGCCAGCGCCGCCAACAAGATTGCGGAAGCCAATCTCCATCTTGCAAGGCTACTCACGCCAATCGTCACTCCTTCATCATAGAATGGATTGAGCAGGTTCACCGCATATGGACAAGTATCTTCGTGCGGCGCTGGCGGAGGCCCGCCAAGGATTGGCGGAGGGCGGCATCCCTATCGGCGCGGTGCTGGTGTTGCAACAGGCGGAAGGAGTTGACCGGATTATCAGCCGGGGACACAATCAACGCGTACAGATGGGCAGCGTGATCCGGCACGCGGAAATGGATTGTCTGGAGAACTTGGGCCGCCACGCGGCCGACGTGTATCGCGATTGCACGCTATACTCGACGCTGTCGCCGTGCGCGATGTGTAGCGGCGCGGTGCTGCTTTACGGAATCCCGCGCGTAGTGATCGGCGAAAACCAGACCTTTCAGGGTCCCGAGGAGCAGTTGCGTACTCAGGGCGTGCAGTTGACGGTTGTGCAGGACCCGGAATGCATTCAATTGATGCGCGAGTTCATCGCCGCGCATCCGCATCTTTGGAACGAGGACATTGGAGTTTGAGACAGATATACGGCAAGTGGATTCAACGGTGGGAACGGCGTCTTCACGACACCGCGAAGTCGGGAAGTCCGGCGCGGGTGTGCCGGCCGTTTGAGTGGGGCGCGGAGTGGGTCGGCGGACTGGCCGGCCAAACCGCTCCGGTGCTGGATTCCGCGCAAAGCGAGCGCCTCTTCGGCTACCAGCGCCCGCATGATTTCTACCTCGGCGGCCCAGCGGGCGATCGCGCGGGAGGCCAGGTGCTCACCTTTACGAGTCCGTTGCACACGCCCTATCCGGAGAACAACACGGTCTTCGCGCGCTGGTTCCCGGCCAAGCCGGCGGGCCGTGGAAAATCCGCGCCGGGTCCGGCGGTGATTGTTCTTCCGCAATGGAACTCCGATCAAAACGGACACATGGGTCTGTGCCGCCTGCTGAACGCCTTCGGCATCTCCGCCCTGCGCATGAGCATGCCCTATCACGACCGCCGCATGCCCGCGGAACTGACCCGCGCCGACTACGCGGTATCGGCCAACGTGGGACGAACGGTGCACGCCAACCGGCAAGCGGTGATCGACACGCGCTGCTGCGTGGACTGGCTGGAGTCGCGCGGTTTCGAGCGCATCGGCATCCTCGGCACCAGCCTGGGATCGTGCGTCGCCTTTATCGCCGCGGCCCACGAACCGCGCATTCGCGCGCAAGCATGCAACCACGTATCCGTGCGCTTCGCGGATGTGGTGTGGCGCGGTCTTTCGACCACGCACGTCGCCGAAACGCTGCGCGAAAACATTACCCTGGAAGAATTGCAGCGCCACTGGGCGGTGATCAGCCCGGTAACGTACGTGGATCGCTTCGTCGGCCGCGACGTGGCCACGTTGATCGTGTGGGCGCGCTATGACTTGTCGTTCCCGCCGGATTTGTCCCAGGAGTTTGTGGCGTGCTGTGCGCGGCGCGGGCTGAAGTATCGGGAAATAGTGCTGCCTTGTGGCCACTACACCACGGGGGTCACGCCGTTCAAATGGATGGATGGCGTGGGCATGGCGCGGTTTTTGGCGAAGGAGTTGTGAGCCGCGACGGCTAGCAGTCACGGCTCGCCACCGGTTATACTGGCGGCATGCGATTGAAACCGCTTGGTGGTGTGACGCGCTTAGCGGGCATCCTCGCCTTGACCGCCGCAGTCTGGGCGTTCGACGATTCCTGGCCGGTTCCTCGGGAGGCCGCGGAGCGGCCTAATCCGTTGACGCCATCGTCGCCGTATGTGAAAAAAGCGCACACAATCTATAACGACCAATGCGCGGCATGTCACGGCGACAGAGGCGATGGTAAAGGCCCGGAAGCCGAGGAACTGACCGTGCCTCCCGCCAATTTTACGGCGGCCGCGGTGATGCTGCAAACCAGCGATGGCGAGTTGTTCTACAAAATCTCTAAAGGGCGCCGGCCCATGCCGTCGTTTGAAGCCAAGTACTCGGAGCAAGAACGCTGGGGATTGGTCCTGTACATCCGCACGTTCCTGAAAGGGCCTCCGGCCAAGAAGAAGTAACATGGATGGACAGGATGGACAGGATACCGCCAACTCCGGAGGGCGTTTGTCCATCCTGTGTATCCTGTTCATCGATGTTAGAAACTCCGGCCGCCGGATTCTCTGATATCCTCACGATCATGCGACGTTCTTGGGGAATCTTGCTGATCGTTTGCTTTCTCGCGGCGCTGCCGCTGGCCGCCGAGAAGGTCACCGTTTACCGCGACGAGTTTGGCACGCCGCACATCTATGCCGAGACTATCGCCGGCATGTCCTACGCCGCCGGATACGCGCAGGCCGAAGATCGCCTGGAGGAAATGCTCAAGAACTACCGTAAGGCCACCGGCACCATGGCGGAAGCCTTCGGTCAGGAGTATTTTCTCAGCGATTATCGCCAGCGCCTGTGGCGTCACGCCGCGGTGAGCCGGGAAAAGTATTCCACGCTCAGCACGCCGGTGCGCTTGATGGCCGAGAGTTTCATCGCCGGCGTGAAGCAGTACATGAAAGAGCATCCCCAGGAAGTACCCGCCTGGGCGCCGCCCTTGGAACCGTGGCTGATCGCCGCCTTGAGTCGCTACATCATCTATGGATGGCCGGAGGGCGAAGCCATGGCCGACCTGCGGCGCGGCGGCGTGCCGCTGGAGATGCCCAACGTTTATCGCGGATCGAACCAGTGGCTGGTCAGCGGCAAGCGCACCGCGCTGGGTGTGCCCTTCGCGGTGATTGATCCGCACTTGAGCTGGTACGGCGAGTTCCGTTTCTACGAAATGCGTATGTATGCCGGCGAATCGAAAGCGCTTGCGCCGGATGGCGCCGGCGCACGCGGCAAAGCGCCGGATTTCGCGCTTTCCGGCGCGGCCATCCTGGGATTGCCTTTTCCCAGCCTTGGCCACACTCGCTGGATTTCCGTGGCCATGACCACCGGCGGTCCCGATACTTCCGATGTTTTCGAGGAAGAACTGAACCCCGCCAATCCCAAACAGTACAAGCGCGATGGCCAATGGGTGGACATGACCGTGCGTCACGAAAAAATCGGCGTGAAGGCGGCGGACGGCAAAGTGGAATCACGGGACGTGGAGATCGACACCACGGTGCATGGACCCGTGGTCGCTCACAAGGACGGCAAGGCCTACGCCGTGGCCATTCCCTACGCCGAGCAAGTGGGATTGCTGGATCAATCCTACAAAATGGTGATGGCCCACAATCTCGATGAAATGAAGAGCGCGCTCTCCATGCTGCAACTGATGGCCCAGAACATCATGGTCGGCACGGTACAAGGAGACATTTTCTACGTGCGCAACGGCCGCGTGCCGATCCGCGCGGCGGGCGTCGATCCCAGCAAGCCCATCCCTGGGTCTACATCGGCCAACGACTGGAAGGGCATCCATCCCTTCGCCGACTTGGTGCAGATCACCAATCCGCCACAGGGCTACATGCAGAACAACAACACCACGCCCTTCGGGATGATGAAGGACAGTCCGCTGACCCCGGAAAGCGCCAAGACCGCGTACCTGTACAACGACACGCGCCGCCCGAATCATCAGCGCGCCGCCACCACGATGGAGGAATTGGCCGCCGAGCCCAAGCTCACCTTGGAGCGCGCCATGGAGATTGCCTTCAGCACGTCGGTCTATAAAGCGGAGACGTGGCAGGAGCGAATTCGCAAAGTCTCCGATGGCGCGGCGGGCGAGGCCCACAATCTGGCGGCGCGAATCATTGCTTGGAATCGGCGCTTAGATGCCGACTCTACCGGCGCCATGGACTATCGCGCCTTCAAGATGGCGCTGGCACGCGGCATCGCCAATCAGGTAACCCCGCCCGACGATTTGACTGACGCGCAAGTCGGCGAAGCGCTGGCCCAAGGCGCCAAGCAACTGCTGGACGATTACGGCACCCTGGACGTCGCGTGGGGCAAACTGTTCCGCGTCGGAAGGCAGGGAGCAGAACCCGGCAGAACGTGGCCGGTGGGCGGCGGATCGCTGCAGGATCTGGCCATGGCGGTGCCGCGCGCCATCAGCTTTTCGCCGCAAGGCAAAGAGATGGTCGGGCACACCGGGCAAACCTCCACGCAACTGGTGATTCTGTCCAACCCGCCGAAGTCGTGGAGTGTGATTCCGCTCGGCGAGAGCGACCACCCGGCATCGGGGCATTTTGACGATCAGGCGGAGAAGCTGTTTTCCAAGAGCAAGATGAAATCGACGTATTTTTGATCGGGTTGATTGATGAAACACGTTTCGGCCACCGAGGAACTGAACTACCAGCCGCCCAAGTAGCGGCTTGACGTGTACGGTATAACCGTACATACTAGAAGGATCAAAATGCAGTTTGTTCGGGCCGGCAAATGCCCATGAAGAACCCGCCTCATCCAGGAGCACTGATCAGAACGGAGATCATTGAGGCCCTGGGCCTTACGGTGTCGAAAGCTGCCGAGATTCTCAGAGTCCGGAGAGCCACGCTCTCGGACCTTCTCCGCGGCCAAGCGACGTTAACGCCGGAGATGGCGCTGCGCATCGAAAAGGCGTTTGGGCCCGACATGGACCACCTTCTTCGTATGCAACTCGCTTATGACGTGGCAAGGACTCGGGCGCATTCCAGGGCGATCGGTGTGAAACAATATGTTCCGGCCTGAATCAACCCATACCGGCACCAAGGTACTGAACTACCAGCCGCCCAAGTAGCGGCATTTCGCAAGGGAGGAATCTTTGCAACATTCACCGGAGTTTCTAAAACTAGTCAACTACGCCAAATCGCGCGTGAAGGAAGTCACCGTCGGGGACGTGCTCGAGATGCAGGAAGCCAATGAGAAATTCGAATTCGATCGATTGCCGCGAAGACAACGAGTGGAAGGCCGGGCGCCGCCGAGACGCGGCATCTCGGCAAGGGCATCATCGAGCGGGATATCGAGAACGCGGTCTCCGACAAAGCAGCGAAAGTGGTGATCTACTGCGGCGGCGGCTTCCGCTCGGCGCTGGCCGGCGACGCGCTACAGAAAATGGGTTACCGTAACGTGCTGTCCATGGCTGGCGGGATCAAGGCGTGGCGGGATGCGGCGTTGCCGGAGGAAAAGGGATAACGGCGCGGGTGGGGCCAACCAACAACCGCGCACCTACAGTCACACATTGCCATCCCTAGCCGCTTTCTGCCATCTCCACACTAAAGCACCGCTACCGGAGCGACCGGAACGGACCGGAGCGGAGGAGGGTTACGTAGACGTAGCGGTTGGTGCTACGATCACCGTAGGTATTCCTATGAAAACTGTAACCGCATACATTGAGTGGGACCCTGAAACGAAGCTCTATGTAGGCATAGTCCCTGGCATTCTTGAGCGCCCACACCCAAGCTGCTACTTTGGACGATTCCAAAGGAACCTCAAAGAAGTAGTCGATCTCTGCCTGGAAGAGAACCGAGAGCTTGCGGCCGATCTTCCCCGTTTCGTGGTCTCCAGCAGGTTCTTATTGAGGTGAGGCTGTGTTTGAGCGTCTCCCATTGTCAACTTCAAGACAATGCCACCAAGCTTCGGAGAAATGAGTAGGAGTAGCGCTGCGGCCCCCGGCAGTTGAAGCCTGAAAACACAAAGGCACACGGATCGGCTATTGCCTTTCCGTGTGCTTCGGTTCTTCTTCCGTGTCCTTCCGTGTTCCAAAAAAACGCAGTCTACACGCTACTGCCAGTTATCCCAATCCAACCACTGCAGGATCTCGTCATCACTGGCATTGGGGCGCCGGGCGCGCCGGCGTCCGCCGGCCCGCACCCAGGTGATCCAGTTCAACATGGCGTTGAATAGCAGGAAGTAGCTGCCCTGGGTTTGATTGCGCCACATGGGATTGTTGGCGAACATCACGATGTGACCCTTGCCCGCGGGCGCGTCAACCACCGCCGGATGTCCGGCCAGTTCGGCGCCGCCGGTCAGCAATCCGCTGTACAGCAAATCTTTCTCGGAGGCCACAAAGCGCACCACGGTTCGCGGCATCTGATCCGCGGGCGGCATGGAGGCCCGCAGTTGCGCGCGGAATTCCTCGGGAACCGCTGCCAGCGGATCTTCGCCAGCCGGCGCTGCCGCGCCACCGCGTCCACGTCCTCCGCGACCACCGCCGCCGGCCGGTACCGCACTGGCAGGCGGTCCCATGTCCACGGGACGGCCTTGCGGAATGTCCGGATCGGTTTCCGTACCGCGACCCGTGGGACGTCCCGCAGGGACGCCTGGATCCCGCCACCGCCGCCACCCGGCGCGCCGCCGCGTCCACCACCGAATCCTCCGAACCCGCCGGCGTTGGCTTGCAGCACCGGCGACTGATTGAAGTACACCGCCAGGTTGGTGTCATAACCATACGCGATGGGGCTATGCGCATCGGCGATCTGCGCGTTCAACACCGCGCCACGCGCGTTCAACGCGCGCGTTTCCACCACGCTCACGCCTTCGATCAAACCGTAAGTCGGAGCGATCCCGCCGCGCCCGGCGACAACACCAGCAAGCCGCCGTCATGCACAAACTTGTTGATGTGTACGATGCCTTCCAGCTCGATGCCGCCGCGCACGTCGTCGGCGGTGTCGGGAGCGCTAGCCACATTCGGCGTCGCCTCCGTGCCCTTGTAGGGCACCGGTACCGTGCCGGCCACGCCGCGCACAATGCTTTGCGGCGTGCCATTCAACTGGCCGATGATGATCACGTCATACTTGTCGCGCAGATCTGGAAGTCGCGAACTTGAGATCTGATATATAGGTCGTAGGGGATCTTGTTGAAGTCGAACGCCATCCGGTACCAGCCTTCATTCTGGGTGTTGGTCCAGGTGTGAACGACAGCGATGCGCGGCGCGGCCAGTTCGATGCATGGCGACCGTTGGGCACCGCGCGGAGGACACCGCCGTCATGATGCCCAATGCGGCGCCGCGGCTTCCAGCCGCGCCGCAAATCGGCGGGATTGCCTTCGCCGGGAATGATGAACGAGCCGGCGTTGTAGTCGGGGCCTCGGCTTTGAATGCGTCTTCGGCCGCGAACATTTTGACGTCCTTCAAGCTGAAACGGAGTGTGGCCAGCGCGTTGTCGGCGTTGTGATTCATATGTACGCGGCGCGTCGCGGTGCCGGTGATCCCGCCTTGGCGGTTTGGCTTCGCCGGCAGCAACGTCATCGGCTGCTTTAGAATGGCCGTGTCGGTGACGCGCATGGTCTTGACATTGCGTCAGCGCGCCGAGAGTCCAGCCGGTATCGTCGTAAGGACGTCGGTCGCTGACGTTGTAGATATTGCGTGTCGAGCAGCATGTCGGCCATGCGGCTGTAAGGCTGATCCATGCGGATCATGTAGCTGCCGGCGGCAAACTTCTCGCCCGTCACGGTGATGTCTTTATCCAGCTTGTGCGCTTCCACGCCTTGCAGGTGCAGCAGGTTCACTAAGTCGGCGGCATCGCCGGGGCGCGGATTGGCGGCGGTATCACCACGTAGGCGGCCGGACCTTCGTTGGCCGGCTTCTCGATGAGCGCTTGCTCTTCAGCTAGAAGTTGTCGAGATGAACGCTTCCTTGTTCTCGGCCACGTAGCGCATCGAAAACAGCATGCCGCTCTGTTGCATATTGATGTTGTTGCGGATGGACCAGTTCACTCGCGGCAGCGGCGGATTCGGGCCGGTACCAGGTGCGGCTGGTTGCATCGCCGGAACCGTGCGCACGCCCGTGTCGGCGCCGCTCGCCGCCGAAACGTTTCGTAGAATCGGCCAATGGAGTTGTGGCCGTTGGCGACGTAGAACATGTAGTTGGGCGCCCAGCCGTCGTAGTAGCCGTGCGTCCATACGCCGGGCACGCCGCGCTTGGTCATTTCCTCGATCTCGTCGTAGGCCAGCTTCTGCCACTCGTCGACCACGAGGGATCGAGCCAGGCGTTGTACGGGCCCAGTGCCGGTGGAGATATAGAGGAACGGCACCGATTCGTGCAGGTCGTGCAGAACCGTCGGGTGAAAATCGAGGAACGTTCTTCATCATGTTGCTTGGTCAGCGCCAGCCCCATGCCGATGCCGTCGCGATTGTTGTCGTGCGGCCACGTATTTGCCCCAATAGACCAGGGCATGCGCCGGCTTGGTCGGGATTGTTCTTGCGATACGTTGTAGACGTCCACTTCGCGGTCGCGGCCGTCGACTTCCAGCAGCGGCGTGATCAGCACGATGCATGTTCTTGCGGATGTTCTGGATGAACGGCGAATCTTCCACCGCCAGGCGATAGGCCAGTTCCATCAGCATTTCCGGCGAGCCGGTTTCCGGCGAGTGGATGCTGCCGGAGGCCCAGTACATCGGCTTGCGCTTCGGCGATGAGTTTCTCGGCCTCCGCCGCGGTGGTCTTGCGCGGATCGGCCAGTTGCGCGTTGATCTCTTTGTAGTGGTCGAGCTTCTCGATGTTGGCCTCGTCGGAGATGGCCACCAGCAGCATCTCGCGGCCTTCCTCGGTCATGCCCATGGTAAAGACCTTCACCCGCGGCGTGGCCTTGTCGCAAGCGCGCGCATGTAGCGGTAAATGTCTTCGCTATAGGTGAGATTGTCCGGAGTGCCGATGATGTATCCGAGTACCTTTGTCCGGCGTGGGCACGGTGTCGGAAGCCGGCAGGTGGTCCACCAACTCGGTGAGGAAATACTTCTCGGTGGTGTACTGCAGGATTTTCTTGGTATAGGCTTCGTCGTTGTGCTGCACGGCGGGCGCGGCGGCTTTGGAGCCTTTCTTGGGAGCCTTTTTGGCCGCGGTTTGGGCCGGCAGCGCAATGGCTGCCAGCGAAATCGCCGCTGTCAGCAGCAGAATCCGCAACTTCATGAGGTACCTCCATTGGATGTTTGATTCCCCGAATAGCTAGAAAGCGCCACGATAGCACAAACCGGCGCGCCGGGCGCGTTAACATTGTTGAAGTTAACATTGTTGAAGACGTATGTCTCGTCGGTATCCTCTAAACAGACAACCAAATGCGCCGTGGTGAACTCACCTGGGCTGTCCCCGCATTCCCCAAGAGCCCCCAAGAGGGTGCTTAACCGTTTTGGGGAAACACCGATCCAAGACGCCGAACCAAGACGCGTTAAGCACGCCTGATCCCGGAGGAGCTGTGAAAAAATATCCCGGAGGGATTGCCGCTTGTAGCCGGTGGTTGAGCGCAGTTTGCGAAACCACCGGGTGTGCGGGCCAGAGATGACGTGCCCCAGCAGGGGCACCAGCGTGTTTGGCAGGGCGCCGGGACCCCTGCCGGAGCCCTGGTTAGGAACGTTTCTTACCGGTGGTGTCGCAAAACCCGCTCTACCACCGGCAACAAGCTGTGATCCCTCCGGGATCAATGGTGTTGAACCCGTTTGGATCCGTGTTTCCCCAAAACGGTTAAGCACCCCCCAAACCTGTGCCAGAAAGCCGACTCTCGTCGTTTTGAAAAGCGGCTACGCAGATTGGCTGTCCTCCGCCATTGTCCCCCGCGTCGGGACCGCATCGAAAAAGATGGTCTTCCGCCAAAGCGCGGCGCGGGGCTCCGCATGGTAAGATGGGCCTGCAGGGGGCTTCAGATATGGCTACGGACTACGTCGAGCAGATCGAGGGCGGGTATCGCATTGCCGGTAGCCGAGTCTCATTGGATTCGGTGGTCCACCGTTTTCGGGAGGGTCTTTCGGCTGAAAGTATTGCGGAGTGTTTTCCTGCTCTGACACTAGAACAGGTCTACGGAGCGATTGCGTACTACCTCGCCAACCAGGCGAAGGTGGATGCCTACCTCGCCGAAGGAGAAGATCTTTCCCGCGAGCTTCACGCCGAGTCGCGGATCCGCAACGCCGCCCTGATCGCAAAGCTACAGCGCGCCCGACATGAAAGTCAGATTCCAGGCTGACGCCGATCTGGATGCCAGGATTGTCCGCGGGCTGAAGCGCAGGCTGCCGGGCATTGGTTTCCCAACTGCCTCTGAGACTGGGCTGGCAGGCCTGCCGGACCCGGAAGTTCTACGTATCGCCGCGGAATTAAACCGAATCCGTTTGCTGCCCGATCATCGAGCGGAACTGGCCTTGAAAGCGGTCGCCAACGAGTTCGAGCCTGTGTTATCGGGCATTTTCTGCGGCCTTGCGTTTTCGCAAGTTTGCGAATAGGCTGAGACAGGATGCCGAAGACGACAGTCGTCCTTTACTGCGAGGAAGACGGCTCGTGCCCGTTCCTGGAGTGGCTCGACGAACTGCCGGTAAGAGCGCAGGCGAAGTGCCGCCTCCGGGTGGAACGTCTCCGGGATCTAGGGCACGAACTGCGGCGGCCGGAGGCAGATCTGTTGAGAGACGGCATCTACGAACTCCGTGCGAGCTTGCAGGGCATCCATTACAGGATCCTCTACTTTTTCTACGGCACGGTCGCGGCGATTGTGTCTCACGGAATTGTGAAAGAAGATGCCGTTCCGCCAAACGAAATCGAGCGCGCGATTCAGCGGAAGAAACGGTTTGAAGCGAATCCGGCGAAGCATTTGCCAAGGGAGAGTGCCAAGTGACCAAGAAATTAGAGATCACAACCGACGCAGTAGAGATCATCCACCGCCGGTTGTTCGAAGGCAAACCGGAGCGGTTGAAGATTCTGGAAGAAGTAAGGGCGGACGACGAGATCGCCCGGAAGATCTTCGGCTTGCGGAAGAAGGCGGGTCTAACGCAGGCGCAACTGGGGAAACTCATCGGCACGACCGCGTCGGTTATATGCCGTCTGGAAGACGCCGACTACGAGGGCCACTCGCTGGCGATGCTGCGGAGAATCGCCGCCGCGCTGAATCAGAGGGTCGAGATCGCCTTCGTCCCGATCCGTCGGACGGCGTAGCACGCTGAAGGGTCAATCACCTGTGCTCGCGGCGGCTCCCTGCGCGCCCAGTGATCTTCCGCCGCCTCGCGCATCACGGCGTTGTAGCGGATCTGTTTGACCTCGCTTTCGTCGAGCGTGCGTCCGAGTTCCAATTCCCGCAGCCGGGCTTCCTTCTGAAGCTCCACGAAAATGCCCATCGTCCGCGGCAAGCCCGCAGACCGCGCGACGCACCAGACTCAATGGCCAGCAGGAGCTTTTCGAGCGCCTCGCCGGGCGTGATGTTCTTGATGGCCGCCGCGTCCTTGGCGACCTTCGCCAGGCCCTCGGCCTTCGAGAGATTCAGGTCGGCGACAATGAGTCGGTCAACCGCGTGGAGCGCGTCTTGCGTTGAGGAGCCGACTCGCTTGATCGCTTCGACGGCCTTGTTCGTCTCGCCGGCGGTATTGCCGTGGGCCTTGCGAACGCGACGTCTCCATGCGCGAGGTGTGCGCCGCATACTGCGCCGCGCCCACCGTCCACTCCTCGATCCACTCGGCTCCTTTCTTGATGCTCTCGGCCTACCGTCGTGACACGGAATGTAAAAGGTTTTTGCCGGTCTTGGCGTTACGGTCTTCAATCCCTGGGACGTTGTGTGAATCCTCGGGAAAGGGATCAGCCGGCGATTTCCAACTTTTTTCCGGGATCCGCATGCGGTTGCACGGATCAGCCTTCGCTGTTGCAGAGCAGTGATCTGTCAAAAATAAATCGTCAAGTTCAGGTACCGGATCAGTCGCGGTAGGGACGGCTATTGCTAACCGCCCCCCGCACAGATCCGTACGAGCGGCATTACCGCATACGGCTCCTACCTTGGATGCATGGCAGCGAAGCGGATATCCACTTCGCGCACGCCACGGAACCCCTGGGACACGGACTTCCCCGCTCGGTGTCGGGCTCGTGTAGAGTTCCGCAACGTTCTCCTTGGTCTGCGCTCTTCCCTCCACCACCTCCGCCGAGGCGCAGGCCCTCTTTGTTCGGCAGCTTCATTGGTACTACAGCGCAGTCCGACTCCTCCAAGGCGTACATGTCCGGCTTGCGGCAAATCGCCTTCCCGGACCGTTCCCGCATATCGCGGGACGCCATGGAGGTCTCCCGGTTCTCGTGCATGTTGTTTCTCAACGTGCTGGGGTCTCTGACTACGCCGGGCCCGGCTTTCAGCTCGCGATTAGCGCTGTCGCCGGTGTTGCCTTCCCGCCACAGCCAAGGGGTCGGCGCCCGAATTTTAGGTTTTCGAAGCTCAATCGCCCAGCCCATCAATGCCTCTGTCTACGCTTCGCCGACCGCCTCGCGACGGCCCACGCAAGACTCGAGGTCAGGATGGAGTCGCTGCTCCTTTCCTGTAGGGCTCTTGCATCCCCTACAACATGCCGGTTTATCCCGGCGCACGGCTGTCCCGGCCTTTTCCCCCGCCAGACCGACAGGAGCACTAAGCGTGTACTGGCACTGAACTTTGCCGGATGGCCCAGCCTGGAACTGTCTCAATCCAGTTCTGGCGCAAGAACTTCCACGCCGCCCGCCGCCACATTCAACCCCCGCACCGTTCCGGCGATTCCCAGGCGCCGGTAGATCGCTTCCAGCGCCTGCCGCGCCGGCTCAGGATTGTCGCGGTCCACAAAAGCGATCAGCGATGGGCCGGCGCCGCTCAGGGCCACACCGTACAGGCCGGGACATTCCAGCGCCAGCGCGGCTTCCAGGCCGGGTACTAAGTCGGCGCGGTACGGCTGATGCCAGCGGTCTTGCAACGCCACGCGAAGAGCCGCGGTATCGCCTGACGCCGCGGCTGCCACCAGCAACGCGGCGCGTTGCAGGTTGAACACGGCGTCGGCGCGTGAGTAGCTGTCGGGAAGCGCGGCACGCGCGCGCGAGGTGGCCAGTTGCACTTCCGGCGACGCCACCAACAAGCCAACCCGCGCCGGCCACGGCAAACTGATGGCCTGGCTGGGAGGCGCAACCACCGCCAGCCCGCCCAGCGCCGACGCCGCCACGTTATCGGGATGTCCTTCCACTTCCACCGCCAGCATCAACACGTCGAGTGGCGGCATGTTGAGGCGGCCGGCGGCGTTGGCCAAGGCGATTCCCGCGACCGCGGCCGCGCCGCTCGATCCCAAACCGCGCCCTAGAGGAATTTCGTTGCGAACGTGCAGGAGCAAGTCAGGCGGGGCCTGCCCGGCTTTCCGAAAAGCGTGCAGAAACGCCTGCCAGATCAGATTGCTATCGTCTTCCGGAAGCCCTTCGGCATGAGCGCCCGAGTAACGCACTCTCGGCGCCCCCGCGGGGCGCGGCGCCGCGGACACTTCGACGTACAACTCCAGCGCCAGGGCCAGGGCGTCAAAGCCGGGACCGAGATTGGCGCTCGATCCGGGAACACGGACTCGTGCGATCGCGTTGCTCATATCCTCAACCGCGGTCGTTGCCGCTGCGGTTCTCGCCGCGGCCGTTGCCGCTGGGAAAGGGAAATCATCTCACGATTCCGACGGTAGTGGGCGGCTGGGCTCGCGGTTGGACTCTGGCAGGCTTACGCCGCGTGGCCTTCGATCCTTTCCATCACGGGCCGGAATTGCGCCTCGTAGTTCCAATCGTCCAAAATGCGCTGGCGGCCCCGTTCGCCCATCGCGCGCATTTCCGCGGGATGCTCCAGGAACCAGCGCCAGGCGGTGGCGATACTGGCAGGATCCTCGGGATCGCAGACCATGGCGAGCCCGGCGTCCACGAACGTCTCCCGCCAGTCGGGACGGTCGGAAACCAGGATGGGCAAGCCGCAGGCCAGGTAGTCGAAAGCTTTATTCGATGCGCCAACGATATGGCTCAGGTTGATGTCGCCGCCGGCTATCGGCATGAAACAGAGCCCTACATCACAATCCCGGCAAAGCTGCAACGATTCGGCTCGCGGCATTGCGTCGAACAGGTGCAGGCGGTGCGCGACTCCCAAGCGGGCGGCCTCCGCGCGGAGGACGCCGCGGTAACCAGCCGTTCCCACGGTCTCGTAGCCAACCACGGTCAGACTGACGCCCTCGGGCACGCTCGCCAGGGCCTGCACCGCGGCGAGCGGCGCCAGCACAGGACTGATCGAGCCGTGATAGAAGACGCGCAATCCGTCCGTCTCCCTGGTCCGGCGTGCCGGAGCAACTTCCCCACGACTCGGGCAGTTCCACACAATGAATTTGTCGCGGCACTCCGGAGCGACAATCTCGGCCCGCCGGCGATTGGGCCAAATGCACAGCACGTTGCGAAACAGCCATCGGCGCGCCCATCCCAACACGCGCAGAGCCCCTGGCGGATCGGATGGCGGCGAATCGTGCTCGTGAAAGATCACCCGCACGCCGGGCATGTGGCCGGCTATCCACGCCACGGGAGCGGCAAACAACTCCGAAGCGTACACCCATTGGGGACGCCACAGCAGAATTCGCCCCAGCACTCCAAGGCAATATCGGAGGTAGTGCAGCTTCTGCCGCCAGCCAGCCTGTTGAAACGGAAGCCGCTCCACGCGAATCCTGGGATGATTGGGGAAACGAAGCGAATCCACGCCATACGCGCCGGTTCCCAGAAAGAGCACTTCCCATCCGGAATCCGCCAGGATACGCGAACTATGTTCCAGAGGCGGATAGCCGCCGGGATTAGTGTACTGAACGTAGAGAATACGCCGCCGCAACTTCTCTATGGTAACCTACCCGGCGCGGCCCCGCTGCGGGCTTCGATCCATTCCCTCACTGGCCGAAATTGCGTTTCGTAGTTCCAGTCGTCCAGGATGCGCCGGCGTCCTCGTTCGCCCATGGCCCGCATTTCCGTGGGATGCTCCAGGAACCAGCGCAGCGCCGCGGCAATGCTCCGGGGATCCTCGGGATTGCAGACCATGCCGTAACCGTCGCCGGCGCCGGCAAATGTCGTTCGCCAGTCCGGGCGATCGGCCATCAGCAAGGCCACGCCGCAAGCCAAATAGTCGAAGGCTTTGTTCGAAGGGCCAACCATGTTGTCCTCGTTGACGTCGTTGGTGTGAAGCGGCATAAACGTGATGCCCAGGTCCATGTCGCGGCAGATGCGCATCGAATCGAAGCGCGGCATCCGCCCGCGGAAGTCCACGCGATCCGCAACGCCCAAGCGCGCCGCCTCTTCCCGCAACCGCCGGCTATGGTCGCCGGATCCCACAGTTTCGTAGCCAACCACGGTTAGACGTATGCCGGCGGGCAGAAGCGCCAGCGCCTGGACCACCGCGATCGGCAGGCGCTTTGCATTGATCGAACCGTGATAGAAAACTCTCAACTGGGCGGGCGCCTCCGAATCGGAGGCACTGGATGGCGCAGGCTGACGCTCCGGTTGAACTTCGTCGCGCCGCGGACAGTTCCAAACGATGACGCGGTGTCCGCACTCTGGTGCGGTGATCTCGGCGCGCCGCAGATTCGGCCATATGCAAAGAGCCTGGCGGACTAACCAACGGCGCGGCCATTCCGCAATCCACGCTGCACCCTGTGCCCGGACCGGCGAGGAATCATGTTCGTGGTAAATCACTTGAACGCCCGGCAGCCAGGACACCAGCCAGGCCAGCAGGGCGTCCAAGGGCAGAGAGAAATACACCCAACTGGGCCGCCAGGTCAAGATTCGCCGGACCACCCGAAGAGAAAACCTCAGGTAGTGCAGTTTCTGGCGCCAACCCGGAGGGCAATAGCCCAGCGCCTCCTCTTGGATATTGGCACACGGAGGAAACCGCAGGGTGGCGGCGCCATAAGAGCCGGCGCCCAGGAACAAGACCTGCCAGCCGGATTCGGCAAGGATGCGGGAACTATGCTCCAGCGGCGGATAGCCGGCTGGATTGGTGTACTGAACGTAGAGGATGCGTCGGCGCAACCTCTCTATGTTAGATTGAAGAGCAATGAAAACCAAACGCCTTTCCCTCGCGTTGTTCTTTTTGGCCGGATTGCTGATCCTTGCGGCCGCGATTCAACCCGCGCGTTCCATTTCCGCCGCCAGTCCGCAGCCGGTGCGGGCGCGCCACGGCATGGTGGTGTCGGTGGAGGAACATGCTTCGCGCGTGGGCATGGAAACGCTCCGCCGCGGCGGCAATGCGGTGGACGCCGCGGTCGCCGTGGGCCTGGCGCTGGCCGTGACGCATCCCACCGCCGGCAACCTGGGCGGCGGCGGATTCATGTTGATCCGCTTCAAAGACGGCCGCGCCACCTTCATTGATTTTCGCGAACGAGCTCCCGGCCGCCGCCAGCCGCAACATGTACCTGGACGCCGACGGCAACCAAACCGGCGACTCCTGGCCGAAGGTCGAGAATCCAGAGACCGGACGCGACGTCACGTTAATGGTTGGCCCGCGCGCCTCCGGCGTTCCCGGCAGCGTCGCGGGATTCGAGTACGCGCGCGCCAAATACGGATCCATGAAGTGGGCCGAGTTGGTGGAGCCCGCGGAGAAACTGGCCGGGGAAGGTTTCGTGCTGGACTACGATACCTCGCGGTCGCTTTCCAGCGCCGGCGCGCGACGCTTGTTGGAACGCTATCCCGATTCCAAGCGCATCTTCCTGAAGGATGGCGGCTATCAATGGGGCGACCTGTTTGTGCAAAAGGAACTCGCCGCCACACTGGCCATCCTGCGCAAGAAGGGCCCCGGCGATTTCTACGATGGCGAAATCGCTAAGCGTCTGGACGCCTTCATGAAGACCAACCACGGCACGATCTCTCTCGACGACTTACGCAACTACAAGGTGAAAGAACGCGACGTGCTGCGGGGAAACTATCGGGGCTACGAGATTGTGACCTCGCCGCCGCCCAGCTCCGGGGGCGTAGCCATGATCGAAATGCTCAATATTCTGGAAGGCGTCCCGCTGAAAGAGAGCGGTTTCGGATCGGCCAAATCCATTCACTGGGTGGCCGAAGCGATGCGCCGGGCTTTCGCCGATCGCGCCGAGTTCATGGGCGATCCCGATTTCAACAAACTTCCCGTGCATGGACTCACCGACAAGAAATACGCGGCGGCTTTGCGCGCTTCGATTGATCCGGACCATGCCGGCACGTCGCAGTTGGTACGCGCCGGCAATCCCGCGCCCTATGAATCCATGGAGACCACCCATTACACGGTGGTGGACAAGGACGGCACGGCCGTCGCGGTGACCTACACGCTGAACGGCGGCTACGGCAGCGGCGTTACGGCCGGCGACTTGGGATTCCTGCTCAACAATGAAATGGACGACTTCACTGTGAAGCCGGGCGCGCCGAACGCCTACGGCATTTTGCAAAGCGAAGCCAACAGCATCGAACCAGGCAAGACGCCGCTTTCTTCCATGACGCCCACGGTGGTCGCCAAGGACGGCAATCTGGTGCTGGTGCTGGGCAGTCCCGGCGGGCCGACGATTATCAATACAGTATTGAACACGGTGCTTAATTTCCTGGAGTTCGGCATGAATGTGCAAGCCGCCGTGGACGCGCCGCGCATCCATCATCAATGGATGCCCGACCGACTACAGATGGAGAGCGGTTTCTCGCCCGACACCATCGAATTGCTGAAGGCGCGCGGCCATCAACTGAGCGTGGGCGCCTCGATCGGCGATTGCGATGCGATCGCGGTAGATCCGCGCTCCGGCGACCTGCTCGGCGCGGCGGATTCGCGGCATGGCGGGAAAGCCGCAGGGTATTAGTCGGGCCGCTGCGAGGAGCCGTTTGTACTTTCCGGTGGATGACCTGATGAGTTGTATAATCGAAGTTGACGAGGTGATCCGATCATGCTTGAAAAAGAAACCGAGACCTATCGCCGGCTGAAACCTGAACTGCTGGCGAACGAAGGCAAGTTTGCAGTGATCTACGGCGACGAACTGGCGGGCGTTTGGGACACCTACGAAGACGCTCTCGGCGAGGGATACCGGCGATACCACCAAGCGCAGTTTATGGTGAAGCAGATCTGCGAAGTGGAGCCGGTTTACACGATTACCCGTCTTGTTGCTCCAACATGCCTCACCTAAACCTTCCGATCGGCCCCCGCGGGCCGGTGGTTGACGTAGCTGTTGGTCGCAGCGGGAAGGCGCAAGAGGACCTTGCAACTAGGGGGCTTAGTCTTCCTGCACCTATCCTCGTTTCGGCCCTGGTGGACACGGGGGCCAGCAGTACCTGCGTCGATTCGGCGATCCTCAAGAGGCTGGGGCTGGTGGCCAGGGAATTTGCCCCCGGTGTTGACCCCGTCAACTGGCGGTCTGCCCCACATAACCGGCTATTACGACGTTAGCTTGTCTCTCCTTCATCCCAAACTCACCTACACCTTCTATTCCGTGCCGGTGCTCGAATCCGACTTAACCGGCCAGGGCATCGGCGCGCTCATCGGCCGCGACTTGCTGGCCAAGTGCCTGCTGATTTACGACGGCCAGGCCGGAACGTTCACCTTGGCCTTTTGATCGTTTCTGCCCCGACGCCCCGGGGCCATTCCTGTGGGATACTAAATACAATGACCCGCGCTCTCTCCACGCACATGTTCATCCGCCAGCGATTGGGCAGCGCGATCCTCGATCGCATTGCGCGCGCTGGCTTCCGGCAGGTGGAGATCTTCTGCGCCCGGCAGCATCTGGACTACCAGAATCGCAACCAAATCCAGGACCTGGCGGCCTGGTTCGCCGGCAGTGAAGTGAAGCTGCACTCCATCCACTTGCCCATGTATCGCGACGAAACCTGGGGCAAGAGCGGGCCGCAATCGCGCCTTTCCATCACCGAGACTGACAAGGGTCGGAGAATCGAAGCGGTGGACGAAATCAAGCGGGCCCTGGAGATCGCCGAAAACATCCCTTGCACCTACGCGATTCTCCACGTCGGCACGACCGATGAAATATACAGTCCTAAGAAAATGGACGCAGCGCTGTGGAGCGTGGAGCATCTGCGCCTGTTTGGCCGCAATCGCGGGGTGTCGCTGTTGCTGGAGAACACGCCCAACGAGTTGTCCACGCCTGAGAATCTGAACTGGCTGGCGCACGAGATGCGTTTCCCGGATCTCGGTTTTTGCTTCGATGCCGGACACGCCCGCATGGCCGGCGATCCGGTGGCCGCCTGGGAGCAGATGGCGCCGCTGGTTCGCTCCACGCATCTGCACGACAACGACGGTTTCAAGGACGAACACCTTTTTCCCGGCGAAGGCTCCATTGATTGGGAGGCGCTCCATAAAGCGATGCATGCGTCCACCAGTAAATTCACCTGGATGCTGGAAATTCACGATCCCAGCGGCCAGGAAGATCCCGTGGCGCATGCCTGGAATTTGTTCGAGAAGTGGGAAGCGAAAGCCAATTCATGACAACGGCAACCATTGGCGGTATCGGTAAGTTCGACGGCCAGGAAGTGACCATTCAAGGCTGGCTCTACAACCTGCGCGAAGCGGGAAAACTATTGTTCCCGCAGTTCCGCGACGGTACGGGCGTGATCCAAGGCGTGGTGGTGAAGAAGGAAACGCCGGAAGTCTTCGAGACCATGAAGCATCTCACCCAGGAATCGTCGCTGCGGGTCACCGGCAAAGTGCGCGCCGACGCGCGCGCGCCCGGCGGCTACGAAATGCAGGTGACCGGCGCGGAAGTCCTGCAAAAGGTGTCGCTCGAAGATCCCTATCCGATTACCCACAAAGAGCACGGCCCGGATTTCCTTTTGGAGCGCCGCCACCTGTGGATTCGCACGCCGCGGCAGAACGCCGTCTTGCGTATCCGTCACGAAGTGATTCGCGCGGTGCGCGATTGTCTGGACGGCGAAGGTTTCATCCTGGTGGATACGCCGATCTTCACGCCGGCCGCCTGCGAAGGCACCACCACGCTCTTCGAATGCGAGTATTTCGACGAGGGCAAAGCCTACCTGACGCAATCCGGGCAGCTTTACAACGAAGCGACTTCCGCGGCGCTGGGCAAGACTTACTGTTTCGGCCCGACCTTCCGCGCCGAAAAATCCAAGACCCGCCGGCACCTCACGGAGTTTTGGATGGTCGAGCCGGAAATGTCCTACGCCACCATTGCCGACGTGATGGACCTGTGCGAGCGATTCGTCAGCTTCATTGTCGGCCGGGTGTTGGAGCGCCGCGCCGGCGAACTGGCCACGCTGGGCCGCGACCTGGCCCCGTTGCAGCGCGTGCAAACGCCTTTCCCGCGCATTTCCTACGACGATGCCGTAGCCACATTGAAACGCAAAGGCAGCGCCATCGAATGGGGCGGCGATTTCGGCAACGCCGACGAGACCCTGTTGGGCGCGGAGTTCGATCGTCCCGTGATGGTGCATCGTTATCCCGCGGCGATCAAGGCGTTCTACATGCAACCCGACGCCGATCGCCCGGAGTTAGCGTTGGGCGTGGACGTTCTGGCTCCCGAGGGCTACGGCGAGATCATTGGCGGCGGCCAGCGTATCCACGACTACGACTTGTTGATGAAGCGGATTCAGGAGCACGGCTTGCCGCCGGAGGCTTTCGCGTGGTACTTGGATTTGCGCAAGTACGGCAGTGTTCCGCACGCCGGTTTCGGCATGGGCATCGAGCGCGTGGTGTCCTGGATCTGCGGGCTGGAACATTTGCGCGAGGCGATCGCGTTCCCGCGAATGCTATACCGAATCTATCCATGAGAAAAACAAGATGAGCCACAGAGGCACAGAGGACACAGAGACCGGAAACACAGAGAAAACCTTGCTCTTGGTTTTGTGTTCTCTGGGCTTCCGGTCTCTGTGCCCTCTGTGCCTTTGTGGCTAATTCTTCTTGACATGACGCGCAAGATCAAAATTATCGGAGTGCCTCTCGACCTGGGCCAGGGCCGGCGCGGCGTGGACATGGGCCCGTCGGCGCTGCGCGTGGCCGGACTGAATGCCCGCGTGCGCGCGCTCGGCTGCCAGGTGGAAGACGCCGGCAACGTTCCGGTGACCATCGCGGAAAACGCGCCGCCGGGCGATCCCAAGGCCAAGTATTTGCCCCAGGTGGCCGAGAGTTGCCGCAAACACGCTGTGTGGATGGAAGGCATCCTGCGCGGCGGATTCTTGCCGCTGGTGTTGGGCGGCGATCATTCCATCGCCGTGGGGACGGTGGCGGGCGTCGCGAATTTCTATCGCCGGAAGAAGAAAAAAGTCGGCCTGCTTTGGATCGACGCTCATGCCGACATCAACACGCCGGAAACGTCGCCCAGCGGCAACATTCACGGCATGCCCCTGGCGTGCTGCCTGGGCCTGGGTCCGGTGGAGTTGTCGGGAATCTTCGGATACGCGCCCAAAGTGCAAGCGGCCAACGTGGCGCTGATCGGGGCCCGCGACCTGGACGACGGCGAGAAGCGCATCTTGCTCGAGCAAGGCGTTCACGTTTTTACCATGCGCGACATTGACGAGCGCGGAATGCGCGCGGTGATGGAACAGGGAATCCGCGTGGCCTCGCACGGCACGGCGGGTTTCTGCGTGAGCTTCGACATGGATGCCGTGGATCCGTCCTTCGCTCCGGGTGTCGGCACGCCGGTTCCCGGCGGTATCAGTTATCGCGAGGCGCACCTGGCCATGGAGATGATCGCCGACAGCGGCCAAATGATCTCGCTGGAACTGGTGGAGGTGAATCCGGTGATCGATACCGCCAACAAAACGGCTAGCCTGGGCGTGGAACTGGCGTTATCGGCGCTCGGGAAGAAGATTTTGTAACGCAGGCCTTCAGGCCTGTGTTGTTTTCTGACGAACGCAAGAGAACAGGCCTGAAGGCCTGCGTTACTTATGAAACTTCGAGTTGGCATTCTCTTCGGCGGCAAGTCGGGTGAGCATGAAGTGTCCTTGCGTTCGGCCGAGTCTGTGGCCGCGGCGTTGGACAAGACCAAATATGACGTTGTGCCCATCGGCATCACCAAGGAAGGCCATTGGCTAAGCGCCGCGGATTCCCTCAAGCTGTTGCCGTCCGCCGGAGAACCGATACCCTCCCGAGAAACCGCCATACAGCTCTCTTTCGATCCAACGGCCAGGCAGCCCGTCGATGTGGTCTTCCCGGTGCTTCATGGAACCTACGGCGAAGATGGCACGGTGCAAGGCCTGCTGGAAATGGCCGGGCTTCCCTATGTCGGCGCGGGCGTCCTGGGATCGGCCGCGGGCATGGACAAAGACGTGATGAAGCGGCTGTTCCGCGATAACGGCCTGCCGGTGGTCGAATGGATCCTTTTGCTGCGGAGCGATCTGAGCAGCGCTCGCGAGAAGGTGGAGCGCGCCTTCAGCTATCCCGTGTTCGTCAAACCTGCCAACCTGGGCTCGTCAGTGGGCATCAGCAAGGCGCACAATGCCAAGGAACTGGAGCAAGCCCTGGAACTCGCGGCCTCCTTTGACCGTCGAATTATAGTAGAGCGCGCCATGGACGTTCGAGAACTGGAGTGTTCCGTGTTGGGCAACGACCAACCGATCGCCTCGGTGCCGGGAGAGATCGTGCCCGCCGGCGAGTTTTACGATTACGATGCCAAGTACATCAACGAGGACTCGCGCTTGCTGATCCCCGCGCCGCTTACGCCGGAGCAGACCGTCGAGTTGCGCGATCTGGCGTGCCGAGCCTTCCAGGCGGTCGATTGCGCCGGCATGGCGCGCGTGGATTGTTTCCTGGAACGCGGCACCGGTAAAATCTTCCTGAACGAGTCTCAACACGATTCCCGGTTTCACTTCCATCAGTATGTATCCCAAGCTGTGGCAAGCCAGCGGGATCCCTACGCCGAGTTGCTCGATCGTTTGATCACCCTAGCTCTGGAGCGGCACGAAGAAAAGAGGCGAACCAAGTATGTTCGATAACATCAAGCCGCTGGACCTGCAGTGGGAGCGTCGCAAGAAGCAGATTTGGATCGCCCTCGCCATCGTCATCGTTCTGGCGCCGATTGTGTATTACGAGTTGAAAAACTGGCCCGAAGAGCAAACCGCTAAGACCTTCCTCACGGCGCTCGAACAGGAGCAGTATCAAGAGGCCTATACTCTGTGGAAGCCGGCGCCCTCCTACAAGCTGGAGGATTTCCTGGCCGATTGGGGCAAACAAAGCCCGTTGGGTAAGATCAACAATTTCAAGATCACCAAGTCCCACGAGCGCGGCAGCGGCGTGATCGTCACGGTCTCGATCAACGAGAACAAGGAAGCGCGCATTTGGGTGGAAAAGAAAGACAAGAGCCTGGGATTCCCACCGTATTAGTCCCACGCCCCTAGCAGACGCCGCACCACCAGCAGTTCTCCCAAGTGATAGGCGTTGTGATCGGCCAGAACCAACGCCTCCCGCAAGACCGTCTGGCCGGTGCCGTGCGGGATCTCGGCGAACAGGTCAGTGGCTGGGTCCGCTACCAGATCGGCCATCGCTTTCATGTCGGCGCGAAAATCTTTCACGCTCTTGCTCCAGGCCTGGGCGTTGGGCGGAGCCGGAGTGCGCGGCCAATACCCCTCGGGCCACCTGGGGGAAACGTGACTGGCGTCGCGTGTGAACTCCAGGATGTCCCACTGCCCAAGGCGCATGTGCTCCAGTATCTCCCAGGGCGAATGCGCGGCGCCTTTCGGTCGCTTGCCTCGCAAACTCGCCGGCAGGCCCTTGATGGCCGTTTCGAAATCAATGTGCGCTCCTCCGCCCTTAAGCAGAGCGAGCAAGTGTTCCCGCAAAGCGTTATCGTTTTTCATCCTTGTATCCTACGTCGCCGGCGCGTTTTCGGGGCTGGTATCGAGATATTCCCCAAGCCGCGCCTGGTCCGCTAACTGGACCTCCAGAAACTCCACGCCACAACCTTTCTCCATCACCGAGTGGCGAATCATGCCTCTTATTTCGATCCGTCCGCGGCCTTCCAGATCGAAGCACACCTTGGCCATCGTACCGACGGGCAACAACTCCGGCGCCAGCAACATGATTCCGCCCCGTGAGACGTTGGCGGCCTGCATTTCGACGATCTTTCCTCCCACTTCGCAGGACACCGGAAACCGCACGCGCCGGCGCGCACTGCCGCGGTGATTCCCCTTCTCATCCATGGGAGGAAGGCTAGCACGAATCAGAGGCTGGCCGGAAAACTTCTGTAATGAGCCGCGACAGTTATGGAGCGATGGATCCTCGGTACATCTTGAACGCTGGCCCGAGAATGCAGAACCGGACTCGAATACTCGTGCGCTGCCTGTCTTCGCGCCGACGTTCAACACTTACGACCGGTTCGTCGCTCCATAACTGTCGCGGCTCATCACAGCGCCGGCAGGTGCGCGGACAACTCGGCCAGGCTGTCCACCAGCAGGTCGGGCGGATTTTCACGGAGCGATTCCGGCTGAAAGCCGTAGCTGACGCCGCAAGTCCACACGCCGGCGTTGCGGCCGGTGAGAACGTCCACGGCGGAATCGCCCACCATCAGCGCTTGCCGGGAATCCAGCGAGGTGTGCTTGAGCATGGTGAGAATACCCACCGGATTGGGTTTCTTTTCCTCGAAGCTCTGGGTGCCTTCGGGATGCGGTGGACCGGGCAGCGGTCCGCGCGTGCCGTAGATGAAACGAAACTTGTCGGCCAGTTGCAAAGCCGCCAGAATGTCGCGGCTGATGCGCACCGGCTTGTTGGTCAGCACGCCCATGGTGTAACCGTGCGCGTGCATCTCGCCAATGGCCTCGGCGGTTCCCGGGTACGCCTTGGTGTGCTCCAGGGAATGCTTGCGGTAATAGTGTACGAAGAACTCCAGGGAATGCCGGAAGCGCGCTTGATCCACGGTGGGCACCGCGCTGCGAATCAGTTCCGTGGCGCCGCGCCCCACCAGTGCCGCTACGTCCTCCATGGTCAGAGGAGGCAGGCCGGCTTCGGCGCGCGTGGCGTTGACGGCGATCGCCAAGTCCTGTTCCGAGTCAATCAGGGTGCCATCGAGATCGAAGATCAGCAGGCGAATGCCGGGAGACAGAGGATTCATCTAGTAGAATAAAGTTTAACACCCAAATGGCCGACATCGCACCCTTCGCCGCACTCCGCTACGACGCCGCTCGCGTCGGCGGCGGTCTGGAAAGCGTCATCACGCAACCCTACGACAAGATTTCTCCGGCCATGCTGGAACGCTACCATCGGCTCAGCCCCTACAATCTTTCCCGCGTGATCAAGAATCCGGACTACGCCGCAGCCGCATCGTACCTCGAGACCTGGAAGCGCGAAGGCATCCTGGGTCGCGATCCGGAGCCGGCGTTCTATCCTTATTTTCAAACCTACACGATCCCCGGTTCGCGCGAAGTTCGCACCCGCCGAGCGCTGATCGCGGCGCTGCAGTTGGAAGATTATTCCAAGGGCGTGGTCTTCCGCCACGAGCAGACGTTGCGTGGGCCCAAGCAGGATCGCCTGGAGTTGATGCGCGCCACGCGCTTGCACTGTGAGCTGATTTTCCTATTGTACGACGATGCCGGCGGCGAGATCGCCGCCCTGCTCGATCGCGCCGTCTCCGGCGATCCTGTGGCACGGCTCCAGGACGAGTACAGCGACACGCATTCCGTGTGGCGCGCTAGCGACCCCGCGCTGACCGGCGCGCTCCGGAATGCCTTCGCGTCCAAACGCCTGCTGATTGCCGACGGCCATCACCGTTACGAGACCATGCTGGCATTCCGCGAAGAGCAGCCCGCGGCTCGCCGCGTGCTGGTGGCGTTGGTGAGCATGTCCGAGCCAGGCCTGACGATTCTGCCCACGCATCGCTTGCTTTCCCGCGTGGCAGGCTTTTCGCGGGAAACTTTGTTGGCTTCCGCAGCGCGCTTCTTCGACATCTCGGAAACCTCGCCGGAACAGGGCCGCGCGGCCCTGGCGCCGAATGTTATCGGCATTGCTTTCGCCGATCATCCGGGATTCTTCCTGCTGCGGCTGAAACCGGAGACCGATCTGGCCGCGCTTCTTCCGGACCTTTCGCCTGCGCAGCGGCTTTTAGACGTGGTGCTGCTGCATCAACTTTTGTTGCGGATCTGCCTGGGAGTATCCGAGGAAGCCACGCGGCAGGAGAAAAACCTGGAGTATATCCGCGAGTTCGAGAAGGGCTTAGAGGGCTTGCGCAGCGGCGCGCAAGCATGTTTCTTCCTGCATCCGGTGTCGGTGGAACAAGTGCGCGAAATCTCCTTCGCCGGGGGCGTGATGCCGCAAAAGTCCACGGACTTCTATCCGAAGATGTTAAGCGGTTTGGCGATGTGCGAAGCGCTGTAAGGATCTTTGGAACACGGAAGAACACGGAAAAAAGAACGGAAGGGCACGGGAGCCGTTCTGTTGGCGGTTCCCGTGTCCTTCCGGTTTTTCTTCCGTGTTCTTCCGTGTTCCAAAGATGCCTACAGCGCAGATCAAACCACGATCAACGGCGGCTTGGGCCCCGGCTCGACACGCCCGATCAGCGCCACCGGCCATCCCAAATCTTTGAGGATCACCATCATTGGCCGCGAGTCGGCGCGATCCACGGCGATCAGCAGACCGCCGGAGGTTTGCGGATCGTAGAGAAGCGCTTCTTGTTCTGGCGGCAGCTTGGCGCGCATCTCCACACACCCGGAAACGAACTCGCGATTTCGATTCAATCCCCCGGGAATGGCCCCGGCCTGAACCGCTTCCACGGCGCCGGGTAAGTACTCCAGCGCGAAGCTGTCGATCTCCAGCGTGACTCCGCTGCCTAAAGCCATCTCCCGCGCGTGTCCCAATAATCCGAATCCGGTGATGTCGGTAACGGCGTGGGTGCGGAAGCGGCAGACGATCTCCGAGGCCCGCCGGTTCAACATGCGCATGGAGTCTACCGCGCCGGCCACGTGGGCCTCCGAGGCCATGCCGCGCTTCAGCGCGGTGGTGATGACGCCCGTGCCCAAGCGCTTGGTCAGGATCAGCGAATCGCCGGCCTGCGCACCGGAGTTGCTGAGGATTCTCTTGGGAGAGATGGTGCCGGTGACCGCATAGCCAAATTTGATCTCCGGGTCGGCCACGGAATGCCCGCCGATCACGGCGCACCCGGCCTCGTTCATCTTGTCCAAGCCGCCCAGCAGGATTTGTTCCAACACTTCCGGACCGCTATCCGAAGTTTCCGGATAAGCGACAATGGATAGCGCCGATATGGCCTTGCCGCCCATGGCGTAAATGTCGCTGAGCGAGTTGGCCGCGGCGATTTGTCCGAACGTGAAGGGATCGTCCACGATGGGTGGGAAAAAATCCACGGTCTGCACGATGGCCAAATCGTCGGATAGACGATACACCCCGGCGTCGTCGGCCTTGTCGAAGCCGACCAACACATTAGGATTGTCGCCGCGAGGCAATTTACCCAAGACCGTGTCCAAGAACTTTGGACTCAGCTTGGACGCTCAACCCGCGGCTTTGACGCCGGCCGTCAGTTTCACCATATTGGCAACCGCAAGAAACTTTACCACAGCGGCGCGCTACCGCGGGTTAGCTCGGCAGGCAAGGACGCCTGCCCCACCGGGGTCTACTTCTTCGAATACTTGTTCAATTCGCCCATGAATGGCCTGGTAACGGCGGGCGGCGCTTCCTTGCCGTCCTTCAGCAATTCGGCGGCATTCACGTGCCGGCCGTAGATGACCTCGTTGGCGTCGTTGTCGGGCTTCACCACCGCGCCCTTCAGGGAAATACCGCCGAACAGGCCGCGGGCCCGCGAGTAGGTGTAGATCTCCGCGTTAGCGGCGGCGTCGGTGCCGGCCTGTGCGTCACGGCCAACGGGTCCGGCCGCGGCGGAGATGTCGCCGCCGACTTCGAACTTGTCTTTGGTTAGGAAATCGATTCCCCGGCGATTGCGGATGACCATGACCAGATCAATGGACTGGCCGCCGAGCTGGAATCCGAAACTACCGCCGGTCATCGTCAGCATGGAAGGCGGTCCCCACGCGCCGCTCGTTTTGCGGCAAGCAACCAAGCCCAGGCCGCGCTCGCCGCCAAATCCGACGGCTAGTTTCTTGAGCCCGGGAATCACAACTACACAGGTCGCCTTTTCGAGAACTTCCTGAGGAATGCCTTTGTCCGGCGCCGCCATGATTTCCTTGAGGACGTCGGCGGCGTTTCGCACGCGTTCCTCCTCTTTGGATGCCGCGGAGAGAAACAACGACAATCCCAGACACATCGAGAGAAATAGGGTGAGTTTTCGCATAACTGATATTTTACAACAACGGATCTGTGGAACACGGAAGGACGCGGAAGAAAACCTGGAATCACACGGAATCTGCCAGCATGGCTACTCCCACTCGATGGTTGCCGGCGGCTTGTGGGAGATGTCCAGCAGCACGGCATCGAGCGCGGGCAGTTGCAAAAGTTGCGACATCAGCCGGTCGAGCGCCGCGAAACTGAGCGGCGCGACGTGCGCGGTCATGCCGTCTTCCGATTCCACAGGCCGCAGCACAATGGTTTCACCCTGGCCTTCTCCCGCAGCCAGCGGCAGGAGCACCACGGGGAACTGCCATACCGCGGCGGTCAGGTTTTCGTCGCGCAGCCATTGGCGCACGCAGCCATCGGCCTCCTGCAGCAGCGCCACACGCTCGCGAGTCAGGAACGCCGGATGGGCGCGCCAACTCCGGGACTCTTCGGTCACCCGGCAACCCAGCAAGTAAGTCACGCGGTTGGACTCCCTTTGCGTATTGGTGATGTGGCTGGAGAGGGCGGCCAGTTTGATGTAATCGCGCTGGCCGCCCCACAGCAGCGTGGGATGGGCGTAACTGCGGAAATCGCCTTGCACGCCGACGGATCGCAACGGCAAGCGCGCCGCGGAGTATTCCTCCATTGGCGGAAGACCTTCGGCCAGGCCTGCTCCGGTGGAACACAAGCAGCGGATCGCCAGGCCGGGACCAGGGAAAGGATGGCGCTCGATCAATTCCCTCGGCAATTCGAGCTTGCGCCCGACTTCGCGCACTTCGTCTTTGTACAATTCCGAGATCGGCTCCAGTATCCGCCCGGCGCGGATCATCTCTTCGACCTTGCCCACGCGGTTGTGATGCGTCTTGATTTTGGCGGACTGTTTGGTGCCGCCGGATTCAATCGTATCGGGATAAATCGTGCCTTGACCCAGCACCCAATCGTCGCCCCATCCGAGGCGTGTGAGGGCCTGATCCTGCACGGCGATAAACATGTCGCCGATGATCTGGCGCTTCGCCTCAGGCTCGGCGATGCCCTCCAGAGCCTTGAAAAACTGATCGCCGGCGTTCACGATTTCCAAGTCGTAGCCGAGCGCCCGGAAAGCCGCGGTGATTTCCTTGGTCTCGCCCTGACGCATGAATCCGGTGTCGATGTAGGCGCCGTGGACACGCTCGCGTCCCAGGGCGCGGGTGGCCAGCGTGAAGGCGACAGTGGAGTCCACGCCGCCGCTAACGAAAAAAAATACGCGCCGTTTGCCGGCCACGCGCCGCACTTGCTCTTCGAGCGTCGCGACGCGCTCGCCCGCCGACCATTCCTGGCCGCACCCGCAGATTTCATGAACGAAGTTCGAGAGGATCCGCCGGCCATGAGGCGTATGCGTTACTTCCACGTGAAACTGCACCCCATAGAGGCGTCGCCCCTCGTCACCCATTGCCGCGACGCGGCAACCGGGCGTCGAGGCCAGCACGCGGAAGCCGGCCGGCGGTTCGAGGACTAAGTCGCCGTGGGACATCCACACCGGCTCGCGCGCGGAAAGTCCGCCCAGCAGGGAGGTGGCATCCAACACCTCGATTTCCGCAGCGCCGAACTCGCGATGGTCGCCGGGGTGCACCTCGCCGTGGAGCACCTGTGCCATCAACTGGTGTCCATAGCAAATGCCCAGCGCCGGCAGGCCTAGATCGAACGTGGCAGGTTTGATTTGCGGGCTGCCGGAGTCGTAGACGCTGGAAGGACCGCCGGAAATGATGAAGCCTTTAGCTCCCCGGAGCGCGTCGGGAGGACAATCCACGGGAAGGATTTCGCTGTACACGCCCAAGTCGCGCACCTTGCGCGCGATCAAGTGAGTGTATTGCCCGCCACAATCGAGGACGACGATTTTGTCCATATATGAGTTTAGCAGGAGCGCGGCGGGAGGTTCTATCGCCAGCAAGGTCCTGGCGAGTTTTCACTGGGCAAGCAGGGTGGACTGAATCGCGTCGTCGTCCACCAACAGAACCAACTTGCCGACGACGAGCCACCTGTCCAGGCTCCGGATGAAGTCCACTCCCAATAAAGCTTCCTCGCCACCCAAAACAATGCGACCTTCGACTGCTGGTGATTCCCAGGGTGTATGCTCAGGTTTTGCCGCAGCCCCATGACCCACAGCATTGGACGGCGGGAGCACCGTTACAGTGCCTTTGGCCAGCCGGTAGGTGACCACGGTTCCGTCCGCGAGGCTAAAGTCGCTCGTGCCCCGCGCGACTAGCCCCCAAGGGCGCGTCTCCTCTGCCGGAAGCATCAGGAAACCACTGAACCCGGTGTCGATCATGGCCTCAACATGAAGGGCCAGGGTGCGGTTTGGGCCCGCAACGCGCACGGACAAGATCGGGTGCCCGTTGCTATCGAGATAACCGGTCAGTGTCGGCATACCGGGAGAAAACGCCTATATGAAACGCAGTGCGGTGGCCGACCCGGATCACGTGGAACAGCCCGTCCGGATGGAGGTTCTCGGCCTGCGTAAGGGCTTCGTTCACCGTGGCACCGAGCGTGGCGCTTTCATCCAAGATATTGATGGCCACAAACTGGTCGCGATACGTAATCTCGTACTCGGCTCTGTACTTCTCGTTGTAGATCCTCGTTCCGACCTCGGAGATCGCCTTCGGATTGTTTAACAACGTGGCGGACATATGGACCTCGACACAAGCATAGCAGGAGGGTGGCCGAAAATCAAAGAATCGGATTTAACCTCACCGAACTCATCCATCCTCGATCTTCCTTGGTCTATCCTGGCCTGTCCTTGGATGGTGCAGCGGCAGATCTGACCTAGGCATGATACGTACTCGCTAGAAAGAGATTCGCTTCTTTGCATCCCGAAGCTCGCGAGTCATTGCTGCAGAAAAATCCGGCGATTTCCAATGAGGTACCCGACGTCCGCAGCTTTCGAGCATTACCAAGAACTCGTTGAACGGGGAGGTCCCTTTGTCTGCTGCCCAAGAGCGCCGCGCATCGCTCAAGACCGACTTGGATCTCGTTAACTTCGCGAGTGCCAGCTTGGTGATGAGGATGAGCGAAGGCTTGGTCGCCTCGTATTCTCTAAGAAGGCATTCGACCGATCTACGATAGAGGCGCTCGTCCATGCCCGTGTCACGATCATCGGGTCCGCGGAACTTTGCAAGGTCGGTCACGTGCATCTCGACGATTCCTTCTCCTCCGGCGGCTTCGTTGACTAAGGCGCCGTAGAGAGGGCCAACCGATCCAGCAAACGTTCCAGTCGATGGTCGGCTTGAGAGGAGCCAAACACATCCACTACCGGCTGAAACACTTCCGGCAAAGGCTTCATATCTGAGGGCACGTTTGCCCGGATGGGGCGCGCCAGCGTTGAGGCTTTCGAAGACTCCGGCAGGTGGAGTTACCAAGCCCCAGTCGGGAGCATCGGCACCTGGACCCTTCGGCCACCACCAAGGTTTCCAAGTCTGAGTACGATCAGCAAAGTAGGGGACGAGTCCTTCGAAGATCGCGGCGAGTTCCGGTCTGACGGTCAACACGTATATCCCCAAGGCAGGTCTCCAGTATAACAAGACTCGTCGACACACCGGAGATCGCGGAATGGAGGGTGGTGTCCTAAACTCGTAGGACACTACCGAATGGAGCGCGGTCCCGATGGCCTTTGTCACCACGGCTCTGCGAGCAGGCCGGTCCATCTATGAAAGACCAACGTGACTTGGCCAAAGGGTTCGATTAGCCCGGATCAAGGATTGATCAAGGAGCTCATCCTTGCTAGAGTAAGGACATGGCCAAGGTCACCAGTAAGCTGCAACTGACCGTACCCAAGGCAATTGCCAGCCAGTACGGCATTCGTCCCGGCGATCGCGTCGAGTTGACGCCCGCGGGTGAAGCCATTCGTTTGGTCCCCATCAAGCGGCGGCCGAAACCCATCGGCGCAGCGGAGCGCGTACGCATTTTTGAGGGGATCATGAAACGCGTGGATGAGCGCGCCGCCAAGCACAACGGGAGGTCCGCCCAACGAGCTGGGAACCGGGGCTGGACCAGAGAGGATCTCTACAATGGGCGCGGACTCTCTCGCTGACACCAACATCCTGGTATACGCCTGCGACCCGCGATTCCCGGCCAAGCGAGAAGTCGCGCGACAGCTTCTTCGGCATGGACTCATCAAGGGCACGGTGGTGCTGGCACACCAGTGCCTGATTGAGTTCGTCTCCGCCGTGACACGCCCGGGCCGCGGTGGTCCAATCTTGCCGATGGAAGACGCGCGCCGGGAGGCCGAGCAGTTCTTAGACGCCTTCCCGGTCCTCTATCCGAACGATGACATCGTGCGAGTCGCGCTTCGCGGGGCCGCCGCCTATCGCCTGTCATGGTACGACGCTCATCTTTGGGCCTACGCTGAGTGTAACGGCATCCCCGAGATTCTCTCCGAAGACTTCGCCCACCAGCAGCGATACGGACGGGTTCGGGTGGTCAATCCCTTCCTGGGAGGCGAAGCGGCATAGCGCTGGTCTCGAGTTCATTAACCTTCTGTGATCCTTCCGCCCGGTCCACTCTCGTGAAGAGTGCGATAAGCTGAACAGTGATGAAAGAAGTCCGCACGCGGTTTGCTCCCAGTCCCACTGGCCAGCTACACATCGGAGGCGTCCGCACGGCGCTGTTCGAGATTTTGCTGGCCCACCATCACGGCGGCACCGCCATTCTGCGCATCGACGATACGGACCGCGAGCGCCTGGTACCCGGCGCCGTGGAAGCGCTGATCGACGATCTGCGCTGGGTCGGATTGATTTTCGATGAAGGCCCCTATCCGCAAAGCGAGCGCCTGGGGCGCTATAAAGAGATCGCTGAAGAGTTAATCGCGCGCGGCTTCGCCTATCGTTGCGATTGCACCGCGGAACGGCTGGCGCAGGAACGCCAGGAGCAGACCGCCCGTAAAGAGCCGCTGGGCTACTCGGGATATTGCCGTAATCGCAACGTGCCGGCCAGCGTTCCCCACGTGGTCCGTTTCAAGATTCCGGAAGATCGCGCGGTTACACTTTTCGATGCCGTGAAGGGGGAGGTTCACTGGGAAAAGATTCAGTTGCGGGATACCGTCCTGCTGAAGTCCGACGGATTTCCCACGTACCACTTGGCCACCGTGGTGGACGACCACGATATGCGCATCTCGCATATCCTGCGCGCCGACGAATGGCTGTCCACGGCGCCCTTGCACCTGCTGATCTTCGAAGCGATGGGATGGGAGACGCCGGTTTTCGCGCACTTGCCGCCGGTGCTCGGCGCGGACGGAAAAAAACTCTCCAAGCGCCATGGCGCGACGTTCCTCAGCTCCTTCCGCGATGCCGGCTACCTGCCGGAAGCCATCCTGAACTTCATGGCGCTGATCGGATGGTCGGCCGGCGAAGGCGAGGAGGAGGAGATTTTCTCGCTGGAAGAATTGACCCGCCGGTTCACGCTGGAGCGCGTCAACAATGCCGGCGGCGTCTTTTCCTACGAAAAGCTGAACTGGATGAACGGCGTCTACATTCGCAAGCTGACGCCGGAAGAGTTGGAAGCGCGCCTGCGGCCTTTTCTCGCCGCCACCGGACTATCGGTGGATTCGGGGAAACTGCGGCGAATCATTCCGCACGTCCAGCCGCGCCTGCAATTGCTGCCCGACGCGGTGCCCCTGGTGGACTTTCTCTTCAAAGACGCGATCGAGCGCGACCTGCCCGCCATGCTGAAGAAAGGCATGGACGCGCCGAAGGCTCGCGAGATCTGCCTGGCGGCCGCCGGCAAGCTGGCGGCGCTGGAAACGTTTGATCCGCCGGCGATCGAAGCGGCGCTACGGCTGGTCGCGGAGGAGTCCGGCGGCAAGAGCGGCCCGATCTTTACGGTGATTCGCATTGCAGTGACCGGAAAGACGGTGACGCCGCCGTTGTTTGAATCCATTTACGCGCTGGGGCAGGAGCAAACGGTGAGCCGCTTGCGGGAGACGGTTCGGTTACTGTAAGGTTTTTGGGGAACACGGAAGGACACTGAAGAATAACGGAAGGGCACGGAAGGCGCGGTCCTGTGACATTGTTCCGTGTTCTTCCGGCTTTTTTTTCCGTGTTCTCCCGTGTTCCAAAAAAACCTTACACTCCCCGCACATACCTCTGGAACTGGAAGCGATTTTCCAACAGCCCCAAATCCGTGAGAAACGTGGGCGGACCCTTGGCTTCTACCTTGGCGACAATAGTCGTCAACTGCCCGGCTTCCAGCGCGTCGCGAAAGGTCTGCCGAAAATCGTCAACCGTCGCGGCCCCGACGGCGCGCGGGACGCCCGCCGCCCGGGCGATCTCTTTGATGTCCGATCCGGTGGATGTAGCGGTGGGAAATCCTCCCACCGAAAGCAGGCTTTCGTTGTCGAACACCACATGAATCATGTTCGGCGGCGCGTAGCGCGCCATGGTGGTGAAACTGCCCAGGTTCATCAGGATCGAGCCATCGCCGTCGAACACTACGACCTTGCGGTTCGGTTTCGAGAGCGCCAGGCCGAGTCCCAGCGATGAACCCAACCCCATGGCGTGCTGCAAGTAGAAAAAGTTCGGGCGATGTCCCAGCGATTGCAATTCCGCCGCCACCGCGCCCATGATGGTCACCACCAGGCAATGGCACAAGTCGTCGTAGATGGAGCGCAGGCAGTCGATACGCAGCATGTTTCGGTTATTCCTCCCACATCAGGTCGCGGGTCAGCAGCAGTGCGACGGGCTGCAAGCTGCTGTCGGCCAGCGTTTGGGCCTGGCGGATCTTCTTGGTCACGGTTTCCGCGTCGTCCAGGAAATCATAAGGGATGCCCAAGGCGTCGAGTACCCGTTCAGTGACGTTGCCGCCCTGGGTCTGCCAGGGATCGCGCTCCCCAAACGTGCCGCGATAACTGATCAGCATCAACAGCGGGATCTTGTAAAGATGGGCCAGCGAAACGATGCCGTTGATCGACGCCAGGAAGCCGTGATTCTGCATCAGCATCGCCGACTTGACTCCGGCAAAGTGCGCGCCCGCGGAAATGCCCACGCCTTCCTCCTCTTTGGCCAGGCGCACCAGGATCATTTCGGGGTCGTCGTCGGCCAGCCGGATCACGTGGACCAGCCAGGTCTCCGGCAGCGCGGAGACCAAGCCGACGCCGCATTGCTTCAACGCGAAGTACAGCCGATGGGAGTTGTTTTCGGAAACTGGCATGGCCGGGGGTCCCGGCTCCAGCTTACTACATTAGTCCCGACACCCTTCCTGCTCATCACAGGCCCGCCAAGACCCTGAAGCGTGTTGTCGGCCCTACGATCAAACATGGGACACTACCGACCCGTTCCGACCCGTCAAGACCCGTCAAGACCATTGACTCCCCCCCCTGAACGGCCTAGAATAAGGGATCAGAAGATAACCGGCGGCCGGCCGGGGTGGTCCCGCGGCTTGGGACGGACCCATAGGTGACGTTATGAAGAAGACCTTCCTTGCAGCATCCGTGGCGCGCAGGAAATCGCTGTTGCGCTTGGCCTGCTTTGTGTTCTTTACCGTGGTGCTGAGTTGGAGCTTGGTGGCGGCCCTGCAGGCCCCCCAACAACCAATCCCGCAAGCCGGCGACAAAAAGGCCCAAGATGCCGCCGCGGCGCCTGAAGATCAGCCCCAAGGGCTGACCCCCAAGCAAAAGGAAAAGCAGCGCAAGGCCCTCCAGAAAGAGTTGGATAAGCCCTACGAGAAGTGGCTCAAGGAAGACGTCGTCTACATCATCACCGATGAAGAGAAGCAGGCTTCAAACGTCTGAATACCGACGAGGAAAGGACAGTTCATCGAGCAATTCTGGCTGCGCCGCGATCCCACGCCGGACACCCAGGAAAACGAGTACAAGGAAGAGCATTACCGCCGCATCGCCTACTCCAACGAGCATTTTGCCTCGGGCATTCCCGGCTGGAAGACGGATCGCGGCCGCATTTACATCATGTATCGGACCGCCGGACGAAATCGAGATCACATCCTCAGCGGCGGGAGTTATCAACGGCCTCCCGAAGAAGGCGGCGGCGACAACTTCCACTTATCCTTTCGAACAGTGGCGCTACCGCTACATCGAGGGCGTCGGGCCAGGAAGTCATCATGGAGTTCGTCGATACCACCATGTCGCGGTGAATATCACATGACCATGGACCCCTCCGAAAAGGACGCCTTGCTATACGTGCCCGACGCCGGCTTGACCGATTTGGAAGCGATGGGCATTGGCCAGCAAGACGGATCGCTTCAACCGTACCGACGGTACGCACCTGGGCAGCACCATGGGCGGCATGCCGGAAAGCATGAACGAGTTTAACCGTCTGGAGATGTTCGCGAAAGTGCAGAAGGCTCCGCCGGTGAAGTTCAAGGATTTGGAAGCTGTGGTGGAGTCCAAGGTCACTTCAACCTGCTGCCCTTCCAGATTCGCACCGATTTCATCAAAATCACCAACGACACGGTTCTGGCGGCGCTGACCGTACAGATCGCCAACAAGGACATGACATTCCAGAACAAGGAAGGCTTGCAGCACGCCGCCATCAACGTTTTCGGGCGGGTCTCCACGATGACTCGCCGGGTGGCCCAGACCTTCAAGGAAGTGGTTACCGTCGGATACTCCGGCGGAACTGCTGCCGCTGACGCTGGAACGTAAGCGCAACTTCTATGGCAGGCGCTGCCGTTGCGTCCGGGCCGCTACCGCCTGAACCTGGTGCTGAAGGATATTCAGAGCGGCAATGTGGGCGCCCGTGCGAGAAAGCCATCATGTTCTCCGGCTTCGACGATGAAACGCTGGCCTCGTCCAGCCTCATTATAAGCCGACAACATCACCAAGGTTGCCACTAAGGACATCGGCAAGGGCCAGTTTGTGATCGGGTCCACCAAGGTCCGGCCCAGCGTCAACAGACCTTCAAGAAGAGCGACAAGCTGGGGTTCTACGTGCAGATCTACAATCTGGAAGCGGACGAGAAGACCCACCGTCCCGACGCAATGATCAATTACGAGTTGATGAAGGCGGGCGATCCTCCGGGAACCAAGCCCATCTTCCAGGCCAGCGAGACCGCCGAGAACGTCCCGGGAGCCAACCCTCAGCAACTGACCCTGGAGAAGGTTTTACCACTGGAAAGTCTGGCTCCGGGGAGATACACTTTACAGGTCAAGGTGACGGACAAGTTGGCCAGCAAGTCCATCACCCCGTCGGCTTCGTTACGGTGATCATTGCAAAGACCATGACGAAACCGATACTCGTCGCAATTCGTCTCGGCGGTGCCGGCGCTGTTTTGGTGCGCCCCGCCGCAGCAAGCCGCCTCTGGCGGACAGGTAAAGCCAAAACCCGTGCTGGGGACCATTTCCGGAAAGGTCACCGACACCCGCGGCGTGCCGCAAATGGGCGCGCTGGTGGTGGTGCTGGCCGCCGATGGCAGCGTCCTCCACAAGCTCTACACCAACGGGATTCGCGCGTTCGCGCAGAACATCTTCTCCCGGGCGTTTACAGCCTGCGGGTCTCGCTGGCCAGTTTTCT
>CAVVEL010000002.1:0-517500 GCA_963747095.1 Terriglobia bacterium
TTGTGTGCCTTGTACTTGGCTCGTTGGTCTTGCTGAAAGCCCTTCCCTATGGCCTATAATGTGCATCAGGAAGGCCAGCCAGGCGACCGGAGAATCCATCTTACGCAGCCGGAAGCGAGCTCATATGGGCATCACAGTGAGAAACAGAGGAAGCGTGAAGCTGCCCGCGACATCCAGCGCCTTTGATTCGCGCACTCATGCTTACTCGATCGTCATCGTGGAAGACAACGGCTCCGATGTTTTCCTTCTGGAACGAGCCTTGAACCGTCAAAAGATCGACTACCAATTGACCCATCTGCGGGATGGCGGCGAGGCCTTGGCTTTCATTCACCGGGAAGGCTGTTACGCCAACAGCCCGCGTCCGGACTTGATCCTGGTAGACTTGAATCTGCCTATGGTTGATGGAGAAGAAGTGATCCGTGAGGTTCGCAAGGCCCGGCACCTGGATGGTGTTCCCGCCTGCGTATGGAGCTCCTCGGAATCCTGGCGCGACCGCGAGTCTCTCAATCGCTTAGGCGTGGACCAGTTTATTTATAAGCCTTCCGGGCTGGAACAGTTCATGCAAATCGGAAAGACCGTCCAGGACTTGCTGTGCGGGGGATTGAGACTCGGCAACGCCCGCAATCCCATGAAAGGCGATCGCGTGAAAAGCGATCCCAAGGGAAAAAAGTTACGTCCGCGTCCTTCTCTCGAGAAGGGGGTCCGTCGCGTCTCGCCGACCGCTGCTCCCGTCATTCCCGTTGTGGGCGTGGGGGCCTCCGCGGGCGGCTTTGAGGCATTTACAGAGTTGCTCACCAATCTGCCGGCCGACACCGGCAAGGCCTTCGTGCTGATTCAACACCTCGATCCTAGGTACAAGAGCCGCCTGACCGAGTTGCTCTCCTTAAGCACCACCATGCCGGTGGCCGAGGTCAGAGTCAAGACGCGCGTGGAAGCCAATCATGTATACGTCATAGCACCGGATCGTAACTTGACGATCTCCGGTGGAGCCTTGTCCGCGACCAGGCGTACAGAGTCTGGCCGGAACATGCCGATTGACGCTTTTCTGACGGCCCTGGCCAAGGACCGGCGCGGCCTCGCGTTTGGCGTCCTCTTGTCGGGATCGGGGTCGGACGGAATGCTGGGTATGAATGCCATCCGGGCCCACGGCGGCGCGACTTTCGCTCAGAAGTTAGCATCCGCAAAATTCCGCCAGATGCCCAGTAGCGCCATCAACCTGGGCGTGGTGGATTTCGTTCTGCGGCCCGCCAAGATTGCCCGCCAACTGGCGGCCATGCCTGGCCGGGCAATGTCCGGCGGCGCCGGCGTCAGGCAGTATGCGTCATCGGAAGGGGTCGGCCTGTCGCTCGAGCCTGGGGCCGAGCCTGAGCTAGCCACCATCTTTCAACTCCTGAAGAGCGTTAGCGGCGTTGATTTCACGCACTATAAGCCCGGCACTATCCGCCGGCGCATCCGGCGGCGCATGACGCTGCAAGGATTCAAGAGCCTCCGGAAGTATACGGGGGAGTTGCAGCGGAACCGCAACGAAGTCAACGCGTTATCCCAGGACTTCTTCATCACAGTCACGGCGTTCTTTCGGGATCCCAACATATTTCTGGATCTCAAGAAGATCGTGTTTCCGGCTCTGCTGGCCAAGCGCAAGGGCGCCCACGACCCCATCCGAATCTGGGTTCCCGGCTGCGCTACCGGTGAAGAAGCCTACTCCATTGCCATGTGTTTGACCGAGTTCTTGGAGGCCGCCAACGTTCGCCGCGCCTTCCAGGTGTTCGCCACGGATGCCAACGAGGCGGTGATCGAAAAAGCTCGTGTCGGTGTCTATACGGAGGCGGCCGTGGCTCCCCTTTCGCCACAACGGCGGGCCCGCTTTTTCGCGAAGACCGAACGCGGTTACCGGGTCCACAAAGCCATTCGCGATGCCTGTATTTTTGCCCGGCAGAATCTGGCCAAGGATCCCGCGTTTTCCAGGATCGACCTGATCAGTTGCTGCAACGTGCTGATCTATCTGGGGCCCGTGCTGCAGCGCAAGGTCGTGCCGGTCTTTCACTATGCCCTGAAACCGGAGGGTTTCCTGGTTCTCGGGGCGTCGGAGAGTATCGGGGGGTTCGCGGACCTATTTCAACAAGTGAGCAGGAAGAACAAGTTGTACCGCCGGCAGACGGTGCGGAGCAATGTTATATCCAGTGTTGCGCAAGAAGCGCCCGAGGACCCCGCCGAACGCTGGGACCTCCGGGTGGCGAGGGTACTACAGCCCGCTCCGCGCCAAGCAATAGCGGTCGCGGCGAGACCAAAGCCCCAGCGAAGCAAGGAGGGGGACGCGGCCGAGTTGCGCAAGGCCCTGGCCGAGACGAAGAAGTACTTGCGGTCGCTGATCACCAGCAAGGAAGCGGCGATGGAAGAACTCAAGTCGGTGAACGAAGAGGCGCAAGCCGGCAACGAGGAATTGGAAACCGCCCAGGAAGAGCTGCAATCCAGCAACGAGGAATTGAATACTCTGAATGAGGATCTGCGGATCCGCAACGCGCAATTGGGCGAACTCAACCTGGACCTCGCCAACCTCCAGGAGAGTATCAGCATTCCTCTGGTGATGGTCGGGAAGGACCTGCGCATCCGCCGCTTTACTAAGGCTATGATGCCCCTGATGAACCTGACTCCTTCCGATGTGGGCAGACGGATCACGGACCTGCAGCCGGCAATCCCTCTGCCGGATCTGCGGCAACGTTTACTGACCGTGATGGCGGGCGGGACCCTGAAGCCGCTGGATGCCCAGGACCTGAATGGACGCTGGTATTCGCGGCGCCACCTCCCGGCGATGGGGCCGAACGGCAAGATTGACGGCGCGGTCTTTATGTTGATCGACGTTGACGCGGAGAAGCGGGGACGCGACTTTGCCGAAGCGATCGTCGAGGCGGTGCATGAACCACTCTTGATCTTGCGCAAGAACCTGGTCGTCGTCGCCGCCAATAAGGCCTTTTACCGGGTGTTTCAGGTTTCCCCGGAGGAGACGGAAGGACGGCAGATCTACGATTTGGGCGACGGACAATGGAATATTCCCCGCTTGCGCGAACTGTTGCACCAAGTCCTTCCCGCGCACTCCACCATTCGGGGTTTCGAAGTGGAGCACGACTTCGAAGGGCTGGGCCGCAAGGTGATGCGCCTGAACGCCAGTGAGGTCTTCGACCCCAACGCCAAGGAGCAAACCATTCTTCTGGCGATCGAAGATATCACCGAGCGCAAGCGGGCCGAAGAAACGCTCAAGGCCATGAACGTGGAGTTGCAACATTTCGCCTATGCCTTGACGCACGACTTACGCGAGCCTCTGCGCATGGTGGTGAACTTCACCGAGCTTCTGGCCCAAGAGTGTCGCGGGAAGCTGGGCCTGGAAGCGGATCAGTACATCGAGTATTCGGTGGAAGGCGCGACGCGAATGGAAGCCTTGATGAACGCTTTGCTGGCCTACTGGGAGACTACTGCGCGCGACCACGCCGAGACGCCCACCGATTGCAACGTGGCGTTCGAAAAGACCCTGCGGAACCTTGCCGTGGCCATCGCGGAAGGTGGCGCGACGATCACCTGCGATCCTCTGCCGACGGTGCTGGCGGAAGAAGCCATGCTCATCCAGCTCTTCCAAAACCTGATCGGAAATGCCATCAAGTACCGCGGCCCGCAACTGCCTCGAATCCACGTCTCGGCCGAGAATGGCGGGCCGGCCTGGTTATTTTCGGTGCAGGACAATGGAATCGGTATTCATGCCCAGCACTTCCAGCGGATATTCGGGATCTTGAAGCGATTGCACGGCAAGGAAATTCCCGGGACCGGCATCGGATTGGCACTCTGCAAGAAGATCGTGGAGCGTCGCGGCGGCAAGATCTGGGTGGAATCGGAAATGGGCAAAGGCGCCAATTTTAAGTTCACGATCCCTATCCAAGTGGCCCTGCCCCCGCGCGACCCGAGTTGACACTGTCACATGGATAACTTGGCCGCCAACAGCGCGGTCCTGTTTAGCCTTCCTGCCGCCAATTGATGGGCTTTGCATTTCCGGCGCAGGTTTTGCACGCCGTTTCCGAACTGAGTTTGCGTAATCGCATTGGTAATCAAGCGCTTGTGTTTGGCGAGAGGCGTGCTAATAAACAAATGGGGTTGTGTGCTGCCTGGCAACCAGGAAACCCGGGCGCGGGACTTTCGGGCACTGCGGGCAACACCCAATCCCAATTGACAACCACCACGAGTCCAACCCCCCCACCGTTCATGGGCTCAGCGTCTGCCGGGTTATTTCTTTAGCCTGTGACGCGGTTTTTCTCACCACGAAGGCAGGAAAAAAACCAAAGGGCACGAAGAGATCTGCGCTAGGTTGGATCTCTCTTCGTGCCTTCGTGCTTCGTGCCTTCGTGGTGAAAAGAGGCTCTGTTACTGCACCGCTATCGTCACGGTGTTAGACGTAACGTTCCCCATCGTTATGATCACCGGCACGGCGCTCCCCGGCGGTACGCTCATCGGTACTTGAGCATTCACCTGATAGAGGCCCACGAAGCCGGGTGCCAACCCTGAGAAGCCCACCGTGGCCGTAACCCCGCCGATCGTCACGGTGGGCGTGGTGGTGGTGAGCGAAAACGGAGCGGATAAAGAAGCCGCAACCCCTGTTGCCGGTTGGTTGCTAACTGCTCCCAGGCCGGTACAGAAAATCGAGACGTATCCGCCGCGCGAGGCCGGGGTACCCGCCGCGGCAAGCTGGGCGGTGCCCGCATTCAGAATCGCTCCCTGACCTGTTCCCGTCATGCCCGTCGAGAAGATACCGGGAGCGAAAGGCACCAGCGGCACGATCTGCGTGTTGGAAGCTACGCCATTGACCGTTGCCGTGATCGAAGCTTGGGTCTGCCCGGCCAACTCCCAGGGAACTTGCACATTCACCTGCGCGGCCATCGCGACGAAGAGGGGCATCGCTTGAGTGCCGATCATAAAACTGCTCTGGGCCAGAGTAGTGGGCAGCGGAGTAGGAATCATGGAAGAGGCCTGCCCGATGGCCAGGTTGCTGCCGAAGACAGCCGCGATGCTGCCGGCGGCGACCCCAGGCACATAGTCGGCGGCATTGACGACGCCGGACACATTGATGACCGGTGAAGACACAGCCGGCGCAGCGGTTGTGAAGTTCCAGACGAAGGGAGCGGCCAGGGCGTTGCCGGAGAGATCCCTGGCCCCGGTTGTAAGTGTGGCCGTATATACGGTGCCGGCGGCCAGACCGGTGGACGGTACAAAGGTCGCCGTTGTGCCGCTGTAGGTCACCGTGCCTGAAAGAGGCGTTGCCCCTTGCTGTAGGGTAAAGGTTGCGGTGGTGATCGTCAGAGGATCCATCGGCTCACTGAAGATCGCGGTGATGTTGCTCCCGGTCGTGACACCCGTGGCGCCAGCAGCAGGGACTGTGGAAACCACTGTGGGCAGAATCGCGCTCACCGTGGCGCCCGTTGTAAAGATCCATGCATAGTTACTGGCCAAGGCATTGCCTGCCAGATCTTTGGCGCCGGTTGTGATGGTGGCGACAAAGGAGGCACCCGCAGTCAGATTGCTGGACGGCGCAAAGGTCGCGGTCGTGCCGATATAGGTCACGGTTCCGGAAACCGGCGTTCCCCCGAGCGTCAAGGTGAAGGTGGATGCCGTGATCGTGGTAGGATCCATGGCTTCACTGAAGGTCGCGGAGAGTTTGTTCCCGATCGGCCAACCGCTGGCCGCGTTCGCAGGGACCACGGAAATTACCGTGGGGGGAGTGGTGTTGGCAGCCGCCCCCGTCGTAAAGCTCCATACGTAGTTACTGGCCAAAGCCAGGCCTGACGGATCCTTGGCCCCGGTCGTAATCGTGGCTGTAAATGTGGTGCTGGGTGCGAGAGCGCTCAGTGGAGCAAAGCTCGCCGTAGTGCCTGCGTAGGTCACCACGCCGGAAACGGATGTTGTCCCCTGTGTCAGGGTAAAGGTTGCGGTAGTGATCGTGGAAGCATTCATCGCTTCGCTGAAGCTGGCGGTGAGTTTGTTGCCGATGGCCACGCCGGTGGCGCCGTTCACAGGAACGGTGGAAGTCACGGTCGGTCCGATCGGAGCTACTGGAATGATAGCGCTGGTGCCGCCGCCGGTATCAATGCTGACCGCGCCTCCCATTGCCAACGCGCGGCCCGCCAGCGTCGAGCCGGTAAGCAGCGAGATGGATCCGGAAGCCAGGATGTTTCCTTGAAACACCGAGGTGGTTCCAATGGTCGCGGAACTGCCAACCTGCCAGAAGATGTTGGCGGGATTTGCGCCGCCGGCCAGAATCACTTTGCGGCCGGACGTCGTGGTGAGTGTCGAGGCAATCTGGAAGATCCACACCGCGTTAGCGTTGCCCCCGGCGTCCAGAGTGAGATCCCCGGACGATATCGCCAGCGAGGAAGTCGATTTATAGAGGCCGGGCGCCAGGGTTTGCCCGCCGATGTTTCCTGCCACCGTGATCGGGGCTACCGTTCGTCCGGCGGCATCGTTATACGCCGTGGTCAAATCGGCTTGGGCCTGGGCCGCGACTGGACCGCCCGCGTAGATCGCCCCGTTGACGGTTACGGCCGGCGTTCCCGCCACATAGGCGGTACCCGGAAATATCCCGATGTTGCCAGTGATCGTGCCGGCACCGGTGACGGTGACCGTAGTACCCGCCAGGATTGCGAAGCTGGAGTTTGATCGGAGGTTTACAGGCGCTTGTTGCGCGTTAGCCGATATCACCGCCAAGCCAAGGCTGAACGAAGCAAAGAGAAGGATCACGGAGAACGGTTTCATGTTCAATGGCACTCACCCTTTTGTCAACCGCGTTTGTCCCACAGGGACTTGGCCAACGATTTCCTAAGTGCACGAACGTGGCCAATGTGACAAACTAGCTCACCAAAAGGCTGTGGACCTTAGCCTGAAGGAAGCGAAACGACTGACCAGTAAAGATTTACGGTCACGTCAAGTAGACCCGAGGTCAGCGAGGAAAGCGCCGCCGGAAAGCATGGCGCGCCGCTTCGCCAAGACATCGCTGGTGCAGGAATTGCAGCGCGTGACAAGCACTTTGCACTGCTGGCTAGCCCTTGGGCCGATTCGCCGATCCCCGCTTTGTGGCGGGGCGGCCTTTACAGACAATCGCTTGGCCGAGCTGGGCTCAGCTTCGGTAGTCTTGTGCGTTTGGACACAAGCGTGCAGCATCCCGCTGAGTAAACACCTTCTCGGAGGGATACATGAAATATGATGCTTGGTTTTGTTCGGACTGCGGCCAAGTCCGCGATTTGGATTGCCATGCCCGATGCGTGGTCTGCGGTTCGGGTTCTCTGATTCCCTCCTCGGCGCGCTCTCACCATCGGACCGCCGGAATGGGATCGCGGATTCCCTTGCCAGAAGGGCGTTGGATGGAGACGGCTCGGCCAGGCATCGTGCGCGAAATGAGACGTGCCGCACGAAACCGGCAAATGGTGGAAGAGTATCGGAGGATCGCATGACTGCCGCGACTCTTTTCGTGGGCACCGAGGATTGCAAAAGGATTCGCGCCTCGCTCGCGGCGGACGGAGTGGAAGTGGTTCAGGCCGCTGGCCTGGAAGAGGCGATCCAAACGCCCTCACACGTGATTCTCCTGGATGCCGACGGCCATCCATCCTGGGCCCTCCCGTTGCGGCATGTAGTCGAGAGGTGTCCAACCGTCAAAGTTGTGGTGCTGGCGCGCAACGCCGACGAGCGAATGTGGGTGGAGGTTCTTTCCCAGGGAGCCCACGACTTGGTGCCAAAGCCTCTCTTGCCATCGGAGGTTCGCGCGGCGGTTCTCGGCGCGCTTCGGACCGCCTTGGGCATGGCGGCTGGGGCTGCCGCCGCATAGATTGGTCCTTGGAGTGCGCTCGCAAGGGAGCAGTCCAGGTTTCGCGCGCATTAAACAAGTACAAGGAGAATAACGTTGAAGACAGAAACAGCCGAAAACAAATCGCGCCCCTTCTTAACGGACGTTCAGGAACTACGGCGTCGGGCCCGCCAGCATATGGATCAGGGCGCCGTCACCAGCGGCTACAAGGCCGACCGGGAGACGGTGATTCGTATTCTCAACGAGGTCCTGGCCACCGAACTTGTCTGCATCCTGCGCTATAAGCGCCACTACTACATGGCCAGCGGCATCCACTCCCAGGCGGTGGCCGAGAAGTTTCTGGAAAACGCCAACGAGGAGCAGGGTCACGCCGATCTGGCCGCCGAGCGGATTGTGCAATTGGGAGGCGCGCCGAACTTCGATCCTGCCGGCCTGGCCACGCGCAGCCATTCGGAGTACGCCGAGGGCAGTTCGCTGCTGGAAATGATTCGTGAGGACTTGGTAGCCGAACGAATCGCGGTGGAGTCTTACACCGAAATCATCCGCTACCTGGGCGACGACGATCCCACCACGCGCACCATGATGGAGAAGATCATGAGCAACGAAGAGGAGCACGCCGAAGAAATGAGGACCTTGCTCGAATCGCTCGGCAAGAAGGAGCATCTTGAAGCGAGTACTTGAAACGAACGGCTGTTAGGCAAGCAGCAAGCCCGCGCACTTGGCCGGCCCATTCTTTCACCGAGGAAGGACCATATTCTGTCATGTCATCCACGATCACAGAGCAACTTGCGACCACCCTTGCGACCACCCCGCTTGCGACCGACATCGAAGAGCCTCTGGCGCGGCTCGTGGCTTTCGAGCCCACCACGTTTCCGGTGCTCAGCGTCTACCTCAATACTCAGCCGGATTCGCATGGACATGCGCCCGACGCGGTGCCGTATCTTCATCGCGAATTCAAAGCGCTCGCCAGGACCTTGGCGCCGAGTTCGCCCGAGCGCCATAGCTTCGATCGAGACGCGGAGCGAATCGTTGCCTATGCCAGCGACAAAATCGATCCGTCGGCAAACGGGGTGGCCATATTCGCCTGTTGGGGCGTGGAAGAATTCTTCGAGGCAATCCAGTTAACCACCCCGGTCAGCGATAACCGCGTCTACGCCTACAACCAACCTCATCTGTATCATCTGGCCCGCCTCGATGAGCAATACCCGCGCTACGCCGCGGTGCTGACGGATACGAACACGGCGCGTATCTTCGTCTTCGGGCTTGGGCATGTCATCGATGCGGAGGAGGTGAAAGGCAAGAAGGTTCATCGAGTCAAGGTCGGTGGATGGTCGCAAGCCCGCTACCAGCGGCGCGTGGGTAACGCGCACCAGGAGCACGCCAAAGAGGTCATCGAACGGCTGGCGCAGATTGTCCGCGAAGATCACGTAAGTCACATCATCCTGGCCGGAGATTCGGTTGTGATTCCGCTCCTGCAAGAACAACTGCCTCAGGAAATGGTCCCCATGGTGGAGGTAATGAAACTGGATATCCATGCTTCCGAGCAGGATGTTCTGGCCGCAACCCTCGCAAAAACTGCAGGAGCAAGAAGCCAGGACTGCCGCGGAAAAGGTGGATCGGCTGATGCAGCAATATCGCGCTCGAGGATTGGCCGTTGTCGGGCTGCACGAGACGCTCGAAGCCCTGGCCAACGGGCAAGTCGAAGAACTGCTCATCAGCGGCGCGCTGGACGAGAGCCATCCTCTCCCTGAGGAAGTGGAGGCCATTTTCGCGCCGGAGATTCCCGATGCGGAGGGAGGAACGGAAAGCGACGAACCTCGGCAGGCGTCCCTGCCCGATCTGTTGGTTACCAAAGCCAAGCAAACCGGCGCAACCGTAACATTCATTGAAGACGCTACTTTGCTCGAATCGACCAGTGGTGTCGGTGCGTTCCTGCGGTGGCGCACCTAAATCGGTACGACGCTTGCAACTTTGACTCAATGGTTGGTAGTGTCCTGCCAGGATGACCCCGTTTCTCCGTTTCCCCAGGCGCGGCACAGGTTCTCCAGGATTCCCTGGCCAATGAGCCTCCGCTGATTCTCTTTTCTTTGCTCACGGTCTACATCGGCTTGGGCATACTGTACGAGAGCCTGATTCATCCCATTACATTCTTTCGACCTTGCCTTCGCAGGTGTGGGGGCGATTCTGGCGCTGCTGTGGACCAAGACGGAATTGAACGTGATGTCGATGATTGGCTTGGTGCTGCTGATCGGCATCGTTAAGAAGAACGCCATCATGATGATTGACTTTGCGCTGGAAGCGGAGCGCAAGGAAGGCAAGAGTTCCGAGGAAGCCATCTTTGAAGCTTGCGTGTTGCGTTTCCGGCCGATCATGATGGCCACCATGGCGGCGTTGCTGGGCGGCTTGCCCCTGGCCCTGGGCACCGGCATCGGCTCGGAACTGCGCCGCCCGCTTGGTATCGCCATCGTCGGCGGCCTGATCGCCAGTCAATTGCTGACGCTCTTCACCACTCCGGTCGTTTACCTGTATATAGACCGGCTGCGTTTCCGGTTTGGACAGTTGATCTGAAACTATCTCGCGGTCCACGCGGTGACCCGCGCTATGAGCCGCGACAGTTATGGAGCGACGGAAAGGCGGTCAGGCTGGAACGCCACTACGAAAATACGCGGACTCGAGTACTCGGACGTGGCGGGTTTTCGTGCAAACGTTCAACACTTACCGGCGTTCCGTCGCTCCATCACTGTCGCGGCTCATACCGCGTTTTCATCGTCTCAAAACTACCAGGGCCAGCGCTTCCTGGCCCACTCGGCGATCGCCTTCACCGCTTGCTCCTGCTGGTCTCCCTTGCCGGCCTTGGGGCCTTCGGGTTGAAAGCCGTGGTTGCCTCCGATAATCCAGACCTTCTCTTTATCCTTGCTGACCACCGACTCGAAAGTCTTTTTGGCCACGCTGGGATGAATGCCCGGATCGGCGGAGGAGTTTATCACCAGCACCGGAACGCTGACCTTAGCCAGGTTCTCAAACAGGCGGCCGTTCGAGACGATAGACTCCGTGCTCAGGAAGGCGCGAACGGCCATGGAATCGGTGCGCTCCTCACGCGACCAATTCTGCAAGTCGCTGCGGTTGAATCCATCCTTCTTGAAACCCGCAAAGTAGTGGCCAAAGACGCGGTCATTGGGATCGAGCGTGAGATCGAAGTAGCGTGGATCGGCGCGGGTGCGATAGATGATCATGGGAGCCTCATACTGCGCGCGACGCTCAATCATCAATTGATCCGCCAGACTCAGGTGGCTATAGCCCGGACTCTTCATCAGCTCCGCGTAGTAATTCTGTTCGCGTACTTTGCCCATGGCAATTTCCACCAGCCGCTGGGCGCGTTCATGCTGGGCCTTGCGGAAGCGCTCCAGGAATTCCGGGGTGTAGTGCGACATTTCCGGCGGCACGCGGAAGCCGTTCGCGGGATTGTACATGTCCAGCGATGGATCGTATGAGAAGGGGTCGTTCTCGTCGGTGACGCTGGGATCCAGGTGATTGGCAATCTGCAATCCTTCGCCCTCGGCCGCATTCATGGTGATCAGTCCGTCAACCTTCGGCAAATCGTACTGGTTCAGGTCCGGCGGATCTCCGGCCGGCGTGTGCTTGATCCGATTCGGCGGGGCCGTCCCGGCCTGCGCTTGGTAGAGGGCGATGAGCGATCCGCCGCCGCTGTGACCGGCCATGAGTACGGTCTGGACGCCCCGGCTCTTTAGAAACTTGACACCCGCAGCAAGGTCCAGCAGCATTTCCTCGTGGATGCCGGAGTGTCCGACGTTTCGAGGCGACATGCCCAGCGCGGCCATTCCCTCCAGCGCCAGCGGCTTCACCGTGAAGTGGGTGGTGAAATCGTTGCGCGGATGCATCAGGATGATTCCCACTTTCGGTTTGGTTCCGGCCAGATAGTAGAACACGCCCTTGGCGTGGGCGCCGTCCTGGGTCGGAAGACTGAGAACTTCCTGACGAACTTCTCTGGCATTCTGGGCAGAGGCCGAAGCAGCCAGGAATAATAGAGCAAATAAACACTTCGCGATTCTCATTGCGGTATACCCTCCTGCGAGATTCTTTCCGATGAAGCGGTCTCTCTACTGTGGCGTTCCTGCCTGCGGAGCCTTGGCGGGAGGCGGCGTGCCGTAGGTGATCGCCTGATCTTTGTCCAGTGGAGGATAGAAGTAGCGATAGTCTCCGGCGTTGACGGGCTCCACGACTCCCCAAGAGGTTGGCCATGGATTCTTGGCGAATTCTTCATGGCTACTGAACTTGGCGATTTTTCCTGGGCGCCCCATCTGGTGCATCCTCCTCCTGAAACATTATGTCACCGCGACGGGTTACGGGCTAGCCGCATGGATTCGTCGAACAAAACAAATGGTCAAGTTCAGGCTGTCCCCCGCATTTCCCATCGCTAAGTAAGTACTCTACTTCAGAAGTTCGCTAACGTTTTTCCCGTGTCTGTGGGAGCGTCGAAACTCGAAAGGCCAACGGCCTGACCTATGCCAGCCCTGGGCAACGCCGAGGGTTCGGAGGTAGAATCCGTAAAGCCCTGTAAGGGCGGCCTAAACGGCCTTAGATCGCCCCTTCAGGGCTAACCGAATTCACGCTATTAACCCAGGGCTGGCGCCCTGGGCTAACATGGCCCGCCCCGTTGGGGCTGGCATCGAGGCCACTCCTTAGACGAGTGGCGGTATCTAACCGTCGGCAGATCGGATGCCGGTCGCCTCTTGGTTGTAGCCCACACCATCGGCTTCCGCCGGGGCCGCATCATAAGCGCCCGCGAGCTCGAGCCGCGAGAAAGAACACTTTATGAAGAAGGCCTCGACGATTGAAGACGATCTCCAGCCGGAATACGACTTTTCTAAACTGACGAAGGTCGGACGCGGGATTTTTGCCTTCGGCAGGAGACTCAGCCCGGAAGCTGTCAAAGCTCTCAACGAGGGTAAGCCGGCCGGCCAGTTTGCCGGCGTTGGGAAGGACACTTCCGGGCGCACGTGCGTCGGGCGCTATCCGGCCGGTCCGCGGGCGCCACCAGTAACTGTGGTCCAGCGGTAGGCACGCAGAAAACCGCGTGGTTTAATTAAGGACCACCGGGGATGAGAAAAAAGACGCGACGCTAGGAGCCGTGGAAAAGGGGGCCCTATTCACGAAAAGTCGCCAAGTTCAGGCTGACCAAGCACTCGTCCACTCGTCCGGCGGCCCTGTCAAAAGCCTTGCAATTCAGGTATCCTTGAACTCGACGCCCGATTTGCAAATCTCGATCTCGGCCTTGTCGATGGCACGGTGACGGCGGTCGCCGAGCGACGCAGGATTTACCGCATCCTTACGACCGATCGCCGCGACTTCGGCGCGATCTGCGTCGGCCCGCGTCTTTCGCAGGCGCTGGAACTGCTCCCGAGCGCTTGAGTGGCCTTGGCGATCTATCTGCCGGACATCGCGGCATGGGCGCGCAAGAAATAGCCGGAAAAATGAATCCGGCCCAGGCGGTGGATATTGCCAACAAGTGGGCATAGCCTCAACAGCTTGGAGATCCAGTGAGGGACTGGATATTCACTGGATATTGTTGCGCCATTTTTGGGGTAGTGGGATCCTTTGAGTTGTTGACCCCTGAGGGGTCACCGCCTGTAGCCGGTGGTTGAGCGCAGTTTGCGAAAACCACCGGAAACGGGTGTTGGACATTTTGTCCCCTGGTAGGGGACAAGCGCTGGGACGCCTACCGGCGTCCGGATCGTACGTTAAATCTACCGGTGGTTTCGCAAAAACCGCTCAACCACCGGCTACAAGCGGCGATCCCTCCGGGATCAGGGGACGAGGCGCCCGGATAAGAAGATCCTCTCTGGCCGCGCTCCCGAGGACTCATTCCTTCACAGCTTCTCCGGGATCAAAAACGAGGCGATCAATTCTCAAAGGAGCCCACTACCCTTTTTTGAGACAGTTGAATAACGGACAGCTAAGTCCCAGAAAAGAGGAACGGGAGCGGCCCGACGTCTCCCCGCATCCGGTCTGGCCACCGCCCCTCAACTCAAAACAATCTTGGACTTCAGTTCGGGATGCGCCACCCACACCCGCCGCGTGGCGTTCCGGGTATCCACCACCACGCTCGAATGCCGCACAATCGCCTCGTAGTCGTAGGCGGTGTGATCCGTGGCAATCAGCACGCAATCGTAGGACGCCAGGCTGGCCGCGTCGATCGGCGCGGAATGCAATTCCGAAAAATCGTGCTTGCGCATTTTGTGCAGACGCTCGAAGTAGGGATCGTTGTAGGCCACCTCGGCGCCCAACTCCTGCAGCAACTCCATGATGTGCAGCGAAGGTGATTCCCGCAGGTCGTCGATATCTTTCTTGTAGGCCACGCCCAGCACCAGCACACGCGATCCGTTCACCGATTTGTGGCGCAGGTTCAGCGCCTGGGTGATATTTTTCACCACGTGGTAAGGCATGTTGGTGTTCACTTCACCGGCCAGCTCGATGAAGCGGGTTTGGAAATCGTACTCCCGCGCTTTCCAGGACAAATAGTACGGATCAATCGGAATGCAGTGTCCTCCCAGGCCGGGACCCGGTTGGAAGGGCGTGAACCCGTAAGGTTTACTGGAGGCGGCGGCGATCACTTCCCAAATATCGATGCCCATGCGCTCGCTGAGCACCTTGAGTTCGTTGACTAGGGCAATGTTCACGCAGCGGTAAATGTTTTCCAGGAGCTTGGTCATCTCCGCGGCGCGAGTGGTGGAAACAGGCACGACTTGGTCCACGATCGTGGCATACAACGCGCAGGCAGCGTCGCGGCTAGCGGCGTTGATTCCACCCACTACCTTGGGAACGTTGCGGATGCCGTAATTCTTGTTGCCGGGATCCACGCGCTCCGGCGAAAATGCCAGCAGGTAGTCGCAAGGCGCGCCGCTGGGATCGCACTTCAACCCGGAAGCTTCCAAAATCGGCTGAAGCATCTCGTCGGTGGTGCCGGGATAGGTGGTGCTCTCCAGCACTACGAGTTGGCCGCGCTGGAGATGCTTCGCAATACTGCGCGCGGTGGCTTCCACATACGTCAAGTCGGGTTCGCGGAACTCGTTGAGCGGCGTGGGGACGCAAATGATGGCGGCGTCCACGCGCTGCAATTCGGAGAAGTCGTCGTAGGCGCGGAAATGGCCGGTCTTCACCAGCGCGGCGACCTCCGCGGCGGGAATGTGTTTGATGTAGCTCTCGCCGCGATTCAAAGCCGCCACCTTCTTGGGATCGGTGTCCAAGCCGGCCACCTGGAAATGCTTGCCGAACTCCAGCACTAGCGGCAATCCCACATAGCCTAGTCCCAGAATACCCACGCGGGCGCTGCGGTCGCGGACTTTATCGGCAAAGGACTGGCCGTTGATTGACATTTGAAAGCCCTCACTCCGGAAGATAGTCTCGTAACAACGGGTAAGCCTCGCGGGCAAAGTCCGTAACGATGTCCTCGGCCGGCTTCTGCGGGCCATTGAACGGCAGCATGACGCGAATCAAAGAGCCGTCGGTGCGCCCGGTCTTCAGGGCTTCCCAAACCAGAATGGCCTTGCCTTCGTACTCGCTGGCGAAATCCCGTCCATGAGTATCGTACCAATAAAGCACGAACATTTTGCCGGATTCGCTTTGCACCACGTAGTGATTCACTTCAATGGTCTTGTGCAGTTTGGGGACTTCCATCGGCACGCGCACGCTCTCCAGCACTTCCCAACCGTTGCCCGGCAGGCAGTTCTTGGGCGAATGCATGCTTTCGCCGGCGCGCTGCGCCTCGTAGTATCCGACATAGAAATTCACCCGCGGGCCCTGCGGGCCGTCCTGGTAATCGCGATTCAGATAGTCGCTGGCCTGCAGGACCTTGAGGACCTCCTCGGGAAAACGCCCCAGGTCGATGCCCTTCCAATCGCCGACCTGATAAGGATACTGGGCCAGGCTGCGGCGTAAGGGCACGGCCTTGCCTTGACCCAACAGGACGCTGAAAGTCGCCGCGGCGCTCAGCAGAATCAGCATGGCGATGTAACGAGGGTTAGGACGATTCATTTGGTCTCCGGCGTGGCCAGCAGCGCGGCCGCTTCATCGGCATCGTCATCGGGCAGGGGCGAGGGCCACAGGAGTTGCACCAGGGCGCTCAGTCCGTACAAGATGCTAAAGGCCAGAAGGAAGACCACCCATCCGTCCAACTCGTGGAAGAAGCCCATGGCGTACTTGACGCTCCAATTCTCGGCGATGATGCCGGTCACGGTGATGCGCACGACATTCAACAGCAGAGCCACGGGCACGGCCAGAACCACCAACAGGATGCGCTGTCCCAGCCCGCGCCAGCGCAGATAACCCAGAATCACCGCCAAGGCGATCAGGGAGACCAGCGAGCGCAATCCACTGCAGGCTTCCGCGACTCCCAGGGAAGTGGTGGCTAGTTGCAGGACGTTGCCTTCCTGCAAGACCGGCACGTCGCAGAAGTTGAGCGTTCCCGCGCTCATGTCGGAAGCCAGGGCTTGCAGGGGAATCGAAACGGTGTTGAAGATCAACGCGGGGATGGGAATCGCCAACAGCAAAAAGGCCAGCGGAAAAGCCATCACGCGGAGACGCTTCCAGCCCAGAAAGGCCAGGATGAGTCCGGTCATCAGCGCCACCAGGGAGACGCGCGTCAGGAAAAACTCGGCGCCCAGGCGGCCCACAAAATAAATCAGCAGCGACCCCAGCACCACGGTGAATCCCACGGCCGTAGCGGGCTGGATCGGCTCAGCCGCGAAACGCCGCCGCTTATGCCAGGCGAAATAGGCGGCCAGCGGCGGGATCAGGACGCCATGGGAATTGTTGGGATCGTTCCACCAGTCCCCGGCCAAGCGCAGGAAGGTGCCGGTGTACATTACGGTCAGCGGCGCCAGCAGCAAGGCCGCTTGGATCCACACGCGGGGATGCCGGCGAATACTATCGCGTAGCGTGTCGCGAAGACCCCTGAGGTTGGCGGCGAGCTGGGCGCGATCCATGAGCGTTCGATCCTAGGCCGTGTCCATCTGCAAGTCGCGCATTTTGTAGAGCAGCGCCTTGTAGCTGATGTTGAGCATCTTGGCGGCTTCCTTGCGGCGCCATTGGGTGCGCTCCAGCGCGGCCTGGATGGCTTTGCGTTCGGCTTCGCGTTTCTGGTCGCGCAGTCCGGCGCTGGCGGCCGGCGACGCCGCCGTCGTGGCGGCCCGCGCCAGGGCTTCTCCTTCGCCCAATTCGCCCAGCATCAAGGACTCGTCGCCCAGAATCACCAGGCGGCGGATAAAGTTTTCCAATTCGCGCAGGTTGCCGGGCCAATTGTATTCCATCATGCGCTGCAGCATGGCCGGGGAGACCTGCATGCGGCCGCCGGCGGGAGCGTACTTGTTCATGAAATAATCAACGAACGTGGGAATTTCTTCGCGGCGGTCGCGCAGCGGAGGCAGGGCGATGGAGAAGACGTTCAAGCGGTAGTACAGATCCTGGCGGAAGCGGCCGTCGGCGATGGCCTGCCCCACGTTGACGTTGGTGGCCGCCACCACGCGCACATCCACGTGGGTGGCCGCAGTGGCGCCCAGCCGGAAATAGCGGCCGTCCTGCAGGACGTGCAACAGCTTGGCTTGCAGGAAAACCTGCATCTCCGCGATTTCATCCAGGAACAGGGTGCCCTTATGGGCCAGTTCGAACTTCCCGGGCTTGGACCCGTTGGCGCCGGTGAAGGCTCCCCGCTCGTAGCCGAATAATTCGCTCTCCAGCAGGTCGGAGGGCAGCGCCGCGCAGTTGACCTTGACGAATTTCTGCGAAGCGCGGTGGGAAGCGTGATGCAAGTAGCGGGCGATGACTTCCTTGCCCGATCCGCTTTCGCCGACGATCAGCACCGGCACGTCGGCGGGGGCCACGCGGGTACAGTTGTCGCGGATCTTCTGCATGGCCTCGCTGCAAACCAGGAAGGGCAGCGGACCCAGCGAGGAGCGCGCTTCCGGCGCCACCACCGTCATATCTTCGGACGAACATTTGTCCAAAGCTTCTTCCAGCGCGGCGTTGGTGAAGGGCTTGATCAAATAGTCGGTGGCGCCCATCTTTACGGCGGCCACGATTTTGTCGGCGTCGGAGGTGCAGGAAATCATCACCACTTTTTGGCGGGGATTGGCCTCCAGCACGCGGCGCAGGGTCTCCAAGCCGCCCATGCCGGGCAGGTTCAAATCCAGGAGCATCACCGCGGGAGGCTGCTGGCGCAGGATGTAGTCCACGGCCGCCTCGCCGGTACCCACGGCGGTGGCCTTATAGCCCATAGCCGTGAGGGTTGCCCGCAAGACGGTACGAATGTCCTCCTCGTCATCCACGATTAATGTGCTGCGGGTTTCCTCTGTCATGTTCCTTTTCAAGCGGTATTACGAGATGAAACGCGGTTCCTTCACCCACCCTGCTCTCCACCCAGATTTTGCCCTGGTGGGCGATTACAATCTTGCGGGCGATGGCCAGTCCCAACCCCATGCCTCCCGAATTGCCCCCGGGGACCTGGAAATAATCCTCGAAGATCTCTTGATGATACTCCGAAGGAATGCCTGGTCCGTCATCGCTCACGGAGAAGCGAACGCCGTTGGCTTCCGCCTCCTCCTGCCCGCGCCGTTCCCTGGAGACACTGACCTCCGTTAAGCGCCGTTCCCAAAAGTGAAGGTCGGCCACCAGGGTGACGTGGCCTCCTTCAGGAGTATACTTCAAAGCGTTCTCGCAGAGACTGTTGAGCACGTTCTGCAACTTGCCGCGGTCGCAGCGGACTTTGGGCAACTCGCGGGCCACCGCGTAGTCCAACTGAACGCCGCGGGCCTGCCCCAGTTTTTTCCAATCCTTGGCAGCCTCGGCCAGCATCTCGCCGGGATCGTGTTCCGCGAAGGCCAGCGATAGCTTACCACGCTCCACCGCGCTGTAGTCCAGGAAGGAGTTCACCACATTCAACAGGCGCCGGCAGTTTTGCAAGGAAAGCTGGACAATCTCCCGCTGCGGCGGGTTGAGCGGGCCCAAGCTTTCTCCCAACAGCAGTTCGCTGGAACCGGTGATGACGGCTAAAGGAGTTTTCAACTCGTGGGTCGCCGCGGCCAACATGCTGGTCTTCTGTTTGTTGATCTCTTGCAACTCCAAGTAAGCCTGGAACAGCGTTTCAAAGGCCGCCACGCGGGCGGCCAACTCGGAGTGCGGCGCGGCGGCCGGGAGGCTGGCCTCCTCGGAAGCATCCAGGATTTCCCAGGCCGCTTCCAGCGAGCAGTCCGGACCCATCACGTGCAGCCGGATGCGCAACGATACCCGAAGACCGGACTGCTCGCCGCTGCCCTTTATGCGCGCCTGACACTTGACCGCCGAACCCTTCAGGGCCCGATCAAAATACTGCTTCATGCGGACGGGACTGGGCTTGTCGAACAGGTTGGTGATCGATTGCCCCAGGAAGTTCGACTCGGCCAGCCCCAAGGATTTAATGGCCACGCCGTTGGCGCTTACCACCAAACCATCCAGGTTCAACAGCAGGATCGCACGGCTTGGCGGGCGCACCCCGGTCTTATCACTGGGCCCAGTGTTTTCCATGAGCGCATCGGGGGGGTTAGCGTTCATCAAGAACAAATAGTGGAACAATCTTGCATTCCATGCAATGGGAACCAAGTACTTGGTGGGTTGGTTCTACTGTACTAGCCGATCTTTAGGACCAACCCCAACGGTTCATGGTATCATACATCGAATGAGCGGCTTAGGGCATTGCCGTGAGTTGGCGGTGCAGGCCCTGCGTTTTTCGCCGGTGAATCAAAAGGCCGTTGGCGCTGGATGGTTCCAGCGATTCCACGGCGAGCGAAGGGAAAGATTTGGGACTTTTGAGAACTTTATTTTTCCTGGAGGTTTGTCGGTTCCAGTGACTAGTTTGCTAACTGGTTTAGAACAAAGCTGCGGCCTACCGGAAGATCCGTTTGGCTCACAACGTGCAAGCTTTTTCACACAGCTTGGCGCGGCAAAGGGCCAGAGGGTGCCGCCCGGCGTGCCAAGAAGGGCGATGGCCTTCTGGAGACGAGGTAAGGTAAATGGAAGCAGTGAGAGAACCCGTGGTTCAGATGGATTCCGGAATTACCGGACCGGGGGAGTTTCTATTCGGCGGCACTCCCGTGATGCTGGATCTGAAGAAGAAGATCGCTCTGGTGGCCAACACCGATGTTCCGGTGCTCATCACCGGGGAGAACGGCACCGGCAAGGAAACCCTGGCCCTGGAGGTCCATCGGATGTCGCGGCGGAGACCTCGGCCTTTCGTCAAGGTGAACTGTGCGGCCATCCCTGGAGCGCTGATGGAATCGGAGTTATTTGGTTTTGAGCGCGGCGCGTTTACCGGCGCCGTGCAGCGGCGCATCGGCAAGTTTGAACAAGCCACCACCGGAACCATCTTTCTGGACGAGATCGCCGACTTGGATTTGGCGCTGCAAGCCAAACTGCTGCACGTCTTGCAAGACGGCAATCTGGCCATGATCGGCAGCAGCGAGGAAGTGGTGCTGGACACCCGGGTGATCTGCGCCAGCAACCGGGACATGGCCACGGCCGTACAAAGCGGCCAATTCCGCCAGGATTTGTATTATCGCATCAACGTCATCCACGTGATCTTGCCACCCCTGCGGCAGCGCCGCGCGGATTTGCCCGAGTTGGTCGGCCATTTCTTGAACCACTATTGCAAGTTGTTCGGGCGGGCCGTCCGCAAACCCTCGGCGGCGCTGATGGAATTGTTCGAATCCTACCACTGGCCGGGGAACATCCGCGAGTTGGAGAACATCCTGAAGCAGTTGGTGATCCTGCAGAACGAAGCGGAGTTGATTCGCACGCTGCAGGCCCAACTTCGCGAGGAAATGCAAAGGATCGTCAGCCCCGATGGTACCGTGCCGCTAAAAAAATTCGTCAAGTCGGCGGTGCTAAAGGTGGAGAAAGAGCTTATCCTGAAGGTTCTGAGACACAACCGCTGGAACCGCAAGAAGAGCGCCCGGATGCTGCAGATCAGTTACCGGGCCCTGCTGTATAAGCTCAAGGAATGCGGTCTGGATCAGCGGGAGACAGCCGTGTTGGAGAGGTCGGAATGATAATCGCCAAGCGACGGCTCGCAGCCGTAGCCCTGTTGGTTGTGGGATGTTGGTTCGGCCTGGGTGCATCTCCAGCGCCGGGGCAGGCGCAACCGCCGGCTCAAGCCACACCCGCGTCTCCGGTCCCCCCTGCCAAGAACGATGCCAAGGACGATCCGAAAAACGTCCCTCCGCAAGACACCGCACCGCCCAGCAAGTCCGAGGAGAAACAAGATCCTAAGCCGGATACGAAGAAGCCCTCCGGCAACGCTGCGGGAAATACGCCGGGTTCCACGTTTTCCACGGAGATGCCCAAGGATTTAAACGCCCAGGCGGAATACACGGGTCGGCCCCGGCGATGTCCTGTCGGTCAACGTATGGAAGGAGCCGGAAGTGAGTTCGGAGGTCCAGGTACGCGGAGATTGCCGGATCACTCTGAACCTCATCAAGGACGTGGAGGTCTGCGGGATGACTCCCACGCAGATGCAGAGTCTCCTGACGGACAAACTGAGTAAGTACATCGCCGCGCCCGACGTGACCATCACCTTGCGGAATCTGGCCAGCCGCAAGGTATACTTTATCGGTCAGGTAAAGCGGCAAGGCGGCATGGTCCTGAGTGGACCGATGACCATCGCCCAGGCTCTCAGCGATGCCGGCGGACTGGTCGAATTCGCGAACGACAAGAAGGTTGTGATCCAGCGCGAGGAAAACGGCAAGCAGCTTCACATCATCTTCAACTATCGCGATTATCTGAAGGGCAAGAACCCCAAAGGAAATATTCTGTTGCAGCCAGGAGATATCGTCATCGTTCGTTAAGGTCGCGGCCGGGTAAAGTTGCGCGCTGAGGTTTCGGTGAGCGTAGAGAAGGGAATACCAGTGAGCCAAGCCAAGAATCGGCCGGCACCCTCCAGGGCATGTCTTTGGGTCTGCCTGCTGGCCGGAATGACCGCGATGAGCGGGACGATCCCGGCCTGGCGCGAGCTCCTCCGGCGGATCGTCACAGGGCTCGGGGCAACCGGGGCAGGGACAAGGATCTGCTCAAGGTTCGCAGGGCAACACCACCAGCGGCGCCGGCGCGGCCAAGGGCACTGGCCCCCAGAGCACCACCGCAACTGGTACGACTTCCAGTCCTTGGACGCCCACCGGCCCGGCCCAGTTTGACGACTCCTCCGCGGCAACCTCGGGGGGATCGAGTGGGAGCGCGCCCAGCGTGCCGGTTTCCGACTATCTGGCCCCAGTGAGCAAGTTGCGTTGGGGACCTTTTTCGGTGCTGGGCTGGGACGCTTTCGGTACCTGGTCCAACCAGCCTTTGGATTTGAACGGACAAACCAGCGTCGCCAATCTGGCGCAGCAAAACGGCGTGTTGGCTCCAACTTCCACGATTGGTTATCACGTCGGCACGGCGATGGGTGCGCGCTGGCGTTGGGGCACGGGTTTTATCGGTCTGCAATACGCGCCCAGCATCGATTATCAAACCGCCACCGACGTGCGGCAGATCAACTGGCAGAACGTCTCGTTGTTTATCGACCATCCTTTTCGGGTGGGCAAGTGGCGTTTGAGCATGGGAGTGCGCTCGGCCGCGCTCAACTTTTACAGCGAGATTTATAATCCACCGCCCTTGACGCCGCTGTTCGCTTTTCCAGTACCTGTCACGAACATAGACTTGGTTGGTCTGCTGAATCAGCCCCAGCCTTTTCAGCCGCCCACTCCCAGTTCGCTGTTCGTGGGCACGCGCTTGTACACCGGTAGCGCCAGCGTGGCGCTTACGCGGCAGGCCACCGCGCGCGACACCCTGGCCTTCACGGTGGGGGCGATGTTGAATCACACCCTGGATTTCGGACAGCAGACCGGCGCCTGTTCTTCTATCCGCAATCCAGCGGCGGCACGGCGCACCTGTCGTGGGCCCATATGATCTCCGTCCGCTCGCAGTGGAGCGTCTCGTTATCGCACAGCCAGGCCTTCGGCGGAGGAGTCGCCAACATTGCCGGGCAGCAACAGGATTTGCAATTCTCTTACGGCTGGTCGCCATCGCGGAAGTGGCATTTCTCGGCGGGCGGCGGTCCAGCGCGCTTCACGCAGCCCGCCTTCGGAACGTCTCTCACGGGTGTGGGAAGCGCCTCGGTGTCTTACCTCTACGGCGGCTCGGCGCTCAGCGCACATTACTCGCGAGGCTTCGACCTGGGTGGTTTCGCCGGCGGCCAGATCAGCCAAAACCTGAGCATCAATTGGCAGGCGCCGCCGCCGCGCGGTCACAAGTGGCGCTATACCGTCACCGGCAGCTATCAGTTGGCGCAGTCGGGCATCGCCACCCCCGGACAATCCGTGCTGTACTCCGCGGGAGGCGGCTACATGGCCAGCGCTTCGTTCAGTTATCCGGTGACCAGGGCGCTGTGGTTCAGCACCAATTACGGCTATTTCTTCCAGAACATCACCGGTGTTCCAGGAACCCAGGGGCAGTTCAATTTCCAGCGACACTTGGTATCCATGGGCTTCCATTACTCGTTTGAACCACAAGGCGCGCCAGGCGGCGGAATGCCACGCGCGACAGGCTACTAGAGATCCCGATGTTGTCCCCCGGTCCATTGCCGCGGAAACCAGCCTCCCTGAAAGGGACGGGCGCCGGCGCAGCCCAGGGCGCTCGCCGAGGGGGCGGCCCATGCTGAAAATCCTCAGCCGCTATGTGTCGTTGAAGACGTTGCTGTTGCTGGTCACGGAGGTCTTTTGGATCGCCGCCGTCATGACCGTTCTCGGCAACCTGTACGCGCACTACGTGGTGCATTGGGAGGAAGGCGTCAACGTCCCGTTTCTGGCCGTGCGCGTGGCTTTGATCACCTTGGTTTGTCAGCTCAGCATGTACTACAACGACCTCTATGACCTGGAGGTGGTTAATTCGCGGCAGGAGTTGTTGATCCGCATCCTGCAAAGCTTCGGCGTGGCCTGCCTGGTCCTGTTTCCGGTCTTCTGGATTTTTCCGAAGATGGTGATCCGCTCCAGCAACGTGGTGGCGGCCGCGGTGGTGGTGGGAGTGCTGATCCTGCTGGGCTGGCGCATGCTGATCACGCTGGCCTACCGGCTCTACGAAGTTCCCAAACGGGTGGTCATCCTGGGAACCGGGCCTCTGGCGCTGGATATGGTGGGGCTCTCCGGTCCCGCTCCGATCTCGGCCTGAAGGTAATCGGCCTGATTGGCGACACATCCGGAGAGGCCCGCCAATCAAGAGGCACGCTGCGCCTGGAGAGCGCGCGCGAATCGAGAGCCGCACTCCGCCTGGATAGCCCTCCGGCGATTAGCGAAGGAGTCCCGGTGCTCGGCGCCATAGACCAACTGGAGGAACTCGCGGAGTTGCACGGGGTCAACCGCGTGGTGGTGGCTCTTTCCGACCGCCGGGAGGCTCTGCCGATCCGTGAACTGCTGGCGCTGAAGCTGCGAGGCGTGGAGATTGACGACGCCCATTCGCTCTATGAAAAGGTTACCGGAAAGATCCGCACCACGGCGCTGCCGCCCAGTTGGCTGGTTTTCGGCGAAGGATTCCAGGAATTGAAGCGCAAGATCCGTCACAAGGAAGTGCTGGATTTCTTCCTGGCGTTGCTGGCTTCCGTGGTGGCCTTGCCGATCGCCGCGGTGGTGGCCCTGATCGTCAGGCTGGATTCGCGCGGTCCGGTGATGTTCCGGCAGGAGCGCGTCGGTTACAAGGGCAAGCCTTTCATGATGTTCAAGTTTCGCACCATGCGCATCGACGCCGAAGCGATTGGCGGTCCGCAATGGGCCACCGAGGACGATCCCCGCATCACCCGCTGCGGACGTTGGCTGCGCAAGACCCGCCTGGACGAAATTCCGCAACTCTGGAACGTGCTGCGCGGCGAGGTGAGCCTGGTGGGACCGCGCGCCGAGCGGCCCCATTTCGTGGCGCTGCTCAGCGAGCAGTTGAACTATTACGCGGAGCGTCACGTGGTGCGTCCCGGCATCACCGGCTGGGCCGAGATCCGCTATCCCTACGGCGCGTCCGTGGAAGACGCGCTGCAAAAACTGCAATACGATTTGTTCTACATCAAGAACCTGTCCCTGGCCCTGGACTTCCTGATCCTGTTCGAGACGGTCAAGATTGTCCTGTTCGGCCGGGGCCGGTAAAGCGTCAAATCAAAAATCAAAAGTCAAAAATCAAAAATGAAGACTCGCCCCATACTTTTGCCTTTTGCCTCTTGCCTTTTGCCTTTTGCCTTGCAGCTTTTCGGGCCAAGTGAGGTTGCCCGGTGAAGCCTGTAGTCACCGCGCCAACGGCGAAGAAGATCCCTCACTCCTTCGATGTCCACGGCGAAACCATTCGCGACGACTACGCCTGGCTGCGCGACAAATCCGATCCACAAGTGATCGCGCACCTGGAAGCCGAGAACGCCTACACCGACCAGGCCATGGCTGGCACGGCCGATTTGCGGGAACGTCTCTACCAGGAGATGCTGGGACGCATCAAGGAAACGGATTTGTCCGTGCCCTACCGGCGCGGTGAATGGCTGTATTACGCGCGCACGGTCCAGGGATTGCAGTATCCCTTGTATTGCCGCAAACAAGATGCGGGCGCAACCAAGGGCGCTAGCCTGGAGAGCGCGGAGGCTCCCGAGCACGTGGTTCTGGATCTGAATCAGCTGGCCGAAGGCAAGAAGTTCATGGCGCTGGGCGTCTATGCGGTCAGCGACGACGGCCGGCTGCTGGCGTTTTCCACCGACGAGACGGGATTCCGCGAATATACGCTGTTCGTGAAGAATCTCGAGAGCGGCGAACTGGCGGCGGAGCGCATCGAAAAGACCGGATCGGTGGCCTGGACGGCGGAGGGGCGTCATTTCTTCTACACGCTGGAGGATGCCGCCAAGCGGCAATATCGCGTCTACCGGCATCAACTGGGAGGCGCAACGGACGAGCTGATCTACGAAGAGACGGACCAGCGCTTCCGTGTTCACGTGGGGCGCTCGCGCAGCCGGGAATGGCTGTTTCTCACGTCCGCGAGCCACACCACCAGCGAAGTACGTTGCCTGCGCGTGGGGCAGGCAGGGATGCCGGCAGGGATGCCGGCCCCACTCACATCCACTGGCGGGTGGCGGGTGATCGCGCCGCGCGAAGCGGAGCACCAATACGACGTGGGCCATCATGTTTCAAAGGGTCGTGAAACGTTTTACATCCGCTCCAACCAAACCGGACGTAACTTCGCCCTGTTCACCGCGCCGGTTTCCGATCCGCGGCGGGAGAACTGGCAGGAGGTAATTCCCCACCGGCCCTCGGTGATGCTCAGCGGCATCGATTTGTTCGCCAACCACATGGTCTTGCACGAGCGCGAGGACGGCCTGCCGCAACTGCGCATTCAGGATCTGCGTGGCCCCTTGAGCAACCAAGATCCGGCCACCGGCCCGTGGCATCGCGTCCAGTTCCCCGAGCCGGTTTACTCCGCGGGAGGCAACATCAACGCGGAGTTTGAAACCCAGGTGTATCGATATTCCTATGAATCGCCGGTCACGCCCGCGTCGGTCTACGACTACCACATGGAAACGCGCCAGGCCACGCTGCTGAAGCGCGCCGAAGTGCTGGGCGGATACGATGCCTCGTTGTATCAATGCCAGCGAATCCACGCCACCGCGTCCGACGGCACGGCCATCCCGATTTCCGTGGTCTATCGCAAAGACACCCCGCGCGACGGTACGGCTCCGGGGCTGCTCTATGGCTACGGATCGTACGGCGCGGCAATTCCTGCCGGATTCAACAGCAATCGACTGAGTCTGCTGGACCGCGGCATGGTGTATGCCATCGCTCACGTTCGCGGCGGCGGAGAGATGGGCAAGCCCTGGCACGATCTGGGACGGATGCACAACAAGCTGAACACCTTCACCGATTTCATCGCCTGCGCGGAGCACCTGATCGTCGCGCGAATCGTGTCTCCGACCGCAAACTGGCGGCCAGGGCGGCAGCGCGGGCGGATTGCTGATGGGCGCGGTCGCTGAACATGCGGCCGGAATTGTTCAAGGCGGTGCTCGCTCGGTGCCGTTCGTGGACGTGATCAACACCATGCTCGACGAATCGCTGCCGCTGACGGTCGGCGAATTCGAGGAATGGGGCAATCCCGAAGATCAAAGCAGGATTACGAGTACATGAAGCGCTATTGTCCTTACAACAACCTGGGCGCACAGGCGTATCCCGGCGATGCTGGTGCGGACGTCGCTGAACGACAGCCAGGTGATGTACTGGGAACCGGCGAAATATGTGGCCAAACTGCGCGCCCTGAATCCCGAGACCGACGGTGCTGTTCAAGACCAACATGGCGGCGGGCCACGGCGGATCGTCGGGACGCTACGACTACTTGCGGGAAGTGGCCTACGACTATGCCTTCCTCGTCGAGAATCTGCCGGCAACGTGTGGAGCGCTTCCGGCTTTAGCGGTAACCCAGCCAACAAATAACGATAAAGTGCTTGACGCGCCCGGCCCGGCCCTCCTATAATCCCACCCATAGTCCCCCTGTAGCGTTAAAGCACGGGGCGGCTTGGGAGGTGGGCAATGGCCCCTAAAGGTAATTGCGGGTTTTTGTGTTCCGCTCTTTCGCTAACCCTGGTGTGTTTAATTTCCGCCGTAGCGCTGCCGGCGCAGACGCCAACGGCCGTGGTGAACGGCACCGTGGTGGACCCTTCCGGCGCCACCGTGCCGGAGGCCAAGGTGACAGTCGTCAACCAGGAAACCAACGTCGCCAGCCAGAAAACCACCAGCCAGGACGGCACGTTCACGATCATCAATCTGCTGCCCGGCAACTACGTGCTGACGGTGGAGAAGAGCGGCTTCAAGAAAGTCGCGCTGCCGGTATTCAAGCTGGACGTGAACCAGACGCTGACCGAACAGATCGCCCTGCAAGTGGGCGACGTCACCGAGACCGTGACGGTCAGCGCCGAATCGGTGGGCGTGATGATCCAGCGGGCCAGCACCGAACTGGGCACCACCATCGACGAACAAGATGATGCACGAACTGCCGCTGAACGGGCGCAACTTCACCGAGCTGCTGATCCTCCAGCCGGGCGTCAATCCGGTGAATACGGCGCAAGGCGGAAACGGCATCGGCAGCGCGGATGGCGGCAACATCGGCATCCCCGGCGCCGTGGTCTACCGGCCTTCGGTGAACGGCGCCGGCAACCGGTCCAATGCGTTCTACATGGACGGGATCATCAACACCGACGACCGCGGCGGCGGCTGGGCCGATCCAGCCGATCGCCGACACCATTCAGGAATTCAAGGTGCAGTCCCACAACAACGACGCGCAATACGGCAACGTGCTGGGCGCGGTGGTGAATATGGTGACCAAGTCGGGCACCAACCAATTCCATGGTTCGGCCTGGGAATTTGCGCGCAGCCAGATCTTCGACGCCCGCAATCCGTTCACCGGCTTCTGCACTCCGGCCAGTTGTCCCGTCGCAGGCAGCCAAGCTTGCACAGCCAGGTGGCCTCCGGGCACGTTACGACCTCGGCGGGCGCGTCGGCCATCCTCTCGGGCACGCCCGTCGTCGCCGCTCGGCTACTTCCAGAACATGTATCGGCGGCACGTTCGGCGGACCGATCAACAAGAACAAGACGTTCTTCTATTTCGCCTACGAAGGCTGGCAGCTTTTCGCAGCCGCAAAACACCTTCGCCGATCAGTTCCCAGCGCGGCGGAACTCGCGGGCGACTTCAGCGGCACGGTGAGTCCGGAATTGATCGGCGCGCGTGAATGCCACCAAGACCGCCATCACCCCCAACACGATCTTACAACCCGTTCGCCGAATCGGGCGCGAACTCGGCCGTGCCGTTCACTTGCGACGCCTCGGGCAATCCCATGCCCCTGGTGAATCCCGGCGCCGGCGTTCGGCACGGCGGGATACGGAATCCAGGCGGCCGGAGGAACCCCGTGCAACAAGATTCCTACCGGCTCTGATCGATCAGAAGCTGGCCTACGGTGATCGCGGCCTACACCGCGTCGCAGTAGCAACTGCGGGTTCACGCCCAACTACACCTTCGCGGTCGACAATTGCCTGGATGCCCGGAGCAAGACCGACAACGCCAACAATTTCGATTATCCGCATCGACCACCACTTCAGCGACAAGAACACCGTGTTCGGCCGCGCCTACATGATGTGGGACACCGACACGGGAATCGTTGCCGGAACCAATTCGGTCTCGCCGAGCCCCTATCACACCTGGAACATCGGCGGCGCCTGGGACCATATCTTCACGCCGAACCTGGTCCTCGAAGTCCGCGGCGGCATCAACGCCCGGCCGGTCGTGGTCAACCCGACCAATCCGCAGGGCTTCACCCCGGAGACGGCGGCGGGCTTTTCCAACCTCGACGCGACGGCCGGTTTCTTCCTGAACGTCGGCGGCTACATCGGTTCCGCCAACAGCGGTCTCGGCAACGTCGGTGCCGCAGCATCGCGCCAATCCGGAGAGCGACTTCAACGCCGCCATGACCTGGATCCACGGCAAGCACACCATCCGCTTCGGCGGCGAGTATCTGTACGAGAACCGCCTGGAAACCAACACGTACGAGACCGTTCAGTTCCAGCGCCACGCAGACCTGCCCCACCAACGCCTCCGGGCTTTTTGCCTGCGGCGCCAATCAGGGCAACGCGCTGGCTTCGATGCTGCTCGATCTGCCCTCGGCGTTGACGGTCAACGTGCCGCAGTATGAAGAGGTCCACGTCCGGATGGCGCCGCTCGGCTTTTTCGTCCAGGACGAATGGCACGTGCGGCCGCAACCTGACCATCAACGTCGGGCTGCGCTACGACTACGACCCGCCGGTCACGCTGCTCGATCGCAACGGCGAGACGGTCAACGCGCTGAACCTGCCGGCCGGCCAGTTCATCATCGGCTCGAAGCAGACCGCCGCCTACACCACCGGATGCGGCTCGCCGCAGATGCCGCCGTGCGTTCCCGGCGGCCTGAACAGCTCCAACCCGGCTTTCAACGTGACCGTCGGCGGGGTCACTTACAACACGCTGAACAACATCGTCGTTCTCTCAACAGCCAGCCCGCGCTGAAATCCATCAGAGGACAACATCGGTCCGCGCATCGGCCTCGCCTGGGAGTTCCTGCCGCAAGACCGTTCTGCGCGCCGGCTATGGAATCTTCTACGATCCCATCAGCTATCGCAGCCAGTACGCCGAGAACACGCTGCAAGGCTCCATCTGGCCGTGGACGCGCGGCGTCTCCGACACGCTCAACACCGCGCCCATGGGCACGGCCGCCGACTCCGACCGTTGCGCCCATCTGCAACAGCCTGACCACCTGCGGCCCGTACGGCGGCTACGGCGACTTCTTCGGTCACCGGATTGGCGGGCAGCAATCCGATCGTGGTCGCGCCCACGCCGTGGGGCTCGACGTTCGGCGGCTACACCAACGCTCCCGGACTACAGCGATCCGCGATCGCAGCAGTGGAACTTCCAGATCGAGCGGCAGATTGTCGGCCACCAGCATGGCTTCGGTCGCCTATGTGGGCAGCCACACGCAGCGCCTGGAATGGTGCTGCAAGGCCAACTATCCGCAAGGCGGCCCGTTCTGCCAGAACAACTCCGGCCCAGGGGTTCACCTGTCCCGGCACGCCGCTGACGCCCGCGCAGATCAACCAGAAGCAATACATGCCGTTCGCCGCGCAAGGCTGGAATTACTCGCAGTCCACCGGGTTTTCCACCTTCAATGCGCTGGAGGCGCAATACCAGAAGCGCTTCTCGCACGGGCTCGCAGACGCTGGTCGCGTTCACCTGGGAAAAATGCCTGGGCGATTCCAACGGCGACTTCAACGCCGAGAACGGCTCCGAGGGCGCGCCCTACCAGTACTTCTTTAACGCCACGCTTGTCGAAGGGCGTCTGCACGTTCGACATTCCGCAAGCTGTTCACCTGGAGCGCGGTCTACCAGTTGCCGTTCGGGCATGGACAAGCAATGGCTGACTCACGGCTGGCTGTCGCAGGTGCTCGGCAACTGGGAAACCAACTACTCCTTCCTCGCGCGGTCCGGCCAGGCGTTTAACCCGAGTCCTGGGGCGGCGCCAGCAGCGATCTGCACCTCGACGTCGACCACCAATTGCGTGCCGGCGTACCATTGCAGGCGTGGCTCCGACCAGCACCGATCCCGCCAATCTTTCCAATGCCGGCGGCTCCATCACCGGATACAGCCGGCCGAGCGTGCTTCCCGGATGCAATCTGATCCCGCTAACCAGACGCATCATCCCAGTGGTACAACCCGGCGTGTTTCGTGAGTCCGTCGTCGCTGCTGGTAGGCCCGGGCTACGGTTTCGGCGACGCGCCGCATCGGCAACATGCGGTCCATGCGATTCATCAATATGGATGTCGCCCTGGTGAAGGAATCTCTCGATCAGCGAAACGAAGAGGTTGCAGTTCCGCGCCGAGGCATTCAACGTGTTCAACCACATGGTGCTGGGAGTGCCGGGGACTTCGATTGCGCCTTCCTTCTCCGGTGGAGCACTCAGTTACGGCACGGCGGGCGTAGTCAGCGGCATCGCCAACACGCCGCGCGAGCTGCAGTTGGCGTTGAAGTTCTCGTTCTAAGTTTCCACCATCCTTGAGCGGACTCGCGGGCGGGGCCAGACGGCTCCGCCTTTTTTTGGGGGTTCGTAAGAAGGTACTGCCGCGGCTCATGCGCCGTTTTCATCATCCCAGGTGTCCGGCCAAGCTATCGGCGGTGGGGTTATCGGCGCCGGGCGTTGCTCAGTTTCCTCAGCACCATCATTGTCAACCGCCGGGCGCTTCTATAGAATAGAGTCTCCCCCCATGCCCGATTCCGCCAAGCTTATCGAGAAGGCTGAAAAGCTGGTCCAAAAGGGCCGGCTGGAAGATGCCGTGCAGGAATACCTGCTGGCGCTCGCGGAGGACCCTAACAACGAGTCGGTGGTGGAAGTTGTTGCGGAACTCTATCTGCGGCAGGGACTCTCCGCCAAAGCGCAGGAGTCCTACATGTACCTGTTCGAGCGCCTGCGCGAGCGCGGCGACTCCGGGAAAGCCACGCTGGTATTCCGCAAATTGCTCAAGATTGGTCCGCAAGAAGCGGCCAAACTGCTGGAGTTCGCCGCGCTGCTGGAAAAGAGCAAACCGGAGGAAGCAGCTTCCGTTTATCAGAGGGCGACGGAATCGTTCCGCCAAGCCAGGGACCTGGCCGGAGCGCTGGAGTCCGTAAAGAGACTCACCGCGCTGGCGCCCGGCGATGGCGATCTGCAATGCCTGCTGGCCGAGAGCGCCTTGGAAGCCGGCCATAAGGAGGAGGCGGCCGCGGCCTTTTTGCGTGCCGCCGAAATCCAGCGCCGCCAGCCGGGCGCTCGGGGCGGAGCGGCCAGCGTTTTGCCGCTGATGGAACGCGCCCATCAAGCCAATAACGCAGATCGTGCCATCATCGTTTCGTGGGCGAGACTGTTGCTGGAAACTGGAAAGGCCAAGCGGGCCGTGGACCTGCTTCGTCCGCTGGCGGGGACTCCCGGCGTTCCTCCCGACCTGTTGGTGGCGCTCGGGGAAGGCTGCCTGGCGCTGGGTGACGCCATGGGCGCGGAGTCGGCGCTCGGGGTGTTGGCGGCCACCCATCCCGATGTGCCGGGGCTGTTGACCCGCGCCGCGCAACGCTATCTGGAAACGCGCCAGGTGGATCTGGCGGTCAGTTTGTTGGAACGTTTGAAGGACGCGCTGCAACGCGCCGGCCGCTTGCGGGAGTTCGCGGCGCTGGTGGAGAAAATCCCCGAAGCACTATGCACGCAGGCCCCCTATTTGGAGTTTCTCGGCGGCCTTTACGGCGAGTTGGGACAGGATGAAAAGGCCGCCCGCGCGCTGGCCCGTTTGTTCGACTTGCATTTCGCGGAACGCGCCTTCGCGCCGGCCGCCGAGGTCTTGGACCGTTTGGCTCGCCTCGATCCGTACGATCCCAACGGTCGCCAGCGTTTGCAATCGCTCAACGGCAAGATTGACGCGCCGCGCTACCAATCGCTGGCCGCGGCCCTCCAGGCTGACGCGGGAGGGAGCGCAGCGAAGCCGGAAGCCAAGGTGTCCCGGGTCCCCGCCGGCACGGCTCAGGACAGCAGCGATTCGCTGCTGGCCAAGCGCGATTGGCGCGATTCGGTCCGCGATGACGGCGAATCCCCCGCCTCCCGTAACGAAGGAGCCGGGGAAAAGGCCGGGGACCCGGAACATGAGGCCAGCGTCCTGGAAGACTTGGTGCTGCAAGCCGAGATCTTCATCCAGTACGGGCTTAAAGCCAAAGCGGTGGAACGTTTGGAGCGCGTCAACAAACTTTTCCCGGGGGAGGAGAACAAGAACGAGAAGTTGCGCGCACTTTACGAAACCGCCGGAGTGCAGGTGCAGAAAGTAGCGGCGGCATCCTCGCCGGCGGCGGACGGCTCCTCCAGCGCCGCGGCCGAGGGCGAGGAGCAAGTGGATTTCGGCCGGGCCAGCGAAATCACCCGCAACATCTTCCGTCAGGGCACGGTGAAAAATGTGCTTTTCGCGGCGATTAACGATGTGGGCCGCACCTGGCACGCCAGCAAGTGCGTGGCGGCGATGTGCGCGCCGGGCAAAACGCCCTCCGTGCTGTTGGAATACTGCGCCTCCGGCCAAAAACAATCCGACGCTTTTAATCTGGTGAAACTGATCCAGGCCGCCCAGAAGATTGCCGCCGACGGCGCGCCGCAAGCGGTGGACGACGCCGAATCCTCCACGAAACTGCAACCCTTCCTGGCCACGGTCAAGGCCTTGAGCGTGAAATCGCTGCTGGCGCTGCCGCTGATGGAAGGCGATCAGCAGATCGGCGTGATGATCCTGGAACAGTGCGATCGCCGGCGCAAGTGGCGCTCCAGCGAGATGATGGTGCTGAAGGCGGTGGCCGACCAAATGGTGATGGCCGCGTCGCACGTGAAACTGCGCAGTCTGATGAAGTCGCTGGCGGTGACCGACGAACGCACCGGCATGTTGATGCGCGGCGCCTATCTGGATTGCCTGTTGGCGGAAGTGTCGCGCTGGCAGCAGCAGGGCGGCGAAATTTGCGTGGCCCTGGTGCAATTCGGACAGGGTCTGGCGCTGGTCCGCGAAGCCGGCGAGGAGGCCGTGCGCAAGTTTCTCGACGAGGCCGGCCTGACCATCAATTCGCATTTACGGCAAAACGACGTGGCCATCCGCTACGACAGCACCACGCTGGCGCTGGTGATGCCCGGCACCAAGGGCGGGGACGGCTTGCAGGTCATGGAAAAAATGCGCCGCATTGTCAGCGGCGTTAAGATCGCCGAGCGCGTCCCGCCGTTCACCTACGGCGTCGTGGAGCCGATCCGCGATCCGGACAGCGACTCCGTGGATTGCGTTACGGAAATGATCAATCGCGCCGAGCACGCGCTGGAGGAAGCGCATCAAGCCGGCGGGAACATCGGAAAGCTGTTGGCCCCGGCGATTGAGTAGGGCGGGCAACCTTCGCCGTTTAAAGGAAATAATGGCAATTCAAAAAGTAGGAGTCTTGGGATTAGGCCTGATGGGATCGGGCATCGCCCAAGTCTGCGCGCAGGCCGGATTTCCCACCGCCGTCGTCGAGGTGGATGAAAAGTTGCTGAACCGCGGCTTGGGAATGATCCGCAAGAATCTGGGGCGTTTGCAAGAGAAAGGGACGCTGGCCGCCGTGCAGCGCGAGGCCGCCGAGGGCCTCCTGAAATCCTCCACGGAGCTATCCGCGTTCGCCGATTGCGACATCGTGATCGAAGCGATTGTCGAGAACCTGGCCAAGAAGCGCGAGGTCTACGCGCAACTCGACGGGATCGCTCAGCCCAACGCGATTTTCGCCAGCAATACTTCGTCTTTGTCCATCACCGAGATGATGACCGCCACCAGCCGGGCCGGGCGCTTCATCGGAATGCACTTCTTCAACCCTGTGCCGGTAATGAAGCTGGTGGAAGTAGTGCGCACCATCGCCACCGACGCCGAGGTTTTTGAAACGGCGATGGCGTTTGCGGGAAAACTCGGCAAGACGGCGGTGCGAACGTCGGACCGCGGCGGGTTCATCGTCAACCGCTTGCTGGTCCCCTACATGCTGGACGCCATTCGCGCCTTCGAAGAAGGCGCCGGCAGCATCACCGACATCGACAATGGCATGAAGCTGGGCTGCGGGCATCCCATGGGTCCGTTCACTCTGCTTGATTTCGTGGGTCTGGACACCACTTACTACATTGCCGGAATCATGTTCGACGAGTTCCGTGAGAAACGCTTCGCCTCTCCGCCGCTGTTGAAGCGCCTGGTGATGGCCGGCTGGTATGGGCGCAAGTCCGGCCGGGGATTCTACGATTACTCCGACGCGGCCGGCCCTCGCGCCCTGGACGGCCTTCTCCGATGAGCACCCCAACGGGCAGCACGCATCCTACCGGTACTCACCACGGCAGCCAGGCTCGCAAGTCGCGGGTCTGCGCGTTGCAGATGATGTATCAATGGGAAATCGGCCGGGAAGCGCCGGAGCGCGTGAAGGAGTTGTACTGGCGCGAAGTGCGGGCCCACGCCCCGCGTGAATACGCCGACAAACTGTTCGACGCCGCCACCGCCGAGACCGAAGAACTGGACGCCACCATCATGCGCTTTGCCCGCCGCTGGAAGATAGCGCGCATGACCGCGGTGGATCGCAACCTGCTGCGCCTGGCGGTGGCCGAGTTCCGCCATTCGCCGGAGGTTCCCCGTCCCGTGGTGATCAACGAAGCGATCGAGATTGCCAAGATGTTTTCCAGCGAAGATTCCTATGAGTTTATCAATGGCGTGCTGGATTCCATCGCCAAGGAAAATCCCAGCGCCAACCCAGGAGGTCCCGATGAAACCAGTTCTGACGGAGAAAAGCCGGATGACGCGAAGTCTGATTAGCGCGGCCGTTGCCGCGGTCTTGTTTGTGGCCGGTGTACTGGTGGGACAGCAAGCCAAGGCGCGCGTGGTCGGCCAGCCCAAGACGATCATTCATTTCGTATCGTTAAAATTCCGTCCCGGCGTGAGCGACGCCGATAGAGCCAAGGCGATCGCCGGCGTCAAGACGATGGCTGCGCAAATTCCCGGCATCAAAAACATCTGGCTGAAGACGATCCGCGTGCAGCCGCAGGACTTCAACGCCGTTTTCGCGATCGAGTTTGTGAATCAGGACGCCGCCGACGATTACCGCGATCATCCCGCGCATCAAGCGTGGGAGAAAGAATACCTGGGGATCCGCGAGAACAGTCTGAGTGGCCAAGCCACGAATTAGGCGGAGGCTTCGGGCGCTCGAGTTTGGCCCTTCTATACAAAAAGCCGGCGTCGGCAGGCGTCAGAGGAACGGCTCCAGGCTCGCTTGGTGCGTCAAACAGATTGCCATTTATTCCCGGTGCGCGCAGCCCACGGAGTGGGCGGGAGATGGTGGCCCAGGGTGAAGCGAAGCGAAAACCCTGGGTACGTTTAGAAAAGGGGCGAGCCTGCGAAGCGGGCGAAAGGCGGTTTTGCCAGTCCCCGCGAGAGAGAGATGCGCGCGTCTTTCGCCCGCTCAGCGGGCTGCGTTCCTTCTGGACACTACCCAGGGCTGACGCCCTGGGCCACACTCTAGCCGCCCGCGCCGCGGGCTTGGATCTGCTCGTGGGCCCGGTTTCGTCACATGCTATCGGATAAGGCGTTGGTGACGCACGACACTACCTTAGTGAAATCCGCGCCGGACATCGTTACAATAACAAAGAATCCCATGCTGTTCTCTACCGAAGCGATTTACAAAGCGCGGAAACGCGTGTTACGCGACCTCGACCAAGGCCGAATCACCGAAGAACAGGCCTGCCGGCAGGCGCTCGAATTGGATCCCGGCGACCACATCGCGCTGCAGTGGCGCGGCCAGCTATTGCTCGACAGCGGCGACGTGGCCGGCGCCGCGCAATATTTCTGGCAGGCCGTCGAAACCAATCCTTGGGCCTGGACCGCCTACATGGGTCTGGCCCAAGTGATTCCCGCGGAAACGTCCCTATTTGGGGGAGTGTTCGAGTTGGCGTGCCGGGAGCTTTTGCTCGACGAGGAGGCCATCGCCAGCGAAGAAGCGGCGCCACTGCTGAAAAGTATCCAAAGCCTGGGGGATGTGGAGGACTTGGGCCGGCGCGAGCAACTCGAGATCTTTGCCGAGGAGCTTCTGGAGCAGCGCGCAGATGAGCCGCCCGAGGTGATCGCGCACCTCGAGCCGTACCGGCTGGTTCAGTTGTTGCACGGAGCCCAAGGCATGGACGCGGAACTCGTGGACGAGTTTGTCGAAGCAGGGTCCTTGATCGTCCCGTTGCTGGTGGGAACCATTCGCGGCTGGGCCCGCTCCTGGGCGCCCGACGATATGGAACACGTGGTGGAGAACTCGCTGGCCCTGCTGGGCGAAATCGGCGATCCCGTCGTCATCCCCTACCTTCTGGACTGCCTGACCGCGGAAGATACCGTTATCTGCGCCGCTGCTTCGTGGGCGCTCGACCGCCTTGTGGACCGCCATCCGCGCGAGGCGGCCGCGGTCATCGCCGGGCTGATTCCCGGACTGGACGCGGCGGGACGAATTGCCATCGCCACCAGGCTGCTGATTCACCCTGCCGTGGATGCCGATGGACAACTCCTGGCCAGCCTGGGCGAGAATCTGGGCCAGATTCACAAGGAGGACTTCGATCCTTTCTTTCCCTTGTTGGTCAGCTCGATGATTCTGGCGAGAGGCCGCGCCGGCGTCGGGCAGGCTCGCGGATTGCTGGAGCGGAAGGCCCACGTTTTGCCCGGCACGATCCGCCGGAAATGCGAGCGCCATATCGCGGCTATGGAAAAAGATGTGGATTCCCTCACGACGCCTCCAGTCGAGCCGTCTCCTTGGACCGTGTACGACATCTGTGCCGGAGAGGCCATCTGGGACGACGAAGAAGAAGACGATGGGATCAGCGAAGAAGAATTACTTGAGGAAATCGGCGACGAAGATGGCCTGTACGTTCCCGAACCCGTGCAGCGCGCGGACACGCCCGGCCGCAACGATCCTTGCTGGTGTGGCAGCGGAAAAAAATACAAGAAATGCCATCTGGACAGCGACCAGCGCGGGGAACCCGAGCCGGCACGCGCCAATCGCGGGGCGGACTCCGCCGGGAAGGCGGGCGCGAAATTGGACGTGGACTATGCCCGCAAGGAGTTCGCACCGGCTTCGCAGTTCGATCCCTTGCGAAAGCGGCTGGGCAGGTTCTTGACGGAGGCGGTTTCCCAGGAGGACAGCGCGCGGGCCGTTCAGGAATTCATCGGCCACGACGCCCACCACCAGGACACCAGTGACACCATGGCGCTGGTGGACTGGATCATCCACGACTGGATTCCGCCAACGTTGGGCCGGCGCGTGATGCCGGAGTTCCTGCGGCGGCACGGCGCCAGCCTTTCGACGCGGGAGCGCGAGATGGTCGAATCGTGGGCCCGCAGTTCCGGCGGGCTTTACGAGGTGCAGGAAGGGCGGGCCGGAAGCGGCATCGGGCTGAAGGATCTTTTGACCAACGAGTTGCTCTTCGCGCATGACGTGAGCATGTCGAAAAGCTTGGTGTGCGGCGACGGATTGCTGAGCCGCGTAATCGACGGAGACCGTGGGCGTGAGATGACCGGCGTCGGGATCACTGTGCCGCGCGAGCAACTGGAAGCGATGCGTCAATGGATGGAAGACGACCATCGAGCAAGCGGCTTGGAATGGACGGAGTACCTGAAGCGCCATTGGCCGCGGATCCGCCGCCAGCCTGCGGTCCTTTACGCGCAATGGCGAGATGACATTCAGTTGATCAACAACGATGGGGAGGAAATCCTGTTTTCGAAATCCGTTTATCGGGTTTTGGACGGCGAGGCGCTCATCGACGCCCTGCAAGATTGTTCTACGATAAGCGAGGATCGCAGCGGAGAACACTACAGTTGGCTGAGCGGAAGCAGAGTCCATGACGGAGCAACCGTGCTGGGCAGCTTGGACATCCAAGGCCCGGAGTTGATTCTGGAATGCAACTCCAAGGAACGTTGCGAGCGGGGGAAGAAACTACTTGCCCAAATCGCCAATACGGCTTTGCGGCATCTGCGCGACCAGCATACAACGCAGAAGGAGATGAAGCGCCGGGCCGCAGAGGGCTCGCCCAAGACCAGGGATCCTTGATTTAAGGCGCGTACTTGATCCAAGCCGGGCGCTTTGGAGAGGCTGCTGGGCGCCTCGGTGGGTTTACCCGCAGGCGTCATTTGGCCTTCTTGGCCTTCCATTCCGCGGCCAGACGGCGCGCTTCGTTAAGTTGGGCGGCGGTCATTTTTCCTTCCAGTTCATCGCGCCCCTGCCGTGCCGCGGCGGCCTGCGCTTCGGGACCCTTCTCACCGGCCAGACTGAGCCACATGTGAGCCTGCACCACGTCCTTGGCCACGCCCGCGCCGAGAACGTAGGCGACGCCGAGTTTGAGTTGGGCCGGGGCGTAATTCTGCTCCGCCGAACGGCGGTACCACTGCACGGCCTGGCGCTCGTCCTTGGTGACTTCGCGACCGAAGGCGTAGGCTTCGCCCATGCTGAATTGGGCCGGAGCCATCTCCTGGTCCGCAGCCTTGCGATACCAGCGTAGCGCTTCCTGGTAGTCTTTGGGAACGCCGCGCCCTTCCTCGTAGATCACTCCCAGCAGGCCTTGCGCAACCGCATGGCCTTGCTCGGCCAGTGGACGAGCCTGGGACAACGCTTGGGCGTAATCTCCGTGGCCGTAGGCGTCCAGCGCCGCTCGAATATCCTGCGCGGAAAGGAGCGCGGCCTGAAGAAAAAGAATCACAGCGATGCCACGCGGCAGCCCAATCACGCCGCGGTGCGCGGCGCGCGTTTCGCCTCGGCCGGTATTTCCGTTGCGTTTCACGGATGCCAGAAGTGTACTCCAGATCATCGCCCTCTATTATGGAACAGGCATTGAAAACCCAGAGTCCCAGCCGGCGGCGCACCTGATCCAGAGAAAGATCGCCTTGCTCTCGCTGCCGTGTGCGAGAGCGTTCGATCATCGCGAGAAAGCGAGGGTTGGAACTGAGGGAGACTGTCTCCATATCCGCGTTCTCAATCGGAAGGAGCACCGCCATGGGTCTGCCGTCTTCTGTCAGCACTACGGGTTCATCGCTGTTCATCGCAGACTCCCCGCGCAGCCTCACCCAATGTTTGAGTCGCATCGCCGATTTCAACGGTCTTCATAAGGTATAGGGCTGACCGCCGATCCAAACCACGTTACGGTCTTTTACGCCTATGGGTCGAATCCGCACAACAGGGTCGGGTAAGCCACCGCAGGACAGGCTATCATTGTTCCAGCCGGGTTGCTCTTTCCTGCTTGTTTTCCTTTTTCTCAGTGTTCTCTGTGTGTCTGTGGCAGAATCTTCTTCACATGCCTCTGACCTCCGGCACGCGCCTGGGACCCTACGAAGTCCTCGCCCCGCTCGGCGCGGGCGGGATGGGCGAGGTGTATCGGGCCCGCGATACCAAGCTGAATCGCCAGGTGGCGCTGAAAGTTTTACCGCAAGCTATGGCCGGCGACGCCGAGCGCATGGCCCGCTTCACGCGGGAAGCGCAGGTGCTGGCATCCCTGAATCATCCCAACATCGCCCAAATCTACGGGATCGAGGAATCCGGCGGGACGCGGGCCCTGGTGATGGAGTTGGTGGAAGGCCGCACGCTCGATCAGGCCATTCCGCCGGGCTGCGTTTCACCGGCCCAGTTTTTCGATATCGCGGTGGCCCTGGCCGAGGCCCTGCACGCGGCGTATCAGAAGCACATCACCCATCGCGATCTGAAACCCGCCAACATCATGCTGACCGAGGATGGCCGGGTAAAAATTCTCGACTTTGGCCTGGCGCAGGTCACGGAGGCCGATCCCGGAGAGTTCGAAGCGGCCGCCACGAAGATCGGCCTGACGCAGATAGGAACGATCATCGGCACCATCCCTTACATGTCGCCCGAGCAGGTGGAAGCTCGCCCGCTCGATCATCGCAGCGATCTTTTCTCGCTCGGTGTGCTGCTGTACGAGATGGCCACCGGCTCCCGGCCGTTTCGCGGAGACTCTTCGCCGGCGCTGATGGCCTCCATCCTGCGCGAGCATCCCCAGCCGGTGGTCCAGGCACGGCCGGATATGCCGGAGGAAGTTTCCCGCCTCATCGGGCGCTGTCTGGAAAAGGATCCTCGCAACCGTGTGCAGACGGCGCAGGAGATTCTAGTGGAACTGAAGGTGCAGCGCCGCATCTACGAATCAGGATCCCGCGTGGCGGCAGCGCCGGTTTCGGGATCGCGAGCCGGCAACATGAAAATCGCCGTGCTGCCGTTGTCCTGCCGGACGGTCAGTAAGGAATCCGAGGACCTGGCCGAAGGCTTGACCGACGACATCACCGCCGGGTTGTCGCGATTCCCCTATCTCACCGTGGTATCGCGGTCCGAGGCTTCGGCCCAGAAGGCGCGTTACCTGTTGGAAGGAAGCCTGCGCGCCTCCGGCGCTGCGGTGCGGGTCAGCGTGCGGCTGGTGGATTCGGAGACCGGCGCCCACTTGTGGGCCGAAACGTATGATCGAACCCTAAGCGCCAGCAACGTGTTTGATATCCAGGACGACATCGCCCGCCGGGTCATCGCCACGGTCGCCGACCAGAACGGAGTGCTGGTGCGGTTCATGGGAACTCCGCTGAAGGACCGGCCCTGCCAGGAACTGACCGTCTCGGAACTGATCCTGCGGTTCTTGGTCTACATCCAGAACTTCCGGCCCGGAGGAACACGCGCTGCTTCGGGAGGGTTTCGAAGGCGCGCTCCGGCGCGAGCCAGGCCACGCCGACGGCTGGGCTTGTCTGGCTGGGCTTTACGCCCACGAGTACAGTTCCACGCTCCACCCGCCGCCGGACATGATGGCGCGCATGCGGCAAGCGGCGGAACGGAGCGTCGAGCTCAATCCGCATTGCCAGATGGGCTGGGGTCAACTGGTGTTCGTCAACGCTTATGGCCGCGATCTGGCGGCGCTCCGCGCGGCCGCGGAGCGAACCTTTTCGTTGAATCCGCTGAATACGGCCACCATTGCGATTGCGGCCACGATGCTGGCGAACGCCGGAGATTGGGAACGCGGGATGGAAGTGGTGCGCAAGGCTATGGCTCCGAATCCGAACCATGCCGGCTGGTATCACCACGTGTTCTTCGCCGACCATTACCGCCGGGCCGAGTACGAAGAGGCGCTCGCGATTTTGAAACGAGTCAACATGCCGGGTTGGCCTCGCGCCGCTTTGGGCGCGGCGGCCACGGCGGGCCAACTCGGACGAATCGCAGAAGCGTGCTCCGCGCTGGAGAACCTGGCCAAGATCGATCCCGGATTGCTGGATCCCGCGGCGGCGCGCCACATGTGGGCGATCTGGCACTGGGATGAGGAGTTGGTTGACCGGTTTGTCGAAGGGTTTCTGAAAGCCAAGGCGCTGGAATCGGCGGACGGCGAAATGAAAACCAAGCCGGCGTCGGGCAGCGGCAGCCGGGCCAGCAGTACGGTCTTGGGAAACGCCATGGCCATTGCGGTGCGCCCCTTCACTACGCACAACGACGACGCGGACTCCAAATCTCTGGCCGGCGGCCTGAGCGACGATATTCCCGCAGGACTGTCTCGTTTTGCGTACCTATCCGTGGCTGGCGCGGCGGAAAGCGCGCGCTTCCTCATTGAGGGCAGCGTGCGGCAGGCCGCCGCGACCATCCGCGTGAGCGCGCGCCTGGTAGACGCGGAAACCGGCGCGCACATGTGGGCCGAAACTTACACGCGCGACACCCACGCCGCCGATCTGTTCGCACTGCAGGACGACATCACCAACCGCATCGTGGCCACCGTCGCCGATGCCAATGGCGTGCTGGTCCGCGCCATGGGAAGTCCGCTGCGCGAACGGCCGTGCGAGGAATTGGCCATCGGCGAACTGATTCTGCGCTACCAGGTTTTCACGCAGCAGTTTCAGCGGGACGAGTATGTCCGGCTGCGAGGCGCTTTGGAGAACGCCTTGCAGCGCGAGCCGGCTCACGCCGAAGCCTGGAGCTGTCTGGCGATGCTGTATCACAATGAATATGTCAACGTCCCCACGCGCGAGCCGCAACGGGATGGCTTGCTGTTGGGCCGCGAGCAGTATCGCGACGAAGACGCCGGCGCCCCCGCGCGCGAGGCCGGACCATTGGACCGTATGCGCGCCGCGGCGCAGCGGGCCATTGATCTGGATCCGGTTTGCCAGCGGGGATGGTTTGCGCTGGCGTTCTGGTGCTTTCACACGCGCGATCTTCCGGGATTGCGCGCCGCCGCGGAGCGGACCGTGGCCCTGAATCCGCTGAGCACCAGCACGCTGGCCGGCATCGCGCGGATGCGGGCCTTCGCCGGCGATTGGGACGAGGGCGTGGCCAACGCCCGCCAGGCCATGGATCTGAATCCGCATCATCCCGGCTGGTATCGTTTGCCGTCTTTCTACAACTGCTACCGGCAGAGCGCTTATGAAGAGGCGCTGCAAATCGCCAAGCGCATCAACGCGCCGGGCGCGCCATTGACGGCGGCGTTCCTGGCCGCCACACTGGGAAAACTGGGCCGCCGCGCCGAAGCCCAAACCGCCCTCGAGGCGCTCGGCAAGCTGGATCCCGCATTGCTCCAACCCGAGCGGCTGCGCGCCGCGTTCGCCATCCCGCTCTGGGACGAGCGACTCATCGACGACCTGATGGATGGTTTCCTGAAAGCCAAGGTGTTGGTGGAAACCGAATCGGCCAAGCCACTCTCGGGACAGTTGGCCTCCATTGCGGTGTTGCCGTTCACAGACATGAGCGAAGCCAAGGATCAGGAATGGTTCTGCGACGGCATCGCCGAAGAGATCCTCAACGCGCTGACGCATCTGAAAGGCGTGAATGTGGCCGCCCGCACATCGGCCTTCTCGTTCCGGGGAAAGAGCGACGACCTGCGATCCATCGGCGAGAAATTGCACGTGACCACGGTGCTGGAAGGAAGCGTGCGGCGATCCGGCGACCGTTTGCGGATCACGGTGCAGCTCAACGAAGTGGCCAACGGCTATCGTCTGTGGTCGGAGCGTTACGATCGCGAGTTGAAGGATATTTTCGACGTTCAGGACGAGATTGCCAAAGCCGTCGCCGAGCGGCTCAAGGTGACACTGGCCGGCGGTACGGAGGCCCGGCTGGTCCATAAAGCCACGGAGAACGTGGAGGCTTACCAACTTTACCTGAAGGGACGCGCGCTTCTCTATCAGCGAGGAGGCGGCATCCCACTGGCCATGGAGCAGTTTAAGAAGGCCGTGGAATTCGATCCCAGCTACGCGGCCGCATGGGCCGGTATCGCCGACGGGTATACAGTGTTGTCTTACTTCGGCCTGGTTCCGGGTCGGGAAACCAAACCAAAAGCGCTGGCGGCGGCGCGGCGCTCCGTCGAACTGGACCCCAACTCGGCGGAGGGACACACGGCGCTGGCCGCCGCCGCGCTGGTCTACCAGCGAGATCGGCGGACCGCCGAGCGTGAATTTGTGCGGGCTCTGGAGTTGAACCCAAGTTACATCCAGGGCCGGTGCTGGTATGCGATCCTGTACTTGCAATTGACCTGTGGAAGATTAGAGGAAGGGGTCGCCGAGGGACGCCGTGCGCTGGCCAGTGATCCGCTATCGGCCTACGCCCGAGGGATTCTCGCCCACTGCTTAGCTCGCGCCGGCCAGAGTGATGAGGCCATCGAGCAAGCCCGCGCGGCGGTGCAGGCCGATCCGGCGTCGTTCCTGACCAGGTCGGTTGTCGGCCTCGCTCTCCTTTCGGCCAGCCGGTTCGACGACGCAGCCGCTGCCTTCCGGGAGGCCATGGAAATATCGGGCCGGCAAACTCAAGCCGTCGGCTTTTTGGCCACGGCCCTGGCCCGCGGCGGAAGGCAATCGGAAGCGCGGGCCCTGTACAACGAACTGGTGGACCGTTCCCGTTTGGAATACATTCCGTTCTTCTGGCTGGCCCTGACCGCTGCGGCGGCGGGCGAGAACGATCAGGCACTCGACCTGGCCGAGCGCTCCTGGCAAGAACGCGAGCCGGTCCTTTTGCTCTATGCCAGTCACGCCGAGGAAAGCCGCTGGTTCCAGCAGCAGCCGCGCTTCCAGGCGATTCTCCGGAAGATGGATGCGTTGTGATCCACCGATTTCGATCCACAGATTACGCAGATTTCACAGATTCCTACCGGAAGGCCACCTGAGGATTATTGACCGCCGGGATCGCCGCCACTCCGCTCGGCTCCAGGAAAAACGTGTTCACCTTATCGACAATCTCATCGGCGGTGTGGGAGTCGTGAATGGCCCGGCGCAGGCTCGAGCCGTTGACCACGCCGTGCGTGAAATACTTGGCGAACTGCTTCATGCGGCCCAGCGATTCGGGATGCCGCTCCGCGACCAGGATGCTGAAGTAGTCGCGGATCATCTCGTAGCGATCCAGTTCCGTGGGGTGATCGTAGCGGCCGCTGGCGCGGAATTGCGCGATTTGCCGGAAGATCCAGGGATTACTGGCGGCGGCCCGTCCGATCATCACGCCGTCGCATCCGGTTTCGGCGGTCATTCGTTCGGCGTCCTCGGGTGTTTCGATGTCGCCGTTGCCGATCACCGGGATGCCCACCGCCTGCTTCACCTCCCCGATGTGGCGCCAGTCGGCCTTGCCCGCGAAGCCTTGTTCGCGAGTGCGCGCATGGAGGGCCACGGCGTTCAGGCCGCAATCCTCGGCCAATCGCGCTACTTGCGTGGCTACGATCTCGCCGTCGCGCCAGCCGGAGCGGTATTTCAGCGTGAACGGAATGCGCACCGCGGCGCGCACCGCGCGCAGGATGCGCTCGATTTGCGGCAGGTCGCGCAGCAATCCCGAGCCGCCGTTGCACTTGACCACTTTCTTTACCGGACAGCCCAGGTTCAAGTCGATGATGTCGAAGCCGAGGTCCTCGCACATGTGCGCGGCGTCGGCGATGATGGTGGGATCGGACCCGAACAGTTGCGCGGTGATGGGACGTTCCTCCGGCGTGAAGGCCAGGTAGCGCGCCGAAAACTTGGTGCGTCCCGGCTTCAGGCGGGAGTCGTGCATGATGCCGTCCGAAGAAGTGAACTCGGTCATCAGCAGCCCGCAGCCGCCCATGCGCAGGACAAAGCGGCGGAAAGCGGTGTCGGTGATCCCCGCCATGGGCGCCAGCACCGTGGCCGGACGAATCGTGACGCCGCCGATTTGCAGGGACATCCTTCTATTGTAACGCAGGCCTTCAGGCCTGTTCTTTTAGGAGGCGAAAAAACACAGGCCTGAAGGCCTGCGTTACTTCGGATAACCGGGATACGTCTTGACCTCGGCGATCTGCGCGTTGTGACGAATGTTATGCAGCGGCACGTAGATCAGCCACTGATACGCGTTCAACGTGCCGAACACCGGGAAAGGATTATCCTTGGTGTGCTCCTTGAGCGGAGCGTCGGTGGTTTCCGCGAACTTCAGGGTCTTGGCGCGCAGTTCCTTGTAGCGCGTCATGATTTCGGCGCGCGTCACGTTGCTCTTGGGCGTGATGGCCTCCGGAGCGGTGGCCTTGCCGCTGCGATCCGGCAGCACCTTGAGCAACAACTCCGTCTTCTTGGCGGTCTTGGCTTCCCAATCGGGATTGGCGGGCGCGGCCAAAGCGGCCTGCACTTGGCCGAAGATCAAGGCTTCGGACAGCATGATGTGCTCAGCCACCTGGGCAATGGACCAGCGATCGCGGCCGTCTACGGGCGCGGGCTTGAAGTTCCATTGGGCGTCGGTCAGGCTCTCCACCGCCTCGAGAAACTCCTTTTCCGAACTCATCAACAACAGGCGGGCGCGGCCGCGTTCCTGATCGGTCATTTGAGGAGATGCCGGCTCGGCAGCCTTCTTGGAATCCTTGGAGTCCTGGGCCGTGGCCAGCATGGTGATGACGAAGAGGGCAATGGCAATGGTCATTCTCATATCTAGACGTATTATATGATACCAGTGCTGACAATCCTGCTATTTCCTCGCCGCCCTGCCGAGCGGGAGACCATCGTGCGGGCCCTGGCGCGTGACCTGCCGGACGCCCGGGTGGAAACGCCCGGCGCCGCAGCCATGCCCCATCGCCTGACCCAATCTCCCTGCGACGTGGTGGTGTGCGCGTTGCAGCCAGCCGCCGCCGAGGGGCCCAATCTGCTTCAGGAAGTGAAGCGGCATCTGCCGGACTGCCCAGTCATCTGGTACGCCGCGCCGGGGGAAGAAGATCTCGACGTGCTGGCGCTGGCCGTGGCCAGTCGCCAAGGCCTGAACGATTACATCGGCCACCTGAATCGCCCGGCCATCCCGCTGGCCACCGCCATTCGCCAAGCCCTGGACCGCGCCGCGCAGGCCCGCGAGACGGCCACTGGCGCGCTCCGCGAATCCGAGAAGCGCTATCGCCTGCTGTTCGAGGGTAATCCGCAACCGATGTGGGTGGCGGATCTGGAAAACTACAATTTTCTGGCGGTCAACGACGCCGCCATCCGCCACTACGGATACTCCCGCGAAGAATTCCTGGCCATGAAGATCACCGACATCCGTCCCCCGGAGGATATCCCTCGGTTGCATGAGCAAATACGCCTGATTCGCGGCAATCCCGGCGGCATGGGCGACGCCGGTATCTGGACGCACTTGAAGAAGGACGGCTCGCTGCTGGAAGCCCAAGTCACTTGGCACGCCCTGGGTTTCCTGGGACGGCCGGCGGAACTGGTGCTGGTCAACGACATCACCGAGCGCCGCAAACTGGAAGAACAGTTGCGCCAGGCCGGACGCATCGAGGCCATTGGCCGCCTGGCCGGCGGCGTGGCGCACGACTTCAATAACCTGCTCAGCTTGATCATCGGTTACAGCGAGCTGCTGCTGGAAGGACTCAGTCCCGTGGATCCGCGCCGCAAGAGCGCCGAGGAGATTCGCGCCGCGGGCCAGCGCGCCGCATCGCTGACCCGGCAATTGCTGGCCTTCAGCCGCAAACAGGTGGTGCAACCGGAAGTACTGGATCTGAACGAAGTGGCGGAGCGCACCGCCAAGATGCTGCGCCGTCTGATTGGCGAGGACATCGAGTTGGTCTTGAAGCTGGAGCCCAGTTGTACGCGGTGCTGGCCGATCGCGGGCAGATCGAGCAAGTGTTGCTGAATTTGGCGGTCAACTCCCGCGACGCCATGCCCGATGGCGGTACGGTGACGGTGGAAACCGCCAACGTGGAGTTGGACGCCGCCTACGCGCGCGGCCACCATCCGCTGAAAGCCGGCCACTACGTGATGCTGGCCTTCAGCGACACCGGGCAGGGCATGGACCCCCAGACCAAGGCGCACATCTTCGAACCGTTCTTCACCACCAAAGAAACCGGCAAGGGAACGGGGCTGGGACTGGCCACGGTCTACGGCATCGTCAAACAGAGCGAGGGATTCATCTGGGTATACAGCGAGCCGGGCCAGGGAGCCACGTTCAAGATCTATCTGCCTCCTACCGGAGTGGCCATTCCGGTGATGGCCGCCGAGGAATCCATGGCGCCCGCATCGGTACATGGCCGCGAGACGATTCTGGTTGTGGAAGACGAAGCGCCGCTACGCGAACTGGCCGCCGACTTTCTGCGCACCTGCGGCTATAACGTCTTGGAGGCCGGCAACGGCGCCGACGCGCTGGAACTGGCGCTCCATCTCACCGGCCGCCTGGACCTGCTGGTGACCGACGTGGTGATGCCGGGCATGAGCGGCCGGATTCTGGCGGAGCGCCTGTCGAAACGCGCCGACGATCCCAAAGTGCTGTATCTTTCCGGATACACCGATGAAGCGATTCATCGTCACGGCGTGCTGGAGCCGGGAGTCGCCTTCCTGCAAAAGCCCTTCCGGCTGGCCGAGCTGGCGCGGCGCGCGCGGGAAATTTTGGACAACAATTGAACCAAAGACAAATAACCACAAAGACACAAAGAACACAAAGGGGGGAACGCGACCTTCCTGCGTCATTGGTTTTCTTTGTGTTCTTTGTGTCTTTATGGTTTATTTTTTCCGGCTGTACGAGCGCGCCGCACCAACCCGGTTTCACCATCGCCGTGAACGCCGGCGCCGAGGGCGACGCGCTGAAAGCGGCAGTGGAAGACTATGGGCGCCTGCATCCCGAACTGAAAATCCAAACCGTGGTCTTGCCCTATGCCAGCTTGTTCGAGAAAGAGCTACTCGACGTCACCTTCGCCACCGGTTCCTACGACGTGATCATGATGGACGATCCCTGGTTTCCGCGCTTGGCCGAACATGGCAAACTTACGCCGCTCGAACGTGAACCAGATTCAGATTTTGTTCCCGCCTGCATCGCCATCTGCCGCGAACCCTATCGCACCGGACAACTGTACGCCCTGCCGTATGTGGGCAACTCGCAACTTTTTTTCTACCGCCAGGATCTGTTCGACAAGTACGGCCTGCCTGCGCCCAAAACCTGGGACGACGTGCTGGCCGCCGCGCAAACCATCGGACCGCGGGAAAAAATGTTCGGATACGTGCTGCGCGCGGCGCAAGGCAACGGCGTGGTGGCCGATTACATGGCGCTGTTCTGGGCTTTCGGCGCGGAAATGTTCGACGCCCGCGGGCATGCCAGCGTCAACAGCGCGGAGAGCGTCGCCGCACTGCGCTTCATGATCCAGTTAGGCCGCTACGCGCCGCCCGGATACGTCAGCTTCAACGCCGATGAAGTGTCCGCGCACCTGTTGCAAGGGACCGCGGTACAAAGCATCAACTGGCCGGCCTGGATTCCCGCCATGGACGATCCCGCGAAATCGCGCGTGGTTGGGAAAATAGCTTATGGCTTGATGCCGGGCGAGAAGCGTCCTGGCGCCGCCGAGATCGGCAACTGGTTGCTGGCGGTTCCCGCGAAATCACGGAACGTGGCCGTAGCGCGCGACTTCATTTACTGGGCCACGGAGGCGCCACAGATGCGCCTGGCGGCGCTGCGCGGCAATCCGCCGACGCGCCACAGCTTGTTCGCCGATCCGGAATTGCGCGCGCGCTTCCGCGCCTTTGCGGTGCAGGAGCAATCGCTGGCCACGTCCCGTCCGCGGCCGCGTACGCCGTACTGGAATGAGATCGAGAACACGTTTGGCATTTATCTATCGAAGGCTAACTCCGGTAAGATGACTCCGGAGGAGTCCATGGAACATGCCAATAGCGAGATTCAAGCGCTCCTGGAGCGGACGCGGTAACGCAGGCTTCTCCCTCCGAGCGTGCCTAACGCTTGACAATACTAACGACTGTCGTTAGTATTTACAGATGGCCATCCGGTCGTTCCAGTGCCCGGAGACGCAAGCGCTTTTTGAGGGCGATCATGTCCGGCGATTTGTGAACATCGAAGCAGTGGCTATGCGCAAGCTGGCGATGCTGAACCAGGCCGCGACGCTCGACGATTTGCGGGTGCCGCCGGGCAATCGGTTGGAAGCACTCAAACACGACCGCGCCGGACAACACAGCATTCGCGTAAGCGATCGGTGGCGCGTGTGCTTCGTGTGGACCAAGCAAGGCCCGCACAACGTTGAGATCGTGGACTACCATTGAAGGAGAAATTCTGATGCGCAAAGTTCCTTACCCGCACCCCGGTGAAATCCTGCTGGAAGAGTTTCTGAAGCCCATGGGTATCACGCAATACCGGCTGGCCAAGGAAGTCGGCGTACCGCAGCGGCGCATCGGTGAAATCGTGGCGGGCGCGCGCGCCGTCACCGCCGATACGGGCCTGCGATTGTCGCGGTTCTTCGGCATGTCGGAGGGGTTCTGGATCGGATTGCAGGCGGATTATGACGCGGCCCGAGCCAAAGACATCCTGGCCAAGCAGCTTGCCAAGATCAAGCCGTGGCCTCGGCCCGACGCCCGTTCGCGCGCCGTGGCCTAAGTGCGGGAAACCCAATAACCACAAAGGCACAAAGAACACAAAGGCGGACTCCAGACTCCCGCGCGATCCGGTTCCCGGCCTGGTTTTCTTTGTGTTCTTTGTGTCTTTGTGGTTAATGCTTTTGATTGATACTGTAAGATAACAACCTCAGTGAAGTCCTTGGCCCTTGCGACTGGTTCTTGGAAGCGCTACGCCGGGCTTGTCTGGATGGCCCCGGCCGTCCTTTACTTGCTGTTGTTCTCCATCTATCCACTTTTTTATTCCGTGAATGTGGCCTTCACCACCACCACCACCGCCGGAAGCGCCGGATTCACGCTGGCCAACTTCACACGGCTGGCCCACGACCGGCTGTTCTTCATTTCGCTCTTGCAAACCGCGATCTTCACGATGGCCGCGCTGGCCATCGAGTTCGTGGCCGGACTGACGCTGGCGCTGGCCGCCGATTCCGCCGCGCGGCACGGCCTACCGTTTCTCAAGCAGGTTCGCGCCCTGTTGCTGATCCCCATGCTGCTACCGCCGGTCGTCGCGGCGGTGGTCTGGCGGCTGATCTATAATCCCGACTTCGGCGTGCTCAACGGCACACTGAAAACGCTGGGCGTGGATACCTCGCATCTCACCTGGATCGCCGGCGAATCGAGCGCCATGCTCTCGGTGATCGTGGTGGACGTTTGGCAGTGGACGCCGCTGATGTTCCTGCTGTTGCTCGCCGGATTGCAGGCGCTGCCCGTGGAGCCCTTCGAGGCCGCCGTGGTGGACGGCGCGACTTATTGGCAGACGCTCTGGCGCGTAACACTGCCCCTCCTGCGGCCGGTGATAGCCGTGGCCACACTGTTGCGGGCCATGGATCTGCTGCGGGTCTTCGATTCGATTTTCATTCTCACCAATGGCGGACCGGGATTCGCCACCGAAACCGCCAGCTTGTTCATCTATCGCACCGCGTTCCGCTTTTACGATTTCGGTTACGCCGCGGTGCTTTCCTTTGTGGTTCTCGCGGTGACCACGATCATGGCCCGCGCACTGCTGAAAGTCGTGATGGGATCGGAAGGATCGCGCGCTGAAGGTAATCAAGCATGAAAGGATTCGCCGCCGTCCTGCTGCTGACCATCGCGCTGATCTTGACGCTGACGCCGGTCTATTGGCTGCTGACCATCAGCTTGAAACAGCCCCTCGACCAATTCGCCGTGCCTCCCATCTGGCTGCGCTTCACGCCGACCTTCGAGCATTATCGCGCCATATGGACGCAGCTCAATTTCCCAGCGTATTTGTGGAACAGCATCGTGGTGGCATCGGGATCGTCGCTGCTGGCGTTGACCCTCGGCACGATGGCCGCCTATGGCCTGGCGCGATTCCGGCTGCCCGGCGGTCTCGACGAGCGGCTGTCGTTTTGGATTGTCTCCACGCGTATGTTTCCGCCGATTGTCAGCATCGTGCCGCTGTTCCTGCTGATGAATCGCCTGGATCTACTGAACACGCGGCTGTCGCTGGCCTTGGTTTATACTTCCTTCAACCTGCCGGTGGTGGTTTGGATGATGCGTGGATTTTTCGAGGAGGTTCCCATCGAGTTGGAGGAAGCCGCGCTGGTGGACGGCATGTCGCGCCTCGGTACGTTTCTGCGCGTGGCCCTGCCGCTGGCCGCGCCCGGTTTGGCGGCCACCGCGGTCTTCTGCTTAATTGTCGCCTGGAACGAGTTTTTGTTCGCGCTGGTGCTGGCGCAGACCGACGCCTCCATCACCTTGCCCGTGGGCATCGCCGGCCAAGTGACACAATATGAAATCCGCTGGGGCGCCATGAGCGCCGCCGGCGTGCTGGCCATGATTCCGGTGCTGGTTTTCGCCTTCGCCGCGCAACGTTACCTGGTGCGCGGATTGTCGCTGGGAGCGGTGAAGGGATGAAGCTGCGTCTGGAAAATCTCACCAAGAGGCACGGGTCACAGTTAGCCGTGGACCACTTGAATCTGGAGGTGCGCGAAGGCGAGTTCCTGGTAGTGCTGGGACCATCCGGTTGCGGTAAGACCACCACTTTGCGCATGATTGCCGGTTTGGAGCAGCCCGACGAAGGACGCATCTGGCTCGGCGATCGCGACATCACCGACCTGGAGCCGCGCCAACGCGACGTGGCCATGGTTTTTCAGAGTTACGCGTTGTATCCCCATCTGACGGTAGAGGAGAACATCGCTTTTCCACTGCGTATCCGCAAGATGCCGCACGAAGCCGCGGCGCAGCGCGTCCGCGATGCCGCCGCCAAGTTGGGCCTGACGCGATTGCTGGACCGCCGGCCGCGCGCGCTTTCCGGCGGCGAGCGCCAGCGCGTGGCGTTGGCTCGCGCCATCGTCCGCCAGCCCAATGCTTTCCTGATGGACGAGCCGCTTTCCAATCTGGACGCCCAACTTCGCCTGGAAACCCGCGCCGAGTTAAAACGTCTGCAACATGAGTTGGACGTGACTACCGTCTACGTGACGCACGACCAGGCCGAGGCCATGACCCTGGCCCATCGCGTGGCGGTGCTTTCTGGGGGTATACTTCAGCAGTTGGACACGCCCGTAAACGTGTACAATCAGCCGGTGAACCTGTTTGTTGCGGGGTTCCTCGGGAGTCCCCCGATGAACCTGCTCCAAGGGGTGGTGGACGCCTCCGGCGGGTTCGCGATGGACGAGAATGTGCGATGGCCGTTACCAATGGGTACGCCGCTTCGGCCAGGTAGTCGCTTGGTGATGGGAATCCGGCCCGAGCACGTCCGCCTGCAAACCGCGGCGGCGCCGGGAACGGTGCCGGGAAAAGTTTATGTGACGGAACCGGCTGGAAATGAGAATCTGGTGGTAGTAAAGCTAGGCCAACAATCTTTGACAGCGAGAGTTTCAGCGGATACCGGGTTAGGGTACGATCAAGAGGTTTGGGTGTCGGCGGCACCATCCAGCGCCAGCGCCTTTGATTCGCCGGCGGCAAGGTTGCATTTCTTCGACCAGGCCAGTGGCCGGCGAATGATAGCTTGACGGAATCTGAAAGGAGATTTTTGTGCAATTGGGTTGGAACGGGGCCAGCAGCATGAAAGCGGACCTCGAGACGGATATTGAGATCGCCCGGCGGGTGGGTTATCCGCTTTTGGAAATTTGGGGCGCCAAGCTGCGCCATTATTTGCAGCGCCACACCGTCGCGGAATTGGCGGATCGCTTGAAGGAATCCGGAGTCAAGCCGCTGAGCATCAACTCGGTGGAGCGCGCCACGTTCTCCGGCAAGGATTCCGACAGCGCGGAGAAGACCTGCCGCGAGTTCGCCTCCATCGCCGGCCAGATCGGCTGCCCAAACATCGTGGTGGTGCCCGGCAAGCGTCCGCCCGGCGTCACCGACAGCGAGGTCAAGGAAGAAACCGTCGCGGTGTTGGAAGCCTTTGCCGACATCGCCGCCACCCATGACGTGAAAATCGCCTTCGAGTTCCTGGGCTTTCCGTGGTGCTCCGTACGGACACTGGAAAAGGCTTGGGAGATCATTGTGGAAGTGGATCGTCCCGACGTCGGCGTGGTGATCGACACGTTTCATTTCCACGTGGGCGGATCGCAGTTGGGATCGCTGCGGCGGATCGACTCGGAGAAGCTGTTTATCTTCCACGTCAACGATTGCGAAGACCGGCCGGTCGCTCAATTACAGGACGCCCATCGGCTGCTGCCGGGCCTGGGCATTTTGCCGCTCAAGAAAATGGCCGACCAATTGAAGTCTATTGGCTACGACCGGCTGGCCAGCATCGAGTTGTTCCGTCCCGAGTATTGGGAACGGGAGCCGTTCGAGTTCGCCGCGGCCGCCAAGATAGCCACCGAAAAGGCTCTCGGTCTCACCAAATAAGATTGGAAAAGTTGGAGAAAATGATTTCCATCGGATTAATCGGCGCGGGCTTCATGGGCCGCATTCACGCCGCGTTGCTCAAGCAAGATCCGCGGGCCCAACTGGTAGCGGTCTACGACGCCAGCCCGGCGCGGGCGGCGGAAACGGCCGCGGAGTTTGGCGGCCGCGACGTGGCCTCGCTGGACGAACTGTTCCGATTGTCGGAAGCGGTTTTCATCTGCGCGCCGAACGTGCGCCATGGCGAGTTGGCGTTGCAGGCCATCGCGGCCGGCAAGCATGTCTTCTGCGAAAAACCGATGTGTGTGGAATTGTCCGCGGCGGAGCGCGTGGCGGAAGCGGCACTGCATTCCCGGCAGGTCTTCCAAGTAGGCCACAACCGGCGCTTCGCGCATGTCTACAAGGGTGCTCGCGAGGCGCTCGGCAAACTGGGCCCGGCGCTGTGCGCGGAAATCAAGATGAACCGCGGGGAGCTCGAAAAACCGCCTTGGACCGCCGATCCAGGCGTCACCGGCGGTTTTCTCTATGAGACGCCCGTCCACGTGCTCGATCTGAGCCAATGGCTGTTTGGTCCGCTGCGCGAAGTGTACGCTCGCGGCGGCCAGCACGTTTATCCGCAGGAAGACACCTTCTCCGTGCTCATGAGTTTCGAGAACCTGCATTGCACGCTGACCACCTGCGCTTACACCGGATGGTCGTTTCCATTCGAGCGCATCGAGATTTACGGCCGCAACTACACCATCCGCACCGAGGAGATGGACGCCCTGGTGGTGAACATGCAAACCACCGACTTCCGCCAGCTTGCTCGCGAGGATCGCTGGGGCTATCTTGAGGAAGACCGTCTGTTCCTGGATACCATCATTTCCGGTGGTCCCGCGCCGGTGGCGCCGGTGACGGCCATGGACGGTTTGGCCTCGGTGCGCGCCGCCGATGCCGTGTATCGTAGCTTGCGGGAAGGGCGTATCATTAAGCTCTAGGCCCGAGGTCTGAGGCCCGAGGCCCGAGTACGGTCGAAAGGTTTTGACTCGGGCCTCGGGCCTCATGCCTCGGGGCTGCAGTCAAGAATTCCATGAGTTCCTTGCTGATCAAACCAAAGCTGCAGCGGCCCACCGGGGAGTTTGTGACCGTTACCCCGCAATCCGCCGGATGGGAGAACATCTCGCTGGCCGTGGTGCGCCTGGATCAGGGCGAAGGCTACGACTTCCGCCTGGATGGCGAGGAGGCCGTGGTCGTAGTCCTGGGCGGCAAAATTGACGTGACCGCCGCAGGCCAAAAATGGAGCGGCCTGGGCGAACGCGCCAACGTTTTCTCCGGCATGCCCTGGTCGTTGTACCTGCCGGTGAACAGCAGCGCGACGGTCACGGCATGCACCGCGGCGGCGGAATTTGCTGTGTGCCGTTGCAAGGCGGAGCGCGCCTTTCCGGCGCGGGTCATCGCGCCGCAGGACGTGGAGATCGAGATTCGCGGCGGTGAGAGCGCCACGCGCCAGATCAACAACATGGTGCTCGGCAATTTCCCTTGCGATCGCATCCTGGTTGTCGAGGTGTACACGCCCAGCGGCAACTGGTCGTCCTATCCGCCGCACAAGCACGATGTTCACAATCCTCCCGGTGAAGTGGATCTGGAGGAGATTTACTACTACAAGCTAAGCCAGCCGGAGGGCTACGCCATCCAGCGCGTCTACACCAAGGATGGCCGCCGCAACGAGACCATCACGGTGCGCGACAACGAAGTGGTGTTGATTCCGGAAGGCTATCACCCGGTGGTGGCGGCCTTCGGCTACGATTGCTATTACCTCAATGTACTGGGCGGCAGTGCTCACGCCATGTCCGCCAGCGACGATCCCGATTATGCCTGGGTGCGGGGGTCGTGGAAGGTCAAGGATCCGCGGTTGCCGCTGGTGAAGAACTGAGCAGCCCGGTTTGTCCGCAGATGACGCAGATGAACGCAGATGAAGACGTGTGTTCTATCTGCGTTCATCTGCGTCATCTGCGGATAAAACGGTCGTTGCCTTTTCCGGCCTATTGACAACCGAATAAAAGGCGTATATGCTGGTTCCTGTTTGGGGAATCGCCGTTCGCGTCCATGGCGCTTCTCCCTTGAGTTTGGTACAATCGCACCGAGCAGCACGGGAGGCCATCATGGCGGATGAAAATACCGAAAAATCGCGAGCCCTAGATCTCACTTTATCGCAAATTGAAAAGCAATTTGGCAAGGGCACCATTATGCGCCTGGGCGGCAAGGATGCCCTGGTCGGCATTGATGTGATTTCCACCGGAGCCCTGTCGCTGGACGCCGCGTTGGGCGTCGGCGGATTGCCGTGCGGCCGCATCGTCGAGATTTTCGGTCCGGAGTCCAGCGGCAAGACCACGCTGGCGCTGCAAGTGGTGGCGCAGGCGCAGAAGAACGGCGGCATGGCCGCTTTCATCGACGCCGAGCATGCCCTCAGCCCCGCCTATTCACGCCGCTTGGGCGTGGACATCGACAACCTGCTGGTCTCCCAGCCCGACAACGGCGAGCAAGCCCTGGAGATTTGCGAAGCCCTGGTGCGCTCCTCGGCGGTAGATGTGGTGGTGGTGGATTCGGTGGCCGCCCTGGTGCCCAAAGCCGAACTGGACGGCGAGATGGGCGATCCTTCCATGGGGTTGCAGGCGCGGCTGATGTCGCAGGCCATGCGCAAGCTCACCGGGATTGTCTCGAAATCGCATACTTGCCTGATATTTATTAACCAGATTCGCGAGAAAATCGGCGTGATGTTCGGCAATCCCGAGACCACCAGCGGCGGCCGGGCGCTGAAATTTTACTCCTCTGTGCGCATCGACATTCGCCGGATCACCTCGTTGAAAGACGGCGATGTAGTCGTCGGCAACCGCACCCGCGCCAAAGTGGTGAAGAACAAAGTGGCCTCGCCCTTCCGGGAAGCCGAGTTCGACATCATGTACGGCGAAGGCATCTCCGTGGAAGGCGATTTGCTCGATCTGGGCGTGGAAAAGAACATGATCGAGAAGAGCGGCTCGTGGTTTAGCTTCAAAGGCGAGCGCATCGGACAGGGGCGCGAGAACGCCCGCCAGTTTTTGAAGGAGAATCCCGACATCCGCACCAAGCTGGACACCGATCTGCGCAAGTTGCTGGGTCTGCCGGTGAACGGGGCCAACGCCTCGGCGGCCGTTGCCGCCGAGGCTGGCAAGGACGCACCTCCGGCGGCGAAGAAGGTTGCCGCGAAGTAACGCAGGCCTTCAGGCCTGTTCTTTTTCCGCAGCAACAAAAGCACAGGCCTGAAGGCCTGCGTTACAATGGGCCATGCGCCTTTCGACTGCCGCATTTCTTCTTCTTGCCGCGACCGTCCACGCTGCGCCGTGCGTAACCGCGGGGCCCGCTTGCACCGAGTGGGTAAAACTGGGCGGCGGCCCATCGCGCTCGCTGATCTATCGCACCTATTCGCTCGATACCAGGAACCCCGCCATCACGCGAGTGCTGGTGATGGTTCACGGCGCAGGCCGCGACGCCGACAACTACTTTCGCACCGCCACGGCGGCGGCGTTTCTGGCCGGAGCACTCGACGACACGCTGGTGATCGCGCCGCGCTTCGCTTCCAACGCCAGTCAAGGCTGCCAGGACAAGCTGGCTCTCGACGAAGTGAATTGGAATTGCAATACCTGGCGGTCCGGCGGTCCGGCCCCCGGCAACGACAAAGTCACCTCCTACGATTTCATCGACGAAATCCTGCGCAAAGTCGCCCGCAAGGATGTTTTTCCCAACCTGCGCGCCATCGTCGTGGCCGGCCACTCCGCCGGCGGACAGTTTGTGAACCGTTATGAAATGTCCAACCAGGTTCACGACAAATTGGGTGTGCCGGTGAGTTATGTGGTGTCCAACCCCTCGAGCTACGCCTATCCGGACAGCCGTCGGCCGGCGGAATCTTCCTGGACGGTGAGTGCGCGCGCGCCCGGATACGTTCCCGCGCCCGCCGAAGGCCGAGGCGCAGGACGCGACAGCGCCGCGCCGGGCGGTTTGCGGAATTTTGGGGACGGCCGTAATTGCACCACCTACGATCAATGGCCCTACGGATTCCAGAATCGCAGCGGCTATTCGGCCAGCCAGTCCGACGATCAATTGAAGCAACAATTGATCTCGCGGCCGACCACTTATTTGCTGGGAGAACTCGACGTGTTGCCGCTGGGCGGCTTCGACGGATCGTGCCCGGCGATGGCGCAAGGACCCACGCGCCTGGCTCGGGGCGAAGCCTACACCAAATACGTGAACGAGTCCCTGGGAGCGCATCACGCCGCGACGATCGTGCCGCTGTGCGGACACAACGCGCGTTGCATGTTCACCGCGGAACCTGCCTTGGTGTTGATTTTCCCGCAGCCGTAACAGCCGCGCCGCGACGAGTATGAGCCGCGACAGTTATGGAGCGACGGACCGGTGGCAAGTGTTGAACGTCGCCACGAAAACCCGCCACACCGAGTACTCGAGGCCTCGTGTCTTCGGATCAACGTTCAACGCTCACAAAAGTTCCGTCGCTCCATACTGCCGCGGCTCATATCGCGGCAACATTCACTCCGCAACCGTGTGCAGCGCTAAAAACACCACTACGATCACCGCGGCGGGCGCCAGCATCCAGGGATAGGACGTCAGCACGGAATACTGCTGCAGCGGCGTCAGCAAATTGCCGAGCGTCGGCGTGGGATCGGTGATTCCCAGGCCGAGGAACGAAAGATTCACTTCCGTCAGGATGTAGGCGGGCAGGCTGAGCAGCAGTTGGGCGCGCGCGGCGGGCAGCAGCGCGGGCAGCAGGTGAACTAATACCACTCGCGAGGGCCGCGCGCCGAGAGCCCGCGCGGCTTGCACGAAATCTTCAGTCATCAGCTTCAGCGTCAGGCCGCGAAACAGGCGCGCGGGTGCGGCCCACCCCAGACCGCCCAACAATCCAAACAACGTTAGCGCCGCCGTTTGCGGACTCATCCGTAACGGCAGCGCCGCTCGCAAGGCCACCACAAAGTAGAACCACGGCAGCGCCAGAAACACTTCGCTCAAGCGCGTCACCACGGCGTCCGCCCATCCCAAACGATAACCGGCCCATGTTCCCAGCAACATCGCGACACTCAATGAAACCAGCACCGCGGCCGGGGCCAGCAACAGCGAGAGCGACGCGCCATAGCAAATTCGCGAGTACACGTCGCGTCCGAACTCGTCGGTGCCCAGCGGAAACACCCCGCCCGCGCCTTGCCCCCTGTTTTCCACAGATAGCAAACGTCCGTGCGAAAACCATTGCAGGCGCGCCTCGCCGTAGACTCCCGGTTGGGCGTAAGGATAATCGCGATGCTGCTCCGCGGCCGGATACAGCGCCACCCAGCCCGGCGCCAGAGAGACCAGTAGCGCCAACGCCAACACCATCCAAGAAACCTTGCGGACCATACTCACAAGGTCTTCCCCCTGGCCGCCAATCGCGGATCGCTCAGGTACAACAGCAAGTCGCCGAGCAGGTTTCCGGCCAGCAGCAGCAACGCGGCAATCACCGTCAGGTCCATCACCAGAAAAATGTCGCGCTTCAACACCGCGTCGTAGGTGAGCTGTCCGAGGCCCGGCCAGCCCATCACTACTTCCACCGGCAGCGAGGCGCTGAGCAGCGCCGACACCGAAAGTCCAAAAGTCGTCGCCAATGGGTTGAGCGCGTTGCGGAAGGCGTGCGCGATCAGCACGCGCGCGCGAGTTAACCCCTTGGCCCGCGCGGTTACAATGTACGGCTCGCGCAAACTTTGTTGCAGCGCGCTGCGAGTATGCCGGATCACCATCGGCAGCCAGACCAGCGACACCGCCGTCACCGGCAGGATCAGATGACGCAGCAGGTCGGCCATCCGCGCCAGCGGTCCAAGATTGTCCCAGTTGGCGGAGGTCATTCCGCCTACCGGCAATCCTACGGACGCGGCCAGTGCCAGCAGGACCAACGCCACCAGCACGGCGGGGAGGGAGACCATTAACGTGGCCGCCGCACCGGCCAGCCATCCGGGCCATGCTTCACCGGGCCACAACGTAGACCGCGGCAGCGCGGACAGTAAGCTGATCGCAATACCCAATCCCCAGGCCACCAGCAACGCCAGTCCGTTGAGCAGCGCGGTGTTCCACAATCGCGCACCGATCAACTCGCGGATGGGCCGCTGGTAGACCAGGGAGAATCCCAGATCGCCGCGCACCGCATTGTTGATCCAGGAGATGTACTTTACGGATAACGGCTGGTCGATCCCATACTGCGCGCGCAACTGTGCTAGCGTAGTCGTGGACACTTGAGGATTAGCGGCTAGTTCGCTCAAGTAATCTCCGGGAGCGCGTCCCAGCAGGAACAAGGTTAGGACGGGAACCAGCAGGGCCACGACCAAAGCATTCGATACCCTGGACACGACGAAGCGCAACGGGGCAGCAAAGGCTCTCGCGCTGGATGTAGCCGGCATACTTGCCGAATTATATGCCTCCTTCAGCCCGAACCAACGTTTCAGCCAACGCCTGGACGGAAGATCGCCTGGTGAAGGAGTGTCTGAAGGGCAGCGAAGAGGCTTGGTCCGCGCTGGTGGATCGCTACAAGAACCTGGTCTATTCCATCCCCCTGAAATACGGAATCACCGGCGACGACTCCAGCGACATCTTTCAAGCGGTGTTCTTCGAACTGCTTTCGCACTTGGCGGAGATCCGTAATCCCAAGGCGCTGCCGATGTGGCTGATCCAAACGGCTTCGCGCAAATGCATCGCTTTTCGACGCGGCCAGGACCGCTTTACGGCGCTGGAGGACGAAAAGGACGCCGCCGAACGTTTTGGGGCCTGGATCCCGCGGTCGGCGAGCAGGCGCTGCATGAGTTTCAGCAGGAACACAGCTTGGGCAAGGCGCTGGACCAGCTTTCGCCGCGCTGCCGCAAACTGGTGCAGATGCTGTTCTTTGAAGTTCCGGCGCGGCCTTATGAACAGGTCGCGCAGAGCCTGGGGCTGAAGACCGGCTCCATCGGCTTTATCCGCGGCCGATGCCTGGAAAAAATGCGCGGCTTCTTAGATCAAGCGGGGTTTTCAAGAGAATCATGACCGCCGGGAGCGATCCTCGAAACACTGCGCGTAAGGCGGGCCGGGCGCCCGCGGATTCCTTCACGGCCCTGGCCGCGATGAAAGACGAATCCTCGCGGCGAGCTTTTATCCGCAAGCGCCGCGAGCTGCTGACTCCGGAAGTCGTGGAGCAAATCGCCGACCTGGTCATCCACCGTCTGCGCGTGGACATCCGCGAAGCCATGGGACTGGCCGAAGGCGCGGTCTCGATCGCCGAGGAGATCGGCGACAAGGTTTCGCAAGCCCGCGGGCTGCGCGCCAAGGCCAACGTGCTGTACCTGATGGGGCGGAATCAGGAAGCGCTGGCGCTGCACGAAGGGGCTCGCGGATTGTTCGAACAAGTGGAAGCTTGGGAGGAAGTGGGACGCACCTTGAGCGCCAGTCTTCAGCCCATGCTGCTGCTGGGCGAGCACGATCGCGCTCTGGAAGCGGCCGGGCGGGCCCGCGAGATTTTCACCCGGCTCGGCGATCCGCGCCGGTTGGCGCGCCTGGAAATCAACGCCGCCAACATCCTGTTGCGCCAGGACCGTTTCGCGGAGGCCCTGCAAGGCTACCGGCGCGCCTACGAGCAGCTTCTGCCGCGCGGCGAGGTGGAAGGCGTGGCCGTGTCGCTGCACAACATGGCCGTCTGCCAAATCTCCTTGAACGATTTTCGCGAGGCCTTGGCGACTCACCGGCGGGCCCGCGACTATTGCACCGAGCACGACATGCCGTTGCTGGCCGGCCAGGCCGATTACAACATCGCCTGGCTGCACTATCAGCGCGGCGAGTACAGCAAGGCCATCGGCATGTTGCGGGAGGCCCGCGAGACTTGCGAGCAGAGCGGCGACCTGCACCATGTCGCGCTCTGCCACTTGGATCTTTCCGATCTGTACCTGGAGTTGAACCTTAGCTCCGACGCCGAGGAAATGGCCCAGGAAGCTTTGCAGCGCTCCGAGCAATTAGGGATGGGTTACGAAGCGGCCAAGGCCAAGGCCAATCTGGCCATTGCCGCGGGGCAGCAGGGAAAGGCGTTTCGCGCCATCGAGCTGTTCGTGGAAGCGCGGAAAATGTTCGTGCGCGAAAAGAACGACGTGTGGGCTTCCTTGCTCGATCTTTACCAGGCGTTGCTGTTGTTCAACGAAGGGCGTCTCTTCGAAGCGAAGCGGTTGGCGCTGGCGGCGCTGAGTTTCTTCTCCTCGTCGCAGCTTCCCGCCAAGGCGATTCTTTGCCGGTTGTTGCTGGGACGCCTGGCGATGCGCACGGGGGAGCACCGCATCGCGCATCAGGAGTGCCTGGAAGCGTTGGCATTACTGGCGCGGACCGAGGCCCCGCTGCTGCAAGGCCAGGCCCATTTTCTGATGAGCCAGGTGCGCGAGGCGGAAGGCGATTTGGCCGGGGCCTATGAATCGTGCCGGGAAGCGCGGGCCTCGCTGGAGGCGCTGCGCAGCAGCCTGCGCGGCGAGGAGTTGAAGATCGCCTTCGTCAAAAACAAGCTGGAAGTGTACGAAAGCCTGGTCCAACTCTGCCTGGACCGGAACTGCGACTCGCCGGACGAGGTGCGGGAGTCGCGGCAGGAAGCCTTCGGCTACATGGAGGAGGCCAAGTCGCGGAGCTTGCGCGATTTGCTGTTCGGCCAAGCCCATCCCACGCCGCCGATGCCCGAGGAGTCCAGCCAAAGCCCGCTGGTGCGCAAGATCCGAAATCTGCGCGACGAGCTGAACTGGTTCTATCACCGCATCGAGACCGAGCAACTGGCCAAGGAACAGCGCTCCCCCGAACGCGTGGAGCAATTGCAGGCCCAGGCGCGGACTCACGAGAACGAGTTGTTACGCGTATTGCGGGAAGCTCCGCGCGAAGAAGCTGAGCGCCAGGGCTTGACGGCCGAAGCTACCGTGGACCTGGACGTCATCCGCGCCGCGCTCGGTCCGGACAACGCGCTGGTGGAATACTTCCGCGTTCGCGATCAATTGATGGCCGCGGTCGTGACCGCGAGCGGACTGGAGATCCTGCCGCTGACGCCGGTCAGCCGCGTGGCGGGATTGCTGCGTCTGCTGCAATTCCAAATCGGAAAATTTCGCATGGGCGGCAACTATGTCCGGACCTTCCAACAAGCCTTGCTAGACGCCACGCAGGCCCATCTTTACCAGCTTTACCGGGAGTTGGTGGAACCGGTCTGCGCGAAGATCGCGGCGCGGCACATCGTGTTCGTGCCGCACGACCTGTTGCACTATTTGCCCTTCCACGCCTTGTTCGATGGCACGGCCTACTTGCTGGATCGCTACACCATCTCTTACGCGCCGAGCGCTACGATCTTCGCGCACTGCCAGAATAAAGCGCCCTGCCAGGCGGAAGCCAGCTTGGTGCTGGGCATCCCCGACGCCAAAGCCCCGGCGATTCCGGAGGAAGTCCAGGCCGTGGCGCGCGAGTTGTCGCCGGCCACCCTGCACATGGGCGCGCAGGCCTGCCATGCCGTGCTGCGCGAGTTAGGGTCGCGCAGCCGCGTGATTCACATTGCCACGCACGGGCATTTCCGCGAGGATAATCCCATGTTTTCCGGCATCCGCCTGGGCGACGGCCACTTGAGCCTGTACGATCTCTATCATTTGAAGCTGCCCGCCGAGTTAATCACTTTGAGCGGATGCGCCACCGGGCAAAACGCGCTGGCGGCGGGCGACGAGTTGCTGGGCCTGGTTCGCGGACTGCTCTACGCCGGCGCGCACTCGCTGTTGCTGACCATGTGGGACGTTCACGACAGCAGCACCACCGAGTTCATGAAGCTGTTTTACGGGCGCTTGCTGCAGCATGGCGACAAGGCGCGGGCCCTTCAAGAAGCCGCCCAGACGCTTCGGCAGTCCTATCCGCATCCTTATTACTGGGCCCCGTTCATGCTGGTCGGAAAGTTTTCCTGATCCCCTATATTTTTCGCAGGCGCGCCCGCTCTTTAGTGAAGGAAGAGGAAAGCATGACGCATTTGTCGCAACCCGACCTGACCGATTTAGCCCGCGGCGCAAGCCAACGCCGCGAGCCGGAGGAACATTTGAAGAACTGCCGCAAGTGCCAGCAAGACTTCGACGTGTGGAGAGCTCTCTGCCGCCACGCCACGGGCTCGGCAAGCCGGCAGGCGCCGGCGACCGCGGTCCGCACCGTAAAAGGGGCCTTCGCGCTGCACCGGCCGCGTAAGCACTCGCGGTTGCAGCGCTTCGCCACCTTGCTTTTCGACAGCCTCTTGGCGCCCGTGCCGGAGGGGGTGCGGGTCTCGACCTTGAACGCGGGCGGTTCCATCCGCCAAATGCTGTTTCGCTCCGGCTCCGTGGTGGTGGACCTTCGCCTGACACCCCGCGCCGGCTCCGACCAGGTCATCCTGGTGGGGCAGGTGCTGAATCTGTCGCGGGAGAGTATCGGGAGTCCGGCGGTCCGCGTGGTGTTGGAGCGCGGCCGCGCAGCGCTGGCTGCCGCGGTGGCCAACGAGTTTGGAGAGTTTGTCTTGGAGTACCTTGAGAAAGATGACCTGCAATTGCGTTTGGAAGTGCTCGGGCAACGTCCGCTGTTTATTCCTTTGAGCGGGGTTTTGACCGCCGAAGCGGGCTGCGTACGAGCGGGCTAGGACGTTCGAAGGGGTACCCGGCCGCGCCTCGGCGTGAAGATCGCGGTACCTCCGTACTATAGACTTAGACGGGCCGAAACCGCCATTATAAAAAAGATGGCGGCTGGATCGGCCCCTAGAATAGGAGTCGTTATGTTGTGGCTTCGTAAAATCTCGATGATGGTTATTCTGCTTGCTGCTCTCACCACCAGTGCCGCCGCCCAGAGCCGGTTTATTGTGCGCGATACCTTGGGCGCGGGCGCTTTAAACTTGGTTTGTACATTACTTGGATGCAGCGTGAACGGATCGCTGGGAGATCCCCAAGGCCAGCTCTTTTCCGTCACCGGACCGCTCGGTTCCACGCTTAGCTTTGCGTCCCAATTGCTGGGCTTCCTCGGCATCGTGGACGTGGAAGTGGATCAGGTGGCGAACGTGTTAAGCGGGCCCACCGCGTCCTTGAGTACTCCGGGACTGTACGACCGGTCACCGGTCAACTACTTCGGCACCACGGTCTGGCACGGCTACGTCTACCAACCGGCGGCGAGCATTATCAATTTGCCGAAAGTGCAGTCTTCGATGGGTTTGACCGGCCGAGGCGTTGTCGCGGTGATCGACACCGGCGTCGATCCCACGCATCCGATGCTGATGAACGTGGTCTTGCCGGGTTACGATTTTACACGCCATCAAGCCGGCGCGAACGAGCTGAACGACCTGGATCCCACCACGGCCGCGACCCTCAGCGGCTCTTCGGCGGCGGTGCTCGACGGTTCTTCGGCGGCCGTGCTGGACGGCTCTTCGGCCGCGGTACTCGATGGTTCTTCGGCCGCGGTACTCGATGGCAACAGCGCCTATCAGGAGTTCGGACACGGCACCAGCGTTGCTGGAATTATCCACTTGGTTGCTCCGCAAACGATGATCCTGCCGCTCAAGAGTTTTCGCTCCGATGGCTCGGCGAATCTCTCCGACATTATCGCCGCGGTTTACTATGCCGCGTCGCACGGGGCCCAGGTCATCAGCATGAGTTTCAGCTTCAAGAGCTACTCGTTGGAGATGTACACGTCGCTGAAGCATGCCAACATGAAGGGGCTGGTGGCGGTGGCGGCGGCCGGCAACGATGGCCTAAAGGAAGAAGTTTATCCGGCGGGCTACACCGACGTGGTGATAGGCGTGGGGTCCACCAACAATCTGGATCAGCGTTCCACCTTCTCGAACTACGGCAGCCAGGTGGTATGGGTCGCGGCGCCCGGTGAAAACATCGTCACCGCCTATCCGTTCGATACCTATGCGGCCTGCTCCGGCACGTCGTTCAGCACGCCGATGGTGGCTGGCACGGCGGCTCTGGCGCTGAACATCCGCTCCGCCAACGAGAGTCAGGCGGCGGGCGCGGTGGCTCACGCTACATACATTGATAACACGCTGAACCACGGCCGTCTGGATCTCTACAAGGCCATGCAAGCCTGGCTGGCTTCCGGTGGAAGCCTGAGCGGCCTGTTGCCTTAACCGGCGGAAAAGGGATCCCTATGGCTTCGCATCACTACACCTTTTCCGCGCCCGACCCGGTTCTCTCGCCGGTGCTTCGTATCAAGGAGCTGGAAGAGCGCCTGGACTCCATGCACACCGCATTGATCTGCGCTCTGAACCAGCTCCTGGACCTGAAGGATTTGAATACCGGCTTCCATAGCACGCGCCTGGCGGAATGGGCCGTGCGCGTGGCCCAGGAGATGGGCATGGACGAGTCGTCCCTGCACAATCTGGAAGTGGCCGCGCTGCTGCACGACATCGGCAAGATGGGCATTCCCGACGCCATTCTGCAAAAGCCGGCGCGGCTGACCACCGAAGAGTACGATTTGATGAAGAAGCATCCCGAGTATGGTTGGGGCGCCATCCGCCTGTTCCCGACTCTGGAGCGCGCCAGTCTGTTCATCCTGCACCACCACGAAGGCTACGATGGCAAAGGCTATCCCGCGGGATTGCAGGGTACTGAGATTCCGGTGGGTTCGCGGATTGTTTCCGTGATTGACAGTTTCGACGCCATGGTTTCTTCGCGTCCCTATCGCAAGGGTTTACCTTTCGAAGAAGCGATGCGCCGCTTGAACGAGGCCAGCGGCACGCAATTCGATCCCGCGGTGGTGACCTGCTTCACCAGAATCGCGCGGCCGGAGATGGAAAATGTCTTCGCCGCCACGGGGACAACATCGACGGTGGTAATCTAACGGCGTGACGGAATCAGTCCGAATAGCTGTAAGGCAAAAGGCAAAAGGCAAAGGGCAAAAGGCAAAAGTGGCCGCGGCTCGACCTTTTGCCTTTTGCCTTTTGCCTTTTGCCTTTTGCCTTGCAGCTACTAGCTTTTGCTTTGCACCTACCGCCCACGCGCAACATCCCGGCGGTGTACTTACCATCGCGGCGGGCGCAGAGCCCAAGACCCTGAATCCGCTGGTGGCCGCGGACCAGCCCTCGCGCGATGCCATCTATCCGCTCTCCGCCGACTTGATTCATTTGAATCGCGGCACGCTGGTGTTCGAGCCGGCGCTGGCCAAGAGTTGGCGTCTTTCCCGCGACGGAAAAGAATATCTCGTCACACTGCGTCCTGGATTGCGCTTCTCCGACGGTTCCCCGCTCACCGCCGACGATGTGGTTTTCACCTTTCAGGTCCACCTCGATCCCAAGGTAAACTCCACGCAGCGCGACCTGCTGTTGATCGACGCCAAGCCCATCATGGTTTCGAAAGTTTCCGTGGACACCGTGCGCTTCGACCTGCCCGCGCCCTACGCGCCGCGAGAAAGAGCTCTTTGACGGCGTATGGATTCTCCCTCGCGCCCGGCTGGAAAAGGCCTATCGCGAAGGACGCATCAATGAAGTCTGGAACACCGCGGTGTCGCCCGCCGAGATCGCCGGCGCCGGGCCGTTCCGTTGGAAGCAATATCTTCCCGGCCAGCGCCTGGTCTTGGAGCGCAATCCCTTCTATTGGAAAAAAGATGAAGCCGGACGCGCGCTGCCTTATCTCGATCGCCTGGAGTATTCCTTCGCCGCCGACGCCAACGCGCAATTGCTGCGCCTGCGCGCCGGCGAAGTGGACGTTCTCCCACGCCTGCGCGCCGACGATGCCGCGGCGCTGGCGGCGCGTCCGGAATTGCGCGTTCAAGACGCCGGCCCGAGTCTGGAATACAACTTTCTGGCGTTCAACTGGAACGCCGCTGGAGCAGAACGCACCTGGTTCCGTAATCTGCAATTCCGGCGCGCCGTGGCGTACGCCGTGGATCGCGACGCGATCGTCAAGCTGGTTTATCAGGGTAAAGCCTCGCCGATTTGGTCGCCAGTGACGCCCGGCAATCGCGTGTGGCATAGCGACAAGGCCGCGCAGTATCCCTATGATCCGGCGCGCGCCGCGGCCCTGCTGCAACAGGCCGGATTCCATCGCGACGCCGCCGGTATCTTGCGCGATTCCGGCGGCCGCGCCGTGGAGTTCACGCTGATGGTATCCGCCAGCAACGCGGCGCGCCGCAAGATGGCCACGCTGGTCGAAGACGATCTCGCCAGGATCGGCATCCGCGCCCATGCCACGCCCACGGAATTCGCTTCCATGGTGGACGCCGTGCTGCATGGCGGCCGCTACGAAGCGGTGCTGTGGGGAATCGCCGGCGGCGATCCCGATCCCGGTTCCGACGCCAACGTGTGGATGGCCTCCGGCAATCTGCACATGTGGAATCTGCGGTTGAAAGGCCAACCCGCGCCGGGGCTCGAGCCGTGGGAAGCGGAAATCGACCGCCTGATGCAAACACAAATGACCCTGACTTCTTTCCCGGCGCGCAAAACGGCTATCGACCGCGTTCAGGATCTGCTGTCGGCGAATCTGCCGGTGGTGTTCCTGGTGAGTCCGCATGTCCTGGCGGCGTCGCGGAGCAACGTCGGCGGCTTCGCGCCGGCGATCGTGGAACCGGTGGCGTTGTGGAATTGCGAGCACTGGTACAAGTAGAGGCCCGAGTCACGAGGCCCGAGGCCCGAGTCAAAGAGAAGCTTCCGACTCGGGCCTCGGGCCTCGTGGCTCGGGCCTTATTTCATGTGTGATAAAGTCGAGTGTGCATAGCCCTTCATGGAGGTGCCCTTTGGGAGCATTGCTCTTTATGTTGCTTTTCGCCGCCGCACCCGATCAAAAAGCCGACCTCAAGGCGATCGAAGAGTTGCACCGCCGCGACGTTGCCGCCAACAAAGCCTACGACGTGGACGCACTGGCCTCGTTGTGGACCGACGACGTCGTAACCATGCCGCCGGCGATGGCGCCGATCGTCGGCAAGAAGGCCAATCGCGACCTGCTGGAAGCGGCCGCCAAGCAAGCCAAGCAATTGGACATTCTGGAATACGATCAAAAGTGGCAGGAAATCGAGATCCTCGGCGACTACGCCTACGAGTGGGGAATTTTTCGCAGCACGGTGAAGCTCAAGACGGGCCAGAGCGAGCCCATGAAGTCCGAGTTCCGGGTGATGCGCATCCTCAAGCGCCAAACCGACGGCGGCTGGAAAGTTTACCGCAGCATTTGGAACTCCGCGCCGCCGCCCGAGCCGGCCAAGGCCCAAGGTCTTCCCTCGAGCCAGATGATTTTGCCGCCGCCCACGAAAAAGCCTTGAACGCCGTTTTTTTTGCTTGACAGATCCGCTATTACGCGTCACGATACTACGTGATGCGTAATAAAGCCCCGTCCGATCCCACCCTCCTCGTGCTCTCCAGCCTCGCCGAAGGCCCGAAGCACGGCTACGCCATCATGGAAGACATTCAGCGCTTTGCCGGAATCCGCCTGGGTCCCGGCACGCTCTACGGCGCGATCACCCGCCTGGAAGAACGGGAATGGATTTCTCCCGTGGACTCCGCGGACGAGCGGCGCAGGCCCTACCGGCTGACTGCGGCGGGGCGGCGTTACCTTCAGGAACAATTGGCCGGCCTGGAACAAGTGGTGAAGACCGGACTGCGGAGGTTGAAGCACGCATGAGACGGCTCACAACATTGGCAACGTTGCTGTATCCCTCGGAGTGGCGGCGCAGGTACGGCGTCGAGTTGCAGTGCTTGCTCGAAGATTCCTCAGGTCAGGGCGCCTCGGGCCTGCGCGACGTCTGGGACATTTTGAAAGGCGGTCTGCTGATGCGCTATACAGGGACCAACATCGTTCGAATGGCCATGACGTGGGGTCTAACTTGCGGATTGTTGGGTTTACTGATATCGGGCGTGGTGGCGTTCTCGATGCCGGATCGCTACAGAGGGGAAAGCACGCTCGTGGGCCGCGTTCGCGGGCCGCAAAATAGCTCCGCGTTTCATCCGGCGAGCTTCGCACAGTTCAGCGCTGTGGTGGGGCGCGTGATGACCGACGAGATGCTGGCTCGCATGATCGGGGCATACGGTCTCTACGGCCATGATGCCGTTGCCGATCATCCTTATCAGTTGAGTCAAGATTCCTCGCAGGATGCCGCGATGTTGACGAGAGTCGCGCAGTTCCGGCGAGACGTTCGTATCCTCGGGCGGCCGACCGGTGTTCTGGTGGTGCAGTATAGCGGTCTCGTTGCGCCGCTGGCCGCGCAAGTAGCCAATCAGATAGCCTCTCTCATCATCGAGGAAAACTTAAGAGAGGCTAAAGAGAACCCGGCGACCCCGGACTCCTTCAGAATCACAATCGTCAATCCGGCGCGCGTTCCGGAGAAGCCCTATCGCCCCAACCGGTTGCTGATTTCGCTTGATGGCCTCGCCGGCGGCGCGCTGATCGGGATCACGATTGCGTTGTTGCGTCGCCGTCCAATGCAGTTGGCGAGTTGAACTTACCGCGCAATCTTTGCCAGGACCAAACCCAGCGGCTCGGTCGGTCCGGGATTCGCGCACGCTGTCCCTGGTGCGCGCCACAATTGTTCGGCCAAGTCGATGTTCGATTCGATTGCCCGATCAATTGCCCTATCCAGGCCGGCGACGGCGTTGCCCTTCCGCGCGGTCTGCGCCTTCTCCACAAGATCCGTTTCCGCGGCGCTGCCGCTGCTGCATTTCTCGAAGCGATCGTCAGCCATCTCCAGCAATTTTCGGCTGCGCTCGTAACGTTCTTTCGCGCCGATCCCCGGCTGCGTCGGGTCCAGTTGCAACACCTGGCCGCATAGTTCCAGCTTCTGGCGCGCTTCCGCTGAGTCCTGAAGACGCAAGGCGGCTCGATAATCTCCTTCCGCGTTGCGGTAAGCGCCATTGGCAAAATCCGCTTCCGCCAAGCCGGTGAGAACCTCCACGTCGTGCTGGGCGTCCGGATTCACGTGGAGCATTTGCCGGTACATCGTCACGGCGCGCGCCGGCGATCCGGCGGTAATATACAACGGCGCGATTCGCTTCTGCGTGGCGATGTCCTTGGGGGCTTCATCCTGCAAAGAAAGTAACTCCGCCAGGAGCGCCTTTTGGTCGCCGGATTTCACCAACAAGCCGGCCAGTTCGAAACGCGCGGCCAGTCGGCTGCTGTCGCCGGCCGGCCATAGCCCGTAGATGGCGCGATGGAAGTACGAGGCCGCGTCCACTGTGTGACCCTCCTGCGCATACAGCCGCGCCAGCGCAAGATTCGCCGCGCCGTCGTTGGCGTCGCGGCGCAGCAGGTCGCGGAGCTGGTCGAGCGCCTGCTCGCGTTCTCCCTGCTTGGCCAGGGCCCGCGCCAGCGCCAGTTGATAGTCGCGATTCTCGCGGTCATCGGCCAGCGCGGTGCGAAATTGCTGGGTCGCTTCGTCCTCGCGCCCCTGCTTCTCCAGACGCGATCCTTCCTCGAACAGGCGCTGGGCCTCCGCCAGGTTTTCCGAGCGATCTAAACGAGCCAGATAATTGTCGATCAGGAACAGCACCACGATGGAGACCAGCACCAGCGCGAAAGTAGCCAGGAACGATCCCGCGGTAGCGCGGTTGCCGCTGTTATTTTCCGGCATGTTCGTTTTCTCCGGATACGCCGTAGGCCTTCAAAATATCCTCCAAGTTCACCACGCCGAGCACTTGTCGGACATCGGCGCGACTGACCACCGGCAACGTGCGCAACCCGCCTTCTCCCATTCGCTGCAGCGCCCAGCTCAAGCTGTGATCCAAATGCACGTGCGGAAAATCCTCCGATCCCTGTGGAAAACCGGCCGGCGCCGGCTTCATCACTTGAGTCACCAGCAAGTGCGCGCTGGCCTCGTTCGATTCCCGGGTCGGCAGGTGGATGTTATCCTGCGCCTGCAAGGCTTCGTAAATGGGAACGGGTTGGAGCCGCCGGGAGATATAGAACGCGATCATGTTGGAAATCATCAACGGAACGATGATGGTATAGTCGCGGGTGATCTCGAAAATCATGATGACCGAGGTCAGCGGCGTGCGAACGATTCCCGCGAACGCCGTGCCCATGCCCACCAGGGCGTAAGCGCCGGGCTGCGCGGTGAACGCCGGCAGAGCATAATGCGCCAGGCTGCCGAGCGCCGCGCCGGTGACGGCGCCGATGAACAATGAGGGTCCAAAGATGCCGCCGGCGTTTCCCGAGGCGTAGCACACCGCCGTGGCGACGATCCTCAGCCCGATCAGCAACACCACCAACTTCACGACCATCACGCCGTTCAGGACGTTCTCGACGTAGTTGTATCCCACGCCGAGGACTTGCGGAACGAAGTATCCCATCAGGCCGACCGCCAGACCGCCCACCGCCGGTTGGAACCAGGTGGTCTGCTTCGGCCATTTCTTGAACCCGGCGCGCAGCCACAGCAGCAGTTTCACGAAGGCCACCGAGGTGAGTCCGCCGACCACGCCCAACACGCCGTAAATGACGAACTCCACCGGGTGGACCAGCTTATATCCGGCGACGTGGAACAGCGGATCGTCGCTGAGTACCATGTGCAGGACCATCCAGGAAGTGGCGGAAGCGATCACCGCGGATCCCAGCACCGGGGCGTGCAGATCGCCCATAATTTCTTCCAGCGAAAACAGCACGGCGGAGATGGGCGTGTTGAACGCCGCGGCCAGTGCGGCCGCGGATGCCACCGGGACCAGAGCTTTTTTCTGCTCAGCCGACAAACCCAAACGCCGGCCGATGGTGGAGCTGATGCCCGCGGCGACCTGGACCGAGGGTCCTTCGCGTCCCAGGGCGATGCCGCTGGCCAGCGAGGCGGAGCAGCACAGGAATTTTCCCACCGCCGTCTTGAAGGAAATGTTGCCGTCGTTGAGGAACAACGCGGTTTTTGTTTGGGGGATGCCGCTGCCGCGCGCCTCAGGGAAAAAGCGATACAACAGGAATCCGGTGATCAGCGCGCCCAGCGTGGGAGCCAGCACCCGCAGCCATCCCGATCCGCCCGCGGGGTACATGTGTGCGGCCAGACGGCCCGTAAGCAAAATGAACGCCACCACCACCAGACCCACGACCGCGCCAATGGTCAGGCTCAGCAGCAGGGAGAGTTGTTGCTCACTGCCGCGGAACTGATCGACCCACTTCGTGAGCTTTCCGGTCCAACCAGACCGCTGTTCATCGGTCATTCAGCACCGTCATGTTTGAATCTATCATTCTCGTTTCATCCCAGAGTAGATCCCACAAATCCAACTCCCAGATTTGGTCATGGTCTGATTCCGTGCCATAGTCATAGCTGGGAGCGGTATTGCTCCAACGCAACTCGAACGGCTTGACTTCTGGTCTCGACGCCGATCTTGGTGAAGAGCGCATGAAGCGCCGATTTGACGCCGCCCTCCGTCATGCCCAATCGGTCGGCGATCTCCTTATTGATTAGACCCTGGAAGATGAGTCTCAAGAGCTTTATTTCCCTTCCGGTCAGGCTGGGTAGCGGAGCGTGGATACGGGTTCATCTCTGCTCTGGAACGTAGCGCACGAAGATGCTAGCGCCGGTAGGCCATTCGATACAGACCGCCGCGTGGCAATACGGGCAGGAGATGTCGATGATGCGCTTCGCGGTACCGCCTTCGCCGAGGACCTCGAAAGACTTCCGGCATTTCGAACATTGAGAGGTCTGCTCCACTTTCGTCTTCCCTTTCTACGCTGACGTGATGAGTTCGTCCAGCGTCCACGGCCAGACGTGATCTGTGATCCCTGCTTCCATTGCCGGCGTAACGCGCAGGGAGCCGTGAATCCGCACGAAGTTATAATCCGCGAAATGCTCCTCGAGGATCGCCGCCTTGTCTACCGTCACAAACTCACCGGGCCTGTAGCGTTCACGGCACCACTACTGCAGATAGTGTCCTATTAGGACACTACCCTCTGCGCGATAGTTCTTGTAAGCATCGTACTACGATATACTAACCGATTCTAGTCGCCGGCGGTGGTCTGGGCACGATATTATTTTCGTTCATAACTATCGTAATACGATACAATATTCGAGATGGCCTCCAAGCGAGATCTGACCGTCAAGCAGTACAGGCTGCTGGCTGAGCTGCGTTACCAGATCCGCCGATTCCTGGCCTACCGGGACGAAACGGCCCACGCCAACGGCTTGGAGCCGCAGCAGTATCAAGCTTTATTGGCCATTAAGGGAACGCCGCCCGGTACGGAAGTGACCATCGGCAGATTGGCCCAGCGGATGCTGGTGCGTCATCATAGCGCGGTGGAAATGGTTGAACCGGCTGGCGGCCCATGGTTTGGTGACGCGCGCCCGGCACCCCGAAGATCACCGCAAGATGCTGGTGCATCTCACGGCCAAGGGGGGACGCGTGTTACGCGGACTGGCCCTTGCGTCGCGGGAAGAGTTGTCGAATTCCGGACCCGCGCTTGTCGCGGTCTTGCGGAGGCTGCTCAACGACGGCTAGAAATTTGAGCCTCGATGGTAATACCGGAGGAATTGTGGCAAGTCCGCGCGGAGTGGAAGAGCCGCCGGAAGCGTCTCGTCAGGTAGGCAAACGCGCAGAAGAAACGCGTAAGAGAGAACAACGAGGAGAAAATCATGCGTCAAAGCAAACTTCGTCTCATGGCCCTGTGTATCATGCTTGTGTTGCTGGCCGCCGGCTGCAAGAAGAAACCCGCGCCGGTGACCCCTCCGCCAGCGCCACCGCCGGCTCCGGCTCCCGCGGCCAAACCAAGCGCCACTCTGACCGCCAGCCCCGCGTCGATTGAACGCGGGCAGTCCACTACGATCGAGTGGCGCACGCAGAACGCCACCACCGTGAGCATTTCCCCCGATGTGGGAACGGTGTCCACTTCCGGCAGCCGCTCGGTGCGGCCGCAGCAATCCACCACCTATCACTTGACGGCTACCGGACCCGGAGGCAGCGCAGAGGCGACTGCGCGAGTCACCGTCACCTCGCCGCCCCCGGCTCCGTACAATCCGCCGAAACCAGTGGAGGAAAGCCTCGACGCGATTTGGGCCCGCCAGGTCAAATCTATCTTCTTCAATTACGACAAGTACGATGTCCGCGACGATCAAAAGGCCGCCTTGCAGGCCGACGCCGATTTCTTACGTGCGCATCCGGACGTCAACGTCCAGATCGAAGGCAATTGCGACGAGCGCGGCTCGGAAGAGTACAACCTGGGCTTGGGCGATCGCCGCGCCAACGCGCTGAAGGAAGCGCTAGCGAACTTGGGCATCCCGGCCAACCGGATCAGCACGATCAGCTACGGCAAGGAAAAGCCCAAGTGCACCGAAGCGAATGAAGCGTGCTGGCAGCAGAATCGCCGCGACGATTTTACCCGGAAACACTAGGCTCGTGTTGTCGAGTCAAGGGTAATCCAGGCAATCGCCTCGCCCTCCTCGGGGCGATTGCCATGGCGAGCTGCCAGTCTTTGCATTTGGGAACGTTAGGATTTCGTTCTATTGCGCCAGCTTGCGGAGGTTTTTCGTGATGCAAGAAATGAATCGTGGAATCGCGTCCGCGATGTTTTCCGTGGCCCGGTGGCTGTTCCTTTTCGTCGCGGCTGGTTTCGCCCAGGAACCGGCGCAATTCCATCATTACCATCTCAACGTGATCGAGCCGGCCACCTCCATGGAGTACTTATCCAGCCAGCATGGTGCGGTGAAAGTAATCTTACAGGGATTCGGCGTGGGCGCGCGCACCGACAAGTCCTATGTGCTGTTCGAACGCTCCGAGGAAGACGCGCCCGTCCAGACCTGGCCGCCGCCGGATCCTCCGGGCGCGTGGAGTTGCAAGGATGCCGAGCGGTGCTTCGAGGACGCCCGCTCCCGCCTCGAGTTCTACCCGCCCGACACTTCGCTGATCGCGCGCATGGAGGTGCTCAGCCACGACCCCAACACGTCGAGGTTGTGGTTCGAGAAGCATCTGGGCGTGCGGGCCGGCGACGGCAAGACCCCGCTGACTTTTGTGTTCACCAAGGCGCCGCTGGCAACCGGCAACGTAATTGACCATATCGCGTTCAGCTATCCCAGCATTGCCGAGGTACTGACGCGTTTGCAGGCCGAAGGCGTGAAGATTATCCAAAAGTTGCCCAAGAGCGTGATGGTAGAGGGCCCCGAAGGAATGCACGTGGAAATCGCGGAAGACAGCGAGATCGGCGCCGACGCCTACTGGTGTCCGATGGATCCCACGGTGCGCTCCTCCAAGCCTGGGAAGTGCCCCCGTTGCGGCATGCAACTGGTGCCGCTCGATCCGGGCGAGTACATTTTGTATCCCATGGACATGAAGACGGTTCCCAATCCGACCGTGGCGGGCCGGCCATTCAAGCTGGTTTTTTCTTTCCACAATCCCCACACCGACGCGGTAGTGAAGAATTACGAGACCGTCCACACCAAGCTTTTCCACCTGTTCGTGGTCAGTCACGATTTCACCTTTTTCGAGCACATTCATCCCGTGCTTCAACCGGATGGTTCTTTTGTCGTCGAGACCACGGTTCCCAAGCCCGGACCTTACCAGACTTTCTCCGACTTCTTTCCCAGCGGCGGGTCGCCGCAGGTGGTGCAGCGGACGTTTGTCACCGCGGGCTACACCGGCAGCCTACTGGCGGCGCGCGCCCATCTGACGCCCGATCCGCAGCCGGAAAAAGTTGTGAGCGGCACGCGGGTCCGCTTGGATGCGACCGGCTACACCGCCGAATTCAAGCAGACTCTGACGTTCACCCTGACCGATGAGGCGACCGGCAAGCCGGTGAAGGATCTTGAGCAGTACCTGGGCGCCTGGGCCCACATGCTGATGTTGAGCGAGGATCTGGGGGATTACGTCCACGCCCACGCCACGGTGGACCAGAACCGCAACGGTGAAACGCAATTGAATCTGGACTTGATCTTCCCGCGCGCCTCAAACTACCGTTTGTGGATTCAGTTCCAGCGTTCCGGCCGGGTGATCACCGTGCCGTTCACCCTGAAAGCGAAGCGGTTGGGGTAGGTTCGGGGGTCCCACCCACAATCGACGGTGCGGATGTACCCCGTCCAGCAATTATATCGTAATACGATATGAAACCCATTACCCGCCCAGTCCGTCTTTCAGGATGTCCGCGAAAACGCGCGTTCCGCGACATTCACTCCCGGCGCCATCAGGCCGTCGGGAAATCTCGACGGAGGTCTCAAGCAATGAATGAAGAGAGTGATCGTAACCAGGTACGTTTTCTCATCCCGCCAAAACCACCTTCCAATCTGATGTGGGCGGCCATCTGCATACTGGCGATCGCCACGGCGGGTGGCGGATGGTATTTGCATCGTGAAATGAGCCGCCAGGCCCAAGTCCAGCCATCCTCCAACCAATCCGTGGCCTCGGTTGAAGGCCTCAAGACCCAGCTTTCCGCTCAGCAAGCCGATCTTAGGGATTGGAGCCATCACGCTATGGATCTGGACAAGCGTATGGACACGGTTGAAGGGCGCCTGAAGAGCGGTCGTGTCCTAACCCATCGGCAAGCAGAGAGAATTCTGAAGCCAGTAGAGGCCAGAATGAATGTGCGCCTCGACCAGAGCATAACCGCGAAGACGGCCATGCTCGAGTCTCGTTTTGCGCAGATGGACGCAGCGGAACAGTCGGTGCGCATACAGTTGGCGCACTTGGAGAACCAACAAGCCACGGCGAGCAAGAAATTAGCCGCGCTCGGCTTCAATAGCCAGTGGGAGCTTGGCGCTCTACGCCAGCAGGAGCAAAGGATGGCGCATCGGGCGGTGATGACGCCGGCCACCAGTAAGAAGCAAGTACACTTCGAGGCCAGGCGCAACAATATGGATAAGGTGGAGCCGGGTATCGAACTGACGGTGCTCTCCACCGACCCCGAGAAGCAGCAATACAGCGGTTACATGCAGTTACTGGAGGACCGCACCGTGGTTTGGATCAAGAACCAGGACATTCAGGTTCCGTTAGTGATCCAGCCAAAAGCGGGAGGACCAGCGCTGGAACTGGTCGTGAACCGGGTCGCCTCCGGGGACGTTACGGGTTATCTTGAGTTGCCGGCATCCGACGCCGCTTACGCCAAGGCGGCCGATGTCGTGGCCGACTGGGCTTCGGCTCACGCCAACGGAGCCATGAGATAGCTAGAGTCCCCCGCGCGCCGGTCCGTACCTTTGCTCGGACCGGCAGGCTGTGGTGGAGGCGCAATACTCCGCCACAGCCTTCATGTGCATCTGTTCCTCAGCGCCAATAACGCACTGCTGCATCGAGAGAAATCCCAGAGTTCTCTTGGTTGGCTACCAAAGAGACACGGTTCGACGGTTCGTGTTAAAAGGTAAGGAAAGAAGGGAGCGCGCCATGCCTTCAGAAGTAGCCCAGAGCCTACCGCTGTCTCTGACAGAATACAACTGCCCGGAATGCAAGAAGGTCTATCGCCGAGCGTTTGACGGCAAGGAAGTCCACTGCCGCGCTTGTGGCGCTACCCTCGTGCCCAAGGACCCACCGAAAATGAGCATCAGAAGATCCGCCGGATTTTCAGATTAGAAAAATGTCAGCAGGCCGTGCGACGCTGATCTCAAGTGTTATTGGCGGCCTCGGAAGACTTGAGTGAATGGACCGACGGCGCAAACTTGAGAGCCAGGTTTGACACAAAGGGACGCATCGAGCTCTGGAAGTGCTCGGAGTGCAGTTGGACTAGGCGGCCACCGAACCTGCGCGCCCGCTACACCGGTCCAACCGGCACAACGCTGCGAAGGTACGACGCACACCGCTGCGAGGATTTTCCTAAAACTACAATTCCTGCGGAACCCATCAGGCGCTCCTTGTTGTTGCCCCCAAGCGAGCCGGGCGGGGGAACTGTTCGACCTCGTAACCCGTAAGTCGAACCTTCATGATACGACGCAGGCAAAGGGGCGGCGCTCACGGCGGATGAAGGCGCGGAATAGATTTTCATCTTCCCTACTTTATGGTCAGCGCTTCGAAGCCGGAGACCACGTCGAACAGTTCCTCGTCAATGCCACTTTGGCGCAGACGATGGAATGTCCGGTTGAGGTCTTCCAGCAATTCGCCGATGTTCTTGTCGGCCCGCTGCATCGCTGCCAGGCGGCTGGCGTTTTCGGCCGCCAGGATTCGGCACACGCCCGGAAGAGCGAAACGAAAAGATACCCCTGGATGAGCGCCCGTAAGGTCGAGGTATCGCCGCCAATGACCTGAGGCAAGACTCGCGTCGGCCAGGGAATTTCGGCCAGCTTGCGCCGCCAGCTTTCATCCAGCGGTAGCAGTCGCTGACTGACGGGCGCATAGACCGCCCCGGACGTGGGGCGGTTATGGAAGAGGTGGAGTTCGGTGATTTCGTCCTTGCCGCTCGTCTGGCTCTGCACGAGAATCTGCCCAACCAGCGGGGTAATGGCCTGGACGGAGTTTGGGACGGGGAACAATCCCTTCAGTGGCAGGCCCGCGTCCGCCAGACGCGCATGAACGCGCTCACCGACAGCCCAGACCTTCGGTTTGGCCGGCAGAGCCGCCAGTGTCTTGACCGCATAATCGGCCACCACGTCATTGAACGGGCCTACCAATCCCTGGTCTGAACCGAACACGACCGCGCCAATGGCAGCGCCGGTGGGCGATCCTTTCCGTTCTGCAATTAAAGGCACCGGTCCGCTTTCCCGGAAGCATGCGCCCAGTCCCAGTTCTACAGTGCGATAGTAGTCGGCCAACGCGCGCACCGAATTCTCGTATTGTCCGATGCTCGAAGCGGCCACGGCCTTCATCGTGCGGACGACGGATTGGAGATTCCCGGCTCCGGCAATCTTGCGGCGCAGACTCGCTGTGGTGTCGCTCATGGCTTCTCCCCGGGTTCAGGCTTGGGCTCGGCCTTCGCTTGGACCTCCGGCTTGGGCGCAGGTTCAGGCTTGGGCTCGACCTTCGCTTGGACTTCCGGCTTGGGCGCAGGTTCAGGCTTGGGCTCGACCTTCGCTTGGACTTCCGGCTTGGATGCGTGTTCAGGCTTGGGCTTCGCCTTCGCTTGGACTTCCGGCTTGGGCTCAGGTTCCGGCTTGGGCTGGAAGGGGGCCAGCGCTTTGCGCGCGGTTTGGATAATCGTGTCACGATCTCCGTCGCTCAGTTTTCCGGCGGTATCCAATCGCGCGCGCACCTCCTGCGGGATGTCCTTTACCGAGTCGCGCAGGGCATGCTCAGCCTTGGTCATCCGTTCCAACGGAACCTCGTCAAAGAGTCCCGCGGTCAACGCCAGCAGCACCGCGATTTGCTCGGGCACGGACACCGGAGCGAGTTCCGGCTGTTTGAGGCAGGCGCGAATTCGCCGGCCGTGCTCGATGGTCTTGCGAGTATCTTCATCCAGGCGGGCTCCGAACCGGGAAAAGGTTTCGAGTTCCTCAAACTGCGCGTAACCTAGCTTGAGGCCGTCCGCCACCACGCGAAAGGCCGGTCGTTGCGCTTGACCGCCAACGCGCGAGACGGATTTTCCGACATCCACCGCCGGTAGCACGCCCAATTCGAAGAGCGACGGCGAAAGGTAGATCTGCCCATCGGTGATGGAAATCAAGTTGGTCGGAATATAGGCGGAAATATCCTGCGCTTCGGTTTCGATGATGGGCAAGGCGGTGAGCGAGCCGCCGCCGAGTTCCTTGCGCAAGTGCGTGGCGCGTTCCAGCAGCCGCGAGTGGATATAAAAGATGTCGCCGGGAAAAGCTTCCCGGCCGGGCGGACGGCGCAGCAAGAGCGAGAGTTCGCGGTAGGCTTCCGCGTGATGGGTCAGGTCGTCGTAAACGATCAACACATCCCGGCCCGCTTCCATGAAAGACTCCGCGATGCTGGTGGCCGCGTAAGGAGCGATGTAAGCGAGGCCCGGCGCGTCGTTGCCCTCGGCCACCACCAGGACGGTATAATCCATGGCGCCCTTTTTTCGCAAGGTTGCTACGGCTTTGGCGACAGCGGAGGCGCGCTGGCCGATGGCGCAATAAACGCACAGCACATCGTGGTCGCGCTGGTTGAGGATGGTGTCGATGGCAATGGCGGTCTTGCCCGTCTGGCGGTCGCCGAGAATCAACTCTCGTTGGCCGCGTCCCACGGGAATGAGCGCATCAATGACGATGAGGCCGGTTTGCAGGGGCACGGTGACAGGCGCGCGGTCCATGATCGGCGGGGCGGGGCGTTCCACGGGCAGGCGCTTGGCGGAGATCACTGGTCCCTGGCCATCGAGCGGCCGGCCGAGCGGGTCGAGGACGCGCCCGAGCAATCCATCGCCCACGGCCACGTCCATTACTCGGCCGGTGCGCCGGACTTCATCTCCCGCGTGCAGATCCGTGTAGTCGCCCAGCAGAACGACCCCAATTTCGTCTTCGTCCACGTTGAACGCAATGCCCAGCACATCTCCTGCTTGTCGCCGGCCGGGAAACATCACCAATTCCTCAAAGCCCACACCGGGCAGCCCGGACACCTTGGCGATGCCGGTGGCGAGACTCGTGATCGTGCCCACCTCCCGCGGCGTCAGTTGCGGCGTGAATGCTTCGCGCCCTTGGCTGATCGCAGCAAACGCGCTGTCGAAAACGCTCTGGAGGCTCTCCGGTTCCGTGTTCATTGGCTCTTTGTGGCCTGCTCGGCCTTGGCTTCAGGTTTTGGCTCCGCTTTGGTCTCAGGCACAGGTGCGGCTTTGGCGATCGGCTTGTCCTTCTCTTTCAGAAGGTCGCTGATGCCCTTTTCCAGCGACGCCAGGTATTCCGCGATGCTCCAACCCATTTTTTGTCCATTTGTAGTGAGTTCGATCCCGCTGACCAAGTCTGGCGCGGTCTCGAATCGGAGGCGGACGTCGGCCGAGAAGGTTTCGTTGAGCGCGTTTTGGATCACGGCGCGTTGATCCGCGGGCATATCAAACGCGCTGCGGACCAGCGCCGGGCCTGAAGCTGTCTTCAGAGCTTGGCCGAGACTTTCTTTCATCTTGCCATCCATCTCGCGCAGGCGGCGGGTGAAAACCGCGCCCAGACGTTCTTCCAAACCCGTGGTGGCCAGATCCGTCAGCGCCTTTCGCGCGATGGCAAACACTTCCTGCTGGGTCCGCCGGCTGATGGCTTGATTTAACGTATGGGCGTCGTTTCTCAGCGTTTCCTGTCGCTTGGCACTTAGGGCATCGGCCGCCTTCCGCGCTTCGTCGAGGAGCCGCTGACGTTCGGCTTTGGCCTCGTCGGTGGCCTTGCTCAAAAGTGCGGCACGCTGCTGGTCGAACTCCTCGTTCTTGTGCTGTAACTGGTCGTGCTCCTTTTGAGCCTCGGCCTTTTTCGTGGCGGCGTCGGCGAGTTCCGTAGCGACCAACTTCTCGCGCGCATCAATGGCATCGAGGATGGGCTTGTAAAGATAGCGCCGCATCAACCACACCAGGATGAGAAAGTTGAGCGCCTGCGCAATAACGGTGAACCAATCGATAAGCATGGCGTTACTTTCCCGCGGTTTGGGCGATGACGTGGTTCCAGAACGGGTTCGCAAAAATCAGAATCATCGAAACCACGAAGCAGTAGATGGCCATCGACTCGATCATGGCCAGACCTACAAACAGGGTCCGGGTAATGGTCGCGGAGGCGTCGGGCTGCTGCGCCAGCGCACTGAGCGCCGTCGACACCGATCGGCCTTCACCGAACGCCGGCAGCATACATCCCAGGCTGGTGGTGAGTCCGGCGGTACAAATTGAGCAAACTGCGATGAGGGTTGGGCTATCCATGGAGTGTCCTTTGTTTGTTTCAAGTTCTTGGCGCTGGCTCCGGCTGGGCTTTGCCAGTGCGCGTGGCGGCCGCGATATAAACCGTGGCCAGGATGCTAAAGATGTAGGCCTGCACCATGCCGGTGAGCAGGCCGAGCGCCATCATGACGATCGGAAAGATAAAAGGGGTAATGGTCAGCAGAATCGCGATAATCATCGCCCCGCTCATCATGTTGCCGAACAGGCGGACGGCCAGAGCCAACGTGCGCGAAAGTTCACTGATGATGTTAAAGGGCAACATGATGAACGTGGGCTTGGCATAGGATTTGACGTAGTTGCCCACCCCTTGCTCCGAAATGCCGAAAAACGGCACGGCCACAAACACGCTCAGCGCTAGCGCCGCTGTGGTCGAGAGCGAAGCAGTCGGCGGCTCGTAGCCGGGGATGACTGTGCCGAGGCTGGCCGCGGCGATGAACAGGAAGAGCGTACCCAGAAAGCCGATATATTTCTGCGGCTCACTCAGGCCTACGTCTTCAATTTGTTTCTCGATCGCGGTCACGATGATTTCCAGCAGGTTCTGCCATCGAGAGCGATCGAGACCGGTCGACAATTTGCGCGTGATGAGCCGTGAGCCGGCGGCCAGCACGATCATCAGCGCCCAGGTGAACACGATGGTGGCGTTGAGTTTCACAAAGCCGTGTTGCCAGAAGATTAGCTCATCGGGAGTAAGGCGCATCGCTGGCCTCCGGTACCGGGCGGACTTGATTGTCTTGCGTGGCCGGCCAAGTAACAACCATGGTGACGGCCATGCGTGCTATGAAAAATCCAAAGAGACACGCCAGCAGCCGCTTCCAATCGCCACGCCCCACAAAGTAGAAGCCAGCCAGCACGATGCTCGTCCGCAGCAACAGGCTGCCGAAGAACCAAAGCGCCGGCTGTTCCGACGAAACGCCTCTGCGAACGGTCCACCAAAGGCCGGCGACGAAGATCGCACCGAGGCCGCCCCCAGTCACGCAAGCCAGCAGCAGCGCCAACGTTTCATTCATCGTGATCCTCCCGCATGGCCTTTTCTTCCTTGGCGACCCAATGCCATGCATTCAGACAGCCGAGCGCCAAGCCGGCTACGAGAAGCGCCAGCGTCCAAGGATGCTTGCCGGGATGATGATTGTCCAACCAGATACCCAACGCCGCGCCGAGCAGCGTCGGAACGACCACCGACCAGCCGATCAGCCCCATCATGCCCAAACCGAACCAGACGCCCTGCGTGTTACTCCGCGCCCGGAGTTTCCGTGCCGCCTGCTGGCCGACCGCCTGGCTGAACGGATCCACGTTTTTCACATTCTTGCTTTCCGATTCGTCACTCATGATGAAACTCCGCTAAGCGGCGGATGAAATCGCTCTCCATGGTCGCGATCACCGACCGGACGTTCTGCTCCCCCTGGTCCAGGTTCAGGAATTGGCGTCTCACCGCCTCTTGCAGTTGGCCAAGGTCCGTTCCGCCAATGGCGTTGCGCACCGAGACGAACACGTCCAAGCCGGTCTTGACCAACACGCCTTCATCCACAGCCACGTAAACCTCGGCTTCCGCCTCGACTTGATAGACCAGGATTCCCGGCGCAAGCGCTGCGACACAATCGAGCCGGTGTGGCAAGAATCCAAACGATCCCGCGCTGGTGTTCGCAACGACGCGCGAAACATCGGTCTTCTCGGCGAAGACTTGGAATGGCAGGAGAATCTTAAGATGCATGAGCGTCGGCATGTTCGACCTCCGGTTTCTTCGTTGGTGGCGTTTCGGGCTTGGCTTCGGGCTTCGAATCGGCGGCCGGCTTGGCCGCAGGCTTGGCCCCTGGTTCGGGCTTGGCATCTGATTTGCCAGGCGATAGCTTTTTCTTGGCCTCGCCAATCGCCCCGATCATGTACAGCGCGCTCTCCGGGTAGTCTTTGAATTCATCGTGCAAAATTCGTTCGCAGCCATCGAGCGAGTCTTTCAGGCTGACCATTTTCCCCGCAATGCCGCTAAACTGCTCGGTGGCAAAAAACGGCTGAGTCAGGAATCGCTCCAGGCGCCGGGCCCGCGCGACCACCTTGCGATCTTCCGGCGCCAGTTGTTCCAAACCCAGCATGGCGATGATGTCCTTCAGGTCTTCGTATTGCGCCAGTGTCTTCCGGATCTCCTGCGCCAGCAAATAATGCCGCTCGCCGACGATGCCGGGCGTGGCCATCTTGGAGTTGGATTGCAGCAGATCGATGGCCGGGTAAAGTCCCTGACTGGCACGCTTCCGCGAAAGCACGATGGAGGTGGAGAGATGCTCAAACGTGTGTACCGCCGCCGGGTCGGTCAAATCGTCGGCTGGCACATAGACCGCTTGAATCGAGGTGATGGCGCCGGTATCTGTATTGGCGATGCGCTCCTCCAGCCCCGATAGCTCGGTACCTAAGGTGGGCTGATAGCCCAGCCGCGAGGGCATTTGGCCCATCAATCCGGAAACCTCCATGCCGGCCTGGATGAAGCGGAAAATATTGTCGATCAGCAACAACACGTCGCGATGTTCGTCGTCCCGGAAATACTCGCACATGGTCAGCGCCGTGAGGCCCACGCGAAAGCGGCTGCCCGGTGGCTCGTTCATTTGCCCGTAGACCATCACCATGTTGGGCAATACGCCTGCCGCCTTCATGCCACTGTAGAGCTCCTCCCCTTCGCGGCATCGTTCGCCAATACCGCAAAAAATGCTTACGCCTTTCTGATGCTCAATCATGTTGTGAATCATTTCGGTGAGCAATACCGTCTTGCCCACGCCAGCCCCGCCGAACAAGCCCCCTTTTCCGCCGCGCTCCAGCGGCACAAGCACATCAATGGCCTTGATGCCGGTCTCGAAAACCTCGGATTTGGTCGACCGCCTTGTCAATGGAGGCGGGGCTTGATGGACGCTGCGCCATTGGACATCTGTCGGCGCCGCCTGGCGGTCGATGGCGTTCCCGAAAACATCGAACATTCGGGAGAGGATTCCCTTGCCGATCGGCGCCTTCAACGGCCCGCCCGTGTCTTCCACGGTGTTACCACGGGCGAGGCCTTGCGTAGGTGTCAGCGCGATTCCACGCACGCGATGCGCGTCGAGTTGCGCTAGGACTTCGATGGCAATTTCCCCTTCCTTGGCGTGTAGCAACGAGTAGATCGGCGGCAAATGTTCATCGAAGCGTATGTCTACGACACTGCCACGCACCGAGACTACCGCGCCGCGGTTCGAAGCACTCGCGTTGTTCTTGATGCTCACGTTATACCTTTCCCTCCGGCGGATCGGCGGCTCCGCCGAGCGGTTGGGTCTCCGGCACGTCCAGCCGTGCCATGCCAATGCGGTAGTCTGCCATCCCGTAATAAACGTCGAAGCGATCCGGACTGCCAAGATCGTCGCGCCGGTCGATGCCGGTGGCGGGTGTTCCGCGGCGGACCCCGCGAGTTCGCCCACACCGTGGTAAATGATCAGCCAGGCCCTTGTCGCCCGCGACCGGTGCCCGCGCGGTGTTTGCCAGTCTGCATGTTCATTTGGTTTGCCCGCACCGGATCTGGCTACGATTCATCCAGCCACTTCCGCGCCGCGACCGCGTCCACATGATCGAAGTACCGGATGGACGCTCTCGTGAACGGCTTGCAGAACTTGGCCATGCCTTCCTGCCACTTTGTTTCCCCAAGCATCGCCAGCCGCTCGATGTCGGCGAAGTGCTTGATGTCGAACTTGATGTCCTCCCACAGCGCGCTGGCGTCCCAGCCGTGGAAGCCGGCCATGTCGAACAGCACGCGCAGTTTTCCGTGCTGCCGGAGAAGTCGCTCGAATTCGGGCACAAAGTGGTCGTAGTCCGCCTTCTCCAGCTTTCCGCTGACATGGACGATGAGAAGCTTTCCGCCGTTTTCTTCCTTCAGTTGAATGGCCATTGGGGCCTCCTTCTTTCAGACCTAGAATCAAAGCTTCACTCTCCGCAGCCGCAAGGCATTGCCGATGACCGAGACGGAGCTCAGGCTCATCGCGGCCCCGGCGATCATCGGGCTGAGCAGCAGGCCGAAGAACGGGTAGAGCACGCCCGCTGCCACCGGAATTCCCAGCGCGTTGTAGAGAAACGCAAACAACAGGTTCTCGCGGATGTTCCCCATGATGGCGCGGCTGAGGCGAATCGCCTTGGCGATTCCGCGAAGGTCGCCTTTTACTAGCGTGATGCCCGCGCTTTCCATGGCTACGTCCGTGCCGGTGCCCATGGCAATACCGACTTCCGCTTCGCTGAGAGCGGGCGCGTCGTTGATGCCGTCGCCGGCCATCGCAACGTGTTTCCCTTCTCCGCGCAGTTTCTTGACATGCGCGACTTTTCCGGCTGGTTCGATCTCCGCTTCCACCCCGTCCAGGCCAAGTTGCTTAGCCACGGCGGCAGCACTGCGGCGGTTGTCGCCGGTAAGCATGATCAGTCGTAGACCGAGTGTGTGGAGTTCGCCGATGGCTTCGAGTGTGGTGGATTTGATCGGATCGGCCACGGCGAGGATTCCCGCCGGCTTTCCATCAATAGCAACAAATACTGCGGTCTTGCCCTCTTCTTGAAGTTTCACCGCCGAGGTTTCCAGCGGCTCAAGACCATCGATCTTTTCATTGCGCAGGAAATCCGGTTTGCCGATCATCACCGAACGGCCGGCGATGGAGCCGGCAACACCGCCCGCTGTCACCGAACGAAAGTCTTTCACAGCCTCGAGCACGATGCCTTGCTCCTTCGCGCCCTTCACAATCGCAGCGGCGAGGGGATGCTCGCTGTTCTGCTCCAGGGGAGCGGCGAGACGCAGGAACTCCTTCGCGTCGAAACCGCCCGCGGGCAAGACATCCACCAGTTTTGGTTTGCCCTCCGTGAGAGTGCCGGTCTTGTCCACAACGAGCGTGTTGACTTTCTCCAACCGTTCGAGGGACTCGGCGTTTTTCACCAGCACGCCTTCCTGCGCGCCACGTCCCACGCCGACCATGATGGACATCGGCGTAGCCAGGCCAAGGGCGCACGGGCAGGCGATGATGAGGACCGCGACCGCGCAGACGATGGCATGGGCGAGTCTTGGCTCGGGTCCAAGCCACATCCACAGAGCGAAGGTGAGCACCGAAACAGCCAGCACTACTGGCACGAAGATGCCCGCGACCTTGTCGGCGAGACCTTGAATGGGCGCGCGGCTACGCTGCGCTTCGGCAACCATGTTCACGATTTGACCGAGTAACGTGTCGCTGCCAACTCGCTCGGCGCGCATAACGAAACTGCCGGTGCCATTGACGGTGCCGCCCGTCACTTTGTCGCCGATAGCCTTCTCAACCGGGAGCGGCTCGCCGGTGATCATGGACTCTTCCACGCTGGAATGACCTTCGACCACCGCGCCATCAACGGGCACCCTGTCACCCGGAACCACGCGCAGCCAATCGCCGACTTTCACCTGGTCGAGCGGGACTTCGTGATCGCCCCCCGGTGCGACCTGCCGCGCGGTGGCCGGCGCCAGGTTCAGCAACGCTTTGATGGCGCTGCCCGTGCGGCTGCGGGCACGTAGTTCAAGCACCTGGCCGAGCAGCACCAGCACAACGATCACCGCCGCGGATTCAAAGTAGATGGCCACCTTTCCCTGGTGTTGCATCATGGGGGGAAAAACTCCGGGCATGAGCATGGCCACGGCGCTAAAGACGAATGCCGCGCCCACGCCCATGGAGATGAGCGTGAACATGTTCAAGTGAAACGTCACGATGGAGCGCCAGCCACGCTGCAATAACGGCCAGCCCGCCCATCCGACCACGACTGTGGCGAGCGCAAATTGCGCCCAGCGTGAAACGCTGCCATCCACCCAGGACTGCCGGGCGAGTGCCGGGATCAAGTGAACCATCGCCAGGACAAACACGGGCAACGCCAGCGCAGCGCCGAACCAGAAGCGCTTGGTCATGTCCCGCAGTTCGGCGTTCTCGACCTCATCTGGACCCGCAGCCGCCGTCTTCCGTTCCAACGTCATGCCGCACTTGGGACACTGGCCGGGGTGGTTCTGCTGGACTTCGGGATGCATCGGACAGGTGTAGATCGCATTGGCTGTGGAGGCCTTCGCCGCCGGGCGGATGCCGGGCTCAACCGCAACTTCGCTTGCGGATTCGTCAGTATGTACTTTCGTCGGCATCGGTTCTCCTTCTTGCTTAACACTTCCCATCCCGTGCGGATCGCGAACGCGCGATCATTTCTTGGACACCTTGTCGATCAGGATGACGAGCAGGACCAATACCAGCGTGCCAATAACTGTCCAAAGCCAAATTCCTCCGGCCACCCATCCGTTACCCATCCATCCCGTTCCATGGTTCATCATGATGGTTCCGTCCTGGGGTTCTTTGCACCGCCGATGCCAAGTCCGAGAATGCGGCACGCCGAGGGCGCAATCATTCGTCGGTCAGCGGGTTTCATGTGGCTCCGTCGTTCGCCAATCCGAACGACGCCAATTTCCCGCAGGTGGACTCGTAGTCCGTGTGAAGGATGCTTCGAATCCGCAATCCTTCGGCGATGGCGACGAACATCGGAGTGTCTTCGATATAAACGATCTGCCGGGCCGGCTCCTGCACCACATCCAGCGCCAGCCGGAAGATTTCCGCATCGGGTTTGCGGAGATGCACAAAGCCCTGTTGGAAGCGCCGGGCGGCACGGCGGCGGGCGTGATGATCCCAACCGTTCGACAGGAGTACTCCGCCAACATCCAGAAACAAAGTGGTGATGGGCATCCTGAACTCTGTTGCGCTGAATCGAAGCTCCACCCAGACTTGAGCACGCGCAGCGCCATCCGCATGGAGGATAGAAGCCCGATTGTGTGAGTGTTTTGTTGGGCTTGGCCGAAAAGATCGACGGCGGAATCTGTGTTGTGAGTGCAAAATCTGCACCGCCGGGGCCAGACGTGTCCTCACACGCTCAGGACCGGAATCCGCGAGGCGCGAATGATCCCATAACCGTTGCCGTTGTCTCCCAAATGACTGCACCCAACCGCGTGTCCAACTCGGCCTCCCAGTACCCTCCCACTACAAATCCAACTCCCAGATCTCGCTCACCGGGCACGTCCTGATAATTGTTCAGTCCGGCTTTCTTGCTCTCACTTCAGCCCAAAGCCCAAAAGACGTTCCCGATGGGTCTCTTCCACCAGGTTTTGCACGCGGGCTTGTAACAGATCGTGCAAAGAGACCAGCCCAATCGGTGTGCCGGGGTGTTCCCGCTCCACGACCGGCAGGGCCGTCAGCTCCTTCTCGGCCATGCGGTAAACAACGGTTCGCAGCGTCTCATCGGGGTAGGCGACCTGCCCGGCTTCACCCATTGGTGGTATGTCGTTGCGCATGACCTCGGCGACTTGCAGAACTTCCAGCGGGTCCACTTCGTACTCGCGGCTTAAGTGGAAGCCGCGGCGGCTGAGTTTTTCCGTCAGGATCGATCGGCGCATCACCAGCACGGTAAATCCGTGCGCCACGATGCGTGGCGATCAGCAGCGGCAGAATCACGTTGATGTCGTGGGTCAGTTCCAGGCAGAAAAGATCACGCCGGTGAAAGGCGAGCGCATCGTCCCACCCATCACCGCGCCCATGCTGACCAGCGGCCAAAAGCCCACGCCGCAGTCCGGCAGGAAGTGCGCTTCCAGGCCGCCCAGCGCTCCACCCATCATCAGCAAGGGCGCGAGCACGCCGCCCGAGGTTCCCGAGCCCAGCGAGATAGCCCAGATAGCGCATTTCACAAGCAGGATGCCGGCAGATAGGTGGCGCGGCGACATGGCCGGACAGCAAGGCTCCGATGGTTTCATATCCCACGCCGAGCGCCTGCGGGAAAAACCATCCGCCCACGCCCACGGCCAAACCGCCGATAGTCGGCCACCACATCCAATGGAAGGGGAGATGTCCGAAAGCGTCTTCGGCGGCATAGACGGCCAGAGTCAGCAGCGCGGAAAGCGCGCCGGCCAGCAGTCCCGCCAGCACACACGCGCCGATAAGCGCCAACGCTGATGAAGCTGGGATGCGGCGGAGTGATGAACAGCGGGACCGCGGCCCAGAATGTACCGCGGCGCAGGCATGCGGCCACCGCGCTGGCCATGGCCACCGGGATCAGGCTGCGTGGCTTCCACTCGAACAGCAGCAGTTCCACGGCCAGCAACACGCGCGGCCAGCGGCGTCGCGAAGGTCGCGGACATTCCCGCCGCGGCGCCCGCGACCAGCAGCGTCTTGCGTTCCGCGCCGGTCAGATGGAAGAACTGCGCGACATCGACCCGAACGCGCCGCCGGTCATGATGATGGGACCTTCCGCGCCAAATGGTCCACCCGATCCGATGGAGATGGCGGAGGACAGCGGCTTGAGCATCGGCAACGCGCGGTTCCACGCGGCTGCCGTGATGAGAATCGATTCGATCGCTTCGGGAATGCCGTGCCCGCGGATACGTTCCGATCCATAGCGCGCCATGAAGCCGATGATCAATCCGCCGGCGGCGGGAATCAGTATGACCCACGCACCCAGGTGATTGCCGGCCGGGGAAACCATTGTGAAATCCCAGCGGCCGAAAAAGAAAAGATTGGTAAACAGTCCGATCAGGCGGACCAGCACCCAGGCGACGCCGCTGGCCAGCGCCCCGATGGCACACGCTAGCAAGGAGAGCGGCACCACGCGTGCCGTAGTCGTGAAATCGCCCAGTTCCTGCATCTTATCTGCTGAAGTCATTCTCCTATTATATCGCATCACGATATGTTACCAAGGGGTGCCCGGCAGGAACCGCGGCCGCCAGCGTAGCCTGGACGGCGTGTTACTATCTGGATGCCATCAAAGAGAATGGTGCTCGCGGTTAACAGATCAGGGTAGGCGATCCTACAGGAGGAACGCGCGATGAAGAACAGCTTGATTCTGGCTGTAATTTTGGCGGCTCTGCTCCCCGGCGCGGCCATGGGCAAAGTGCAGGACTCCGCCGGCAACGGTTTCACGCTCACGCAAACCTACAACGTGGCGGCGAGCCCGGAGGAGGCCTATCGGCGCTTGATTCGCATCGGCGAATGGTGGAACTCGGAGCACACTTTTTCCGGCGATGCCCATAACCTGAGCATCGAGGAAAAGCCGATGGGCTGTTTTTGCGAGAAACTGCCCGGCGGCGGCGCGGTCCGCCACATGCAGGTGGTCTTCATGGCTCCGGGAAAGGTGCTGCGGTTTACGGGCGGCCTGGGACCGCTCCAAGCCATGGCGGTCACCGGCGCGCTCACCGTGCAATTCACCGCAGCCGAAAGCGGGACGCGCGTGGATGTGACGTATGCAGTGACCGGATATTCAGCGGCCGGTCTCAACACTCGGCGCCAGTCGTGGATACCGTTCTAGCGGAGCAATTCACGCGCTTCAAGAATTACGCCGAACACGGCAATCCCGCGCCGCCGCCGGCGCCCAAGTAATTTCTCCCGGCGGCCAGGGTTCCGGCAGCCAATATAATCGGAGCCATGGCAATGGCTCCCGGGACTTTGCATCAAGGCGATCTCAACCTGGCGGAGTACGTTGCCCTGCTGCTGACGCTCACCGCGGCCTGCTTCGTCCGGCGCGTTGCCTGGCGGATCCCGCTTCCCACGCCACGGCGTCCCGGGCGTGGCGCAGCGTTCATCGGCCTGCTGACGCTGGCACTGCGCGTCGTGATGCTGCCGTGGATGCCCGTTCCCGTGCCGGGCGTCCACGACGAATACAGCTACCTGCTGCAAGGCGACACTTTCGCGCATGGCCGTTTGACCAATCCCACCCATCCGATGTGGCGGCACTTTGAAAGCATGCATATTTTCCATCGGCCCACTTATCAGTCCATGTATCCGCCGATGCAGGGATTGATCCTGGCTGGGGGCAATCTGCTGGGAAATTTCTGGATTGGCGTGTGGTTGTCGAGCGGCTTGATGTGCGCGGTAATCGTATGGATGCTGCAGGCCTATCTTCCGCCGCGCTGGGCGCTGCTGGGCGGTTTCCTCGCCATGCTGCACTACGGCCTGATCGGCTATTGGATGAACAGCTACTGGGGCGGCGCGCACGCCGCCATCGGAGGATCGCTGGTGTTAGGCGCGCTGCCGCGCTTGCGCGATCCGCGAAAGAAAGCTTGGCCCCTGGCGCTGCTCATCGGCGTGGGCCTGGCGGTTCTGGCTAACGCCCGGCCCTTCGAAGGATTGCTTTTCGCGATCGGCGTGCTTCTCGCGCTGAACGGGGGCCGTTCATGGCGCGATCCTGCGCTCGCGTTGGCAATGTTGCGGCGCATGGCGGTTCCCGTAATGGCGGTACTGCTGGTGACCGCGGCCGCCATGGCGGTGTACTTCAACGCCGTCACGGGGAGTCCCTGGCGGATGCCGTATCAAGTGAATCGCGAAACGTACGGATGGCCGATGACGCAGTTTTGGCTGCCCACGCCCGCGGTGGCGCCCTCGGTCCACAAGCCGATGCGCGATTACTACCTGTGGGAACTGCACGCGCACGATCAGCTTCGCTCGCCGGCAGTGTTGCTGAACGAGTTGTGGTCCCGGGTGCACCATCTGTGGTCATTTTTCATTGGCCCGCTGCTGACCCTGCCGCTGCTGCTGTTCGGCCGCCGGGCATGGCGCGACGCGCGGGCGCGCGGCCTGCTGCCGCCGCTCGGAATCGTGCTGGCCGGCGTGCTGGCGGGACAATCCGCGACGCCGCATTATCTGGCGCCGGTGGTGGGAATTATTTTGATCCTGATCGTGCAGGCCCTTCGCCATCTGCGTTTGTGGCGCGTAAGAGGTTGCGACACGGGCGCGTTTCTGGCGCAAGCCGTCCTGGTGATTCTGACAATGCTGGTGGCCCTTCGCCCCTTCAACCTGGTGCCGATGGGCGACGGCGCGATGTCCTGGTGCTGTGTAACGCCGGGCAACATCCGCAGGGCGCTACTGATCCAGGCTCTCGATCGCCAACTTGGCCCCCAACTGGTGATGGTCCGCTACCAGCCGAACCATTATTTCCACGTGGAATGGGTCTACAATGAAGCCGACATTGACGGCGCAAAAGTAGTGTGGGCGCGGGAAATCAACGCGCAGGAAGACCGCCGCCTGCTCGATTATTTCCACGATCGCACCGTGTGGCTGCTGAAGGCGGACGAAGATCCGCCGGTTTTGGAGCGCTATCATTGAAAGAGAAACGCAGCAGAAGCAACCGCCGATAAACGCCGATGAACGCCGATAGTGCCCGCTCCATCGGCGTTTATCGGCGGTTGCTCTTGCGCGTCTCTGCATCACCAAACCCTTCCGGAGGGTCAGAGGGGTCAGACTAGAAAGAATGCTAGAATCGTGCTTGAGTACCATGAAATCCCTCCGCCTCCTGCTTCTCGCGTGGACCCTTTCCCTGCCGCTCTGTGCGCAGGCTGCCCCCGGGTACGATTTCAGCAAGCTGCACGAGTTGCTCGGTGAGGCCGTTTCCGGCAATAAAGTCGCGGGAATCTCGCTGCTGCTGATCCATCGCGGCAAGGTCGTCTTTCAGGAGGCGTTCGGCCAGTTGGACATCGAGAGCCGCGTTCCGTTCACCGTCGATTCCATCGTCAATCTGGCCTCCTCCACCAAGTGGATCAGCGCCACGGCGATGATCATGCTGGTGGACGACGGCAAGATTTCGCTGGACGATCCCATTTCCAAATATTTTCCGGAGCTGGCCAGTTTCCCGATTCCCGGCGCGACCCAGGACGCGCCCGCGGAAAAGGGCAATCCCACTTTTCGGCAGTGTTTTTCGCATACCGCGGGATTCGCCGCACAAGCGCCGGAACTGGGTTTTCCCGATCTTACGTTGCGGGAATCCGTGGCCGCGATCCGCAAGTCGCAGCCGGAACTGGTTGCCAAGCCCGGCATCGAATTCCGCTACGGCGGTGTTTCCTACCAGATGGCGGGTGCGGTCATTGAACGCATCACGGGTTTGCCGTTCGAGGAGTTTCTCCGTAAACGCATTTTCACGCAACTGGGCATGAACGAGACCACGTTCAATCCCCACGGCGATCAACTCCGCCGCACCGGCCCGGTTTATTCGCCGCAACCCGACGGGACGTTTCACATCGTGAGCCCGCCTCCCGACGGGCAGAACCGCAATTCACGCGTGGCCGGCGGCCTCTATTCCACGCTCGGTGACTACAGCCATTTCCTGGAATTGCAGTGGAGGAACGGCCGCTTTCGCAACCTGCAACTTCTGGCCCAGGAGTCCGCGGTGGCCTTGCGCACCGATCAAACTCGCGGCGTGCGTTTCGTCAACAGTCCCGGCGGCGCGACGCACTACGGATTAGGGGTGTGGCTGAATGAAATGGACGACCACGGCATGGGAACGTCGGTGAGCGACGGCGGAGCCTTCGGAACCTATCCCTGGATCGACTATCATCGCGAGTTGATCGGCGTTCTCTTCACGCAAACTCCCTTGGCGCAATGTAAGGCTTTGGTGGAAACGGTAATTCCCAATGCCGCGCGCGCCGCGATTGATGCCGGGCCGCAGCCGGCGTTGAAGCCGGACGTGGAAAAGCCGGCGCGACGCATTCCGCAGCCGCAACAGTAGTCGCGGCCGGGCGGCTCGGCCCCTCGGCGACTTTATGGCGGCTCAGCGAACTTTCCTTAGGCGCGGTTTTTTCCGAGGTGTGGTCTTCGCGGCGGGCTGTTTCGGGGAGCGTTTGGCCGGCGGTTTCTTCGGGGTGCTCTCTGCAATCGCGGCCGGATAGGTGATCGCGGCGCCGCAAACTTTGGCAAAGGGCGTGAGAGCATGAACCTGACGGCGAGTTGCACTCATGATGTCCTCGGTGCGAATTCCCCGCGCCAGCAAGGCATCTCCGATCAGCGAGCGATGACAGCGCCATGGCACTGCTTCAGCGCACATCAAGACGATTCGCTCTCTTTTTGCCAAGCGGATCAATTCTTCCAGGCTCTTCGCAAACTCGGGCGTCTGCATGTAATCGGCGTAACCTCGAAAGGAGGCGTTTCGCCAGCCTGCGTTGGGCGAATCGCGCCTCGCATGACGCAGGCCGCCGAGTCCCGGCGCGTGAACATATCCCAAGCCGGCGTTCTTGAGCGATCGGGGCAAGGAAGTCTTGTTGAACTGCGGATTGTGCCGGGAGCGCGGCACCGTGCGCACATCCACTACCCAGGTTGCTCCGTGTGCCTGGAGCAGACGGATGAATTCCCCGAGCGTCCGGGTGGAATGACCAATCGTCATTACCAGGGGTGGCGGCTTTTCCTTTGGCATGCTTTTTCCAAGGCAATAGGTTGTGTTATTCTCAGCGCGCTCACGGTGTGCTCCTGAGCTTCTTGAGCGCCGATCCCTTGTGCATGGCCAGATGGGCGGTCGTGTCGCTCTTGATCAAATACTGCGGCTCCTCCTTCGAGGCGCGGACGGTGTAGCCTTTGAACGTGATGGGGGAGGTGATCTTTTTCTTGATCGTTCCCCGGACGTGGCCAGCTTCCGAGTTCCACCCTACATGATCTCCAACTTTAAAGGCCTTCTTCATCGGTATTATCTCCTGTAGATGCGTTGTAGCGGTGGGGTTGCCGCGGGCTGTCCGTGGCGGCGATGTTCCGGCCGCAAGGAATCCCGCTTCCTCCAGCCGGTCTAACAGCATGTGAAAATAAACCAATCCGCCGTACGGCCGCCAGCGCTTCAGAGCGCGATGAACCGCCGGGTAATCAAGCGGCTTCACCAGGTTCAGCAACCGTTGCAGGTTGTTGCGAGCGCCCACGTCATCACCTGGAAAGACATAAGTCCGTCCCAGACCGCGCAATAGAACGTACTCTGCCGACCAGCGCCCCACACCCCGGATGTCACAGAGACGGGCCAGAGCCTCTTCATCCGTCAACTCCGCCAGTTTTTCCAAGTCCAAACCTTCCACGGCGATCGACCTGGCCAACTCGATCATCGCGCGGCCCTTCTGTCGGCTGAACCCGAGCTGGCGCAAATGGACCGGTTCAAGCATGGCCAGATCTTTTGCCTGCGGAAACGCATAGGCTGCGGCGTGTCCTTTGTGAACAACGGCGCCGTACCTTACGGCCAAGCGGTTGAGGAGAAGAACGCCCACTGTCCGAGTCACTTGCTGGCTGGCAATGGCGGTTATCACGCCTTCGAATACAGTGGCGAACCGCGGTGGCTTCATTCCGCGGAAGCGCTCAGCCAACGGGCCGAGCACGGCATCGCGGGAGGCGAGGGGATAAAATGCCGCCACGTCAATGCGAAATCCGAGGAGCCGTTCCAGGGTCGTCGTCACGGCCTGCTGCACTTCGAGACAGAGCGCAGCGGCATCCACCGTAACCCGAAGCTGCGGCGTCGCAGGCGGCCCGCTCTGGGTGACCGCGACCTCCGCGAAGCCGGCGAGCAAAGGCAGGACCCGGCGATAGGTCAGCCCGTCCCAGCGATCAACGACGTTGTCCGGACGGCGGCGTAACGTCCAGACCGTGAGGTCCAGCCGAAAAGGCGCTCTGGGCTCCAGCAAGAACGAGTTTGGTCTCATGAATCCATCGAGCGCAGCCTGCTGTCGGTGGCAACAAGAGCGGCGCCTTCGAGAAAGGAGGATGGCCATCCGGAGCGTCCGGCACCGCGTCGCTCGGCCCGATCGCGACGGTCTAGTTCGCCATTGTCGTGTTGTCTGCTATCAACTATCAGTTTGGACCTCCCTCGTTGCGCCACGCCTCCACGGCCTCCTCCACAGTCGTCTGATGAGGGCTCGGTCGTTGCCGGTTCAGTAACTTCCTGGCGCGCTCGTAAGCGTTGTCTGCGGTGAAACCGTACTCGCGCATCATAACCTTCCCCGGGGCGGACGCACCGAAACGGTCCACTCCAATCACCTCGCCATCGCCGCCCACATACTTGAACCAGCCTTGAGTCACGCCCGCTTCAACCGCAAGCCGTGCGCGCAGCGATGGAGGAAGAACCGATTCGCGATAACTTCGAGGTTGGGCATCAAACAATTCCCAGCTCGGCATGGATACGATCCGAACGTTGATCCCGTTCCCGGTCAGTTTGTGGCCGGCCGCGACAATCACACCGACTTCCGACCCGGTGGCGAGCAAGATAATGTCCGGTTTGCCGTTGGGTGCATCGACCAAAACATACGCACCGCGTCGCAGACCATCTGCCGCTGCAAGTTGAGCGCGGTCCAGCGTGGGCACATTCTGCCGTGTCAAGATAAGCACGACGGGTCGATCCCGTGTCTGAATCGCGACGCGCCACGCCACGGCCGTCTCGTTCGCATCGCAGGGGCGGATGACGAGCAAGTCTGGGATCGCGCGCAGCGAAGCCAATTGCTCGATGGGCTGATGCGTTGGCCCATCTTCGCCAAGAGCGATGCTATCGTGGGTGAAAACGAAGATCACCCCCAGTTCCATCAGCGCCGCCAGTCGAATCGGCGGCCGCATGTAGTCCGAGAAAATGAGGAACGTCGCCGTGAACGGAATGACGCCGCCATGCGCCGCCAACCCATTCGCGATGGATCCCATGGCATGCTCGCGAACGCCAAAGTGCAGGTTGCGTCCCGCATAACTCCAGCCGCCACCCGTCGATCCCTGCAAGTCGCCGGCCTCGTCGCGCGGGTTTTCGAAATCGCCTGTCGTCTTCAGCGCTGTCCGCGTGGACGGATCCAGATCCGCGGAGCCGCCGATCAACGAAGGAAGTTTCTGAGCGATCGCGTTCAATACTTGGCCCGACGCGATGCGGGTGGCCATGCCTTTCGAGTCGGCCGGGAAGACCGGGATGCCGGCGTCCCAGCCTTTTGGTAATTCGCCAGTCATCCCCTGCTGAAATTCCTGAGCGAGGCCGGGGAAAGCTTTCGAGTACTGCGCGAATCTCCCATCCCATTCCGCTTCCGCCTGTTTGCCGCTTTCAAGCGCAAGACGGAAATGCGCGAGTGCTTCGTCTGGAATGTAGAACGGCGGATCGAGCGGCCAACCCAACGCTTGTTTCGTCAAGCGCACTTCTTCCTCGCCGAGCGGCGAGCCGTGCGCCTCAAAAGTGTCCTGCTTGTGCGGCGAGCCATAACCGATATGCGTACGCACGAGAATCAACGAGGGACGTTCCCTCTCGGCTTGCGCCGCACGCAGAGCGCGATCCATCGCTTCAAGGTCGTTCCCATTCTCAAGCGTTTGCGTGTGCCAGCCATACGCTTCGAATCGCCTAGCGCGATCTTCCGTGAAGGTGATGTGGGTCGACGCGGAGAGCGTGATGTGGTTGTCGTCATAGAGGCAAATCAGTTTGCCGAGCCTCAAATGACCAGCGAGCGAGGCGGCTTCAGACGATACTCCTTCCATTAAATCGCCGTCGCTGACCAGCGCATAAGTGTAATGATTGACGATCTGGTGTCCCGGCTGGTTGTAGCGTGCCGCGAGATAGTCTTCCGCGATAGCCATGCCGACAGCATTGGCAAATCCCTGGCCCAGGGGACCAGTCGTCGTCTCCACACCGGGCGTCAGTCCCCGCTCGGGGTGTCCCGGTGCCTTACTGCCCCATTGGCGGAATTGTTTGAGTTCTTCCAGGGGCAAATCGTAGCCCGTCAAATGCAGCAGGCTGTAAAGCAACATCGAACCGTGGCCCGCCGACAGGACAAACCGGTCCCGATTGGACCAGTGCGGATTCATCGGATTGTGCCGGAGGAACCGCGTCCACAAAACATAGGCCATTGGCGCAGCACCAAGGGGCAGCCCGGGGTGGCCGCTATTGGCTTTTTGAATGGCGTCCACGGACAGAAAACGAACCGTGTTGATCGCCAGTTGATCCAATTGCGCCGGATCGAGACTTAAGGCGTTTACCTTGCTCATAAATCAGGACGGTGAGGCTTAAGCCAACTTCACTACATTAGCCACAGGCGACGCAGACAACGTGCCTGCAAAGACCATTTGGAGCAGTCAACGGGCCAATTGCCCCAGTCGTGCTTGGCAGGCGATGGTTGGCGTGCCTAGAGTCCAGGTACGACGGCAGATTGCCGGCTGGCCCGGAGGGTGCGACGCGAGCAAGCGGCCTGGGCGCTCGCCGACATTCCCTTGCGCGAATGCAAGAGTTGCACATGAGTGCAGGGGTTGCAAGCGCGACTGCGGCAACTGAGTGAGCGCTCCGTGCGCGGTAGGCGAATTGCTTGAGTGAAGATGGGCCGGAAGCATGGCCGCTCAGTCCGCAAGAATCTACGTTTTTTGGCGTAGGCCACAGGACTTGTATTCGCGGTAAGAGTGATCTCACGAAAACCGCAGTGCCGTCTCACCTTTCGCGGCCGCCGCAAGAAAAGCGCTTATGAGACCTCGTTAGGTGATACACTCCCTCGAAAATGGATACAGAAACCTACTTGCGAATGCTGATCTCCGATTTGAACAGCCAAACGGGCGTTAAGTTGAACGTTGTACGGTCCCAACGGTGTGAGTTTCCAAAACGGAAACCGCTCGGTCGTTCTTGACACCTCCGGCACGGACCGCATCTCCATCCATCTTGTCCGCAGCGAGGTTCAACAAATCACAGTTTTGCCCGACGACTCAAATCTAGCCGCTTCTAGCGGCGGTGCCGAGGCAGACGCAAGGTCGCCGGCTCAGTGGGCCAAAGTACTGGCTAAGTGGCTTGGGAAAGGCAAAGTCGGCTGACGTCGTCTTTCCGCGTGGAGTTCTGGAAGATAGCCATACAGCGATTGCACGAAACATCGTAATACGATACAATAGGTCAATTGGACAGGGACCATCGTGAATGAACCGGCCAGCCGCGCGTTGCAGATCTCAAACGGCGGATTCAGGCAACCGTGAGTGTGGTCGCGCGTGGTTTTCTAATCCTTGAGCGGTGGAGACGTGACATGCTCACTTTGAAACGCGTCTATGACAAAGCGGCGCCGGAAGACGGCGTTCGGTTCCTGGTGGAGCGGCTATGGCCGCGCGGTATCAAGAAAACCGACCTGCGCCTTGATTCATGGCTCAAGGATGTGGCGCCCAGCGCCGCGCTTCGCGAGTGGTTCTCTCACGATCCCAAAAAGTGGAGCGAGTTCCAACGACGCTATTTTGCGGAGTTGGACAGCCATCTGGAGGCGTGCGAACCGATTCGCAGCGCTGCCCGCCATGGCCGGGTCACACTCGTCTACAGTTCGCACGATACGGAACATAACAACGCCGTTGCGTTAAAGGAATACCTGAATGCCCGAATGGGCAAGAAAAGGAAGCTCCATCATGCCTGAACCCGAACAATCTCGTGGCGCCGCCCGCGCGTCAGAGCCAACGGAAGGACCATCTCTCACCTTCGATTTCGCCGAGCAGATCGCATCCCTGCGCCAGGACCCTACTGGCAAAGCGGTCGAAACTCCAAAACGATCGTCAAGTACCCGGACTTCCGTGTTGTCCTGACAGCGATCCAGGCGAAAACTACGATTCACGAGCACCACGCTGCCGGCCGCATCTCGGTGCAAACGGTGCAAGGCCATTTGCACATGCATGCAGGCGGAAAGGAGTTTGATTTGCCCGTTGGACGGCTACTTGTGCTAGATCGCGCCATGCCTCATGACGTCGTGGCTATCGAAGACAGCGCATTCCTGCTGACCATCGCGTGGCCAGAGGGGGAGGAGCAGTAATCGTACATGTGGCCTCTGGGCGTCTATTTCGCGCTGGTGTTGCTGCTGGTCGCTGGCATGCTCGTGGTCTCGTACCTACTGGGACAGCGGCACCACCAACGTTCAACAGGCGAGCCCTATGAGGGCGGCATCCTGTCGGTAGGCTCGGGCCGCAGTTCTTGAACGTCCGTTAGAAAGGGGCGCGGTTTGTTTTCGGCGGTTTGTGTCTTCAACGTTATTCTCCTTGTAGTTGTTTAGTAGCCCGCGAATTCTTCGGCGCGGATATCGACCTCAGCGATACCCACTCCCTCCTCGGCCACCGCGTTGGGAGTTGAGTTTGTGGACATTCCGATTTCCGCGGCGCAACGGGCGCCCATCCGTTTCACTTTTTTCTGGACAGCCGCTGGCCGTTGGGAAGGGCGCGCCTACCTGGTTGCGGTCCCCTGAACGATTGTACGTTCCGGCAGCTACCTAATCACTCGATGATGCCTTCCACGCTGGCTCGTTCAGGCGCCGCCCGCTTTTGGCTGGCGGTGTTGCTCACAGGTATCGCTACGGGCGTAGGCGCGGCTTTGGCGTAGGCGCGGCTTTATTGACCCGTCTGCGGGAGATGGTGGGATCCGGCGCCAGATGGTTATGCCAGAGCCACGGTCAGGACGCCGCATCATTCGGATGTCCGTTGTCTTCTGGGTTGTGCCAGCCATGACCTGAAGCGATTATGGCGTCAGCCTCCTTCGGCCCCCAGCTACGGCGTTTGTAGGAGCGAACTCGGTGGTGTTTCTTCAGGACGGGATCGACTACCGCCCAAGCGGCCTCGACCGCATCCTCACGGGTGAAGAGCGCTCCATCGCCCATCATGGCATCGCTCAAAAGCCGCTCATAGGGCGATTCCTCTCCGGGCTGCTCCTCCGACAAATAGAGCTCTCGCTGATCTCCAACGAACTCTTTCCCCGGAAGCTTGACGCGCGCGGCGATGGCGATGGCCGAACTGGGAGAGAGCCGGAACCGCAGGTAGTTGGCCCGGCCGGTAGCCGGTGCGGAGTCGGCGAAAAGCCTCTGCGGGGGCGGCTTGAACTCCACCAAAACCTCGGTCGCGGTTGCGCCTAGATATTTGCCGGAACGCAGGTACCACGGCACTCCCTCCCAGCGCCACGAGTCGATGAAAAGCCGAAGCGCGCAAAAGGTCTCGACGTCGGAGCTGCTTGGCCACGCCCGGCTCCTTGCGGTAGCCAGCGTACTGGCCACGCACCAAGTCGTCTGGCTTCAGGAGGCGCATCGCTTGAAAGACCTTGGCTTTCGCGTCGTGGACAGCTCCAAAGTCCCTTCCGGCCGGCGGCTCCATGGCCAGTAGCGCGACTATCTGGAAAAGGTGGTTCTCGATCACGTCGCGCAGACAGCCGGCGCTTTCGTAAAACGCGCCGCGGCCCGCCACACCGAAATCCTCGGATAGGGTGACTTGAACGCTGGCCACGTAGTTGCGGTTCCAGATCGGTTCCAGGAAGGAATTGGCGAAGCGGAAGTAGAGGATATTCATGATCGCTTCCTTCCCGAGGAAGTGATCGATGCGAAAGATCGAGTCTTCCGGGAATACCGCCCGCGCAACGGCATTGAGCTCCTTCGCGGAGGCCAAGTCGCGTCCAAACGGCTTTTCGACTATCACGCGCGCGTGCGTTGGCCAGGTTCGCCGTACCGAGTCCCTTGATCACTGCCTCGAAGAGCGAAGGCGGGATAGCCAGATAGTGTGCCGGGCGCCGGGCACTACCCAAGGCTGTTCTTATCGCCGTGAACGTGTCCGGGTCTTCATAATCCCCTCCCACGTACTTGAGCAGCGACAGAAGATGGTGGAGGGCGCGCTTGTTATCGATTCCGCCCGCTCGCTTGATGCTGTCCGTCACGCGTTGGTGCAGACGCTCGAGACTCCACTTCGGAAACGCGACGCCAATGACCGGGATGTTGAGCGCACCGCGTTTCGCCATGGCATAGAGTGCCGGGAAGATCATCTTGTGGGCCAGATCGCCGGTCACGCCGAACAGCACCAGCGCGTCCGAACGGGAGGCGGTCATCGGGCGTCTCCGTTCTTATCATTCTTGCCATTGTTGTCAGGGGGCTTTTCCTGATGGCCACCGAACTCATGACGAAGGGCGGACAATAGCTTGTCGGCGAAGTCGTCGTCGCCGCGCGAGCTGAAGCGTTCGTACAGGGCGGCACTAAGGACCGGGGCCGGAACCGCCTCGTCGATTGCCGCCGTGATCGTCCAACGGCCCTCCCCCGAGTCCGACACCCGGCCGGCAAATTTTGCCAAGTCCGGGCTATCGAAGAAGCGCCGTGGCGGCCAAGTCCAGCAACCATGAGGCGATGACACTGCCACGACGCCACACTTCGGAGATATCCGCCAGGTTCAGGTCGTATTGATAGAGTTCCGGATTGCGCAGAGGCGTGGTCTCGGCATCGACGGTCCGGGCTTCCTTGCCAACGTTGGCATGGCGCAGAATGTTCAGCCCCTCGGCATACGCCGCCATGAGGCCGTATTCGATGCCGTTGTGAACCATCTTGACGAAATGGCCCGCGCCGGAAGGCCCGCAATACAGGTAGCCCTCCTCGGCGGTGCCGGCAGACTTTTCGCGCCCCGGCGGTGCGCGGGATATCGCCGCGGCCCGGCGCCAGCGTTTTGAAAACCGGATCCAGGCGGCCGACAGCTTCAGCCGGGCCTCCAATCATCAGGCAGAAACCACGCTCGCAAACCCCACACGCCACCGCTGGTCCCCACGTCGAGGTAATGAATGCCTTGCGGCCGGAGATCCTTGGCGCGCCGGATGTCGTCGATGTAGTAAGAATTTCCTCCATCCACGATGATGTCGCCCTTCTGCATTAGGGCGCACAGGCCGTGCAGCGTGTCATCGACCACCGCCGCGGGCACCATCAACCACGCCGCGCGTGGAGGCTTGAGCGCGGCTGCAAAATCTTCGAGCGACGCGGCTCCGGTTGCACCTTCCTTCACCAAGTCCTTCACGCTGTCCTGGTTCTTGTCCCAGACGACACATTGATGGCCGCCGCCTTGTAGACGGCGAACCATGTTTGCGCCCATCCTTCCCAGACCGATCATTCCAATTTGCATTTTTCGGCTCCTTGCGCTGTGGCGTTTCCCCGATATGGAGACCATACTATACAGCGTCCGCTAACTTTTCAGGCGATCCATTCGGATGGCCAGCGCTTGCTGCTCCTCGGCTGACAGGGATCGGTCGGCCCACGGCAGCAGGCGGTCTTCTTCGGCCAGGATGTGGGTCTGCACGACGTCGTCGAACATCAGGCCGAGACGATGCAGCTCGGTCAGTTCGCGTTCATCGGGAGCATCAGAGAGCCGGCCAGCAAGGCTTCCAGGTCGCGCTCAGCCTGGCGTGCTTCTTCGTGTTGTTCGTCCATCTCCGCCAGAAGGTTCGCATCGAGTCCCCGCACGCAGGGATAGAAGATCTCTTCTTCCTTCCGAAAGTGCAGGGCGGCGAGAGTTCGAATGGCCTGGAAATGATGCCGGACTTCAGCTACCTGCGGGGCCGGGAGGTTCACTAACGCATCGCGAAGCCCGTCGAGATGGGCTTCAATCTGGCGGTGCTCCTGGCGTAAGAGATCCGATGCGCTGCTCATCCGCTAACTCCGAATCATGATCAACATCATCTTGAACCGCTGTTTTGCGTTGAGCGCATGAGGCCGGTTGGCGGGCATGAGGATCATCTCTCCCTCCGCAACCTGAAAGGGTTGACCGGCGATGGTCACTTCCGCCACTCCATCGAGGATGAAAACGAGCGCGTCGAGCGGCGCGGTATGCTCGCTCAGCCCCTGGCCCACGTCGAAGGCAAACAACGTGACGGTACCGGTGGGCTTGCCGAGGACCTGCCGGCTGACCACACTGTCCGCTTGATAAGCGACCAGGTCCCCCGCGTTGACCACCTGAGAATGTTCCATCTCCACCATTGTAAGCTGACGCGGTAGCTGGGCCGTAACAAATATCTCACAGAATATCGTAGTGCGATACAATCGCCTTGGCGGGCCGCCGGGTGTGAACACCAGGCATTGTTGCCTTCCGGCAGAGACCTCTTCAATTCATCTGGTAGACTCGGGTCAGGCGTGAGGGGAACATCATGAAGGAATCGGCAAGCCGCGCGTTGTTGATCTCCAACGGCTGGATTCAGGCAATCGTGATTGTGGTGTTATGCGGTTTTCTGATTCTCGGCATACTCGCCTATCGAACATACACCGACGAGCCGCCGATCCCCTCGCAAGTTGTCGATCGCGCGCGGAGAAGTCCTCTTCACGGGAGCGGATGTAATCGCCGGCCAGGAAGTGTTTCTGCGCAACGGACTGATGGAATACGGCTCGATCTTCGGACATGGCGCTTATCTCGGCCCGGACTTCACGGCCGACTATCTCCATCGCGCCGCTCTGATCGCGATCGACCACTATGGCGGCTCGTCTTCGGAAGCGGCCAAGCAGCAGACGATTACCGATTTCAAAACGAATCGCTACGACAGCAGCACGGGAGTGCTCGATGTATTCGGCCGCACAGGCGGAAGCGTTCGAGAAGCTCGATACCTACTACGCCGATTTCTTTGGAACGCCAACCACGAAGTATGGATTGCGGCCGTCGGCCATCACCGATCCTCAGCCAGATCAGACAACTGACCGCCTTCTTTAGCTGGTCGGCTTGGGCGGGTTCGGCCTTGCGTCCGAATCTCGCCTATTCTTACACCAACAATTGGCCTCCCGAGCCGCTGGTCGGCAATCATCCGACGGCAGATGCAATTGTCTGGAGCGTCCTCTCCCTGATCGCTCTGCTCGGCGGTATCGGGCTCTTGCTGGCGGCGTTTGGCCGATGGAATTTCCTGGGTTGGCACGGTCGGGAAGACCAGCGCGTTTCGTTCCGTCCTCCTGACGAGGTGGTCTTGACGCCCGCGCAGCGTTCCTGCGCCTGGTTCTTCTTGGTCATGGCACTTGCTGTTTTCCTTGCAAGCGCTTCTGGGAGGCGCCACGCAGCACTATCGCGCTGAAATCGCGAATTTTTTCGGTTTCGACCTCGCGCGAATCCTGCCCTTTAACATCGCGCGCACGTGGCATCTTCAGCTGGCGATTTTCTGGGTGTCCACTTCCTTTCTTGCTGCGGGTATTTTCCTTGCTCCCATGATTACTGGGCGAGAGCCGCGCCGCCAGAACTGGCTTTCCTTCGGGCTTCTGGGTGCCTTGGCGATCGTCGTTTTCGGAAGTCTGGCTGGCGAGTATGCGGGGATTACGTGGTTGGATTCAGCACGGATGGTCCTGGTTCGGAGCCCAGGGTTTCGAGTATCTTGATCTTGGCCGCTTCTGGCAGATCCTGCTGACGGTCGGGCTGGTGTTCTGGGTGATCATTCTTTTCCGCGGTCTTCGCGGCCGGCTGGCGTCGGAGCACGTGGGTAATATGCCCTGGCTGTTCTTCTTCTCGGCGCTTTCTATTCCTGCGTTCTATGCCGTTGGCTTGCTGGCACGGACGGATGCCCACTTCACCACCACGGATTTTTGGCGCTTCTGGGTGGTCCATTTGTGGGTGGAAGATTTCCTCGAACTGTTCACGACCATCATGGTCGCCTACATCTTTGTGCTGCTCGGCGTCGTGCATGAACGCGTAGCCCTGAAGGTGATTTATCTGGACATCCTGCTGTATTCCGCCGGCGGCGTGGTCGGGACGATGCACCACGTTTATTTTTCCGGTGAGCCGTCGATTCATATGGCGCTGGGGGCGTTCTTTTCGGCGGCGGAGGTGATTCCGCTGACATTCCTTACTCTGGAAGCGTGGAGCTTTCTCCAGCTTGGCGCGCAACAAGGTTCGCAGTCGTCTGCACGCCGTTTCCTCATTTCTGGGCCGTGATGTTTCTCGCGTCCGTGGGATTCTGGAACTTTCTTGGCGCCGGCATTTTCGGTTTCCTGGTGAATCTTCCCATTGTTTCCTATTACGAGATTGGGACCGCCCTGACGGCGAACCACGCGCACGCGGCGATGATGGGAGTCTACGGGATGCTGGCCGTGGGGTTGGCCCTGTTTTGTTTGCGATACATGATTCCGGAGAATCGCTGGAGCGACCGCGCGGCCAAGATCAGCTTCTGGTCGTCTGAACATCGGGCTGGCCTGGATGGTATTTGCTACGCTATTCCCTCTGGGCATCCTGCAGCTCTATCACTCGGTCAGCGTCGGATATTTCGACGCGCGATCGCTTGAGTTCCTCTCGAATCGGACAAACGCTTTGCTGGAGTGGCTGCGCCTTCCCGGAGATATGCTTTTCATTCTCGGCGGGACGTTGCCTGTCCTCTATCTTGCTTGGCTCGGCGTGCGTCGCATGAAACCTCGAACCACGCTTGAGGAACCGCACGACGTATTGTTCACTGAAATTGTGGACATGAAAGGGTCCGATGCATGATTTCCGGCGTCCACATTGAGGTGGTTCTCGCCGCCAGCTATGCGATCTGTCTTGGTTGGGGTGGCGTTCGTCCTGGAACTGCTGGCGCGACATTCTCATAAGCGCTCGGAGCGCTACCGGAACTCCGGGTTTGTGTACTTCCAGAAAATGGATTTATGGGAATGTCCCGCGGGCCGGCAATTGACTACGACCGACACAGATTACCAGCGTCGTATTGTCCACTATCGCGCGCCTGCCGATGCCTGCAACGCCTGCTCTCTCAAGAATAACTGCACCGATTCCAACGACGGACGCCTCTTGAGAACGCACATGGATTCGTGGGTCGAATCGGAACTCCGCCGATTTCATCGAGGAATCTCTCTCGCGTTGTTGCTCCTGGCCACGATCATTCTCGTCGCTGAGACGGTTCGGCATCGCGGAACCTCGTGAATTGTTAATCGTAGGCTGCCTGCTGTTTCCGGTAGGCCTCACCGGGCTAAGCTTTTTGTCTCGTTCCTGAGACGTCAAGAATTGGATGGGTGAAATGGGAGAGATGGGAGGAATGGGAGGAAAGCCCGAGATTGCGATAAACTCATACCCATCACCAAGGAGGACCTATGATGTTGAGACGCGATTTTCTCCGTACCGCAACCGCCGCCGGCTTGGCATTCGCGGGAGGCCGACTCGGCGCGGAAGCTACCTCGCCAGTTACACTAACCAGCAAGCAGCGCGTGGATCGCGCCATGTCCGGCCAGGACGTTGACCGCCCGCCCTTCAGCTTCTGGCACCATTTCGGCCTGAACAACTCCGAGGATCACGCCACCCGCACGCTGGAGTTCCATCGCGCTTACTACACCGACCTGGTGAAAGTGATGAGCGATTTCCCGTATCCCAAGCCTGCCGGCAAATGGTACGAGCTGAAGCGCGAAGACAACCCGTTTCCCGATCAACTGCGAGCCCTGGAGTTAATTCGTAAAGGACTGAACGGCTCCGCTTACATGATCGAGACGGTCTTCAATCCCTGGAACGTGGCGCAGAAGTTGTCGTCGAAGGAGGAGGTGCTGCGTTTGAAAGACGAGAAGCCGCAAGCGCTAATGGATGCGCTCACCGTGATCACCGAAGCGGAGATCCGTCACGCCCAGCGCGCCTATGCCGCGGGCGCCACGGGCGTGCTGTTTTCGGTGGCCAACGCGCTATCCGCGGAACTGTCGGTGGAGGATTACCAAAAATTCAGCGCGCCGTTCGACAAGCGTTTTCTGGAGGGCGTCGCGAGCACCGCCCCGCACAACATCCTGCATCTGCACGTGGAGCCGCCGTATCTGGCCGCATTCCACAACTTCCATGCGCCGATCATCAACTATTCGCTGCACGTCTCGAAAATTCCGATGGCCGAGGTGCGCCGTCAATTTCCGTCCTGGGTGATCGCCGGCGGAATCGACGAAGTGAATTATCGCAAGCTGACTGCGGAAGAAATGCGCAGTCAGTGGCAGGCCGCCGCGCAGGCGGCGGGCCGCAAGTACATCCTGACACCGGGCTGTTCCGTGCCCAACGACAGTACGCCGGAGGAATTGTCGCGCTTGCCGAAAGTGTTGGCGGCCTGAGCGGAAATCGCCGGCCCCCGTAGCTGTTGGTTCCAGTGAAAGCGGCAATCTATAACAGTCTGAGCGAGGAGAGTTCATTTGTTGGAGCATGACGCAAGAACCCGTAGGCAATGCTCACGAAGAACCGCCCCGTTCCGAGGCTGACACTGTTTCCGGTTTTCCCAGAAAGGGGATCTACGCTCTAACGTGCCAGCGGATCATACGTGGCGTCGCCCCACGCCAGCACCGGGACAAAAATGAAGCCCAGGAACGCCACACCCAGGCCGAACAGGGTGCCCTTGCCGAAATTCTTGGCGATATCAATCGAGACCATGATGCCGATCACCAAGTTGACCAGCGGGATGAACCACAACAGCACCCACCAGCCCGGACGGCCCGCGATCCGGCACAGGATCACCAGATTGTAGATGGGAACCAGGGCAGCCCAGCCGGGATGACCCGCCTTGGTGAAAACCGTCCACGCGGCGGCGACCATCAGTACCATGAAACCTAACCAAAACACCAACACCATGCCGGCCGCACCAGCGCTGCGTTGCAGGAACATACCGAGCGTAGCTGCCATATTCGTCCTCCCCATAATTCCAGTTTCAGGCGGCAATTGTACTCGCCCCTTCGTTGAAATGCAACCAATAGAATTTTCGGGGTAGTGTCTCAGTTTGAATGCCGCGCGGCTCCGCCGCCCCTTTGTGCGGAAAGGCTGTGCCTTTCCCTGGAGTTTCTAGATTTTCAATCACCTTGGCGGCCAAGCGTCCGTGAAACGGACGCGTTGACAATAGCCCAGCACTTTAGTGCTGGGAACGGAACCAAGCAGGAAGCGAGTCCGTGCAGCGGACGACTGAGGTTTGTATATTCTTGAGCTTAGCTCTGTAAAAACCTCAGCCGTCCGTTGCACGGACTTCATCGGAAACGGCCATTTTCCCAGCACTGAAGTGCTGGGCTACTGTCAGGGCGTCCGTTTCACGGACGCCCCTGGAAAGGCGAAGCCTTTCCGCAACAAGGAGCGGCGGAGCCGCAGGCAAAGACCCACTCGTCATCCAACTCAAACTGAGACACCGCCAATTTTCGGTGTCAAACCAAAGTAGAAATGTCCCCTGATTGGTTGCGCTGTGGCTGGCGGAGGGAGTCCTGGGTTTGGACTCCCGGAACTGGCTACAGCGCGCGCGCCTTCGGCCAACCAGATTCGAGACAAACTGCTGGTCGTATTTCCAACTTTTTGACGAGCGCCAATCTCGGCCGTGAGGTGCATGTCGAGACCAGCATCCAGTTTGATTCCAATACGCTGGCCCGCCCCGCCGTCTGCTACTGGGCCGCGCACCGGGATTCTCCGAAGACGCTTCTCGCTTCGTTCCGCCGGTCGATCGCTAAGACTCAACTAGCCGCGCTTCAACTCCGGGATCACGCCACCCGGCGCCATGGGCATGTTCCGCAAACGCACGCCCGTGGCGTTGAAAATCGCGTTGGACATCGCGGGCGCCATGCCCACGATGGGCGTTTCGCCGGCGCCCGCCGAGACCAGATCTTTGCGGTCGATCAGGACCATTTCCATGCACCGGAACGTCGCGAGAAGCGCGGGACGCGGTACTTCGAGAAGCGCGGGTTCAGGATTTTGCCGCCGTCGAAATCAATCGCTTCGAACAGCGCGCCGCCGATACCCTGAATTACCGCGCCTTCCACCTGGTTCTTCAGTTGGTCGGGATTCAGATCGCGCCGCATTCGAAGGCCGTGGCGACGCGCACGATCTTCACCTTGGCGGTGGCGCGATCCACCGCGACTTCCGCGCACGCGGCCACGTAACTGCCCTTCTCGAATCCGCCGGCAATGCCGAAGCCGTGATCGGCGGCGGGCTTGCGACTTGCCCCAGCCGAATTTCTCGGCGGCCGTCGTCAGCACCGCGCGCAAACGGTCGGCGGATTCGTCTTTGCAGGTTCTTCAGACGGAATTCCAGCGGCTCCATCTTCACCGCGCGCGGCCAGCTCGTCCATGTGGACTTCGCGCGCGAAATGATTGGCTGTGGCCGCCAGGCCGCGATACGAGCCCTGCCTCAACGGCGACTTCGACGTGATGAAACTCGATCTTGCGTGTTCGGGAAGTCGTACATCGGTGCTGATCGCCGAAGCGCCCGACATTGTAGTTGTGGAATTCCCAGGCGGTGACCAGCGCCGTCGGCGCCGACGCCGCTGGACACTTCGATCAGGCCGGCGGGACGGAAATAGGCCCAGGTGAATTCTTCCTCGCGCGTCCACATCAGCTTCACCGGTTTGCCGGCTGCTTTGGCCAGTCGCGCCGCTTCGATGGCGGCTTCGCCGGTATGCTTACCGCCGTATCCCGAACCCATGTCGGGCATGATCACCCGCACATGATCTTCGGGAATGCGGAAGGCTTGCGCCAGTTCCGACTTGCACGCCGAAAGGCCGCTGCGTGCCGGTCCACACCGTAAGTTTGCCATCGCTGGACCATTCCGCCACGGCACAACGCGGCTCCAGCGGAGAATGTGCGATGTAGGCGACGGTATAGGTGCGTTGCAATTTGGCGCCTCCAGCAGACATTGCCGCAGCTAAGCCATCAGCCATCGAGCCGCGGGTGTTGTTGCCGCCGCCACCGCCGCCTCGGCCTTCGTTGGCCGGGGCGGTCTTGAGATACGCGAAAATGTCCTTCGAAGAAGCGGCTTGCTCGGGGATTTTCCAGTCCGCGCGGATCGCTTCCAGTGCCTTGGTGGCGGTCCACTCGCTGGACGCGGCCACGCCGCAGAAATCGCCGTCGCCTACCACCGTCACGCCGGATATTTTTTCCGCGGCGCTGGTATCAACGGAGTTCGCCGTCGCGCCGAAACCGCCGGGGCGCAGGATCTTCCCGTACAACATGCCGGGACGGCGTACGTCCGGCGTGTAGGTGTGCTGGCCGGTGACGATTTCGCGTCCGCCGGCTTTCGGCACGGGCTTACCTTCCACTTTCCACTCCGTGGCCGGCGTGGTCTTCACATCGTCGGCAATTTGCTTGACCAGCTTTTGACCCTTGGTGAGCTGTCCATAAGTACGCGAGCCGAGCTCGCCCGCCGTTACTTTGCCTTCTTCTGCGATCAGGTGGCTGCGGTCGGCCTTGAGTTGCTCCGCGGCCACGTCCAGCAGCATTTCGCGCGCCGCCGCGGCGGCATGGCGCAGTCGCGGAACCATTTGTGGCGTAGTTTGGCTGCCGAAGGTACCGGCGTCGTAGGGAACCAGATCGGTGTCGCCCATCACCAGTTTCACGGAGGCCAGCGGCGCACGCAGTTCCTCCGCCACTACTTGTGCCAAAGACGTGCGGATGCCCTGGCCGATTTCCACCTTGCCGGTGTACACGGTGACCGCGCCGTCTTCGGCGATGTGCAGCCATGCGCCGATGTCGCGCGGGACAGCGCCGCCCATACCGCCGCGGCGTCCGCCGCCGGATTCGCCCTGGGCAGCGGGCGAACCTTGGGGACGCTCTTGCGCGCCGGCGGGCGCGGTCATCAGGATCAGGATGCCACCGCCGAGCGTGGTGAAGAAGTCGCGGCGATCCAAGTCAAAGCGATAGGCGGGAACGGTGGAGTGCAGTTCGTATCTTTCCGGTTCGATCTGCGGTTCGATCTCCGGCTCCAGCACGGGCATTTCAAAGTCGCGGTTGAGGGGTTTCATCGAGCACCTCCCGCCGCGCGGATCGCGGCCAATATCTTGGGATGGGTTCCGCAACGGCAGACGTTGCCGTCCATAGCCCGGATAATTTCGGCGTCGCTGGGATGCGGATTGGTGTTGAGCAGGGCCACGCTGGTCATGATCATTCCGGCGATGCAATAACCGCATTGCATCGCGCCGGCATCCAGGAAGGCCTGCTGCACCGGATGCAGTTTGCCGCCACCCTCCAGACCCTCCAGGGTGGTGATGGCGCGTCCTTCCACTGTGCCAACCTTGGTATTGCAGGAACGCGTTGGCTTTCCGTCCACTAGGACGGTACAGGCGCCGCAAACGCCTTCGCCACAGCCATACTTGGCGCCGGTCAGCGCCAGTTCATCGCGCAGGACGCTCAACAAGCTGCATTGGGGATCGGTTTCAACGCGATGGCTGGCGCCATTAACGCGTAGTTCGATAGTGGCCATGGGGAGCCTCCGCAAGCCCAAGGATACACCAAAACCCTCCGAGAAGATCAGCCCAGGCCCAGCCAGCCGCGCAAAGATTCCTTCAACCGGCCAATGTCATTGGATGTCAAACGACCGACCAGTTTCAGGACGAGATCCTTGTGAACGGTGTAAATTCCGCGCTTTGCCACCGTGGGAACGTGAAGACCGGCGGCGGCCCAGTTTTCCATTAGGAATTCCCCAAACTGCAGGTTCCCTGATTTGCTGGATAGAGGAACAATGAATACATCTTGAGAGGCGTGATCCGCGCCCACCACCACCGCCGGCCTGATCTTGGAACTGGAGAGATCCGAGAAAGGATAGCGGACCAGAATAACCTCACCGGCTGAGTAGCTGGGCATAGACGTCATCCTCGGCGTTGTCCCAGACGGAGTCGAGCGCACTCTGGCTGGCGCCCAACCAGAATTGCTGATCCTTGTTGGGTACGGAGTCGGTCATGACTGTCACACGAAGGCGAGCGCCATCGGGAAGGTCCGCCGGTTCCAGCAGTTCGATTCGTCCATCGCGCACTATGGCCCAGAGGCTATCAGGCATGACGCACCTCCAAATCAAGCTTACCTCAAAACCGACTCCCCGAACCTTCCTGTACCGCAATGGCCCCAAAGGGCTTGCCGGCGGTGCGATAACCCTTTGCGACCTTTCCGGTCTCTGATAATCTAATAGAAGACAGCGAATAGACGTTGGCCGATCCAGACCAGGAGGAAGCATGGCAGGTAAGAATGTAGTGACGTTGAGCGATGCTAGCTTTGATAGCGAGGTTCTGCAGTCGAAGGTGCCCGTGATGGTGGACTTTTGGGCGGAGTGGTGCGGCCCCTGTAAGATGCTGGGGCCAACCATCGACCAGTTGGCCGACGAGTACGCTGGCAAAGCCAAAGTGGCGAAGTTGAACGTGGACGATAACATGGCCACGGCGTCGCGGTACAACATCCGCGGTATCCCGGCGCTGCTGATTTTCCAAGGCGGCCAGGTGCGCGAGCAGTTGGTCGGCGCGCAGCCCAAGGACAATATCGCCAAGGCTTTGAATAAGTATACGGTGGCCACGATGCCGGCTCCGCAACAGGCGCCGGAGCCGGCCACGAAGGTGCGGGCCTAAGCGGGCCTAAGCGGACTCTTCACCCCACTACCATCCGCAACTGGGCGTCCCAACGCTGGTCCTGCGCCGAGCGAAAACCGGCTGGCGCGGGCAAATCCGGCCCGCGCAAGCCAGTGGCGGGAAGCCGCTGGAAGATCGGGGCCGGAGGGCCTGTCCTACTTTTCACCATTCCGGTTGACAACCCCGATTCCGCTTATGTTAATGTTGGAGTCGCCTTGAGAACAGTATCCAAGCAGTAATCCAGGCATGGAGGAAACGGCTCCCCCGACGGTGCCGGCGAGAGCCGGCGGCCACATCCAGCGCGCGACCCACGTTCCGGCGCTATAGTTGGCAAGAGCTGAGCAAGATGAGTTCCGGGCAGAAGGTGGACAAGCCCCTGGTGATGTCGCTGGAGAGCGCCCTGGAGAGCGTGGACCAGGCCGAGGAAGAAGTGGTGCGCTTTGCCACGGAAGCCGGTTTTGGCGAAGAAGATTTGCAGAAGGTCGGAATGGCGGTGCGGGAGTGCATGGTCAATGCCGTGCTGCACGGCAATCAGTACGATCCCGAAAAACGCGCCCGGCTTCGCGTGGAGGTTCAGAACGGCGGGCTGGTGATCACTATCTCCGACGAAGGCGCGGGGTTTGAGTTGAACGAGGTGCCCGACCCGCTGGCCCAAGAGAATTTGCTGCGCCATTCCGGACGGGGGATCTTCCTGATTCGCGCTTTCATGGACGATCTGCAGGTACGGCGCCTGGCCCCGCGAGGCACCGAAGTGCGTATGGTAAAGTATCGGACGGAAGAGTCGGACCAACATTCTTAAGGAGGAATTAGCGTGTCTATCAAGGCCTCTACCAGGCAAGTGGACGATGTAACCGTAGTGGATCTGAGCGGGCGAATCACATTGGGCGAAGGGTCCACCGTGCTGCGCGACACCGTTCGTGAATTGCTCGGACGCGGGCAGAAGAAGATCCTGTTGAACCTCGGCGACGTGACCTACATTGACAGCTCGGGTATCGGCGAGCTGGTCAGCGGATTTACCACGGTGGCCAATCAGGGCGGGCAGCTCAAACTGCTGAATCTGACCAAAAAGGTTCACGACCTGTTGCAGATCACCAAGCTCTACACGGTCTTCGAGGTTCACAACGAGGAAGCCGCCGCGATCCGCAGCTTCAGTTCCTAAGCGACATCTCAGGGCCACCTAGTCCCGTGACCGCCTGATTTGGTTCGATTCGATCGTCGGGAGCCAAGCATTCCCGTTGTGGCGGCTTGCGGCACAGGAACGAGACTAGGCGGTCACGGGACTAGGAGTCGTGCCCCTTGCAGGGACTGTCACCACTTGGATGGGGAGGGATCGCTTCCAGGTCCTGACGCCAGTAGTGTTTTCATGCGGGGCAGGCATCCCTGCCTGCCGCTTTCTTTTTTCGGGAGAAGGTCGGTAGGCCAGGATGCCTGCCCCACGTTTGGATGTGCGGAAACACTCCGGAAGGACAACAGCCAACCGCCCGCCGAATCCCCCCAGACCGGCGAACGGTTGGCTGTGACCGTCCGAGTAACGAAGCAATCCTAACTGTTTCTGTTGGCGGCGCGCTATGGAGCAGAGGTCACATTCTTTGGCAGTACCAAAGTGCTACCGTGGCTACCTCTGCTGGCCGAGCAATGCCGCGGCGTAAGCGGGCGCGGTTCCCCGATCCTCGTGCTTGAAGTAGACGTAGAGATCGCGGCCTGCCGCGCGCCATTCCTCGAAGCGTTTTCTCCAGGCCGTCAATTCCGCCGCGGGATAAAGTTCCTTGCGCAAGCGGAAGTAGGCGAAGTCCGCGGTCAATTCCAGCGCGGGGCGTCCCTCCTCGGTTTCGGCGATACACAGTGCCGCGTTGCGCGCGTGCAGGCACTGATAGGTTGTATCGGCAAACCAACTGGCGTGCCGAAACTCCACGGCGGCGCGCAGGGCTCGCGGCAGGGAGGCCAGAAAATCGTCCAGCAAGGGAAGATCGGCTTTGAAGTTCGGCGGAAGCTGGAACAAGAGCGGTCCCAGCCGCCCGGCTTCGGCCAGCGGCTGAGCGCCTTGCAAAAAGGCGCGCATCAACTCCGCGGTATTGCGCAGACGCAGAATATGGGTGATTCTCTGGGTGGCCTTGAGCGCGAACGTGAATCCGGGCGGAGTTTGCGGAATCCAGCCTTCCAGCGTCTGGGCGGAAGGCAGCCGGTAGAAAGTGTAGTTCACCTCCACGGTGGAAAATCGCGCCGCGTAATACTCCAACATTTTCTTCTCCGCGAGTTTGGGCGGATAGAAGCTGCCTTTCCACTCTTTGTAGGCGTATCCGGAAGTACCGACACGAAGTTGTCCCATGATGTAAGTGTAACGCAGGCCTCCGGCCTGTTCTTTGGTTGTCAGTACCGCAGATGGTACTGACAGCCGCACTGAAAGAAAAAGAACAGGCCGGAGGCCTGCGTTACTCAACCTTGCAAATTTCGTCGAGCACCTTGTCCATCACCGCGGTGGCGCCGCTGCTGGGCAGGTTGTGGTTGTTGACCATCAGCGAGAACGCCAGGCGATGGCCGTGACTCGCCACCAGGTACCCGGAAAGCGCCGCGACGTGGCGCAGCGTACCGGTCTTAGCTCGCACTTTGCCGGCGGTACACGTGGTCGTCAGACGGCTGTTGAGCGATCCATCCACGGCACTTTGCGGTAGCGTGTCCAGCCAGACGTCGCGGTGGGGCGAGCCATCCATGTAAGTGAGCAGCCGCACCGTGGCGGCGGGCGCCACCATGCCGGCGCGCGATAGTCCGCAGCCGTCGAAGAAGGCGAACTCCTCGGCCGCCAATCCGGCCTTGCGCAGAAAATCCTTAACCACCGCGAGCCCCGCGGCGACGCTGCCGGGAGGCTCGTTGAAGGAATGGGAATCAGGGGAATCCGGCAAGGGACGCTCGCACCCCACCAGGCGCAGCGTTATTTCGGCGTGCAGGTTCTGGCTGGTCTTGTTGATCACCTTGAGATCGTCGGCCAGAGGGCGCGACTCCAGAGTCGCGAGCACGAAAGGCGATGTCGCGGGCGCGGCTAGGGGAACAGGCGCGGCCGCGTCGATGGCGCGGCGGTGGCGCGCCTTGGCCCGACCGCTCACGGTGATCCCGCGCGCGATCAGGGCGTCGCGAAGGTAGCGCGCGGCCAGATCCGCGGAATCGTCCATGGCCAAGGTCTCGTTGAGAGGCTGGCGCCCCGACCCGAGTAATGTGAAGCCGCTGACGGCTATGTGCCCCCACAACTCGAACACGCGGCTGCCCGGCTCGCGATTGACGAACACGCGGCGTCCCCCTCCCGCATCGACGGTGCGAACGCGATTCTCCAACGTGAAGTAATTTTCGAATGGCTCCAGATGCACCTGTGCCGAATCTCCCGGCTTTTCGCCCGCCTCGACGGTCAGCGCCAAATTGTTGTCGTTGATGGTCAGTGCGGAAACCGGTGCGCCATAGGACCACAGCGTATCGTCCACTGTCCAGCCCTCGCCGTAGCGTTCGAACAGGAAGTAAGTGTCGTCGCCGATCACGTCGCCATTCACGGCGTGAACTCCGGCGCCGGCGAGTTGATCGGCCAGGCGGTCCAGCGCCACGACCGGCGATCCGGAAAACTCGCTGCGCGTTTGATACGGCAGCGCCCGCGGCGACAGGTTGGGATCACCGCGTCCCACCAGCACCAGGTCGCCGGCGATTTCTCCCTGCGCGTTGGGCGGCGCGGCGGCCTCCACGGTGGTGCGCTCCTGGAAATTGGGACCGAGCGTCTCCAACGCCGTGGCGGTGGTGAACAGCTTGGTATTGGAGGCCGGCGCGAACAGGCGATGTTCGTTGCGCGCGTAAACCGTGTGGCCATCTTTCAGGTCCACCACCAGCACACCCCAATGGGCCCGCGCCGCCACGCCGTCGTCGAGCAACTGGTCGATGATCGCGACCAGTTTCGTGACGGCCGGCCGCGGGGTGGGTTTGGGTTTCCTCTTCTGAGCGAACGGCGCTAGCGTGGAGAGAACCAGCAGCACAACCAGCGGGAACTCCAGGGTCAACTTTCGGGTCATAAGTGTCAGGTTAGGCGATACTTGGCGGCCCGTCGTCATGCGTCTTGGCCGGCATCCTCCGGAGGCACTCCGGACGATCCTCCGGATGGTGCTTTACGATATTCTCATGAAAACAGAAGGCTTGCCAGGATGCGGGAGCCAGGACCGCACAAAAACTTTCCGGATCCCCAAGCACTGGAAGCCAAGAAGCGAGGCTTCGAAGTACTGTAATATGGGAATGATATGGAACCGGTCATTCGCAGTCTTACCCTGGATAACTTCCGCAGCGTCATTGCCGAACGCATTGAGTTCGATAATCCCACTTTTCTAGTGGGCGCAAACGCCTCTGGGAAGAGCAATGTCCTAGATGGGCTTACGTTTCTCGCGGAAGCGATGAAGTTGCCGTTGAAGGCCGTTTTCGACCGCCGGGGAGGAATCTCGGACATTCGCAATCGATCCGGTTCCGAGGCCCTCCCCCGGTTGGGGCTGCGTCTAGATTTCGGTAAGATGAACGACCAGGTTTGTGACGGATATTACGCTTTTCAGGTCGAGTCGGCTGCCACCAACCGCTTTGAAGTTGTCCGCGAGCAGTGCAGCCTTAGGACCAACAAGGGGATCAACTACTGGTTTGATCGCAATAGAAAACAATTTGCCTCTAGCGGTGGCCTAAGTCCGGAACTCGACCTAGCTTCCCTCGTAATGCCCCTAGTTGGAGGGGACTCGCGTTTCAATCCGATCTTGCGGATTCTCGCCGCCGTTAACGTCTATGCGATCTCTCCGGCCAGTATGAGGTACCCCCAAGACGCGGATGGTGGAACCAATCTCTTGCCGGACGGGAGGAATGTCGCGAGCGTATTGGAGGAAATAGAGCGCGTTGCTCCCGAGGACCGCATCCGAATGGAAGAAATACTGGCGCGCATCGTACCGGGGTTGAAGCGCCTTGACACGAGGCCGATCGACAAAAAAAAGAGCCAGATGATTTTCTACCAGGAGTCCGGTCGAGGCGACTTGTATTTCGAAGCGCCCGAAATGTCCGACGGTACTCTCCGAGCGCTCGGTATTGTTGCGGCCGTCTATCAGCGGCCGGCGCCCAGTGTCTTGGTGATCGAGGAGCCTGAGGCTAATATTCACCCCGCAGCCCTCGGCGTGATTCTGGACGTTCTGCGGCACGCCAGCCGGCAAATGCAAGTCGTCGTCGCTACTCACAGTTCAGACTTGCTTGACGCCAAGTGGATCGAAGACCGGCACCTCCGCATGGTTGCCTGGGACAATGGTGAAACTCGCGTTGCTCTTGTTTCGCAGGCGACGAGGAAAATTTTGACGGAACACCTGCTTTACCCTGGTGAAGCTCTCCGTGCGAACACTCTCTACTACGATCCGTTGCCCATACGGAGCGGCGTACCAATCTTTCAGGATCTGCCGTGACCCTGCAAGTCATCGTTGAAGGCCATGGCGAGGTAGACGCTCTTCCGGTGCTCTTACGGCGCTTGCAGGTGCAGTGCGGATCCTTTGAACTGAAAATTGGTCGTCCCTATAGGGCAAACAGATCTCAACTCTTGCAGAAGGGATCGTTGCAGAGTGCCATCGGGGTTCTCTCGGCCCAAGCTGACGAGTGTTCGGGCATCTTGATACTTTTCGATGGAGACGATGATTGTCCTCGAGAGTTAGGCCCGAGAATCCAGAGATGGGCGCAAGAACAGGCACGCGGTACTCCATGCGAGGTGGTTGTGGCATGGCGGGAGTACGAAGCTTGGTTCTTAGCGAGTGTCGGGTCGGTCCTCCCCGGAGCTCCGGAGCACAACGATCCAGAGGGCCCTCGGGACGCCAAGGGCGCTCTCAGTGCTCGAATGCCTGCGGGCAGGTCATATCAACCGAGAGTAGACCAACCGCCCTTTACCGCCCGGTTTGATATGGCCGCGGCCTATCGCCGTTGCAGATCCTTCCAAAGGATGGTTCGAGCCTTTGGTTCACTAGGCGCTGGTGTGGGCGCTCAATTGCCGCAGTGGCCGCCCCCAAAGTGGGCAGCGCCGCGCGAGGACCGCTGACGTGTACGGTTTGTACGTCTCCATCCCGTTCTGCAAGTTCAAGTGCACCTACTGCAACTTCGCCTCGGGTGTGTTCCCTCGCGCCCAACTGGAGCGCTATCTGCACGTGCTGGAGACGGAGATCCGCGCGGCCAACGGAGGCGCGGCGGACACTGTATACCTAGGCGGCGGAACACCCAGCTTGCTCTCCGCCGAACAAATCGTGCGTGTGTTTTCGACATTGCGCGAGCGCTTCGATATTAAGGCCGGAGCCGAGATCACCATCGAGGCCGCGCCGGGAACGTTCGATGCCCCGCTGGTATCCGCGTGGACGGATCTGGGCGTGAATCGCGTGAGCCTCGGCGTGCAATCGCTGGTAGAGCGCGAGTTGCGCGCCACGGGACGCACCCATCGCGCCGAAACGGTGGCGCGCGATCTCGCGCTGTTGCGGGACACGGGAATCACCGATGTCGGACTCGACTTGATCGCCGGACTGCCGCATCAAACCCCGGCCAGTTGGGAGGAGTCGCTGGACGGTGTGGCGCGCCTGAATCCCACCCACGTTTCGGTGTACATCCTTGAAGCCGACGAAGACAGCCGCTTGGGCGCGGAAATTCTCGCTGGCGGTGGGCGCTATTGGGCCGGCGACGTCCCGGACGACGACACCATCGCCGCCCTCTACGTGAGGGCCTGCCAGCGCCTGGAACAGTTTGGGTTTCAGCAGTACGAAATCTCCAACTTCGCGAAGCCGGGGCGCGAGTCGCGGCACAATCGCAAGTATTGGGATTGCCTGCCGTATCTCGGATTCGGCGTGGACGCGCATTCCTATGACGGCGCCATACGCTGGGGAAACGCCGACGACCTGGACGAATACATAGCTCGCATGGAGCGCGGCGAATCGCCGCTGACCACGCGGGAAACCGTGGACCAGCGGCAGCGCGCCGAAGAGCGCTGGTTCCTGGGTCTGCGCCAAAACGCCGGTGTGACGCTGGGGATCGCGGATCGCGACAGGTTCGGCGGCGAAATCGCACGACTCGCCGCGGAGGGTCTGGTAGAATTTTACGAGGATCGCGTGCGCTTGACCGCCCGCGGCCGCCTGCTTTCCAACGAAGTGTTTCAAGCGTTTATCTAAACTAAAAAGGTGTTCCATGCCAACAGGGATAATCGATCTGCGCAGCGATACTGTAACGAAACCCTCACCGGAAATGCGCCGGGCCATGGCCGAAGCCGAGGTCGGCGACGACGTTTACCTGGAAGATCCCACCGTCAACCGCCTGCAACAGCGCGCTGCGGAGATTTTCGGACGCGAAGCGGCGCTCTTTCTGCCATCCGGCAGCATGGGCAATCTCATCGCTATCAAGATTCACACTCATCACGGCAACGAGGTGATCTGCGAAGAGCGCGGCCACATCTACAACTACGAGATGGCCGCGATGGCCTTCGTCGGCGGCGTGCTGCCGCGTTCCATCCCCACCGAGGACGGCATCCTGCACTGGGAGCAAGTGAAGAGCCAAATCCGGCCGAAGATCTACTATCGCGCGCAAACCGCGCTGATCTCTCTCGAAAACACTCACAACCTGGCCGGCGGCACGGTGTATCCCAAAGAAGTGTCCGACGAAATCTGCGATCAGGCCCATGAAATGGGCATTCCCGTGCATCTGGACGGCGCGCGCGTCTTCAACGCCGCCGTGTATCTGAAGCGGCCGGTGCGCGACATCACCGCCAAGTTCGACTCGGTGCAGTTCTGCGTGTCCAAAGGCTTGGGCGCGCCGGTGGGATCGCTGCTAGTGGGCACGCGCGATTTCATCGAGCAGGCGCGCGTCTATCGCAAAGTCTTCGGCGGCGGAATGCGCCAGGTGGGCGTGCTGGCGGCGGCGGGATTGATCGCGCTGGAAAAAGGTCCGCTGCGCTTGGAAGAGGACCATCGGAACGCGCGGCATCTGGCCGAAGGACTCAGCCGGATTCCAGGAGTCAAGATCGATCCGGCGAAAGTGCAGACCAACATCTTGGTGTTCGACGTTTCCGGCACAGGCATCGATGCCAACGACATCGCCAAACGCCTGGCCGCGGAAGGCGTGCTGGCCGGCGCATTCAGTTCCGAGATCATGCGCATGTGTACCCACCTGGACGTGAGCCGCGCGCAAATCGACCAGGCGCTGGAGATTTTCGGACGCGTGGTTGTGGGTCAGGCGGTGGGAGCGCGGTAACAGTCTGGGAAGGATCATGACGCTGGGAAGAAATCGTGCAGTTCAATTCCCTCTGTTTCTTAGAGACTTCTGAGTGCCTGGTCTCCTAAACTGTTTAAATGTCTCTATGCAAAGCAGTCCTGCTTCCCTTTCTCGTGTTCGCCGTATTGAGCGAACCGTCGGCGGCTCAGGCCGCGCCCACTCAACGGGAGATCGACTTACTGGATCGCATTCAGAATCTGGAGCAACGCTTGAGCGCGCTGGAAGGGCGCTTGGCCGCGGGCCCAAGCGCTTCGCCGCTGGTCTCGGCATTGGCGCCTGTATCACCGCCGGCGTCTCCTCCCTCAACGCCCGAGGCCGGAACGTCTCCAGGAATTGCTCCGCCCGGCGTCTCGGTCAATCTGCTGCTCGACGGATACTACGGGTACAACTTTAACCGTCCGGCGGATCGCCAGAATCAATTGCGGGCCTACGACTACATGAGCAACAACTTCAGTCTCAACCAGGCCGCTGTGGTTTTGGAGCGCGCTCCCGACGTTTCCGCGGGACGCCGCTGGGGCGGCCGCCTGGACCTGCAATTCGGCCAAGCCACCGAAACGCTGCAAGGCAATCCCGCCAACGAGCCGCGTCCCAACGTGTATCGCGCGGTGTTTCAAGCTTACGGCACTTACGTGGCTCCGGTAGGCAGCGGACTCACGATTGATTTCGGCAAATGGGCCAGCGCGTTGGGCATGGAGAACAACTACACCAAAGATCAGATGAACTATTCGCGCTCCTATCTCTTCAACTACCTGCCGTTCTATCACGAGGGAGTGCGCGCCGGTTACGATGTGTCCTCCAAATTGAACGTTGCGTATTGGCTGGTGAACGGCGCCGAGCAAACCGAGGGTTTTACCGGCAACAAGTCGCAAGCGCTCATCGTGACCGTGAAGCCGGCCGCCACTGTGACCGCCAACGTCAATTACTACACCGGAGTCGAGGGCGGGGGCCGGCTGAACATCCTGGACAGCTATGCGATCTGGAAGGCGGGCAAGCGAGTCACTTTCGGCGCTGAGAGCGACTACGTGGCGCATCACGACTCGCACGTGGCGGCGGCCGCGGGTTATGCCCGCTACGAGTTCACTCCCAGGTTTGCGCTCAACGGGCGCTTCGAATATTTTGCCGATCGCGGCGGGCTGTTCAGCGGCGCAACCCAGAATCTGAAGGAAGCGACCATCACCGCGGACTACCTGCTGGCCGGCGGTTTCCTGATGCGCACCGAATGGCGTTCCGACTTCAGTGACCAGCCCTATTTCCACTCCAGCACAGCCGGCAAGTTGCTGCAACAACAAAACACCGCCACAGTGGGACTCGTCTGGTGGTTCGGCGATAAGAAAGGAGCCTGGTAAGCCGGCCCTCGGGGGAAATGTTGTTTTACCACGAAGGTACGAAGGAAGATAAAACCAAGGACACCAAGAATTCTTCGTGCTCTTTCTTCGTCTTCCGTCGTGCCTTCGTGGTGAAGAAAACCCCGGGCGAATGGTCCTCACGCGGCTTTAGCAACGATCTTGCCGATTTCCTCAACCACGCTGAGCACTTCTTCATCGGTGTTGTAGAAATGCGGCGACACCCGCACGCCGGCGCTGGGACGGTAGTCCACCATGAACTTGCGGCGGATCAGTTCCTGGCACACGTTGTATCCGTTGACCACGTTGATGGCCACCGTGCCGGCGCGCTGCGCGGGATCGCGCGGCGCGGTCACCGGGAATCCACGGTCTGAAGCGGCCTCCACCAACAGGGCTGTGTGCCGCATGGACTTGCGGCGGATATTCTCCACACCGACCTCGCCGATGATTTTCAATCCCGGGATCGCCGCATAAATCGCGGGAATCTGCGGCGTGCCGTTCAGATAGCGGAAGGAGTCCGCGGCCAGGTCTTGCGAGGGCTCGAACTGAAAGGGCCGCCGATGAGCCATCCAACCGGTGAGACGCGGTTCCAACTTGGCGCGCAGATCGGAACGCACGTAGAGGTACGACACGCCCGGACCTCCGCACAGCCACTTCAGCACGCCGCCCACGCAGAAATCGGCGTCCAGCTCTTTCAAGTCGATGGGAATGGTTCCGGCGGCCTGGAAAGAGTCGAGAATCACGGTGGCGCCCACGGAATGGGCGTGGCGAATGATGGCCGCGGCGTCCTGAATAAAGGCGCTGCGGAACAGGACATGGCTCATCGGGACAAGCAACGTGCGCTCGTCAATAGCGGCCAGGGTGCGTTCCAGCGGAACGGTCACGCCGTCGGACGGGACAATGACGATCTCCACGCCCTTCTGCGCCTGCCAGAAGTATTTGACGGAAGGAAACTCCATATCCGAAAAAACCACGCGATTGCGCGGCGGCTTGGGATCGAAGCAAGAGGCCACGATGGCCTGCGTGATGGTCACGTTCTGATGGAGCGAGATTTCGCGCGGCCCGCAGCCGAGGATCGGCGCCAGCAAGTCGCCCACACCCACGGGCATGTCCCACCATTCCTCCCAAGCGGTGACGCCGCGCGTGGCCCAGGCTTCGGCGTAAGCCGCCAGCGATTCCCGTACCGCGCGCGGCATGGCTCCCAGGGAATTGCTGATCAGGTAAGTGGAAGTCTCCAGGATCGGAAACTCTTTGCGCCAACGGAGCAGTTCATCGGACATGGGGAGAATCATACACCAACCGCCGCGCCAGACCGCCCGCTCAAATTGAACCAGTAGCAGTTTTCCGGCGTTCCATCAAAGCCGCCGGCAGACCCAACCGTCGCCGCCAGCGGCGTTCCAATCGCGCCATCTCGCCGCGATCGCGCTCGTGATCGTGTCCCATCAGGTGCAGCACGCCGTGCAGCGCCAGCACTTTCATTTCTTCTTCCACCGAATGCCCCAAGCGCCGCGCCTGACGGCGCGCGGTTTCCGCGGAAATAACCAAATCGTCCGGCTCGAAGGACAAAACGTCGGTTGGCTCAGCAATCTTGCGGTAGCGCCGATTGTAGCGCTGGATCACCGCGTCCGAAACAATGGACACACCTATCTCCCGGCCGGCGACTTCGCGCTCCAGGCGCGCCAGAAAAGCTGCCACCTCCGCGCGGCGAAACCTCACCCGGCGCTGGCGATTGAACAACACGTTAGCGTGTTTCGGATTCCGGCGGCGCTTCGGAAGCGCCTGGGCGAGCGGGCGCCGGTCCCCCGCCACGCGCCGCATCGTATGCCTCGTAAGCCTTGATGATCCGTTGCACCAGGCTGTGACGCACCACGTCGCGCTCGTTGAAATAGACGAAGGCCGTGCCGGGGATACCGGAAATCACGTCAATCGCCTCGACCATCCCGCTGCGTTTGCCGGAAGGCAGATCGATTTGCGTGATGTCGCCGGTGATCACCGCCTTGGAATTGAATCCCAGGCGGGTGAGGAACATCTTCATTTGCTCGCCGGTGGTGTTTTGCGCCTCGTCGAGAATCACGAAGCTGTCGTTCAGCGTACGCCCGCGCATGAAGGCCACCGGCGCGATCTCGATGATGCGGCGTTCCAGATAACGTTCCACCTTTTCGGCGTCCAGCAGATCGTAGAGCGCGTCGTACAGCGGGCGCATGTAAGGATCCACTTTTTCCTGCAACGTTCCGGGGAGAAAGCCCAGCCGCTCGCCGGCTTCCACCGCTGGGCGAGCCAGCACAATCCGAGTGACACGCCGCGCCAGCAGGGAAGCCACCGCCATGGCCACCGCCAAATAAGTCTTCCCTGTGCCGGCCGGACCCACGCCAAACACCATGTCGTTGTGTTCGATCGACTCCATGTAGCGCCGTTGCGTGGCGCTCTTCGGCTGGATCGTCTTGCGGCCGAAATTGCGCTGCTTGCCGCCAACCACCATGGTTCGCAAGCTCAGCGAAGCGTCTTCGGTGACCACGCGCAGAAATCCGTGGAGATCGCCGTTAGAGAAGGTGTGGCCTTCCCGCATGAGGTTGGAATAGTCTTCCAGGATTTGTCCGGCGCGCTCCACGCCCTCCTCGGAACCTTCGATCTCCAGGGCGTCGTCGGTCACTTGCACCGACACCCGCAACGTGGATTCCAGCAGGCGAAGATTCTCGTCGCGGGTACCGAACAGCGATTCCAGGCCGCGGCTGAGTTGAACGCGGGTTTTCATCGTGAGCTGGAACCGTGCATGGGTGTTTGGTCGCGGAAGCGGGAGAGCGGGCGGGCTGTCGTCCAGAGGACTTCGTTGTGCGCAAACATGTGAAATCGCCTTCAGAATAGCAGAAGAGGAAGCCGGAAACAATGGCCAGTATCGGATCGGACGGGCCACTGGATGCGGGGGTACCTTGTCAGAACCGCCTGCGGTAGCAGGTGGGTCAAGTGCAGGACCCATCCGCTACCGCGGACGGTTCTGACAACACGAGGGTCGAGCAGTCGCCGGGCAGCGCGTTCCATTGCCAAGCAAGGGCAAGTACCAGGACTATTGGCGCCGGGATTGGTGGTTCTATAACTGACAAGAATAATAATGTGTTTCACAATTGACGTTGACATCCGATTGATTAACGCATAATTTCTTTGTTGTATGAACTATCACAAGATCTTGCAAGAACTGGTAGAAGAGCGCGGGGACTTGGATCAAGCGATCCGGGCCATCGAGCCTCTTGCCCGCCGGCGGCAAAAACGCCGTGGTCCTGGGCGGCCACCCCTGTTATTCAGCTTCAAGCGGGGTGGCTTGGCACGCCGTGGACCGGGCCGCCCGCCGGGTTCCGGGAACAAGGTCAAGCGTGGGCCGGGTCGTCCGCCCAAGGCTGAGAACCAAGCGTAGCGTTCGGTTTTCTGCCAACATTGTTGTCAAAAAGTGGGATGAAAAAACCCCGTCGCCACGTGTGTCTAATTTTGTGACGGTGCACGCGACTGCAACGAAGCGCAACGGCAATTATGAACGTTTTTTTCTCCAACCATCCAGACCCACGGCGACAATAATCACGGCGCCGATCAGTACCTGCTGCCAAAAGGAGGAGACTCCCAGCAAGTTGGCGCCGTTGGCCAGTAAACCCATGATGAATGCGCCCACCAAGGTACCGGCCACGGTGCCTTCGCCCCCATTTAAACTGCCTCCGCCAATCACCACGGCGGCGATGGCGCGCAACTCGTAGCCGTCGCCGGCGGTGGGCTGTCCGGTCATCAAGCGCGACGTTTCGATCATCGACGCCAGCCCTGTGAGCATCCCCAGGATGGCGTAGATGGCCACCGTGCAGGCGTTCAGCGGAACGCCGGCATAGCGTGCCGCCTCGCGATTGCTGCCCATGGCGTACGCGTAACGCCCCAGCTTGGTCCGCGTGAGCAACAGATGCATCATCACGGCGAGCACCGCCAACATCACCAGCGGAACGGGCAGCGGCCCGATGTTGCCTTCCCCCACGCGTTCGAAACCCTGCGGGATGCCCGTCACCGGCAATCCGCGCGATACCACCAGGGTCAAGCCACGAACCACGCCCATCATACCCAGCGTGACGATGAAGGGCGATATTCCCAACGCCACAATCAGCACGCCGCTGAGTCCGCCCCATAACAGACCGCATCCGGCGGCCGCCGTCAGCGACAGGGGAATTCCCAAACCTTTGGCGAGGGCGGTGGCGCCGAGGATGGAACAGAAACCCACCAGGGCGCCAACCGAAAGGTCGATGCCACCGGAAATAATCACCAGGGTCATGCCCAAGGCGATGATGTTGATCACCGCGGTTTGGCGCGTCACGCTGCCCAGGTTTTGCGCCGTGAGAAAATGCGGCGAGGCGATCGATAGCGTGATGAACAGCACCACCAGCGTGGCGTAGGGCCACAAACGATCGAGTTTGCCCCGCAGCAAAGAGATTACAGGGCCCACCGCAACACCTCCTCGCGCGAAGTCGCATCGGGAATCAGTTCCCGCACAATGCGATTGTCGCGCATCACCAGCAGCCGGTCGCACATGCGCAGCAGTTCCGGGATTTCCGAGGAAACCATCAGGATAGCAGCGCCGTGGGAAGCCAATTCTTCCATCAGCGCGAAAACCTCCTCCTTGGCGTTGACATCGATTCCCCGCGTCGGCTCGTCCAGCAAGAACACGCGCGCTTGCGTCAGCATCCAGCGCGCCAGCAAACCCTTCTGCTGATTGCCGCCGCTGAGCGTTTGCATGGGCTGCCCGGCGTGACCGCGAATGGCCAGGCGCGTAATCATTTGCGCCACGGTTTGCCGCTCTTGTCCCAGCGATAATACGCCTGGCACAACGACAGGGAGCCGCGCGATGGTAATGTTCTCGCGCAGCCCGCGTCCTTGCAGGACGCCATACCGCTGGCGATCTTCGCTGAGATACACCAGACCCGAGCGCAGCGCCTGGCTGGGCGAGCCAGCCTTGACGGGCTTACCCAGCAGTTCAAAACGCCCCGCGGCGCGAGGACGCACCCCGAACAACGATTCGCACAACTCCGTGCGGCCGGCGCCCATCAGGCCGGCCAGACCGACGATTTCGCCGGCGTGCAACGTCAACTCGACATTCTCCGATTGCCAATGCAGCAGCGCCTCGCCGCGTGCGGCGCGTTGCCGCAATTCCGGCGGTTTGCCGGCGGCCGGAATGTGTCCGGCCATGTGGCGGACCAGGTCGCCGTCGCTCAACTCCGCTAAAACGCCGGAATGCACCGTCTGGCCGTCGCGCAGGACCATCACGCGCGACGCCGTGCGGCGCGCTTCTTCAAAGCGATGCGAGATGTACAAAATCGCCATGCCGCGCTGGCGGCACTCTTCGACAATCCGCAGCACTTCCTGGCTATGCGATTCTGAAAGCGACGAAGTCGGCTCGTCCAGGATCAGCAACCGTGGATCGCCGCGCAGCGCGCGGGCCAGTTCCAGCATTTGCTTCTGGGCCGCGTTCAGCCCCATCACTTTGGCCGCGGGGTCGAGCGCCAGCCGATAGCGCTCCAGATAGCCCGCCGCACTTTCGAGAATGGCGCGATTGTCCAGCCAGAAACCCGCTTGCTGCGGTTCGCTGCCCAGGAAAAGATTTTCTGCCACCGTCAAGTGCGGGGCCAGCATGGCTTCCTGATGCACCATCCCAACGCTGCCTGGCCCACTTCCTGGGAGGGCCGGCCACTCGACCACACCGGAGTCCTGCTTCAGAGCGCCGCTCAAAATGCGCATCAGCGTGCTCTTGCCCGCGCCGTTCTCGCCCATCACGGCCACCACTTCACCCGCGGCCACCGCTAACGTGGCGCTACGCAACGCCGGCACGCCGGAAAAGGATTTGGCCAGGTCGCGTGCTTCGATGATGGGAGTAATGGGAGTTAGGGGAGTCATGCGAGCTAGAAGACCAGAGGCGGATTCAGCAGCTTCTGAATTTCGGGCTTGGCGAGATCGTCGCGCTTCACCAAGGCCACGCCAGAGTCGATATGGCGAGCCGGCTTGTGGCCTGCCCAAAGATCGGCCAGCGCCTTTACTCCTTCATATCCCATTTTGTACGGGTTTTGCACCACCAGGGAATCGAAAACTCCGGCTTTCAGATCGTCCTGCAAAGCGGGCGAAGCGTCGAATCCCACGAGCGGCAATTTACCGGCTAGTCCGCGAGCCTTGAGCGCCTGCGACGCGCCCACGCTGGACGATTCGTTGGAAGCAAAGATTCCATTCAGATCCGGATTGGCGGTCAGGATGTCCTCGGTCACTTGCAGTGAGCGCGCGTAGTCGGCCATGCCAAACTGCTTGGCGGCCACCTTGATGTCCGGAAACTCCTTGGCCAGCGTCTCCTCGAAGCCCGCTTCGCGGGCCAGCGTGGAAGCGCCGCCGGGAATCGTGGCAATGATGGCGACTTTGCCTTTTCCCGCGAGCAACTCGCCCATGCGCTTGGCGGCTAGCACGCCGCCGGCGTAGTTGTCGGTCGCCACGAAGCTCAAATAATTCTCGGTGTCCGCGCCGGAATCGAAGATCACCACCGGGATGCCTGCTTTGGAGGCCTTGTCGATCACGCCGACCATGGCTTTGCGTTCGGAAGGCGCCAGCATGATGCCGTCCACATGGCGGTTGATGAAGTTCTCCACGATCTCGATCTGTTGGCTGTATTCCACCTCGTTGGCCGGACCATTCCATTCGATATGGACGTTGAATTCCTTGCCAGCCAGCACGGCGCCGGAGTGTACGGCCTGCCAAAACACGTGCGCCTGTCCCTTGGGAATCACCGCAACGACGCGACCGGATTGCCGCGAGCAACCCGCCAATCCAGCCAATGCCGCCAAGACCACGGCCAGAATGCCAACTCCTTTAGTTAACGTTAACCTTGTAGAAACCATGGTTTCGAAGATATGCTATGCGAGGGAAATGAACAAGACCGCATTTGACCCGTGTATCGGAATCGCCGGGGCGGGGGCTATTGTAACTTCATCCCACCTTCCCGCCTATACTAAGGCCGGTTTCCGTGTGAACGCCATCTACGATCGCAACCCGGCGCGCGCCCGCGAAGTCGCGGCGGAGTTTTCGATCCCCTGTGTCTGCGCAAGCTTCGAGGAATTGCTGGCTTGTCCCGCGGTAAACATCGTGGACATCGCCGTGCCGCCGAATGTCCAGCCGCCGCTGGCCCGCGCGGCTATGGCCGCGGGCAAACATCTGCTTTGCCAAAAACCGCTGGCCTGGACGATGGCCGAAGCCACCGCGCTGGTAGAAGAGGCCGAACGCGCCGGCGTGAAGTTGGCGGTGAACCAGCAAATGCGCTGGGACCCCATGATCCGCGAGACCCATCGCCTGTTGCGGGAAGGCGTGCTGGGTCAAGTGGTGAACGTTTCCCTGGATGAAAGCGTGCTCACCGACTGGTTCCAGTGGACCTGGATTCCTCCCGCGCCGCAACTCGACTTGATGCTGCACTCCATCCATTACTTCGACTCGCTGCGTTACCTGTTCGGCGAGCCGGATTGGGTGTTCGCCGTGACCGGCAAGTATCCGCAACAGCGCGAGGTCGCGGAAACCCGCAGCATCACGATTTTCTCCTTCCCCGGAGACCTGCTGGCGCGAATCAACGTGGCGCACAAGAACTGGTCCGACGATCAACTCTGCGGCTGGCGCGTGGAAGGCACGGAAGGAATCATTCGTGGGCGCTTCGGACACCTCGACAACTATCCCCGCGGTGGTCCCGACCAAATGGAATATATCCGGCGCGGTGAAACGTCCTGGACACCTGTGAAGATTGTCGGTAAATGGTTCCCGGATGCTTTCCGCGGTCCCATGGGAAGCTTGATCGAGGCGATTCAATCCGGCGGACAACCGGAGACCAACGGCCGGGATAATTTGAAGACGCTGACGCTGGTGCATGCCTGCTACCGTTCGGCGGAAGAGCATCGGGCGGTGACGATACCGTAAGTGCGACGGAGCTTTGGAACACGGAAGGTCACGGAATGGCACGGAAAGTGTGTTTTCAGACGAGCGGATCGAGCGATTGAGCACCGGCTCCTGGCTTTTCCGAAGAATCCAAATTTGAGCGCATTCTGCGACGAGGCGGCCTTTCCTTCCCCGCGGTTTTGGGTCCCGTGGAGAGTCTGCCGTTTTCCCGGCGTGCCTCGGCTTGGCGTAACGTGATCTTCATTGTGGTTTGGACCGTTTCTCTAGAATTCGAAAACTTCCGTTGGGGAATTGTTCTTCGTGGGTTATGACGAGTTCTTCATCGGCTGCCAGCGGCTCCGGCGGAAGCCAGGAGTTTCTATATTTGCAGCCTGCGGCGCGGGCGGGAGAGTGTGGCCCAGGGTGGAGCGCATTTTGCGGAACCCGGGGAACACTGTGAGGGGAAAAAGAGCCCGCAGAGCGGGCGAAAGGCAGTCCCGCAAAAATCGTGCGTCTGTCGCCCGCTTCGCGGGCTCGTTGTTCTCGCGGTGTACCCAGAAGTTGTGGTCGTAGACGCTGGCCGCGATCGTCTTGCGGCCGGTGTTCTTCAGGTGATGCTCGATGATCAACTTGTCTTTGGCGAGCCGCAGCTTTTTTCGATAGACGTAGGAATAGCCGCCGGTGTCGCCGAGCTGGTGAATGAATTCGATCCAGTCGGCACCGTGGTGGACGGTCCATTTACCGGCGTCCACGATCTCGTAGGTACTGAAACGGCGATAGCGCGGTTCGTCAGGCTTACGCACCGCACCCACGCCGATCCTGACGAAGGACTCGCCGGCTTTCGCCTCGTCGTAACCTAATCCCGCGCCGTTGGTCAGGAACTCTTCCACCGGGCCGGAGATCGCGTCGTGGATCTTGGGATCGTAGTGCTCAAACCACTGCTCCCCGTTCGCTAGTGGGAATGCCACAGAAAACTCAGGCCCGGGATGCGTGGCATCCCGGGCCCGGCAGCCGTGTTGATTTTCTTGAGGCTAACCTCAACAACACGTATCTCGAGGTCTGAACCTCAAGCCGCGGCTACCTCACGCGGTTTACTAGGTACATCTAAGGGCATGGACCACCTCCTTTCTCGTGTAATCGCATCGTACGGCGGATGCGCTGCGGGTGTCAAATAAAAAATGGCGATGGGAATCTTGCGGGTCAACGATGGGAGGTTGGGACGAAGGAGAGCTATGGCCGTGGTTAAGCTGGCCCGTTAGTGGTTAAGCCGGCCCGCTAAACGGGCGGCTCGTTCAACTTCTTGTGGATGGCGAACAGGGCCAGTTCCAGGCGGTCGGAAACACCCAGCTTGTCGAAGATGTTGTGCAAGTGATTCTTCACCGTCTGCTCGCTGATAAACATTTTCTCGGCAATCTCCTTGTTGCGGAAGCCCTGGCAGACCAGCGCGACCACTTCGCGCTCGCGCGCCGAAAGGACGGTCTTCACCGGCTCGCGAACGGGTACGGGCTGGGAAAATTCCTTCATCACCGCGGTAGTCATGCGGCTGTCCAGCCAGATTTCACCGTCGTAAACCTTACGGATGCTCTTGATCAGCAGATCGGTGGCAGTCTGCTTCAGCACGATGCCGGCTGTGCCCATGCGCATAGCTTGCACCACCGCGGCTTCGTCCTCGCTGGCAGTGAGCACGATCACGCGGGTAGCTTTGTTCTTATCGCCCAGCGCCTCAAGTGCACCGATGCCGCTCAGGTTGGGCATCTTCAGATCCAGCAGCAGGATGTCGGGAACCAGCTTCTGCACCATCTCGACGGCTTCCTTGCCGTCTTCCGCCTCGCCGATTACCTGGAAATCCTCCTCCAGGCTGAGAAGCTTTCTTAACCCGTCGCGGAAAATGGGATGGTCGTCGGCGATGAGGATGCGGATCTTCTTTAACTTCTCGCGAGCCTTCGGTTTGGGCGCAGGGTTTGCCACGGATGTAATGGTACGTATAGCCAATAGGATTGTATCGTCCTAGGCGGGACCTGTCAACCAACCACTAAACCACTAGACCGACTCGACCGGCCATTTGATGCCTATAGCCAAAGCCAGTCCATAGTGCAGGGGGCCGTCTGTGTCACCCGTCTTGGCCGGGATCATGCTCCCATACCAACGCCGCGGCCTGCCGGGACACTGGAAGCAAGATCCCGCTTCCAGTTGCAGCAGGCATCCTTTCAGTGAATTCCCCGATGCCGGAACTGCCCGATCCGGGTCGGAACCAATACTGAACTTAGGATACTTCACGAGTACGCTCCACCGCCCACGAGCGGGATCGGTTTCCTGAGGCACAAAGTTGCTGAGGGTCACGAACCCGCTCTCGAAGGGCATGGGATCGAGCCACGAGCAGGCTTCCGGGGCCGCTTCCATCGTGAATTGGCCGCGGCCCGTCCCACGGCGCTTGCCGAAACCGTGGGCGCCCACACCCTGCAAGAGATGGCGCAGCGGTTGCACCCACTCCGGGGCGACTCGCGCATAGATCGAGAAGTAGCCGGGACCGTCCTTGGCCCATTCCGGCGACCAGCTCCAGTCCTGCGTCTCGAATACTTCATCGCCCGACGTGTGCATCTCACGGATCTGCCTCAAGGCCTCAGGATGGTCGTGCGGCTGGAAGCCGGTGCGGCCTTCCCGAATGGCCATGAATTCCTCGTGTGTGACCCACGCATTCTTAGACCCGGATGACAGCGGCAATACCAGCGGGCGCGGCAGCAAATCGCCGGGGAATGCATTGGAGAGGACAAAGGGCGGATCGCCTTTGCGGAAGCGCTCGAGCATCTTCAATAAATCGGGCTGGCCCTGCCGGTTGGCCAGTTCCCAGCACAGCGCTCCGAACAGGCTGTCGGCCAAAAGGGGCGTAGCAAACCGGGAGGCCGGAGCCATCCGCAGGCGATAGCAATAGACGTTCATGTACTTAAACGGTAATCTTTTCCAGTTCCAGCCAGCTCTCCTGCACTTCGAAGCTGACCTGGCCCGATCCCCGGCTGCCGCCGGCTCCCAGCGCGCCGGTTTCCTGGATCAGTCCCAATCCCTGGCGGAGATAGCGCATCAGCGCCTGGGGGTTGTCGCCTTCGTAGATGTGCAGCAAAATATCCAGCGCAAAGGAAGCGGACCACACCCGTTCCTGCCAGCGCGGCTCCTTGGCCAAACCGCTGTCCCGAAGCACCAGGTTTTCGGCCTTCTCCTCGAAAAAGATCCCGCCTTCCTTCTGGGCGTGATCGAAAGCCTCGGCCGACTCCTTGGTCAGGTGCGCGTCGCGCACCACGATGCGAGTGGGCGCGCTGGCCGGTTGCGGGTTTTTATCGAGCCCCGAAGATGACGCAGACCTTGCAGTCGCGATCGCCGCAACCGCAGGGCTCGCCGCGGCCGGAGCTCTTGCCCTCGATGCGCTCGAGCATCGCGCGCAGGCTGCCCTTCAGCGACGATCCGGGAATGTAAGGGCGGCCGGAAAGCGGGTCGCGCAAGGCGGTCAGATCCAGTTGGCTGCCGATTTCCAGACTCTGCGAGGCGCCGCCGATGCGCAGCCCCTGCGAGTGGATGGTACCGGTCAGCTTTCCACAGCTAATCAGTCGCTTCATGTATCCTCACAAGTTTATTCTGAGTTCCGGGTGGATTATTTCCTTAGTCTTCCCGCGCTGTACCCGACAACGGCCTGGAAGTGCTCGGCGAAGGCGCGCAGGGACGGCGTGTCCTTGACGAGTTCCAGATTGCGATCCAAAAAATCGGCGAATTCGCCGGGGATCAGTCGCCGTCCCTGCCGCGCCGCCGCCACCGGCCGCATCTTCAGCAGTTCCTCGCGGACCAGGCCGAATTCGCGCCCGGCCTTGCTGGACGTTTCGGCGCGCTTCACGTGGGAATAAAACGCGCGGAGCTGGAGCGCCGCCAGACCGCGCGATACCAGCAGCGCCGCTACGTGGCGGGCCCAGGAGTCCAGGAGTTGATCGCGCAGCGCGCTCCCGGCGAAGTATCCGGAACGCAAGTAGTCCGGCGGAAAACCGGCCGGGGCTTCGCGATTGTCGCGATGGCCTTCGCGTGCCGCTTCCCGATGAGCATCGCGGTGCTCGCGCGGTTCGCCGGCAAATCGCGAGGCGGACTTAGCGGGGATGTCGCCGGCCGCTTGCGGCGGGCGTGGAGGACGCGGCGGGCGCTCGCGCTTGGGCGCGGGCGCTCTGGGCGCGCCATCAGCGGCCTTGGACTCAGCGGCGCCATCCGGTCCCGATCCGCCGGTTTCGGCGGGACGGTCGGTCTTGCCTTTCTCTTTCTCCTTGGCGGCGGTGAAGTGCTCTTCGGCGCACTTGGGACAGAGGCGGTGCTTGGAGTGCTTCGGAGTAAATACAGTTCCGCACTTCGCGCAAGGCTTGTCTTCAACTTTCTCGGGAACCTCGGAGGACCTCTCGGAAGTCCGCGACGGTCTGCCGACGCGCGGGTTTCTCTCGCCGTTCTCCGCGCGAGCCTCGCCGTTCGCCGCTGGGGTTTCCGGCTCTGTCGCGGACGTCTCCGCTTCGTCGGACGATATCCCCGCCTTCTTCATGGCATCCTGAAAGCTACCCATCCCGTTCTCCTCCGGCCTTCACCGGCGAATCCAAGGCGCTGGCGTTGGATCGCGCCGGGTTTCCTTTGGCGCGCATGGGAGCGGCTAGAAAAGCCAACTCCGTCACCAACCCCGTGTTCTCCCAGAGTTCCAAATCTGCCGCCAAGCGCAGGATCTTGCGGCGCAACAAGCGATCTGCGTCGCGTGCCTGCCAAATCAACAAGGGCAGATAGCGAAACTTCCAGTGGTCCGCGCCCGGCGCACCGCGGGTTCCTTGGCTTGAGCGGTGCAACTCGCCAATGCGCCGCAAAGCACTACTGCTCATTCTATCCTCTTTCAGCCATCCCGCCATCTCAAAGCCGCGATCGGCCACCTCTTTTGCCGTCTTCCAGGGCAGAATCTCGCCGAACACCGATATGCGGCCGCCCTGGGTCTCGCCGCTTTGGGCCCGCGTCAGTTCGCCACGCACGTGGTCCACGGCGGATCGCAGGTTGGCCCGCGGATGCTCCAACGACATCCCCGCAAAGACCGCCACCGGCTGGCCATTATTGCGGACGGTCGGGCGGAAATCGTGGCGCAATTGCAGCGCCAGGCGCAAGACCTGATCCCAAGGGCCGGTGGCCAGCAGCGTGTCGTGATCGCCCTGGATTGGATAAACGTCCGGGAAGCCAGCGACGATCAGGCTATGGGCGTGCGCGGCCACGGAGTCGGGTGGCGGATTGGCGGCTGCGGCGGGCAGGGGCGCCGAATCTAAAGCGTTAATATCGGAGGGCGCGATCACCTCCGGTCCGGGGATGGCCGCCTCGGGAGTTGCTTCCCCTTGGCTCTCTTCGGCGACGGGATGGGCACTGGGGTTCGATTCGACATCGGCGCGATCTCCTGGGGCGCTCGCGTCCACGCTGATCGCCAGGTAGGCGAGCAACTTGCCGCGTCCCGGAGAGCGCTCGGCGAGCCCCTCGAAATCGCCGTGAGGCAAATGGCGCAGGATGGTCCAGTCACTGGTGGTCAGATCGAGATCGCCGGAGCCGGCCATGGTGCGATCGGCGGTGCTCAATGCCAAACCTTGTCCGGGCACATGAATCGTGGAGTGGTCCTGCTCCACCCAATGGCCGAAATTGCAGGCTGGAAGCAGCTTGCCCAGTTCATCGTCGTCCACGCAGGAGTCGCACAGGGAACCGTTGGAAACATCGCCGGCTGTCGCGCCGCACCCAGCGCACACCTGGGCATGAGGATCGCCCCAAGCGGAGCGGAACGCCGCGTTATTCCAGCGCGCTCCGGCAACCAGGGCGCCTTCCAACGGTCGCAGCTTGCGATGCGTCAGCTTTCCTTCCAGGGCGGCGCGCGGAATGCCCTCCGTCCCGCAGCGCGCGGCGGCCAGATGAAACACCAACTCGCCGCCTAACTCCGCCAACGACCAGCGATCGAGTTCCGCCTGATAAGCGGTCACGGCGCGCTCCGCGCCGTCTTCCGCGCGACCCGCCAGCAAAAGCCGGTCGCCCGCGAGCGATTCGAGCGCGCCATCCGGCGCGAGCCCGCAACGGCGGCGAATCGCGCGCGCGATTAGGTGAGTAAATGTCCGTACGCGGAAACTCCGGGCCCGCAAACGGCGAGCCGAACCCGCACCCGGTAAGGGCTTGAGGAGGTATTCCCGAATGCCCGAAAATTCCCCAAGAACGGCCAAATCGCCGGAATGGATCGCCAAAGCCAAGAAGAGTAGTTTAACTCATCTTACGGGGAGCTTCGGGACTTCCTTCGGGGAGTGAGTGCGGCCCTGCCAGGAGCAAACAGCGAATCCGTCAGGGGGATGTGCTACGATAACGAACTACGCAACGTGAGCGGCACCCGCGTTCCCCGGTTTTCGTCTCTGGGAGAGTAAAATGCCAGCGCGTCAGATTGTAGGTCTTGTCTTCTTCCTCTGCTTGCCGCATTGGGCCGATGGCCAACCGCCGGCGAGCCCGCAGAAGGATGCTCAATATGTCGGGTCGGCCGCCTGCAAGACCTGTCATTTCGCGATCTACGAACGTTGGAGCAAGACGCGTATGGCGAACGTCGTTCGGGACCCCCAGACGCACCCGGATGCGATCCTCCCCGACCTGAGCAAAGCAGATCCGCTCGTGAAGTTCACCAAAGACGATATCGCTTTCGTCTATGGCAGCAAGTGGAAACAGCGCTATTTCACCAAGCGAGGCTCCGACTACTACCCGCTGGGCGCGCAGTGGGACGTGACGCATCAGATCTGGCGCGCCTACATGGCGCCCCCGAACACCGATTGGTGGACGGCGTTCTATCCGGCCGATAATATGCAGCGGCCTACCGGACCGCTTTGTGACGGCTGCCATTCCGTCAACTACGGCATCGCGGCCAAGACCGTCACGGAGTGGAACGTCGGCTGCGAAAAATGCCACGGGCCCGGCGGTGCGCACGTTCAGCAGCCTTCCCGCTTGAACGTCACGAATCCGGCCCGCCTGGATACCGTGCAAGCCACCAACGTATGCATTCAATGTCACTCGCAAGGGCAGCCCTTGAGCAATCCAATCGAGGGGAAATACTACGACTGGCCGGTAGGGTTCCACGTGGGTCTGGATCTTAAAGATTTCTGGAAGTTGGAAGAGCACAAGCTCGGCGAGCAGACGTTCACGCATTTCGCCGACGGCACCGCGCATAAGAATCGGATGCAGGGCAACGATTTTATCCAGAGCGTCATGTACACGCGCGGTGTGAGTTGTTACAGTTGCCATGATGTTCATGGAACGGGGAATAACGCCGACCTCTTGAAACCGGCCAACGTTCTCTGCCTGGAGTGCCACGGTCCCAAGTCGCCGAACGGTCCCCATGCCCCCACCATCGAAGCTCACACTCATCACGCCGCGGGAAGTTCCGGAAACGACTGCGTGGCCTGCCACATGCCGAAGATCGAGCAGCAGCTTGCCGACACGAATGTACGGGCGCACACCTTCAAATTCATCACCCCGAAGGATTCGGAGCTGCTGAAAGTCCCAAATCCTTGTGGTGTCTGTCATGCCGACAAACCCAAGAACTGGGCCGCGAATACTCTGCGAGGATGGTCCAATGTTTCGCCGTGGCGGGTGGCCAACCCTTAAACAGAAATTGAAACCGGGATCGCAGGATCTCACCTTCGAGGCTCAGCGGAATTACTTGGAGGCCGGCGGGGTTCCCGCGCTGCCAGAAGCAACCTGAACGGGCGCGGGAGATGGGATAGGATCGTCGCCCGAACGTTCCACCCGCAACGCGGCGCGTCTTTGCAGCAGCGTGCGGATGGTCCAGTAGATGTTGTCGCGCAAAAGATATTGCCGCGTTTCCAGCATGACCCGGCGGATGACCATGGAGGCCGTGCTCTTGGAGGGCGGGGCCTGCAAGGGCTCGCCAGGCATGCCCGGGAAACACGGCTTCAGTTCAATCACCACCAACCGCCCATCGGTGATGATGCCCGGCTCCTTCTGGGCGCTACGCGCCAACTCCGGCCGGTCCACGTGGGATACTCCGGCCACGCATCCGGCGAACTTCATATCCTCGATCACTTTGTTTCTTTCCACGTCGAGATGGGGATCCACGGTATGCGTCAGGACCGTGGTAATAGCGGTGTAGGCGATTCCGGTGTCGTGCGTGGCGGCTCCCAGCCAGACCGCGGGACCGTCCACGCGGGAACTGCTCCACAAGCGGATATGATGCCTCCGCGCGATGGTGTTGAGCGACTTCTCAAACACCAGCGCCGGCAGGGTTCCGCGATAGAGCATCGTGGACACTGGCGCGGTGGGGTAAGTGCCCATGGTCGAGAAGGCCCGCGCCCAGCGCGCGAAGCTGAGCTTGGTGACCGGGTCGGCGGGCAGCCAGCCAGCCGCCGCAAAGGCGTTCCGCACGGCGTCGCGATCTCCCACGAAGGCCAGATTGATGATGTCGCTACCCGGCTTGCCGTCGGGCTTGGTGACCTGCGGCGGTGCGTCGCGCAAGAAGTCGGCCAGCGATTCATCCACTTCGCCTTCCGCATCCCGCGCCGTGGAAGGACCATTCGGCAGGGACATCGCCCGCAGCCGCATTTCCGTTCCGGCGGGCAAATTGATTTCGGGATCGGGCAGCGGAAAGGCCAGGTAGCGGGTGGCCATCAAGCCAGCAGCGCCGATTGGGCCCATGGCGTATCTGGTAAACAGCACGCCGCTGGCGCCGGTCAGGCCCAAAGCCGAATGGCTCCAAAATGTCTCGGACGGCCAATACCAGATGCCCCACAGAAACTTGTGTGGAGCGTCGGCTACCAGCGCGCCGTTGATCCGGCCCGTCTTGTCCACCTCTTCCCGCGAGTTGTCTATGGATTGAAGATGGAAATCGAGATCGTGGCTTTCGCCTCCGGGCAGTTCATAGCCATGAAACTCCAACTCCATCCTGGCGCGTTCCCGGCGCACACCCATGCCCACGGGTGACGCTTTAAGGACCGTCCCGTGCACAACACTGTGGGAAGGAATCACGATCCGGTCATCCACGATCAACGGGGAAATGACCGTGGCGTCGAACGCCGTCCCGGCCGGAGTGAAACTGGAAAGCTGGCTTTCCAGGCGGATTTGGAAAGTCATCGCCAGGTTGCGATCGTCCGCCCACAAGCAACCGCACAGCAAAAGCCCGAACAAAGGGAGGTGTACCGTCAAGGATGGTGCGGCGGCTCCCCTAAGAACAGAGTGGTCGCCGAGCCAGAGATGTAACGCAAAACGCCGCGAAAGTTCCAAACGATTACCCCGAATCTTGCGCCCAGGGGCGAGCCGCCTCAATGACCCAGGAGGCTTGGCATGTTGTCGCCAGGCAGCGACACCTTCACCGTAGCACGGCTCACGGTTAGATGAAAGTGCTTTTTGCTCAGAAGCCCGACGCCTTTTGCTCATTCCGTTTGGATCGGTAGCTGTTTCGGACGATCTTTGGAAAGGAGAGCACCTTCCGGTCTGTCCTGCTGAAAACCGAATTAGACTGATGAGGGAGCTTCCCGCCGCCCGTAAGCACTCTTACCATGGAGGAAATCATGCCATTTCGTCTCGCTTGTGTTGCGCAAGCCGGTTTAGCCCTTCTTCTATCCGTGGTTCCCATCGCCGGCCAAGACTGGCCGCAGTGGCGCGGCCCGAATCGCGATGGCACGGTGGCCGGGTTCCGGGAACCAAAGGTGTGGCCGGAGCGTCTGCAACAAGTTTGGAAGATGGAAGTGGGCCTCGGTTACTCCAATCCGTTGGTGCTCGGCAGGCGCGTCTACCTGCATACGCGGCAAGGCGGCAATGAAGTGGTGGCCTGCTTCGATCTGGAATCCGGCAAGCCGATTTGGAAGCAGAGCTATCCCGCTCCCTACAAGATGAACACCGCAGCCGCTCCTCACGGTGAGGGTCCCAAGTCTACTCCGGTGGCCTCCGGCGCCATCCAGGCGAACTCCGCCTCCCGATTCACCGGCGGACGATTGTTCACGTTCGGCATCAGCGGGGTGTTGTCGGCCTGGGATCTGGGTACCGGAAAACAGATCTGGGGTCACGACTTCACCAAGGAGTATGCGGAAACCTGGCCCGACTTCGGTGTGGCCATGTCGCCTGTTGTGGAAGGCAACCTGGTGATCGTCCATGCCGGCGGCAACAAAGAGGGGATGCTCGCCGCTTTCGACACCGCCACCGGCGCGGTGAAATGGAGTTGGAAAGGCGACGGCCCGGCCTATGCCTCGCCCATTGTGGTGGACTTGGGCGGCACACGCCAAGTGGTGACACAATCGCGCGACAACATCATCGGCGTGGCGGCGTCCAACGGTGAGCTGTTGTGGAAGATTCCCTTCACTACGGCGTACACGCAAAACATCATCACACCGGTGCTCTATCAGGACACGTTGATCCTTTCCGGATTGGACAAAGGCGTTTTCGCCATTCGCGTGAAGAAGACCGGCGCTAAGTGGTCCACGGACAAGGTGTGGGAAAACGCCGATCTGCCGATGTACATGAGCTCGCCGGTGATCGCCGGCGACTATCTCTACGGCATGACCCACAAGAAGAGGGGGGCCTACTTCTGCCTGGACGCCCGTACCGGCGTCACACAATGGGAAACCAACGGCCGCGACGGCGACAACGCCGCGCTGCTAACCACCACCTCGTCCGTCTTGATCCTGAATTCCGCCGGCGAGTTACTGGTGGTTAAGAAGGATCCCAAAGGTTTCCAATTGGTCCGCAAGTATCAAGTGGCCGACTCCCCCACCTGGGCCGCGCCCAGTTTCGCCGGCGAATCGAGAGGCGCACCTCGCCTGGATGGCGCCGGCCAGCGCCTGCTGATCAAAGACGTGAACACGCTCGCCCTTTGGAGAATCGAATGAAATCATGGCTCCTTTGCCTCTGCCTGCTGACTGCCTCCAGTTGCCTGGCGCAAAGCCACGCGAAATCCGCGGCACTCGTGTCCGACGGCAAATCGAAAGCGCTTTCGCGGGATAGCGCCGGCGCAGATTGGCCGGGCTGGGGCGGCCCCAACCGCAATTTCATGGTCGCCGACGCCGGGCTCGCCGACACTTGGCCGGCCGCCGGACCGAAACTCGTATGGAAGCGTGACTTGGGGGACGGCTACGCCAGCGTCTCCGAGCATGACGGCAAGTTGTTCACGATGTTTCGTCGCGACCCGCATCATGAAATCATCACCGCGCTGGAAGCTGCCAGCGGCAAGACGGTTTGGCAGTACGAATTCGATTCCGGATCAACCGGCGATAAGGATCTGACCTACGGTCCCGGCCCGCACGTGGAGCCATTACTGACGGGCGGCAGGCTGTTCGCCATCGGCATCACCGGAAAAATGTTCTGCCTGGACGAGAAGACCGGCCATGTCATTTGGAGCCACGATCTGGTGGCCGACTTCGGCGCGGAAAAGATGGGCCGCGGCTATGGCAATAATCCCTTGCCTTATAAGGACACGCTGCTGTTGCCGATCGGCGGCGCCGGCGATCCCATCATTGCGTTGTCGCAATCGGACGGTAAACTGGTCTGGAAAAACACCGATAATTTCAAGAACGCCTATTCCTCGCCGATTCTGATTCGCGTCAACGGCCAGGAGCAAGCCATCTTTTTCATGAGCGACGAGATTCTGGGACTCAATCCTTCCAACGGCGCGCTGCTGTGGAAGCATCAGCACAGCACCGAGTGGGGCTTGAACATCAGCATGCCGGTTTGGGTGGGCGGGCATTTGCTGTTCCTGTCCAGCGCCTACAACGGAGGCAGCCGTGTGCTGGACCTTGCGCGTGAGACCAACACCGTAGTGACCGAAAAATGGTTTTCCAACAAGTTGCGCATTCACATTACCAACGCCATTCCGAAGAACGGCTATGTGCTGGGGTCGAGCGGCGACTTCGGTCCGGCCTTCTTGACCGCGGTGGACATCAACACCGGAAAGGAACTGTGGCGCGACCGCTCCTTCTCCAAGGCCAACATGATCCTGGCGGGCGACAAGCTGATCCTGCTGGATGAAGACGGCAAACTGGCGCTGGCCAAGCCAGATCCCAGCGGCTTGCACGTGATTTCTCGCGCCGAACTCTTGCAGCATAATGCCTGGACGCCGCCGTCGCTGGTGGGTACCAAGCTGTACTTGAGGGATCGGCGCGAAATCATGGCTGTGGATTTGAAGTAAGCCGGAAACGGACAAAGAGAAATCAGCCCACCATAGCCACGGTGCATTCCCGGTGCGGGGCATCACCAAGCGATCTATATTGATCCAGAGGCTAAGATGAGTCTCTTTGTATGGCGCGAAGATTTGGGTGCGGCGACTTGCCGCCGCTTTCCGCGAGCTTGCTCGCGGTGCGCTGGCGGCCAGGGCCGAAAGCGGCGCACTCCAAATTGCGTCTTAATCTGTGAAATCTGTTGAATCTGTGGATCGAGGCCGCGCTGTACCGCCTCTGGTTGCCCCCTCACGCGGCAATCGTGAGACGCAGGCCTAGGGCTTTCAGCACTTTCGCCACGGTTGCAAACTCCGGATTGCCATCCGGCGATAGCGAACTGTAGAGATTTGCCCGCCCAAGACCGGCGGCCTTCGCGATCTCGGTCATACCCTTGGCGCGAGCGATATCGCCAAGCGCCGCCTTGAGCAACTCAGCGTCGCCGTCCTCAAGAACGGCGTCGAGATAGGCGGCCATATCCTCCTTTGTCGCGAGTGTTTCCGCAGCATCCCATCGCCGAGTTTTACGAGCCATATCGTCCTCCTGACTAAACCTCGCGAGCCAATTCGATGGCGTGCGAAATATCGCGATCCTGAGTACGTTTGTCGCCGCCACAGAGCAGCAAGACAATGACGTCGCCGCGCCGGACGAAATACACTCGGTACCCGGGACCGTAATCGATTCGCATCTCCGACACGCCCTCGCCCACAGGCCTCACGTCCCCAGGGTTTCCGAGCGAGAGACGGCGGATGCGAACCGTAACGCGAGCGCGCGCTTGGCGGTCCCGCAATCCCGTGAACCAAGCGGCAAAAACCTCGGTCTGCCGGATCTCTATCTGCATCGATTGTCTCGTATGGAGGACAGTCTTGTCAAGGCCATGCCCTTACGAAGTGTGAAGAAGCTAAATGAATGAGATTGTAACACGGCTCCGATTCCTCCCAAGAAAGGGGCAGGGTGCTTTTTGACTTTGACAGAACTGTGTCGGCATGCTATCTATTCGACCGGCTTTGGGTTGACTCTTGAGCGAGAGCAGATTCCCCAAGGGATCGGCGCGAAGTCATGGCTCTCGATTTGAAGTAAAAGCACAACTGACAAAGAGGAATTAGCCACAGATAAACGCCGATGAACGCAGATCGGAGGCATCATCTGTACTACTAGCCATGCGTTTCTTTGCCTAGCGCGAAGATTTTTGACATCGATGAACAGGATGGACAGGATGAGACCAACTCAAGAGGCCATTTGTTCATCCTGTGCATCCTGTCCATCCATGTTAAAAAAACACTGCTTTGGTTGCGGCCTTGGCCGCGCTGAGTTTATCGGCGTTCATCTGTGGCTATAATCTCCTCATGCCCTTGCGAGCCGCCATCCTCATTCTTGCGATTGCTCTTCCTCCGGCCCAGCCACAGAATCTTTCGCCGCAGGAGGTTCGCGCCATCGCCGAACGCACCTACACCTTCGCGTATCCTATCGTGCTGATGGAGTACACGCGGCGTACCGCGATCGAGGCCGGGACCGCCTTGATGAACCGCTTTGTGCATTCGCCCGCCTTTCCCGACGCCAGCTTTCGCCAGGTCATCCGGCCCAACGCCGATACGCTGTATTCCTCCGCGTGGCTCGATCTTTCGCAGGAGCCGCTGATGCTGCACGTGCCGGACACGCATGGCCGCTACTACTTAATGCAGTTCATGGACGCCTGGACGGAAACCTTCGAAGTCCCCGGCAAGCGGACTACCGGAACCGGCGAGCGCTGGTTTGCCATCACCGGTCCGGGCTGGAAAGGCAAGCTGCCCGAGGGCGCGAAGCAAATAAAAGCCCCCACCAACCTGGTGTGGCTGCTCGGTCGCACACAAACCAACGGACCGGGCGATTACGAAAACGTTCACGCGATCCAGCGCGGATACCTGCTGCTGCCGCTCAGCCAGTATCCAGGCGGAGGGCCCGCCGCAAAACCGCAAGGCCCGCGGTCCGCGATAGCGTTGACGCCGCCGATGCAGGTGGAGCGTTTGACGGCGGCTGAGTACTTCACTACGTTCGCGCAATTGTTGGTCGCGAATCCGCTCCATCCTGCCGATGAACCGATGATCAGGGACTTGATACGTATCGGCATTGAGCCGGGAAAACCTTTTCGCGCCGATGTTCTGGGACCCGGCGGCATGAAGACTCTTGAGGAAGCCGCGCAAGCCGTTTCGAAGCGCCTGTCCGCCATGGACGGTCAAGCCGGGCAACCAGGCAAATCCGGATGGACCGGCTTCGGCCTCAAAGTCGGACGCTACGCCACCGAATATGCCGCGCGCACGATGGTGGCGAGGGTCGGCCTGGGCGCCCTTCCGCCCGAAGACGCCGTCTACCTGGCCAGCCATCAGGACGCCGATGGCCAACCTTTCGATGGCACTCGCAGGTATCGTCTTCATTTCGACAAGGATCACACTCCGCCCGTGCGCGCCTTCTGGTCGCTGACCATGTATAGCCGGGATGGCTATTTCGTCGCCAACCCGATCCACCGGTTCGCCATCGGCGATCGCGATCCGCTGCAACTCAATCCGGACGGTTCTTTGGACCTGTATGTTCAGCATGACGCTCCGGGCGGAACCAAGGACGCCAACTGGCTTCCGGCTCCGGAGGGAGTTTTCAACTTGAATCTGCGGATGTATTGGCCGAAGGACGAGGTCCTCGGAGGAAAATGGATTCCGCCGGCGGTGGTCCGCATGGAGGACTAAAATGTCCGAGTTGGCGCGATCCTCAAACCTCCAGGCCGAAGCAATGCCCTCGGCCACGCCGATAACCCGCCGCGCAGCCATTGCGGACATTGCCGCCTTGTATGCAACACAAGCACTAGCGCCGAGTAAGCCGTCCACCAGGAGGACACCCATGACCATCACCTGCTTCATCCGCTACCAGATTGATCCGTTCCAACGAGACGCGTTCAAAAAGTACGCCGAAAACTGGGGCCGCATCATTCCTCGATGCGGCGGCCATCTCGTCGGGTATTTTCTTCCTTATGAGGGTACAAATGATGTGGGCTGGGGGTTAATTGCCTTCGATAGTCTGGCCTCGTATGAGGCCTACAAGGCGCGCCTCAGGTCGGACCCCGAAGCGCGGGAGAATTTTGCCCTGGCCCAGACCAAGCGCTTCATCCTGCGCGAGGAACGAAACTTCGTGGAAGTCGTCGCGGAACATTCGGCCTGCCCTCGACGCTTGCTATTGGGCCTCGTTGAGCCGGTTGTACTTCTTCAGCACGTCGCGCAACTTGTCGTGCGGCAGCGCGATCACCGTACGGTTGTTCGCGCCGGTCATGGTTTCCGCCGCCACCATTGCGTTGATCACGGCTTCCTCGGTGGCCTGCACCGTGGCTTCGAATAATCGGACTGATGCGCTCGTTCGGAAGCATCGCGACAGTTGGTGTCCCCGTGGCTTGCACGGCCCCTGCATTGGCCGTCGAGAAGGCGATGAAGATGTCGCCGGAACCATTGCCGGACCGTCGATCCGTCGCGCGCGATTCCCTGGGCGGCCCGCTTGGCCAGGCGCTTCAATTGATGCGGCAGCAGCGGCGCGTCGGTGGCCACTACGATAATGATGGAGCCGCGCTCGTCTCCCGCGGGGCTGTCCGTGGCCAACGGAGCCGCGCCGCGCAACTGCAGATCGATCTCCCGTCCCACCGGCACGCCGGCCACGCGAAGCTGTTGGCGCGAGCCAAAATTGCATTGGACCAGCACGCCCACGGTGTATCCGCCCAAGCGCTCGTCCAGTTTGCGCGATGCTGTCCCGATGCCGCCCTTGAATCCCAGGCAGGACATGCCGGTCCCTCCGCCGACCGAGCCTTCGGTCACTCTGTCCACCGGTGGCGGTGTCGAGGGCCTGGAAGGCGTGCTCGGGTTTGACGTGAAATCCGTTGATGTCGTTCAACGGACCGTCCCACGTTTCCGCAACCACCGGCAGCGCCCACCAATCGGCGAGGTTCGCGGGAGGCGCGTTCTTCAAGCGCCAGGCGATTACGGCGTCGCGCACCACGCCGACGCTGTGGGTGTTGGTGATCATGACCGGGCCGTCCAGGAATCCCGATTCTTCCACCCAGGTAGTGCCGGTCATCTCTCCATTACCGTTCAGCGAGAACCATCCGGCAAAAACGGGCGCCGCCATCGGCTTGCCGCGCGGCAACACCGCCGTCACGCCGGTGCGCACCGGACCCTCACCGACTTTCAGCGCGCCCTGGCCGCGAATGATGGTGGCGTGTCCCACTTCGACGCCGGCCACGTCGGTGATGGCGTTGAGCTGTCCGGGCGTGCCGTCAAAAGGCACGCCGAGGTCGCGTGCGCGCGGCTTGGTTTGCGAGGTGAGAGCCAGGACCGGCAGCAGCGCAAGGGAAAAGAAGGCGCGCCAATAGGTTGTCATTGGAAGTGATTCCTCCTAAAAGCACCCGCCGATGACGCCAGTAACGCCGGCCTGCGTTACTTCACCTTGCGCGCGATATCGGCGGCAATCTGCCGGCCGTGGAAGCGGCCGTTCTCGATGAAGATTTCGTTGGTGTGCGTGCCGGCCACCAGCACGCCCGCCAGGTACACGCCGGGAGCGTTGGTTTCCAGCGTCTCGGGATTGCACTCCGGACGCCCGGAGTCTTTGTCAATATGGATGCCCACCGATTTCTGCAGGTCGAAGTCGGGATGATATCCGGTCATGGCCAGGACGAAATCGTTCTTGATCCACTGTTCACCGGCCGGCGCGGAAATGAGCACGCGGTCTTCCTGAATCTCTTGCACGGTGGTGTTGAAATAGGCGCGAATTTCTTCGCTCTTGATCCGATTTTCGATATCCGGCATGATCCAGTACTTGATGTTGCGGTGCAGCGCTGCGCCGCGATGCACCAGGGTCACCCGCGCGCCGTGGCGGTACAGATCGAGCGCCGCAATGGCCGCGGAGTTCTTGCCGCCGACGATCAGCACGTCGCTGTCGAAGAACGGATGGGCCTCGCGATAGTAGTGCTGCACTTTGCCTAGCTCCTCGCCCGGCACGTTCAACGGGTTGGGCAAGTCGTAGTAGCCGCAGGCCAGCACCAGTTTGCGACCGATCGTCAACCGCCGCTCGCCGTGCCGGGTCTGGGAATGGACCAGGAATTCGCCGTCGGCGCCTTCGATTCTCTCGACGCGCTCGTAGAGCCGCACCGGCAGCTTGTAATGCTCCGCCACCCTGCGGTAGTACTTCAGCGCTTCCACGCGATTCGGTTTTTCACGCAAGCTGGTCATGGGAATGTCGCCAATTTCCAGCAATTCCGGCGTAGTGAAGAAAATCATCTCGGTGGGATAATTGGAAAGAGAGTTCACCAGACATCCCTTTTCGATGGCCAGGAGCGAGAGACCGGCCTTCTGGCACTCGATGGCGGTGGCCAGGCCGGTGGGGCCGGCGCCCACAATGACAACGTCGAGAACAGTCGGGTTCATGGCTTAAAGAAGGCCCGAGCCGCGAGGCCCGAGGACTGAGTAGGAAACTTTCTTCGCGCTGCCCGACTCGGGCCTCGGACCTCGCGACTCGGGCCTTCTTTAAGACTCGGGCCCCGGGCCTCGCGGCTCGGGCCTGTTTTTACTGGAACTGTAGATTGCGTTCGAAATCGGCGGGCGAGGTGGCCGCGCCTTTGGCCGTTTCCATGTCGATCAGTTTGTTCAAGTAGAGATCGGTCAGGCATTGATCGAAGGTTTGCATGCCGTACATCTCCTTGCCCTTCTCGATGTAGTCCTTCATCTCGTCGGTCTTGTCGGCATCGGCGATGCATTCCTGAATCGACTTGGTTTGGCGCATGATTTCGCAGGCCACCACGCGGCCCGTGCCGTCGGCGCGCGGCAGCAGACGCTGGGAGATCACCGCTTTCAGGGTTTCCGCCAGACGCAGACGCAGGGAGAGTTGCTCGGCCGGCTCAAACACGCTGACCAAACGGGAAATGGTTTTGGGCGCGTCGGTGGTGTGGACCGTGGAAAATACCAGGTGGCCCGTCTCCGCGGCCTTGATGGCGATGTCGATGGTTTCCTTGTCGCGCATCTCGCCCACCAGGATGATGTCGGGATCCTGGCGCAGCGCGGCGCGCAGGGCTTTGCCGAAGCCCTCCGTGTCGGCGCCGCATTCCCGTTGCATGATGCTGCACTGCTCGTCTCGATACAGAAACTCGATGGGATCCTCGATGGTGATGATCTTGTGCGCCTTGTGGTGGTTGACGTGATTGATCATGGCCGCCAGCGTGGAGGATTTTCCGGAGCCGGTCACGCCGGTCAGCAGGATCAGGCCGCGCTCGGTCATGGCGATCTCGCCCATCACGGCGGGCAGGCCCAGCGTCTCCACGGTCGGCAGCGTCAGGGGGATGTGCCGCAGCACCAGGGCCAGCGATCCGCGCTGGCAGGCGATGTTGACACGGAAACGGCCCAGTTCCGCCATCGAATAGGAGCAATCGTAATCGAGGATGCCGGCCACGGTTTGGGCCACGTTATCCTTGTTGCATTTGCGCGACGCCAGCAGAATTCCGGCGACCACGGTCGCGGTGTCGGCCGGACCGAGCGGAACGTTGCCCGGCGGCTCCACCAACTTGCCCTTCAGGCGGACGCGGAATCCCGATCCCGCCGAAACGTGCAAGTCGCTTCCTTTTTCCCCCACCATCCACCTCAGCGCCGCTTGAAACCGCTCATAGGCACTGATGCCTCTTGCGGATGTCTCTGTTGTAGCCATAGCTGCCTGCCCCCGAAGAACCGCTAAGCCTAGTTATCCTACCCGGCCCGGCGCGCGGTGTCAAATCAACCTGCCACTGAACCTGTCTCTTCCTGTGGCGGGGCGGCCGGCGGGCCGCAACCAAGCCGTGTAAATCCGGCACCGTACGGCGCTTTAGGTGCGGCACTTTACGACCAGATACCGCAGCAGCGACGCTCCGGTATTGGCCAGCCCGAAATTCGCGCCGGCGCGCGCCAGGATGGCGTCGCCGGTTCGCACCGCGGCGGTCTCGCCGTCCAGAGTAAAACGTCCCGCGCCCTCCAGAATGTAAAGCAACTCCTGCTGGTCCGGCTGCACGTGTAGTCCCACGCGTGCTCCGGGAGCCATTTCGGTCACCGCGATCACCGTAAACGGAGGAGCGTCCGCTTCTCCATACAGGGCAAAACGCGAGAACTTGCCGGCACCGCCGAAAAGGCCCTCGATTTCCGCCGGGGTCACGTTGTCGTGGTTGATGACGTATTTTGCCAAAGTAATTCTCCTTCTCGAAAAACGCGATGAATGACCAGGCCGTGGCCGTGGCATTCCACTAACACATTATCATTGGGAAAGGACAAACCGGCGGCCGCCGCTGGAATAGGCCCGGCCATGGCCAGCGCTTGCTCCCAGGAAACTCCCGCAAAACGCACCGTGTTGGCGATGGCCTGATCCATGCGCAGCGCCGAACCGGCTAAGCGCGCCGGTGAATCGGCAGTGTCGGCGCCGCCGTGCAGTACGACCCGCCCGATATCGGCGGGGCCGCTGGCAGAAGTCAATTCCACCTCGGCCTCGCCCAACTGGTAGCGTCCCGGCAGGCATCCCGCCGGCGCGCTGGCATCGGTCACCAGAAAAATACGCCCCGGGCCTTTCGCGCGGATCATGCTCTTGACCACCGCCGGTGGCAAGTGATGGCCGTCCACGATCAGCGAGACGCTCAATTCGTCGCAGGCCAGCTGCTCCCAAATGGGATTGTGGTGGCGATGTAGCATCTCCGCGCAGCCGTTGCCGAGATGCGTGGAAAGGCGCGCGCCGGCGCGCACCGCGTCGGCAATCTGCGCGGCGGTGGCGGCAGTGTGGCCCATCGCCACGTGAACTCCCTGTTCCACCAGCCAGGCGATGATGGCCGGTGCGCCGGGCCACTCCGGGGCCAGCGTGACCAGGCGGATGCGGCCGGCGGCGGCGTCCTGGAGCCGCAGGAACTCTTGCGCGTCGGGTGCGCGAACGTGCCGCCGCGGATGCGCGCCGCGCGGTCCATCGTCGGGAGAAACCCAGGGACCCTCCAGATGGATCCCGGCGATCGACGCTCCCATTCGCGGCGCTTGCGCCGCCAACGCCGCGGCTCGCAGACATCGGCACATCTCGGCATGACCCGCGGTGATAATGGTGGGTAGAAAGCGCGTTACGCCGGTCTTCCACAGCTCTTCCACCGCCCGGGCATAGCCGGCCATGGAAACGTCCGGACTGTTGAAATCTGTGCCCGCGAAACCATTCACCTGGAGGTCGCAAAAGGCCGCCGACGTCCAGGGCAAGCCCTCTTGAACCCCCTCCCCGAATGGTGCGGCGACGAAGTCCCGGTACGCCATGCTAACCAAATAATAACTAAGAAGGTTCCCTGGCGAAAGATTTATGCTTCTCAAGCCACCACCGCTTTGCTATAGTCTAAGAGTATCCCAAGGGTTAGCTCTGACAGACCCCACGACAGTCAGAGCGTTTTGGGGACTTCACGCAGGTGCAGGAACTCATTGTTGTTGAACGGAGGAAGCTCATGTTGCGCAAGCTCTTAACCTTGGTTCTGCCGGCTGCCATGCTGATGGTAATGGCCGGCGATCTCTCGGCTCAATCGTCGGGTTCGTTCGGGCCTGGTCCGGAGCCCGATCTGCTCACACCTCAAGCCAGCATTTGGGGTGGCATCGGACTGTGGAAGGTTTTGTCCGCGGACACGCCGCCGGCTAAATCGTGGGGCACTTCCGGCTGGATGGATCGCGTCAATCGGAATCCGGGGCAAATGACCATCACCCAGACCGGGACCAGCTTGTTCTGGGGAGCTAGCGACCGGCTGGAGTTGATGGTCCGCTTTAACGTCAATACCCGCATCCTATCGCGGCGTGACGATCAGTTGAGTTTGGGCCAAGCCACGTTGAACGCCGCGAATTTTTCGGCCTGCACGGGTTGCCCGCTGCTAGGGCCGCCAGTGTCCATGCCGGGCGTGGCCATTAACCAATTGCGTAATCCTATCTACAACCTGTTGACCGGGCGGGCCGGCTACTTCCCGCTCTATCCCTATGTGAATCGCCGGCTGCAGACCGGCTTTGGCGACATTGTGGTCGGCGGCCAGTACAACATCACCTCGGAATCCCGCGGCAGCAGCGTGAGTTTCGCGATTCACCCCTGGATCTCGATTCCCACCCACCACAGCGCGACCGCCCTGTTTAGCACCGGCGACCAGACCGGTACGGTACTGAGCGGGGTTGACTTCCTTTTGAGCAAGAAGGCGGGCATCGCCGGCGTGTACTTTAACGGGGGTTACGAGTTCCTGCCGACCGTCAAGAGCGCCGGTACCACGCTGATCGGTTCGACCAGCGATATTCCGATCCGCGCGGGCTTCAACATTCCTCGTACCAGCAGACTGCAGTTCATTGCCGAAGTTACCGGCGACTTTTTCCTGAATCAGGGCACGCCGAACACTACTTATGGCGCGGCCGATCCGATCGACCTGACCGCGGGATTCCGCGGCTACATCAAGAACTGGTTCGCCTTGAACGCCGGCTATCGCCGTTCGATCAACCAATTCGGTGGAGACAAGAACGGTTTCTACTTCGCCATCAACACCTCCAACTATCCGGTGGCTCCGGCGCCGCCCTTGCCGCTTCCTCCCACGGTGAGTTGCTCGGCCGACCCGGCTCGCGCTACTGCGGGTACGGCGGTGCGCTTGGTTTCCAGCGGCACGACTACGGGTAACGGCCTGCTGACCTACTCCTGGAACACCATGGCGGGACGGCTGGAGAACGGCAACCAAGCCGAGGCGCGGTTAGATACCAGCAACCTGAAGCCCGGCGATTACACGGCTACGGTTCGCGTCAGCGACCCCAACGGCGGCTTCTCCGATTGCACCGCCAGCCTGACGATCTATGAGCCGGCCAGGCATCCGCCCACGGCGACCTGCTCGGTGAGCAGCCGCTCGGTGAATCGCGGCGAAGCGGTCACCTTCACGGTGGACGGCAACAGCTCGGACGGCCGCCCGCTGACCTATCGTTGGAGCGGAGCCGTGACCGGCACGGGCCGCACCACGCGTCTGGATACCACCAACCTCGCCGCGGGCAGCTACACCGGCACGGCGCGAGTCAGCGACGATCGCGGATTAACCGGGGATTGCTCGGCATCCACCATGGTCAACGTGCCTGCTCCCGTGGTTACACCGACGTCGCAAGTGCTGAACACTTGCTCCTTCACAGGCCAGTCCAACAAACTGCGCCCGGCGCGCGTGAACAACGAGTGCAAGGCGATCCTGGACGACGCCGCGCTGCGCTTGCAGCAGCAAGGCGACGCCTCCCTGGTGTTGGTCGGCAATGAGGATGACAAGGAAGCGGCCAAGGCGAAGCGGGCGGCCGGCAAGAAGACTCCCGCCGACTTGGGTGCGCAACGCGCCGCCAACGTGAAGGACTACCTGGTTACGGAAAAGGGCATCGCCGCGGGCCGCATCGAAGTGCGCTCCGCGACTGGCGGCGCCCCGGAGTGCCAGATTACCCTGGTGCCTCGCGGCGCAACCTACGGTGGACCGGGCGCGGCCGTGACCGAGCCCAAACCGCAACCACGCGATGCCAAGAAGCCCGCCGCCAAGAAGAAGGCGGCGGCTCCGGACGCGAAGCAATAAGACTTGACTCCGTCTCGTGGCGCGATCATTGCCGTCGCGTTTTGTAGTTGTTGCTGCTTTACCGAATGGGCCGCCGGGGGTTCACCGTGGCGGCCCATCGGTCCTTTTGGCGGCGACGCCCGCTCGCTGGTTGCCGATCCGCACAATTTCTCCCGCCTCTTTGTGGGCACCAGCAACAGCCAGATCTACTCCTCCGCCGATGGCGGCAAACATTGGGTCCGCCTTTCGGAAGTCGCCCCGCGCCAGGACCTGGTGATCGGCCGCCTGCTGATTCATCCGCGCGAATCGAATCTGCTCTACGCCGGCGCCTACACGACTGGAAACGGCGAGGGTGGCGGTGTGTTCCAGTCGACCGACGCCGGGGCCACGTGGAAGGAGTTGCCGGGCATCTCCGGACAAAGCGTTCGCGCCCTGGTGATGGCGCCCGGCGACCCGCAACGCCTGTTCGCAGGCACCCTGGAAGGCGTCTTTCGCAGCACCGACGGCGGGGCCACGTGGGCCCGCATTTCTCCCCAGGACAACGTGGAAATCCATAATGTCGAGTCGTTGGCGGTGGACGCGCGCGATTCCAACGTGGTCTATGCGGGAACCTGGCACCTGCCTTGGAAAACCACCGACGGCGGCGCCAATTGGTTTTCCATCAAGGAAGGAATTTTGGACGATTCCGACGTCTTCACCATCACCGTGGACTGGTTCGCCGACAACATTGCCTATCTCGGCGCGTGCTCCGGCATCTATCGCACGGAGAATGCCGGTCTGCTGTGGCGCAAAGTGCATGGAATTCCTTTTTCCGCGCGCCGCACGCGCGCCCTACGGCAAGATCCCCTGCACCCGGCGGTGGTTTACGCGGGAACGACGGAAGGATTGTGGAGGACGGCCGACAGCGGCGCTAGTTGGACGCAGATGACCGCGCCCACTCTGATCGTCAACGAAGTAGCGATCGATCCCAGCGATCCCGAGCATCTTTTTCTGGCCACCGACCGCGCCGGCGTGCTGGAGAGCCGCGATGGCGCGCGAACGTTTGAGCCGGCCAACAACGGGTTTTCGCACCGCCAAATCTGGCGCCTGGAATCCTGGACCGCTCCCGGCGGCAAGACGGTTTTGGCTGCCGCGGTGCGTCACGATAAGGAATACGGCGGCGTTTTTCTCAGCGAAGACGGCCAGAACTGGCACAGTCTCCCGAAAAGCCGCCCCGATGGATTGAACGGCGCCGACGTCATCAGCCTGATTGTCGCTCCCGACGGCACGCTGCTGGCCGGCGCCACCGACGGTCTCTACCGCTTCCGGACGGCGCCAGGAATTTGGCAAGGCTTTGGACGTTTGTTGACTCTGGTAACGCTGCCTTCCGGACGCCAGGGCTATAAGGGATCGCCGGCCCAATTCCCCATCGCCGATTTCGCCACGGCCGGCCGCGCCTTGTTCGCCGCCACGCCCGAAGGCGTTCTCTGGTCGCCGGACAGCGGCGTGACGTGGCAGAGTACATCGCCCTCGTGGAACGTGGAGCGTCTGGCAGCGACATCGAAAATGCTGGTGGCCGCGACCACAACGGAGGGCCTCCAAATCTCCCTCAACGGCGGCGGGCGATGGACGCCCAGTTCTCTCCCCGAATCGCCCGTGCAAGTCCAACGGCTCGCGCTGGACGGCCGGCGAATCTACGTTGCTACCGACCACGGTTTGTTTCGCTCCACCGACGCCAGCGTCGATCCGGAAACCATCCGCTGGGAGTTGCTGGGCCACGGTGTTCCGACGGGTCCGGTCTACGACGTGTTGCTCGATCCCAACGATGCTTTGCGGATCTACGCCGGGTCGGCGGTCAACGATCGCGTGTATGTATCGCGCGACGGCGGCGAGAACTTTGAGGCGATGGTTGAACCAGTGGAACCATCGGGCGACATCGCGCGCTATATCGGCCGCCCCCGGCGTTTATCGCTGGGTCCGGGCGGGCGTTTGTATCTGGCCAGCGATCACGATGGCTTGTTCTCGCGGGTGCCGTAAACGGCGAATTGGCCACGGAGGCACGGAGACCACGGAGATCGGAACACAGAGAAGAACTCGTTTGGTCTTGTGTTCTCTGTGTTCCGATCACCATTCTGGAGGAGGGCCGAAAACTGATCGGCTTCCCGCCCGGAATCGTGATCGGGATCAGCCTGGAACGGTGATCGGGATGCCCCGGAATACGCATCCGGCGACAGAGTCTACTTCAATCACTTGCGATGCTCGCACCGACGTTTTCCAAGTGGAACCCGTGCGCATCGGGCGCCCGGCTCAGCCTTTTTCCTTTTGCAGCTTCTGCGCGACCTTCTCCACTTCTCCCCAAACTCGAAGCAGATTGCCGCTCCACAGCTTGCCGATCTGTTCTTCGGTGTAGCCGCGCCGCACCAGTTCCAGCGTGACGTTGAAGGCTTCCGCCGCGCTGTTCCAGCCGTCGATTCCGCCGCCGCCATCGAAGTCCGACGAAATTCCGACGTGATCGATGCCGATGAGCTTCACCGCGTAGTCGATGTGATTCACGAAGTCCTTCACGTTGGCGCGGCCGCGCCGGCGGGAACTTGGCGTCGATCTCGGCCAGCCGCTTGTCGTATTCCGCGCGCCGTTCGGGCGAAAGGGCGTCGAGAGCCGGCATTTCCGCGCCCGCGGCCGCCGCCTCCGCCTCGGCGACCCTGCGCGGCAGGCGCCGCCGGCGCTCTCCACCGGACATGCGCGAGCCGCAGCCGCCGCACCGCCGCCCGCGCGCGTCCACGCCGCGTCCGCCGCCTCCGCCACCGCCGCCGCCGCGTCCGCCTGCGCCGTCAGCCCGAACTCTTCGCGCAACTTCGCCAGCGCGTCGATGCGTTCCTTCGAATCCGTCTTGACATACGACGCGAACCCCACCACCTGAATCACGCCGCCGTTCTTCTTCAGAGCCAGCAACTGCTCGTCGTCCATATTCCGGCTGACGTCGGCCAGCGCGCGCACCCCGGAATGCGACGCGATCACCGGAGCCTTCGAAAGCCGCATGGCTTCCATGTTCGCGCCCTTCGAGGGATGCGACAGATCGACCATCATGCCCAGCCGATTCATCTCGGCGATGACTTCCCGGCCGAGCGGCGACAGTCCGTTGTTGTAGAGATAGCCCTGCGTTTCTCCGGTGTTCGAATCGGCGAGCTGGCTGTTGCCATTGTGGGCCAGAGACATGTATCGCCCGCCGCGGTCGTAGAACTCCTTCACTCTTTTGATGTCGGTCCCGATGGGATATCCGTTCTCCACGCCGATGACGGCGATGCGCAGGTTCTTCTTGTGCAACGCGAGGACGTCGGCGGGCGTCAACGCCAGGCCGATCTGGTCGGGCGCGATCTTTTCGGTCAGGCGATGAATGGCGTCGAACTTCGCGATCGCCTGCCGGTAGGCGTTGTCATAACCCTTCCGGCGTCAGCGGGCCCTGGCCGACGTAAACGATCATGAACGAGACATCCATGCCGCCTTCGACCATCTTCGGCAGATTGACCTGCGTCGTCAGGCGCATGGTGTAGTTGCAATCCGGCGTGAAGTTCGCGGGCTCGATATCGTTGTGCGTGTCGAGCTTGAGGACGCGGCTGTGAATGGCTTTGGCTTTGGCAATCAGCGCCGCATCGTTCGGTTGCTCCGCGTCCGATTGCGCCGGGCTGCGGACAGCAGCCGGACTTGGGACAGCAGTGATCTGAAGTAGCACGACAAATAGCACAACAATGGACAACGCCGTCATGCCGGCGAAGGTGAACTTGCGCTTGAGGTCTCTCAACGTATTCTCCTGTCCCCGCAGCGGGAATAAACTCCCGCGCGGAACTACGAAACGAGAAATGCTGCTGAAAACGGAAACCGACGAAGTCTCTGAAATATGTTGGGAAGCTTATCACAGCAACGGCACGAACGATTGGTAGTGACTCGTTTTGAAGAATGCGGCCATCCCGGCTGGACTGGCCTCCTCAGCCGGCGTTAGCCGGTGACATATTGGTAGCCCACAGCGTAAGCTGTGGGTCCAGGGACCAAAGAAGCGTAGCCCGCGAATTGCGGGCGACATATCCTTGCCTTTATGTCGCCCGCACTCGCGGGCTGGAACGCTCTGCACATGTACCCACAGCTTACGCTGTGGGCTACCGATATGCCGCCAGCTTCGCCGGCTCCGAAGCATCGTCCTCTGATGGCCTGCGTTTCGTTTGAAAATGAGTCACTATGGGACGATTAGGTAGTGGCAGCCCGATCCGGTCGCCAACCGTGGTTTTTCCTGCTAGAGTATTCTTGCAGCTGGGGTGGCGTTCCGGCTGGGAAGGAGGAAGTAAGAAAAGTATGGCCGAGCTTTCTGGGAAGACTGCATTGATCACGGGTGCGAGCCGGGGCCTGGGCAAGGCCATGGCGCTGGCCCTGAGTGCGGCGGGTGCTACGATCGCACTGGTGGCGCGCGATTCCTCGAAGCTGCAAGAGGTTCGTCAGGAGATCGCGGGGCGCGGCGGAAAGGCCAGCGTGTTGATCGCCGATGTAACCCGGGAGGAGGAAGTCCAGCGTCTGGAATCGGAGGTTTCCAGCGAGTTGGGGCGCATCCAGATTCTCATCAACAACGCCGGAACGAACGTTCGAAAAAATCTGACCGACTTCAGTCTCGAGGAATGGCGCAACGTGGTGGACACCAGCCTGACCAGTTCTTTCCTGATGTGCCGGGCGTTCTTGCCGCACATGAGAGGTTCAGGCTACGGCCGCGTTCTCAATATGACGTCGATCATGAGCCATGTTTCGCTTCCGGGACGCAGCGCGTACTCGTCGGGCAAAGCTGCCCTACTGGGCTTGACTCGCGCCTTGGCCCTGGAAGTCGCAGCCGAGGGCATCACCGTGAACGGAATCAGTCCCGGACCCTTCGCCACTGAAATGAACCGGTCTCTCATGGAGAATCCGGAAGCCAATGCCCAGTTCCTGGCCAGCATTCCTGTTGGCCGTTGGGGAAGGGTCGAAGAGATCGGATCGCTGGCCTGCTTCCTCTGCTCGGACGCGGCCGGCTTCATTACCGGCACCGATATCCTGATTGACGGGGGATGGTGCGCCCGGTAGAACCTGCGGCTTCGTTCCGATTCCTTCTTCCCTCGGGAAATGCCGAGGTGTTGCCGCGCGTAGTTAAAGCGACGGCGAGATGAGATCGTCCTCAGTTTCAATTGCGCTTCGAGACTCATTCGGGTGCCTACGGGAATGTCAACTAAGCGGCTCGCTGACTGTCGCTGACTGCCATGCCTGTCATACGGTATACTCGTTTCCATGAAACGCCTAACCCTGGGGATTTTCCTTTTCGTCTCCGCTTTGGCCGCCAAGACCTTCACGCTGGAGCAGGTGCTTTCGGCGCCCTTTCCCTCGGAGTTGGTCGCGGCGCCCGGCGGCGGCAAAGTGGCTTGGATGCTGAACGAACGCGGCGCGCGCAACGTCTGGATCGCCGCCGCGCCCGGATTGGAAAGGCGTCCGCCTCACCTCTTACACCGAGGACGACGGCACGGATATCGGGCAACTGCACGTGGACACCCGATGGCCGCGCCGTGGTCTACACGCGCGGCGGCGACCTGGAGTTTCTGGGCCGGCCCGATCCCAACCCCGGCACCGACACCGGCGGGTGTGGAGCAGGCCATCTGGATCGTGGCGTCCCGGCCAGGCGCCGCGCAAGATCGCCGAAGGCCATTCGCCCGCGCATTTCGCCCAAAGGCGATCGCGTCGCCTACATCCGCAAGCAGCCAGATCTGGCTGGCGCCGCTCAGCGGTTCCGAGAAGCCGGTGTTGTTGTATCGCGCGCGCAGCGGCGTGACCTCCGCGGAGATCGCCTGGTCGCCGGACGGATCGCAAGCTGGCTTTTGTCAGCGATCGCGGCAACCACAGCTTCATCGCCGTCTACGATTTCGCGGCCAAGAGCGCTGACCTATCTCGACCCCACCGTGGATCGCGACAGCAATCCGGTCTGGTCGCCCGACGGCAAGCAGATGGCGTTCATGCGCACTGCGGCGCGGGGCCGGCGGCGGACGCGGAGGCGCGCGGCGAGCAGTGGCGAACCGTGGTCGATTCGCGTGGCCACGGTGGCGACGGCGTCGGGCGGCAGATCTGGATGGCCGATCGCGGGCAACGGGAGCGTGTTTCACGCCACTGGTTTCGGAAAGCCAGCTTTACTGGGCCGCCGGCGACCGCATCGTTTTCCCGTGGGAGAAGGACGGCTGGCTGCATCTGTACTCGGTGCGGCCGTGGAAGGCGGCGCGCGCGGCGCTGCTGACGCCCGGCGAATTCGAAGTGGAACACGTCTCCTTTTCGCGACGATCGCAAGGAGACTGGTTTTCTCTTCCAACCAGGACGATATCGACCGCCGGCACATCTGGCGCGTCAGCACGGCCGGCGGTCCGCCGCAGCGCCGTGACCAACGGCGAGAGCTGGAGTGGCGCCGGTGTTCGCGGGCGGCGGCGTGGCCTTCCTGCACGCCGATGGCCGAGCGGCCCGCGCGCGCCGCCATCCAAATGGGCGGTACGGTTCAGGACCTGGCGCCGGATTCCATCCCCGCCGATTTCCCGGCCGATTCGCTGGTGGTCCCGCAGCAGGTGATCTACACCGTCGACCGACGGCATGCAGATTCACGGCGCAGCTTTTCCTGCCGCCCGGACGGCACGCCCGGCCAGAAGCACCCGGCGCTGGTCTTCATGCACGGCGGATCGCGCCGCCAGATGCTGCTGGGCTGGCATTACATGGATTACTACAACAACGCCTACGGCATGAATCAATATCTGGCGAGCCAGGGCTACGTGGTGCTGTCGATCAACTATCGCAGCGGCATCGGCTACGGCCTGGATTTCCGCGAGGCGGTCAACTACGGCGCGCCGCGGCGCCAGCGAGTTCAACGACGTGGAAGGCGCGGGGCTGTACCTGACGAGCTCGCGCCGATGTGGACCCGGCGCACATCGGCCTGTGGGGCGGGTCGTACGGCGGCTATCTGACGGCGCTGGGCCTGGCGCGCGCCTCGAATCTGTTCGCGGCGGGCGTGGATTTCCACGGCGTGCACGACTGGAGCGCGCGCGGCTAATCGGCGCGGGCGGCCGCGACGCCGAGCGCCGCGGCCGAATCCGGCGCGGGACGAAGCGGCGCGCATGGCTTCGAATCCTCGCCCATGGCGTCGGTGAAGCACGTGGCAGTCGCCGGTGCTGCTGATCCACGGCGACGACGACCGCAACGTGAATTTCAGCGAGACCGTGAAGCTGGTGGCGCGCTGCGGCGGCAGGGCGTGTACTTCGAGCAACTGATCATCCCCGACGAGATCCACGGGTTTCTGCGCCACGCATCGTGGCTGCGGGCGTATCACGCGGCGGTGGATTTCTTTGGGCGGAAGTTGTAGTTATTTGGAGTGCGGTAGCTTGCTACCGCTTTTTCCCGGCCGAAGCTTGCTTCGGCCCTGGTAGATCATCTCGCGAGAAAAAGTCTCTCCCGGCAGGCAGCGCGGTTTGGCTCCGCCAACGTTTTTCGCCATCCCTGCGGAAATCTGCTTGCGCGGGCAAACCCGGCCCGTGCAAGCCAGCGGCGCGCCGCCGCTGGAAAATCAGGGACAGGTCGGAGGCCCAATGTCACTTACTTAAGCCCCAACGGGGCGACCTATGCCAGCCCAGGCCAACGGCCTGGGAAAGCCCGTGAAACACCCCAAGCCCTGAAAGGGCGACCTAAAATGCTGATAACGGAGCGCAACGTCCACTTTCTAGGACGCCCCTTCAGGGCTATTAACCCCCGTTTCCCAGGGCGATGCCCTGGGCTGACATAGGTCGCCCCGTTTGGGGCTAAAGACTACCTTAAGTAAGTGACATTGGGCCGGAGGCCTGTCCTACCTAAGCGGTTCATTCAGAAAGAGATTCTGCCAAAGTGGGCCGTCGAGAACGACCACAGAACAGTGTCGGAAAAGTTTTTGACGTGGCCGGTTGTCGCAAAATCGGTAAGTTCTTTCGTATGTTACAGCTATCTCCATTTTACCTACCGGACGATCGTCTGGACTAGCTCCGGACGATCAGCAATGCGGGGTACTTCGGGAAAGGGCATTTACCGGACCGGCGCTTTCGGCAGACTGATCAGGTTGGCCAGCAAGAGTACGCGCCGTCGGTCCCGGCCGGCAATTGCCGCCACAGCCCCAGCCCCAGATAAATCCAGCGGCCCTTGCCGATCCTGCCTTCGACAAACGATCCCAGCTTCTCCCCCGGATTGTCCTTGAACGAATCCACCATCGAAACCAGGTCGACATATTTCTGGATCTTTCTCGCCGAGAAAATACAGGCCGCGCTCCTGCACCCATCCGGCCCAGGTCGCCGGGCCGATCTTGTTCGGGATAGTTGAACACGGGATGCTCCGGCACCAGCACCTTCACCGGAACCGTTTCGTCGCGACACGCGGTTGCCGCTCAACCTTCGCCGGGATACGGGCCGTATTCCGCCCGGTTGAACTCCATCTTGTTGTACTGCACGATCACCGTTCCGCCGCGCTCGGCGTAATCCAGCAGCCGGTGATTGTAGGCGCGCAGATCGTCGCGGCGCTCATAGGCGCGGACGCCGGTCATGATCACGTCGTACTTCGATAGATCGCCCCACGCCAGTTCGTCCTGCTCGATGAAGGACAGCTTCGCGCCCAATTGCTCGATCGCCGGCGGCACCTGGTCGCCGACGCCGACGATGTAGCCGACGTTGAGGTTGGGCGTCGATCTTCACGTCGACCACTTTCAGCGCCGTCTCGGCCGGCTTGATCACCTGCCGCCGCTCCACGTGCGGATATTCGATCTCCTGATAACCGTTGGTGAATTTTTCGTTGCCGGTCGCCGGGGAAGTCACCACGGCGCGCAGCGTGTATTCGCCGGTCTTGACCCGCGGCGGCGCGGTGACCTGAAAGCGCGCCGAGAGCGACTTCGTCCTCGTGCTCGAAGCTGAGCGGCACGCTGGCCGGCGTCGACCTTCCATCCCGCCGGCAGCTTCCAGCGCGACGCTGGCCTGCGCCGCGCCCTTGGTGCCGTTGGTCACGGTGACGTGAATTTCGCGCCGCACTTCCCCGGCTTCGCGGCGCGCGGAATCACCGCCAGCGGCGGCGTGATCGCGCACCGAAAACGCCGGCACGACATTCAACTCCATCCGCTTGTCGCCGGTGTAAATGTCCTTCACGTAGCGGAACTGAACGGGCAGTTCCTGGTGACTTCCACGCTGCCGGCCTTCACGTGAAAGGTCGCCCGGAACGGCGTCGGGCGGAACGGAACGCCGAACGGCACGTCGGGCTCGAAGATGTTGATCGCATGATTCGCCGGATGCTTCCAGTAGTTGTCGTTGAAGTACGGCGTGGTCAGCCTCGGCGTTCTTGGGAACGTGCGCGTCCACGGCGCAGGTGTAGACGCGCGTCCTTTTTCACCGTGCCGGTTGCGCAAGCTGCCGGACGTCATCGAAGCCGGCGATCGGCGACGCCGGTCACGCTGACTTCCGATGGCCCGCGATTCACCGCGACCATCGACAGCTTCACCGGCTGGCCGCCGAATCACCAGGCCATCATCGGCCACGGCATCGAACGTCAGGCCATGCGCGGCGAGCACGGCGTCTTCATAATCGCGCTCTTTGGTCTTCAGCCGAAAATCGATCTCGTAGCCGCGCGCGTCGGTGAGCCCAGCGATGGGAACTTGCGCGCGCAGAGCGCGCAGCGCCGCCAGACCCGCCTCCACCGGCGCCGCCGTGGCCGCGTCGTTGCCCGGCGTCGAAGGCGCTTGCGCGCGCTTGGCCGCATCGGCGATCGCGGCGAGCCCGGCGGTCAAGTCCGCCGGCGGATTCGGGCCGGCATATTGCGCCAGCGCCGTCAGGCTGGTGTCGATGCCGTCGAACAGCGACGATTCGTTCTTTGTCCATTCGTCCGGGGATGGTGCTGTCCACGAGCTGGTAGCTCCGCCGCCGCCGCCGCCGCGCCCGCCCGCCGAATCCCGGCAGAGGAGGCAGCCGCCCGTGCCCTGGCACTTATGGTTGCTGCGCGCGTCGGTAGCCGATCTCGGCGTAGGTGCGGCCGAGCAGCGGATCATAGCGCGTATTCACCGCGTCAGCTTCGGCGACCGCGGCGTGGGCAGGGTGGCGGCCCGGCACGTCCTGCCGGACCTCCCCGCCCCCCGCCGAACCCCGCCGTGAAGTACAGCTTCCTCGGCTGCCACGGTCGCAGCCCTTGCTTGATCTGCTCCGGATACTTGGCGGGATCGCCCGCCGCGCAGGTAAGCCTCGCGCGAAAGAATCGTAGTGGCTTCATGCGCGCGGTCGCCGCCGCGCGCCCTGGATGTTCATGGTCAGCACCACGTCGGGACGAAGGGTGCGGATCAGGCGGACGAAATCGCCGACGATTTCCTTGCGGCCCCACTTGCTCGATCACTTCCTGCGGATCGAAGGAATAGCCGTAATCGATGGCGCGGGTAAAATACTGCTCCGCGCCGTCGAGGCGGTGCGCCGCCAGCAGCTCGGAGGTGCGCAGCACGCCCATATCGCGAAACAGCTCGGGCCCGATTTCGTTCTGCCCGCCTTCGCCGCGCGTGGTCTGCAGGTCGATGGAGCGCAGTCCCATGCCGTGCGTGAACATCGCGAACAGCGCGTTGTGTTCGTCGTCGGGGTGCGCGGCGATTTGCAGGAACGTTCCGGAGACGGCCAGTTTGCGCAGCGCCAGGCCGAGCGCCACGTGGCCGCTGTCGGCGGCCGCCACGCGGTTCTGGGCATGAACCTGGAAATTTGCGCGCGCCAAGGCGATACAAGCGACGCCGGCCACCACAGTGACCGCAAGAGCGAGAAGGCGTTTGACCATATTCTTAGGGCTTCGGGACGTTCCGCACGCTGGACATGATCCGATCCGACAGCGACTCCGGTAAATCGAATGTCTTGCAGTCGGCGATGATTCGCAGCGTGTGACGCGACGAGTCCATCACCACCTGGCAGTGACTACAATGGCCCAGGTGTTCCTGCAGGTCCTTGCGGACCTCCGCCGCGAGCGAGTCGTCCAGGTAGCTCTCCAGCTCTTTTAGCACTTCCCGGCAATTAAGCATGGACGTTCTCCTTTTCGCGATCGCGCAGGAAGAAGGGCGCCAGCGCCTCCCGCAACATCAGCCGGCCGCGCAGCAGGCGCGTCTTGACCGTGCTGATTTCCAGATCGAGGGCCGTGGCCGTTTCTTCCGTGGATTGTTCCTCCAAGTCCCGCAGCATCACCACCACGCGGTACTTGAAGGGCAATTTCATGACTTCCCGTTCCACCAACCCGCGCAGCTCCGTCTTGGTATATTTTTCTTCGGGATTATCCCGCCAATCGCGGAACTCCCGGGGCCGGTAGTGCTCGTTGTCGTCTGGCTGATCGTCCTCAATGCTGACGGTTTGCTTGCGGCGGCGCAAGCGTTCCAGTCCATCATTGATGGCGATCCGCAACAGCCAGGTGGAAAAGCGGGAGGCCCCGTGAAAATCCGCCAGGTGCAGGTAAGCCTTCAAGAAGGCGCTCTGGGTGGCGTCCTCGGCATCTTCCCGCACCCCGGTGATTCCCATCAGGGTGCGGTAGACCCGCTTCTCGTGACGTTTCACCAGCTCCGCAAACGCCTCGGTGTCTCCGGCTTGGACCCGCGCCACTACGCCAGCGTCGGCATCCTGACCCTGTTGAATTGGATTGGCGATCGAGGTCATGAGATTCATTGTATTTCAAGGTGCGGGTTTCGGGGGAGGTTCTTTGGAACACCGAAGCAGACGGAAGAAAAACGGAAGGGCACGGAAAGCTACCTACCCGGCCATGCGGAAGGCTTTCTCGATCACCTCGATCGTCTCGGGACGTAAGTAGTAATCGCCCAGATCGGCGCGCGCCACCCAGCGCGCATCGCCGGCATCGGACGCCGCCTGGGGATCGCCGCCACCGTCCAGCGGACGGCAGAGGTAGTCGATCAGAACGTAGTGGTATTGCACGCGGCCATCGGGCGTCTTAAGAACACGGCTCAGCACTTCCACTATGTCCGTTGGCTGGACCGCGACACCGGTTTCTTCCAGCAGTTCGCGCGCCACGCCATCGCTGAGCGATTCGCCCAATTCCAACGCGCCTCCCGGGATGGACCATTGTCCTTGGAGTGGCTCTGCCGCGCGTTGCACCAGCAGAACGCGATCGCCGTTGATGACGATCCCTCCTACGCCTACAATGGGACGCTCTGGAAATTCGCGGCGATCGCTGGCTTTACGAGTCATGGGAAGCTTCAAATCGGAAAAAACAATCCACAGATTACACAGCGCGGCGAGCCGCAACCCAACAAAAACGGATCGATCCACAGATTACACAGATTTCACAGATTAAGCCAATTTGGAAAAGCGGCGACAAGTCGCCGCACTCCAAATCTTCGCGCCCTACAAGAAACGTTAGTATTCTACAGCAATCGTGGTTGGTCCGTCCCGCGCACACATCCTGTGGTTGGCTGGTTGTTCGCGTTGGCGGCCCGCATCGGGTGATGTGCCAGGCGGCTTTCGCCGCACAATTTGCCGATTGACGAACCCCACGGAATGCAGAGCTTGCGCACGTTAGACTTGCACGGCCGTGCAACTGCATGAGATGGCGTCCCCGTCGATTGGCCCTGCTCGTGCCTCTCTCACACCGGGAAAAGAAATAGGAAAGGACTGCCCACGATGTTGCTGCTCATTATTGTCTTGATTCTGCTCTTCGGTGGTGGTGGAGGATATTACGGCCATAGCCGCTGGGGCGGCGGTGGAGGTGCGGGAGTAGGGTTGGGCACGGTGGTGATCATCCTCTTGATCGCCTACGCGCTCGGCGCGTTCCGCTAAGCAACGGGCGCTTCCAAAGGAGATCGAGGATGCAGAAACTCAGAATTCTGGAAGTAGCCGTAACTCTCTTCACTTTGCTGCTCGCTGCCGGTTGCGAAGGGACCTCTTTGGCCAGCAGCAGGGCCGTTGACAAAGCTGCGGTGCTCGCTCGCGCCGACCAGATCCACGCCAGCGAAGCCGCGAAAAAGGCGCTCGACTCGCGATTGAAGGAACTCCAACTCCGGATCGACGCCTTGAAGGCGGATGCCAAGCCGGCCCAGAGCCAGTCTCGTCACGCTGTGGACGGTGAAAGGAAGCAACTCCACCAGGAAGTCGCGGAGTTGCGCGCCAAGCTATCCAATGAAATGGGCCGCACCGAAGAATGGAACAAGCTGAAGGAAGAAACGGAACAAGGCTTCAAGCGGATCGAGCAAAAGCTGGACGACCTGGGCCGGTCCTCGAAGTAAATCTACCGAGAGGGAAACTGCAGAATATGCCCAGAGAAGTGCGGCTTTTGCTTTGGCGGTCCCCGTCTTCGCGAAGGCTGCGTGCCTCGACCAGCTTCTCATCCACTTGACGGTCTTGCGAGGAATGCGCATACCGCCATCGTTCTGACTTGGGCCAGTGTAGATTAAGGTATGCACGCCCTGACGATCCTTGCGGCCGCAGCGCCGAGCGCCGCGCGAACCGCGCGACATTGGATTTTTCATTTGGGGGCCGCTGGGTTCATTCCCCTCGGCCTTCTGGATGCTTCCATCATTCCCCTGCCCGGCAGCATGGATCTGTTGACGGTTGTGTTGTGCGCCCGCGACAGCCATTGGTGGATCTGGTATGGCGTGGCGGCAACGGCAGGATCGGTGCTCGGAGGCCTGGTCACCTATCATCTCGCGCGCAAGGGCGGCAAGGACATGCTCTCGCGACGCTTCTCGAAGAAGCAACTGGACAGGGTTTACAAGATCTTCCATCGATCCGGTTTTGGAGCGATCGCCATTCCGGCACTGCTTCCGCCCCCCGCGCCGATGGTGCCGTTCCTGTTTGCGGCCGGCGCAATGCAGTATCCTGTGCGCAAGTTTCTGGCGGCACTCACGCTCGGCCGTCTGGTCCGCTACACAATCCTGGCGTTTCTAGCGCAGAAGTACGGACGCCATATCCTGCGTTTCTTCTCCCAGCATGTCGTCCTGATTGGCGTTGGCGGCGTGGCGGTGTTTGCGGTCATGCTGTTCTTCACGATCCGCAGGAAGTAGTGCTGCACCGGCCGTTCCTCACCCTGCTCCTCACAACACAATTCTTTGTTGTGTCAATGGCGTAAGGGATTCTCCGGGCTATTTCGACAGATCGGCCGAAGAACGCGCCGACGGCCCCGAACCATTCGAAGAAAGCGACGACCGCTGGTTTAGATGCGGACGAAGGATGCCATTCGATTTACTTTTCAAAGACACGTTTGATCTGCCCGGCTTTTTCTTGAATCCTGCCGCGCAAGTTTTGGGCACGGCCTTTCACCGATAGCGTAGGGTTGTTGGTGGCTTGGCCGATCTTGTCCCTGAGTGCACCCTTCACCTGATCCAACGAGCCTTCGATCTGATCCTTTGTGCTAGATTTCATGTTTTCTCCTCAGTGATAAGAAGGCACGGACAGTTCCAAAGCAGACAGGCCTGTTTGCATCGGATTGCGAGCGATCGGGCCGCCCGAAGTGCAACTATTTCGCGGCGGATGTGTAAGTGCACCGGTTGTTCCGCCCGCTACGGACGGCCATTTGCAATTCTTGCGTCCGGTCTGCAACTTGTGCGTGGATTCGGACCAGCCTGCCGGCAGGCGATCTGTCTTTTGAGCCGCTTGAAAGTGGCGCTTCAACTGCTTGCTGGCAGAGCGTAGTCGCGAAATGAGCAAAATGAGAACTCTTCCTGCGGTTGCCTTAACGATTTGTTTCACGTTCTCGGCGAGCCTCTGGGCCGCTCAAGATGCCGACCGCTCCGGAACTCAGGCCCCCGCCGCGCGGCGTGCTACGACGACGCGGCAACAGCCGGCCCATGCGGTGCCCGCGCCTTCCAACGCGGCGCGGTCTTACGAAAAGCCGAGTGCCATGGATCCGAGAACCACCCGTCAGCGGAACGAAGCGAACAGGAATCGCGCCAACACGAACTATGCCGGCCGGCCGGCGCCTCAGTCCCAGCCTGCCCGGCACGGGCCAAGGCCACAACCGCGGCAAGCGCAAAGGCCACCGCAGGCCCAGCGCCAGGAGCCGCCAAAGCAAGGCCAGGCTTCCCAGCAACCGGCGCCGCAGCAACACGCGCAGGTTAAGCCGCCGCAACAACCGGAGAAGCCATGACCTCTCTCCGAAACCCGATACGGGTAAGGAATAATATGCCGCGCCGCCTGGTGACACAGCTCACGATGTGGGTTCTCTTCCTGTCGATGGGGAGCGGGCCCGCGGCCGCCTACTCTGTACTGACCCACGAGGAAATCGTGGACCTGCTGTGGACCGATTCGATCAAGCCGCTGCTCCTGAAGCGCTTCCCGGATTCCACTGACGACCAGATCACCGTGGCACATGCCTATGCCTACGGCGGCGCGGTGATTCAGGATCTGGGCTACTATCCGTTCGGCAGCGTGGAATTCAGCGACTTAACCCATTACGTCCGCAGCGGGGATTTCGTTATCGCCTTGATCGAGCAGAGTCAGGACCTCAACGAGTTTGCCTTCGCGCTTGGCGCTTTGTCGCACTACGCGGCGGACATCACTGGCCATCCCTCGGTGAATCAATCCGTGGCCATCGAGTATCCCAAGCTGCGCGCGAAGTTCGGCAACTCCGTGCGCTTCGCGGACGACAAAAACGCGCACCTGCGCATCGAGTTCGGATTCGATATGGCGCAAGTGGCCAAGAACCGTTACGCCTCGGAGCAATATCACCAGTTCATCGGGTTCCAGGTTTCGAAGCCGCTGTTAGAGCGCGTCTTCCCCATCGTGTACGGATTGGAACTAAAGGACGTGCTGGCGCACGAGGACCTGGCCATCGGTTCCTATCGTTGGGCGGTCAGCCGGATGATCCCGGAGATGACCAAAGTCGCGCTGCAAACCCACAAGAAGGAGATTCTGGCGGAGAATCCCACCCTCAACAAGAAGAAATTCCTGTTTCGCCTGTCGCGCTCCGACTACGAGAAGAAGTGGGGCAAGGATTACATCAAGCCCGGCTTTGGAACGCGCGTGCTCTCCACCATCCTGCGCTACATACCCAAGGTTGGACCGTTCAAAGCGATGGCCTTCAACAACCCCACGCCCAAGACGGAAGACCTGTACTTCAAGAGCATCGTCGCAACCGCGGACGAATACAAACGATTGCTCAAAGAAGTCGGCACGGCGACCCTGCGCTTGCCGGACCGCGACTTCGATACCGGCAAGCCCACCAAAGCGGCGGAATACGCTCTGACCGACGATGCCTACGCCAAACTGCTCAGCCAACTGATGAAGAAGGATTTCGATAAGGTCTCGCCGGAACTCCGCGCCGACATTTTGCTCTTCTACGCGGATCCCTCGGCGAAGATCGAAACCAAGAAAGACGCGGCGCGCTGGCAGGAAGTGCAAGCCGCGTTGGATAAATTGACACTGGCCACGCCGATTCCAGCCACAACAGACAATTTGGCGCCGGCGCCATCCAGGCGAAGTTCGCCTCCCGATCCGCCGGCGCCATCCAGGCGAAGTTCGCCTCCCGATCCGCCGGCGCCATCCAGGCGAAGTTCGCCTCCCGATCCGCCGGCGCCATCCAGGCGAAGTTCGCCTCCCGATCCGCCGGAGCGTTGAGGCTTTCGTGCGAACCATCGAGTACAGCACGCGTGCGTTTCCTGGAAACATCCGCCGTTCGGCAAGGAAGCTGTTCGGCGTAGCGCGGTTCCGGCTGTTGAGGAACGCTTATTCGCTGCTATCGCAGGCCGGTTCCGCCTGGTTGAAGGACAATGGCGCCAGCATGGGCGCGGCGCTGGCGTTCTACACGATCTTTTCGCTAATCCCTGTCCTGATTATCGCCACGACCTTGGCGGGCGTAGTCTTCGGTGAAGGCGCCGCGCGGAGCGAGATCCTGCTCCAACTTCAAGTGGTGCTGGGGAAGCCCGGAGCCACGGCCGTCGAGGGCTGGATTCGGAACAACCCCATACTGGCTCCCGGCTGGGCCGCCGCCACACTCGGGATGCTGACGCTGTTGATCGGCGCCTCGGGCGCCTTCGTGGAGCTTCAGGACGGTCTGAACAAGATCTGGAAAGTTGCGCCGCAGAAAGGCCGGCTGCTGGCCATCATTCGGCAGCGTTTCTTTTCTCTGGGCCTGGTCCTGGGTTTGGGATTCCTGCTGATGGTATCGCTGGTGTTGAGCGCGGGCCTGCATGCGCTCGAAAACTTGCTGGGGCAGGTGCTGACCGGCCCTCCGATCCTGGTGAATTCAATCAAGGAATTGATCTCCTGCGCGGTGATCGCGCTCCTGCTCATGATGATCTACAGATTCCTCCCTGATACCGCGGTCGATTGGGGCGACGTCTGGTTTGGCGCGGTTGTCGCGTCGCTGCTTTTCACCGGCGGCAAGGCGGTGATCGGGCTGTATCTCGGACAATCGACGGTGGCCTCGGCGTACGGTACGGCGGGATCGTTGGTGATCCTGTTGGTGTGGATTTACTACGCGGCACAGATTCTTTTGCTCGGAGCCGAAGTCACGCACGTGTACGCGAACCGGCATGGATCGCGATCGGCGTTGCTGGGGCACGGGCCGATCACGTGAGAAACCGCAACTCTTGCATGTAGTTCTGCAATTCCCGCCCAACTCGCCGCCTGTGTGTGGTGCATCCTCACAGACTTGGCGCTGGTGCTCGACCTGCCTATAGAAGGGTGACCGGAGTACGTGCCGGCAATCAGACAAGGAGAACTACCACCAAATGAAATTCCTATCCACTCTTGCGCTAGCAGCATTCGCCGGCATTCTGCTGGCGCCCAGCGTCCACGCGGACGAATGGAACAAGAAAACCACGCTGACCGTGAACGAGCCGATCCGGGTGCCGTCCTGCTGCAACCCGGAACACAGCATCACGCTGCAACCCGGCAAGTACGTCCTAGTGCTGGTCGATTCCTCTTCGGACCGCCATATCGTCCGTGTCTTCGCCGAGGACGGTACGACCGTCGTCACCACGATGCTGGCTATTCCCAACTACCGCCTGAACGCCACCGATAAGACAGCGATCAGTTTCTGGGAAGTTCCCGTGGGACAGACTAAGGCTATGCGCGCCTGGTTCTACCCGGGCGATAATTTTGGCCAGGAGTTTGCCTATCCCAAGGATGTGGCCGTGGAAATCGCCGCCTTCGTGAAAGCTCCCGTCCCGGTGGTCGAAGTGGCCACGGACACGGAACTGAAGACCGCCAAGGTTGCGGTTGCGCAGCCGACCGGCGTGGTTGTCGAGCCTGTACAGGTCGCCGCGTATGTTCCGCCGACTACTCCCGACCCGGCTCCGATTCCGGCGCTGGTGGCCGATGCACCAGCCGCCACGCCTGCCGCAGAACTCCCGCATACCGCCAGCCAAATGCCGTTGATCGGTTTGCTCGGACTCCTGTCAACCGCAGGGTTCATGCTTTCCGGCCTGCGTAAACGCTCTGCTTAGCTTGGTCTCTCTGACGCCCGGCCAGCGGAAGCGTTGGTCGGGCCGATGGGAAGAATGGGAAGTATGGGAGTCATGTGAAGAATACAATTCTTGCGCTCCTGGTTTTCCTGGCGGCCGCCGCCGAATCGGGAGGCGGACTTCGCCTGGACGGCGCCCTCGCGCAGGATGTTAAGTTCTCCTCGACCGCCAATTTTGTACTTCTGGATGCCAGCGTCAAAAACTCCAAGGGTGGCTACGCCGCCGGTCTTGCCAAAGATAATTTCCAGATCTACGAAAACGGCAAAGTCCAGACCATTTCCCACTTTTCCCGCGAGGACGTTCCCGTCACCGTTGGCCTGGTCGTGGATACCAGCGGAAGCATGGCTTCGAAGTACTCGCAGGTGGTCACGGCGGCCTTAGCTTTCATCACCGCCAGCAATCCGAAGGATGAGATTTTCGTTGTCAATTTCAACGACGCGGTAACCCAAGGACTTCCTCCAACGCTTCCGTTCACCGACGATATCGGCAAACTCCGCGCGGCTCTTTCGATGGCCAAACCGCAAGGCCGAACCGCGCTCTACGACGCCATCGCCATCGCCTTGAAACATCTCGAACAGGGGCAGCGCGACAAGAAGACGCTGGTCCTCATCAGCGACGGTGGCGATAACCATAGCACCCATACGCTCGACGAGGTGAAGCGCATGGTTGAGGAATCCCGCGCGACCATCTACACGATCGGGCTGTTCGACGAGAGCGATCAGGATCGCAATCCCCATGTGCTGCGCCAACTCTCCGGGGTGAGCGGCGGGGAAACTTACTTGCCGAAGGAAGTCTCTGAAGTCCTGGAAATCTGCCGGCACGTGGCCAGCGACATGCGCGCCCGCTACACGATCGGCTACGCTCCGGTGGGCGACGAAACCAAGGGATCGCTGCGCAAGATCAAGGTAGTCGCGACCCAGCCGGATGGACAGAAGCTGGTGGTGCGGACGCGCACGAGTTACTTGGTGCCATGAAGAGAATCACGCTCATTCGCGGCTTGCTGTTGATCGTCGGCGTGTCCTGCCTCGCTCTCTACAGCTACGCGTTCCTGGAACGGATCGGATCGCAGGCCTACGCGGCGTGGACGTTCGATCATAACTCGAAGCACCCCTCCCCGTTGCCTCTAAAAGCGACCCATGCCGGGCCGTTGCCGGGCCACTCCATCGTCGGCCGTATCTGGATTCCCAAACTGCATCTCTCGGCCATGGTCCGTGAGGGCGACGACGCCAAAACGCTACGGCAGTCGGTGGGCCATATTCCGGCCACGGTGTTGCCGGGGCAACCGGGAAACGTCGGCGTGGCGGCGCACCGCGACACGTTCTTTCGACGCCTCGGCGACTTGCAAACGGGAGACAGCATTGCATTCTCGACTATGGACGGTGAATTCACTTACGAGGTGGAATCCTTGCGGGTGGTCGCGCCCGAGGACGTCGAGGTGCTGGCTTCGTCGCAGGAGAACGTGCTGACGATGGTCACTTGCTACCCCTTTTTCTATATCGGAAACGCCCCCAAACGGTTCATCGTGCGGGCGAAGCAGACTTCCAGCCGCCTAAACTAGCGCCTGTGCAAATTCTGCCCGGGTTATACATTTCGGCTGTGCAATCCCCCGCGATACTCACTCCAAGTAATTGCAACCACAACCCTTTACCTTTGGCCCATGCCGTGCTGGAGTAAGGGTGTCCCCCTGGTGTTAGGGATTGGCAACATCACGTGGCTGCCGCTGCCGTTAGCAGTGCAACACTGGAAACACCAAGTCTAAAAGAAGAAGCGCCCGTCGGTGAAAGTGAGCTAAAATGGCCATCAGAGCAAGAATTGGAGGAAGAAGCGTGAAGCTGCCCACCGCTAGTCGTCCGTATTCTATCCTCATCGTTGAGGATAACGGATCGGATGTCTTCCTGTTGGAACGGGCTTTGAACCGCCAACACATCAACTTCCAATTGACCCATCTGCGGGATGGCGGCGCGGCTCTGGCCTTCATCAACCGGGAAGGCGCGTATGCCCACAGTCCGCGCCCCGACTTGATCCTGGTGGATTTGAACCTGCCCAAGATCGGCGGAGAAGATGTGATCCGCGCGGTGCGCAGCGCTAAGCACCTGGATGGAGTCCCGGCCTGCGTGTGGAGTTCCTCGGAATCCCCACGCGACCGGGAGTCTCTCATCCGTTTAGGAGTTAATCAGTTCATTCTCAAGCCTTCCGGGCTGGAACAGTTCATGCAAATTGGAAAGACCCTTCAGGACTTGCTATTAGGTGGTTTAAGTGTAGCAACTCCGGCCATCCCATGAAAGGTGATCGCATGAAAAGCGATCCCCCGAAAAAAACTTTGCGCACGCGCCCTTCTCCCAATAGGGCGCTCCGCCGCGTCTCGCCGACCGCTGCTCCCGTCGTTCCCATTGTGGGCGTGGGAGCCTCCGCGGGCGGCTTTGAGGCATTTACGGAGTTGCTCACCCATCTGCCAGACGACACCGGCAAGGCGTTCGTGGTGATTCAACACCTGGATCCTAGGTACAAGAGCCGCCTGACCGAGTTGCTCTCCTTAAACACCACGATGCCGGTGGCGGAGGTCAGAGCCAAGACTCGCATCGAAGCCAATCATGTTTACGTCATAGCATCGGATCGTAACTTGACGATCTCCGATGGAGTCCTGTTACCGACCAGGCGTGCCGAGTCTGGCCGGAACATGCCCATTGACGCTTTTCTGACGGCCCTGGCCCAGCAGCGCCGCAAGCAAGCGTCCGGCGTCCTCTTGTCGGGATCGGGGTCGGACGGAATGCTGGGCATGAAAGCGATCCGCGCCCACGGCGGCGTAACCTTCGCTCAGAAGTTGGAGTCCGCAAGATTCCCAGCGATGCCGAGCAGCGCCATCAACCTGGGCGTGGTAGATTTCGTTCTGTCGCCCGCCAAGATTGCCCGCCAACTGGCGGCCAGACTAGACCAGGCAAGGTCAGGTGCGGCAATGGCCGACCGCCCCAGCCCCATGCGGAAGCAGAAGAATCCCATCGTGTCTACGGCAGCGGAAGAGCCGGGGTCGTTGATCAAGCCGGACGAGCCTGAGCTAGTGGCCATCTTTCAAACCCTGCGCAGTGTTAGCGGCGTTGATTTCACGCACTATAAGCCGGGCACCATTCGCCGGCGCATCCGGCGGCGCATGGCGCTGCAAGGATTCAAGAGCCTCCGGACCTATACGGCGGAGTTGCAGGGGAACCGGGACGAAGCCAACGCGTTATGCCAGGACCTCTTCATCATGGTCACCAGCTTCTTTCGGGATCCCAACATATTTCTGGATCTCAAGAAGATTGTGTTTCCGGCTCTGCTGGCCAAGCGCAAGGGCGCCCACGACCCCATCCGAATCTGGGTTCCCGGTTGTGCTACCGGTGAAGAGGCCTACTCCATTGCCATGTGTTTGACCGAATTCTTGGAAGATGCCGAAGTTCGGGTGGCCTTCCAGGTGTTTGCCACGGATGCCCACGATGCGGTGATCGGAAAAGCTCGTGCCGGCGTCTATGCGGAGGCGGCCTTGGCTCCTGTTTCACCCAAACGGCGGGAGCGCTTCTTCGCCAAGACGGAACACGGTTACCGGATCCACAAGGCCATTCGCGATGCCTGTGTTTTCGCCCGGCAGAATCTGGCTAAGGATCCTGCGTTTTCCAGGATCGACCTGATCAGTTGCTGCAACGTGCTGATCTATCTGGGACCCGTGCTGCAGCACAAGGTCGTGCCAGTCTTTCACTATGCGCTGAAGCCGGATGGTTTCCTGGTTCTGGGGGCGTCGGAGAGTATCGGGGCGTTCGCGGACCTGTTTCAACAAGTGAGCATGAAAAACAAATTGTACCGCCGGCAAGAGGTGCGGAGCAATGTTATATCCAGTGTTGCGCAAGAAGCGTCCGCGGACCACGCCGAACGATGGGACCTCCGGGTAGCCAAGGTACTACAGCCCGATCCGCGCCAGGCAAAAACGGTCGCGGCGAGACTAAAGCCCCCGCGAAGCGCGAAGCGGGAAGCGACCGAGTTGCGCAAAGACCTGGCCGAGACGAAGAAGTACTTGCGGTCCCTGATCGTCAGCAAGGAAGCGGCGATGGAGGAACTCAAGTCGGTGAACGAAGAGGCGCAAGCCGGCAACGAGGAATTGGAGACCGCCCAGGAAGAGCTGGAATCCAGCAACGAGGAATTGAATACCCTGAATGAGGATCTGCGGATCCGCAACGCGCAATTGGGCGAACTCAACCTGGACCTCGCCAACCTCCAGGAGAGCATCAGCATTCCTCTGGTCATGGTCGGGAAGGACCTGCGGATCCGCCGCTTTACCAAAGCCATGATGCCTCTGATGAACCTGACGCCTTCCGATGTGGGAAGACGGATCACCGATCTGCGCTCGGAAATCGCTCTGCCCGGTCTGCGGGAACGCATGCTGACAGTGATGGCGGGTGGCGATCTGAAGCCGCTGGATGCCCAGGACTCGGAGGGGCGCTGGTATTCGCGGCGCCACGTGCCGGCGATGGGACCGAACGGCAAAGTTGACGGCGCGATCTTTATGTTGATCGACATCGACGCGGAGAAGCGGGGACGCAACTTTGCCGAAGCCATCGTCGAGGCGGTGCATGAACCACTCTTGATCTTGCGCAAGAACCTGATCGTCGCCGCCGCCAATAAAGCCTTCTACCGGGTGTTTCACGTTTCCCCCGAGGAGACGGAAGGACGGCAGATCTACGACTTGGGCGACGGACAATGGAATATTCCCCGCTTGCGCGAGCTGCTGCACCAGGTCCTGCCCGCGCACTCCTCCATTCGGGATTTCGAGGTGCAGCACGACTTCGCCGGGATTGGCCGGAAGGTGATGCTCCTGAACGCCAGTGAGGTCTTCGACCCCAACGCCAAGGAGCAAACCATTCTTCTGGCGATCGAAGATATCACCGACCGCAAACGGGCCAAAGAAACGCTCGAGAACATGAACGTGGAGCTGCAACATTTCGCCTATGCCTTGACGCACGATTTGCGCGAGCCGCTCCGCATGGTGGTAAACTTCACCGAACTTCTGGCCCAAGAGTACCGCGGAAAGCTGGGCCTGGAAGCGGATCAGTATATGGACTTTTCGGTGGAAGGCGCCCAGCGAATGGAAGCCTTGATGAAGGCTCTGCTGGACTACTGGGAAACCACCTCGCGCGACCACGACGAAGCCCCCACCGACTGCAACATGGCGCTGGCAAAGGCGCTGCAGAATTTGCAAGTGGCCATCCGGGAGAGTGCCGCGGTCATCACCCACGATCGTCTGCCGACGGTGCTGGCGGAAGAAACCATGCTGGTGCAGCTCTTCCAAAACCTGGTTGGGAATGCCGTCAAGTATCGCAGCCCGAACCCGCTGCGCATCCACATATCGGCGGAGAATGGCGGACCCTCCTGGTTGTTTTCGATTCGCGATAACGGTATCGGAATCGAGTCTCAACATGCCGAACGCATTTTCGGAATCTTGAAGCGGTTGCACGGCAAGGAAATTCCTGGAACCGGCATCGGCTTGGCTCTGTGCAGGAAGATCGTGGAGCGTCGCGGCGGCAGGATCTGGGTGGAATCGGAGATTGGCCATGGGGCTACTTTCAAGTTTACGGTCCCGCTGCAGGTCTCCCCCCCCAGCACGAACTGAGGGTCTCCTATGGGTAACTTCCCGCCAATATCAGTCGAGCAAGCGGACCAGGAGTTCGAGCAGTTCGTCTGCTCGGCGTGCCACAATCTGCGCGAATCATTGCGGGAGATCCGCCTGCGGGCGGAAGATGCGCCCGGTTGCTGCATCGAGCAGCACGTCCACGCCATGGAATTGCTGCTCGATGGCATGCTGGAATATTCGGCTGTGTGCGCTGCCAGGAATCAGCCCTCCGGCGTGGAGATGGAGAGCGTGCTGAGCCAGGTTCTGGTCCATCTGGAGAAGCCGATTCAAGACTCGGGAGCCGTGGTGACTCACGATCCTTTGCCGGCGGTCATGGGAGACTCCCGCCAACTGGCCGCGGTCTTGCGGCACCTGCTCGAGAACGCCCTGAAGTTTCGCGGCGCCGGAGCTCCCGTGATTCACCTCTGCGCGAGGCGCGATGGGATGCGTTGGGTGTTGGCGGTCCGCGACAACGGCCCGGGAATCGACCAACCCTACCGGGAGCGTGTCTTCCTCCCGTTCAAGCGTCTTCATGGACGCGACTACGCGGGCAACGGTTTGGGCCTGGCCATCTGCAAGAAACTGATTGAGCGTCATGACGGCAAGATCTGGGTGGAATCGGAACCCGGCAGCGGCACGACCGTGTTGTTCGCGTTGACCGCCGCCAATTGAGTGCGGCTTTTGCATTTCGCGCATCTCTTGCGTGCCAGTGTCACTCCAGAACGACTCCATAACCTTCGCAATCAAGCGTTCGCGTTTGGCGCGACGCTTGCTCTAATGGGGGATGTGTGTTGTTGAAAGTCCTAGGGCCTCGGGCGCGGGGAACTCGGATCAAGGCAACACACAACTTTCATTTTTCGGGTAACGCAGGCCTTCAAATACCGAAGCGGCGTGCTCCTACAACAGAGAAATGCAATTGGTGGTTGTGTCGAAAAGAGGTTGGTATGCCGGCAACAATATTGGAACGTGTCAGTTCGTTTGGCCAGGTCTATTGCACATCCTGCACGCGCTCCGTGGACGCCGCAGTTACGGTTCAGACAGCCCGAGGCTCCGGGACAAAAGGTTGGCGGGCAGCGTCCGGACAGAGGTGCCCGCGATGTTCTTCCTCGCTGGACGCTGCCTTCGTCCTGACGGATTCAGCGGCCCGCGCCGCATGAAACGGCTGATATGAGCGCTACTACCATCGCTTCCGCAACGATGTCCCGGTTAGTGAGCCGGCAGGTGGTCGCCGAGCGCACCATCGCGTGCCGCTTTGAGAAGCCGGCCGGCTGGCACTTCCAAGCCGGACAATTCCTAGACTTGGGAATCATCGCTCCTTCCGAAACCGACGCTGAAGGCGACACACGAGCTTTCTCCATCGCCAGCGCCCCTCACGAAGAAACCCTGATGGTCGCCACGCGCTTGCGCGACAGCGCATTCAAACGCGAGTTGACGAAAATGCCGCTGGGCTCCGTGTTGACAATCGCCGGACCGTCGGGCGACTTGATTTTCGATCACAGTGCGCATCGACCGGCGGTATTCCTTGCCGGCGGCATCGGGATCACGCCATTCCGGAGCATGGTGCTGCATGCCGCGTACGAAAAGAGCCCTCGGCCCATTTTCCTTTTCTACTCGAACCGGCGCCCGGAAGACGCAGCGTTCCTCGATCAGCTCCAGGCCGTGACGAAACAGAACCCGAACTATAAACTGATTGCCAGCATGACCAAGATGGAGCAGTCTCACCGATCCTGGCAAGGGGAGACCGGGCCGATCGACAAGGAGATGCTCGACAGGCACATGCGAGACCTTGTCTCGCCGGTCTACTACATCGCCGGGCCGCCGGCCATGGTGCAGGCTCTTCACACCATGCTGCAGAGGAGCGGTGCCGCGGACACCGATATCCGCGCGGAAGAATTCGCGGGCTATTAGTCGATGACGATCCGACCATCTGGCCTCTTCTCTGAATCGCAACCGCCCCTTTCCCATCTGATCGTTGGTTTTCTCGGTGGCGCTGATTCCACGCAGCGAGCCGGATCGGGTGTGCGAGATTTGCCTTCGGTCGCCCGGCGAAGTCATCATCACACCCGGTACGCGGCTGGCGGTACTTCAAACTGACGCCCTAACGGCGATCGTGATCGGGGTGCGCGTGGCGCCACACCCAATAGCGGCGTTGCTCCGGACGGCCGACGCGCGCGTAAACGACATAATTTCGGCGCCGTTCCACCAAGTAGCCGCGATAGGCGTGGTCTTCACGATCGTCCCACACGTGGTAGTCGTGGTGATGCCGGTCGTAGACCCGGACCTGCACCGCGACTTGAGCTTGCAGACTGGGCGCGATTGCCATCGCGGCCGGCACGGCGAGCGCCGCGGCCAATGCCAAGGAACTGAGAAATGTATTCTTGCTTTTCATAATCGTAGGACCTCTCCCTCACCACTTCATTACTGCTGCTCACAACAATTACCGTGGGACCGTCTGCTTTGCCAATTCTGCAAGGAGGCGCTCGGCTGTTCCACGGGAACGAGGAACTTCTCGTGCTGGTGGGTCAGATAGACAAACCCTTCGCCGATATGCGATCCCAGATGGAACCAGATCGTTACGGACGGCGGATTGGGTTCACGGTGTTCTTCGAAGACAATCGATGGCTGCGGCGGGAAACTGTCGCGGAACTGGGGAACGGTCTTCTGTGTTGCCACCAGAATGCCCGTCACCTGATCGTAGATCCGCACGGTGTGGTGGCCCGAACGCACGCCGGAAACGCGGAAAACGTAAGTGCCTCCCGGCAACACTTGGTCCGGAATCTCCACCCAACTATCGAACCTCACCTGCTGCGTCTTGTTCTCTGGTTGAGCGAACGCCGGTGTCGCGACCGCCACGTTCAACAGAATCGCACCCAGCACCGCTAGCATGAAACGCTTGATGTAGCCCATATTGGTAGAACCTCAATCTTTTTGAAAGGCTTCCTCTCGGCGCCGGGTTCGAACTACCCCGGATCCTGAGACCTTCCACAGCTTCCCAAGGGCATCTGGAGCGCCAACTCCCAAGATGCTCTAGACACAGGTTCAGCCCCGGGCAGCGCCGGCGTTGGCCGCAATAGTTGCCGGTTAACATGCAAAGCCTGCGGCGACCGCACAGGCCTCTTGCTTCAAGCGGTGATTCGGCGGCGTGCTTCTGGCGGTTTTCTTTTCAGCGTTGGTTGGGATCACCTTCGGCTATTATCCCGCGCGAAAGGCCGCCTATCTCGATCCCATCAAGGCTTTACGGTCCGAATGAAGTGAGATTCGCTTCCTCGGATGCAGAATCTGCACATTGCAGACCCACTTCGGCGCTAACTCCATATGGCAGCTCGTTTTCGAGTGGCCCTTGTCCTGCTCTTAACGCTCTTTGAGGAGCACAACCCATGAAGCCCAGCACTAAGGATCAGATTGCAGGAACGGTTGATGAAGTGAAGGGTGCGGTCAAACAGAAAGCCGGCCACGCCGTTGGGAATAAACGCTTGGAGGACGAAGGCCAAGTACAAAACCTCTCCGGCAAGGTGCAGAAGAAGGTCGGGCAGATTGAAAAGGTGTTTGAGAAGTAAGACGAGCGGGTAGGGTGCCGTGCGTACTTGCGGCACCGGAGTAGCCGCTCAAGGAGGCTTGCCATGTTGAAGATCGCAGGGATCGTTCTGTGTGCGCTTGGCCTGATCGGGTTAGCGTGGGGAGGCTTTACCTACACGACTCAGGAAAAAGTCCTGGACATCGGACCCATTCACGCCACTCGCGAGAAGACCCATGACGTACCGTTGCCTCCCATTGCGGGCGCCCTGGCGCTCCTGGGCGGTATTGTCCTGCTGGTAGCAGACAAAAAATAGGAAGGTACGCCGGCCGGTCGGAGCAGGGTTGAGGTGAGCCGCGCGGCGTTGTCTCCTACCCCTCCCGGTAGAGGCGGATTAGGGACGGATGAAGCAAATGGCCAAAAAAAAGAAGGCAAGACAATCAACTTGCAAAACGCTGCCTAAAGCACCCACCGGAATCCAGGGCTTGGACGAGATTACCATGGGCGGATTGCCCCGTGGGAGTCCTACTCTAGTCAGTGGAGGCGCCGGTTCTGGAAAGACGATGTTCGGCGTGGAGTTCCTGGTTCGCGGCGCCACACAATACGGTGAGCCCGGGGTGTTCCTGTCGTTCGAGGAAACGATCGCGGACCTGAACAAGAACGCCGCTTCGCTGGGTTTCGACCTGGACCGGCTGGTGGCGGAGAAGAAGCTGTTCCTGGACCACGTGTTTATCTCGGAAGGCGAGCTTACGGAAACTGGCGACTATGACCTGGATGGTCTGTTTATTCGAATTGCCGACGCTGTTCAGAAGGTCGGGGCCCGGCGAATCGTGCTGGACACTCTGGAGTCGCTTTTCAGCGAGTTGCGAAATCCCGGTATCTTGCGCGCCGAAATCCGCCGCCTGTTCGCCTGGCTCAGGCAAAAAGGATTGACCGCGGTCATTACCGCGGAACGCAGCCAGCCCGACAAACTGACCCGGTTCGGCATCGAGGAGTTTGTGTCCGACTGCGTGATTCTGCTGGATAACCGCATCCGGGAGGAGATCTCCACCCGGCGCCTGCGCGTCGTCAAGTACCGGGGTTCGATTCACGGCACCAACGAATACCCGTTCGTCATCGATGAAGAAGGATTCTCGGTCCTGCCGTTGTCCTCGCTGGGCTTGGACCACGATGCGTCTGTCGAGCGAGTTTCCAGCGGCATTGCCCAGTTGGATGGCATGTTAGGCGGCCAGGGCTTTTTTCGCGGGAGCAGCATTCTGATCTCCGGCACCGCGGGAACCGGCAAGACCAGCGTTGCGGCACATTTCGTGGATGCGGCCTGCCGCCGCGGCGAGCGCTGCCTGTTTCTGGCTTTCGAGGAATCCCCGCAACAGATCATTCGCAATATGCAGTCCATTGGCATCAACTTCGAACCCTGGGCCCGCAAGGGGCTTCTGCGATTCCATGCCGCCCGTTCCACCTACTGGGGGATCGAACAGCACTTGTTACGAAGCCACAAAGAAATCAGCAGTTTCGTGCCCAGTGTGGTGGTGGTGGACCCGATTACTAATCTGTTGATGAACAGCACCCAGAGCCAGGTGCGCTCGATGCTCACGCGGCTGGTCGATTTTCTGAAGACTTTGGGGGTCACCGCGATCTTCACCAGCTTGACCGTAGGGGGCGAGACTTTGCAACTCAGCGAAGAGGACGTCTCTTCCCTCATGGATACGGCCCTGCTACTGAAAAGCGTCGAGGTCGGGGGAGAACGGAACCGCTCGATCTACGTGCTGAAGTCGCGAGGCATGGCACACTCCAACCAGATTCGCGAATTCTTGCTCACGGACAGGGGGGTCTGCTTGCTGGACGTTTATCTCGGACCCGACGGCACGCTGACCGGTTCCGCCCGGTTGGCGCAGGAAATGCGCGAGAGAGCAGCGGGCACATCCCAGCGCCAAGAACTGGAAGGCTTCCAGAGCGAACTGGAGCGCAAGCGCCGGATCTTTGAAGGCCGCATCGCCACGCAGCAGGCGGAGTTTGAGGAAGCGTCAGGGATCATTCAACGAAGCATCGCCCAATCGCAATTACGCGGCCAGGAACTGTTGCAAGAACGCAGGCAGATGTCGCGGAGCCGGGAAGCGGGCACCTCGCCCGACACCAAGGAGGAACGCGTGGCTGCCTCGCGGGACCGCTAAATGTCCAAGGCCAAGACAGAAACTCTGGTACGGCATACCAAGGCGAAGCTCCTCCGAGTGCCGGAAGTTTGGAAGCTGCGGCTCTACGTGGCCGGCGAGTCGCCCAAGTCGATTCGCGCTTTTGCCAACCTCAAGGTGCTGTGTGAAGCGCATTTGCGGGGGCACTATCAGATCGAAGTGATCGATCTCCTGGAGCGTCCGCAAATGGCGCGCGGCGACCAGATCGTGGCAATCCCCACCCTGATCAGAAAGCTTGTGCAACCCGTCCGCAAGATCATTGGAGACCTCTCCAACACCGACCGCGTGTTGGTGGGCCTAGCCCTGCAAAAGATGGACCGGACCATCGCCGAAAGGCTCCCATGAAAAACTCCGCCAAAAAGAACGGCCGGCAGTCCGGCGGAAATGGGAATGGTGTGGTTGTGGCGGCCAGGGAATCTCCGCCTATGGATTGGGAGACCCTCCTAACGGTAATCTCCCCGGGGAAAACCGACTTGGAATACGGTGAGAACCGCAAGATCTTCATCCAAGGGCAGCCCGCCGATTCCATGTTCTTTCTCCTGCAAGGCAAGGTCAAGCTCTCGGTTGAGGCCGAAGGCAAGGAAGCGATTATCGCCACTCTGGGATCCGGTGAGTTTTTCGGTGAAGGCTGCCTGGCCGGTCAGCCTCTGCGCATGGCAACGGCCGTTGCCGTCGGAGACTGCACTCTTGCCAGGGTCGATAAGTTGACCATGGCACGAATGGTCCACGAAGAGCAGGGACTCGCGGAGATGTTGTTCGGTCATCTGCTCTCCCGCAACATCCGCTACGAGGCGGATCTGGTTAACCAGTTTTTTAACTCCAGCGAGAAGCGTCTGGCTCGGATGCTCCTGCTGCTGTCGCATTTTACCAAAGACAGCAGTACCGAAATTGTAGTGCCCGGGATCAATCAGGAAAACCTGGCCCAAATGGTCGGCACAACCCGCTCGCGAGTCAGTTTTTTTATGAATAAGTTCCGGAAACTTGGCTTTATCTCTTACGGCGATGACAACGGCGGATTAGCCGTCCATAGCGGCCTTCTGAGCGTGGTCCAGCCCGACTGAATTCCACACCTTTGATAGCAGCAAGAAAAGCGAAAGGACATTCACAATGTTGTTACTGATTATCGTTTTGATCTTGGTCTTCGGTGGTGGCGGAGGATATTACGGCCACAGTCGTTGGGGTGGCGGTGGCGGCGCCGGCATCGGCCTGGGGACCGTTCTGTTGATCCTCCTGGTCGCCTGGGCCCTAGGTGCTTTCCACTAGGGAACAAAGATGTGGCGGCGTCTCTCTTGCGGCTCCCGGAAATGCCGCCGCCCGTGTTCCGTCGGGAGACTTACTGGAGGCAATCTGCGCCAATGAGATCCCGAACTCTGGAAACAACGGTCGTTCTTCTGGCTCTGCTCTTCAGCGGCGGCTGCGGAGTAACACCTTTCGAGCGCCAAAGACCGCACGGCCGCCGAGGAAGCCGCCGCGCGCGCCCGCAGCGATGAGAGCCAGGCCCGCCAAGAAAGCCCCTGGATGCGCGTTTGAAGGAACTCCAGCTTCGTCTCGATTATTGATCCTTCGTCGAACACACAGGCCTGGCCCGCGGGGCGGGCATCCTATTTTTCTTCTCTTGTAGTTGTGCGTTGTTCAGTGCGCCTTGGTGCGGCCTGACGCGCCAGAGCGGCGCAGCGTCATAACAGCCCGGGCGGGCTGTCGCAAAGGGCCGCTAACGGCTGCACCTTAGATTGGCTGATGCGTCAAGGGAGACAACGCGGGCAACACTCCCAGAGAGATCAGAGCTGTCGATGGCGCCAACATGCTGGCACAAGATTCTTCGAGTGCTGGGACAAGTTTGTTCTTCCTCGCGCTTCTGTGGCGAATGATCCAACCCGTCAGCAAGAGAGAAGATCCCACTAAGAGTAGCGACATCGGTTCCGGATATATGTTCGTCATATGCAACTTCAGTTATACGACGGATCGAAATGCTTGTCAGTTCACTAGCGCTCTCGTCTCCGGGCAGAAGGAACCGCCGATCACTAACGCTCTAGTCGCCAAGCAGAAGAGACCGCCGGCGCGTGCAATTCATGCACTTTCGCCGGGTGACAAAGGGCTTTCTTGCACGTCCGAGATCCGCCGCGGGATGGCCGCTTCCTCTCCAAGTCGTTGATTACCCAGTGTGCCCACCACTGCGAGTCGCTTTCCAGCGACCCTCAGCCCTTAGGCCGTCTGCGTGCATTGGTTAAGAGCAGGTGAGCCAACAGGGTCGCCGCCCAAGAAAGAAAAACATGGCCCTCAAGAATAATGGAGCAATCATGCAAACCAAAGCAACTGCAGGACGTTCGAAAACCTCTGGCAATCTGCCCAACGGTTGGGAATCTCTCCTCGCGGGAATTTCCGCCGGCAAGACGGCTTTGGAGGTCGGCATGAATCGCAACATCTTTCTCCAGGGTGAGCGCGCCGATTCCGTGTACTACCTGAAGGACGGCGCCGTGAAACTCGCAGTAACCTCGGAAGACGGCAAAGACGCCATCTTTGCCATCGTGGAAGCAGGCGAGCTGTTCGGCCAGGGTTGTCTGGTTGGCCAGCACGTGCGCGCCAGCGCGGCCCAAGCGCTGACCGATTGCACCCTGATGCGCATCGACCGGTCGGTGATGATGGGCTTGCTGCGTGAACAACACGCCGCCTCCGAGCTGCTGGCCATGTCTCTTCTGCGCAAGACCATCCGTTACGAGGAAGACCTGGTGGATCATCTCTGCAATAGCAGCGAGCAGCGCCTGGCCCGCAGTCTGTTGCTGCTGGCGCACGTAGGCCGGGAAGGCAAGACGGAAGCCGTGGGCACCAAAGTCAATCAGGAAACTTTGGCCCAGATGGTGGGAACAACACGGTCGCGGGTGAGTCATTTCATGAACAAGTTCCGCGAGCGCGGCCTGGTCAACTACAACGGCCGGGGCGAGTTGATGGTCACCAACAAACTGCTCGACGTGGCCAACAATTTCTCCACCTTTGCGGCCCCTTCCCTGGCCGCGTGACCGCGGGTGCCGTAAGGTCTTTCCCGATGCAGATTCAGCAGATCGAAAACGCCGGCGAGTTCGACAGTCTCCACGAGGAGTGGAATGCCTTGTTGCAGAAATCGGCGTCCAACGGCGTGTTCTTGACTTGGGAGTGGCTGCGGACTTGGTGGAAGCATCTTTCGGGGCGGCGCAAACTTGCGATTTTGGCGCTGCGGAGCGAAGGGCAATTGGTGGGCCTGGCGCCTCTGGCGATTCGGCCCGCGGCCATGCAGCGCCTGTTCCCGTTTCGCTGTAGCGAGTTCCTGGGCTCCGGCACAGCCGGCTCGGACTATCTGGACGTGATTCTGCAAGAGGGTTCGGAGGCCAATGCGATCGAGGCCTTGCGATCGCATTTTTCGCGCGCGGCCAGGATGCTGGAGTTCGGACAACTCAAGTCCGGAGCGCAGGCCACGCGCCTGGCGCGTTCTTTAGAGCGCCACGGGTGGCGATCCACAACCGCCACGGTTGGCACCTGTCCACGGATTGACTTGCATGGTCACACCCTGTCTGGTCATACATGGAACAGCTATCTCGCCACCTTGAGCAGCGACCATCGTTACAACGTGCGGCGAAAGACCAACGCTCTCGCCAAGAACTTTGAAGTCACCTTCGAACGGGTCGAGACCGAGGCCCAACGCGGTCCGGCCTTGCGTGCGCTGATCGATCTACACAAGAAACGCTGGCTCGAACACGGCGCTTCGGACGCGTTTCATACCGCGGGTCACGAGGCTTTTCACGAGGAGTTCACGCGCCTGGCGCTCGATCGCGGATGGCTGCGTCTCCACGTGTTGCGGGTCAACGGACAACCGGCCAGCGCCATCTACGCGTTACGCTACGGGCCGTCGGTTTCGTTTTATCAGTCGGGCTTCGATCCGCAATACGGAAAATACAGCGTTGGTCTGGTGGCCATGGCGATGTCGATTCAGAGCGCCATTGAGGAAGGCGCCGAAGAGTACGATTTTCTGCACGGCACGGAAGCCTACAAGTTTCATTGGGCTGCGGGATCGCGCGACCTGGAACGGATCCAATTGTACCCGCCCGGATTTCGCGGCTGGTGCCAGCAGACCGTACTGGGCGGAAGAAAACGCGCGCGCGAATGGTTCCGGCCGGCCGTCTCGGAGCCAGTCGCGCGCTAACTATGCCGCAAGTACTTTCCATCCCGGGGCACGGCTATGGACTCCGCCACGTTGAGTCCGTCGCTCTCCGTGCGCCCGATGAGAGTTCCCACCCGCCTGGTGCAGCAACAGGAAGCCTCGCCTTCAAACTCCTGATCGTCTTCATCGCGCTGCTGTTTTCAAACATCGCGCAAATGTTCCCGGTACTCGACGCCGTGCGTCCCGCGCAAACCATCGGAGGCTTGGCGCTGCTGGCGTTGATTTACGAAAAGTTCTCGCGCGGCGAACGTTTCGATTTCGCGGGACCCGATGGCTACCTGCTGGCGGGGTTCCTGATCGCCGCCGGACTCTCGATCTTCGGCGCTGTCTGGCCCGAATACGCCGTTCAGTCTTGGATGGACCTCGCCAAAATGATGGCGATCTACTTTCTGATCGTCAACACCGCGAAGACGGAAAGCCGCTTGCGCGTGCTGTTGTGGACGATGTTTTTGTGTGGTCTCTTCCCCGCGCTTGGTTCCTTGTGGAATTGGCAACATCAGATTCGCGTGGAAGGCCGCGCCGGCTGGATCGGAATATTCGCGAATCCCAACGAAATGGCCTATGGCCTGGTGGTGCTGATCCCTTTGGGCGTCATGCTGGCGAGCCGGCTTCCTTTGTTGCTGCGCCTCCTGACGTGGTCGCTGGCGGCGGTCTTCGTCGTGGCGATCTATCTCAGTTTTTCGCGCGGCAGCTTGATTGGACTGGCCGCGGTCGGCGCTTACATCGCGCTTCGACAGAAGAGTGGGCTGGCGCGCGTTGCGATCATTGGCCTGCTCGTCGCAGGAGCGCTGGCCGCATCCCTGTATTGGACTCGCGACGTGGGATTCGAGAACGTCGAAGGAGATGCCAACTTCAACGAACGCTTGACCACGTACCGGGTCGCCTGGGCGATGTATACGTCCTCTCCGGTACTGGGAGTGGGAATCAATTGCTCCGTTGTGGCCTGGCCGCTGTTCGCGCCCGCCCAGTTGAACCATCACAAGTGGCTGATCACCCACAACACTTTCATTCAAGCACTCAGCGAGACGGGAACAACCGGATTCGTGTTGTTCGTTTCGTTCCTCGGGGCGGTTCTTTTGAGAGCCTGGAAGGCGGGCCGATCGGCCGTGGCGCCCGAAAGAATTCGCGAGATCGGCGCGGCACTGGAGATCTCCTTTTGGGGTTTCGTGGTTTGCGGCATGACGGGCGGCTATGTGATGAGTTGGTTCCCGTATCTGCTGGCCGGTGCGATCGGCACGCTTGGAAGCAACCTGCTTGGTCAAAAGCAGGGGAGGACAGCGGAATGAGAGCCACACGCACCTCCTTAGGACCAACGGTAACGCTGATCGCGGCCCGGACACTCTCCTTCGCCGTGACGTTTTTTATTCCCGTGATTCTGGTGCGGCTCTTTGACCTCGCTACGTTTGGCGCCTACAAGCAGGTGTTCCTGCTTTACGTAATCGTCTACGCGATTGCTCAGGTGGGCATGGCCGAAAGTCTGTACTACTTCATTCCCTCCGATCCAGCCAAGGCCGGACGGATCGTAACGAACTCCGTAATCATTCTGGCCGTGTCCGGATTGGTCTGCGTCAGCGCGCTGGCCGCGCGGGCCCATCAGGTTGCCGCATGGCTGGGGAATCCCGGGATCTCCGGCTACGTCGCTCCCATCGGTGTGTTTCTGTTGTTCATGCTGCTCACGTCGGTGCTGGAGATTTCGATGATGGCCCGGAAACACTACGTCCTGGCTGCCTGGACGTACTTTTCTTCGGATGTGTTGCGATCCGCGCTGCTGATCATCCCAGTGCTCTTGTTTCGAAGCTTGCCAGCGCTGGTCGCGGGCGCCATCGCCTTCGCGGCGATTCGCGTGTGCTTTTGCGCCGGGTACTTGCTGCGGGAATTCCGCGGCGAGTTGGCCTTCGATTGGCCATGCTTGCGCCGCCAGTTGATCTATGCCCTTCCGTTCGAACTGGCGATCATCGTGGACACGCTGCAAAACAACTATCACCAGTACACCGTGTCACACCTATTCGGCGTCACGGCCTTCGCGATCTACTCCGTCGGCTGTCTGCAACTGCCCTTCGTCGATTTCGTCGCCGGTCCCGCGGCCAACGTGATGATGGTTCGCATGGCGGAGGAAGCCGGTGAGCGGAGAAACAGCCGGGTGCTGGCGATTTGGCGCGACACCACACGCAAACTGGCCCTGGTCTTCCTGCCGCTGTTCGCACTGCTGGTGATTTCCGCCCGGGAGATCATCCTATTGCTGTTCACGCAGCGATATGCAGCGGCCATCCCGATCTTCATGTTGTGGACGATTGTGGTGCCGCTGGCCACGCTACAAACGGAAAGCATTTTGCGCGTCTTTGCGCAGACCCACTTCATCCTGGGCGTCAACGTCCTTCGCTTGGCGATGATCGCCGGCATGATCGCCGCATTCGTCTTCACCTTCGGCCTGCGCGGAGCAGTCCTGATCACGTTGACCGCTACGGCCGTATCGAAGGGCTTGTCCCTGGTGCGCGCCGCAAACCTCATGGACACGTCGATGCGTCAGATCCTGCCGTGGGGAAGTTTGGCGGCCGTTGCCGCGGCGAGTGCCGCCGCCTGCCTGCCTGTTTGGATCGTGAAGTCGCAGGTTCATCTACCCTTGGCGCCGCTGCTGGCCGTGATGGGCAGTGTTTTTGTGTTGACCTACGCGGGGCTGTTGTTCGCGTTCAAGCTGTTGAACGAAGACGAGCGCCTTATCATTTCAAGTTGGGTACCGGCCAGTTGGTTGCCGGCGACATCCAGGCGCAGTCCGCCTCCCGATTCGCCGGTTACGGCAAGACTCTGAGAAAGGGGGAACTTTATGTGCGGCATCGCGGGCATTGCAAGCTTCGGCGACAACCCGGTGTTTCTGGAGGAAGTGCAAAGTATGTGCGACGCGATGTATCATCGCGGCCCCGATGATTGCGGCTACTACGAGTCACCGGCGACATCCAGGCGTGGTTCGCCTCCCGATTCGCCGAGCGTCATGATGGGCATGCGGCGGCTGAGCATCATCGACCTGCACACCGGACGCCAGCCCATCAGCAATGAGGAGGGCTCCGTATGGGCGGTCTTCAACGGCGAAATCTACAACTTCGCCGAACTGCGCCGCGACCTCGAGGCCGCGGCCACATTTCTCCACCGGCACCGATACCGAAGTCATCGTCCACAGCTACGAGCAATAGGGCCTGGATGCGTGGACCGTTTCGCGGTATGTTCGCATTCGCCATCTGGGACGAACGCCGGCGCAAACTGATGATCGCGCGCGACCGCCTGGGGATCAAGCCGCTTTATTACACACGGTGAAGGGACGGTTGATATTCGCTTCGGAACTGAAGGCGATCCTGCAACTGCCCGAAGTGGAGCGCAACCTCGACTGGCGTTCGCTCAGCCACCTGTTCAGTTTTCTCACCACGCCGAAGGACGCCGGCGATCGTGGACGGTATCGAAGAAGCTGGAGGCCAGGGCACATCGGATGACCTGTTCGGCGGGCCGGTTATGAACCGGTCGATCGAGCGCTACTGGAACATTGAGTTTCGGCCCGAACTGCCGGAAGTCCGAAGGCGAATTCGTCGAAGAATTGCGTGCCTTGCTGGAAGAATCGGTGCGCTTGCACCTGATGGCGGACGTGCCGCTCGGCGCGTTTCTCAGCGGCGGTCATTGATTCCAGCGCCGTGGTGGCGACAATGGCGCGACTCGCTGCCCGGCCCGGTAAAGACATTTTCGATAGGCTTCAGAGGACGGTTTGCGAGAGCTTCAACGAATTCGAACACGCGCGCGCAGGTGGCCGACACTTTTCGGCACTGAACATCGCGAGCTGATGCTGGCACCGAATGTCCTCGAGTACATTGAGGACATCGCCTGGTATCTGGACGAGCCGTTCGGCGACTCGTCGGCAATTCCCACGTACATGGTTTCAAAGCTCGCGTCAGATCACGTCAAGGTCGTGCTTTCCGGTGACGGCGGCGACGAGTTGTTCGCCGGTTACGAGAAATATCTTGTGGAAGCAGCAGGAGCGGCGCCGGTTCGCTCCCCGCGCCGTTGCGGAAGCTGATCGGGCGTGGCGGCGCAGCTACATTCCGGAAGACGTGCATGGCGCCAATTTTTTGCGGCACTTGGCGCTCTCCGGCCCCGCCGGCGGTATATCGATCCGAATACCCTCTTCCGCGCATACCAGAAGAAGAACCTGTTCACGCTCGATGCGGCGCGATGCATGGCTGACTACGATCCCGCGGCCGCCAAAGCTGCGAAGGGTTCGCGGAAGGCGCGGGCGACTGGCTGAGCGCCCTTCAGGTTCAGGACCTGAAGAGCTATCTGCCGCTCGATATTCTCACCAAGGTCGATCGCATGAGCATGGCGCACTCGATTGAAGCGCGGGTGCCCCTGCTCGATCATAAGCTGGTGGAATTTGCCGCGACCATCCCGCCGGAGATGCGGCTGAAGAACGGCGTAACGAAATACATCTTGAAGCAGGCCATGCGAGGCATTCTGCCCGAGCGGATCATCGACCGGCCCAAGCAGGGCTTCGCGATTCCCCTGGGACGATGGTTTCGCGGGAAGCTGGGAAGCTTTGTCTCCGACCTGCTGTTGTCGCCTACAAGCCGGCAGCGTGGCATTTTCAACCCCCGATACATCGAGAAGCTCGCCGCCATGCATGCGGCGCGGCCGCAATCTGATGCAGCTATGGACGCTGATCTCCTTCGAAATGTGGTGCCGAAAGTTTCTCCGGATCAGCCGCGGCTCGAATAGCGCATCACGAACAGGCCGCACAGCGGAGGTGGCCACTATGAAACAACAGCGGCCGGATCGGCCTGCTGAAGTTGTCGCCGTTTTTCCACTTCGGCGGCACCGAGCGGCAAGTGATGAATCTGCCGCATGGGCTGACCCGGAACGATTCGAATTGCACATGGCGCTGCAACGGAAAGTCGGCGAGCTGTTGGAAGAAGCGAACGCGATGGGTGTCCCGGTGACTGAATACCCGATCGACAGTCTCTATAACGTCCGGTCTCTGCAGGCCCGCCTGCGCCTGGCGCGCTATTTGCGCGAACACTCCATCGAGATGGTGCACAGTTACGGATTCTATTCCAATCTCTTCGCGATCCCGCGCGCGCCTGGCCCGGCGTTCCCGTGGTTGTCGCATCCATTCGCGATTGCGGAGAGACGCTGACGCCCTTACAGAAGCGCGCCCAGAAAATGTTCTGTCGCATGGCCGATTGCATCCTGGCCAACGCGGAAGGCGTGCGCCGCTGGCTCATCCGCGAGGGATATCCGGCGCGGAAAATCCAGGTGATTCGCAACGGTATCGTTGGACCGGCGCCGGTGGCCGGCGCGCGCCGCGGCTGGCTCCGTCAGGAACTTGGGGTTTCCCCGGACGCGCGGTTGATCGCGGTTTGCTCGCGTCTGAATCGTATGAAGGGCATAGAATACTTCATCGATGCCGCCGCCGTTCTCGCACCGCTCCGGCCCGACGTTCGATTCCTGATCGTCGGCGGCAACGGTCATCGGACGGACGGCAGCTACCAAGGCGAGTTGGAACGCTATGCGGCGAGCCGGGGGCTGGAGAAACGCGTCATCTTCACTGGATTTCGCAACGACGTCGCGCGAGATGCTTCCGGAAATCGATATTTCCGTGCTGCCGTCGCTGAGCGAAGGCTTGTCCAACTCGCTGCTCGAAGCGATGGCGGCGGGTGTGCCGGTGATTGCCACCAAGGTTGGTGGAACGCCGGAGTTGGTGGAAGACGGCGCGACGGGCCTGCTCGTTCCTCCGCGTGATTCGGTGGCGCTGGGTCAGGCCATGACCCTGTTGTTAGATAACCCGGAGACGGCGCGGCGCATCGGCGACACGGCGCGGAGCGACGTGACATCACGCTTCTCCGTTCAACAAGATGGTTCGCGATACGCAGTCCCTGTACGCCAAACTGCTCAGCGGCAGCCGTGCTCGCATGGGCCACCGAGAGGTGGCCATGTTATGAAAATCGTCCTGGTTGGTCCGTACCCGCCGCCGCATGGCGGCATCTCTGTCCATCTCTACAAGGTTCGCCAGCAACTCCACAAAAGGGGGATCCATTGCCGTGTGGTCAACGTGGATCCCCGAGCCTGGGAGAGCGACCAATACATCACGGTTCGCGGCGGCATGGGGCTGTTCTTCAAACTTTTCAGTTTTGCCAGAAGAGGATGGACCTCGCACGTCCATACCAACGGACACAACATCAAGAGTTGGCTGATTGCGCTGACCGCCGGATTAGCGGGACTGCCGGGGCCAGGAAATGCGCTCACGTTGCATTCGGGTTTAGTGCCGGAATATCTTGCGCCGGGTAGGTTCTTTGCACGCGGCCTCGCGCGCCTCTCGTGCTTGTTCTACGCCCGGGTGATTGCGGTATCGCCAAAGATACAGGATGCGCTGATATCGGCGGGCGTCTCCGCCACTCGGATCATGGTGCTGCCGTCGTTTCTTCCCGCAAGACCTCCGGCCGATCGTTACCCATTACCCACGGCTGAAGGCCGCAGGCCGATCTTAGGAACCACGCTCTTCTTCCGTCCCGAATATGGTTTCCCGCTCCTAGTTGAAGCGGTGGATCAACTTCGCCGCCGGCATCCCGCGATCGCTTGCCTGGTGATGGGCAGCGGCGAGCAGCAGGTTGAACGCCGAACAACTCCTGGCACAGCGCGGGTTGCGAAAGTTCATTTTCTTTCTCGGCAATATGGAGCACGAGAAGTGTCTGTCGGTGATCTCGCAATGCGACCTGTTTGTCCGGCCGGCATTGGCGGATGGCGACGCCAACTGTGTTCGCGAGGCCCTGGCGTTGGGAATTCCGGTGGTCGCCAGCACGGCGGGCTATCGGCCGGCCGAGGCGGTTTTATTCGAGTCGGGTAATGTGAACGATTTGGTCTTGAAGATCGACGAAACGTTGTCGCGACCACTGGCCGTGGCGCCGTGCGGGCCGACCGCCAGCGAATGGGGAGCCGGACTTCGCCTGGATGGCGCCGGCGAATCGGGAGGCGGACTTCGCCTGGATGGCGCCGGCGCCGGCATCCAGCGCTTGATCGACATTTACGCGTCACTGCAAGAGGAAGGATCCGATGGGAATACTCAGCCGCTTACGCCACATGCCCGCTCGTGAAATCGGATTTCGCTTGCGGGAGCTCGTTCTGCTCGAAACAGAGCGGATCCGGCACGGGCTGAGCTTCGAAGGGTCCGCGCTGGAAAGCGCGCGGCTGGAGTCCCTCGCGACACGATTCTATATTTCGTCTGAAGAGCGCAAGACGCTGCCGTCCTTCGTGCGAGCTAATTTTCCGGAGTGGGTCAGGAACGCGATCACCGAAGCCGATGCGCTCTGCGATCATCGCGTGGAGCTGCTGGGTTACGGCACCGTGGAGCTTGACGCACACATCAACTGGCACCGCGATCCGGTAACGGGCGTCGAGTGGCCTCGCCGATTTTGGGCCGACTACGATCCCGTGCGGGATCTCGCGCACGGCGATTCGAAAACGATTCATGAGTTGAATCGCCACCAACATCTGCCGCGGCTGGGCAAGGCTTACTTTCTTACCGGCGACGAGCGCTACGCCATCGAAGCGATCGATCAGATGGAGAGTTGGATCGACCAGAATCCGGAAGGCGTCGGCATCAACTGGCAATCGAGCCTGGAGATTGCCATCCGCGCATTGTCTTGGCTCTGGACCATCTTCTTTCTGCTGCCATCGCCGGCGTTCACCGATGATGTCTCGCGCCGCGTGAGGCAGTCCCTGTTCGCACAACTCCGCCACGTGTATCGCTATCCGTCGGTTTACAGCAGTCCCAATACTCACTTGATTGGCGAAGCGGCGGCGTTGTTCATTGGCGGATTGCTCCTGGACGGGACGGCGGAAACTCGCACATGGCGCGATGTAGGTGCGGACCTGCTGGTCCGCACCGTTCACGACCAAGTCCTCGACGACGGCGTGCATTGTGAGTTGAGCACCGGCTACCATTGCTATGCCGCCGACTTCTACCTGCAGGCTTTGATCCTCGCCCGCCGGAATCACTTTGAGTTTGCCCCGGTGGTCGCGCGCAAAGTCGAACACATGCTGGAGTTCGTGATGCACGTCTCCCGAGCCGACGGCTCCATTCCGCAATTGGGCGACGACGATGGCGGCAGCAGCTCTGGCCCTGAACGCCCAAGATTATCGCTGCTATTCGGACGGTCTCGCGATGGGGGCAGTGCTTTTCGGTCGCCCGGATTTCAAGTGGCAGTCGCGCGGGTTTCCGGAAGAAACGTTCTGGCTGCTGGGCCGCGACGCCTGCGCCCTCTACGCAACCCTTCCAGTTACGGAACCTCACGGCAAGAGCCAGGCCTTCCAAGCAGCCGGATATTTTGTGCATCGCACGGGATGGACGGAGCGCGACAGTCACGCCGTATTCGATCGCGGCGGCATGGGCGCGCCGACCGGCGGTCATGGCCACGCCGATGCGCTGTCGCTGGTGCTTTTTTCCGGCGGCCGCGATCTGCTGATCGATTCCGGCACTTTTGTCTACAATGGCGCGGCGGAATCGCGCGAATACTTCCGTTCCACCCGTGCCCACAACACCGTGGTGGTGGACGGCCGCGACCAATCGGAGCAGGCCGGAACATTTCAATGGAAGAGTCGCGCGACTGTGCGCGAGTTGACGCGATCGCCGATTGGCGACCAGACGTCGGCCGGTGAACACGGCGGCTACCTACGGCTATCGTCTCCCATATCGCACAGGCGCCGAGTGTCATTCGGCGCAGACGGCGCTTGCGTGGTTGTCGATGAATTGCTGGGCACGGGAGTTCATACCTTCGATTTTCTCTGCCACTTTCCGCCAGGCGCGGACGTGCAGATTACCTCGGAATCGCCCTTGCGGTTCGAAGTGACGGTGACTTTAGATCACACGGAAGCGTTGCTGATCCTTTGCACGACGGCTCCGGGCGCAGCGGATGTGATCGAGGGCTGGATTTCGCCTCGCTACGGCCAGCGCAAACTGGCGAGTGTCCTGCGCGTGAGAGTGACGACTACCGCGCCCTTGTTCGCTTCAACGTCGATCGGGGCCTTTGCCCGGAAAATGGGCCAGAAAGGAGTGGGGCGATGTGTGGAATCTGCGGAATTGTTAAGTTCGATGTCAACGACTCGGTAGACATGGGGCTGCTGGAGGCCATGACCGATCGCATCTCGCACCGCGGTCCGGACGACTTCGGCTATTTTCTCGACGGCCAAGCCGGCCTGGGACATCGCCGCCTCAGCATCATCGACCTGGGCGGTGGGCGGCAGCCGATCTTCAATGAAGACGGCTCCATCGTCGTCGTCTTTAACGGCGAAATCTACAACTATCAGGAAATCACCGCGGATTTGATTGCCCATGGCCACGTCTTTCGCACACATTCCGATACCGAGGTAATCGTCCACGCCTACGAGCAATACGGCGACAACTGCGTTGACCTGTTCCGCGGGATGTTCGCGTTCGCGCTGTGGGATTGCCGGCGCCATCGTCTGCTGCTGGTGCGCGATCGCCTGGGAATCAAACCCGTGTACTACTATCACGGCCGCGACTCGTTGCTGTTCGCCTCGGAAATCAAGTCGCTGCTGGAATTGCCGGAAGTCCCGCGCGAAGTGGATGAGACGGCGCTGGGCCTCTATCTTTCGCAACGTTACGTGCCGGGGCCGCGCACGATGTTCAAGAACATCTTCAAGCTGCAACCCGGTCACTTGATGGTGGTGGAATCGGGCCATGTCCGCAATCCGCAAGTACTGGGATGTACCGTACTCCGCCGGGAGCGAGGGCAAGAGCGATCCGGCGCAGTTCGAGAGTCTGCTGGAAGAAAGCGTTCGCCTGCGATTGATCGCCGAAGTGCCGCTCGGCGTCTTTCTCAGCGGCGGACTTGATTCCAGCGCGATCCTCGCGATGATGAGCCGCATCCGCCAAGGTGGCCCGATCCAGACCTTTTGCGTCGGCTACGAATCGCCAGGCGGGGCGGACCGCGACAACGAGTTCACCTATGCGCGCGAGGTCGCGCAGGCCTTCGGGGCCGATCATCACGAGTTTACGCTCAGCGCGGATGACTTCCGCGACTTCATCCCGCAACTGGTCTGGCATCTGGACGAACCACTGGCCGATCCGAGTTGCATACCGCTCTACTACATTTCGCGGCTGGCGCGGGAGCACATCACCGTGGTGCTGAGCGGCGAAGGCGCGGACGAGATCTTAGGTGGATACGGCATCTATTCCAAGATGCTGGCGATCGAGAAGTTGAGGCGGATTCCCGGCGCGGGTCCGATGGCCGGTCTGTTCGCGCGACGCTTTGGGGAGGGCCGCTACCACGACATCTTGCGCCTGGCCGCCCTGCCGCTGCAGCGGCGCTATCGCGGCGTATCGCGCGGATTCCGTCCCGCGTTGCAAGCGCGCCTGACGGGACAGACGGATTGGAATGGCGCCCTTGACGAGATCTACGCGCCCCTGTTTGAAACCGTCTCGAGCGCCTCGGCTCTCGATCGGATGCTCTACGCAGACGGCAAAGTGTGGCTCCCCGACGACTTGCTTCTGAAAGCCGACAAGATGACCATGGCCAACGCCTTGGAGTTGCGCGTGCCATTCCTGGATCATAAGCTGGTGGAATTCGCGGCCCAGCTTCCCCAGGAGATGAAACTGCGCGGCGGCACCGGCAAGGTGCTCTTACGGAAGATCATGAAGGACATGCTGCCTGCTTCTGTTCTGCATCGGCCCAAGAAGGGTTTTCCCGTTCCAACCATGAGCTGGCTCCGCGGCCCGCTGAAAGAGTTCACTCGAGAGACGCTTCTGGCGTCGGAATCCGCCTGCCACAATTACTTCGATCCGCAAGTCTTGCGGGACATTGTTGACCGCCACGAGGCCCATGGCGATCGGCAGCAGGAAGTCTGGGCGCTTCTGGTCTTCGAACACTGGCATCGTGCTTTCGTTCCAGCAGCGCAGCCGCGTGAACGAATGAGCCGTTTAGCTCAGAGCAGCGAGCCGCCCGGAACTGACTCGTTGATTCGCAACACATATATTTGACGTGCTAGTGAAATGGGAGAACTCACATATGAAACACTGGTCTGAACTAGGCGCCTTGATACTGGTGGGAATTCTGATCGCCGCGACGGCAGGCGCTTCGGCGCAAACGATATCCACGATTGCCGGTAACGGGACGATCGGATTCGCCGGCGATAACGGGCTGGCGACTTCCGCGATGTTGAATCATCCGAAAGGCATAGCCTCCGACGCGGCCGGCAATCTCTATATCGCCGACCTGGACAACTCCCGCATTCGAAAGATCGGCGTGAGCGGAATTATCACCACGGTGGCCGGAACGGGGGTGGCCGGCTACTCCGGCGACAACGGCCCCGCCGTCGCCGCGATGCTGAATAGTCCGCAGGCAGTGGCCTTCGACGCGGCCGGCGATCTCATCATCGCCGACACGCAGAATCGCGTCATTCGCAAAGTGGATTTGTTTGGCATCATCACGACGATCGCGGGTACACCGGGAACGGAAGGATATTCCGGAGACGGCGGTCCCGCGACACTGGCCATGCTGCACCAGCCCGTGGATCTGGCGGTGGACAACGCCGGCATCATCTACTTCGCCGATAGCAGCGGCAACCGGGTTCGCCGGATCGACACCAATGGGATCATCACCACCGTTGCCGGTAATGGAAACGGCGGCTATTCCGGCGACGGCGGTCCGTCGTCTTCCGCGCAATTGGGCACTCCGGTCAGCGTCGCTTTTGACACCGCCAATAACCTCTACATCGCGGACAGCGACAACTTCCGCATTCGCATGGTCACTCCCGGCGGAATCATCAGCACGTTCGCCGGTAACGGAACCGAGGGATTCACGGGCGACGGTGGTCCGGCGACCGCGGCGACGATCAACTATCCCTATGGCGTCCGCGTGGATTCGCAAAACCGCCTCTTTATCGCCGACACCTCGAACAATCGGATTCGCTTCGTTTCGAACGGCGTGATCTTGACGCTGGCCGGCACCGGCGTCGATGGGTTCTCGGGCGACGGCGGCTTGTCAGTCAACGCCATGCTCAGCTTCCCCTGGTCCCTGGGGCTGGATCCCTCCGGGGCGGTGCTGATCGGCGACCGCGTGAACGAGCGCGTCCGCAGGGTTTCTTGGGCCGCTACCCTCAGCCCCCGGCCATGAACGCCAACGGCACGGTCAACGGCGCGAGCTTTGTGCCCGCTCTCAATGCCAATGGCGCGATCGCGCCAGGGAGCATCGTGGCTCTCTTCGGCTCCAATCTGGCCAGCACAACGGCGGGCGCGAAGGGCGTGCCGCTTCCCAACATCCTATCGGACGCCAGTGTCACCATGAACGGAATCGCCGTGCCGCTTTTCTACGTAGCCGGCGGCCAAATCAACGCCCAGGTTCCTTTTGAGATTCCCACGGGCAACGTATCGGTTCAAGTCAGCCGCGGATCCCAGGCGACCGTCGCACAGAATGCCATCGTGGCCGCGGTTTCACCCGGGGTCTTCACCTTGAATGCGCAAGGAACGGGCGATGGTGCGTTTCTCCACGCCACCAACTATCAGCCGGTGAATGCCCTCAATCCGGCAGTGGCCAGTGAGACCATTCTGATCTATTGCACCGGCTTGGGCGCGACCAATCCGAAAGTGGCCAGCGGCAGCGCGCCGCCCTCCAACCAGACGGCGGTGGCAATCGCAACCGCCACGGTGGCCATCGGCGGCAGATCGTCTTTTGTGTCGTTTGCCGGGCTGGCTCCGGGATTCGTGGGTCTCTACCAGATTAACGCGCAGATTCCGGCGGGACTGCCCGCCGGCTCGCAGCAAGTGACGGTTCAGATGAACGGGATTTCGAGCAACGTCACAACCATAACGACGCGCTAGACCAAAGGATTCGCCATGAGCATATTGATCGGACTCTTCGCATTACTTCTTCAGGCGCCGGTGCCCGCGCCGGCGCCCGCTGCTCCGGGCACGGCCTTTGGTGAAGCGGAGTATCTCCTGGGACCAGAGGACGTTCTGTCGGTGTTCGTGTGGAAGCAGCCGGACTTGTCCACCACCGTGGTCATCCGTCCCGACCGCAAGATCTCCCTGCCGCTGCTCGGCGAGATCGAAGCCGCGGGCAAGACGGCCGGCCAGTTGCAAACGGAAATCGCCGCGCAACTGCGCCAGTTCGTGGTCGATCCCCACGTCAATGTGATGGTCAAGGAAATCAACAGCCCGGTCATTTCGGTGCTGGGGCAGGTTCGCAAGCCGGACCGTTATCACATCCGCCAGCGAGTCACGGCTCTGGACGCCATCGCCATGGCCGGCGGATTCACGGAATTCGCCAAGCGCGACAAGGTCACCATCATCCGGAATAGCGGTACGGAGAAGATCCGCATACAAATCGATTTGAAGAAGGTCGTTTCCGGGCACGGCGATGTCTACTACCTGGAGCCGCTTGACACGATCTATGTGCAGTAAGGAACGCCATGCGGAATAGTCAACGTCTTACAATGGTCTTTGGCATTGTGATCCTGTGTCTTGGCGCGTCCGCGGCGCGAGGGCAGGATCGCCCGGTGAATTTCTACCTGAACTCGCCGTTGACCGTTGAAACGGGCTTCGAGTCCGGCATCCCCTACGGCAACACTCGCTGGAATGCGCCCGCTACGATTGTGACTTTGCCGATGCTTTCCTTGATGCACATGTCGCCGATTAACGACTTCACGGTCTACTACCAGCCTGAATTCGAGATTCTGCCTTCGCTCGGCCGCTTGAACAGCTTCAATCAAAGCGCCGGCCTGCATTGGATTGCCAACATCTCCGAACGCTGGAGTTTTACCGCCAACGACGTTTTCACGGGCACCGACGACCAGGGGCAAAAATTCGATAGCACGTTTTTGCTGCCGCGCGGGGCTTACAAGGACAACGGCTTCTACTCCAGCTTGAACTTCGACATCACCCCGACCACACGGATCAAATTCCGCTATGAAACCGCTTTTGTCGATTTTTCCGCGGTGAATCTTGCCAAGCCGCTGTACTTCAGCCGGATCGGCAACACCGGCGGCATCACGGTGGATCATCATCTTTCCGAGCGCACCAAGCTGAGCGTGAGCTACGACTATCTTCGGGCGTTCTCTCTCGATAAGTACGACACCAGCGGCAACCTGATTCTGCCGTTTGCGCCTACGCAATTTGTCACCTCCACGTTCACCTTCAACGCCACGTCATCCCTGCTGATGGAAGTGACGGGAGGGTTTGTCCACAATCCGGCGAACTCCTACCTGGTAGGCGGCCTGGTGGAGAAGCACTTGCGGCATATGACGATCGCCGGCGGCTACAGCCGTTATCTCACTTTCGTGGGAGGCGCCACGGCCGCTTCCGTGGACTTGGCCGTTCCCGTGACCGCCGCGCAACTACTGCCGCCGAACAGTATCAGCAATACGGTCAGCTTTCGGACCCAAGGCTACTTCACGGATCACTGGGGTCTCGACACCACCATCATGGCGTCCAACACCGCCGGCACCACGAGCTACACCACGCTGCGCAGCGCGATGGGCGGGGCGCGGTTGAACTACCGCATCTCCGACCACCTCACATTGTTCGCCGACGCCGGCCTCTATCGCCAGAACGCCAACGTGATTCTGCCGGTGCCGATTTCGCGCGGCCGCTTCTTCGCCGGCATCTCCTACACCTTTTCGCCGACGCCCGATGAAATCGCCCGCCGCAAGGAGCAAGCCCGCAGCGGCGCGCAACCACAAGCGCCGCCTGTGGCCTCCGCGAATTCCGCGAGCAGGGAGAAGTAGCGCCATGGCTGCCGCCATCACCGGTAAAGAACTCACCATCCGATCGCTTCTCGATCTCGCCCGACGCCGCGCCGTGCTGATCGCGATCGTTGCCTTGCTGGTGACGGCCGCCGCTGCCTTTTACGCCTATTATCGGCCGGTTCTCTATCGCGCCCAGGCGTTGATCGGCGTGGAATCGAACACTCGCGACGTGGTCCAAAAAACGGAAGGCACCGGCCGCGTTCAGGACCAACTGCTGACGATTCGGGAGATTCTGTTGGGCCGCGCGGTTCTCGATCCGGTGATGGACAAGTTCCATCTCTATCCGAAGCCCTTCACCGATGTCAACGTCAACAAAATGCGCGTCGACCTGAAGATCACCGTCGAAACCGACGATACCTTTCATCTGAGTTACGAAGGCCAGGACCGCCAGCGCGTGATGGACGTCACCAACGCCGTCGCCGCGGGATTCGTCGGGCAACTAGCGCAAAATCGCCAACAGCAGCAGAGCGATGCCAGCGTCCTGTTGGATGCGGAATTGAATCAATTGCGCGCCTCGCTCGATCAGCAGGAAGAAAAAGTAGAGCACTACAAGCAGCGCGCGGTCAACGAGCTCCCCGATCGCCTGGACACCAACCTGCGCTTGTTGGCCGCGACTCAGGCCGAGGCGCAAACCACCTCCACATCCCAGGCCGACGACCAAGCCAAGCTATCGGCGGTGCAGGTGGAAATCGGCGAACTGGAAAAGCAAGGCGCCCTCACGCAATCCGCGCCGAAAGAAAAGACGGCTTCCGAGGTGAAACTCGACGAACTGAAGTTGCACCTCAAGAAATTGCGCGCCGAGTACACCGACCAGTATCCCGAACTGATTAGCACGGAGCGCGAGATCAAGGATCTGGAAAAGGTCATCGCCGCCACTCCGGTGACAGCCGTTATTGCCGAACCGAGCACCGCTCGGATGCGCTATCTGCAACTGAAAGCACAGCGGGAATCGCTGCAGCAGCGGCTGAAAAGCTACACGCAGCAAGAAGACGCGATCCAGTCGAGGGTCAACGTAATGCAGCAGCGAGTGCAGGCGACGCCCACGCATGAAAACGCGATTTCCGAACTCTCGCGCGGCTACGAAGCGACCAAGGCGCGCTATAACCTGTTGCTCGCCAAGCAGCAAGAAATGCGCCTGGCCGCCGGTCTGGAGCGCGTCAACCGCTCGATGTCGTTCAAAGTTGTGGAACCTGCTACTCTACCGCTGGGCCCTTCCACGCCACAGCGCGGACGCGTGCTCATGATGGGAGTGCTCGCCGGTTTCGCACTGGGTTTTTTGGCCGCGTTCGGGCTGGACCAGATGAACTCGACCATTGCTACCATCGCCGAATTTCAAGCCTACACGGACCTGCCGGTGTTGGCCGCGCTCCCCAACCTGGACCTAAAGGCAAGCGGCCGTCCCATGAAAGAAAGCACGGTTCCGCTCGTGCCCATCGCAGACGGCGGCACGGCGACGCTCTTGTCCGCGGCTTCGTTACGCGCGAATCGGATCGTTGCGCTCACCGATCCGGAGTCAGTGGCCGCGGAACAATATAGATTACTCGGCATGAAAGTCCGCCGCCGATTGCAGCAATCGCGATCTTCAGGCGTGGCAGCAACGCCGGCACTGATGGTGACCGGTTTCGTCGGCGGAGAGGGCAAGACCGTTACCGCGCTGAATCTGAGTTTGTCGCTGGCCGGCACGATCTCCGGGCGTGTCCTGCTCATCGATAGCGATCTGCGAAAGCCGCGGGTGGGCGAATACCTCGGAATGCCGCCCTGCAGGGGCTTCAGCGACTTGCTCCGATCTCCCGACGACGAAACCGGCAACTATCTTTGGAAGCTCAAGGACCTCTACATCATGCCGGGCGGATCGAGCTTGGCGAATCCCGTAGCCCTGCTCAGTTCCAAGAATGCCGGCGACCTCTTGCAACGGCTGCGTGGCGAGTTCGACTTTGTCGTGATCGATACGCCGCCCGTTCTTCCCGTGGCCGACAGCCACATCCTGGCAGGATTGGTGGACGGTGTCATCTTAGTGGTACGGGCCCGCTACACGCGCCGCGAGGCGATCGCGCTGGGCCTGGAGAACTTCCAGGCGCCCAATCTGCTGGGCGCGGTGATCAACGACGTGGATCTCAATGCTTCCGGTTACGCCTCGGCGCATCAGTATTACAGTCAGAATTACGCGGGCACGGCGTGAGCAATTTCGCTACAGGAGTCTCATCATGAAAATCTTCAAGAATCTGGGAATGCTGTGTCTGGGCCTCTGGCTGATCGCCACGGGACTGATCCCGCTGTTCCATTTCAGATTTCCGCATCAAGGTTCGGGCATGGACATTCTCGCGATTGCCGCGGGTGTCCTGCTTCTGTTCGGCCGCTAGACTGGCCGCTCTTCGCTGAAGGCGTAAAGAAAGGAACGATCCATGGTTCGCAAGTTGAGAAAGACGGTCAAGAAGCAGGAGACGGGCGATTGGGAGGCGGTTCTCGCGGAAGTGCGGGAGGGCAAGAGCACCGGCGAATACGGCCCGAATCGCCGCGTCTTCCAACAAGGGGCGCCCGCCGACTCCGTGTTCTATGTGCGGCTCGGAAAGGTGAAACTGGTGGTCCAATCCGAGCAGGGCAAGGAAGCGATCGTGGCGGTCTTGGGCGCCGGCGAACTGTTCGGCGAGGGTTGCCTCGGAGGACAGACCCTGCGAATCTCGAACGCGGTAGCGTTGTCGGATTGTACGCTCGTCAGGATCGAGAAGGCGCAGATGGAGAGTCTGCTGCACGAACGGCACGAAGTCACCGAGTTGTTCGTCCGGAATTTGCTCAACCGAACCGCGCGATACGAGGGCGACCTGGTGGACCAGCTCTTCAATAACAGCGAGAGGCGTCTGGCCAGGACTCTGCTTCTGCTGGCTCATTTCGGCAAGCAGAGCAAGGCCGAACGTGTGGTTCCCAGCGTAAGCCAGGAACATTTGGCGCAAATGGTTGGCGCAACCAGATCGCGGGTCAGTTTCTTCATGAACAAGTTTCGGGAACTCGGCTTTATCGACTATGCCGGTGACACCCTGACCGTCAAAAGCGGCCTCCTGGGCATGGTGCTGCACGACTGATGTTTCCGAATGCCGCGACGACTAAGGCCTGGGAGGGGACGCCGCGGAGGTTTTGTCGAGTGCGTCCTTGATTCGTTGTTGTCCAACTCTTGTGACCCGGCGTTCTTGTATCCACCGATCAACAACGTCGCTCTTTTGGACCGAGAGAGTGCGCACCGTCTGGTCATAAACCTCCAGGAGATCCCCGTTTTCCTCGAGTCTCGTACCGATGCACCTTTCCACCGATCCACTCTTCATCACGAAGACATACCAGTCGTAAACCAAGCGTTGCTGCTGCGGTTTTGGCGCCTCTGCCATGTATTAGATGTCCTTGGGGGCCTTCCTGGGTTCGGCCGGTTGTGTTGAGCCCATTGCAAGATTGTACTACACGACAATCTTCCGCGACGACGACTTTCATTCCCGATCATTCCCGATCGGGCCCGTACCGCCTTCACTGGACCGCGATGGTTACCACGTTGGACGCGCCTTGATTGAATCGTATCGAGACGGGCACCTCCGCGCCGGTCAACGAATTCGCCGGCACCTGCACGTTCACCTGATACAGGCCGCTGAAGCCCGGAGCCAACCCTGCGAATTGGACCGGTACAACCGCGCCTCCAACAACCACGGTCGGCACGGTCAAGGTGGTAGACGGCGGATTGCTTGGCGCCGGCGAGCCGTCCGCGGGCGCATTCGTCACCGGACCCAAACCCGTACAGTAAATGGAAATGTACTCTCCACGATTGACGGGACGCGAATTTTGCCCGGCGGCTCCGGCGATCTGGCCCGTTTGCGAAATCAAAATCGCTCCCTGCCCAGTTCCTTGTTGGTTCAATGTGAAAATCCCAGGCGCGTCAACAAACAGGTTGATCGTTACTGCTGGACTCACCACACCATTCACGATGACCACCAGCGAGGCCTCGCTCAATCCCGTCAAGGCGGATGGTAACTGATAATTGATCTGCGTCGGCGATGCATAAAACAGGGGGGCCGGCAGTCCATTGATCGTCACAACCGTTCCGTTCAGCGAGGACGGCAAGGGCAAGGACGGTGCCACCGCCGGCGTGACCGCCAGCGCCGTGCCAAACAGTGAAACAACCGATCCCGGTGCATTGGCCGCGGCGCTGAAGCTCGCCGCGCTCACGGTGACTCCGGGTGCGGGCGCCACCCCGGCGGCGGGGCTGACGACGCTCCCGACTTGAGCCGCATTGAGAGCCGTCGCGTCGATGCCAACGTCGGTGCCGTCAGTGGCGGCGTTGTGCAGGGAGCTGCTGGGAAGCAGACCGTACGAGCCTGCGGCCGCATTTACAAAGCCCACATCGCCGGTTGTCGAGGGAAAGAAGTTTCCCGCTGGATAGACGGACGAGTTCCCGCCGATGGCCCCATTGGCCTGGAAGACCGCGTTGGGAAAATAGTGGTTCAGCGCCGCGGTGCCTTCCCCGTAGTCGCTGCCGGAGAATCCGTAGGCGCCGTGCGCCGCCAGATTGTTCGTGAACACGAAGCCGAAGCTGGGAAGTTCGTCGGCCATCGAAATCGCGCCGTCCGGAAAGCCGGTATTGTGATCGAACGTAACGTTCCGAGCGCCATTCAGCACCTGGAACAGACGCGCGGTGCCGCCCCATTCCATACTGACGTCTTCAAAGAGGTTGTTCCGGATGGTGATGTTATGAAGCTGCTGACTGCTGTAGATGTCGTCGGCTCCCAGGATGTTGATCCCCGATGCCACGTGCCGAATGATGTTATTCGTGAATTGAGCATCGGAAACGACGCTCCACGGCGCCGAATCGTTCTGGTTGCGCGGCGTGAACAAGATCGCGAATCCGTCTTGCGCGTCGGCCCAATTGTTCTCGAAGAAATTGCCGTCCACCACGATCTGGCGGGCATTCTTGAATTCCAGCAGGTTCTTCACCGACCAGTGAGTCCCTTGGTAGGAAGGATCCCCCACGCGCCAGGAAAGCGGTTTCGAAAAGTGATTCTGGCGAATGGTAATGCCGGTGGGAACCAGGTTCGGAATGGTAGGGTCCTGTCCCCCCACGAGAACGTTCTCGCCGGCGCCCTCCAAGTAATTGTTGGTGATGATGAACGGACCCGGACCGTTCCAACTGGCCAGCGCCTGAGAGTCGGCGTTCACGATTTTGAAGTCGGAGAGATAGGAATTCTTGACCGTCACGTTGGGCACGTTCATGGCGATCCCTCGTCGTGAGCCTTGATCCGGATCGCCGTGCAGATAGCAACGGTCGAACACAAAATCAGTGGGAAGCTGGTCCAATGATGTTTCCACGCCCGTGCCGAGCTGGACCAGTTGATAGAGAGCGGCCCCCGGTGTCGGCGTGATTTCGACGCCGATAAGCTGAAAATGGCTAGAGCCTGGCGTAGTCGTGAGAATGGGGCTATTGCGGTCGCCGTTTCCGACCAACTTCGGCATGACGCTGGAATAGGACGGATCGATCCGCGCGCCGGCGGCCGGCAGATTGCTATCCGCGGCGCTGGTCCGGATGGTGATGTAGGAACTCCCTGCGTTCGCCGGCAAGGTGAACGGACCCTGATAGGTGGCGCCGGCAGCGAGTTGGATCACGTCGCCCGCTTGCGCGGCATTCAAGGCTGCTTGAAAATCGCCGTCAGCCGGCACGTTGATGGTCTTTGCTGCCAGCGTCCCGGCACAGCAGGACAGGAGTGCGAAGAAAGTCGCGAATCGGATAGTCATGGGCCTCTTGGGCGGACGTGCCGCCGTTCTCAAAGGAGTAGAGATGTTGGGAGGGAGCCGGAAAGACTCCAGACGAAACGCCCGATTGGGCGGCCGCGGCTCTGTTGCGTAATCCAGCCTATCCCAATTGGCAGCGATTGCATAGCAATCTTTATTTGTCTGAGCAATTTTGCTCACTGCGCAGAACCGTACGGAACTGACGCCGATGCACCGTTCGAGATAGCAGCGACCGTGATCAAGATCGGGCGCGCCGCCTTCCTCTTATAGCAACCACTGCCCCGCGGCGTACGTCATCGATGTCCGGCGCATTCGGTTCCCTGGCTTGAGCAATTTTGACCACGCCGATGGTCAATGTGCTACACTCCTGCTACGTTTACTCGGCGCAACTTCGTCATGAGGACGGCCGCTTTGGGATGTGCCACGCTCGGCATGCCGCTCCTGAACGGCCCCCGCTTTCGGCTTCTCGCAGGTAGCCGCGCCGAGTACTCCCCTCGCACCATTGATCTGGTCAGACAGTCCATTGTGATCGACATGCTGGGATTGCTGACGCTCGATTTTCCCAAGCTCTATGGTTGGCAACGGGCCCCGACGTCCTTTTCTCAGGCGGACTTTGACAAGCTCAGAGACTCCGGCATCACGGTATTCCATCCGGCGGTCTCCTATCTCGGCCGCGCAGCCTACGACGAATCGGTGAAGGACATGCAGCGCTGGAAGAGGCTGATTGCGGCCCAGCCCGGCTATTTCACGCTCATCGCCCGTCCGGACGATCTCGAACTAGCCAAGCGGGCCGGCAAGATCGGAATTCTGTTGGGCCAGCAGAATTCCGAACATTTTCGGACCATCGACGACGTGGACCGTTTCTACGCGCTGGGCCAACGCGTCTCACTGCTTTCCTATGGGACCAACCGCCTGGGCGGCGGCTGCAACGATCCGCACGACCCCGGTTTGTCGGCGTTCGGAGCTCAGGTCATCGCGCGCATGAACAGGGTGGGTATGGCCGTGGACGTGGCGCATTGCGGCGATCGCACTACGCTCGACGCCTTGGCTGCCTCTCGCAAGCCTGTTCTGATCACGCACTCCAACTGTCGCGCGCTGGCGCCCGCGCGGGCGCGCTGCAAGACCGATGAAGCCATTCGCGCGATGGCTGCAACCGGCGGCGTCATGGGAATCTCTCTGATTCGGGGATTCGTCAGTCCGTCGGGACCAGCCAACGTTGAATCGGTGCTGAAGCACATGGACCGGGTCGCCCGCCTGGTGGGCGTGGAACATGTTGGTCTAGGAAGCGACGTTGATCTGGACGGACGCTCCCATCTCCCCGGCACCATGCTGCGGCAAGAGCACATTCTGGGCAACACCGATCTGGATGGACTCAACTATCCGAAGAAGGTGTTCGATCTCACCGAGGGCCTTGTGCGACGCGGCTACAGCGATCGCGACATTGCGCTGATCCTAGGTGGTAATTTCCAAAGGGCCCTGGATGCCATTTGGGCGTCGTAATTTGCGTGGCGCCAGGAGTTCAGGACAAGGCGCACTCTGCGCCGGAGCAGAACAAAAGAACGCCAATTACGCTGAAAGATGGGAAAGTTTCCGCTGTTGGGATCGGCGTCCCCAATCGTTGCCGAAACAAGTGCTGCCGTTGAACCATGGCAGGTTGAACCATGGCAGGGACCGGCCGCTTCGGCGGCTTAGCCGTGCAGTGTGGTGCGGGACGGTCAACGGACAGTGGACGCGACCGCGAAGTGTTTGCCGTTGCGCGCAAGGATCCGGCGAGGCGGCGCTTGCTGATGAAACGGCGCGCCGGAAAGCCGCTTCCAGCCCGCCGCGTCACGAACCTCCTGGTCAAACAGATCGCGATCCCAATCGCGGTAGAAACTAAGCATCTCTTGTGTTGAAGGCATGTTTTTCCTTGAGAACAGCCGCGCACCTATGAATATCCCGACTCGCCGTGGCGTGTCTGTTCCCTTCTGCTCAGAGTTCTGAGCTTGCTTGTCAGTGAATCAGGCGCCGCGAGCCGGGCTGGCATGACCGCTGCGAGCACGCCGTAGAAAACTCAGGTCTATTGTGCTCATATCTCTGAGCTTTCGATACCTGCCACTGAGCGTTCGGGGATAGATGCTTTCGGATCAACACACTAGAGTTGATCCATGGCGCATCTACTGATCTGGTCATCGTTGGCGTTCCTGCTCTACGTCCACTTTGGCTATCCCTTGCTTTTGGACCTTTGGCGCCGCGTGGCGGGGCGTCCCGTGAAGAAGGGATTCTGGGAACCGACGGTCAGTATCCTGATCGCGGTGCATAACGAGAGAGACACCATCGAAGCGAAGCTCTTGAACTGCCTGCAACTGGACTATCCGGCCGAAAAACTCCAGATCGTGGTGGCCCTTGACGCGCCGACCGATGGTACGGACGCGATCGTCTCCGGATTCGACAGCCCGATGGTTTCCTCCGTAAAGCTGGAACAGCACAAAGGGAAAGCCGGCGCCTTGAACCATGCCGTGGTGGTTGCGCGCGGCGAAATCCTGGTGTTCGCGGACGCCCGCCAATCGTTCGACCGCAGCGCGTTGCGCGAACTGGTCGCGAATTTCCACGATCCCGAAGTCGGCTGCGCTTCCGGCGAACTAATCCTGCTCGACGACGACGGCCACGAAGCCAGCGACGGCATGGGGATCTATTGGCGGTACGAGAAATGGATGCGCGCGCAGGAATCGCAAATCCATTCCATGCTGGGCGCCACCGGCGCGATCTACGCCATCCGCCGCGAACTGTACAAGCCGATGCCGCCGGATACGATTCTGGACGACATGGCCGTTCCCATGAACATCGTGTTGGGCGGCAAGCGGGCGGTGTTCGACGGTGCGGCCCACGCTTACGACCGCGTTTCCACAAGTGCGGAGATTGAATACGGACGCAAGGTCCGCACCCTGATGGGGAACTTCCAACTGCTGGCTCGCATGCCGGCGCTGCTCTCGCCCTTCCACAATCCGGTGTGGCTGCAATTCATGTCGCACAAAGTGGCCCGGCTCCTGGTTCCCTATGCTCTGGTGATTTTGTTTGTGGCCAACATGTTCGCTCATGGAGCGTACCTGTGGCTGTTCGTGGCGCAATGCGCCTGGTATTTCCTGGCCGGCGTGGGATCGCTTCTATCCCGCTCCAGCCCCGTGCGAGAAGTTGCCGCAATGTCAGCGAAAAGCGAAGGATCGTAACATGAGAAAAGCTCTACTGATTCCGTACACGTTCAATCTGCTGAATTTGGCCTCTGTCGCCGCGCTCTATCACTTCGTCCGGCGGACCGCCGCCAGCGACATCTGGATTGAGCGCGCCGTCGTGAGTCTCGACAAAGCGCTTCCCGTTCGATAGCAGATGACGCCCGCAGCAGCCATCTCGCGCGAGCGTCCGATCTTGTCCGACAAGGTCGAGCTGCCCCTGCGCGTCCAAGCGATCTCCGATTTCGATGCATTTCTGAACCTCCAGCCGGCGTGGGACCGGTTGGTCGAAGAAAGCAAGATCGGCCATCCGTTTCTTACCCACGACTGGATCCGCAGTTGGTGGGAGTCTTTTGGCGCCGGGCGCGCGTTGACCATCGTGATGGTAAGCCGCGGCGGTGAACTGATCGGGATTGCGCCGCTCATGATCTCCCGAACCAAGATCTACGGCATTCCCATCCGCGAGCTGGGATCCATCTCTAACGATCACACCCCGCGATTCGATTTCATCATTTCGGGAGAACCGGCATTGGTTATTGGCGCGATTTGGCGGCATCTTTGGGAGAGGCGGCGAGAGTGGGATGTGATGAAGCTGTGCCAGCTTGAGTCTGGCTCGGCGACGATCGAACAGCTAAGCCGCCTTGCGGGTGACTGTCGGCTGGAGATTTGGCCGTCTACCGATTCACCGTATCTCTCCGTGAGGGGCGGCTTCGAAGATCACTTGGCGAAACTACCTCGCGGTCTGCGCGCGAATCTCCGGCGGCGGATGAAACGGCTGGAAGAAATTGGTCCGGTGGAGTTCGAGCAAGTTTCCAGTGAAGAGACGATCGATGACGCCCTGGCCGACGCCTTCCGCATGGAGACTCGGTACTTGGAAGGGCGAGGCCGGCACGGCGATCGCGTGCCACCAGGAGTTGACTCGGTTCTACGCTGCGATCGCGCATCGCGCGGCGCAGCAAGGGACACTGTACTTTACCTTCCTGCGTCTCGACGGACAACGCATCGCCTTCGATTTATCGCTGATCTACGACCACAAGCTGTTCAAACTCAAGCCCGGCTACTTGCAGCGATACCATGCCTGTTCGCCGGGCCAGGAGTTGACCACCATGACCATTCGCGACGCTTTTGCGCGCGGGCTATCGGAGGTGGACTTTCTGGGATCGGCGGACGAATGGAAGTTGGCTTGGACCAAGACCGTCCGCCAACAGTGTTGGACTTACGTCTTCAAGAAGGATTTGTTGGGATCTTTGCTGCACTTCGCGAAATTCCGCTTGGCGCCATACGTTCGCAGAACGATTCACGCGAACGTCCGTAGCAAAGTTCGCATCACCATCCGCAAAACACCGGAGGCGCGCGCGTGAGGCCAAGCATGTACATTCCACCATGGCCGGGTCCGAGCGCTTCGCAGCTTTCCCTTCACGCCCAGGAGTCGTTGCCCTATCCCCTGGAGAGCGCCGGCGCCATCCAGGCGAAGTCCGCCTCCCGATTCGCCGGCGCCATCCAGGCGAAGTCCGCCTCCCGATTCGCCGGCGCCATCCAGGCGAAGTCCGCCTCCCGATTCGCCGGCCGGAAGTTCTTCTACGTCGCGCGCAACGGCATCTATCACTTGTTCCGCGCCCTGGGACTGAAGAGCAGCGAAAACGTGCTGGTTCCCGATTATCACAGCGGCAACGAAACCAGCGCCATCCGCGCCGCGGGAACATCGATCTGTTTCTACCCGATCCGCCGCGATCTGCAACCGGATCGCCAAGCCATCGCGCGGCTCTGCACGCCGCAAACGCGCGCGCTCTACGTGATCCACTTCATCGGCTGGCCGCAGCCGATGGGCTGGATCACCGAGTTCTGCCGCCAGCGCGGACTGTTGCTGATTGAAGATTGCGCACTCAGCTTCTTGAGCGAAGTCAACGGCCGGCCGCTGGGATCGTTCGGCGATTACGCCGTGCATTGCTTGTACAAAACCTTGCCCGTACCGAATGGCGCCGTTCTGACGGAGAATGGCCCGCCGCTCCGGGAATTGGAAATGCTCAAAACCGTGCCGCCCGGCTTGACCTCTGTCCTGGGCCGCTCCGCGGAATTGATTCTGGAATCGTTCCGCAGCCGCTTTCCAGTGTTGGGCGCCCAACTCGCGTCGATGAAATCGTCGGCCGGTCGCGCGTTGACGGCCGCATCCGTGGAGCGGGAACGCGTCGGTAATATCGGCTTCGACATCGGCAAAGTGGATACGGAAATGTCGCGCGGCTGCCACTGGCTCCTGGCGCGCTTCCACTACGAACTGATCCGCGAGCGCCGGCGAGCGAACTTCCTGTACCTCGAAGCACTCTTGAGAGGCAAGATGAGCATGCTTCCGCTGGAGTTAAGCGCCGGCATCTGTCCGCTCTTTCTGCCGATTCTGACGGGGAACAAATCGCTGGTCGCGGAGAAGCTACGGCGGTGCGGAATCGGCGTGGTCGAGTTTTGGAATGAAGGCGACCCGGCAGCTTGTGGTGCCGCTTCAGAGGACGCTCAATTCCTGCGCAAACACGTGCTGGAGTTGCCGATTCATCAAGGCGTGACGCCCGCGCAATTAGATTCCATTGCACGCGAAGTCATCGACCATGCGCGGCCTGTCGCCATCGCGATGGAGGAGAGAGCTTCATGCTGCGCAATCTCGTAAAGACGGGTCTGGCGTGGGGATTGGATCGAACCGGCATTCGCCGTAAGCGCTCGCCGTTTATTGTCGGTTATCACCGAACCGTCGAGGAGTTTCCGTCCGATCCCAAGGCCGGGATTCCGTCGCTGTGCGTCAGCGTCAAGATGCTGGAACGGCAACTGGATTGGATCGGCCAGCGCTTTCGTTTCGTGGCCCTTGACGAAATCAGAGCCGAAATCGGCGGTGAAATCGCTGCCGAAAGAAGGGACCCCGTGGCCGCCGTCACCTTCGACGATGGCTACGAAGATTTTTACCGGCTTGCTTTTCCGCTTCTCAAGAGGAAAGGAATCCCCGCCGCGGTCTTTGTAGTGACCGACCTGGTTGGCACTTCGGAACTGCAAATTCACGACCGGCTCTATCTATTGCTGGCGCGATCCATGCCGTGCCACGCCGCGCAGGCTAGCTTGGAGTCCATCTTGTCTACCCGGCCGCAGTCGGAAGTGTTGCGTTGGATCCTCGAACTGGAGGCCAGCGTGACCATCGATCTGGACATTCAGAAACAACACCGTTCCTTGAATTGGGACCAGATCGCAGAACTGCACAGGGCCGGGATCACCATCGGATCTCACACGCGAACGCACGCCGTCCTGCCGAGCGAGGGATTCAGCAAGGTGGCGGAGGAACTGCGCGGCTCGCGGCAAATTCTGGAGGAAAGGTTGGGCGAGCCGGTCCGCCATTTCGCCTATCCGTGCGGCCAGTTCAACGCCACGACCATCGCGGCCGTAGAGCAAGCCGGCTATCAATTCGCTTACACAATTTGCGACCATCGCGCCAAACAGTCGCCTGCGCTGACCATTCCACGGAAACTGCTTTGGGAAAATTCCTGCCTGAGCGCCCTGGGATCGTTCAGTTCATCGATCATGACCGGCCACGCCAACGGAACGTTTGATCTGTTCGCCGGATGCAAGTTGAATCACGGAGGCGTCTTATGTTGGTCCTGAACGTGGTTGGCGCGCGTCCCAACTTCATGAAGATTGCACCGGTGGTGGAAGCGCTCCGTCAAGCCGGCGTGCCGCAATACCTGGTTCACACGGGTCAGCACTACGACGAGAAAATGTCCCGGTTGTTTTTCGAGGAACTGGGCATTCCCGTGCCGGATGTAAATCTGGAAGTTGGTTCCGGCAGCCAGGCGATGCAGACGGCGGAAGTGATGCGCCGCTTCGAGCCGGTACTGCTGTCAACGAAGCCGGATATCGTGGTGGTCGTGGGAGACGTAAATTCGACCTTGGCATGCGCTCTGGTGGCGTCGAAGCTGGGCATTCCCGTGGCGCACATCGAAGCCGGGCTGCGCAGCTTCGATCGTTCGATGCCGGAGGAAATCAATCGCGTGTTGACGGATTGCATCTCCGATCTGCTGTTCGTCAGTGAGCCGAGCGGTATGACTAACTTGAGTCATGAGGGCGTAGCCAAGGAGAAAGTACACTCTGTCGGCAACGTGATGATCGACACGTTGTTACGGCACCGGGCGGCGGCCGAGAACAGCGATATCCACGCACGTCTTGGATTGAAAGCCGCGGAGCGCTACGCCTTGGTCACGTTGCACCGTCCGTCGAACGTGGACAATCCTGAAAAGCTGCGCGGTTTGTTCGGCGCGCTGGCGACTGTGTCGCGCGATCTCACCGTGGTGTTTCCGATGCATCCGCGTACCAGAAAGAATGCTGTGGAAGCAGGTTTGGAACGGGAGTTCCAATGCCTGACGACCACCGATCCATTGGGATATCTGGATTTTCTGCATCTGATGAGCCGCGCTGCGGTGGTGATCACCGATTCCGGTGGCATTCAGGAAGAAACTACGGTGCTCGGCGTGCCGTGCCTGACGGTTCGCGAAAACACCGAACGCCCAGTGACGATCAGCGAAGGGACGAACACCCTGATCGGAACGAATCCCGAGGCGATGCTCCGTGCGGTAAGCCAAGTCTTGCGCGGCCCGCGGCGCGCCGGAAGGACGCCGGCCCTTTGGGACGGCCAGGCGGCCCAGCGGATTGTCGCGATTCTGGTGGAGACGTTGTCTCACTCGAGATCTACCACGCCGGCCGTGGCGACGGCATGAAGGTGAAGATCAACGCCAAGGAGTTTCGAGTTGAGCCGGGAAAGAAGGTCCACCTTCGCGATTGGCCGACCAAGGTCAGGCCGTTCCATAAATCGAAGAAGCGGTACCAGGAGCTCCTGGAGGAACACGTTGCGAGATTGAGTTCGCTCCAACAGCTTCACTACGCCTCGAATCGCTATGCCTTGCTGGTGGTTTTCCAGGCTCTCGACGCCGCCGGTAAAGATGGCGCAATTCGCCACGTCATGTCGGGCGTCAACCCGCAAGGCTGCCAGGTGTCCGGCTTCAAGCAACCGACACCCGAGGAATTGGAGCACGATTTTCTCTGGCGCACCACGCGGCGGCTTCCCGAGCGCGGGCAGATCGGCATCTTCAATCGTTCCTACTACGAGGAAGTGCTGGTGGTTCGAGTGCATCCGGAGATTCTCCGCGGCGAGGGACTCTCGGAAGAGTTGCGCGACGAAAAGACCGTCTGGGAGAAGCGCTATCGCTCGATCGTCGATCTGGAAGAACATCTCCATCGGAACGGAACGCGAATCGTCAAAGTGTTCCTTCACCTTTCGAGGAATGAACAGCGCAAGCGGCTCCTCGCACGTATCGACGATCCGGAGAAGAACTGGAAATTCAGCCTGGCGGACATTCACGAGAGAAAATACTGGAAGCAGTACCGCAAGGCTTATGAAGCCTGTCTCAGCGCGACCAGCACCCATCACGCCCCCTGGTACGTGGTTCCCGCCGACGACAAGGAAAACGCGCGGTTAATTGTTTCGCAAATTGTCCTGGATACGCTCAAGGGTCTGAGGATGGAGTATCCCAAGACCACTCCCAAACGCCGCCGGGAATTAAGAGCTATTCGCAAACTGCTGGAGAAGTAGCGTCCTCGCGATTTCGCGCGCGTACCCCGTCCCACCAATGTTGGAGGCTATCTGCGGATTTCGACGCTCCCACAGACTCGCGAAAACGTTAGTGAACTTGTGAAGTGGAGTTCTTAAGGGTCCTTGGCCGCTTTCACCGAAGCGGCTCCGTTCCTTCATTCAAGATCGCCAAGTAGGCATCGTAGACGAAGAGCCGGTGACGCTGCCGCCCGGTTATCTCCCGGAGCATGCCCAACTGGCGCATGTGCTCCAACGATTTCGCCACGGTCGGCGCGGAGATACCGATGCTCCTGGCCGAGGCGGGGATGGAGATGATCGGGTTTCGTTGCATGTGTTCGAAGACCCGCAGCACGGAGGCCGCCGGACGGCCCAAGGCCTGGATCTTGCGATGGTGGTCCTCGAAAACCGCGAGGATTCGGCGGGCAGCGGTGGCGGCTTGTTCGGCGGTATCCCGGACGCCGGTCAGGAAGAATTCCAGCCAAGTCTCCCACTCGCCCGTTGTTCGCACCCTGTCCAGCAATTCGTTGTAGGCGGGCCGATGCTGCTTGAAGTAGAGGCTCAAGTAGAGGATGGGTTCCCGCAGCACGCCGCCGGCGCCATCCAGGCGAAGTTCGCCTCCCGATTCGCCGGCACACAGCAAGAATGTGATGAGTAACCGGCCCAGGCGGCCATTGCCGTCGAGGAACGGATGGATCGTCTCAAACTGGACGTGGGCCAGCCCGGCCTTGATGAGCAACGGGAGGTCGGCCCGCTCGTTGTGCAGAAACAGTTCCAGGGCGCTCATGCATTCGGGGACCAGTTCGGGGGGCGGCGGCACGAAGGCCGCGGTCCCCGGGCGGGTTCCGCCGATCCAGTTCTGGGTTTTCCGGAACTCGCCGGGCTGTTTGTCGCTGCCCCGGCCCTTCGACAGGAGAACTTCGTGAATCTCCCGGATGGGCCGCAAGGAGAGCGGGAAGCCCTCGCGGAGCCGTTCCAGTCCATGATTCAGCGCCGCAACGTAATTCGAGCATTTAACCGCCTTTTTCCTCTGGTGTTAGTTCCCGAGTTCCAGTCCATGATTCAGCGCCGCAACGTAATTCGGGACCTCCTGCACGTCAATCAGCGGTACACCCGGCGCTTCGCCGTTTTCAAACAGAAGCAGGTCGGATAGCAAAGACTGTGTCCCCTCGATCTGGGACGACAGCACCGCCTCCTTGCGAACGTAGGCGTAGATGAAAAGGGACAGGTTCGGCAGTGCGGAGGCCAAGCCATCAAGCCGTCCGAGGGACTGGTTGGCCTGATCGAGCTGCCGCTGGAGCATCTCCAGGCGCACCGGGGGATCGGGCGGGAGGGGTGGTGGCACGAACGCCTTGACGGTCTCCGCGCCGTAAGCTTTGACGATGTAGCGGCCCAGTCGTCGCTGGTCCCCTGGCAAAGGCATTAGGTCCTTTCGTTAGGGTTGGCCTTACGAAAGGATATACCATTTTTGTTTCGTTAGCGATGGCTAGGAAGCAACGGGAACCTTCCTTGCAACCTTCGGTGCTGCCATCAGCCCCTAACAGGCCCTTTTTTTGGCCGATTTCGAGACAGTCAGAACACCAGTTGGGTAACAGAACCAGTAGGTTAGCCCCCGAAAGCGTCCCATTTATTTCGAGGGCGGGGTGTGCGCCGGCGAGCGCTTTATTGCCGTAAGTGTATTTGCATCAATAGGATAACATCCCAGTCTTGACCTTGTATATGGGGTTGGATATGCCATGGGGTAGGATATGCCACGAGGAGGACCTGCACGACCCCCACGACGGGCCGTCTCCGCTGCTGGGGCCCGGAAAAGGTTCCGGCAGATACACCAACTCTCGCTCATGTGGATCGGATCGCCCCGGCATCTCTGTGATTTCCCGCGCGTACTCCGTCCCACCAATGTTGGAGGCTGTCGAAGTATAGATAAACCACCGGCGTCGTGTATAAGCGTCAGCAATTGGCTCACGATCAGCCCGCCGATGATCGTGATTCCCAGCGGACGGCGAAGCTCGGATCCTGTGCCGGTTCCCAGCGCCAGCGGCAAGGCGCCCAGCAGCGCGGCCATGGTGGTCATCAGGATCGGGCGGAAGCGCAACAGGCATGCTTCGACAATGGAGTCGTGGGAGTTCTTGCCTTCGTTCCGCTCGGCGGCCAGAGCGAAGTCGATCATCATGATGGCGTTCTTTTTCACGATGCCGATCAGCAGAATGATGCCGATGATGGCGATGATGCTGAGGTCGGTGTGGGTGAGCAGAAGCGCCAGCAGCGCGCCGACGCTCGCCGCGGGAAGGCTGGAAATGATGGTGATGGGATGGATATAGCTCTCATACAGCATCGCCAGGATGAGGTAGACCGTCACCAGCGCCGCCGCAATCAGGAGCGGCTCGCTGGCCAGCGAGTCCTGGTAGGCTTGCGCGGTGCCGGCGAATTCGGTCTGGATGGTGGGCGGAAGCCCGATCTTCGCCGCCGCCGCGGTCGTGGCATTCACGGCATCGCCCAGCGCGACGCCGGGCTTCAGGTTGAAGGAAATCGTCACCGCCGGAAACAGACCCTGGTGGGTCACCGTCAGCGGCGCGGTAGTGGAGGCGAATTTGGCGAAGGCGCTCAAGGGAACCTGTTGTCCGCTCGGCGAGTTCACATAGATCTGCTGCAGAAACAGCGGATTCTGCCAGAACTCCGGCGCCGCCTCCATCACCACGTGATACTGATTCAGCGAGGTGTACATGGTGGATACCTGGCGCTGGCCGAAGGCGTCGTAGAGCGTGTTGTCGATCAGTTGCGGCGTGATGCCGAAGCGCGCGGCGGTCGCGCGATCGTACTGAATCATGGCCTGCAAGCCGCGGTTCTGCTGATCGCTGCTCACGTCGGCAATGATCGGAATGGTCTTGAACTGTTCGAGCATCTTGGGCGCAAACTGATTGAGATCGTCCAGATTGTCGCCCTGCATGGTGAATTGATATTGGGCGTTGCTCTGCCGGCCGCCGACGCGCAGATCCTGCGCGGCTTGCAGGTACAGGGTGGCGCCGGGCACCTTGGCCAACTTCGGCCGCAGCCGCGCGATGATCAGGTCGGCCGAGATTTTCCGCTCGCTCGAGCGGCTTGAGCGAGATGAACAGACGCGCCGTGTTGTACGTGCTGCCGCCCGTAAATCCGTTCACGGTGTCAACGGCCGGGTCGGCGGCGACGATATTGATCATCGGCAGCATGATCTTGTCCATGGCTTGAAACGAGGTGTCCTGGTCGGCGTGAATCGATCCCTGAATCCGTCCGTTATCCTGTTGCGGGAAAAATCCCTTGGGCACGCGAATGAACAGGTAAACGTTCAGCCCGATCGTGGCCAGCAGGACCAGCAGCGTAATCGCGCGAAAACGGAGCGCGACGGACAGCGTCCTGCCGTACAGATTCACCACCCAGTCGAAGGCCCGCTCGCTGGTGCGGTACATCCAGCCATGGGATCCGTGCTCCTTTCAAGAGATGAGCGCACATCATGGGAGTCGCGGTGAGCGAAACCACCATGGAAACCGCGATGGCGACGGAGAGCGTCACGGCGAATTCGCGAAACAGGCGGCCCACGATGCCTCCCATCAGAAGCAGGGGAATGAACACCGCAATCAGCGAAACGCTGATGGTCAACACGGTAGAGCCGATTTCCTGCGCGCCCTTCAGCGCGGCCTCGAAGGGATGCATGCCCTGTTCCAGATAGCGCGTGATGTTCTCGATCACCACAATCGCGTCGTCCACCACAAAGCCGGTGGAGATGGTCAGCGCCATCAGCGAAAGATTGTCCAGGCTGTAGCCCAGCAGATACATCACGCCGAAGGTTCCCACCAGCGACACGGGGACGGCGACGCTGGGAATGAAGGTGGTCCGCGCGTTTCTCAGGAAAACGAAAACCACCAGAATCACCAGCATCACCGAGATGATCAGGGTCCTCTCCGTGTCGCTGCACGGACGCGCGGATGGTGACCGTTTGATCCATGGCCACCTTCACATCGATCGAATGCGGAATGGAGGATTGAATCTGCGGAAGGACCGCCCGGATGCGATCCACCGTATCGATGATGTTCGCGCCGGGTTGGCGGAAGATGATGACCAGAACGGATGGCTTGCCGTTCGCGTAGCCCGAATTGCGAAGGTCTTCCACGGAATCCTGCGCCTGGCCGACATCGGAGATGCGCACGGCCGATCCGTTGCGGTAGGCAACCACCAACGGCTCATAATCGCTGGCCTTGAAGATTTGATCGTTGGCGCCCACTTCCCACATGCGAAGGCCGTCCGAAAAATGTCCCTTGGGCGTATTGGCATTGGCGCCGCTCAAGCACGGTCCGGACCTGCTCCAGGCCGATGCCATACTTGTTCAGAGCCGTCGGATTCAGCTCGATCCGAACGCCCGGAAGCGAGCTTCCTCCCACGGTCACCTGTCCCACGCCGCTCACCTGGGCCAGCTTCTGCGCCATGATCGTCGAGGCGGCGTCGTACATCTGGCCCCTGGTGAGGACGGCCGAGGTGAGGGCCAGCATGAAGATGGGCGAGTCGGCCGGATTCACTTTCCGGTACGAAGGATTGTTGGGAAGATTGGATGGGCAGATAGCCGCGGGCGGCGTTGATGGCGGCTTGCACGTCGCGCGCGGCGGCGTCGATGTCGCGGTCCAGATCGAATTGCAGCGTGATGCTGGTGGATCCGAGGGCGCTCGACGAGGTCATCTCGGTGACCGCCGCGATGCGCCCGAATTGCCGCTCCAGCGGCGTCGCCACGGAGGAGGCCATGGTCTCGGGACTCGCCCCCGGCAAACCGGCGCTCACGGAGATGGTCGGAAAGTCCACCTCGCGGCAGCGGCGACACCGGGAGCAGCCGGTAGGCCGCGGCGCCGGCCAAGGTAATCGCGACCACCAGGAGCGTGGTGGCGACGGGCTTGCGGATGAAGGGCTCCGAAATATTCATCGCTTACCCTGCCGGAACCGGTTCGGCGCCGGCAGGGACTTGCTGGTCTCGGGCTGCCGCGAGAATCGCGTCGCCAGCCGGTCGAACCAGATGTAGATCACCGGCGTGGTGTACAGCGTCAACAGTTGGCTGATGAGCAGTCCGCCGATAATCGTAATTCCCAAAGGCCGGCGCAACTCCGAGCCGCTGCCGGAACCGAGGGCCAGCGGCACCGCGCCCAGCAGCGCCGCCATGGTGGTCATCATGATCGGACGGAAGCGCAGCAGGCAGGCCTGATAGATGGCGTCTTCCGGCTTCATGCCCTCCTTGCGCTCCGCCGCGAGGGCGAAATCGATCATCATGATGGCGTTCTTTTTCACGATGCCGATCAGCAGGACGATGCCGATCAGCGCGATCACGCTGAAATCGTTGCTGGCAAAGGATGAGAGCGAGCAGGGCGCCGACGCCCGCCGAAGGCAGCGCGGACAGGATCGTCAACGGATGAATGTAGCTTTCATAGAGGATGCCCAGGACGAGATAGACCGTGATCAGCGCCGCGGCAATCAGCACCGGCTCGTTGGCCAACGACGCCTGGAAGGCCTGGGCCGTGCCCTGATAGGCGGCCTGGATGCTGGGCGGCATGCCCATTTCGTCTTTCACTTTGTTCACGGCCTTGACGGCGTCGCCCAGGGATGCGTTCGGAGCCAGGTTGAAAGAGAGCGTCACCACGGGAAACTGGCCCTGGTGGTTCACGGTGATGGGAACGGTGGTCGTCTCCACGTGAGAGAAGGTGCTGAGCGGGATCTGGCCGCCGTTCGGAAACGCCGACGGAGGATTGAATCGAAGGAGCGATGGATCGCCGGAAGCCGAGCGTCGCGCCGGCCTGGATAAACAAATCGCTCAGGCTCGGAAGGATTCTTGTCGAACCCGGGCTTCACTTCCAGGACCACGTGATATTGGTTCAACTGCGTAAACATGGTCGACACTTCCCGCTGGCCGTAAGCGTCATATAGCGTTTGGTCGATCGCCGAGGTGGTGATTCCCAGGCGCGAGGCGGTGTTGCGATCGAACACCAGCTTCGCCCGCAGACCGAGGGTTTGCTGATCGCTGGCCACGTCGCTCAATTGCGGCAGCTTCTGCAGCTTGGCGAGCATCTGCGGCGCGAAGGTATTCAACTCGTCCACGTTGGGATCTTCCAGCGTGTACTGGAATTGCGTGCGGCTCACCCGGTCTTCCACCGAAAGATCCTGCACCGGCTGCATGAACAGCGTGATGCCCGGCACCTTCGCCAGTTCCGGCTGCAAGCGGCGAATGACGTCGCTGGCGCTGATCTTGCGCGCGGCGAGCGGTTTCAGGTTGATCAGAATGCGTCCGCTATTCAAGGTGGTATTGGTCCCGTCGATTCCGATGAAGGAGGACAGATTATCGACGGCCGGATCCTGCAGAATGATCTTGGTCAACTGCTGCTGCTGTCTGGACATTTCCGGGAAGGACACCGACTGGGCCGCTTCGGAGACTCCCTGGATGACGCCGGTATCTTGAATGGGGAAGAATCCCTTGGGAATTACGAAGAACAGGAAGATGGTCAAGGCCGAGAGTCGCGGCCGCGACCAGCAGCGTCGCGAGCTGCCAGCCCAGCACCCACCTGCAGCGTCCTGCCATAGAAGGCGATGACCGCATTGAAGGCGTCGCTCCGAGGCGCGATAGAAGCGTCCCTGGCTCGCCTCGGGCGTGTGCTTCAACAGTTTGGAGCACATCATCGGAGTCAGCGTGAGCGAAACCACGGCCGAAGCCAGGATGGTCACGCTCAGCGTAACGGCAAATTCACGAAACAGGCGGCCCACGATATCGCCCATGAACAACAAAGGGATGAGAACGGCAATCAGGGAGACGGTCAGCGAGACGATGGTAAAGCCGATTTGCGCGGAGCCTTTGAGCGCGGCTTCCAGCGGGGCGTCGCCCGCTTCGATGTAGCGGCGTGATGTTCTCGATCATGACGATGGCATCGTCCACCACGAAGCCGGTTGAAATCGTCAGGGCCATCAGCGTCAGGTTGTTCAAGCTGTAGCCGAGCAGATACATCACTCCGAACGTGGCGACCAGCGACAGCGGAACGGCGATACCGGGAATGATGGTCGCGGCAATGTTGCGCAGGAAGAGGAACATGACCATCACCACCAGCGCCACCGTAAGCATCAGCTCGAACTGCACGTCGCTCACGGAGGCCCGGATGGTGGTGGTCCGATCGGTCAGGATGCTGACGTGGATGGAGGCGGGCAGCGACGACGTGAGTTGCGGCAGCAGTTGCTTGATTCCGATCGACCACCGAGATGATGTTCGCGCCGGGCTGCCGCTGAATATTCAAGATGACCGCGGGAGTCTGGTTCATCCAGGCGGCCTGCCGGATGTTCTCGGTGTCGTCGAGGATCGTGGCAACGTCGGTCAATTTGACGGGCGCGCCGTTCTTGTACGCGATGATGAGCGGCGCGTAATCGCTGCTGGAGAGCAACTGGTCGTTGGCTCCAATCTGGTAGCGCCTGATGCGCTCCGTCGAAGTTCCCTTTGGCCTGATTGACGTTGGCGGCGACGATGGCGGTGCGCAGATCCTCCAGATTGAGGCCGTAAGAGGCCATCGCCGTGGGATTCGCCTGAATCCGCACCGCCGGCTTCTGTCCGCCGCTGATGCTGACCAGGCCGACGCCCGGCAACTGCGACATCTTCGGCGCCAGCCGCGTGTCGGCGAGATCCTCCACCTTCGACAGCGGAAGCTCCGTCGAAGTCAGGGCCAGCGTCAGGATCGGCGTGTCGGCTGGATTGGTCTTGCTGTAGATCGGAGGAGCCGGCAGGTCCGCCGGAAGGTACGTGCCCGAGGCATTGATGGATTGCTGCACTTCCTGTTCGGCCACATCGATACTCAGGCTGAGGTTGAATTGCAGGGTGATCACCGAGCTCCCGTCGGAACTGGTGGAGGTCATCTGCTGGAGTCCGGGCACCTGCCCGAACTGGCGTTCGAGCGGCGCGGTCACCGAAGACGCCATCACGTCCGGGCTGGCGCCGGGATAGAACGTAGTGACTTGAATGATGGGATAATCCACCTCCGGCAACGCCGAAACCGGTAGCTGCGTGTATCCCACCGCGCCTGCCAGCAGGATGCCCACCATCAGCATCGTGGTGGCCACCGGCCGGAGAATGAAGATCCGGGACGGGTTCATCTAGTTTCCCTTCGGCCATGCTGCCGTTGTCGAAAAGCTCCGGTTATGGTTAGGAGCCGTAACATCTTACTTACTGGGTAATTGCGACGCATTCCATCCTCCGCCCAATGCTTCGATCAGCAGCACGCTCGCCGTCAGGCGGCGGGTCAACAGGGTTACTGCTGGTTACGTCGGCGCTGAGCAGAGTTGCCTGTGCGGTGATGACCGTAAGATAATCCACCGTTCCCGAGCGGTACTGCGCCGTAGAGATGTCGAGAGCGCGCTGGGCGGCTTGAACGGTTTGCTGCACTTTGTCCGCCTCTGCCGCCAGAATGCGTAACGCGGCCAGATTGTCTTCCACCTGCTGCATCGCCGTCAGCACCGTCTCCCGATAAGCGGCCACGGTGGCGTCATAGGCGGCCTGCTGTTCCGCCACCACTCCGCGGCGGCGGCCGGCATCGAAAAGCGTTTCCGCCAGTTGCGGCCCAACCGACCAAAAGCGGCTGGGCCAGGTGAACCATTTTGCCAGGCTGGAACTTTCCAGCCCCGCGCTCCCCGTCAAGCTCAGGGTGGGATAGAAGGCCGCCATGGCGATTCCAATCTGCTCGTTGGCCGCGGCCACTTGCCGCTCCGCGCTGGCGATGTCCGGCCTTCGTTCCAGCAGTTCCGACAGGAACTCCCAGCGGTACCGGCGGGCGGAGAAGCGTTCAAGGCGACCGCCGGAATGGTGAGTTCCGCGGGCGCTTTGCCGATCAGGATGGCGATGGCATGTTCAAACGCCGCGCGCTGTACGCCCAGAGTCCATCAATTGCGACTGTACAGCGTACAGTTGCGACTCCGCCTGGGCAACGTCGAGGTCCGACGCGATGCCGGCGGCGAAGCGGTTCTGTGTCAGCGTGAGATATTCCTTATAGGACGCCTCGGTGCGCGTGAGTAACTCCGCTTCTCCGTCGTTGCCGTGAAGCCCGAAGTAGTCCTGCGCGAGTTCGGCCTGGTAGAGCAAGCGGGCATTTCCCACGTTGGCCGCCAGAGACTGGGCAGTCGCGGCACTGGCGGTCACACCGCGGCGGATGTTTCCCCAGAGATCCGGCTCCCACGAAACGTTGAACGGCAAACTGAAAGTTGTGTGGGTCGCCCGATGCTCCGGAACTGCTGCCAGCGGCGCTTCCGCTGTCCCGAGCCTCTGGCGTTGGTGATCGCCGGAGTCGTGGTCGCCGTCGGGAACAACGCGGCATCGTGCCACGCTAACCGCCGCCTTGGCTTGCCGGTACTGCGCCTCTGCTTGCAGTACATTCTGGTTCGAAACGCTGACCTGTTCCTCCAGCGCGTTCAAGGCCGGATCGTTGTACAAGCTCCCACCATCGGCCTTTCGAGTAAGCGTCGCCGGGCTGCGATTGCTTCCACCCGGCCGCTTCCGCTTCCTTGAGGTTCCCGGGCGGCTGTTCTTTAAATGCCGGCGGAACGGCAGCCGAGGGCCGTTTGTAATTGGCCCGACTGTGCATCCCAACATGCATCCCAACATGCATCCCAACATGCAGGCGGTCGAAACCAGCAGCAAGGGAAGCAGTGACGCGACTCGCGCTTTTACCGGAAAGTTGGGAGACGAGTTCATCTAGTTTCTCTTTGGGCCCGTGCCACCCTTTGAACCCGTGCCACCCTTTGAACCCGTGCCGCCTTTTGAGCCTGTGCCACCCTTTAGCCGTGCCGCCCGCAGCCGAGGTCTGGGCGTTGACCTTAGTGCCCTTCCTGCAGTTTGTCGACGCCGGTCATGACCACGACTTCTCCCGGCATCAGCCCCGAAGTGACTTCAGAGTCATCGCCTTCCGTAGTGCCGATGGTAATCGGTCGCACGGTCACCGTTGAATCCGGCTTCACGACGTACACATAGGTCGCTTGACGAGTTGCGTTGTATCGCGGCCGTTTGGCACCAGGGTTACTCCGTGCTTTTCCTGTACCAGCAATCGCGCGTTTACGAACTGATTGGGAAACAGCGTACCTTTCGCGTTGTCGAATGTCGCTCTCAGCTTGAGCGTGCCGGTGGTCGGATCGATCTGATTATCGAGGGTGGTCAACGAGCCTTGCGCCAGCTTGGTCTTGGCGTCGCGGTCGTAAGCATCCACTTCGAGCGTCTGCCCGGCGGCCATCTTCTTGAGCACCACCTGAAGCTGATCTTCGGCGATAGTAAAGATCGCGCTGATCGGATCCATCTGTGTGATCACCACCAATCCGTTGGTGTCGGCCGACTTGAACGATATTCCCGGGGTCCACCAGCCGCAACCCGATGCGCCCCGTGACCGGAGCCGCGATCTTGCAGTAGGCCAGATTGACCTGGGCGCTTTCGATTTGACCCTGATCGAGTTTCACGATTCCCTCGTCCTGATGCACGGTTGCCTGTTGGGTGGCAAGCTGTTGCTCCGGGACGGCTTTCTGCGGAACCAACTGTTGATAGCGGGCCAGGTCGATGCGCGCGTTTTCCAGGGCGGCCTGGTCCTTCATGCAGTTGCCCTTGGGCCTGGGTCAATGCCGCCTGATAGGGCCCGTCGTCAATTTCCGCTAACAGATCGCCCTTTTGAACGGTGTCGCCTTCCCGATAGCGAACGCTCATCAATTGCCCGTCGACCCGGGTTCTAACCGTAACGGTAGCGAGGGGCGTAACGGCGCCCAGGCCCGAATAATAGACGCCGATATCCCCCTTGCGGGATTTCGCCGCCACCACGGGTATGGGCGGCGGACCTTTTGCTGCGGCTTTCGCTGCGGCGGCTTTCTCACCGCTGATTGTTGGCCACAGAAAATACAAACCGATACCCAGCAACACAAGAACCAGCAGCACCCACAGCCAGAAGTGGCCGGAACGCTTGGTCTTCTTGGGCTCATGAGCCTCGGGATGTTCTGTTGGGGTCGGGCTAGCAGGTGCGGATGCGGATGGGCCTGCTACTGGCTCGTACGCTTCGGGATGTTTTGTTGGGGACGGCCCGGGCGGTGCGGCATGAGCTTCAGGATGTTCTGTCGGCGTCCTGTAGTCGTCGGGCATTGTGGTTTGTGACGCAGTGCAGCGACGGCCACGCCCTGAAAGCCAGATGACGGGCCGCAAAGCAGGAGCGAAAGCTCCCTGGAGAACATTTCGTTTCGACGAACCAGTTGCCTTGCCTCGCTGCACCTAGAGCACGGGATGGACCAATTGTTCTCATTGATACTGCCGGAGTTAGCAGAACTGCAAGTGCAGGTGAGAGTGCAAAAACTGCGCACGCAGTGCAAAGATTTGCATTCGGGCCGAGGTTTCGTCGCTCTCGTGAGATCGACCTCTCCCCGCCGTAATGCTGGTTTCCGGCCGTTTGATCTGGTGGCGCAGCACGTGCAGGGGATGGGAGCAGAGAGGTTGATTCTGTCGCCGTTACCTTCCAAGGACGCTCCGCCCTCGACCGGCCTCACGAGCGATGAAGCCCGCCGCCGGCTTGAGAAGTTCGGTCCAAACGCAATGCCCGACACGCCGCTGCATCCGTTGCGCAGGGCGCTGACCAAGTTCTGGGCGCCGGTTCCATGGATGCTCGAGGCCGCGATCGTGCTCGAGATTGTCCTCGGCAAGTACGTCGAGGCCGCGATCATCGCGCTTCTCTGGCCTTCAACGCCGCTCTCGGGTTTCTTCCAGGAAGGGCGCGCTCAGGCGACTCTGGCCGCGCTGAAGTCGCGGCTCGCGCTGAACGCGTCGGTCCGCCGCGACAATGCTTGGGCGACCGTGCCCGCTGCCGGACTCGTGCCCGGCGATATTGTGAAGCTGTCGCTCGGCGCCGTGGTTGCCGCCGACGTGCGCCTGACCGAAGGCGGGATCCTGCTCGACCAGTCCATGCTCACCGGCGAATCCGTCCCGATCGAAGCGGGCCCGGGCTTCGAAACTTATGCGGGAGCGCTGGTGCGGCGCGGCGAAGCGGTTGCGGAGGTCACGGCGACCGGAGCGCGCACAAAGTTTGGACGCACCGCGGAACTGGTTCGCACCGCGCACGTCGAAAGTTCCCAGCAGAAGGCCGTTCTGCGCGTGGTGCGCAATCTCGCCATGTTCAATGGCGTCATCATCGTGATGCTGGTGGGGTATGCCTACGCTCTCAAGATGCCGCTGGAGTGAGATCATTCCCCTGGTGCTCACGGCGGTTCTGGCGTCGATCCCGGTAGCGCTGCCGGCTACCTTTACCCTTGCGGCGGCGCTCGGCGCGCGGGCTCTGGCGCATCTGGGCGTCCTTCCCACGCGGCTCTCCGCCGTGGATGAAGCGGCAAGCATCGACGTGCTGTGCGCGGATAAGACAGGCACGCTGACGCGCAACGAACTGAAGGTGACCGCCGTCCACCCCATGCCCGGCTTTGACGAATCGCACGTTCTGGGATTGGCCGCCCTGGCCAGTTCGGATGGCGGGCAGGATCCCGTGGACGCGGCCATCCGCTCCGCCGCCTCGCAAGGCCGCGGCCTCCGATCTGCCGAAACTGAGCAAATTTGTGCCTTTCGATTCCGCCACGAAGATGTCCGAGGCGACGGCCGTGGATCCGGGCGGCGCCACGGTGCGTGTCGTGAAGGGAGCCTTTGCCGCAGTCATCGGCCTCGACGCAAGCATCGCCCGATGCGTCCACGACAGCGAGCCAACTGGAGGCGCAGGGATTCCGGGTGCTGGCCGTCGCGGTGGGTCCGCCGAGCGGCGATGAAGCTCGCGGGAATCATCGCTCTCAGCGATCCGCCTCGAACGGATTCGGCGGCGCTCATTACGGAGTTGCGCGCGTTGGGCGTCCGCACCGTCATGGTGACGGGCGATGCCCCGGCGACGGCCGCGATCGTGGCTCGACGCGGTAGGTCTCGATGGAGCGGTCTGTCCACCCGGGCCCATCCCCGACGGCGTACGCCCCGAGGATTTCGCGGTCTTCGCCGGCGTCCTCCCGGAAGGAAAGTACAACCTCGTCAAGGCGTTCCAGAAGAGCGGCCACACTGTCGGCATGTGCGGCGACGGCGCCAACGACGCGCCGGCGCTGCGCCAGGCGCAGATGGGAATCGCGGTGTCAACCGCCACCGATGTTGCCAAGTCGGCGGCCGGCATCGTGCTGACCAAGCCAGGGCTCGGCGGCATCGTCGCTTCGGTAAAAGAAGGCCGCGTGACGTTCCAGCGCATCCTGACTTATACGCTAAACTCGGTGACCAAGAAAATCGTGCAGGTGCTCTTCCTGGCGGTGGGTCTGGTCATGACCGGACACGCGATCCTGACTCCCATGTTGATGGTCATCATCATGCTCACCGGCGACCTCCTCGGCATGTCCTTGACGACGGACAACGTGCGGCCGTCCCCGATGCCCAATGCCTGGCGAATCGGCGAATTGACGATCGCGGGTGTCTTCATGGGAATCTCCGAGCTGGTCTTTTGCACCGCCGTCCTGGCCATCGCCAAATTCCGCCTGGGTCTTGGAATCGAAGCGCTAAGAACTCTGGCCTTCGTGGCCATCGTGTTCGGCAATCAAGCAACGACCTATACGAATCGTGAACGCCAGCGCCTGGGGTCTCGCTCGTCCAAGCCGGTGGCTCGTCGGGTCGTCTGTGGTTGATGTGCTGATCGCCTCAACGCTGGCGACTTGCGGAATCGCCATGACTCCTCTGCCGATATTCGTGGTGGGAGGAATACTCGTGGCGGCAGCGCTTTTCGCATTCATCTTGGACTTTGCCAAAGTCCCCGTGTTCAATCGTCTCAGGATTGGCTAGACGAAGGGCGGCGACCGGCAGATTTCGTATTATTCTGAGTGTTGCTCTGGCACCGCCCTTCCACACCGCCCTTCCGCCCTTGACTTTTTTAGACAGCCGGTTTCCGCCGCAAACAAATCACCGCGAGTTGCGTGCGAGTGCAAACGCTGAACTTGCGAAACAGGTTTTGACGTGAAACCTGACAGTGTTTTCGCTGATGGCCATCCGCGAAGAAATTTCCCGGTCGCTGAGTGCGGAGACAATCAGGTCCAACAGTTCGCTTTCGCGTCGCGTCAGCGCAGGTGACAAAACCCCGTCCGGTCGGTGCCGCATAGCCGCTCAGCATATTTCCATCTGGCATTCCAGTCAGATTCAAGGAACCGTCGTTGCCGGCAAGACCGGCAGCGCTTTGAGCGGAGCCACCGTCACGGCCTACCGGATCAGCCCCTCGCCAACCGTGCGCAACTCGGCCACCGCCGCGAAGGACGGCACCTTCACCATGCGCGGGCTGGCCGCGGGCCATTACGGCCTCTGCGTGGTCAACAACAGCGGAACGCTGCTCAACTCCTGCGAATGGCTGAGTACCCAAACGACCGTTGATGTGGCAACGGCAAGACAGCCGGGCCGGTGACGGTCAAAGCGTTGCTGGCCTCCACCGTGCAGGTGCAAGTAAACGACGCCGGCAGCTTCCTCAGCCAAGGACCGTCGGCGGTCCCGCCACATGTTCTGGTCGGAGTGTGGGATGGGCACGGTGGTTTCCACCCGGCCCTGGAAGTCCAGAAGACCTCGTCCGGGATCACTTTCCAAGCCAGCATCCCCTACGACACGCCGCTCCGGCTCCAGGTTCAAAGCAAGCACGTGGTCCTCCAAGACAGCAACCAGCAGTTGCTGCCCGCTAGCGGTTCCAGCGCGATCTTTTCGAGCGACTCCAGCAAGAGTCCGGCACAACAGCCGGTGTTCGCGTACACCGCGATTGGCAGGAATCCATGACCCGAGCGTCCTCGCGGCAAAAATGGCTTTTCGTCGTTGCCACGTTTCTGACGGCGTTCTGTTCCGGCCAAACGTTTAGTGTTTCTCCGACGTCTTTGCACTACTACGGCGGGGGCGGCAACTACCAAAGCATCTCCATCACGGTCTCCGCGTCGGCAACTTGGACGGTCTCGGCGCCGCCGGCTTGGATCACGCTGAGTCCCAGTTCCGGCACGGGATCGGGCAGCATCTCGCTGGTGGTAGCTGCGAATACGCCGAGTGCGTCCAGGTCCGCCACTCTCAATGTGTCCTCCGGCAGTACGTCCATCCCCGTGACGATTAGCGAGGATGCTCTGGCTTCAGGCCCGCCATCGGTTGGGCTGGTGAATACACCCTCCGGTGGCAGTTTCCCGCTGCACTCCACGCAACAACTGCTGAAATTTCGATTCGACAGTCCCAACGGCCCCGACTACCTGGCCTGGACGGCGATCGTGATCAACGATTACTTGAACTGGGACGACGGCTGCGTCGCGGCGTTCTTGCCGGTATATGACGCGTTCTACCTGCTGAACGGCGAGACTTGGACCCCCTACACACTGGGGTCGTCGGGCCAGGCCGTCAGCACGCATTGCACGATTGACTTGGGTTCCAGTGGCCCCGTGGGAAACGGAGCGGGAACTGGTTATGAGTTGGACCTGAATGTTACTCTCCGGCCCTCGGCCGTGGGACAACAGTTCATCTGGTCCGACTCGATTGATGTTGCCAATGGTACAACCGGCTGGACCAACCTGGCCAACTGGACCGCCTACGATTGGATCACCAACCCCGTTGCTCCCACCGTGACGGTACCATCGCTGCCGGCGATTGCCACGCAGACCGTCCACGCCACCGTGACGGACGGAAACGGCTACGTGCATATCGATGCGATCACGGGACAAGTGGTACGGCCAGGCACGAGTGGCAGCGGTTGCTACTTCAGCATCGATCCGCGCACCAAGACGCTAACGCTGATCGCCGTTCCATCCGGCAGCACGATTGGTTCGGGAACGCTGGGCAGCAGCGGTGTCCTGGCGGCCAGCGGGCTGTGTTCGCTGGATTTAAGCTCCTCGCATCTTCACGCCAATCCCGATTGGACGCAACCGGACCCCGACCCCAACGCGGCGGTGTATCCCAACTGGTATGTGGATCTGGCATGGACGGCGCCAGCCGCCCTTTCTTGGCCGCTGGGCATTACGGTTGTGGCCTACGACATTGAAACATCGCTGAACAATTATGCCGTGGCGACCTGGGGCGGGCCGACGATCAGCCAGAGTCCGGCTTCGCTCAGCTTCAACGCCACCGTGGGTGGCGCCAATCCGGTGCCCCAGACGATCGCGGTCACCAATCCCGGCGCGGGATCGTTGGCCTGGACTGCGGCGGCGAGCACCGGTGCCGGCAATTGGTTGTCCGTTTCACCGGCGTCGGGCACGAACGCTGGCACGTTGACCGTAACCATCAACACCGGCGGTCTCGCCGCGGGCTCTTATACGGGGGCCATCACCATTTCATCCTCGGCGGCGGTCAACTCGCCGCAGACGGTGCCGGTGAGTTTGACGATGTCGAATCCCGTGCCGACGGTGACTTCCGTGAGCCGGGTTCGGTCTCGGCCGGTTCGGCTGCCTTCACTCTGACGGTGAACGGCACGGGCTTTGTACCCACCAGCAATGTGCTATGGAACGGGTCGAACAGGACGTCGGCTTATGTGGGCCTCAACCCAGGTGACAGCAGCGATTGCGGCGGCGGACGTGGCGGCAGCAGGTTCAGGCAACGTGACGGTAACCAATCCTGCGCCGGGTGGTGGAACGTCGAGCGGCGCGAGTTTCGCGATCAATAATCCCTCGCCGACAGTGACTTCGCTGTCTCCCACGTCTACGACCGCCGGATCGGCGGCCTTTACGCTGACCGTCACCGGGAGTTCGTTCATCTCCAGTTCCCAAGTGCAATGGAACGGAAGCAATCGCACGACGACTTACGTGAGCGCCACGCAGTTGACGGCGGCGATCACGGCGGCGGATGTGGCCTCGGCCGCCTTGATTCCGGTGACCGTGGTGAACCCCTCGCCAGGCGGCGGGATGTCAACCGCGGCCTCGTTCGCCATCAACAATCCGGTGCCCACCTTGGCTGGGATGTCCCCCGCCTCTGCGAATGCCGGGGCGGTAGGTTTCACACTGACCCTAACTGGCGGCGGATTCAACTCCGAGTCGCAGGCCCAGTGGAATGGCAACAATCGTCCGACCACGTACACCGGCTCGCAATTGCTGGTGGTGATTTCAGCAGCCGATATTGCGTCGGGCGCCTGGGTTCCGGTGACCGTGGTGAACCCCGGACCGGGCGGCGGAGCATCGAGTACCCGCGACCTTTTTGGTCTACAATCCTGTGCCGACCTTGGGCGCGATTTCACCCTCCTCGACCAATGCCGGCTCAGCTGGCTTCAACCTCGCGGTGACTGGAAGCAATTTTGTTCCCGGCAGCATCGTGCAGTGGAATGGATCGGCGCGGACGACAGCCTACGTGAGCTCCACTCAGGTTAATGCGGCGATTACGGCAGCGGATGTCGCTACCGCTGGCACCGAAGCCGTTACAGTGATCAATTCAGGGCCCGGTGGCGGCACATCGAGCTCCACAACGTTGACGGTCAACAATTTCGCACCAACAATGGGCTCCGTCTCACCAACCAGTACGAGCGCCGGCTCAGCCTCTTTCACCCTGACGTTGACGGGAACCGGCTTTGTGACGGGTAGTACGGTGCAGTGGAACGGATCGAACCGCACGACGACATATGTGAGTTCAACCCAACTCACGGCAGCGATCAACGCAGCGGACGTAGCCTCTGCGGGCACCGTGTCAGTGGCCGTGGTGAATCCGTCGCCAGGCGGCGGAACGTCAGCTCCGGCGACGTTTGCTATCAACAATCCCGCACCAGCCATTAGCACAATTGCGCCTGCGTCAACCACGGCTGGTTCGACAGCCTTCACGCTGACGTTGACGGGAACCGGCTTTGTGACGGGTAGCACAGTGCAGTGGAATGGATCGAACCGAGCCACGACTTATGTGAGCTCGACCCAGCTCACGGCGGCGATCACTGCGGCGGACGTAGCCTCTGTGGGCACCGTGCCAGTGGCCGTGGTGAATTCTTCGCCGGGCGGAGGACCATCGACTCCCACAACGTTCACAGTCAACAGTCCCGTGCCTTCCGTGACTGCGCTCGCCCCCAGTTCTACTACGGCTGGTTCGACAGCCTTCACCCTGACGTTGACGGGAACCGGCTTTGTGACGGGTAGTACGGTGCAGTGGAACGGATCAAACCACACCACGACATATGTGAGTTCAACCCAACTCACGGCAGCGATCAACGCGGCGGACGTAGCCTCTGCAGGCACCGTGCCGGTGGCCGTGGTGAATCCGTCGCCGGGCGGCGGAACATCAGCTCCGGCGACGTTTGCCATCAATAATCCCGCACCAGCCATTAGCACAATTGCGCCTGCGTCAACCACGGCTGGTTCGACAGCCTTCACCCTGACGTTGACGGGAACCGGCTTTGTGACGGGTAGTACGGTGCCGTGGAATGGATCGAACCGCACCACGACATATGTTAGTTCGACCCAACTCACGGCAGCGATCAACGCGACGGACGTAGCCTCGGCCGCTACAGCCTCCGTGACGGTTATGAATTCCACACCCGGGGGCGGGACGTCAACTCAGGTGACGTTCACGATTAACAACCCTGTGCCGGCTATTGCCTCGCTGAGCCCAACATCTGCCACGCCGGGTGCAGCCGCCTTTACCCTCACGGTGAACGGGACGAACTTCGTGCCGAGCAGTGTGGTGAGATGGAATGGTAGCAACCGCACTACGACCTTTGTAAGCTCGACCCAGCTCACGGCAGCGATCACGGCTGCCGACGTTGCGACTGCCACTACGGCCTCCGTGACAGTTATGAACGTCGCCCCGGGCGGCGGGGCCTCGGGCGGTTCGTCGTTCACGATCTTGAATCCGGTTCCCGCACTCGCCGGGGTATCCCCGTCATCGGCGGCGGCTGGGTCGACTGGCATGACTCTGACCATAACTGGTAGCGGGTTCAATTCCAGTTCAGTGGTGCAGTGGAATGGCAGCCCTCGCCCGACCAATTTATCTGTCTCCCAGTTAGTGGCGTTGATCTCCGCGTCCGATCTGAGTACGCAGGGCTACGCGTCGGTGGCTGTGTTTAATCCGGCACCGGGCGGCGGCACGTCTCCGAGCTACTCGTTCCAGATTACCAGTGCGAATCCTTTGCCTGGGATATCTTCCATCTCTCCGAACACGGCTCCGCCGGGATCGTCCGCTTTCACCCTGACGGTTACCGGCATTGGGTTCATCTCCGGCTCGCAAGTCCTGTGGAATGGCAGCCCGGTCACTACAAACTTCATCAACTCCTCGACAAGCTTGACGGCAAGTATCAACGCCAGCCTTGTCGCCAATGCCGGCATTGCCAACGTATCGGTTTCGAATCCCACGCCGGGCGGCGGAACCTCCAGTAGCCTCACGTTCAACATTAGCACCCCCAATCCCGCGCCAGCGGTGACCTCGCTTTCTCCGGCTTCTATTGCGGCGGGTTCCGCCGCCTTTACCCTGGCAGTGAACGGAAGCGGGTTCAACTCCAATTCGCAGGTGCTGTGGAATGGCGTCAGCAGTCTCTCCATCAACGAAGGCAACAGCAGTTCAACCCAGTTGCAGGCCACGGTTCCGGCCGCGAATGTCGGCGCGGGCGGCACGGCGTCGGTGACGGTGTTCAATCCCACACCGGGGGGTGGTACATCAACCGCTCTGACGTTCACATTCAATAATCCTACGCCGGTAATGAGCGCGATTTCACCGTCCACGACCACCACTGGTTCCGCGTTCACCCTGACGGTGAACGGAACAGCCTTCGTTACGAACAGTACCGTGCTGTGGCAAGGATCGCCGCAGCCGACGACATATGTGAGCGGGACACAGTTGACGGCTGCGATCCCCGCGTCACTGGTGGGGCTCCACAGGTGCAGCCGCGATTACGGTCACGAACCCGGCGCCAGGCGGCGGAACCTCGGCTCCGCCACCGTCAACATCAATAATCCTGCACCCACGTTGGTTACCATCTCGCCGGCTTCCGCACTGCCGGGATCGGCTTCCTTCTCTCTAACGGTGAACGGAAGCGCTTTCACCACGAACAGCGCGGTGCAGTGGAATGGCTCGAGCCGCCCGACGTCGTACGTCAGCGCCACGCAATTGACGGCATCAATCGCGGCGTCGGACATAGCCTCGGCCGGCACGGTCCTTGTGACCGTGTTCAATCCCACACCGGGAGGTGGTACTTCGGCCAGCCAAACGTTCACGATCGCCAGTGTGAATCCTACACCGGTGATCGGCAGCATCTCGCCGGTTTCCGCCACGGCCGGAGCGACTGCTTTGACGCTGACAGTGACTGGCAGCGGGTTCATCTCCACTTCACAGGTGATGTGGAATAATTCCAGTCTCACTATCACCTCCACCAGCCCGACCCAGTTGCAGGCGACCATCCCGGTTGGCGATCTCGCTGCCGCCGGCAGTGCTACGGTGTCAGTGGTGAATCCCACACCTGGTGGAGGCACCTCGGGATCGGCGACCTTCAACATTAGCGCTCCTGTGGTCCTCAGCAGCATATTGCCCACCTCTGCCGTGGCGGGGTTGACCGGCATTAGCTTGGTAGTGAACGGCAGCGGGTTTACCTCCTCTACGCAGGTACAGTGGAACGACAGCGACCGCACGATCACCTCCTTCACCGCCACTCAGTTGCAAGTACAGATCACAACAGCGGATCTGGCCACGGTAGGCACGGCCCGCGTATCGGTCACGGGCGTATCGAACAGCATGGCGTTCATGATCGGCAGTTCCGTGCCAACGCCCTCGAGAGAGTACATCCGGCTTGGCAGCAGGGTCGTCGCCATTGAATCTGCGGTGTCCAGTTCAGCTCCCCCAGCATCGGTCGGGCCTGAATTGGTCCCTTCCCAGAACTTGACTGCTGGCCGTAGCATTGCCCCGCCCAAACTGCGGGTGCCTTCCAAGCCGATCTCCGACCGCCCCAGCGTCCTCAGGATCCATTTCGACGATCCCAAGGGTCTCTTGAAAGCCAATGAGCACGCAGCCGGAACGAAGCTAAGGCTGGACGCAAGAACCACCGATGGAAAAGCGCTTGTGACTACGCGGGTGCTCAACAGGTCTACGGCAGGCCTCGACTACATCATTGTCGTGCCTGTAGATGAAGCCGTGAACTTGCAAGTCCTGAATCCCCGATTCAGCTTCACGGACGCCAAGGGCAAGCTTGTGAAGGACGGACTGATCACAATTCCGGCGGCGCATCGCCCAGAGGGCGCGAACGGCCGCGTCGTTCTCACGGTGGTGGAAACAAACTGACCGGTAGCGGTATGCACGAACGAAGGTAGGTGCCTGTGAGGTTGGATTTGGGATTACGAAAGGGTAAAAGTCTATGGGTCGCCGCAACTTTTTGATCGCGTCACTACTCATGACGAATCTGGCATGGTTTTCGGGGTCCGCTTTGGCCCAGAATGTCCATGCTCCGCAAACGTCACCAATCAAAGCAGGCGACAAGGTGCCGGTTATCGTGGTGACTCTGCGGCCACATGGGTTTGAGCCTGAAAAACTCACGCTCAGCCAGAACACCGTCATTATTCACATCGTAAATCGGGCCGGCGGGGTCGGCGATCCGAATCTGAAGATCAAGCGGCAGAGCGACAACGCTCAAGTCTACGCTGACAAGGCATCTCAGAATGGAAATGATACGTGGCGCATCCTGGTATTCGAGAAAGGTAAGTTTACGATGACCTTATCGAATCACTCCACTGCCGCACTCGCCATCGAGGTGACACAGTGAAGCAACGTTCGAGAATGGAGATCGGGTTAGCGCTAACCCTGTGTTGGCTTTCCATCTGCGTGGGAGCGAGCGCGCAAAGCAACAACACGCTCTTGACTTCGACCACGGGGTTTACGCCGCCGAAGATGACGCCAGGGTCGCCGGACTCGTCCTACGAGCTGAGCGGATTCGACACGATCAACCCGATGAACGGAAAGCTCAATTTCCGCCTCGTTCTTCGTACGCTCGAAGGACGGGATGGCATGAAGCTGCCCATCGTGTTGCCCCTTCAGCGGAACTGGCAGGGGCAGACCCTATCCATTCCCCACGACTGCACGATCACGGGCTACAACCCAGACGGAAGCCCCATAATCGTATGCCAGTGGCAGCTAGTCTATTTCGCAATTGACGCTTGGTGGTATAACGCCGATCTCCCGTACTCGCCGGGCTACGTCGGATTGAGGGGGGCGGGACTGGGTACAATGTCTACCCCGGATTACACGACCCTGAATTACCAGAACACCAACACGCAGATACTGCGGTAACGCCTGACGGAACAGAATACGATTTGCGGGACGCGCCGACCAGAGGCGCGCGAGAGGGGTACGTCTCCACTGGCTACAACCGAGGAAGCACGTTTGTTTCCGTGGATGGGAATGCTGCGACGTTCATTTCGCATACCGGCGACACGGCCCAAACGCTCGTCCCGATCAATGACGCAATATCGAATGCCGGTCCGTTAGGCGCAACCGGAACCTTACTCACCAAGGACGGCACTCGCTATCTGGTGGCAGGGGGGCTGATCAGCAAGATCACGGATCACAACGGCAATTACTTCACTTTCACTTATGACGCTAACAGCCGGCCCGTTACGATCGTCGACTCGCTGGGCCGGACTGTGTCGATCTCTTACGGTAATGCAAACGATTCTACTTTCGGCGATGCCACCTGGAAAGTGGACATCATCACATATACTGGGACTGGCGGCAACAGCCGCTCCATCAAAGTCTATACGGCCCCGCTGGATAAGCGTTTGCTCAGCGGTACCACTTCCAGCCGAACCGCGCTGTTTTCCAGTCTCACCTGTAACAACCCGGTAGACCATTGCGACTACAGCTCCTACGATCCGCAGGTGTACGCAAAAGTCGTGTACCCGAACGGAGATGCCTTCGATTTTCTCTATAATGCGTATGGCGAGGTTGCCCAGGTAACTCTGCCCACTGGCGGCGTCTATCAATATGACTGGAATCTCTGTCCGAACGACGTGAGCGGTTGTGGAAGCCTTTGGGGCAGCATACCTTACCAGATCTACATCGACCGCCACGTGAACGAGAAAAGGATTTACGCTTCCGCGGCCGCGGTGACCGCCGGGACGCCCCTCGGAAAAATCGACTGGAGCACGGGGCTGCAACACCGAACACCAACCGATCCTACGGACTGTTGAGGACCACTGATGGCACCGGTAACGTGCTTCGATGCACCCGACACTATTATTTGCAAAATGGCGATCTCCCGCAATGTGATCCAACGAGCTATCCGAGTTGGCAGGCAAACAAGGAAGACCGCACCGAGGTCTGCGCGAGCGATGGCACAACCCTTCTACAGACCATCCAGCACACCTGGGCGCAGCGCCCGGTCGCGTCAGGCGAGACCTTCACAGACGACCCTCAGAATGCCAGCACTCGGCTGCACGATCCCCGAATTACACAGACCGACACAGGTTGGCTGAAGCTGCCATTCAGCACCCAATCTTACGACGTGTCGCGACAGATGTTCACTTACGATCAGTACAACAACGCCCTGACCACCCAGGAGTACGACAGTGGCGTAGGCGCTCCCGGCAGCCTGCTTCGAACAGTCACGCGGACGTTTCTTACGCAGTCCCTGGACACGTTGAAGGCATATGACGCCGCGCCATCCAGTGCGCTGGCAGTTAAAGATGCCATCCATATCCGGAACGCCGTTACGTCCGAGACGGTGACCGGAGCGTCGTTGACGCTCACCTTTTACGATGGAACCACGGAATCACAAAACTCGCCGGTCGCGGCGAGTGGAAACAGTGGTGCGTCCGGCCACGATGACACCAACTTCGGAACGGCACGATTGTACCGGGGAAATCTTACCAAATCACGAAAGCTGGTGTCCGGAACTGCTTATGTAAACGAAAGCCGGACTTATGACGTCAATGGAGGCGTGCTGACAGTGACGGACGGCAATTCGAAAGCGACCAGCTATTCCTATTCCGACAGCGGAACCACAACCGGGTCGAACACCTACGCCTTTTTGACGACGGTCACCTACCCCGCCGTGTCGGGCGGCACCGCGATGACCGAAAGCTACACGTGGGACTATTATCTAGGGAAGCCGCTGAGTCACACAGATGCCAATAGCGCGACGACTTCTTTCAGTTACGAGAATTCCGCGACATTGCTCGACCGGCTCTCGGAGATCACGGCTCCAGGTGACGGCGCTACCACGAACTACGTCTATTGCGATTCAGGGACGGCCGGCACCGATTGCCCGTCGGACAGCTCGCTGGCGGCGCAGCGGCCCTCGGTACTGACTAAGCACGACCGGGATACTCCAAAGGACGGAATCCTACAAACTAGGACCCTCTACGACAGCCTGGGCCGCGTGAGCGGGACTTTACAGAGCGCTCCCGGCGGGCCGATTTACGTGTCCAAGAGTTACGATGCCTTGGGACAAGTAGTGAGCGCGACCAATCCGGTCTACGGAACGACGGCTGGCTCGGCGACCACCTACAGCTACGACACGTTGGGGCGGGCAACCGCAGTGACCACGGCGGATTCGGCCACAACCAGCACCAGCTATAACGGGCTGACCACGACCGTGACAGACCCGGCCGCAGCGGCGCGCACGATGGTGAACGACGGTCTTGGGCGGATGACTTCGGTCCTGGATGGGTCGGGAGTCACAACGTATTATCAGTATGATGTGCTGGACAATCTCCTTGGTGTCTGCCAGGGCGCGGCTTTCGGTACGAACGGTAACTGTCCCAGTACCGCGCAGGGGCGCACCTTCACCTACGATGGTTTGCGCCGGCTGCAAACAGCGTCGAATCCGGAGACGGGCAATGCGGCTAAAGGCGACACGAGCTATACCTATGACGGGAACGGGAATCTCTTGACGCGGACCATGGCGGCGGCGTCCACGACCGGGAGTTCCTCGACCGTCACAATATCTTACGACGCCTTGAATCGGCCCTATTTGAAGGGCTATTCGGGACTGCGCAAGGCGCCGAACGTGACTCTTTGTTACGATGGGAACATATACGGTGGCAGCGACGGCGTCTGCACGACCGGCACCGCGACCAACGCGAACATGCGGGTGACGGAAGTGCGGAACTCGGAGTCCTCGACCGCTTACACAGCCTACGACGCGCGAGGGCGCGTGACGGGTTATCAGCAGACACCCGTCGGAGGCCCTCCCTACGCTTTCACTGGATTCACGTATAATCTAGCTGGAGGTTTGACTTCAATCACGTACCCTTACTCGGGCCGGACAGTAGCGCAAACGTTTGATTCGGCGGGGCGGGTGTCGGCGATCACGGGATATGCTTCGTCCATCACTTATGAGGCCCACGGCGGGCTGACGACCATGACCCTCATGACCCTCGGAAACTCGCTGCTTGAGAACTGGTCGTACAATTCGGCGCGGATGCAGCCAGAGGTAATTCAGCTGGGCACGGCGTCGAGTTCCGCGTCAGTTGTGAAGTTGGAAACCGCCTACTGCGACTCTGGATTCCAGGTGCCCTGCGGAACCAACAACGGCAACGTCAAGATGGACCGGATCACGGCGGATTCGGGAGTGTGGGCGCGGCGTTACAAATACGATCTGGCGAACCGGCTGACCCAGGCGGGTGAATATGCGGATCCCACGGGCGGGCTGCCGCCGGCTCCGACCAGTGCGGTGTGTCAGGATTCAACGAGTGTTTGGTGCGAAGCGTATGGTTACAACGACAATTACGGCAACCGTTTGATTACGGCCCGTACCGGGTTGAGCGCGCCTCTGAATGAGCCGCAGGCGTTTGATCCGGCAACGAACCGTGTCACGGGAACCTACTGGCAGTACGACGAAGCCGGCAACGTGACGCAAGATGGTGCGCAGATGGGTGCGTCCTACGACGGTGAGAACCGGTTGGTCAACGCTGCGGGCACTTCCTATGGATACGATGGCGACGGAAAGCGGGTCCGACGGACTTCGGGCGGGCAGGTCACAACATTTGTGCATGGTCCCGACGGGCAGTTGGCGGCGGAGTATGGGGGCCCGACGCCGCTGGTCACAGGCCGTCTCTATGTCACCGTGGACCAGTTGGGGTCAACAAGGGTGGTGACGAACAGCAGCGGCACGCCGGTGGAGCGCATGGATTATCTCCCGTCCGGCGAGCAAATATTGGTGTCACAGGGAAGCCTGCGCAGCACCGTGGGGGACGGGTATGGGGCGACCTCCGACGTCAAGGCGAGATTTACCGGCAAAGAACGAGACGCGGAAACAGGGCTGGATTATTTCGGGGCTAGGTACCTCTCGTCGGCGCAGGGACGGTGGATGAGTCCGGATTGGAGCGCGGCGCCGCAAGCTGTGCCTTACGCCGATCTCAGCGATCCGCAGACGCTGAACCTGTATGGCTACGTGCGGAATAACCCGCTTGGAAGGGCTGACGCCGATGGACACTGCTTCTGGGATGCCTGCATTGGTGAAGGCTATGTCGCTTATGTGGTGATCGGTGGAACTGTGGCAACCGCAGCATACCTGATGACACCACAGGGTAAGGAGACGTTGCGTGCTGCCATTGTAGGAACCGGCGCGCTGATTACGAAAGCAGTTGGCGCGATCGCTAATACTGTCAACGAGTCCACTGAGGAGACCGTTCCTCCTCCGAATACATCTCCGCGACCGAGCACAGAACAGATTCGTAAGGACTGGGAGAAGTTGCATGGAAAGCCGTGGCCCGTTGATCCCGCTACTGGCAAACCTAAGGAAGCCGACCATGATGTAGCGCGAGCAGATGGCGGTGTGGATGCGCCGACTAACATTACGCCTCGGCCTCGCGTTAACCACATTCAGAGACACAAAGACAATGGTGATTTTTCCCGATGGGCACGGCGTCGCGGGAAGAAGCCTGAGACGCCACCACAGCCACCGCCACCACCCCCACCGCCGCCGAAGCCGCCGGAGTCACAATGACAGTGAGGCCCGAAATGGATGCTGAACTAGAAGCCCAAGTACGCCCCTTTGTTCCGGGTACTGAAGAGGAGGGTTGCGACGCTCTCCTAACCAAGTCGAACGAGTTCCTTGATGCTTTTCGGTGGGCCAGGCGAACAGGCAAGGTATGGGTCGGTGACTGTGTTCCCGGAGTATGGGGTTTGTTTCTTGTAGAGCTCGATCCCCCAACGCCTGAGATCGATCAGTGTGTCTGGACCATTGTTGGAGACTTGCCGCCTGCTTACATTAGTACCGTCTACGCCAAGTCGCCAAGAGCGGCTCTTGACGGGTACATTGGAGAAATGGAAGCTTGGGTTGACGCAGTCGAAAATGGAAAGCCGATGGATGACCTGATACCGGTGAATAGCGCTCCGACTCCTGCAAACGCGAAGGCGCTCAAGAGTCGGCTCGCGTTCCTCGAACGCGAGATCCTGCCATACTTACCGGGCAAGGATCTTGCGAAAGACAGGGACGGAAGAACTGAGTAGCCACTGATCCCAGCGCTCCCAGCTTGGTGTTTGGGAACCGCGGGGACAGCCGTGCGCCGGGATAAACCGGCATGTTGTAGAGGATGAAAGAGCCTTACAGGAAAGGAGCAGCGACTCCATCCTGACCTCGAGTCTTGCGTGGACACCGTCGCGAGGCGGTTGGCGAAGCGTAGACAGAGGCATTGATGGGCTGGGTGATTGAGCTTCGAAAACCTAACATTCGGGTGCCGACCCCTTGGCTGTGGCGGGAAGGCAACACTGGCGGCAGCGAAAATCGCGAGCGAAAGCCGGACCCGGCGTAGCCAGAGAACCCAGCACGTTGAGAAACAGCATGCACGAGAACCGGGAGACTTCAGCGGTGTCCCGCCGTATAGGGGACCGGTCCGGGAAGGCAATTTGCCGCACGCCGGACATGAACGCCGTTGAGGGGTCGGACCGCGCTGTAGTACCTATGAAGCTGCCGAACAAAGAGGGCCTGCGCCTCGGCGGAGGTGGTGGAGGGAAGAGCGCGGGCCAAGGAGAACGTTGCGGAACTCTACACGAGCCCGACACAGAGCGAGGAAGTCCGTGTCCCAGGGGTTACGCGGCGTGCGCGAAGTGAAATTCGCTTCGACGCCATCATCCAAGGTAAGAGCCGTATGCGGTAGTGCCGCTCGTACGGATCTGTGCGGGGGGCGGTCAGCAATGGCCGTCCCTACCGCGACTGATCTGCGTAGTCTCTTTTGTCGGGCGGTTTTGCAAAACAACGACAATTGGTTTTCTGGCGGAGAGTCGTCTGACTCTTGGTCGCTTTGTTCGGGGCGATTCCACTGGCGGCCGAACTTGGCGGACATCTCACTGAGAAAGTTTCGCCGCCAAACGGACGGCCCGCATAGGTGCAAGCGCGCAGCGCGACGTCGGAGTCCGGCTCAGGTTGCTGGCGATGAAGGATTCCACGCCATTCTGCGGGCGCTTCGGCGCGCCACCATTCCATATCCAGCAGGCCGCTAGGATCTTCCCCCGCCAGGTGCGGCGTCGCGCTCGACCAGGGATAGTCCTCCGCGACAGACACGATGCCCGCACGCACGGGGTTGCGCTCCACATAGGCGAGAGCGGTCCACAGGTGGCTGGCCTCCAATACGCACGCGAAAAAGCGGTTCTGCCAGAAGTGGCCGGTACGGCCCGCGCACACGTTGTAGTATTGCGCATACCTTCCGTGCACGCGCCGCAGCAGGATGCTCAGAGAATCCTCGCGTTCTAGAACGGCGATCAAGTGAACATGGTTGGTCATCAGACACCATCCCAGCAGACGCGTCTCGGTTTCCACGAGATTCTGCTGGAGGAGCCGCAGGTAGGTGCGACGGTCGCCATCGTCGGAGAGAGTCTCGCGGCGATCCACACCACGTTGCGTGATGTGGCAGGCGACTCCCGGAAGCACACACCGACTCCGCCGTGGCATATGTGCTAGGATAATCCGAAATGCATGATGCATTTTCAAAAAGACGATGCGCAAAAGAGACTACGCAGATCAGGCTGTCCCCGCAGTTCGCCGACTCCTAAGAACGGGGCGTGTGAGAGGATACGTCGGGCACCATATCAACAGCGTGAATGGTTCACAGGAGCTCGCGGGAGAGCCGAACAACATTAGGTTTGTGCAAGGCCAGACGGAGAATCTGGAGCTGCATGGAGGCGACTTCCGGAATCCTACGAAAGGAGAACTCATAGGCCGCTCCGAGATGATGAATAACTCCCTTGCCGTGTTAAGCATCATTCAATTGGTCGGCGCAGAGGTTGTCAAGGTTGCGGAGACGAATATCACAGGTGTTTATGAAGGATGGAGTTTCAGGAATTGGATGCCCAACCCAGACGCTCTGTTCCTCGAAGACCCGGCCAAGGCGGCAGTCACGCTGGACGGCTTTGGTATTACCGTATTTGGACCGAAGGGAGCTAGCGCGGACTACACCATCCGCGGGGGGAACTACTACCAAACGGGATCCGACAAGCCCGTCGATCCAAGCGCGTTCAAGGGAGCTGAGTTCACAGTCAAACCGGGCTGCATACCTGACAGGTGTTCTTGAGTCACTGCCCCTCACGGAAGGTTGATGGATGACGGTCGATCTATTGGCGGAACTGACGGGTTTCGAGAGAGCAAGTGATCGTGAGAACGAAGTCGCCTTTTTCCGAACCCACGTTCCGTGGGTCGGCTCTGCAGCCTACCTGCATATCATTTTCAAACAGGCGCCGGAAGCGGCTCTTGTGGACAGCGCGACGAAGATTGAAAATGCCATCTGGGCTTGTCAACTTCTTGGCAAGACAGAACGGTGCTCATCTGTTTTCAGGTGCCTTGCATTTGTTTGGTGTTGTCCGAAGAGGGCAACTCATGAATCGCGGGGACCCCGATTTGTTGCCGCCGTTTAACATAGAATGGGAAAACTCCGCAAGGAAATCGTTCGACAAAGATCGTTTTCTGGCGATCGGCGGCTACGGTTTCGACGGCTCAACCACGTGCATTGAGCGACGGAGTGGCCGCGTGACTCTTTTTGTGCCCAGCACGGATCGTCCCGCCATGTCGTGGCCTGACCTAGAGAGTTGGCTCCGTGGTGAGATTGCCCGGCTATCGGCTCTTTTCGACTCGCGAGGCAAGAGATTGGTCGATGAATCGGCGACCGTTCCCAAACCAAGTTTGGGAAATGCGGGGACAGCCTGATCTGCGTAGTCACTTTTCTCAAAACAATGACAGTTGCTTTTCTGGCGCAGAGTCGTCAGGCTTCTGCTCGGCTTGGTCGGGGCGACTCCACTGGCGACCGAACTTGGCGGACATCTCACTGAGAAAGTTTTCGCCGCCAAACGGACGGCCAGCATAGGTGCAAGCGCGCAGCGCGACGTGGGAGTCCGGCTCAGGTTGCTGGCGATGAAGGATTCCACGCCATTCTGGTGGCGCTTCGGCGCGCCACCATTCCGTATCCAGCAGGCCGCTGGGATCTTCCCCCGCCAGGTGCGGCGTCGCGCTCGACCACGGATAGTCCTCCAGGACAGCGATTCCAGCGCGCACAGGGTTGCGCTCCACATACACGAGAGCGGTCCGGAGAATGGGGTCGGCCTGGAGTTGACGATTTCTTTCTGAGCAACTGTCGAAAAAAACAATCCGTCAAGTCCAGGCCGACCCCAAGCCCACCCCATTGCCCTCCATTGCCATCCATTGCCCTGAAAGGGCGACCTAAATGCCGACTCACCTCCGAGGTGGCCGCCAGCCTCTTAGGCCGCCCCTTCAGGGCTTTCCTTGCGGCTGACTTCTGACCCTGGGCGTTGCCCAGGGCTGATATAGCGCGGGCCGTTGGCCCTGAAAACCCGTTCGGTAGGATGCCTTTTCATCATCTCAGTGGCCGACTCGCGGACAGATCGGTTTCATCGTCAGGGAGTCGGCTGCCACCAGTTCCCAAAGGCGCGTAATGGTACGAAACCAGGCGGTCACAAACCTAGCTAGCGTGCAAAACCGGGTGTGGTCAATTCCAGAAAAATGAATCCGGCCTTGGCGCTGGATATTGCCAACAAGTGGGCATCGCTTCAGTGGCTTAGAAATCCAGTGGGGGACTGGATATTCACTGGATATTCATTGCGGGCAGAGCGCGCTGGCCGGGAGGGGCCAGGACAGCCTGATCTGCGTAGTCATTTTTGGCGCGCAGTGTTTTTTCGGCAACGGCAGTCTGATGTTCCGACAGGCGTTCCGCGGTCGGAGAAAGGCTCGCGGTAGTCGATGAAAAAAAAACACGACGCAGATCAGGCTGCCCTCCCCCGCCCTCGGTCCATTGCTGGCCGCCGCCAAATCCGCCACGCCACCCGCTGCGTCCGGCTGGGCCGCCGGAAAACTCCGGCGAGGCGAGTCGCCGCATTCAGTCATGGGGGAACTGCGGGGACCTCCATGATAAGTAAAGTCAAGGGGGCAGACGGAGTTGCCCCACCGACGTGCTCGGAGAGCCGCCTTCGGTCTATGTAGCACGGTTGCAAAGTCGCGCGAGTGCCTCACGGCAGCGGTTCCCGCGGTTCGCGGAACCAGGCATCCATGTGCGGGCACGGCTGTTTTCTGTGGAGCCAGTGCGAAAACACCGTCACCGAAGATTGGGGAGACGCGGGGTCATCCTGAAGCCACGACTTATACGAATCGGGAGCGCCAACATCTGGGATCCTCGCGTCCCAGCCCATGGCTCGTCGGATCGTCGGTGGTTGATGTGCTGATCGCCTGCGCGCTAGCGACTTGCGGAATTGCCATAACTTCTCTCCCGGTCCTGTTGGTGGGAGGAACACTTGCAGCGGCCGTGGTCTTCGCAGTCCTGTTGGATTTTGTCAAAGTTCCCGTGTTCAATCGCCTCAAGATGGCATAGCGGGGGCTTGGTTAGGATGACCCCTTTTCCCAAGATGCTCAGAATGCAGGTTGCATCCGAGATCGGCATAGAGTCTTGTGCAGAAGTTGCAGATGGAGTGCGCTACCTGCGAGTACCTGCGAGTGGCCCTCCATCTGCTGAGTTAAGAGCGGAAGATGTCGCCGGAAGATGTCAGGCGGCACGCAAAGGAGAAGGATATGCTGTTTGCCATCGTGGCTATTTTCTTGATCCTGTGGCTTCTTGGTTTCACGCTGCACGTGGCGGGAAGCCTCATCCACTTGCTGCTGGTCATCGCCGTCGCAGTTTTTATTGTCGGCTTGTTGAGGCGTTCGAGCACAAACTGAGGAGCAACCTATGTCATTCGCCATCTACATCGTTGGATTCATCATTCTGATTGGTGGTCTGGTGTACGCCGCAGTCATTTTGCATTTAGCCACCCATTGGATCGTTGTGGGTACGGTCGTCTTGCTGGGGGCTCGCGGTTGTAAAGGGCGTGTCGGCCACCAGGCAGAGAGATCCGTCATAAGGGCTTTGCACGATTGAGTCCCCTTAACCACGAAAGTCACAAAACACACGAAAAGAACAATTCCGTTTTCGTGGGCTTCGTGTTTTTCGTGGTTATGTGGTTTCCCTGGCCAGCGGCAGGCAAGGGTGCCGGCCCCACTCGCGCGTTATTGCACCACGATCGTCACCGTATTCGAAGACACTCCGTTACTCGTGAGGACAATAGGAACGGCGTTGCCCGCCGGCACGCCGGCCGGGATCTGCACGTTCACCTGATAGAGTCCGGCAAATCCCGGCGCAAGGCCGGAGAAAGTGACGGGTGCGGCGATGTTGCCCACCGACACTTGCGGAAGGATCGCCGTGTTGAGCGGTGGATTCGGCGCGGGGCTGCCTTCGACAATCGCGCCGGTTATGCCGCCCAGTCCGGTGCAGTAGATCAGGATGAACCCACCCTCTTGCGCCGGCGTGCTCGAACTGACCACCTGGTAGTCTGTGCTTCGCAGGATCAGTCCCGGGCCGGAGCCGGTCTGATTTGCCGTGAAGATTCCGGGAGCAGCAGCGGCGACGGTCACTGTTTGGGTCGCGGCCGTCGAGCCGGAGTTGGTCACTTGCATCGTGGCGCTTCCGGGCTTCAATCCGTAGGGAATCTGCGCGTTGATCTGCGTGGGCGAGACGTAAAACAGGGGTGCGGGAATCCCGTTGAAGGAAACCACCGCGTTCTGCAATGTCGCGCTGAGAGGCGCGGTCGGGGCGGCCTGCGTGCCGCTGGCCAGAGCGCTGCCGAAAATCGAAATGATCGCGCCCGGCGCGACGGTCGATTGGTAGCTGGCGCCATTAACCACGGTGGCGCTGCCCGGCACGACGGTTGCCGCTGGCGCCGTGATCGCGATCATGTATTCGTCGCCGTACTGCTGCGGCGCTCCGTCAAGCAACTGCAAGCCGAAGTTGCTGGCGTAAGCCAGGCGCGTGCCGTCGCGGCTGGCGCTCAGCTTGGGCATGTAGTTGTAGCTATTCAGGGGGCGGCTGCGGTGTTGCACCAGGCGGCGAATCTCGGAGCCGTCCATCTTGATCTGCAACAACTCATCCATGTACGGGAGCCAGCCTGTGGGCGGGACCACATCGTTCCCCGGGTCAGTGTAGGTCTCCACGAAGACCCAAGTATTGTCGGCCGCGGTAATGTGAACGGCGAAGCTCCAGTCGAGTGAGATCAGGCACGTTTGCACGCCATCGGCCATGTGGACTTTCACGATCGCGTTCTGTCCGCATGCCGGCAGCGGATCGGCGGAGTTGGTCCAGATGAAGACTTCGTCACCGTTGCTGTCGCGGCTCATCTTCGAATGGCCGTCGGCGTGAGTCAATTGGCGTTTGAAGTTCCCGTGCAGATCGTATAACTCCACGCCCTGGAATCGGGCCGTGCCGGGCGTGAGCCAGGAAATCACCGCTTCATTGTCAGGTGAGATGAATACGTTGTTCCATCCAGGCGTACGGTTCCGCGCGACCACCGTCTTAGTATCGGTGCTGATCTGGTAGATGAACAACTCCCCCATACCGGACAGAGTGTCGCCAATCAGGATGAAGTGGTCGCCGTCGTAGGAGATATCCGTCTTCCCCTTGCCCGCGATGGCTGAGTACTCGCTGAACGTGTGGATCACAGTCGTGACGCCGGTGGCCACGTTGTACGTCTTGAGCTGATTCCCTCCGGCCATATGATAGTACAGCGTGTTGTTGTCCACGCGCGACCAGCGCGGTTCGCTGGATGCGCTGATCTCCAGGGGCAGGTTGCCGACGAACGCGCCCGAGCCGCTGTAAAGTCCGAAGTAAGTGTTGTGAAGCAGGATCAAGCGTGAGTTGTCGGTGGTGAACGGATTGGCGGTGGAGTACTCGTTCTCGATCCATTGGAGCATTCCGCCGTTGGACGCATCCGGTGTGTGCTGGGCATCGGACAGTCGCGTAATAGTGGTTCCAAAGGCCGGATCCACATACGTCAACTGACTGGCTGGCGGCTGCATCACGCCGTAGTTCGCGGGCAGGTGAACGCTGGTGTCGTTCTGCGCGGATATCTGAGTCGTTACGAGGGTTAAGAGACACACGACGATCAGACCGGAAAAGCTCGCTCGCATGGACACACTCCAGAGGGCCAAGATTCAGTCTTCGTGAGACTCAGCTCGCAGGAGGCGGGACCTAACGGGGCACGAATAAGCCAACTATATCCCAAGTGAGCAGTTTTGAACATTACATTGTTCAAATGAGTACTATTGACTGCGCGCTTTGAGTCGTTAGGGTGAGTACTGTGAACCACTCGTCTGGGTACTTGAAGACTCTCAGGTGATTAGTTTCGCTCTATCTCATTCAGAACACACGGCTGTCTCCAAGCGGACAGACAGTTTGCCCACGCGCTTGCTAATCTGAATTGGGGGCAATCCACCTTGAATCTAAGCCTTCTGTTAGCAAGCATCGTTCTGATGGTTTCGGCCAGCGCAACCCAGACCGTTACCACCATCCAATACAACGATCCCAGCATCGTTTACACCGGCACTTGGTTCACGAACAACAGTCCTTCCAACCTCGGCGGCAGCTCCACGACCACCAACTACATCAACTCGCAAGCCGTGCTGAGCTTCACCGGCGCCGGCATCACCTGGTTCGGCGTGCTCGATCCGGGCAACGGCGAGGCTTGGGTTTATCTCGATGGCGTGATGAGCATTGTGGATTGCTACGGCGCCATCACGCAGTATCAGCAACCGTTGTTCACCGCCAGCGGGCTCGCGGCGGGTCCGCACACGCTCTCCATCCAAGTGCCGCACATCCGCAAAAACATCAACGCCAGCGGCTCGTGGATCTATATCAACGATTTTCAAATCGTGAATGGCGCGCCCATCATAGGAGGCGTCACCGCCAGTCCGGGCCTGGTGCAGCAGACCGACCCCTCGATCCTGTACACAGGAATTTGGGATACCAACGCCGCGGCCTATCTGAGCGGCGGAACGTCCGCGCTAGCCACGAATGCCAACTCGGCCGTCAGCATTCGCTTCGCCGGAACCGGCGTGACGTGGCTTGCCTATCGCGACCAGTGGTCGGGCATCGCCACGGTATCGGTGGACGGCGCGCTGGTGGCCACCGTGGACACCTATGCCTCTCCCGCTGTAGCCCAGTATCCGATGTACAGCATCGCTGGATTGGCGATGGGTACGCACATCTTGAGCATCGGCGTCACCGACACGCACTCCGCGGCTTCGGCCGATTCCTGGGTGTGGGTGGATGCCTTCAACGTGGCGGGTCCGACGGGCGTGGCGCCGACGATCTCCGCCGGCGGCGTAGTCAGCGCGGCGAGTTTCAGTGCGGCGCCCAACAATCAGATTGCGCCGGGCGAAATCATCAGCGTGTTCGGTAGCAATTTTCTGGCGACGGGAACCGCCGTGGCGGGAAGTCTTCCCTTACCCACGCAGCTCGGCTCGAGCGGCGCGTCAGTGACGGCGTGCGGGCGGAACATTCCGCTGTTCTCGCTCTTCCCTGGGCAGATCAACGCGCAGGTCCCGTGGGAATGTCCGGCCACGGGATTGTCGCCATTCACCGTCACGGCCAATGGACAAACCAGTGCATCGCAATCGCTCACGATGGTGGCGGCGTCGCCGGGAATCTTCTGGCTGAGTTCAGCCGGCACGGCCGGAGCGATTCTCCATGGGAACAACACGTTGGTGAGTCCTGCAAGTCCGGCGCGAGGCGGCGAGACCGTGGTTGTTTATTGCACGGGCCTGGGCGCGACCATTCCGTCGTTCGCGACAGGCAGCGCAGCGGTTGGCTCCAACACCACTGCGAATCCGGTAACGGCATTGATCGGCGGAAAGGCCGCGATCGTGACGTATAGCGGCATGACCGATGGTTTGGTTGGTCTGTATCAGGTGAACGTGGTGATTCCGGCAGGACTCACCGGCAGTCAAGTGATCGTGATTACGGCGAACGGATCAACGGGAAGTCCGGCGGCGAGCCAATCCGGAGTTACGCTTTCGCTGCTTCCTTGATGGTCTCGCGAACCAATGAACCAATGAAGGATGGGGCCGACCCCGTTTCCCAGCAGGCCAGTGGTATCTGTAGGAGGGTCCGCCGGAGAACGATGGCTGCCAAGGTGACCAGAGCCCAAGCGCCATAGAAGCCGCGTCTTTCAAGGGGCTTCTTCTCCAGGCTGGCCTTCCAATGCAGCGAATCGCAGCTCCCGTAGGCGGCCGGACCGGCTAGTACCGGCACGGCTACAAACCCGTCCCGACAATGCCCGCCGCAAACAGGACGAGCACCGGACGAGTTGCGCCGGACGCCGCTTGGGCCTGACGGCCTGACGAACATGCTAAAATAGAGCTATTGAAACAACTACCGGACGTTTCCGGACAAGTATTACTTGTCGATGACGACAAGCGGCAGCTTGTGGTCCTGCAGGCCATTCTGGCCGAGCGCGATATCGAAACTCGCGTCGCCGGGGACGGCCGCGAAGCGCTGGACAGACTCAGCACCTTTACTCCCGATGTCATCGTCACCGACCTGGTGATGCCGGGCATGGACGGCTTTGAACTGCTCCAACTATTGAAGGACCGCGGCGATACGACGCCGGCGATCGTGCTGACCGGCTATGGCAGCATGGACAAAGCGCTACGCGTAGTCCATGACTTGAGCGCCTTCTGGTTTCTGGAAAAACCCGTGGAGCCGCACGCCTTCGAAATCCTCATCGACCGGGCCATTCTTCACACGCGAGCCTTGCGCGAAACCGAAGAAATGAAGCAGACGTTGACGCTTCACGGAGTCCTCGGGGACCTGGTGGGAAAATCCGCGGCGATGCAGGAAGTGTACGCGGTCATCCGGCAAGCCGCGCCCACATCGGCGACCGTGCTCATCTGTGGAGAGAGTGGCACCGGCAAGGAACTGGTCGCCCGAGAGATTCACAAGCTCAGCCCGCGAAGGAACGGCCCGTTCGTGGCCGTCAATGCCGCCGCGTTACCCGAAACTTTGATCGAAAGCGAGTTGTTCGGTCACGAGAAAGGCGCGTTTACGGGCGCGACCGAGCGCCGCGCGGGATGCTTCGAGCGGGCCCACGGCGGGACGCTGCTGCTGGACGAAGTCGGCGATATGGCGCCGGCAATGCAGGCCAAGCTGTTGCGCGTACTGGAAGACTCCAAGGTGCAAAGATTGGGCGGCAAGGGAGACATTGGGGTCAACGTGCGCATGCTGGCCGCGACCAACCAGTCACCGGGAGCCAATCTGCGCGAAGATCTCTACTATCGTTTGAATGTCTTCCAAATCGTACTGGCGCCCCTGCGGGAACACAAGGAAGACATCCCGCTGATCGCCGACGTCATGATTCAGGCGCTCAACAAGAAGCACGGGATCCGCGTGAGCAACCTCGATCCCGAAGTGCTGCGTCTGTTCAACACCTACCATTGGCCGGGGAACGCCCGGGAGTTGCGCAACGTGATTGAGCGGGCCGCGATTGTGGCGGCGGTAGGAGCGATTCGTGTGAATCACCTGCCCTCTCCATTTTTCTTTGCGCAGTCCGCAGCCGGGGACGCCACATCGGCGCCGGGCGATGGCGGAATTGTCATGCATCCCGGGCATCGCATGAGCGAGTCGGATGAAGCCTTCATCAAGGCCACGCTCGAGCACGCCGGAAACAATCGCAAGCGGGCCGCGGAAATGCTTGGCATCAGCCTGCGAACGCTTCAGACGCGCCTCAACGAGTTCCGCAAGAAGGCCAAATCGGCGCAGTCTTCCTCTAGCGGCGAGATCAAGCCGGATTCTATTTCGCTGCGATAACAGGAGGAGCCGGCGTGGCAGGCAGGGCCGGTTTCACCGTCAAAGACGGCCGCAACGAAGAGCGTCGCCGCGGCCATGACTGAACCCGGTACCTCTTGGCCGGACACATGCGACCTCTCTTTGCGGCGGAATGCCATACCAATCCATTTCCGCCCGCTGCTTGGCTTTGGAAAGGCCGGCTGTTCCTTTCGAGGAGTTCGACGATCGGGTCCGGCCAAGGCAGTCGGAGATCTGGGAATCGGCCGGACACTTGAAAAGTAATGCAAGTCCGTAGCGCGCGGCGCAAATTTTGCATCGTCACTTCTCAGTTAGTGATCGGAAAAGGATCACCGGTGGTCGAAGCAAAGTCCAGGCTTCCGCCTGCCCGGCGGTTCATCGAAGGCGTACTCCTGGAAATTTCTATTGCCAGCCGCCACCCGTTATCGTCACGCGTTCGACACCGCCGTCACGCTGGCGATCATGGGCTATCACTTCGAGACCTTGACCGGAATCGTCTGCCATTGAACGTTCCGGCGGCGCAGGCCTCGGCCGGAACGTAATGGGCCGTCGTTCGTCGGTCTTCTGGTAAGCAGGACCTGCACATTGCGGCATATTGTGCACAAAAGCCCGCGCGCCAAAACCGCCAAGTCTATGCAAGCAAGCGACCTTCTCATTGGCGAGCCCCGTGCACTAACCAATATGTCGCTGCTAGGCCCAGACGGGTCAGTTCTGCCGACAGGAGAAAACCATGAACGCAACGAAATTGATCTTTGTATCTGCCTTGGCCCTGGCCGTCGCGCCGCTCACGACGCTGGCTGCCAGTGACAAGGATAAGCAAGTGGAACGTATGGAGGAGGCCACCGCGGTCTTTTCCGAAGTGATGGCCACGCCGGATTCAGCCATTCCCCGTGAATTGCTCGAGAAATCGGAATGCGTCGTGGTGGTGCCGGGCGTCAAGAAAGCCGCTTTCGTTTTCGGCGCGAAATTCGGAACCGGATACTTGTTCTGCCGCAGGAATGGTGGAGCAGGCTGGTCGGCTCCGGGAACGGTGCGCATGGAAGGCGGAAGCTTCGGCTTCCAAATCGGCGCTTCGGAAACGGACGTCATCATGCTGGTGATGAATCACAGCGGGCGTAATCATTTGCTCTCCAGCCAGTTTACGCTGGGTGGCGATGCCTCAGTGGCCGCGGGCCCCGTCGGACGCACCTCATCCGCCGAGACCGACGCTCAGATGAGCGCCGAGATTCTCAGTTGGTCGCGGTCGAAGGGCCTGTTTGCCGGTATCTCCCTGACCGGAGCGACGCTCCGCCAGGAGTTGGATGACAACCGGGCGTTGTACGGCCGTAGCCTGGACAACAAAGAGATCGTCAAGGACAGCGCTATCCACGCCCCCGCTTCCGCCAAGAGGCTTCTTGGCTTGTTGAACGAGTACTCGGACACTCGCGAACACAAGGGCGACAACAACTAAGTTGCCACCTGAAGAGCGCCTTCGGCGACGAGGGCGCTCTTTGTCTTTGTGCAAGGTTTGCACCTCCCGGCGCGAGTCTGCACGTATCTATTAGCTAAGTCTTTGCAGCGGGGCGGTCATCGATTGGCCCACGTCTTGCAATACCGGTATTGGAGTCTCACAGGAGGTTCCTTTGAAAACCGACGCAGCAACCAGCACTGAATTCAAAGCCGGCGACAACGTGATCCTGGCGGGAGGTCCGTACCAAGGCACTCCGGGGATCTTTGTCAGCCTAATGCCAGTTGACGCTCAATGGGCGGAGATCAAGGAACGGAACGATATCGTCCGGCAACATCCCCTGGTCTGGATGCGGCACTTTCAGCTTTTCCCGGGCGACCCGCTCGGCCCGCAAATTCAACTGGCCCTGTCTCACGAAAATGCCGATTCGTGAGTTGCGACCGATCTGTCCCGGGTGCTGCGGTGTTGCATAGCATCATCGTGCCGCCGCCAGCGCTGGTTTCTGTTCGACAAGTCGATTGCCTGCAGTGCGGCCAGCCGTTCAAGGCCGCCGTTCCACGCAGCGGCACGTGGGAAATGAAGCCAAGCGGCCAACGATTGTTCCGTTGACGACAACGACACTCCAGCCCGAGCGCCCGATGAACGAAGACACCAAAGTTCGCAAGATCGCATTTATCGGCGACCACCTCCCCCGCAAATGCGGCATCGCCACCTTCACGTCCGACCTGCTCGCCGCGGTCGCCTCGGCGCATCCGCAGAGCCAGTGTTTCGCGGTTTCGGTGAACGACATCAAGAGCAGCTACGAGTATCCGGAAGTGGTGCGCTTCGAAATCGACGAGCAGGACTTGCCGTCCTACCTGCAGGCCGCGGACTTTCTCAATATCAACAATGTAGACATCGTCTGCCTGCAGCACGAGTTTGGTATTTTCGGCGGCCCGGCTGGCGGACACATCCTGGCCATGCTTCGCGAATTGCGAATGCCGATCGTCACCACCCTTCACACCGTCTTACAAACGCCGGGGACCGAGCAACGGCGCGTCATGGATGATCTCGCCACGCTCTCCACGCGCCTGGTGGTCATGGCGGAACGCGGACGCCGGATGCTCCAAGACATTTACCATGTGCCGCCGGCCAAGATCGATCTGATCCCGCACGGCATCCCGGATGTCGGCTTTGTCGATCCGACCTATTTTAAAGATCAGTTCGGCGTGGAAGGCCGCGTGGTGTTGCTGACCTTCGGGCTGCTCTCGCCCAACAAAGGCATCGAGCATGTGCTGAACGCTCTGCCGCGGATTCTGGCGGAGTTCCCCGACGTCGTCTATATTGTTCTCGGGGCCACGCATCCCAACGAACTGCGCGGGCGGGGCGACGCCTATCGGCTCAGCCTGGAGATCCTGGCCAAGAAGAACAGGATCGAGAAGAACGTAATCTTCTACAACCAATTCGTTGACCGGGGAAAGCCTGAAGGAATTCATCGGCGCCGCGGACCTGTACATCACGCCTTACCTCAACGAAGCGCAGATTACTTCGGGTACGCTCGCTCGTGCTTTCGGCTCCGGCAAGGCGGTTGTCTCGACGCCTTACTGGCACGCCGCGGAACTGCTGGCGGATGGCCGCGGCGTCCTGGTGCCCTTCGGCGACTCGACGGCTATCGCCGGCGAAGTGATCGGCTTGCTCGCCGGCGACAATCGGCGTCACGCCATGCGCAAGAACGCCTACCGGCTGGGACGGGAGATGGTTTGGAGCAATGTGGCCAAGCTGTACATGGGTTCGTTCGAAGCATCGCGTTTGGGCGGGACGCCCTTGTCGGGAAAATCGCTGGCCATGAAGACGCTCGACCAAAAACGCGAACTGCCGGAACTGAAATTGGATCATGTCTCGCGGATGACGGACTCCACGGGAATCTTCCAGCACGCCATTTTCAGCGTTCCCAATTTCTCGGAAGGCTATTGCACCGACGACAATGCCCGCGCCTTTATCCTGGCGGTCTTGCTGGGTGAATTGGGCGAGGACTCCGAGCAGGTACGGGCGCTGGCCACGACATGCGCGGCCTTTCTGCATCACGCCTTCGATCACAAGACCAGGCGCTTCCGCAACCTCATGAGCTTCGATCGCCGCTGGCTCGAGGAACCAGGATCCGAGGATAGTCAAGGACGCACACTGTGGGCCCTCGGCGTCGGCGTGGGACGTTCGCCGATTCGGACCTTCCAGATGGTGGCGGGACAGCTCTTCGGACAGGCCTTACCAAGCTTGGCGGAACTAGGTTCGCCGCGAGCGTGGGCGTTCGGCTTGATCGGCATCCATGAATACCTGCGCCGGCTGGGCGGTGACAGTATGGTGAAACAAACTCGCGACATCCTTACGGCGCGGCTTATGGAACGCTTCGAAAAAAGCGCGCGCCCGGATTGGTGCTGGTTTGAAAACGAACTTTCCTACGACAACGCCAGACTCCCTCATGCCCTGATCCTCAGTGGGCGAGATACCGGTGACGAAGCCGTATTCCAGAAAGGTCTCGGGGCGTTGCGCTGGCTGACGGAGTTGCAAACGTCCGAAAAGGGACACTTCCGTCCGATTGGTAGCAACGGATTTTACAGTCGTGGCGGCTCGCGTGCCGCCTTTGACCAGCAACCCGTCGAGGCGCAAGCGACCATCGCAGCTTGCCTGGACGCCTATCGCGCCACTTCCGATTACTGGTGGTACGACCAGGCGCAACGCGCCTTCGACTGGTTCATCGGGTGGAACGATCTTGGCTTGGAACTCTACTGCGCCGAAACCGGCGCCTGCCGCGATGGATTGCATGTGGATCGTGTCAACGGGAACCAAGGCGCGGAATCTACGTTGGCGTTCCTGATCTCGCTGGCGGAGATGCGTCTGGCGCAAAACATGATGACGAGTTTCAAGAAGCCAGTCGCGATTGAGGAGTATCGCCGTCCCTTGGCCAAGGTCGCCTCAAGAACCTCATGACCACTAACCTAGTCCCGGTATGACGTGTTCCCCCCTGTCCTGAAGCCCGACCAGTCACGCGTTCTCCTCCGGCCGTCTGTTCCTGGGATTCTGAGCGGGTCCGCGACATAGCTATGACGACCTCCCTCAAACGGATTGCCATCCTGTCGTCTCTGATCACCGAGGCCGGTTATCGCAAGTCGTGATCTTCCCGGAAAAATTCAACGGGCGCTATGCCCGGCTCGACCGGTTTGTTGGTACAAAACTGGTACACGTCCGCACCTCGCCGAAACCGATACTGCTCCAGCACTTGCCAGAAGAAACTGCAGTCCGTAACTTCTAGTGCTGCTATAATCCAACGCATCTCAAAGGGTAACGCTGCTTAAGGGCGTTGGAAGCGGGTGATATGGGCCCCGGATTGGCGACCATTTGGAACGACACCTTCTTGGATGAAATGCGGCAAGTGGGGGATCCGCGTGCTGACGACGTGGTCACGTCTTTGTTCCAAAGCTCCGGAGTGTACGCGGTTGGCGAATTGATGAAAACGCTGGTGACCAACGATCACCCGACACCCGACCAACTTCCGCCGCTTCTGAAGGAGTATCTCGATGCGACCAGCCAAATCCCGCAACTCGATCCTGGATCGGCCGCCGCGGGCCAGCACTTGTACGAGGTTTTCGGTCCCGAGATGATGGTGGTCTTGCTCGCCTATTCACTGCCGGCCTGTTACGCCGATCAGAAGGGCGTGCAAGTTCTTTACCGCAGCGGCTACTTGACGGAACGCGTGAATCGCCGGGTCTTCGAAACCGCGCAAATGGTCATGGACGTGATGACTCCGGGCGGAATGGCTGCGGACGGCCGCGGCGTTCGCTCGGCGCAAAAAGTCCGGCTGATGCACGCCGCGATCCGCTGGCTCATCCTCAATAACACGAAGTCCACTTGGGATATGGCGCTGGGATTTCCCATCAATCAGGAGGATCTCGGCTTCACGCTGATGACTTTCGGGTACGTCATTTTGGATGGTTTGGACAAGCTGGGGATCAACGTGACACCCGCTGAGCAGCAAGGATTCCTGGAAACCTGGAAGACGATCGGCCGGATCATGGGAGTGCAGGAAGCTCTCATCCCCGCCGACATGGCTGCGGCCAAGACGCTCTATGAAACGATCCGGAAGCGCCAGGACCGGCCCTGCCCGGAAGGCAAGGCCATGACGCAGGCGCTTCTCGACATGCTGGGCCACTACGGGCTGCCCGGCCACGCCTTGATGCGCCATTTCCTTCCGCCGGAACTGGCCGATGGTTTTGGCGTGGAGCACCATCCCTTTGAAGAATGGCTGATCAACAGCGCCACCGCGCACCGCAAGGAACTGGATCCCATCGCCGGCCATGTGGATCGCCGCTTCATGCTGGTGAGAAAAGTAGCGCTGCGATTGATCCAAGGCCTGGTCCTCGGGGAGCTCGGTGGAAAGCGAACTCCGTTCGTCCTGCCCACGAATCTGAACTTCCAATGGCATCGCTCCGAAATGCCCAGCGTGTGGCAGCAGCTTCGACGGTAGGCATCATGACCCCAGCCGTCTCGCCGGTGATTCTCGGAAGCTTGGAGGCTCTCGAGCCTTACGTTCCCGTGTTGGTTCGGGAGCGTCTGGCGCGCGATCCCCGGCCGCTGACGCAGCCGGTCATCGAGCACTTTTCCGCGGCCGTGTTGTTTGCCGACATCTCCGGATTCACGCCCCTGGCCGAAGAACTGGCCCGGCAGGGCGCGGTGGGCGCGGAGCGGCTCAAGGAATTGTTGGACATTTGTTTTGGGAAGCTGGTGGAACTGGCGCACGCGCTCGGCGGCGATGTCATTAAGTTTCCGGGCGACGGCGTGTTGGTTCTTTGGCGCGTGCGGCCGGAAGCCGGCCAGGATTTGGTGCAGGCCGTTCGGTTGGCCTCGAAGTGCGCGCTGCGGATTCAAGAAGATTTTGATGCCCTGGAAGCCATTCCGTTGGACGGCCGCGAGCCGATTCGTTTGCGGCTGCGAGTAGCCATCGGCGCCGGACCGGCCTTTGCCGCCAGCGTGGGAGGTTCGGAAGATCGCTGGGAGTTTGTGGTAGGCGGCGAGGCTCTGGGACAAATCGCGGCGGCGGCGCGGCGGGCCGCTCCGGGCGAAGTGGCTTGTTCGCCGGAGGCCTGGACGCTGGTGGAAGCGCGCGCCGCCAAATCCGCGGGTGAGGGCGTGCGAATTTTCCAGAAACTGGAGCCGGCGGTTCCGCACCCGGTGCTCGAGCCTCCGCGATTGCCGCCGGAGGCCAGTGAGGCGCTCCGCCAATACATTCCGCGCTTGATCCAAGCGCGCGTCAACGCGGGTCAAGCCGGATGGCTGGCCGAGTTCCGCCACGTAACGGTTTTGTTCGTCAATATTCCCCAAGCCGATCTGGCGCCCGGCGGCTCGGCCGATTTATTGCAGACCATCACGTTTACATTGCAAAAAGCGGCGCATCGCTTTGGCGGCGGCGTCAACGAAGTCGTGGTAGACGATAAGGGGCTGACGCTGGTGGCCGGTTGGGGCCAATCGCTGGCCACCTACGACGACAATGCCGCGCGCGCCTGCCAGGCCGCGCTGCAAGCGCAGCGCGAATTGCTCGCGGCCAAGGTGGAATGCGGCATGGGTTTGGCGACGGGAACGGTGTTCGTAGCAACGCGGGGAGGTCCGCGGCGCGCCGAATACGCCATGATCGGCGACGTTGTCAATCTGGCGGCGCGGTTGATGGGCGCGGGCTCCGGTACCATCCTCTGCGACTCCGCCACGCGGGCCCATTCTCGACGCCGCATGACCTTCGAGAGCCTTCCGCCGGTTCGCCTGAAAGGAAAAGCCGAACCGGTCGTGGTCTTCCGTCCACTGAGCACGAAGGTCCGTCCGCAGCCGGGCCGCCAGCCATTCTTTGGAAGGTGCGAGGAGCAAAGCCAGCTCGTTGCCCGCCTCGACGCGTTGGCTCAGCGGCAGGAGGGCGGCGTGGCCGTCATCCTGGGCGAAGCGGGCATCGGGAAGTCGCGTATGATCGCCTATCTTCTGGAGCGAACCCAGGCCTCGACGGTTCGCAGTCTGGTGGGAGCCGGTGAGGATCTGGAACGCTCCTCGCCGTATCACGCGTGGCGCAGCATTCTTGGCGCACTGTTTCCCACGCGAGCCAAGCCGGATCAGCTCCCGCAAATCGAAGATCTCGCGCTGCTGTTGGGCGGTGTTTCGCCGGATTTGCCGCAGAGCGAAGCCGAACGCCTCAGCGCGGAAGTGCGCGCGGAACGCACTCGCGACCTCCTGGTGGAAGGCCTGCGCACCTCGCTCAGCGGCACTCCCACTCTCATCGTGCTGGAAGACGCCCACTGGCTCGATTCCTCGTCCTGGGCCCTGGCCGAAGCCCTGCATCGAGCGGTTCCGGCCCTGCTGCTGGTGATTTCCAGCCGTCCGCTGGGCGTGGAGATGCCCGCGGAAATGAGCAAGCTCCTGGAAGACCCGCGGACGCTCCGGCTGAACTTACGGACCTTGACCCCCGAGGAATCGCTGGCGCTGGTGAACTACCGGCTGGACGTCGATTCGCTCCCGGAAGCCGTGGCGCGGCTGATCCAGCAGAAGGCCGAAGGTCATCCGTTCTTCATCGAGCAGTTTGCTTTCGCCTTGCGCGATCAAGGCGTGATTCGCATCGTGGATGGCGAGTGTGTTCTGGTGGGTGATGCCGCGAAGCTGGCCTCGGCGCAGGTTCCCGACACCATTCAGGCGATTATCCACGGCCGTATTGATCGCTTGACGCCGGCGCAACAACTCACCCTGAAGGTGGCCAGCGTTCTGGGACGGGCCTTCCGCATTGAAGAACTGGAACACGTCCATCCGCTCCACCCGGATGCCGGGAGTTTGAGCCGGCAGTTAGAGGTGGCCGTCGAACTGGAATTGATGCGCGGGCCGGACCAGCAGGGATCGTACAGCTTCCAACATGCCATCACCCAGGAAGTGGCTTACAGCATGTTGTCGTTCGCGCAACGCCGGCAGCTTCATCGGGAGGTGGCCGAATGGCTGGAAAGCCGTCCCAGCTCGGAGGTGGCCGATATCTATCCGGTGCTGGCGCATCATTGGAGCGAGACGGACGACACGCGGAAGGCGCTCGATTATCTGGAGAAATCCGGCGAGGCCGCTATGGCCGCGTTTGCCAACCGCGAAGCAACGATCTTCTTCCGCCGGGCTTTGGCTCTGGCCGGCGCCAAGGGCCCGGATTTGCCGAAAAAAGATCTCACTTTCCGGCGAGCCCCACTGGCACCGCCGCATCGGTGAGGCGCTCTTCCACACCGGGGATTCGCAAGGCTGCCTCAACGAATCGTCGCGATGCTTGGACGTTCTGGGTCTGCCGCTGGTCGCGGCCCGGAGCAAGGCGGGGACGATGTTGAAGCATGTCGGGATTCAGGCCGTCCACCTGGCATTTCCGGGACGGTTTGTCGAACAGGATCCGTATCGTCGCGCCTGTTTCGCCGAAGCTGCCGAAGCGGCTAGCCGATGCGCGTGGACCATGTACGGCCGGCGGGACGCCCTGGACCTGATGCTCGCCAGTTTGGCAGCCGTGAATTGGGCGCAAAAGGCCGAACGGCAGAGCGTGATGTCACTGGGTGTGGCCGGCGCCACTCTCGCGGCATTCCGCTTGAACGGCTTGGCCGACCGATGTTTCGCCTTGGCCCGGGCGGCCGCGCTGGAGTCGAAACAATTCCAACAACTGGCCTGGGTGGCGGCCATGGAAAACCAGAATTTGTTGGCCAACGGCAAACTGGGGGCTTCCGAGAAGATGTTGTTGGATTCCTTTCCGCTGGTGCAAAGCAGCGGCGATCGCGAGGCCATCTCGATGATGCTTTCCTCGTTGAGCATTGTCTCGTTTCTGTTCGGACGCTTCGAGGAAATGCAGGAGCGCTCTTTGTCGGCGCTGGAAGTGTTGGGCAACGATCCCTATCGGAGCGCGCCTTACGTTCATTACATCGCGGCGCAAGCGGCGTTCTCGCTATCGCGACCGCCGGAGGCACGCGCCGTGATCGAAGAGCGCCGCCGGAAAGCCACCGAATTGACCGCGCCGGATGAATGGGTGCCGATGTTTTTTACTTCTCTGGAAGCCGCGTTGTACACTCGCTTGCAGGATTGGAAAGCGGCCCAAGCCTTGATCGAACAGTCTATGGCTTATGGCGTTCCGGTGACCGCGCCGCCGTCCTGGTCTCCGAGTTACCTCATGGATGCCTGCATCGGCCTGTGGGAGCACCGGGCCGCCGTCAACGACGCGTCAACGGAGATCGCCAAGCTGACGGAGCGGGCCTTGCGATCGTTTCGATTTTACGTGTGGGTTCATCCCGTCCACCAGGCGACCTATCTGTTGGCTTCCGGGCAAGTGGCTTGGTTGCAGGGACGTTGCGACAAGGCGATGAAACTTTGGGGCCAGGGAGTGGAAGCCGCCGGGGTGCTGTCGTGCTCCTTCAAGCAAGGCCTGTGTCACTACGAGATCGGGCGGCGAAGTCCGGTGGGGGCGCCGGACCGCCGAAGTCATTTGGAAACGGCCCGCTTGATCTTCGCGCAATACAAAACGGCTTACCATCTAGACCAGGTCAACGCCGCATTGGCGATTTGAAATCCGGGAGGCGACGAGTATGTTTCATTCGAAGGCAATCGGATTGACTCTGGCCGGATGCGTGGCGCTGGCTGCCGCCGTCGCGGGGCAAACGCCGCCGCGCCCGCAACCGGGATCGATTGGAGGGCACGTCACCACCAAGGAGAAGACACCGATACCGGGCGTGCGGGTGGTGATCGAGCAAACCGGCGCCGAGTCTTTCACCGATCTGGAAGGGCGCTACGTCTTCCCCAACGTTCCACCGGGCGACTACACGCTGTCGCTGACGCAGGAAGAACGTTCCGCGCGGCAGACCAACGTGGAAGTGAAGGCGGGAGCCGCCACGCAGGCGGACGTCACCGTGGATTGGCCGCCCTCGGCTTTGTTTTCGATGGAAGTCACGGCGGTCTCGCGCCGCCCGGAACGAGTGGTCAGCGCACCGGCTGCGGTGGAGGTGATGAGCGCGGATGACATCCAGCGCGAGTCGTCCAGCGGGCAATTGCCGCGCCTGCTGGCGGATATGCCGGGCGTGGAAATGGTGCAAAGCGGCCTATTCGATTTCAATCCCAACAGCCGCGGCTTCAACACTTCGGCCAGCCCCTTCGTGCTCACCACCGTGGACGGCCGCGATACGTCCACGCCCGTGCAGATGGGCTATCAGGAATGGGCGACGATACCGTTCGCGCTCGATGAATTGCAGGATCTGGAGTTCGTGCGCGGGCCGAGCTCGGCGCTCTACGGGTCGGGCGCCTTTAATGGCGTCCTGACATTGAAGACCAAGGCGCCGCGCGAAAGTTTGGGCGGCAGGCTCCGCATTACCCTCGGCGAACTGCATACCAAACGCACCGAGTTCCGGCAGGCCGGATGGCTCGGCAAAGGCTGGTATTACAAGGTCACCGGCGGATTCCAGCAAAGCGGCGATTTTGCGCAGTCGCGCGTGGGCACGGTGGAATACGCGCCGGGCTTGCTCCCCATGGAGGTGGTTCCGCTCGCCTTTCAGCGCGACAGGATCGGCTTTGGGAGTGTCCGCTTCGACAAGTATTTCGGCAAAGCCAATCTGCTCACGATGGAAGCGGGAACCTCCAACTCCAGCGGACCGATTACCGTGACCGGTGTGGGTCGCGTGGAGGTGGGAAACGTCAACCGGCCTTGGGCGCGGGTCAATGTCGCGCTGCCCGGCTGGAACATTCTCGGTTATTACACCGGCCGCGCCGCCGACAACCAATTGCTTCTCTCTGCGGGGTCCGCCGCTTATCTTCACGAATACAACGTGTCGCTGGAAGCGCAGTGGAACGACTATTTCAATCGCGGCAAGGGACGGATCGTGGCCGGCGCGTCGGCGGGGCGCATCCGAGTAGACTCGGCCGGTCCCAACGGCGTGCAAACGGATTTCGATCAGGTGCGCAGCGCCAACCGGGAGGCCGTGTTCGGCCAGGTGGATTACGATTTCACCAGCAAGTGGAAAGGGGTCGTGTCGGCGCGTTTCGACGACGGCACGTTGAGCGGACCGAAGTTTTCTCCACGCGCCGCCGTGGTCTTCTCGCCTGCCCCCAGGCACAGTTTCCGCCTGACCTTCAGCGAAGCTTTCCAAAGTCCCACTCTGGTGCAATACTACTTGCACACCCCGGTTGCGCCTCCCATCAACCTATCGCCTCTCCAACAAGCGCTGGCTCCGTTGCTGGGTAGCGTGAACCTGGGCTTCCAAAATATACCAGTGTTGGCCGTCGGCAATCAGGATCTGACGACGCAAAAGAACCGCAGCTTCGAGGGCGGCTACAATCTAGCGATCCAAGACAACCTGGCGTTCAGCGTCAGCGTGTATCGCAACTGGATCAGCGACTTCAACAGCAACCTGTTGCCCCAAGTCGGCACGAGTCTGGGACGGCTCAATCCGCAGTATGGTCCGTATGTCCCGCCTGCCGGGCTGAGCCCGCAGGCGTCGGCCGCGTTGCTCGGAGCCCTGCAAGGCGCGCTGCCGCCCTCGCTTTTTAGCGCGCTTTCCAATAGCCCGGATGGATCGCCGGCGTTTATCGTGCTTTCCCTCACGAATTTCGGCAGCGCCACCAGCGATGGCGTCGAGCTGGCGTTGAAGTACGCTTTGAAGAGCCAGTGGCGATTCCAGACCAGCTACACCTTCTTCGATTTCAACATCGCCCGGCAGGTCCCCGAGAATCCGCTGTTGCCGAATGCGCCGGCGCATCAGGCCAAGGCCTCCATACTGTTTCTGGGCAAGCGCTTCAACGCCTCGGCGCGATACCGCTGGGTGGATGCCTTTCCCTGGTCGGCAGGGATCGACACCGGCCCAGTCCCGAGCTATTCGGTGGTGGATGTGAATGCCAATTACCGCATCAATCGCCGCTGGGGCGTGGGCCTCGACGTGGCTAATCTTCTGAATAACGTGCACTACGAGATGTTCGGTGGCGATCTGTTGGGACGTCACGCTCTGGCCTACTTGGAAATGTCCTGGTAAGACCAATCCCCCCACGGAGGTTCTATGGATATCGTCGGCATTTGGAAACAAGCGATGGACAACCTGGAGAAAGTCCACCAGGCCTCGGGCGTGCCGCCCTATGCAATGATGGCGATCGGATTCGTCATGTTTGGCGCCTGGACGGCTTGCTACGCCGTGATCATTGTGCGCTGCTTCAAACAGAAGACCTATGGCATCCCGGTGGTCTGCAGCGGAATGAACATTTGCTGGGAATTTATTTTCTCGTTCAATCTGGCAGGAGCGCTTTCTTGGGCGATCCGCTGGGGAAACCGGTTCTGGCTCATCCCGGACACCATCAACGTCGTGCAAACGTACATGTACGGTCCGGAGATGCAGCCCAATCTTTGGGTCAGGAAGAATTTCCGTACCATCGTGACCCTCACGCTGATCGCTTGCTTGATCGGCGACTATTTATTCCTGATCTACTTCAACGATGTGTACGGAGTCCTGCTCTCGCTGCTCCTGGACTTCGTGATGAGTGCCTTGTTCATCAACATGGCTTTGCAACGGAGCGATCTCCGGGGTTTGTCCCTGTCGGCGGCCTGGTTGAAGATGATCGGCGACATGGGCACGGTCGGCTTTCTCTATTTCTGGTGGCCGGCGCAATTTATCAACGGTGTCTTGGAAACCAAAATCCACGAAACGATACCGGTGCGAATTCCCGTGCCGCCCGATTGGGGGTTCATGTACTTTCTGTACGTGGGCATCGTCGCCTTGAACGGCGTGTTCATCTACCTGATTTGGAAACGCAAGAAGGAACTCCAGGCGGAAGCCGCAGCTAAGGCTTGAGCAAGCCCATGTGCTCCAGCAAGCGTGAGAAGCGCGCGTCGGAGTGCAGCCGCGCGAAGCGCGGATCGACGCCGATCCAGAGCAGCGGACGCAGCCGCTGTTCGAGTGCGCTCTCCAAATGGTGGAACGCCGCATCGCGTTCTCCCAGACCGGTCAGGACATAGGCGAACGCCAGCGGCGAAACGTAGCTGCGCGCGGATAACGCCTCCAGGTCGGCGACGATCCGGCGCGCGTCGCTTGGGCGCGACATCATCGCGTAACAGTGGCCCATCTCGCCCCAAATGAGCGGATTGTGGCCCCCGGCCAGGCGATCCGCTGTTTTGAAGGCCTCCAGGGCATCGTCGAACAGATATTTCTGTTCCAGCGCCCGCGCCAGGGTCCAATGGGCGTGGTAAAAGCCGGGATCGACTTCCAATGTGTTTTGACACTGCTGGATTGCGGCGTCATATTGGCGGTCGCGGTAGAAGCATCCGCCCAATGCCGTGCGCGTGATCAGCGACAGCGGATCGAGTTGCTGGGCCACGCGGATTTCCTGAATCGCCTCCCCCATCCGGCCCATGGGCGTTAGATAGTCGAGCGCGTAGTTGAAGTGAATCGCGGCGAAGCCGGGCCCCAGTTCCAGGGCCCGCGCGAAACGCTTTTCGGCCTGTGTCCAGTTCCACTCGTATCCGGCTTCCACCAGCGCCATCGCCGCATGCGCTTGCGGCAATGTTGCGTCGATGCTGAGCGCGGCCTCGGCGGCCGCTCGGGCTTTGGGCATCGCTACGTTCGCGGGGCTCAGTCCATACCATCCGAGAAGCAGATGGCCATCGGCCAAGCCCACGTGCGCCATGGCATGGCGCGGAGCCAGTGCCACGGCATGGGTAAAGTAATCGATTGCTTTGGCCAACGCTTCGGGGGTCTGCTGGCTGTAGAGGAAACGTCCTTTCAAATACAGTTCGTGCGCCTCGAAGTTCTCGGTGTAAGCCTTGGCCACCGGCGCGTGCGCGGAGGTCACCAGCTTCGGCGCCAGGGTCGCCAGAATCGTGCGCGCGACCTCGTCCTGTACCGCGAAGACGTCGGCCAGGTCACGGTCGAAGCGTTCCGACCACAGGGAACATCCGCCCGCCACATCCACCAGTTGCGCGGTGATCCGCAAGCGGTTGCCGGCGCGGCGCACGCTGCCTTCCAGCACGGTCCGCACGTCCAACTGACGGCCCACTTTGCGAATGTCCTCGCTCTGGCCTTTGAACTGGAACGAGGACATGCGCGACACTACACGCAATCCAGCGACTTGCGCCAAGGCGTTGATGAGGTCCTCGGTGAGTCCGTCGCTGAAGTACTCGTTGTCTTTTTCGGCGCTGAGATTGGCGAAGGGCAGCACGGCGATGCTCGGCGCGTCGTTGGCAGCCGCACTGGCCAGCTCAAAGCGGATCTGCTGGAGAGCCGTCTTGATTTCGCTCATGTGCTGGATGCGCTGGTCGGGATCCTTCGCCAGACATTGCATGACGATCCGTTCGAGCCTCCGGCGGCGCATTGGGGACCCGTTCCCCCAGCGCTTTCGGTTCCTTGTGCAGAAGCGCGTTGACAGCCGCGGCCGCCACATGCGCGCGATGCGGACGGCGCCCGGCGACCATCTCGTAGAGCACCGTAGCGAAGGAATAGATATCGGACCGGGTGTCGGCCGGCAGGCCGCGCGCCTGTTCCGGCGACATGTAAGCGAGGGTCCCCAACAGCGTTCCCGGCACTGTGACAAACAGATCTCGAGGGCTCGAGACCGTCGTGTCCATGGCGGTGACCAACCCGGCGGTGACCAACCCGGCGGTGACCAAGCCGGAGGCGGCCTCCAGGACCTCCGGCTCGTCGATCACTTTGGCCAAGCCGAAATCCAGGACTTTCAGCCAACCAGCGGCGGTCAGCATGATATTTCCCGGCTTGATATCGCGGTGCGCCACGCCCTTGCGATGCGCCTGGTCCAGCGCGTCGGCCATCTCGATGGCGTAGCGAACGGCGTCTTCCACCGGCAAGGGACCGCGGTGCAAACGCGCCGCGAGCGTTTCGCCTTCCAGGTATTCCATCACCAGATAGTCGCAGCCGTCTTGCCGGCCGATGTCGTAGAGCGTGCAGATATGCGGATGGTTGAGCCGCGCCACCGTGCGGGCCTCGCGCTCGAAGCGCTCGCGAAGATCGGTGCGCAGGGCCAGGTGCGAACGCAGCACCTTCACCGCGACGATCCGGTCGAGGCGCGCGTCTCGCGCTTTGTAGACCTCGCCCATGCCGCCGCTGCCCAGCTTGCTGACGATTTCATAGTTGCCGAATGCCGCGGGAATCGGAACCGCCATGTGAGACGCCGGGTACGGCTCACTCTGGGCAGCGTAAGCTCCATCAAGCGTTGCCTCGGCATCGGGGGGAGCTTCGTTCGGGGCTTCGTTCGGGTTCTCGGGGCGCTCAGATGGCATCGGCAAACTCAATTTCCACGAGAGTATATCATTGTGTTAACATGCTGTCGCCCAGGGAGGGCTCCCCCATGGCCGACACAACTGCCATTGCCCGCCGTGTTTACATCATTTCCGACCTGCATCTCGGTGGAGTCTACGGAGCAACGAGACTCGCCGAACAGCCGCGGCTTCCGGATTTGCACCAAGGTGAGCGCGTTGGCCGACTTCGTCAACGCGCTGGCGGAGACTCCCGCGGACCAGCCGAAGATCGAACTGATCATCAACGGCGACATGGTGGATTTTCTCGCCGAACAGCCGTTCCTTCCCTTCACCAGCGATCCCGCGGCGGCCTGCGCGAAACTGAAGGCCATCGCCGGGCGCGATAAACCCTTCTTCGACGCGCTGAGCAACCTCCTGAACCACAATCATCGCCTGACCATCCTGCTGGGCAATCACGATATCGAACTGGCTATGCCGCCGGTTCGCCGGACACTCCGGGAGATTCTCGACGTTCAGGGCCATCACGATTACGAACTGATTTTCAATGGTGAGGCTTACCCGATTGGCGAGGCGCTGATCGAGCACGGAAATCGCTACGATTCCTGGAACGTGATCACCTACAGCAACCTGCGGCAAGTCTGCTCGCTGATCTCCCGCAACCAGAGGGTTCCGGAAACGATGTTCGATCCGCCGGCGGGCAGCAAGATGGTGGCGTGGGTCATCAACCTGATCAAGCAGGATTACAAGTTCATCGATCTGCTGAAGCCGGAGACGGATGTAGCCATTCCCACGGTGATGGCGCTGGAGCCGGGATATCGCCAGATCCTGGCGACGGTGGCCAAATGCGCCCATCAAGCGGGCCAGCACGAGATGGAAAAGGCTAATGCCGCCATGCCCTCCGTCGGCGGCGACATCTCTTCCGATCAAGACGCCAGCACCATGACGATTGGCGGCGACATCAGCACGTACTCGAGCGACGATATGACGGCAACCGCGCCCGGCGATTCGGACGAAGCGGCGCTGCAAGCGGTATTAAAGAACCGGCTGGGCGGAAACGAAAACACGTTTCTGGTATCGCTGGATCAGTCAGGCGCGGACGCCGGCCCGGCCATTGGCGGCGATATTTCCACGGCCAGCGTGGTGGATCGTACCTGGGGCTTGGCGAGGTTGCTCTTCGCCCGCGACGATCAGGATGTGGGCCGCCGCTTGCCCGCGCTGCTGCAGGCGCTGCGCGCCTTGCAGCCCGACCAAAGCTTCAGCCGGGATGTCGAGACGGATCCGGCCTACTCCATGGCCGCCAACAAACTGATCGAAGGCGGTTTCCGTTATGTGATTTTCGGTCACACGCATCTGGCCAAACAAATTGAATTGCAGCAGCCCGGCTGTTATTACTTGAACTCCGGAACCTGGGCCGATCTGATGCAACTGCCGCCGGAGATCATCACGGGCGACACGGCCGCCGCGCTGGCCAAACTCCAGCAACTCGCGCAATCGCTGGCCACCGGCCTGCTCGACCAATGGATTCTCTTCCGTCCCACCTACGTTCGCCTGGACCTTGATGCCACGGATCACGTTCTGAAGGCCGAACTTTGCGACTATCAGAGTCAGGCTACGGCGGCGCAGGCCTAAGTGAGATGGAATCGATCATCCGCGAAGCGATTGCTCGAATCGACGTGATGCAGGCAGGTAAAAGCGGCAGCCGCGGAACCGGGTGTCTGGTGGGCAGCGGCTTGGTGTTGACCGCGTTTCACGTGGTCGCCAACCGGAACCTGGATCAGCCTGTTTCCGAGGCCGTCTACCCGGGCGAGATCACGCTGACCTTCGATACCCTCAACTTCACCACCAAGGCGACGGTGCACGCGACCTGCCACGATCGCACCCACGACTGGGTTCTGCTGAAGTGCCAGGAGGCGCCGCCGATGCGCCCCGCCCCGCTGGCGATTCTGGAAGAATGCGAGAAACGATGGGAGTCTTTCGGCTACCCGAACGTGGAATCCTGCGACGGCTTGACGCAGACCGGGCGCGTCATCAGCTACAACGGAAAATACCAAGGCTGTTCCCCGGTGCTGCAACTGTTCGGCGATCAGGCGGCGGCCGGTGTGGGCGTGGATGAACGAGGCGCATCGGGAAGTCCAGTATTCGTCGAGGGATCCCTGGTGGGCCATCTGCGCTCCGTGCTGCCGGATGCGCAAGACAAGACCGCGGCCGGCACTTTGTACGCCTGTCCCGTGGTGTCGGTCTTGGAAAAATGCGGCGATCTGCTGCCGATCCCCGATCCGATTCTTGGTTTGCCGGGATTGCCGCATCAGCCCTTGCCGGACGTTCCGTACCGTTATCTGGATCGCTTCACAGGGGAACATGCCGAGGTCTTCTTCGGGCGAGACGGGGAAATCCGCCAGCTGTATAACACTTTGACGGCCGCGAATCCTCCGCCGCTCACGCTGCTCTACGGGCAGTCGGGCGTGGGGAAATCGTCGTTTCTGGAAGCCGGCGTTGTGCCGCGCCTGCAAATGCACTATGAGACCAAGTACTTGCGGCGCGATCCGCAACGGAGTCTCCTGGAAACCTTGCCGCAGCAGACTGAACCGGGCAAGCCATTGATCGTCATCTTCGATCAATTTGAAGAATGCGCGGCCAACGAACTCAGCGAGTTTCTCGCCGCCATCAAGGGATTGCCGCACCGCATCGTGTTGTCATTCCGCAAGGAGCGGCTTGCGGAAATTCAGAAGCAGGTGTCGCAGGCCGGCATCGACAGTGTGCCGATGCTCCTGAAGCCGCTCGATCACGCCGCGATCGTCGAAATCGTCAAGGGACTCGCGCGGACCCAGCGTCTCGACGAAAAGTATCACCTGACCGTCGATCCGGACCTGCCGGAGATGATTGCGCAACTCATCGTGGCGGATCGCGACTCGCCGGTCGCGCCGATCCTCGAATGGCTCCTCAGCAAGTTGTGGGAGCGCGCCAAAGCCGCGAACAAGGACGAGCCGGCGATGACCGTCGCGTTGTACGCCCGACTTCGCAGCGACGGTTTGGCGCAAGCCGAGTTCTGGGACCAGCAAGTGAAGAAGGTCGCCGCCACCCAGGCGGCGGCCGTGGACTCGGGCCTGGCGCTCGACGTCCTGACGTACTTCACCACGCAGCTGGCCACCGCGCAACGGCGCTCGCAGGCCGATCTGCTTGCCAACTACGGTCATTGCACGGCGCAGATGCCCGCGTTGGTACGGGAGATGGAAGCCCACTTCCTGCTGTGCGACGCTTCGACGGATGGCGAAAAAGCTTCGCGCCTGATCCACGACACGCTGGCGCCGCTGGTGCTGGGACGCTCCGACCGCTCCATCAAACTCGGCCAGCGCGCCCGCCGCATCATCGAAAGCCATACCGGCACCTGGGATCATACGGAAGACAACGCGCTCGACGGCGGATCGCTCGCTGTTGTTGAAGGCGGTCTCGCCGGCATGCGCGAATCTGAGCCCGCCGGAGCAAGAACTGCTCGCAGCCAGCCGGTGCAAGCATGTGAAAGAAGCGCGGGCCAGCCTTCGGCGGAGAAATCGCAAGACGCTCGTCTTCGTTGTGATTACGGCGCTGGCGATTGTCTCCATCTGGGGTTGGATACGCGCCTACCAACAGAAACGGATCGCGGAGTTGCGACTCCAAGCGGCTAAGGTGCAGGTCCGGCTCGCCACCACTCCCCTGGACGCCTTGCTTCTCGCGATGGCCACGACCAACGATAGCTTGGCCTCTCAAAGCAACGTGCTGCCGGCCGTGGAACAGGCGTTGTTAACGGCGATGGTACGCGCCACGGAAGACTCCCGCATCGACATGGACCAGGTGGACGCAGGCGCCATGACCTTGGACGGCTCGATGATTGCAACGCACGGCTCGAAAGCAACCCCTGGCTCGGCCGCGGGCGAATCGGGAGCCGGACTTCGCCTGGATGGCGCCGGCGCACGATCGGCCCCCGCGTCTTGAAATTCTGGGACCGTTATGGAGCGGAGACCGGCTCGTTGCAACAGCCGCTACCGTCGTTTCAGTGGCATCTTCTGGCCTTTAGTCCCAACGGGAATCTTCTGGCGTTCGGAGGCAAGGGTTTGGGCGTATTGAACATGCAACAGAAAACGCTGAGCGATCCTGCTGCCTTCGGCGGGGCACGGGAGCCTTGGGATGTGATGACGATGGCGTTTACGGAGGACGGGAAATACCTGCTCGCCGGCGAATCGGATGGCCGCTTGCGCGCTTTTACGATGGACGGCCGCGAGGTAACCAAAACCAAAGTTGAGGCCGACCACGGCCGCCACCTCGTGCTTCTTCCCCTTTATTCCCACGGCGCCATGAACGACGCCAGCATGATGCCGGATCAAAAACCGTCTCCAGGGCATCCCGAACGGTTTGACCTTCCGCCCAACCTGCAAACTCTGGCCACCACAACGGGGCCGAATGGTGAAACGCTGGTAGCCACAGGTGGATATGAAGGAGTGGGGCGGCTTTGGAAGTTAGACGCAGCGAAGTTGGACGACGTGAAGCTGACCTTGTTGAAGGAGTTCAACGTCGGCGCGCATATTACCCATCTGGCGATGGCGGTGCGCAACGGCCGGGTCCTGGTGGCGTTCGGGGACATGAGCGGCAAGCTGCAGATCTGGGATCAAGAGGGCCAGCACAATGTTCCCTATTCCTTTTCGGACAGCATCAGTGCGATTGCCTTTCATCCCAAATCCGACTACGTTGCCGCGTCCGGGATGGACGGAGCCATCCGCTTTGTGAGCTTCAGCGGGGTAACGATCGCGCCGGCTTATAGCGGTCTGCACCAGACCATCCACGCGCTTCAATTTTTCCCGGACGGCAACCGTTTGGTGGCCGGCTGCAACGAAGGCGTTCGATTGATCGATATGGACACGCTGGGCGGTTCCCGTCGCATTACGGCGTTCGACGACTTTCAGAACGAACGCAGCGGCAAGATCGTCGGTGCGGCTTTTCTGCAAGGAAGCTCGGTGGTGGCGGGAACGGAGGCCGGCGACCTGTATTTCTATAACCGCGAGGCCGACGCCGCGCGCCATGTCCAGCCCATCCCCACCCTGCAATTTCACCGCCTGGCCGCGAATCGTCAGGGAACTTTGATCGCCGCCGCGGGAAACGATGGCCGCATTCACCTCTATGATTCCGCTGGAACAAAAACCGGCGAATTGCGGCCTTTCCATGAGCTGAGCCAGCCCGCGGAACATCTGGTCTTCAGCGACGACGGGAAGTCGCTCGCCACCGATTATCCGGATGGCACGATTCTGGTGTGGGACCTGGAAAAGAAGCAACAGAAAGCCGCGATTCCTCGCCAAGCCGAACAGCATGACGTGCTGCATCTGATGGCCTTCACGCCCACGGGCGATCTGGCGGCCATTCCCGTGAACCAAGGCGCGGCGGCGGCCAACCCGGTCCTGCGATTGTTCCACTTTCACCAGGACGGTTCGCTCCCGAAGGTCTCGACGATCGCGCTGATAGATTCAACGACCGGCGCGCGGCCGGATGATATCACGGCACTGGCCTTCCGGCGCGATGGCAAGGGCTTCCATACCGGCCATGCGGACGGCGTGGTGGAGCACTGGGCCATGGATGGAAAGAGCGCGGGAACGCCGATTCAGCTCACTAAATCAAGTGTCCTTTGGATCGCCAGCGACACGATGTCGGAGCGCCTAGTCCTGGCCGGTAAGAAGGGCCTTGCCGCGGCAACCGATCCCGTTCCGGGTGGAAGTGCCGCCGTGGAAACAACCGCGTCGCTCGATCTGCAGATGGAAATCAATTCCGTGGCGTTGTCCGTGGAAGAAGATGCGATCGTCACTGTAGACGAATCCGGCGTGCGAATCTGGCCGGCGAACTGGCTGGCTTTCCTGCGCGAGAGCTGCGAACGGCTGCGTCATCACCCTGTTTTTACGAATAATGCCCAGGTCGAGGGCTTGGATCAGGGTGTCATCGACCCCGCGAAAAAGGTTTGCCAGGAACAGGTCTGGAAAAAATGAACCAGGTCATCCGCGATGCCATCGCTCGAATCGACGTGATGCAGGCAGGTAAGAGCAGCAGCCGCGGAACCGGGTGTCTGGTGGGCGAAGGTTTAGTGCTAACAGCCTTTCACGTGATCGCCGACCGGCGGCAAGATCCGCCCGCGGCGCTTTATCCCGGCGAGATCACGTTGACGTTTCCCAATTTCACGACAAAAGCTACGCTGCATGGAATCTTTTGGGATCGCATCGCTGATTGGGCCTTGCTGAAATGCGAAGCAGCACCACCGGCGCGACGCGTGCCTCTGGCGATTCTGGAAAAATCGAAAATCGATTGGGAAACCTACGGCTTTCCCGACGCCAATCCGCGCGACGGCATGGTGCAAGTAGGCAGCGTCACGAATTATCTGGGCGAACTGGAAGGCTACCGCGTGCTGCAACTGTTCAGCGACCAAGCGGCGGCGGGCGCCGGCGCGCCGGTGAAGGGACTCTCTGGCGGTCCTGTGTTTGTGGACGGCGCGTTGGTCGGCGTGCTGCGCTTCGCGCTGATGAAGGAAGGCATGACGGTCGCCGGAACGTTGTACGCCTGTCCGGTACCGTCGGTGCTCGAAAAATGCGGCGACCTGCTGCCGATTCCCGATCCTTGCTTCGGATTGCCGGGCCTCCCGCGCCAGCCGCTGCAAGCCGATCCTTATCGCTATCTGGCGCGCTTCACCGCGAAAGACGCCGAAGTGTTCTTCGGACGCTATCGCGCCATCCGGCAGTTGTACGACACTCTGACCGCCGCCAATGCGCCGCCGTTGACGCTACTCTACGGACAGTCGGGAGTGGGAAAATCGTCGTTTCTCGAAGCCGGCGTGGTGCCGCGCCTGCAATGGCACTACCAGACGCTGTACCTGCGGCGCGACCAACAACGGAGTCTGCTGGATACGTTGCAACAGGCTCTCGGGCCGGGAACGACGCCGGCGAATCGGGAGGCGGACTCCGCCTGGATGGCGCCGGCAAGCCTTTGATCGTTTTCTTCGATCAGATCGAAGAGTGCTACACGCTGCCCTGCGTGACGGCGCCCGACGAGTTGAGCGAGTTCATCGCCTCTATCAAAGGACTGCCCTACCGCTTGGTGCTGTCGTTTCGCAAAGAGTGGTTCCCGGAAATCCAGAAGCAAGTGGAAGAAGCTGGGATCGATTACAGCAAGGTGTTTCTGGAAGCGCTGGATCACGACGCCATCCTCGAGGTTGTCAATGGACTGCGGCAGACCCAGCGTCTGCGCGAGTTTTACAACCTGACGATCGATTCGGAACTGCCCGAAACGATCGCCCACGAGATGATGGCCGATCGCGGATCGCCCATCGCGCCGACCTTGCAAATCCTGCTGACCAAGATGTGGCGCAACGCCGTGGCCGTCAATGCTCATGCGCCGAAGTTGACCGCGGAGCTGCATCGCCGGCTGCAAGCGGAAGGTTTGCTGCTGGGCGATTTCCTGGATCAGCAACTGGACGAGCTGTCGAAAACCCAAGGGCCTGCTGTGGAGTCGGGCCTGGCGCTCGATGTGCTTACGTATCACACCACGGCGTTGGCTACCGCGCAGCAACGTTTGCAGGCCGAGCTCCTGACCACCTACGCGCATTGCGCCGCGCAGATACCCGCGTTGGTGCAGGAGATGGTACGGCTTTTCCTTCTCTCCGACTCCTCCGCGGATAGCGGCGAGAAAGCCACGCGCCTGACCCACGACACGCTGGCGCCTGTGGTGCGCCAGCGCTTCGATCATTCCAACAAAATCGGCCAGCACGCCCGCCGCATCATTGAAGGCCGCACCGGCGACTGGGACGAAACCGACGAGAACGCGCTCGACGGGCCGTCGCTGGCCGTGGTTGCGCGCGGCGCCGAGGGCATGCGGGCGCTGAACCCGCGCGAACAGGCGCTGCTCGCCGCCAGCCAGCGCAAGCATGCCAAGGAGACACGCGTCAGCCGAATTCTGAAAATCGCGGCGGCGTTTGTGGCCGTAGTGATCATCGCGCTCTCCATTGGCTTTGGGACGGCCTACTATCACGCCAAGAGGCAGCAATTCCTGGTGAACTTGCAAGCGAATGCTGTTCTCGTGCAGACGCGGCTGCCCAACCAGCCGCGGAATTCCCTGATCTTTGCCATTGCCACCGTAGCGGCCGCGGCGGACAGTTTACAGTCGCAAGGCAAGATTCCCTCGGTAGTGCAGTTTGCCCTTTCGTCGGCGATGGTGGAGGCCACCGAGGCGGACGACATTCACGGGACCGGCCTCACCGGAGCCGCCGCAACACCGGACGGCTCGATCGTCGCAGCCAGCTCGGCCACGTTGAAGCCCAACATCGACCCTAAGTACCCCCCGTTTCCGAGTGACTTGGGCGGCGGTGGTGTGAACCTATGGGGCCGGCAGGGTGTCGCTGCCCCATCGCCGCCGCTGCTTTCGTTTGGGCATGAGATGCCTTTGGCTTTTCGTTCCCCAGGAGATCTCCTGGCGATTGGAGGTGCGAGCCTCTCGGTTTGGGATTTGCACCGGAAAGCGCTCAGCAATAAGGATCTTTTCGGTGGTTCGGAGCCTGATCGTGAGGTGGCATCCCTCTCGTTCACGCCGCTGGGGGAATACCTGCTGAGCTACGAAGGCGACGGCAGATTGCGGGTCTGGACACTCGACGGTCACGAGGTGACCTCGGTTCATGCCGGCGGCCACAGCGCATCTGCAGCCAAAGCCATCTCCACCACCCGCGGAATGCGGGGGGAAACATTGGTGGCCACGGGTGGAGAAGATGGGTACGTCCGTCTTTGGCGCCTTGAGGGCGAGAAACTGTCCCCCGCCTATCCTGAAAAGGAGTTCAAGACTGGAGCGCCAGTTACTTGTGTCGCGATCAGGGTGCGCGACAACCGGATGTGGGTAGTCGCTGGCGACGGCGGCGGCGTCGTGCGGCTCTGGACCACGAATGGCGCAGCGAGCCATCCCCTAACAGGCCAAGTCACGGCAATAGCCATCCATCCCGACCTCGACATTGTTGCCGCCGCGGCAGCCGGCGGAGTCATCCGCTTCTTCGATTCTCGAGGTGTGGACATCGCGCCGGCTTTTCGTGGTTCGCAGGAACGCGTGGCTGTGCTGCAGTTTCTTGGTGACGGCAGCCATTTGTTGGCGGCGGGGGAAGGAATCCGCTTTCTTGATACAACATTGCTGGGCGGCTCCCGCCGCATTACGGCGTTCGATTCGCTCCTAAGCGAGCTTGGTGGGAGCATCACAGGCGCAGCCTTTCTCAGGGGAGGGTCGGTCGTGGCGGGTACTGGCAAAGGTGACGTGCTTCTCTGGGACCGCAAGACGGGCACGGCGCGCCGCGCCGGGCACGCCTCCGGCAAGGGGTTGAGAAACCTGGCGGCGAACCGTCAAGGGACGATCATCGCCGGCGAGGGAGACGGTGGCCGCATTGAGCTCTTTGACGCGAACATCAAAAACCTTGGCTGGTTGCCGCCGCCTGCGGGGACAAATAAGCCATTCCACTTGGTCTTCAGTCCGGACGGCAGGACCTTGGCGGCGGATTATCCCAACGACAATATCGTCCTCTGGAATATGGCGACCCGTGAGCAGCGGGCTCGGCTCAAGATCGCCAGGAGCGCGGCGCCAGACGGCAGCGCCGACAAGGGGATTTTCTCTTTGGAATGGGATGTCGTCGGTCACAACATGGCGTTTACGGCGGACAGCCGCCGGCTGGCGGTCGTCTGGCCGCATCATCCGGGCTTGCGCCTTTGGAACATGGAAGGCGAATTTCCATCGGAGGTTCTGAAGGGCGTACCGGACGACGTGACCGCCCTGGCGTTCCGGCGCGATGGAAACGGCTTCGTCACCGGACATCCGGGCGGCGGCGTAATCATGTGGACGATGGACGGTAAGCCGGGGGAGCAGGAGATGCATCCGAGCAAAGGAAATGTTCTTTGGATCGCTACCGATGCCGACTCGGAGCGCATGTTTCTGGCCGACGATTATGGCGTGCGCGTGGCAACCTATCCTGCCCTGAATTCGAATCAGGAAAATATCGCCTCTTTCAATCTGCCGTCTCAAATTGCTTCTGCGTCTCTGTCGATGGAAGAGGATGAGATCGTCACCGTGGACGGATCCGGCGTGGCCCGAATCTGGCCGGCCCACTGGCGGGCATTTCTACGCGAGGACTGCGAACGCCTGCGCGATCACCCCGTGTTTCGCAGCCGGGACTACGCCGAGGGCCTGACGGATGCGGTCATCAAAAGCGCCCGCGTATTCTGCGCCGAGCAAGTGTGGAAAAAATGAATCAGATCATCCGCGACGCCATAGCTCGAATCGACGTGATGCAAGCCCGTGAATCGGGAGGCGAACTTCGCCTGGATGGCGCAGGCAAGAGCCTCAGCCGCGGCACCGGCACGCTGGTCGGCGAGGGTCTGGTGCTCACCGCATTCCACGTCATCGCCGACCGTCGTCAGGATCCACCAGCCGCGCTGTACCCCGGCGAGATCACGCTGACCTTTCCCAACTTCACGACCAAGGCAACTTTGCACGGAATCTATTGGGATCGTATCGCCGATTGGGCGTTGCTGAAGTGCGAACAAACGCCTGCGGCGCGTCCGGTGCCGCTGGCAATCCTGGAAAAATCAACGGTTAACTGGGAAACCTACGGCTTTCCCGACGCCAATCCGCGTGACGGCATGGTGCAAGTGGGCAGCGTCACGAATTACTTGGGCGAACTGGAAGGCTGCCGCGTGCTGCAACTGTTCAGCGATCAAGCCGCGGCCGGCGCGGGCGCGCCGGTGAAAGGACTTTCCGGCGGTCCCGTGTTTGTCAACGGCGCTCTCGTCGGCGTGCTGCGCTTCGCGCTGATGAAGGAAGGCATGACCGTCGCCGGAACGCTGTACGCCTGTCCGGTGCCCTCGGTGCTCGAAAAATGCGGCGACCTGCTACCGATCCCCGATCCATGTTTTGGATTGCCGGGATTGCCACGCCAACCGCTACCCAGCGATCCATTCCGCTATCTGGCGCGTTTCGCTTCCAAGGACGCCGAAGTGTTTTTCGGACGCAACCGGGAGATCCGCCAGTTGTACGACCGGCTCACGGCGGCCAACAGTTCGTCTCTTACGTTGCTTTACGGACAGTCGGGCGTGGGTAAGTCGTCGTTTCTCGATGCCGGCGTGGTGCCACGGTTGCAGTGGAACTTTCAAACGCTGTATTTACGGCGCGATTCGCAACACAGTCTGCTCGATACTTTGCAACAGGCGCTCGGCCCCGGCGAAAACTTAGCAGCGCGCTGGCAGGACGCAGAGAAACGTGCCGGCAACCCGTTGGTGGTGTTTTTCGATCAGATCGAAGAATGCTACACGCTACCGTGCGTTGCCGCGCCCAACGAGGTGCGCGAATTCGTCGCTGCCATCAAGAATTTGCCCGGACGCCTGGTGTTGTCGTTCCGCAAAGAATGGTTCCCGGAAATCCAGAAGCAAGTGGAAGAAGCCGCGATCGACTACGGCAAGGTGTTCCTGGAGGCGCTGAATCACGACGCTATCGTCGAGGTTGTCAACGGCCTGACGCATACGCAGCGTCTGCGCGATTTTTACAACTTGACCGTCGAAGCGGAACTGCCCGAAACGATTGCCCACGACCTGGAAGATCGCAACTCGCCGATCGCGCCGACTTTGCAGATCCTGCTGACCAAGTTGTGGCACAGCGCCGTGGCCGCCAACGCGCGCGCGCCGAAGATGTCGGCGGAGTTGTATCGGCACCTTCGCGAGGACGGCCTGCTGCTGGGCGATTTTCTCGATCAGCAAATCGAGGAACTGGCCAAGAGCGAGGCGCCCGTGGTCGAGTCCGGACTGGTGCTCGACGCGCTGGCCTACCACACCACGCCGCTGCTGACCTCACAGCAGCGTTCGCAGGGCGAGTTGTCGGAGACCTATGCGAATCAGGCCCAGACCTTACCGGTATTGGTCCAGGACTTGGAGAAATTGTTCCTGCTCTCCGGCCTATCTGCGGATAGCGGTGCCACAACAACGCGCCTGACGCACGATACGTTGGCGCCGCTAGTCCGCAGCCGCTTCGATCGTTCCGACAAGATCGGCCAGCGCGCCCGGCGCATCATGGAAAGCCGCGTGGAGGATTGGGACGGCAGCGACGATAACGCCCTCGACGCGGCTTCGCTCACCGTGCTCGAGCGCGGTCTGGCCGGCATGCGCGCCCTGAAGCCGCGCGAACAAACGCTGCTCGAAGCCAGCCGGCGTAGACATGCCGGAGAACAGCGCCGCAGCCGCCTGCTGCGGACGGCCGCCACAGCCGCGGTGGTCGCGATTACCGCACTGGCTGTGGTGGCAACGATCTTTTATTTCCGCGCCAAGCAGCAGGAAGCCGTCGCTTTGCTGCGCTTCCGCGCCGCGACCGCACAAAACATCATGTCGCTGCGTCCCTTGCCGGCGCTGTTGCAGGCCATCGATATCACTGGCGACAGCCTGGAGTCGCAGCACAGCGTCCTGCCGATCGTGCAACTCACTTTGTTTCAGGCTCTGGTCCAGGGACTCGAGACCAATGGAATTACACCCGCTCGCGCCTCAGGAACCGCGTTGAGTCCCGATGGGCTGAGTTATGCGGTGGCCGTGGTCGACAACGGCAAAGAGCAGGTGCATTTCTATGACCATAGCGGAAAAAAATTCGCCTCGACCCCGGACACAATTCCCGCGGCGGTGGGTCTCGCGCCTCTAGCGTTCAGTCCCAAGGGGGATCTGCTGGCCGTCGGAGGCTCGGGCGTTCGCGTATGGGACGTTCAAAAGCAAACGCTGCAAGGTCCGTTTGTGACCGATCAAGGGCCGAAGAACGTGTGGACGCAGGCGGTGACGTTTACTCCCGACGGCAATCATCTCCTGTCCGGCCACACTGACGGCATGCTGCGCATTTGGACACTCGACGGAAAATTGGCGGCTACCATTCGCGCCGACGATGGAGCGCGGACGTCAAGTCCGGGACAGGCGCCACCGGCTTCCGGGCGGGTTCGCGCGGTCGCCGCGCAGTTCGGACCCAATCACGAGATCTTCGTGGCCACCGGCGGCGACGATGGCTTTGTGAAGCTATGGAAACTGAGCGGCACTGGGTTGACCCAAATCGGGCTGACCCAAGTCGATAAGTTCGATGGCTCGCCCGGACAGATTGCCTGCCTGGCGATGAAGCTTCGCGGCGATAAACTGGTGATCGCTTCCGGCGCATCCAGCGGAGCGCTGTGGATTTGGACCGACGGTCATGGCAGCGCGCCTTACTACTTCGGCAAACCCGTCTATGCTATCGCCATCAGCCCGAAAGACGACTTGATTGCCGGCGCCTCCGACGGCAGCGTTCGGTTTTTCAATTCCTCTGGGGAAGAGAGCGCCCCCGCTTACCTGGGATTCGAACAAACCGTTCACTCCGTCGATTTTCTTCCCGATGGCACTCTGGAAGCGTCGGGACCCGGCGCCGTGCGCTTCCTGGATATGTCGCTGCTCGGCGGGGCGCGCCACGTCGCGGCGCTGGATGCCCACGCAGTTGGCGTCGGCTTTCTGCGCGGCGGCGAACTGGTGGCGGGAACCGCCACGGGCGATCTGAATTTTTGGTATCCGCAAACCGATTCCGTGCGCAGCGTTTCCAACGCCCAGGGAGGCGAACTGCGATCGTTGGCTACCAACCGTCAAGGCACAATGATCGCGGGCGGCAGTCAGGACGGGCACATCCGGCTGTTTGATGCGCAGGGTAATACGATCGGCCAGCTCGGTCCCGGGCAATGCGCTGCACGAATGGCCTTCAGTCCCGATGGCCAAACGCTCGCGGCGTTTTGCGGAAACAGCGGCGCCGTTACGCTTTGGGATGTCGCGGCGAAGAAGCAACGTTCGGTGATCAACATCGTTCCGAAGCCGACCGGCAAGTTGTCGTTGCAATCGCCGTCAGGGGGACGCGGGGCGCCGGCGTTCGCCTTCGCCGGACCCGATGTGCTAGCCACGATCGGGCCGGCGGGCGACGTGCATTTGTGGCGCCTGGATGGAACAGAAGTCGGGACAGGAGACGGAACGGAAGCCGGTTCCAAGCTAAACATTCATGAGCGCGCCGCAGCGCGAGCCCTGGCCCTCCGGCCGGACGGAATGGGTTTGCTGATCGGCGACATTAACGGCAACGTGTGGCGATGGCGGATGACCGCCGATCGGGACCAGAAACCCTTGCAATCGACCAAGGGACCCGTTGTGTGGCTGGGAGTGGACGGCAAATCGGAGAGGCTGTTCGCCGTGACCAGCACGGGCATCGGCATCTATACGTACCCGAAGGACATGAACGAGCTGCCGGAGCAGATGGCGGTCTTCTCATCGCCGTTGCAAATCGATTCCGCGGCGCTGTCGTTGGAGGAAGATTCGCTGGTCACCCTGGGAGCGGGTGGCGTGCGGCTGTGGCCCGTCAACTGGCGCGTGGCGCTGAAGCAGAGCTGCCAGCGGTTGAGCGATCACGTTGTCTTTACCGATCCAAGTTACGCTTCATCGGTCGATCCAATCGTGGTCACGCGGGCCCGTCAGGTTTGCCAGGCGCAAATGTGGCAATGACCAGCGACTGGGAATCAGTGTGGCAGACATACGTGGGAGGTGCCCTTCTTTCCTCACCCAGAATCCACTGAGGTAAGATGGCCGGAATCTTTCTTCCCCTGCCACTTTCCATCGCCTCCGCACCTTAGCGTTGGCAGCCCCTCGTCCAGAGCCTCATTTGTCGTCAGGATAAAGGGAGGTGTTCCATTGTAAGTAATTAATTATAAATTAGATAATCTGGCGGAGAGGGTGGGATTCGAACCCACGGTAGAGTTTCCCCTACACACGCTTTCCAAGCGTGCTCCTTAAACCACTCGGACACCTCTCCGATTTTGTGATTTCAACAGCTTAGGCTGTTGAACGGCGTGGCCGATAGCCGCTTTGTGACGCACTTTGTGGCACAACTCCCAACGGGCATCCTCAACGGTGGTTGTCTCGCCGAAACATCCCCAGTGTATCACAGGGACGAACGGACACTGACGCGAGCCCATCCCTAAGGTCCCTAAGGTTTGCGGTGCCGGAGCATGGTAGTATTTAAGTCTTGACGCTTCCTGTCGGTCGAGCGACAGAGGCAGCATGAGGGAGTACCGGGAAGATGCGACAGTTCGCCCTCTTGTTTTTCCTGCTGGCGAGTGCGTTTGGCCAGCAGTCACAGGTCCCGTACGCCCCAGACAGCGATGGCCCCGGACCAACTTTCACGAATGAACCGGTCCATTATTCGTATCCGGGATCTTTCTCATCGATCCGGAAAGTGGACTTCCGAAACTTCAGATTTCTCGGCCTCGACAACGCCGGAAAGCCGTCTGAGAGTTTTTCGCTCCGGAATGGGCACTACAAGCATGACGAACCTCTCGACCATCAGTCGATAGATTTGGACTCGATCCATTACCTCAGCAAATCCTCGGCACCCAATGGGGACTCAGTCCTCGTTCTGCTCTCTTGGTTTGCGGCCGGGGGCAGTTCCAGCCAGGGAGGCATGGCGAGAGTGTTCACCTTATCCGGCAGCCACCTCCGGGCCGCACAAGAGATCGACTGGGACACGCACTTCGCGGGAAGTCAGCCGACCGAGTCATTCGACTCAAGCACGAACACGCTTGTGGTTCGCTCCTCCCACTACATCCCAGGAGACGGCCATTGTTGCATCTCAGCCGTGGATGTTGTCACGTTTCGGTGGGACGGCACTCGCTTCGTCCAATCGGGCCTTCGGACCGAACTATCGGAATACGGCAAGAGGGCAGGAAAGATACTCCCCAAAACACCTCCTCGCTTACCGGACGGAGTGTCGGGCGTTTGCTGGACGAAGCCGAACGCGAATACAGAGGTCTCGTTTTCCTTTAGTACTCGAGCATGTGGGCGTCGCTCGGACTGATTGAGACAAGCTTGTTCGCGCCTTTCGGTGCTTCCGCTCGGTCGGTCTGGCCCCATGATGTACAAGCCTTGAACGGAGCCGAAGGGTATAGTGGCGCTGGACCTTAGGAGGTTACGCAAATGATCAAGAACGACCGGCAGTTTCGTATCACCAAGGCACAGGTGGAAAAATTCGAGAGGACCATCAAAGACACAGCCTCCGCTCCCAAGCGTGTCGTTCATCCAGTCCTGCAGAAGGCCGAGATGGACGCATTGAAAAGCCAACTGAGCGACCTGCGCCAAGAACTCGAATAATACAGCGCGCTTCGATCAGGCAAGCGCAAGACCGTCGCGCTCGCCTCGTTCGACGACCTACCGAAGACGCTGATCCAGGCGCGCATCGCGGCGGGTCTGACCCAGGAGCAGCTAGCGTCTAAACTTGGCCTGAAGCCGCAGCAAGTTCAACGGTACGAAGCAACGGACTACCACTCGACCAGCATGGAGAGAATGAATGAAATCCTTCGTGCGCTCGGCGTCCGGTTGCGTCACCCTGTGGAGCTGCGGCTGCTATCGTGATTCAATCATGCGATCAGGAAAGGGAGGATACCCTTCATGCCAACACGAAAGTTTCAGGAACTGCTACACGAAATGCCCGCCGCGCGGCGCAAGAAGATAGCAAAGCGTGTCGAGCGAGCACTAAAACGCGCTGCCACTCGACCGATCTCGACGGGCACTATTGGGCCAGCGCCAAAACCGCTTCGTGTGCGATCGTATAGGCGGCATAGGCAAGAACACGCCTTGATGTCCTCAGCTGTGAGATGCGGATAGGCGTTCAGAAGATCTTCAGCGGTAGCGCCCTCGGAGAGCTTCCGTAAGAGGAGCTCGACGGGGATTCTCGTGCCGCGAATGACAGGCTCGCCCAACATCACTGCCGGATTGATCTCAATGTGCTCGTTCATGGCTCTTCGCTTTACCTGCCTTTTCTGCACTCTAATCACAATGAGATCAGGTAATCGACCGGCCGGGAATCTGTGACGTGATTTTAGTCAGCTTGAGGGCCTTGCGAAGTAGGGTCGGTTTGAACCCGGGATTCGATCTTCTCGATCAAAGGCGGCAGATCTTCGTGGACCGTCTTCCAGACCGTTTCAACATCCACACGAAAGTATTCGTGGACCAAGTAGTTGCGCATAGCCACCATGGAGCTCCACGGCAACGTGGGATGGCGCGCCCGATACTCTCCGGCACGGCCGCCGGACTGGCCGGCGCACTGGCCCTGACGCGCCTGATGACCAAGCTGCTTTATGGCGTTGCGCCCGCAGACCCATTGACGTTTCTCGCGGTGCCGCTGGTGTTGAGCGCCGTGGCGCTGGCCGCCTGCCTGGTCCCGTCGCTGCGCGCCGCGCGCATCTCGCCCATGTCCGCGCTGAGATACGAATAGGCATTGGGTGATCCTGGTGTTGCCGGTTGGGAACTCTTGGGCTACGCTAGGAGAATGACATCGGCGAACTGGGCATTGACGGCGAGAACCTTGGCCGGAACTTTGGTTGGAACCTTGGTCGGAACCCTAGCGATCGGCTGGATGGCCGGCGCGGCGTCTGCTCCAACGGCGGCTCAAACTCCGCCCGCGGCGGGAAGACCAGCGCGGCCGACGCCGCCCACTCGCGACCCCAACACTCCCGGTTATGTGGCCGCAAAGGAATTGCCGGATGGAGCGAACGCTCCGCCGAACGCCGACGGCAACTTCATCCTCGGTCCGACTCACAATCCCGCGCCCGAAATGACCGTGCCGGAAGGCCTGCCGCAAGGCGCCGTCTTCAATTTCACGATGAATTCGGGCGAAAGTAAGATCTATCCCGGCATCGCGCGAGATCCCGGCACGTTTGGCACGCCCGATCCCGGCGATCCCGCCAAACTGATCGTGACGACCAGTCATCCGGCGCCGTACATCCGAAAGGTGGCCGTGTACGTTCCCAAGCAATACGTACCCGGCACGGCGGCGCCGTTCATCGTCGGCGCGGACGGGCCCGATCCAACGCTGTTCACGATATTGGACAATCTGATCGCGGAGAAGCGCGTGCCGGCGATGATTGCCATTTCCATCGGCAACGGCAGCGGCGACGCGCAAGGCAGCCAACGCGGCTTGGAATACGACACCATGTCGCCGGTCTATGCGGAGTTCGTCGAAACCGAAGTGCTGCCGCGCGTCGAGAAGGAATGCGGCGTGAAACTAACCAAAGACCCCGACGGGCGCGCCACCATGGGCGGAAGTTCCGGCGGTTCCGCGGCGCTGATTATGGCCTGGTATCACCCGGATCTCTATCACCGCGTGCTGACGTATTCGGGCACGTACGTGAATCAGCAATGGCCGCCTCGCGCCGAGACTCCGCATGGTGCGTGGGAGTTTCACGAGCATCTGATCCCCAACAGTCCGCCGAAGCCGCTGCGCATCTGGATGGAAGTGGGTGATCGCGATCTGTTCCATCCGAACGGCATGCCCGACAACATGCATGACTGGGTTGTCGCCAACGAGAACATGGCCAAAGTCCTCGCGGCGAAGGGCTATCATTATCAATTTGTATTTGTCCGCAACGCCGGCCACACCGACGGCGCCGTGAAGCGGCAAACCTTGCCCGAGGCTCTGGAATACGTCTGGCAGGGATATCCGATCGCCGGCAAGAAGAATTGATGAATGCGCCCGCCGGCCGATCCCGGACGATCACGCAGTAACGATTATCGCAGTGTGCTCGCACGCGAAAACTTGACTCTTTTGCACCGCATTTCGGTCTTCAAGACTTCTCGGGTCAATCCGCCATCTCACTGAGCGTGGGGGTGTGGTATCCCCGTTCGCGAAAAGGCGCCAGCAGGCGCCGGAGCGCCTTCACCGTTTCCTGGCGGTGATCTCCCGGGTGCGTGCGAAAGCCGTCGTGCATCAGGAGGACATCTCCGTCACGAGCCGTCAGGCCGCTTGCCACGATGGCCTCCGCGGGATCGCGCCAATCGCAAGTGGTCAGCGACCACATGGCGCAACGCATCTCCAACCGCCGCAATGCCGGGAACATGCCGAACCAGCGCACGCCGTAAGGCGGACGGAACCAGCGCGGCCGACAGCCCAGCGTGTCTTCGATGGCGCGCTGGCCATGTTCGATCTCCCGGCTTACCTGCCAGGGAGCGCAACCGTAGAAGTTGGCGTGCGACCAAGTGTGGTTGCCTACTTCGTGACCCTCCTTCAGCACGCGGCGAGCGATCTCCGGCAGACGCAACGTGTTCATCCCGACCAAAAAAAACGTGGCGTGCGCACCGTGCTTTGCCAGTAAGTCGAGTACGTAGGGCGTGGTCTCGCTGGGACCGTCGTCGAAGGTGATCGCCACCCGCGGCGCGCCGGGGCGCTCTGGAAGACGCGTTAAGGAAAGACCGAACCAGTCGGAGAAGAACATAATCAAAAATCAAAAATCAAAAATCACAAATCACAAATGGGACGCAACTTGCAGCCGCGCCGCGTTCGCTTTCTGGCGTGGTTGTTCATTGATCTCATGCCACGGCACCAGGTCTTACTTCCCATTTTTGATTTTTGATTTTTGATTTTTGATTTCCTTCCTCCTCTCTTTTGCTTCCAGAACCCGCTCACACACCAGAGAGACTTTCCCTTCCCAGGACTCCGAACGCATCGCCTCCCGGCGCGCGGCGCGCTTGGCGGCGGAGTCCGTCGCCAGTTCGTGCTCAATGGCCGCGATGAACGATTCCGGCGTCTCGCAGACCGAAGCCACGTGGCGGTATTCCAGCGTTTCGGGAATGGCGGTGGCAATGGTCGGCAACCCGGCGCACAGGTATTGGCGAAGCTTGATCGGGTTCACGTGTTCAGTGAACTCATTGCGCAGATACGGAATGATTCCCACGTCAAAGCCTTTGCAGTATCCCGGCAACGCCTGGTAAGGCCGCGATCCCAGGATATGCACATTGGGAAGGGCGCGCAATATGTCTACATTCACTTGCACCAGTCCCAGCAACGCCAGCGACCATTCCGGATGACGGCGCGCGATCTCCACCAGGAGGTCGAAATCCATGTGCTCGCGCAGCCCGCCGAAGAATCCGATCACCGGCTTGGGCAAACGCGCCACGTCTTCCGGCACCACCGTTGCCGGATCGGAGGCCCGCGAGAAAACCTCGAAGTCCACGCCATGACGCGCCAAATAAGTGTTGGGATTGCGCGCCTTCAAGCTCTCCAGAATGCTCTCGGCCGAAGCGAAACAGACGTCGGCCTTGCGGATCAACTCGTCTTCCAGCGGCGCGATGCTGCCGCCGTCCAGATGCGCAAACTTGGTCCAGGCGTCGATGCAGTAATAGACCACCACCGACTCGTCCAATTGACCGACCATGTAGACGGCGCTGGGAAGAAAGGTCCACAGTTGCGGATTCTTCATCCCCAGTTTGCGGGTTTGCCGCCGCAGCGACCAGCGCAACAGCCGCCGGTTGATGGTCTGCGCCAGTTTGGAGAAGGGCAGCGGAATGAAGAACGGCTGGTAGAGCCAGGCGTTGGGACCCATCTGGCGCAATCCGCCGAGAAGCTTGCGGACTTTCTTGTAGATGCGTCCCCAATCGTGGGCCGAGGCCAGGTTGGGATTGCGCATGGCGATGGAGTTCACCCACATCACCTTGTTGTGACGGCAAAGCTGCTCGAAAACGTGATCGGCGCTGGTGGTGTTCTCGCCCCACTCTTTGTTGAAATAGATAATGGATTCGCCGGTCATATTTGTATCAGAAGCAGCGTGTCAGGAATCCCGCTTGGATGCGGCAGCTTGGGTACGGTGGGTGCGGTGCCACACGGCGGTTTGTTCTCCGGTGACGAAACGCACGAAGCCCAGCAGCAGCGCCAGATTCATGGACAAAAAATAGTATGGCACGCTAAACATGCTGCGATGCTGGTGGCGCAATTCCATGCGGTATCCCACGGCCGCCAGCGCGGTAATCAGCAAGCCCAGCGCGGCGCAGCCGCCGTAGAAGGTCCGCGCCACATCGGAGAAAGCGTCGCTCAGGGCCATCCCCAGCGCGGCGGCGAAGGCCAGCGGCAGGGCGAACGGCACCAGCCAGCGAAAAACCTTGTGCGACCAGTAACTGAAAAAAATCCCGCCGGCCGTGGGACTGAGCAGCCGCGCGGTAAATCGCAGCGCGTGAAAATTGCCGGCGCCGATGCGGATGCGGCGGCGGAATTCGTCGCGCACCCCGGCGGCGGCTTCCTCCAGGGCGGCGGCCTCGGGGTCGTAAACCACCTGGTAGCCGGCGTCGTGGATGCGCATGGCAATCAGGAAATCGTCGATGATGGCTTGCTTCGGCAAAGGCTGGAACAATTCCCGCCGGGTGGCGAACACTCCTCCATTGGCGCCCAGGAGCAGGCCCAAGCGGCTCTCCAGAAATTTCAGAAACAGTTCGTAGCGCCAATAGAGGCCTTCGGTGGAGGGTCCGCCTTGGCGGGGCATTACCCGCAATTCACCGCACACGCAGCCGATGCGTGGATCGGCGAAATGGCGCGCCAGCAGCGCCACGGCGCCGGGATCCAGCATAGTGTTGGCGTCGGAGAAAACCACCACCTCGCCGCTCGCGAGCAGCACCAAACGATTCAGTACCGCCGGCTTCCCGGAACGTTCGGCGAACTCGACGGTATCGAACACGGCGGCGTGGGGCAGCCCCGCGGCGCGCGCCAGTTCCGCGGTGCGATCCGAGCATCCGTCGCACCCCACCAGGATTTCCAGACGGCCGGCGGGATATTCGATGGCCCGGCAGTTGGCCATCTTGGCTTCCATGACGGCTTCTTCGTTGTAGGCCGAAAAGATCAGGCTGACGCGCGGATATTCACTGCTCCGGAATGCATCCAGCACCGGCTTGCGGCGATTACCGCGGCGGGCTGCGTAGCGCAGGTCGTGGATCACCTGGCTCATTCCGGCCATGGCGATCAGCACCAACGGGTAGACCGCGTAGGTGTAGATCACCAGCCCGGTGGAGATCCAAAAGATGTAGGGAAGAGCGCTGGCCATCGGCCATCCAAGAATGGCACATGGTGCTTGACAGAAGCAAGGTCCTTTGGAGTGCGGAAGTTTGCTTCCGCTTTTCCGGGCCGAAGCTTGCTTCGGCCAAGCCCGCGAAGCGGGCCAGAGAGCGTGGCCCAGGGTGGAGCTTTTTTTGCGGAACCCTGGGTACATCGCGAGAAAAAGGGAGCCCGCGAAGCGGGCGACAGACGCGCGATATCTGCGAGACTGCCTTTCGCCCGCGCTGCGGGGCTCTTTTTCCCCTCACAGTGTTCCCAGGGTCGCAAAATACGCTCCACCCTGGGCCACACTCTCGCGCTCCGCTTCGCGGGCTGGAAAATGTAGAAACTCCAGGGCCGAAGCTTGCTTCGGCCAGCCGCAAGCAAGCTTGCGGCAACACAAAGCGGCAGCAAGCTGCCGCACTCCAAAATGAGGCTATTTAACTCCGACGGTCACCGCATTGCTTAGATTGTTCAGCGCGATCGTCAGGCTAACGGCGCCGCCAGGAGTCACACCGGCGGGCACCACGGCGTTCACTTGCCACAACCCGACGAAGCCTGGCGCCAGCCCGGAGAACTGCACGGTAGCCGGAAGGCCGCCAATCGCGACCACTGGTGTTATCGCCGTAATGGCGGGCGGCGAACTGGGCGCCGCTTTGCCATCGGCCGGTTGATTGCTGACTACGCCCTGGCCGGTAGCGAAGATTTGTACCACCGACCCGCGGGCGGCGGGATTGGTGGCCGAGTTTGGAGAATTGTCCGCGTTCAGCACGGCACCCTGCGTTCCGGAACCGACGAAAATTCCTGGCGCCGACGTTGCGAGGTTCACCGTACCAGGCGACGAAGACACCGTGCTGTTGGACACGATCACCTGAGCGCTGGTCTGTCCGGCTAGTTCGAAGGGGATCTGGCAGTTGATCTGGCCGCTGGAAACGTACAGCAACGGCGCGAAGATTCCGCCGATTTTCACCTGATACGTGGAAAGCGTAGTGGGCAGAGGTATGGAGGTAGCGGTCGCCGAGGTGGACGGTCCGATGCTGGTGCCGAACAGCGATACCAACGATCCCACGGCAACCGGCGCAGTAGGCGCAAAACTGGCGCCGTTCACCGTCGCCGCGACGTTCCCGATCGACGAGCCGGGAGGCGCGTAGCTCAGCGCGACAGCAAAGGGCGCCGTGCCCACCGCCACGGTGGTGACCACGGAATTCGCGCTCAAATCAAGCACCGAAACGGAGTTCCCGCCGTTGTTGGCGGTGTAGGCTCGCGTGCCGCTGGAATTCACGACGATGCCGTAGGGAGTGCTGCCCACCGGGATGGTCGCCAATTGCGTCCCCGCGTTCGGGTCCATCACAATGACCGAATTGGCGCTGTATAGCGCGACATAGAGTTTCGATCCGTCCGGAGAAAACGCCAGGGCGATGGACCCTCCCGGCGTGTTAAAAGTATTCACGATGGTCAGGTTTCCGCCGCTGATGGAGAGCTCGTAGACGGCGGGGGTGGCGCTGGACCCATAAAGCTCCCAGTTGCAGGCCACGTAAAGGTTGCCGTTGGCCGGTGATAGGGCCAACCCGTAACAACCTATGCCGTCGCCTGGATTCCCAGAGCCGGTGTTAACGGGAATCTGGTAGTGGGTCGGCGATCCCAGACCGGCGACGGTGATTACGGAGACGGCATTGACCGGTTCGGCCATGTTGTTGACGTAGTAATAATAAGCATCGTCGTCATCCAACGAGTACAAGGTCTTGCCATCCGGAGTTACCGTCATCGCCTCGACCGTGGCGACCGCCTGTACCGTACCCGTGGATGCTCCTGTGGACGTGTTAAAAGCATTCACGTTGATGTCGTCGCCCACAAAGACTTGGGTAGCGTCCGGCGTGAACGCCAAGGCGATGGGAGCAGTCGCCGGCAGGGTATTGCCGGCGCTGGTCAAGGCCAGGGGATCGAAAGACTGCGCGCCCAGGTTGGTGCATGTACTGCAAGTCGTGCCGCTGCCCTCGTTGGCGGTGTAAGCCGCAAAGTTGTTGGGAGACACCTGGAGGTCGACCGGATTGGCGCCGGTCACCAGCGCTATGGTGCCGAGGACTTGATTGGTGCTGGTATTAATGGCGGTCACGTTGTCGCTGCCGCTGTTGGCCACGTACAGCCGTTGCGGGGAGATCGCTTGGATCTGAGAAGGCGTGACGGCTTGCACATGCATTCGGGAAGCCGCGATGTAGGGATGCTGAAACGCCTCCGCGGCCGACGGGTCGTCGCCGGCGCGCGGCACGCCCGGGCCCGTGGGCCCTTGATCGCCGAGGGCATAAGCCATGATGTGCCGATCATCCAGCCAGACGTAGACATTCTGGCGGTCGGCGGCGAGTTTCATTCCCGCGGATGGCAGAGTCATGGAATGAAACGGCTCGGTCATCTTGGCGGAGCCGGCGCGGAAATTCAGATGGTCGCCGGCGACGAAAAAATCCCACTCGCCGCCGGCCACGGCCAGATTCGGGCCCGTGAGCGGCGCCTTCGACGGATGCGGGAATCGGATCCGTTGGGCAGCGGCGGGATCGGCCGCCAATAGGAGCGTAGCGGCAAGCAGTGTTAAGGTAAAAGAAAAAGAGCGGCGCACCAAGCGTTGCGTTTTCAGACACACCTCCGTACTCCTTCTGAACCCCGAAACCGGCGCAATGTTTCGCGGGGCGTCAAGAGGGAGCTATCAACAGGATATCCCACTTAACGCGGGGCCTCTAAAGAAGAGACGATAACAACGTTCGCTGCGTTACGTATTGCTGTGCGAGATTACGCGGTGCTGAGCGCGTTGGGTTCGTCCCAAAACATCACCAGGGTCCCTTCCGCGCCGGTGGCGCTGAAACGGACGACCAGTCATGCCGCGGCCTTGAACTCCAACAGACCGCGGATCTCGGCCGCGATCTCTTCCGGCGGGCGATCCGCGTTGACGGTGGACAACGCGCCGGAAGCGCGATAGTGCTCGACCATCGGCGCGGTGTCCTGCTGGAAAGTCTCGATGCGATGACGCACCGTGGCTTTCTGATCGTCGGCGCGATGGGACAGTTGCGCGCCATCGCTGTCGCAGAGGCCGGCCCGCTTCGGCGGGCGCAGATGCGCATTGTAGATGGTGCCGCACCGCGGGCAGGTCCACCGTTCCGTCACCCGTTCCACCAGACGTTCCACGGGAACGTCCAGCAGGATCACGCGCGGCAGACGGCGTCCGAGGGAAGCCATCAGTTCGTCCAGATTTTTGGCCTGGGCGTCGGTTCGCGGATAGCCGTCCAGGATGAAGCCGGGATGGCAATCCGGCTTTTTCAAACGTTCCGCTACCATGGCGTTGAGCAGTGAATCGGGTACCAGGTCGCCGGCCTTCATGATGGGCTCGGCGGCGCGCCCCAATTCGTCGCCGCGCTTGACGTGATCGCGCAGGATGTCGCCGGTGGAGATTTCAGGAACGCCGTAACGCTCTTGGATTTGCAGTGCCTGGGTGCCTTTGCCGCAACCAGGCAGTCCGAGAAGAACAATTCCGCCTACTGTTTCGCTGATAAATACATGGGTCACATGATGAGGATCGGCCATAAGGCCTCCTTTTGGTCTATGAATGACTATCAGAATCAGCATACGCATATCCGCGCCAGGCGGGCGCGGAAAGATAGGTGCTTAACCGTTTTGGGGAAACACCGATCCAAGACGCCGATCCAAAACGCCGATCCAAAACGCGTTAAGCACCCCTGATCCGGGAGGAGCTGTGAAAAAATATCCCGGAGGGATTGCCGCTTGTAGTTAACCACGAAAGACACGAAAAGCACGAAAGGCGGAATGAAAAAATATCCCGGAGGGATTGCCGCTTGTAGCCGGTGGTTGAGCGCAGTTTGCGAAACCACCGGTGTCGGGCGAGAGATTACGTGCCCCGGCAGGGGCACCAGCACCTCTTGTGACAATGAGCGAGATGGGGCTCTGGAACCCCTTGCGGGGTCCGGCAACTGCGCTGCTTATCCGGTGGTGTCGCAAAAAACTCTCCACCACGGGCTACAAGCTGCGATCCCTTCCGGGATCGGCAAGTTGCTTGCGCGTTTTCGCAACGCTCCATAGTAGAGCGCAGCGCACGCAAGTAGAGCGCGGCGCACGTCATTTCGCTTCCGGCACGGGAAGCAATCGCATTTTGGCAGGCACGTGGACCGGCGCCTCCGGCTCCGGCGGCGGCTGATACTGGCCGAGCCGCGGCGGACGGATGTCCGGCTCCAGCAGCCAAGCTGTGCGGCGGGGATAATACTGCCGCAGTTTTTCATCCTCCTCCGCGCCCAGATCGCGCGCCCAAACGATTGGCGAGGCGTCAATGTCGGCTTCGTTGTAAACCCATTCGTCCTGAAAAATATGCCGTGGATAGTCGTATCTCACAAATACAAGCTGTCGGCCGGGCGCTTGCGCAAGCTGCCGCCTCACGGCGAGACGGCGCTCCGGATTGCCATGATTGATGGCGTCCCATGTCTCGTAGGGACGCAAGGCCAAGGCAAACTCGGCGTTGTCGAACACATGCACGCTATACCAAAAGACGAATTGCACCGCGCAGGCCAAGATGAGCAAACGCGCGGCATCACGGCCCGCGGGTGTTCCGCGCACGATGATCTCATTGAGACGGCGCAGCGCGGTAACACTGACCAACACGAATAGGCACGTAACCGCTCCGAGGTAATGATGCTGATAGGCGGGGAAAAAATTGATCCCCAGGGCGAAAGCGGCCAAGGTTGCGGCGGCCCAGAGAACGCGGCGGTCGCGCAACATCGTGAAGAACAGCGGCAGCGCCAGATACAGAGGCGTCAGGTAGAAGAAGCGATAGAAACGGATGCGGTACTCCAGGCGCTCCAGGTAAGAGCGCAAGGTTTCCCCGCCCGGCGGGCCGAAGCCCCGTTGCATCTGGTAGTCGAGCTGCTGTTCCGGAGTCAGGGCGCGATGCGGCTCGGCCGGCGTTTGAAAGGTGAGCGCGGCGGGCACGCCGTACTGCTCCATGCTCAATGTTTCGGGCAATTCCAGCCAGGTTCCGGTGACACGTTTGTTGTGCAGCAGCGTAATCGCGATGGCCGGCAGAATCGCCAGGATGACGAGCGCTTTCACGCGCCACATCCGTTTCCACGGCCAATCCCGCCACTGCCTCACTGCCTGGAACATGGGGAAGAAGTACAGCACCGCGCCGGACCAAAGAAAAATCGTCTCGTAGGGGCGCGTCAGCCAGTGGATCGCCAGACCGGCACCCAGCAACACGGCGGGAAGTGCGCGGTAATCGCTTGGCGCCGGCTGCGCCGGCCGCGACGGCTCCGCTATCAATCGAGGCAGCGCACCGAAGACCAGGCAGCCGGCGAGCGCCGGCACGGCTCCGCCCCAGTAGCTGTTCATCCAATAATTCAGCGGACCAAATTCCGCCACCGCCAGCAAGCCGCCGAGCAGCGCCCACTCCGGAGTGGTCCAGGCCAGCAGCATCCAATAACACAACGCGCAAAACGCCGCAGTGGATAGGATCACGCCGGCCCAGGGATGTCCGAACAGCGCGCGTCCCAGCGCCAGGAAGGCGCCTTGTCCCAGCGGATAGATGGAACTGTAGGTGGGTTCCTGCAACACGAAAAACGTTTCGAAGAAGCGATGCATTGGATGCATCGGATTCGCCAGCCGTCCATGCAGCAACGTATCGGCGGTGAGAAGATGCGCGAATTCGTCGTAAAGGTTGGGCGACGGCGCGGGATGATCCGGCAACAGCGCCAGCCGTAGCGCAACAGGGAGCGCCGCCAGCACCAACATGCACCACGCCGTCCGGCGGGCCAGCGCGCGCATCGTTGGCACGATCCAAGGACGCCACGCGCAGGTCAGCAGCACCAGCAGGACAACCCAGGCCAGTTCCACCAGGTCGGCGGCTCCGAACCCGATCGACTTGGGCTTCGGCACCGCGGATCCCAGCAGGTGCAGGATGTCCATGCAAGAACTATGGCAGAATCTCGGTCAATACGCGGCCTATCGATCCTGAAGGTGTCTCCACGCCTAAGATCCGCGCCAGCGTGGGTGCCACGTCGTTGACCAGCACTTTACCGGAATACACGCCCGGCTTCACTTGCGCACCCATGAAAATCAAGGGTACGTGCGTGTCGTAATCGTAGGGCGTGCCGTGGGACGATCCGGGCGCGGCGTCGAACAGGGCGTAAGGCTCCTGGACAATCAGCAGATCGGCGGAACGCGGCGCGTAAAAGCCCAGCGTCATAGCGCGTCCGATGGCGTCATGCTGCACGGCGCCGGCCGCCAGGTCGTGATGCGTGTAGACGCGCGCGATGTGCGGTTCGGCGCGCGCCGCCTGCGCCGCCACGCGTTCTACTTCCACGCGATCCAAGTTCAACTGGGCGATCAGGTCCAGGTTCAGGTAGATCATCGCGGCCTGGCCCGGCAGCAGCCACTTGCCGGGACCGAATCGCGCGCCGAGCGCGGCGGCGATGGCGTCGTTCAGGGCCCGCGCGGAGAGCCGCTCACCCGGCATTTTGCGCGCCTGATTCACTTCCGGCGCCGGCGCTACCCCGTGGTCCGCGGACATCACCACCAGCACGTTGCCCGCGCCGGCGCGCTGCTCGGCCGCCGCCGAGCAACTTGCCGATCAGGCGGTCGGTGCGCAGGGACATGTCGCGCACCGCGGGATCGTCGGGACCGACGGCGTGCCCCACGTAATCGTTCGCGGAAAAACTCACCGCCAGCACGTCGGTGCCGGCATGCCGTCCGAGATTCTCCCCGGCCAGGGCCGCTTCGGCAAATGCTTCGATGATTTCGTTGCCCCACGGAGAAGCTTCGATGGTTCGGCACAAAGCGGTGGTGGCGGCGCCCATGGTGCAAAATGGCTTAGCAGAACCGTCTTTCGCGTCCAGGGGCAGCCAGCTTCTTCCGTTGAACTGCTGAACCGGTTTTCCCGACGTTCACCGCGGCGGCCCAGTCCGGCAGTTGCGCGCGGTAGTAATCGCTGGTCACCCAGTTGTTGGAATCGTTGTCGAACCAATAGGCGGCGTCGGCCATGTGGCCGGCGGGCAGGATGGCGGCGCGGTCCTTGATGGACACTCCGATTACGTGAGAGCCGGAGCCGGCCATTTTGAGTTCGTCGCCGATGGTGGAAACCAGCAGCCGGCGCGGCGAAGATCCCGCGGCGTCGCGGTTCGCGCCAATCAGTTTGGTCTTTGGATCGGAAACGCTGGAGACCGGCCCACCCGTCTCGCGATCCCACCACTCGTTGGCGATGATGCCGCTGATGGAAGGCGTGGCGCCGCTCAGGAACGTGGCGTGGCCCACGGCGGTCACCAGGTGGGCGTGCGGATAATGGGCGTCGCTGAAAACCGCGCCGTGATCCAGCAAACGCGCCAGCCCGGAGTTGTAGCCGTTGCGGAAACGTAGCAGGTAGTCGTAACGGAACTGATCCACGATGATGGCCACCACCAGCTTGGGCTTGTTGGGCGCGGGAGGCGCGGCGTAAAGCGCGGCGGCTGCCAGGAAAAGGCAAAGAAGGAATCGCTTCATATCGAAGCGGTAGGATAACACAGGAAATCGCGACGCGTTGGTGAAGGATCAGTTAACCCGGAGGGAAAAACGCAACCGCCGATAAACGCCGATGAACGCCGATAACATCTCATCCTTATCGGCGTTCATCGGCGTTTATCGGCGGTTGCGTTTTTTCTCCTGCTGTTTCTGAGACCTACTTGGTGTCTGTAGCCGCAGGAGGCGTGGGAGCCGGAGCGGCGGCCTTCGATTCCTCCGCGGTCTGAATCCCCGCCTTTTGCAACAATCCACGCAGATCCAAACCCAGCGCGTCGGCCTTCTGAAGCAAGTCGAACAGCACGCCGGGTACCGTGCCGGTGAAGCGCGACATGGAACTTCCGCCGCCCGCGCCGTTGCCGCCGTCAATCATCACCACCTTATCGATATTGCCCATCGGCGCGGCGATGGCGCCCATCACGGCGGAAAACTCCTTGATGATTTCGGGCAGGCGCTCCAGTACCAGCATGGTTTTGCCGGCCTGATCGAGATGCGCGAAGGCCACCGCCTTCTTCTCCACGCCTTCGGCTTCGGCGATGAGCTTGGCGCGCAAGCCTTCCGCTTCGGCCAGCAACTTGGCACGGATGGCCGCGCCTTCCGCTTCGCCGCGGGCCCGGATCGCCGCCGCTTCGCCTTCGCCGCGCGCGCGAACCGCCGCGGCTTCGCCGGCGCCTTCCATCTCGCGGCGGGCCTTGTCCGCTTCGGCGGTGGCAATGGCGGCTTGCTTCTGGCCTTCCGCCGCCAAGATCGTCTGCTGTTGGGCCGCTTCGGCTTCCAGGATGGTGGCCTGGCGTTTGGCGTCGGCCGGCTTGACCACCGTGGCGATCAGTTCCTTCTCCTTGCGCAGCCCTTCGGCCTCGGCGACTTCCGTTTCCTTCTGCGTTCTGATCTTTTCGACCAGAACTTCCTGCTCCACCACCTTCTGCTTGGCTTGCGCCTCGGCCAGCGGACCGGCCATGCGCGTGGCCGCCTGCTGTTGGGAGATTTCCGCTTCGTACTGCGACTTCTTCACGTCGCGGGCTTTTTCGGCCTCCGCAATCATCGCCAGGTTCTCGTTCTCCTTTTGCTTGCCCTCGCGCATCGCGGTGGACGCCAGCACGTTGGCATCGCGCTCGGCGTTGGCGGTGCCGATCTTGGCCTGGCTCTTGACCTCGGCGGTGCGCTTTTGTCCCAGCGATTCGATGTAGCCGTAGGAGTCCTTGATCTCCTGCACGGTGAGCACGTCGATGCCCATGCCGATCTTGCGCAGATCCTCGGCCGCCTCCTGCAACACTTCCTGGTTGAATTTGGAGCGATCGCCGACGATTTCCTCCACCGTCAACCGTCCGATGATGGCGCGCAAGTGTCCTTCCAGGTTCTTGTAGGCGATCCCCTGGATTTGCACCGGAGGCATGCCCAGGAAACGCTCGCAGGCCGTCATCAAGGAGGCTTCGTCGCTGAGGATTTTGACGTTGGCAACGCCTTTGACGTCCACTTGCACGCCGTCCTTGTTGGGCGCGCCTTTCACGTCAAGGTCGATGGAGAAGACATTCAAGGGCAGGAACTGGACACTCTCCACCAGCGGCAGTTTCAGCGCCGAACCTCCGGTGACCACGCGAAAGCCGACTTCCTTGCCGTCCTTGGTCATGCGGCGGCGTCCGTAGAAGACCGCCACCAGGTTGGGAGCTACCTTGATGTAGTTGTTGGAAATAATCCGCAGCAGCGCGATGAAGGCAATGACGATGGTCATCACGCCCAACGCCACAACGTTGCCTTGCGAGAGATGTTCCAGGAATTGCATGATGCCTCCGGTCCCCAAAAAAAACAGGCGGGTCCAGTGTTACGCGCGCTCCACCACTACCTGGCTCCCGGCGCTCCGCACGATCTTCACCTGGGCGCCCTCCTCGATGGCGGCGTCGGTGGTGGCGCGCGCCGAAGGGAATACGCGCCTTCCCCTCACTTCCAACACTACCTGTCCCAAGCCGCTGGATGGAATGGGCACGCTCACGGTGCCGAGCAGTCCCACCATCTCATCCTCCAGGACCGTGGAACTGGCCTGCTGCTTGGTGAAGAAGTGGATCAATTGCAATCCGGCGAAACCCACCGCCAGGCCGGTGATTACGCCAAGGCCCGCGCTCAACTCATAGCTCCGTTCATAGGAGCGGGCGATCGCGCCGGTGGCGCCGAAGCCGGTCAGGAACATGGCGATGACGCGCGTGCTGAACCAACTCGGTCCGCCGTCGTGTCCGGCGTCCGCGCCATGGTCCAAGCCGTGATCGCCGGCTCCCCCAAAAAGGGCGGAGACGATCAAAAAGAAGAAGCCGACCATCCCAATGACAGCGAATACCAACATTTGTCGATGACCCTAACCCACCACATAATACCCTAGGAATCGCGCAGGGAACCGGGGATTTAGCCACAGAGACACAAAGAACACAGAGACCGGAAACACAGAGACCGGAAACACAGAGACCGGAAACACAGAGACCGGAAACACAGAGGAAGACAACTCCTTAGGGGGAGCCGAGGCTCAGGTTCGAGGCTCGATCCTTTGGGGTCTGTGGTGGTTTTCTCTGTGTTTCCGATCTCTGTGTTCTCTGTGCCTCTGTGGCGAATTACTTCCCCGCGACTCCCTTGCGGATGGACGTCAGCGTATTCGCCAGCGACTCCTCGGGCACCGATTCCACAAAGCCCTTAATGGCCCAGGCTAAGCCGCTGGGGATGGCGCGGCTCAGGCTGATGGATTCACACTCCAGGAAAACGCCCTGGGGAGTTTCCTGAAATTGCCAGTAGCTGTTCAAGCGCCACAAAAAACCGCTGTCTTCACCAACCGGATCCTCCTTCTCCTTGGAGGAATCGGGACGCTGGACCTCCGCGATGCGCGTGGCCACACTGCGGCTGTAGGCACGTCCCGCGCCGGGCGCGGTGCTCAACACGTGATAGTCCACCGTATGCTCGGTGTTGTAGTACACCGTAATGATCTTCTTCCGCCGGAAGCGGTAGTAGATTTTGAAGACCTCGCCCTCGCGCGACAGCAGCTTGGAGCGTTCCACTTCCTGGAAATACTTGGAGTGCGCGTCGTAGTCCTGCACCCATGCCAGCAGCGGTTTCAGCTTGACTCCGGGAAGCCAGACGCCGCCCAGCCAATCGTGGATCACCCCGCCATCCACGGAGCTGGACTCGCCGCCCATGTGGAGGACGTAGATCTGTCCCGCGGTCATCCGGGAGCGCGCCAGGGCGCGCTCGTCTTGGGAAAGGAAATCGGTGAAGAGCAAGCCGCCCTCGCCGTGCTCCTGGCGCTCGATGCGCCCTTCCGTCTGGCGGACGAAGTCGTTCCACGCTTCGACTGTCTTCGGCCGCAACTTTTCAGTGGGAACGACGCTCCACCATAGGATCAAAGAAAAAAGTATCAAGCCCCTATGCATCAACGTAAAAATATCACACCATGGATCGATGCCGTGTCAAAAGCTGCTGTACCCGCCGGTCACTTACCGGGCATCGGCACAAACTTTCCTTGGCACGACGACGCCTCGCCGTTTCCCGGCGTTCCGGTCAGACTCACATCTTCGCCTTCGGGCCGGAAGTTCACCGGGCCGGGACCTAGCTGGATGTCGGCATGGGCGCCTTCGTACTTGGTTCCTGCTGCCGAAATAAACACGCCGTCGAACAAGATTCCCAGACGATGCACCTTGTCCAGCCCGCGCAAAGTGATTTTTCCGCCGCCGGAAATACCCACGTTGTGCAACTCGATTCCAGTGAACACCGGAATCAGGTTGTTCTCCGGACCGACGGTGGCGGTGTAAGTGGGATCCATGAAAATGGGATTCTTGGTGTCGCGGATACAAACGTCTTCGTAAACCACGCCGTGAACCAGGCCGCCGCGCGTGATGTTGGACTTGATGCGCAGCCCGTTGTCCGCGCCATCAATGGATAGATCGGTCACCCGCATGGCGCTGACGCCGCCGTTGGTCTCGCTGCCGATGGACATGCCATGGCCGGCGTAGAAATGATTGTGCGAGATGGTGATATGCGACGATGGTCCCGCGGACCCCGCTTTGATGGCCACGTTGTCGTCGCCGGTGTGGATGAAGCAATGCGTGATAGTGACGTTGCTGGCGTTGGAGGGATCGATTCCATCGGTGTTGCGCGCACCCTTGCCGGGTGTGTCGATGAGCACGCCCCAGGCGGTGAATCCGTCGCCTTGGCCGAAGACCACGTGGAAGTTGGGCGAGTTCTTCAAAGTGATGCGGTAGAGCGTGAAGTTGTTGGAGTGCGAGGTAACGATTAGTCGCGGACAATTCTGGCTGCCGCCGCTGCGCGCCTGTTCGGCCAGATCCCACCAGGTGACTTGCTGTCCTACGAGCGTGGCGTTTCCCCGGCCGTCAATCACGCCGCCTCCCATCACCGCCGCGCCGTCGGCGCGATTCACGCCAATCAGCGGCTTGCAGCCGCGCCCGCCCCTGCTGACGATGCCGCAGGCGCCCGCGGTTACATCGAAGTCGCGCGGGTTGCGCGAGGCCAGCAGCGTAACGCTCGAGTCAATCAGCAGCGTGACGCCCTCGCGCAGTTCCAGGGGTCCGCTGAGAAAAGCGTTGTGCTTGGCGTTGCCGCGCAGTTCCACCGCTTGTCCTTTGCCACACGCGTCGATCGCCTTTTGGATGCGGCTGGAATCCACCTTGCTCTCGTCCGCTTCCGGAAGGTTGACGTCGAGTTGCGCGCTCAGCGTGGCGCAGGCCGGAGGAATCACCGGCTCCGTGACGTTACGGGTGTCCTGCGCCGGCAAGCCAGCGGCGACAAGAAGCAACAAACCAAGGGAAGTGAATCTCATTTGTCTTTCTCCGTCGGATCCCAACCGTCCGCGCCGGCCAGCCAAACTTTAGCGGCGAATTTGGCGGCTTCGGCGGCCGTGAGTTGATGCGAATGCGGATCGCGCGTCTCGGGTTTCGCTCCCGGACCTGTGGAACGATACTCTGCGTAGAACACCGTGGGCAGCGATGGCTGATCGTTGTGCATCCACTCCGACCACCCCGCGGGATTGATCTGCGCCGGCAATTCGGTGTTCATGAACACCACGCTGGCATGGGACCGCCAGGGCCGCCCCAGCCAAATGTGATCCGCTCCTGTTTCGGCGGTCACGCGGCAATGATCGAAAACGTAGCCGCTCTGTTCCCCGTCGTAGCGTTTGCTCTGCGCCGTGAGCATCACCTGGCTGTGCGCCAAGCCGTGCAACTCGCAGTTTTCGAAAAAGGCTGTGGCGTCGCCAAAAATGAAGTCTACGTTGCCCTCGATGTAGCAATCAACGAAATACTGGCGCGCCGGGCGGCACGGTCCTTGCTCGGAATCGCAGCCCTTGCCGTCGGCGTACAGAGTGTCCTGATAGCCCAGGAAGCGCACCCGGCGAAACACGGCGCGATCGGACATCACCTTGATCGCCACCGCCTGGTTGCCCTCGTTGTTCATGCCGTGGGTGCGGCTGAAGGTATTTTCAATGGTCAGGTTCTCCGCCTGGAAGCCGTCGCCGGTCACGGTGACGCTGGCGGACTTGGTGGTGCCGCCTGCCTTGGCGGCGTTAAAGTCGTAGCGGAGAATCGTGTCGGCGGGAGATTGTCCCAGGCCGCGCAGAATGATATCGGGCTTTTCGATGTGCAAGCGTTCGTAATACAGGCCCGGCGCAATGTCGATGATGGCTCCGGCGGCGGGTGCGGCGTCGATGGCGGCCTGCACGGTTTTGACGTCGCCCGAGCCATCGGCGGCCACCTTCAGGTGCTGCGCGTGGAGGAGCGGAAGCAGAAGGCAAAAAGCAAAAGGCAAGAGGCAAGAGGCAAAAGTTGGAAACCGGAAGGGTTCACTTTTGCCTTTTGACTTTTGCCTTTTGCCTTTTGCCTTGCAGCTATGTCCTTTCCGCACGCAGCCCCCCTTACTGCTCGTCCGCGCTGCGACCGTAGATCTTCGGCACCTTGGTTCCCGTCGCGCGCAGATATGTGGAGAGTTGGCCGCGATGATGAATACTGTGCCCGTTGCACAGGTTCAGGAACAACGCCGCAGGTTGTACGAAGACGCCGCGGAAGTCGAGTTCCTTGAGGGCTTGCTCCCCGGTCAGGTTCTTGCAACGTTCCAACAGCGGCGGAAAATTCGCGTCATAGTAGGCGACCATCTCCGCCGCTGTGGCTGGTTGTTCCATCTTCACCGGAACGGCGAAGGCTCCATCAGCCACGGAACGAAGAAAATAGCAGTCAGAAGTGGCGATGTGCCAGGCCAGTTCGCCGGCCTTCATGCCTTTTTCATGCGGTTGCCAGTTCATCTGGTCGTCGGGCAGCGCCGCCAACACACGGCGGGTGGTGGAATACTCGCGTTCCAGGTTAGTGCAAAGAAAATCGGCGATCGTCTTGGCTTTCTCGGGACTCATTGGGGGACTCTCCTTTTAGAAGTTCACTCGTTCTGCAACCACTTCCTTGGTGCTTTTTACTTCAATCTCCACGGAGAACGGCTTGTTGCTGCCGCCCGGCGCGTAAAATCCCAGGTCGCGGATGCGAACCAGGGGCGCCTTGCGGCCGTCTTCTAGAGAATAGAACGGCGCGGTGGCCATCTCCAGAAAGATTTTGCCAGTGGCGGAATCGCGGGCCGCCTCGAGTAGGTTGTTCTTCTGCGGCTTGGCAAAGCGCGTGACAAAAGGGCGCCGCGTGCCGCTCCAGCCGTCCATTTCATAGACCATGTAGGCGATCGGCGTGTCCTCAATAATATTGAAGACCCACGGCATGATGGCCGAAGGAAACGCCCACATCGACTCAGGATCTTCCACCAGCGGCTGGGCATGGGCGTGATCGTAGGCGCGCTCGCGCCACACCGCGCGCAGCGGAACCATCGCCACGATCACTCCCAGCGCCACGAACGCCGCGAGACTGCCGTTCACCAACCGGGCCTTGATCTCGCGGTTCACCGCGTTGAGAATCGCCGGGCCGATCAGGCAAATCGCCAGGATCGTCAGCGTCACCAGGTCGTAGTTGGCGATCAAGTGCGTGCCGATGCGGCGATCGATCAACGGCCAGAACAGTTGCTCCCCGAAGCCGGTGATGCTATCGAGCAACAGATGCATGACCACACCGAGAAACGCCGCCAACCATGGCGACGGCACCTGAAAATAGCGCTTGGCAACGAACGCCACCAGCGCTCCCAGCATCAGTGCGCCGAGAATCGAGTGCGCGGGTCCATGGTAGTAAGTCAAGTAGACGGTGGGGCTGAACCATCCGATGACACCTTCGATATCGGGGGCGACCGCGGCCACGGCCATCACGCCGATTTCCCGCGCGGTCATGCCGCGCGAGCGCAGCGCGTATCCCAGCGTGCCGGCGATGGCGAGATGCGTGAGATCGTCCATGAAACGCGCTAGCGCCGGGGTCGATCCTGTTTGTCGAGCGCTTCATGGAGAAGCATCTTAATGTAGGTCTGATAGCGCAGGCCCTTCGCTTCAGCCTGGGCGCGCGCGCGGCTCAGGTCGTCTTGGGCCAGCCGGATGGTGATCGTCGGGGAAGCCTGCGAAGCTCGCTCCCGAGCCAGACGCGCCACCGTTCCGTGGCCTAGCGTTCCGGCTGCGGCAGCCTTTTCGAAGAGGTCTGTAATGTAATCCTGATGGTTGAAGAGCCAATCGGCTTCTTCAGCTTCAGATTTGAACCGAGGCACGCGCACTTTAGTTGGCATCTGCTCGGCTTCCTGCCGCGACACGCCATGAGCTGCGATATGCTCCAGGTTCCCGGCATCCCACTGGAACCGGCACTCATCGGAGGACATTCCTAAGTGTACCTATTTTGTAATCACGGAGGCAATAGAGAACACCTCACCGCAGAGCGTCCCAGCCGAAGGCCGGCACGCCAGGAAGTCCGGAATGAGGCTACACTGATCTTATGAGGCTTTTCGTGGCAATCCTGGCCGCAACCGTTTCCACGGCGGCGCAGGCTCCCTACGTTCCCACCGAAGTACTCTCCCGCGCCCAAGACATTCGCGAGACGGGCCAGCGGGTGGCCGCGCAGTTGTGGCCGGGCTGGGATCCTGGCGCGACACCGTTGGGCATCTATCAACCGGGACAGTATGTGGCGCTGCTGGGAGCCAAGGAAATGGGCGCGCCATTTAAGATGGGATCCGGCATCCTCAACCAACGACCCGCTGTTTGTGGCGCCCACCAGCGGTTTCCCCGGCTTGCATTTCTTCAACACCACCGCGACCATCGCAGGCCGGCGGGTGGCGCTGATTTCCGCCGAAGACCTCATGGCCAAGGCCAGCGCCGAAGACACGGCCACCTTCGGCATCCACGAACTGTTCCGCAGCTACGAGCAGCAGATCACGCCGAAAAAACATGGTGATCTCCTGGTACTGCTGTGGGGCAAGTATCCGGATTTTTCGACGCGCAATCGCGTGCTGATGCAGATGGAAGCCGACTCCCTGCTGGACGCCATCCGCTCCGGCGATCCCGCGCATTGCACGCAGCACGTGGCCGAGTTCCTGGGCGCGCGCGCCGAACGGCGCAAAGGCATGGCCGAGGATGTGGCGCGTTACGAGTCGGGCCAGGAGTCCAGCGAAGGCTTGGCCGCTTACGTGGAATATCGTTTGCTGGAAACCGCGTTCCCTGCGAAAACCGAGCTGCGCGAACAAAAGATTGCGGCGCTGGCCAAGATCCGCGAACTGCCGCGCGATCGCGAACAGGAGCGCTTCGTGCTGCTGGGCATGGCGGAAGCTTTGCTGCTCGATCGCCTGCGCCCAACATGGAAAAAAGAATTCGAGACCGGCGACGCCCTGCTCGATGAGCTATTGGGACACGACATTAAACCCGCGCCTGAGCTTCGTGCCTGGGGACAGGCGCTGCCCGAAGAACAAGCGCGGGTCCGCAAGTGGGAGGAGGAAGGATCGCGGCGCATCGGCTTGATGCTGAATCAGAAGGCGCGCAAAGTGGTCATCGACGTGGACCAGGCCAAGAGCAGGGTGCTACTGCGGGCCCTGAATCCCAACATGATGGTACCGTTGACTCCCAATGACACGGCATTCACTTTTCTTGGTCTGGATCTGGACGACATGAAACTGGATTTTGCCGGCGTGCCGGTGGTCTACGAAAAGCAGCAAGACGCCTTCTGGTGCATGCTTCCGGACGATGTGGTGGACCAGGCCATCAAGGACATGGGCGACAAGCTGAAGATCGAGGGCCGTGGTTTCTCGCTGCAGTTCGAGAACTTCGAAGTGAGCCAGCGCGGCAAAGAGATCCGTGTTCACTCGGCGAGCATCCTGGAAAAGAAGGGACCGGTGAAACCGGTGTTCGTGAAACCCAAGCCCAACTAGCCACAGAGACACAGAGAACGCAGAGACCGGAAACACAGAGAAAACCCTGCTCTTGGTCTTGGGTTCTCTGTGCTTCCGGTCTCTGTGTTCTCTGTGTCTCTGTGGCGAATTCCCCCTTACTTCAATAGCTCATTCAGCTCCCTCACCCTCGCGGCATCGAACTTCGCATGACGGTCGTAGGTCAACAGGCCGTTGACCTCCTGCTCCACGTCGGTGAGCTGCGTGTAACAAATCCCCGCAATGGCACGCACGCCGGCGATCGCCTCGTACAAGCCGCGCAGGCGGGCCAGGGCGTCGTCCGCGGTTTTTTCAACGCCCGAGTAACCCCAGGCCTCCGGCGGAACCTTGCTGCGGTCGGGGATGAAGGCGATGCCGCCGAACTCCGAAAGATAAAACGGCGCGCCGTTGTAAGCGTAGCCGGGGATCAGCTGTTTCTTGGAATCAGGGTTGGCGTTCTCCGGAATCGGCGCACCGGACGACCCAAGATTCTGGTACTTTTCTGCGAACGCCGGGCCATGCGCGATGTAATCGTGAAAGGCCAGCAAATCGGTGGACGCGGTGTGCTCCCAGCCTTCGTTGTCAATCACCAGGCGCGTGCCATCGAGGGAGTGGGTGAGCTCGTACAACGCTTTTAAGTGACTCTGCTGCATCGTATCGGCCAGTTGGGGCGTTCCCCAACTCTCGTTCAAGGGCGCCCAAATGATCACCGAAGGATGGTTGTAGTCGCGTTCCAGCACTTCCATCCATTCCTGCGTGAAGGCGTTGACGTACTCGCTGTCGAAACGCTGCGCGTTGGCCATCTCGCCCGAAATGAGGAAGCCCATATGGTCGGCCCAGTAGAGAAAACGCGGGTCCTCCACCTTTTGATGCTTGCGCGCGCCGTTGAAACCCATCTCTTTCGTCGCGCGGATGTCGGATTGCATCGCTTCGTCGGATGGCGGCGTGAGAACGCTGGCCGGCCAATAGCCTTGGTCGAGTACAAACTTCAGATAGACCGGCTGGCCGTTGATGGTCACGCGGCCGTCCTTCACACCCACGGTGCGGAAGCCGAAGTAGGAATGGACGCGATCGAGCACCTGCTGGCCGCGGCGCAGTTCGAACACCACGTCATAAAGGTTGGGCGATTCCACCGACCACAGTTTCGGATTAGCCATCTTCACTTCCGTCAACGCCCGGCTCTCGCTCACCTTGCTTGTCGCTTCGGGCGCGCCGGTCACCGCGGCGGCAACCTCGAGTTCGGGGCTGCCATGAGCAACCAAAGCGTCGAATCGTACATTCCCGTCGAGCGACGGCGTGATTCGTACGCGCTCCAAGTAGCTCTCCCCGGTTGCCTCCAGCCACACCGATTGCCAGATGCCGCTGGTGCGCGTATACCAAATGCTGCGCGATTTCGGCTGCCAGTATTGTTTGCCGCGAGGCTGATAGCGGTCGGTGGGGGAATCCTCGGCGCGCACGATCACCGTCGCGCGGCGGCCGCCTTTCAGCAGCGCGGTGATGTCGAACTGAAAAGGCGCGTTTCCTCCGCGATGTATGCCGGCTAATTGTCCGTTCACCCACACCGAGGCGCGATAGTCCACCGCCCCGAAATGCAGCAACACATGACGACCCGTCCCTCCAGCAAAAAACGGGCCCGGAATATTAATCCGGCGGCGATACCAAACCACCGGATGGAACGAGGTATCGCCGATGCCGCCGGCCGTGCTTTCGAAGCAAAACGGCACGGTGATGGTGCGCGTGAACGGGACGCGCTGGGGATCGCTTTGCGCGGCGGCATCGTCGAAGGCGAGCTGCCACGCGCCGTTCAGACTGAGCCACTGCTCGCGTTGGAACTGCGGCTGCGGGAATTCAGGGCGCGGCGGCGCGGCGCGGAGGGCGGCGACCGCGATCAGAAGAACCAAGACGCGAGTTTTCATCACCTCGAAAGATACATCGGAATCGATCCACAGATTACACAGATTCTCGGATGCTACCGGCCGGCCGTGTCTTGCTGCTTCCGAAAATCTGTGTAATCTGTGTAATCTGTGGATTGTTGCGGGCATTCCCGCGAACTACAGGGAAGCGAACGTGGGAACCTACACGCTTCCCGATCCCCTGGTGCTGTCCAACGGCAAACCGGTTCGCGACGCCAAGGCGTGGCTCAACAAGCGGCGTCCGGAAATCGTGCGGCTGTACGAGGAGAATCAGTTTGGCCGCGCTCCCGACCGCCCCGCGGGAATGACCTTCGACATCTTCGACAAGGGAACTCCGGCGTTCGATGGGAAGGCCGCACGCCGCCAGGTAACCATTTACTTTTCGGCCGATAAAACAGGGCCGAAGATTTTCAAACTGGCCCACTACCCGGGTTACCGCCAGGACCGCGACCGTTGTTTCTCGAACGCATCTTTTCGCTGCCATTGGGTCCCTGCTTTGTAATAACATCGCTTTCACCATGCCTCGATGGCTTGCTGTAACGCTCGCTGCCGGACTGGCGCCGTGGACCGTGTGCATTTGGGTCTCCTACCTGCCGTTTGGCATCGCCTCCCTCTCGCCAGACTGGACCGCGATACGTCCCCCGTCTTCGGGGTATGCGTTCCGCGGCTGGCTGGTGGATCTGGCGGCCGTACTACTGCTGGCCTTCGCGGCGCACGCCCATGGCTCCTGGATTCTTGAGCGGACACGTCTGGAACTTCGTGGCGCGGAGAGAACCCTCACGAGCGCCGGGTTGGGATTTGCCGGGCTGGTGCTGGCTGCCTCGGCGATGGGTTTCGTTTCCTTGTTTCGGCCCGGCCTGCTGCGCCTGCTGATGGTCCTGTTCTTCGCGACCGGACTCTGGCGGTCCCGCTTCTGGCGGTGGCGGTGGACACCAATCCGGCCGGCGGTTCGCGATTGGGCCGCGGAACCCGCCGCGTTCGCGGCCTTGCTGCTGACGCTGGGCTTTTTCGCGATCACGCTGCTAGCCGCCGCCGCACCCGAGACGTCCTGCGACGCGCTTTCCTGGCATCTCCCCACGGCACGTTTCTTCCTGCAACAAGGAAGGTTTTCGTTCCGGGAGTTGTACCGTAGCAACACTCCTCACTACGGTACGGTCTTCTACGCGCTGGGTTTGGCGATCCATAAAACGGACCTGAGCGGCGAGTCCGCTGCGCGCATGTTCAATTTTCTGGCGCTGCCGGGCATGTTGCTGGCCGGGGCCGCGCTGGCGGCCCGCATCGTTACCAGGAATGGCGAGCCGCGCGCGCCACTTTTGCCGCAGGCGCTGGCCGCCCTGTGGATCGGGTCGTCGCCCGTGGTCATGAATCGGGCCACCACCTGCTATCCCGACTTGGGCGCGTCGTTGTGGGGGGTGCTCGCAGTGCTCGCCTTCCTCCAGTTTCAGGTTACCCGGCGCCAAGCCTGGGTGGCGTTCTGCGGACTGTTTGCCGGCCTGGCTGCTGGATCGAAGTTCGTGGGCTTCTACTGGATCGCCATAGGCGGACTCCTGGTAACAACTTCCGCAATGCTGCAGGCTCTGGGTCAGATGATGAACCACGCCCTGAGCCACCCGCTGTGCCAAGAGGCGCGCCGCGACGTCTGGCGCGTGGCGGCGACCTTCGCCATTGTCAGCGGAGCCGTCTGTGCGCCCTGGCTGATTCGCAACTGGATCTACACCGGCGATCCCGTGCTGCCCATACTGCAAAAGGTTCTGCCGCATCCTCGCATGGACCTGCGAGAGGCGGCGAACCTCCTGGAGGATGCCGGGAATCGCCAACGGATTGCGGCATCGCTAAGAAATTTCCTGGCCCTGCCGTGGCGCTTGACGATGGAAGGAGATCGCTGGCAGGGAACCATCGGTCCGGTTTTCCTGTGGCTGGCGCCCTTCTGGCTTCTCGGGACCCGCAATAATCGCGCGGGGCGGTGGATCGGCGTGGTGCTGGTGATCTTCTCTGCGCTGTGGCTGAAGGGTCCGCAGTGGGCCCGCTATTATTTGCCCGCGCTGCCGCTGCTGGCCGGCTTGGGCGCCGCAGGATTGTGTCACCCGCGCCTGCCGCGCTGGCTGCGCGCGACAGCCCTGGCCGCGGGCCTGCTTTTGCCACTGGTCAATCTTCCGGGCCTGAATCGCGCCTGGGTCGGCGGGAGCGGGGCTGTTTTTGCGCTATCGAACATTCCCTGGGACGTGACCATGGGCTCGCAGTCGGCGGAGACCTATCGGCGGATCCAAATTCCCGATTATGACGCGGCGGTATTTGTGAACGCGCAGGCGCTGCCCGAGTCCAGCGCGATCCTGGGGATCCCCCTCTTTGCTTTTTTCCCTTCGTGGCTGACACGCTTCAAAGTGCTGGACGCTTGGGAGAGCGCCCAGGCGGTTTGCCTCGACAGCAATGGCCGGGACGCGGGATGCTATCACCTCAAAGGCCCCGCGATGCTCCGCAACATGGACCGTCTGAGCGTGAACGTTCTGTCGATCCGCCGCGACCAGGATTGGAGCGCCCACCGCGAGGATCTGCGTCTGGAGGATCCTTTCCTGCGCCGGTATTTCCGGCTGCTCGGTTACGTGGGTGGAACCTTCCTGTACCAGCGCGATCGGACGGCGCCGGAACCAGGATTGGTCTACATCAACGCCGATCTTACCTCCCGTTGGTTTCAGCACCAAGGCGCGGAGTCGGCGGGGAACGTGCAGTTGCTGCCGCAGGGTCCCGACGCCGCGGACCAGCGCTATGCCCTGCGGTTCTCCGGCCAAAGCAGCGCCTCGTTCGACGTGCACTTGGGCGATCGTCCCCAACTGGTTTTCTCCGTCGCTCAAGATCCGCGCTACTTCCCCAAGGATCTGTTTGGCACGTTATCCGTTCTTTCCGGCGATCGGGAGTTGTTTGAGTACGACTTCTCTCTGCAAGACCTTCGGCACAATTGGAAGGAATTCCGTGTGGATCTGGCGGAGTTCTCGGGAAAGGCCGTGCGTCTGGAGATCCGCCTGACGCCGCAGGATGCTCATGAAGAGCCGGCGCTGGCGATCGCCGACCCGGTGATTTACGCGCGGGAAACCACCCAGCCCGTACCCGAGGAAGGCCAGCGCTGGCTGTTTAACACCGCCACGGTGCATCATCCGGTTATCGTAGGATTCCTGCCCAACGTGGTTCATCCGGGCATGTCCTATCAGATGGAAATTCCGGTGTTGGCGGGACAATTGGTGGACCTGCTGTATTCTCTCAACGGCGGCGAACCGGGCGAGGCGTTGCGCTTTCGCCGACTGGACGCTCGCGGACGCGTGACCGTGGTGTTGCCGCGCGACTTCGGGCCGTTGCCGATGATTCTGGAAGTGCGTGGCGTGCGCCGCTCCGGCGATCCGCTGTGGCTGACGGCCAGCGCCAAGATCGAGGTGCGCAAATGACGTGCGGGTCCGGAATGTACCGACGGGGGGAGCGCACGCCAGACTGTCCGAGTAACAAGGCGGATCATGCTACGATAGGGCATTTCATGGAGGTCTTGATGACCAGATCAGACCGTTATCGCTCGCTCGCCGTTGGGCTTGGCGTATTCGTTTTGGCCTGCGCGACTTTTGCCGGCGCGCAAACCGCGCCTTCCATCGTGATCAAAGCGGGCCGCTTGATCGACCCGGAGAGCGGCACGGCCGCGGCTAACCAGACGATCGTAGTGCAGGCTGGAAAGATCACCGCGATAGGCGCGAATCTGGCGACGCCGCCGGGCGCAGAGGTGATCGATCTCTCCAACCAGTCGGTGCTCCCCGGATTAGTGGACGCCCACAATCACCTGGCGCTCACTTACAAGAAGGGTCCCGGAGAACAACGTCTACTACCTCACCGCGGTGTTGGACTCCACCGCCATCCGCGCGATCCAAGCGGTGTCCAACGGCATCACCATGCTGAACTCCGGGTTCACCATGGTGCGCGATCTCGGGAATGCCGGAAATTACGCCGACTCCGCGTTGCGCCAGGCGATCGAGCAGGGCTGGATTCCAGGACCCACGATAATCAACTCAGGGATCATCATCGGCGGATTCGGCGGGCAGTTCTCGCCCACGCCGGAACGCGCCGAACTGGTCTATCCCGAGTACTTGGACGCCGACACACCCGATGAAATCGTCAAAGCGGTGCGCAAGAACATTTTGTTCGGGGCCAAAGTAATCAAGATCATGGTGGATGCCAAGCCCTACGGCTACAGCGTGGATGAAATGAAGTTGTTTATTTCCGAAGCGGCCAAAAGCGGGATGAAGGTTGCCGGACATGTCCAGACTCCGGCGGGTGCGCGGCGCGCGGTGGAAGCGGGCATCTGGTCGATCGAGCACTCCGTCGCGCTGGATGACGAACTACACAAAGCGATGGCCGCCAAAGGCATCTGGCGTGTGGGCACGGAGACGCCCTACACCGGTTACAACGCCCAGACCGAGCGCGGCTTCGAGCGCGTGGTGGCGGGACTGAAGAGCGCTTACGCCAACCACGTGAAGATGGCTTTCTCCACCGACGCCGACTACTTCATCCCCGGCATGACGCGTGGGGAAGTGGTCATTGATTTCCTGAAGTCCTGGAAGGCGGCGGGCATCCCCGCGCCGGCCATTCTGAAGATCATGACCACCAACGGCTACGAGGTTTGCGATCTGAAAGACAAACGCGGCCCGATCAAAGTGGGCTTGCCGGCCGACATCATCGCCGTGAACGGCAATCCACTGGAGAATATCGACGCGTTGCGCAGCGTTCCGTTTGTGATGAAGGACGGCATTGTCTTCAAGCGCGATGGCGTGATGACGCCGGCAAAGTTTTTCAATAGCGGTCCGGTGAATGGATGGCGGATTCGCTGATGGGGAATATTCTGGCTCCGGCGCGATGTCGTCCGACCCTATCTTTCCGGTGCTTAGCCGTTTTGGGGGGCCCGGCACCCTACCAAACACGCCGGCACCCCTGCCGGGGCACCGAATCGTCATTTTTGGTTTCCGGTGGTGTCGCAGAAGACGCTCTACCACCGGCTACAAGCGGTGATCCCTCCGGGATCAGCAGATACTCGCATGTTTCATGATCCCCATTTGTTCACGGCTTTCTTTCGCGCACCTGTATCGCTTGACAGTATATCGCCACGCGTTATACTAGCGAAATGCCCAACGAGCAAATCCTCAGCCCGCAGGTGTTCCATATTCTCGTCTCCCTGGCGGAGCGCGACCAGCATGGCTACGCCATTATGCAGGACGTCGCCGCGCGCACCGGCGGCAAACTGCGATTGAGTCCCGGAACGCTGTACGGCTCCATTAAGCGGATGTTGGAAGAAGGATTGATCGTGGAACTTCACGCGCGCGCACTGGAGCGCCGCCGGCGCTATCACTTGACCGCCCAGGGCCGCCAGGCGGTGAAAGCGGAAATATCGCGTCTGACGGAAATGCTGGAGCAAGCGAGGACCCATGGACTCCTGCCCAAAAGAGCTTAGGATCTATCGCGCGCTGCTGCTGGCCTATCCGTCGGAATTCCGTCAGGAATACGGCCGCGAGATGGAGCAGCTTTTCGCCGGCCGCCTAGCCGCGGAGCCACCCCTGCGCGTGTGGCTGGCGGCGTTTGGCGACTTGCTGATCGCTGCGCCGCGCGAGCATCTGGCGATTCTGACCGCGGACCTGCGTGTGGGCCTGCGCATGTTGGGCAAATCGCCCGTCGTCACGCTGGTGGCGCTGCTGGCCATGGCCGTGGGGATCGGCGCAACTACGGCGGTGTTCAGCCTAGTCAACGCGGTGTTGCTGCGGTCCTTTCCTTACGGCGACGTTTCACGGCTGGTCTATCTTTGGACCCCCAACCCACGATTCGTCGGCGCGCCCTTGCAATTGGATCCGTCCGTGGCGGACTTCTTGGAATGGCATAAGGATGCGCACTCCTTCACGGATCTGGCGGCCTTCCGGGATGGCCGCTTTCGCGTGGGGGATAGTAACGCGGTGACGGCTTACGGAGGGGCGTGGGTCTCCGGCAATTTCTTTGCGATGATGGAAGTGAATCCCGAGTTAGGACGGTCCATCGAGGCCCAGGACGATCAGCCCGGCCACGATAACGTCGCGATGATCAGCGATGCCCTGTGGCATTCCCGCTTCGGCGGGGCGTCCAACGTATTGGGGCAAACGCTGCTGGTGAATCGGCAGTCCGTCCAAGTGATCGGCGTCATGCCGCCATGGTTTTCCTATCCTCATGCCAGCGATTTCCCGGCTCAGGTCGTGAATACTCAGCGCACCGACATCTGGATTCCCTTCGGATGGACGGAGAAGCAAATGTCGGATCGCGGCCAGACTTTTGACTCCGCCAAAGCCATCGGACGTCTGCGGCCCGGAGTGACGTTGGAACGAGCGCAGGCCGAAATCGCGGCTATCGAGGCGCGTGTGGAGCCGCTCTATCCCGAAATGTTCCGCGGGTGGCGGGTGTTTCTCCAATCCTTCACCGATTCCGCCTCGGGAGAAGTGCGCCTGCTGATGTGGTTGTTGTTGGGCGCGGTTTCCATCGTACTGCTGATCGCCTGTACCAACGTGGCCGGGTTGCTGACCGCCAAAGCGGCGGCGCGCGTGCATGAAATGGGTGTGCGCTCCGCCCTTGGTGCTGGGCGCGCCCGGCTGGTGCGCCAGATGCTAACGGAATCGCTAATGCTGGCTGCGGCCGGAGGCGCGTTGGGAACGCTGCTGGCTGCCGGCGCGATGCACGCCGTGGTGCGCTTGAATCCTGGAAATATTCCCAGGCTGGAAGCGATTTCGCTGGACGGGCGTGTTCTGGCGTTTACGGCGGCGGTGACATTGTTCACAGGCTTGCTCTTTGGCTTAGCGCCGGCACTGACGGCATCGCGCGTCAACGTGATGGAGTTGCTCAAGAGCGGCGGCGGCCGCGGCTTGGCCGGCGGGCCAGATTGCGCGGCAGCTTGGTGTTGGCGCAAGTGGCCCTGGCGGTGGTGTTGCTGGCCGGCGCGGGACTGCTGGTCCGCAGCTACCTGAAGGTGCGCGACGTGGACAAAGGCTTTTCGCCGTCCACCTTGACTGGGTTCATCGAGTTGAACGACCGCTACCAAACGTCGCAGCAGCAAGACGGCTTTCGCCGGGCCGTGTTGCAGCGCGTTCGCGCGCTGCCCGGCGTGGAAGCCGCCGGCGGGGTGACCGGGACGCCGCTCAGCCAATATGAGTCGCTGACCTTTCTCAAGGTGGAGGGTTTTCCCAACCAGAAGAACCAACTGACGGATGGCCGCAACGTCACTGGCGGTTATTTCGACGCTATGGGCATCCGGCTGATCTCCGGACGGCTTCTCACCGACGACGACCGCAACGCGTGCGTAGTCAGCAAAGGATTTGCGGCGCGCTATTACCCCGGCCGCAACGCCGTGGGCGGGATCTTGCATTTGGCTCGCGCGATCGTTCCTGGACCATCGTCGGCGTGGTGGCCGACGTGCGCCATTCCAACTTGGAAGACACGCCGCGTCCCGTGGTGTATCAACCGATGAATGGTGGCACGGACGGGCGCTTCGATTTGGCGGTGCGTTCTTCGTTGTCTACGGCGCAGGCTGCCGCGGCGGTTCGCGATATCGTACGCGGAATCGATCCCGAATTGACAGTCGTGATTCGCACGATGGGACAGCGCGTGGATGAAGCCAGCGCGCGCCGCCGCTTCCAGGCCGTGGTGCTGGCCGTTTTTGCGGCGATCGCCGTGTTCCTCCCGCTGGTTGGACTGTACGGGCTGATGGCCTACTCCGTGAAACAGCGCACCGCCGAGATCGGCATTCGCATGACCCTGGGCGCCTCGCGGACCCGAGTGATCGCGATGGTCTTGCGCCAAGGCTTGGGATGGGTGGCGGCGGGGATCGCCGTCGGCCTGGCGGGAGCTTATGCCGTAACCGGCGCTGCCGCCAGTTTTCTCTACGGCGTCACGCCAACCGATCCAGTGACGTTTGCGGTGGTACCCGCGTTCCTGCTGCTCGTGGGTGTCACGGCCGGCCTGATTCCGGCGTGGAGCGCCGCGCGCATCAATCCCGTCGAGGCGCTGCGCAACGAGTAGAAGAGAGCAATTTGGAGTGCGGCGACTTGTCGCCGCTTTGGCTGCGAGCTAGCTCGCAGCGCGCGCGGGGCTTGCCCCGCGCTGGCCGAAGCAAGCTTCGGCCGGCCAAAGCGGCGACAAGTCGCCGCACTCCAAATTGCATTCCGCCAGTCGATTCTGTTGTATAGTCTGGCTCCATGCGCTTCCTCCCTGCTTTCTTCAGCCTGCTTACCCTCACGGTCACGGCGCAGACGCCGGCATTCACCCCGCAGATGCCCGCCGGCGTACCGGAGATCCACGGCGCCGTCACCGAACCATTCGTGATGCGCTACATCGACGTGAAGACCGGCGACGGCCCGCCCGCCGCTCCGGGAAAACTGTACAAGGTTCACTACACCGGCTGGCTGCGCGATGGCACCAAGTTCGATTCCTCGCGCGATCGCAACGAGCCGCTCACCTTCGTGCAGGGACAACGCCAGGTGATCGCCGGATGGGAAACCGGCTTCGAAGGAATGCGCGTCGGCGGGCAACGCCGCTTGTTTATTCCGTATCAACTGGCATACGGCGAAAAAGGTCAGGGCAGTGTCATTCCGCCCAAGGCCGAGTTGATCTTCGACGTGGAGTTGCTGGACGTTACCGAGCCGCCGTCGCTGGCCCTGGCGGTGGACGTGCTGGCGCCCCTCAACGAAATGGAATCGCAATTGACGGCGCTGCTGAAGGCCGTGCCGGATGCCAAGCTGGATTGGCGTCCCGGCCCTGGGGTGCGCTCGTTTCGCGAAGTGTTTTTGCACATCGCGGCCGCGAATCAGTTGATCCTCAGCATCGCCACCACCCAGCCTCAGGGCGAGGCAATAAAGAAACTCATCGACGAAGCCGAGGCCGTGGAGCATCGCCCGGCCGGCAAGGAAGAGATCCTCAAGCTGCTCACGAACAGCTTCGCGGCCATCCGCAAGACGCTGGACACCGCTCGCGCGGGCGGTCTGGCTCGCGAGGCGGAGTTTTTCGGCACGCCGACCACGCGGCGCGGCGTCTACACGTTCCTGGACACGCATATCGCCGAACACCTCGGTCAGACGATCGCTTATGCGCGGGTCAATGGAATCGTGCCACCGTGGTCCGTGCCGCGGACGGGGCAGCCGAAGCCGGCAGAAGGAAAGTGATTAGACCAATTCAATCCGGGCGTGATGTCCGGGAGCGGAGGCCAGTCTTTTGTCGCGGGTGAGGAGCGGTGCATCGAGCGCTTCCGCGAGGGCTACATAGGCGGCGTCGTAGGCTGTTATGTTATTGCGGAGCTCCCAGATCCGCGGCCAGAAGAGAATATGCGAGTACCTCACTAAGGGCAGGCGCGCGTAGTCCTCGAGCCGCTGCGAGGCGCGAGCCCAGTCCAACTCACCCGCACGGCAAGCCTTTCGAAAAACCTGAATCAGTTCGAGATCGAGAAGGTGCGGAGTATGGAGCTTATGATTGCCGGCAAAAAGCCGATCGGCGACCGACTCTGAACCCGGTTCTCGCAGAAGGGCGTACGCGACTGCCGAACAGTCGGGTACGATCATCGGCTGTCCCGATCGGCTCGGATCAAATCTTCCACGGGAATGGAGAGATGAACGGGCGTGCGGGTTTTCAGCCGGGCGTAAAACTCCTCCATGGTCATCTGGTTCGCCAGCCGCTCAATCTCCTCTCGCAGGTAGCCGGACAGCGACATGCCTTTCTTCGCCGCACGCGCCTTGAGCTTGCGGTGAACGGGACCAGAAACGTGGCGGATTTGAATCATGGTGGCCATTGCTCCATCATGACTGCATGTGCGTCACATGTCAAGACCGCGGGCCGGCCATTGAACCATGCTGAAAATTCGCCTAAAATGGTATAGTAGACAGTTCATAAGCGTCTAGTACTCTTGGGGAGGCCAAGTATGGCGAATCGTTTTTCCACTCTCTTGATGGCGCTGTTTGTGACCGCGCTGTGCGCGGTCCCCGCCCTGGCGCAGTTCGGAGCGATCGAAGGCGATGTCAAAGCCGCCGACGGCTCGCCTGCGATCGGCGCGCTCATCACCATCGACCGCACCGACATGAAGGGCCACTACCAGGTGGCGGTCAAAGACAAGAAGACCGGCCACTACTACTACGGCGGTCTGCCGCTGGGCTTCTACAAGGTCGCTGTGAAGGTCGGCGACAAGGAAATGGACACCGTCAACGGCGTGAAAGTGGGTTTGGGAGATCCGATCAAGGTGAATTTCGATCTAAAGGAAACAGCCATGCGGGCCCAAGCGGCTCAAGCGGGCATCGCCATTCCGCAGGCGCAACCGGGAGGCGGCGCGGCCCCCAAGTTGTCCAAGGAAGAGCTGGCCAAGATCGAGGAGGCCAACAAGAAGGTCGAAGAGGTCAAGGCGAAGAACGCCAAGCTGACCGGCGGCTTCAACGCGGGCTTAGCGGCCATGCAGGCCAAAGACTACGCCGAGGCCGTCAAGCAGTTCAACACGGCGGGTGAAGCCGATCCGAACCAAAACGCGGTGTGGGCCAACCTCGGTGAGGCTTATTCGCAGCTTGCCAAGACCAAATCGGGCGACGAGCGCAAGGAAGCCCTGGGCAAGGGCATCGAGTCTTATCAGAAAGCGCTGGCGCTGAAACCCGACGATGGCTCGCTGCACCACAATATGGGTTTGTTGATGGTCAATGCGGGCCAAGTGGACGCCGGCGTCGGGGAACTGCAAAAAGCCGCCCAACTGGATCCTACCAATGCCGGCAAGTTCTACTTCAACCTTGGCGCGGTGCTGACCAACGCTGGAAAGATCGATGAAGCCACGCAGGCATTCCAGAACTCCATCAAGGCCGATCCCAACAACGCCGACGCCTACTACCAAATGGCCACCGGGCTGATGGGCAAGGCCTCGCTCGATGCCAAGACCGGAAAGATCACTCCGGTGCCAGGAACCATCGAGGGTTATCAGAAATACTTGGACCTGAAGCCGGATGGCCCTTACGCCGATACCTGCAAGCAAATGATCACCACGCTCGGCGGTACCATCGAGACCGAGGTCAAGACGCCCAAGAGCGACAGCAAGAAGAAGAAGCCTTAGGCCGTCTCTCTGGGAAGTCGCTCACAACGGACCGCGGCGGCGGTTTCGGGAGCCCTTAACGCCGCCGCCGCCGCGCCGGTTCGCTCTGAATGTGATCCTTCAGGAAAACGTTCCGCTCGCTCCGCTCACCACCCTGCAAGTGGGCGGGCCGGCGCGCTATTTTGTAGCCGCGGCCTCCCCCCAAGACGTGCGCGAGGCCGTTGACTTTTCCCGCTCCCACAATGCTCCCCTGTTCGTCCTGGGCGGCGGCAGCAATCTGCTGGTTTCCGACGCCGGCTGGCCCGGCGTGGTGTTGCGCGTGGCGATTCCCGGTATCCAGCAGCAAGGGCCGGGACGCTTTGAAGTGGGCGCCGGCGAAGACTGGGACGCTTTCGTGGCGCGCACCGTGTGCGAGAATTGCGCGGGCCTGGAATGTCTCAGCGGAATTCCCGGCAGCGTCGGCGGAACGCCCATTCAGAATGTCGGCGCCTATGGCCAGGAAGTGTCGGCCGCGATCGTCTTGGTTCACGCGCTGGATCTGGCCTCTGGACGGCTGGTGGATATTCCCAACGCCGAGTGCCATTTCCACTATCGCGCGAGCATCTTCAATACGGCAGTCGCCGCGGGCGGGGCGGCAGAGCGCTACGTCGTGCTTGGCGTTACCTATCAACTGACGCCCGGAGGCGGTCCCTGCCTGGAATACGCCGACTTGCAGCGGCGCTTCGAATCACGTGGCACACCCACGCTGGCCGAAACGCGCCACGCGGTTCGCGAGATCCGCGGAAGGAAAGGCATGCTGGTGGATCCGGCCGATCCCGATTCCCGCAGCGCCGGGTCGTTTTTCAAGAATCCGATTGTCCCCTTGGATGTCTACCAGAACCTGGCGCAGCAATACCGGATTCCCCATTGGTGGGCGGGCTTGAATTTGGCGAAACTCTCCGCCGCATGGCTGGTGGAAAGCGCCGGATACCCCAAGGGATTCCGCCGCGGCGCGGCGGGCATCTCCACCAAGCACGCCCTGGCATTGACCAACACGGGCGGCGCCACGGCAGCGGAGATCGCCGCGCTTCAGGGGGAGATTGTGGCGGTTGTGCGGGAACGCTTTGGCGTTTCCCTGCAGCACGAGCCCATGTTCGTAGGGGACTTTACAGCAGGAGACTTTACAGCAGGATCCCGCGCAACAGATGCTTGATCGGATCGGGACGGGGATGGCGCGTCTCGGTACTGTTTTTAGTTTCGGGAGTGTCTTTCCTTGCTTTCGCTGCGGGCTTGGTAGATTGCTTGCTCTCTTCGGTCACGGGGCAGGCCGCCTGGTGGCGCAGGGCCGACACCACCCGTTCCGGCGGAACGATGGTGGCGGACGCCAGAACTGCGCTGGCACACCACACGATTAAGAAGCCCGCCAGTCCTTTCCCTCTGATCCGGTCAGCCATGGGGGAACACCTCGATGTTACGGGATGCAACTCTCATACCAAGGGGCTACATCCATATAGACGTTCCAGTTGGCCGGAAGTTCATGCTAATTTACAGTTTTTTCAGGCAGGCCAGTGTCCGATTCCGGGACGAAGCCCCCCGAAAGTGAACAGGCCCAGCGCGTTACCAAGGTTTTTGGGAACACGGAAGGGGCACGGAAAAACTCCCTTCCGTGCCCCTCCGTTCTTTTTCCCGTGTTTTCCGTGTTCCAAAGATCCGCCCCATCTACCCAGCTTTTTGAAGGCAAACGTCCCGGCCCATCAAGGAACGGACCTGCTCGAGCAAGCGATCCAGGCCGAACGGCTTGGACATGAAGGCGTCGGAGCCGGCGGCCACTGCCCGGCTGGCGGCGCTGTCGTCTCCGCTCATCAGCAGGACCGGGATGTTCCACAACTCCGGATGCCGCTTGATTTGGCGACAAGTCTGGTAGCCGTCCAACTCGGGCATATGCACATCCATCAGGATCAAGCCGGGTTGGAAGGCCACGGCCCGCAAAATGGCCGAACCACCACTGGACGCCGTATCCACTTGATACCCGGCCGCCTCCAACAGATCCGTCATCAAGGTCCGGAAGTCCCTGCTGTCGTCCACTACGAGAATTCGATTGCTCATGGCTTTTCCCTTCAAGCTGTCTTATATACAGCCTCTCTATAGTAAGAGGCGGCTAGGGCGGATTTAGTTGCCCTGCGACGCATAAAACGGTTGTACCAGCGACCTAGGGACCGGGATACTGGCGCGCGGGCCTAGTCTGAACGTACCCTTGGTCTTCGCGGCGATGAGCGATACAATCTAAGAATCATGCGGCGGAGTAATCAGTCTCGCCGCGTCACTCGCCGCGTCACTCGTCGCCAGCATCCACTTGATCGGAGAACTCTCCGAGGTTCGACCTGAAAATTTGCCCTGAGGCCGGCGATGCCAAGCCGCAAGGAACTGCCCATGATGACCAACTATCTCTTCGATTCCTGGAACGCCGTGGCGCGCCGCTTAGGCGCTTCGCGCCGCATCGCCCTGATTCTCGATTTCGACGGCGCCCTGGCGCCCATTCGCGCGCACTCTTCGCTGGCCGCTCTAGCCGAGCCAATGCGCCAGTTGCTGGCGCGAATCGCGCGCTTGTCCCGGTTGCGTCTGTGGATCGTGACTGGGCGAGAGCAAGCCGACCTGGAGGCGCACCTGCGCGTGCCCGGCGTGCAGATACTGGGCGTGTACGGCGGCAGCGTGCCGGCCGGACGGGTGCGGGCGATCCACGATCTTTGTCTGGAAATGACCGGCCTGCTGCAAGGCATGCCCGGCGTGTGGGTGGAGTACAAGACGATCTGTTTTGCCATTCACTATCGCGATGCAGACCGGGCCACGGTTCGCCGCGCGCGGCGATTAGTCCGCCAGAAACTACCTTCCGACATGCAGATTCGGAGCGGCAAACGCGTTTGGGACATCGTCCCGCCCGACTTCAATGAAAAGGGCGATACCGTACGGAAACTGCTGGCCAACCAGCCCCCCTTGACGCTTCCGATCATTGCCGGTGACGATGGCGCGGACGAGTCGGCGTTTGCGGCGTCTCCCTCCGGCCTGACCGTGCGCGTCGGCTGGTCGCAAGACACCGAAGCGAAATACTACGTGCACACCGCGCGGGAGATGTGGGAGTTCCTTCGCCGTTTGGAAGAAGCCGTGGCGTAACGTCAAGTCACGGATCAAGTCGAAAAATCAAGAATGAAAAATGAACGGTAGTGTCTCATGTCTGAAAGCGGCTCTGTTAGTTAAAAGGGCTGGTGCCCTTGCCGGGGCACGCTTCCTCCCTGTAATGTCCGGTGGTTTCGCAAACTATGCTCAACCACCGGCTACATGGGGCGATCCCTTCGGGATCAGAAAAAATGGGTCTAGTTTGATCTTATCTTAGCGCTTATGGGCCGGAGGCCTGTCCTACTGAGCCTGCGCGCTCAACTCCGCGCTGCTGGGCGTGATCGTGCTGGAGTCCATGGCCCTCCAGTGGACCCTGTGAGCCGGGAGTTGCGTCCGGCCAAATTGATCCGGTACTAAATGGAGGCTGCACGGAGTAATCCAACGGGCTATACGCGCCCAGTGGTCATACCACCGCTCGTCGCCGTTATCGAGACCCCTGAGTTCGTTGCCCGGAACCGTAAATTGATGTCGGACAAAGACCGGGAAGAATTGATCGGTTACCTGTCTCGCAACCCGATGGCTGGTGTCGTGATACCCGGCGCTGGCGGCGTGCGCAATTCCTCGTGGCGGTTGCCAAGCTTCGATGGGGCTCTGGAAGGACGAGGAAAGAGCGGAGGGGCCAGAATCATCTACTACTTTCACAGTATGGATGTTCCGTTGTTCGCGCTGACGGCGTTCGCGAAGAATGACCGCGGCAATCTGACCCAGCACGAGCGCGATGATTTCCGGCGGTTGGTGAAGGTGTTAGTGGAACCATATAGGAGATAGGGCCATGAGTAAGGCAGGAGAAAGCATTCGGAAGGGTCTGGAAGAAGCCGTTTTGTTTGCCCAGGGCAAGGCAACGAAGGGATACCGAGTCCACGTTCCTGAGCGCGTCAACGTAAAGGCGATTCGGGGCCATCTCCGGATGACTCAGCAGACTTTTGCCGCGCGCTTCGGTTTCAGCGTCAATACCCTTCGACACTGGGAACAGGGCACGCGAGAACCCGAAGGACCAACGCGTGCCTATCTGCTGGTCATCCAACGTGCACCCGAGGCGGCGCAGAAGGCGTTGCGAGCCGCGTGAAAACCGTGCTGTTGTTTATCCTTGCTCGGCTAGAAATAAATCGTCGAGTTCAGGAGTTTGTCGAGAATAGATTTCGGCCAACGGAGAATCAACGACTTACGAAACATTTGTCACAAGAAATGTTCTCTATGTTGTTGATTCCTCGTTCGCCGAAATCTATTTCCGACAAACTCTCAGGCTGGCCCCTTTGTCCCCTGAAGTCGTTCAAGCCTTCCGGCCCCCATCATCAGGGTCCCAAACCTGATGATTATCCGGCTGAATTCACAGGATTTGTCGCGAAACCGTGTCCCCATCCCACACCCCTCCCTGCGATGTTGGCCATGAGGTGGAAATGGGTGCGAGGAAAAGGGGTCGTCCCCCAGTGTGCGCGCCGGGATCGTGTCGGCCGCCGAGGACTATCCCTGGTTGAGCGCGACGCCGCACCCTGGCGGGGGAAGATCCAGCGGCCTGCTGGATATGGAATGATGGCGCAACGAAGCGCCAGCGGAATGGCGTGGGATCCTTCATCGCCAGCACGCTGAGCCAGACTCCGACGCGGCGCTGCGCGCTTGCACCTACGCTGGCCGCCCGTTTGGTGGCGAGACCTTTCTCAGTGAGATGTCCGCTAACTAAGTTCGGCCGGCAGTGGAATCGCCCCGAACAAAGCGACCATGAGTCAGACGACTCTCCGCCAGAAAACCAACTGTCCTTGTTTTGAAAAACCGCCCGAAAAAAGAGACTACGCAGATCAGGCTGTCCCCGCATTTCCAAAACCCCGCATTTCCACCTGTCCGTAAACCAGTTCACCGTCGCCGTCCAGAGGATCGTCGGGCATTGCGCTGATTGACCCGTCGCTGTGTCTGTCACGGTCACCTGCGTCACGAATTTATCGAGGATGCTGGCGGAAACGGTCTTAGAACTGCTGCTGTCATAGGGAATCTGGTAGGCCCACGCGCCAGGACTGTCGAAGAAACTGGCGCTACTGTTGTTCGCGCTAAGTCCAGCCTGCGCGCCGTTGTCCGGCGCAGCCACGCCAGGATAGGTGACCGTTGTGCCGTTGGTGTAGGTTTGCTGGCCCGTGAGCAGGACCGTCTGACTGACGCTCCATGAGTAACCGCCCTTGCCTCCCCTCGCCGAAAACGTGAGCGTTATAGGATCAACAAACGCTAATCCGCTGACTCCGTTCGGGGTCGTCGGGAACTGCGGGGACAGCCTGATCTGCGTAATCTCCTTTTCGCGTCGTTTCGGAAATGCAGCATCCATTTCCGATTATCGTAGCATACTGCCGCAACGCTAGTGTATCGTTTCATTAAAATATCATCTCATCAAGAGCTCCGAACTTCCTCCACCGGTGGACCACGGGGGCCGCATTGATCTCGGCGATGCCCAGCAGGATACGGTCTCGCAACTCTTCCCAGGAGTGGACCCGAATGTGCTTGAGGAAAGTCCGCGCCATCTTGCCAAATAGACTCTCGACGATATTGAGCCAGGACCCATGCGTAGGCGTCAGGACGTAGTGGAAACGGTTGGGGCGGGTCGCCAGCCACGCTTGGGTTTCGCGGGAAATGTGCGAGGAGTGATTGTCCAGGATCAGACGGATGGAGCAGTCCGGCGGATAGTGGTGATCCAGGTCTTGCAGCAGGGCAATGAATTCAATGCTGCGATGGCGCCGCTCGACGCGCGCCGTAACGTGCCCGTCGTGCAGATCCAAAGCCGCCAAGATCGAGCAGGTCCCCAAGCGTTTGTATTCGTGGTCGCGGGTGACCGTGGGATGCTTGCCGGCAACGGGGGGCAGGTCTGGCGCGGTGTTGGCGATGGCCTGCAAGCCGGGTTTCTCATCCACCGAAACCGTGACCACCGGCAGGATCTGGTCGGAGGCTTGGCACCCTTCATTCCGCAGGGCCACCGCTTGGTAGACCAGCAGGACATTGCGCATCTTCTCTTCAAACCGCGGGTCGCGCCGCTCCAGATAGTATTGGATCCGTTCGGGGTGCAGGGGTTGGTCGGCCAGAATGCGATGGACGGTGGCCTTAACGGCCCTGCCCAGGGAAGGATGGCCAGCCTCCACGGCGTGGGTTCGAACATGGTTGGCCAGAGCGCTCCGCGTCCACAGTTCGGCCGCATAACCGAGATCTTTTGGTTTCGTGCAAGCCACATGAACCACCCAGACCCGCGCTTCCTCGGTGATGACGGGTTCTTTGGGACGATGCCAGGTGTCCTTCAGTGCGGCCAGCGGCCCCATCGCCAACGCTCGGTTGACCCATTTGGCAACGCTCTTTCGCGTTGTCCCCATGTTTCTGGCAATTCCGGCTACCGTCTCGCCGGCCGCGTAACGCAACAGGATCTGCGCCCGCTGCACCTCCCGGATCGGTGCCTTGGCCGACTGTCGAATCCGTTGTAGTTGCGCCTGTTGTTCCGGCGTCAGGTTAAGCTTCGGTCGTCGCGATTTGCCTGCCATGCTTTCAGCATAGCAGAAAACAGATCCAACAGAATATGTTTTATTGAAACGCTATACTAGTTTGGAATGCGCGCGAAAAATGGCTACGCAGATCAGGCTGTCCCGGCAGTTCCCCCCGCATTCCAGTTCCGGCAGTTCCCGGCAGTTCCCGCCTGCAGGCCGGTCACGGCCGGAGCCAGAGATCCGGCTTCTTCAATCGCCAGCCCGCGTCAACGGTTAGGTCGTGCTTCTCCGTCATGTATGTCCAGTGAGGGAAGCCGGAAGGCTCGCCGCTGCGGATCGTGAACTCTGAGATCGTCTTGACGGTGGCACTGCAAACCTCGTACAGGTGGAAGAAGGGATCTCCCTGCTTTACTTCCGGATAGTGCAAGGCGCAGCCGCGCGTCATGCCCAGTTCGAAGTACTTCTTAGCGGCACTGTGTGCTCGTGCGGACAGGCTCTCGTCGACAGGCCGGGGAAGCGGCACAATCGTCATCTGGAAGTCGCCGTTCTTGCTTGGTAGTTCGCCGCAGGCCTGAGGTGGCCGTGCTGGCTCAAAGGCGTCAACATGGAAGGGGCCTTCGTGACTGGAAATTGCGCTCATGTTGGTAATCGAGCAGCGTCCGGCGTCGTCCACAGTGAGCGAAATCAGGACGGACATCGGATCACACTTGAGAGCGTACCTGCTGCCTTTGTGGCTCCCCTTACACGCCTGCGGGCCCTGTTCTATTTCCTTAGGTCCGCCCCAAATGGCATACCAATCGAGCGCATCTGCGATCAGGGTCCGGCTCTGCCCGTGCGCCGTTACGGCAGCCAGCCAAAGGAGGATAAGGATCGTCGTCGCTCTCGCGACCATCGTCGGCTTCATCAGTAAACCCGCCTCGGTCTCTTTGGATTCGACAGGTGTTTGTGCGGGGAACTGGGGGACAGCCTGATCTGCGTAATCTCCTTTTCGCGTCGTTTCGGAAATGCAGCATCCATTTCCGATTATCGTAGCATACTGCCGCAACGCTAGTTTGGAATGCGCGCGAAAAATGGCTACGCAGATCAGGCTGTCCCCGCAGTTCCCCGCAGTTCCGCATAACGGGAGCCACTTACGGTCGGGGCCCACGCGGGGAACTGGCCCCGCCCTTGTTCCTATGTACCGGAATCCGTGTTTGCCGGAACGGAATCTATGCCTTCCCCAAAACGGTTAAGCGCCCCGCCACCTTGGCGCCAACTACCCTTGCTAGCTCCTCTTCGAGGCCTGCCGCACCCGCTCCAAAGTGGAATGGCGTCAGACTGCACTTGACGATTTATGTTGTGTGAATCACACGCCCGCAAGGACACGTCCCATCGCCGATGCTTTGTTCCGAGCGAGCGGAGTCCGTTCTTGTATCAGCGTTCGGCGGTGCTGATTTTGCTCCCTGTGCCCGTTCCCCCAAAGGAACTTTCTCATTGACGTCCAGGCCTAAAGTTCCTAAAATTGGAACGGGTGCGGATCCTTACCTGGCGAACACTACGGGAGTTTGGCGAGCAATGGCCTCGAGCGGTCGCGCCGCTGCGAGAATGGTACAAGGTTACGGAATGGTCCACCTGGAGGAGTTTCGCCGACGTACGGGCGACGTTCGGCCAAACCGATCAGGTGAAGGTCGGCAGCGGCCAGACGGTGTGCGTGTTCGACATCGGTGGGAACAAGTTCCGGCTCATCGCCTTTGTCAGCTACCACCAAGGTAAGGTGTATATCCTGCGAGTCATGACTCACAAGGAGTACAGCAGGGGCAACCAGCGATGGAGAGACGATCTATGAAGAACCGCGTCACGAAAATCCCGGCGGCCATTACCGCCTTGCCGCCATCCTACCTGGCGCTGCTGGGGGAGTTCCCGTTGCGGCCCATCAAGAACGGAGCCGAATACAACCGCGCGGCCAAGATCGTTCACCGCCTAGCCTTGCGAGAAGGACATCTCGACGATGGAGAAGAAGCCTACCTTGAGGTTTTGGAGGCGCTGGTCGAACGGTGCGATGAGGAGAACAATCCGATTGACTGCGACAACGTTACTCCAACGCAGGTATTGAAGATGCTTGTAGAACAGGCTGGCATGACGGTGACAGAGTTGGGAGAGCTTCTCGGCAGCAAGGGTGCTGCGTCGGAGTTGCTCAGCGGGAAACGCAAGGAACCCAGCAAGGCGCAGATCGCCAAGCTGTGCGCCCGGTTCAAAGTGGGCGCCAGCGCATTCCTGCTGCCAGCTTCTGCGAATACACCGGCCAACGCGGCGTAGTCGCCTGGCTGGCGGCTTTTCAAGACAAGAACTGCAATCAAATTCAAGACGCCGAGTCCTGTTTGCCCCGAACCGCGCGCGCCACCTTGACGCCAACCACCCTTGCCAGTTCCTCCTCGGAGGCCTGCCGCACCCGCTCCAGGCTGCCGAAATGCTTCAGCAATTTCCGCACGGTTTTCTCACCAACGCCGGGGATCGCCAGCAACTCGCTGCTGAGCCGCGCTGCGCCCCGCCGCTGGCGGTGAAACGTCACCGCAAAACGATGCGCTTCGTCGCGCACCATTTGCACCAGGTGCAGCACCGGAGAATGGCGGTCCAGGCGGATCGGCTCGGACTCCTGCCCCGGCACAAACAACAATTCTTCCTTCTTGGCCAATGACGCCAACGGCTGGTTGATCACGCCCAGCGCTTCCAGCGCATCCTGCGCGGCGTGCAATTGTCCTACGCCGCCGTCAATCAGGATCAATCCCGGGAACGGCTTTTTCTCCTCTAGCAAGCGATGGTAGCGGCGGCCCACCACTTCCCGCATCGACGCGAAATCGTCGTTGCCGGGAACCGTCTTGATGATGAACTTGCGATAATCGCTCTTGCGCATCTTGCCGTCTTCCCACACCACCATGGAAGCCACCTGATCCACACCCTGAGTGTGCGAAATATCGAAGCATTCAATGCGCTTGGGCGGTTCCGGCAACCCCATCGACTCTTGCAACGACTCGATGATGGCGCGCGCCGCCGGCTTGCGCACCCGGAAGCGCTGCTCGAAGGAGTGCTCCGCGTTTTTCTCCACCAACTCCAGGAAGGCCTTTTTCGGACCGCGTTGGGGCGTAAGAATTTCCACGCGCGATCCACGCTTTTCGGTGAGCATCGCTTCGAGCAACTCGCTTTCCTCGAAATCCACCGGCACGTGGATCTGCGAAGGAATGAACGGCTGATCCAAGTACAACTGCTTGATCAACGAGGAGAAGAATTCGGCCACGTCCAGATCGTTGTCGCCGGCCGGCAACTCTTCCCAGAAGAACTCGCGGCGGTCCACCATGCGTCCGTTGCGCAGGTGAAATAAGTTCACCGCCGCCAGCGCGCCTTCGCGATGCCAGCCCAGCACGTCGGCGTCGCGGCCTTCGGCCGCGGCCATTTTCTGGCGTTCCTGCAAGTCGCCGACAGTGGTGATCAGGTCGCGCAGCGAAGCCGCCTGCTCGAACTGCTCGGCGGCGGACGCCGCCGCCATGCGCGCGCGCAGTCCCTTCACCAGATCGCCGCCGCGCCCTTCTAAAAACAGGCGTGTATCGGCGGCCGCTTGCGAGTAGGCGTCCCCGGTGGTCAGTCCCGGCACGCAAGGGCCCAGGCAGCGATGGATGTGATACTGCAAGCAAGGCCGGGGATGCTCGCGCGTCAGGTCCACGGTGCAGCTCGGCACCAGGAAATGGCGATGAATGAAGTTGACGATGCGATAGGCCAGGTTACCGGGAAAATAGGGTCCAAAATATTCCGAGCCGTCCTTGCGCAGCCGCCGCGTGACGTACACGCGCGGATACTGCTCCTTGGTGAGCTTGATATAAGGATACGTTTTATCGTCGCGCAGCAGGATGTTGTAGCGCGGCTGGTGGCGCTTGATGAGATTGTTTTCCAGCGCCAGCGCCTCGCGCTCGTTGTCCACCACGATGTAGCGGACGTTGGCGGCGTCGCGCATCAGGCTGCCGGTCTTGGCGTCGGCCAGATGATCGGCGGAGAAGTAGGAGCGCACGCGGTTACGCAGCGATTTGGCTTTGCCGACGTACACGATGGTCCCGCGCGCGTCTTCGAACATGTAGACGCCGGGATCAATCGGAATGTCGGCGATGATCTCCTGGGGGACCATTGGGTCTCTCCGGCCGCGGGCCCGGCATTTCAGGGTCAGGTGGAGCTTCCGCCGATGAGCCTGCGAGCCAGTCTGCCGGGTATCTCTTGATCGATGAGCAAAACGGTTTCAACCGCCATCGTAGACGCTTGGGAAACCGATCCTGATCACATGAAGGAGGCCTTGGGGATCCATGGCACGGCTGCTCTCGACGGCCCGCCGCAATGTTGCGGCCAAGTGGGCGCTTCCATCGGAAACGTTGATGACGACGAATTCACCTTGATGGCTTGCTTCGTACTCCCGCTGGTACGCTCTCGGTAGATTCTCTCGCCCGCCTCAGCGATCTTGGCGGCGTCCAAGGATTTGGAAATTGCCGGCATATTGTAGCGGCCTCCTGCTAACAAAAGTATCGCATAAAACCGTGGTCAGGCGGCCCAAAAGGCTTTCAACGGGTGCGCGACATTAAAGTGTGGTCCCGAGCCTCGGCCAGGGAATCCGACGAAGTCCGAGCGCACCTCCTACGCTAGGCGATTCAGCCTGCGCAGCAGGCGACAGAGGAATAGCCCCAGGCGAGGCGTTTTTTCAGCCCAGCCTGGGGTCAGGTTGGAAGAAAGGCAAGCCTGCGCAGTTGGCGACAGAAGTGCGCGCCCCCCGTCTCTGTCGCCAGCTTTGCAGGCTCAGATTTCGTTGCCGTTTAACCCCAGGCAGTGCAAAACGCCTCGCCTGGGGCTAAGCCTCTTGCACCTGCCTTCGCAGGCTTGGCGCACGTTTCCTGGGAAATGACGCTGTTTCCTCCACTTTAATGTCGCGCACCCGCTTTCAACCGAGGTTCAAGTACGGTTAGCGGCAAGGTCGGGGAAATAGCTAACCTGCTGGTGTTTGCCCCGCCGCCTTGTCGCCGCGACTTGCCCCTTCAAACGAACAACGATTGCCGCGGCCTGAAACCCTCCGTCTCCCTTTCCAGCTTACCCTATTGGTGTCCGACCGGCCATTTCTGCTTTGATGTGCGGTAACCCGTCCGCACCGCGGCACGTAATCTATAATAGGGCTACCAAAGGTCGAGGCTAAGCATCCCGTTGAGCTAGGAGACGCCACTTATGAAGTTGCCAGGCATTTTCAAGACGTTGGTTTGGATCGGCATGTGTACGGCGGCCGTGGGATTACTCTGCGCGCAAGCGCCGCCCCCGGGTGCGCCGGGAGATCCTGGATACGGACAGGCTCCCGATGCCAACATGGATCCTCCCAGCCGCGTCGCCCGGCTCAACTACATCAACGGTACTGTGTCTCTGCGGCCCGATAGCGTGCCGGATTGGGCCCCCGCCACACCGAACTTTCCGCTGACCTCCGGCTACCATCTTTGGACAGATCAGGGTTCGCACGCCGAATTGCACATCGGCGCCACGGCCTTGCGCCTGGCGGACGAGACTGCGCTGGCCGTGCTCAACCTGGACGACCGGGTAGCTCAATTCAGTTTGACCCAAGGGGCCTTGAACGTACGCGTGGCCATGATGAATCCCGGCGACGTGATCGAGGTGGATTCTCCCAACGGCGCGGCGACTTTGCTTGCTCCCGGCTCCTACCGCTTCGATGTGAACGCGGATGGCACCATGACCGTGGTCACGGTACGGGCGGGCCAGGCGGAAGTCACCAGCGGCGGACAAGCCGTGCCGGTGCAGGCTATGCAAAGGGCTCATTTCTCGGGCGCCGATCAAAGCGATCCTGAACTGACCGGCGCGCCGGGGCCCGATCCCTGGGACCAGTGGTGCTTCGGCCGCGATGCGGGCGAAGATCGCGCCGTACAGGCCTCGGCGCGCTACGTTCCTCCGGACATGAATGGCGCAGCGGATCTCGGCGCATACGGCACCTGGCAGACCGATCCCATATACGGCGGGGTCTGGGAGCCGTCGGGAATGCCGCCGGGTTGGGCGCCCTACCGCTTCGGCCATTGGGCCTACATCGCACCGTGGGGCTGGACCTGGATTGACGATGCCCCCTGGGGATTTGCTCCGTTCCACTATGGCCGCTGGGTGATGATCGGGGGAGGCTGGGGTTGGGTTCCGGGACGAATCGGACCGCGCCCGGTTTACGCGCCGGCCTTGGTGGCGTTCGTCGGTGGCCGGGGATTCAGTTTGGGAATCGGAGTCGGTGGCGTTGGTATGGCGGCCTGGGTTCCGCTGGGACCCTATGAAGCATTTCATCCGGGGTACCGCGTGAGCGCTGCTTACGTGGCTAACATCAACGTTGCGCACGTAACCAATATAAATGTCCGGAACGCGACCTACGTAAACCGCAGTTATGTGACGGCGGTGCCGCAGGCCGCGTTTGTGGGCGCTCGCCCGGTCGCCACCGCGGCGGTGCGCGTTCCGGCGGAAGCGATCGGACGCATGCAAGCGGTGGAAATGTCCAGCATCCGTCCCGGCCGCGAGGCCCTGGCAGGTTCGGCAATCCAATCTGGCGCGCGCGTGGCTACGCCGCCCCCCGCGGTGGTGAGCCGGTCGATTGTCGCGCGAACCCCGCTTCCCGCCACCGCGCGGACGTCGGGGCCGGTGCGCATGGTGCCGGGCATGCCGAGCAATGTCCCCGGCAATGCCGGCGGAGCTCGCCCGGCGTATGCCAGCCCAGGCCGTCCTATGATGAACGATCGGCCGCCTTCGGCCCGGCAAGGTCAGCCTCAAACGGGCGGGCCCCCGGTTGCGGGTAACGCTCCACAAAGCATCAATCGTCCGCAAGCCAGTGGCTTCCAGCCGGCGCAACAGCATTCCCTGCAACAGGTGCAACAGCGTCCCACGCAAGCTGCGCCGCCACACGCAAGCCCGGTCGTCGTCCCGCAGCGCACGCCGCCCAAGAGTAACGAGAAGAGGCCGCGGGTTACGGAGAAGAAGGAAAGGCCGTGAGAGGATGAAAACGCGGCGCGATCGTGCGTCCCTTTGACGCAGAATCAGCTTGCACCGGCGTCCTCGCCGCTGGTTGGCGCAGGCCGGTCTTGTCTGCGCCAACTGTTATCCTTCACTCCATGAAAAGCTCCCTTGCGCGGGCAAACCCAGCCCGCGCAAGCCAGCGGCGGGACGCCACTGGATATTTCAGGGACAGCCCGGAGGGCTGTCCCTGGAGTTTCTACATTTGCAGCCCGCGGCGCGGGCGGGAGAGTGTGGCCCAGGGTGGAACGTTTTTTGCGGAACCCTGAAAACACTGAGAGGGAAAAAGAGCCCGCAGCGCGGGCGAAAGGCAGTCCCGCAAATATCGTGCGTCGTCGCCCGCTTCGGGGCTCGTTGTTCTCGCGGTGTACCCAGGTTCCGCAAAATACGCTCCACCCTGGGCCACGCTCTCTGGCCAGCTTCGCTGGCCGTGGAGTTTCTACCTTTGCACCCCGGCGTCCGTGAAGCGGACGCCGAGCCAGCGTAGCTGGCGGCATGATTTAGCCCACAGCGCAAAGCTGTGGGTCAGGGATCGAGGCAATCCAAGCCCGCGAATGCGGGCGACATAAAAGCCTGTTGGCAACATTGTGCCGGCCCAAGAACGTGCTTTTATGTCGCCCGCCTTCGCGGGCTTTCGGCCTTTGCTCATGAACCCACAGCTTGCGCTGTGGGCTAAATCATGCAAAATCATGCCACCGGCCACGCCGGTTGGGCTTCCGCTTCGCGGACACCCGATGGAAATGTAGAAACTTCAGGGACAGCCCGGAGGGCTGTCCTACTTTCTGTTATAGTCTCCGTCATGAGAAACCTTCGCCACTTTGTTCTTTTACCACTGGTGTGCCTTTCCCTGTCCCTGCCCCTGATCGCGCAAGCCGGCAGCGCGGTACCCGTGAAGCCGGGCCGCGATCCCAACCAGCCGATCGACGAGGAGTACACCAAGAAAATCCGCGAGTACACCACCGAGCCGTTCTTTAACTCGCCGGTCACCGATTACCTGCCGGCCTCGAAGACCGTGCCCACGCCCAAAGCCGTGCTCGGCGACGTGGCCGGCGCTCCGGGGATTCTGCCGTACGCGGAAGACGTGTACCGCTACATGCGCATGCTGGAAAAAGCCAGCCCGCGCGTGAAAGTTTTTCATATCGGCGAGACCGAAGAAGGACGCGAGATGATCGCCGTGGCAGTGGCCTCGGAATCGCTGATCGCCAAAATGGACGAGAACCGCGCGCGCCTCGCCAAGCTGGCCGACCCGCGGCTCATCAACATGAACGACGCCGAGGCCGACAAGCTGGTGGCCGCCTCCACGCCCATCTACTACATCACCGGAACGATCCATTCCCCGGAGACCGGCGCGCCCACCGCACTCATGGAATTGGCTTACCGGCTGGTTGTGGACGACAGCCCGTATATCAAGTTCATTCGCGAAAACACCATCACGCTGATCACGCCGGTCGTGGAAGTAGACGGCCGCGATCGCATGGTGGACATTTACAAGTGGCATCTCGCCAATCCCGGCAAGCAGTGGCCGAATCTGGTTTACTGGGGACACTACGTGGCGCACGACAATAATCGCGACGCCATGGGCCTGACTTTGCAACTGACCCGCAACATCCTCAAGACCTTCGTGGGACAGAAAGCGCAAGTGCTGCACGATTTGCACGAATCGGTGCCGTATCTTTACGACAACACCGTCGGTGACGGCCCTTACAACGCCTGGATCGATCCGATCCTGGCCGACGAGTGGCAAATGATCGGCTGGAACAACGTGTTGGAGATGACCAAGTTCAAAATGCCCGGCGTCTTCACGCACGGCACCTTCGATACCTGGTCGCCCAGCTACCTGATGTTCATCGCCGCCATGCACAACGGCATCAGCCGGCTGTATGAAACGTTCGGCAACGGCGGCGCGGACACCGAGGAGCGCACCTTGCGTCCTAGCGAGTATCAGCGGACCTGGTACAAACAGAATCCGCCGCTGCCCAAGGCCAAGTGGTCGCAGCGCAACAACAATAATTACGAGCAAACCGGGCTGATCACCGGCTTGGGATATTTTTCCGCGAACGGCAAGTATTTCCTGCGCAATTTTTACGAGAAGGCCAAGCGCTCGATTGAGAAGCCCCAGTCGGAAGGACCGGCGGCCTACGTGTTTCCAGCCGACGACCCGCGTCCCGGCGGACAAGCCGATCTGCTGCGCATGTTGCAGGATCAAGGCTGCGAAATCTCCAAGGCCACCGCGTCGTTCACGGTCATGATGCCGGGCAAGCGCCCCCCGGCCGGTGGACGGGGCGGCCGTGGCGGGCGAGGTGGAGCAGGCGCCGGCGCGCCGGCTGCCGAAGAGCAAGCTGCCGTGACTACGCCCGCGCCAAAACCGCAACCCACGCCGCGCACTTTTCCGGCGGGCAGTTACGTGCTGCGCATGGATCAACCCTATAGCCGCATCGCCGACACGTTGCTGGACTATCAATACTGGGCCACCAGCGATCCGCAGCGGGCCATCTACGACGATACCGGCTGGACCTTCGGTGAACTCGGCAACGTGCAAGTGGTGCGCGTCTCCGACTTGAAGGCGCTCGACGCGCCGATGGAAAAAGTCGCCGGACCGGTGCGGCCCACTGGGGGCGCGCAGGGCGGGAACAACGTGTTTCTGATCAATCACAATGCCGACAACGCGCTGGTTACCTTGCGCTATCAGTTGAGAGGCGCGTCCTTCGACGCGGCCGAAGAACCATTTGAGGCCGCGGGACACAAGTTCAATCGCGGATCGTTCATCGTGCACAACGCGCCATCCGATTCGAACCACGCCGACCTGAACAAGGCGCTCGGTGAGTTGGGGATCGTGGCGTACGGCGTGGATACCGCGCCGGCGGTGAAGATGCATCCGGTCGCCGCGCCGCGCATCGCCATCATGCACACCTGGGGAAGCACCCAGGCGGAGGGCTGGTGGCGTGTGGAGTTCGATCACCTCAAAGTTCCTTACGACTACATCAGTACCCAAAAAATCGCCGGCCTGGACCTGCGCGCGAAATACGACGTGATCGTCTTCGCGCCGGGTGGACGCGGCAACGCGGTGCAAGTGGTGGAGGGCTCGCCGATGTACGGCAATCCTCTGCCCTGGAAGAAAACCGAATTGACGCCGAACCTCAACGGCTCTCCCGGACATCCGCTGGACGAAACGGACGACATGCGTCCCGGCATGGGTTGGGCGGGTCTGGAACATTTGCAGGAGTTCGTGCGCAAAGGCGGCCTGCTCATCACCGCCAACGATTCCACGGCATTTCCGATGACCTTCGGGATGACACCGGGGGTTTCCAGTTCCCCGGCGCGCAGCTTAAAGGTGACCGGATCGGCGCTGCGCTCGAAGATGGTGGACGCGGCCAGCCCGATTGTCTACGGCTATTCCGATAACCTGGCGATCTTCGCCTCCAACCCACCGATCTTCGGCGTCAGCAACATGGCCGGCGGCGGAGGCGGAGGACGTGGGGGCGCGGGAGGCCGGGGAGGAGAGGGTGGCGGCGAACGTGCCACCGGCCGCGGCACCGCGGACGATCCCGATACGCCGCAAGGCCGCGCTTTCGTGGAAGCGCCCGAAGATCCGCGCGCGGAAATCTGGCAAGCCACGCCGCTCACCGACGAGCAAATGCGCAATCCCGTGAACGTGATTCCCCCGGCGGCGCGCCCGCGCGTGGTTCTGCGCTACGCCAACGCCAACGAATTGCTGGTTTCCGGTTTGCTCGACACCGGCTCGGAGTTGGCTCAGCATCCCGCCATCGTTGACGCTCATTACGGCGACGGCCACGTCGTGCTGTTCTCCAACAATCCCTTCTGGCGCGCCGAGACGCAAGGCAGCTACTTCCTGGTGTTCAACGCGATTCTCAACTACGATCACCTGGATGCGGGAAGGAAGCTGGCGGACAAGTAAGTCGCGGTCTCAGCGGAGTGAGCGACGAGGTGGTGTGTGCTTGTAGCAGGGGGTGATAGGTGAGCGAGTCCCTAGCTTATACGAACGATAAGGACCGCCTTATCCAGTGGGCGCGCCAAGGCGGGATGTCTGACGAGGATATTCTGGGCATTGTGCTTCAGAACGAACCTGCCGGGAATCATCGCCGACAAATGGTCGTGGACTGGGGTAAAGCTTTAGGCTTAGACGCTAGCTCGGCTTTGCGCAAAGCTCAACGTGCGGGCTTGATTCCGAGCGTCCATCGCCCGCGCGCGGTGTTGGCCGTGGGAAAGCCTCTCGATAAAGGTCAGGAAAAGTAGCTCTCGCAAAGGCATCATCGGCAGCGGATTTCGAAGCCAGTTCACGGACCTTTGCTATACGCTCCGTAACTGGCATTTTCCTGAAGCGATCTTCAATGGCCCTAGCTAGACGTTCCTCTGGCGTTTGCGGCATTATCGTCTCCCCTTCGCGCTATCTCCCCTTAGCCCTGCCGATCAAAGGTGACGTCTGAGTGACAACCAGTCCTCGTACAACTGGCTATAGCGGACCGAACAAGGCGGTCCATTGGAATCCGCAATCTTACTTCTCAGTCTCCCTTTTAAACCGGCTTGGTGGGGCCGGTTGTGACTCGCAGTCACGTGACCACCAGTCACATCCTATATCTTACCCCGTGTTAGCTAACGGCGTTATCGGCCAAGGTGATGGCGTTGTCAATCGTTGTTATACGTTGTCTTACAAGTGGAACAAGTGTAACGCGTTACGCTGCTACTACTACCACTACTACCACAAGCAATAAGTCTGAAAAATTACTTGACAAGAAATCGTGTGGACTGTGAGATCTTGCATTCCCCCACCCTCACACACGTCAAGAGGTCAGCCCTCTTTGAAAACGCACTCGGGAAATGTTCAGGAAACGAACATTTCGAGCCTCTTCGGAACTCCACAAGAGAAGGCCTTTCACGGCAGCTCCATCTTAGCGCAGGCAAGGGACTCACGTATATGATTCCCACGTTTGACGGTCCCAACGGACCCGGCTACCTGGGCGCCATGGAGTTTGGGGGACGGCCGGGGACAGACTGAACTTGGTGGTTTTTCTGGGGAAGAAATGAGGGCAAGAAACGGGACGGCTGCGTCGTGTCTCTTTATGCATCGCACTCCGCGAGCCTCTCCGACGATGGAACTGCGGCTAGACGAATCAGACAAGTGTTTCCGCGAAAAAATGCCCGCGAAGAATGGCTACGCAGATCAGTCCTCGCGCATCCCCGTGCATCCCGTCCCCGGATTCCCCTGCGTTCCCCCCGTGTTTCCTTCAATTCGGATTGACTGGACAGGATTATGGCCTAGACTAGTAGTAGGAGACTTGCACATGGCGGCTATGGATTGGTCACAATGTCCCGCGGTGGAAAGCGTGCCGGGAAGGTTGAGCGGAGCTTGGGTTTTCCGCGATACGCGGATGCCGGTTTCTGCGGTGTTCGAGAATCTTGAAGCCGGTGCCACTGTCGAGGAGGTTGCGGAATGGTTCCACTTGACCCAGGAGCAGGCGGTGACCGTGCTGGAGGTTGCCGCACGTAGTCTGGACGCGCCGATTCCGCCGCCGACCCGCCTTACCCATGCTCATCCTGTTTGACCACAGCACCCCTGCCCCGCTGCGCGCGTTCCTTCGTGATCATACGATCGTCGAAGCGATCGAGCGCGGATGGCACAGGCTGTCCAACGGCGACTTACTGAACGCCGGCGAGGCGGAAGGATTTGATGTGCTGATCGCCGCAGATAAGAACATCCGCTATCAACAGAACCTCTCAACTCGCCGGATCGCGATTGTCGAGCTCAGTACACCGCGTTGGCCGGTCTTGCGCCAGCATTGTGGACCGGGTTGTTTCGGCGCTGAAGTGCGTTACGCCCGGTGGCTACATCGAAGTGGACATTCCGCCTAAGTAGAACCTGGGCCCGCTATCAATTGGCACGCCGCCTTGGGGAAAATGGAGGCGAATGGGGTTGGCCTGAACTTGGCGAATTAATCCGCCGGGGCCATGGCACAGCGATCAAAGGACCAACTTGTCGAGCCATCGGGTGACGGTGTTCAGGCCGGCCTGCACTAGGCCGGACGAGCGGGCATCGCTCCACCATTCATGATCGCTTTCAAATGGGGTTAGTGAGGTTTCCATTTCTAACTTTGCTTGAGCGAGTTTCAACGGCAGTGCCGGATCAACCGGCCGTGGCTGGGTAGCTTGCTTGAGTTGCGCCAGCAGTTGCTGCGGCTGCTGCATGTCCAGCATGGCGATGGCGGAATGGCAGAATGGACAGGCCGTGTCGGATTCCAAGTTGATGGACGCCCCACAGTTGGAGCAATTCACAAACTGAATGTTCTGTCGCAACTGCTCGATCTGCTGAGGCGAGAGCGGATGAATGAAGTTCTTTTCTTTCAGGAACTCAAAAAAACCGATGAACTTCCCGTCTTCGTTTTCGCATCGCCAATAACTGAAGCGCATGTTTCGCTGAATGTCGTGGGCCAGCAACAGCCGAGCTGCGCACCGCGGGCACCGCAGCGCTTCCGCCAGAACCGGCTTCGTCGCCGACGAGTGGTCACCGATAAACTTCATCAGCTTCAGCGTGGAGCCCGGAGCGAGATGCAGATCCTCGAACTGGTCGAACCAGAACGCCTGGCAACTGGCGCACATATCGATGGTGACCTGAGGGCCCAGGTGGCCGTCGAGCGTCCAAGCAGTCATTTCGGTTTTGCAACTGGGGCACTTCATAGACGAACATTGTAGCGGGTTCCCCGGGCTAATGCCACCGACAAGAGGAAATTTCCGGGAGCGTCTTAAGGAAGGGGGGATTGATTCAAGCACGTTTGCAACCGGAAATCTGTACTACGAGTGTCCACTTCTTGGCGCGCCGCGAAGATTCCAACCGGCGGCGGTTGCTTTTTCTTATTCGTGTTTATCTGCGTTCATCTGTGGCTCCGGATCCTTCATCGGTTGCGGGCCCTGGCCGCGCTATGCAATCTGTGGATCAATCAATCTGTGGAACGGATCAATTCTCCGTGGGGACCTTTTCGAGATGGTCCACCACCACGATATCCACCATGCCCTTTTTCGACTCCAGTTTCAGCCCGAGTTGCTGCTGCAGCGCGCCCGGCAGCGAAGGGCCGGCGTCGCTTTCGGGGCCGCCGCCCGGGGATTTATTAGCCCGCCCCTTCAGGGCTGAAATGTTCCGCCGATAACCCAGGGCGACGCTTCGCTTGCCCTGGGCTGATATGGGTCGGGCCGTTGGCCCTCCGGATTGGGCGTTTTGCTGGCCCTCTGGATTGGCCGCTCTGTTGCCCCTTCCGGATCGGCGCCCACGTACGCGGGTTGCGCGCAGTGGAAGCCAGCCCCAACGGGGCGGGCTAAGTTAGCCCAGGGCAAGCGAAGCGTCGCCCTGGGTAGGACCCCACGTTGGCCCAAGCCCTGAAAGGGCGACCTAAGATTCACCCCAATTGCAGAACCTCGCGAACTTAACGAATCTCCGGTTTGGCTTTGCCATATTCTCCTCCACGCATGTGCGACAGCTGAGCCAGGCGCGGGACTCAGAACGAGAGTTGGAGCAGGGCGATCGGGCGCGGTCGCCGCAGTGATCTAGGCGGACTTGGCCAGCGGCGCTTTCTTGCGAAACTCCTTGAGACGCGTTTGCAGCGTGCGGAGGCTGATTCCCAGCATTTCCGCGGCGCGTTTGCGATTGTTGCCGGCGTGTTGCAGAGTGGCCTTGATGAAGGCTTCATCGGACTCGCTCATGCGATGACCGGGTTGCAGCACGATTCCGCCGCTGCCAACCAACGACAGGGCTTCGTCCGCCGCGGATTTCGCGAAGAAAAATGGAGAAGGCAAGTGATTTACATGCACAGCTCCCGTGGCCGCCACAATGGCGGCTCGCTCAATCACGTTGCGCAACTCCCGGGCGTTGCCGGGCCAGTGGTAGGTGCTGAACAGATCCAACACCGCGGGATCGAGGTTGCTCACGCGCGTTCCGTGCTTCTTGTTGAGCGCCTGGATCATCACGTCGGCGATCAGCGGGATATCTTCCTTGTGTTCCCGAAGAGGCGGCAGCACGATTTGAAACACGTTCAGCCGGTAGTAGAGGTCTTCCCGCAGGTTGGTGCCGGGAGCGCGATTCGTCGCGGCCAGCACGCGCACGTTGACTTCAATGTCGCCCTTGCCTCCCAGTCTTTGAACCCGGGAATCTTCCAATACCCGCAGAAGCTTGGTTTGCATCGGCAGCGTCATCTCGCTGATCTCGTCCAGGAAGAGCGTGCCGCCGTGGGCCCGCTCGAAGCATCCCGCGCGGCGATCGACCGCTCCGGTAAACGCCCCTCTTTCATGGCCGAACAACTCGCTTTCGATCAAGGTTTCCGGCAACGCCGGCGCGTTGATCGCCACGAAGGCGCCGTTCCTTCGCGGACTGAGCTTGTGGATTTCTCGGGCCACCAGTTCCTTGCCGGTTCCACTCTCCCCGCAGATCAGCACGGTAGCGGATGTCGGCGCCGCCTGGCGGATGACCGCGTATACCTCTTGCATGGCCGGGGATTTCCCGACCAGGTCTCCCAGAACTCCGTGCAGAGACAGCGTGCGCTTCATTTCTTCGGTTTCCCGCAAGGCGCGGGTGTGATGAATCGCCCGGTCGATGAGGATTTCGAAGGCCTGCGGTTCCACGGGCTTCTCCAGATACCAAAAGGCATTCAGGTCATGAACCGCGCGCAGCGCCTTTTCCACGCTGCCATAGCCGGTCATGACGATCGCCGGAGTGGTATCCTCCCGTTCCTTCAATAATTGGAGCAGTTCGAAGCCGTCCATGCCCGGCATCACCAGGTCGGTGACAATGATATCCGGCGTAAACGTGTCGAGTTTTTCCAACGCTTCACGGCCGTCCGCGGCCAGGCGCGTTTCGATGCCACGCTCGGCCAGAATGGCCTGCAGGACAGCAAGCTGGCGCTTGTCGTCATCGACCAGTAAGACCCGCCCCGAAACTGTCGGTAAGGATTGTTTCAACATCTTTATCCTAACTTGTTCACTATGCCGTGAGGCCCATCGGCTGGCGGCCGCCGTCTGTGCCGCCGTCTCTGCCGCCGTCTCTGCCGCCGTCCTGGCACTCGATGCAGCACTCCGCCCAGGGAATGGCCCGCAAACGCCGCGGCGAGATCGGTTGCGTGCAGCGGGAGCAGATGCCGTAGCTGCCATCTTTGATGCGCCGCAGGGCTTTCTGGATTAGTTCCAATTCATTCGCATTGGCCTTGTTCTGATTTAAGAAGAGCCACTCCTGCTCGCTCTGCTGGGACATATCGCCATAGTCGCCGGAGGTTTGTTGGTAGGCGACTACCGAGGCTGCCCCGGTGCTCATCTGCCCTTTCAGCATTCGGGCTTGCTCCTGCAGCCTGAACTGCTTGTCTTTGTCGGCTTTCGTGGTGCCTACCGCGTGATAATCCTGCCGCCTCAACTGTTTGTCTTTGTCGGCTTTCGTTGTGCCAGCCTTGCTGGCGGGGGCCTTTTTCGTTGTCTTGGTCACAAAACCCTCTTTATTCAATTGGCCGCTGAGGCGACTTCCGCCACGCTGCGGCCTAGCAGTGAGTTCACTTGCTCCAGCAGATCGCGAAGATGAAATGGCTTATCCAAAAAGCCGTCGGCCCCCGCGCCACGCGCTAGTTCGGCGGTGCGCCCGCACCCACTCACCAGGAGTACCGGGATGCCGCACGTTTCAGGCTGGCTCTTGATTCGCCGGCAAACTTCACAGCCATTGAGTCCAGGCATCTCGATGTCCAGAACAACCATGCTGGGCCGCTCGCGGCCAATGGCCTCCCATGCGTCCAGACCGTCCTGGGCGATCGTGACCAGGTATCCGCAGGAGTCCAAAATGGCCTGCATGATGCTGCAGATCTCCGGGCAATCGTCGGCGATGAGGATTCGGGGCATCATAGCAAAACCCTTTCGCCGGCGCGATCCAACATTCCTTCCCCGAGGAAGCGCGCCGAAACAAAGCCTGCCTCGAGGGCGATCCGAAAGGCAACGAACGCCCATGGCGCCAAGCCAATTCGCGGCAACGCGATGTCCAGTTTGCTCATGGCAGTACCTGCTAAACGGTGCTTCGGCCTTGGATCAGGCGAATCAGAAACACCGCGATCGCCAATACCAACAGGATGTGAATGAAGCCGCCCAATGTGTAGGAAGTGACCAGTCCCAACGCCCACAACACGATTAGGACAATTGCGATCGTAAAAAGCATGTTAGCTACCGCTTTCTGGAGTTTCCGCTGGCCTGTGCCAAGGCTCCGATGGAGGAACTAGCAATAATTGGGCCAAACGCTAACTCCCATCTTTGAAGTATGATGCACGGTCATGTGCAGGCTATGGAGGGCTGGGGGAAGCCTGGGATCTGCAAAACTTGCACAGTCATTCGGAAAGAAGCCTTTGTCCAGAGTGTCGCGGGCATCCTTGTCTGCCAGGTGCCGACAAGGATGCCCGCTCCGCTTTATTGCACGGCGATCGTCACCGTATTGGAAGTGACCCCGCCGATGCTGAGAATTACCGGCACTGCGGAACCCGTCGGCGTGCCTGTCGGCACCTGGACATTCACCTGATAGAGTCCCACCGCGCCGGGCGCCAAACCGGAGAAACTCACCAGAGCCGGAAGGCCTCCGATAGTCACGGTGGGTGTCGTGGGGGTGGCAGATAACGGGTTGGCCAGAGCCGCAGCCCCGGTGGCCGGCTGGTTGGAAACCGGTCCCAAGCCCGTACAGAAGATCGAGAGGACTTGGCCGGCGCTGGCGATCTGGCTACCAGGAACGCTGGGCGGCGCGGCAAACTGCCCGGTGCTGGCGATCAGAATCGCCCCCTGCGATGAACCCGCTATGTTCAGCGTGAAGAGGCCGGGAGCAAAGGGTGCGATGTTCACCGTCTCCTGGTCGGAAGTCAGGGTTCCCACCGTTACGGTGATTCCCGCAGCGGTCTGCCCCGCCAGTCCCCACGGAACTTGCAGATTCAGTTGGCTGGGCGAAGCATAAAACAGGGGCGCGGCTTGTCCCCCGATTTGCAAGCTGCTGGAGGCCAGCGTAAAGGGCAGAGGAAGGGTGCTGGCGGTTGCCGTCCCGACGGAAAGGTTGATCCCAAAGACCGAAGCGATGCTGCCGGCCGCTACGGTTGGCCCAAAACCGGCGGCGTTGACCGTGCCGGCTACGTTGGTTGCCGGTGCCGCGATGGGCACGGGCGGATTGATGATCGTCGCGTCGCTGGCCGAGTCGTTGCTGAGATTTACCTCGCCGCCGCCCGCCACAACCGCGGTGTTGATCACGGTGGTGCTGAAGATATTCTTGGGAATGGCGATCCGCTTGACCATGTATCCGATGTTGCTGATCACATGGCTCTCGATCACGGCTCCCGTGGCGATGTTAAAGCGGGTTACCGACGATGCGCACCAGTCGCTGGCCCAGAACGACACGCCATCCAGATCGAGCGCGAGGCCCAGCCAGCAAGAGTTGTTCGGCGTACTGTAAGTGCGCACGAATTTGCCGGAGGCGTCCAGGCTGGTAATCACGCTGGAGTTGGCGACCAACATTCCGCCGCCGGGAAGCAGCGCAAACGCCCCGGCCACCGGGTCGGGAAGCGGAGCGCTGTTGAAGTTGGACATCTGCGTGTTGGTGCAAACGTTGAAGCGCAGCACATCCGGGCCTTCCGAGGTGTAATACATGGTGCACTGGTTGTTATCGAGGCCAATGTCGTAGGTTCCGCGATTCTCTACCGCCACACTATAACGGGCCAGCGAATTTCCCAGGGGACCAAACTTCAAGATTGCCGTGCTGCAATCGGCATGGCCGACGTAAGCGTTGCCGCTGTTGTCAAAGACGATCGATGACGGATTGCAATCGTAGCCGCTTCCAAACAACCCGGTGCTGTTGCCGTACTGGTTGAACGTGGCCACGTCGTTGCCGGACAAACCCGCTCCGTACCAATGCGTCACATACAAGTTGTTGAAAGTGTCGAAAGCCATGCCCTTGGCTTGGCCATCGGTGAGGGTGGGAAGCACTTTCACTTGCATCCAGGGCTGGCGCCACCATTGAACGGTTCCGTCGGTCATGGAAATCAGGATATCGCCGGTCTGGAAGACCGGGCTGCCCGGCACTGCGGGGAAAGCCGAACTGTTGTTGGCCACGTTTACCGTCACCGTGATGACCGGAAAGCTGGCGCCCGCGGCCAGCACATCGCTACGCGTACAAGTGAGCGAAGTTAGCGTGCAACTCCAGCCCGTCCCGCTGATGTCGGTGGCCGTCAATCCTGCCGGAAGCGTGTCGCTGGCCGTTACCAGGCCGATGGTTGGACCCGGACCCAGATTGCTGACCGTCAGGGTGTAGGTGTCGCCGGTATCTCCCTGGCGGAAGTTCCCCGCGTGACTCTTGCTGATGGTCACGTCGGGCAGCGACGCGGCCCCCTTGGCGTTGATGATGGTGCAGGTGGTGGTCGCCCCGGCCGTCACAATGATGGCTGCGGGCGTCCCGTTCGAGCAAGTGGCGCTGTTCTGAGTCCATCCGGAAGGCACGGTCTCACTCAGGCTGAAGCTGGCGCCCGGGGCCAAACTGAATGTCTGGGTGGCCGTGCCGCTGCTCGTCGTCAAAGAGGTCAGCCCGAAATTGCTGGTGAACGCGAATGTGCCGTCTCCGCCGATGGTGTTCTTCACCACTTTGATGGCTCCCTGCTGGGTGTTGGTGAAGATGCAAGTGGTCGCGGCGCCGGCCACCACCGTGATTGCCGCGGGCGTACCGTTGGAGCAAATGGCGCTGGTCTGAGTCCAGCCGGAGGGCACGGTCTCACTCACGTTGTAGCTGCCGCCCGGGATCAATCCGCCGATCGTCTGACTGACCGTGCCGCCGACCGTGGTCAGCGGAGAGGTCAGCCCGAAGTTGCTGGTGAACGTGAATGTGCCGTTTCCACCCACCGTGTTCTTCACGATGGTGATGGCCGCCTGCTGGGTGTTGGTGAAGGTGCAGATGGTGGTCACGCCGGCCACCACCGTGATGGCGCCGGGCGTTCCGTTTGTGCAAGTGGCGCTGGTCTGGGTCCAGCCGGCGGGCACCGTCTCACTGACGCTGTAGGTGCTGCCTGGGGTCAGGTTGGCGAATGTTTGGCTGGCCGTGCCGCCGCTGGTGGTCAGAGAGGTCAGTCCGAAGTTGCTAGTGAACGCGAACGCACCGTTCCCGCCCACCGTGTTCTTCACGATCGTGATCAGGCCCACTGGCGGCGGGGCCGTCGTGGTGTTGGTGATGACGCAGGTAGTCGTCGCCCCGGGCGCCACCGTGATGTTAGCTGGCGTTCCGTTGGTGCAAATGGCGCTGGTCTGCGTCCAACTCGCGGGCACGGTCTCACTCAAGCTGTAGCCGCTGCCCGCAGTGAGGTTGCTGAATGTCTGGCTGGCCGTGCCGCCGCTGGTGGTCCCACTGGTGGTCAGCGAGGTCAGCCCGAAGGTGCTGGTGAACGCGAATGTACCGTTCCCGCCCACCGTGTTCTTCACTACCTTGATGGACCCCGCCTGGGCGTTGGTGAACGTGCAGGTGGTCGTCGCCCCAGCCACTACCGTGACGGCAGCGGGCGTCCCGTTGCTGCAACTGGCGCCGGTCTGCGTCCAGCCGGAAGGCAGGGTCTCACTCACGTTGTAGGCCCCGCCTGGGGTCAGGTTGTTGAATGTCTGGGTGGCTGTGCCGCCGGCCGTGGCCAAGGATGCCAGCCCGAAGTTGCTGTTGAACGCGAATACGGCGTCCCCGCCCACCGTGTTTTTCACTACCTTGATGGACCCCTGCTGAGTGTTGGTAAAGGTACAGACGATTGCCGCTCCGGGCGTCACAACGATGGCGCCGGTCGGCGAGGCGTTGCTGCAACTGCTGCTGGTCGGAGTCCAGCCAGCTTGCGCTGTCTCCAGCACGCTGTAGGTGCCTGGGTTCAGGTTGATGAATGACTGGCTAGCCGTATTGCCGGCGCCGCTGGTGGTCAGAGAGAAGGGCCCCAAGCCGCCGGTGAACGCGAACGTACCGGTCCCGCCCACCGCGTTCTTCACGATCTGGATGGATCCCTGCTGGGTGTTGGTAAAGGTGCAGATGGTCGTCGCTCCGGCCACCACATTGATGGCGCCGATCGTCCCGTTGTTGCAACTGCTGGTCGCGCTCCAACCGGCTTGCGCCGTCTCACTTACGCTGTAGACGCCCGGGGCCAAGCCAATGAACGTCTGGTTAGCCGTGTTGCCGACGCCGCTGGTGGTCAGAGAGAACGGCCCCAAGGCAGCGCTGGTGAACGCGAAAGTTCCGGTCCCGCCCACCGCGTTCTTCACGATCTGAATGGACCCCGTGGGCGGCGGGATCGCCGCGCAGGCCGTGGTTGTTACTTGATCTTGGTCTAGGGTTATCGCGCCACTGGCGGTTACCGCTCCCGCCAATAATCTGCCGGCCACCGTTACGCTATTTCCCACCGTGATCGACGTATCGGCCAGCATGGACCCGACAAAGGTAGAAGATGCCCCAAGAGTCGCCGAGGTGCCAACCTGCCAAAAAACGTTACACGATTGAGCTTGGTTCAGGAGAAGGATTTTAGTAGCTCCTGCGGTCTTAAGAGTGGTGCCAGGAATCTGGAATACAAAGACAGCCCCCGGGGCGTTACCAGCGTCGAGCGTCAGGGTGCCTGCTGCCAACTGAGCGGTCGTCGCCGCCCCAACCCGGTAGACGCCAGGACCCAAAATGAGATTATTCAATTGTCCGTCGCCATTCGGGAAGGTTTGCGTCGGCGCCATTGCGGAGATATTACCGTAGGCAATTCCCAAGTCATGATTGGCGAGAGCCGTAACGGCGTTGGCGGTTGTATATAACGTCCCGGGGGGAGTCACGACTGCCGGGGGAAAACCGATTATAGTGGGAGTTGTAGGACCCGATCCAACATTTCCGCCAGTAACCACGGTGCCGGCGACACCAGTGCTAGTGATCCCCGAGTTGGCCAGAACCGCGAAATTGGCGGCCGTTCCAAGGGAGGGCTGGGCTGCCACATTCGCAACCATCAGGAAAACGGCAACCGTCGCACACAGGAAGTAAGCGCTGAGCTTATTCAAATTCATAGACTCACCTTTCGGATCACTCTCGGCCTCATTTTGGAACACCCGCGCACGGGAAGTTGTGCCGCCATCACGCGCATTGTCACGTCCCCGTCAACGCCCCAAGGCGAAGAATGATTTCGGCTCGTCATGAGGAAGGCAAGCGTAGGACCAAACCCTAAGCGAGGTTTTTCTTTGACTTAGCGGGCGGCGAGGGTCCAACTTTTGCGCCCGCATATGCAACTTCTGCATCCCAAGACCGCAGAATGTGCTCTACTGCGTGGTAAAAAAATCGAGCGCCCGCGGCAGCTCCGCAAATTCGCGAATGACGTAACCCGGTTGCGCCTCGTTGGGACCAGGGATGTCTTGGATGTGACGGAACAAGATGGTTTTCATCCCCAGTTGGCGGGCCCCGAAGACATCGCGGTAGCAGTCGTTTCCAATGAAGATCGCGTGGCCGGGAGCAACTTGCAGACCATCCAGAGCCTTCTGGAACAGCCGGACATCCGGCTTGCGATATCCATAGTCGCCGGAGATGATCACTGGGTCGAAGTATTCATGCAGGCCCAGCGCGCGGAGTTCCGGAACGGCAAATGCGCTCTGGGCGTCGGAAACGACGGCCAGGCGATAGCGTTCCTTCAACTGATTCAGAACCTCCAGCACCTGGGGGAAGAGGCTGAGCCGCTTGCGGGATATTCCGCGCTGCAATTCGGCCAGGAACAGGGGCATCTGGCGCAATTTTTCGGCAGGTAGCGCGCGAGTAAAATCGTTGCTGCGCTGCTCCAGAACCTCGCGCCAGATTGCCACCACGTCAAACTCCGGAAAGGTCTCGGTATTCCGCTGGAACTGTTCCTTCATGATTTGGAAATACAGATTCATGGCTTCCGAGCGGCGTAGCTTAATGCCTTGATAGGTGAGGAAATGCCCGATGGCGCGATAGGCCTGCTCCATCCGCTCATCCGTTTCAATGTCAATCAGTGTTCCGTTGATATCGAAAAGCAGCGCTCGGATATCCATCAGGGTGTCCGCAAAATGATCTTGGCTTCCGCGATCAATCGCTGGCGATGCGGCGCGTGAACCCAGGAGTTGCGGGCAATGCGCAACAGCGTAAGAGCCATCTGGAATGGAATTCTGCCGGTAATCGACTGGAACGCCCGATCGCGGTCGGGGAAGTGGCAGGCGTACTCCCAGAGAAAATGGCCGATAAAAGGTTCGGCGGCGTATTTGTTGGCAGTGGCCTGCAGGAAGAAGTGCTGCAGTTCACCGGCGATCCGCCCAAGATCGAAGGCGCGGTCGGCGCGCTTCATGCGTTCCAGGTCGATGGCCATGACGCTGAGGCCTTTCCCGAACAGGAAATTGCTGGGAGTGGCATCGCCATGTACGAACACCTGGCGATCCTCCCACATGCGCGGCTTGTCCCGCCAAAGATCGCGCAGCCAATACAACTCGTCGGCATCCGGAGTGGAAATGATGTGTTTGCTTTCCAGCTTCTTCACCAGCCGGTCGAGGTAGGCGCAATCCTGGGTAAAATCCACAGTGTGACCGTTGGCCGTACGGTTGTGGAGGGTCGCCAGAAAGTAGGCCAGGGCGGTAAGTTTAGCGAAGAGCTGCGGCTGGCGTCCTTGATGGATGGCGCCATTGATAAACGCGCTCAGGGGCGCGTCCCCGCAGTATTCCTCGACCAGGATGCCGTTGAGCGACGCATTCGTGCCCAGCGGCCGCACCACATGGTGAGGATCGGCGGCCAACCCGTACCCGCGCAAGACCTGCAAGTTCTCGAACTCCTGCCACATGCGCGTGGCTCCCGACCCATGTTGACCGCCATTCACAAAGAACTTGCCAACTACTTGAGTACGGCTATGGCTTTCCTCATAGCGGTACACTTTCGTTTCCTTCAGACAGAAAACACGAAAGTTCATCGGGTGCGCGGCCGCGCCCATGCCCGGCAGAACGTGTTGCGACAGATAGGAGTGCAGCGGATCGTCGGCCCGCAGATGGCCCGCGTATTCACCTGACATCAAGGAATTGTTAAGCAAGTTGCTTGCCACGCATCAGGCGAGACTTCTCAGTCACTTGCGCGGCAGGCGCGCCGGGGTTTCGCGCTCATGCGCAAATTTTGCATCGCACCGCCGAAGGAATTCTGAGTGAAGATATCCCCTGCCGGCACCCAAGCATTGATCCCCCGGTTCAACCCAGCAGCCTGCTGATGAGGTTGGTCTTGGCCAAGTCCAGGATTTCGTCGCCGCGGCCGCTGAGGACGGCCTTGGCGAGAAACACGTTGAAGCCAATCGCCTGCTTGGCGCTAATCGTGGGCGGCAGCGCCAGTTCCTGGCGCGCGGTATGGACCTCGACCAGAGCGGGCCCATCGTGGTTGAGCGCTTGCTCGATCTTCGGGCGAACCTCTTCCGGCGTTTCCGCCCTTAATCCGCGGAGACCCGCAGCCTCAGCGATCAGGGCAAAGTCAGGGTTGCGAAGTTCAACGGCAGTATCCAGAAGCCCCGAGGCTTGCTGCTCCTGCTGCACGAAAGCCAGCGAGTCGTTGCGGTAGACAATCAGTTTCACGGGCAAGCGGAGTTGGCCCAGCGTGAGGATATCGCCCAGAAGCATGGCCAGACCGCCGTCTCCACAAAGCGCCACCACCTGCCGGCCGGGATAAGCCGCTTGCGCCCCGATGGCTTGAGGCATGGCATTGGCCATCGAAGCATGGGTAAACGAGCCCAGCAGCCGGCGGCGGCCATTCATCGTAAGATAACGCGCCGCCCACACGGTGGGTGTGCCGACGTCGCAGGTGAAGATGGCATCGTCCGCCGCGAGTTCGTCAATCACGCGCGTCAGGAATTGCGGGTGAATGGCCCGCGAGCCCGCTTTGCCGCTGGGCTTGCCGCTGGCCAGATCGTCGCGGCCTTTGCGGGACTCGCGATATTCGCGCAGGGCCGACTTCAAGTGGCCGTCGCTGCGCTTCTGCTTGAGTTTCGGCAATACCGCCCGCAGCGTGGTTCGAACATCGCCGACAAAGCCGTAGTTGACCTTGGTGCGCCGGCCCAGTTGTTCGCCCCGCACGTCGATCTGAACCACGGTGGCGTCTTTAGGATAAAACTGGCGGTACGGAAAGTCCGTGCCCAGCATGAGCAGGAGATGGCATTTCTCCATAGCGTGGTAACCGGCGGAGAATCCCAATAGTCCGGTCATACCCACGTCGAAGGGATTGTCGTATTCGATGAACTCCTTGCCGCGCAGGGCATGGACGATCGGCGCTTTGAGCTTGGCGGCCAATTCGATCAGTTCCGCGTGCGCGCCGGCACAACCCGCGCCGCCCAGGATCGTGATTCGATCCGCCTGGTTGAGAACCTTCGCCAAAGTTTCCATCTCGCCGTCGGAGGGACAGACGTTCGGGCTAGGCTCGCGGAAGGACATGCTCCGCTCCAACGGCGCGGCGCTTCGTAGCAAGATGTCGCCGGGAATGGCCACTACCGCAACGCCGCGGCGCGAGCGAGCCGTCTGGATGGCGATCTCCAGGATTCGCGGCATTTGTTCCGGCTGCGAGATCAACTCGCAAAAATGGCTGCACTGCGCGAAGAGATGTTCGGGATGAGTCTCCTGGAAGTATCCGCCTCCGATCTCGCAACTGGGAATCTGCGCCGCGATGGCCAGCACCGGCACACGGCTTCTATGGCAGTCGTAGAGTCCGTTGATCAGATGGAGATTGCCGGGACCACAACTTCCGGCGCAGACCGCCAAGCGGCCGGTCAAATGCGCTTCCGCCCCCGCGGCGAAGGCCGCCGATTCCTCGTGGCGGACATGCATCCACTGAATCTGTTTGTTGGTTCGAAGGGAGTCGGTGATTCCGTTCAGCGAGTCGCCGGCAACGCCGTACACTCGTTGGACCCCTGCACAGGCGAGAACTTCAACGAATTGGTCGGCTACGCGCTTTTCTGGCACGATCCCTCTTTCGGTGTCCGCGCATGGAGCTAAATTGGGCAGCAGATTGCTTGGCGAACCCAAGGCAATTCGCTTCCCGCGCGCGCGGATGGAGAAACAGCGACCTTCCTCATACCGTTGACGTCGGCGGCCGTCCCGAGCCACCCAGAAACCACATCATCGCTAGAGTTGCGAATACGGCTACCATCATGGCGCGCTCCCGGCCCTCTCAGTGGCGACCGTTTATCGGCTCGCCTGAACGTTACTCCTGCATGTGAATGAGGAACAGCTCTTGCACAAGACCCGCTCTATCTCATGGGGAAGGCGCCCAACAAGTAGGCGATGAGCAGGATGATCAGCACCGTGCCCAGCCCTACGCCGACACCGCCGCCACCACCCCAACGGCTGTGGCCGTAATACCCGCCACCACCGCCGAACACCAATATCAAAACGATGATTAGTATCAACATTGTGAATGTCCTTTCGCGTTCTGTTTGTCACGGGCGGCTCCGATGCAATTCAACGCCCACGCGGCGATTCTCGCACCGGAGCACTCCCGTGTTCACACTACTTCTCGAACACTTTCTCAATCTGTCCGACCTTCTTCTGCACCTTGCCGTCCAACTTCTGTGACCGGCCTTCGTCTTCCAAACGTGTATTGCCAACGAGGTGTCCCGCCTTCTGCTTGACCTTGCCCTTTACTTCATTAACGCTTCCCGCAACCTGATCTTTCGTGCTGGGGTTCATGTGTCTTGTTCCTCCGTACGGGTCAATGCACGAGAAGGGCCAGACGAGAAAGACGCCTTTACATCTAGTTACGCGGAGATTCCATCTGGCAACTGCAAGTCTTGCCTCCGGCGAACCGATGGAAGCAGGCCCCCTAATCAATTCAAGTGCAGCACCTACACCTGCGCACATGGGGCCACTATGGGATAGAACGTCTCAAATTCAGTCAAGCAGTCGATGAATGGGTATACCCGATCTCGATGATCGAGGCACGCAAGTGTTCAATACTGAGCAGACATGCTTGCGCCGGGCACGATACGCTGAAAGGCTACAGGCGCGTTCCGCTAAGGAGCCTGAATCCACTAACAGACAGAAGGTACTTCAATGACTCGAAAAGCGTTTTTTCTCGGCGTATTGGTTTTGAGTTTGTCCAGCATGGCCTTTGCGGCCGATCAGACCTGGACCGGCAAGATCAGCGACAGCAAGTGCGGCGCTACCCACAACACATCCGAGCACGATGGCAAGAAGATGACCGAACGCCAATGTACAGCGGCCTGCATCAAAGGCGGAGCTAAGTACGTCTTTGTGAGCGATGGGAAGGTTTACAACGTAGACAACCAAGACTTCGCGGGCCTGCCCGTTCACGCCGGTCATTCCGTCAAGTTGACAGGGGAAATGACGGGCGACACTATCAAGGTGTCGAAGATTGAGATGTCCGGCAGCAAGAAGATGGACTAGCCGTAAAGCGGACACCAGCCGCAACAGTCCGAGCAAATGGGGCGGGCTGTTGCTCCCCATTTCCCGTGCGACCCCATCTCCGACCAGGGCGGCACTTGGGGGAATGGATCTGGGAAGCGCGTAGCAGAACAAGGAAAGCCAGGCAAATGGTGATGGGGCGGCCGCGCTGTGTGGCATTCGAGAAATGGGGGGCGTTACCATCGCGCAGAGATTCGACACAGCCATGGAGCCGGATATGCCTGCCAGCGCAATCGCCAGCGGGTGTGTCGATGTGGTTCTTTCACCTGGGGATATCGCTGAAGAGATTGTTCGCATTGCGGCACGCGTCTAGGTAGCCAGGAGAACCGGTTCAAGCCAAAGGATCGCGTTCACTTTTCTCCCTGACGCTCCATCGGCCAGAGAAGGTGCAACAACTGCACCAGCTTCTTTGCACCTGCCCAGGTTTTTCCATGCCTTCAATGGATCGCATCGCAGGAAGCGCTCTTGTCTTTCCAGGCACTTAGTGTGGGCGCTACAAATGGATATCCGCGTGCTGGCGGTCCTAATGTGATTTGCACTGGATCGCCGACGGAGGAACCTGGGATGCCTCAGTTGATCGCTCCCTCAGTCATTGCTGTGCTGCCACAACAGGGTGATCCGTCGTTGGTGCAGGAGAGTCTGCGGGGACAAGACCTTGAGCTAATGGTCGCCGATTCGACCGCAGCAGCTTTGGAACTGCTGACGTTCAACGGTAGCCTCCGTCGTTGTCTACGACGCCGACGTTGGCCAGCCCTGGCGGGATGCCGTGCGATGCTTTCTGGCGGCCCGTCCCGGTACGCGTGTCGTGCTCTTGTGCCAATCGGCAGATGCCCGGATGTGGTGGGACTTGTTTGATTACGGCGCCTTCGACCTTGTCACGAGACCTTTCCGGCCTGCCGATTTCAGAGCGATCATTCGCAGCGCGCTGAATCCGCCGCGATTCTTTTCTTCCGGGGCGTAGCCGGCTCAAGACGCCAAGAGTCGCGACCCGACGACCCACTTGACGGAGGACCCACAGAAGACGACCCCCTCTTCCCAAGCACGATCCTGCAAGAAAGGTCGAGGCGATCGAAACAAACGGCAATCGAAACAAACCATGAAACTCACTAAAAAAACCAACCAGACGCAAGGCGTTTGGATGGCCGGGCATCGAGCCCAGATGGACGCATGGAGGAAAGGATGGGGTGGGAACTGCTTATGCAGCTTCCAGCCGGGTCTGGTTTACCTTTTGGAACGGCATCATCACCGAAGTCTATTATCCGACGGTGGACCGGCCACAAATCCGGGACCTTCAGTATCTCATCACCGACGGCAAGAGCTTTTTCCACGACGAAAAGCGCAATCTCAAGTCCAAGCTGGAACGTCTGTCGGACCACGGCTTGGGATACCGCTGTACGAATTCGGATCCAGCCGGGCATTATGCCATTGTCAAAGAGATCATCGCCGACCCGCACCTGGCCTGCGTTCTTCAGCACACCAAGCTAACCGGTGACGAATCGTTCATCTCCAAGCTGCGGCTCTACGCCCTGTGCGCGCCTCATCTTGAGGTAGGAGGCTGGGGCAACAACGGCTATGTGGCGCGCGTGGCGGGCCGAACGGTCCTGATTGCCGAACGAAAGGGAACATGGCTGGCGCTGGCGGCCACGGTTCCTTTTTCCCGTGTTTCGTGCGGTTACGTTGGGCAAGAGCGACGGCTGGACCGACCTGGCCGGCAATTTTCAAATGGACTGGGAGTTCGATCACGCCCCCGACGGCAACATCGCACTCACGGGAGAATTGGACTTAACCGGTACCCGTGAATTCACCTTGGGACTGGCGTTCGGCAATAGCCAGCACCACGCCGTCTCAACGCTCTTTCAATCGCTGAGTACTCCTTTCGCGGAGCATCACAAGCGGTACGCGGAACAGTGGGCGCGATCGAGCGCCGGCATCCTTCCGCTGGAGAAGGCCTCGGGCGATGGAGGTAACTTGTATCGCGCGAGCTTCAATTTGCTCCGCGCTCACGAAGACAAGTCGTATCCCGGCGCCTTTATCGCCTCGCTCGCCATTCCATGGGGAGAAGCCGTGGGCGATGAAGATCAGGGTGGTTACCACCTGGTATGGACGCGCGACATGGTCAACAGCGCGAATGCGATGCTGGCCGCCGGAGATCGTACCACACCCTTGAGAGCGCTGATCTATCTGGATGTCTCGCAGCAGGAGAGCGGAGGTTTCGCCCAGAACTTCTGGATTGACGGCGAGCCCTACTGGCGGGGAGTCCAACTCGATGAAGTCGCTTTTCCCATTCTGCTCGCCTGGCGGCTCAAACGTGAGAACGCCCTGCAAGACTTTGACCCGTACCCCATGGTCTTGCGGGCGGCTGCTTATCTCGTCCGCCATGGTCCCGTTACTCCGCAGGAACGCTGGGAGGAGGTCAGCGGCTATTCCCCCTCCACGCTGGCGTCCAACATTGCCGCTCTGATCTGCGCCGCCTGCTTTGCTCGCGAAAGAGGCGATGAGGCGACCGCGAAATACCTGGAGGAATACGCCGATTTCCTGGAATGCCATGTCGAGAGCTGGACTGTCACAACGGAAGGGACTCTGCTCCCAGGGGTGCCCCGGCATTACTTGCGGATTCTTCCGGAGCGGGCGGACAATCCCAACCCCTGAGGAAGATCCGAACCAGGGAAACATCACCATTGCGAACCGCCCGCCCGGCGCGCAGAACGTCTTTCCAGCCAAAGAAATCGTGGATGCGGGTTTTCTGGAACTGGTGCGTCATGGAATCCGCAGGCCCGACGATCCGATCATCGTGGATTCCCTCAAGGTCGTGGACGCCGTGTTGAAGGTGGAGACTCCATTCGGCCCTTGCTGGCGCCGCTACAACCACGATGGATATGGACAACGGGAAGATGGCGGCCCTTTTGTAGGCTGGGGCCAGGGGCGTGCCTGGCCGCTGCTCACAGGCGAACGAGGTCACTACGAGTTGGCCGCCGGGCACGACGCGAAGCCATTCCTTCGGGCTATGGAAAGCTTCGCCTCAGCCACCGGCCTTTTGCCCGAGCAGGCGTGGGATGGTCCGGATCAGCCCCAAGTCTACATGTACTGCGGACGGCCAACGGGCTCGGCCATGCCGCTGATGTGGGCTCACGCGGAGTACATCAAGCTGCTTCGCTCCGTCCGCGATGGGAAGGTGTCCGATCTGATTGCCGAGGTTGCGAAACGGTATCTCGGCGAGCGCGCGGACCGGCAATTGTTCGAAGTCTGGAAGTTTACCCGGCAGGTGCGGAGCGTCAAACGCGGCTATGTGCTTCGCATTCAAGCGCCGGCTTCTTTCCGGCTGCACTGGTCGGACGACGAATGGCGGACCGTGAAGGACACTCCCTCTTCCACCACCACGCTGGGAGTTGAATTTGTGGACATTCCGATTCCTGCGGCGCAGCGGGCGCCCATCCGTTTTACTTTCTTCTGGACGGCCAGCAACCTTGGGAAGGGCGCGACTATCTGGTGTCAGTCGCCTGACCGATGTACACTCCCCACACCTACCCGGTTGCTCTCTCTGATGATGCTGGTCAGCATGCTGTGCTAGCCTGGATTATTCATGAAGGAGCGAAAGAGTGCAACCATGCTGGCCGCCGTTCCGGACCACGGGACCACAGCCCGCAACGCGGGCGACCCGAATAAAGCCCAGGGTGAAGCGGAGTGCCGAAGCGTAGCGAGGCACGCAGCGGAACCCTGGGTAACGCCGATGGGAAGGAACGGAACCCGCAGAGCGGGTGATCGAAACATCCCGTTCCCGCGGTTGGTTGCCAGGTCGAGCGCCCACTCCGTGGGCTTGCCCATTTTGCCGCGCCAACCCAGGGTTGCGCTCGCCAACAGCGCTCGCTTCACCCTGGGCTTTATTCGGGTCGCCCGCCTTGCGGGCTGGCATTCCCGGGCGCCGATTGCTGCTTCCAGGGCTTGGCCCGTACGCGATCTTGAAGCCCTGTGCTGCAGGTCAGGCAACAGGTTTGTATCAGAGGAAGCTTTTGTCATCAGAAACGTGAATAATCTAGGCTAGCAGCCCGTGGTAATAGTCGTTTCGCACTAAAACCGGCCGGCAGGGATGCCCGCCCCACTTTACGCACCAACGACTTGCGGGCGTCCGTGGCGCGGGCATCCCTGCCGGCGCACTATTACCACGGGCTGCTAGGGTAGTTGGGCGGGTACCCGGAAGGTCGACAACGCCTAAGCATTAGCACCCGTGTTCTGATAAAAGCATAATGGCTATGGACACTCTTCCACCTCAAGTGCCGCCACCCGACGGTGACGCCATCCCTTCCACGCTGGCTCGTTCCGGCGCGGGCCGCTTTTGGGTGGCGGTGTTGCTCACAGGTATCGGTACGGGCGTAAGCGCGGCGGTATTGACCCGGCTGCTGGAAATGGTGCAGCACTTCATGTGGGGCGGTTCCGGCACCAACCTGCTGGACGCGGCCGAGCATGCTAGTCCCTGGCGGCACATTCTTGTGCTGCTGGGCGCCGGTTTGGTGACTGGCGCGGGCCAGATCATTCTGAAGCGCCTGTCCAGCGGCAACGGAATTGATACCACCGCCGCTATTTGGTTCCATGCCGGCCGGATGCCGCGCTTGGCGTACTTTGGGCAGCGCTGTGCTTTCCGTGATCATCGTTGGCATGGGCGTGTCGCTGGGCCGCGAGGGCGCACCGAAACAAGCCGGCGCGGTCATGGCCAACTTCTTTTCAGACAGAGCTCGCTTGTCCGACGAACAACGCCGGCTTTTGGTGGCCTGCGGCGCTGGAGCGGGGATGGGCGCGGCTTATGGCGTGCCGTTGGGCGGCGCGCTTTTCTCGCTAGAGGTGATGCGCGGGCATGCTGGCACTGCGCTACGTGCTGCCCGCTCTTTTCGCCTCTGTGGTTGCCACGGCGGTCTCCTGGGTGGCGCTACCCGATGCGCCGACCTACCTGATCCCGGCTTATCCCAGTTCCGTTTCGAGCGTGGCATGGGCGCTCTTGGCCGGGCCGATCGCGGGCGTGGTTTCGGTCGGCTATGTTCGCATGGTCACTTGGGCCGATCGGAATAAGCCGGAGGGCTGGCGCCGGCTGACCGCGCCGGTGCTGGGATTGGGGCTGCTGGGCGTGGTCTCGATCTGGTTCCCGCAGTTGCTCGGCAACGGCAAGGACATCTCGCAACTGGCGTTCACGAACCAGGTCGCGCTCGCTTTGCTGATCACGCTGCTGGTGCTGAAGCCCGCCGCGACCGTGCTGTGCGTACGCAGCGGCGCCCCCGGCGGCTTGTTCACACCTTCCCTAACAGTGGGCGCATTGCTCGGCGCTGTACTCGGTCATGCGTGGTCTTGGTTCTGGCCGGGCGTGCCCCCGGGACTGTTCGCCGTGCTCGGCGCGGCCGCCGTTCTCGCGGCCACTACGCAAGGCCCGATCTCGACCGTGGTCCTGATGATGGAACTGACCGGCCGGGACCGGTCGTTTATCGTGCCGTTGCTGCTGGCTGTGGCTACCGCGACGCTCGTCGCGCGGACTATCGAACCTCGGTCGATCTACGACGCCCGCCTGACCGATGAGGAGGTTGAGGCACGCCAGAAGGCCCGCGAACTGCCACCACGATAGCCCATGACGGTGCTCGATCGATTGCCGGAAGCTTGCCTATCGTTTGCGTGGGCGGTTCGGCGGGTGCCCTCGACGCCTACAGGAGGGATGATCAGAGCGCGGCAGACCGGTTTGAAGTGACGCGCGTTTGCAGCGACCTGCGGTTCTGGCTTGGCGTGAACGGCGGAGAAGTTGCCCGACCCGCATGACACAGACGGTGTCAGTACGGACCATCCGTGGGGATTGTGAATTTGAAGACCGCGCCGCATCCCGATTGCGATTCCACCCAGATGCGGCCACCGCAACGTTCCACCAGTAACCTGCAAAGCGCCAGCCCCATCCCCGTACCGGGGATTTCCTTTCCATGCAGGCGCTTGAACAGGCCGAATACGCGCTCGGCGAATGTCGGATCAATCCCGATGCCGTTGTCCCTCACCGAGAACAGCCACCCTTCCGCAGTCCTCTCAGCGGAGATGTGGATTCTGGGCGGCGTTTCGCTTCTATATTTGATCGAATTGCTAATCAGGTTCTGGAAAAGCTGCGTCACCATGATCTCTCTGGCTACCACGGACGGCAAGGGATCCGCGGTTACCGTAGCGCCGCTTCCTTCAATGGCCCTTTTCAGGGATAACAGTGTGTGTGATAGCACCTCGTTGCAGTCAACAACGGATGAACGCTCGGCGTCCTGGTTTATTTCCCAATATTTCAGAATTTCTTTCAGGAGGGCCTCCATTCGCAAAGCACCCTCGATGGAATAAGCGATGTATTTGTCTGCCTCAGCGCCCAGCTTTCCCGAGTGCTCGATCGCCAGTAGCTGAGTAAAGTTCACCACCATACGCAGGGGTTCCCGAAGGTCGTGCGTGAGGGCATAGGCGAACTCCTGAAGTTCGGTATTGGTGTTCTTCATGGCGCGCTCCGCCCGCTTGCTTTCGGTGATGTCGCTCACCGCGGCGCGCCATACGGAAGCCCCGTCCGTGTCCTGCGCCGTGGTGGCCTCCACCTGCACCCAGAACGGCGCGGCATCCTTCTTCAGCAGCCGCAGCTCCCACGCTTGTGGGGCGCCCGTTTCCAAGAGCGGTTTGCGGTGCAGATAATGGATGTCCTGGTCCTCGCGGAGGATAAAGCGGGATAAGGGCTGCTTGACCAGAGCGCCTCTTGCCACGCCGAGCAGTTTGGCGGCGGTCAGATTGGCCTCCAGAATCAACCCTTGTTCGCTGAGCGTGAAATAGCCCACCGGCGCCAGATCGTACAGGTCGAAATATCGCGCCCGCGAGACTTCCAGTTCCTCCTGCGTCCGGCGCAACTCCTCGTTCTGCATCTCCAGTTCGATCTGATGCACCCGCAACTCGTGGAGCGCGCGCCGCGAAGTGCCTCGGGCGATAGCGCTCCAGGTTTTCCGGCATTCTCGCCGGCTCTTCGGCCGCTCGGCTAGCGCCTCCGCCCGCTTGCGCAGAGCTTGCCCTGGGTCTGCTTCGGGTGAGGCTGTCGAATCCGTGGACGGGTCGACAGCCGGATTTGAACCGGCCTTCTTCCGGAGTCATGGCTCTGATTGCACCTTTTCCGGCGCTCTTTCCGTCGTGGCAATGGCATACACACCCCCGGCGTCATTCACCAACGCGGTGGCGGTTAGCCAGACCTCCACGATCCGGCCATCTTTGGCGATCCGTTGCATGCGGTACGGCTCCATCACCTCAGCCCGGCTCAGTTGCCGGAGCACGGCCAACGCTTCTTCCCGCCGGCTCTCCGGGATCAGGTCGCGAATGTTCATCGCCAACGCCTCGGCTTCGCTCCAGCCGTACATCCTTTCCGCCCCCGGATTCCAGGCCAGGATGCGACCCTCCAAGTCCTGCACCGTGATGGCATCGTGCGCGTCGCGCACCACCACCGCCAGGCGGCGCAGGGCCTCGGATTCCCGCAAGCGCCGCCTGCGCCTTTTTCATCTCAGTAATCTCGGTGAAGGTGATCACCGCGCCTTCGATTACATTTTCCAGGGTGCGATAGGGGCGGATGCGCAGCAGGTACCACGTACCCGTGTGGGTCTGAACTTCAACTTCCTTGGGCACCAGGCTGTCCAGCACCGCCCGCACGTCCGCCACCAGGCGGTCATAGCCCACCAGATTGGAGACGATATGGCCCACCGGCCGCCCGACGTCGGTCAGGATCAGGTTGATCACCTGAGTAACGGTAGGGGTGAAGCGCTGGATGCGCAGTTGATGGTCCACAAAGATGGTGCCAATGCCGGTGCCGGCCAGCAGGTTGTTCATGTCGTTGTTGGAGCGCGACAGATCGGCCACCTTGTTTTGCAGTTCGGTGTTGACCGTGGCCAACTCTTCGTTGACGGATTGCAATTCTTCCTTGGAGGTCTCCAGTTCCTCGTTGGTCGATTGCAGCTCCTCGTTCACGGACTGCATTTCCTCGTTGGAGGATTTCAGCTCCTCGTTCGAGGTTGCCAGCTCTTCGTTGGTGCTCTGGAGGTATTCTTCCTTGGCACGCAGTTCCTGAGTCAGCGTCACAACGCGCGCATCGGCGTCCGACTCGGCATGGGCCGCCTTTTCGCCGCCATTCACGGCGACGGGATTGACCGGCGTCGCCGGCGTCGCGTCGCCTTCGGCGTTTCTTCGAAACTCACCAGGAACAAGTTTGTCTGCGACTTCCAAATCCGAGCTCGCCGGCACCGGCCTGACCGTGAGCGTGACGGTCGTGAAATCGCCGTTCGTCTTCATCCGAAGGCCCGGGTGGCGTGCCGGCACTTTGAGCGTCATGGCTTTGTGCAGCGCGGTGACAAGGTCCTGCCGTAACCCTTCACGGGCCATCTTCAAGATGTTCATGCCGGCTTCGCCCGGCGGCCGGTTCCAGATACTTTCCGGTGCGGCCGTGAAGGTAGAAGATGTGGCCGCGTTCGTTGACCACCGCGCCGGGCGGGACATATTGTTGCAGCAGCGCCCGCTCGGCTATTTCGCGCACGGGGAACTTGGCTGGAGCCGGGCGTCTTCCCAGAGCGGTCGTGCGATGGGCCGCTCATCCGGTTGATGGCGCGAGAAAGATCCTGGGAGGCGTGCGGCGGAAGCCTCCTCTTTGCGCTGATACAGCTTCGACTTGCGATCGATGGTGGTAAAGAGGTCCGACGAACTCGCCCACCGTCTCGGACGTGCCCAGGAAAAGCATGCCACCCGGCTTCAGCGCGTAGTGGAACAGCGGAACGAGCTTCTTCTGCAATTCCCCGCCCATATAGATCAATAAATTGCGGCAACTGATCAGGTCGAGTTTGGAAAACGGAGGGTCTTTGATCACGTCCTGCTCGGAAAAGATGACCTTGTCGCGGATGCTTTTTTGAATGCGGTAGGCGCTGCCGTCCGGCTCCTGGGAGAAAAAACGGGCGCCAGCCTTCACGGCGAAATGTCGCCGACAATACTGGCAGGGTATAGACCGCTGCGTGCGCATTCGATCGCTTGGCGGTCGATGTCGGTGGCAAAAACTTGCAGCTTGAAACTCTGCTTCATTCCTCCATCGCCGTCCTGAAGCAGCATGGCGACGGAATAGGCTTCCTCGCCGGTGGAACAGCCGGGCACCCAGACGCGAATCAATGCGCCCGCCGGTTTGCCCGCAAAAAGCCGAGGGACGGCTTGCTTTCCGAAGGGCCCCGAAGGCTTGCGGGTCGCGGAAGAAACTGGTAACGCCGATCAAAAGGTCGCGAAAGAGCGCCTCTAAATCGGCCGGGGTTTGCTGCAAATAGCGGACATACTCGTCCAGCCGACTCGATCTGGTGTACGGCCATGCGCCGCTCGACGCGCCGGACGAAGGTGCTTCGCTTATACTGGGAAAAATCGTGACCGGTTTGCGCGCGCAACAGCAGGAAGATCTTTTTCAGCGCGTCTTCGGCTTTGGGGGCCAAGGGGACGATCGGAAGCGAAGTTTTTCCTAAGGCGTGCGCGACGTAGGCGATGAGTTGGGCCGGCATTTCCGCCGCCGGCAGCACATAGTCCACTAGGCCGGTGAGCAATCGCGCTGCGCGGCATGCCTTCGTATTCGGTGGATTTGGGGTTCTGCGCCATGGCCATGCCGCCTTCGCCCTTAATCGCCCGCACGCCCTGGGTGCCGTCACTGCCGGTCCCCGAGAGCACAATGCAGATGGCCCGCTCGCGCTGGTCCTGAGCCAGGGAGCGGAAGAAAAAGTCAATCGGCAGACGATGGCCGCGCGGCGCGGCCGGCTCCAGCAACTGGAGCGTGCCGTTGACAAAGGCCATATCCCGGTTCGGCGGGATAATGTAGGCGCAATTGGGTTGACCGCCATACCGTCGGTCACTTGGAAGACCTTCATACGGGTATAACGTTCCACTAACTCCGAAAGAATGCTCTTGTGGTCTGGAGCCAAGTGTTGCACCAGCACAAAGGCCATGCCGGGATCGGTATCGACGGGCATGCCTGAAAAGAAGGCTTCGAATGCCGCCAGCCCTCCGGCGGACGCGCCGATGCCGACGATGGGGCATCCCGGAGCCCCATACCCGGAGGCCGGTTCGACCTCACTCGGTTCGAGGATAACTTTCGGATTCTTAGCCTTGCGCGTCGTTTTCGCCATGGTGCCTTGCCTCAGGTTCAGTTCCGCAATGCCGCACCGCTCCCCGACGGGCGATGCCTCACACGCGCGGTCTACCCGTAATATTTGATCGTACAGCCAGTTCAACTGGCTTGTCTAGCCTTTCCCCGCGCATGATCCCTCTGGATCATAGGAGTGTGCCCTTATTAGCTGTGCCTTTGCGGAGAATGATGTAGACTCAATCATAGTCGAGCGCGGAATCGTTGACAAGCCGATGAGCACAACGAGTGTTGCAAGAGACTTTCCCGTCGTTTGCGTGGGCGGCTCGGCCGGTGGCCTTGACGCCTACATCCGGTTGTTACAGCATCTGCCGGCCGATATGGGCGTTGCCATTGTCATCGTCAATCACCTGAGACAAGTAGCCACCCACCTGCACCAGATTCTGCCGCGCCACACGAAGATGCCGGTCGAGCTGATCACGGAAAAACTGACCATCCAGCCCAACCGCGTGTTCATCATCCCGGAAAAGCGCGATTTGCACGTTCTCGATGGTGAGTTCCGTCTAGAGCCGATATCGAAGCCCTGGGGATGGCCCGACGTGATCACGGTTTTTCTGCGTTCCCTAACGAAGCACTGGAAGGGCAAGCTGATCGCGATCATTGTCTCTGGCTATGACGGGGATGGGGCGGCAGCGTTGTGTGCCATAAGAGAAATCGGCGGCACAACGATCGCGCAGAAACTTGACACTGCGGTAGAACCGGATATGCCCGCGAGCGCAATCACAACCGGTTGCATCGATTTTGTTCTCTCACCGGAGGACATCGCTGAAGAGATTGTGCGGATTGCGCGCGCGTCCAACTGAAAAGACCGTCATGTCGGATCCTCAGGCTGTTCTCGCGGGCGATTTAACGCCCCTTCCGGAGTCCGTAAAGCCAAAATCGCCGCAAGACGGCAATTGCTCATAACTCTGCTCTTGGATTCCGTGCTATTGAATTCCGTTTTCATTCGCGCCTCCATCAAACTGTCGTCCGATTGACTGATCCAGGAGTATCTGTCCGCCCTGAAAGGCACCATCAACTGCGCAAGAAGACACGTTCGGTTCCAGCCAGTCACGGCGAGAATAGCTTCTTGTCCGGGACTTGTCCGGGACCAGCCCGTCCAGATGGAAACCCGCCGTTCAACGCACAAAGAGCGCGATCAAGATGACAATCGGAATTGGCACTCCTAGCAGGAGAAGAAGAATGGAGCGCATCGGTAAGCCTCCTTAAAGACTTCACTAGACAACTACTACGTGATCCCGTTGGCTGCCGCCGAAGGTCGCGGTCAAGCTTGCGGAGAAAGCGCCTAGCAAGAGAGCAACAAAGCTCCATAGGGACAGGTGCGCCGCCGCTTTGCGCGCCGTGTCGGCGGCTTGTCTGGCCTGCGCAACGACGTCGGAAACGCTCCTATCGGCGTCCGCTGGGCTCAGACCTGTTTGCGCCGATACCAGTTTTGCCAGGTACGTTTGGTCTACCGCCGGGAGATCATTGTGGCGAAGCGCGTTGGCAAAAATATGTGCGGACTCCGAGCGAACCCGTGAATCGTCACCTGCCGTACTTGGGTGATCTGATCGCAAGAGCATATCGACGAAGTAGGCGTCGGCGTCGCTTACGAATCGCGGTCGCGCCCGTTGGGGCAGCCGCCGCACCCGCTTGCATCGCTCCTCCGGCCATGGAAGCAGCCGCCGACGCCAAGAACGCCGCCGTGATCACGAATGCCACGCCCATGCCAGAAAGCCGTGGGCGGTGTCGCGGAAGTACACTTCGTCCGAATGGATAGAAACCCATTTCGTTCGGAGGCGGCCGGCCAGATAGCCACCCATCGCCGAAGCCATCAATTGCATCATGATCACAACGCACTGTTCCCAACGATACCTGATCGGGATCAAGAACGCTCACAGCACGAGTTACAAAGGTGGTAGAGCGGCTGTCCCGCACAGTTTGCCCCGACACCCACGGGGTACAAAGCGGTTTCTAATGAAAGTGCAAATGTGAACAGACATCGCGCTTATAAGTGTCTATCCTCGAAGAGTGTCATGAAAAGAGGATCACATGGAGCGTCCTGTGCTCACGCCTGTCTCTGAATGTGGGGACGATGGTGCTATTCTGAATGCGAGGCTCTCACCACTAAATGCGAAGCCGCGCTATCTATCCGAATCGGCTGCCGGGCGCAGCGAATGAATGAGAGGAAGACCATGGTTAGTCCATCCGATATTCTCAACGGCAAGGTCCTGATTGTCGACGATCAGGAGGCCAATATACTCCTCCTTGAGCGGCTGCTGACTGGCGCCGGCTACGTTTCTGTTGCGTCCACGATGGATCCGAACGAGGTCCGGGAGCTTTACCTCAGGAATCGCTACGATTTGATCCTGCTCGATCTCCAGATGCCCGGCATGGACGGATTTCAGGTCATCGAAAGCCTGAAGGAAATCGAGACGGACGACTATCTTCCCGTCCTGGCGATCACCGCTCACCCGGATCACAAGCTGCGGGCGCTGAGCGCCGGCGCGAAAGATTTCGTGAGTCAGCCGCTCGATCTTTCCGAGGTGTTGGTGCGTGTTCAAAACATGCTCGAAATCCGTTTGCTGCACTTGAAAGGGAAGAGACTCGTGGACGCGGAGAGGCGGGGGCGCGACTTTGCCGAAGCGATCATCGCGGCGGTGCATGAGCCCCTTTTGATTTTGCGAAAGAATCTGGAAATTGTCTCTGCGAACGAGGCTTTCTACGGGGTCTTTCAGATTTTGCGGGAGGAGACCGAAGGGCGGCACATCTACGAGTTGGGCGACGGGCAATGGAATATCCCGCAATTGCGCGAACTGCTGCACGAAATCCTACCGGCGCATTCGACGTTTCGGAATTTCGAAGTGGCGCACGACTTCAAACGGGTCGGCCGGAAGGTGGTGCTCCTGAACGCCAGTGAGGTCTTCGACCCCAACGCCCAAGAGCAAACCATTCTTCTGACAATGGAGGATATCACCGACCGGAAGCGGGCCGACGAAGCGCTGCATAACCTGAACACCGAGTTGCAGCATTTCGCCTATGCCCTGGCCCACGATTTGCGCGAGCCGCTGCGTTCGGTGGTCAACTTTACCGAGCTCCTGGCACTGGACTACCGGGGGAAGCTGGACCAGGAAGCGGATCATTACATCGAGTGTTCGGTACAAGGCGCGCGGAGAATGGAAGCCCTCATGAAGGATTTGCTGGCCTACTGGGAGACCACCACGGGCCAGCGCATCGTGACCGAGGTTGACGGCAACGCGGCGCTGGGAAAGGCACGGCAGAACCTGGAAAGGGTGGTCACGGAAAGTGGCGCGACGATCACCGCCGATCCGCTGCCGATGGTAGTGGCGGAAGACGCCATGCTCATTCAGCTTTTCCAGAACCTGATCGGAAATGCGATCAAGTACAGAGGCGCGGAACCAGTCCGGGTCCATGTATCAGCCGAGAATGGCGAAACGGGAGCGTTGTTTTCGGTTCGCGACAATGGAATCGGTATCGATCCCCAGCACTTCCAGCAGATATTCGGAGTCTTGAAACGATTGCACGGCAAGGATATCCCGGGGACCGGCATAGGCTTGGCACTATGCAAGAAGATCGTCGAACGTGGTGGCGGCGAGATTTGGGTGGAGTCGGAGCTTGGGCGGGGCTCGACGTTCAAGTTTACGATCCCACGTCCCGTTCCGTCAGGCCTCGCAAGTTAGCAGGGCGTGGTAAGCCGGCAGGGATGGCCGCGCTACGGAGCCGCGCAAACTATTGATGCGCAAAGTAGGGCGGGCGTCCTTGCCGGCCGGGCTTTCGCGCGAAGGGACTACCACGGGCTGCTAGCCTGGATTATTCACGTTTCTGATGACAAGAGCTTCCTCTGATACAAACCTGTTGCCTGACCTGCACCACAGGGCTTCAAAATCGCGTACGGGCCAAGCCCTGGAAGCAGCAATCGGCGCCCCGGGTTCACCGGAACGCAAGCCCGCAAGGCGGGCGACCCGAATGAAGCCCAGGGTGAAGCAAGCGTTGTTGGCGAGCGCAACCCTGGGTTGGCGCGGCAAAATGGGCAAGCCCACGGAGTGGGCGCTCGACCTGGCAACGAATCGCGGGAACGGGATGTTTCGATCACCCGCTCTGCGGGTTCCGCTCCTTCCCATCGGCGGACCCAGGGTTCCGCTGCGTGCCTCGCTGCGCTTCGGCACTCCGCTTCACCCTGGGCTTTATTCGGGTCGCCCGCGTTGCGGGCTGTGGTCCCGTGGTTCTGGAACGGCGGCCAGCTTGGTTGCGCTCTTTCGCTCCTTCATGAATAATCCAGGCTAGTGTCCTATCCGTGTGGCAACTCTGAGGGGATCGTAAATTTGAAAGTCGCACCACCGCCTGCTTCCGACTCCACCCAAATGCGTCCTCCTCGGACTCAGGCAAAAACGGTCCCGGACGCGATGCCGCCCCAATGATGAACAACGTGTCCAGAAGGGAGATCGGTTCTACCGGCATCTCGATAATCACCAGGAGTTGGAACGGCACTAGCTCTTGCGCATGTAGATCTGCGTCCCGCCGCGCTCGTAATGCACTTCATCCATCAACTGGTTGATCAGGAAGATGCCCCGTCCGTGATCCGAGTAGATGTTCTGTCCGAGGATCGGACTGGGAACGGAGGCGGGATCGAAGCCGGGACCTGGATCGCGAATCACGATCAAGATGCCACGAGTTTCGTCGCAAGCCACGCAACATTCCACCCTCTTGTTTCGATCCTCCTGGCAACCGTAACGGATCGCGTTTGCCAGGGCCTCGCGCAGGGCCATCTCCACCTCGAACTCCTTTCCCGCGGCACAGCCCATCTGGCGGGCCAGCCCCAGGATCGCATCCACGGCCGGCGTAATGGCTGCCACGTTCCCTGGCAGAGATATTTGGTGTTGGAGGGTCAGCTTCTTGTGCTCAAACTCGCAGCGGAGTGGGGTTTGGCACATGGATCGGATAGCTCAGAGTGTGACGATCCGCTCGGACTTACCGTGGGCTTCCTTGGAAAGCTTGTACGCTTGGCCGGAGTACTCCAAGGCTCGGGCGGCGTGCCAGCTTCCTTGGACGCCGTCCCCTCTTTCATTGTGCTCCGCGGCAGTACGGTGCGAGTGCGCGGCGAGTTCATGCTGTTCTGCGGCTTTTCGGTGTGTGTCGTTCATGGTTTCCCCTTCACTCCTCCCTATGCACGAAGCCAACCAATCGCAACCGTCTGAATCGGTGTTGCAGTCCTGCTCTGGAGGATTGATCCTGGTGCAGATTCTGCATCTTGATGGCACATTCTGCGAACAGCTTGGCGATTCTGCCGGGGCGAATGGATCTGGCAAAGCAGAGCTCTTGGCGCTGACCGAGCTCGTCAAGCCGTGGCACGAGAACCAGGCCAACGAGAGTGGGTTCACGCGCAGACCGACCGGCCCAGCGGCCGCGACTGGCAAACCTGGTCGGCCGCTAGGTCTTTGGACGCTGCCCAAAGTGTAGAGCTGGAGACTCCATTCTTCGATCAGATGCGCGTATATTAAATGACACCGGGAACATGCGCTGGCGATTTGTCACGCGGTTTTACGGGTTCGGTTTCAACCGGGCCGCAGTGCGGATCGGAGGACATCTGCTCCTCGTTGAAATCGTTACGCGTCGGTTCCTCGCACTGCTCCGGATCAGGGTTGTCGCAGACTTGTCCTGCTGCCGCGTCCTTGGTCCGGCCCTTTTTAGGCGTCTTCATCGTCGATTCGCTCCTATGAGCTTTCATGCTATCGTGCGAATCAATCGCGTGTCTGTTCGCTTTTGAACAGACACGGTTGGCGGGAACGCCCACAATCATTCATGAGGATCCAAACAAATCAAAATGACCAACGAAAACAAGTGCAAACATCCGGCGTGCAACTGTGTGCCTCTCCCGGGCGAGAGCTACTGCTCGGGAAGCTGCAAGGACGCCGGGGACATCACCGAACTGACCTGCCAGTGTGATCATGCCGGTTGCAGCGCGACGTTGAAATAAACAGCCATCGACGCTGACAACCTAGGTGATCCGCCAGGATCATGGAGACTCCATGACTGTCGCGGTTCAGAGGCTCGGCCAGCCACTGTGCAAATGAGTCGCGGCGTCGTTGTGGCGCAGGCATGCTCGTCTGCTGGTCAATAGGGGACAGACGCCACCCTTTCGCCGTGCGATAGTTAGATGGCAGGCGAGAAGGGATCGAGCCGGCGCATCGACATCTCAGAGCACTGAAAAGGACATCCCCAATGGCAAACACTGCTGTCTTCGGTATCTACCCCACGTACTCCAGCGTTGAAAACGGCGTAGACGCCTTGAAACTAGCCGGATTCCGGAACGCCGACATTTCGGTTCTCTTCCCAGGAAACGTCGGCACCAAGGACTTCGCGCACGAGAAAAACACCAAAGCCCCCGAAGGCGCCGCGGCCGGTGCAGGAACGGGAGCGGTGGTTGGCGGCGCGTTAGGATGGCTGGCAGGGATTGGCGCTCTCGCCATCCCGGGCCTCGGACCCTTCATCGCGGCCGGCCCGATAATGGCTGCGCTGGCCGGCGTCGGCGTTGGCGGGACCATCGGTGGATTAACCGGAGCCCTCATCGGAATGGGGATTCCCGAATATGAAGCGAAGCGTTACGAAGGCCGCATCAAAGACGGTGGAATCCTCCTTTCGGTGCATTCCGACGATCCCAACTGGACCAAGAAAGCCGAGGGGATTCTCAAGAACACCGGCGCGCAAGACATCTCCTCCACCGGAGAAGCCAGTGCCGATTACGCCGTCAGCGACAAACCGATGCCGCGTCGAGTTGCTTAAGCATTTTGATACCCCAGGAGGATTACATGAAGACATCATGGGTGTTCTGCGCTGGCTTGGCTGGTCTAGCCGCCGGCGTATTCTTGGCCTTGGCGTTTGCCCCACAATCGGGTAAAGAGACGCAGGCTCTCATAAAGCAGAAAACCCGGCAGGGTTTGGATCGGCTCGCCGCCGGCGGTAAAAAGGTTGGCGGGCAACTGCGCGATCTTGCCGATCAGGGCATGGAATTGGCTGCTCGCGGAAAAGAAGAGGTCGGCGACGTCCTGGAAGCGGGCCGAGAAGCTTATCGCAACTCTGCCAAGGTTGGCTGACCCAAGGTTGGCCCGGGGCTGGCTCGGCCGGAGCAATCATGAAATGAAAACCGTCCACCGCAAGACTCGCGGAGGACATGATCGCCGGAGATCATGACCACGCCTCGCTCCAAGCCCGCGGCCAATTCCAATAAGCTGGCGACCCTCGGCGCCATCGCACTGGTGATCGCGGCGCTCTACTTCGGCCGCGAGGTCCTGATCCCGCTCGCCTTGGCTGTGATCCTGACGTTCTTGCTGACTCCCATTGTCAGCCGGCTCGAAAAACTTCGGCTGGGCCGGATTCCCGCGGTTCTCCTCGTCTTGCTGATTGGGTTCAGCGCAATTGCAACGGTGGGTTGGTTGGCCGCCAACCAGTTGGTCGAAATCTCGCATCAACTGCCGGGGTACAAAGCCAATATCCATAAGAAACTGGAATCGATCCGTGGCAACAGGGACGGGGATTTCAGCAAAGCAGCCAGCACACTTGGAGAACTCAACAAAGAGCTGATCAAGGCGCCGGACACACCCTCTATACCGCCGCCGGCACCGCCAATCGTCGCCGCACTTCGCCGTCAAATTCCCGCGCAAGCATCGGGCGCGGACGCGCCGGGTTCGCAAGACCATCCGCTGACCGTCAGTGTCGCCGAGCCTCCCTTGAATGTTGTTCAACAAGGGGAAGCTCTCCTGGGCTCGCTGCTGGGCCCGCTCGAGACCACCGGCGTGGTCGTCATTTTTACTCTCTTCATGCTGGTGAAGCGAGAAGACCTTCGGGATCGCGTGATTCGCCTCGCTGGAAATGATCGCCTGCATAACATCACCAACGCGCTCGACGACGGAACACAGCGCCTCAGCCGCTTTCTGCTCGTACAGTTCGTTGTCAACGCGAGTTACGGAATTCTCTTTGGGTTTGGTCTTTACTTCCTGAAAGTGCCCCACGCCCTTCTGTTTGGCGCGATGGGCGGAATCATGCGCTACATCCCCTATGTCGGCACGGCGATTGGCGCAGCCTTCCCCATTGCCCTGACGATCGCCGTCTTTCCTGGTTGGACGGAAGTAGGAATGGTTATCGCGCTTTTTTTGGTCCTTGAACTCACCATTGCCAACCTCCTGGAACCGATGTTGTATGGCTCTCATACCGGCGTTTCGCCGCTGGCCATTCTGGTGGCCGCCGTGTTCTGGGCTGAGTTATGGGGACCGGTGGGCCTGATCCTATCCACGCCTCTCACGCTCTGCCTGATGGTGATGGGCCGCCATGTTCTGCAACTCAAGTTCTTGGAGATCGCCTTGGGTGACGAGCCGGTTCTCACGCCGGAGGCTCACCTCTATCAGCGTCTCTTGGCGATGGATCAGGAAGAAGTCGGCGAGATCGCGCGCACCTACCTGAAAGAACGGAAACTGGGCGACCTCTACGACACGGTATTGATTCCAGCCCTTGGTTTTGCGGAGCAAGATCGGCACAACGACGTTCTCGATGCCGATAAAGAAAAGTTCATCTACAACTGCATCGAGGAATTAATCGAGGAATTGAACGAACCTCCCGGCAGCGTCCCTGCCGCGGCGCCCGAGCCTCGATTGTCCGGTGCGGTCATTCTCTGCGTGCCCGCCCGTGATCCATCCGACGAACTGATCGGCCGAATGTTGGCGCAGTTGCTACAGCGCGCCGGATATCGCGCGCAAGCTCTCGCCATCGGCGCGGTGGACGACATGTTGAAACAAGTCTCCTTGCAAAATGCACAAATCGTGTGCGTCTCGGCGCTTCCGCCTTTTGCCGTTGGACAAGCTCGTTCGCTCTGCAAACGCCTGCGCGCATCCTACCCGGACGTGAAGCTGGTGGTCGGCCTGTGGAACTGCGACGGCGGGATCGTCAAGGCTCAGGAACGATTTCAAAACGTCGCCACCGATTCTGTAGCGATCAGTCTGGCGGGCGTTCTGGAACAGATCCGGCAGGTCAGCGATGTTGCGCTGGTCAAGGATGTAGCGCTGGTCGGTAGTGTCTCAGTTTGAAATCTCTGCGGCTCCGCCGCTCCTTTGTGCGGAAAGGCTCTGCCTTTCCGAAAGCACCTTCCTCAAAAGCCTGCCGACAAGGCGCAGCCTTGTCGGCAGGCGGGGTTGCTGGGCTGGCCCGGAAAGGCAAAGCCTTCCCGCACAAAGAAGCGGCGGAGCCGCGCAAACTGAGACACAACCCGCTGGTCGATGTTGAGCTGGTGAAGGAATTGGCCGTTTGATCCTACCGCGGAAGAGGCTTCTGCAATGCGGCATGAACCGTGGCCGGCAATTTGTCGGCACCCGCAAGAAAGAGACTCACCTGCCACATCTGCTCGCTGCTGAGTGAGCCGGTGAACCCGGGTAGGCGCTGAGTGGTGGGGCATTTCCGCTGGGAGGAAACGCTACTTCAGCCGCACGGCCGGGAGACGTTTCAGACGCTGGTTCTTAGGGTCCACCTCGATCCCAACGGATTCCAGCGGCGTGACGCCGAGCAGAGGTTCCACGTCGTCGTTGCCGAAAATGACCGTCGCTCCGACAATCTCGCCCATGAATTCGATCCGCGCGACGGCGGTTTCAAACGTCACTTCCGTTCCGTCCGCAAGCTCGAAGACCCGTTTCGAGTCGGGTAAAATCCCGATGGACCGCAGACACTTCGCCGGTACCAGACAATCCGTCGCGCCCGTATCAACCAAAAATAGGCCATCCCACCGGCGCTCCAGGTCCGCCGGGTTCACAACGGTCACGGTTACGTGCGTGGCACCCATGACTCTAGCATATACCATCGGAGGGAAAGGGGAGGGAAGGCAGGGAGTAGTGGGCTCCTTTGAAAATAACCAACTGGCGGCGCCGATCCCGGAAGGGATCTTAGCTTGTAGCCGGTGGTGGAGCGTAGTTTGCGACACCACCGGATGTTTCGATTCAAGAAGGGAACCCCGGTAGGAGCTGTGAAAAAATATCCCGGAGGGATTGCCGCGTGTAGCCGGTGGTTGAGCGCAGTTTGCGAAACCACGGGTTGTCGGGCGAGAGATTACGTGCCCCGGTAGGGGTTCCAGCGTCTGGGACCCCTGCCCGGGGTCCTGGTTTGGAACGTTTCTCACCGGTGGTGTAGCAAAAAACGCTCCACCACCGGCTACAAGCGGTGACCCCTCCTGGGGTCAACAACTCAAAGGATCCCAGTACGTCCAAAATGGCGCAACAATATCCAGTGAATATCCAGTCCCTCACTGGATCGCCAAGCTGTTGAGGCTATGCGCACTTGTTCGCAAAATCCACCGTTTGGGCCGGATTCATTTTTCTGACACATTTCTTGCGCGTCCATGCCGCGATGTCCGGCAAATAGATCGCCAAGTCCACTCAAACGCTCGGGAGCAGTTCCAGTGCCTGCGAAAGACGCGGGCCGACCCGAATCGCGCCGAAGTCGCGGCGATCGGTCGTAAGGATGCGGTAAATCCTGCGTCGCTCGGCGACCGCCGCCACCGTGCCCTAGACCAGGCCGAGATCGAGATTCGCAAATCGGGCGTCGAGTTCAAGGGCCCGAACCAAGTCGCTGGGAAGCGCCGGCTCGTACTCGTATCGAGTTGCCGGATCGAACACCTCGGCGACCAACTTGCGCATCGCCGCCCGCTCCTTGCGGAAGAAGTAGTCGATTTCAGCGAGCACGAGCGCCGGAACGCGTGCGGCGGATGTCGTCAACCTGGGTTAGGTCGTCAACGTAGTGGAACACCAAGGAGAGCGCGCCGATTCTCTGCGAGCTGCTTGGACCTATGCTCGCAAGGTGCTGATCGTTGCGGCGCGCCTGACTGCCGAAAACGACGTCACCGGAGCCGCGGAGTTCGAGGATGGGCTCATTACGAGGCGCAGCACGTTTCAGAAATTCTACGAACAGCAGGAACTGCGAGACTGGATCACTTCAACCCTTGGACAAACCCCGGTAGCCGCTGCCCCGGGTGTCTTCTATGTGTTTCGCGATTCTGCGCCACGCCGCGATGGTAGTAGATACCGGGTAGTGGCTCAGTTTGATCGTAGTCAGAACCGCCTGCGGTAGCAGGTGGGTCCACCGCGTGACCCATCCGCTACCGCGGACGGTTCTGACAACCCGTCATCCTCAAACTGAGCCACTGCCGGATACCGGGAACGCCGCGCGGCAGGTGCCCTTGGAGTATCCTGATTGAGGCTTAACATTGCCTTGAGTCGAGGGAGAGTAGCAAGATGAGTACTGGACTCTGGGGCTTTTGGCGGTAGCTTTTAGTGAAGCGGTACCATCACGGATGGTACGCAAAGTGCTTATAAGAAATGTGTAGAACTTCTAGGAGTACGCGTTAAGAACTAGTTAAGCTATTGTTTATTAAGGATTTAGATCGAATTGAAGCTCCTGGCGTAGGTTCGGACGGATCTAGAATGTTGCAAACGTTTGCAGCAAAACTCCCAGTGGGGAGTATGATGATCGGAGAAACCGCCATGACTGGAGCTGAGAAAAGAGTTCATCGCAGATTCGATCTAGCGCTTCCAATGCTCGTCAGAGTGCGAACTCAGACGGCGCCGCAGTTATTGGAAGCCTCCACCAAGGACATTTCCGCCCGCGGGCTGTACTTCAGCTTTCATGGTGATTTCGAGCTGGGCTCGGAACTGGAGTGCGAGGTGACCCTGCCCCCCGAATTATGCCAAGGCAAATCCATCCAGGTGAAATGCAAGGGCCGGATTGTGCGTGTGGAACGCGGCGAAGATGAATCCATCGGCGTGGCCGCGACGATAGAAGACTACCAATTTGTGAAGGCGTTTTGATTTCCCGCCAGCCCTACGACCTTAGTCCCGCGAGACTAAGTCGCCAATAGTCGCCAATGGTGTTGCTCCGGCCTATCGGGATCGGTATACTAAGCTTGACACTAGGCAGGCTTTGAAGATCGTCCCCATGGATACCGCCACGCGCATCGCCGATTTGGAAAAGAAAGTTCGCGAGCTGACGGTATTTCACGAAGTCGGCAAGGCGCTCACCTCCACGCTGGACCACAATCGCGTCCTGGAAACGATCATGCAGCAGATCAGCGCCTTTTTCCATCCCGACACCTGGTCGCTGCTGATGGTGGAAAACGAGGATGAGTTGCGCTTCGAAATCGCCGTCGGGGAAGCCGCCGAGAAACTCACTAACATCCGGCTGAAGGTGGGCGAAGGGATCGCCGGTTGGGTGGCTCGCCACAATCAACCGGTCTACGTCCCGGACACCTCAACCGATGCGCGCTTCTCCTCGCGGGTGGACGATTTGACCAGCATGGTCACGCGCTCCATCGCCTGTATTCCGGTGCGCGGCCGCGATGGCGTGCTGGGCGTCATCGAGTTGATCAATTGCCCCAGCCCGCTGCAATTTGAGGGCGAGGATCTCTTCCTGTTACAGGCGCTGGCGGACTACGTGGCCATTGCCATCGAGAACGCCCGTCATGTGCGGCAGATCCACGAACTGACCATCACCGACGACTGCACACACCTGTTCAATTCCCGCCATCTGAACAACATGCTGGAAGCGGAAATACATCGCTCCACGCGCTACAACTACGAGTTCTCGTTGATCTTCATCGACCTGGATCATTTCAAGAGCGTCAACGACGTCCATGGCCACCTGGTTGGCAGCAAGCTGCTGGGGCAGATCGGCCAGGTCTTGCAGAGCCACTTGCGGCTGATTGACATGGCCTTCCGCTACGGCGGGGACGAGTTTGTGCTGTTACTGCCGCAAACCAGCAAACGCGCCGCCATCCAAGTGGCCCGGCGTCTGCACCGGCTGCTGGCCGAGCAGGTTTACATGGAAGAGGAAGGCCTGAACCTGCGGGTCACCGCCAGTTTCGGACTGGCTTCTTTCCCCACCGATGCCACCAACCGCGCCGAGCTGATCCGTATGGCCGACTCCGCGATGTACGACGTCAAGAAGACCTCGCGGAATAACATCTCGGTGGCCAATCAGGGTGTGCTGGTGTAACGCCGGCCTTCCGGCCTCTCCTCAGTGAAAAATCCATGGCAGCAAGCAAGCGAGTAGTAGTCCAGCCGGCGGTATATCGGTAGTCCACCGCGGTGTGGCTAGCCAAGAGATGAGCAAAAGCCCGCGACGCGGGCACTGGGGTTTGGCGTTTTTCCGGACGTCCGTGAACGGACGACATGAAAATAGCCCAGCAATTTATTGCTGGGTATGGTGGCGAGCATAGGTAAGTCCGTGAAACGGACGACTGGCATTCTCCCGATTGACACTGGTCCCGCGCAAAACACCTCAGCCGCCCGTTTCACGGACTTGTTGCTGGTTGTCTATGTTCCCAGCAATAAATTGCTGGGCTATTTTCATGGCCAGCGAAGCTGGCCAGAGAGCGTGGCCCAGGGTGGAGCGTATTTTGCGGAACCCTGGGTACATCGCGAGAACAACGAGCCCGCGAAGCGGGCGACAGACGCACGATATTTGCGGGATTGCCTTTCGCCCGCTCTGCGGGCTCTTTTCCCCTCACCGTGTTCCCAGGGTTCCGCAAAATGCGCTCCACCCTGGGCCACACTCTCCCGCCCGCGCCGCGGGCTGCAAATGTAGAAACTCCAGAGCCGCTTCGCGGACGCCTCTGGAGTTTCTACATTTCTGCGAAGGCCAACGGCCTGACCTATGCCAGCCCAGGCCAACGGCCTGGGTAAGGATCCAGCAAATCATCAAAGCCCTGAAGGGGCGTCCTAATTCCGCGATAACGCTTGTCGAATGCAATTTCGCGGGCCGGCGTCTTAGGCCGCCCCTTCAGGGCTTGCTATTCTTTCGCGGCTTACCCAGGCCGTTGGCCTGGGCTGATATAGTCCGCCCCTTTGGGGCTAAGAAAGGCGAAGCCTTTCCTGGCGTCCGCTTCGCGGACGCCTAGGCCAGCGAAGCTGGCCAGAGAGCGTGGCCCAGGGTGGAGCGTATTTTGCGGAACCCTGGGTACATCGCGAGAACAACGAGCCCGCGAAGCGGGCGACAGACGCACGATATTTGCAGGACTGCCTTTCGCTCGCTGTGCGGCTCTTTTCCCCTCACCGTGTTCCCAGGGTTCCGCAAAATGCGCTCCACCCTGGGCCACACTCTCCCGCCCGCGCCGCGGGCTGCAAATGTAGAAACTTCAGTGGCGTCCGCTTCGCGGACGCCTAACAGCTACGCTGGCTGGAAACTGAGACACACCTGGCCTTCCGGCCTCTCCGTTTGCGGTCCAGGTAGATTCACAAGAACAGGCCGGAAGCATCTGTGTCACGGTTCACGGCTCGCAGTTTTTCCGCGTTGGTTGGGCGGTTAGTCCTGCTTGGACACCGGTACCGGCGTCGGCGGATGCTTCAACTGGCCGGTGGCCGCCTCTTCCAGAATGATGTTGCTGTGTGCCAGGGTTTGGCCGATGCAGCGATCCATCTCCACGCGAGCCTTCATGTAGGCATCTTTGGCGGTCACTTCCGCGCTCAGCGCCGTGACCAGATCGCGGGTCACTTGAATCACCAGGTAGCTGGTCGATGCACCCAAGGCAAACTTCTTCTGCTCGGCGTCCAGGGTTTGTTCTTGAAACACACGCTGCTTGATGGCGGCCTCAATCTGGGCGCGGCCCTGGGTCAGGCCGATTTGCGCGCTGGCCACCTCCACGCGAACCTGGTTCTCGATCTGGCGGAGCCGCAGAGCGGCTTGCCGCTTGTCCAGGAGAGCCTGGGCCAGGTCCGCTTGCGCGGAGCGGTTGCGCAGAACCATCGTGAACTGGACTCCCAGGGTGTAGTCCGGATTATTGCCGAGGAGAGAGTCTCCGAAGGAATCCGTGAATCCCCCCAAGACCACCGGCCCCGGGGTGTGTCCCACGCCGCTGACCCCGCGGCTGCTCCAGGTGCCGAAGGCGTCCAATTGCGGCAGTAAGGAATTCTTGGTTGTCTTGATGCTCATGTCGCGATTGTTGATATTGATTCGCGACTGCGCCAGTTCGGTGCGCGCGCTGATCGCCGTGTTCATCAGTTCTTGAATGGGGATCACCGGCTCAATGGGAGGAACCTCGATCTTGTCGGTGGGAATCAACTCCGCCGTTAGAACCGCGGGATCGGAAAGGTTCTTCAGGATCAGGTTCTTCATGGCCACGCCGAGTTGCTGGAAGTTGGTCTGCGCGATAATCAGGTTCTGATTGTCGGAGGCCATTTGAGCTTGCGCCTGAACGATGGAAATGGGCGCCATGGTTCCCACTTCCACTTGCCGTTTGTTGTCGTTGACCAGCTTGGTGGAAACGGCCAGGGCGCGCTCCTGCACCTGAATGTTCTCCAGGGCGCTGACCAGATCCCAGTACAGATCCTGCACCAGGTTGACGGTGGTAATGATTTGGAGCTTGAACACCAGGTCGGACACTTCGCGATTGTTCTTGGCAATCTTGATCATCCGCACATTGGGACCCTTGCCGAAGCCGTCCAGCAGGTGCTGGGTGATGGTGGTCGAAAGGTAGGAAGTGATTTCCGGGTTCAGGGTGTTAAACGGGCTGGTGATGCGGTCGTTGTTGGCCTGCACGGTGATCTGAGTTCCCGTCGTAAAAGCTTGCGAGTACCCGATATTCACCAAGCCCGTGTTGGGCCTGGCTTGGATCACCTGGACGGAGGCGCCGGTGATCGCGCCACCCGCGAATTGGGCCAGGTTCTGCGTGCTGAGAATCGTGCTGTGCTGGGCGCTGAGCGTTCCGAAGAGGACCGGGTCGTAGGAGTTGCTTCCGCCATTGTAGCCCGGCGCACCGCCGAACAAGGGAGCCGCCCCGACCGTCGGCGCAAACGATCCGCCGCTGTTGTAGCCGATCGCCGATCCTCCCGTGACGTTGGCTTCTCCCAATCGTGTGGAGCTTCCGGCCTGGGCGTGCATGATGTCGGCGTCGGCCAGGGGTGCGTTCAAACGCTGGATCGCGACGTCCAGGTTGTTTTGAATGGCCAGCTGGATGGCGTCGGAAAGCGATAAATACATTTTGCCGTCGCGGAACAGTTTGTCCAGCCCGGGCCCGTTGCCGTAATCGGGTGCGGCGATCTCGAACGGCGCGTAGGGCTGAATCACATTGGGGAAGGGCTTGCGCCCCTTCGTGAAATCCGGCAGCCCGATGGGATTCATCCGTACCGGCAGCGCTTGCGTGCTGTTGGGTGTGCCGACGCCCTGCGCCGCTAAGAAAACCGGCTGTAGCATCATCGCCACAGTCAGCATGAGTCCAGTAAACGACCGAATGTTTGTCCCGATGCTCATCAACTCCTCCACTTTTCGTTCTGTGCACGTTTTAGTCCAATGAAGCGGACAGGCATAGCACTGCCGATCCGAACCGCTGTAGGCTATACGAGGTGACACGGACTGAAGTTTCGTCCACTCCCGCGATCCTCTATTTTACTTTAACTTGAAACGGAACTTGCCCCACAATTGATGTGGACTGCCGCGTGTAAGGCTTTGTAACGTAAAAAGTTGTTAAAGCGGCCCCCCAGGGGGCACGCCAGGAGCAATGACTCGTAATGACCGATTCCGAACACATCCTTGCCTTGTTTCGCGACAGCGGGGCGCTGCTGGAGGGCCACTTCCTGCTCTCCAGCGGCCTGCATAGTTCCCGCTATTTGCAATGCGCTCTGGTGCTGGAAGATCCCGTGCGGGCCGAGCGGCTGGGGCGCGACCTAGGGGCCAAATTGTCCGCCAGGCTCACCGCCACAACATCGGCCGTGGTGAGTCCGGCGCTAGGCGGCGTGATTATTGGCTATGAGGTGGCGCGCGCGTTGGGTGTCCGGCACATCTTCACGGAGCGCGACCCGGCGGGCCGAGCGGTTTTGCGACGGGGGTTCGCGCTACGCCCCGAAGATCGCGTGGTCGTGGTGGAGGATGTTGTCACCACGGGACTTTCCACGCGCGAAGTGATCGCAGTCGTCCGTTCCGCGGGCGCCGAGGTCTTGGCGGTGGCGGCCATCGTGGATCGTTCCGGAGGGGCGGCTGCGTTTGACGTTCCCTTGGTGTCGCTGCTGCAATTGAACGTGCCGGCGAATCCGCCAGAGTCCTGCGAGTTATGTGCTGCGGGCCAGCCGGTGCTCAAGCCAGGCAGTCGAACTGGGCAGCCCCGGCCCTGATTCTTCCTGTTTCTTCCCGCGATGCGAACCCTCAAACTCACGCTCGGTTACGACGGCACGGACTTCCGCGGCTGGCAAGTCCAACCGGGACTGCCTTCGATCCAAGCGGAAATGCTGCGCGCTCTGGAACAGGTGACCGGCGAGCCGGTCAACATCGAGGTCAGCGGGCGCACCGATGCCGGAGTACACGCTATCGGCCAAGTGGCCAGTTTCACCACGAATTCGGCGATCCCCTGCGAAAATCTGGTTAAGGCCGTGAACCGCTGGCTGCCGCACACGATCCGCGTTTACACGGCGGAGGAACGCGATCCCGGTTTTCATGCGCGCTTCAACGCCGTCGCCAAGACTTACCGGTACCGCATTTACCGGGGCTGGATCTGCCCGCCGGAGCGCTGGAGATATGTACATCAATTCCCGTATCCCCTGGACCTGCCCGAAATGCACGCGGCCGCCGCACGGTTCGAGGGGACGCACGACTTTACTTCGTTCACTTCGCCGGAGGAACTGCCTTCGGGATCGTGCGAACGGCTGATCCACCATTCCAGATTAACGGAGGGCGACGGAGAGTTGGCCTACGAAGTGCGCGGATCGGGGTTTTTGCATCACATGGTCCGCAACATGATCGGGACGCTGATTGAAGTAGGCAAGGGCAACCGGCGGGCTCCGGACATCGCGCGAATTATCGCCGCGCGGGACCGCCAAGTGGCGGGTCCGAGCGCGCCGTCCAAAGGGTTGTGGCTGGTGGACGTGGAGTATTGAACCACCGAATACGATCCACAGATTACACAGATTACACAGATTAAAACCGGAGTGCGAAAATCTGTGTAATCTGTGTAATCTGTGGATCGATTTTTTCTGTGGACTATTTCAGCGTAATCGCCACCGACGCCACGTGGTTCTCCCAACTCAGCGTTAGCTTGACCTTTCCGCCGGCCTGGGCCAGATCGTACTTCAAGCGCTCGACCGGCGCCGGTGGCGTGGCCATTGTCATCTTGACGCGGCCAAGGTCCTTGCTTTCGTCGTAGGCGAGTCCCCATTCCTTGGTGTCCTTGCTGACGATCAACTCCCAAGCCTTGGGATCCTTCACCAGGACAAAGAGTGTATAGTCGCCGGCGGGCACTTTCAGACCGGCGATGTCCAAATCGGCGTCGGTGTGCAAGGCGGTCGCCGAGTTTGCGCCGGCGCGCCACACGGGATAGTGGGGGTCCCCCGCGATCAGTCCGCCATCGCCGAAAATCTGACGGCCCTTCACCGAGGGAGCGGAATACTTGATGGTTATGGTCTTGCCGTTGACGGTGACAGATGCTTGATCGGCCGGGCTGGCCTGCCCCGCAGTCATCGCGGCCACCGCAGCGATCACGATTACGCAGTTGATAAGACGGATCACGTTTGGGTCCTCCACCACCATTATAGCTGGATGGCCGTTCTTAGACTGTTGGGAACCTGATAGAATGCCGCCATTATGACCACTCGCCTACTTCGCTTCATGACTCCGGGACTGCTTTTCACCACTTTCGTCATCGCGCAAGGACGCGGCGGCCCCGGCGCTGCTGCATCGCCGGCCGTCCCCGGGGTCAACGCCGCATGGGTTCGCGAGAATTATTCCAAGTTCGAATACCGCATCCCCATGCGCGATGGAATCAAGCTGTTCGCTTCGGTCTATATTCCGAAAGACGTTTTCAGCGACGGCCGCGCCTATCCCATCATGCTGCAGCGCACGCCTTACAACGTCGCGCCGTATGGCGCGGACAAGTTTCGCGCCAACCTGGGACCGTCGGAGTTTTTCGCGCGCGACAAATTCATCTTCGTTTACGAAGATGTTCGCGGCCGCTTCATGAGCGAGGGCGACTACACCATCATCCGTCCGCACCAGCCCAACAAAGGGCCGAAGGACACCGACGAAAGCACCGACTGCTACGACACGGTCGAGTGGCTGATCAAAAACGTCCCGGGAGCCCTCGCCAAGGTGGGTATGTGGGGCGTCTCGCAGCCGGGATTCTACGCCACCGCCGGCATGATCGACGCGCATCCCGCGCTGCTGGCCGTTTCGCCGCAAGCTCCGGTGACCGATTACTACATGAACGACGATTCCTACCACAACGGCGCGTTCATGCTGGCCCATCGCTTCCGTTTCTATCAGGGATTCCGGCAGCGCGAGGGCGATCCCGCTCCACCGCCGCCGAATCAGCCGTTCGATTTGGGGACGCTCGACGGATACGACTTCTACCTGAACCTGGGATCGCTCCGCGACGCCGACGACAAATACTACAAGCACACGCAAAATCTTGGACCCAGAACATCGAACACGCCAGCTATGACGAGTTTTGGCAGGCGCGCTCCATTTGGAAATACCTGAAGGGCATCAAGCCGGCAGTGATGATTGTCGGCGGCTGGTACGATCAGGAGGATCCGCAAGGGCCGCTGCGCCAGTTCAACGTCCTGAGCAAGGACGCCGCTACGGAGCACTTGATGCTGGTGATGGGTCCCTGGAATCACGGCGGATTCGCTCGCGGCACGGGAGATCACCTGGGCAGTGTGTCATTCGGATCCAACACCAGCGCCTATTTCCGCGAGACACATCGAGTTCCCATTTTTCCTTTATCACCTGAAGAATCGCGGCGACGGGAAATTCCTGCAGGCCTGGCTCTTCCAGACGGGAATGAACCAGTGGATGAAGCTGGATCAATGGCCGCCCAAGCAAGCGCAACGCAAGACAATGTATCTGGCCGCCCAGGGCAAGCTTTCCACGGCGCCAGCCGCTGCGCAGGTGTTCGATGAGTATGTAGCCGATCCCACCCGGCCGGTGCCGTCGTTCAACGCGATCACCGTGGCGGTGCCCAACGATTACATGGTCAGCGATCAGCGCTATGCCGCTACGCGTCCCGACGTGCTGGTTTACAAGACCGAGCCGCTCGATCATGACGTAACGGTGACAGGACCGATCTCCATCGACCTGAAAGTTGCGACAACCGGCACCGATTCCGATTTCGACGTGAAGCTGATCGACGTATATCCGGGCGACTATCCCGACCTCTTGAATCCACCGGCTGTTCCGGCGGCGGGTGCTCCTCCTGCGGCCGGTCCGGTCTACACGCCGATGGGCGGCTATCAGCAATTGATCCGCGGCGAGCCGTTCCGCGGAAAATATCGTCACAGCTTCGAGAAGCCGGCGGCCTTCGATCCCGGCAAGCCGGACCGCATCCAGTTTGCGCTGCCCGACGTGATGCACACGTTCCGCGCCGGCCATCGGATCATGATCCAGGTGCAGAGTTCCTGGTTCCCGCTGACGGATCGCAATCCGCAGAAGTTCATGGACATTGGCAAGGCCAAGGCCGAGGATTTCCAGAAAGCCACGCAGCATGTGTACGTCGGTGGGACGGATGGGTCGAGGATTCAGTTTGCTGTCGTGGAGTGAAGGTGTTTTTCTTCGTGCCTTCGTGGTGAAAAAAAACACCGGAATCAAATCAAATTCGCTTCCACATGCTCCACTTTGCCCATGCCCACCAGCGCCGTGGTCACTCCCGGCGTGGAAATCGCGTAGGCCAAGGCCTGCCGCAGGTCCGGCAAACGTGCTTGCATCAGGCTGGCGCTGGTCATCACTGAGATCCCGTATCCCGCGGCCGCTTCCAGCAGCGTGCAGGCGCGGCCATCGAGCGTCTGGGTGGCGGCAATGGATGCTTCCGGCATGGCCATGTTGTGCGGCAATTGCACGAAGCGGAAATGATGGCCGTCGCCCGCCACCTGGCGCGCCAGCGCGACGATTGCTTCGAGTGGCAGATGATCGTCCGCGCCGGGCGCGTGGCGGAATCCGTTCCAGGTTGCCGCGCCATACCAGCGGATTCTTCGCGCGGCGACTTGCTCCTCCAGAAACTCAAAGGCCGCGCGCAAGCGGCTGCCAAACTCGGCGTAGTCCACTTCGGAGAGTTGCGTCTCGGGATTGTGCAGGTAGAACAAGTCTATGGTTTCCAAATTCAGGTTGCGCCGCGAACGCGCCAACTGATCCGCCAGGTAGCCCGGCGCCATGCAGTGCATTCCGGCGGCGATCTCTTCGCGGCGCATTACGCCGTGCGCAAAATACTCTTCTTGAAAATAGCGCCGGGCATCGGGCGGCATTTCGCCGTCGGGAGTGAGGTATCCGGCTTTCGTGGCGACGAAGATTGCTTCACGATTCATGCCGTCCAGGGCCGCGGCGATGGAGCGCTCGCTGCGTTGCAAGCGGTAATTGATAGCCGAGTCGAGCACGTTCACGCCTAACTCCCGTGCGCGGCGGATCGCCGCCGTGTAGGCGCGGTCGGCTTCCGGCGTGGGATCGCCCAAGTAGGTGCCCAGTCCGATGCAGGACAGCGTCAATCCTTGAGCGTTACGGAAAAATCCCGATGCTTGGGAGAGGGCTTGCGCGTAAGCCGCGGTTGCTTCCGGAGTAGCGAAGCCGGGAATGGCCATCGAGTCAGTATGCCATACCGAAAGAAACGATCCACAGATTACCCAGATTACACAGATTAAGAACAACGGCCAACTGGGCTTTTTTTGGAGTGCGGAAGCTTGCTTCCGCTTTGTGTTGCCGCCAGCTTGCTGGCGGCACGCGGGGCTAGCCCCGCGCCGCCGAAGCAAGCTTCGGCGCGGAAAAGCGGTAGCAAGCTACCGCACTCCAAATCTTCGCGCCACGAGAAGAAACTGAACGTTAGTAGTGTAGTACAGATCGGAAGCGCGATCGCCCGGTTCTTAATCTGTGTAATCGGTGTAATCGGTGGATCGATTCCCGTAGCGGCGTAGCGGCGCGTAGCGGCTCTGGCCCTTGCAATCCGTGGACGCCGGGCGTAGCATTGAGGTAGAGGTGAAAGGAGGCAGTATGATATCCCTCCGGCTAAAGAAGTTCCTCGATCAGCAGCAGGTTCCCTACGAAACCCACATCCATCGCACGGCCTACACCGCGCAGCAGGTGGCCGCGGAGGAGCATGTGCCCGGAAGGATGATGGCCAAGACGATCATCGTGGAATCGGACGGGCAGTTCATGATGGTGGTCCTGCCGGCTCCGCGCCAAGTGGACATGACCGCGGTGCGCCAGTCGCTGGATCTGCCGCGGGCCCGCCTGGCCACGGAAGCGGAGTTCAACAGTCTGTTCCCCGATTCCGAAACCGGCGCCATGCCGCCCTTCGGCAATCTCTACGGGATGCCGGTTTACGTGGACCAGGAGTTGTCCCACGATCCGAGCGGCCTGAATGAGATTGTCTTCAACGCCGGCACGCATCGCGAAACCATTCGCATGAATTTCAGCGATTTCCGGCGGCTGGTCTCACCCATGGTGATGCCGCTGGCGGTTCACGCGATGGCGGCATGAGCAGGTTGTACGTTAGTGATCCAGTGGACGGCAGGCGCGGCGACCTCTAAGATCGTCAAGACGCCGGTTCGTGCCCGGGCGCGCGTTCACGCCGGAACCGGCTCCGCCTCCACATTCTCCTCGATCGCCTCTTTATACTTGCACTCCTTGTTCGGACAAACCCGGAACGCGCCGGCCTTGCTGCGCTTCTCCTCAAGATAAGGACTGCCGCACTGCGGACACTTCTCTGGAATCGGACGATTCCATGTTACGAAGTCGCAGTTGGGATAGTTGATGCAGCCATAGAACGTCTTGCCTTTCTTGGACCGCCGCTCGGCCAGTTCGCCGTTGCATCCAGGATTGGGACAGGCCACGCCCAGCGTCTTGTGCTTCACGTACTTGCACTTGGGATAGGAACTGCACGCGGTGAATTCGCCGAAACGCCCGTCGCGGACCACCAGCTTGCTTCCGCACTTGGGGCACTCTTCCTCCAACATCACGTCCGGCTTGCGCTGCGCCTGTCCCAGTTGCTGCGTGGTCTTGCAGTCGGGATAGCCGGTGCACGCCAGGAATTGTCCAAAGCGCCCGCGCTTCAGTTGCATGGGACGCCCGCAGTTCACGCATACACCGTGATCCTCGGGACCGGTTTCGTGAACCTCGCCCTTCTTCAATTCCGGCAAGTCCGTGACGTCCCCTTCCAACTCGCGCGTGTTGGTGCAATCGGGATAGCCGGTGCAGGCGATGAAACTGCCATGGCGTCCCCACTTGATGACCATGGGCTTGCCGCATTTTTCGCAGACTTGGTCGGTGGGCTTCTCCATGCGCTTGATGTCCTGCATGTTGCGCGTGGCGCGCTTCAAATCCTTTTCGAACTTGCCGTAAAACTCCTCCAGCGCAACGGTCCAGGTGAGCTTGCCTTCTTCGATTTCGTCCAGCGCCTCTTCCATGTGCGCGGTATACGCGAAATCGAAAATGTCGGCGAAGTTGTCCACCAGCAGAGTGCAAACGACCTGTCCCAGCTCGGTGGGATAGAAGCGGTTGGTGCGCTTCTCCACGTACTCGCGATCCTGAATCACACTCAGGATGCTGGCGTAAGTGGACGGCCGTCCGATGCCCTTCTCTTCCAGATCCTTCACCAGCGTGGCTTCGTTGTAACGCGGCGGCGGCTCGGTGAAATGCTGCTCCGGCTTAAGCGCGTCCAGCTTCAGCCGCTCGCCTTCGCTCACCGGCGGCAGGGAATGCTTGCGCTCCTCGTCTTCATCGTCGGCTTGATCCTTGGCCTCTTCGTAGACCTTCAGGAAGCCGTCGAACTTCATCACCGATCCCGTGGCGCGGAACAGATTGTCGCCCGCGGTGATGTCAATGGAAGTCTGGTCAAAAATCGCCGGCAGCATCTGCGAGGCCACAAAGCGCTGCCAGATGAGCCGGTAGAGTTTTAGCTCGTCCTCGCTCAGATATTTGGCGATAGATTCCGGCGTGCGCATCGCCGAAGTCGGGCGAATCGCTTCGTGAGCGTCCTGGGCGTCCTTCTTGGTCTTATAAACGTTGGGCTTTTCGGGCAAGTACGGTGCGCCCAGCTCCGCGCCGATGAAATCGCGCACTTCCGCGATGGCGGTGTCGGAAACGCGCGTGGAGTCGCTGCGCATGTAGGTGATGAGTCCGGTGGGTCCCTCTTCGCCCAATTCCACGCCTTCATACAAACGTTGCGCGATCACCATGGTGCGCTTCACGCTGAAGTGCAGTTTGCGCGCGGAGTCCTGTTGCAGCTTGGAGGTAGTAAACGGCGGGAAGGCGTTGCGGCGCTTCTCGCGCGTGACCACGCCGCTGACCACAAACGGCAACTCGTGCAGTTCCTTTTCGAGAGCCCGGGCCTGCGCCTCGTTGGTGATCTCAATGGCCTCGCCGGCCTTCTTGATCAACCGCGCGGTGAACGGCGGCGGGGAGCCCGCTTGGAGGTCGGCGTCCACGGTCCAATACTCGCGGGTCTGAAACGCGCGGATCTCCGCTTCCCGCTCGACGATCAGGCGCAGCGCCACCGTCTGTACGCGGCCGGCGGAAATACCGCGGCGAACTTTGTCCCATAGCAGCGGGCTGATCTTGTATCCCACCAGGCGATCCAGGATGCGCCGGGTCTGCTGGGCGTCCACCAGGTTCTCGTTGATGTCCCCGGGATTGGCGACCGCGGCCTGCACCGCGGCCTTGGTGATTTCCTGAAACAGGATGCGGCGAATCAGCTTGCCGTTTTTCTTGTCGCCCAGTTCCTCGGCCAGATGCGAACAGATGGCTTCGCCTTCGCGATCGGGGTCGGCCGCCAGATAAATCTGTTTGGCAACTTTGGCCGCGGCCTTCAGTTCGGCGATGACCTTCTTCTTCGTGGCGATCACTTCATAGGTGGGCCGGAAGCCCTTCTCAACATTTACACCCAGGGTCTTCTTGGGCAGATCCTTAACGTGCCCAATGGAAGCCTTGACCACAAACTGCGGTCCCAAGTATTTGAGGATGGTCTTGGCTTTGGCGGGAGACTCCACGATCACCAGGGTCTTGCCGCGAACCGCCTTCGGCTCGGGCGCTTCCACCTCGACCACTGCCGCTACCGCTTTAGTTTTCGCTGTCTTTTTCGCCATGAGATTCCAGAGAAACTAGCCACAGAGGCACTGAGGACACGGAGACAGGAAACACAGAGAACGCAAGACCAAGGGCGTGGTTTTCTCAGTGTTTTCCGGTCTCTGTGCTCTCTGTGCCTCTGTGGCTAATTTCGCAACAAAGCCTTTACGTAATTCTTTCCCGGCAACTGCCGGGCCAAGCCCTTGATCTCCAACTCCAGCAATCCCGCCAGGATCTCCGACGGCGAATGCTCGGGCAATTGTTCCAGAATGCCGTCGATTTGCAACGCTTCGTCCACTTTCAGCAACGCGCAAAGCGCCTTCTCGACTCCGGACAGCCCTTCCGTGAACTCAGATGCGCCAGCCACGCCATTGGTTGCATCGCCTTCCGCCATGCGCACCATCAGGGCTTGCCGCACGGGGGCGGGCAGCTCGTCCATCACGTCGCGCCATTCCATCACCAGCTTGGACCCTTGCTTGATCAGCGTGTTGGGTCCCCAACTGAATTTGTTGGTGATGTTTCCGGGCACGCAAAACACTTCGCGGTCCTGCTCCAGCGCCAGGCGCGCGGTAATCAGCGAGCCGGAATACTGCGCCGCTTCCACCACTAGCACGCCCAGCGAGAGTCCGCTGATCAGCCGGTTGCGGATCGGGAAATTTTGCGGCGCGGCAAACGACCCGATCGGAAACTCGGAAACCACCAGCCCCACTTCCTCGATGCGCGCCTTCAGGCGCTGGTTCTCGCTGGGATAACACTGCTCGATCCCGCATCCCAGCACGGCGATGGTGCGCCCGCCGCCGTCCTTACCAATTTGTTCCACTGCTCCCTTGTGCGCCGCGGTATCGATGCCACGGGCCAGGCCGCTGATAATCACCAGGCCGCGCGCCGACAAATCGGCCGCCAGCCGCTCGGCCACAGCCAGACCGTAGGGGGTCGGCTTACGCGCTCCTACTACGGCGATGCCGGGCGCGGCAAGCAGTTCCAGGTTTCCGCGGCAGTACAATAGCACGGGAGGGTCGAAGATCTGCCGCAGGATCTCGGGGTAGCGAGGGTCGTTATAAACGACAATCTCGCAGCCCTCCTTGCGGGACCGTTCCAACTCCCGTTGCGCTTCTTCGTAAGCCGGCGACGACGCCAACATGCGCGCCACCAGTGGGGGGACGCCGTGCTGCTCCAACTCTCCCGGGCTAGCCTGGAACACCGCCCGGGCATCACCGAAGGCCCCGGCTAACCGCGCCGCCAGGCGCGTACCTAGGCCCGGCGACAGCTTCAAGGCCAGCCAATCGAGCGCTTGACCATCGCTGGCAGAGTCCGGCGATTGGGCTTGACTGGGAACCATCGGGTCCTTTGACTCTATAGGGCAAATTGTGGAGATGTCAAGCCTTGTGCTGGAATTACCTTTGTTTTCAGTGCCATATGGGGAAAGATTTGACCTTAGCTTGTCGTCAGCGATCTTCCACAATCGAAATGATCGTGCTGGCGCGTCAGAACTGGTTCCGGACCCTCTTCCAGTTTGCCAGACAGCGTTCGGCCGTTTCCAGTTCCGGGAACCGGCTGCCTTCCTGCTCGATCAGGTAGTACTCCACGCCTCCCACCGATTCCGCGGCGTCAACCACTCGACCCCACGGCACGTCGCCTTCGCCGATCAGGACGCGGAAGCCCGTCTCACCCTTTTCTCCGCTGGTGATCCCGACGTTGACGCTGCTTTGGTTCTCGCCCTTTTCGTTGATGCCGCTCCTTTCCGTCCTTTGCAGTCGTGAACCCTTGCCGATCCTGAAATCCTTGCAGTGCAGGCTGCGGATTCGTCCCGGATTCGACCGAATCCACGTAACGGGATTGCCGCCGCCTTCAACGCAATGTCCCACGTCAAGCTGTAGCATCACCTCTTTCGGAGTATTGGCGGCAATGACCTCCATGGGTTTTTGGCCGCGCATCATGCGGAACTCGACGTCATGATTGTGATATCCCACAAACATGTTGTGGGACGCCAGCGCCTGGGAAGCCTCGGTGAGCTTCGCGGCGACGCCTTTCCATCCATCAAGGCTAGGGGGATCTCCCGCACTGGCCCACACAACGTACTTGGCACCTAGAATCTGATTCAGTTCCGCAGCCTTCTTAATCCCCTCGGCGGTGAACGATTCGGAGTCGTTGTGTGTGGAATAGCAGCGGATGCCGAGGCCGTCCATCCAGGCGCGGACTTTCTTGGCGTCATCGGGCGTCCATTGGAAGTAGGGCGAGTAAAACTCGACAATCTCGTAACCCATCTTGGCGACGGCGCGAAGCGTACCCATAAGGTCTTTGGCCAGCGCCTCACGGACGGAGTAGAGCTCCAGGCCGACGGGGATCTGCTTAGCCGGCGGTAGGACCAGAGACAGGGACGCCGCGCCAGAGATGGTCAGGAACGACCGGCGAGAGACGCTGTTGTGCATGGTCCCGATATAGCATTTCTGGCCATCCGGCGCAAGGCGTTATGTAAGAAGGTTTTCAACATGAATCGACAGGATGGACAGGATGCGACCAACCCAGGAGAGCCTTTGTCCATGCTCTGTATCCTGTTCATCCATGTTAAGAAGAGCGGACGTTGCGCTGCTACGTAGCCGGTTCGGTATCGGATGGGCCAGGTATGGCGTTTTTTTCGGCGCCGCCGGGAGCTTGCGCGGCTTGCTTGGCTTTTTCCTCCGTTTCCAACTCCGCCACCAGGTCCGGCAGACAGTTCATACAGACCTTGTGCTTGGCCTTGGCGGCGTGCGGACGATAACAGATGTCCGCGCCGCAGCGCTCGCACAGTGCGCGGCGATCGTCGTGAAAAGCGTGCTGATGCCAGAAGGCGCAGCCCAGCACCACGTTGTTGTCATCCTCGATGGTGGTGATCGGGAGGTTTGCCGCAGGCGTGCCTTTGGCGGCCAATTCGTCGGCCGTTTCCTGGGTGATGGAGAGGTTGCCGCCGGCAAACTTTTCCAGCAGTTCTTTGAGCGCCCTTTGTTTGGGATCCATTCTTTTCATTGATCCGCCGATTACCAGAATACGAATCCACAGATTACACAGATTACACCGATTCGGAACACGCTCGACACGGCCGGCCATCCTAATCTGTGAAATCTGTGTAATCTGTGGATGACCCGTTCTTATCCGTGGACCAACTGCGCCGCCACCGATATCACCGGCGGGAGATTCGCAGCCAGCCGCGTCCAACGGTCGCCGCCGTTCACACTGTAGTATATCTCTCCGGCGGTAGTGCCGAAATATACTCCGGCGCGCTGGCAAGTGTCGGTGGCCGAGGAGTGCCGCAGCACCTGCGTAAAGACGTCCTTCTGCGGCAAGCCGCGCTTCAGCAACTCCCACTTCTTCCCTCCGTTCCGCGAGCGATAAACCCCCAGCCGCCCGCCGCACACGTAGCGCTCCATCGGGCTGATCTCCGGAAAGACATACAACGTCTCCTTCTCGTGGGGATCGAGCGCCATGGCAAATCCGAAGCGCGAAGGCAAGCCCTTGTTGCAATCGATCCAGTTCTCGCCGCCGTCCTTGGTGCGATAGACGCCGCAATGGTTTTGCTGGAAAATCCATCCGCGGAGGCGGCCCATGCGCAGGGAATGCACGCATTGCCCAACCGCCGGGTATTTGTCCGGCTGGAAATCGGCCAGCACGCCTTTGTTGTAAGGATGCCAGGTCGCGCCGTCGTCGTCGCTGCGGAAGAATCCGGCCACGGAAATACCCACGCTGATACGTTGGTCGTCGAAGGGATCGGGGATGATGTGATGGACCATCATGCCGCCGCCGCCCGGCACCCACTTGGCCCGGGAAGGGTGGTCGGTGAGCGAACGGACCTCGCTCCAGTTCTTGCCGCCGTCGTCGGAGCGGAACAGCGCGCCGGGATCCACGCCGCACCACAGCGTGTTGGGACGCGCGGCGCGATCCGGCGTCACGCGCCAGATACGATTCAGGTTGATGCCGCGGTCTTTGTCGAAGGCGATGCCGGCCGAGGATTTTTCCCAGGTCCTGCCGTTGTCGGGGGACACTTGCACGTCGTTGCCCCACCAACTGGTGTTGATGGCCGCCCACAGGCGGCCGTCGCGGGGATCGCGATCCAGGTGGTTGACCTCCCAGCCCTTGTGAAACGGTCCCGTGAGCGTCCAGTCCTGACGCTTGGGATCGGAGGAGAAAATGAAACCGCCCTTGCGTGTGCCGACATACACATGAACTTGCGTTGGAGTGCGCTTCATAGCGCATCATTATGCCAGATTCCGCTGCCAAAAGCAGGTGGTACGTTGGAGCACGGGGACGCCACCGCCGATAAACGCCGAGGAACCGGCAGGGCCGTCGCGAGGCGGCCACCTGAGACGATAAGACCATTGGGAAGGCCGAAAAATTATCAAATTTCACTGCACATTCGCTATTTGCGTCGCCGGAGAACGCGGCGGGACAACGTGTGGTGGTAGCGGCGGATGATTTTCCTATGTCCAAACGACATTCTATTTGTTAGTCGCACTTTATGCCAACATGACGTCATATGGTACAACGCCATTTCTGGCAAGGACTTATCGAACAGGCCTGGCGGGAACGCTCGGTTCTCTGGCTAGCCGGTGTGCGGCGCGTGGGAAAAACGGTGCTTGCCACAGGTTCGATAGGATTGAGTAGCGCGGGGCGGCGTCAAGCGGCGATTCGTGGGCGAACCTGCTTGGTTATCGCACGGCCCTGGCTGAACTGCGCAACCTTGAGGTCGTAGGTGGACTGAAGGTTGAGCCAGAATTGCGGTGATGTGCCCAGATAACGCGCCAACCGCAGCGCAGTGTCGGCCGTGACGCCGCGCCGGCCCCGAACGATATCGCTCAAACGGCTGGCCGGAACATGCAGGCGATTTGCCAGTGAATTTATGCTCAAGCCAAGGGGGACCAGCACATCCTCGGCAAGGCTGCGTCCAGGATGCATTTCCGCGATCAGTTCCTTCGTCATCGTCGCTCCTCGTCATCGAAACTCTGGAACGCTAGTGATAGTCGACAATCTCGACCTCGTAAGCGTCGCCGTCTTGCCAGCGAAAACAGACCCTCCACTGATCGTTGATGCGGATACTGTGCTGGCCGATCCGATCCTTGGTCAGCTTCTCCAGTCGATTGCCTGGAAGCGCAAGATCCATAAGGCTGCCGGCTGAGTCCAACTGCTGGATCTTCCTTAGAGCCTGCTTCGCGATCGCCCGCAGCCTCTTGGAGACCACCAGATACTGATATAGCTCCTCTGCGTCCGCGGACCGGAAGGATCGGATCACAGGCTTATTCTATACCGTTTACCGGAATACAGTACAACGTTATCGATTCCTCGCCGCTCCGATCTGGATGGAGCGGTAGCTTGCCACCCCGAGATCTGCCCAGGCGCAGGCTCCAAGCCATGTCGTCGCGCACGATGTGGATCGCGGGTTTGTGCGGCAATACAAAGCGAATCCAGGAGTGAATCCGGGCTTGCCATGGGTAATCCAATGGGCTACACTGACGAGGTGGTCATTCCGCCGCTCGTCTCCGTTATCGAGACCCCGAGTTCGTTGCTCGGACTCGTAAATTGATGCCGGACGAAGACCGGGAAGAGGTGATCGGTTACTTGTCTCGCAACCCAACGGCTGGGGTGGTGGTGCCGGGCGCCGGTGGGGTTCGTAAACTTCGATGGGCCTTAGAAGGACGCGGGAAGAGCGGAGGGGCCAGAATCATTTACTTCTTTCACAGTATGGACGTTCCGTTGTTCGCACTGACCGCGTTCGCCAAGAATGACCGCAGCAACCTAACCCAAGAAGAGCGCAACGATTTTCGGCGTTTGGTCAAGGTGTTAGTTGAACCATACAGGAGACAGGGATCATGAGCAAGGCAGGGGAAAGCATTCGGAAGGGCCTGGAAGAAGCCATACTATTTGCCCAGGGCAAGGCCAAGAAGGGATACCGGGTCCATGTTCCGGAGCACGTCAACGTAAAGGCCATTCGAGACCATCTCCGGATGACTCAGCAGACCTTTGCCGCGCGCTTCGGGTTTAGCGTCAACACTCTTCGGCATTGGGAACAAGGCACGAGAGAACCCGAAGGACCAACGCGGGCCTACCTGCTGGTGATCCAACGTGCACCGGAGGCGGTGCAGAAGGCGTTGCGCGCCGCGTGATGCCTGCGCCATTGTTTCGATTTGGCGGCCAGAAATAAAATCGCCAAGTTCCAGGCTGGCACCTCGGTTCTCCCTCGGTTCTCCGCAACCCAAAACCCATAATTCAGGCGCACCACCACTTCAAGCCATACTCGGCGTACGCGTGCCAATACGGCATTGCGTCGCAAGCGACAATTGCACGCAAAACTTCTGCGACCACGTTCCTCTGGGCGGCATCGAAGGTTGCTACCAATTTAGCGATTCTCTTCTCATCCCATTCTTCGCCCGGAGTCCCTGGACAAAGAAGATACAGTGAGAACTCGAGAACCATATTGTCGCGACCGAAGGACTCCATGGAATGTACAAGCCAAGCCGGAAGAAATGCGACCAGCGCGCTCGGTTCTAATAGCGGAAGAGCGATTGAGCTGTGAAAAATAACCTCGGGTGAGAGTTCGTCCCAACGCTTGCCGTGGTTTCACGAAGTCGAGCAAGGGAGGTTGCTGCTGGTAGTCTCGGATCTTACCGTAGCAGAACTGGGCGGCGCTCCTCCCGCGGTATGGAACTTATTCAACGGCCTGTCGGATGATGTGGTTGAGAGAGTTGGAATCACCTCGGAGTGCGAGGCCCTGCGCGACGGCTACCTTTTCGCCAGAGTGGTCGGCAAGGCTTCGGCATCCGACGCCCTGCACATTGCGATCGCAACGGTCGTCGGTGCCGATCTGGTGGTAAGCTGGAATTTCAAACACATTGTTCACCACACGCGGATCGCGGGCTTTGAGGGCGTGAACCTGATGCGAGGGTATCGCAGTCCTCGGATCTAATCACCACGGGAGGTCATTGAAACGTGAAGCCAAAGAAAAAATCGTTTGATTGCGTTGAAATGAAGAACCGGATTCAAGCGAAACTCAGGCGTGAGGAAGCGAAGTACGGCAAGGAGGAAGCCGCCAGGCGCCGTTGGCAGAGAGTGATGGACAACCCCATCTTGGCCAAGTTTGTTCGAACCCATCCAGCAACCAACGCTCCAGAACCGGCGCCCGTCAAACGAGCCGCCGGACGCCGCTCCTAACTTTCACACGGTAGCCGACCTTGGATCGAGATCGGACCTAATATGGAGTGCGGTGGCCTGACACCGCCTTGGATGCCCGCGGCCTGACGCGGGCGCGTCTGTGAAGCGGACGCCGCGCGGGGCGTTGCCCGCGCCCGGCCGAGTCAGGTCTCGGCCATCCAAGGCGGCGTCAGGCCGCCGCACTCCATATGCGCTCATCATCTGCGCTCACCCCTGGCCCGCGAGCCTCTAGTTTTTCGTCATCCAAACCAACAGCAACTTCCCCGCCTCCACTGGACCCACCTTCGCCTGAATCAGTATGTGATTCCCTTGCGCCGACACCTGCGTATCCACGCCGCGAGCCAGACGCAGCACGCCGCCGACGGATGGCACCAGCCGTTGCGGATCGGCGGCGTCGGAGTACTCCGTATCTATGGTTAGATCCATGCCGGTGGCACCGGCGTGACCCGACGCCGTCAGGCGTTGCGCTCGTGTCACCAGATCGGCGGGCAGATCCACGGTGGTGTTGCCAAAAGTCAGCGTCACAGCCTGATTGTCGCCGGAGAAGGCGCGCGGATCGGCTAGCATCCAGAATTGTGCGCCGCTCGGAATCGCGGAAACATCGGGGATCGGGCCGGGAGTTGCCATCGGGCCGGGACGCAGCTTCAGGATCAGCGCCTTTTCCTGTGCTGAACTTCCCGTGAAGCCCGGTTCGGGGATCGCGTAGGTGCGCCGGTCCGTAGTGATTACGCCGGAAACGCGGTCGATGCCCGCCAGTTCCGGGGGCAGCGGCAAGAGCGAGCGCCGCAGACTCGCCACGTCCACTTGCCAGGTAGCTAGGCGGTCGGCGGGAAGGTGACGGAACGCCTCCAGTTCGGGAGCCGAATGGCGGCGGCAGCCAACCAACAAGATGACTAATAAGATGATAACTGCGACCCTAGCCCCAAGGGGGTGAACTATGTCAGCCCAGGCCAGCGGCCTGGGTGAGCCACGAGAGAATAGCAAGCCCTGAAGGGGCGACCTAAGCGATATCTCAGGATTAGGGCGCCCTTTCAGGGCTTCGATGATTTGTTGGATTCTCACCCAGGCCGTCGGCCTGGGCTGACAAAGGCTAGGCCGTTGGCCTTCACCCAAATGCAGAGGGCGCGGGGCTAGCCCCGCGGGCGCGGGCAGCAAGCTGCCCGCGTCGAAAGCGGCAGCAAGCTGCCGCACTCCAAAAAATGCCCTGTCGCGCAGCAGCCTCCAAAATTTTCTGTCCAAAATGTTGTTTCCTCAGGTATCATTGTAACTGGAACCCGTAAGGACGAAGTTGTCTCCGTCATTCGCCGAGCATCGTCGGCGGATGCGGCAAACCAGGCTACCCGGGCTGGAAGGGTTTCCGAGCCTTGAATCGTTGACCGATCTTGATCCCGTGGGTTGCGTGTGCCGTGAGGCGCCTGGGCCCCAAAAAGTGTGCTAAAATGGGAGATCTCCCGCTGGCGTAGCTCAGTTGGTAGAGCTCCTGATTTGTAATCAGGCGGTCGTGGGTTCGATTCCCTCCGCCAGCTCCACTTTGCTGCTTGCGAGACAAGATCAAGTGAACGGTGAGAAATGAGCCGATGTAGCTCAGTTGGTAGAGCGCGTCCTTGGTAAGGACGAGGTCACCGGTTCAATCCCGGTCATCGGCTCCAGAAAAAGGCAGGCGCGAGGCCCGAGGCCCGAGTCCAAGAAGAACGCGGGAGTAACTCAGTGGTAGAGTCACAGCCTTCCAAGCTGTTGGTCGCGGGTTCGATTCCCGTCTCCCGCTCCAGGAAGAGCAGACCCGAGCCAACAGTACGAGGCCCGAGGGAATAGAAGTTTTGACTCGGGCCTCGGGCCTCACGGCTCGGGCCTGAATTTCGGACAGGTGGCCGAGTGGTTAATGGCAGCAGACTGTAAATCTGCCCGTCTATCGACGTACGGAGGTTCGAATCCTCCCCTGTCCACCAGTATCGAGTAGCAGAAACCGCCAAGGAGCGAACAGAAGAGATGGGCAAAGAGAAATTTGATCGCAGCAAGCCGCACGTCAATATCGGGACGATTGGACACATCGACCACGGCAAGACCACTTTGACCGCGGCCATCACCAAGGTGCTGGGGAAGCACGATCCCAAAGTTCAGTTCCGTTCCTTCGACTCGATTGACAACGCGCCGGAAGAGCGCGAGCGCGGCATCACCATCGCCGTGGCACACGTGGAATATTCCACCAAGAACCGCCACTACGCGCACGTGGATTGCCCCGGTCACGCCGACTACATCAAGAACATGATCACCGGCGCGGCGCAGATGGACGGCGCGATTCTGGTGGTCGCGGCGACCGACGGCCCCATGCCGCAGACGCGCGAGCACATCCTGCTGGCCCGCCAGGTGGGCGTTCCGGCCATCGTGGTGTTCATGAACAAGGTGGACATGGTTGACGACACCGAATTGCAGGATCTGGTGGAGTTGGAAGTTCGCGACCTGCTGAATAAGTATCAGTACCCGGGCGACGACATTCCGGTGATTCGCGGATCGGCGCTGGGCGCATTGAACGGCGAAGCCAAATGGGAAGCCACCGTCGAGCAGTTGATGGACGAAGTGGACCGCTACATCCAACTGCCGCCGCGCGAAATCGACAAGCCCTTCCTGATGCCGATTGAAGATATTTTCTCGATCTCCGGCCGCGGCACGGTGGTGACGGGCCGCATCGAGCGCGGCAAGGTGAAGGTGGGCGAGGAAATGGAGATTGTGGGCTTCCGTCCCACGGAGAAGAAGGTTGTCACGGGCATCGAAATGTTCAAGAAGTTGTTGGACGAGGGACTGGCCGGCGACAACGTGGGCTTGCTGCTGCGCGGCGTGGACAAGGAAGATGTGGAGCGCGGCCAGGTGATCGCCAAGCCGGGTTCGATTACTCCGCACACCAAGTTCAAGGCGGCGGTGTACGTGTTGAACAAGGAAGAGGGCGGGCGGCACACGCCGTTCTTCAAGGGATACCGGCCGCAGTTCTACATCCGGACCACCGACGTGACCGGCGTGTGCGAGTTGCCGGAAGGCACGGAAATGGTGATGCCGGGCGATAACGTGACCATCACGGTGGTGTTGATCACGCCGGTGGCCATCGAGAAAGAAATGCGCTTTGCGATCCGCGAAGGCGGACGCACGGTGGGCGCGGGCACGGTGGCGGAGATCGTGGAGTAATCGGAGTAAATCATGGCCAGAGAGATCATCACATTGCAATGTGGAGAGTGCAAGAATCGCAACTACTCCACCACCAAGAACCGCAAGACGACCACGGAGCGGCTGGAGTTGAAGAAGTTTTGCAACACTTGCCGCAAGCATACCGGTCACAAGGAAGTGAAGTAGGCGGTCGGGAAAGCGGTAGGAGAGCAAGAGTTTGCAGGGGCGTAGGCTCAACGGTTAAACCGTCGGTCTCCAAAACCGATTTTCCCGGTTCGAATCCGGGCGCCCCTGCCAGCAGCCTGAGTCAGAGCGTTGGAAATGCGTTAAAGGCAACATGAAAACCATGGCCGATAGAGACAAACGCGAGAACGCCGAATCCGCCATCCAGCGGACCTCCGGTTGGTTCACCGAAAAAATCGACGGGATCACGGAGTTCTACACCGAGACCCGCCACGAAATGCAGCGGGTCACCTGGCCGACGCGCGACCAGGTGCAGTCCACCACCATCGTGGTGATCATTACGGTGTTCTTCTTCGGAGCCTTTTTCTACGTGGCCGATTCGTGGATCATGGGGCCGTTCGTCAATTGGCTGTTCCGGAAACTGGCGCAAGGATCATGACGATGCCTGAATCGACAGAATCGACCACCTCCAAGCAGTGGTACATCATCCACACCTATTCCGGCTTCGAACGGAAGGTGGCGGAGAGCTTGCGCAGCCGCGTAACCGCGTTCGGCGTGGACGATAAGTTCGGACGCATCGAAATCCCCACCGAGACGGTGGCGGAGCGGCGCAGCGGCAAGACCATCGAAACGCAGCGGCTGTTCTATCCCGGCTACGTGCTGGTGGAGATGGACGCCGACGCGGTCACCGGCAAGATCGCCGACGACTTGTGGCATCTGGTGAAGTCCACGCCGCGAGTCACCGGCTTTGTGGGCACGGGACAGACGCCCACGCCGCTTTCGGCGCAGGAAGTGGATCAGATTCTGAACCGCGCCATCGTCTCGGCCGAGAGTCCCAAGCCGAAGATGAGTTTCGAAAAGAACGAGACGGTCAAGATTATCGACGGGCCGTTCACCAACTTCACGGGCGTGGTGGACGAGGTCAACCCGGATCGCGCGACTTTACGCGTGCTGGTAACGATTTTCGGACGGGCGACGCCCGTGGAACTGGATTTTCTGCAGGTGGAGAAGACTTAAGCGCGCGCGACCGTTTCCGTTGGGTCCTAGGGCGCGTTGGAGAAAGAGATTATGGCCAAGAAAGTACAGGCTCTGGTGCGGGTGCAATGTGTGGCGGGCAAAGCGACTCCGGCGCCTCCGGTCGGGCCGGCGCTGGGCCAGCACGGCATCAACATCATGGAGTTTTGCAAGCAGTTTAACGCCAAGACCAACCAGAAGGATCTGGAGGGCATGGTGATTCCCGCGGTGATCACGGTTTATTCGGACCGTTCCTTCACCTTCATCACCAAGACGCCGCCGGCCTCCGTGCTGCTGAAGAAAGCGGCCGGCATCGCCAAGGGCTCCGGGGAGCCCAACAAGACCAAGGTCGGCAAAGTCACCGAAAAGCAGGTCGAAGAAATCGCCAAGGCCAAGATGTCGGACTTGAACGCGGCATCGCTGGAAACGGCGATGCGTTCGATCAAGGGGACGGCGCGCAGCATGGGTCTGGAAGTCGTGGCATAAGGAAAGCAATATGGGTCAACGAGAAGGCAAAAATCAAAGCAAAGCAAAGTCCCAGGTGGAACGGCGTCCTTATTCACTGGAAGATGCGGTGCCGTTGCTGCAACGAATCAAGTACGCCAAGTTCGACGAAACGGTCGAACTCGCCCTCCGGCTGGGCGTGGATCCCAAGCATGCCGACCAAATGGTTCGCGGCACGGTGGTGCTGCCCCATGGGCTGGGCAAGGCCAAGCGCGTGCTGGTCATCGCCAACGGCGAAAAGCAACGCGAAGCTACCGACGCCGGCGCCGATTTTGTGGGCGGCGAGGACATGGTCGCCAAGATTCAGGGCGGCTGGGTGGACTTCGACGCGGTCATCGCCACGCCGGACATGATGAAGTCGGCCGGCCGTCTTGGTAAGGTGCTGGGGCCGCGCGGCCTGATGCCCAATCCCAAGACCGGTACGGTGACTTTCGACATCGCCAAGGCGGTGAGGGAAGAGAAAGCCGGTAAGGTGGAGTTCCGTACCGACAAGACCGGCATCGTCCACGTTCCGGTGGGCAAGATCAGCTTTACCGCTCCCAAACTGGTGGAAAACGCCAGCACGCTGTTGAACGCGGTGTTGAAGGCCAAGCCAACCTCGGCCAAAGGCCGGTATTTGCGCAGTGTCACGCTGGCCTCGACCATGAGTCCGGGGATCTCGATTGACACCGCGGCCATGGAGGCCACGCTGTAGCCGGCGAGGAAAGAAAACCATGCACAAGAACGATAAGAAAAAGCAACTGGAAGAACTCAAGGCCAAACTGGCCAAGTCCAAGGGCCTGATCGTTTCCGGATTCACGGGCATGACCGTCAGTCAGGACTACGATTTGCGCAAGCAGGTTCGCGCGGCCGGCGGGAAGTATCGCGTGGTAAAGAACAACCTCGCGGAACTGGCCGCCGAAGGCACGCCCGCCGAGAAAGCGTTGAAGGGTTTGGCCGGCCCCACGGCGATTTCCTTCACGGAAGGCGATCCGGTGGCGCTGGCCAAGGCGCTGACCGCTTACGCCAAAGCCAATTCAGCGACGTTCACCTTTAAGGCCGGCGTGGTGGAAGGCCGGGTGGTGGACATCAGCGAGATTTCGCAACTGGCTACGCTGCCGTCGAAGGAAGAGTTGATCTCCAAGCTGCTGTTCCTGCTGAACGCGCCGGCCCAGCGCCTGGTGACGGTGGTGGGCGCGGTGGCCCGCAACCTGGCGGTCGTTGTGGATCAGGCCGTCAAGGAGAACAAGTTTCCGGAGTAACATTTTTGTTGTTAACCCCGCGCCAGGGATTCGGCGCAATCCAAATCAGCGCGGGTTCCGCGCCATACTGAACCGAGGAGAAAGCGATGTCGGAGAAAATCGAAACCATTGTCGAGCAAGTCAAGGGCCTCACGCTGTTGGAGGCTTCCCAGTTAGTCAAGAAGCTGGAAGAGACTTTTGGCGTGTCCGCTGCCGCGGCCGCGCCGGTTGCCGCTGCGGGTGGCGGCGGTGGAGCCGCTCCGGCTGCCGTAGCCGAAGAGCAAACCGAGTTCTCGGTGGTCCTGACCGCCGCGGGCGCCAACAAGATCAACGTGATCAAAGTGGTACGCGAGGTCACCAGCTTGGGTCTGAAGGAAGCCAAGGATCTGGTGGATGCCGCTCCCAAGGCCATCAAAGAAGGCATCAACAAGGACGAGGCCGAAGCCATCAAAAAGAAGTTCGTGGATGCGGGCGCTACTGTTGAGGTAAAATAGAGGTAGCCTCCGTGTCGGGAGGCGGCCCCCGCCTTGAGAATCGAGCCGGGCGGCAGCCCCCTCAAGCCAGGTTTAACTGAGACTAGCAACGAAAACGTAACACCAATTCGAGCGCCGGGCTTCCCGGACCTTTTTTTGCCGAGCGAGTAAGCGGCGAGGGGTATCGGAAGCCGGCGCACGAGTGTCTTTTCTCTATAACGCGACGGAGAACGCCGAAGGAGACCGGAATGAGCAACCGTGCAGAAGGCGCCGCCAAGAACGGCGGCAGCCGCCAGCGCATTGATTTTTCCAAGATCAAAACCACGCTTCAGATCCCCAACCTGATCGAAGTGCAGAAGCGTTCCTACGACCGCTTCCTGCAAATGGATCTGTTGCCGAGCGAGCGCGAGGACACCGGCTTGCAGGCCGTGTTCAACTCGGTGTTCCCCATCCACGACTTTCACGGCGTGTCGTCGCTGGAGTTCGTGGACTTCGCCATCGGCAATTGGGAGTGCAAGTGCAGCAACCTGAAAGGGCTGCACCACCTGCGTTCCACTTGCAAGAATTGCGGCGCCACGGTGATCACCAATCCCTACGCTATCGGCCAGGAAGTGCTGTGCCACAAGTGCGGCACGTTCAACAAGAACGTCTCCACGTTCTGCGGCAAGTGCGGCGATCCGGTGGGCCTGCAGTTGAAGTACGACATGACCGAGTGCGAGGAGCGCGGCATGACCTACGCCGCGCCGCTCAAGGTGACCATCCGCCTGACCATCATGGAAAAGGATCCGGTTACCGGCGCCAAGACCATTCGCGACATCAAGGAGCAGGAAGTTTTCTTCGGTGAAGTGCCGCTGATGACCGATAACGGCACCTTCATCATCAACGGCACCGAGCGGGTGATCGTCAGCCAGTTGCACCGCTCTCCGGGAGTGTTTTTCGAAATTACCAATCAGCGCAGCTACTTCCTGGCCAAGATCATTCCCTATCGCGGGTCCTGGGTGGAGTTCGAGTTCGACCAAAAGAACGTGCTGTACGTGCGCATCGACCGCAAGCGCAAGTTCCTGGGCACGATCTTCCTGCGGGCCTTGGGTCTGAAGACCGACGAGGAGATTCTGCGCACCTTCTACCAGGTGGAACGCGTCACGCTGACCGACAAACGGCTTTTTTGGAATGTTTCCGAAGGACTGAAGGGCCGCAAACTCTCCCACCATATCGTCAATCCCAAGACCGACAAGGAAATTGTCCATGCCGGCCGCAAGATCAACGAATCGGCGCTGGAAGAAATGCAGAAAGCCCGCCTCACTCAGGTGGAGATTTCCGCCCACGATCTGGAGGGCGCCTACGCCGTGGCCGACGTGGTGGATCTGAACACCGGCGAAGTGTTGCTGGAAGCCAACCAGGAATTGACCGCCGCCAAGCTGGCGGCGATCCTGGAAGCGGGCATCGCCGAGTTGCACTTGTTCTTCCCGGAGACCGACGAGTTGGGGCCGGTGCTTCACCAGACCCTGGTGAAGGACAATGTCAAGAACACCAACGAAGCGCGCATCGAGATCTACCGCAAGTTGCGCCCCGGCGATCCGCCGACGCTGGACACCGCCAACTCGCTGTTCGAAGGCATGTTCCTGGATCCCCGCAAGTACGACTTCTCCCGCGTGGGCCGCTTGAAGTTCAATATCAAGCTGGGCCTGGAGACTCCCCTGGAGAAGCGCACCCTCGATCCGGAAGACTTCTACGCGACGATCCGGTATTTGCTGCGGCTGCGCAAGGGCCAGCAGGGCTCGGCCGACGACATCGATCATCTCGGCAACCGCCGCGTCCGCGCGGTGGGCGAATTGCTGGAAAACCAGTTCCGCATCGGATTGGTGCGCATGGAGCGCGCCATCAAGGAAAAGATGTCGGTGTACCAGGAAATGTCCACGGCCATGCCGCACGACCTGGTGAACGCCAAGCCGGTGATGGCGGCGATTCGCGAATTCTTCGGATCGTCGCAGCTCTCGCAGTTCATGGATCAGACCAATCCGCTGTCGGAAATCACCCACAAGCGCCGCTTGTCGGCCCTGGGTCCCGGCGGTTTGTCGCGCGAGCGTGCCGGCTTCGAAGTCCGCGACGTGCATCCCACGCACTATGGCCGCATCTGCCCCATCGAGACGCCGGAAGGTCCGAACATCGGGCTGATTTCGTCGCTGTCGTGCTATGCGCGCATCAACGACTACGGATTCATCGAGAGTCCTTATCGCAAGGTGGATAAAGGCAAAGTGGTGGACTACGTGACCATCGTCAACGGCGGCGACAGCGATTTCAAGGTCGCCGATCACGTGGAGCGCCGCAAGGTGGAAGCGGTCAACGAGGATCTTGCCAGCCGCAAGAAACGCGTGGAGTTCGAGCCGTTTTGCTTCTACCTGAGCGCTTGGGAAGAGGACAAGTACACCGTCGCCCAGGCCAACATCGAAATCGACGACAAGGGCAAGATCGTTCCGGAACTGGTGAACGCCCGCCAGGCCGGCAACTTTGTGCTCAAGCATCGCGACGAAATCGATTACCTCGACGTTAGTCCCAAGCAACTCGTCTCGGTGGCCGCGTCGCTGATTCCGTTCCTGGAGAACGACGACGCGAATCGTGCATTGATGGGATCGAACATGCAGCGCCAGGCCGTGCCGCTGCTGCGCGCCGAAGCGCCTTTCGTCGGCACCGGCATGGAACGCGTCACCGCGCGCGATTCCGGCGCGGTGATTCTCTGCAAGCGCACCGGCGTGGTGGAAACGGTGGACAGCGAGCGCATCATCGTCCGCGCCGAAGGCGAGGGCGAGCCGGGCACGATGTCGGCGGCGATTCACGCCGACGTTTACCTGCTGACCAAGTTCCGGCGCTCCAACCAGAACACCTGCATCAATCAAAAGCCGGTGGTGCGCATCGGCGATCGCGTCGCCAAGGGCGACGTGCTGGCCGACGGCCCTTGCACCGACCGCGGCGAACTGGCTCTGGGACGCAACGTGCTGGTGGCCTTCATGCCCTGGCGCGGTTACAACTTTGAGGATGCCATCCTGGTTTCCGAGAAGCTGGTGCAGGAGGATTACTACACCTCCATCCACATCGAGGAGTACGAAATCGAATCGCGCGACACCAAGCTGGGTCCCGAGGAAATCACTCGCGATATTCCCAACATCAGCGAATCGTTCCTCAAGGATCTGGACGAAAGTGGCATCATCCGCATCGGCGCCACGGTGAAGCCGGGCGACATTCTGGTCGGCAAGGTCACGCCCAAGGGCGAGACGCAACTGACGCCGGAAGAAAAACTGTTGCGCGCGATCTTCGGCGAGAAGGCCGGTCACGTGCGCGACGCCTCGCTGTATTGCCCGCCGGGAATCGAAGGCACCATCGTGGATGTGCGCATTTTCTCGCGCAAGGGCCAGGTCAAGGACGAGCGCGCCAGGACCATTGAAGGAGCTTATGTCGAGCGTCTGGAAAAGAACCTGGACGATCAGCGCAAGATCCTCAAGGACGAGCGTCTGAAGCGCTTGAGCGCCATGCTGGAAGGCGTCAAGGTCAACGCCGACTTGCACGATGAGCGCACCAACAAGAAGTTGGTCTCCAAGGGCGCGGAACTGACCGCCGATGTGATCGATCGCATGAAGGCGCGCGACCTGAAGCGCCTGCGCTTCAACGACAAGGATCCGCAACTCAACGAGCGCATCGACGAGATCGAGGAAATGACCATGCGGCAGATTGCGGTTCTCGAGAAGATCAACGAGGATCGTAAGGCCAAGCTGCAAAAAGGCGACGAACTGCCTCCCGGCGTCATCAAGCTGGTGAAGGTCTACATCGCCATGAAGCGCAAGCTGTCGGTGGGCGACAAGATGGCCGGCCGTCACGGCAACAAGGGCGTGATCGCGCGCATCCTGCCCAGCGAAGACATGCCTTACTTGCCGGATGGCACTCCGGTGGAAATCGTACTGAATCCTCTGGGAGTCCCCTCGCGTATGAACGTGGGACAAATCCTGGAGACGCACTTGGGCTGGGCCGCCAAGGCGCTAGGGCTGCACTTCGCGTCGCCGGTGTTTGACGGCGCCACCGAGCCGGACATCAAGAAGATGCTGAAGCAGGCCAATCTGCCGGCTTCCGGCAAGACGGATTTGTACGACGGCATGCTCGGCGAGAAGTTCGAGCAGCCGGTCACGGTGGGATACATCTACATGTTGAAACTATCCCACTTGGTGGACGACAAGATCCACGCGCGGTCCATCGGGCCGTATTCGCTGATCACGCAGCAGCCGCTCGGCGGCAAGGCGCAATTCGGCGGCCAGCGTTTCGGCGAAATGGAAGTGTGGGCCCTGGAATCCTACGGCGCGGCGTTCATCTTGCAGGAACTGCTCACCGCCAAGTCCGACGACGTTTATGGACGCGCCAAGATCTACGAGGCCATCGTCAAGGGCGAAGCGGCTATCGAGCCGGGCGTGCCGGAGTCGTTCAACGTTTTGATTCGAGAATTGCAATCGTTGTGTTTGGATGTGGAGTTAATGAAGCGGCAGCAGCAGATTCCGCCCATGATCGAAGCGGCTGCCGACTAACACAAGAAGAATCGGCCACCCCGACGCAGAGGACACGGAGAAGATCGGGCTCTCTCGGTGTTCCCGGCGTCGCGGCGGCTATCATGAGTTTTTTGACTGGGAGGATTGCATGTATCGCAGTTCACCGTACGACCGCGCGAACATGATCGCCGATTTCGACTCCATCCGCATCTCGCTGGCCTCGCCAGACAAGATCCGGTCCTGGTCTCACGGCGAAGTGACTAAACCGGAAACCATCAACTACCGCACCTTTAAGCCGGAGCGGGACGGGCTGTTTTGCGCCCGCATCTTCGGCCCGGTGACCGACTGGGAGTGCCTCTGCGGCAAGTACAAGCGCATGAAGCACCGCGGCGTCATCTGCGACAAGTGCGGCGTGGAAGTCACGCTCTCTCGCGTGCGCCGCGAGCGCCTGGGACACATCGAGCTGGCTTCGCCCTGCTCGCACGTCTGGTTCTTCAAAGGACTGCCCAGCCGCATCGGCCACCTTCTGGACATTTCTCTCCGCGAACTGGAGAAAGTGCTCTACTTCGAGGCTTACGTGGTGGTGGATGCCGGCGACGCGCCGCTGAAAGAGCGCGAAATCCTGGGCGAAGAAAAATATCGCCAGATGATGCAGGAGTATCCCGGCAAATTCGTGGCCATGATGGGCGCAGAGGCCATCCGCGACCTGTTGAAGCGCGTGGATTGCGATGCGCTTTCCGAAGAGCTGCGCGAAAAGATGCGCACCGACCCCAGCGCCCAGAAGCGCCTGAAGTACGCCAAGCGCCTGAAGGTGGTGGAGAGCTTCCGCAAGTCCGGTAACAAGCCGGAGTGGATGATCCTGGAAGTGATTCCGGTCATCCCGCCGGAGTTGCGCCCACTTGTGCCTCTGGACGGCGGCCGTTTCGCCACCTCCGACTTAAACGATCTGTACCGCCGCGTGATCAACCGCAACAACCGCTTGAAGAAGCTGATGGAGCTGCACGCGCCCGACGTGATCGTGCGCAACGAGCGCCGCATGTTGCAGGAAGCGGTGGACGCCCTGTTCGACAACGGCCGCCGCGGACGCGTTCTGCGCGGCGCCAACAACCGTCCGCTGAAATCGCTTTCCGACACGTTGAAGGGCAAGCAAGGCCGCTTCCGCCAAAACCTGCTCGGCAAGCGCGTGGACTACTCCGGCCGGTCGGTCATCGTGGTCGGTCCCGAACTCAAGCTGCACCAGTGCGGATTGCCGAAGAAGATGGCGCTGGAACTGTTCAAGCCGTTCATCTATCACAGCCTGGAACAGAAGGGCCATTGCACCACCATCAAGCAAGCCAAGGAAATGGTGGAGCAGCAGGAACCCATTGTCTGGGACATCCTGGAAGAAGTCATCAAGGACCATCCGGTATTGCTGAACCGCGCTCCTACGCTGCACCGTCTGGGCATCCAGGCGTTTGAGCCGGTGTTGGTGGAAGGCAAGGCCATCAAGATTCACCCGCTGGTCTGCACCGCCTTCAACGCCGATTTCGACGGCGACCAGATGGCCGTGCATATCCCGCTTTCTCCGGAAGCGCAGATCGAAGCGAGCGTGTTGATGCTCAGCTCGCAGAACATTCTTTCGCCGGCGAGCGGGCAAGCCCTGGCCATCCCCACGCAGGACATGGTGCTGGGCGTTTATTATCTGACCAAGGCCAAGCATGGCAGCAAGGGCGAAGGCCGCACGTTTGCGTCGGTGGACGAAGTTTTGCTGGCGCTGGAAATGGGCGAAGTGGAAACGCTCACGCCCATCCGTTTGCGCTACACCGGCCAGGTGATCGACCTGACCAAGGCCTACGACAATCAGGATGTTCTGCACACCGACGCCGTGAGTTTCGACCGCCAGTATCTGGAAACCACCGTCGGCCGCGTGATCTTCAACGATCACCTGCCGAAAGAAGTCCGCGACGACAAGGGCAAAGTAAAGCGCGGCGCATTGCCGTACATCAACGGCTTGTTGAAGAAGAAGGGTCTGGGACAGGTGGTGCAATACGGATACTTGCACTACGGTCTGGATACCACGGTCGAGATGCTCGATCAAATCAAGGAGGTGGGCTTCACCTACGCCACCCGCGCCGGTATTTCCATCGGCATCGACGACCTGGTGATCCCCGGCAACAAGCAAACCCTGGTCCGCAAGGCGGAGAAGGAAGTGGTCGCCGTCGAGCAACAGTACCTGGACGGCGCCATCACCAAGGGCGAGCGCTACAACAAGGTGATTGCCATTTGGTCGGACGTCACCGAGCAGGTGGGCCGCGAAATGTTCCAATTGCTGGAGGACATGGATAAGAAGGGCACGGAGTTCAACCCCGTGTTCATCATGGCCGACTCCGGCGCGCGCGGTTCCAAACAGCAGATCCGCCAGCTTTCCGGCATGCGCGGCCTGATGGCCAAGCCGTCGGGCGAGATTATGGAAACGCCCATCGTCGCCAACTTCCGCGAAGGCCTCACCGTGCTGCAATACTTCATCTCCACGCACGGCGCCCGTAAGGGACTGGCCGACACCGCGCTGAAGACCGCCGATTCCGGCTATCTGACGCGCCGCCTGGTGGACGTCGCCCAAGACGTGATTGTCAGCGAAGTGGATTGCGGCACCACCGAGGGCATTTTCGTTCGGCCCATCGTGGAGTCGGGCGAAGTCATCGAACCGTTGCGCGACCGCATCGTGGGCCGCGTGTCCTTGCAGAAGATGAAGGACTTCGAAGGCAACGTCATCGTGGACGTGAACCAGGAGATCGACGAAGACCTGGCCAACGCCATCCAAGGTGCGGGCATCGAGCAGGTGAAGATCCGCTCCGTGCTGACCTGCGAGAGCCGCCGCGGGACGTGTGTACGTTGTTACGGCCGTAATTTGGCAAGTGGTCGCCTGGTGGAGTTGGGCGAAGCGGTCGGTGTGATCGCGGCGCAATCCATCGGCGAGCCGGGCACGCAGTTGACCATGCGTACGTTCCATATCGGCGGAACGGCCACGCGCATCACCGAGCAATCCCTGCATGAATCCAAGAACAGCGGCTTCGTGCGCTTCCAGAACCTGACGACGGTACGTTCGTCGGAGGGCCACCTGGTTGCTATCACTCGCAACGGCGCCCTCACCGTCGTGGATGAGAAGGGCCGCGAGCGCGAACATTACTCGGTGGTTTACGGCGCCAAGCTGCGCGTGGAAGACGGCCAGCCCGTCTCCGCGAATCAGAAGCTGGCGGAATGGGATCCCTACACTTTCTCGATCCTGACCGAAGCCGGCGGCACGGTACACTTCCGCGACCTGGTGGCGGGCGTGACGATGAACGAAGAAGTGGACGAAATTTCCGGATTGTCGCGGCTGGTGATTACGGAATCGCACGACGACAAGAAGGTTCTGGTGCCGGCGATCGAGATCCGCAGCAGCGACAAGAACCGCATGCAGAAGAAGTACCTGCTGCCTTCCCGCGCCCACTTGATGGTGGCCAACGAGGACGAAGTGCATCCCGGCGACGTGCTGGCCAAGATCCCGCGCGAAACCACCAAGACCAAGGACATCACCGGCGGTTTGCCGCGCGTAGTCGAGTTGTTTGAAGCGCGGCGGCCCAAGGATCCCGCGGTCATCAGTGAAATCGACGGCGTGGTGAAGTACGGCGAAGTGGCCAAGGGCCAGCGCAAGATTTACGTAGCTGTCGACGAGAACGATGCCAGCACCCAGCGCGAATACTCTCTGCCGCGCGGCGTGCACATCCGCGTGCAGGAGGGTGAGCGCGTCAAGGCCGGCGAGCCGCTGGTGGACGGGCCGCGCAATCCGCACGACATCCTGGCGGTGCTCGGCGAGAAGCAGACCCAAGACTACCTGGTCAACGAAATCCAGGAAGTTTACCGCTTGCAGGGAGTCAACGTAAACGACAAGCACATCGAAGTGATTGTCCGCCAGATGATGCGCTGGGTGAAGATCGAGGAAGTGGGCGGCACCGAGTTCCTGCTCGAGGAAGTGGTCGATCGTTTCCGCTTCAACGACGAGAACAAGCGCGCTCGCGATCTCAACCTGGCCGAAGCCGTGGGCCGTCCATTGCTGATGGGCATCACCAAGGCGTCGCTCTCCACCGACTCGTTTATCTCCGCGGCGTCGTTCCAGGAGACTACGCGTGTGTTGACGGAAGCGGCGATTTCCGGCAAGGTGGATTATCTGCGCGGCCTGAAGGAAAACGTGATCATGGGCCGTCTGATTCCCGCCGGCACCGGCATGGAGTTTTACCGCAACGTCAAGCTGGCCACGGAAGCGGAGCCGACACTGCCCGAACCGGTGGAGGAAGAACGTCCGCAACCCACTCCGCTGGACTTTTTGGTGGACGACGACGAGCGTCCGTTGGTCTAGGCGTTTCTTACCACGAAGTCACGAAGGACACAAAGAAGGCCGCCCGCAAGGGCGGCCTTCTTGCTTTGGTTCCTCGCATCGATGATTTGTCTTGCATCAACCCACGTGTTGCGCGCCGGGGCTGAGGAACCAGCTACTTGTTATCGCCAGGTCTCTCGAGACCCGCGACATCGCCGCGCTGGCGGGGACCCTCTTCTGCGAAGCGTCCGTCCTGCAGGCGATAATGCACGCGAACATAGCCTTCGGAACAACAGTCACCGACCCTGCGAGTCGTATCGAGGAAATCCAGCACGAGCCGGTTCTTGGAAATTTTCACGTTAGCTAATCCGCCACTGCCACGGTCCCCGCTGCGAAGCACTCCTAACAACCGCGGCGTACCCTGGCGCAGCGTGTAGGCGTAGAGGTAATGCCACTGGCATGTTCCTCCACTGTGATAAATGAGGTCTGCCGCCGCATCGCTTTGCCCGGGACCGGTGAGGTCCCCATACGTGACCGATTGGAATGTGACCAACGGCCCATTGGGGTCCGTCCCGAAGCTGTATCTTCCGTCAGCCACCCGGATTGTCGATCTTGAGGGCCGGTTGATCCACGCCCAGCCTTCTGGACTTCCGGGATACCGTCCTTCGAACCAAGGAAAAGAGTAGTTGCGAAAATCAATCTGCTGAATTGCCTGGCCGCTGTTGAACCCGCCGGCTGCTCCACAGACTGCAAGCGCGATGAACGCGATCCTGCCAATCTTGTTCATCCTGTTTGGACGTCCTAATCTTCATCATCTACCCACCCGCACGCGAACGCAACAAAGAATAGGACCAGCCTGGACGGGACAATGGCACCACTCACTCATTGCTAGCGAGACACTTCCGCCTTCCGGCGGCCGTGAGCCACTCTCCGTGCGCTATAATCGCATTGAGGCTTCCTCCCAGAAGGCGCCGACTCAACCAGGAAGTAAGCGCGCGGTGCCAGCCTGAACCTGACGAATTATTTCTGCGGGACCACAGTCGGTGCGATCATTGAAGGTAGATGCTGAAGCAAGTACTCCAAGACCGGCGGGCTGAGGTTCTCCGAATTGCCTCGCAATACGGAGCCGTAAACATCCGTGTGTTCGGTTCGGTTGCTCGTGGCGAGGATACGGCGGAGAGTGATGTAGATCTTCTCGTAGATTTCGATCATCCGCACAGTTTGTTGGAAAGAGTCGGCCTGACTCTAGATCTGCAGGATCTATTGGGAAAGAGGGTTCAGGTGGTGACCGAACCCGCGCTCCATCCGTACCTCCGGGACCGAATCCTCCAACAGGCAATTCCGCTGTGAAAGACAATGGGCTGTACCTGACCCACATCCTGGAGTGCATCCGCCGAATTGAGGAGTATACGAGTTTGGGCGAAGCCGCATTTCTCCGTTCTCATATAGCGCAGGACGCAGTGGTACGAAACCTGGAGATCATTGGCGAGGCGACGAAGCGCCTCGACCAATCCTTTCGCGTTTTGCATCCGAACGTTCCGTGGCGCTACATTGCGGGGTTGCGTGACGTGCTAATCCACGATTACCCGGGAGTCAATCTAGCTGAGGGGTGGCGGATCACGCAGAACGACGTGCCGACCTTGAAAGAACAGGTCGTCGCAATCATCGAGTCGGCGGGCCCCCGACCGGCTAGGGCCGTGCCAACCCACACCACTGGACTTTTTTGTGGACGACGACGAGCGTCCGTTGGTTTAAGGGGCTCTCGCCACGAAGGCACGAAGAACACAAAGGGGCCGTCCGAAAGGGCGGCCTCCCTTTTTGGGTCCCACAATTTGTGCGTGTAAAAGATCCCTGACGGGAGCGCCGTCCTCCATCGCCTGGAGTCCGGCACGGTCTCATCCCAGCAGCCATATGGGACCAGGTCTGCTCAATAGGCATCTCAGTCCGGTATAAAATAGAGCGGTGAGTTTCTCTGTTGATCCGGGCGATGCTCCGGGCCGCACCTTACACCACCGGGCGAGCCGTTATTTCCGCCGCTTCCTGACGTGTTGCGTGCTGGCGTTATTGGCCGTCTGGACCTTTGGGGCGAGCCAGCTTCGCCCCACGCAGCCAGCTCCGCAGCCCGATCATGCCGAGGAGGTGGCTCAGCAGCTTCACCGCTTCGCCATGGCCTACGCCGCGGTGGAGGAAAACTACGCCGATGCGTTGGACGGCGGAAGCTTGATCTATAGCGGGGCCATCCCCGGAATGCTGCGCACGCTCGATCCCTACACCGTTTTCTTCGATCCCGGCCAGTTCCGGCAATTGCAGCAGCAACAGAACTCCAAGATCGAGGGATTCGGCACCATCGTCTCGGTGCTGCCCGGTCGGGTGCTGGTGGTGGAAGCGCAAGTGGGCGCGCCGGCCGCCAAGGCCGGCATCCAGCCGGGCGATGAAATCCTGGAGATCAACGGCTACCGCATCGAGTATCTCAACCTGGACCAACTGGTCGAGTTGCTGACCGAAGCCAAGAAGAACAAGGCCACGTTGCACGTGATGCGTCCCGGCTCGGCGGCGGTGGAAACAGTGGTCGTGACGCCGGCGGAAATGGACGAGCCCAGCGTGGACCGCGCCTACATGTTGGAACCCGGCATCGGCTACGTCCGCCTGAAGGGTTTTGAGGGCGCTTCCGCCGACGAGTTGCACGCGGCCATCGAAAAGCTGCGCGGGGATGGCATGAAAGCGCTGGTCTTCGACATGCGCGAAAACCACGGCGGCCTGGTGGACGCCGCGGTGGAGATCGCCGGATTCTTCCTGCCGCCGGGATCGGTAGTGCTGAGCGCCCGTGGCCGCACGCAAAAGGAAAAGATCTACAAGGTCCGGGAAGATGGCCATCCCTGGGACTTTCCGATGGCCGTAGTGGTGAATAAGAACAGCGCCAGCGCCGCGGAGATTTTGGCGGGAGCGTTGCAGGACGACCGGCGCGCCAAGATTGTGGGACAGCAAACCTATGGCAAGGGAATCGTGCAAAGCGTCTACTCGCTGACCGAAGGCACGGGACTGGCGCTGGCCGCGGCGCAGTATTTCACGCCCGCCGGGCGCACCATTCAGAAGCCGGTTGCCGGACTGCGTTTCACGCGCGAGATCAAGGGTTCGGGGGGAATCACGCCGGACGTGGTGGTGGACGCGGCGGGCGTGGACAACGATTGGCAAGTGTATCTGGAGAATGCCAATGCCTTCTTCGATTTCGCCCGTGTCTACGTGACCGACCACAAGGACGTTTCCGATTCTTTCCAAGTGACACCCGAGGTACTGGACGAATTCAAGCTCTGGCTGCGCAAGCAGGGCGCGGCTCTCACCGAAGAGTTGTGGATCGCCAACCGGGCTTATCTACGCCAGCGGCTCAAGGTGGAAGTCTTTAACCTGGCCTTTGGCGTCGCCAGGGGCGACCAGGTGGCGGCAGCCGCCGATCCGCAAGTGCAAGCGGCGGTGGCCGCGGTCAAGGCGGAGCGGCCGTGATCACCGTTCGCGCTGCTGGTCAGCTCGCAAGCGTATAGCCCATGCATGTCTCGGCCTCCTCGCGCTCCTCCCGGTTGCCGTGATTCGCGTTTGAATATACAATTCTAAATGCATGGAAACGAGATTCACGTGGGATGCGGCCAAGGCGCGTGCCAACCTACGGAAGCATGGCATCTCATTTGAAGTGGCCCGGGAGGTGTTCACCGACCCGAATCAGATCGTGGCTGAGAATTACCTGTTCGAGGACGAGGATGAACAGCGTCATCTGGCCGTCAGAATGACTCTCGACCTGACACTCGTAGTGGTCGTATTCGTTGATCGAAGCGCCCCCCGTATTGAAGTCATTCATATCATTTCAGCGAGGAAGGCTGTGGCATATGAGCAGAGCATCTACGAAGATCAAATCACTTAGGATCAGCGACCGGACACGGAAGCGGTATGCGGAGCGCGATCGCCGTCTCGATCACTCCGACGTGCCTCAACTCCCGCCAGAGCTTTGGGCGAAGGGAATCGTGGGAAAATACTATCGTCCGCTCAAATCGCAGATCTCGTTTCGCATCGACAACGACGTCCTGGCATGGCTCAGGTCCAACGGCGAAGGACATCTCAGCCGGATCAACGCGATCCTGCGCCAGCAAATGGATCGCGACCGGCGTTGAAAATGGCCGAGCAGGCGGACCGCCGGGGCCGGAACGGCAGGAGCCAGACGGGCGTAAATGGTAGGATGGTCTCATGCTGGAAGTTAGCCGTTTCTTTGGCATCGGGATCCGTATGTATTTCGACGATAAATAATCCAGCCACTTCCACGCCTTCTATGCAGGGATGGAGGTGCAGGTGGGGATTGACCCTATAATTGTTCTGGAGGGAAAGCTTCCGAATCGTGCAGTGTCCATTGGTCCTGGAACATCAACGGGAATTGATGCACAACTGGCGTGGGTTGAGGAATGAACAACCGACCGAGAGGATTGAGCCTCTTTCGTAGAAAGGCACGCTAATGTTTCCGAGAGTCGAACAAGTTCGTCACTTGGGGGAGTATCGCCTGGAATTGAGCTTCAGGGATGGTACGAAGGGCGAACTGGACATGATCGAACGCGTGGTTGGCCGCGGCGGCGTTTTCACCCCGCTCGTGGACCTCGACTTCTTCAAGCAGGTCAAAGTTGATCGCGAAGCTGGGGACCATCGTTTGGCCCAATGAAGTAGACTTGTGCCCAGATGTGCTGTACAGCCTCGTGACGGGCCGGCCGAGTGTTTGAACTGGAACGCGCTATGCGGACCTAGGCCGTGCCAGCAGGCGGCTACTGATATGTCGCTGGGGGGGCTGTGGTTCCTCGCCGCTGGTAAGGAGGTCTGTGGTAAGGTAAGGAATAGGTCACTGTATGAGGAACCAAGCCCGAATCACCAGCAAAGGTCAGATTACCGTGCCCCACAGCATCCGGCAGGCGCTAGGTGTTCGTCCCGGAGATGAATTACTCTTTCAACAGGAGGCCGACGGCGTTCGCGTTCTTCCGGTCCGGCCGACGAGTCCATTTGAAAAGTATCGCGGGATCGGAAACCCCGGAATCCCATCCGGGCGCAAGGCGCTTCTTCGCTGGTTTCGGGAGTTTCGCGGACGATAGGATCGCGCACGCATGGTCAGCGCATCTGACACCAACATTTTCGTGGCCCTTTGGGACAAGGATCATACCCTCAACTACGCGGCGCAAGGGGCTCTCGAAAAAGCGTCCAACCGGGGAAGATTGGTTGTTGCCGCGCCGGTATTCGCCGAACTGCTGGCTTTTCCGGGACGCGACGAGGCAATGCTCAAAACCTTCTTCTCGGAAGTTCGCATTTCCATAGACTGGGACATCGACCAGGACATCTGGCTCGCTGCAGGGCGAGCCTTCGGGGTTTACGCCGCGCGAAGGCGTCGGCAGCGCGACAACGGTCCTCGCCGGCTCCTCGCGGACTTTGTGATCGGCGCGCATGCCGAACAGCGAGGCTACCCGCTTCTGACTCTCGATGACCGGATTTATCGCACGGCGTTTCCAAGCTTGGAGATCGTTGGCGTGTAACGGCGGGCTGAGGCGCCCAAAGGTGCGGATCAGGCTGACAACCCGTTTCCCCGAATGCGTCAACCACCCCGCGCTAAGAGTTCAGTCCGCCCCAAGAGTTCAGTGCCAGTTCAGTCCACCACTGAACTGGTTAAGCTGCTGAATCGACAACTGGTTGTTCCGAGAGTTCAGCCTCCCGGCCCACATCAATTTTCCGAAATCGACCAGACCCGGTTTTCCGGCCAATCCGACCTATTGTGGCGGTGTTTTTCGCCGCAACTCAACCGGGACCCGCTGGCGGTCGAAATCCTCGTATCGAATGGTCCAGGTCAGTGGCACCGTCTCAGGAAGGTAGCAGATGCGCTCGTCGCACGCCTGGTAGCGAAGTGTTCCATTGATCACCAGATCATGGCTCTGGTTGAGCGCGGGCCGAACATCGGCGTCGGCGCCGACGGTGACGTCGCGCACCAGCCGAATCCGATTCCTATACACCGGCACCGTTTCCTTGATCGCCTTCAGGTTAAGCATTTCAGAAGCAGGGTAGGCCACTGGGTGGATTTTCACTGCCGGTGACTCGGGGATCCGCCAGTCGATGGGAATGTACCCGGTTACACCCGGCGCGTAAACGTGCATTTCGGGCTTTAGATCCATTTCCATCACCAAAGTAATCCGCTGGCCCATCCTGGCCGATGGCTGGCTCGTCGAGGTTTTCAGTTGCAGGTGTTTGGTCTTGGTCTCCACGGTTTGCGCGAGGCCGGTCCCGCCGCCGAACTCCCGGATCAGGATGTCCGACGATGTATAGCGTTCGCGGAAATCCCCCTCGAAATACTTGGCGACCACCTTGCCGCTCGCATCAATGATGAAGGTGCCAGGATGGGGAATGCCGAACTGCGGAGTATTCGTCTGCACCGACTCGTTGAGGATTCCGAAGGTCCGGATGGTCTGCGAGTCCGGATCGGCCAGCAACGGGAAAGTGATGTGGCTGCGGTCCGCGAAATGTTTCAGGATAGCCGGGCTGTCATAACTGATGGCGGCCAGACCCAGTTGTTGCTTGCGGATGTTCTCGAGATTGCCTTGCAGCTCGACGAGCTGCGCTTTGCAGTACGGTCACCAGTCGGCGGAGCGGAAGAAGACTAACATCGCGCCTTTTGGGCCCATCACGTCCTGCAGCGTGCGTGTCTGCCCGTTTTGGTCGACCAGTTCGAAGCCGGGAACCTTGGTTCCTACGGCAGGTCCAGGCTCGGCGGCGAATCCGGCGGCGAGCGCGAACAGTGCAAGAAGGCCGAGCGTACGCATGATGGATTCTCCCCGGGGCAGGCGTTTATGCGGCCCACTCAGTATACGATACAGCCCCATTCCCTACATCAAGGGTTTTGGCGCGCCAGCAATGAAATAGGCTAGAATATGAATCATGGAAGGCTTACATGCCACGCTTGCGGATGAGTTAGCGGCGCAGCATCAACATCCGGACGCCGGTTCCGTTTGGAGTCGAGCCTTAGAAGTTTTCGGTGACGACGCGAAGGCGCGGGACTGGATGGATACCGCGCGCGACATCTTCGGAGGGCGCTCTCCGCGAGAACTCGTGTCAACGGGGGACGCCGCCGAGCAACGGCGCGTGCTGGAAGTTCTCCTTCGAATTGACTACGGCGTTTTTTCTTAGACACGCCCGTGAACGTCGATCGCCTGCATCGGGCCGGATGTCAAGGCTGCAATGTCAAGATTTGACAAGTCCTCCCAGGCCGGTGCATAGTAAAGAAGATCGGATCTGGTCGGGAGCGACACGCATGCCAACTGTACAAATGAACATCTCCATGCCGCCGCGAATGGCGCGTTTCATTCGCAGCAAAGTTCGGGCGGGAGAATACACGAATGTAAGCGAGGCAATACGGGACGCGGTTCGCCACATGCAAGAGGCGGAAAGCCCCAGCCGAGCGGAGGCATCCGCCAATGGAGACATTGCTGCTCGGCTTACGACAAGGGAGCGCCAGGGGATTCGGCAAAAGGTCCAGCAGGGAATCCGGGATATCCAGGAGGGTCGCTTCGAGGAGTTCGACGAAAAGGGTCTGCGGGCCTACTTCGCGGGGATCACCGAACGAGGGAAGAAACGCTTAGCGGCGGCTAGTGCACGGAAAACCGCGTAAGGTCGCGGGCCCCGTGAAGCGATACGTCCTAACCCAACCAGCGAGGGAAGATCTTGATGGTTCTACATTGCCCGGCAAGGTGGCGTAGGTCCCGCCGAACGGCTAGTCCTGAGCTTGCAGGAAGCGATAATCGGCTTGGCGGCACACCCTGAGATCGGCCGTCGCTGCGATGACATCGACGAGGGTGGACGGTGCTTTCCCATCGGCAATTACATCATCTACTATCGGGCGGAATCGCGGCGAATCCTGATTACTCACGTGTTTCATGGAAGAAGAGACCAACGGAGCGCCTGGCGGCAGGCTCCCAGGGGGCGCGATTAGCCCCCCAGATCTCCAGGATGATCTCCAGGATCTCCCCCCACCAGCGCAGTCCGCAAGGTTGTGATAAACTAGCCTAGTTGGTGCCACCCTTTGAGCGAAAATACCTGCAAGCGTGAATTGCTGATCGAAGTGCCTGCGGAGGTGGTGCGCCAAGCCACTGAAAAGGTGGTGCGCCAGGTTCAGAAGCAGGCCCGCATCCCGGGGTTCCGGCCAGGTAAAGCGCCGGCCAGCTTCATTAGACAGCGCTTCTCCACCCAGATTCGCGAGGAAGTCCTGCAGGATCTGGTCCCGGCCCATTTTCGTACCCGGGCCCTGGAAGAAAAGCTCGCCCCCGTGGCCATGCCCTCCTTCCAGGACGTTGAATATAAGGACGACGAGCCGCTCAAGTTCAAAGCCATCTTCGAAGTACTTCCGGAGTTCGAATTGGGCGAATACCATGCTCTGGAAGTGGAGTATTCCGAACCGGAAGTAAAGGAAAGCGAGATCGATCGCGCCCTGGAACGGTGGCGCGAGCGTGACGCTTCTTCGAGCCCGTGGAAGACCGGCCTCTCGTCAACGGCGATTTCGCCGATGTTAGTTTCGAAGGCCATCCTGTTTCGGGGAAAGGAACGCCCGTCAAAGTCAACGACGTACTGATCGAAATCGGCAGCAAGGACACGGTCACCGAGTTTAGCGAGAACCTGCGCGGCGCCGCGCCAGGCGAGGAACGCGATTTCACCATTGAGTACCCGGCGGACTTTCCCGACAAGCGCCTCGCCGGACGCCATCTGAAATACAACGTAAAGGTTCACACTATCAAGGCCAAGAAACTTGCCGACCTTGACGACGACTTCGCTAAAGCCACCGGCGAGTTCGACACCCTGGCCGAGTTGCGGGATGATCTCGGGCCCGCCTGATGCAGCAGAAGCGCACCCGCCGCCAGTCCGAAGCCAAGAATAAGCTGGTGGAAAAGCTGGTGGCGACCCACGATTTCGCGGTTCCGGAAGCGATGGTCGAGCGGCAAATGGAGATCCGCATGGAGCGTTTGGTGCGGCAGCTTCATGCCGAAGGGATTGATCCGGCCAAGTCCATCAACTGGGAGGCTTGGCGGGAAAGCTCGCTGGAGCCGGCGCGCAAGGAAGTTCGCGGCGATCTGATTCTCGACAAAATCGCCGACCGCGAGGGCATTCAGGCCAGCGACGACGAGTTTGCCGAAGAAGTCCGCTACATGGCGCGGGCGATGCGCCAGTCCGAGGAGGCTTTACGCGCTCGCATCAAGCGCGAAGGCACCGAGGGCCGGGTGCGTTATCGAATCCGCAACGGCAAGGCCCAGGAATTTCTGTTCCAGAATGCCAAGTATCTGGAGCCCAGCGCCGAGGAAGCGGCCAAGGAAGCCGCGGCGCTGGAACACGAGCACGAACATGAGCACGATCACGACCCCGATCACTCCCAGGACGCCGACACCGTAGAAGCTCCTGGTGAGGATGAACACATGATTGAAACAGGCGAGGAGTCCGACGAATGAGCAACCCGAACGTTTACGGAGGCCTGATCCCGATGGTGGTCGAGCAGACCAATCGCGGGGAACGCGCCTACGACATCTATTCGCGGCTGTTGAAAGACAACATCATCTTCATTGGCACGCCCATTGACGACATGGTGGCCAACGTCATCACCGCGCAGTTGCTGTTCCTGGCCGCCGAGGATCCCGAGAAGGATATCTACCTGTACATCAATTCGCCGGGCGGAGTAATCTCCGCGGGCATGGCGATTTACGATACTATGCAGTTTGTGCGTCCCGACGTTTCCACCATCTGCATCGGACAGGCGGCCTCCATGGCCGCCACGTTGCTGGCCTCCGGACCCCCGGCAAGCGCTTCGCGCTGCCCAACGCGCGGATCCTGATCCACCAGCCGCATGCCTCCGGTCTGAGCGGGCAAGCCACGGATATTGACATTCATGCCAAAGAAATACTAAGAATGCGAGAGATCCTGAACGCCATCATGGCCAAGCATACGCATCAGGATGTGGATCGGATCGCCCGGGACGTGGAGCGGGACTTTATCATGAACGTGGAACAGGCCAAGGAGTATGGCCTTATTGATGAGATCATATACAAGAACAAGTAGACACCGGCGCGTCGCGGCCCTTGAGGCCAAGCTTGACTCTAGAGAGGCGACATGGTAAAACGCACTGGTCCGGAGGGTTCCTTGCGTTGTTCTTTTTGCCATAAGAGCCAGGAGGTGGTGGGCAAGCTGATTTCGTCGCCCAACGACTTCCCGCGCGCTTACATCTGCGATGAGTGCGTGGCGGTGTGCAATTCCATCCTGGAAGACGACCGCTCGGAACGCCCTGCCCCTGTCGGCCAGCAGCTCCCCAAGCCCCAAGAGGTCAAGGAATTCCTGGATCAATACGTCATCGGCCAGGAAAAGACCAAGAAGAAGCTGGCGGTGGCGGTTTACAATCACTACAAGCGCATCCAGATGACCAAGGGGCAGCGCTCGGGTGAAGTGGAACTGACCAAGTCCAACATCCTGCTGATTGGTCCCACCGGCACCGGCAAGACCCTGATGGCTCAGAGCCTGGCGCGGATGTTGGATGTGCCCTTCGCCATCGCCGACGCCACCACGCTGACCGAAGCGGGCTACGTGGGCGAGGACGTGGAGAACATCATCCTGCGGCTGCTGCAAAGCGCCGAGGGCGACGTGGCTCGCGCCCAGCAAGGCATCATCTACATCGACGAAATCGACAAGATTTGCCGCAAGGACGAGAATCCCTCGATCACCCGCGATGTCAGCGGTGAAGGCGTGCAGCAAGCCTTGCTGAAGATTCTGGAAGGCACCATCGCCAACGTGCCTCCGCAGGGCGGGCGCAAGCATCCCCACCAGGAGTTTACTCCTGTGGATACCACCAGCATCCTGTTCATCTGTGGGGGAGCGTTCGTGGGACTGGAAAAGGTGATTGGCCGGCGCATTGGGCGCAAGACCATGGGTTTCCGCGCCGACGCTCCGGCGGAAAGCATCGACCGGGCGCGCAAGAACGTGGCTCCCCGGCGGGAGATCGAACTCCTCGAGCAGGTGCAGCCGTCGGACCTGATGAAGTACGGGCTGATCCCCGAGTTTGTGGGGCGCGTCCCTGTGGTGGGCGTGCTCCAGGACCTGGATCGCGCCGCGCTGGTGGAGATCCTCACCCGGCCGAAGAACGCCATTATCCGGCAGTATCAGAAGCTGTTCGAGTTCGAGCAAGTGCGGTTGCGTTTCTCCGACGATGCTCTGGACGCTATCGCCGGACTGGCCATGGATCGCGGCTTGGGCGCGCGCGGTCTGCGGATGATCCTGGAGGACTTGATGCTGGAGTTGATGTACCAGCTTCCTTCACATCGCAAGGTGCGTGAGTTTGTGGTAACCAAGGAGATGGTGGAATCCCGCGAAATTGCCGCTCCGAGCCTGGAAAAAGCGGGTTAGAATGGAAGAAGGCGGGCCACCGTGGTTACCTCTGGCTCGTCCCCGGCTTTCGGGCCGGTGGGTGCTTTCCCCCGATTCCCGACTACTCCTTCACGTGATCGCTTGGTCTTCCTTACCGGGCTTGATGCGCTCCATGTTGATACACTTCATGGCTGATGGGGTGCGTTTCCGGCTTGCGATAGCTACACAGGCAGTGCTTAGATAGGATGGATGGTTCTCCCATGCTGACAAATCGAGAAAAACACGAAACCAAACGTTTGCCGATGATGCCGATCCGCGACGTGGTCATCTTCCCATTTATGATGACCCCGTTCGTGGTGGGGCGCGACACCTCGGTGCGGGCCTTGGAAGAGGCGCTGGCCGGAGACAAGAAAATTTTCCTGGCCACCCAGCACGACGCTTCGGTGGATGAACCGCGTCCCAACGAGATCTATGGCGTGGGCACGGTGGCCACGATTGTGCAAAGCGTGAAGCTGCCCGACGGCAACATCAAGGTGCTGGTGGAAGGCGCCGAGCGCGGGCGCGTGGTCAGCGTCAGCGAGGAAGATGGTTTCTTCCGGGCCACCGTGCGAATCTCCGCCTACAAGCTGGAGATGAATCCGCAGGTGGAGCAGTTGATCGCGCGAGTCACGCAACTGTTCGAGCAATACGTCAAGGTCAGCCAGACCCTGAACTACGAGACCATGGTCGCCGCGGTGCGGGTGGAAGATCCCTCGCGGTTGAGCGATTCGGTGGCGGCCAATCTGCAACTGGCCATCGAGGAGAAGCAGGAACTGCTGGAAATCTTCGATCCCCTGGAGCGCTTGCAACGCCTGGCCGAGGTCCTGGACATCGAGATCGAAAAGATGAACGTGGACCGCAATATCCAAGGCCGCGTGAAGCGGCAAATGGAGCGGGCCCAGAAAGAGTATTACCTCAACGAGAAGATCAAGGCCATCCAAAAGGAACTGGGACGCGGCGAGAAAAGCGAATGGGACGAACTGAAGAAAAAGATTGACGCCGCCGGCATGCCCAAGGACACCCACGAGAAGGCCATCGCCGAACTGAAGAAGCTGGAGATGATGCCGCCCATGTCGGCGGAGTCCACGGTGTCGCGGAATTATGTGGACTGGCTTCTAGCGGTGCCGTGGAAGAAGAAGACGCGGGAAATCCGCGACATGGGCTTCGCCGAGAAGGTTCTGGAAGAAGATCACTACGGCCTGGAGAAGATCAAGGAGCGCATCTTGGAGTTTCTGGCCGTGAGACGGCTGGCCAAGAACCCCAAAGGTTCGATCCTGTGCTTCGTCGGACCTCCCGGCGTGGGCAAGACTTCGTTGGGAATGTCCATTGCCAAGGCCACCGGACGCAAGTTCGTGCGGCTATCGCTGGGCGGCGTGCGCGACGAAGCGGAAATCCGGGGGCATCGCCGCACCTACATCGGGGCATTGCCTGGTCAAATCATTCAAATGATGAAAAAGGCCGGCACCCGCAATCCAGTGTTTATGCTCGACGAAGTGGACAAGATGAGCATGGACTTCCGCGGCGATCCCTCGGCCGCTTTACTGGAAGTCTTGGATCCGGAGCAGAACTACATGTTCCTGGATCATTACCTGGACGTGGAGTACGATCTGTCGCAGGTGTTTTTCGTGGCTACCGCCAATGTGCTGCACACGGTTCCGCCGGCCTTGCAGGACCGCATGGAAGTGCTGCGGCTGGCGGGCTACACGGACCTGGAGAAAGTCGAGATCGCCAAACGCTTTTTGGTCCGCAAGCAGCGCGAGGCCACCGGACTGAAGACCGCCCAGATCAACTTCAGCGACGAAGGCATCAGCACGCTGATTCACAGCTACACACGCGAGGCCGGAGTTCGCAATTTGGAACGCGAGATCGGCAACCTGTGCCGGAAGACCGCGCGCAAGGTGCTGAAGGACTCCGAGACTGCCGTGACCATGGGTCCCGAGCAGATCAAAGAGTTATTGGGCGTGGAAAAATTCCGCGATTCCCTGGCCCACGAGAAGAGCGAGGTGGGTTTGGCCTTGGGCCTGGCGTGGACCGAAGTGGGCGGGCAAGTGCTCTCCACCGAGGCCACGGTCATGGAGGGCAAAGGCGGCAAGCCGATGCTTACCGGCAAGCTTGGCGAGGTGATGCAAGAGTCGGCGCAAGCGGCCTGGAGCTACATCCGGTCGCGCGGTCCGTCGCTGGGATTGGCGCGCGATTTCTACCGTCACTTGGACATCCACGTACACCTGCCGGAAGGCGCCATTCCCAAGGATGGTCCTTCGGCCGGGATCACCATGGCCACCTGCATCGCCAGCGCGCTGACGCGCATTCCGGTGCGCCGCGACGTGGCCATGACCGGCGAGATCACGCTGCGCGGCAAGGTGCTGGCCATCGGCGGCCTGAAAGAGAAGATGATGGCGGCGCATCGCTCCTCGGTGTTTGAAATCATTTTCCCGAAAGACAATGAAAAGGACCTCGCGGAAATCCCGCAAAACATCCGCGAGGCCATGACCCTGCATCCCGTCGAACACATGGATGAAGTCTTGCGGATTGCGCTGGAGAGGCTGCCGGTGTTGGCCGATGCCGCCGACAGCCAATCCGAGAGCCTGACGGCGCCATCCGGCGCAGGTGCGTTTGATTTGCCGGCGACCGTGCCTCCCCCTCCGGTCTCCAGCCCCGTGGTAGAGAATAGGATTTAGTCGAGAGTAGGATTTAGTCGAGAGCAGGATTTAGTCACGCCCGAACCTCACAGCCGCGTCCCATCCGGCGAATGCGAGTCGCCGGATCGCACGCGAGTCCGAAATGGAAATTTAGCCCCAATATGGATCTCACCGAACTGAAAGAAATGAATATCGCCCGCCTGACTCAGGTGGCCAAGGATCTGCAGATCCCCGGCGCAGCGGGCCTCCGCAAACAGGAGTTGATCTTCAAGATCCTCCAAACCCAGACCGAGAAGAGCGGCCTGATCTTCTCCGAGGGCGTTTTGGAGACGCTGCCGGAAGGCTTTGGCTTCCTGCGCGCGCCCGACTACAACTATTTGCCGTCGCCCGACGACGTCTATGTGTCGCCGGCGCAGATCCGCAAGTTCGATCTGCGCACCGGCGACACCGTTTCCGGCGAAGTGCGCCCGCCCAAGAACGGCGAGCGCTACTTTGCGCTGGTCAAGATCCAAGCCATCAACTTCGAGTCGCCGGACGAAGCGCGCAACAAAGTTTTCTTCGACAACCTGACGCCGCTGTACCCCAACGAGTGGTTACGCCTGGAAACGGCGCGCGAGGGTCTCTCGGCGCGCGTGATGGACCTGTTCACGCCGCTCGGCAAAGGCCAGCGGGCCATGATCGTCTCTCCGCCGCGCACCGGCAAGACCATGCTGCTGCAAGCCATCGCCAACTCCGTGACCACCAATCATCCGGAGGTCGCGCTGATCGTGCTGCTGATCGACGAGCGTCCCGAGGAAGTCACCGACATGCAACGCTCGGTGAAGGGCGAAGTGATCAGCTCCACCTTTGACGAGCCGGCGGCGCGTCACGTGCAAGTGGCGGAAATGGTCATCGAGAAGGCCAAGCGCCTGGTCGAACACAAGCGCGATGTGGTGATCCTGCTCGATTCCATTACCAGACTCGCCCGCGCCTACAACACCATCGTGCCGCCATCGGGGAAAATCCTTTCGGGTGGCGTGGACTCCAACGCCTTGCAGCGTCCCAAGCGCTTTTTCGGCGCGGCGCGCAACATCGAAGAAGGCGGATCGCTGACCATCATCGCCACGGCGCTGATCGACACCGGCAGCCGCATGGACGACGTGATCTTCGAGGAATTCAAAGGCACCGGCAACAGTGAAATCCACCTGGAACGCAAGCTAGTGGACAAGCGCGTCTTTCCGGCCATCGACATCAACAAAAGCGGCACGCGCAAGGAAGAACTGTTGATCCCGCGCGACGATTTGACCCGCATCTGGATTCTGCGCAAGGTGTTGGCCCCGCTCTCACCGACCGAGGCGATGGAGTTGCTGCTCGATCGCATGGGCAAGACCAAGGCGAATAGCGATTTCCTGGCCAGCATGGCTAATGGCGGGCGGGCATAGCGCGGCCTTGACGGGGTCGGCCTTGGTTACTGGGCGGCGGCCATGTTTTGCTGGACAGCGGCGACCCGCGTGTTTATCCTAGCTTCAGTACCAATCGCTAACGGAGACGGTCCATGGGCATAGTCCGAATGGTCGCTGAAGGCATCGGGCCTTTTGAGAGCCTGGACCTCGATTTCTCTGACGGCAAGGGCAAACCTCATCTTGGGCCGCACATCCTTGCGGGCGTCAATGGGTCGGGGAAGTCCACGATTCTGAAGGCGGTTGCTTGGACGCTGGAAGGAAGCGCGAGCGGTTTTCCAAGTGATGAGTGGGCGCACCTTCTGCACGGGCGAGAGTCCCGGGTTCTCACGGAGTTCTTCTGTCCCGCACAAGGGCGCCTGGTGATTGCCAGGGGTCATGAAGGACAAACTCGGGAGAGACTGCACAGTTGGGTTGAGCGGATCTCACCCAGTACTCACGATCAACAACTATGGCTGCGTATTGGCGGACGAGACGATTCCTTCGAAAGTCAAGTGGCGCCAGGGTCTGGGAAATATGTTGAGCTTCAAGACTTGGCGCTCGAGACCTCGGTTCCTGCCGCAGCCTATGCCCCAGGCAAAGGGATTAGTTACTTGCAGAGGCCCAATATCGGCGCTCCTCTCCCAGATCCCTGGAAAAGCGCTCTCGGATTTGGCTCGACGATTTCCAACGAGGCCCTGCAGTCGTGGCTATTGGCCCTTTATTCCAAGCGCGCGATAGCCATGAACAAAAGCCAAGCGGCCGACTCTTACCAACGGGAAATTGACCGTTTGGAGAGGGTTCTGGAACTCGTTTGCTCGGGAGTGAAGCTGGACGTTGACATAACCCAGGTTTACCTGCAACCGCAAATCCATGCTGGAAGTAAGAACCTCAATTTTTCTCAGCTTTCGGCCGGCGTCCGCTATACCGTCGGCTGGCTTGCCGATTTCCTGATGCGCCAACAACAGTTTCGCGCGTACGAGAAGCAGTTCGAGAAGCAATCGCTGCTCCTGCTTGACGAGGTCGACGCGCATCTGCACCCACAATGGCAACGCAAGTTGCTTCCGGGGATGGTCGCGGCGCTGGACGGGACCGAGACTCAGATCATTGTGAGCTCGCACTCGCCCTTCGTGATCTCCTCTTGTCCGGAGGCTGTAATCCACGTGCTGGGTGTAGACACCACCGGGAACGCCCGTCTTGAGCGTTCTGTTAAAGCACCCGTCGGAACCGACATCCTCACAACCCTCGGCGAGATCTTCGGCGTTGAAAGCAGGTTCGACGTCCAAACGGAGGCCGACCTCAATCTGTGGGATAGCATGAAAAGAGATGAGGCCGCAGGCAAACTCTCGCCGGCTGACCGCAAGCGCCTTTCGGCACTAACTGATGATCTGATGAGCCGTAGCGAGGAGTTGCGGATCATTCTGGGCTTCAAGCCACTCCCATCTGCCCTAGTGGACTCGATTCTTTCCAAGAAGACCAATGGCGGCAGCCACTCGAAAAAAACTGCGGCCAGTGGACGGCGCTCTAGATGATTCGGCTCCGGAATCGGGGACCGGCACCGGCTGCGCTCGCCAGAAATCGCCAGAGATGGACCGATCGGTGGGTTCGCGTTCAGCCACACGGCGGCGACTGGGCAACCAGGGGTGCAAAGAAGCTGCTCCGGGAAGCCCTTCTTAAGCTCTCGCATGGAAAGTGCGCCTATTGTGAGGTTCTCCTGAACGTCAGTTCGTTCCCGCAGATTGATCATTACACCTCAAAGTTTGTGCGCATCGACTTAGCGTTCGACTGGACCAATCTTCTGCCGACTTGCGAGATCTGTAATGTCAAGAAGGGTCGCCAGGATCATGCTAACCAGCTCCTCAACCCGACTCAGGAGGATCCGGAACTGCTTCTCTGGTTGGATATTGGTACAGGCGAGCTCAAACCCAACCCATTCCTTGAGGGCGCGGTCAAAGAACGCGTGCGTGCAACGATCAATGACTACTGCGATCTGAATCGTCCTCCGAGGCCCAAGCTGCGGTACGAATACATGCGACGTGTTGCCCGGCTCATGAGCCGTGCTCCGATGGATGCTGATGCTGCCGATGAGTTGAGCGAATTGCTTGATCCCCAGTCCCAGTTCAAGTTTGTATTACGCCGCACACTGGAACTTCACGGAGCACCGCAGCTCGCCCACGCCGACCGCGCCCGCTTCCACGCCTGAAATCTTTTCACAGCGCCCTAACGGTGGGCGAGCGTAACGGAGCAGGAGCCTATCTTCCGGCCAGTTCCAAAGCCACAATCGACTTCGTATCTCGCAGGAATAGCCTGTTGCCTAAGAGCGTGGGCGGCGTCCAGGCGGGATTGTCCAATTGCGGCGATTCCGCGAGAATCTTCATTCCTTCCGGCGCGAGGCGAGCCAGCAAAAGCTTGCCGTCTTCGTCAACCACAATGGCTTTGCCGTTCACACCCAGCAAGGTGACCTTCAGAAACCTGCGTTCCTGCCAGACGATTTCTCCGGTCGAGATGCGCATCGCGGTAAGGGGCGAGGGACCAAAGCCTCCGCCACTCGAGGCATAGATGTAATCGCCGATCCTGAGCATATTGCCGTGCATGACCCGCAACTTTTTGTTCTGCCACAGCTCGCTTGGGGCGATCTTGCCGCTTTCTCGCTTCAAGCGAATGGCCCGCGCGCCTATATTGAGCGAGGCCACCAGCAGCATGTCGTCGGCGCAAGGCACAGGGTCACTGGCCTCGATGTCGGTCTTATCAGTGTGCGGATGGCGCCACAAGATCGCCCCTGTTTCCGGATTCACCGCCAGTACCTCATCCTGCATCACGGTGATGAGCTGCTCCTCGCCCAATAGGCGAGCGAGGATTGGCGAGGAGTTGGCGTTGTCGCCGTCCCCGCTCTTCCATGTCACCGCTCCGTCGCTCTTGCGAAACGCTATGATGGCCTGACCTTTGCCTCCCGCAGGCACGATGATCGTATTCTTGTAAGCCAGCGGACTATTGGCGTAGCCGTAAGCAACCAGCGTGCCGCCGTGCTGCCGCAACAATTCCTGCGACCAAATCACTCGGCCATCCTTGCGATCGAGCGCTACCAGCCGTCCCATGAAGGTCACCGCGAAAAGACGGTCGTTGTCGATCAGCGGCGTCGAACCAGGCCCGAGACCGTGAAGCAGATCCATTTCCTTCGCTTCGGCCGGCGTGGGCGCGGCGTCGAAGGCCTCCTCCCAAACCGTTTTCCCCGTTGCAGCGTCGAGTGCGACCACTACGGTCTGGCTCTCTCGCTTGAAGAGGGTGTAAAGCGTCCGGCCATCGCTGACAATGCTCGAAAACCCGACACCCAAGTCGCGTTTCCAGAGTCGCCGCGGACCATCGGTGGGCCACGAGTCGGGCAGGTTCGCAGACGCCAGTTGGAAATCGCGTGTGGGACCGCCCCACTGCAACCATGCGGTTTGGGGATTGCCCGCCAGCAATAGGAGCAGCGCCGCCAGATAGGCCATGTGCCATCCTAAACCGGAATGGCCAGATTCATCTATCGGGCCGCCTACTGTGGCTGGACGCGGCCTCCACAGCCGCCGCAGCCGTCACCCGCCGCTGGCACATCTATTTACAATGCCGCCGGTTACTTACCGGCGCGCCGGGCATCGGCTGTGGAACCGCTGGCGGCGCTGCGCTACGAGTAGCCGATCCGTGAAGCACGCAATGAAACGCCTGCCCATTTCTATTGGCTCCAACAGGCCGGCCTCTACGACCGGCCAGGACTCTCTGGCTCATGGGCGCCGAGGGTACGCCGCGCGCTGGGATCGCCCGTGGGTGGCGGCGCGTGATCCTCATTCGCCGGTGGTCCAAGCAATTCCGTCAAGATCGGCTTCAGCGCATCGGCCCAAATCTGATAGCCCTTGAGCGTGGGATGAAGTTTGTCGCCCATCATTCCATCGAAGAGATTGCCATCGGAGTCGGCGAGTTTGTCGTTGATATTCAGGTAGCGAATCTTCTTGCCGTCCGCCAGGTTGGATAGTTGATCGTTGATCTTATCAATGGCCGGCACGACCGCCTTGTTGTCGTTGCGCGGGAAGATGGCGGTCACAATGATCGTGGCCCTGGGAGCCTTGGTTTCGAGCACGCGCAGGACAGCCTGCAAGCCGCGCGTGATGTCGGCAACCTTGTACCCGTCGCCTTCCACAGGCACATGGTTGCCGACGTTGTTGGTTCCGATGAGCAGAACAATCACCTTGGGATTCACACCATCGAGTTCTCCGTTTTCCAGACGCCACAGGACGTTTTGGGTGGTGTCGCCTCCCCAGCCGAAATCGGCGGCGTTCCATCCGAAGAAATTTTGTTTCCAGTTGGCCAGCATGTCCGGATAGTCGGTTGCGCCCCAACGGCGGGTAATGGAATCGCCTTCGAAGTAGACGTCGATGCGGCCCGTCGTTTTCCCCGCTTGGGCTTTTTCCAATAGCTGAGTATGGGCCAGCAGCGAGTTTTGGTCGGTTCGAGAAACGGGTTCATCGGCCGGGAAACGCGCCGGACGTTTAAAGGCCCGGTCCGCCCACGGAATAAAGTACTTCCAGTTCGGACCGTCGGTGTGTCCGCCGTCGTGCTGACGCCAGGCAAGTTGGCCCTCGATCATGCTGACGTTCACGGCGGGCATCTTCTCGGTGCGATAGTCGTTCGATACGCTCAGATCCTTTGCGCCGAGCAGCTTGAAAACAGGTCCTGCCGCGATGGCGGCCATATAGCTGCCTTGATGGTCCAGCCACTTGGCGTCGCCCTTCTCCGGCACGCCGTAGCTGATAAACGTCAAGCGCGGTGCGCAGAGAGCGATCAACTCGTGAGCATCCACCGGAAGATCGCCGGCGTTCTTACTCCCGAAGGTTGCTTCGGAGGCGCCATACTTCAGAAAATTGCCGGCCATCCAATGATATTCGCCAGAGCCGGTGAGGTTCTCCACGGCTTCTCCCCAATTGCGGCGATGCAGTTTAGCGCCGCCTTCGCCGGAAGATCCCACCAGCACCAGAGCGAAACGCGTGTCAAAAGCCATGGTGACGAGCGCCGCCTTGCCGTAGCGCGATACACCTTCGATCCCGACGTGCGCAGCGTCGACGGTCTTGTCGGTTTCCAGATAATCCAGACCGCGCGATGCGCCCCAAGCCCAGGCGCGCAACGCTCCCCAGTCGTCCGGCTTGCGAGGTTGGCCCTTGTTCACCAAGCCAATGATCCCCGCGGTCAGACCCGCACCATTGTCCGCTTGAATGCTGGCGGGATTGATGTATGCGTATCCCCAGCCGTCGGCGATCAACTGCTGTGTCGCAGGCGGATCGCTACCCGCCGGCGGGGCGGGGCGCGGCGGTAATCCGGGCGGGGGCGCAAGCGGCGGAGCGCCGGGCAGGTTGCCGCGTCCAAACATCATCATCACAGGAACTGGATTCTTGGCGTCCGCGGGAGTAACCAGGATCATCTGGATATCTATACTGATTCTATCTGGACTGATCTTATCTGGGCCGATCTTATCTGGGCCGAGCGGGTCATAGGAGGAATTGTCCACATGTCCGGTCAACTGCCTCCCGATAACGGCGTGGGAGCCGATGGTTGCTTCGACGGTGTTGGTGACGGTCCAGGTGACTTTTGGCATGACCTTGGGAACGCGACCCAGCACCTCCCGCTCGAAGTCCTCCGCGATTTCCGGACGTCTTTGGTTCCACCATGTTTCTGCCGTAGCAACCTTCTTGCCGTTTTTCAAGGTCAAAACGTCAGGTAGATTCGGGAAGGGATTGGCCGCGGCTTCATCGTAGTTGGCATGATTCGGCGCACTGTCGTTGCCGCTGGGACCCGGACGGAGTGCCTTGATGCCGAGTTGATCCATCATGTTTCGATGGTCCTCGGCCGCGGTCCAATGCACCGGCTGCGGCTGCTGCCCGAGCATGATGGCTGCCATGCACAAACTAAGACTCGCCCATAGGAAGCACTTCATGACCTTCTTCATGGATGCGATGTTATTCTGCCGGTATCGAGACTGTCAAGCGAAGCGCCAACTTCCCCCCTCAGGCTGTCCCCGGCGTTCTGTGCCGCTTGATCCGGGACACTTTGAACTCACCGGGACGTAACCACGAAAAACACGAAAGGCACGAAACAGGAAGGCCTGTCGCCACCAGCTTTCGTGTTTTTAGTGACTTTCGTGGTGAACGGGTTGACTTTTTATGATCTCGCGGAATACAAATTAGACTCCCGTCTACCCTGGCTGCCAACGATATCGGCCGGCGTGTATAATGCTTTTGGGGGGCAATCCTGGACAGCAACGGACGATCTTTGCGTGGGGTGCGCCTCCCCTGGGTGTATCCGGCAATTGTCTACAGCCTTTGGTCCGTTTGGCTGCTGAGGTCCTACGTTCCCTACAGCCTTCGGCCCGTTCTGAACTCCTGGCGAGACCTGCTGCCGCCGCACATGGCTTTCGTCACCGCTCTGGCGCTCTGCATTCAGCAGCCTTGGGCGCGCGATCTGGGGATGGCCGCGGTGCTGACGCTGGCCGCGATCGGCGCTGGTGGCTGGATCCTGGATCGGCTGCGGATTTCGGCCAGCCGGATTACGGCTCTCGAGCGAGTCACCTTCAGCGCCGCCGTGGGATTCGCGGCGCTGGTCATGATCGCTTCGGCGCTGGGCGTGCCGGGATTGTTTCGTCCCTTGCCGTTGCGGATTCTCCTGGCAGTCTTCACCGTGGCCGGACTCTGGCGTCTGCCGGCGGAAGCGCCCCATCTTCGCGCCTTCGCGCAGGAAGTGGCGCGCGGCCTGCGCCGCGAGCCGCTGGCCTGCCTGCCGCTGGCCGTCACCGCGATCTTTTGCTGGTTTGCGTTGCTGTACACCGCCGCGCCGGAAACCGCTTTTGACGCCGTGATGGTGTACTTGCCGTACCCGCAGGAGTTTCTGCGCCGAGGCACGTTCTCCCTGGTGGAGTTGTACCGCGGCAACATTCCTTTGTATGGCGTGGTGTTCTTCACGCTCGGCCAAGTGCTGCACAGCGATCTGCTGCGTTCGGAAACGAGCGCTCGGATGTTCAACTTCCTCACGTTTCCCGGAGTGCTGTTCGCTACTGCCGCGCTGGCGCGCACAGCTTGCCGAAACCTCGCCCGGCCGGTTTTCTACGTCGCCTTGGCGGTTTGCTGGGTAGCGACCTGCCGGATCCTCGGGTATCACGCCACCATTTGCTACCCGGACTTGGGAGTCGTTTTGTGGAGCACGCTGGCGATACAGGCTGCCATGCGGCTACTGGAAGCGCGCCATTCCCATCCCGCGCAAGCGCCCTGGATTCTCAAGCGCAACTGGGCCGTGCTCACGGGATGGTTCGCCGGTATGGCGGCGGGAATCAAGTTCTCCGGAATGTATTGGATTATCTTGTGCGGTCTGGCGATTGTGGCAGGCTACACGTTCTTCCCAGAGGACAGCAGCGCTGACAGCAGCGCGGACGGCGCCGCAGCCAAAGGGACCGGCGAGGGCCCACGGTTCGCGGTTTGGTCCGCCTCTCTTCCCGCACGTCTGCGGGAGGGCCTCGCGGTAGCAACGATCTTTGCAGCGGTCGGCGCGGCCGTGTTTCTGCCCTGGCTGATTCGCAATTGGATCAACACCGGCGACCCTCTGCATCCTGCATTTCAGCACCTGCTGCGCCACCCGGCCATCGATCTCAAGGATGCCCGCGCCGACCTGGCAGGCGGGCTCAATCGGTCAAGATTGCCGTTTACAATTGGGAATCTACTGGCGATTCCCTGGTGGATGACCTTCGGTGCGGATCGCTTCGTGGGCACCGTCGGGCCGGTCTTGCTGTGGACCCTTCCGTTTCTTGTCCTGGGCTGGAGGCGCGACCGTTATTGGTTGCTTCTCGCCGGCCTGTTCCCCCTGTTCGGGGTTTTCTGGTTGCTCGGCCCGCAGTGGTGCCGCTATTTTTTGCCGGCAGTGCCGCTGGACGCGGTGCTGGGAGCCAGTGCTTTGGCCAATATGCGACTGCCCCGTTTTCTCACTGTCCTTTTGGGGGGGATGGCCTTGTTCATGGTGCTGCCCAATCTTCCGGGGATGGATCGGGCGTTGGCGGTGAACACGTACATGCCGGCGGAAGTGCCTTACGGGCCGGCCCTCGGCCTGCAAAGCGGAGAGGAGTATCGCCGCCGCAACCTGGGTTTGTACGCGGCTGCGGAATACGCCAACTCACTGGGATTGCCGGCGTCCACCGCTGTTCTGGCGGTACCGGCCATGGATACTTTGCCGGCCTGGCACACTCGTTACCGCGTCGTGGATATTTGGGATAACCTCCACGTGGTATGCACCAGCCAGAATGGGCACGAAGCGCCTTGTTACTCGATTACCGGTGACCCTCTATTGCGTGGTTTGGATCGCGCCGGCATCGGCCTGCTGGCGATCCGCCACAACGACCGCTTTGTGATGCAGACGGGTGCTCTGCGCCTGGAGGATCCCATGCTGCGCGAGCACTTCCGGATGCGCGGCTCCGGCGGCGGCGTGTTTTTCTTCGAACGAAACCGCCTGGCCCGCGGCCCGGTGGGATCTACGTGCAAGCCGATCTGCTCCACCGTTGGGTGCTCGGTCGGGACACCATTCCGTCCTTCCCCGCCGGCCAATCCAAGGGCCTCTCCTCGGTTCGGGCCCATCTCGAAGATCCCCGTCTCGCGGTGATTCTCAACTCCGGCACTTTGCCGGCCGTATCGTGGAAGATCACGCCGGGGCAGCGCGCCAATCTCTCGTTTTCCATGACCCGCAAGGAATCGAGCGGATGGGAGGCCGGCGATCTCACCGTTTCAGTGGACCAGCAGGTCGTGGCTACGGAAACCGTATCGGAAGGGGACCTCATGGAGTTCTGGCGGCCAGTGCAAGTGGACCTCGCCGCGTGGAGTGGCAAGACAATCACGTTGTCGCTGGAAGTACATGCCAAGAGACCGGGCGGGACGGTTGAGGTTCCGGTCGCCGACCCGGTTGTCTATGCCCGGGAGCCGGATGATCTGCATCTTGCCGGAAAGCCCGATTAGCTCGTTTTTTCAGGTTCAGACTCTGCAATTTTCGTTCCCCCGCCAAGCAGGATCAAGGCAACACATACGATCAAACTGAGCAACGATATTGCGCCACCGGCGTAAACATAGCGAGGAGCGATCCACATGCGGATCTCGTGGACGCCAGCCGAGACTGGCACCGCGCGAAACGAACAATCGGCTTGCACCAAAGGAACCGGCCGTCCATCTTCGGTGGCTTTCCATTCGTCCCAAAAACTTTCGACTGCCACCAGCACCGCTCGCCGCCGCGCATCGACGCGCAGGCGGATCTCGTTCGGTTCGTAGCCGATCACTTCCACTTTCCCTAACGCATCCGAAGTTGCGGGCTCGCCCGTCACAGCCAGCCGTTGGGCATCGGCGCTGCTGACAATCGCAACTTGGGAGGGCGCTGCCTCCCGCGTGTAGATCTTCCGGGCTGCGTCTACGATGTCGGAAGCGGGGATCACACCGCCGACCAAAAAAAAACGGGGAAAGGCGCGAGTGTTCTCAAAAACATTCACCTCGCCCTGATAGATCGAAGGGAAAGTACCCATCGTAGGCTTAGAAGTAATGATGTACCTGATCCCGGCCAAATCGAGCAACGGCGAGTCCGGCTTATCCAGGCTGTACTGCCGGTCGTCGGGAGCGCTGGAAAAGGGAGACCGGTACACGCGAGTCTCTTCCAGCTCGAACGCGTTAAATCCGTTTGCCGAAGGGAGGCGCCATAAGGCGTTGCCGGCCTGCCACGCATATCCAACATCGCTGGTGTCCACTCGATACCAAGGACCCTCTCCCAGGCGTTCGTGCAAAAACTTGACCACGGGCGGCGTGGGGGGGAGTTCGCCTTGCCAGGTGTTGGACCTGCTGTGAGAACCGGCGCTGACAAGATCGAGAATAATGACCACGCAGAGGGCCGCCGACACCCGGTATCGTTTCGCGATGTCCGCCTTCGTTTGTTGGCGCAGGATCACCCAGCAGAGTCCCAACCAGCCGCTCACGAATAAGAGACTTCCGCCCGCCGCGGAAGCTCGCGCGGGCAGCGGCGAGCCGTTGGTCGCAAAGACCCCGCCCAGGCAAACGACCAAAGCGAGGATGGCCAATACGAACGCCGCCGTCAACAGGGGACGGGAAGAGGCTAACTTCCGGCGTTCCCCTTTCTCATAGGCGCTCAACGCCAAGGCGCAAAGCGCGGCGATGAACAGCGAGAAATATGCCAGCAGGCAATAGGCATAAATCCCCTTGTGCAGAGCGCGCGGATACAAAACATAGAACAACAGGGAGGCGAAGCTGTTGGTCCCCAGCATCCACAACAGGCTGATACCAGCGCCAGCCAGGAACGGAAGCGCCCGGGCGGATCGCACCAGCCAAGAAATGCCGCCAAACAACAACACTAGCGCGACCACGCCCTGATAATAGTACAGCATGGTAAAGTTCTCATAGCCCAGCCAGTACTCGCCGCGAAGCTGCCCGAAAAGGTTGGGCCAAACGAACGACGTGAGACCTTCGGCGGTCAAACCCCCGATCGCCTGATCCGGAGGTCTGAGTCTGGCGATCGATTGGGCGCTGACGAAATAGGCGGGCAGCCAGGATACCGCCGACAGAAGGCCGCCGCCCAGCATTGCAGAACCTAACAAGAGGATCGGACGAGCGACTGGCCGCCAGGATGCCACTTGCGGCCATGAGACATTCAGCCAAAAGACAAACAGTAAAGGACCGAAAACAAATACCGGTAAATAGGCGGCAGGAAAGCCGGCCAGAATCATGAAGGCCAGAAAAATCGCGCTGATCGCCACCCAACGGAAGTTACGTCGTTCCTGCAACCGGTAGAGGGAACCGAGAAAAAATGGCAGCCACGCGGAGGTGCTCATGGCGCCCAAGTGCTGGGTCTGGGAGGCGAAGAAACCGCCAAGTTGATAGATCGCAGCGCCGGCCAGCGCGGCCCTTACCGTGACGCCCAGTACACGGAGAAACAGGTAGGTTCCGAAGCCGGCCAAGGCCACGTGCGCAACTAATTGTAGTTCGATGAGCCAGTACGGTAGATGTCCGTACAGCGCGTTTCCCAGGAGGGCCACGACGATCGTCGGCGGATAAAACGTGGCGGCGGTCAGATTTCCGTCGAACGGTTCGCCCATATAGCTGTACGGATTCCACCAGGGTAGATGACCATGTTCCCGTAAAGTATCCGCGATGAGGGAAGATAACGGACGGTGATAGGCCTCCAGGTCAAAGGGAATCTGAAATTGATGCGGCAGGAACACAACGCCTCGAAAGAACAGCACGGCGGTTGCCACACAATAAGCGAGCGCCCACAAACTCGCTTTAATCTCGGATCGATCGAACTCGATCATTCCCGATTTCTCCTCCACTTGGTTTCCGGGCGGCAAGATCCGATTTGGAAAGATGCCAGATCCCCGTTTCGCAGAGGGTCATCCCCTCCCGGTGCCACCCTTGCGCCCGGACGTATGTTAGCACGTATCTAGCTATATCTAGCTGAGGTTCGGGTTACGGTCGGTTACGGTTGTGGGTCAATTTGAATAGGCGGCCGATGGACGATGGTGTGCCGGCGCGCACGATCCGCGCTTTGCCGCCGTGATTGCCAGTTGTTCCGGCGAAGGCGGCGCGGCCTTGAGCCGCCGCAACTATGGCGAGACCATCGCGCATCTCACCGCGCCCACGCGTTACGCCTATCAGTTCTGCGCCAACTACGGAAAATACGCGCAGCACGTGGACCAGTTTCCTGTAGACGGCCACCTGCTGGTATCGCTGATCGCGCCGCGTCCGGTGCTGCTGCAAACCTGATTCACCGACGGCTGGTCCGACCCCAAGGGCGAGTTTCTGGCGGCGGTTGCCGCCGGCCCGGTCTACCGGCTGCTCGGCAAACAGGATTTGGGTACCGATGCGTGGCCGCCCGCGGGCCAGGCGATTCTGCATACCATGGGTTACTATATGCATCCCGGCGGACACGGAGCCGCGCCGGCCGACTGGGATGTCTTCATCAAGTTCTTGGAGATGCATCTGCAACCGTAAGAAATGGGAGGCATGGGAAGTCTGGGAAGCATGGCTGTTTCCATACCTCCCATATTTCCCATGTCCCATCGGACGGTGCATCCCCGCACGCCGACGAAAACCGTTGCCTGGTTCCTTGCAAATATACCTTGACACGTATATACTCTGTGGAGTATACCAAGAGAGTGGAATCCGTGTTCGAAATCATTGCGGAGCCGAACCGCCGCGCGATATTGAGCCTCCTGGTCTCGTCCCAACAGTCGGTGGGAGAGATCGAGCGTCAACTTCGTATGCCGCAGCCGACCGTGTCAAAGCACCTGCGAGTGCTGCGCGAGGCCGGTTTCGTGGAATCCACGGTGGACGCACAGCGCCGTCTCTACCGGCTGAAACCTGAACCACTTCAGGAGGTGGATGCCTGGCTGGCTCCGTTCCGCCGGTTCTGGTCCGCTCACGTAGATGCTCTCGAACGCCACCTCGACCGCATGGATCAATCCACACCAACGAAAAGGAAGACAAGGAGAAGAAGATGACCGATCGCGAGCAGTACACACCGGGTCCGGCCAGCGGGGCGCAGGTACGAAAGGACGGAGAGAAGTGGACGCTCATTCTCGTCAGAGAACTGCGCCACTCGCCGGAAAAAGTCTGGCAGGCGCTGACCGACCCGGCGCATCTGCGCGAGTGGGCTCCCTTTGAAGCCGATGGGAGCCTGGGTACGGTTGGAACCACGGTGAAGCTCACCACGGTGGGAGCGCCCACGCCGCACGTTACCGAAACAACAGTGACGCGAGCCGACGCTCCCAAGGTGCTTGAGTACAACTGGGGTGGCAACGATATGCGGTGGGAACTCGAAGCCGTTGGTGGCGGCACGCGCCTGACGCTGTGGACACAACATCGATCGCCGCTTCATCTCCATGGGTGCTGCCGGGTGGCACATTTGTTTCGATGTTCTGGATCGCCTTCTCAGCGGAACTCCCATCGGCCGCATCGCTGGTGGCGAGGCGATGAAGTTCGGCGGCTGGCAGCGGCTGAACGCGGAGTACGCCAAGCAGTTCGGGATTGAAACGCCGAATTGGCTACCCAAGAGCACACAATCCTAAGGAGGTCAGACGACCATGAAAAATCTCAAAACCCCTCGGGCGCTGAGGGCCGGGGAGGTCGCATGAAGCCCTCGGAGCAGATCGACCAGCACATCGCCGGCATCGCCGACTGGCGGGGCAAGGTGCTCGCCATGATCCGACGGATCATGCGGGAGGCCGACCCGGCCGTCACGGAGGATTGGAAGTGGATGGGGACGCCCGTCTGGTACTGCGACGGGATGGTCTCCTTGGCCAACCCTCACAAGGGGAAGGTGAAGTGGACCTTCGCCAAGGGGGCCCACTTTGCCGACGCCGATCACCTGTTCAACGCGGGCCTGGAAGGGAACGACTGGCGCGCCATCGACATCTTCGAGAAGGACCGGCCGAACGAGGCGGCGCTCCGGCGCCTCGTAAAGACCGCGATCGCGTACAACCGCTCCCAACGGAAGGGCAAGGAAGCTTCCGACCCCGCCCCGAAGGTCGCCCGCCGCAGGGGCCCCCCGAAGAAGAAGCGCTCGTGAAGGTCCGGGCCGCACAAGCGAGGCGAGAAGGCACGGCCGATGGAAGGTTGCATCATCCCAACCGCCAATGGTAAGCTTCCTCTGACATTATGGGCCCAATGCCGGCCATCACGATCCATGTTCCGGGCCCGCTGACGCATGTACTGCGCGGGCGCCGCGCGGCTCTCGATCTCGGCGCGCACGGTGCGCGGTGCAATTGAGGACCTGGAGCGGAGCCAGTTTGCCTTGTACCGCAAGGTCTGTGACGAAACGGGTTCGGTGCGCCGGCATCTGAACGTGTTCGTGAACTCGGACAACGTGCGCGACCGCGACGGGATCGACACAACGCTGAAACCGGGGGACGTAGTCACGATCCTGCCGGCAGTCTCAGGAGGATGAAAATGGCGGATCGAGTTATTCTCACCATCGGCACCAGGAAAGGCGTTTTCGTCGCCGAAGCCGCAAAACCGAGGCGCAGTTTCGCGTTGCGCGGGCCTTTCGGTCCCGGCGTCCCCGTGTACTCGACGCTGATCGACACGCGCGGGACGCCGCGGCTATACGCCTCGAGCTGCAATCCGTTCTTCGGCATGAAAGTGCTGCGTTCGACGGACATGGGGAAGAGCTTCAAGGAGACCAAGTCTGCGCCGGCGTTTCCCAAGGAGGACGGACGCGCGCTCGCCAACATCTGGTCCCTGGTGCCCGGCGGCGGCAAGAAGGAGTTGTGGTGCGGCGTGGAGCCGGCGTCTTTATTCCGGAGCCATGACGGCGGTGATTCCTGGGAAATGGTGGGCGGCATCAGCAACCACGAGCACGCCCGCAAGTGGCAACCCGGCGCCGGCGGGATGTGCATGCACACGATCATTCGCGACGGGAATCGCGTGCACGTCGGCATTTCGACCGGCGGCCACTATCTGAGCGAGGACGGTGGCGAGACATTCCGGGCCTCCAATCAAGGCGTCGGCGCCGGCTTCGCGCCCGATCCCTACCCGGAGTTCGGTCAGTGCGTGCATAAGATCGCACGACACGACGACGCGCCCGGCCGGCTCTATATGCAGAACCACGGCGGGTGGGCGGATTGGACCGGGCCTGGAGGCCCGCGGCCGGACATCGGCGTGCTGCGCAGCGACGACTACGGCCACTCCTGGCGATCCATCGCCAAGGGATTGCCGTCGGACTTCGGATTTCCCATCGTGGTTCACCCACACGACGCCGACACGGTATACGTCATGCCCCTGGAGGGTTCGACGCGTTCCTGTCCGGGCGGCGCGCCGGCGGTGTGGCGCAGCGAAAGCGGCGGCGAGTCGTGGAGCCGCCTGGCGCACGGCCTGCCAAAGAAGGAGAGTTTCTTCACCGTCCAGCGCGACGCCATGGACATCGACCGGCTCGCGACACCGGCGCTCTACTTCGGCACCACCACCGGTCAATTGTGGATCGGCAGGGAAGGCGGTGAGCACTGGGACTGCCTGTTCGATTCGCTGCCCCCGATTCACAACGTCAAGGTCGCGGTGGTGTGAGTTGGGACCTGCCGGCGCGGATCACTGCGTCGCCGGAACGGTCTCGAGGATCCCCGGTTGACCCGCCGAAAGTCGTGAGCGGTTCAAGTTCACTCTCCCGACCATTGCAGAATAGTCAGCTTCGTGGTGAAGCGTGCCACATGAGGTTGGCCCCCCTCGGCCCCCAGGGGCGCGCGACATTAAAGTGGAGGAAACAGGTCATTTCCCAGGAAACGTGCGCCAAGCCTGCGAAGGCAGGCGCAAGAGCCTTAGCCCCAGGCGAGGCGTTTTTCAGCCGAGCCTGGGGTTAAACGGCAACGAAATCTGAGCCTGCAAAGCTGGCGACAGAGACGGGGTGCGCGCACTCCTCTGTCGCCAGCAGGCTTCGCAGGCTTGGCTTTCTTCCACCCTGACCCCAGGCTGGGCTGAGAAACGCCTCGCCTGGGGCTATTCCTCTGTCGTCTGCTGCGCAGGCTGAATCGCCCAGCGTAGGAGGTACACTCGGACTTCGTCGGATTCCCTGGCCGAGCTTGGGACCACACTTTAATGTCGCGCACCCGTCCCCCACGTCCCCCAGGTCTCTCTGGCGAAAGGGATATGGCTGTGGTATTATGGCGCCATATGCATCGCACCACCATCATGATCCCGCTGGCGTTGAAGAGGAGAGCGTCCGAACTCGCGCGGCGGGAAGAGATTTCCTTTGGAGAGTTGACTCGCCGCGTATTGACAAAAGCGGTGGCGCAATCTCAGCAGGGACGGAACGACCGGGACTCCTTGTTGAGCGATCGCGCCACGTTCAAGGGCAAGACGCCTCGCGACCTGGCGGCCCATCACGATTCCTATCTCTACGGTGGCGAGTGACTTTCGTTGACACAGGACCGTTTCTGGCACGCTGGCTCCCCCGTGACGAACATCACCGCGCGGCGACGGCGATGTGGGAGAGACTGCCTGGGGCGGCGCTGTACACCAGTAATCACGTGGTCAACGAAACGATCACGTTGTTGGGACGGAAGACCAACTACGCGTTTGCCGCGGACCGGGCGGAATCCATCTTCAACTCCACGGCGTTGGAGATTCTCTATGCTAACCAGGACGACGAACGGGAGGCCCTTCTCCTGTTCCGGAAATACGCCGATCAGGAGATCAGCTTTACCGATTGCATCTCATTTGTGCTGATGAAACGCCACGAGATCCGAGCGGCTTTCACTTTTGACCGGCATTTCCGCCTGGCCGGATGGAAGACGATTCCGTAGCCGTGTTGCGTTCGCGGTGCTCTCCGTGTCTCGGTGGCTCATGCTAATTTTTCTTAGAAGGAATAGGAGTGCGCGGAATTCGTGGGGACCTGCGTCACGGTTTTTCGCGTTCGGGTTTTCTTGTCTCAACGCCGCTTAGCGCTCTGATCAGCGTCCACGCAACTGCTTGCTCCGGACGATGCGAAAGAGACATGACGCACGTCAGGCCGTCCCCAGCGTTCCTTCTCCCTCCGTTTCCTAATATGGGCGGTGGTGACGCGAAAGTTGGGTAGTGGCTCAGTTTGATCGTAAGGCGGTATTTGTTGTCAGAACCGCCCGCGGTAGCAGGTGGGTCTACCTCGTGACCCATCCGCTACCGCGGACAGTACTGACGACACGTTTACTTCAAACTGAGCCACTACCCAGCCGCCGAGACGCTGACGCGCCAAATCGGTTATGATTGCGGTTATGGGTACCAATGCCATTCATATGAGCGAGGCCGAATTGGCGAGGGATATTCACTCGCTGGTCAACCTCGTGCGGGCCGGCGCTGAAGTTGTGGTCGAAAGAGACTCGCAGCCCATCGCCGTTTTGCGCTCACTGGACCCCGCGCTTGAACCTGCCAATAGTAAGTTGCTGGAGAGTGCTGCCGTGCTGTTGAAGCAATCGCCGGCGGGGGCGCGAGAAGACGCAGACCAACTCGCCACCTCGACACCTTCTCTTGGCTTTTGGATGCTTCCCAGGAAATTGTCGCGTGTGGAAACAGTTCCGGTATCAGCGATTTCAGGTCCCGCCCAACGCCAGCTTTCCGAATGGATACATCGCTCACCGGCCGATGCTGGAGTTCGAATTGATCAACGGGACTGCGAGGCTCGATTGCCGCGCCGTGGTTGATTCCGGGGCAGACTATTGTTGCTTTCCTCTATCGTGGGCGCTGCGACTTGGATTCGATCCCGCCAACAAGAACGCGGGCAGATTTGGCAGCGCGGGCGCTCCTTCCGTTGAAATCTTTCACTGGGATGTGAAAATGAGCTTCGACGGTCGCGAACAGCCGATCTACGCCGGTTTCACGGAGGGACTTGAGCCAGAGGGTCCCGGTATTCTCGGCCAAAACGGCTTTTTTGACCAATACCCGATCCTCTTCGACCATGCCAGGAATTGCTTTTATCTTTACAGCGAATCCCAATTGAGAACTGCGTGATACGCAGATCAGGCTGTCCCGTCCCGTCCCCATTCCCCCGACCCCCTGAGAAGTGGCAACGCACGTCAGGCTGTCCCTCGGATTTCTTCCCCGAGGCTGTCCCTCGGATTTCCAAGCGGCACGATGACGGACGCAGGAAGGGCGGGTGTTGAGTTTTTCGTGTCGTCCTACTTTGCTGTGGCGCGGTTAAGCTTTGAAAGCAAAGTATCGTACTTTTTTAATCGGAGGCTGGGCACGGCGCGCGCCGCCGCTGTGGCTTTCAGGCCAAATTCATGGGCGACCAAAAAGCCACGTATCTTTTTCTTGGCCTTGGTGAAGTCTCCCATGTAGCCTAGAATCTGGGCAAGGGCGTTTCGGCCAGCTTTATGGTTTTTCAGCTCTATCACGACGGTAACGCCATGTCGGTCTTTAGCCGTGATGTCGGGGCGGCCGGACTTAACTGGTTTTTCCTTGCCTCCGTCGGTGATCTCTAAGCCAGGATCGAGCCAACCGATGTTGTTGCGGACTGTGCTCTGCAGGTCCGATTCGGCGCTGAACTTGTCTCTCCTAAGGTCGTATCCAAGCGCCTTGAGGGCCTTTCTCCCTTCGCTCCCTTTGAAGTCATGAATGGCTGCGCCGGTGGCAAGTTTGAGTAACCAGTTTGGGTGGTATCGCCGTTGATGTTCGAGGACGAACCGCCCGCGCTTTGTTGCGTCTCGTTGTTTGCCCCGCCTTGTGACGTCGTATTCCTTCGTGGCTTGCAGTATTTCGGCGCGGGTAACTCTGCGGTTGCCAGCCTTAAGCTTGAGGCGAGCTGTGTTCGCGTGCTTGGACATTTTGTTCTCCGTCCCACGCCTGACTGCTCCTGGCGTTTTTGCGGCGGAAGTGCTTTCCCATTGAGTGTATCCCAGTGTGGAGGTGGAGCGGCCGCTTTTGCCGCGCAGCTGGAGTTACCAGCGGGCCGCGTTTGCCCGCTGCCTCAACGTTGCTTCTTCCGTGAAACAGCATTTCACCGGGGAGCGGACGGGAGCGGACGGGGACGGAGCGGACGGAGCGGACGGGGACAGCCTGATCCGCGTCGTCTCTTTTTCGCATCGCCTCTCCATAATACGCCCGTAACTTTTCGATTTGCCGCATGAAGGCCAACCGCCGAGTTTGGTGATTGCGAAACTTCGCGCGAAAAACGGCCACTCTGCCCCGCGCATCCCAGATGATTTCAGCCATGGCATGAAATTTTTAATCCGCGGATTGCAATTCCGCTTCGAGTGCCGCTAGATCTTCGATCACCACGTTGCGGCCATCCATCTTCAAGAGACCCTGCGCCTGGAAGCGGGAAAGGTTGCGGGAAACCAGTTCGCGCACGGTGCCGATCTGGGCGGCAAGTTCCTGGTTGGGCGGCAGGGTCACGGTTACTCCTCCCGCGGTCCGCTTGCCTTCTTGGGCCAGCCGCAACAGAAACGATGCCAGGCGGTGACGCACGGTGGTGAACGACAGCTCTTCGATAATCCCCACGAGCCTGCGCAATCGCGTGCCCACCACGGCGAGCACTTTCAACGCTACCTGGGGATGGGCGATGCAGAGGGCCTGGAAATCCTGTTTGCGCACGAACAGCAACGTGGTCTGATCAATCGCCGTGGCCGACGCCGGATAGCTGCCGCCATCGAAGACGGGCACCTCGGCGACGGAACTTCCCGGACCGTCGATGCCGAGAACCTGCTCGCGCCCGCTGGAGGAACTCTTGAATACCCGGAGATGTCCGGATTCGATCACGTACAATCCCTGGCACGCTTCGCCCTCGCTGAAGACGGCCTCGCCCGGCGCGTAGCGGCGCTCCACGGCGCGCTCCGCCAGGAAGCTCATCTCGCTCTCGGTGAGGCCGGAAAAAACCGGGACTCTGCTCAGGGTCGTTCCGCGATTCATAACGATTCGAGCCGCCATCCGATTGTATCAATGCTCGAGGGGCGGGCGGCGCCCTTATGCTTGGCGCCGCGCGAAGTGTTTTCGTGCGGTCATCCAGCCCGTTCAGCGTGTCCGTCGCTCCATAACTGTCGCGGCTCATCGCGCCTCAAACGGATGCAGAACTCAAACTGAGACACAGCGATCCCGGCATGATGACGGCGCCGCCGTTTGCCGGCGAATCGGGAGACGGACTTCGCCTGGATGGCGCCGGCACACGCTGGCCGCCCCTGCTCGACTAAATTGAAGGCGGCGACAACGGCGATGTCAACGCCACGATGAACGCCGCTAATGAACGGGATTCACCACGTTCAGCGGCTGGATCAACTTAATTTGCAGGCCGGTGCCGCTGGGCAAATCAATGTCTTTGCCGCGCGTGATCAGCACACCACCGGTACCGACCGCGGCGCCGATCGCCGCGCCTACTGCGGCCCCGGCAGGACCGCCGACCACCCCGCCAATCACCGCGCCACCGGCCGCGCTGCCGCCGATAGTGGCGCCGTCGCGAGTCTTGCTGGTGTTGCCTTTCATGGTGCCTTCACCGGGATCCACCTTGCCAACCTTGGGATCGCCCACACCCGCGGTGGTCGCCGACATGGTGAAATCGGCGCCGCCGGGCATGGTCAGCCGGTCATAGCGAAGATGCAGTTCCGCCGTCCCCTTCACCCGACCCGGACGCAGCACGCGCGTCACCGATCCCGAGATCTTGGCTCCCGCCGGCACGGCCACCGTGCTGGAGCCCGGCAGATAAACCGGCTCGGTCACAATCGCGGTAAACACGTCGCCTTGACGGCTGGTCCGCGTGCTGATGGTGTTTTCCAGGCGGATGCGCAGGACCGTTCCATCGGCTACGGTAACGCTGCCGTCATTGGGTGGCGGCGGTTGCGGCGGCGCATTGCCCGGTGTCAGTCGAGCGGGAGGCGCTTGCATCTCCGGCGGCGCGACATTTTCGCGTGGCGTGTCGCGTGGGACCTCGCGTGTTTCGGGGCGTGTTTCGGGGCGTGGTTCGCGTTCGGCGGCGGGAGGCGCGGTGACCGTGGGAGCCTCGCCCAAACCGTCCTTGTAACCGTCGGCGAAGCCGGCCCGGTAGTTGGTGCGATAGGCTTCCAGGTCGCCGCTGACGCCCTCTTTCCAGCCGTCGGTGGCGCGGCGGTAAGCGGAGGTTTGCGCGAAGTCCTGCTTCTGGTTGACCTTCTTGTCGGATTGCCCCAGTTTGAATCCCGCTTGATAGCCGTTGTTGTAGGCCAAGTCGGTGGGCTTGGCTTGCGCCGGGGAATCGGAGGGCGAATCAGCACCACGGGCGCTGGATTGCGCCGCGCGAGCCTGGATCGCCGAGCCGGAAAAGACCAGCACTCCCGCCAGAACCGCCGTGAACCACGCCTGCACAGACCGCCCTTTGACACGCTTCATGAACATTCCTCCCTGATCGCGGTTGTCCGCGCGGTTAACCGCGCCGAGCCTTGTAACGCAGGCCTTCAGGCCTGTTCCTCTCGTTTGGCGCCGAAAAACCAAGAACAGGCCTGAAGGCCTGCGTTACGACTTATCTCTATGCTAACGCAGTCCTTGTTGCCCGGACCCACGTGCTAAGTACTGCTTTGAGTCGCGTTATGCCTCGTCAATGCTGAGTCCAGGGTCATTATACTCTGCTATAATTTTCATTTCACCCTCCGACAGCGTGCCAGGCTGTCCCAAGGGCGTGCGTGTGCCGGCCCCCAGGGGCCCCTGCCGCGGCGTTGGGGACGGAGGGGCAAACAGAAAGGTAGACAATGTTTCAATTTTTCCGCCGCCAAGACGCGCTGGTGCGCTGGTTCTTGGGTTCGCTGCTGGTGTTAATCTGCGTGACCATGGTGATCACCCTGATCCCCGGCGTCACCACGCCTTCCGATGGAGGGACCGATTCCACGGTGCTGGGCAAAGCCTGTGGCGAGCCGGTCAGCACGGCCGACATACAACAGCAGTTTGAAGCGTTGAACAAACAGCAGCAGCGCCCGCTCCCCGCCGCGTTCCTGGCGATCTACGCGCCGCAGATCCTGAAGAGCCAGTTGGAAGAGAAAGTTCTGGATTGCGAAGCGCGCCGCATGGGGCTGGAAGTTTCTCCGAAGAAATCGCCGACCGCCTGCGGGCGTCCTCGGGCTTTTTTCCGGGCGGCGAATTCATCGGCGCGGACCGCTACCGGGAAATCGTGGAGCAACGCATGGGCATGACCGTGGAATCCTTCGAGGACCAGCTCCGCCAGGAAATTTTGCGCGGCAAGGTCCGTCACATCGTCACCGACGCCATCGAGGCCGGCGATCGCGAAATCGACGCCGAGTACCACCACCAGAACGACAAGGTTAAAGTGGACTACGTGATCCTGAAGGCCGACCAGTTCGCCAAAGACGTGAAAGTGGACCCCGAGCGCATGAAGGCGTTCTTCGAACGGACCAAGGAGAACTTCCGCATCCCGGAACGGCGCCAACTGAAGTATGCGGTGCTGGACATGAACAAGATCCGCGAGAGCATCAACGTCGCGCCGGCCGACATGCAAGCCTACTACGATCGCAACCGCGACACTTACCGCGTGAAGGAACGCGTGCATTTGGCGCAGATCATGGTCAAGACCACCGACCTTCCCGCCGACAAGGTGAAGGAAGCGGAGAAGAAGATTAACGACCTGCTGGCGCAAATCCGCAAGGGCGGAGACTTCGCCGAGCTGGCCAAGGCCAACTCCGAGGATACGCAATCGGCCACCAATGGCGGCGAACTGCCCTGGATCACCCGCGGCCAGGCCGCGCCGGAAATGGAGAAGGCCGCCTTCGCGCTGGCCCCGGGACAGATCAGCGACGTCATCAAGTCCACTTTCGGGTTGCACATCATCAAGGTGCTGGCGCACGACCAAGCGCACCAGAAGAGCTTGGCGGAAGTGCAGTCCGAGGTTTTGACGAAGGTCAAGGCCGAGAAGGCGGAGCAGGCCCAGCAGCAAATGCTGGATCAACTGGACGCGGCCCTGCGGAAGAATCCCAAGGGGCTGGACGCGGTCGCCGCCAGCCTGAAGATGGCCGTGTTGAGCGATAACGGGCATCAACGCGGAGCGCCGCTACCATTACTGGGCGTGTCCCCGGCGGCCGACGATGCGATTTTCGCGTTGAAGGTGGGTCAAGTTTCCGACTTGGTCACGGTCGGCGAGCAGAAGGCGCTGTTCGAACTGGAAGCCATCCAACCGCCGCGTCTTCCGGCGCTCGATGAGGTGAAGGACAAAGTCGAATCGGACTTCAAGGTTGCCGAAGCCGACAACCTGCTGACCACGCGCAGCCAGGAGTTTGCCGCGCGGCTGAAGACGTTGGGAGACTTGACCAAGGCCGCCAAGGAAAAGAAGTACGATGTCAAGAGCAGCACGGAGATGCCGGTTACCGGCAGAATCGACGACTTCGGCAATGCCCCGGACTTCCCCGCGCAAGCGTTCAAGATGAAGCCGGAGGAATACGGCGGGCCGCTGAATAGCGGGCGGAACGCGATGTTCTTTCAGGTGACGGAATTGAAGATTCCCACCGCCGAGGAAACCGCCGCCAATCGCGACAAGGTGCGCACCCAAGTCACGGAAGAGAAGCGCAGCGCCTACTTTACGGTGTACCTGGATCAGCTTCGCGAGCGGATGACCAAAGAGGGTAAGCTGACCACCAACGAAGCGGCGATGAAGCGATTTACCAGCATCTACCAACAGCAGCAGTAGTGATGCCTGGGGTAAGGTCCGCAGGCAGTAATGCCTGCGCCACGGTGGCCCGGAACGTGAACAACTCATTTTGGAAAGATCGCCCCACGTTCGTCACCGGCGCCACCGGCCTGGTGGGCGGATGGCTGGTGAACCGGCTGCTGGACGCCGGCGCCGACGTGGTGTGCCTGGTGCGCGATTGGGTGCCGCAAAGCGAGCTGGTCCGGTCGCGGGATATCGAACGCGTCAAAGTCGGTCCGCGGCGACGTCTGCGATCAGGCTAATCTGGAACGGGCCCTCGGCGAGTACGAAATCGACACCGTCTTCCACCTGGCCGCGCAGACCATCGTCGGCATCGCCAACCGCAATCCGGTCTCGACCTTCGAAAGCAACATTCAGGGCACCTGGGCGCTGCTGGAAGCGTGCGCGGCGATAGCCCCGTGGTCAAGCAGATCGTGGTGGCCTCGTCCGACAAGGCCTACGGCGACCAGGAGAAGCTGCCCTACGACGAAGAGACGCCGCTGCAGGGCCGCCATCCCTACGATGTCAGCAAGTCCTGCGCGGACCTGATCGCCGCAAGCCTACGCCAAGACGTACGGCTTGCCGGTGGCGATCACCCGCTGCGGCAATTTCTACGGCGGCGGCGACCTGAACTGGAACCGCATCGTTCCCGGCACCATCCGCTCGCGTGCTGCCGCGGCGAGCGGCCCGGTGATCCGCTCCGACGGCCAGTTACGTCCGCGACTACTTCTACGTGGAGGACGGCGCGGCCGCCTACATGATGCTGGCCGAGCGCCTGACCGCCAATCGCTCCCTAACCGGGCAGGCGTTCAACTTCTCCAACGAGATCCAGGTAACGGTGCTCGAACTGGTGCGGATGATCGCGCGCATCGCTTCCGCAAACGGCGGACCGGCCTGGAGCCGGACGTCCGCAACGAGGCCTCGAACGAAATCCGCCACCAGTACCTGAGCGCCAGGAAGGCGCGCGAGATGCTGGGCTGGCATCCGCTGTTCGCCCTGGAGCAGGGCCTCGCCCAAACCATCGCCTGGTACAAGGAGTATTTGGCCCATGTCTGAAGTGATCGTTCCTGAAGCCAAATCCGCGCGCGCGCTGCGGTTGCGCGAGAAGATCCTGGATCTGGTCGCCGAGTATTACGCCGAGGCGTTCCCGTCCAAACCTTTCGTGCCCGGCGAAACCGCGGTGCCGGTTTCCGGGAAAGTTTTCTTCGACGACGATGTTCGCAACCTGGTCGATGCCTCGCTCGACTTCTGGCTAACCACCGGCCGCTACGCCGCGGAGTTCGAAAAGTCGTTCGCGCAATTCTTCGGAGTACGCTCGGCGTCGCTGGTGAACTCCGGATCGTCGGCCAATCTGCTGGCGCTCTCCTGTCTGACCTCGCCGAAGCTGGGGGAAGGAAGCGCGCCGGCGCAGGTTGGCGGCAAACCGCTCTGCGTCCCGGCGACGAAGTGATCACCGCGGCGGCGGGATTTCCCGACCACGGTCAATCCGATCATCCAGAACGGCCTGGTCCCGGTCTTCGTGGACGCCGCGCCGCCGACGTACAACCAGGAGCGAAGACATCGTGGCCGCGCTCAGCCCTCGCACCCGCGCGGTGATGATCGCCCACACGCTGGGCAATCCGTTCGATCTGGAGGCGGTGGCGGCGTTCTGCCGGCGCAACAACCTGTGGCTGATCGAAGACTGCTGCGATGCGCTGGGCGCCACTTATGGCGGGCGCCCAGTCGGCACGTTCGGCGATCTGGCCACCTTCAGCTTTTATCCCGCCCATCACATCACGATGGGCGAAGGCGGCTGCGTGCTCACCGATACGGCGCTGCTGAAGACGCTGGTCGAATCGTTCCGCGACTGGGGCCGCGATTGCTGGTGCGAGCCCGGCAAGGACAACACTTGCGGCAAACGCTTCGATTGGCAGCTCGGCGAGCTGCCGCACGGCTACGACCACAAGTACATCTACTCGCACATCGGCTACAACCTGAAAGCCACCGACATGCAAGCGGCCGTCGGCGTGTCGCAGCTTCGCAAGCTGCCGCAATTCATCGCCGCGCGCCGCCGCAACTTCGACTATTTGATGCAGCGTTTGAAACCCTTGGAGGACGTGCTGATCCTGCCCGAGGCTACTCCGAACTCCCAGCCGAGCTGGTTCGGCCTGCCCCTGGCGGTGCGTCCAGGAAAGCTCACGCGCGCCGGCTTGGTGCGTCACCTGGACGCACGCAACGTTCACACGCGTCAAGTATTCGCCGGAAACCTGGTGCGCCAGCCGGCTTACAAAGATGTGAAGCATCGCGTGGTCGGCGATTTGTCGGGCGCCGACTTCATCATGGAGAACGCGTTTTGGATTGGCGTGTATCCGGGACTCAGCGAGGAAATGTTGGATTACGCGGCCCGTTCGATCACGGAGTATGCCCACCCGGTATAAGAAGATCCATCCACAGATTAGCCAGGACGCGAAGAAGGCCCCTCACAAGACCCGACCCAACAAGCCCGCTTCGAACAAACGCCGATCCAGCCGCTTGAGGTGCCGCACCTGCTCAGGCGTAATCACCGGACGATGCGGAATCGTCACCAGATACTCGGGCACCGCCCAGACGTCTTCCTCCCTGGTCATCCAATGGATGCGGTCGAAGCGTTTCAGATTCACCGGCTGGGAGTAACGGCGCAGGGTCTTGTCACCGCGCAGATTGTGGTAGACGTCAAAGTAGGACATCACCAGTTCGCGGATCGTCCGGTAGACCGGCGTGCGGAAGCGCAGCCCGGAAAAATTCGATTTGGCGAGCGCGCCCCAGCATCCGCGTTCCCGGAATACCGCCAGTACGTGATCGGAGTCCTGCACCGCTTCCAGGTCCAGCAGCAGCGGCTGGTGTCCGTGGATGCGCAAGGCCGCGGCGCCCAGCAGCGCGCCCTCCATGCAATGCGCCAGACGATCCCGTAGCACCCGTCGAGGAGACCGGCATGTCGCGCCGCCTTTTTCCTTGTTGTAGCCGAGATCGTCGAGGAAGCGCTGGATCTTCTCGGGGCGCGTGAGCTTCTTGAGAACCGCCATCTCTTCGCGCGAGAATTCACCGCCGGGGTTATCGATCATTCTTACTTTCTACCGCGTCCTATTTGGAGTGCGGGAGCTTGCTCCCGCTTTTCCGGGCCGAAGCTTGCTTCGGCCTGCGCGGGCTAGCCCGCGCGCCGCAAGCAAGCTTGCGGCAACACAAAGCGGCAGCAAGCTGCCGCACTCCAAAAAACCCTCGCACGCACTGTTGGAAGAGATAACCTTTACCGCTGCGGCGCCCTTCGCGGCAAACGGTACCAAGCCGCATCGCACGCCGCCATTTCCTCGGCGTCCAACAGCAGATCCGCGGCCGGCAGCGTTTGCTTCAGTTGCGCGGAGCTGCTGGCTCCCACAATCGCCGAGGTAATTTCCGGACGCCGCAAGATCCACGCAATGGCGGCCTGCGCCAGCGTCTTGCCGCGGGTTTGCAACCAGGCGCTCAGCCCCGAGGCGATCTGCAACTCTTCGTCGTGCCAGTAGCGATTGCGATACAACGTTCCCGTGCTCCCGCCCAGCGCGAAGCGCGTGGCTTCGGGAGGTGTCTCCGTGGAAGAAGCCACGGCGGAGTATTTTCCGGTGAGCAACCCGCCGGCCAGCGGATTGTAGACAATCACGCCGAGGCCCTGATTGCCGCACAACGGCAGCAGATCCGCCTCTACGTCGCGGCACAGCATGTTGTAACGGGGCTGCACGCAATCGAAACGCGCCAGACGATGGCGGTCGCTGGCGGCCAGCGCCAAGCCCAACTGCCAAGCGAGAAAATTGGAGCAGCCGATGTAACGCACCTTGCCGTCGCGCACCAGCGAATCGAGCGCCGCCATCGTTTCTTCGATCGGCGTGGCGGGATCGGGCGCGTGAACCTGGTACAAATCGATAAAATCGGTGCGCAAGCGCCGCAGGCTGGCATGACACGCCTCGATGACGTGTTTGCGGGACAGCCCGCCGTCGTTGGGCAGCGGACCCATGGGATGCCGGCACTTGGTGGCCAGTACGAAGCGCTGCCGTTTCCCTTCCAGCCATTTCCCGACAATCTCCTCGGTGCGGCCCACCGTTTCCATGCTCATCGGCACGGGATAGACGTCGGCGGTGTCAATAAAGTTCACGCCATTCTTCTCGGCGCGTTCCATGATCGCGAACGAAGCGGCTTCGTCGCACTGATGCCCGAAGGTCATCGTGCCCAGGCAAATCTCGCTGACCCGCAATCCGGTGCGACCCATCTGTCTGATCTTCATAGTTGACCCCTAATAGCGCAGGCCTTCAGGCCTGTTTTTGTTGCAACGTGAAAAAGAACAGGCCTGAAGGCCTGCGCTACAAAAGCGGTGTAACGGTAACTTTGCGGTACTTGATTCCGGCATGATCCCCTTGCAACAGGATCGGCCCGGGTTCCGACTCGTGACTGTCCAGCGCCCCGCCCGTGCATCCAGGGATTTCCTGATCTTCATACAGCTTTTGGCCATTGAGGATCACCGTGACGCGGTTGCCGACGATCGTAGCTTCCATCTTTTGCCATTCACCGGCGGGCTTGGAGGCGTTCACGCGCGGGGTGATGAAACTGTATAGCGATCCGTGGCTGTGGGCTTCCGGCGGCTTGCCGAAGTCGTCGAGCACCTGCACTTCGTAGCGCCCGCGCAGGTACACGCCGCTGTTGCCGTCCGGGCCCACGGCGTACTCGGCTTCCACCTTGAAGTCGGTGAATTTTTGGGTGCTGTAAATGTTGTTGGCTTTGCCCTGATTATCGAGCGCGCCGTCTTTGACGATCCATCCCAGCGGCTCGCTGGTATTTTGCGGAAGCCATCCGCTGAGATCCTTGCCGTTGAACAGCTCCACCGGATGGCCGGCCTTCTTTGAGGCTGCGGCGTTTTTGGGCGTTTTCCAGTCGGGACCGCGCACCGCGCTCCAGGGCCGCGGTTCCGTGACGCCCAACGTCAGCATACCTTTCAATCCAGCGCCGTCCTGTCTGGCGCGATAAACGGTGGCGATGCGCAACGCTCCGCTTCCGGAATAGGTCTTGAACACCAATTCGCCGTTCTCGATGGATACTTCCGGCACTGGCGCCACGCCGCCGCCGGTGCCTACCATGCGGGCCTTCAGCTTGTCGCCGTCGCGGGTGACTTCCAGCCAAGAGGCGCGTTGCTCGCCGCGCGTGGTGGTTACGGTCATATCCCAGCGGCCAAGGAAGAAGGCGTCGTCTGGAACGGGAAAAGTGGCCAGCAGCAGGTGCAAGAGAGCGGTTAGTAGCATGGACGACATTATACAGCGGTGCTGCGTGCGATAATCCAGTGATGCTGACCCAGACCGAAAAAGCTGAAAAATTCCAAGCGCTGCATGACGGATCGAGCCTCTTTGTGATTCCGAATCCTTGGGACGCCGGTTCCGCGCGCATTCTCGCCGGGTGCGGCTTTGCGGCCTTGGCCACCAGTAGCGCCGGCTTCGCCTTTTCCTTGGGACGCCGCGACTACGGGACTTCGCGCGAGGAGAACTTCGCGCATTGCCGGACGATCGTTGCGGCGGCCGTTGATCTGCCGGTGTCCGCCGACTTGGGGAACTGCTTTGGCGATTCGCCCGAGACGGTCGCGGAAACTATCCGCTTGGCGGCGGAAACGGGAATCGCAGGAGCCTCCGTCGAGGACGCCACCGGCGATGAGGAGCGTCCAATTTACGATCACACGCTGGCTGTGGAGCGCGTTGCCGCGGCGGTGGAGGCGGCGCGAACCCTGCCGTTTCCCTTTATGCTGACCGCCCGCGCGGAGAATTTCCTCCACCGCCGGCCGGATCTCGACGATACAATTCGCCGTCTGCAAGGCTTCGCTGCCGCCGGCGCGAATGTGCTGTACGCTCCCGGCTTGCCGGACTTGGACGCGGTGCGGCGCGTTTGCGCGGCCGTTGCTCTGCGGCCGGTGAACGTGCTGGCCGGACGCCGCGAGTTTACCGTGGCCGCGCTGGCCGAGGCGGGCGTCCGGCGTATCAGCGTAGGATCGGGGTTGTCGCGCGTCGCCTACGGCGCGCTGGCGCGGGTCGCGCGGGAAATGCGCGACCACGGAACTTTCAACGCCTTGCCCGAGGGGATCTCCATGGCTGAGATCAGCCGGTTCATGGAGTGACAAAGGCAACTACCCGATGCCCCGGCATGGCCGCCGGGACCCGGCAACGCGCTATCCGCGCGAGGTGGGCGGTGCCTGTCGAACGTCGGTGCCGGCTGCCAAGCCCGTTGCCGCGGACGCGGCGTCATTGGGCTGGTAAGCCAGGGCGCGGTTGCGGCCGGCTCGCTTGGCCTCGTAGAGCGCCTTGTCGGCGGCGTGTAGCAAGGCTTCGATCGAGTCGCTGCTAACCACTTCCGTGCCTGCGTATCCCACGCTGATCGTCACGCGGGCCGCCGCTGGAGCCAGGACGAAGATTTCCTGCTGGACGCAGTTCCGCAAACGCTCGGCGAGCATCGCGGCGGTTTGCAAATCGGTGCTGGGAGCCGCCAAGATGAACTCCTCGCCGCCGTAACGGGCCAGCACGTCGCTGCGCCGCGTGGCGCGCTGCAGGCGGTCGGCGATGCCGCGCAGAACGTGATCGCCGAACGGATGGCCGTGGTCGTCGTTCAAGTTCTTGAAGTGGTCGGCGTCGATCATGAAACAGCACAACGGCAATTTGTAGCGGCGCGCTTCCTCGAAAATGTGTTGAGCCACCGTGAAGAAATGACGGCGGTTGTACATGCCGGTGAGTTGATCGGTGATGGCCAGTTGTTCCAGCCGCGCATTGGCGTCGGCCAGTTGGGTTTGCTTTTCTTCCAACTGCATGTTCAGTTGGACAATCTCGCCGAGGATTTCCAAGTCGGCGGTCTTGTCGTGACCCACCGCGGCCACGCCGTTCTCCAGACGCGAGAAGGCGTAGAGAATGGGGCGCGGCTGCTCTTGGCCAAGATGAAACAACTCCACCCGGTGCGTTTCGCCGTTCACCGCGGAGAGCGCCGCCGCCAGCGCATTGCGGCCGCGGTCCACCGAGGCTTCATCCAGCAGCGCGAAAAGGTTCTGGCCCGCTGCCGCCTGTCCATTCAGAGCGGCGCGCGAGAACGCCGGGTTGGCATAGCGCAGGCCTCCCGATTCGTCGAGCACGATGAGGAACTCGCTCGTCGAATTTGCCAAAGCAACGGCTAGGCGTTCTAGTGTGGACAAAACGGGGCACTCTCCCGGCATCAACAGATTTCCGGTAACTGCCTACGAGGCAGATTATATACCGCTCGGTCTGTCTTGTCCGGAGAATATGGGGGGGGTACTAGTAGTTCTGAACTGGAGTGCCTGGCGCGGCAGGCGAGCGGCAATGAAAAAGGGGACCCGCGCGGCTGTTGGCTCGGCCGATCCCCTGTTTCATCCTGGCTTGGCGCCGCGCTGGCCGGCCAATTTTGCCGGCCCAGCTAGCGGTCCAAGATTCTGTGGTCTTACTTCTTTTTCTTCTTAGCGGCTTTCTTCTTCATTGGGTACCTCCTTCCCTGTGAACTCTCTCGCTCCGGGTCAGGCGCGCGCGGGCCTATTTGTTTCGACAGGCCCAACATGTTGGGCCTTTCCCGAGAGATACGCTAATTATTGTGGTGTGCAGGAGAGATGTCAAGGGAAATCAAACAAGGCTGAAAGGAAATGTTTTCGGCAGCAGGACCGTCTGCCTCTTCCCGAATTTTCCCAATGAACAAATAAAAAGCGAATCGCCATGGGCGAGGAGGTGCCCGGGAAGATGGAGCACACGTCGTCAGAAACACCGGCACCGGTGGAAAGTTGTTTTGACAAACGGTTCCCGCCTCGCATACTCTTGTGGCAGATGCAGCTTGGGGTCAACAGGATCGCTATCTCGGTATTCTTTCCAGCCTACAACGATGCGGCCACGATTGCCGGCGTCGTGATGGCCGCAATGGGTACGCTCGTCCGGCTGTCCGCCGACTACGAAGTGATCGTGGTGGACGATGGCTCCGGCGACGCCACGCTGGAAGTGCTGGAAGAATTGCGGCGCTTGTACCCCGGCCGGCTGCGCGTGGAGCGCCACGCTCGCAATCGCGGTTACGGCGGCGCGCTGCGCACCGGAATCGCGTCCGCCACCAAAGAGTGGATCTTCTACACCGACGGCGACGCCCAATACGACGCTGGCGAGTTGGCGTTGTTGCTGGAAAAGGCCGACGATTCCACCGATATTGTCAACGGCTACAAGATCGCGCGGTCCGATCCGATGTATCGCAAGGCCATCGGATGGGTTTACAACCTGGTGGTCAAGGCGGCCTTCAGACTGCGCATCCGCGACGTGGATTGCGACTTTCGCCTGATGCGGCGCGCCATGCTGGAAAAGGTCGAGCTGCACAGCGACAGCGGGACGATCTGCGTGGAGATGATCAAGAAGCTGCAAGACGCCGGGGCGCGTTTTTCGGAAGTGCCGGTGCATCATTTCCACCGCTCCGTGGGACGCTCCCAGTTCTTCCGCCCGTACTGGCTTTTGAAGACTTTCCGCGATCTGGTTAAGCTGTGGTTGGAACTGATGTGGACTCCGGCCGCGGAACGCCGGACGGCGCCGGCCCTGGCTATGGTTGGCGAATCGAACCCGCGGGCACTGGATGCCGCCGCCGGCCGGGGCCCATCGGCGCACACTCCCGCCGAATCCGCCTCCTCCAATCACGCTTAATTCGTCTAAGATTGTCTGAGATGGATTTCGACCCCGCACTGTATCGCGCCCGCAAGGTGCTGGTCACCGGAGGGCTCGGCTTCCTGGGCAGCAACCTCTCCCTGCGCCTCTTCGAGTTAGGCGCGGACATTCGCATCGTGGACTCCTTGGCCGAAGGTTGCGGAGGAAGCCTCGCCAACCTGCTGGAGGTATCCGGAAGCATTCCCATCCACGTTCGCGATCTGCGGGAGACGGAGTTTATGAAAGACGCCGTAGCGGGCCGCGACATTATCTTCAACTTGGCCGGACGGGTGGACCATCTCGGCAGCATGCAAGACCCGCTGGGCGATTTGGAGATCAACTGCCGCGCGCAACTCTCCTTGCTGGAAGCCTGCCGCCACGCCAATGCCCGTGTGAAGGTGGTGTACTCCAGCTCCCGGCAGCTTTACGGACGGCCGCAGCGGCTGCCGGTGGACGAAGGGCATCCCATCGAGCCGGTGGACATCAACGGCATCCACAAACGCGCCGCGGAACGCTATCACTTCATCTATGGTGTCTACGGATTGCGAGCTTGCGCGCTGCGCATGACCAATGCCTATGGTCCGCGGCAGTTCTTGCGCGACGGGCGGCAAGGCGTCCTGGGGCTGTTCATCCGCCAGGCTATGGACGGCGACGAAATCCAACTGTTTGGCGGCGGCGGCCAGATGCGCGATCCCATTTTCGTGGACGACGTGGTAGACGCCCTGCTAAGTGCCGGGCTGTGCGACGCCGCCGACGGCCAGGTCATGAACCTGGGAGCGCAGCCGGTTTCGCTGCGCGAGATTGCCGAAACGTTGCAACGGATTACCGGCCGTGGTTCCTTGCGGGAAACACCCTTTCCGGAGGATCGCGTTACCATTGACATCGGCAGCTATTACGGCGATTATCAACGAGCCGCCGCTTTATTGGGCTGGCAGCCGCGGATCGCGCTGGAAGACGGCCTCCGCCGCACCATCGCTTTCTTCGAACGCCGCCGGGAGGATTATTGGTAGCCCCACTAGCTGTCCCGTTCCTGGACCTTTCGCGCAAAGCCGCGCGCTATCGTGCGGAGTTGGACGCCGCCATCGCCCGCGTGCTGGATCGCGGACGATTCATCCTGGGGCCGGAGTTGGAGGCTTTCGAGACGGAACTCGCGGCGGCCTTCGGCGCCCAATTCGCGGTGGGAGTCGGCAATGGCACCGAAGCGCTGGAATTGGTCCTGCGGGCCCGCGGGATCGCCCGCGGATCGGAAGTGATTCTGCCGGCCATCACCTCGCCGTTCACGGCCGTGGCGGTACTGGCCGCCGGCGCTACCGCGGTGGTGGCCGACGTGGATCCCGAAACGTTGCTGCTGAACCCGGAGTCGGTGGCCCAGGCCCGCTGTGGACGTACGCGCGCCGTGATTCCCGTGCATCTCTACGGCCGTGTGCTACCGCGGGACAGCATGGCCACGCTGGACGCTTCCGGCTTGAACATCGTTCAAGATGCCGCGCACGCCCACGGCGCTACTTTGCGCTTCGATCATCCCGCGGCCTTCAGCTTTTATCCCACCAAGAATCTGGGCGCCTTTGGCGACGGCGGCGCGGTACTCACCGACGACGAAAAACTGGCGGTGCGGCTGCGCCGGCTGCGCAACGGCGGGCAAGGTCAATACGCGGTGGTCACGGACTTTGGCATCAACAGCCGCCTCGACGAAATGCAGGCGGCCATCCTGCGCGTTTTTCTGGCTCATCTTCCCGAGGATCTCGCCCGGCGCCGGCAGATCGCCGCGCGCTACGCGGAAGTGCGTCCGCCCGTGGGAGGAATGCCGGAAACGGAAGGGGAACACTGCTTCCATCTCTACGTGATTCGCGAACGCCGCCGGGACGCTCTTCGGGAACGCCTGCAAGCCGCCGGCATCGAGACCGCCTTGCACTACCCGATCCCGATGCATCGCCAGCCGCTGTTCCGCGTGCCAGCCGGATTCACGCTGCCCTGCGCGGAACAAGCCTGCGATGAAATTCTCAGCCTGCCCTTGAATGCCGAGATGACCGACGCCGAGGTGGATGCCGTTTGTCAGTGCCTGCGCGAATGAATCTATCGCCCACAGCAGCAGAGATGAACCCGTCGGAGTACTCCGGCCTTTTCGCGCTGGAGGAAAGTCTGTGGTGGTTCGTGGGCATGCGCCGCTTGTTGGACGATTTGCTGCGCGGCCGGCATGCTCCGGGAATGCGCTGTCTCGAAGCCGGCTGTGGTGCGGGCTTCAACGCTCTGGACCTGGCGCGCCGCTACCAGTGGCAGGTCTTCCCCTGCGACTATTCTTCCGCGGCCCTGGGTTTCAGCGCCCAACGTGGCGTGCCTCGCCTGGCGGCCGCGGACATTTCCCGCCTGCCTTACGCCGGCGCCAGCTTCGATTGCGTGACTTGCTTCGATGTGTTATTCATGTTCGGTCCCGAACGCATCGCCAGCCCTTTGCAGGAATTCCATCGCGTGTTGCGCCCCGGAGGTCTGCTGGTGGTACGCGTCGCCGCGCTAAAATGGTTGCGCGGGCGCCATTCCTATCTCAACGCCGAAGCACGGCGCTACACGCTGCCGGAACTGTGCGGGCATTTACAGCGCGCCGGATTCACCGTGGAGCGCGCAACCTATGCCAACGTGCTGTTGACGCCGCTGGCGTTTCTAAAGCGCCGCGTGCTGGAACCGCTGCGCGTGGTTCCGCCCGGTAGCGACGTACGCCCCATACCGCGGTGGCTCGATCGCGTTTTGTTGACGGCATTGGAAGCGGACCGGCGCATGATTCGCATGGGCTGGAATCCGCCCTTTGGAAGTTCGACGATAGTTATTGGCAGGAAGTAACGCAGGCCTTCAGGCCTGTTCTTTTTCTTTGGGTTCTGAAAAACCAAGAACAGGCCTGAAGGCCTGCGCTACTGGTTCGCTAGTTTCCCCGCCGCTTGAGCCAAATGCTCGCGCATTGCGCTGACCTTGGCTGCATCCGCCGCCAGTTGCCGGTTGGCCGCCTGCAACGCCCGCGCGGTTTCTTCCGGCGCCGGTCCGCCAATAATGCCGCGAATCGCCACGAAGTTCACCGGGTCCAGCGCGCGCCGCAAAGTGGCTTCGTCCAGCAAGCCCTGCGCTAAAATGGTTTGCAGCAACTGCTCTTCGTCGCGCGACTGCTGCACGGCACGGTGCACGATTTCATGGGCCTTGCCGAAGGGCAGTCCGGCTTCGCGCACTAACGTATCCGCCAGTTCCGTGACGGTGAGAAAGCTTTGTCCCGCGCGCTGCCGCAAACGCGCGGCGTCCACTTGGACGCCCGGCAGCACGCCGGCCAGCAGACGCAGGGCGCGGCGGGCATTCTCGAACGCCTGGAAAATCAGCGGCTGCAGATCGTCCTCGGTGTCCACGATGTCGCCGAAAGGCGTGTTGTGGGCGGTCTGCATCGCCGCGATGGCTTCGTTGTGGGCACGGCTGGCCAGCACGCGGCCGTGCTCCAGGGCCACTGGATTGCGCTTTTGCGGCATGATCGAACTGCACTGCACGAAGGCGTCGGGCAAGCGCACAAACCCAAATTCTTGGGTGCTCCACAGCAGCAGGTCTTGCAGGAAGCGGCCCAAGTTGATCATGGCCACCGAAAGCGCCGCGCAAGACGCCGTGAAGTAGTCGCAGGCGGCGATGGCGCCGTAAGAGTTTTCCGCCAGTCCGTCGAAGCCCAGCAACTCCGCGGTGCGCTCCCGGCGGATGGGAAATCCCGTGGTGGTGATAGCGCAGGCGCCCATCGGGGAGCGATTCACGTTTTCGTAAGCGGCTAACAGCCGCCCGGCGTCGCGCGCCATAAACTCGGCGGCGGCCAGCAAATAGTGCGCCAGCGTGGTAGGCTGCGCCGGTTGCGTGTGGGTATGCGCCGGCATCGCCGTATGACGATGTTGCGCGGCCAACTCCAGCACGGAGCGGCGCAGTTCGCCCAGCGCCTCCAACGCCTCCAGAAGCCGCCGGCGAAGCGACATGCGATACAAAGTCAAATCCACGTCGTTGCGGCTGCGGGCCACGCGCATCTTGTCGCCGATTTCGGCGACCACCTGCGCCACCACCTGGTTTTCCAGGTAGAAGTAAAGGTCCTCGCAACTCCCGTCATAGCGGAAGGCGCGGACCTTCGCGGTATCGATGGCGCGCAGCGCGGCGATAATTCGCGCGGCATCGCCGCCAGGAATGATGCCCGTCTCGCCCAGCATCACCGTGTGGGCAATCTTGATTTCCAGGAGATCTTCCAGGAAAAAGCGCTGGGCGTCTTCGAAGTTGCGGGCCAGAACGGTCTCGAGGTAAATCGGTGCGGGGAAGGTGTCAGGCATAAAGAAAGAGGAAAAGCAACCGCCGATGAACGCCGATGAACGCCGACGAACGCCGATAAACCACGACTGAACCATCGGCGTTTATCGGCGTTCATCGGCGGTTGCATTGTCTTCAGGGTTTCCAACTGAGTATATTCGCCCAAATACGATACGCCCCGGGAACGCCGGCGGGCAACTGGCGGAACCAGGCGTAGGCGGTGTACAGAAAAAGTCCTTGGCCGTAGCGCGCGGCTAACATGCCGCCCTTCTGCGACGGCTCGCCGGGATCGTTCGAGGCCAGCAACGGCGTGTAACGATCGTCCCACGTGCCCATGAAATTCAAGCCGCGCTCCTGGACCCAGCCGTCAAAGTCGGCGGAAGTGATTTTGTTGGGCGTGGTGAACAGCGCATGATCGGGCGCCAAATCTCCACCGGCGCTTCCTCCACCGTCACTCGCGCCAGCAGCCGCCCGAATTGCATCGGATACGGGCCGTACGGCAGGGGCTGCCCGCCCGCCAAAAAACTGCCCTGATACTGCACCACGTAGACGCCGCCGTGGTTCACGTAGTCGAGCAAACGCTGATTGGCCGCCACCAGATCCTGACGCACGGTGTAGGTGCGGATGCCAGCGACAATCACGTCGTACTTGGAAAGATCGCCGGAGGCCAGATCGTCGGCGCTCAGCATAGTGAGATTCACGCCCAGTTGACGTAGCGCGCCGGGTACCTCGTCGCCCGGGCCCATGATGTATCCGACCCGGCGATTCGGCGCGATCTTCACGTCCACGGGACGCAGCCGCGTTTGCGCGGGATAAAACCAGTATTGCGGGACGATATGTGGATAGTTCACCACTTGATATCCGATACTGTACGGTGCGGAGACAGCCGCGACGCCGGCCTTCGCGTTGGCGTCCGGACGAACCTTGAACACGTAGGACGATTCCTCGCCAAACTTTGCGATGGTAAAGGATTGCTCCGGCGGCTCCACCGACCAATTCTCCGGAACGGTCAGGGAAAACCTTCCCGACGCCGCGCTTGGGGAGTTGTTCCGCAGGCGGACATTGATCTCATGCTCGGCGCCGGGAGTAAAAATCTCCACCGGCGGATCGGTCCAGGCCGCCACCGCGGGAACCACGTTCACGCGCACGTCGCGTTGTCCATAGATCGGATCGAGCAGACGCGCAATCACCGGAGTGGAGCGGGAAATCGCGATGTCACCCTCGGCGTTGGTAACGAGCGTACTGTGTAGAATCAGTGACACATCCGCCGTCATCAGCGGCGGCGACTCCGGCCGTCCGATCAGCGATGGATCGTGAACCACAAAGCGATCCTGTTCGCGGGGCGATTCCAGCCAGTAGGGCTGCGAAACTTTTGCATCGGCGGGAGGGGTGACGACGAAAACGCGCTGCGCGCTCTGGTTATAGCCGATTTGCGCGGCCTGATATTCGGCCGTCTCCATTTTCCAACCCTCCGGCACCGACAAGCCGATCATCGCTACACTGGCTTTGGTGTGCGAACGGTTCCAGACGCGCACGGTAACATGGCTGCTCTGGCCGGGGATGGCTTCGGAACCCTCGCAAACCGCTTCCACGGCCCAACCGTAGGCTAAGGCAATGGCCTGCTTGAATTGCGCTTCCTTGATGTCCAACTCGAAGGCCAGGTCGGCGTTAGCGCCGTTGCGCATCTTGCGAATCAATCCGTAGCCTTGTAATAGTAACGGCGCGATCTTCTCGGGCTGCTCGGGATAATAATCGGCCAACGTCTTTGTCACCACGTCCTGCAACGCCGCGACATCCTCCGCTGTTGCGCCCATCAGTTTGTAACGGTCCAGAGTGATGTCTATACCGTCGAAGAAGTCTTTTGCCTCGGCGCCCGTTGTCGTTACCAGCGATTCCTTCAACAAGAAGCCCTGCACGGATGGTCCCAGGCTAGCGCCGAACCCCGCAAAACCCTGGCTGCGATGCAAGGTGCGGCCTTCCGCGCCGATCTGGTTGTAGGATGCGCCCAGCACCGGATCGTATTGGCCGACATCAATGGTCAGCGCGCCCGCCGGCCAGGGATCGTTTTCGGAAGGCCCGAAGCGATTGATGGTTAGATAAAACTTCTTCACCTGCCAGGCGCTCAATCCTTCGCGGATCTGTTCGGGAAAACGCGCCGGATCGGCGGCGGCGTGAATCGCCTCGGGCGTCAGCAAGCCCACGGCTTGATGTTGACCATGCCCGTCGGCGGGAGTGCCGGAAAAGCGCGACACCACTACATCGGGACGGTACTCCCGAATCATACGCACGAAGTCCGCCAGGATTTCCTGGTGTCCCCACTTGGCCAGTGCTTCATCCGATGTCTTGGAAAAACCAAAATCGAAGGCCCGCGTAAAGAACTGGTCCGCGCCATCCAGACGGCGGGCATCGAGTAGTTCCTGAGTGCGCAACAGTCCCAGCGCTTCGCCCTGCTCCGTCCCCAGCAGATTTTGGCCGCCGTCCCCGCGAGTGGCGGAGAGATACGCCGCGCGAACATGACGGCCGCGCGCCAGGTACGCCAGCATGGTGCTGTGCTCATCGTCGGGATGCGCGCCGGTGTGCAGGAGCGTGCCGGTCACGGGAAGACGGGCGAGAACTTGGTCTAGTTCGGGTGAGCCGCGTAGCTGGGCGGAAAGAACGGGATGAAACCACAAAGACACAAAGAACACAAAGGGCGCAACCCGCGCGCCGACCGTGTTCTTTGTGTCCTTCGTGCCTTTGTGGTTCAAAATCCTTCTTCTATAACATCAACTAGAACGACAACCTGAATCCCGAGCTGGATGTAACGCGGATCGCGCGTCCCGTTGGATTGGAACAGGGTGGACGCGAAACCCGCCGGATTCGGGTTGCCGATAATTCCAGCCGCGGCGCTGGTGAAGACCGCCTCGGTCAAGTTGTAACCCGTGGCATTGGTGTGGTTGAACAAGTTGCTGGATTCGGCGATCAGTTCGCCCTTGAAGCGCTCGGTGAACGGAATGAAGCGGCGATACTGCAAATCCACCTGGCCGACGCGCTGGCCTCGGAAGGTGTTGCGGCCCACGAAGTTCGGACGGCCCACGCGCGACGCTTCGGCATAGCCCAACAAGTTGGCGTTGGAGACAATGTTGAAAATGTCGCCGCTGGCGGCGTTGAAGAAAAAGCCCAGTTGGTTGTTGTTGAGCAGATAGTTCAGTCCCTTGTTCGTGGAATGGGCCGTGAAATCCCAGATGCCGTTCAACGTCAGGATGTGACGGCGATCGGTGGGACTGTTGCCTTTGTCGCGCGCCCGGTTGGTGGGATCGGAAAGGGCGATGCCCGCTCCGGAATCGAGCACGTTTTCCTCGGGGGCGTCGTCAATCGCGTGCGACCAGGCATAATTCGCCTGCATCTGGAAATCGTGCGCGAAGCGCTTGTTCAACGTAACGGTCAGGGCGTTGTAGTTGGAATTGCCAACCGACTCGTCCACGTAGACGTTGTTGAACTGCGGATAGAGTCTGGCGGCGGCTGTGTCGGCGGTGGAGAAGACCGGCCGCCCGTCGGCCAGCTTGGAAACCACCTGCGTGTAATTGATGTTGCGGGCCACCGGAAGACGCGTGCCCTTGGTGTGCAGGAAGCCCACCGACAGCGCGGTGTCCTTGGTCAGTTCGCGGGTAATGACCAGGTTGGTGTTGAACGCGTAGAGGTTGGCGAAGTCGGGTGAAAGGCCGTTGATGCTCTGGATGGGCAGGACGGACCCCGGAACCGTGCTGAACACGTTGGGGTACGAGGGCGCACCGGCGGTGGCGGGCGTGAAACTGGCATTGAAGAACTGCGGGCTGCCATCGTTGAGGATCGCGCGGCGGTAGAAATCGGTCTGCGGCGAATCGTAGAAGATGGCCGCGTTGAAGCGCACCACCGTCTTGTGATCTCCGGTCAGCGAATAGGCTGCGCCGAAGCGCGGCGCGAAGTTGTTCTTGTCGGTCTTGAAATTCTGGCTGACTGGAATCGTGGCGGTGGATGCCGCGGGCGGCATGTTGTAGATGTCGTAGCGCAGGCCGTAGGTCAGGCTCAGGCGCGGGCTCACCGTCCAGCTATCCTGGGCGAAGAAACCGCTAAAGACTGACTGGTACGACAGATTCGGATTGCCGCCGGTTTGCACGAACTGGGTGTAGCCCAACGGCGCGGTTCCGGCTTTAGCGGCCAGGTAGGAAGCCACGGTCGGGAAGGTGTACTGCGAAAAAACGTAGTTGTCTTCGGTGTCGTAGATGGGCCGGATGTCCACGCCGAACTTCATGTTGTGACGGCCGCGAATCACCGACAGGTTATCCACGAACTCCGGCGTCACTTCTTTGATGATCGCGTTGGTGACGTCGTCCGGTCCACCGAAGACGGCGACGTTGGTGACCACGATCTGCGGCCCGGTAGGCGTGACGGCCGTGGGGGCCTGCACTTCATTCCGGTAGCCCAGTGCGAAGCGGAATTCGTTGATCACCCGGGGAGAGAAAGTGGTGATCAACTGAACGGCCGCGGCGTGGGCGCGATCCACGAACTCGGTGCTGGCCGTGCTGATGGTCTTGAGGCCGCCGGCGGTACCGCTATTGTTGGGGTTGTATGGCGAGTCGTTGCGGAAATACATGTACCGGCCCATCAAGCGGTTGTTGTCGTTGATCTGGTAGTCCACGCGTCCAAAGACGAATTGGTTGGCTTGCGAAAACGGAATGAAACCCACATCGCTGGCGGGCAATCCTAGGGCCGCGGCATTGGCGCCAACCGAAGAAGCTCCTGTACCGAAGGCAAGGTACGGTCGCTCTTCTCGTAAGACGCGAAGAATTGCAGCTTGTCTTTCTTGACCGGTCCGCCGACGGTAAAGAAAGGATCGCGCAGTTTCAGGCTCGGCTTAGCCGTCGGCGCGGAGCGGCTGGGAGTGGCGGTCATGCCGGGAGTGCGGAACAGATACTCGGCGCTGCCGTGCCAGTCGTTGGTGCCGGAATTGGTGATGGCGTTGAAGACTGTCCCGGTGGTGTTGCCGAACTCCGGGGCGAAGCCGTTGCTGGATTCCACGATCTCGGAAATGAAGGTCTGCGAGATGGGCATCAAGCGGATGCCCTTGCGGTCGCTTTCCGTGTTATTGCTGCCATCGAGCTGGTATTCAATGCGATCGTCGAAGCCGTTGGCGTTGATTCTGTGCGGCACGCCGAATTCCGTGTTGGGGGTGGCCGAAATGCCCGGCTGCAGCAGGATGAAGTTGTAAACGTTGCGCGAAGTCAGCGGCAGGTTCTGCACCGCCAGGGTATTGATGGTCGCGCCGATATCCACGCGGGCCGGCTCGGCGACGGAACCCTCCGCCGTGACCGTCACCGATTGAGTAACTGCGCCGACCGTCAAGTGCGCGTCCACGGTGGCGATGGCGCCGGCGGTGAGCGTTATGCCGCTTTGCTCGTACTTAGCGAAGCCCTGCGCCGTGACCGTCACCTTGTAGCTGCCCAACGGCAGCAAGGGGAAGGCATAGACTCCGTTGGGATCCGCCGAGGCCTCGCGGGTATAGCCGTTGCTGGTATTCAGCACGCTCACCTTGGCGGAAGCCACGGGAGCGCCCGAGGGATCGAGGACCGCGCCTTGAATCTGGCCGACAAAGGCGCCGGATTGGGCCATCGCCAGGGCCGTCAAAACGCCGATAAACAAAGGAAAAAACAACACCGAAGCCTTCAATTGTCTCATTTGCTTGTCTCCTTGACCTTTCATAGCTCGTCTTGGTATCTCGCACCAACAGGAGCGGGTTGCTCATTAGCATACCACCAGGAACGCTCGCTGAACGCGAATGCTTGTGTTTTCTTGTTACTTTCGGGTTGTGCAACGCCGGGCCTATCCGGCCTTGCGTTGCGGGGAAACACGGACGCTAGGAGCGAGAACAACAGCGCGTCATCGAGAGACTGTGCATACAGTCATTCTGCGGCGAGATTCCGCTCACCACAAGGAAAAAGCCTTGATCGCAGCGATCAGCAATCGTCATCTGGCATGCCCAGAAATGAGACGGTGCTTGTACGGAAGGGCAAGAAAACGCGAGTAATACCGCCGATTGCCCGGATGATTTCTGACCGATCATCAGCCCCATCATCAGGGTCGTGACCCTGATGATTATCCGCCTGAATCTTAAGGAGTTCGGGGATTCCGGCCCCCCTCGTGCACACCCCGCCCTCGCTTTTCTCACAGTCCCTGATTCGCGGCATCTGGCTCAAGCTTTGGGGGAGCCGGGTGTTTAACGTGCAGGGGGATTCATCCGAATGAAGAGCGCCCGTATTCTCGTTGTTCTAGCCCTATCCGTGATCGTCAGCGCGAAGGTGGCCGGCCTGGTTTTGGCGGCCCCGGCCGCGGCATGCTGCCCCGGACATCATGGAGGATCTGACCGCGGAGCAAAAGGCCCAGGTTCAGACCATCACCAAGGCCGCGCACGAAAAGCAGTAGGCTCTGGACAACCAGTCCTTGACGCAAAAGGAATCCCGCACCCAGTCCATGCAGATTCACCAGGAAGCCCCTCAGTAGATGGAAAGCGTCCTGACCGGCGATCAAAAGGCTAAACTGGTGCAGATCGAGCAGAGCCATCGCGGTCCCGCTGGTCCGGGCGGCCTCGAGGGTCGTCGTCCGCCAGCGCCGCCGCAGAACTAGCGGCGGGCGTTATGGTTGGTGTTGGTGGGCCCTGCTGGATTTGAACCAGCGCGCGACGGATTATGAGTTCTGGCCCACGCCTGTAGCACGTTTCGTGAAGCGTTGCTACTCGCTACTATTGTCAATCGCTTGGGACCTTTCGAGGCTAGCGCCGTTACGCACCGATTGTGACCAGTTGTTAACGAGAGTGGGCACAAAATTGGGCACAGGCGTCAGCGCGTTTCGATTGAGCCTCAGCACGGCCCGCCTATCGCCCGCAATCGTGGTCTCATTAGCCCGTCCAGCGCGGGCGCGCATTTTCCGTTTGGACCGCCGATCTTCGAGCACCCCCATTCCCTAACCCATGGTCCCCACGCATGAGCACGCCGAAGGCGTGCTGGTGTTCGCACAGGAAATTTGGAAATAGAAAACAATCAGCTAACGTGCTTGGTCGTGATGCCTGGGACTGGTGCCAGCACTGGCGCGGTGGTACGATTCGTCTCATGGGAATTGAGGGACTGAAAAAATATCGGGGCCGGAACCCGCAAGGCTACTTCGCGGACTTGCCGTGGGACGTGCGCCAGCGGGCACGCCGATGGCTGTGGAAACTCTGCGAGCCGTGGGGCCGCAACTTACCAACGTGGAGGTTCGCTATCCTGGTGGGCCAAGCGAAGAGGCTGGCGCTTAATCCGCCTACGTCGGCGTGGGGCCGCTCGATGCTGGCGAAGCGTGGCGGGTATGCTGTCCAGAAGGAATACCGGCTGGAGAACCGGCAACCCACCGCGAAGGCTACTCACGTTCGGGTGTGGAAGGCGAAGGCAAGGAAACAGGCCGAACAGGAAGCCGCGCAGCGTGCTAAGCTGGGCATTCCGCCCAAGGCACGTGTGGCATACCTGCCTCTTGGATAAACGAGCCTGGCGGAACAACTTCTCACGCGCTACAATCTGCGTAGTGGGGTTGAACGATAATGCGCTCCTGGTGCCATTTAGTTGTCGGGATTTGTGCAGTATCAGTCCTGGCGCAAGCGCCTTCCCCGAAACCGGCCCTAGACCCGAAAGGACTCTACCAGCGGCTCTCTCGCTCCGTTTTTATAGTCGAAGGCGAAGCTTCGCTCGGTAGCGGCGTGGCTGTCGGGCCAGAGCTTGTTGTGACGAATGAACATGTCGTTGCAGATGGAAAGACGATCAAGGTTCGCCACGGAACTCGAACATGGACCGCGACCCTGTCGGTGTGTTCGCCCCAATCGGACCTTTGTCTCCTCAGCGTGCCGGACCTAGACGCTCCGGTGGTCCCCCTACGACGGTCAACCATCGCGCCAGGAGAAAGAGTTTACGCCCTGGGAGCGCCCGAAGGACTGGAGCTTACCTTTTCCGAGGGGATGATATCGGCAGTCCGCGTGGGACCCTCAGGACAGCGGCTTATCCAGACTAGCACTCCTATCTCGCACGGCTCCAGTGGCGGGGGTCTGTTTGACATCCAAGGCCGATTGGTTGGCATCACCACTTTCTATGTCAAAGATGGCCAGAGCCTCAACTTCGCACTGCCAGCGGAACTCGTTTCGGAAATGGTCCAACGTTTGCGTCCCCCTTCTGGGCAGAAGGGTGGACCGAATAAACCCACCGTCAGCGACTTTCTAGGGAATTCTGTGCAGGTTATCCAGAGAGAACGGGCCGCCGCGTGGGGTGCCCTCATGGAAAAATTTGACACCGACACGGCGGTGGTCCTTTACCAAGACATCGCCCGAAAGATACCGAACGACGCAAAAGCACACACGGATTTGGCCTATGCTTACACGCAAGGCTGCTATTCCGGTCACTGCCGAGTGTTCAGGGGAGAAGACTACGCGGCAGCTTCAATCGAGTACCGCCGGGCCCTCGAACTCAAACCAAATGATTTACAGACGCGCGTGGACTACGCTGACAACCTGGAGAAAGAAGGGAAATACCCAGAGGCTTGCGCGGAGTACGAGAGAGCCATAAGGCAAGACCCAAACAACTCGGGGCCTCATTCCAGCTTTGCTCAGGCGGCGGAATCTGCCGGTGATTTCAAGCGGGCGGTGGAAGAGTGGCGCATTGTCAGCCGCCTGGAACCTAACCAGGGGTTATACCACGTGTGGCTGGGTGAGGCCCTTGTGAAGCAGAGTGAGAATGCCGAAGTAGGCCTAACGGGGGTATATCGCGACCTAGCGATCCGCGAGTGGCAGGTGGCTCTGGGGCTTGCCAGCACCGCAAAGGATCTCTCGCCGATGTATATTGCACACATCCATGAGGAACTGGGTGATGCACTCGTGGCGAATGGTGCGCTTGCCGAAGCGGTCCCGGAATACCGCGCTGGTCTGGAGGATGCAGGCATGGCTGTCACGATACGCCCGAAATTGGGGAAAGTATACGTTGAGTTAGGACAGAAGGAAGACGGCTCGCCTAACCTGCCTTCCACAGGTGGTCGTGTAGATGGCGCGGGCGAGACAGTCACTCTCACCTGTAAAGGTGACGACAGCGTTCCTATTTGGGCCTCGCCTCAATCAACAGTGGTCATTCGTCGGGCCGTGTGCGGAGAGAAAGTTACAGTGCTGGAGAGACTCGGAGTTCACGGCAGTATCAAGATCAGGTGCGCAACAGGTGAGGAGGGATTCGTGGGGTGGGCCTCCATAGCACGCTAACGTCAGCGGCTTCCGTCGTGATGTTTGGGAAGGATGGGAAAGTCCTGTGGCGTGCCCCGTAATCCGTCCGGTGCTAAAATGACGAAAGGCCCGCCGTTAACGGGCCTTCAGCCGAATACCTGAGTCTTGGGCGACACCTAGACGATAACATGGAGGTGTCGCTAATGCAAACGAGGTACTTCATGAACCAAGAAGCCGAGGATGCCGCGAAGTGGAGAATAGTTGAACAGTACAAATCAGCCCAGGCGCGACTGGCCGCTCTGGAGAGCGAACTAAAGAAAATCGGCGATGGGCTTGTTCAAGTCGGAAGGGCGTTCCAGAACGTCCATGGGACAACCTTCGCTGCGAGTGGAAGTATAGATGCGGTTAATACACTAAGCAAAGCCTTGGTAGGGAGAATTGATCTTGCTGAGATCACGGCCGACAATCTGACGCGTTTGATTGAGGATCTTGAGGCAACCAGGAAGCTGAAGGACGAATCCGAGGAACGCCTTCACGAACTCGGCCTATCTATCTGACAGGGGCAACCGGCTGTCAGCTTCACGCAAGATTCAAACCGACTCCACTACGCCGGTCCAGGGGCCATGTGCTCTTGGCCGGAGTGGACGGAGTAAGATAACAAGTTCTTCGTCTTGAGTAAGGTAGCACTCCGCCTGCGCCTGGAGCGTGCCGGAGTGCGCCGGAGCGAAGGCCATCCGCCTTACTCCGTCGTGCTCCGTTGACCGACGGAGTGCCACGTTATTGAAAACAACTGCCATGAGAGAATACTCCGCTCACTCCGGTATCTTCACTTTCTCGTAGCCATTGGTCGCTTTGCGGAGGATACCGACGCTCTGGCACTTCTTCAGGAAGTCGGTTGTAGCCTGTGCGCCTTTGCCGTAGGTCTGCTGTGCCTGTTTAAAAAGAAACTGATCGGGGAGTTTCTGGAATGTCTCTTTCTGAGCGGGGCTATGAAGAAGGGCCATTCCGGCGAGCCTACGATAACCCAGTTCATGCCCCTCTTCGTCCCGATCACGCACAAGGTAGGTGGTGGCGATCTCGCCTCGAATCCGGCCACGTCCGCGCATGACAAGTGCGATTTCATCGGCACCTGCGGGACCGCCGTGACCGTCCTTCGCTCCAACACCGATTCTCACGTCTGTGCCATTGATGATTACGCTAGGTCCTCGACACAGATTAAACCATTCCCGCAGGTCGGCAGTCTCCAAGGGCGCGGGCGCAAATGTCGAATCACTAGGGGATTTTCTAATGTGTTGGACCACGACGATAACGCATCCATACTTTCGAGCGATAGAACGGAGTTCTTGTAGAATGACTTGGGCTTCACTGTTCCCTTTCTCCACGTTCGGCCAGCACGCACCGAGCGGGTCAATAACTAGCAGGGAAGGCTTTAGGTCCTCAACCATGGCAGATAAGCTGCTAGCGCTCCAATTGGGCGGCGCATCGTTGTAATTCCATAGTCGCAGACCATCAGGGACTTTCTCAAGTCCCAGGTGCCTAGCCAAACTTGTGCATAGTTCGTCCACATCACCGAGTCCGTTCTCGAAGTCAAGGTAAAGCACGGTGCCCTGCTTTACCTTGCGTCCCAAGAAGTCCTTACCAGAGGCCACACAGATGGCCGCCTGATAGAACAGCGGGCTTTTCCCCAGCCCTGAAGCACCTACCGCGACGTTTACCGAACGCTCCGGTAAGAGACCGTCGATTAACCAGCCGCCCACGCCCAGTTCGGCGCAACGCTGCTTTAGCTGTCCATGAGTGTAGACGGCCCACTTATTCTTGAACGCTGAGTCAAGCTGGCTTGGCCCCACTTCTAGTTCCGGCTTGCTCATTGCGGCCTCCGTGGACGAAATCCCTCCGCGAGTAACCTAGACGCCTCTGATTCGGGAAGCCGGACTAACCGGGAGCCCACCTTGACGCACGCTATGCGTCTAAGAAGAATCCAGCGTCTGACACAACTCGGGGTCACGGCCAGCCGGGCAGCGAACTCCGGCACTGTCAACAACAACTCGTAATTGGGTTTCATTCCTGATTCCTCCAGTTTGTAGTCTGGAGGAAGAGAGTGATGGGTTGCTAGTGGAGACTATTTAGTGAGATTATCTCCGGGAGAAAAATACCTGGATTTATCTCCCTATTGACTTTTGCCTTGTAAGCGTTCGAGTAGACTCTCCAGGATATCAACTTGGTGGCGGAGACGGTCCAAACACACGGCAGGCGTGTGAGTATTCTCGGCACGGTCTGGGCAGTCACAAACCGTGTCCGCGATGTTCTGCCAGGACGGGCCGCGCCTGAGCTTCCTCAAGTCGAGGGCGCGCACAGCCGCGCCCCTCCGTCTAACCGGAGATCCTTTTTTGGACTTCGCAATCTCCAGCGCCTGCTTCACCGGCAAGCCTTTAGCCACTAGTAAGTCGGGCAGGCTTTCCCGTTCTTCAGGCGTGATCGGCGCAAACAACCAGTCAATTATTTCCTTGCACGTCTTGAGGTCGAGTGCCTGGAAGCTCAGAATCAAGGCTCTTGCCAGCGTGCTTTCAACCGGTCGCTTCGGATCGGGATATCCCTCTGCCTGATACCATTCCGCTAGAGCATTTAACCCCGGTAGCAGACTGTCGCAAACTTCGCCCATTGCTAGGGCGAGGCGGTCAGTGCGTGCGTCCGGTAAGTCTGGGTCCGTCGGCTCCTGCTTACTGATTTCGCCCCTGGTCGGACGCGGTTTGCCAGCCATCTCGCCACCTCCCTCGTGGCTCCCGTTCTCAGAGTGGGTCGGCAGGCGGGCCGGGATTGCTCGCCGTTCGGTGATCGGCCTAGCCGACCCTTCAGCCTCAATTGTAACAGGAAACAGCACGCTTGCAAATAACTTAGCGCTAAGTTATAATAGGCAGGTATGGCTAAGAAACCACACCCGTCCATGACCGTGGCCGACGCCGGACGGCGCGGCGGCAAGGCGCGGGCCAAGAGATACCCCAAGGAACAATTGCGGAAATGGGCGCGGCTCGGCGGTCGTCCGCGCAAGTCGCTGAAGGAATCGAGGTAGCTATGAGTCTATTTAAACGTGGCGAGGTCTGGTGGTACAAGTTCCGGTTTTGCGGGCAGGTAATCCGCGACTCTGCGAAGACCAACTCCAAGACCGTGGCTCGTGACGCAGAGAAGGCGCGACGGCGCGAGCTAGAGCTTGCCTTCAACCGGATACCCAAGCGCGAAAAAGTGCCGTTGTTTTCGGTTGCAGCGAAGGCATGGCTTGCCACGAAGGGTAGCCTTGCGCCACGCAGCGCCGAGCGCTACGAGCAGTGTGTGGACAACCTGCTTGAGTCGTTCTCCGACCGCCTTATCTGCGACATCCTCGCGCCCGACGTTGGCGACTACCAGAGAAACCGGCTTGCGAGCGGGCTCTCTCCGCGAACCGTGAATTACGAGATAGGAGCGCTACGCGGGATTCTCAAGCAGTACGGGCTATGGGGCCAGTTCTCCGACAGGGTTAAGAGCCTTCGTGAGCGCCACGACATCGGGCGGGCTGTTTCGTCGGAGGAAGAAGAAAAGCTGCTGTCAGCGGCCAAGCAGAGCCGTTCGCCTGCCCTGCTTCCGTTGTTGGTGTTGGCCTTCGATACCGGCCTTCGCGCCGGAGAGGTTCAGACGCTACGGCATCAAGACCTATCTCTGGAGTGGGAGAACGGTGTAATCACAAACGGCGAGTTGGTTGTGCGTAGATCGAAAACGACGGCGGGCACGGGAAGAGCCGTTCCCCTTACTAGGCGTGCCTGTGCTTCGCTGACGGTTTGGCTATCTCGCTTTCCCGGTGCCGAGCCTGCCAGCTACGTCTTTCCAAAGCACAAGGTTGGGATCGGTGGCGACAACGGCACGCCCCTGGTCTGTAGCGTGGATCTCTCCAGGCATATGGGTTCTTGGCGCTCGGCGTGGAAGAGTGCTTGCGCGACGGCGGGCCTTAGCTACCGCTGGCATGATCTCAGGCATACGTTTGTTTCCCGATTGGCTGAGAATCCCACAGTGAGCGAAGAGACGATTCGAGCGCTGGCGGGCCACGTGAGCCGTCAAATGCTTCAGCGGTACTCGCACATCCGGGTAGAGGCCAAGCGGGCCGCTATAGCTGTGCTGGAGCCGCGAGTGCCTGCCCCTGTTTCCGAAGCGGCCAAGCCTGCGGGCACGAAGCCTAACTGAGCGTCTTTTTTCCCTGGTACGGGGCACAGATCTGGGCACAAATTCCCGCACCAGCTAATCGGCCTACCCGTAACCAATTGATTTGATTGGTGGGCCCTGCTGGATTTGAACCAGCGCGCGACGGATTATGAGTCCGCTGCTCTAACCACTGAGCTAAGGGCCCCGCGATGAAGCGAGTATACTATCCCGCGGGCGAGCGCGTAGTATAATCCGCCTGATGCTTCCGATCCAGCTTCATCCTACGTGCTGTGCAATTTGCGGTACCGGCGGCAATTTCACTCAGTTGTATCCGGCCAACTTCAGCGCGGAGGACTTTACTCCCCAGGTGTTTTCGGCGCGCCGCCTTCCCGACCGCATCCATTACCAGATGGTTCGCTGCAACACGTGCGGCCTGGTCCGCTCCGATCCCGTGGCAGACGCGGGGCTGGTGGCGCAGCTCTATCACCAGAGCACCTTCGATTACGAAGGCGAGGTGGACAACATCGTACGCACCTATGGCGGCTACCTGGAACGATTGGATCGCTATGGCGCTGGCAAGGAATCACTTCTGGAAATTGGTTGCGGCAACGGCTTCTTTCTGAAACAGGCTCGGTCTCTGGGCTACCGAGACGTGCGAGGCGTCGAGCCGAGCCAGGCCGCGATCGCCTCGGCGCCGCCGGAGGTAGCCGCGGGAATCGTGTGCGATATGATGCGGCCGGGCCTGTTTGCGGATGCCTCCTTCGATGCCATCTGTCTTTTTCAGGTGTTGGATCACATCTTCGATCCGCTGGCCTTGTTGGAAACATGCTTTCGCATCCTGCGGCCGGGAGGGTTGATGCTCTGCTTGAACCACAACGTGGCCGCGGTTTCGGCGCGCATTCTGCGGGAGCGTAGCCCGATCATCGACATCGAGCATACCTACTTGTATAGCCCGGCGACCATCTCCCGATTGTTCGAGAAGGTCGGATTTCAGACCAAAGAAACCGGCAGCGCCCGCAACTACTATTCGCTGAACTACGTGATGCGGCTGGTTCCCTTGCCGTCTCCCTTGAAGAAGGCCGCGTTGGCCGCCTTTGACGCCACGCCCGTGGGCCGCTGGCCGGTGCGTGTGCCTCTCGGCAACTTGTACATCATCGCCCAGCGTCCTCTGTGATTCGGCTCGGACTGGCACTTCGCCCGGGTGACGGAGGGCACGCGAAAACCCTGGTGAACTCCGTGGCATAGATCGGCGGGTAGCCGCGAATCCAACTGTCTTTGATCCGCCAGGTCGGGTCGGCGCTGGTCACGACCAGGACATCCAAAGGAAGAGCGCGGCATACCTGGGGGAAATTCGAAACATCCGCGGCCACGTTGAAAAGTGCACGCAGCGCAGACTTGATGGTGGCGCAATCCTTGGTTCTGCCGCTGAAAGCCTCGCATTCTCTTCCCACGGCCAGGGTGGGGCGTTCGGCGTAGAGACCATAGAGAAAAGGGATGGTGTCCGGATTGCCTTGCACCACGGCGTTGGCCGGAGTGTGGGAGCGAACCCAGGCGTAGGTATCCGCCGCCGCCGCGGTGCGCTCTCCCAGGCGGCGGTTGACGTTGGGCATTTCACCCATTTGGTTGAACCACTGCGAGTCCAGGAAGCGGTTGAACCCGCGCAACAACGCCAGGTCCAGCAGAGTGCTGGACACGCCAATCGCCAGCAGCAAGATCAGGGTGCCATACTGGAAGCGACTCAACGGCGCGGGCCCGGGATGGTGCTCCCGCGGCAATGTCGTTTCCGGAACGTGGGCATCCAGCAACTCGGCGGTCCAAAGCAGCAGGATGAATTGCGCGGCCATGAATCCGCGCCATCCCAGATCGTTGGCGGCTCCGACCGTGGCGCTGGCCAGGAATGTGCAGATGGTCACACTGGTACCGAGCATGGCCAGAGCGGCCAGATCGCGGCCCAAGATCGGCCGGTTTCGCCATAGCCTTTTGCACCAAATGACGGCGGCGTAAAAGTAAACGCCCAACTCCAGGAAATAGTTGAGCGGCAAGAAAACCAGGCGGTAAAACGTGGTCCCGAGCGTCTGTTCGGGACTGACCATCCCCAACGGCGCCAGGCCGTCGGACCACAGCGCGAAGCGGCGCGCCTGGAAGTGAATCCCGCCCGACTCCGGCGCGGAGGAACGCAACTCCAGCAAGAAGGGAAGAGCCATCGAGAGCGACAAGACTCCGGCCGCAACCACGCCCGCCAACGCCTTGGGTGGCCAGTGAATCGGCGACGCCGCTGCGGGATGGCGCCGCCAAATCAACACCAACAGCGCCCACACCACCAGGACGGATGCGAACGTAAACGTGACGAAGATGGACATTCCCACCGCCGATGCCAGGGCCATTCCGGCCAGAACCACAACCGCGCCACGCGGCCAACGCCGGGGCTCTTCCGAATCGCGCCACAGCAGCAGGAACGCGATCAGACAGGCCGCCAGCGAAGCCATGTGATGCGGCACCCACAGCATCGCGTCCAACCACCCGGTCACTTGCTCGTTCCACCACTCAATCGTGGGGAGGATCATGGACGGCACCTGGCGATGCTGGTAATCGAACTGCAGCACCGGCAGGATATCCAGGCCAGTGACCCCCAACAACGCCAAGCCGATGGCGTAGGGACGCCAACGGGCGGGATCCAGTCCTTGAAAAAGCCGTTGGTAAACCGCGATCAAACAGATCAGCGAGAGGCCGGCCCACAGCGCTCCGGCAGTGGTGGCGTCGCGGGCGTTGAAAGCGCCACCGCCTGCCTCGGTTACCAATCCGCAGACCATCGGCCAAAAATAGTGATAGCGCAGCGGCACCGGCTCGCGCAAAGTGAGAAAGGGAGTGACCGCCGGGAGTTTTTCCTGGTGAGAAATGGCGTTGGCGATCGGGATGCGCGAAACGTAGTCGAATGCGGTAACGGAAAAGTACAACCGGTTGTCCATGCGCAGATCGAGCAACGATCCGAGGCCGATCAGCATCCACAGCGCCGCGGCTGTCAGGCCGGTGATCCAAGCGGCGCGCCGTTGCCAGCGAAATGCGCCCGGCCTGCGAATGGCCTGGCGTAACTCAATCGTCAGGATGACCAGGAACGCCGCCCCAAATACGCCCAGCACCATCCAAACGGCCCGAATCGAGAGAAATCTCCAAGGCCAGTAAATCAGAATGGGAAGAACCGAGATCGACAGCGGTACGGTGAGGGCCGCTTGCCGGAGCGCCGACCCTTTCCGGAAGCCGCAGGCGTCGGTTATCCAACCCGCCACGTATCCGGGCGCCACCATGAAAAAGCCGAAAACCACGAAGGCTTTCAGGGTGCTCCCGAAATCTGCGAAGATCCAGAGGTTCATGCGGTTCCCATTGTAACGCAGGCGTGTTTTTGAGGCCCGAGCCGCGAGGCCCGAGGCCCGAGTCAAAGACTCATTTCGGCCCGGACCTCGGGCCTCGGGCCTCGTGGCTCGGGCCTAAGGACGACGGCCGGCAGGCGAAGACCTTGGTGAATTCCGTGGAATAGACCGGTTGAAAGTGCTGGATCCAACTGTCTTTCATCGGCCATACCGCATCGCTGTCGGTCACGATCACGATGTCTAACGGAAAAGCGCGGCATACGTTGGGGAAATCGTCGAGCGATCCCAAGCCGCTGAAGAGCGGGCGTACGGCGGCCTTGGTGGCGAAGCACTCTCTGGCCCGGCCGCTGTAGACCTCGCATTCTCTTCCCAGGGCCAAGCCGGCACGTTCGGCATAGAGACCGTAGAAATAGGGCCGTTGATCGGGATTGGCCTCCACGACGGCGTTGGCGGGAGTGTGGGAGCGAATCCAAGCGTAAGAATCCGCGCGCACCGCGCTGCGCTCGCCCTGACGGAGATTGATGTTGGGCAGGCCGCCTAAGCGGCCGAACAAATGAGAGTCGATGAATGGGTCGAATCCGCGCAACTCCGTCAGGTCGAGCAGGGTGCCGAACGCTCCCACCACCAGCAGCAAGATCAGCGCGCCATGCTGCGGCGGGCGGATCAACGGCGCCGGTGATTCCGGAATGCGCTCGTCCAGTAACTCGGTGGTCCACAGCAGCAGGATGAATTGTGCAGCCGCGAAGCCGCGCCATCCCAGGTCGTTGACGCCTTCGGCGACGCTCGAGGCCAGAAATGTGCAGATGATCACGCTGGTTCCGAGCATGGCCACCGCGGCCAGATCGCGGCTGGAAATCGGCCGGTTTCGCCACAACCGCCGGCAACAATAGATGCCGGCATAGAAGTAAATGCCCAGTTGCAACAAATAGTTCAGCGGCAGGAATACCAAGCGAAAAAAAGTGCTCGTGAAGGACTGTTCGGGAGTGGCCAATTCCAGCGATTCCAACTCCCCGCGGTAGGACATAAGGTAGAACCGGCGAACTTGCCAGTGAACGCCATACAACCGCGGCGAAACAACGGGCGCGGAGGCACGCATTTCGTAAATAAACGGAAGCGCCATGAAGAGCGAAACCGTTCCAGCCGCGGCCACGATTGCCAGGGGCATCCAGCGCGAGCGAATCAGCATCAAAAGCGCCCACACCACCAGGATGCATGCGAACGTGAAGGTGACAAAGACGGACATTCCCGCCGCCGACGCCAGCGCCACCGCGCTCAGGATTACGGTGGAGGCGCGCGGCCAGGCACGTGGTGAACCCTCGAACCGTTGGGATTCGCGCCACAGCAGCAGGAATGCGATCAGACAGGCCGCCAGCGCAGCCATATGGTGCGGCACCCACAGCATCGCGTCCAACCACCCAGTGACTTGCTCGGTCCGCAGCACCGGCAGGAGATCGAGGCCAGTGACCCCCAACAACCCCAGGCCGATGGCATAAGGACGCCAGCGGGCGGGATCCAGTCTTTGGAAAATCCGCTGATACACCGGGATCAGACAGATCAGCGCGATGCCGCTCCACAAGGCTCCCGCGATGGTGGCGTCGCGAGCGTTGAAAGCGCCTTGCCCGGCGGCGGCAACCAATCCGCAGACCATCGGCCAAAAGTAGTGATAGCGGAGTTGCACCGGCTGGCGCAGAGTCAGGAAGGGAGTAACCGCGGGGAGTTTTTCCTGGTGCGAAATAGAGTTGGCGATCGGGATGCGCGAAAGATAGTCGTACACGGTGACGGAACGGTACAAGCGGTTGCCTATGCGCAGATCGAGCAGCGACCCCAGCCCGATCAGCATCCACAGCGCCACCGCCGACAGGCCGATGATCCAAGCGGCGCGCCGCTGCCAGCGAAACGCGCCAGGCCTGTAACTGGCATCGCGCAACTCCATCGCCAGGATGACCAAGAAAGCCGCCCCAACCGCGGCCATCACCGCCCAGACCGCGCGAATCGAAAGAAATCTCCACGGCACGTAAATCAGGATGGGAGCAACCGAGATCGACAGCGGCACTGTGAAGGCCGCTTGGCGGAGCGCCGAACCTTTCCGAAAGCCGCAGGCGTCGCTCAGCCAACCCGCCACGTATCCGGGCGCCGTCATAAAGAAACTGAAAACCAGGAAGGCTTTCAGCGTGCTTCCAACGTCCGCGAAGACCCAGAGATTCATGCGGCTTCATTGTAACGCAGGCCTTCAGGCCTGTTCTTGTTCCTGCGAAAAAGAACAGGCCTGAAGGCCTGCGTTACGGTCGCTTATGCAGGAAGGCCTCCTTGCTCATTTCCAAGTGCAGACGCAAGGCGGCGATGGAAACCGGGCCGCGATCGCGGTTATACGCCGGGTTGGCGACGTATTGATAGTCGAGCGAAGCGAAGAAGCCGGGAAACAGGCGGGCGCTGTAGTAGCTTTCCCAGACCGTCTCGGGACCATAGCGCAGCGCGCCATCGCCGATCAGAAAATCGAGGCCGCCCTGGGCGAGATACTGCGCATGTACCGCCGAGAGCCCGCTCACGGTGACCTCCGTCGCCACCGTGTCGTGGGGACGCTTCCAGCGCGTCCCGGTGACCGAAAGGCCGCCCGTCGCCAGCCGGTCAATCGCGGTGAAGGCGAAGCTTTCCGTCTTGCCGTCGTTCCAGCCCAGGCGCATGAAGACGCCGACATCTTTGGTCAACTCCTGATCGGCGCTGATGCCGAAACCGTACTTGGTGGTTCCGGGCTGGCGGGTGGCGATTATGTTCGGCGTCCCACCATTCTTAGCTGCCAGTTGGAGCGCCTCGCCGTAGTTTCCGGAATCGGTGTGGTGTTGCGAGCTCATAATGCGAATCGCTCCGGCATGCTTGGCGATCTCCCAGCGCGCCTCGCCCTCGAAAATGTCGCCGCGATCGCGCAACACGCGGCGGTCGAACTGCGGCCCGTTGGCGACCTTCGGCTCCATCGCGCTGGCGTAGCGCAGCGACCAGCGCCGCGCATGGTATTCGTGAACCCATCCCCAAGTGTAGCCGCGCGTGTCCGCTGGATAGTCCCACGCGCCGTTGTACATCACCGCCCAGCCCATGAACTGCGCGCGAGGATCGTGCGAGTAACGGTTGTTATCGAAGTAGTCGGTGAGCGAGAAGCGGCCGATGGTCACGGTGTAACGATTCATGGGCCGCGTTCCGCCCAGCGCGTTGGCGTCGCTTTCCACGTTCTCGGTGGCATCTCCGAAACCGAAATCGTGGGTGACGAAGAGCCGCGCGATATAGGGCTTCGGCTCAGCCGAGGCAACGCGCGGCAGCTCGCCGTTGGAAGGGTTGGCCATGCCACTCACGCCGCTGAATCCGCGCCCGCCGGCGATCTCCGGATTGAAATACAATTGCGTTTGATCTCCCAGGTTCAGGCCGAAAAACAACGTCGTGGTGAGGGAAACGTCGTGCTCCGGATAGTCCTGCAAACTCAACGGGCCGCTGTACGGCGAGTGAAATGTGCCATGGTACATCCCGATGGAGGTGGCTTGATAGTACAGGTTCCAGCGTTCGGTTGCGGGCGGCGGGTCGGCTGGCTGAGATGCCGCTGGAGGTGCGGATGCCGGCGCTAGGGTTGTAGCCGCGGGTGTCGTGGGATCTTGAGCCGCTGCCCAGGGTGCGACACACACAGCGAACAGTCCGATACAGATCTGGCTAAAGCGCATAAGTGTCCTACAGAACCGGCGAGACCCAGAGGCCGGTAACTCAACATTACCGTCATAATGACCGGGTAGCCCCAGAGCCGTATTAAAGACCGTATGAAAGATCTGTAAACGCCTCACGCCACCCTCCTCGGGCCGGGCCAAGAGCAGTTTTCTGGTGTTCAGCTTCATGATTCCCCTCAGTAGGGAGGTCACTCCAGAATGCGATGCTTCAGGTTCATTACGTCGCGAGACGGCACCACGCCCAGGATCGTGTCGTGCTCATCGGTGATGGGCAGCCCTTCGAATCCGTAGCGAATAAACATGTCCGCAGCCTGCTTCATGGTGGCGTCTTTGCCGAGGCTGATGATGCTTTCGGTCATGAGATCCTTGAGCCGCTGGCCGTCCTGCGCGGCGAAAACATCTTTCAGGTCGCTCACTCCAATCAGCTTGCCGGATTCATCCACGATGTAGAAATACGCCGCCACGTCCAAGGATTTGGCGGCGTCGCGGAACTGGTTGCGGGCTTGCGCCACCGTCGTTTCCGGCGAACACTTGATAAAACTGTCTGTGGCGAAGTTCAGGATGGCGGTGTCCTGTTTCTCGATGATCTCGTCGATTTTGGCGACTTCCGCCGGCTCCAGCAACTTCAGAATGGAGCGCTTCTCCGCCGCCGGCAGCACCGAGACCAGATCGGCGGCTTGTCCGGGAGTCATCTCCCGGATCAGTTCCGCCACGCGTTCTTTGGGCAGCGTGAAAACGATGTCGCGCTGCACGGCCGGATCGATCTCCTCGAGCGTGTCGGAGGCGTGTTCGGTATCCAGGCCGTTCAGAAGGAGGGCGCGCTGAGAGCTATCCAGCTCTTCCAGGATGTCCGCCAGGTCTACGGGGTGAATGTCGGCAAGCCTCTCTTTCAAGATGTTCAACTTGAGGTTTCCCTGGAGCGTTCCCAGTTGCGGCGACAGCGGCTGCACGTAGGACCATGGGATCAGTTTCTTCGTGGCGCTGGCATGCTTGTGCAAGAAGGCGGCCAGCCCTTTCAGTCCCATGCGGACCAGCAAACCGTAGCGGCTGATGTTGACATCCACCACGTACAACCGGTTCCCGGTCAGAGCCAGCCGCACGTCGTACACGACCTCGACATCGCGGTCCTCGATGTCCAACACCTTCTTGTCCAGCACATAGTCCCGCAGGAGGACTTCCTCCGGCGACAGATCGCGCACGTAGTCCTTGGGACTTTCGATATCCAGTACGATTTCCCGCGGCGTGATCGAGCGGACACGCTGGGAAGGGATCAGCAGGGCCGGCTCGCCGAACGGCTGGGCGATCAGGAAATGGGTGACTTCGGCCACCTTGACGCGCATTGCTTCGAGGCCTTCCTCGATCACAGGAAATTGGGAGAGCAACGTGGCAGGTACGCCTAACTGGTCGACGGCGACCAGATCCTTCACCTTGCCGATCTTGCGGCCGTGCAGATAGGCGGGCGCACCGAGCAGTTGTGTCAGGAAGACGTTTTCCTCGCGCGTGGTCTTGCTGTTCGTCCCGTTGGCCATGGTGCCTCCTCTCTAATGCAAAGCCTGAATGAATTTGTAGACTAGGATGCCCACCAGGAACAAAAGGTACCCTCGCAGGAATCCCAGGCAGATCCTGGCCAAACGCGTCATCTTCAGATGGGGTGTCTTGTATTTCTCGTTAATGCCCTTGATGGTTCCCACCGTATTCCTCACAAAGTTCGAGATCATCGTGATACCTCGATCCTCACTTCAAAAGATTCGGGAACAGCGCGCTGATCCCGTACAACGTGGAAACCACGATGATCATCACCGTGATTCCGATGTTCGCCACGTTCTGGTGGAGCGTGTTCTTGTGCTGGCCCATGGTTTCCTCGTCGTTGAGCAAGAGAATGAGGAAAACCAGGGCCGCGGGAAGCAAGGTAACGGCGATCACCTGCACAAAAAGCGTAATCAGCACCAGTGGCGCGCCGGGGATGAGTACGACCGTCCCTGCCAACAGGAGGTCGAACAGGTAGTAGGCGTAAAACCAGGGCGCTTCCTTCACCTTGTTGTTGAGCGAGTGGGCCCAGCCGAACACCTCGCCGAAGGCCCACGAACTCGCCAGCGAAATACAGATGGCGCCGAGAAATCCGGCGTCCAGCAGGCCGATGGCCAGACATGCGCCCAGGTACTTGTTGATGTGCATGAACTGCATCGCCGCCGTGGCGGCATCGTCGATCTTCTGTCCGGGCAGCAGCGTCGCGGTCAGGATGACGCAGCCCGCGGCGACAATTACGGTGAGCAGCGAGCCAACCGCAGTGTCGATTTGCCCCCACAACATGTCTTTCTCTTGCATGCCCTTGTTGACCACCGCGCTCTGCTGGAAGAACAACATCCACGGTGCGATAGTGGTGCCGATGTTGGCCATCAGCAGGAAGAACAGCCCATTGGTGAAGCCGCCCGGCGGCAAATGCGGTATGAAGCTGCCGTGAAGGATCTGGCCGACCGGCGGATTGATCAGGAAGGCCGCCGGAATGTAGATCAGGTTGAGGCCGCAAAAAACCAGCGCGATCTTCTCCCAGGTCCAATAGCGCCCTTGCAACACCATGCTGCCCATGAGGATCCAAGCCGCAATCACCGTGACCCACGGCGGCACGCCAAATATACTCATGGCCGCGGTCATGCCGACAAACTCCGTGATCATGGTCAGCCAATCCACCAGTACCAGATCGAGCAGCGAGAACCAGCCCCAGAACGCCCCGAATCCATGGAAAATCGCTTCGGCATGGCCGCGCTTGGTGACCGCTCCCAAGCGCACCGTCATTTCCTGGACATAGTAGGCCACCGGACCCAATAGGATGAGGAACCAGATGAGGTGGAATCCAAACTGGGCGCCCGTCACCGTGTACGTGGTGATGCCGCCGGCGTCGTTGTCGGCCACCATCACGATGATGCCGGGTCCGGCGATGATGAGGTACAGCCTCAAGATCTTGAGGACCTTCGTGTACTTGTAGTACAGCCTGGAAAGAAAGTTCACGATCTACCCTTCCTGCGACGACGGATTGCCCTTCTTCTTAGCCGTCTTGCCCGCCGCGCAACGTTGGTCACCACGCCGGCGACAATCGGGCCCCAGCAAATCAGCAAGATTCCCAACACGCAAATCACGAGGACGAGCCTCGTCACTATCAGCTTAGCCACGTCAGTTCCTCAACATCGTGAAACAAGGCACACCACAAGCACGTTGCATTGTAACCAGTGACTGAGGGAGAAGAACAACGACTCCCGCCGAGCCACCACAGTTTGTGGAAGGAGGCTGGTGTCGGAGGTAGTTCGGGCAAACGACTACGTCAAGACCGCTGCTTCCACGCCGATTCTTTCAGGCCTCCGCTACTGGGAGGCTGGTCGTTGGTGTCCATAAGCCTTTCTGGAGGCGATTAGTCGCTCAGGCGGGAGATAGGGATAACCATTTCCCGCGAGCGGAGAAATGGCTGAGCACTGTGGAAGTGAAAGCCGGTTTCCCCACTGGTCTTAAGCTTCAGCACCGCGCACCGTAAGAGGCCGAAAACCTCAGCCACGTTAGGAAAACCCTTAACCCGGGAGTTCCTGTTCTACCCTCATCCGAGTCTTTGGACCCGTTGGGGCAGTGGCTTCTATGTGCGCGGGAGCCTCGCCTACCGAGGATCCGTGGACTCCGGAAAGTTTCCTTTTCGAAATCCTTTATGAGGATAAGCCGCGGAACCGCACCGTGTCAACAAAAAAACAAACAGGAAGCGATTTTTACAGCCCTGCCGATGATACCCAGCGGGGGTATGGTATAGTCGCTTCATGGCGCATACCAAAAAGGAGAAAGTCAGGCTGCTTCACCGTGTCAACCGGATTCGCGGCCAATTCGCCGCGCTAGCCCAAGCCATTGAGGCTGAAAAGGACTGCACCGAGGTCCTCCAGATCCTTTCCGCTGTCCGCGGGGGCATCAACAGCCTCACGGCGGACATGCTCGATGGCCACGTTCGCTACCATGTCCTCGGTCCCCGGCGGAAAACCACTTCCGATCAACAAAAGGCGGCTGAGGACTTGCTGGAAGTCATTCGATCCTATCTGATGTGACACTAGTTGTTTATTATTCCCAGACAGTCCTTTCCCTTGACGAGGGCGTTAACCATCGGCTAGCGTGGAAGCAGGTCCGGAGTTTTGCAACCGGAATTTCCATTACACAATCAGAAAGGGCGGTTACTTCGTCTATGAAGAGCATCTGGGCGTTGGCGGCAGTGGCGTTGATTGCGATGGTCGCGTTGGCGGCGGCGCAGGAAAAAACAGAGGATACCGTGAAATCCTTCTACGAACTCAAGACCAATTACCTGAACGGCAAACCTGCGGATCTGGCCGAGTTCAAAGGCAAGGTCGTGCTGGTGGTTAACGTTGCCAGCAAGTGCGGGTTTACGCCGCAGTACGAAGGTCTGGAAAAACTCCAGCGCGATATGGCCGGCAAACCGTTTTCCGTGCTGGGATTCCCCAGCAACGATTTCGGCGGCCAGGAGCCGGGCACTCCCGAGGAGATCGCCACCTTCTGCAAGCGCACCTACGACGTCACCTTCCCGATGTTTTCCAAGGTGGTGACCAAGGCGACACCCGAGCAGTCGCCGATCTACAAGTTTTTAGGCGCCTCGGGGAATCTGCCGGCGTGGAATTTCTCCAAGTACGTGATCGACAAGCAAGGCCACATTGTGGCGTTCTTCAAGAGCCCGGTTAAGCCGGATTCTCCCGACCTGCTCGCGGCCATCGACAAGGCGTTGCAGTAGTACAGGCCCGAGTCGCGAGGCCCGAGCCCGAGCCGGGGAATTTTTTCGACTCGGGCCTCGGGCCTCGCGGCTCGGGCCTGTTAGAACACGAAGCGCGCGCCAAACTGGACGTGCCGCGGCAGGTTGGTTGTCGCCGTAATCGTGCCGAAGGCGCTGTTGGTGGCGGTGGTGCTGGGCGCGGCAAAGATGGCGTGGTTCACCACGTTGTAGAACTCCGCCCGGATCTGCAAGGACATCCCCTCCCTAAAGAAGAAGCGCTTCGAGATTGACGGATCCCATTCGTTGATTCCATCCTGACGCACGTTCGGGAAGGTGCTGGAGAACGTCCGGATATGATCCGATAGCGCGCAGTTGGCCAGCGTGGGTGTCGCGTTGCAAGTGGTTCCCACCACCGCGGCATTGGAGTACGCGGCGGCCGGTAGAAACAAAGATGTATCGAATGCGGGAACGGCCTTGCCCGCGGTAGTCTTGTTGGCCTGGCGATTGTCCAAATTCAAATCGCCGCCCAGGTAGATGTAATCGCCTCCGCTGGTAGTGCTGCCGTTGGTCCAAGTGATGGGCGCACCAATCTGGTATTGGTATACGCTGTTGATCGTCCAACCGCCAAAAATGCCGTCTGCCACCGGGTTCGAGATATTGAACTTCTGCCCTTTGCCCACCGGTAGATCGTAAACCACCGCCAGGACGAAACGCTGCGGGTGATCGTAGGGAGAAATCCGGCGTTCCGGCTGCAGGTCGGTGTCGTTCAGCCAGGTCACCTGTTCAATCAGTTTCGAGAAAATGTAGTTGCCGATGATGTTCAGCCCGTGGCTGTAGCGTTTCTCCAGCCGCACGTTCAAGCTTTGAAAGAACGAGTCGCCGGCGCTGGAATTCTGCATGGTGACGCCACCGGTGGGAAACTCCGGATAGGGAGACAGAAGCTGCGAGACCGGCTCGGTGGAACTGGTCCCCAGGCTTTGTCCGGCGATCAGGCCCAGAAAGGGGTTCGGCGCCGTCGCCGTGAGGGCCGTGATGGTGTTGTTATCGCGGACCGGCAACGTGCTGAGATACTGCCGCGGGACGGCGTTGAGTTGGGTTACGTAGACCGGCAGATGCACGCCGTGATTACCGACGTAGGCTACTTCCAGCGTCAAGCTCGGCGTAATCGCTTGTTGGATACCGAAGTTCCAACGCACGGAATAAGGATCCTTCATCTGTGGGTTCAGGAAGTTGGTACTCGCCCCCACGTTGGTAGCCAGGCCGGCCGCGCTCTTGGTCGGCGCCAGCAAGCCGGTAGGGAAGGGGTCGCTTATAGTTGTGGCGGGACTCAAGTAACTGTTGTTGGTCGGGTTGAACGTGGTGGTCTGGCTAAAGCCGTACTGATCCAGAATCGGGTTCGTGGAGTAGTTTCCGGTGATGGTCAATTGGCTAATGGCGATGGGTTGCACGAACATGGCGAAGCCGGCGCGGAATACGGTTTTGCCTCTCAGCAAGTCGGGTGTCCACGCCACTCCCAGGCGCGGGCTGAACAGGTTCGAAGTTTGGTTATAGTAAGCGCCATCGCTGGGAAAGGTGAGACCGCCGGGCACTCGGAACTGGCTGGCCGGAAGTTGCGCGATCGGGTTCTTGGCATAGGCGATTTGGGCGGCGCCGGCGATCGGATTGCTGGCCGTGGTGTCAAAACCGTTGACCACCTGCCCGAACTTTTCGTAATAGGGGAAGTCCTTGTCGTAACGCAAGCCGAGATTCACTGTCAGGTTCTTGCGGATGCGCCAGTCGTCTTCGAAGAAGTAGCCCATGTAATGTTCGTAGAAGGAAGACTGCACGTTCAAGTCGTAGGTGCCTCCCGTGGGCAGTCCCATCAGCATTTCCGCGACGTCCTGGCCTTGCGACACCGTGGAACTGGCGTTGGCCGACGGCCCCTTTACCCAGTTATTCGAGCTGAACGAGAAATTGCCGGAAGAGTTGCCGTAGGTCGTGAAGTTGGCCACGTACTGGCGCAGGTCCACGCCGAAGCGCAGGCTGTGATTGCCATGAATCGAAGACCATGTAGAGAAGAACTGCACCGATTGCGAGGGCAGCAGGTTCGCGCCGGTGGAGCCGATGGAGTAGGAAGTATTGCTGGTGGTGGAAGCGAAGCTCAGGCTGGGGAGTTGCAAGAAAGGCGAAAGCGACGCGATGTACGACGGGAAGCCCAGCGAGGTGGGATCGAAACCCGCGTTGGGCGAGGGATGGGCCTCGTTCATGCGCGTGAAATTGATGCGCGCGTCCAGCACGTTGGTGGCGTTGATCGTGTAAACGTTATCCAAGGTGCCGCCGATGTTGTTGCGGGTCAGCCAGGAGGCCGTGATGCCGTTGCCGAAATAGTCGTTCTTGGCCTGAAGGTACTGGGTGTCGCGCATATCGAAGAAGATACGGTCGCGATCGTTGACGTTGTAATCCATGCGGCCCAGGAAGTTCTTGTAATTGTCGGTGGTGGGCTGCACGCTGGCAAAATCGGTGGAACTGTACCCGCCCGGCTGGTTGGGTAGCGGGATCATCTTCAAGTAGGCTTGCGTAATCGAATTCAGGTCGGCTTGCGGAATGATGTTGTTCGGGAACGGTTGGCGGGTGTAGACCAGGCCCTTGCCGGAGTTGGCCGCCGCCGTCAAGGGATTGTAGATCGGCGTGGCCAGGGCCGAAAAATCTCCTGTGCGCATGGCCGCCGTGGGAACGCTGATGTAGGTGGGATAGGGGTTGATCGGCTGGCTGTCGGCGATGTGTTCCCACGAGAAAAACCAGAACATCTTGTTCCGGCCGTTATAGAGCTTGGGAAGAATCATCGGGCCGCCTACGGCCAGTCCATACTGGTTGTAGTGCAGCGCCGGATTCGGCAGGTTATCGCGATTCGCGAAAAAATTGTTGGCCACCAGATTGTTCGGCTGGTTGAACTCCCAGAGCGAGCCGTGCAGGGCATTGGTTCCGCTCTTCAGGATCTGGTTGATGGTCCCACCGCCGGTATGGCCGAAGGCCGCGTCGGTATCGAAGGCCTTCACCACCACTTCTTGCACCGCATCCATGGGCGGGCTGTAGGCCAGGCGGCCGTCCCAGGTAGCGTCGGGCGAGCCGTCAATCAGAAGCTCGGTCACCTGCGCGGGCGTGCCGCCGATGCTTACGGCGGACGCGCCTCCCAGGTCGAAGGGGTGAATCAGCCCGGGCTGGGTGGTGGCGATCACGCCCATGGAGAGCGTGGCCAGCACCGCCGGTGTGCGCCCGTTCAAAGGTAAATCTTCCACTTCCTTGGAGGTGATCGTTTGACCAATGCTGGCGTTGCTGCTATTGATTCCGGGGGCCTCCGCCGTGACCACAATCGACTGCGATTGTTCGCCGACATCCAGGCGAATATCCACGCGGACGTTCTCGCCGGCGCCGACATGGACGCCCTTGCGCAAAGCCTCCTTGAAGCCGGTCATTTCCGCGGAAATCTCATAGTCGCCCGGCAGCAGGAAAGGCGCCGTGTACTGGCCCGAGGAGTCGCTCACCGTGGACGCCGCAGTATTGGTGTGCGTCTCTTTGATGGTAATCTTGGCGCCCACGACCACGGAAGCGCTGGCATCAGTCACCGCGCCGTTGATGGTTCCACGGAATTCCTGGGAAGAAAGCGAAAAAGGAAGGACAAAAAGCAGGAGAAGGACGGATCGCAGTTTCATTTATCACCTCACTCTGAATTCGACCGCTAGTTTGCAGGTATTCTGGCAGATCCTAGCCATACCGTCTAGGCTGGCAACCGTATACAACCCCACGCTGTGGAGGCTATCCCATTGATTAGGAATGGCATACCAAAATAGGCCTGACTTCGCCAAGGGGGACGTTCTCTACCTGGAATTGTGCTAGGATTGCAAGAGGTTGCGAGGTTTTCGACAAAGAGGAATTATATGGCATCGCAAGCCGGGCAGGTTTCCGAGGTCCACTCCTCGATCAACCCAGGTGCAAGTGGGCCAAGCGATCCCGCCACGATCCAAACCCAACTGGATCGCTTACTGAGCAGCCCCCATTTGCGACACAGCAAGCGCTGTCAGGCGCTGTTGACCTACGTGGTGGAAGCTTACCTGGCAGGATCGCTGGACAAAGTGAAGGAGCGGACCCTCGGCTTCGAGGTTTTCCACCGCGACCCTGGCTACGACACCAACGAAGACTCGGTTGTCCGCACCACCGCTCTCGATATTCGCAAACGGCTGGCGCAGTACTACGCCGAGGAGGGTCACGAGCAAGAATTGCGGATCCTGCTGCCGCCGGGCTCTTACGTACCGGAGTTTCGCATTCCTGCGGTGCATCCTCTTCCGGTCACAGAACCCGCCGCGGTTCTGGAAGCCCAACCTGCCGGCCAGGCTTGCCGGCTGCGCTGGTCCTTGGCGGCCTTGGCGATTGTTTCCTTGCTGGCGGGGACCGGTTGGATGCTGGCGTCGCATTTCCGGACCACGGAGTTGGACCTTTTCTGGAAACCCCTGGTGGACGACGGCAACGTGGCCATCATTTGTATCGAACAACCGCAACGGATTTACCGCTTCGAGGGGCCGCGGTTCGACGCCTTGAACGAGATCATGGTGGGCACGCCGTCCACGCCTCCGCCATCCGAGGAAGTTCGCCGGAACACCTCCATCCAGTTGACGGAGCTGCGCTCGGCGGGCGACCGTTACTTCAGCAACGGCGATTTGCTGGCCGCCATTCGCGTGGGCGCGCTGCTCTCCCGCAAAGGCAAGCCGTTTGAGGTGCTCAGCGATCGCGCGACTTCGTATCACGAACTGCGCGGGCGGCCGGCGGTGCTGCTGGGTCAATTCAACCACAAGTGGATGGTGGATCTGGAAGGCGGACTGCGCTACCGCCTGTACAAGGACGCCGCGCGGAAAATCTATGAAGTCCGGGACAGCGCCAACGCAGGCAAGGTGATCGGCGCAACCACTTCGGAGGAGAATCGGCCGGAGGAGTACGTGATTGTCAGCCGGATTTTCGACGCCTCCACGGAAAAGATGGTGATCGCCGTCGCCAGCATGACTTTCCGCGGAACGGCCGCGGGCGGCGACTTCCTCACCAACGCGGCCTACTTGCACGACGCCCTGAGCGGCGCGCCGGCGAATTGGCCGCACCGCAATCTGCAAGTGGTGTTGCGTACGGCCTTGGTGAGCGGCACGGCGGGGCCACCGAAGGTGGTGGCGACGTACTTCTGGTAGCCTCAGGCCAGCGTGACGGTATCGATCACGCCGATCACCGCCATATCGATGGGCGTTTGCGGACGCCCCACCGCGGTCATGGCGGACCAGCCTTCCTGCACCACCAGCACGCGGTCGCCGCTTCCGGCATCCACCGAATCAAGCGCCAGCAGGGCGTCGCCACGGTCGCTGCCATCCAGGTCGAGCGGCTGCACCAGCAGAATCTTGCGCCCTTCGTGCGAAGGGTGCTTCTGCGTGGCTACAACGTCGCCGATGACACGCGCAATAATCATGAGAAACTATCAAATCAAAAATCAAAAATCAAAAGTCAAAAATGGTTACCGTCAGTCCAGGAGTCGGCGCGTACATACGGCCGCCAGTGGGCCATTTTTGATTTTTGACTTTTGATTTTTGATTTCTTCCTCCTATTGATGCCGCGAAAGGTAGTCCACTAAGAGATAACTCATGGCCGTGAGGCCATACGGAATGGCGCTGTCGTCGGCCAAAAACGTGGGTGTATGGTGGTCGCCCGACACCGTTCCCGGTTTCACTTGTCCCAGGCGATAGAAGAATCCCGGAACCACGTTGGCGAAGTAGGAAAAATCTTCCGACGCCATAACCGCGGGGATCTCCTTCAGATGGTCCTTGCCGACCACGCGCTCCAGCGCCGGCAGCGATTCGCGCGTCAGCGCGGGATTGTTGATGGTTGCCGGAATGCCGGTGTACCGCATCACTTCGCCCCGGGCGCCGGCCGCTTCGGTGACGCCCTTTAGAATCGCGCGGAAGCGTTCTTCCACTTTGCGGCGAGTCTCGGGAGCGAACGTGCGAATGGTGCCCTGCAGCGTGACATCCTGGGCAATGATGTTTTGACGCTGCCCGCCGTTGATCATGCCCACCGTGATCACCGCCGGCTCGTCGCCGGCCAGGTTGCGGGAGCGGATGGTTTGCAGCGCTTCGACAAACTGCGCCGCGGTGACGATGGGGTCCACCGAAAGGTCGGGCCGCGAACCGTGCGCCGGCTTGCCGATAATCTTTACTTCAAACGTGTCGGCGGCGGCCAGCGCCGGTCCGATCGAGTAGCCGATCTGACCCACTGGTTCCGCCGCGTCAACGTGCAATCCGAAAACCGCGACCGCTTTGGGATTTTCCAGCACGCCCTCGGCCACCATTTCTCTCGCGCCGCCGGTCTCGCCGGCAGGCACACCTTCCTCGGCGGGTTGGAAGATAAACTTGATGGTTCCCGGAATATCCGCGCGCATCGAAGTGAGGATCGACGCCACGCCCAGCAACATTGAAGTGTGCAGGTCGTGACCACAGGCGTGCATCACGCCCACTTCCTGTCCCAAGTAGGTGGTACGCACCGTGGACTTGAAGGGCAGCGAGGTTTGCTCGGTCACCGGCAGTGCGTCCATATCGGCGCGCACCGCGATCACCGGGCCGGGCTTGCCGCCCTTCAGAATCGCGACGACGCCGTAATGCGCAACGCCGGTCTTGACGTCGAGGCCCAGCTTGCGGAGATACGCGGCCACCAGCGCGGAGGTCCGCTCCTCGCGGTTGCTCAGCTCAGGGTGCTGGTGGATGTCGTGACGGATCTCGACGATTTGCGGCTCAACCTTGGCGGCTTCCGTGTTGATGCGCGCCAGCCAATCTTGCGCTGGGGATGGAACCACAAAGACACAAAGGACACAAAGAAGGCGTTTCATAGAGTATCTACTTGGTCGACGATGCCAACGATGGTCGCGTCGATGGGCGTTTCATCCGGGAGCCACGGAAACGACGCTTCCTTGCCGCGGCAGTAATAAACGATTTCACCGGCGCCCGCGCCGATCGCGTCCAGGGCGATCAACTGCTTGCCGCGCGGTTTCAGCCTAGCGTCGAGAGGTTGCAGCACCAGCATCTTCTTGCCGTCCAAGGTTTCGTTCTTGGCGGTACACCAAACGCAGCCTTGGACCTTGGCTAGGAACATAGCTGCCCACAGGGGGAAAACGAAGGCAAAAGGCAAAAGGCAAAAGGCAAAAGGCAAAAGGCAAAAGTAAGGATTGCCATCCTTTTGCCTTTTGCCTTTTGCCTTTTGCCTTCGTTTTTCGTGTTCATCAATCCATGGATACCTTATCCACGATCCCCACAATGGCGTTGTCCACCGGCGTATCTTTGCAACCAGTGGCCATGCGGGCAGAACTGCCCGCCACGGTAAGCACGGTTTCGCGGAATCCCGCGCCGACAGTGTCCACCGACACCACGTAGCCCGCTTCATCCTTGCCGTCGGGAGAGATGTGCCGCACGATGAGCAGCGTCTTTCCCTCCAGGCGCGGGTCTTTACGGGATGCTACAACCGTTCCAACGACACGACCGAGAACCATGGGAGGCTACTTGCCCGCCTTGCCGATCGGCAGGACGTCTTCCAGACTCTGATGCGGGCGCGGGATCACATGCACCGAAACCAGTTCGCCCACGCGCCGCGCCGCGGCGGCGCCGGCGTCCGTAGCGGCTTTCACCGCGGCCACGTCGCCGCGCACCAGCGCGGTAACGTATCCGGAACCGATCTTCTCCCAGCCCACCAGTGTGACTTTGGCGGCCTTCACCATGGCGTCGGACGCCTCGATCATGGCCACCAGGCCCTTGGTTTCCACCATTCCTAATGCTTCGCCCATTCTTCCTCCTATGACTGTCTTCCCTAAGCCTGTTTCTTTAGGGCTTCCTCAATCAAGCGCTTCAATTCGTCCTTGGTCAGGCTGATCCGGTCGCCGGACGGCTCGGCCGACGACGACGTAGGACATCCCATCACGCGGGGTGGCGTGGTGTCCATGCCGAAGTACCGGCGGCGCGCTTCCATCAGCTTCTCGACATCGCCCTCGGAAAGCAAGTTCTGTTGTCCGAGCATCTCCGTCACTAACGAAATACGCGCGAAGTGCTCCACCGTTTCCATCTTGAAGTAGGCTTCCAGCAGCGTAGCGCCGCTGCACACCACTCCATGATTGGCCATCAGGATGGCGTCATAGTGCGGCACCAACCCCTTCAACGCTTCGGATAACTCCGGCGTTCCCGGCGTTCCATAGCGCGCCAATGGAACGCATCCCAAGGCTAACACCACTTCCGAAATCAACGCCTTGTTCAGCGGCAGTCCCGCGGCCGCGTAACCGGTGGCGGTGGGCGGATGCGCGTGAACCACGCCATGCACGTCCGGCCGGCGATCGTAGATGAGCAGATGCATGGCGATCTCCGAGGAGACGTTCCGCGCGCCTTCCAGCTTGCGGCCGGCCATGTCGGTGATGACCAGGTCTTCCGGGCGCATCATGCCCTTGCTCATCATCGTCGGCGTACACAAGACGCGCTTGTCCGGCAGCCGGACACTCAGGTTGCCGTCGCTGGCGGCGACGAAGCCCTTCTGATGCAGCCATTTTCCGGCCTCGCAGATTTCCAGCCGGTGCTCGTTCTCGCTTTTGTACTCCGGCATCGCGCATGTAGCCCTGAAACGAACCATCGTATCAGATGTTGAGCGGTCAGGGGCAAATAGTAGTGTAGTGATTGCTGCATTGCGTCGCTCCGGCGCTTCTGGTATTCTCGCGGGTTGATGACTACCTTCTTGCTCGACTTGACGTTTTTGCGAAGGGTTGTGGCGAGTCTGGCGGTCATGGGATTCCTGCTGGCCAGCGTGCTATTTCATCTGCGTTTGAAAGACACTCTCCCCGGTCGCGAGGATGTCCGCTTTGCCTGGCTGGAAGGCAAGCGGCTGGCGGAAGGAACCAATCCCTACGCGCGCATCCTGGCAGGGGATATGCGGACCAATCAGTCCTACGCGACTTACCTTCCGGTTTACTACCTGCTGGCCGCCGGCGCCTACCGCTTGGGAGTGGTCGAGTACCCGGATTGGATGGCTTTCTGGCGTCCGATCACCGAAATCGCGCACCTGCTGATCGCCCTTCTGCTGCTCCTGCACTTTTATCGTGACGATTCCCTGGCGCTGGGATTGTTCGCCAGCGGATTTTGGTATTTCAATCGTTGGAGCCTGGCCGTGGTCTCGATGGCCCATCTCGACACGCCGGCGCTGCTTCTGTTCCTGGCCTCGCTCTTGATCTACCAGTCGAAGCGAACCTGGTCCTTGCTGTTGTTTGGACTGTCGCTGGCCGTGAAGCAGATGGCGCTATTGATGATTCCTTTCTTTCTCGTTTGGGAGTACTTCCAAGGGGAAAGGAAAGACGCGCTTTGGCGCACCGGAAAAGCGGCTTTGACGCTGGGAGCTATCCCGACGATCGTTTCTCTGCCGTTTATGGTTTGGAATCCGCTGGCATTCGTGAAGTCCATTCTCTTCTCCGGCACCCGCGCGTTTGGCGGAGATTTGCCTGCCAAGTCCATCGATGCCATCCTGGGATTAAAGGGCCTTGCCGCGCGAATGCCGATGCTTGGACTGCTGGCGCTGCTTCTCCTGTCCAGCAGAAACCGAGCCGAGAACCGCTATGTCGTCGCGCTGCTGCTGATGGCGCTTTTTCTAGACTACAATTCCATCGTCTTCACCCAATATATGATTTGGGTTGTTCCTTTCCTCCCGCTGGCCTTGGCGAAGATCCCGGCAGCCGCGCCGGCTGGATTTCAAGGTGACGCTGCTTGATTTCCCTGGTTGTTCCCGCCTATAACGAGCGGCTAAACATCGACGCCTTAGTGGAGCGCGCCGGACGGGCCCTGCATGCCTGCGGCTCGGAATACGAGTTGATCATTGTTGACGACAACTCGCCGGACGACACAGCCGGCGCTGTCCGCCGCCTGCAAGCAGACCGGCCTTGGCTCAAGCTGTTGGTGCGGGAGACAGAAAAAGATCTATCCACGGCCGTCGCCGCTGGATGGAACGTGGCTGCTGGCGATGTGCTCGGGTGTATGGACGCCGATCTGCAACACCCGCCCGAACTCTTGCCTGTGATGTACGGTCGCCTGCAAAAGACCCATGCGGATATCGTGGTAGGCAGCCGGCATGTGGCGGGAGGCGGCGTCAGCGATTGGAGTTTCCATCGCCGCTTCATATCCTGGTCCGCCACGCTGATGGCGACTTTTTTTCTTCCCGGCACTTTGGGCCACGTCAACGATCCGATGTCCGGTTTTTTCTTGCTGCGGCGGGCGGTGCTGGAGAACGCCGGACTGCGTCCCCTGGGATACAAGATCCTGCTGGAGGTGCTGGCGCGGGGCAACTACACGCGCGTGGCAGAGGTGCCTTTTATCTTCGACGAACGTTCCCACGGCAGCAGCAAGATGGACGCGGCCGTAACCAAGAAGTACTTGCGCCACTTGCTGCGGATTTCGGTGGACACCGGCGAAGCGTGGCGCATGCTGAAGTTCGCCATGGTGGGACTGGCCGGCGTGGTGGTGAACTACGTGGTGGACCAGTGGACGGCCGACCGGCTGGGCTGGTCGTTGTTGAAAGCCAACTTCGCAGGAATTGGCGCGGCCATCGTTGGGAATTTTATCGGAAACGAGTTGTTTACGTTTCGCGACGCCCGCCAAGCCGACCCCGGCCTGGCACGTGTGGCGCGCCGCTTTCTCCTGTTCCTGACTTTTTCCGCGGCCGGCGCGGCGATCAACATGGGATTAGCCTGGTTTTTGGTCCGCCTGGCGGGTTGGCCGCAAGTAATCGGTGTGCTGGCCGGCATCGCGGTTGCGGCCATTTGGAATTTTTTCCTGAACGCGAATATCACATGGGAAGCCTGGTGGAACCGCAAGCTACGCCGCGCCGCGACGGCTACATAATCTTCAACGCGGCCATCTGCGTGGTGTTGCGGATCAGCAGTCGTCCGCCATCAATCGCCGGATAGTTCCAGGTCTTGCCGTCGAGCACCGGGAAGCGCGCCACTTCCTCCAGCTTTTCGGGGGACGCCTTTACCAACGCCAGGTCGCCGTCCTCGGTGAGGATGATCAAGTGGCCGGAAGCCAGCAGCACTTGGCCGTAACCATAGCGTCCGCCTTTCCATTTCAACTCGCCGTTGGCGGCGTCAAGGCAAGTCAAAATGCCTTCGTCCAGTCCGTAAAGATAGCCCTCGTAATAGACGGCCGCGTTGAAACGCGTCTTCATCCGCTTGGTGATCCATCGTTGTTTCACGGAGAACGCCTCCCCGCTTCGGGATACCTCAACCAAGACCGCGCCGTGATCGTATCCGGAAGACAGGAAGAAGCGATGGTCGTCGAGAAACACCGGCTCGGTGGCATTGACCTCGGGTGAGGTGTACCAGGGGAATTCCCAAAGCAAGCGGCCGTCCTCAACCTTCAAGCCCATCACCCGGATCGCCGAAACCACCACGATCTGCCGCTGGCCCGCGATGGTGACCAGTTTGGGAGAAGCGTAGCCCTGCTTGTCGTTCTGCGAAGCCCATACCTGTTTGCCAGTGACCTTGTTGTAGGCGACCACCGACTTTCCCGCGCCGCCGCCCGGCAGCACGATGACCTTGTCGTCCACCACCAGCGGTGACGCGGCCATGCCCCATTGCAGGTTGGCGGCCTGATTATCAGCCAAAATGTTGCGCGTCCACAATTGCCGGCCGGTCTCGGCATCGAGGCAGCGCAGTTCGCCCATTGCGCCCAGCGCATAGACGCGGCCATCGTCCCACGTGGGCGTGGCGCGAGGACCGTCGCCGCCCATGGCCTCCGAGAACAGCGCCGGCCATCCGGCAGTCCACAACTCGCGTCCGGAGTTCACATCGTAGGCCGCCACCACTTCCTGCTCGCGGCGCTGCTCGATGGTGAACGCCCTGCCGCCGGCCACCACGAACGAAGCGTATCCGCCGCCGATCGGCTGCTTCCACAAAACCGGCAAGCCTCCCGCGGGCCACGCGGTGTTTACGGGAGTCTCATCGTAAACGCCGTCACGATGCGGGCCGCGGAAGTTCGTCCAATAGGGACGCTCCACAACCACGGTCTTCGTCGCGACCGGCGAATCAAAGGCGCTGGCGCTAGATGGCGCCGGCGCGGCAGCTTTTTCGGGCGCCTTTTCCGCGGGAGCGGCCGCCGGAGCAGGCGCAGGATCGGCGGTCTTTTGTGCCGCGCGCTGCCTTTCCAACGCCGAATAGTGCTTTTCGGGATTGAAGAAGTAAAAGTGCGGCTTGTAACCCTGGCCCAATAGTTCCACCTGCAGGTCGAAAAACTTGTGGAGAATAGTAAATCCGACGGCCACAACCAGCACGACGATCAGAAGCCCCCGCAGCACTCTGCCAATGTTTTTCATGTGAGTCGGCTTCCTCGTACTTACGCGATTCGTGCTTGACCCACCGAGTTCACCGCCCAGCGTGGCTCCTGGCCGTCCAGCACGGCGATCACGTCTTCGGCCACCAGGCTCATGCGTTCCAGAGCCTCCGCGGTGGACGACGAACTATGGGGCGTGGCCACAAAATTGTCCAGTTGCAAAAGAGGATGGTCGGCCGGCGCCGGTTCCGTCTCGAAAACGTCGCTGGCCGCGCCGGCGATGCTCTTGGCCTTCAGCGCCTGGTAGACGGCCGCTTCGTCCCACACCGGCCCCCGGCACAGGTTGATGAGATAGGCGGTCGGTTTCATCAACTCGATTTCGCGCTTGCCGATCATGTGGCGTGTCTCCGCAATTAGCGGGACGTTCAGGGACACGATATCCGATTCGGCCAGCAATCGATCGAGCGGCACGCGGCGGGCGGCCAGGGTGGCGGCACGTTCGCCGCCGTCGATGGTATCGGCGTAGAGAATCTGGCAGCCGAAACCCAGGCAGCAGATTTCCGCGATGCGCCGGCCGATGCGCCCGAATCCCACGATGCCCACGGTGCGCCCGCGCAACTCCTGGCCGGGACGCTGCATGCGCAGGCTCCAATCTCCGGTCTCCAGCACGTGCTTGGTAAAGGCGAAATGTTTTTGCAGCATCAACGCCAGCATCAGGAAATGTTCGGCCACCGGCTCGGTGGGCGCGTCGGGCGTGTTGACCACCCAAACGCCCAAGTCGGTGGCGGCTTCCACGTCGATGTTATCCACACCGATGCCGTGGCGGCCAACGACTTTGAGTTGCGGCGCCGCTTCCATCAGCCGGCGGGTGATGCGCGCCAAAGCGCGGGTGACAATCGCGTCGGCGCCGCGCACCAGGGGAAGCAACGTGGCTTCGTCCAGCGCTTTGGGAATAATCACGTTCCCGCGCGCCTCCAGCAGGTTTTGGCCCCGCGGATGGATGCGTTCCAGCACCAGAATGGTAGGGAGCTTAGTCGTGGATCCCACGATAAGGATTATATCTTAAAGTGGCCCGGGCACCTGTAGCGCAGGCCTCCGGCCCCTCCGGCCTGGTCCTTTTCTCCGACAGAAAGAACAGGCCGGAGGCCTGCGCTACGGATGCCCGCGCTACTGGTGCAACCTCGGGGAAGGCAGTCCCAGGTGAATGTGCGCCCCGGTGGACTTGCCGGCGACCGGCCCGCGATAGACCAGGAACGGGATGTCGCGCAGGGTCAGCTGCTCCACCAGCCACATGCCCTCGGGACTATCCGGCGGCAGCGCCACATCGGCGCGGCCGGTGTGATCGAAGTTCAGCATTTCGTGCGTGTGGGTCATACCCAGGGCGCTGACCGGCAGCGGACGTCCCCACTGCTTCTCGAAGGCCGTGCTGATTTTTTCCAGAACGCTTTCGTCAAACGTCCCGCCGCGGTCCTCCCATTCCTTGACCTTCTGGAGCAGCTCCCATTCATGGGCCAACTCCTCTTGGCGGGTGCGCACCAAGACCAGGTATTCCTCCGATTCCTTCACGCTGTCGCGTGCGTGTTCCATGTCGCGCCGCGCCACCATGCCGGCGGAGTCCATGGCTTCAAGATGGACCAGCTTTTGTTGGGAATCCTGGAGCCGCGCTTCGGCCTTCTTCACTTCTTCGGCGGCGATCGCCGGAGTGAGTTGCCCGCTGCCTTCGCGCAAGCGCTGATAGCGTTCCTGGGCCTCGTCCAAGTCGCGTTGCGCGGCTTCCAATACCGACTTGGTGATGGCGCCCGCAACGTAGGCTTCCTTGGCCAGCGCCAGGCGCGCTTCGGCGTGTTCGATCTCGCCATGCGCGGGCTCGTCTCTTGGTGCAGGCGGCGCGGGCTTCGGGCGTGGCGGTGGCGGATCCATCTCCGACAATCGCAGCGCGGCGCGACCGAACTGCTCCACAGCGGCGCGAGTCTTGCGGAAGCCGGGATCGTACCAGCGAGTCATGTAGCCGGCGGTGTCATAGATGGAATGACGCGCGCCGAAAGCCATTTCCATGCCGGGCGGAGGTGGGAAGTCGCCTTCCACGGGCGCCGGGCCGGTGGCGGTTAAATCGCAGTTCACGTAAGCCAGCAGTTTTTCCTGGAGTTCCTTCGAAAATTCCTGGGCGTGCTGCGCCGCGCCTAAGTTGCCGTATTCGCCGGCATCCCAGAATGCCAATTGAATCGTGTGGCGCGGCCGCCAGCCGCCCTTAGCCATCGTGCCAAGTACACGCGCCAGTTCCAGCAGCGCAGCCAGCGGCGCGCCGGGATCCACGCCGCCCGACGACCAGGCATCGTGATGCCCGCCCAGAATCACCCAGCGGTCGGGTTGTTCGCGGCCCTCGATGGTCGCAATCACGTTGAAGATGGGCCGCGGGCTGTCGCTCATGTGCATCTCCATCTCCAGTTCGGCGCCGGTAGTCGCGGGTGTCCCTGATTTCTTGTGTACGGGCAGAATTTGCTCCGCCACCGACCAGGAAACCACCGCCAGCGGAATGCGTGGCGGCGCCGGATCGCGGCTGGCTGCGCCACGCTCCACGAACCAGGCGGCGCGGCCGGGGCCATCCGGCCACCGCTGCGGTCTTGCGGTCGCGGACTTGGCGGTTGTCTTCATGGCACTGCTGTCAACGTTAGGATCGTCATAAAAGACCACGCCAGCCACGTCGCGCTTCTCGGCCTCTCGCGCCTTTTCCGCAAGCAGCGCCTGGCCCAGGCGCACCAGTGCGATCTTGTCTTTTATACTGACGCCGGATTTTTCCAGCGCATCGTAGTCGGCGGGCAGTCCGTAGCCGGCGTTGACGATGGCGCCACGTACTCGCGCGGTGGCCGAGTAACCGACGAATCCGGGCAGCAGATCCACCGCCGCTGTAGCGGGATCGCGGGCGTCGGAGCGCTCGTTCAGCGACAGGATGACCCCTTGGGTCGCCTTACTATTGGGAAACAGCCGCAGCATCATGCGGCGGGGGTAGGAAAGCAAGGCCCAGTAGGAATGCGTTTCCGTCTTCAATCCGAGGCCGCGGAGGATCTGCGCGATCAGCTCCGCTTGGGCGCGGCCTCCCACGGTCCCGGCCACGTGCGGGCGCGCCGCGATCTGGCGATGGACGGCGGCGATGCGCTCTGTCGAGATCAGGCGCGTGAGTTTGTCGTCATCCGCGAACAGCACGGAGAGAAAGAGCCACAGGGTTAGCAACACTTCCATGCTAACCCGCGTCGTTGGTCAGGTGCAAATGTCGCCACCAACCCCATAAGAAGCGGGCTAGCTAAGCTGCGACCTTTTTCTCGCAGCGCGCTGGCAGCAAGCTGCCAGCTTTGAAAGCGGTGGCAAGCCGCCGCACTCCATAACGGAGCTCCATAGCAGAGTGTCTCATCCTCCCATCTGGCGGCAGTGGTAAGGCATGCCAGAGCAATACAAGCTAGAATGTTCCTAAAGCCGTCTGAAAGGCCGGCTCCTCGCTCGCCCTTCTTTGGAGGAAAAACAATGGCGCAGAAACGAATCCACAAGAAATCGTCCTACACCGTTCCCGTGGCCAAGCTTGAGGACCTCATCGAAGAGGCTACCACCGACGCCTACGGCGAGTCCGAACAAGCCACCGGCTTTCTCACCATGATCGAGGATAACGTCGGACTGCCCTTTGAGACCGAGGTTCTCGGCACACCCGTGTCGGTGATCCAATTTGACATTGACGATCGGGACCAGGTTGTCGCCATCTGCCAGCGGGGCGGCAAGAAGCAGACCATCCACCTCGCGCAGTTGCCGCTGCCATCTCCGCCACCGCCAGGGTCTGAATGGATCGAGGCCTACCGCTATTGGAGAAAGCAACAGGAGGGATAAAGAACGCATGGCACAGAACGCCGGTAAGCAGCGGTGGTCGGAAATCAAGGCTCGGTTGCGGGACTTGGACAGGAACAAACTTGCGGCGCTGGTCGGCGACCTTTACAGGGCCAGCGGCGATAACCGCAGAATCCTCCACGCCCGGTTCTCGGGAGGCTCCGGGGACGGGGAGGGTGAGATCGAGAAGTATCGGAGGCTGATTACCGATGCCGTCGCTCCCGATCCGTTCAGTAAACGCGTCCCACGGGTCGGCGAGGCCAAGCGGCTGATGCGGGAATACAAACTGGCGACCACCGATGTGCCCGGAACGAGGTGCCCGGAACGGTCAACTTGATGCTCAGTTTCATTGAAGCGGGAACGAATCAGGCCGCGGAATATGGGTGCGAAGGGAATGACATAGATCCCCTGGCGTCAACGCTCGGCGAAGTTGAAAAACTGATTGTCGGTCTGCCACCTGCCGCTGGAAAGCGAGCCGTGGAACGCGTCTGGGGAATCGTCGAGCGGGCCGGGGCGTTCGGCTGGGGCTTCAGCGACTACGCCACCCAAGTCGCGGCGGGGCTGTCCGACCAGGTAGATTGCTGGGACACGGAGGACACGGAAGAAACCTGAGCCCGCAAGAAACAAACAACAAGGACCGCCGATGAAGGGGGATCGCGGGGACATCCTCTGAACTTGGTGATTTTTCCTGAGGCGCCCCACCTCGATTGTCGTGCTGGAATTGAATCGCCAAGTTCAGGCCGACCCGTTTCCCCCGGCATTTCGCCCATTCTCTCGACGGTTTCACGCTCAGGGAGTCGGGGCCGATGCGCTCGCCGCTGCTGGTGCAGCGCCAGTCTGCGCAATGCGTTCGGCCATGCTGGACATGGCGCTCTTGGCGATATCAAACAGCCGTAACGCTTCAGTCATTTCCAGAAAGGCGTCAGGATGCATGATGGTGTTACGGTGCAGATCACGTATGTGGTCCAGGATGTCCATCAGTTTCGCATCTTCTCCAGCAGCTTTGAGCCTCATTGATGCACTGAGCCATTTCCGGAGCTTTCGTTTTTGTTGGGGGCTTCTTGACCAATCGCCAGTAGCTACGTAGAACGGCCTCAAGGGAGCGCATCGTGTGAAAACCGGCCGCTGTTGGCAATTCAAAGGCCAGGCATCTACCAGCTTGCGCGAAGTCTTGGATAGCATCTTGAGGTAAGGCTGCGCGTCCCACGGCCGTTAGGCCGTCTAAGATGGCTTTTTCTGCGTGCTCAATCAACGCGGCAGTGGAATAGATTCCTTTCGGTGAGACCTGATAGATATCAAGCCCAGGGAGGTCATTTGTCAAGACCGTCTCAAATGCACTCGCAGACCGCTTTATGTTTTCCTGTCTCCAGATCTCGATTCTCTGCTTGGAGATGGTCACCCACTGCGTTAGATCGTCTGAGACACCGAGGGCCTCAATCTCATCAATCACAGCTTTTGCGGCGCGAAGCGAGGACGGCGGCAGGACCCCGTCGTCTGTCACGTAGGGCTTCAGGGCATCGCGAGCGAAATAGAGAGGCCAGTAGACCTTCCCCATCTCGACGCCTCCTACCTTTGTTTGATCGCCCTCGCTGTCATCTTGCCAGTTCAGATTGACTAAAGGTTGGACGGCTACGGCCAGTTGGTAAAAAACATGCGGGTTGAGTTTTTTCACGGCAGTCCCAGAGGCAACGCGTATGATTATACGGGCGGATCAGTGTGAATCCCGCCATGATGCAATCATGGCACACGCCCGTGGCTGGGTCAAATATGTTCTTGCGCGGGGCTGGGGGAAACAGGGGGAAACGGAGTCAGCCCGAGCACGCCATTTTCTCGTTGAAGTCGCGACTCACGTCAGACCGGTCCGCCCTCACCGGACGATCGAGCCTTTTGGTAGTATGGGGAAATGGCAAAAGACCGGAACCTTTACATTACCGCCTTACACGTCATAGAGAGCTTGCCTTCTGAGGAATTGCACACAGGCAGGCGGCTGTTCGAAGATCTGACACCGATAGTCAGCGCGTACGCTCCGCAGGTCAAGCCTTACCTCTGGGAAGTGGGGACTAAGGAGGGGTTTCTCGACCGACTAAACATTATAGCTGCCGACGCTGAATCCAACGGGCAATTGCCGCTGTTGCACATTGAATCGCACGGTTCCCCGGAAGGGATACAACTCGGTTCTGGCTATGTTTCAGCTTGGTCGGAGTTGAAACCAATCTTGACGACAATTAATAGGAACTGCCGGCTAAACCTCTTCGTCGTCCTCTCCGCGTGCGACGGATTCAACCTGATTGAGTTGCTACAGCCGACGGAGCGCGCAGCGTTTCTCGGACTCGTCGCCCCGCACCGAGTGGCTACTGCGGGGGATCTCCTGCGGGGGAATCTGGCTTTCTATCGAGTACTCTTTGAAACACGCAGCATCCCAGAGGCGCACGCCGCCATGAATTCCGCTGTGACGCCACCGCCACTTTCCTCGGCCTTGACTGCGGAACTCGCTTTGCAGATGGTAGCCTACGAGTACTTTAAGAGGGCATCTACTGATCAGGCGTTGGCTTCGAGCCAGGCTAACGTGGCACGTGAATTGGCGAGGCTCGGGCTTTCCCCGGACCAGATAAGAAACACTGACGACCTCGTCAAGTCATATCTCAGAGACCAAAGGAGCCGGTTTGAAGAGATCAAGAGACGTTTTCTGTTTTGCGACCTTTTTCCGGAAAACCAAAGCCGCTTTAATCTGAGCTATGAGGATTGCCTTAAGGATCCCTGGGAAAAAATTGGATAGGCCTGATTTAAGGGGGGGAAAGGGGTCGGAAGAGGGGTCGGGTCGGGAAAAGGGGTCGGAAAAGGGGTCGGCCTGAACTTTGTAATTTGTTTTTTGCCGGCCCAAGCCTCAAGATGGTGGCAGAATGCTGCGGTGCGTGAAAAAGGGGCACGCGATGCTCGAAGACAAACTCACCAAGTTCAGGCCGACCCCGTTTCCCCTCCGTTTCCCCTCGATGGCAACCGTTTGCCTCGATTCACGGTTCCGGTCTACGGCCAATGAAACATCGAGAGGCGCTCGATGGCCGGCCAAGTAGCGATGAGTTCGTGCCAGAGGTGGTTGGCTATCCAGGAGAGGATGATGATCGAGCCGGCGATACGGAAGGCGTTGCGCTCAAGCTGGTCGAGGAAACGATGAAGGTTGAAGCGACGGTTAGACAAGACGATCTCCTTATCTCCGGCTAAGAAGATTCGTCCAATTCTGTACTGATGCAGCAATTGCTAATTCAGCGGCCCCGCCGGTGGGGCCAAAACTCATCAGATTGACCAACTTCCCCGGGACCGATGTCGGGACCAGGGTGCGTAGGATGCGTAGGATGCGTAGGATGCGTAGGATGCGTAAGTTCCGTGGTCTTGTGACCGCCAGGGCAATCTGCCCCTGCGGGTAAGTATATCACCGGAACGTGGGAGGACACCCTGCGTGCCAGCGGTTTTTTCTTGGGACGCCCGCGCCTCCGGGGGGGCCGGGTCAGCCCGATCTACGCGGCCAGCCTAAGCCATCCGTAAAGCGTGGCTTGACACGCGACATGTTCCCGCGCTAGCATTCCACATGAAGATAAGGAACGTGGTCCATCGCGGGCTGCGCCGCTTCATTGACCGCAACGACGCCTCCGCCTTGCATCCGCCGGTAGTGGAGAAGATCCGCAACATTCTCACCTTCCTCCAGGACATGCAGGACGTGCAGGAGATGCGCGACGTGCCCGGTTGGAAGGTGCACCAACTCGGCGGCGACCGCAAGGGAACGTGGAGCCTTCACGTCACCCGTAACTGGCGAATCACCTTCAGAATCGATCCGGTTGAGCGCGAGATCTTCGACCTGGACTATGAGGATTACCACTAGAAAGGAATGAAAGTTATGCGCATGGCCCGACCCGCTCACCCGGGACAGTTCATCAGGATGGAAGTGACCGAGCCTCTCGGATTGTCCGTAACGCAGGCCGCGAAGATTCTTGGCGTCACTCGGCCTGCTCTCTCCGCGCTGCTGAACGCCCGAGCCGCCCTCTCTTCCGAAATGGCTCTGCGAATCGAAAAAGCCTTCGGTCCGAAAATGGACACGCTTCTTCGCATGCAGACATCCTACGAGATCGCCGAGGCCCGCGATCGCGCGGCTAGCATCAAAGTCAAGCGCTACGTGCCGAAGGCCTCCGCCGTTCAACACGAAGCCGCCTGAATTCTTCGGGAGTGCGCGACCCAAGGCGACGTCAAGCCGTCGCATTCTCCAATTGGCACAGCCGGCATGTCAGTCGCAGTCGCGCGCGGGCGTGCCCAACGAGTAACCCAGGCCGGGAGCACGGCACACCACCCCTTGTGGAGCCGTGCCGGGCGATCCCCATTGAGGTGGGTTTCGCGTCCTTCGAGCGAAGGAAAATGCCCATTCTCGCAGCAGGGATGAATCGAGGGGTTGCGTTTTTCGCCAAGGTTGTGTTAGGATTATCTCCATCGCAGGAAGCGTCAGCGGGTCTCACCTGTACGGCGTCCGATTCCTTAACAAGTGTCGGGAGTTGCTCTGGGATGTTGACAAGCTGGAGATTTCTGCGTTACGCTAGTAAGGTTCCGCTGAGGACAAGTTCTTTGACAATCTGGTTGAGCGTGTAAGTACAAGATCTCGTCTTCCTAGGGGAAGTCGAGCGACTGACTCACAACATCGTCCCTCGCGTCAGCGTGGGGGACAACGGGTTTAAACGAGAGTTTGATCCCGGCTCAGAATCAACGCTGGCGGCGCGCCTAACACATGCAAGTCGAACGAGAACGGTCTTCAGCAATGGGGGCCTAGTAAAGTGGCGTACGGGTGAGTAACACGTGGATCATCTACCCTCCTGTGGGGGATAACCCGGGGAAACCTGGGCTAATACCGCATAACATCTGCAAAGATCAAAGGAGCAATTCGCTGGAGGATGAGTCCGCGGCTGATTAGCTAGTTGGCGGGGTAAAGGCCCACCAAGGCTCTGATCGGTAGCCGGTCTGAGAGGACGCACGGCCACACTGGAACTGAAACACGGTCCAGACTCCTACGGGAGGCAGCAGTGGGGAATCTTGCACAATGGGGGAAACCCTGATGCAGCGACGCCGCGTGGGTGATGAAGCTCTTCGGAGTGTAAAGCCCTTTCGGCAGGGAAGAGATAAGACGGTACCTGCAAAAGAAGCCCCGGCTAACTACGTGCCAGCAGCCGCGGTAATACGTAGGGGGCTAGCGTTGTTCGGAATTACTGGGCGTAAAGAGAGCGTAGGTGGTGCGGTGTGTTTGGTGTGAAATCTCCCGGCTCAACCGGGAGGGGCCATCGAAAACTGCCGTGCTTGAATATGGGAGAGGGTAGTGGAATTCCCGGTGTAGCGGTGAAATGCGTAGAGATCGGGAGGAACACCAGCGACGAAGGTGGCTACCTGGACCATTATTGACACTGAGGCTCGAAAGCTAGGGGAGCAAACAGGATTAGATACCCTGGTAGTCCTAGCCCTAAACGATGTTCACTTGGTGTGCCGCGAGCACTCGCGGTGTGCCGGAGCTAACGCGTTAAGTGAACCGCCTGGGGAGTACGGTCGCAAGGCTGAAACTCAAAGGAATTGACGGGGGCCCGCACAAGCGGTGGAGCATGTGGTTCAATTCGACGCAACGCGAAGAACCTTACCTGGGCTCGAACGGCTCCTCAACGATCGTAGAGATACGGTTACCCCTTAAAAGGGTGGAGTCAGGTGCTGCATGGCTGTCGTCAGCTCGTGTCGTGAGATGTTGGGTTAAGTCCCGCAACGAGCGCAACCCTCGCCCTTAGTTGCCAGCCCGCAAGGGCGCACTCTAGGGGGACTGCCACGGATAACGTGGAGGAAGGTGGGGATGACGTCAAGTCCTCATGGCCTTTATGTCCAGGGCTACACACGTGCTACAATGGCCGGTACAATCCGTCGCCAACCCGCGAGGGGGAGCCAATCGGAAAAAGCCGGTCTCAGTTCGGATTGCAGTCTGCAACTCGCCTGCATGAAGCTGGAATCGCTAGTAATCGCATATCAGCATGATGCCGTGAATACGTTCCCGGGCCTTGTACACACCGCCCGTCACATCACGAAAGTGGGCTGTACTAGAAGTCGCCGATCCCAACCGCAAGGAGGGTAGCGCCCAAGGTATGGCTCATGATTGGGGTGAAGTCGTAACAAGGTAGCCGTAGGAGAACCTGTGGCTGGATCACCTCCTTTCTAAGAGAGAACGTGTCCCGATTCTGTTGGTGTATGACAGAAAGTTCGGGATTACCCGTAGCAAACGCCTCTACCCGGGGTGGCTGGAAAGCTTCGCAAGAGGCCGACCAGTGCTGCGGAGATTCGCTCGACACTCTCTGCCTAGCCTGCTCTCTCAAAAAGAGCAGCATTGAAGACAATTTGTATGTTCAGTCCGGGCTTAGCCTGGACGCACGCTCAACCAGTCCTCACGGAATCCCCATTCCATCGGGGCTGTAGCTCAGCTGGGAGAGCGCCTGATTTGCATTCAGGAGGCCGTCGGTTCGATCCCGATCAGCTCCACCAGTATCGGATCGATAGCCGGCTTTTCTCCAACCAGGGCGTGTAGCTCAGGTGGCTAGAGCGCGTCCCTGATAAGGACGAGGTCGATAGTTCAACTCTATCCACGCCCACCATTGATTGTCGATGGAAGAAAGTCGATGGATGAAATCAGATGCCGCAGTCAGATGCTAGGTATCAGGTCGCCGGCGCCCAGATTTTAGGGCATGCCGGACTTGATTCCCAGCCTCTGCTGCAAAGTGGGGGTTTCCCGCGAGTCGCATGACGATTTCGCGGATCTTTGAAAACTGAATATTGGTAAGGGCACACAAGCAAGTAAGCCGATAGTAGTTGAGTATCAACAGCAGTACCTTGGATAAAGCCTGGAGCTGAAGTCGCGCCAGCGATTTGTGCTTCGGGTAAATCTTTATGGTCAAGCTACTAAGGGCGTACGGTGGATGCCTTGGCGCCAGCAGGCGATGAAGGACGTGGTAAGCTGCGATAAGCTTCGGGGAGCCGCAAACAGGCTTTGATCCGGGGATTTCCGAATGGGGAAACCCACACTGACGAACTCAGTGTATCGCCGACTGAATACATAGGTCGGCGAAGCGAACCCAGGGAAGTGAACCATCTCAGTACCTGGAGGAAAAGAAAACAATAGTGATTCCGAAAGTAGCGGCGAGCGAAATCGGAACAGCCTAAACCCGGGGTTCCGCAAGGGGTCCTTGGGGGTCATAGGGTCGCGTGACGGTAGAGTTACCAATCAACCCGTTAACCGAACCGGTCTGGAAAATCCGGCCATAGAGGGTGATAGCCACGTAGGTGAAAACGGTGTTGACTCGAAGCGAGTACCCTGAGTACCGCGGGGCACGAGAAACCCTGCGGGAATTCGCGAAGACCATTTCGCAAGGCTAAATACTAGCAGGCGACCGATAGTGAACAAGTACCGTGAGGGAAAGGTGAAAAGAACCCCTGCGAGGGGAGTGAAAAGTACCTGAAACCGTATGCCTACAAGCAGTCGAAGGGCCATACCATATTGTCGCAAGCGATGTGGGAAGCCTAACGGCGTGCCTTTTGCATAATGAGCCGGCTAGTTACTCTCAGTGGCAAGGTTAAGCCTTCAAAGCGGAGCCGCAGCGAAAGCGAGTCCGAATAGGGCGTACAAGTCGCTGGGAGTAGACGCGAAGCGGGGTGATCTATCCTTGGCCAGGGTGAAGGTCGGGTAACACCGAGTGGAGGCCCGAACCGGTGTTGGTTGAAAACAGCTCGGATGAGCTGAGGATAGGGGTGAAAGGCTAATCAAACTCCGTGATAGCTCGTTCTCTGCGAAATAGCTTTAGGGCTAGCCTCACGTGATTCGCCTGGACGGTAGAGCACTGAATGGACTAGGGGTCTTACCAGATTACCGAATCCAACCAAACTTCGAATGCCGAGGACAACAGCGTGGGAGTCAGACAGTGGGGGCTAAGCTTCATTGTCGAGAGGGAAACAGCCCAGACCACCGGCTAAGGTCCCCAAAGTTCGTGCTAAGTGGGAAAGGAAGTCGGGACGCTCAGACAGCCAGGAGGTTGGCTTAGAAGCAGCCATCCTTTAAAGAAAGCGTAACAGCTCACTGGTCGAGCGGCCCTGTGCCGACAATATAACGGGGCTAAAGCACAGTACCGAAGCCGTGGATATTTCGAAAGAAATGTGGTAGCAGAGCATTCTCACGGGTGTGAAGCGGGAGCGTAAGCATCCGTGGACCGCTGGGAAGAGACCCTGCCGGCATAAGTAGCGAGAAACCGGGTGAGAACCCCGGTCGCCGAAAGTCTAAGGTTTCCTGAGCAAGGTTAATCCGCTCAGGGTTAGTCGGGACCTAACGCGAGGCCGAAAGGCGTAGCGGATGGACGCACGGTTAACATTCCGTGACTACCAGGATCCGATCAA
>CAVVEL010000002.1:520000-588707 GCA_963747095.1 Terriglobia bacterium
CCTACTACTGGGATCAAGCACCCGGCACGCGGCCTCTCGGACAGCAGCGCATGGCCGCCATGACCGTGTTCCTGGCCCAGGAAAATGCCCGGCGCACACTCGAAACCGGCGTCACGACGGTGCGCGATCTCGGGGCCTCCGAGTACACCGACATCGCCATGCGCGAGTTGATCAACATGGGCAAGATGATCGGCCCGCGCATGTTCGTCGCGGGATACGGCCTCAGTCTGGCGCGCGCGCCGCTGAGGATGGGCGCTGTTCCGCACCCGGCGGTCAAGCCAAGGGCGTGGCGGAAGTCGTGCGCGTCGCCAGCCAGCAGGTTGCGGCGGGCGCCGACTGGGTGAAAATGTACGGGTCAACTGGAAGTTTCCAGGACGTTAGCGGCGATCAGACGTTCAACTTCGAGGAAATGAAGGCGGCTGCGGACACCGCGCACAGCCTGGGCCGCAAGATCGCGATCCACTCTTACGGCCCGGCCGGCGCGCACGACGCGGTGTTTGCCGGCACGGACTCGTTGGAACACGCGACCGATATGGACGACGCAACGATCGCGGAAATGGTGAAGCGTGGGACGTACTACGTCCCCACGATTGATCACAACCGCTTCTACGCCGATAACGCCGCCAAGTTTGGTTTCACGCCGGCGGCGGTGGACAACCTGCACAACTTCATCGAGCGCAATCTGGAAACGGCCAAGCGCGCTTGGAAAGCGGGCGTGAAGTTCGCCATGGGATCGGACGCTGTGTACAACGGCTTCGGCGAGAACACTCGCGAACTGGCATGGTTCGTCAAGGCCGGCATGACTCCCGCGCAAGCGCTCGCCGCGGCCACCACGAATCCCGCGGCCATGCTTGGCCACGAGAAGGATCTGGGCGCCATTGCGCCCGGATACTTCGCCGACATCGTCGCGGTGGAGGGCGATCCACTGGCCGATGTCTCTGTGATCATCGAAAAAGTGCGCTGGGTGATGAAGGGCGGCGAAGTGGTCGTGGACCAGCGATAAGGATCATGCCAAAAAGAACGCGTCGATCCGCAAGCAAGCTCCACGTGCCGCGCCCGCCAACAGAGCGGCTCCAAGTAACTTAAGCCGGCTATCTCTCCTGCGGCTATGATGGACTTTATGGCGTTAGCGCGCGAAGAGATCGAATTACTGCTGCGTGCCGAAGACTCCGACCCTTTCAGCGTACTTGGACCGCACATAGGGGAGGGATCGACGGCGATTCGTGTACTACGCCCGGGCGCCACGCGGGTAGAGATTGTCCGATCCAAGCGCACCACCGTAGCCGCGACGATGGTCGATCCGGAGGGATTCTTCGAGGCATTGCTACCTACCGACCCGACGGGCAACAAAGGGACCACCGTCGCCTACCGCCTGCGCGTAACGTATCCGACTGGATCTATCGAAATGGAGGATCCCTACGCGTTTCCGTCGCTGCTCGGCGACCTCGATCTGCACCTGATCGGCGAAGGCACGCACTATCAGCAATACGAAAAACTGGGCGCGCATCTTCGTACGCACAGACTCCGCAACGTGAAGGGCGTACACTTCGCCGTGTGGGCTCCCAACGCGCGGCGCGTCAGCGTGGTTGGCGATTTCAATCAGTGGGACGGGCGCATCCATCCCATGCGCTTTCATCCTCCGGGAATCTGGGAAATCTTCCTGCCGGGGTTGGGTGAAGGTGAAATCTACAAGTACGAGATTCTCTCGCCTGCCGGCGGCTGCCTGCTGAAAGCCGACCCCTACGGATTTTTCGCCGAAGTGCGGCCGAAGAGCGGATCGGTGGTTTTCGATCTCAACCATTATCAGTGGCAGGACGGCGACTGGCAGGAAGCGCGCCGCGAGCGCAATCGCTTGGAAGCGCCCATGGCGGTTTACGAGGTCCACCTGGGATCGTGGCGGCGGAAACCCTTGGATGCCGGTGCGGGCGAAGACACCGGCCTGCTGACCTATCGCGAACTGGCCGACCAGCTCATCCCTTATGTGGTAGAGATGGGATTCACTCACATAGAGTTGCTGCCGGTGATGGAACATCCCTTCGACGGTTCGTGGGGCTATCAAACGGTGGGCTATTTTGCGGCTACCAGCCGGTTCGGCACGCCGGCCGACTTCATGTATTTCGTAGACCGCTGCCATCAAGCCAACATCGGCGTGATCCTCGACTGGACGCCCGGCGCATTTCCCGAAGGACGGCCACGGCCTGGGATTCTTCGACGGAACGCATCTTTACGAGCACGCCGATCCGCGTCAGGGCGAGCATCCCGATTGGGGCACGCTGGTGTTTAACTACGGCCGCAACGAGGTGCAGAATTTTCTGCTTTCGAACGCGTTGTTCTGGCTGGGGGTGTATCACCTGGACGGCTTACGAGTGGATGCGGTGGCCTCCATGCTTTACCTGGATTATTCGCGCAATTCCGGCGAGTGGATTCCCAACCGTTACGGCGGCCGCGAGAATCTGGAAGCGGTGGCGTTTCTGAAACGGCTGAACGAAGTGGTTCATCAGTTACAGCCAGGCTGCCTGACCATTGCGGAGGAGTCCACGTCGTGGCCGGCGGTGACGCGTCCGACCTATCTCGGCGGGCTGGGATTCGATCTGAAATGGAACATGGGATGGATGCACGACACGCTGAACTACATGTCGCTGGATCCCGATCCATCGCAAGTTCCATCACAACCAGATCACCTTTTCCATGATGTACGCCTTCAGCGAAAATTTCCTGCTGCCTTTCTCGCACGACGAAGTGGTGCACATGAAGGGCTCGCTGATCAACAAAATGCCGGGCGACTCCTGGCGGCAGTTCGCCAACTTGCGGCTGATGTACGCCTATATGTTCGCGCATCCCGGCAAGAAGCTGCTGTTCATGGGCGCGGAGTTGGCCCAGCGCGCGGAATGGAAGTTCGCCGGGCAACTGGAGTGGCCGTTGTTGGAGCACGAATCGCACCGCGGCATCCAGCGGTTGCTGCAGCACTTGAATCGTTTGTACGGCACGGAGCGGTCGCTCTATGAAGTGGAATTCGAGTGGACCGGCTTCCAGTGGCTGGAGTGCAACGATGCGGATCACAGTGTGCTGTCGTTCCTGCGCAAATCGCGGCCCGGGGATGCGGAAAGGTGTGCCGAGGAAATGTTGGTGGTGTGCAATTTCACGCCGCGGGTTCGCGAAGCCTACCGGATCGGCGTGCCGCAACTGGGACGCTATCGCGAAATCCTGAACACCGACTCAAGCTCTTACTGGGGCAGCAACGTCGGGAACCAAGGAGGCGTGGAGGCCGAGCAAATCGCGCACCACGGTTGGCCGTGCTCGATTTCTCTGACGCTGCCACCCTTGGCCGCCGTTTATTTCAAGCGCGAGTAGGCTACTCCTGCGGCGGCTTGGCCGGCTCGGCGGCTTCATCTCCGGAAGGCATGTAGAAATATCCAGGCCGATTGCGCACAATGACGCCGCGCTGTTTGACCTTCACGACGATGGTGTGAAATTCCGCCACATCTGGATTGGTCCCGAGATTGTTGGGACGGTAGGAAAGCCAGTATTGGCTGTGTAGTTCACGCCCGATTCGCTGGACGGCATTCTCCACCGCACGAACATTCGTGGCATTGATGTGGCCGGCGCCGGTTCCGTCCGAATAGGTCTTCATGGAATGCCCCAGCACACCCTTGATCGCCGCCGTCCCCGTGGATGCGTTGCCTCCGATGCTGAAAGTCGAAATGCCGGTGTTCGTTCCATAAGGAACGCCGGGCTCGTGGGGAATGGCGCCGGCCGGCATCTGGCTGAGAGGCTGCGGACCCTCCTGGTTCACCAAGGTCCTGAATCCGCTCAACTGCACTGTGTAAATCGAAACGTTGGCAAGCTGCGCCTCTGCCAACGCCTGGGTCCTGCGGTTTTCGCCGCTCAGGTCCAATCCGTCACCTAAGATCACGATCACTCGGCGGCGTTCCGCCGGTCGTGATTTCAACAGGGTGAGGGCCCGGAACACGCCATCGGTCAGGCGCGTTTCATCGGCCTGGCACTTGAGATCTTGAAAGGCTTGCTCGACCAAGTCGGTGTTGGTCGTAAAATCCTGTCGTACCTCGACCGTCCGATCGTAGGTAAGCACGGCGGCTTCTCCCGTCGCCCCCATGACCAGTTGCGTGAACAGGATTCCGGACTTGCGCAAGTTCGGAATCAGGCTATCGAGCCGCGTACTGGTCTCAACCAGAATGACCATGGAGATGGGCCGCAGGGTGGGATCGAACGTCAGGACCTTCTGAACCACTCCGTTATCCGTCAAGGTCACGTCGGAAGGCTTCACGTCGCCAAGGAATTCGCCGGCGCCGTCCAAGAAGCTGACCGCCAGGTCCACTACAGAGATGTGTGTGACGATGCGAAAGGGCTCTTCCTGCTGCGGCTTGGGAACTTCGTTGGATTTGGGCGGCTGCACCTGTTGCGGCTGTTGGGACAGCCCCTGGGCGCCCACGCACAACAGCGCAACCACAACGGGAAAAAAGCCCTTCACCATTACAACTTTATACCGGTTCGGCACGCCACCCCCTGGATTTTGGACGCGACAGCGTCAGAATCCGTTTCAAATGACAACCTGTTGCACCATCCGGCGGCTTCAAGTAATATCCGATGCCATGCCCGACAGGTCCTACAATCTTCACGGTGTTCGCGTTTTCGAGTGGGCCGCGGAGGGTGCACCGCTGCGGAACGATCGGGAGGCCGCCGACCTGATCCCCACGGTGTGGTCGCATCGCGCTGCCCTGGTCGTGCTTCCCGCCGAGCGGTTGGGCGATGACTTCTTCCAACTTAAGACTCGCATCGCCGGTGAGGTGATCCAGAAATTGATAGGCTATCGGCTCCGCCTTGCGATCGTCGGCGATATCTCCCGGTATCTGGCGGAGGACTCGGCCTTGCGGGACTTTGTGCGGGAGTCGAACTGCGGCAGCCAGGTCTGGTTTGTGGCCAGCCTGGAGGAGCTTGGCGAACGGCTTGAGCGAGCAGCCGCCCGCGAATGACTCAGTTCGAATGCGGGAACATCAGATAATGCTGCCGCAGCAGATCCTTCCCGTAATCGTTGCCGTTGGGAGTGCGCACCACGGCAGTGGATGTGTTCGCGGCTGGGCAGGTTGGGATTCGGCCGCTAGCTGCCGCAGATTGGCTGGCTGCTGATGGTCGAACTCGATCAGGATCACCGGGCTGTGCACGCGGTAGTAGAAAACGCTGTCGATGCTGTCGCCGCCAATCCACGCGAAATACGTTTCGTTCAGATGCGCGCTTGACCTCGTCAATTTTCACGCGGGCGTGGCCGTCGTCCATGTTGCCGACGTACAGTTCGACCAGATCCAGCAGCAAGTCCTTCTGCGCCGGCTTGAGAGCGTCGCCGCGCGACGCCGGCGTAGTCCAGCACCAGATTGTCTTTAAACGCTTCGCCAGATTATAGTTACCCGGTCTTGTGGACACACGGATGATGGCCTTCTTGCGTTGCTCGTCGTCAAGGGAGTGGATCATGTCGAGACCACGGGTGCTGCTCGTCCTGCAGGACCGCCACGCCCTGATATTTGCCCGGAGGTGCGCGATCGACCGGCTCGGAGCCGACAAACAACGGAGTCATCACCACCTGATCGCCCAGCACGAAATAATTGATGATCAGCGTGGTGGCCATCGAGCTGGAATCCCCACGGTTCCTTCGCCGACGGCTTGCCCATCACGGTGATGTAGTAGAGCCATTCGCCGTATTGGTCGAAATCGTTGTTGTTCAGTTCGCCCAGCGTCTGGTTCAGCCGCATGATGTCGCGCGAAAGCTTCAGGCCCTTGGCGCTGAGCGCGGCGCGGAGCAGATCCGAACGCCAGCTTCGCGCTGCGCGTCGGTCATTTCCTTGAAGCTGACACCCTGGCGCACGTAGAAATGCTGGTTCATCCACTTGCGCCACTCGGGATCGTCCACCGCGAAACATTGTTTTCGGCGCGCTGCTCGTTGCGTGAGCGCGGCGAGGAACGTGCTCGGCGGCCTTGCGCACGGGCGCGGTGGAAACGCCCGTGGATTTGATGCCGAACAGTCCCGGCTCGCACCGTTCCATTTGCGGTGACGCCCTTGAACGGGTCGGCAAGGCCCTTAGCCTCGGCGTCCTTAGACATGACGAGGAAGCGGGCGTGGCGTTGCTCGACCGTCATCGCCGCTTGTTGGGCGAGCAGGAAGAGTCCGCTGAGACAGACCAGCGTAAGGATGCGGTGCAGTTTGGTCATTTTGGAAGTCCCTGCGCCAGTATACCGCGCCCGCTTTCCGAGTCTGCAGGTGTTTCATTGTATAGGCCTGCCACAACGCCGACACAATCTTCGTGTTACACTGACTTCCATGCTGAAGAACATGACGATCACCGTCAACGAGGACGCTGCCCGTTGGGCCCGCCGCAAGGCGGCTGACAAGAATACCTCCGTTTCCAAGCTCGTGGGACGCATGCTGGAAGACCAGATGCGTCAAACTAGCAAGTACCGGCGCGCCTTTCGCCGATGGAAGAAGATTGGAACCATCCCTGGGATTGATGCGGCCAACCGGCTGAGCCGGGAGGAAGCCAATGCGCGGCCCCATACGCGGTGAGGATCTGTTCTTCACGGACACCAATATCTTGCTGTACTCGGTCAACGCCGCAGATCCTGTCAAGCAACACGCGGCGAGCGAGTGGTTAGAACTTCTTTGGGACCGTGGTTCGGGCCGCATCAGTTGGCAAGTGCTCCATGAGTTCTACGCCAACGCGGTCAGAAAATTCTGCACTCCGTCACCGAAGGCCCGGAAAATGGTTGAGGCATTCATACTGTGGGAGCCAGCGGACACCAGCCCCGATCTGATCCGAAGAGCTTGGCATTGGACGGACACAGCACAACTGTCATACTGGGACGGCCTGATCGTTGGCGCGGCGGAGCATAGCGGTTGCCGATGGCTGCTTTCGGAAGATCTCCAATCTGGACGTACGCTGGGCCCTGTAACGATCGTCAATCCATTCAATTGCCAACCCGCGGAACTTTGGTTTGGCATCGCGGCGGGGAATTCACTAGTCTTGTGAAAATCAGGGGGTTACCGTCTGCGCGGCTCGTGGACGCTGCAGGCAGCCGAGGAAACGAGCGGATCTTTCCAGTTTCCCGATTTGCGGCAAACTCGGTTCATGGCGTCGGTTACTTCCTCCGGCGCGTGCCGCGCCACAAAACTTGTCTAAGGTCTTGTCCAGGCTCTTGTCCAAGCGCCCTCTTGCTGTCCAGTGCCAGGTTGCGGTCTGGTATAATAACCAAGTGCTGTCCGAACTCCTGAGCACCGAACCCGCACTTACTTATGCGCCTGGGGATTCACACCTCGATCGCCGGGTCGCTGGCTCATTCCGCTGAGTCGGCGAAAGAGTTGGGGTGTGCCACTTTTCAGATTTTTTCTTCCAGTCCAAGACAATGGCGTGCTTCCAAGATCGATCCGGCCCAGGCTCGGGAGCTCGACCGGTTGCGCCAGCGCTACGACCTTTATCCGCTGGCGATTCATTGCAATTACTTGATCAACCTGGCCTCCGATGATCCAACCATCCGGACGCGCTCGCTGGCGGGATTCCGCGGCGAACTGCAGTGCGGCTTGGCGATCGGCGCGGAGTATCTGGTACTGCATCCTGGTTCAGTCGGGCGATCGGCCAAGAACGGCGATCGCAGCCACGCGGTTCACAACGTCATCGCGGGGCTGGAGGAATGCGCGCGAGGATTGACGCTCGGCGGGCTGACCATCCTCATTGAGAACACCGCCGGGCAAGGCGGGTCGCTGGGCTGCGATCTAGCGGAGGTCGCGCAGTTGTTGCGAGGTCCAAATCTGCCGATGGGTTGTTGTTTGGACACGGCGCACAGCTACGCCGCGGGCTTTGACCTGGCCACACTGCAAGGTGTCGCGAAGTGGTTGGCCGCGGTGGAGGCGACGATCGGCTGGGAGGCCGTGCGAGTAATCCATACCAACGATTCCCGGGCGCCGCTCGGTTCGCACCGCGACCGCCATGAGCACATCGGCAAGGGTGGAATCGGACGCGAAGGTTTTCGCGCGCTGGTGAATCACCCCAAGCTGTGCGACAAGGCCTTCATCCTGGAAACGCCGATTGACAAGAAGGGAGACGATCGCCGGAACTTACAGGCGATTCGCAGACTAAGGGAAAAACATGCCGGAAAAGCAATATGACGCGCAAGCAATCGAGCTGAAGTGGCAGAAGGTTTGGGAAGACACCCCTCTGTATGCCGCCGAGCAGGACTCGGCGCGCCCGAAATATTATTTGCTCGAGATGCTGCCGTATCCCAGTGGCACCCTGCACATGGGACACGTTCGCAATTACTCCATCGGCGATGCCCTGGCGCGCTACAAGTGGATGCGCGGCTTCAACGTGCTGCATCCCATGGGCTGGGACGCCTTCGGGCTGCCGGCCGAAAACGCCGCCATCAAGAACAACGCCCATCCTCGCGAGTGGACGCAACGCAATATCGCGGCTATGAAGGAGCAGTACCGCCGCTTCAGCTTTTCCTACGATTGGGACCGCGAGATCTCCACATGCGAGCCGGAGTATTACCGCTGGAATCAGTGGTTCTTCTTGAAAATGTACGAGCGCGGCATCGCCTATCGCAAGAAAAGCAAGGTGAACTGGTGTCCGGAGTGCGCCACGGTGCTGGCCAACGAGCAAGTGGAGAACGGTTGTTGCTGGCGGCACGAGACCACGCCGGTGGTTTCCAAGGAATTGGAACAGTGGTTCCTGCGCACGTCCAGCTATTCCGATCAGTTGCTGGACGACATGGCCAAGCTGAAACATTGGCCCGACAAAGTGCTCACGATGCAGCGGAATTGGATCGGACGATCTGTGGGCGCGCGCGCGTTCTTCGGTATCGCAGGCCGCGCCTCGAAAGTGGAAATCTTTACTACGCGCATTGACACCATTTACGGTGCGTCGGCGATTATTCTGGCTCCGGAGCATCCGCTGGTGGAGGAGTTGGCTTCCGCCGAACAGCGCGCGCGCGCCAAGAGTATGGTGGACGCGCGCCAAGGCGCAGAGCAGGGCGCCCTGGAGAAAGATGGCTTCGACACGGGACAGCAAGCGGTGAATCCGTTCAACCAACAGCTCATTCCCATCTGGGTAGGCAACTTCGTGCTGATGGATTATGGCACTGGCGCAATCATGGCCGTGCCGGCCCACGATGAGCGCGACTACGAATTCTGCACCAAGTACAATCTGCCGATTCCGGTGGTCGTCGCTCCTAAGTCCCATGATTCCCATAATTCCCAGGCGGCTTTCACCGAGTACGGCGTGGCGGTGAATTCCGGGCCATATTCCGGCCTGGAAACGGAGCAAGCGATAGCTCGAATGACCGCGGACGCCGGGAAGCAGGGGTTTGGCGCGGCCTCGATCACCTATCGCCTGAAAGACTGGGGCGTGTCGCGGCAGCGCTATTGGGGCACGCCGATTCCGATGATCCATTGCCCATCCTGCGGCATCGTGCCGGTGCCGGAAGCGCAGTTGCCGGTGGTGCTGCCGCTGAACGTCAAGATCACCGGTACGGGTCAGTCGCCATTGCGCGAGAACGCCGCGTTCTTCAATGTGATCTGTCCGCAATGCGGCACGGCTGCGCAGCGCGAGACCGACACCATGGATACCTTTGTCGATTCCTCCTGGTATTTCTACCGCTACGTTTCCCCGCATGAAGACCAGGCGCCCTTCAACACCGCCGACATCGCGCGCTGGTTCCCGATTGAGCAGTACATCGGGGGCGTGGAGCACGCCATTTTGCACCTGATCTACTCGCGATTCTGGACCAAAATGATGCGCGACATCGGTGCGCTCGGCGAGGCTCGCCTGGACGAACCCGTGGAACGCCTGTTCACGCAAGGCATGGTGATCCGCAATGGCGCGAAGATGTCCAAGTCCAAGGGTAATGTGGTGGACCCTAACCAATTGGTCGCCGAGTACGGCGCCGATACCGCGCGTTTGTACTCATTGTTCGCCGCGCCCCCGGCCAAAGACATGGAGTGGAACGATCAAAGTGTGGAGGGGATTTCCCGCTTCGTTGGACGGGTCTATCGTCTTGTGACACGCAATGCGGAGCGCGCCCGCAGCGCAACGATGCAAGCGCCCGGCAAAACCGACCGCGAGATTCGCCGCAAGTTGCATCAAACCATTCGCAAGCTGACGCAGGAGTTCGAAGCGCGCTGGCATTTCAATACTTGTATCGCCGCGATCATGGAGTTGGTTAACGATCTGCAAGCGGCCGAGACGGAAGTGTCTCCCGGAGTGCTGCGCGAGGCGTTGGAGACGCTGGCATTGTTACTGGCGCCGGTCGCCCCGTTCCTGGCGCAGGACTGTGGCAGGAACTGGGCCACGACTCCGTGCTGCTGCGCGAAAGCTGGCCGGTGTTCGATCCCGCGCTGGCCGCAGACAAGGAGTTCGAAGTGGTTGTACAGGTAAATGGACGGCCGCGCAGCCACATCCTAGTGCCGCCGGGATGCTCGAAGGAGGACACCGAAGCGCGCGCCAAAGCCGATCCGCGCATTGCGGAGATGATGGCTGGAAAGAAGGTCATCAAGGTGATCGTGATTCCCAACAAGCTGGTGAACGTGGTGGTGCAGGGGTGAAACACCAACGCAAGGTTCAACCTACGCCCGCGGCTGGAAATGAACTTATTTGGAATGCGCCGGCGTATCCGCACACCGGATTGGGCCTCTTCATTTGTCCGGGACGGTGATCGGAAGTGATGTATAGTGTACATCATGAGAAGAACGCAGCTGTACCTGGAGGAGATTCTTTGGAGGGCGCTACGCCAGCGATCCCGAGAATCGGGCTGTTCAGTCTCTGAACTTGTGCGCGAGGCGCTTCGTGAGCGCTACTTGATCTCGGCTCAGCGCCGGAGAGCGTCGATGAAAGCCATCGTCGGGATTTGGAGGGACCGCAGAGACCTGCCATCCACCGAAACCTACGTCCGCCAGCTTCGCCGGGGCGGGCGTCTCAACCGGACCAAGGCATGAACGGAGTGCTCACAGACTCCGACATCCTTATTGAGGTATTGAGAGGACGGGATGCCGCAATTCTAAGCCGATGGGAGGATCTCCGCGTCTCGGATACTCTTCTGCTCTGTTCCCCCGTGACGATTGCCGAGATTTGGCATGGCGCCCGGCCAAAGGAGCACCGGATCATCGAGGCGCTCTTTGATCCGTTCGTCTGCGTGCGTGTGGATCGGGAGATCGGACGCTGGGCGGGAGAGTACCTGCGCGTGTATCATCCCAGCCATCACCTGGAACTGGGTGACGCCTTGATCGCGGCTACTGCTCTTGTCCGCGGCGCGGCACTGTGGACTCGAAACCGCAAGCATTATCCAATGCCGGAGATTGCACTGTTTTAGTTGACGTCGCGGGATTAGATGGAAATGGGACCTTGGCCTGCCGGCGCGCCAAACGGAAAAATTCATGAAACTCGCCGCGTTTCCCAAATGCTTCATGGACGATCTGTGCGTCACGCACACCATGACGGTCTTCGATTGGATCGAGCAGGCCGCCACTGTTCCGGGCTTGGACGGCCTGGAGATGTACGACGGCTTTTTCGAAAGTTTCGACGCGGAATACTTGGGCCGTGTGCGCGACGCGTTGCGCCGCCACAATCTGGCTATGCCGATGATATGCTTCTCGCCGGACTTCACGCATCCCGATCCCGTGAAGCGTTCCCAGGAGCTTTGGAAACAGCGCCGCATGATCGAAACCACCGCGTTCTTCGGCGGGCGGACCTGCCGCGTGTTGAGCGGCCAGCGGCGTCCGGAGGTTTCCCGGGAACTCGGCATCACGTGGGTGGTGGCGTGCATCAATTCCTTGCTCTCATTCGCCGAGGAGTGCGGCGTGATTCTGGCCATCGAGAATCACTATAAGGACAACTACTGGGAGTATCCCGAGTTCGCGCAGAAGAAAGACGTGTTTCTGGAAATCGTTGCGCGAATCGACTCCCCCTGGTTTGGCGTGAACTACGATCCCTCGAATGCGGTGCTGGCCGGGGACGATCCCATCGAATTGCTGGAAGCCGTCAAGCATCGCGTCGTCAGCATGCACGCCAGCGACCGCTACCTCAAGTCGGGCACGCTGGACGACCTTCGCCAATCGGACGGCACGCTTGGCTATTCGCCGAACTTGTGTCACGGTGTGATTGGCCAAGGCCTAATTCCTTACGATCGGATATTCGCGATTTTGCGCGAAGCGGGCTTTGACGGATGGATCTCGATTGAAGACGGCATGAATGGCCTAGATGAGATCGCGGAGTCGGCGCGTTTCTTGCGCCAGTACATGGAGCGTGCATGAAACCGGTTGACTTGGTTTGTTTCGACATGGCAGGAACCACCGTGCTTGACCACGGCGAAGTGGGTGACTGCTTCGAGGCCGCCGCTCGCGAAACCGGACTGTCCGTCGCGCGCGAAAAGATCCAGGCGCAGATGGGCCGCGCTAAGCGCCTGGTCTTCGAGATTCTGTGGAGCGAAGAGCTTGGTCCGGCGCACCCGGAGTTGATCGCGCGCGTGGATGCGTCTTACGATGCCTTCCGCCGCATCTTGGAACACCATTACCAGACCGCGGCGGTTGCGCCGACGCCCGGCTGCTTGGAGTGCTTTGAATGGCTGCGGGCAGGCGGCGTGAAAATCAGCCTGGCCACGGGATTTTATCGGCGCGTCACCGATATCATCCTACGGCGTTTGAACTGGGAAGCGATTCCGTGTGTCTCCAGCGACGAAGTTCCCAAGGGACGACCGGCGCCGTATTTGATTTATCGCGCCATGGAGCTGCTCGGCGTGGAAGATGTGCGCCGTGTCGCAACGATTGGCGACACGCCGTCCGACCTCCAAGCCGGCCGCAATGCCGGCTGTGGATGGACGCTGGGTATCACCGGCGGATCGCATAGCCACGAGCAATTAGAAAAGCATCCCAACGACGGGCTGATTCAAACGCTCGGGGAACTGAAGGAATATCTTGGCTAGCCTGTAGCGCAGGCCTCCGGCCTGTTCTTTTCGTCGGCAAGAGAACAGGCCGGAGGCCTGCGTTACAATAGCTTCGTGAACAATAGCTTCGTGAACCCAAGAATCGAATTTACACCTGAAAACCGCTACGGGCGCCGCGTCCTGCTGACGCCGGGCCCGCTGACAACCACCGCCACCGTGCGCGCCGCCATGCAGGACGATATCGGCACCTGGGACGACGACGCCATCGAACTAGTGCGTGAGATTCGCGAAGCGCTGGTGGAATTGGCCGCGGGTCCGGCCGGATCGCTGACCTGCACTTTGATGCAAGGATGCGGCAGCATGGGCGTGGAATGCGTCTTGGGATCGGCGATTCCTCGCAGCGGCGGCAAGGTGCTGATCCTGAATAACGGCGCCTACGGAATCCGCATGATCCGCAGTTGTAAGGCACTCGGCAGCCCTTTCGTTGAAATGTCCGATCCCGAAGAGCAAGCGCACGCACCGGAGCGCGTGGAGGAGTTATTGGCGCGGGATGCCTCGATCACTCACGTGGCCGCGGTGCATTGCGAAACCACTACCGGCCTGGTGAATCCATTGCGCGAAATCGGCCTGGCCGTGGCCCGCCAAAAACGGCGGCTGATCGTGGACGCCATTTCCAGCTTCGGCGCATACTCCACCGGCCCCGGCGGCGAGATTGACTTTGAAGCGGGGCCGATCGACCATCTGGTGGGATCGTCCAATAAGTGCGTGGAAGGCGTACCCGGTTTCTCCTTCGTCATTTCGCGCAAGGCCGCGGTCCAGGAGGCCGCCGGCAACGCGCGATCTTACGCCATGGATCTGTACGATCAGTGGAACGGCTTCGAAAGTCGCGGCAAGTTTCGATTCACGCCGCCCACCCACGTGCTGATGGCTTTCCGCCAGGCGCTGCGCGAGTTGAGGGCGGAAGGCGGAATACCGGCACGGGAGCGCCGCTACCGCGAGAACCGCGACACCTTGATCGCCGGCATGCGGCACCTGGGCTTCGAGCCGCTCATCCCCGCGGCGATTCAGAGCCACATCATCACCACGTTCTTGTTCCCCCAGCCGTCCTTTAATTTCGATCGCTTCTACCGGGACCTGCGCGAGCAGGGCTACATTATCTATCCCGGCAAACTCACTCATCGCGATACGTTTCGGATCGGAAACATCGGCAGCATTGGCCGCTGGGAGATCGAAGGATTGCTGGGAGCAGTCGCCAAGGTGTGCGGCAAGCTGTGTGCCAAATAGAGACGTGCCGGAAAACCGGTAGCTTGCGCCCGCCGGCTTACTTCGGTATCTTGTCGGGTTCTACGACGTTCTCGCTGCCGGAAGGAATGTAGAAGTAGCCAGGACGCGCGCGAACCTTCACTCCCGGACGGTTGACCCTAACATCGATGGTGTGGTACTCCTCGATCGCGGTCGCGTTGTTCGGCGAATAAGACAACCAATACTGACTGTGAAGTTCGCGGCCGATCAATTGCACGGCTTGTTCCACGCCTTTCAGGGTAAAGGCATCGATACGATTGGATCCTGTGCCATTCGCGTAGGTATGCAACGGATGGTTCCACAGCAGCGATATACCGGCACGCAGGCTCTCTTTGACCGGCGTCCCCAGGTCCATGCTGTTCACGCCCATGGGAGTGGGCGGTTGCCCGGGAGGGTTCGGCCGCGAGCCGGCCGGGAAGGGATCCGCGGTAGGTCCCTGCGGGAGTGGCCTCTTGGCGACGGCTTTGAACGAACTGGTTTCCACCGAGTAGATCGAAATGTTGTCAACTTGAGCTTCGCGCAGGGCTTGGTTCTTCTTTAGCTCGCTGCCCATGTCGCGGCCTTCGCCGATGATCACCACAACCCGGCGGTGATCTAGCGGACGGTTGGCTAACATGCCCATAGCGCGGAACACTCCGTCGGTGACGCGCGAATCGGACTCCTCCGTCCGCAGGTTCTTGAAGGACTTCTCAATCAGGTCGCCGTTGGTCGTGAAGGGCTGTTTCACGTCCACTTCTTTGGCGTACGTCAGAAACGCGGCCTCTCCGGTTTCCCCCATCACCAGTTGCGTGAACAGGATTCCGGAGGTGCGTAAGTCCGGAAGCACTCCTTCCATTCGCGCGCTTGTATCGACCAGGATGACCAGCGAGATCGGCCGGTAGGAGACTTCGAAAGTCGAGATCCTCTGCAAGACCTTGTTGTCGAAAACCGTGACTTCCGGTTTCTCAATGTCGGTCACGAATTCCCCTTTGGAATCGATGAAGGTGACCGGCAGGGCCACTTCCTTGACCAGAATTCCAAACGGCCTAGGCTGCTGGTCTTGAGCATTCTGGGCATCCGGCTTGGCCGCGGGCTTGGGCGGGGTCTGGTCTGGCGTCGTGGGAACGGACCCCGGCCGCGGCTGCGGCGCCTGCGCGCCCAGCAGCAGAACGGTAAGCAAAACTGCGATGACTCGAGTCACTGTAGTCATTGTACACCGAGCAGAGATAATCCGACCCTTGAAATTGGACGCAAAAGGAGTACAATGCGTTCCAGGAAGGGGTTAACAGTGTCCATTCAAACGGCAAAGAATCGGTTGCTCGCGTTGGTGGTTCTGGGTCTCGCGGCCGGCGTGCCCGCGCACGGCCGGCAGGGGGAAGTCCAGTCGGGGATCGACGACGCGGAAAAGCAGATGAAAGCTGCCCAGGAGAAAAGCGATTGGGCCGGCGTCGTGCAATATGGCGTCACTGCGGGGAGCTTGCTCTCAAAGGCGCTCACCGGGTCGAAGCCGGACACCTTCACCGATGCGGTTTGGAATAACACTTTGGAGCGCTGGCGCGCGCAGCGCGTGCAAGCGGAATACGCTTGCTTCGACGCGACCATCCGCGAAACAGACCCTGCCAAGAAAGTAAAGCTGCTGGAACAATTCACCACCGCGTTTGAGGGCGGCGACTACGCCAAGCGATCCCTGGCCACGTTGGCCGGAGCCTATCAGCAGACCGGCGATAAGGCCAGGGCCTTGGCTACGGCCAAAAAGGTGCTCGTAGTGGAGCCCGATAACGAGGGCATGCACTTGATGCTGGCGGACAACGATTTGAGCACCAAACAACTGGATAGCGCGATTGAACACGCGCGCGCGGCCATCAAGGCCCTGGACGGCAAGAAAAAGCCGGACGGCTATACGGACGAAGCCTGGGCGACTTATAGCAAGACGATCGCTGGAACGGCGCATTCCATCGCCGGTCAATCGCTGATGCTCCAGGACAAGCCGGCAGCCGCGATCCCCGAGTTGAAGCCCGCGGTGGAAATGCTTACCGGCAACAATCAACTGGTGGCCCCGGCGATGTACAACTTGGCCTTTGCCTACGGCAAGTTGAAACGCATGGCCGAGGCACGAGCTGTGCTGGCCAAGCTGCTGCCAATGCCGGGCCCGTACCAACAACTCGCCAAGGACCTGGCGACGAAGGTCAAGTAAGTCAAAGTGCGGAACGCTATTCTGGGCGCTGACGCGACAGCGTCTTGCTCGACGGCACGCATAACCGTGACGTCGGATCAGGCCGCCGAAAAACGGATTGTGGCGGCGCATGGCAAACTCTTCCAGGAGATGCGCTAGCCCCACCAACCATGCTCTGGCGATGGGTCAAGTCGCTGTTCGGGAAATCCAAGCCGGCGCCGGCGCCGGTCGGCGATCACATAAAGCTGGGCGAGTGGGGAGAGCAAGTGGCCGCCGAGTTTCTTCGCCAGCAAGGCCACGAAATCTTGGAGCACCGCTTCCGCGTGCCGTATCTGAAAGGCGAGATTGATTTGATCACGCGAGACTCGCGTGCCCACGACTGCGTGGTTTTCGTGGAGGTGAAGACCCGGCGGTCGAAGGACTTCATTCCGGCGGAAGCCGCGGTGCACTCCGGTAAGCGGCGGGCAGTGATTCGCACCGCGGGTGCTTACTTGCGCCGCCAGCGCCGGCGGGCGGCGCATCGATACGACGTTGTCAGTGTGTATCCCAACGCGGAGCCGGGCGGCGAGCCCGTGGTCGAACATTTCCGCGATGCGTTTCGGGAACGTCCCCCGTCACGTTATCGACGTCGCCGGCCGCGGACATAGCCAGGATCATGGCAACGCCACGCAAACGGCTCACAACCTCCCCGCGTTCAAAGCTACGTTGCGCGCCCGTCCAGCCTCGGCCCAAACTCTAAGAATTACTCGCGGGCTGGCCTCCGCGCCTCCTTCTTTCATTCACCGCGTTGAACTCGCTGCCAATCAATACAATCACGGCCGCCAGGTACATCCAGATCATCAACGCGACCATGGTTCCCAGACTCCCGTAGATGCCCGAGTACATGGCGACGTTTTTCACGTACCACCCGAATCCCGCGCTGGCCAGCAACCATGCCACGGTGGCCAGCAACGCTCCCGGCAGCACGCGATGGAAACCGTCTTCGCAATTGGGTCCCAGGTAATACATGATTCCCAGCACCAGCGTTCCGGTGGCCAGCGCCACCACCCAGCGAATCGCCGCGCCGGCTAACAGAACCGCCAGCGTGTACTCGGTGCGCTGGAGCATCCAGTTCTGCACTTGCTGCCCGAAGACCACCAGCGTGGTGGCGGCCAACATCGGCGTTCCAGCCATGAACACCAGGGCCAGCGCCAGACCTTCCTCATGCCACAAAGTCCAGTTGAATTTCAGCCGGTAGGCGGCGCGGAATCCCTGGATCAACGAGCCGGTCACGCCCGTGGCCGCGAACACCGCAATACTGGCTGCCGCCAAAATGACTTTCAGAGGATGCTCGGTCTTTCCGGAAAAGTATTGCAGCACGGGTTCTCTGGTGGTCGGTGGAAGGACGCGGCTCAAGGCGTGGGTGATCTCCTTGGCCAGCTCGGAAGTTGTCTCCGTTCCCGCCAGCGCCGTGGCCAACAGCAGCAAGGTGGGAAAGAACGCCAGCACCATAGAATACGCCGCGCCCTTGGCGGTGGTCAAGGAACCATCGTCGATGGCGTTCTCGAGCGCTTCAGCGAGAGTGGCAAGCAATCGACGCATGGTTACAACCGGCTTTGTAGCGCAGGCCTCCGGCCTGTTTCTTTCTCCGGCAAAAAGAACAGGCCGGAGGCCTGCGCTACCGGCTCTTGACAATTAGCGAAATAAATGCGAACCTTAGGTATGCAGGTTTTGCTCCAACTAGGAAGCGCGCCAGCACCCGGGGGCATCGCCGGAATGGCCGCGTCGGCTCCCACGCTGGCGGCCAAGGCCTGCGTGGAGTACCGCGACCTGGAATCGAGAAGTGTCCTGAACCGTTGTGACAGCCCGCGCATGCCGTTCTCCTGGACGATTAATCCATACCGGGGCTGCGAATTCGGTTGCCAATACTGTTACGCCCGGTACACCCATGAGTATATGGAATTCGACGCCCTGGCGTTCGAACAAAAGATTTTTGTTAAGCAAGGGGCCGGCGCCATCCTGCGGCGGGAGTTGGCGCGCGGCAAGGGACGCACCGAGCCCCGCGCTCATGGCCAGCCGGAATACGGCCACGGAGGAATCGCCATCGGCACGGCCACCGACCCGTACCAACCTGCCGAGCGGCGCTATGGAGTCACGCGGGAGATCCTGGAAGTGCTGGCGGAAGCGCAGGGCCTGGACATTTCCATTACCACCAAGTCCGACCTGGTAACGCGCGACATCTCCGTGTTGCAGGCCGTGGCCGCGCACAACTCGCTGCACGTGAACATGACCATCATCACCTTGCACGAGGGCCTGGCGCGAGCGCTGGAACCGCGCGCGCCGCGGCCGCGGTTGCGTCTGGATGCTCTTAGCCGGTTGCGCGAGTCCGGGATCGAAGCCGGAGTGTTCGTGATGCCGGTGCTGCCGGCGATCACCGATGCGCCCGCGGACCTGGACGACCTTTTCGCCGCCGCCGCCGATTGCGGCGCGCGCTATATCGCCACCAACGTACTGTTCCTGCGTTCCTGCTCGGAGAAAGTCTTTTACCCCTTCCTGGAACGCCATTTCCCGATGCTTGCGGAGCGCTACCATCGGCATTACGACAACGGCGGCCATGCCGGGCCGGAGTACAGCAAGCGTCTGACGGCGCTGGTGGAACGCTTGCGCAAGAAGCACGGACTGGCGGGGCGTCCTTGTGCGTATGCCGCGGAGGCTTTTGCGGAGGATCCGCAGGTGCAGCAGTTGTCGCTGTTCAACTAAGGGCGCGGAATATACTGCCACAATGCTCAAGCGAATTCCACGTCCCTGCCTGCTGTTGGCTCTGACCGTGACGTTGAACGTCACGCTTTTTGCGGCCGACACAACTTAGCGTCTTAATCTGTGAAATCTGCGTAATCTGTGGATCGATCCGTTCCGCTTTGGTTGCGGCTCGCCGCGCCGTGTTCATCTGTGGCTAATTCTAGTCTTCTCCGGGTTCCAACTACGCCGCGTACGACCCCAGGACCTTCATGTAATTGGACCGCTCGAAGGCCGCCGGATGCGGCGCCGCCTGCTGGCTGAGGCTGCCTTGCATCATGCGGATCGAGGAATACTCGTGCTCCTCCATCCAATCGCGCAGACCGCCGGCCAGCAGCGTGATGTGGGGAATGCCGTTGCGCAGCAATGCCGAGGCCAGCATCGTTATCCGCGCGCCCGCCATCATGGATTTTAGTACGTCGCTTACCGTGTGTACGCCGCCGGTGATCGCCAGATCGGCCTTCAGGCGTCCGAACAAAACGCCTACCCAGTGCAGACGCAACAGCAATTCGTGGGAGTCGCTCAGCGTCACGCGAGGGACGATCTCCAGCGCTTCGATATCGAGATCCGGCTGGTAGAAGCGATTGAACAGTACCAGGGCGTTCGCTCCGCACGCTTCCAAACGATGCGCCATGTTCACGGGCGCGCTGAAGAACGGGCCGATCTTCACGGCCAGGGAATGTGCACCGAGGCGCGCACCTCGCGCACCAGGTCGCAGTAGCCCTTCTCGACGTCCGCGCCGCAGAGCGCCGGATTGGTCGCGATGTAGTAGATGTTGAGCTCCAACGCCTCGGCTCCGGCCTGCTCGATGCTCTTGGCGTACTTAATCCAACCACCGGTGGAAACGCCGTTCAGGCTGGCAATCACCGGAATTCCCAGCGCTTCCCGGGCGTGCCGGACATGATCCAGATACTTTTCAGGACCGGTGTTATAGGCGGCCAGGTCCGGAAAATAGCTGAGCGACTCGGCATAGCTCTCGGCGTCGCGGGTGAGGAGATGGTCGAGCGCGGTGCTCTCCTGGCGAATCTGCTCCTCGAACAGCGATTGCAGAACCACCGCCGACGCGCCGGCGTCTTCCGCCAGGCGCAGGTTGTCCAGGCTTTCGCACAACGGGTTGGCGGCCATCACCAGGGGGTTTTTCAGCGTCATTCCCAAATAGCGGGTTGAGAGATCGATACTCATGGCTATTTCTCCTTCCCCGTGGTTAACCGAACATCTTCTGGTTTCGGTTCGCTTCCGGGAACAGCCGCCATATCGGCGTAGTGCTTCCAGCGGACATCAACGTCCGTCTGCGCCAGAGCGGCAAGGTCGGCGGCCGTCCGCGGATCGCTGCGGGCCGGCATGGAAAACCGCGTCTCGTTGTACATATATTTGTTCACCGCCAGCGAGGGCGCGCGGGAATCGAGTTGCAGCGGATTCTTGCCTTGGTCGCCAGCAGTGGATTGAAGCGCAGCAACGGCCAGTATCCGGAGGCCACCGCGATTTTCTGCTGCTCCATTCCATGCACCATGTCGTAGCCATGCGCGATGCAATGGCTGTAGGCGATGATCAGCGACGGTCCGTCGATACGCTTCGGCTTCCAGGAATGCCTTGATGGTTTGCATGTCGCTGCCGCCCATGGCGATGCGCGCCACATAGACGTTGCCGTAAGTCATGGCCAGCATGGCCAGATCCTTCTTGGCGGTGCGCTTGCCGCCCGCCGCGAACTTGGCGACCGCGCCGCGCGGCGTGGCCTTGGACATTTGCCCGCCGGTATTCGAATAGACCTCGGTGTCCAGCACCAGAATGTTGACGTTGGCGCCGGAGGCCAGCACGTGATCCAGGCCGCCGAAGCCGATGTCGTAGGCCCAGCCGTCGCCGCCGACGATCCAGACGCTCTTTTCCACCAGCGCGTCGGCCAGACTCAGCAGGTCGCGGCGCTTCCGCGCGTCGCTCGTACCGGCGAGTTTCTGCTTCAATAGAACAACGCGCTGCGCGTTGCGTCTGCGATTCCGCTTCGGTCGAATCTGTCGGCGGCCAGTAACGCGGCCGACCAACTCGTCGCCGATGACGGATGCGAAGCGCTGCACCAATTCGCGCGCGTAGTCGTGTCTGCTGATCCAGCGCCAGGCGCATGCCCAGGCCAAACTCGGCGTTGTCCTCGAACAGCGAGTTGGACCAGGCCGGGCCGCGGCCCGTCGCGTATTGATGGAGTAGGGCGTGGTCGGCAGGTTGCCGCCGTAAATGGACGAGCAGCCCGTGGCATTGGCGATGACCGCCCGATCGCCGAAGAGCTGTGTGAGCAGCTTGATATAGGGCGTTTCGCCGCAGCCGGCGCAGGCGCCGGAGAACTCGAACAGCGGCTGCAGCAGTTGCACGTCTTTCACCTGGCTCAGGCTGAGCGGGCCGCGCGTCGATCTCCGGGAGCTTCAGGAAGAAATCCCAATTTTCGGCTTCCGGCTCGCGCAGCGGCGGCTGGGGCTCCATGTTGATAGCTTTGTGCTTCGCTTCGCTCTTGCTCTTGGCCGGGCAGACCGCCACGCACAGCCCGCAGCCGGTGCAATCTTCCGGAGCGACCTGCAGCGTGTATTGGTGCATGCGTCCCTGAAATCCGTCCTTCCAGCGCGCCTTGACGGCCTTGAAGGTCGCCGGCGCGCCCGTCCAGCTTGTCGGGATTCGTAGACCTTGGCGCGAATCACCGCGTGCGGGCAAACCAGCACGCATTTGCCGCACTGGATGCACAGCTCCTCGTCCCACACGGGAATTTCCAGCGCGATGTTGCGTTTCTCCCAGCGCGCCGTGCCGGTGGGCCAGGTGCCGTCCACGGGCAGTGCGCTCACTGGCAGATTGTCGCCGTTGCCCGCGATCATCGGGGCCAGCACGATGCTGCACGAAATCCGGCGCGCCCGCAGGAATCGGCGGGCCGCATATCGAAGGCGCTGGTGACCGCGCGGGAATCTTCACTTCAAACAGATGCGCCAGGGTCGCGTCCACGGCGGCAAAATTCTTCTGCACCACCGCCTCGCCGCGCTTGCCATAGGTTTTCTCGATGGCCTTCTTGATGGCGGCGATCGCTTCTTCGCGCGGCAGCACGCCGCTGATGGCGAAGAAGCAAGTCTGCATGATGGTGTTGATGCGTCCGCCCATGCCGGTCTCTTGCGCCACTTCGTAAGCGTCGATCACGAAGAAACTGCAGCTTCTTGCTCGATGATCGTGCGCTGCACCTGCGCGGCAGATGATCCCAGACTTCGTCCGGGCCGAAAGGGCTGTTCAGCAGGAACATCGCGCCGGGCTCGGCGGCTTGCAGCACGTCCATGCGCTCCAGGAAGTTGAACTGATGGCAGGCGACGAAATTGGCGCTTGGTGATCAGGTAGCTGGAGCGGATCGGCTCGGGCCCGAAGCGCAGATGCGAAATGGTGATGGAGCCGGACTTTTTCGAGTCGTAGACAAAGTAGCCCTGCGCGTAGTTGCCGGTGTCTTCGCCAATGATCTTGATGGAGTTCTTGTTGGCGCCGACGGTGCCGTCCGCGCCCAGGCCGTAAAAAAGCGCGCGCACCGTCTTGGGATCTTCGGTGGAGAAGTCGGGATCGTAGTCCAGGCTGGTGTGCGATGACGTCGTCGTTGATGCCGACGGTGAAATGGTTTTTCGGCTGGGCTGCGGCAATCTCGTCGAACACGCCTCTTCACCATGGCCGGCGTGAATTCCTTCGATGACAGCCCGTAGCGTCCGCCGATGATCTGCGGGAAGACCGGCGATTGCCGGCCGCTTCCTGCGCGGCGGCGACGACGTCGAGATAGAGCGGCTCGCCGCGCGCCCGGCTCCTTGGTGCGATCCAGCACCGCGATGGACTTCACGGTGGCGGGCAGGGCGGCGAGGAAATGCTCGACGGAGAACGGCCGATAGAGACGGACCTTCGACACGCCGACTTTTTCTCCGCGGGCCGCGAGGTGCTCCACCGTTTCCTGGGCCACTTCCGCGCCCGAGCCCATCATGACGATCACGCGCTCGGCGTCCGGCGCGCCGACGTAATCGAACAAGTGATAGGCGCGGCCGGTGAGCGCGGCGAATTTGTCCATCGCGTCTCTGCACGATCTGCGGGCAGGCGCGGTAGAAGGGATTCACCGACTCGCGCGCCTGGAAGAAAACGTCGGGATTCTGCGCCGTGCCGCGCAGCACGGGCCGATCCGGCGAAAGCGACGCGTGCGCGATGCGCCTGCACCAGTCGATCGGCAATCATGGCGCGCAGCGTCTTCGCGGTGAGCTGCTCGACTTTGGCGACTTCGTGCGAGGTGCGGAAACCGTCGAAGAAATGCAGGAACGGCACGCGCGATTCGAGCGAGGCCGCCTGCGCGATGAGCCGCGAAGTCCATCACTTCCTGCACGGAGTTGGATGCGAGCAGGGCGAAGCCCGTGCCGCGCGTGGCCATCACGTCGCTATGATCGCCGAAGATGGAGAGCGCGTGCGTCGCCAGGGCCCGCGCCGCCACGTGCATCACCGTGGCGGTGAGTTCGCCGGCGATCTTGTACATGTTGGGGATCATCAGCAGCAGGCCCTGCGAGGCGGTAAACGTGGTGGCCAGGCGCCCGCTTGGAGCGCCCCATGCAGAGCGCCGGCCGCGCCGCCTTCGCTCTGCATCTCCACCACGTTCGGAATCATGCCCCAGATATTCTTGCGTCCTTCCGAGGACCACTGGTCCGCCCATTCGCCCATCGGGGAAGAGGGTGTAATGGGATAAATCGCGATAACCTCGTTGATTTGATGGGCAATAAGTGCTGCGGCTTCGTTGCCGTCAATGGTTACCATGGTTGATCCCTTTCACTGCCCAGAGACACCTACAGTCATGCTGTAACCAGCACGCCGCAAACCAACGGTATAGATTTAGTTTCTTTGCCTTACGAGCACGCCCTGCGGAGATAGTGGGTCTATTGGCCAGTGTTGGGTTTTTAGACGCTCCCCGTAGGACAGGTCTCCGGCCCATAAGCGTTAAGATAAGACCAATGACCCCTCGTTTCTGGTCCCAGAGGGATCGCCGCATGTAGCCGGTAGTGGAGCGTAGTTTGCGACACCACCGGAATGTAGGCCGGGATTCGGAACCCCGGCGGGGTTCCAGCAGCTTTTCACGCCAGGATGTTTCAAAAGGTGCTGGTGCCCGTGATGCCATCGGACCTTGCGGCTAGCCGTTAACGCCGCCGCGTTCAACCGCCGGATGTGGAAAACCGCACGTCCGGTGGTGTGGGAGGGTGGCCGGGCCGAAAATCCCGGTCACCCGACCCGATGTGTTATGCCGCCGGCTACGCCGGCTGAGAGGGTTGCGCTGTTCTTATTTGTTTGCGGTCTTGGCCGCGCAGTGGAATCCGCAGCCGGGTCTGTCCACTAACGCGTAAACACGGTCGTCTGGGGATGGTACAGTTTCCAGTCGAACCAGTAATCGCTCATCGTCGCCAGCGGCTTCAGGCAGCGGCCCGCCGCTGGTCCCGATACCGCGCAACCTTGGAAATTCCACTCGCTGGCTGTTGCGCTATCCAACAAAAAGCCGGCAGTGCCTTGCGGCGCGCGGAAAAACTCAACCTCGCTCGCCACGCCGGCAATTTCACTCCAGAACGCGCGGACCGATTTGTCATCCGGTCCGGCCGCCAGGAAAATCGCTTTTCCGTCGATACGGTCCTGGACGACTTTCAGCTCCAACACTCGCTTCAGCGGATAGGCCCGGCTGGCGCCGCCAACTTCCACGCCGAGCATAAGCGCACGCGGCGCGATTCCGGTCTTGCTGGTGTCCACCACTGTCTTCGCCCCGGCGATGCGCTTCTCCCAATCTTTGGGTTCATATTCCTCACGAAAGGCGGTCACCGGGCGCAACACGGTTCCGTTCGGATTCTCCTGGCGCCACAGCGCGAACGTCAATTCCTCGGAGGCGATCAACTCCATTTGCCGGCCCGCCAGAGGGCCGGAGACAGCCTTGCCGGTGATCTGCTGCCAGAAAGATCCCGTCTCTTCGTCCCGCATCAGAAAGTTCTGATTGTTGATTCCGGCCAAGTGAAATGTCAGCACCCGCCCGTCGATTTCACGCTTCCACACCAGACCGGTGTGACAGAGCGTTCAATAGGTCGCTACAATCGCCACGTTCCCGAGGCGGTCGTTGACGATGTGGTGGTAACCGATGGTGCGGATCGGATAGGCGCGCTGCTCTCCAGAGAGCGCCACGGTCATCACCATATCGTCAGCTTCCACAGGCGCCTTCTGCGCCGCCACAAATCCGGGATTATCCACGGGATGAAACATCCTTTCATAGACGTTGACGCGACTGAGTCCCGCGAATGCGCCGGTCATCACCGCAAGGGTCGCGATCGCCGCGTGTGCGCCGCGGCGATTGTCGCGCTTCCACAGGACCACCGACACCGCCAGGCCAATTCCCGAGCAGGCGATGGCCAGCCAGGGCCCCCATCTCCGGACTGCCAGGGCCATGGCCAGTTCTCTCGCGCCTTGGGCCCGAAAGGGCTGGATCACATACATCGGGAAGGCGAAGCAGGCCAAGGCCGCCAGGCACAGCCCGGCCAAGGTGAGCCACAAAGCACGCTTCGCCGGTCTGCTTTCCATATCGTGACAGTCCCTTCTCTTGCGTTCCTCCGCAGTCTTAAAACGAACGGCAGGCCCACCGGCGGGAGTGTATAACGGAGGATAACCGCTGCCGTATTTCCCTGCAATACAAAAACGGTCGTCCCGGACCGTAATTGATTTTAACTATTGACGCCGTGTGGCCGCCGCGGATACTCTCGACCCTCGATTCGAGACTGGGCCTTTAGGAAGGGGAGAGGATATGAAAACTTCGACACTCTGTGCGGCGTTGATCCTGGCGGTTGGTCTTGCGCAGGCCATGACCGAAACGAAGGGGACTCCAGCGACGGTCACCGGATGGGTGCTGGATTCCGCGTGCGCCTATACCAAGGGTTTGGAAAAACCCATCAGCCGCGACTGCGCGATTGCTTGCGCCAAGAAGGGATCTCCGCTGGTGATACTCAGCGACGACGGCGTCATCTTCCTGCCGATTTCGGGAGAGACTCCCGCCTTGGGTCAGAACCAGAAGTTGATGCCATTCGCCGGCCAGCGCGTGAAGGCGACGGGACGGACTTTTGCCCGCGCCAGTTCCCAAGCCCTGGTCATCGACAAGATTGAGGCCGCGAAATAGCCCGGTATAGCCCGGTCAACGCCGGCGGCAGCGCCGCCAGCGCAGTGCTATAATTCGCTAATGGAATCCTTGCTCTTCCCGTTTCTGGTGGCGAGCTTGGTCCAGATTCCGCAGGAGCCTCAACCAGGGCCAGTGATCAGAATCCCCGCCCGGCTGGTGCAGATTAGCGTGGTTGTTTACGCTAAGAAAGGTACCAAGGCTCCCATAGCGTTGACTTTGACGGTGCCGCTCGTCCCGTCGGCCACGCGAGCCCGTTTAGTGGCGCGCGACACGACCACGGGCCTGGTGGGATCCGTGGACATTCCCCTCAATTAGCTATGATTCTTCGCGCCGCCGCTTCAATCCTAGCGCTTTTGTTACTCGCGCTGATGTTCCTGCTGACTGGGGGCGCCGCGCTGCGCGAGTCCGTCACCTTTGATGAGGTGGCTCATATCGGCGCTGGTGTGAGCTACCTGCAAAAGCTCGATCTGCGTTTCAACCCCGAGCATCCGCCCTTGGCCAAGGTGCTGGCGGCGCTGCCGCTCGTCTTTCGCGGAATCCATGCCGACTATTCCAGTACCATCTGGACCATCAGCCAGAGTTTCTTTTCCGCATTCCTGGGAGAGTGGGTCTTCGGGGAATACGTCTTGACGAAGTGGAACAGCCCGCCAAGTACGCTGGCTTGGGCCAGACTCCCCATGCTGCTTCTGACCCTCGCCCTGGGCTGGGTGGTGTTCGCCTGTGCGCGGCGGTTAGGTGGCGATTGGGGCGGGTTGCTCTGTCTGGCAGTCTACGCCAGCACCCCGGCGTTTCTGGTCTTCGGCCCGCTGGTGTTGACCGACATCCCCATTACCTTCTTTTCCCTGCTGACACTGTGGGCGCTGGCCGGGATGTGGGACAAGCCCGACCGGAAAAACATTGTCACGATGGGTCTGGCACTGGCCGGCGCGATTCTCACCAAGTTCACCGCTCCTATTCTGTTCCTGGCCTTCATCGCTGTGTCGCTGAGCAGCCGCTGGCGGCCCCTCGCCGGACAACCCGAAGCGCCGGCGGAGGCCCGCCAGTGGCGCCGGTTGCGCTGGCGCGCGATGCGCCAGGCAACCTGGTGGGCTGCGCTGGTGGTATATGCGGTCTACTTCATCCTTTCCTGGAACCAGCCGCTCAACATTCCGGGCCTTGCCGGTCATGGCCCGCTGGCCGCGTTTCTGGGTCGCTTGCTGATGCCGCCATGGATTTTGCTGCGGGGATTATTCCTGGTCGTGGTGACCGGGAACCGGCCGACGTTCCTTCTCGGCCATGCCTATCCCCACGGGATCTGGTTTTACTTTCCGGTCTTGTTGGTGCTGAAGTCTCCTCCAGGTTTTCTCGCGCTGCTCCTGGCGCTTCTGGCGGTGGCGTTGATCGTGAAGCGGGGCGGCGGCACGGTTATACCAGAGGCGCAGGCCACGCTTTGGCGGGTGCTTTGGGTGTCCCTGGTGGTATTTGCGGGAATCTGTGTCGTCAGCCACTTCGACGTAAGCATCCGCCATTTCACCATACCGCTTGTTTTGCTGATCCTGTTGCTGGCGCCCTTTCCGCGGTTGCTGGGACAACTACAGAAAGCCGCGCCGGGATTGGCCTGGGGTTCCGGTGCGCTGGTTGTTATGCTCGCCGCCGGTTGCCTGGTCACCGCCGTGCGCACCTATCCAAATTACTTTGCGTATATTAGCCCGCTCGGCGCCGGGCGTCCCGGATACTGGTTGGTCAACGACTCGAATCTCGACTGGAACCAGGCGCTTCCGGAAGTGGCGCAATTCGCGCGGCAGCGTGGTCTCCAGGATATTCCCGTGGACATATATGGTCTGTTCGATAGCGCTCCTTGGGTTCCGGGGTCGAGGTTGTGGGACTGCCAGGCGCCCACCGCCGAGGATGCCGGCCGCTGGGTGGTGGTCTCCGCCAACATGATTTTGGATGGGCACAACTGTATTTGGCTGATGCAGTACCCGCATGAACCACTCGCCGGCGGCAGCATGTACGCCGTGCAACTTCCCGCCACGATCCCTGCTGCCGCGACCCCCGGAGGACCGCCGCCCTTGGAGGCTCGACGGATTTTCCTGGGAATGCCGTTTGAAATGCGCCAGATTTTTCAGAGACTGGCTCAACGTCCCGAGGACACGCCGCAGGTCTTGTCGGACATGCAGGCGAATTGGGAGAAGCAGATGAAGGATCGCAAGAAGTAGCGGCGCGAACTGGCCCTCCAACGACCGCCCGACCGCAGAACGACCGCAGAACGACTTGCCCAGGGCGCGCCCAAAGTGCTATGATGGCCCACAAATGAGATATCTTCTTACCGTTGCACTGGCGTCGTCTATTTGTTTCAGTTCCGCCCAGGAAAACCGGCCTCCCGCCGAGCAGCCGCAAGCCGCCATCCGCAGCTCGGCCCAGGAAGTTCTGCTCGACGTGGTGGTCCGCGACAAAAAGGGCCACCTGATCAAAGACATTACGGCTAAAGATTTCGAAGTCACCGACGACGGCCAGCGCCAGACGATCCGCTCCTTCCAATTGGTCGGCGGGTCGGATATCGTGGGCGAAGCCGTGGTCTCCGGCGCCACCGCCGCCGCTGGTGGAAAAGCCGTCGCGGTCGGAAACCCCTCCGCTGGGCTGGACCCGCTGCGCCAGATCCGGATCATAACCTTGGTTTTCGACACCCTCGGTAACACCGCCAGAAACAACGCCCGTTTAGCCGTCAACGACCTGCTCAAGACGGAGACCGGCCCGAATCTCTTTTTCGCCGTTTTCTCCATCGATCAGCAAGTGAGCATCCTCCAGCAATACACCACCGACAAAGAGCGCATCCGCAAAGCCGTGGCGCGAGTCACCTCGACCGCCAATTCCTCGCTTTACAGGAGCGAGTCGGACCGGATTTCCCAAGAAGTCAAGATCGTGGCCACCCAGGATGCCGCCAACGCCAGCGTAGCCCTGCCGGCCGGCGGCCCGCCCAACACCGGTGGGCTGGTCCAGGTGGCGCTGGCCCAACTCACTCTCAACATGATGCAGTTCACGTCAACCTTGGACCGCACCGAAAAGGGCCGCGCCACCTTGTTCGCTCTCGAACAGCTAATCACTCAGCAATACCGGCTGCCGGGCCGCAAGACGATGCTGTTCTTCTCCGAAGGAATGAGCATCCCCCCGGAGTACACCGATGAATTCCAGGGACTGATTAGCAATGCCAACCGCGCCAACGTCAGCGTCTACGGCATCGACGCGCGCAGCTTGGACAGCAACTCGCAGAACAGCGAAGCCAACGAACTGATGAAGCAAGCCGCCAGTGGCAGCCGCAGCCAGCAGGGCCAATCCACCGGCCCGGTGACCCGCGACCAGGCCACCTCCGGCGACCGCGGCATGGAGGCGATCCGCGCCAATTCCCAGAACTCGCTCGAGGAGATCAGCCAAAAAACCGGCGGCTTCATGCTGGCCAATACCAACGATCTGCGGACCAACCTCCACCGCGTCACCGAGGACGTCGACACCCACTACGAACTGGCCTACTCGCCGGACATCCGCAACTTCGACGGACACTTCCGCAAGATCGCCGTTACCGTCAACCGTCCCGATGTTCGCATTCAGACCCGCAGCGGCTACTTCGCTTTGCCATTCGTCCAAGGCCAGAACCTGCTGTCCTTTGAGGTACCGATGCTGAACGCGTTGGCCGCGGCAACGCTCCCCCGGGATATCCTCTTCCGCTCTTCCGGCCTGCACTTCAAATCGCTCACCGGCGATCCGGAAGGAGTGGTCGTTTTTGATGTTCCGCTGGACGGCATCGAGTTCACCAAAGACGACTTGACGCACTTGTACCAGATCCACTTCTCCGTGCTTGCCCTGGTCAAGGATGAGCAAGGCTCGGTGGTCCGGAAATTCAGTCAGGACGTTCCCCGCCAGGGGCCGCTCGATAAGCTCGACGCTTTCAAGATGGGCCATTTTATCTATGCTCAACACGCCTTGCTCGCGCCGGGGCGGTACACGTTGGAAACCGCGGTCACCGACCGCAAGACCGGAAAAATCAGCGCCAAGAAATCCGTCATCCTGATCCCGCCCGCCTCGGAGAGCGTCGGCCTCAGCAGCGTGGTACGGGTTCGCAGTTTCGCTCCCTCGAATACGCCAGACGCCCTGGCGGACGATCCTTTCCAAGTGGCCACCGGAAAGATTTCGCCCGGACTCGACGAAACCGCCAAAGCCGGCGCCGGGTCCGTGCTATCCCTCTTTTTCACCGTCTACGTTCCGGCCGGATCCAAAACCGCGCCGGACCTGGGCATGGAATTCTTCAAGGACGGCCAACTGCTCGGCGGCGGCAAGCCCCAACTCCCGGCTCCCGACAGCCATGGCGCCATACCCTACATTGCCTCAACTCCTTTAGACTCCTTCAAGCCAGGACAGTACGAGGTGCGGGTCACGGTTAGCCAAAATGGCAAAGCCGCGACCGAGCGAACGTTGTTCACCATCGAGTAAGCGCCGCAGAATGAATTTCATTCCGATACTCGCACTCGCGGCTTTCGGGCTTCCCAGCTATGGCCAGGAAAACCGGCCCGCCGCCGAGGCGCCTCAGACTACCCTGCGCTCCACAACTCAGGAAGTCCTGCTCGATGTGGTGGTCCGCGATAAGAAAGGCCACCTCGTCAAGAAGCTCACTGCCAAGGATTTCGAAGTGACCGACGACGGCCAGCGCCAGACGATCCGGTCGCTGCGGCTAGTGAGCGGGCTGGAAGAGGAGTCGGCGGCCATCGCGCCCGCCATGATCGCATCCCGCGCCGTATCCAGCACCAACCCAAGCCCGCGCAGGAAACCTGCCGCAGTGCTGGATCCTCTGCGGCAGATCCGGATCATCACCCTGGTTTTCAATGCTCTCGGTCCCGACGCTCGAAACAACGCCCGGATCGCGGTGGAAGAGCTCCTCAAAACAGAAACCGGCCCGAATCTCCTTTTCGCTGTTGTCTTCATCGATCGAAACTTGAGGATTGTGCAGGAGTACACCACGGATAAGGATCTCGTGCGCCAAGCGGTAGGCTGGGTCACCACTGCGCCGTCCTCCTTTTATAAGAGCGAGGACAGCGGGATTGTGCCGTCGGCCGGAGCGGGCGGCGGAGGTACCGAGTCTCCAACCGCCGCGGCGTTCGCATCCATGATGAACAACATGCGTGAGTTCAACGAGGACACGGAACGCCCCCTTCGGATCGGGGCTCCCCAATCTGGCCTGGAATCTCTGATCCTTCCGCAGTACCGGCTCCCGGGCCGCAAGACGGTGCTGTTCTTCTGTGAAGGCATGAATATCGCGCCGGAGTACAAGCGGGAGTTCCAAGGTTTGATCAATAGCGCCAACCGCGCCAACGTCACCATCTACGGGATTGACGCCCGCGGCTTGAGCAGCGTCTCGCCGAGCCCGGGCGGCGTATCTCTGTTGTCTCGGGCCGCAAACGGCAGTGCAGCCCAACAGTATCCGGACAGCGGTGCGGTATCCCGTGACTCGGTGCTTGCGTCCGAGCACGCCGAGGCGGCAATCTACGCTAATGCGCAACTTTCTCTCCGGGAATTGAGCGAAAAGACCGGCGGCTTCATGATCGCGGACACCAACGATCTGCGTCCCGGTCTTCACCGTGTCACCGAGGACCTCGATTCTCATTACGAGCTGGCCTACTCGCCGGAGATCGGCGTCTACGACGGTCACTTTAGAACCATCGCGGTTACCGTCCGCCTTCCCGACGTTCGCGTGGAGACCCGCGGTGGATACTATGCCTTGCCGTTTATTCCCGGGCAAGCTGTTTTGCCCTTTGAAGTTCCCCTGCTCAACGCCCTCGCCGCCGCAACCCTGCCGCACGATATTGTTTTCCGTTCCGCCGGGCTGCATTTCAGGGACGATACGGTAGCCGTTGTGATTGACGTCCCTCTGCCAGGAATCGGGTTCATCAGAGACGAATTGAATCATGAATATCACACCCATCTCTCCGTGCTGGCCTTGATCAAAGATGCGCAAGGCTCCGTGGTCCGAAAATTCAGTCGGGACATTCCCGTGCGGGGCCCGCTCGATAGGCTGGATACGTCCGCATTGGGCCGTTTCATCTACACGCAGCACGCTTCACTGTCTCCCGGCCGATACACACTGGAGACCGCCATCATCGATCGGACGACTGAGCAGATTAGTGCAAACAAATCTTCCATTCTGATAACGCCGGCATCTGAAGACCTCGGCATCAGCAGCTTGGTCCGGGTCCGGAACTTCGCCCCAAGGGACGCTAACGAACCGGAACCGCGTAGCGGCGATCCATTCCAAATCCCGGCCGGAAAGATCTCGCCCGAACTCGAGGACACTGTCCAAGGCGGTCCCCATTCCACGGTGTCCTACTTTTTTTCCGTCTATGTCCCGGCAGGTTCGCAGACCGTCCCGGATCTAGGGATAGACTTCCTGCAGGATGGAAAGCGGATCGGTCACGAGGCACCCAAGCTCCAGGCGCCTGATCAACGCGGCATCATACCTTGCATTGCTACCATGCCGCTGGGGTCCTTTAAGCCGGGACAGTACCAGGTACAGGTCACCGTTCGTCAAGATAACAAGACCGCGACGGAGCAAACGTTGGTCACCATTGAGTAAGCGTTGTCCTACCGGAAAATGAGATTCATTCTGATACTCGTCCTCGCGGCTTCCGCGCTCCTGAGCTATGCGCAAGAGAGCCCCGTCGCCCCCGCGCCGCAAACCCCGGTGCCGCAAACTACAGTCCGCAGCACCACTCAAGAGGTTCTGTTGGATGTCGTGGTGCGCGACAAAAAAGGCCGCCTCGTCAAGAACCTTACGGCTAAAGATTTCGAGCTCACCGACGACGGCCAGCACCAGGCGATCCGATCCTTTCGCCTGGTTACCCGATCGGAAGAATCCCCGGCCGCCACTTCCGGCGCGGCCGCACCGGGCGTGACCGCGGTCACCGGCGAAAAACCCGCTGCCATCGACCCTCTTCGGGAGATCCGGATCGTCACTTTGGCTTTTGATCCGCTCGGGCCCGACGCCAGAAACAATGTTCGCATCGCCATGGAGGACCTGCTGAAGACGGAGACCGGCCCCAATCTCTTCTTTGGCGTCTTCTCCATTGACGAGCGCTTGCACATGCTCCAGCAGTACACCACGGACAAGGATCTGGTCCGCAAAGCGGTGGCCAGAGTCACGAGTTCGACGCCCTCGCTCTACCTGGCCGAGCCCGATCAGATTGTGGCGCCGGCCGCCGTGAGCGGTTCCCCCGCGGCCGACATGTTCGCCGCGATGATGCACGATATGGGGCAGTTCAACGAGGACGTGGAGCGCCCCCTGCGGAGCCGGCGCACGCTCCTGGCTCTGGAGGCGCTGATTCCTCCGCAGTACCGGCTGCCGGGCCGCAAGACGCTGCTGTTCTTCTGCGAAGGCATCTCCATCGAGCCCGATTACAAAGATGAGTTTCAGGCTTTGATCGGCAACGCCAACCGCGCCAACGTGAGCGTCTACGGGATTGATGCCCGCAGCCTAGGCAGCTTTTCGCCAAGCGCGTTGGGCCGATCGATGCTCGGCCAGGCCGCCGCGGGCAGCGCTTCTCAGCAGCCCGCCCACAGCGGCGCGGTGACCCGCGACCAGGCCACCGCCGAAAGCCGCAGCCAGGTAGCCATCCGCGCCAATACCCAGAATTCCCTCGACGAACTCAGCCAAAAAACCGGCGGCTTCATGATTGCCAACAGCGATCTGCGAAGCGGACTCCACCGCGTGACCGAAGACCTGGATACCCATTACGAACTGGCCTACTCGCCGGATATCCGCAACTACGACGGTCATTTTCGGAAAATTGCGGTCATCGTCAACCGTCCCGAAGTCCGCGTGCAGAGCCGCAACGGCTACTACGCCCTGCCGTTCATTCCGGGCCAATCGGTTCAGCCCTATGAGGTTCCCCTGCTGAACGCGCTGGCCGGCACAACGCTCCCGCAGGACATTCCCTTCCGCTCCGCCGGATTTCACTTTCGATCCGCAACCGGCGACGCGGTGGGCGTGGTCATTGATGTTCCGCTGGAAAATATCCAGTTCACCAGAGACGAAGTGAACCACGCCTACCAGACGCACTTTTCCGTGCTGGCCATGATCAAGGACGCGCAAGGCTCGGTGCTCCGGAAATTCAGTCAGGACATTCCTCGCCAGGGCCCGCTCGAGAAGTTGGCGGGATTCAAGATGGGCCATTTCGTTTACACCCAGCACGCCCCGCTGCCCTCCGGCCGCTACACGCTGGAGACCGCGGTCATCGACCGGGAAACGGAAAAGGTTAGCGCCAGAAAATCCTTTCTCCTCATCCCGCCCGTTTCGGAGAGTGTCGGCCTGAGCAGTCTGGTGCGGGTTCGCAGCAGCTCTCCGGACCTGACGGCGTCGGCGGACGATCCATTCCAGGTTGCCGCCGAGAAGATTTCGCCCGGACTCCAGGACACTGCCGGAGGCGGTCCCGGTTCCGTGCTGTCCTACTTTTTCACCGTCTACCTCGAGCCTGGATCGCCAAGCGCGCCCGACCTGGACATCGAGTTCCTGCAGGACGGCAAGGTGATCGGCCACGGCGAGCCCAAACTCCCCGCACCCGACAGCCGCGGCCTGATACCCTACATTGCCTCGACTCCCCTGGACTCCTTCCCGCCGGGACAATACGAGATGCGGGTCACCGTCCGTCAAAACGGCAAGACGGTGACGGAGCGAACGGTGATCACCATTGAGTAGCGGAAGAGGAACACGGAAGCACACGGAAGGGCACGGAAAGCCCCCGAAACTCAGAAACTGCTTGAGCGTGTCACGCATCGGCCCTGTACATTTCCCGGCGCTTTCCGGGTTCACCCAACTGAATTGAGTTACCAGAAGTACGTGGCCAGTACGCGCGGCGGCCCCGAGTTTCCGGCGATCACCCTGGTGCCGATCACGATTTGCATGTTCTTGCGCTCCCAGCCGGACGGCGCGCTCTTGGCCACTTCGTCCATGTACTTTGGATCGGTCAAAAACTCGCCGGCCGCGATGGTTCCCCAATAGGCCACCCCGGCGGCCACCACCACGACGCGATCTGTGGTGGCGTCTTTGATTCGTGAAATGACCGCGTAGTCGTCGGACTGCTTCAGGTAGGGAATCGAGGTGTCCACGATCCAGGTGTCCTGCGCCGGATTCTGACGGTCGTGGATGGCATAGGTGTGCGGCTTCGGGATCGCGAAACTGAAACGCAGCGGACCCGTCAAACGCAAGGTCCAATCGTTGTTGAAGGCGCCCACCAGAACCGCCGGGCCATCGCGCAAGTCGGCCAGGGAAGTGGAAAGTTCGCCGCGAATCCGATACTTTTTGGCTTTGGCCTCCAACAGCGCGGCCACGCGAGTCAGGGTCACGGAGTCCCACAACGAGATGTAATGCTTTCCCCGGAGATACAGATCGTCTAAACTGACCTGGCTCTCTGTGGAAACGGGAGCTTCGCCCGGTTGATTCGACGCTATAACCGGAACGATAACGCCTTGAAAAACGGCGAAGTGCGGCTGGCCGACGCACAGCAGCGCAGGGTTCGGAGAATCCAACACCGGAGCCCAAAAGCGATCCAACGCCGGACGCGGAGCCCAAGGCTTGAACCAAGCCGCTAGAACCACCACCGTGGCAAGCAAGACAATGGCCGGGGGCAGGAACCACGCCGGCCTGGACCAGGGGGAACGGGCCGGCGCTAGAGTCGCCTCAACCGTCGGAACGACTGCGGCAATGGCGGGAGGCGGCTCAGGGGGAATGTCGAATTCCGGCACGTAGGTGCCGGACGGCAACCCGATGCGCAGTTCTTCGTCATGTCCCGGATCTTGATAGTATTGTGCGATTCGCTTGCGGATCTCTCCCGCCGTGGTTCGCACAACCGGATCTTGAGTGGTATCGTAGTCGGGTGTTCGCCCAAAGACTTCGATGCCAAGAGTGCGTTCTTTGATCTGGTCGCTGTGGCCGGCCAAGGCTTGTTCCACTACGTAGCGTAGCAGCGTCGGGTAGCGTTTGCTGTGGCTGAAGTGGTTTGTCGCCAGCATGCGCTCCAACTGCTCGATAATCGCCCGCCGCTCCGCCTCGCTCCAAGTCTTGGGCGGCAAGCATTGCACGGTTACCCCAACATTCGCACCCACCGAAACCTCCCCGCAAGAAATCCGTCTTCCCGCCAACGCGGACCATGCTCCGAACCTACCAGAGACGTTGCCGCTTCACCCGAAGCCTCTACCAGTCTTGGCGGGCCTCTTGCTTGGGCCGATTATATACAAGTCAGGCCCAGGGGGAGCAACCTTTTTTTGCAGGTATCATACCTGCCTATGCCATGGCATCTATAGCGCTGAAAATGAACAACATGCATCTCTTGCTACCGTAATAGCCTTGTCAGCCTTCCAGATACTACTTAAGATCAGTGTCCGATAGTACAATTCAACTAGGGGTGGCTAATTGAGTCGGGGATTCCAGTTCAAGTCAAGGGGAGCTAAGTTCATGTCAAGACACCTTTTCACGGGGAAAGTCGTGTTGTTTCTGCTGGGCATCGTCTGTGTGCTCGGTTTCGTCTCGCAACGGTTGGAGGCGCAGGGCGGGACCGCAACTTTGACTGGAACGGTCGCTGATTCCAGCAAAGCCGTGATCCCGAACGCCACGGTCGTTCTGAAGAGCGAGCTGAGCGGCGATACGCGCCGCACGCTGAGCAACGCCGAAGGGTATTTCACGATCTCGGCGATCCAGGCGGGAACCTACACGGTCATCATCGAAGCTCCGGGTTTCGAAAAGTGGGAGGAGAAGGGCATCGTCATGAACTCGGGCGATAAACGCAACATGAGCGATATCGCGCTGACAGTGGGCAACGTAAGCCAAACCGTTGAAGTGACCGGCGTGGCGCAAGAAATCACTCCTGTTGACTCCGGGGAAAAATCGGCAGTGATCGGCCAAAAGCAGCTTCAGAACATCGCTATCCTCGGCAGCAACGCCGCGGAGTTCATCAAGATCCTGCCCGGCATGGCGATGACCGGAGGCGCCCAGAATCAGGCCTCCTTTACCGGTGAAGTTCACGGAACCGGTTCCGGACCGATTGGCAGCTTCTCCGCCAACGGCCAGCGCACCGGGGCGATCGACATCACCTCCGACGGCGCCCATATCATCGATCCCGGTTGCAATTGCGGCCAGGCGGTGGACATGAATGTGGACATGACTCAGGAACTCAAGGTGATGACCTCCAACTTCGGCGCCGACTCGCAGAAGGGTCCTGTGGTGGTCTCCGCCATTGGCAAGTCCGGTGGCAACGCCTTCCACGGCATGGCCTACCTCTATGCGCGAGACAACGTGATGAACGCCAATAATGCGCTCAACAACGCGCAAGGATTGAATTCCAGCCTGCAACCGATCGCGCCCCGGCCTTTAACCAAGTACTTCTATCCCGGCTTCAACATCGGCGGTCCGGTGCTCATTCCCGGCACGAATTTCAACCACAACCGCGACAAGCTGTTTTTCTTCGCCGCTTATGAGTACTATGGCCAGACCGTAGATAACGGTCTCTATCAGGCTTACGTGCCCACTGCGGCCATGCGCAACGGCAACTTCAGTTCCCTCGATCCGAATAGCGGCTACGCGACCAGCGGGACCCCCAATTTCCCTGGCGGCATTGTTCCGGGGTCTGCGATTGACCCGATCGGCCAGAAGCTGATCAACCTGTATCCGCTCCCGAATGCCAACCCGGCGACTAACGGCGGCTACAACTTCGTTCAGACTTCCACCAAGCCTCAGAACTGCCGACCAGTTCCGAACCCGTGTGGACTGGGCCATTAACGACAACACCAAGCTCTATGTCAGCTACAACCGCCAGCGGGATACGGCCTACTTCACCGACACGTTATGGTGGAGGCCTACGCCCACCGTTCCGTATCCCACGCGCCTGATCGCCGCCAATCAGTCCGATTCGATCTCGGCCAACCTGACCAAAGTGTTCACGCCGACGCTGACCAACGAGTTTGTATTTACTTACACCAACTTGAACCTGCAAAACTCCTTTGAGAATCCAGGGGCGGTGGATCCTGCGACCCTGGGCGTAAACTACAACCACCTGTTTTCCGCCAACAACAAGGTCGGGGATATCGCTCAGATGACCGGCTGGGGAGACGGCCTCGCTAACATGATTAATCCCAGCGGATTCCAGGTCACCGGAAGCCTCTACGCCAAGAAGACTCTGCCCACGTATCAAGACAACCTTTCGAAGGTCTGGGGCACGCACACCATGAAGTTTGGTTTCTATGGGGAGTCGACCTCCAACAATCAACCTTCCAGTAACAACGCCAACGGCCAGATGCAGTTTGCGAACTGGGGTGGCAATAGCACCGGCAACGCCTACGCGGATATTCTGGCCGGCCGCATCGCGGCGTACAGCGAAACCAACAAAGACGTCCTGATTATCATGAGTTACCGTCCCATCGAGTTCTTTGCGCAGGACTCCTGGAAGATCACGCGTCGCTTCACCCTCGAGTATGGCTTGCGCGTCTCCCACTTCGGACCGTGGGTTGACGACAACGGTCTCGGTCTCGCCGTGTTTGATCCTACCAAGTACAACCCCAAAGCGGGTCCCACTGATATTACCGGCGTGGAATGGAATGCCAAGGATCCCAGCTATCCGCTGTCCGGCGCTCCGAGCCGCGCGCTCTTTTACAGCCCGCGTTTCGGTTTCGCGTGGGACGTCTTCGGAAAGGGTAAGACCGTGCTGCGTGGCGGCTATGGAATGTACCGCTACCACGATGAGCAGAACGTTCAGGCCGGCGCTCTCAACATCCCGCAAGGCGCGTACGCGGCTGGCGCCAGCAACGTAACCTACCAAACCATCGGCAACCAAGTGGTGGGGGGCTTCACCCGCCCCAGCGCCATCACGGTTCTCGATCCCAAGGACAACCAGGAGCCCCCGGACGCAAACCTACAGCTTCACGATTGCCCAGCGGATGCCCTTCGCGTCCCTGTTCGAAATCGCCTACGTCGGAAATACGAGTAATTATTTGAGCAATTGGAACAACAACCTTGGTTCGATCAACGCGCTGCCCATCGGAACAGAGTTCAACATTCCGGGATTCTTCACGACCAATGGCACCAACCCCGCGGCGAGCACGACAGATGCTCTCCGCACCTACAACCTCTACGGCGGCGGCAATGGGGGGATCAAGCAAATCAACCATCAGGATTACTCGAACTACAACGCGCTCCAGGCCAGTTGGAACAAGCAGTCGGGGCACGTCAACTTCCTGATCAACTACACGTTCAGCAAGGCTCTGGGTGTCCGCGGCGAGGGCGGTGGCCCCGGCGGTTACGATCCGCTGAACATCAACAACGATTACGGCGTCCTCCCGAACGACCGTACGCAAATCTTCAACATCGCTTACGTGGTCGATCTCCCGAGACTGAAAACAGGGAACAAGTTTGTGAGTGGCGCGGTGAACGGCTGGAAGGCTTCCGGCATCTCCCAGTTCCAGAGTGGTGTGGACATCCAGTCGGCTGTTACCACCACCTTCAACGTTTCGGGTACGATCCCGGCAGGCACCAAGCTACCTGACGGAACCGTTCTAACAGCAGCCACGGGCTTGAACAATAACATCATTACCGGCTCTCCGGATTACCAGTATCTTCCGATACTGACCTGCGATCCTCGCTCGAACCTGGGACCCAACCAGTTCATCAACGGCAACTGCTTCGCGCCGCCGTCTCCCGGTCACAACGGCTCGCTGGTCATGCCCTATATTCACGGCCCAGCATTCTTCAACGAGGACCTGACGTTGTTCAAGGACTTCACAATCACCGAGCATCAGAAGCTGGAGTTCCGCGTCTCGGGTTACAACTTCCTGAACCACCCGTTGACGTCCTTTATCAACGGCGATAACAACTTCAACCTGAACTTCCTCCCCAATGGGAAGTTGGACCCCGCCGCCAGTCCGCGGTTTGGGTACGCCGACTGGAAAATCGGCAACCGCATTATCCAGTTGGCCGTGAAGTATACCTTCTAGACCCGTCCTGCGGTAGTAAACTGAAGGGGGCTGCCGTTCCGGCTAGCCCCCTTCTTGCATTTTATGGCCAGGGTTGGAGTCAAACTCGGAACGATCGGCTTCCCACACTCCTCGCTGCGCGTGGTGGGCACGCTCGCCTTGCTGGCGGCGTCCCTGTCGTCGCAATCCCAGCCGGGACCCCAAGCCGAGATCAAGGACGCCCTGGCCAAGCATCAGGCCGGCGATTACACTGGCGCCATCGACGGCTACCAGCGATTCCTCAAAGCCTACCCGGACGTCGCGGCGGTCCGCTCCAACCTCGGCGCGGCGCTGGCCCATGAGGGCCGCTTCGACGAGGCTATCCGCGAGTACACGCTGGCGTTGGAAGCGGATCCCCAGAACAGCGCCGTGCGTTTGAATCTCGGCCTGGCATACTACAAGTCCGGCCGCATCGCGGAAGCAATTGAGGAATTCTCCAAGACCCACGCCGCCGATTCTGGCAACCTCCAGGTTACGCTCCTGCTGGCCAACGCGTACCTTTACGCCGGCCAGAACAAGAAGGTGATTGAGTTGCTTGATCCCATCGCATCTGCGGGAAAAGCGGACGACGCCGTTTCCTATATGTACGGCACGGCCCTGATTCGCGATCAGCAGTTCGAGCGCGGTCAAGTCTGGCTCAACAGCATCTTCCGCAAGACCGAAAGCGCGGAAGCCCACCTGCTGATGGGCACGGCCCGCATGATGGCCAATGACTTGCCCGGAGCGCAAAGCGAGCTGCAGCGCGCCATCGAACTGAACCCGAATCTCGCCGAGGCCCACATCTATCTCGGCCAGACCTTGCGCCGCAGCGGCGACGAAGCTGGGGCCGCCGTGGAGTTCCGCCGCAGCCTGGCGATTGATCCTTACGGCTTCGATGCCTGCCTCCTGCTGGGCCAGATCTTGCGCCAGGACCAAAACTATTCGGAAGCCCGTACTTATCTGGAACGTGCGCTCAAAATCCGCTCGGGCGATTTCGGCGCCCGTTATCAGCTTGCTCTCGTCGATCTCGGCGAGAACAAGTTGGACATGGCGCGCTCCGGGCTGGAATCGTTGGTCAAGGAAGAGCCGGAGTTCGTGGAGGCTCACATCTCCCTGGCCACGCTCTACTACCGCGTGAAGCGTAAAGACGAGGGCGACCGCGAGCGCGAAATCGTCAAGAAGCTGCAAGCCGCCGAGCAGGCTAAGGAGCCCGGCGTGAAAGCTTTGGAGCGCAACCCGTGACGCCGCTGCTGCTTCTCCTCAGTCTGTGGCAGGCGGCTGAGCCTCAGAAGCCAGCCTCGACTGCGGCTGCGGAAAAAGCCCGCCAGGCAGCCGCTGAAAACGCCCGCCAGGCGGGAAGCCCCGAAGCACCGGCCCTCTACCGCAAGGCTCTGGCCGCGAATCCTCGCTGGGAAGAAGGCTGGTGGGCGCTGGGCACGCTGGAATACGCCAAGGAGCATTACCCGGAATGCCGCGACGCCTTCCGCCAACTGGTTCACCTTTCGCCCAAAGGCGGTCCGGCCATTACCATGCTTGGCCTTTGCGAATTCGGCGCCCACCAGGAAGACCAGGCCCTGGTCCATCTGCGCGATGGCCAGGATCTGGGAGCCGGCGCACCGGGCATCGATAAGGCGGCCAAGTATCAACTCGCCAGACTCTATGTGCGACGTGGCCTGTTTGAACTGGCTCTCGGCGTACTCATGCAGCTATCGCGGACGGCCGAAGAGAAGCCGGCCTATTTCTTGCTGGCGGGTGTCGCCGCGCTCTGGAAACCGATTGCCCCCGAGGAAGTACCGGAATCGGATCGCGAACTCGTCTATTTGGCCGGGCGGGCGTTCTGGTATGCCGGGGAGCGCAAAGCCGCCGCGGCAGTCGAGGCCATGCAGGATTTGGTGGCGCGCTACCCCTCCTCGCCCGGCGTCCATTACTTGAACGGCAGCTACGAACTGGCAGGGAATGCCGACGGTGCCGTGGACGAGTTCCTCGCCGAACTAAAGATCAACCCATCCCATGCCGGGGCCCTCGGCGCGCTCGCCGCCGAATACTTGCGGCGCGGAGAGCCCGCCCAAGGACTGCCTTACGCGCGTCAACTCGTGGCCATACTCCCCGATGCGCTGGCCTCCCATACGCTGCTGGGCCGCGTGCTGGCCGATCAGGGTGATATCCAGGGTGGTATCCGGGAACTCGAAAAGGCTCGCGCCATTGATCCTAATCAACCCCAGCCGCATATCACTCTGGCCTCCCTCTATGCCAAGGTAGGCCGCCCGGAAGACGCCGCGCGGGAACGCAAGGAATTCCTGCGCCTGAAAGACCGCGAGGGCCGCGGCGGGGAGCGTGAGTGATGCGAAGACACAACAGCGAAGGAATCAGCCACAGAGGCACGGAGAACACTGAGACCGGAAACACAGAGAAACCAGGAGCACGGTTTTTCTCTGTGTTTCCGGTCTCAGTGTTCTCCGTGCCTCTGTGGCTGATTTTGTTCGCTCTCTGCACTACTCTCGTTGCCGCCGATGGCAAGGCTCCCCTGGAGTGCGCTTCCTGCCATCGTCAACAAGCACAATCCCAGCCCTCCACGGGCATGGCCCACGCGCTGCAAAGCGCCGCGACCGCCCCCATCCTGGCCGCGCACGCCAAGCTCAATTTCCGTCAGGGACCCTATACCTACGCGATCGAACGCCGGGGCGACCAAAGCATCTACCGCGTGACATCCGGATCCGGAGCGGCTCCGAAGAGTTTTCTACTCCCATCGTCTGGTCTTTTGGGCTCGGCGCGGCCGGCCAGACCTACTTGCTGAACCGCGATGGACACTGGTACGAGAGCCGCGTCAGCTACTACAAAGATACCGATGCTCTCGACCTGACCGTCGGCGCTCGCCCGGATGTTCCCCGCACTTTGAACGAAGCCATCGGCCGCGAGCTATCGAAGAAAGGCGCCGAAGAGTGTTTCAACTGCCATTCCACCGGCGCCCTGGCCGGAGGCGTGCTGCACACCGATCAACTAACTCCGGGCGTCCAATGCGCCCGTTGTCACGAGCAAACGGAAGCGCACCTGGCGGGATTCGCCTCCGCCGCGACCGTATTCCCACCCAAACTCGGCAGTCTGTCCAGTGAAGAAACCGCGGATTTCTGCGGCCAGTGCCACCGCACCTGGTCAACCATCGCCACCCAGGGCCCGCATAACATCACCAATGTTCGCTTCCAGCCCTACCGCCTGATCAACAGCCGGTGTTACGACGCCGCGGACGCGCGCATCCGCTGCCTGTCTTGCCACGACCCGCACAACACGGCTCCCCGGGCCCTGGCCAGCTACGATAAGCAGTGCCAGAGTTGCCATTCCGCGTCCAACGGCAAACCAGGCGCCAAGGTATGCAAAGTGGGAAAATCGGAATGCGCCGGTTGTCACATGCCGAAGGTGGAGATCAAGGAAGCGCACAACAAATTCACGGACCACTGGATTCGCATTGCGCGTCCGGGCGGGCAGGTTCCCAACTAAAATGGGAACACGGAAACAAATCTGAAAAAACAACGGAGGAACACGGAAAAGCCGCTGGAGGTTTTCAGGGTCTTTCCGTTTTTCTTCAGATTTACTTCCGTGTTCCGGTTTTTTTTACCGGTCCTTCTTCAACCGCAAAAACTCAGCCCGCTCGCGAGCCGCGTCCTGGCTCCGTCCGGCTCTGGCGTAGGCCGACGCCAGTTCAATCCGCGTGTCCAGGCTGTCGGGGGCGAGTTTCTTGGCCTTCTCCAACTCCGCAATCCCACCAGCCATATCGCCCGACGCAAGCATCAGTCGTCCCAGCGCATTATGCGCCACAAACGACTCCGGCTCCAGCGCCACCGACTCCCGCGCATAGGGCAGTCCTGCCGCAGCCTCCCCGCGCTTGAGGTACTCAAATGCAATCTGCAGCTTCGCCGGGGTATGGTTAGGGGAAATCGCCAACTCCGCCTTCCAGTACTCCAGTGCCGCATCCGGATCGCTCAGCACCACCACCTGCCCAAGCAGGTTATGCAGTTCCGGCGCCCGCGGCCTTGCCGCGACCAGCGCCTCTAGCTCCTTGCGTGCCGCGTCCTCCTCCCGCCGCGCGCTCAGTTGCAGCGCGTGTCCCACGCGGTATACGAACTCTTCCTGCGCCGGCGGTGTCTCAGACGGAAATAAAGGCAGCCGCAGACCTGCCAAGCCCGTTCCCAAAATCGTCTCCCGGTCATCCACGTCCTCCACGGCAAGCAGAGAAAAAAGCTTCAGCGCAGTCTGAAACTGCGCCGACCGCGTCAGCAGCAACGCCGCATGATACAGCGTTACTTTCGATAGCTGCGGCGCTTTGTCCAGTCCCAACCGCAGGGCGCGCTGCATGTCATCGAGGGAAGGGCGGTATTCCTTCAACTCAAACTCGCACAGCCCGCGCAACGCCCACGCGGGAGCCGCGCCGGAATCCAGCTTCAGGAGATGTGAGAAAGCATCGCGGGCCGGCGCAAAAGCGTTGCGATCGTACTGCAGCGTTCCCAGGCTCCACCAACCCTCCACCCAATCCGGCTGCAAGACAACCCCGCGGCGGTAGAGCGCCAGGGCGTCGTCCAGACGCCCCTCGTCGCGAGCCTTAGCTGCCTGTTGCGCCAACTGCGGGACGCGCGGACTCTGTGGCTGGCCCGCAGAAGCCAGGAGAACGAATCCCAGCAGCATGCCCATCAGATCGGAAAGCCGTCCCATGCGATCCCAGTTTACACCACCCGCTACCATGTGAATTGCGTGTACGTTTGAACTCGCGCCGCCACCCGACCCGGGAGAGGATCCCCCGCCATTGCGAACCCACCATTCCGCCGCTCGATCCGTATGGGACGCAGAACATTATCCGCCGGCAGGCACAGGAGCCCTTGCGCGCTTTGCGGGGCGCTGGCGAAGACCACCATGTCGAGATTCGACCAATCCATTTGGGCCGTGGACTGCGCAACCTTCAAGTGCGGAATCACCGCGCCTTCCCGCACCAGCATGACCACGGGGATCGCGCCGGCCGCGATGTTCTGCCAGCCGCCGGGATAGACCTTGTGAGTCTGATAGTCGATCCACTGGCCCTTAGGCAAATACACGTCGCGCGAGGTGGTTCCTTTTTCCATCAACGGAGCCACCAGGATATCGGAACCGAACAGGTATTCATCCTCCACCAGCCACGCGCCGGGATCGTCGGGGTATTCGACAAACAGCGCCCGCAGCATCGGGAGTCCCCGCTCGCTGGAGTCCTTGGCTTGGGCATAGACGTAAGGCATGAGGCGGTACTTCAATTCCACGGCGCGGCGAAAGTCGTCCACGAATGCGGGGCTGTACTCCCAAGGTTCCTTGGGAGGAGCGCCGTGCGCGCGGCTATGGGAGGTGAGCATTCCGAACGGGAGCCAGCGGCGATACAGTTCTTCCGGCGTCCGCGAAGTGAAGCCGCCAATGTCGTGGCTCCAAAAGGCGAATCCGCTCAGTCCGAAAGAGAGCCGCCGCGTAATGTCGCCGCCATGCCGGTGTCGACGTTTCCCGAATCGCCGCCCCAATGCAGCGGATAGCGCTGGCTGCCGGCCCACGCGCTGCGCGCCCAGATGATGTTCTCACCAGTCACTTGCCTGGTAATCTCCGCCACGGCCTGGTTGTAACGCAGGGGATACAGATTGTGCTCGTAGAATCCCGTGCGGCCGTTGGCGTACAGGCCGGTCAGCGGCGCGGCTTCGCCGAAATCCACTTTGATCGCGCCGACGCCCATGCGAAGCAGGCCGGCGATCTTCTCCTGATACCAGGAAACGGTTGCCGGATTCGTGAAGTCCAGTACGGCATCTTCATACGGCAGGTTTCCCTTGGCGTCTTTCACCGCCAGGCCCTTGGCCACGATCTCCGGAAACAACGAGTTCTTGGGAACAAAGTAGGGAAGTTGCCACAACGATATGTGAAAGCCGTCGCGCTTCAGATCCGCGATCATCTTGACGGGGTCTTCGAAGCGAGTCTTGGAGAATTGATAGTCGCAGCGCCAGTCGGTCTCAAACCATCCGGTATCGAGGTGGATCACGTCGCTGGGGATGCGATATTCTCGCAGCTTGGCCGCCACGTCGCGCACTTCCTTTTCGGACTTGTAAGTGATCCGGCTCATCCACAAGCCGAAGGACCACAGCGGCGACATCGGGGCCCTTCCCGTCAACGCCGTATACTCGCCAAGGATCTCCTTGGGATTTCCCAGAAAAACGAACAGATCGAGTTCATCGTCACCCAGAAGCAACGACGTAGTACCTGAGAAAGACGCTCCGAAGTCGAACGTGGTGGGAGCGGAAGTATGCACGAACATTCCGTATCCCCGGCTGCTCATGAAGAATGGGATGGGCTTGTACATCCGGCCGGTTTCGACTCCGTTGGCATCGTTGGCCCACAGCACCACTTTTTGCCCGCGTTTGTCCAAGCGAGTGAAAGATTCGCCCGTACCGAAGAGCTTTTCACCCGGCGCCAGAGAAAAGACTGCGGCGACGCTGCGGGAATAATCGGAAGACCGCCGCACGAAGGAAAACGGCAGCACCACATCGAGCGAGGTCTGATTGTCGGTGGGGTGATTCGTCTTAGTAAGCAAGCGCCCCGTGGCATCGCGAAACTCGATGTGCCAAGGGTTCTCCAGAATCGTGACCGAGCCGGCCACGCTGGTATAACGATAGCCTCCCGCGAGGCGTTCCATCTTCCAGCTACTATCCAGGGCCGGCTCCCGCACCAGCATCGGCGAGACTGCCTGCGGCCTGGCCGGAGAGCCGGTTTGAAGGCGGATACGAATAGCGCGCGGCGAAACAAACTGAATGGAGATAGGCAAGTCGGGATCCACGGCGTATTCGCCGCCGGGAAAGGTCGCTCCCGGGAAGGGCTGTAGTCCCTCCTTCATGTTGTCGAACGCAATTCGCGGGACCAACTGGTGCCGCCGCCAATTGAGGGTCCCGCGCCCGGTGGCGGGATCGAAACTGGCCAGCCTATTCGCAACAAAGTAGGTGTTGGCGTAGTCGTGAAAATCCGGGCTGACGTCCACCGGATCGCTGAGTACTCCGCGCGGCTGGTTGGCCGACCCCTGGCCCTGCGCCATGGATACCGCGAGCATCAGCATGGCAAACCATCCGATCATTGATCGAGCGTATGTCCTCATCCAAGATGGCCCCTATTCCGAAGAGAGATCCTTGCCAAAACGGGCGACGTATTTGCGGTTCGCCGTTGCAATCGTATGATCGATCCCCAGGGCGCGTCAAGCTTACCGAGCCGAGAAATGCGACTAAAGCCTGCCCATCCTGGCCTATCCGTGCTATCGTTACCACTGTAGACTTTGCAGGAGAGAGCACTTTGACTTTGAGCGCGTTCAAGACGGATAAGGGCCGCAAGCCCGTCCACGCCGGCAGCGACGACGCCGAACTGCTGGCCCAGATCGACTTTACCCGCCTGCCCCGTCATATCGCCATCATTATGGACGGCAACGGCCATTGGGCCCATCGCCGGCGGCTGCCTCGCGCGGCGGGCCACTCCGCCGGAGTGCGCTCGGTCAAGGAAATCGTGGAGAGCTGCACACGGCTGGGTATTCCCGCGCTGACCTTGTACGCCTTTTCGGTGGAGAACTGGAAACGTCCCAAGAGCGAGCGCGACGTGCTGTGGCGTTTGCTGCGCGAATATCTGCGCCGCGAGCTGCCGGAGATCCACGCCAACAACGTCCGCTTTCAAACCATCGGCCGCCCCGAACAGCTTCCGCCCGAGGTTCAGGAGGATATCCGCGGAGCCATCGAAAAAACGGCCGGCAATACGGGGATGGTCCTGACCGTGGCGCTGAACTACGGCGCGCGCGCCGAACTGGTGGACGCTTTCAATTCCATCCTGGATCGAATGCCCAAGAACGGCAGCGCCTTCCACGTGACGGAAGAAGACATCGATCGCGCGCTGTATACCAACGGATTGCCCGATCCCGATTTGCTGATCCGCACCTCCGGCGAGTTGCGCGTCTCCAACTTTCTGCTCTGGCAGATTGCCTACTCCGAAATCTGGGTGACCGATACGCTGTGGCCCGACTTCGGCCGCGCACACCTGCTGGAATCCATTGTCGCCTACCAGAAGCGCGACCGCCGTTACGGAGGCTTAAGCCCCAACGGCGGCAACGGCAACGGCCACGAATAAACCGTGCAGTCAAATCACCTGCAACGCATCTTAACCGCCATTGTCATAGTGCCCGTGGTCCTGGCCGTGGTCATTTTCGCGCCGCCGATGTTGCTGGGTCTGGCGGCGGCGGCTTTGACCATCGCGACGCTTCGCGAGTACTTGGACTTGGCCGCCAAAGTCAACCTGGAACCGCTGCGTCTGCCCGCTTATGCGATGGCCGGACTGCTGGTGGCGTTGCCGGGATTCGGCGTGCACATTCCGCTGGCCGCGCTGTTCGTCGTCGTGGCGCTGACTCTGGCCATGACTCCCGGGCGCGACCTGGTTACAGCCGCCTCCGGATCGGCATCCGCCATTTTCGGGATCTTGTATGTCGGGCTGCCCTTTGCCTTATTGGTCGAGTTGCGGGAACAACCGCGCGGCCACTTGCTGGCGCTGTACGTCCTGGTGATGATCTGGATCGGCGACACCGCCGCGTATTACGGCGGGCGGCTCCTGGGCCGCGGCGGCATCCACAAGCTGGCGCCGCGCATCAGTCCCGGAAAAACCTGGGAAGGGACGGTCACTTCCCTGGTGGTGGTGATGGCGGCCGGATATGCCTACATGAAATACTTCTTTCCCGAGATGTCCGCCCCGGCCAGTCTGTTCGTGGCCGCCACGGTCAACATCGCCGGACAGGCCGGCGATCTGGCGGAATCGGCGCTCAAGCGCGGCGCGGGCGTGAAGGATTCCGGGACGCTTCTGCCGGGGCACGGCGGCTTGCTTGATCGCGTGGACGCCCTGCTCTTCGCCATTCCGGCGCTGTGGTACGATATGAAAGTGGTGGCGTTCTTTCATTGGTAGCCGGAGGCGCGGTCTGGCTTGAAAAAAATTGCTATTCTCGGGTCCACCGGCTCCATCGGGCGCAGTTGCTTCCGTGTGCTCGATAGTCTCCCGGGACAGTATCAAGTCGTCGCGCTGAGCGCCGGCGGCAACGTGGAATTGCTCGCCGAACAAGTGGCGCGCTGCCGCCCGGAAGTGGTTTCCGTCGCCAAGCAATCGGACATTCCCCGTTTACGCGAGCTGATCCAGCGGGCCGGCGGGCCGCTTCCGGTTATCCTCCATGGTCCCGAGGGAATCCGCCAAGCCGCCGCGCATCCTGACATCGACTTGTTGGTCTCGGCCGCCGTCGGTGTGGCGGGATTGCCCGCCACTTATGACGCCGTGAAGCGCGGCGTGAATGTTGCGCTGGCCAACAAGGAAGTGCTGGTGGCGGCCGGAGCGTTGGTTACCGCGGCGGCGCGCGAATCCGGGTCGGTATTACTGCCGGTAGATAGCGAGCATAATGGCGTCCATCAATGCATGAGGGCGGGCCAACACGGAGAAGTACGGCGCTTGATCCTGACGGCTTCGGGCGGCCCGTTCCGCCAGACTCCGCCGCGCGATCTGGAACACGTCACCGTGGAGCAAGCCCTGAACCACCCTACGTGGAAGATGGGCTCGCGCATCACCATTGATTCCGCCACTATGACCAACAAAGGCTTCGAGGTCATCGAAGCTTGCTGGCTGTTCGATCTGCGTCCCGATCAAGTGGATGTGCTGATCCATCCGCAATCTACCGTGCATTGCCTGGTGGAGTATGTGGACGGCTCGCTGATCGCGCAGCTTTCCGTTACGGACATGCGCCTGCCGATTCAATACGCGCTGACCTATCCGAAGCGCGTGCAGGGCGGCGGCGACCTGCGCCTGGATCTGGACCAGTTGCGCACGCTGGAATTCGAGCGTCCCGATCGCGAGCGTTTCCCCTGTTTGGATCTGGCTTACCAGGCGTTGCGCATGGGCGGCGCGTATCCTTGTGTATTGAACGCCGCCGACGAAGTAGCGGTGGCCGCGTTTCTGGACCGTAAGATTCCCTACTTGGGCATCGCCCGGACCATCGCCGCCACGCTGGAGGCCATGAAGCCGGCCGCGCCGCGCACGCTGGACGATGTTCTGGAAGTGGACCGCGAAGCCCGGCGGGTGGCCGCCGGTTTGCTGGAAAAACCAGCGGTGTTGATCGGTACGTCTCAATTAGTGGCGGTGAATTAGTGGCGGTGAAGTAATGGCAGGGGCGCATTAAGGACTAAACATGTTTTCGACCGTTGTAGTGAATTTTCTGGCTGTCGCCGTGGTGCTCGGGGTGATGATCATTTTCCACGAGTTGGGCCACTTTCTGGCCGCCAAGTATTTCGATGTCCGGGTAGAGGCGTTCTCGATCGGCTTTGGCAAGCGCATCGCCGGCCGCCAGGTCGGCGACACCGACTACCGTATCTGCGCCCTTCCGCTGGGCGGCTACGTGAAAATGGCGGGCGATAACATCGGCGAAGGCACCGGCGATCCCGGCGAGTTTTTGTCCAAACCACGTTGGCAGCGGTTCATCATCGCGGTGATGGGTCCGGTCTTCAACTTCATCCTGGCCGTGGCGTTGCTGACCGGTTTGTACGTGGTCCACTATCAGAAACTGGCGTTCCTGGAGAAGCCCGCGGAAATCGGTTACGTAGCGGAAAACTCTCCCGCGGCCAAGGCTGGAATCCAGCCCGGCGACCGGCTGGTCAAGTTTGATGCTGTGCCCAATCCCAACTGGGAAACGCTGGAGTTTCACGTCCTCTCGAACCCCGCGCATCCCGTGGAGACGGTCTACCAACGCAACGGCAAGGATTTCACCACCACGGTGACGCCCGACTCCGAAGGCCGCGACGGCATCGGCGTGGCCGGGGTGGGCGCCGCTGCTGCCGGCCATGGTCGGCAGCGTGGATCCGGGAGAGTCTGCCGCCAAGGCCGGCATCCAGGCGGGCGACCAGATTTATTCCGTGAACGGCCAGATCATCACCTACCGTCCGGAGATGATCGACATCGTTCAAAAGAGCAAAGGGGCTCCCTGCTGGTGATGGTGCGGCGCGGGAGCAGCGAATTCCTGGCCACGGTGGAGGCCCGCAACCGCGAAACCCAGGGCGTGGGACAGATGTGGCGGATCGGCGTAACGTTTCAGGACGAGATGATCTCCAAGCCCTTGTCGTTGCCCGCGGCGTTCCAGGAATCGCTGGCGCGCAACCGCACCTTCGCCATGATGATTTTCGACTTTGTGGGCAAGCTGCTGGAACGGCGGATGTCGCCGCGTTCCATGGCCGGGGTGATCGGCATCAGCCAGCAAGCGGGCGACGCCGCGCGGCAAGGTCCCTTCGAATTCATCACCTTGATGGCCTTCATCAGCGTCAACCTGGGGATCTTTAACTTATTCCCGATACCCATTCTCGACGGCGGACAGATTGTGCTGTTGCTGATTGAAGGCGCGTTGCGGCGGGACTTGAGCATTGCGGTGAAGGAGAAAATCATCACTGTGGGCTTCGTCTTCCTGGTGATGTTCGCCGTCTACGTCACCTATATGGATATCATCAAGACTCTGCCTCCGCGCTTCGAGCGCTTGTTGCCGTAGGAGCTGAGCCATGCGCTGTTAGTACCCGCGGTAGCGGATGAGTCCCGCTTCGAAGAGACGGACCCATCCGCTACCGCGGACGGTACTGACAACACATACGCGCCTAGGGACATGCCAACCGAGGTTGCACGCTCCTCTCCCTCGCCTGGCTGCCGGGCCGCAGCAGTAGTAGCAACCTGCCAACTAGTGTAGACTTCACAGTGAGGGCAAAGCCATGATTCGAACCATTGAGGCCGTAATTGACGAGCAAGGTGGAGTGCACCTGCTGGAACCCGTTCGACTCGGTTCTACGCGGCGGGCTCTCGTGACGATCCTTGAGGAAAGCCCATTGGCAGGGGTTTCCGAGAGCGCCCTTCTGAGCGAAGCGGCGCTGGCCCAGGATTGGAGCCGTCCCGAGGAGGATGAGGCATGGTCGCACCTACAAAAGGTGCGGTAGTCCTTGCGCGTTTCCCGTTCTCCGATCTTTCCGAAACGAAACTGCGCCCGGCGGTTTTGCTCGCGAATGCAGAACGGGGCGACTGGGTACTCTGCCAGGTGACCAGCAAGCCGTATGGTGACGCCCGGGCGTTGGTGACCGAAGCGGGTGACTTCGCGAGCGGATCACTGCGTTTGGTCAGCTACGCGAGGCCGGGCAAGGTATTTACCGCGAATCAGAGTTTGATCGTCGATCAGGCCGGCGCACTCAAGGCCGAGTTGTACAACAGAATCATTGAATCGATCGTAGCCCTGCTGCGTGGAACTTGATTCAAGCAGCGTCGACGGCGTCACCAGCGGGGGTTGCGAGCGGGACCCATCCGCTACCACGGACGGTACTGACAACATATACGCGCCTAGGGACATGCCGAACGATTCCGTGCCGCTGCCTTTCGATATTCTGAACGAAGAAGACGCCCTCCTCCTGCTATCGCGGCGCGATCTTCCGCAAGCCGCCGTGGCCTCTCTGACACGCCAGGAACGGCTGCTGAGTTCCTACCGCGTGAAGGTGGCGTTGGTCAGCCATCCCAATACGCCGCGCACCTTCAGCTTGGCGTTGCTGCGTCATCTTTACTTGCAGGATCTGGTGCAGGTGGCGTTGACTCCCGGCGCGCCCGGCGATTTGCGGCGGGTGGCCGAGGACGCCGTGATCAACCGCCTGCCGGGGCTGGCCTTGGGCGAGCGCATTTCCTTGGCCCGCCGCGCCACCGGGCGCGTGGCCGGCGCGCTGCTCGGGGATCGCGAGATCCGCGTGGTGGAAGCGGCCCTGAGCAGCCCGCAATTGACCGACGAATTGGTGGTCAAGGCGCTGGGCATGGAGAGCATCAAGGTGGAAGCGGTGGAGCGCATCGGCTGTCACCAGCGCTGGTCGCACGCCTACAGCGTGCGTTTGGCGCTGCTGCGCCAGCCGCTGACCTCGCTCGGACGCGTGCTGGTTCTGGCGCCGCTGGTGAAGCGCAACGACCTGATGGAGATCGCCGGCGATCCGCGCATGCCCGCCGACCGCCGGAAATACCTCACCCGCCTGGCTAAGCCCGCGGCCCATCGCCGGCCAATCGCGGATCGGGGCGGAAAAACAGCGTAGGGGAAGTATCGCATTTCAAGACTTGCCACAAACGACGCCTCTGCTATAGGATCGGCGTGTAGCGAAATCCGGCCTGAACGCCGCGCCCCGCGGGAAGACCGACACTCGCCAGCCTCCGGCGGTGTCTAATCATTAGCCGCTTCGACGCGGAGGCCGGTCAGGTTGATGTCAGACTGCCGCCGTTTTTGCTATATAATGCGCCGTGTCGCGATGGGCCGGGGCGACGCCGCTTGGGAGACTACAGAGGAGAGTTGTTGAACATGCTTAAAAAGCTGTCTCTGATTGCCGTAACCGCATTGCTCTTGATTGCCGCGCCGGCGCGGGCCCAGCAGATCACCGACGCTCAGGAATACAACGCCTACGTGTTGGCGCTGAATGAAAAGGACGGCGCCAAACAGATTCAACTGTTGGACGCCTTCCTGGCCGCCTATCCCCGGACTGTGGTGAAGGAGCAAGCGCTGGAATTGAAACTCCGGGCGCAGCAGGCCTCCGGGCAGATGGGCGAGCAGAGCGCGCGCGACATTTTGCAAGTGAATCCCAACAACACCACGGCCATGCTGGTGTTGAGCTACGCCTTCATGCAGTCGCCGCTCAGTGAGAGCGATCCAGCCTTCCAGCAGAAGCTGAGCAACGCCGAGGCTAACGCGAAACACGGTATTGAAACGGTGAACGCCTTGGTCAAACCGGCCAACGTCAGCGACGATGTGTTCCAAGGCAGCAAGAACACTATGCTGGCCACGCACGATCAGGCGCTGGCTATCATCGGGCTGTATCGCAAGGATTACGCCGCCTCGCTGGACGCGTTCAAACAAGCCGCTCAAATTACGCCCAACGACGCCGCGCTGTTCTACCGCATCGGCGACACGCTCACCAAGGAGCGTCCCGTGAAATGGGACGCCGCCCTGTGGGCCTTCGCGCGCGCCGCATCCCTGGAAGGCCCCGGCGCGATGAACGCCGCCGGCAAGCAGCAAGTGGATTCCTATCTCACGCGCGCCTACACGGCTTATCACGGTTCCGACGAAGGTCTGGCGCAGTTGAAGGAACAGGCCAAGGCCGCCGCTTTCCCGCCCGATGGTTTCCACATCAAGACCAAGGTGGAAATGGCTCCGCCGCCTCCGCCGCCTCCGCCCGAGCCGCCCATCCCGGACGATGTCACCAAGATGCCCTTCGGCCAGATCGCGGTGGTGCTCGGCAAGGACGACGACAAGGCCAAGGAAGTCTTCACCAAGTTGAAGGCTGTCGGGGGAATGGACCTGGAGGGCGTGATCGTTTCCGCAACTCCCCCCGTGGCGCCCAGAACGGTGCATATCGCGGTGCTGAAGAAGACTCAGGAGACGGAAGGCGCTTACGACGTGGTGCTGTTGCTGGCCGCGCCGGTCCTGCGCGCCAGGGTGGCCAAAGGCAAGTCCGTGGAGTTTGAGGGCACGGTCAAGGATTTCAAGGCCAGCCCGTTTTCCTTGACGCTGGCCGGCGGCAAGATCCTGCCGCCGTCGAAGAAGTAACGGAGCCGTTCGAAGTACAAGTTTCTATTCCCGAGGAGCAAACGCAATGTTGCGAAAGTCAATCGTATTTGCTGGACTGCTGGCGCTGGGAGTGGTGATGGCCGTGGCGCAAGCCACGCAGCCGAACCTACCGAAGGATGCCGCGGAGTACAACGCCTATTACGCCGCACTGACCGAGACGGATCCCGCCAAGAAGCTTGCCGCGCTGGACGCTTATCTGGCCAAGTATCCCAACACGGTGGCAAAGGAACAGGTGCTGGAAGCCAAACTCGCGACGCAAACGCAGGCCGGCAAGCCTCTCGTTCCCGATCTGGTTGACTCGGCGCGCGCGCTTCTGGCGGTGAATCCTCACCACGAGCGGGCCCGGTTGATCCTGAGCGCGGGCTTTTTGCAGGCGCCGCCCAAAGAGACCGATCCGCAATTCCAGCAGCAGTTGAGCGATGCCGAAGCCAACGCCAAGGCCGGCATCGAAGGCATCAATAACATGAAGCGCGGGGAAGGCGTCAGCGACGCCGACTACACCGCCAACAAGAACGTGACGGCCTCCACCGACTATCACGTGCTGGGCGTCATCGGCCTGCTGCGCAAGGATATTCCCGCGGCGATGGACGGCTTCAAGAAAGCCGCCGAACTGACTCCCAACGACGCCAGCTTGTTTTACGTGATCGCCGACACCCTGGCCGATCAAAAGCCCGTGGACTACGACCCGATGCTCTGGGCGTATGCGCGCGCGGTGGCCATCGACGGTCAGCAAGCCTTGCCTGCCGCATTCAAACAGCAGATCGATACGTACTTGACACGCGTCTACACCTCCCACCACGGTTCCGATCAGGGCTTGGCGGATTTGAAGGCAGCCGCTAAGGCTTCCCCGTTCCCGCCGGCGGATTTCCACGTCAAGACCAAGGCCGAGATGGCCCCGCCGCCTCCGCCGCCTCCGCCCGAGCCGCCGATCCCGGATGACGTCACCAAGATGCCCTTCGGCCAGATCAAGCTGGTGCTCGGCAAAGACGACGACAAGGCCAAGGAGGTCTTCGCCAAGTTGAAGGCCGTCGGAGGTATGGATCTGGAGGGCGTGATCGTTTCCTTCACGGCGCCCAAGACGGTGCACGTCGCGGTGCTGAAGAAGACTCAGGAAACGACCGGCGAGTACGACGTGGTGTTAGTGCTGGCCGCGCCCACCACCGCCGTCCGGGCGGCCAAAGGCAAGTCGATCGAGTTTGAGGGCGTGGTGAAAGACTTCAAGGCCAGCCCCTTCTCGCTCACCCTGGCGGAGGGCAAGATTCTGCCAAAGAAATAGGACGCTATGGGAAGTATGCCCATGCTTCCCATAATTCCCCTAGGCGCACGGCCTCCCGCACCCCTTAGCGGCGGCCTTGGGCCCGCGCCAGCGGCTGGGAAGCCCGGGTCGTCACCGGCACGGGTTCGTAGGCGCGGCCGAGCGGCCGAGTCGCGCTGGTGAGGTTGCGCGGCGCTACCGCCTGAATCTCTCCAGAGCGGCGGAAATCCGTGGTCAGGTTGTACTCCGCGATCTTGCGACTGAGCGTGTTACGGTGCATTCCTAAGGTACGCGCGGCACGCGACTGGTTGCCTTTGACGCGCTCCAGAACGCGGGTAATATAGCATTTTTCGAAATCTTGGACGACCGCGTCGTAACGGATGCCCTTTTCCACCATTTGCTGTACGAGTGCTTCCAACTGGTCTCTCACGCCACTCCTCCGAATCTCTAACTAAAGAGTTTTTGAACTTCCGGAACGGGACTGCCAGATCTTGCGGCTCGTTCCAAGCCCTGGTAAAAACTTGCTTGCATGGCGGCCGGCGCGGCCACGGCCAGCGCGCGGGAACCCTGCACCAAATATGGCGCCAGGCGCGAGCGATCGGCGGTTTCCCGTCCCGGTGGAAAAGCCACCAAAGCCAGGACCAGCGCCAGGCTTAGCAACAGGCCTTTCAGCAGGCCGAAGCTCGCGCCCAAAAGGCGATCGGCCCCGCGCAGGCCCGCCGCCTTCACCACGCGGCCGGCGAACGTCGAAACGACGGCGCCGGCCACTAATGCTGCCGCAAGGATCGCCAGGAAGGCCGCCAACTGCGCCACTTCCCGCGTTTTCACATACGGCTCAAACCACGGAGCCACGTCCTGATAAAACCACAACGCGGCCGCCACTCCGCCCAGCGTAGCCGTCAACGAAATCAACTCGCGAGTCAGCCCCCGCAGAAAACTCAGCAGCACCGAGATCGCCACAATCACGGCGATCGTATAATCCAATCCCGACCACGTCGTCATTCACCACTCCAGCTTTTTCCGGCCGTTCATAACGAGCGGCCGGTCAGCAGCCGGTAAGCCTCCAGATATTTTGCCGACGTCCGCTCCACCACTTCCGCGGGCAAGGCCGGCGCGGGCGGCTGCTTGTTCCAGCCCAGCGTCTCCAGATAGTCGCGCACGAACTGCTTGTCGAAGGAAGGCTGCGGCCCACCCGGCGCATAACCGTCGCGCGGCCAGAAGCGGCTGGAGTCGGGCGTCAAAACCTCGTCCGCCAGAATCATCTCCTCGTTGCCGGCGTCGCCGATCAGGCCTAGCTCGAACTTGGTATCGGCAATAATGATGCCGCGGCTCTCCGCCCACTGGGAGGCCTTGTGGTACAAAGCCAGACTCAGGTCGCGCATCTTCCTGGCCTGGGCCGCGCCGGCGATTTTTTCCACTTCCGAGAACGGAATATTGATGTCATGCCCGCTGGGCGCCTTGGTGGCCGGAGTGAACAACGGTTCCGGCAAACGCTCCGACTCCCGCAGTCCGGCGGGCAGACGAATGCCGCACAACGATCCGCTGGCGCGATAGTCTTTCCATCCCGAGCCGGCCAGATAGCCGCGCACCACGCACTCCACCGGAATCATGCGGGCCCGCCGCACCAGCATGGATCGTCCGCGGAGCAACTCTTCCGCCTGCCGGAAGGGCTGCGGATAGCGGGAGACATCCGCGGTGATCAAATGGTTGGCCGCCAGGCCGCGCAGCTTCTCGAACCAAAACAGCGAGATCTGCGTCAGCACTTCACCCTTGCCGGGAATCCCGTTGGGCATGACGCAATCGAAGGCGGAGAGGCGGTCGGTGGCGACGAACAACAGCGCGTCGCGTCCATTCACACGACCGGCGTCGTAAAGGTCGCGAACCTTTCCACGCGCCGTGAGAACCCAACTTTCGACTTCTGTCAAGAGAATCGTCGTTGTCGCAATCACGTTCATCCTTCACTCAGGGGGAGGGTGTCATTCTAACTGCGCACCATAGATTGTCAAGAAAAGATTTTGATGCTTGCAAGCCGCCAAAGATGGGGCTTCCAGCGATGTCCGCCGGCGATGCCGGCGTGGCGCGCGGCACGAAAACAAAATCTCCAAAAGCGTTTGACGATTTTCCCCGCGCGGTGTGCTGCTGGCTCATGCGATCCCGCTCACAACGGGGACCTTTGTGACACGGTACAAGAAAGAACTGGTCGGGGCGGCCGGACTTGAACCGGCGACCTTCTGCGCCCAAGGCAGACGCGCTACCAGGCTGCGCTACGCCCCGACAATGGAATGACCTACGAACAACCCACTCAGTTTTGCACTCCTGCCTCCCTCATCGAGGCTTTTACGCGGGAGCGCCGTTACCTCTTCAATGTTACACCGAAAACCCTTGTCTGGTACGGAACTAGCTTCAAGGCGTTTGGGCCCGTCCTGGAGCAGTCCTATGCTTCTGGCGCGGCTCTAAAAGTCGCCCTTATAGGCCACATCGGCGTGTTGCGGGAACGGAACCAATCCGTCTCAGTCAACACCTACCTGCGCTGCATCCGGCCGTTCCTGAACTGGGCGCACAAAGAGGGACACATCAAGGATCCGGTCAATCTGTCCTCTCTATAGGAAGAGGAAAAGGTGCTGGCAACGTTTACGCCTCAGCACATCTCGGCCATCCTGCACTATCGCCCGACCACGGGCAACCAGCGCCGGATTCACGCTATCTCACTACTGCTGCTGGACACCGGCCTGCGCATCGCCGAGGCCTTACAGCTTTTAGTCTCCGACCTGGACTTTGAGAATCTGCTCATCAATGTCAAGGGCAAAGGCCAGAAGCAAAGGCTGGTGCCGATGTCGTACGAATTGCGCAAGGTGCTGTTTCGCTGGTGCGGCGACAAGAAGCACTTAGTCTTTCCCAACCGGAACGGGACGAAGTACGGCCAGCGGGACTTCCTGCGGGACTTCAAGAAAATGTGCAAGCGGCTAGGGATTGCTGGCGTCCGCACGTCTCCGCACACCCTGCGCCACACATTCGCCATGGAATACCTGAAGACCGGGGGCAGTATCTACAAGGTCTCGCGGATGCTGGGACACTCGTCCATCAAGACGGCGGAGAAGTACCTGCACTCGATGACGGCGGACTTGGCGGAGGAGCATCAGCGGCTGACGCTGCTAGCGGGATGACGGAGGAAACCGCGCTCCACGGTCTACTTGCTGCGGCATAGCAGACTGGCGCTTGAACTCTTCTAGCTGAAGTTCAGACAAAGACGCGGGTACACCAGCGCTCTTGCCGGAATGCAGAGTGTGAATGATTGAAGCTATCTCAGTCTCTTCGATTTGAAGAAAACCCCGGAGAAAAACGAGTAGTCTGTCCTCACTGTAAAACAGCAAAAGCGGCAAGTCGTTCCAAGGATGGACTGTCGTCTCGAATGCCACGCCAAACTTCGGTGGCGTGGCACCCTTATCAAATTCTTTGACGCGAATGATACCATCAACCATTGAGACATCCTATCACAGCCTAAACCATTACGTCATCCACGCTTCTAGCCACAATCGCCAGTCCGCCCTTCTCCGTCAGGCCGTCAAGGAACTGCTGCTGGTAGACCGACAGCCTGCCGGTCGGGGTCTTCACTTCCACGGCCAAAAACCGCCCTCCCGGCAGAATGCCAAGGATGTCGCTAACGCCACGCGTGGGGCTCTTCAAGGACGAAGTTCGGGGAGTGGATAGAGTACAGGTCAAGCTTGCATTCTAGCTTCCGTTCGGCGGTGCCGTTGTGAACGCCGATGTCGTAAGCTCGCTTGCCGTCCAGGTCGTCGGCGGGATTGAGCCACGCTTGGTAGCCTTTGGATTGGAGAAGGGACAGGAGGGCGGATTCGAGGCGGGAAGCTTCGGCCAAGTCGTTTTCAAACATGTAAAGGGGATTAGTTCCTGGTTCTGGCGGCAGGACTCGAACCTGCGGTCTGCTGGTTATAAGCCAGCCGAGATAGCCGCTTCTCCACGCCAGTTTACCTTAAGTCTAGCAACCGTGCAGGGCGTGTCAAATGGCTTGGGTATGCGGAGGGCAAGAAGTTATCCACAACAGGAGAGCTAATCAAGCGTCAATGAACGTTTAGCAAGGAGTATGACGGCGAATGAAGCTTGAGCAAAGTACTTAGAAAAATTTCTGGCGGTCTCATCAAAGGCTGGGGAGATAACGATAGAAAATGACACCGCAAACGTGGTATAGATGAAAACGGCAAACCAATCTATCCGTTTCCCTGTGCGATTGCTCTGGACGAAGGCCATTGCCAGAGGAAGAACGACGCCAATCCACGAGGCCAAAAAAGCATAGTCCTTGAGGAACTGAATCATCGCGTACAACTATACCATGGGTTTGGGGCACGCTCGTAGAGCCACGCCCCGGTATGCTCTCGACCGTGCATGGACACTCAAGAATGCGTTGGCTGCTTGCGGTGTTCGAACTATGAGACTCTCGACAGGATAGCCTGCCGCCTCCCCGTTCCGTATCCGTAACACGTCCAGTCCGCACCGCCGAATGAACTCGTCCGCTTCTTGTCGTACCCCCGGCGTGCTGACTGCCGGCAAGCTCGATGCAAAGAAGGCGGTCGGGTAGAACGAGGTCAATGATGTAGAAGCCCAGGATGGCTTGCTTCTTGTAGGGAATGCCGGCGTCGATGAGACGCTGTTCGAACAGAGTCTCGTATGCGGTCGGCTCCCGCTTCATGCGGCGGGAGAAGCGGCGGAGGGCATGGCGGGAGTGCATGACCAGTTTGACGAAAAGTTGAACCGGGCGGTTGTGGTTGTGCTAGGATGTCGTGCATGAAGACGGTTATCTTTCTGCTACTTGTGGTGACAGTGTCATTGACGGCACAAACAAAGGCCAAGTGGTCTACAACAGTCGAATTGAATATCGACGGGCCACCAGCTTTAAGAGACGCCGCGACAAGCTATTTGAGCCGGGAATTTCGAAGTGTCGGCGACGTAAGGCTAGTTGACTCGAAGCCAGAGTATGAACTTGACATCGTGATGATAGAGGTCACTACCAAAACGGATAGGAAGACGGGCTGGGCGATGTCAATGAGCCTCATATGGCATCGAGATGCTACGTGGATTACGTCGATGCTAGACCTGCCCGCAAAGACAAACGAAGTACTGAACGAATACCTTTCTGATTCTCAGAAATTCCTGACACACTCATTATGGACAGGCGGTGAGGGAGACTTAGCATCAGCGTGCACGGACATGGTAGTGAATATTGACGCTAGAATATTTGAACGGAGTCGAAAGGCCTTTAATGCCGCTCTCGATAAACCTTAATGTCATCAATCTGACATCGCAGCACCTTTGCATCCCACCAAAACCGAAACGGCTAAATAGGCGTCTAATCACCGACAAAGGAGGATGGGGAGTTAGCCAAAGAACAGGAACGCGCCCAAGGCAGACGCGCTACCAGGCTGCCTACGCCGATCGTTCTAGTGTATATCACCTGGACGACGCGCGGACGCGTTGTCGGCTCGGTGAGCCGCGACAGTCATGGAGCGACGGACCCGTGGTATGTCTTGAGCGCTGCTACGAAAAACGCGTGGACCTGGGTCCTCAGGCGGGCGTGTCTTCGTGAGAGCGCTCAAGACCACAGCGGCTGCGTCGCTCCACAACTGTCGCGGTTCATGGCCCGGGCTTTCGTGTAACATTGTCACCGATGTCCACGCCGCGCCGATGGCTTTGGGGTGTCGCTGCGTTACTGCTGGCCGTGGGCGCGGGGATTGGCTACCGGCAAATCTTCTGGCAAGTCTACGCCCACAACGCAGTGGAGTACGCCTCGGCAACCGCCGCGTTGACTTCCTTCGAGTCCACCATCTATTTCTGGATCGGCGGCCTAGGATTGCTGGCTACCCTTGGAGTGACCGTGGGCGGCGCTTTGCTGCTTCCCGCTAACTTGCGCATTCCCAACTGGGCCCTGGCGCTGATTCCCTTGACCGCCGCCGCGGCCTTCGGCGCGCGGATCTTCCTGTTTCAAGGATCGGCAGTCAGCAACGAAGAAAATGTTTATCGCTTCACCGCGCAGTTGCTGGCGCAAGGGCGCCTGACCCTGCACACGGATCTGCCGGTAGAAGCGCTCGGCCAACGCTGGGGATGGTTGAATCATTCTTCGCATTGGGCGGGCATCTATCCTTATGGGTGGCCGGCGCTGCTGGCCATCGGTTACCTGGCGCATAGTCCCGGGATCGTCAATCCGTTATTGGCGGCTGCGGCGCTTTGGCTGGCTGCCGCGCTGGCGCGGCGCGCTTATGGAGCGGGCGCCGTGACGCTGACCCTGCTTTTCCTGGCCACGGCGCCTTTCTTCACACTTACCGCCGCCACCGACATGTCCGGACCGGCGGTCGCGACGGGTGTGCTGGCGGCGATGCTGGCAGCTTGCAGCTACGCCGAGAACCGCGAGACGCGCTGGCTGGCCTGTTGCGGAATGGCCAGCGCCGCGGCACTGCTGTGCCAGCCGCAAACCTCCGTCGCGCTGCTGGCTCCCTGGTGGATCTGGCTGCTGTGGAAGGAACGCCGTCCCGGAAAAGCAATCCTGTGGATCGCGCCGGTTGTCGCAGCCGCGGCGGCGATCCTGGCGTTGAACGCCCTTCGCACCGGCAGCGCATTTGAAACTCCCCACGACGCGGCGCTGCGCGCCTGGGGAGTGGATCTTTCTTCCTCCACATTTGGCTTCGGCGTGAACTATGCAGCGGTGGGCGGCGTTGGCGTTCACACCGCTGGACTGGGAATTCTTTTTGACTTTGTGAACCTGTTGCGGCTGAACTACTGGCTGCTGGGATGGCCGCTATCGTTGCTGCTAATCTGCTGTGCTCCGATGACACGAGCCACCAAGCTGTTCCTGTCCAGCGTGGCCGTCCTACTGGCCGTTTCCGTCACCTCGCATGATCCCGGCGTGACCGTCACCGGACCGTCGCAGTATTTCGAAACGGCTTGTCTCCTGGTGATTCTGGCGGCGGCCGGAGCGGATCGTCTGGACCGCTGGTATCGCGAGACTCCCGCCGGGCAGTTCGCGCCACAAGGTTGGACCGCGCTGATCGCCGCGATTCTCGTGGTGAATCTCGCGATGTTTCTTCCCGTGCAGTTGCGTTCCCTGGCGGCGATGAGCCGGCGCAACGGGCTGCTTGAAAAAACCGTGCGCCAGCAGGCCACGGCGCCCGCCGTGATTTTCGTATCCAGCCTGCGGCCTCCCGGCTCCACTCCCGACGCCGCTCTCAGTTACGTCGCCGATCCGCCAATGAGCGCTTCGACCGATGAGCCGGTGTTGTTCCTGAATAGCAGCGACCCACAACAGGATCGCGAGGTGCGACAAAAATATTTCCCCAATCGCCACGCCTATCGCTATTCCCTCGGCGCCGCCGGCCAGCCGGTCCTGAAGGGACTGCCATGAGAAGAGAGGCGCGGCCATGAAGAAAGCCAAACGGAGCCAATCGACTTCCGACGCCGCGCCCGCGCCGGGTCGTCCTTTCGGGCTGGCCGGCGCGCTGCTGGCCATGGCGGCGCTCTCCGTCTACGTGTTGTACGCGGAATTGGACACGTTCTACCACGGCCTGGGTATTCTCTACGGGCTCACCGTCTACGAACCCGATCTTTTCGAGCGTGCTTTTCTGTTCTGGTTCAGCGGCCTTGGGTTGCTGGCGACCATCGGAATTACGCTGGGGCTAGGTTTGCTCCTCGGCGGACGCGTCAAGGAAAGCGCCCGCAAGGTTTTTCCAACCGCCATCGTGGCCGTGCTGGCTCTGGCCGCGGTGTTGGGCGCAAAATTTCTGGTGCTGAATGACTCGCCCACCATGGACGACGAAAATGTCTATCACTTCACCGCGCAATTACTGCTGCAGGGCCGGCTGTCGCTGCCCGCGGCGCCGCCGGAACAATTCTTCGCCGGACGCTGGGGCGTCAACGACCGCGATCACCGGCTCTATCCTATGTATTCCCACGGATGGCCGGCGCTGCTGGCGGTGGGATACGCGATTCGCTTGCCTTGGCTGATTTCGCCGCTGATCGCCATGGGGATTGTGCTGCTGGCGCTGGAGTTCGCGCGCCGCGCTTACGGAGTTTCCACGGCCCGCTTGGCCGCATTGCTCTTTCTGTTTTCGCCGTTCTTCGTGCTGACCGGTGCGGCCGACTTGGCGCCGCCCACCGCCACACTCGGCTTGCTGTTGGTGGTCGTCTCCATGCTTCGCTATTTTGAGGATGACCGCGTGCGCTGGCTGTGGCTGGCCGGACTGGGTGCGGGATGGGCGTTTCAGGCGCGCCAATTGAACGCGGTGGCCATGGTCACGCCATTCTTCCTCTATTGGCTCTATCACATTTGGAAATCGCATGGCGTTTCGCGTCGCGCCATCGCCCGAGTCGCCGCGTTGCTGGCGCCGCTGGCGGTGTCCGTGGCTCTCTACCTGGCCGCCAACCATGCGATGACCGGCGATGCGTTCACGCCGGGCTACGCCAAGGAGTTCCTGTCGCGCGGTGTGCGCAATGGCAGCCCGCTGGGCTTCGGCGTGGACTATCCAAACTTAGCGGGCGGCACGGGTGTCCACACGGTGGGACAGGGATTCCTGAACAGCGCGTTCAATCTGATCCGTCTGAATACGTGGTTATTGGGCTGGCCGCTGTCGTTGCTTCTGCCGCTGGCGGCGACCTTTAATCGCTGGACGCGGCTGTGTCTGATGGCGATAGGCCTGGAAGCGATTCTCTACACCAGCTTCTACAATCCCGGACTGTCCGTCACCGGTCCCACCTACTTTTACGATTCCGGCTCGCTGCTGCTGGTGCTGGCCGCCGCGGGAATTTGCCGGCTAGGCGCGTGGTATCGAACCCAGCCCATGGCCGCGCGCGCCCCGCGACTGCAAGGCGCATTGGTGGCCGCCATCATTATGGTAAATCTGACGATGTTCGCGCCGATGCAGGTTCGCTCGCTCCATTCCATGACCGAAGGCACCGGTCTCTTGCCGGAAACTCTGGACAAGGAAGGCATCCATCACGCGGTGGTTTTTGTGGGCAATGTTCAGGGACCCTGGAAGGCGGAGGTTCCCTACAAGAGTTTTGCCTATCACCCGCGCAGCAACGCTTCCTTCGACGACGACGTGGTCATCCTGAACGACCTGGGACCGGAACAGGACAAGGCCGCCTTGCAACAGTATTTTCAGGGACGCCGCGGGTATCAGTACCGTGTGGGCGACGATTGGCAGCCGCACTTGGTGGCACTGGAATAGAAGACCTGGGAAGAATGGGAAGAATGGGAAGAATGGGAAGAATGGGAGGTATGGGAGGTATGGGAGGTATTTCATTCTTCCCATTCTTCCCATGCCTCCTATTTCTTGATGTTGAAGCAGAACAGATTGTCTTCTTCCCGCAGGAACATCTTGCCGTCGGAAATCACCAGCGGCGGATAGGCCGGCCAGTCGCTCTTGGCGATGCTAAAGCGGGAGATTTCCTTGTAGCCCGCGGCCGACGCTTCCACCAGGGCCACGTTGCCATTTTCTCCGAGCACGTAGAGTTTGCCTTCCGCCAGCGTCACCGATCCTTTGTCGCCCACGCTGCGATCCTTCCAGGCCACCTCTCCGGTCAGCAGGTTCATGGCCGTCAAAATGCTCTCGTTGAATCCGTAGAGCCAGTTGCCGGAGACGACTGCGATGGAATTCTTGGTTTTCATGTCGCGGCTGAAGTACACTTCCGTCGCTTTGATCGTCCCGCCCTCATTGGTTAGTTTCAGCAACGCGCCGCCAGTGTTGTACGCTGTGGAAACCCACACGTAAGGATCGCGGTAGATCGGCGTGGCGATGTTGGCGGTGCGGTTGGCGACCTTGTCGTAGCGCCACAGCAACTTGCCATCGGAGGCGCGTACGCCTACTACGCCCTGCGCGGTTAACTGGATGAAATGGCGGATGTCGCCAACTTGCGCAACGATCGGGGAAGAGTATCCGGCGGAATCGCCGATGGCCGATTTCCAAACGACTTTCCCGCTGTTCTTATCCAGTGCCACCATGGTGGCATCCCGCGCGCCGGGCGTGACGATCAGGTTCTCGCCTTCCACCAGGGGCGATTCGCTGTAGGCCCAATGAGGCGGGGAGGCGCCGAAGTCCTTCTGGAGATTCACGCCCCAGAGTTTCTTGCCGGTCTCCGCGACCAGGCAAACCAGCGTGCCGTCGGCGGCCTCCGCGTAGAGTTTGTCTCCGTCAACCGTGGGCGTGCCGCGCGGTCCATTGCCGTGACCTTCGGAGTAGGATTGGCCGGTAATGGTGACCTTCCACAGCGCTTTTCCCGTGGTGGCGGCGAAGGCCATTACAAACTGCTCGTTGCCGCGCTGACCCATGGTGAAGACCCGTCCTCGAGCCACCGAAACATCGGAGTAGCCTTCCCCGAGACCCGCCGATCTTCCAAACCAGGGGAGGCCCTCCGGCCGGCCATTCGGTTAACAATCCCGTCTCCGCCGACGATCCGTTGCGGGCCGGGCCCAGGAATTGCGGCCAATCCGCGGCCCACGCCGCAATCGCCCAAACGGCCACGGCGGCAAAGGTCAGAACTAGGAGGTTCCCATGGATCTTTCGAGGTCTCATGGGTCATAGTATATAGCGGAATTTTGTCAGTACCGTCCGCGGTAGCGGATGGGTCCTGCGCCTGACCCATCCGCTACCGCGAACGGTTCTGACAACGCATGTAACACGAAGCCGGAACACCTTTTCATGCCGTGGAAAAGAAAGCGTACGCATCGCCACTCCGAACAGCCGCCACGGCCCCCGCGCTTTCGAGCGAAGGGCTGCGGGTGCTTCGGCGCTGCGATTGTACTGCTGCTTCTCGTGGGAGTGCTGGTGTGGTCGCAATGGATGTTCTTGCGCCATCGCTACATTACTTATCCGCGCATGGCGGAAGCCATGGCGGTGCTCGAAGAACAGCGGCGTCCCAAGCTGCGCGACGACACTCTGAACGATCTGCGCGGCGTCTTCCACGCCCACTCCCTGCTCTCCCACGACAGCATGGGCACGCCGGAGGAAATTGTCCGCGGCGCGCAACTGGCCAAGATTGACTTTGTTTTCCTCACCGATCATCCCGCCACGCCGCCCAAGGATGTCCCGCCGGAACTGCAAGGCCAACACGGCGGAATCACGCTGATCCCCGGCGTGGAGACGTCGCAAGGGATGATCGCCTGGTTCTTCGACACGCGCACCGTGGACCCCCAAGCGTCGCTGGCGGAGCAGATCGCCGCCGTGCAAGCGGCCGGCGGCGTGGCCGCCGTTTGTCATCCCGACGAGCCGCGGCCCTGGGATAATCTGCCACCGTTCACGGCCATGGAAATTTATAATCTCCACGCCGACGCCAAGAAAACCAGACTGACGATGAGCTACCGGCTGGGCGAGAACTTCTGGTCCATGTCCAAGTACCCGATGCAGGTTTTCCATGGACTGTTTCATGATCCCGCGGGTTACGTGGAGATTTGGGACCACCTGACCGCGGGAGGCGACGGCGACGGCGGACGCCGCGTGGTGGCGATTGCCGGCAACGACGCACACCAGAACAACGGCGTACGCTTGATTGTTTCGCCGAGCGGCGCCCTGGTGTTGACCGACACCAGTCCCAAAGTTTCACCACTCTTGGAACTGAACAACTGGTTGGCGCGGCGCTACGCCTCTGGCCACCGCTCGGGAGAAACTCTCTGGCGCTGGGACGCCGACCTCTACGAGCGCAGCTTCCGTTTTGTGAACACACACCTGCTGTCGTCCGGGCGTTCACCGCAAGAATTGCGCGCGGCGCTGGAAGCGGGCCACGCCTATGTGGCTTTCGATTCGCTGGTCACGGCCACGGGTTTCGATTTTACCTACCACGTGCTCGACCTGCGCTATGTAATGGGCGACCAAGCGCCGTGGTCGCCGCAAGGCGTCCTGGGCGTGGACCTGCCGGTTACCGCGATGATCTCCCTGAAGCGCAACGGCGTCCCAGTGGCCCAGGCTCACGACACGCAACTCCGCTATACGCCGACAGAGCCGGGAGTGTATCGCGTGGAGGTGCTGCTGGAATACGACGGCACGTTGCTGCCGTGGATCTATTCCAATCCCATTTATTTGAAATGAAGAGCCAATATGGCTTGTCCGCCGTCCCTCACCGAACGCCTTCGTCCCACAAGCGAACACCGTGACGGCATAACACTTATTCTTATCAGAGGCTTACACATGGCACGTAAGCTGCTTAAGTAAAGACGTGAACACTTGGCAGAGCAACCGCTCCCTCCTGCGCCGTCTGCGCGGGACGCCGCTGACCGAATCAGAGGTGTCGCTCCTCATCTTCTTGAGGACCGGGTATTGCCGAGCGAGGTTCATTGCAAGCGGGGATCATCCTTTAAGATAGAGGTTTCTAAGATAGAGGTTTCGGCTGGTCAATCATGATCAACGATATCCGCTACGCCATCCGCAAGATGGCCAAGAATCCGGGATTCACGGCCCTGGCCGTAATCACGCTGGGCTT
>CAVVEL010000003.1:0-566177 GCA_963747095.1 Terriglobia bacterium
GATCGGCGTCTTATCCTGCCATCGTGGCTTACTGCAAAGATACCTTGTATTACTACCTGCCCTTTGGCCTTCTCTACCTGGTTATACCGTTCCACTTTGTCGTGGCCGTTCAGCGGGCGCTCCAGGATCGGCAACACAAGATGGCGCTTGTCCTGTCGGGCGATGGCAGGGCTGTCGCGTCCAGAGGCACATTCTTTCCTAAGCTGTGGCTTCTTGGCACGATCCTCGCTGCGATTGGAATGCTGTCTGTCGTGCTCACCACGAATCTCTTTGACCACTTGGCGGCGAGTCCGTATAGGACCCTGTTCATGTCCTTGATTCAGTTGCGCACCGTGATCTATTTCCTACTCGGTCTGGAGTGTTTAGTTTGGTATGGCCGCAGCCTGGACAAGCTAAAGCGCGAGTGTCTCGCGGACTTAAAGCGGCCCGGTTCTGGTGCGCCCCAGTAGCGCGTGATTTGGCCATGCACACTTCAAGAGAACGCTCGCGGAACGCCTTTTTGAAGGTTTTCGATGGACGAGCCTCAGGCTACCTCTTCGTCCATTCCAGCAGCCACATCGGCAACCGTGAAGTAGGCGCAATCGGGGTGATGGAAGACGAACGCGCTAACGCTGGCTTCGGGACCCATCATCCAGCCCTCCGTCAACTGCACGCCAATCTCATCGGGACGAAGCAATTTCCACATCCCAGCCTGATCCTCCAGGTTGGGACAGGCCCCGTGGAGAGAATGGGGTCGGCCTGGAGTTGACGATTTCATTCTGAGCAACTGTCGAAGAAAAGCCGTCAAGTCCAGGCCGACACCATTGCCCCCCAGGCCGACCGCATTGCCCCCCGGAAACTCACATCCGGGGCCGCGAGGGCTCTAGTCGAAAGGAATGTCGATTTCAGAATAGGAACCGGGCGGGGCGGAATTCACAACGGTGGCGGAGATGCGAGGGGACAGCCTGAACTTGGTGAATTGTTTTTTTGGCTTCGCATGCGCACATTCTTGAAGATTATGCCACGAGGTTCTTAGGGCAGGACTTCTGGGAGCCGAAAATAAATTCACCAAGTTCAGGCTGACCCTTTCCTCCTTTCCTCGACCCTTTCCTCTGAGCGGACGGATCGTTGATGGCGCTCGGAGACCGGCAGCCATTTGAGAATCGGCGTATCACACGGGAGGGTTGTTATGCTCGCCTCCTGCAACTGGGGTAAACTATGCATATGAGCACCATGCGCTATGTCTATTGGCAGGATGGTCCGGACTGGCTCGGCTACCTTGAGGATTATCCGGATTACATGACCCAGGGCGCCAGCCTGCCGGATTTGCAGGAGCATTTGCGCGATCTCCTTTCGGACCTGACAAGCGGCGAGATTCCGGGCGTTCGCAGGGTCGCCGAGCTAGCCATCGGAGAAGCTGACAGACCTGATCCGCCAGCTTGAGGATTCCGGCTGCCGATTCATTCGGCAGCGCCAAGCACGACTGGTATCAAAACCCTCGCACTGGTAGGGCGCAGCCCGTTCCGCGCCACCGAGAGATCAATGAATTCCTCGCCCGATCCATTCTAAAAAACTCAAGGACTAGGATGTGCCCGTCCTTACCTCGAAACGAGGGGCGGTGTCATCCTGGACGGGGAGGGTTGTTTTTTGATGCGAGGGATGCGAGGGGACAGCCGTGCGCCGGGATAAACCGGCATGTTATAGAGGATGAAAGAGCCTTACAGGAAAGAAGCAGCGACTCCATCCTGACCTCGAGTCTTGCGTGGACACCGTCGCGAGGCGGTTGGCGAAGCGTAGACAGAGGCATTGATGGCTGGGTGATGGAGCTTCGAAAACCTCACATTCGGGTGCCGACCCCTTGGCTGTGGCGGGAAGGCAACATCGGCGGCAGCGACAATCGCGAGCGAAAGCCGGACCCGGCGTAGTCAAAGAACCCAGCACGTCGAGAAACAACAGGCACGAGAACCGGGAGACTTCAGCGGTGTCCCGCTGTATCGGGAGCCGGTCCGGGAAGGCGCTATGCCGCACGCCGGACAGGCACGCCGTTGAGGGGTCGGACCGCGCTGTGGGGACGCTGGGGGACGCTGGGGGACAGCCTGAACTTGGTGATTTATTTTTTGAGAGGACTGTTTCAAAACAAGGGAAACAGGGGTCATCCATGATCCGACTGGCGGTGCAACAGCCTGACCGACCGGCGGGCTAACGTGTAGTAATCACTAGAAAAATGAATCCGGCCCAGACGCTGGATATTGCCAACAAGTGGCATTGCCTCAGCGGCTTAGATATCCAGGGAGGGAGTGGATATCCACTGGATTTTGCCCGGTATTTGAGTGCCGCCGCGAGGCCATTCGGAGCTTTGCTCCAAGGGCTTCGCCACCCAGGCTAGAACTTCGCCGGCAACGCTACCGCGCTCTCCGCTGGCTGATCTCCAGGTGAACGTCGTTTGTTCCGCTGTTCGCGGAAACTCCCACTATTGTGAAGCTGTCGGCGCCCACGGCGGTACCCAGCAGTACGCGGCTGCCCGCGTTCACTTCGATGCGCTGCATCCACGCCATGGCCATAAGGCCGGGCATCTCCGTGTCGGTCAAAGCCGGGTCAAACCGATCGGCGGCGGTCCAGGCCAGCTGCGATGCGCTGTTGCCGGAGATCGAAATCGCCAGGCCATCCAACGCCAAAGCCTCTTTCGCAACCAGGTAAACGGAGCCATCGCGAGCGATCTCCACCGAGCCTTCCGCGGAGCGCGAACGCCGCCGTGCTTGGGCGGTGGTTTGCGAGCAGGTCAGGCCGCGCGACACGCGCCGCGGACGGCTGGTGTCAATGTTGGTGACGCGCTGCAGCAAAGTGATCAGGTCCAGCGTATTCAGAATGCCGTCTCCGCCGCGCGCGGTGGCGGTGTCAACCGGGAACGAGTCCAGGGCATCGAAACGGTCGCTGCATGACGCTGGAACGTAACCGCTCAGGTTGGTGACCGCGCGCAGCGCGGAAATCAGATCCAGAGTGTTCAAGGCGTTGTCTCCGAAACTACCGGCGCTATCGCCGGTAAACGGAAAGCTGTCGCCCACCAGATAGTCCAGACGAATGGTTAAGGTGCTGCTACTGCCTCCGGCCAAGGCCACGCCCGCCGATTGGAAACTGGCGCTCGCGCCGGTCACCTGCACCGCGTAAGTTTGCCCGATTGCGGCCGAGGATGGCGTGGTGACCAGGAGGTCGCCCAGATGTTGGGTGCTGGAAACTGCGGCCGCCAGCGACAACCAACTCAGGCTGATAACGCCCGCGCCACCGCTGGTGTCCATTGTCGTTGGCGTGCCCAACGCCGCGTCGGGAGCGAAAGTCATCACGCCGGTCAAGGCGGGCGCGGAGCCGTTCGGAATCACCTGGAGGCTGAAGGCGATTTTGTCCGCGCTGATGCCGCTGTTGGCCACCAGAGTTACCGGAATGCGTACCGTTCCTCCCGCCGTATCCCCGGACGGCCCGATCGCGACCACGCCTTGCACGGTGCCGTCTTGCGAGATCGTTACGTCTTGTCCGGCGACCACCAGCGTCGCGGTGCGCGCGCTGGAGGAATCCGCGGTGAGGGCGAAGGAAACCGTGCCGTCTCCCGAACCCGACGATCCCGAGGTAATCGTCAGATACGAGTCCAGACTCGCGGCCGACCACACGCAACCCGGCGCGGCCGCTATGCCAACCGTGCCCGTAGTTGCCGTCGCCGGGAATGTCGCGGCGGACGGCGTAAGCGCAAATGTACACACCAGCGTCACCGGGAAGGCCGTACTGTTCGAAGTTCCGCCCCCTGGGAGCGGATTCACCACTGTTACCACTGCCGAGCCGGCGCTGGAAACATTGGCTGCCGGAACCGCGGCGGTCAATTGCATCGCGCCAACGTAAAGAGTCGCCAGGTTCGTCCCGTTCCATTGCACCTGTGACGCGGCCACGAAACCGCTGCCGTTCACCGTCAGCGTGAAGGCCCCGGTGTTGATGGCCGCCGCGGGCGGCGACAGCGTGGCGATCACCGGCACGGGGTTCAGCGCGCCGGTAATCTCGAAAATGTCCTGGCCGGACGTTCCGCCGCCCGGCGCGGGATTCGTCACCGTGACCAGTGCCGTGCCTGCTGAGCCCAAATCCGAGGCCGGAATCACCACGCTGACCTCCGTGGTGCTGACGAAGGTGGTCACGCGGTTCGCTCCATTCCACTGCGCCACCGATTGCGCGTTGAAGCCCGCGCCAATCACCGCCAGATTGAACGATCCCGCGCCGATCGGCGCCGACGCCGGCAGCAGCGCCGCCAGCGACGGCGTGGGATTACCGCTGATGGTTAGCGTCATGCCGGAAGAGGTTCCGCCACCGGGCGATGGAGTCACCACCGTTAGCACTGCCGCGCCCGCGGCGGTCACATCGGCGGCGGCGATCGCCGCGCTCAGTTGCGTGCCGCTGACATAGGTCGTGACGCGGTTCGTTCCGTTGAGTTGGATAATGGACGACGGCAGGAATCCGCTGCCGGTCACGGTTAAACCGAACGCGGCAGCGCCCGCCGTCACCGTGGAGGGCGAGAGCGCGGTGATTGCCGGCACTGGATTTCCAATCGTGAACGTGACGCCCGCCGAAGTTCCGCCGCCGGGTGTGGGATTCACGACCGCCACGGTGGCTGTGCCGGAGGTCGTGAGATCGGCGGCGGCGATCGCCGCGGTCAGTTGGGTGGCGCTGATATAAGTTGTGGCGCGGTTGGAACCGTTCCACTGCACCTGGGACGCGGCGATGAATCCGCCGCCGGTCACCGACAACGTGAAGGTGCCGGAGTTGAACACGGCGCTGGCTGGCTGAATAGTGGACTCGACCGGCGCGGGGTTGGCCGTGAACACTCGTAACTGCCAACGCGGACAATCCCTGCTATAGTCTCTTGCCGGCTAATGGACAGCCCGCGGCGCTTGGAGACGCAGCTTTTTTCTTCCCAACCAGGGCTGCCACACGGGAATCGCCATAATGTCTCACGATCCCTTTGGGCGACCACCGGGAGTTAGAAAAGTTCGGTCCCTAGTCTCCTCGCTCTTTGGTTGACCTGCCCCAAATTGAAGGGATGGGTTTCTTGGTTTACTCTAACCTATGGGGGCCACTCATGACGGAAGACGCCATTCGAGACGCTTTAAGCGAGCTACGAGAAAGGGTTGACGAGGATATCAGGGAAGTGCCTCTGAAATGGGTTGAGGAGTATCACGCGATCCTAGATTCGGCGGACGATCGGGTGAGGATCGAGTTCGCTCTGCGGGTTCCTCGATCAGAGTGTTACGTTTCGTCGGACCCCCTGGACAAGTGCGGACGGCGGGTCACTGGCGAACGACTGGTGTGTGGCAGTGCCTCTCTCGTTCACCGGCTGGACGCCGCGATCGACCTCGCCAATCTGTGATCTCCAAGTGGAAAGACCTCTTCCCGGGTCATAGCTCAATTAGCTGAAAACCTGACGGGGCCAGAACTCAGCAGCTCGGCCTGATGGAAGCCTTTCCTGTGGCCTTCATGGCTGCTCCGCCTGGTCCCCGTCGCCTCGGCATTAGTGGCAATGCAACTGCATAAAGATGCCGCCGCTACCGTAGGTCGCGAACCCGCCTCCGGTTGACGTTGTTACCTTTAGCGAGATCGTGTCAGCGGCCGCCAAAGGCACGGCGTGCCCAGCGGTCGTGTCGGAGCAGGACGTCGGTGCGCCGGCCGCAGCTCCCGTGCTTGTGGAGCAGGATAGGGACGTGGGAGAACCATTTTGGTACAAAGTAACGGTGGCCTGAATCGGACTGAATGCGGACCCGGCCGATGTGGAGTTCACTACTTGCAATGCGTCTACCGTGCATGCTCCATAGACCGTTATGGAAGCATTGGCGTACATGCCGATGTCAACAGGGCAAGCGCTCGTTGGGGCGTTGCCGAAGCAGCCCGACAGATCGTTTCCTGCACCGGGCGAGACAAATATGGCGGTGCTACTTGTGTTCGGGTTCCCGCCAGATATGGTTGTAGTCCACAATTGACCGCCGCCTCCAGTCGCGCCCGTCGGGCCGGTTATGCCGATGCCAGTTGCGCCCGTGGCGCCAGTGGCACCTGTCGCACCTGTTGCACCGGTCGATCCGGTTGCGCCGGCTAAGCCTGTGCCGGTTGCTCCCGTCGCTCCGGTTGTGCCGGTTGCTCCCGTCGCTCCGGTTGTGCCGGTAGGACCAACTTGTCCTAGCAGGGCCCAGAACGCCGGACTCGCCAAGGGGTTGTTGCCGGTATTGCTGCCCTGCAGGGAAAGGTAAGCCGATCCGTTCGACGCGACCACGGCGTCGCCAACAGCGTAGGTCGCTCCCGCGCTCCAAGTCCCATTGTTCTGACTGGAGACGTTGACCACGCCCGCCGATCCTGTCGCGCCCGTGGAGCCGGTGGCTCCCGTCGAGCCCGGAGCGCCGGTCAAACCAACCCCTGTCGCACCCGTCGCACCTGTTGCACCAGTCGATCCGGTTGCACCGGTTAAGCCTGTGCCCGTTGCTCCCGTCGATCCGGTTGTGCCGGTAGGACCAACCTGTCCTAGCAGGGCCCAGAACGCCGGACTCGCCAAGGGGTTGTTGCCGGTATTGCTGCCCTGCAGGGAAAGGTAAGCCGATCCGTTCGACGCGACCACGGCGTCGCCAACAGCGTAGGTCGCTCCCGCGCTCCAAGTCCCATTGTTCTGACTGGAGACGTTGACCACGCCCGTCGATCCTGTCGCGCCCGTGGAGCCGGTGGCTCCCGTCGAGCCCGGAGCGCCGGTCAAACCAATCCCCGTCGCACCCGTCGCACCCGTCGCACCTGTTGCACCGATCGATCCGGTTGCGCCGGTTAAGCCTGTGCCGGTTGCTCCCGTCGATCCGGTTGTGCCGGTAGGACCAACTTGTCCCAGCAGGGCCCAGAACGTCGGACTCGCCAAGGGGTCGTTGCCGGTGTTACTGCCCTGCAGGGAAAGATAAGCCGATCCGTTCGATGCGACCACCGCGTCGCCAGCAGCGTAGGTCGCTCCCGCGCTCCAAGCCCCATTGTTCTGACTGGAGACGTTGACCACGCCCGTCGATCCTGTCGCGCCCGTGGAGCCGGTGGCTCCCGTTGAGCCCGGAGCGCCGGTCAAACCAACCCCTGTCGCACCCGTCGCACCTGTTGCACCGATCGATCCGGTTGCGCCGGTTAAACCTGTGCCGGTTGCTCCCGTCGATCCGGTTATGCCGGTAGGACCAACTTGTCCTAGCAAGGCCCAGAACGTCGGACTCGCCAAGGGGTCGTTGCCGGTGTTACTGCCCTGCAGGGAAAGATAAGCCGATCCGTTCGATGCGACCACCGCGTCGCCAGCAGCGTAGGTCGCTCCCGCGCTCCAAGCCCCATTGTTCTGACTGGAGACGTTGACCACGCCCGTCGATCCTGTCGCGCCCGTGGAGCCGGTGGCTCCCGTTGAGCCCGGAGCGCCGGTCAAACCAACCCCTGTCGCACCCGTCGCACCTGTTGCACCGATCGATCCGGTTGCGCCGGTTAAACCTGTGCCGGTTGCTCCCGTCGATCCGGTTATGCCGGTAGGACCAACTTGTCCTAGCAGGGCCCAGAACGTCGGACTCGCCAAGGGGTTGTTACCTGTGTTACTGCCCTGCAGGGAAAGATAAGCCGATCCGTTCGATGCGACCACCGCGTCGCCAACAGCGTAGGTCGCTCCCGCGCTCCAAGTCCCATTGTTCTGACTGGAGACGTTGACCACGCCCGTCGATCCTGTCGCTCCCCTCGCGCCGGTGGCTCCCGTTGAGCCCGGGGCGCCGGTCAAACCAATCCCCGTCGCACCCGTCGCACCCGTCGCACCTGTTGCACCGATCGATCCGGTTGCGCCGGTTAAACCTGTGCCGGTTGCTCCCATCGATCCGGTTGTGCCGGTAGGACCAACTTGTCCTAGCAGGGCCCAGAATGTCGGACTCGCCAAGGGGTCGTTGCCGGTGTTACTGCCCTGCAGGGAAAGATAAGCCGATCCGTTCGATGCGACCACCGCGTCGCCAGCAGCGTAGGTCGCTCCCGCGCTCCAAGCCCCATTGTTCTGACTGGAGACGTTGACCACGCCCGTCGATCCTGTCGCGCCCGTCCCGCCGGTGGCTCCCGTTGGGCCCGGAGCGCCGGTCAAACCAACCCCTGTCGCACCCGTCGCACCTGTTGTACCGGTGGATCCGGTTGCACCGGTTAAGCCTGTGCCAGTTGCTCCGGTCGATCCGGTTGCGCCGGTAGGACCTGTTACACCGGTCGATCCGATTGCACCGGTCGATCCGGTTGTACCGGCCGGACCGGCTGCGCCGGTCGAACCTGTGCCACCGATTGTGCCGGTAGGACCAACTTGTCCGAGCAGGGCCCAGAACGTCGGACTCGCCAAGGGGTTGTTACCGGTGTTGCTGCCCTGCAGCGAAAGATAGGCTGATCCGTTCGATGCCACCACCGCGTCGCCAGCAGCGTAGGTCGCTCCCGCGCTCCAAGCTCCATTGTTCTGATTGGAGACGTTGACCTTGCCGGTAGCGCCGGTTGCTCCCGTGGAGCCGTTGAGTCCGGGCGCGCCCGGCAGACCGTTCGAACCAGGCGCACCTTGCCCACCTTGCCCACCTTGTGGCCCTAGCGGGCCGGTTGGTCCGACGGGTCCGACTATGCTCCGGTCGAGCCATTGAGGCCACTGACTCCTGCCAGTCCGGTTGCTCCGGTCGAGCCATTGAGGCCGTTGACTCCCGCCAGTCCTGTTGCTCCGGTCGGTCCCGTCGTTCCGGTAGCGCCCGTGGGTCCGGTCGGTCCCGTCGCGCCGCTGCCGCCCGCAGTTCCGCCCAGCACCACAGTAACGTTGCCGCTGCTGCTGACGGGATTGACGACCGTCACTACATAGATGCCCAAGCCCACCAAGGTCGAAGACAGCGGTGTCACCAGTGTTCCGTTAACGGTCACGCTGGGGACTGCCAGGGTATTAAACGTGGTGGTGGCGGGCGGTACGGTTCCGCTGGCCACTGCGGGCGTCACCGATCCCAAGCCGAAAGCCACGATGGTGATTTGCGCTCCGGAGGCCGCTTGCACGACCGCCGTGTTCGTGGCGCTTACATTGAAAATCTGTGTACCCGCCTGCGCATAAGCCATTCCCAGATCCTGCCCCACAACGGTAAGCAGGAGCGGCGAACTGGAGGAAGTTCCCGCGGTCACAATCAGGCTCACGGAGGGTACGCCCGCAGCTATTTCGAAGGGGACTTGCACGTCGAGTTGAGACGGGCTGGCGTAAACAATGGGGGCCGCAATACCGCCGATCATGACGCTGGCGCCGCCTAGAGAAAGAACAGGAGCGGTGGGAGAGAAATTCGCGGCCACGCTGGTAGCCAGGTTCGAGCCGTAGATGCTGAGCAATTCACCACGCGCGACATTCCCGGTGCTGACCGCATCTGGCGCGGCGTTGGCCACCGCAGTGATGGTTGGCGGCTGCGCCGCAAGGGCTCCGCCCGCGATCAGCAACGCGAAAAGTAGAGTGAACAGCTTGCGCATTTTCTCCCCCAATTTGTCCTCGAAATATTCGTGCCTAATCCATCCTCAGCACGTATTTGTACAGTGTAGATGGCAACCAAATGGAATTGCAAGGATTCTAATATTAATTATTCTAATCTTCTAGAAAGCGGATAGTCGGACACTGCACTCCCATTTTGGAACGTTTGCGGAAATATCCGTGACCTCCCAGACTGCGTCTGTTGCGCTGTCTTGGTCAGTGTGTGCTTGCGGGAGAGACCTACCACGCCAGGCCCTCCCGTTGAGCCCATCCGATGGGCTGCTTGTGGTCCAAGACATGAGGCAATCCTCACATCCGGCCCGACAACGAAGGGGTCGCGGGAGCTTGAAAGAGTCAAGCAAGAGTAATTGAACACTCGAACTGCCCACGCGGACAAAATCTCTGCTATCGTCTCTTGCCGGCTAGTGGGCAACCCGCTCCGCGTGGAGACGCAGGCTTTTTTGTTCCCACCAGGGCTGTCCAAAAACGATTCGGCTGCTGGCAGCGAATTCCCGGTAGTTGTCGAATTTCGCCGTCGATGCTTGCCTCGTCCCACTCGTCAACGTCTCCAGGAGATACATTTCGGCGGGAACCAGCCGCTCACCCCACCAACCGTACAGAACCACCGTACGGAATTTTGTCAAGCCGGTGTCCGGCGGAATCATCGACATATCCTTTGTGACTCTCAAGATTCGAAACTGCTCGTCAGTCCAAATAACCCCGCTGCAGTGCGGGCTTCCCTTCCACTGTCGCCGGAACGGACGTGCGATTCGAAGTTGACAGGTCTCGTCCCCTTCGCTTACTTCGTAACGAAACACCTTGACCTTATTTCCTTCTACTGTGATGTCCCGCTGGAACTGCACAGCGACGGAAGCGTCAAACCCAAAGGTCGTTACCAAGTCGGCCCAGTCGGAGCCGGGAACTGGCCCTCGGTGCGTGGTCGGCAATTCATGGAGGTCCTTGCCAGCACCGATGGATCGAAACTGTTGCACGCCGTCTACCAATTGCAAGTCGTGTTGCCACGGTTTGCCTCTTGAAAAGTGAAGTGTCTGTCTGGTAATGAAGTTGTCCATCTGTTCTGAAGCGTCCCGAGCATTGTTGCGCAAGGCCATCACCGCGGGCGTTTCATCGCCGGGCATGACCGGGGTGTTCAGCGGCTCGTCGTTTCGCAATAGATTCGATTCCGAAAGCACGGAATTGGGGCTACCTTCGCCGCGAGTCGACGTGGGCGATTCTGTCGTGGGGAAGTCGGGGTCGGAGCTCGTGTGGGCGTCCCCGAACACACTGCTGTACACCTCCGGGCTCACCCCCTGCAAGAATTCAGCGACGTACCACACGGGCACCGCGTAAACCGATTTGGCGCTTTCGGGACATATCTCGTATACCAAACCGATCGCCCTGCCACGCTCGTCGAGAACGAGTCCGCCGCTGATACCGGGTGAGACCTCCTGGGATAGGTCAAAACGCAACCGGCCGTCGTCGTATTCCTGGACGAACTTGCCGCTGATGGTTTCCAGATTGCCGCCGGGATAGCCTAACACCGTCACAGATTGCCCGGGCTGCAGATCTCCGGTGTAAAAAGGCGCCGCATGCATGCCCATTCGCGACAAGGGTTCGCGCAGCTTTAGGAGCGCGATGTCGGGCACCCCGGTGAGCGTCATGCCACCATTTGTTGTGGCCGTGGATCGTGCCCCCTGGTCGTGCTCGCTTGTCGCCATAGTGATTTGCGCCGGCTTCACACCTTTCAGACTGGGGTGTCCGTCGGTGACCTTGACTACGTGGCTGCTCGTGATCACCAAATCGCATTCGCGGTTGAGGCACCAGCCTGTGCCAAATACTTTTCCAAGAAAGGACCGCCGGCCATCCACCCTGCTGACGAGTTGCGACGGCTCAATGCGAGGTGCAACCGGCCTGGCAAATGTGCCGACGTGTTCTTCACTCGTGGCTGGAATTTCCAGGGCCGTTCCGTCCGCTCGGCTGATTTACGCCCTAACGGGCGGGGCGGAGCACAGTGCAATTGTCAACAGGCTCGACAGGAGCCACGCTTTCCATGAGTACATGAGAGTCACCCCCAAAAGTCGGAATTGAGCACACGAATCGCGCGCCGATGTTCAGCGGTAGGCTGAGACACGAGGCAGGTAAACTTATCCGCGTACACTGTAATGATCGGCCTGTGAGCAAGCCGCGTGAGGATCTGAGGGAAACCTAACGCCGAGCGCCGCCTTGTTCTGAGATTTGGTATTTGGAGCGAAGTAGGGATGCCGCCAGACCGCCGGATTTTCTGTCGTTCAGAATCCCGCGAGTCACTCGTTCTCATCGAGATCTTCTCGTTCGTCCTGTGTCACTCCTCTAGCTGTTAGGCTGGCGTGTCGCATGGAGCGGCGAAGCAACCGGCGGTCCCTCATGTACCGCCAGGCGAGCCCGATCTACCAACGCGCAGCGATGACTTTCCGGAGTCCACGGTGTAGAGAAAACCACTGACCCTGCGCACGAAAATCCCCTTGTTGGTCAGATGTCCCGGAGGTTCATAAGCACGCTAACGGAGACAGAGCGAGGAGTGCGAAACACTCAGGAGGGTTTATTAACACGAGGACAACCAGGGCGTTACTTTTCGTTCTGACGCTGTGGCGCCCTGGTTAACCTGATCCGACTAGCGGAGGCCGGATTTACAAGACTACCAACTGAAAAATGGTCCACAGGACAGCGCGCTTTCCGTGGGCCTTGGTCTTGCAACTTCCTCGTGTGACGGACAGCCCGCCTGTCGCGGTGTTTCGAGTGATGCTGTAGTTCGCGGCGCTGCCGGCGGTAAACGTGAAGGCGGTGGCCACGATGTCATAATTGCCGACCGCCGCCGCCGCGCGAGCGCCAGGGCTCGAGTAGCTGACGTTTGCGGCGTCGCTGTACTGAAGGTTGGTAATCGTGCTTATCCCTGCCTCGTAGGCGTCAAGATTCAGTACCTGGCCGCAGGACTTGATCGCACCACCGGCCGGGGTGATACTGAGGGTCGCTAGGCTGATCACCGCCGTAACCGTATTGGAAGTGCTTGTCAGATCCGCACGATTGTCCTGAAAGGCGGCATACGCACTGTAGTTGGCCGCATTGATCACGGTGCAGGTCGCTTGCCCTGCTCCGTTAAGCGCATAGTCACCCACTCCAGTGCAAGTTAGTGCGCCGAGCACGTTGTTGACGAAAAGCACTGTCCCGCTGGTAACCGCCGCGGAATTCGAGTCCAACACTGTCGCGGTCAAGGTCACTCCCTTACCGTAAGTGGTGTTGCTTGAAGCCGCCACCGTCGTGGTAGTCGCGAGCTCTGAGGTTTGAGCGAACGCCGCTCCGGGAATGCCGATGGCGCACAATAGCGCGATACAGATTGTCAGTTTCATGGTAACGATCCCTTTTTTTTTGGTCAAAGTCAAATTGGACTTCAGGCCGGTCTGGCACCGATTGACGGCAATGCGCCCATCGGCCTTATGGGTGACGTTCCTTTTGTAATCCTAATCCGATCACCTGGGCATTGTTGCGCATGGCCAACACCGCGGGCGCTTCGTCGCCGGCCATGACCAGGGTGTTCGGCAACCCGTCGTTTCGCAACAGATTCGATTCCGAAAGCACGGAATTGGGGCTGCTTTCACCGCGAGTCGATTTGGGCGATTCTGTCGCGGGGAAGTCGGCGTCGGAGCTCGTGTAGGCGTCACCGAACACACTGGCATACACCTCCGGGGCTCACCCCATGCAAGAATTCAGCGACGGACCACACGGGCACGGCGTAAACTGACTTGGCGTTTCCGGGAGGTATGCCGTATACCATGCCGATCGCCCGGCCAAACTCGTCGAGAACGAGTCCGCCGCTGATACCGCGGGAAACCTCCTGGGATAAGTCAAAATGCAACTCGCCGTCGTCGAATTCCTCAACGAACTTGCCGCTGATGGCCTCCAGATTGCCGCCGGGATACCCTACGACCGTCACCGATTGTCCGGGCAGCAGATCTCCAGTGTAAAAAGGCACCGCATGCATGCCCGTTCGCGACAAGGATTCGTGCAGCTTTATGAGCGCGATGTCTCGTACGCAGGTGAACGTCATGGCACCAAATGCTGTGGGAATGGGTCGTGCCCCCTGGTCGTGCTCGCCTGTCGCCATGGCAATTTGCGTCGCCTTCACACCTTTCACGCTGGGGTGTCCGCCGGTGACCTTGACTACGTGGTAGTTCGTGATCACCCAGTCGCATTCGCGATTGAGGCACCAGCCTGTGCCGAATGCTTTTTCAAGAACGGACGGCCGGCCCTCCACCCTGCTGACGAGTTGCGCCGGCTCGATGCGAGGTGCAACCGACCTGGCAAGCGTGCCCACGTGTTCCTCACTCGTGGCTGGAATTCCCACGGCCGTTCCGTCCGCTCGGCTGATTTGCGCCCTAAAGGCCGGGGCTGCGCACAGTGCAATTGTCAACAGGCTCGACAGGAGCCACGCTTTCCTTGAGTACATGAGAGTCACCCCCAAAAGTCGGAACTCAGGATCGCGCTCCGATGGTCAGCGATAGGCTGAGACTCGAGGCGGGAAGGTTTATCCGCGTACACTGTTATGATCGGCCTGTGACCAAGCCGCGTGAGGAATCTGAGGGAAACCTAACGCCGAACGCCGCCTTATTCTGAGACTTGGTATTTGGAGCGAAAAGGATTGCCGTGATTTCTGGCACGCCGTTTCCCAGAATGGTACTCGGAGCACTCGGAGCACATTTTTTTCCAATTCCTGCAGGCTGTTTTATGCTGAACTTGGAAACATTTTCCGCCCTCGCGGGAACGGGAGTTATGTTATAATTTTTGGCGTCGGGCCCCCATGAATGTGCTGGGATGAGGCCTTATGGAAGCCGCCGGCGTGTGGCTTGCCGAAGGCAAAACTCGCGGCGAGGCGCCAGCGGAGTCCCCAGCTTCTCCGGTAGCGCGGGAGGCGACGGTTTTTCTTGAGACGGCGGGACGGTAACCAGGCGGGGTAAGGCTCCATCCGGTTTCCGTGACCCGCGATCGGAAGATTTAGGCGGGTGTCAGGTGCTCGGTCATAGGTAAATCGCCGAGTTCAGTCCGACACCTTGTTGCTTCGGTGTCTAATTTGTATCTGGCTAGAATGGCTGACAGTCTAACCCCGTTGGTCGAGCCGCAGCTTAGAAGAGATCGGCACGTCGGTGCCTCCTTTTCCACGAGAGATGAGGAATACCGCGCCTTACTGCCCTTCATTACGGCGGGACTCGAGCGCGGCGAAAAATCCTTCCAGATCGTGGACCGCGCGCTGCACGAAGATCATCTGCGTCGGCTGCGCTCGGCTGGAGTTGATACAGCCGCCGCCGAGCTGAGCAAGCAGCTAGAAATTCGGGAGTGGCAGGATGCCGGCCTGATCGAAGGCCACTTCGACCCGAACCGGATGATTTCCCTCATCGAGGCGGAGTTGGGCAAGGGGGCGGCCCAAGGATTTCCGGCTACCAGGTTGGTAGCCTATATGGATTGGGTGCTGCGCGCTCGCCCGGCAATAGCCGATTTCCTCGAATACGAAGCTCGCCTGAACGACGTCCTGCTGAAATACACAGGTTCGGTCGTATGCGTCTACGACTACACCAAGTTTGACGCGAATGTAGCGGTGGATCTGTTACGCACTCACCCGACGGTAGCCATCGGAGAAGTGGCGGCCGGAAATCCCTTCTATTTACCGCCAGACCAGTTCCTGCGGGAAGTGCGGGAACGTAGTGCCGATCCCCCTAGATTCGAAAGGCGTTCGGCGCGCGGCAAGCAACTGCGACAGGGCATCCAGAGCTTGCTGGCTCTGTCAGGCGTTCAGGCGTCCTGGGCAGGGCATGAACAGATTACGGAAGAACAGATTGCGGAACGGCTGGTCACAGTTTTGGTGAGCAATCTCCGGCTAGCTGTTGCCCATGTTAGGCTGAACAGCCCGGGCGGCGCCAAGTTCGAGGCTTCCAATTCCGAAAAATGGCCTGCTTTCGCGCAATGGGTGAAAGCCACGCAAACGCAATCAGGCAGCGGTGCCGACCTGTGCAGGCAAGGCAGGATCGAGCTTCCCACCGACCATGGAACGCTCTACATCGTCGCGATTCCCATCGGATTGGACGCCGAAGCTGGAATGCTGGTGTTGGGCTCGCAACGGCCGAAATTTCCCACGGAAATAGGAAGCTTGTTCATCTCCGTGGTCGCCAACCATGCGCTCCTCTCGTTCTTCAGGGGCCGCGCCGCCTTCGAGCGAAAACGCATGGAACGATCCTTGATGGTACAACGGGAGGAATTCGACCGCACCGCGCTGTCCGGGGACATTGTCGGCGACTCGCCGGCTTTTCGGAGCGTGCAATCCCTTGTCTCCAGGGTGGCGCCAACCGACTCCACCGTGCTGATCACCGGCGAGACTGGCACCGGGAAGGAACTCGTGGCGCGCGCCATTCACAAGCTCTCCAAACGCGCGGCCCGGCCGTTCATCAGTGTGAATTGCGCGGCTCTGCCGCAGTCTCTGATCGGCACGGAGCTGTTTGGCCACGAGAAAGGGGCTTTCACGGGCGCAGAGGCGCGCCACCTGGGGCGTTTCGAGATGGCCCACCAAGGCACCCTCTTCCTGGACAAGATCGGCGACCTGCCGGCCGAGACCCAAATTGCGCTACTGCGAGTGCTCCAGGAACGTCAGTTCGAGCGAGTTGGCGGTAACCGGCCGATCTCCGTTGATGTCCGGGTGATTGCGGCAACGAACCGCAAGCTAGAGGAGGCTGTCGCCGCGGGAACTTTCCGGCAGGAGTTGTTCTACCGGCTCAACGTATTTCCCATTGAAGTGCCTCCCCTCCGCGCCCGGAGGGAAGCAATTCCAGCCTTGGCCGCGTACCTCGTGGAACGCTATGCCAAGAAAACGGGCAAGAAGATCAAAGATATTGACAATAAAAGCCTCGACCTGCTGCAGTCCTACGACTGGCCGGGAAACGTCCGCGAGCTGCAAAACGTGATAGAAAGATCGGTGATCCTGTGTGAGGACGACTCTTTGTCGCTGGACGAAAGGTGGCTTTCAAGGCGCCGCCGGCGCCAACGACAGGGCTTCTCGCGGAGCGTCTGGCTCATCAGGAGAAGCAGATTATCCAAGCCGCCCTCGCGGAAAGCCATGGACGCGTATCCGGTCGGGCGGGCGCAGCGACTAAGCTCGGGGTTCCACCGTCAACATTGGAATCGAGAATCCGCGCCCTGAGAATAGATAAACATCGGTACCATCGCGAATAAGCTCCCGGCCGATCCTTCAATTATTGTAGATTATTAGAAATCCATAATGCTGTCTCGACCACACATCACGTATTTTCACTAATTAACAAGCTCTCGCGATGTCGCGCTGCCGTCGCGTCGCACGGTCAATGACTTAGGAGTGGCCCAAGACTTGCTCAGTGATGCGGTAAGTTTCACCGGACGGTAGGTCCGGGATGGGCATCCCCAAGAAGTCAGGGTAGGTCAAGACTGCGCCATGAAACAGCCCAGGCCGCGGAGCCATTCCGTGGCCGCGGCTGAGGAGAGAACCGGGAGGAATCGAGCGACCATGGAACGTAAACTGGCGGAAGACCGAACTCGCGGTTTAAACAAGGCGTTCCTCGCCATTCGCGACGTGAACAGGCTTACATCGGAAAACCACGATCCCATAGTTTCTGAGCAGCCTCGCAATGGCGACGGCCATCCCCAGCTTTCCGGAGATTCCGCGTCCATGCTCGCCTTGTTCCAGCTGATCCGAAGAGTTAGCCAGAGTCACTGCCCTGTCCTGATTCAAGGCGAGAGCGGCACAGGGAAGGAGTTGGTGGCGCGCGCCATCCACGAGGGCGGCCCGCTGGTCAACAAGGCATTCCTACCGATCGATTGCGGATCTCTGGTTCCCACGCTCATCGAAAGCGAATTGTTCGGCTATGAGCACGGCGCTTTCACCGGCGCGGTCCACAGCAAGATAGGTTTGCTGGAGGCGGCCGGCGGCGGCACGGTTTTTCTCGACGAAATCGGCGAGATGCCGATGGATTTGCAATCCAAATTCTTACGGGTCTTGCAGGAAAAGGAGGTGCGTCCCGTGGGCGGCAATCGGCGCGTCAAGATCGCGGCGCGGATTATCGCGGCGAGCAACCGCGATCTGGAAGTTGACGTGCAACAAGGCTCTTTCCGCTTGGACCTCTACTACCGCTTGAGCGTGGTCCGACTGTGGGTTCCGCCATTGCGGGAGCGCCAGAGCGACATTCCGCTGTTGGTCAAGCACATGATCGAAAAGCTCTGTTTGGCCGGCCAGCCGCTGGCCATTTCCGAGGGAGCTATGAATCGCTTAATGGCCTACGATTGGCCGGGCAACGTACGCGAACTGGAGAACTGCATCGAGCGCGCCGTGGCCCTGGGAACGGAACCCACATCGCAAAATGGCGACTGGAGCAACGTGCCCCGCGGACTCCGTTCGGCCTCCTTCTATGAAATCGCCAATTCCGCCGCCTTCACGGCACGCGAACCGCGCACCGCGCTTGAGCCACCGAGTCCAGCGTTAGCGGAGCGGCTGCCGCCACTGAAAGCGGCTCTGGCAGGGAGTGGCGCCTCTCAGCTTAGCTGCGGAGCCGGCGCCGATTCGCCGGAGGACCCGATTGTTCCTTTGGCGGAATTAGAAAAACGGGCCATCCTTGCCGCACTGCGGGAAACGGGTGGTGACACACCCCGAGCCGCCCGACTGCTCGGCATTGGCAAGACCACCATCTATCGCAAGCTCAAAGAGTACGGGGTTCTAAGAAGGGCCGAAAATGCTCTTAGTGTCCCGGAGCAAGAAAACGGATCCCGCAGGTACCTGGAAGCAGCATGCGGATAAGACAGGGAGGAAAATGGCCACCCGTCTGCGAATTCTGGTGGTGGATGACAACCAGCTAACGCTGGAGACGCGGAACCCTTGTGACGTAGCCAGGGCCGCGCACAGGCCTCCGATTGCCTCATGGCGCGGAAGGAGGTTCTTCTGGGGACGGTGGGATGGTGACTCGCCTGATAAGCTCCGTCCGGCGTATTGGTCGCGCAGTTTGCGAACGCTGGCTAAGGCTGCTTGCTCGTAGCCTGCCGGACCGACAAAGGGGGTTGGCGATGCGGATACGGGTTCTTGTGGTCAACGATCAAGCGGTTATGCGTAGGCTAATGGCGGACACGCTCGCGTCTTGCGGAGCGGAGGTCGTGGCCGTGTCCAGTGGCGAAGCCGCGCTGGATCGGTTGAGGATTGAAAAATTCGACGGGATATTCCTCGATCTCTTAATGCCCGGCGCCGGCGGGTTGGAGCTTACCCGGGAGATTCGGAAGTCATCGTGCAACCGGGCTGCGCCTGTTGTCATCGTCACCGGACTCGATCATACCGAGATCGCGGGCGGGGCCCTCGCCGCTGGCGCGACCTTTTTCCTGCACAAGCCCGTTGACCGGAGGCAGGTGGCCCGTCTGTTCGAAACGATCCGCGAAGCGGCGCTGGACGAACGGCGGCGGTCGAGGCGCATTCCGCTGGATTGCCATGTAACGTGGGTCCATGGCATACGGGGAAGTGAGGGCCGGGCCGCCGATATCAGCGAGTCGGGCATTTTATTCCGAGGAAACGGCTCGCTGCGCAAGGACGATACGGTCACGTTGCACCTTCGTTTGCCCGGTGAACATCGGTCGATCTGGGCCGAAGCGATGGTTGCTCGGGTTGACGAGAGCAAGGGTGTCGGATGTCGCTTTACGGATATGGGCGTGCGCGACCGCGACATCATCCATACGGTTGCGGTTGCTGCGGCGCTGACCCCGGCGGCAGCTTGATTCGCGGAATCGTATTGGCAGGAAGAAGTTGCGAGGAACAGACTACTCGGGTCAGTCGCGGTAGGGACGGCTATTGCTAACCGCCCCCCGCACAGATCCGTACGAGCGGCATTACCGCATACGGCTCCTACCTTGGATGCATGGCAGCGAAGCGGATATCCACTTCGCGCACGCCACGGAACCCCTGGGACACGGACTTCCCCGCTCGGTGTCGGGCTCGTGTAGAGTTCCGCAACGTTCTCCTTGGTCTGCGCTCTTCCCTCCACCACCTCCGCCGAGGCGCAGGCCCTCTTTGTTCGGCAGCTTCATTGGTACTACAGCGCAGTCCGACTCCTCCAAGGCGTACATGTCCGGCTTGCGGCAAATCGCCTTCCCGGACCGTTCCCGCATATCGCGGGACGCCATGGAGGTCTCCCGGTTCTCGTGCATGTTGTTTCTCAACGTGCTGGGGTCTCTGACTACGCCGGGCCCGGCTTTCAGCTCGCGATTAGCGCTGTCGCCGGTGTTGCCTTCCCGCCACAGCCAAGGGGTCGGCGCCCGAATTTTAGGTTTTCGAAGCTCAATCGCCCAGCCCATCAATGCCTCTGTCTACGCTTCGCCGACCGCCTCGCGACGGCCCACGCAAGACTCGAGGTCAGGATGGAGTCGCTGCTCCTTTCCTGTAGGGCTCTTGCATCCCCTACAACATGCCGGTTTATCCCGGCGCACGGCTGTCCCGGCCATTCCCCGCGTACACCGCCGCCGGCGATAGCGAGGCGATGACCGCAGGGGTGGCCCCGGAAACCGCGAAGTTCGCGCTCGCCGACGTTCCACCGCCAGGCGCGGGAGTGACGATGGTTACCGTGTAAGCCCCGGCGGCGGCGATATCCGCCGCTGGGATGGCGGCCTGCAACTGTGTCTTGCCGACAAAGGTGGTGGCGCGATTGGAGCCGTTCCACTGCACCGTGGAACTGGAAGTGAAATTCGATCCTTGAACCGTGAGTGTAAACCCCGCGCCGCCCGTAGCAATGCTGGAAGGGAAGAGCGAAGCAATGGCGGGCGCGGGATTGTTCACACTAAATGTGCTGGCCGTGGAAAGGCCGCCGCCCGGCGGAGGCACCTCCACTTGGATTGGCACAACCGCGGCTGTGGCCACGTCGCCCGCCGGCACCGCAGCGGTCATTTGCGTGGAACTGACGATTGTGCTGGTGAGCGGCGATCCGTTCCAATAGATCGCCGATCCAGCGACGAAGCCCGTGCCATTCACCGTGAGCGTGAATGCGCCACTGCCCGCCGTGGCCGAGGCCGGAACCAGGGAGGAGATCGCCGCCGCCGGATTCTTCACAGTGAAAACCACCGGATTCGACGGGATGTTGGGAGATGGGTTGGTCACCAACAGCGTGCCCACCGTCGCCGCAACCAGATCGCCGGAGGTCAGCGCGACATCCACCTCCGTGGCGCTGACAAATGTGGTGGTTCGCGGCGCGCCGTTCAGGGTGGCGGTCGCGCCGTTGACAAATCCCGACCCGATCATCTGTACCGTGACCGCCGAACCACTGGCCAGCGCGGCGGCCGGGGTGATGTATCCCACTCGCGGCCCGCCAACCGGCTCGCCTTCTTTCACCAGCGACACGTTGTAAAAATTCTTGGGATAGGCCAAGGGCGGCGCGACAATCGTCGCTCCATATCCGGTGACGTAGACATTTCCGCTGGGATCGAGCGCAATGGCGTTGGGGATCGTGCCGGAGAGCGGCAGTGAGAAGTCGAGACCCGTGCCCGACGCGTTGATGCGGGTCATGTAGCTAACGTAAGCGTTGCCATAAGCGTCCACGGCGACGCTCTTGCCGCTATCGTTCAGAATGGTGGCATAGACAACCGTGGAGCCGCTGGGATTCAGCTTCAGCAGGAAGCCGGAAGCCGCTACCGGCGGAGCAGGCATCGCGGCAACCACCGGAAATGTGCCGATGGCAGTGGTGAACCCGCTGATGTAGATGTTGCCGCTGGGATCGAGAGCCACGCCGTAACCGTCGTCTTGCCCCGCGCCTCCGTAAAACGTGGAAAAAATCAGCGCCGATCCCGCCGCGTTCAGCTTGGCGATAAAGGCGTCTCCGCCGCCGGCATAGGTTGCCTGCACCGCGCTGGAAACGGGAAAATCCGCCGAGGTCGTAGATCCCGCGATCACCACGTTGCCAGAAGAATCTACGGCGATGGCCGCGCCGCTATCGGCCTGGCTGCCTCCCAGGTAAGTCGAGTAAACCAGCGACGATCCCGCGGCGTTGATCTTGGCGATGAACGCATTTGTCGCGCCCGCCAGCGACCCATGCAGCGCGGACACCGCGGGAAAATTCGCGGAGTTGGTGGAGCCGGTCAGGTAGGCCGCACCGGAAGGATCAATGGCCACGGCGTTGGCTTGATCGGCGCCGCTTCCGCCCAAATAAGTGGAATAGACCAACGCCGATCCAGCCGCATTCAACTTCAACGCGAAGGCGTTGCGCGTTCCCAGCAGCGAAGCTTGCAACGGCGCGTGCGTGGGAAAGTCGCTGCTGCCTGTCCATCCGGCGAGATAGACGTTGCCCGACGAATCGACCGCAATGCTTTGGGCCTGCTCGTCCCCGCTGCCGCCGATGTAGGTGGAATAAATGAGCGCGGTTCCCGCGGCGTTTACTTTGCTGACAAACACGTCCTTGCCGCCGGCCAGTTGACCTTGCAGCGGAGAGGCGGTGAGAAAATCGCTGGAACTGGTGTATCCCGTGACGTAAGCATTGCCCGAAGAATCGGCGGCCACCGCCAGCCCGCTGTCGTTGCCCGATCCCGGCAACACCGTGCCGTAGAGCAGGACGGGATCGATCACCAGCGCCGCGGCGTGGTCGTACTCGCCCAGTTCGAAGCGCGCCGTGCGATCGCCCGCCAGCACATAACGTCCGGAGATTTCCTGGCGGCGTCCGTGAGTCACTTGGTAGACACGCGGGCGCAACTGCCGGATGGCGGTGCGGCCCGACACCAGTAGTAAATCTCCGCTGCCGATCAGCGCCAGCGGGGATTGCCGGCCTCTGTTTGGCTTTCCGGGAGCCGCGGAAGTATCGAAAGCCAGCAAGATGCGGCTGGGGTCGGCGCCCGGAGCGACCAGAAAATCGTACTCCAACCGTCCAGCGGACTCTTCGTCACCGTGATAGATCAAATCAATGCCGGGATAGACCTGCCGGTAGGTAACGCTGGAGTATTGCGGAACGCCGGTGATCCACTTGGCCGGATCGCGTCCGAAAAAATAATTGCTCTTGCCCGGCAAGATTTGCCCGGCAACCAGCGCCACGGCGCCACGCGATCCTGCCAGACGCAATCGCAGGCGCTCGGAATGGAGCGTGAGAGTCGCGCTATCTGGCCGCAGATACAGCCCATAGCCCGACCCGCGTACCAAGAAGCGCACGCCGGCCTCGGCCTGTCCGCGGTTTTCCTCGAACGCCAACGGCAAGCGCACGTCAGATAAGGATGCGCCAACCGATTCGCCGTTGTCCGTTCCAGGAAAAGAACCCGCTAATACATTCCAGGAAACCGCTGCCAGTAAGACCGGCAGCAGCCACTTTCTCCAGGCGTACATTAGAACCTCCGCAAACAAGCGATAATCTCAATGGAGAAGATGCAAGTGGAGCGCCAGAAAACGGAAGAGAAAGGTGAGAAACCACTGAGGAACCGGCCCAGGAACAGATGGCGACAGTCCTGCCGGAGGGTTGGGTAGGCTAGAAGTGCGGCTTAAAATCTCGACACCGGATTCAAAGGCGATTTCGCCCACGAGTTCATCCCGCAGCGCCAGCCGGTGGTATCGTTGCGGAAGCGGTAATGTTTTGCGACGTGTGATCCCCATCCCTGCGGGAAGGAGTTGGAGGAGCTTTTTGACCGCGATCCTCCGGAGCCACTCCGGACCATCCTCCGGTAGGCTCTGAAACGGTATGATCATGATCCGGCAGGACTTACGGCTACGCCGCCCTGCCGGCCGCGTAAAAACTTTTCCGACAACTGTCCATGACGCGTTTTTTGCGCCTATTCCGCCGGATCAGCTTCTGAATGAGCCAGTTAGCGGCTTCGGGTCCTCGGCGCATTGCCAAGTACGCCTTACCAAGGGAAAACCGATCGGAAAGCTGGCTGAAAGCCCCCTCTTAGCGGCTTGCCGTTACTGTCCCAGCGAAAATCGTCCGTGGGAAACCGTCCACAACGGTGTTGCTGGGCTCGCCCGCAGGTGTGGTGACGGTGCTCGCGGATGGATACGCCTGAATGCGGAGACGCTGACGCGGTCGCCGAGGTCCTCACGCTGTCGAAAGGGAACCACAACGTTGCTTGAAGAGTTTCGAACGGACTTGAACGAAAAATAAAATCGTCAAGTTCAGTCGCGGTAGGGACGGCTATTGCTAACCGCCCCCCGCACAGATCCGTACGAGCGGCATTACCGCATACGGCTCTTACCTTGGATGATGGCGCGAAGCGAGTTTCCACTCCGCGCACGCCACGGAACCCCTGGGACACGGACTTCCCCGCTCTGTGTCGGGCTCGTGTAGAGTTCCGCAACGTTCTCCTTGGTCCGCGCTCTTCCCTCCACCACCTCCGCCGAGGCAGCCAACACCTCTTTGTTCGGCAGCTTCATCGGTACTACAGCGCGGTCCGACCCCTCAACGGCGTGCATGTCCGGCGTGCGGCAAATTGCCTTCCCGGACCGGTCCCCTATACGGCGGGACACCGCTGAAGTCTCCCGGTTCTCGTGCATGTTGTTTCTCAACGTGCTGGGTTCTCTGACTACGCCGGGCCCGGCTTTCGCTCGCGAATAACGCTGCCGCCGATGTTGCCTTCCCACCACAGCCAAGGGGTCGGCAGCCGAATCTAAGGTTTTCGAAGCTCAATCACCCAGCCCATCAATGCCTCTGTCTACGCTTCGCCAACCGCCTCGCGACGGTGTCCACGCAAGACTCGAGGTCAGGATGGAGTCGCTGCTCCTTTCCTGTAAGGCTCTTTCATCCTCTACAACATGCCGGTTTATCCCGGCGCACGGCTGTCCCCTCGCGTCCCCCCTCGCGTCCCCAGGCGAACGCCGACTTTCTCTATTACGTTCTGGGTAGGACAGACTTTTCAGTCTATGGCAAGCAAGCAGTCAAAGGATACACTCTCAATCAAGAATCACTGAAATCTGTCGAGATCCGCCTACCGGTCACGCGCGAGGAACAAACCGCCATCGCCACCATCCTCTCCGACATGGACGCCGAGATCGCCGCGCTGGAAACCAAGCTCGAAAAGGCCCGCCAGATCAAGCAGGGCATGATGCACAATCTCCTGACCGGCGCGATCCGGCTCGTATGAACGTGACGGCCAGGGACTGGAGATCTCGAAGGGCCGTGGTTGTGGTTACTGTTACCGGTTGCGCGCCGGCAGAATCTCGAGGCTGAGTCCAATGGGATCGAACGCCAAGTGGAAATTCTCGAAAAAGCCGATTCGCCCCAACAGGCCAGGCGTGGAAGGCTGTTCGGCGAAGCCCGCGACGGTGCGAATTTGTTCCGAACCGATTCCAAGCGTGACCGGATGGTAGAAGACCTCCGACCATTCCGTCGCCATCACGCCCCGAACCTGTTCTCGCTTCCCGGCCCGCATATCTATTCCGAGCAATTGGGCAATGCCGGAGTGGAATACGCAGCAATGCGAGCCAGAATCGATAATCGCTTCCACGCGGACCGCACGGCCACCGCTGACGAGGCGCACTTCTACAAGCGGAAGCCAATAGAGCGACCGCCCGAATGGCGAGTCCCTATCGGCCGGGAGAATCGTGTAGTCTACACGCATGGCAAGAGGATCATTGGCTTCCAGTCGGGAGGGACAAGAAACATGATCGGGTCTTCAAATCCGTTTCTTCGCGCCTCGTCAACGGCTTCCTGAATACTCTTACCTCGGCCAACACACCGGCTTCGGGAATCATCGAGCGCAAGCCAGGTATTTGGCTCGGCCTCTTGCAGCATCTTGAGTCGGCGTTCTTCGGCGGGGGTTAAGGGCCTTTCCACCATAAGAGCATTGTAGCAGAAGTAGCAGCATGAGTTGGTTTGGATGAAGATCCGTCGTGGGCCATTTTGAAACAAGGGGCGCCCATCCCGCAGGGATCAACTCTCACTTTAATGTCGCACAACCCCACATCGGTTACAAACTCCGGTAATGCACCGCCTCCGCCAATCAGACTACCCGCCACATCTTGCGGAAGAGGCGTGCCAGCGCCAGGCTTGCCGCGCCAAGACGACGCCGCCCTCTAGCAAGGATGCGGCGACGCTGACGCAGTCGTGGCGGTGCCCGGCGGTCGATTGTTGAACAGCAGGAGAAAGTGACGATGCGCTCCTAGATGCACTCCCTGGGTTCCCGCGAAAAATAAGTCGTCAAGTTCAGTCTGACCCCGCCCTCCCCGATGGATGAACCCTGGCTGGCGATGTCCAGTTCCGGGCATGACGCCACAAATCCGTCGTCTTCCCGCTCGACGATCTGCTATCGCCAGTAATCGCCGTGGGCCAACGACGACTTTTGTCCGGTTTGCCCGACACGCCCAAGTCAACATGGTCCTTGAAACACGGCGAAGCCGTGCTATAAACGATGCATGCCAACCGGCGTGGCTGCTGTCAAAGATGATCGGCCCACGATGATTGCCATCTCCGCGCTTGGTTGCATCCTCCAGGATATTCTGCACGAGGGCTTGGGTCACGGTGTGACGGCATGGCTGAGCGGCGCCCGGAGTATCAGCGTCAGTACCGTCGCGATGCAATGCGATATCCCGGAGACGCGATGGATCTCGGCGAATGGCACGGTGGTCAATCTTCTTTTTGCGGCAATTTTCTGGGTCCTTCTGCTCCGAGCGCAGCGCTACAAAGCAGCCACTCGCTATTTCCTAGTGCTGGCGATGGCCGGCAATCTCTTTACCGGAACCGGCTACTTCTTGTTTTCCGGCGTCTCCAACTTTGGCGACTGGGCGGCAGTGATCCAGGGCTGGCAGCCGCATTGGATCTGGCGGCTTGGGCTGGTTGTGCTTGGCGGGGCTTCCTACTATGCGTCCATGCTGGTGGTAAGCGCTGCGCTGCAGTCCTTTCGAAGCGATGAGAATCCGCGAAGGTTTCGTGGCTTGTGCTGGACCCCTTACTTCACCGACGGAATTCTCGCCGGACTCGGCGGCTTGCTGAATCCCTTCGGACTGTTCTACATCATCGCATCGGCGGTGCCATCGACCTTGGGCGCCAACTCCGGTCTGCTGAGCCTGCCGAGCATGATGCGCCGATCGAGGTCGAGCCTCGTCCTCAGCGAAAGAGAGCAAGTTGGACCCATCTCTCGCAGCCCCGCATGGATCGCCACGGCCGCTGTCGCTAGCTTGCTATTTATCTTTGTTCTGGGCCGCGGGATCACTTGGTCACGATGACATCCCATTCTTGGGGAACTGCCGGGACAGCCTGATCTGCGTAGTCGCTTTTTCGCATCCTTTCGAAACGCCGAATCCATTTCGATTATCGTAGCACGCTGTTGTAGTTGGTGCGTGCTTCAGAAAAGAACGGTAGTGGCTCAGTTTGAAGTACCGTCCGCGGTAGCGGATGGGTCACGAGGTAGACCCACCTGCTACCGCAGGCGGTTCTGACAACAAATACTGCCTTACGATCAAACTGAGCCACTACCAAAAGAAATGCGTGCAAGCAATGGCTACGCAAATCAGGTTCATTGATCCATCAATGCCGCTCAACTCCAATACGTCCGATCCAAACTGCGGTAGTGCACCGCCTCCGCCACATGCTTGCTCAGGATGTTCGGCGCGCCTTCCAAATCCGCCACTGTTCGCGCGACCTTTAGGATGCGGTCGTGAGCGCGAGCCGACAGGCCCATGCGCGAGATGGCCGTCTCCAGCAGCTTTTCACCCGCCGCGTCGAGATGGCAGTGATGCCGCACCTGGCGCGTGTTCATCTGGCCGTTGGCGTAGATGGCCAGTCCCTGGAAACGCTGCGTCTGGATGGCCCGGGCCCCCACCACGCGGTCGCGGATCTGCGCCGATTTCTCGATGGCCTCCGCGCCGCGCAGTTCGGCGTACTTCACCGCCGGCACGTCCAGGTGGAGGTCGATGCGATCCAGCAACGGTCCGGAGATCTTGCTCATGTAGCGCGCGATGATCGCCGGCGTGCAACGGCATTCCCTCGAGGGATCGTTGAAAAAACCGCATGGGCACGGATTCATTGCCGCGACCAACGTAAAACTGGCCGGAAAACTCAGGGTCATGGCGGCGCGTGCGATGGTCACGGCGCGATCTTCCAAAGGCTGCCGCAAAACCTCCAAGACGTTGCGCGGAAATTCCGGCAATTCATCGAGAAAAAGCACGCCATTGTGCGCCAGGCTGACTTCGCCGGGACGCGGAACCGCGCCGCCGCCCACCAATCCGGCGTCGGAAATGGTGTGATGCGGCGAGCGGAACGGGCGCGTCACCAGCAGGCTCTCGCCTTCGCCCAACGCGCCGGCCACCGAGTGGATCTTGGTGGTTTGCAGCGCTTCTTCGAAACTCATAGACGGCAAAATGCTGGGAAGGCGCTTGGCCAGCATCGTCTTGCCCGAGCCCGGAGGACCGATCATCAGAATGTTATGTCCGCCCGCGGCAGCCACTTCCAGCGCGCGCTTGGCGCTTTGCTGGCCGCGAACATCGGAGAAATCGGGAAGGGAATCCGCCGCGGCGTCGAGCGGCGGGGGAGGTTTAGGCTGTACGGGCGTGTCCTGCGACCGTCCGGTGAGCAGGTCGATCAGGTGGCCGAGCGAGCGCACCGCGAAGACCTTCACGCCTTCCACCACGGCCGCTTCCGGCGCGTTACCCGCGGGCACCAGCACTTGGGAAATACCGGCGTCGCGGGCTCGCGCGGTTATCGGAAGAATGCCGTGAACGGGACGGACCGTGCCGTCGAGCGAAAGCTCACCCACGAACAGACTATCTTTTAGACACTCTGCGGTAATCACTCCCATGGCGCTCAGGATACCCACGGCCATGGGCAGATCGAAGGCTGAGCCTTCCTTCTTACGGTCGGCGGGCGCCAGGTTTACGGTGATGTTGGAGGAACAGAAGTAGCCGCAGTTTTTCAGCGCGCCGCGGACGCGCTGATCGCTTTCGCGCACTGCGGCGTCAGGCAATCCCACCACGATGAAACGCTGATCGGTGGCGTTGTAGGAGGCCAGATCCACCTCCACGTCCACGAGGTAGGCGTCGATACCAAACAGCGCCGCGCTGAGGGTCTTAACCAGCATTTCGGACGTTTCCGATTCAGTGCCGCAAATGAGCAGCGAATTCGCAAATGTATAGCAAAAACTGCGTGAATACAAGTAGGACAGGCGTCTGGCCTGTCCCTGATGGCGCAGGGGCGGCCGGCCGCTGCTTGGCGTAGGCCGTTCTTGCCTGCGCCAACTTGCCAAGATCAAGGCTCGGGAAGGCACGACCAGCGCTTCCGTCCGGTTTCCCGATCACCCGAAAATAGTCCTTAAGATAGTCTTGACGTGGAGATGGTCCGGCGTTAACGTATAGTTGGTTGGATCGGGATGCGCTCGAACGGTTTGTACCGCGCCGCCCCGATGGGCATCACAAAGTCATTGCGACTGACGCCCGAGTTTACCGCGGCAAGGTCAGACCAGTAGCGTGTTTCGGTTGCGACCTACTTTGAACAAGTTTAGAAGATGACCTAAAGGCCTCCGTCCTCATCGGCGAAGGCCTTTGGGTTTTTGGGAATCCTTACGATTGCCGGCGAGCAACCGAAGCCAATTCAGGGTGAGGGACAGTGCCCCCTTGATGGGCCGCGTTGGTGCGGAGCCGTGGACATCAGGCCCGGGGGCTGCTGCTGGAATCGGCTAGAAACTGCGCTTTCAGTATGAGGGAATCGGTGTATACTGAAATGATTCGGTACATAGATACTCCTCAGTAGCTCAATGGTAGAGCATTCGGCTGTTAACCGAAGGGTTGTAGGTTCGAATCCTACCTGAGGAGCCATTTTCTGGTGACTCAAAACCCGCCGTGGCAGTTAACATCGCTGACCATCCAAACACAGCGCGACTTTGCACTTAGGAATTAACTGGCTTTCTTCAGGCCCTCGCGGATCGCTTGCTTGAGGACGGTTTGGTAGCCCACGCTGGTCGCTTCCGCAATCCGCCGGGCGCGCTCAAGATCCGCAATTGGAATGCGAATGGAGATGGCGCGAGTAGCGTTTTCCTTGGCCCGCTCCATGAGCTGCCGCAGCACCTTGGGATCGGTCTTGGCGGCTTTCAACCCGGTGGACCGGTGGAGAGTTCCTGCTCGAAGTGCGCGATCAAATTCGCGTTGCGTTTGGCGGCGGCCCTCGGCGGTGGCGTACCAGTCCGCCGCCTCTGCGTCGGACTTGATCCTGGAGATGTTAGTCGATTTGCGGGGCATACTTTCTCCTCTCAGCGGCATCCATATCGTAGGCGGTCACAGTGCGAAAGAACTTGCGCCGAATCGTGAACACCACAACCAGGTAGCGGCCGGACGCAGTTTTTCCTAAAAGCTTCCATCGCCGCGCGCCCTTGACGATCTTCGTCGGGAAAGTCACGCGCGGGCGGCGCGCGGCATCTTCCACATCGAAGGGAGTAACCGCGTGGCGCAGGATGTGGCCCACGTTGGCAGCCTCCCAATCGAAGCTTCGAGTTCTTCCATCACACGGTTAGTATATACGGTACTCGTATATACGACACGGGAAGTTTGCGTATGGACGGAGGTGGCTGGCACATAGGCGTTAAGATAAGCCAGGGCGCGGCCCGCTTTTCATCCCGGAGGGATCGCCGCATGTAGCCGGTGGTGGAGCGTCGTTTGCGACACCACCGGAAATCAGATTCAAAGTTCCGCACCCCGGACTCCTCACCAGTGAGTCAAGCATTTTTTCAAAAAAAGATTAGCGAGTAGAGGAATGTGGATTTATCGCTTTTGGGCGGACTTTTCCTGGGATCGGGGCGGAGGGTACCGCCCCGACCAGTCCGCACTTGAAACGGCGCTCGGGTCGCATCCCTGCGTTGCCCTATCCTCCGATCAAGCGTCTCTGAGTATAGCCGTTCAGGCCGCGATGGGTTGAACGGTGGCCGCGACAGGTGCGATGGCGGCGGATCGAAGCGGATCGTAGGTTGTGCCGGAACGGAGCATGGCGATCAGAACCGCCAGGAGGCGGTCGGCCAGCCCCCGCAAGGCGCGGCCGTGACTATGCCCCTTGCTGCGCAAGGCGGCATAGTGCTGCTTGCTGCGCTCGTCGTTCTGCAAGCTGGCCATGGCCCAATAATAGAGGGCCTGACGCAAGCGGGTGTTACAGGCCCGGCGCATCACGACGAACTTTTTCTTGCCGCTCTGGCGGGTTACCGGAGCACAGCCGGCCAAGCTGCGCAAAGCGTGGTAATCTCTTTTTTCGAGGGCTTGATGGGCCTCCGCCAGCACCGTGGCGCCGACGACTCGGCCAACTCCTGGCAGGGAAAGCAGGATCTGGGCGTCACGGTGCGCTTGACACTCGGGGTTGCGGCTCATTTCCTTGAGCAGCTTAGCGATTTGCTTTTCCACTTCGTGTTGCTGGCCGTGCAGCAGGTGCAACTGCGGAAGCAGCGACTGGACATGCTCGCCGATGATTTCCGCCGTGCCGTCTGCCGTCGGCAGGGCCGGCGCTTGCAGAATCTGCGATAAAGTGTGAGCATCGAAGCGCCGAATGCGGTGTTTGCGTAGGAGCTGTGTCCATTGATGCTGGGGGCGCTGGGCGGCGGTTTTCGGCAGAGGAGATTTCTTCAGCAGTTCCCACAGCCACGGTTCATCGGCCGCCGGCGAGAGTTCCAGCAACTGCGGAAAATAGCGATTCAGCAAATGGCCCAGGCGGTTTTGGGTGCGCTCCTGATCCTGCTGAAGATCTTCCTCGGTTCGCGTCAACTCGCGCAGTCGCGAAATGGCTTTCTTCGTCCGGATCGAGCTTGCGAAACAAGCTCTGGTCGGTTCGCAGAGAATCGGCTTGCACGAAGGCATCGCGGCGGTCGTCCTTGGCACCGGCGATGGTGTGGCGATCGCGGAAACGATCCATCTGTTTGGGATTAAGGGAAAAGACCGGGAACTTACGCTCCAACAAACTTTCCACAATCGCTCCCCGCGGCGTTTCGATGGCCACGGCCACGCTCTCCGGCGCACCTTCCAGTTTGCCGAGCAGCTTGTGAAGTTGCGCCAGGCCGACGCCGCTGTGCGCGATGGTGGTTTGATCCAGCTCTTTTCCGTTCGCATCAATAATGCAAACGGTGTGTTCCTTCCAGGCCCAGTCGATTCCGATGAAGAAGCGATACGGTTGAGTCATGAATCCTCCTTGGGGTTTTTGGCCTATCGTGACGCATCATCGGTTCCTGTACTGGCGCTTTGCGCGCGAACTCCTCACGGGATGTGCTTCACGACCCACGCCGCCGAGGCGCTGGTCCGGGGTTGGTGCTCCAACACGGCAGGGGTTTGGCGCTCTCGGCGGCGAGGCCAGTCCTCTTCTGCTTATCGCAAGAAAGAACTGTTTTCAAGGGTACAGGCAGGGGTGCTAGCCTCTTGGTCAAGCCATCAACAGCGGGGTTCCACGGGCCGCTGGTACTCCGCCGGGGTACGGATACTTGGTCAACTCTACCGGTGGTTTCGCAACAAACGCTCAACCACCGGCTACAAGCGGCGATCCCTCCGGGATCAAGAATAGGCGCGCTTAAGCTTATCTTAGCGCTTATGGGTGGCTGGCAAGAGTCTCGGCAAGCGGGAGGTTGAAGGGAATGGATCCGCTGAGCGGCCATCTTTTCAGTCTTGCCGGAAGCTACTGATAGCGTTCTTTATAGCGTACCTTCTACATGCGACACGCTCGCGGCAGGCTGGCCGCCGCCGGCGCTGATTCTTACTTTGCCGGCAGGCAGATCGGCGGCCGGAATATCGAATTGTACTTCACGCGATTCACCGGCACGCAGATGGACCCGCTGGAATCCGCGCAGCGAACGGATGGGATCGTCCGGTCCACCGGCGCCATCCACGTAGAGTTGCACGACTTCGTCGCCATCGCGCTGCGAATCGTTCTTGACGCGCACGGAAACATGACCGCTCTTGGGGTTGCGCGCGGCATGCAGCGCGGAGTACTGAAACTTCGAGTAGCTCAAGCCGAATCCGAAGCCGTACAGCGGCTGGCCGCTGAAGTAGCGATACGTTCTTCCCTTCATGGCATAGTCCTCGAAAGGCGGCAACTGATCCACGCTCTTGTAGAAGGTTACCGGCAGGCGTCCCGCGGGATTATTCGCGCCAGCCAGGGTTTCGGCGATGGCCGTGCCGGTTTCTTCGCCGTCGTACCAGGCTTCCAGCATCGCCGCGGCATGTTCGGCGGCGTAGTTCGCGGCTAGCGCGCTGCCGCTGGTGAGAATCACCACCACCGGTTTGCCCGCCTCCATCACCGCTTTCAAAAACTTTTCTTGCGCCGCGGGCAGATCGAGATTAGTGCGATCGCCGCCTTTGAAACCGGCGATCTCCACCGGCATTTCTTCGCCTTCCAGGCTGGGGTTGAGACCCACGAACGCCAGCACCACGTCGGCGTTTTTGACAGCCTCCAGCGCTTCGGCGAGCAGCGGCGCGGCCGGCGGGATCCACACCAATTGCGGGTTGCCGCCAACACCGGGCTGCTGGTACTCCACGCGCAAGCGATACGTGTGTCCCGCTTCCAGGTGAGTGGAGGCTTCGCGCACGCGTCCCAGGCCGGGCGTGGCGCTGTCGCCGACAATCTCTTTGTCGTCCAGGAACACGTGCATCAGCAACCGGGGATTCGGTCCAAAGCTGGTGGCGCCTTGCGCGCCGAAGATGTAGTCGCCGGTATAGGGCGCGCGCAGCGCACCGCTCCAGCGCGCGGACCAGGCGCGCGTTCCTACCGCGGCGGTTACGGTGGAGTCGGGCAGACCGGCCGAGAACGGATGGGCGTCCACGCGCTGAAGCTTGGGCGCGCCTTGCAGGTTGGGATTATCGAAGTACTCCACCGACAGGCCGTTGCCGGGACCACTGGGCGGCGAGAGCAGCGCGGCGTCCAACGGCATATGGGATTTTTCGGTGTATGTGGTGCCCAGCGCGAAGCGCACGTTGGCTGGCCCGAACCGTTGCTGAAGTCCTTCCAGCGGCGTGACGTGATGGGAGGAAAATCCATTGTAGTTGCCGAGCAGCGCCACGGCGTCGTTGGCCGATGGTCCAATCACCGCGATCTTGCGCCCAGGCTTTAGCGGCAGCGTGCCATCGTTCTTCAGCAGGACAATCGCCTTCCGCGCCGCTTCCAGCGCCAGTTTGCGATGCTCGGCGGAATCGTTCTCCGAATACGGGATCTTCGAGAACGGCACGCGCTCCGGCGGATCGAACATGCCCAGCTTGAAGCGCGCCGTCATCAGGCGCTCCAGCGCGTGGTCGATTTCGGCCTCGGTGATCAGCCCCGACTTCACGGCATCCACGAGCGAGCGGTATTCGTTACCGCAAGTAAGATCGGTCCCGGCTTTCACCGCCGCGGCGGAAGCCTCGGCGGCGTTGGCCTTGTACTTGTGCCCGCGAAAAATATCGGTGATGGCGCCGCAATCGCTGACCACGTAGCCCTGGAATCCCCACTCGTCCTTCAAACGCTTTTGCAGCAGGTCGGTGGAGGCGCAGGCCGGCGCGCCGTCCACGCTATTGTAGGCGCACATCACCGAATCGGCGTGGCCTTCCACGATGGCGGTGCGAAAGGCGGGCAGATAGGTTTCCGCCAGGTCGCGCGCGCTCGGCGTCACGTCGAACTGGTGCCGCGCCGGTTCCGGGCCGCTATGGACGGCGTAGTGCTTGGCCGTGGCTATCGCTTTGAAGTAGTGCGGGTCGTTCCCTTGCAAGCCGCGAATGAACTGGACCGCTAAGCTTCCGGTGAGAAACGGGTCTTCGCCGTAGGTCTCCTGGCCGCGTCCCCAACGCGGGTCGCGAAAAATGTTGATGTTCGGCGACCAGAAGGTCAGCCCGTGATAGCGGCTGTGATCGTTATTGCGGATGGCTTCGTTGTATTTGGCGCGCGCCTCGGTGGAGATGACCTCGGCGACGCGATGCATCAGTGCGGTGTCCCAGGTCGCGGCCAGACCGATGGCTTGCGGGAAGACCGTGGCTTGGCCGGCACGAGCCACGCCATGCAGCGCTTCATTCCACCAGTCGTAGGCGGGAATCCCCAAGCGCTCCAGCGCCGGAGCGGAGTTCTGCATTTGCAGGACTTTCTCCTCCAGCTTCATGCGCGAAACCAGGTCGGCGGCGCGCTGCTCCGCCGGCAAGTCGGGATTCTTGTAAGGTTCGGCCGTCTGGGCTTGGCCTTGCAGCGTGACGGCCAGGGCGGAAAGAAATAGAAATGATTTCATAGCGGGATCTCCCGTCGGACACATTCGGTTGTAGCACAAAACAAAATCTGCCACAGATGAACGCGGATAAACGCTGATGGCTTATTGTTCCCATCCGCGTTCATCTGCGTTCATCTGTGGCTATTTTCCGATTCCAGGACGGGCGACGGAGGTTAGGGGGCGCTGGTCGCTGCCCGTGTACACCTGGCGCGGCCGGGCGATCTTCTGCTCCGGATCGCAGAGCATTTCCTCCCATTGCGCCAGCCAGCCGACGGTGCGCGGAATCGCGAACAAGACCGTGAACATCTCCGGACGGAAGCCCAGGGCCTGATAGATGATCCCGGAATAAAAGTCCACGTTGGGATACAGCTTGCGCTGAACGAAATAGTCGTCCTCCAGGGCGATACGCTCCAGTTCCAGGGCGATGTCCAGCTTGGGATTCCGGCCGGTGACTTCGAAGACGCGCTCGGCGGCCCACTTCAGAATGCGGGCGCGCGGATCGTAGTTCTTGTAGATGCGATGACCGAAGCCCATCAGCAGGCCTTTATTCGCCTTGACGCCGGCGATGTAGGCGGGCACTTTGTCTTTCGAGCCGATTTCCTGGAGCATCCGCAGCACCGCCTCGTTGGCTCCGCCATGCAGCGGGCCATACAGCGCAGCCGCGGCCGCCGCAGTCGAGACGAAGGGATCGGCTTGCGAACTTCCCACCCCGCGCATCGCGCTGGTGCTGCAATTCTGTTCATGATCGGCGTGCAGGATAAACAGGATGTCCAGAGCCCGCGCGATCACCGGATTGGCCGTGTACTTCAGTTCGGTCATCTTCCACAGCATGTTCATGAAGTTCTCGGTGTAGCTGAGCGAGTTGTCGGGATAGACGTAGGGCAACCCCAGGCTGTGGCGATAGGTGTAGGCCGCGATGGTGGGCACTTTGCCGATCAGCCGCAAGACTTGCAGTTTGCGGACCTCCGGATCGAGGATTTTCTTGGCATCCGGATAAAAGGTGGACAGCGCGGCGATGGTGCTGACGAACATGCCCATGGGATGGGCGTCGTGGTGAAACCCTTCCATGAACTTCTTGATGTTCTCGTGAAGCATGGTGTGGTGGGTCAACTCCTCGTTCCAGCCTTGGAGTTGCACGTCGCCAGGCAACTCGCCGTAAAGCAGGAGATAGGCGACTTCCAGGAAGCTGCACTTCTCGGCCAGCTCCTCGATGGGGTAGCCGCGATAGCGCAGGATGCCTTTGTCGCCGTCAATGTAGGTGATCGCGCTGCGGCAGGAGGCGGTATTGGTAAAGGCTGGATCGTAAGCCATGACCCCGAAATCTTCGGAGTCCCTCTTGATCTGGCGCAGATCCATGGCTCGGATGTTGCCGTCATGCAGAGGAAGCGTATAAGTCTTGGCAGTACGGTTATCGGTGATGGTTAGGGTTTCGTTGGGCATGGCGTTCTCAGGAACCAGTGTAGCAGTTTGGCTTGCACCGAAACAATCCGATGGGGGCATTTTTGGGCGTATTCTTGAACCATGAAGCCGATAGCATACTACCTGGAACAAACGGGAATCAGCGTGGACGACTTGGGCAAAGCCGCGCAATTGGATGGCAAGCTGGTGAAGGCGATCGTCAGCGGCAACTATACACCCAATCCGCAGCAACGCCAGCGCCTGGCCGCCGCGCTGGGCGTTTCCATGGACGATATTTCCTGGGACCACGCGGTTCCCGTGGAACACATGCGCGGCAACGGTCCGCAATTCGGGCGATCCACCTGATTGACCAAAGCCGGGGCACAGGAATTCGATCCACCGATTACACCGATTACACCGACTAAGAACAGCCACTCGCCGTAGCCTCAGCCAGCGCGCTCTACCGTGTGGCCGGCGCTGAGCCGCCAGGTGTTCTTTTGTGTAAAACAGTTACCGCCATGGCCATTCCGCGTCACCCAGTGTAAGGATGACACGTCTATTGCACTAGAAGGCTTGCCCAACAGTAAGAAAACTCTAGGTGGAGGATTGGCAAGCCACGTGCTAGGAGGACAGTGTTATGACGGCGACCGCAATTGGCTTGGTGGTGGCGGTGATGCTGCTGATCAGCGTGACCAGCCCCGTACCGGAAGACATCCCGGAAGAACTGACCGAAGAGCGCAAGTAGGGCTCGGACCGTCAGAAGCCCGTGATGTCGCGTCCAAACCTGTTGCTGTGACCCCCCGCGCCATCGGAGGGTGAGACTATGATGATCGTCCTAGCTCTGGGCATTCTTGTTGCGGCGCTGTTCGTCGTGAGCATAACCACGCCTGAATCCGGTGACCCCAATAACCGGTAATCCTCCCATTTTACGGAATCGTGATCCGTGGCTTAGTAGTGTCTATTGTTGGTATACACCCTTAACTAGGCAAGGGCTTCGCCCTTGATATCCCGGCGGCCATCGGCCTCGTGGTCCGGCTAATTCACCGTAGGTGTCTTCTCAGCGTGATCGACGATCAGAATGTCCAACGGTCCCTTGCGCGATTCCAGTTTCAATCCCAGTTGCTCTTGAAGGGCCGTGTACACCGAAGGACCGGACTGCACGCTTGCCGTGCTTTCCGCAGCGCCGGAAGCCGCCAGATTTTCCGGCGTCCACTCCAGATGCACTTCGTAAAATCCGTCCAGGCCGGTCATGTTGACCACCGGCTGGCCGGTGAATCGCGACAACAGCAAGACCAGGATGGGCATCGCCATCCGCTTCGAGAAGATGCGTCCGGAAACCGAGGGGGACGCAGGATTGGGTGTGTCGGCTGGGACCGACGGCATCTTCAAACCCTTCTTGCCGATGGAAAGCGCCAGGTAAGAGCGCTCCTTGGGCTCGTGATGCATCGCCAACTGGAAGCGCTCCGTCAACAGTTGCCGCAACATCAGCAGCATTTGCGCGCGCGGAGTATCCGGCGCGGACTTGCCCGTAATATCGAAGCGCACCTCCTTGTTGCGAATCCAGGCCGGCCCTTCGATTTGCAAGTCGTTGCTGATGGTGTACGCGAATTTCAAGCAATCGTTGAGGGTGACGTTGCTCATTTGCACTTCGCCGTGCTGGACCGTTCCAAGATTCGCCGTATACAGGTTGCCGCCCGTCAGTTGCACCGGCTTGACAGTGGCGACGTCGAATGCCGGCGCCTGGCCGATCAGCCGCACCCCGAAAGCCAGAGTTGCCAGAACCAGCGAAGGCCGCATCACACCCATAAATCCTCCAGACACCGCTCCACCCTTTCATGTTCCCGCAAAACAGGTAACGCGATCAATAGATTCGCCGTCAAACGTGCCAGGAGTGAGGCTGGCAATGCGGGTATCTTCGCTCGTCTTCGTGCTCGTTTCCATGGCGTTGGTTCTGGGCGCTGTGGTGTGTCCAGCGGCGGAGAACGACGCCCTGGCCATCTCCGCCAACATCCAGGCGCGGCACACGCCCTTCGGGACGCTCATCGATCCCGTCTTCGCCTCGGCCTCGAGTAACACCATCGTTGCCTACACGCGTTGCGGCGACTCCGCGATTTGGACGGGCCACTACCTGGCCGCGGAATCGTTCCGCTACCGCGTGACCCGCGATCCCCTGGCGCTCGCCAACATCCGTCAAGCGGTTGTGGGAATCAAATCGCTGGTGGACGTCACCGCCAGCGACGTGCTGGCGCGTTGCCTGGTACCGGTGAATTCGCCGTTTGCCGCGGGCATCAGCAGCGAGGAAGCCGCCAACGGCATCTATACCAACAAAGCGGCGGGATACATTTGGGTGGGCAACACGTCGCGCGATGAGTACTGCGGCGTCCTGTTCGGCCTGGCCGTCGCTTACGATTTGGTGGATGACGCCGCCGTGAAAGCCTCCGCCGCCGCGCTGGTGACGCGGCTGCTCAATTTCCTGATCGGTCATGCCTGGACCATCGTGTTGCCGGACTTCAGCATCAGCGACACTTTCATCGGCCGTCAGGACCAGGTGCTGGCGTTCTTGCAAATCGGGCGCTACGTCAATCCCGGCCAGTTTAGCGCCGCATACTCGAACGCCGCTTCGCTGGCTATGGAGATGCTCATTCCCATCGGCCTGGAGGTTACCAGCGACTCCTCCTATTTCAAGTTCAACCTGGACTACATCAACCTGTACAACTTGATCCGGCTGCAAACATCCACGCCGCAGGTCTCCTACGCCGCAGCCTACGCCTTACTGCGCAATCATACGGCCGGCCACTTGAACGCCCACTTCGACATGATCGACCGGGCCCTGCGCGGGCCCAATGCCGCGCGCGACGCCGAAACGCTCAGCCTGCTCGACCAATGGTTGCAGCGTCCGTCACGCGATCCTCACGTGGACCTGACCAATACCGTGGCGGTGTGCAGTGGCCAGGCGTGCCAGCCGATTCCCGTGCCGTGGCGCGTACCCACGGATTTTCTCTGGCAGCGCAGCCCGTTCCAGCTTTCCGGCGGCGGCAGCGGCACCATCGAGACGGCGGGGATCGACTACATTTTGCCGTATTGGATGTCGCGTTACTATGGTGTCGGCCAGGCGTTTGTCGTGCAGTCGGCCGCCGCGGGCATTCCGCAACTGGCTCCCGATTCCCTGGCCTCCTGCTATGGATTGAATCTGGTGACGCAACCCACAACATCCACCACGCTCACCGTGCAGGATTCGGCGGGAGTGACGCGAAGCGCGTCGCTGTTGTACGCTGGCGCCAACCAGATTAACTTTGTGGTTCCTCATGGCACGGCCCCAGGCGCGGCGACCGTCACGATTGTCAACGGAGGAGTCACCCTCACGGCGCCGGCAACGGTGCAAAGTGTCGCGCCATCGGTGTTCAGCGCCAGCGGCAACGGCATGGGCGTGGCGGCGGCCACCGCGGTGTTTACGCAGGCCGCCAATCCGGCGGTGCAAGGTCCCGTTCCGGTGGTACAGTGCGATTCGTCGGGCTGCGTCTCCGTACCCATCGATACGGGAATCGATACGCCGGTGTACCTGAGCCTCTACGGAACCGGAATCCGCGGCGAGAGCGTACTTTCCAATGTCAGCGTGACCATCAACGGAATCAGCGTTCCGGTTACCTATGCCGGTCCGCAGCCGACGTATGCCGGTCTCGATCAAGTGAACGTGTTGCTGACCCTGAACCTGCGAGGCAGCGGGGAGTCCAACGTGATGCTGACCGTGGATGGGCAGACCGCCAACGTGGTCACGGTGAATATCAAGTAACGCAGGCCTGTTCTTGTCGCCGGAGGATAAAATAGGCTTGCGTTACTATGAAGAACCACATTCTCACCGAGGCCATCGCCGGACTTACCACGTTCCTGACGATGTCCTACATCGTAGTGGTGAATCCCAGCATCCTGGCGACGCCAGGCACCGGCATGAATTTTCAAGGCGTGCTAACGGCCACGGTCCTGGTCTGCTTCACCATGACGCTGCTGATGGGCCTGTACGCCAAACTGCCCTTTGCCGTCGCGCCGGGCATGGGCATCAACGCGTTTTTTACTTTCAGCATCATCCTGGGACGCCACGTCCCCTGGCCCACGGCGCTGGGCATGATCTTCTGGGCCGGCGTACTGTTCCTGCTGATTTCCGCCACGCCGATTCGCGAAAGCATCGCGCGCGGACTGCCGCCCTCGCTGCGCATCGCCGTCGCGGCGGGCATCGGCGTGTTCCTGACGTTCATAGGATTGCGCAACGCCGGCATCGTGGTGGCCGATCCCGCCACGCTGGTGAAGCTGGGACCATTGGGCGCGCCCGCATGGCTGGCCATGGGCGGCGCGGCCGTCACGGTGTGGCTGCTGAATCGCAAAAGCCCCTTGGCGTTCCTGGGCGGGATCGCCGCGGTGACGGCGGCCGCCGTCGTCCTGGGACTGGCCAAGCCGCCGGAGCACTTCCTAAGCGCGCCGGACTTTTCCAGCGTCTTCCTGAAACTGGACGTGGCCGGTGCACTGAAACTGTCGCTCCTGCCGGCAACGGTTTCCATTCTCTTCACCGATCTGTTCGATTCCATCTCCACATTTGTGGGCGTCTCCTACGCCACCGGACTCACCGACGACGAGGGCCACGCGCTGAACCTGCGCCAGGGCTTGATTGTAGATGCCTTGGCAACGCTGGGCGCGGGGCTGGCCGGCACGTCCTCGGGAACGGCCTACATCGAGAGCGCCGCGGGCATCGAGATGGGCGGACGCACCGGCTTGACCGCGGTGTTCACGGCGTTGTGTTTCTTGCCCTGCTTGTTTGTGGGACCGCTGGCCGCCAGCGTGCCGCCGTTCGCCACCGCGCCCGTGCTTATTCTGGTTGGCGCGCTGATGTTCCGCAGTGTCGGCCGGCTCCCCATGGAGCGTCTGGAGGACGCCATCCCGGCGTTTCTGACGATTGTCCTGATCCCGCTGACGTTCTCCATCACGCAAGGGATTCTGTGGGGTTTCCTGTCTCACGCCATTTTGTACGTGATCGCGGGGCGCGGCCGGGAGGTGAAGCCGGTGATGTACGTGCTGGCCGTGGTCGCCGCGGGGTTGCTGCTGCTGGAACATGGTGCGTGAGAATCTTTGGAACACGGAGGACACGGAAGAAAACCGGGGCCACGGAAAACACGGAAAAAAACAAAACCTTTAAACCACAAAGGCACAAAGAACACAAAGCAGTTGGACTACACTTCCAACCCCTTTGTGTTCTTAGTGCCTTTGTGGTTTTAACGGTTTTGTCTTTTCCGTGTTTTCCGTGTCCCCGGTTTTCTTCCGTGTTCTTCCGTGTTCCAAAAAATCCCGATGTCACGCGAGATCCAGCACCTTCACCACCATCAACACCTTGTCGTCGATGTGCGGACCGCCGCGCGAGAACACGTCCACGTCGCGAACCACGTTCTGGCACATCTCGCTGGCGGAAAGATGCTGGTACTGGCGCGCAGTTGACGCCAAACGCTCCGCGCCGAATTCGTCGCCGTTGGTATCGGCGGCTTCCCCGATTCCATCGGTGCAGCACAACAGGACGTCGCCGGGATGCAGCTTGACGGAGCCGCGTTCGTATTCCACAGAGGGGAACAGGCCGATGGGCATCCCGCCCGCTTCCAGACTGTCCGTTGTCCCGTCGCGGCGCAACACCAGCGGAGGCACGTGTCCGGCATTGATGTAATGCAAGCCTCCGCTCACGGTGTCTACCAGGCCCAGGAAGCAACTCAGGAATTTACCGGAGCGCGTGTCGGCCAGGATCATCTCGTTCAACGACAGGGTAATCACTTCCAGCGAATGCAGGTGCATCACCAGGGCGCGCAGCGTGGCCTGCAAGTTGGACATGACCATCGCCGAACTCACGCCCTTGCCTTCCACGTCGGCCACCACCAGCAGCATGGTGTTCGGTCCCAAGGTGAGGAAGTCGTAGTAGTCGCCGCCAACCTCGAAGCAAGGCTCGTTGGAAACGGCGATATCGAAGCCCTTGACCACCGGAGGCGCTTCCGGCAGCAGGTTGCGCTGGATGCCGCGCGCCAGTTGCAGTTCGCGCTCCAGGCGCTTCTTCTCCACCATCTCGCGATGCAGGCGGGCGTTCTCCAGCGCCAGGGCCATGTGCAGCGACATGGTATTGAGAAACTCCTCGTCCTCGCGCGTGAACGGACCGGAAAACTTGTTGAACAGTTGCAGAATGCCGGCCACGCCGCCGGTGCGGTTGCGAATCGGCAGACACAGGATGCTGCGCGTGCGGTAGCCGGTCTTGTCGTCGAAGCTGCGGTCGAACCGCTCGAAGGTGTAGGCGTCGTCCACGATCAGGGTCTTGCCCGTTTCGGCCACGTATCCGGCCACGCCCTGACCGAAATTCAGGCGGATCTCCTGCTGCTCCAAGCCCTGCGCCAGGATGGTCCAAATCTGGCGATGCTCGTTGTCCACCACGTAGACGGTGCCGCGGTCGGCGCCGACTTCGCGGCGCGCCAGTTTCAGGATCAAATCCAGCAACTCCGCCAAATCCAGGGTGGAGTTGAGCACCTGGCTGGCCTCCACGATGAATTGCAGTTGGGTGATGGCCTTGCGGCTTTCTTGCAGAACGCGGGCGCTATCGAGCGTGGCCCCGGCAATCCCGGCGTAGAGTCTGGCCCACTCCAGGGCCGCGGCCGGAAAGGCTTCCGCGCGATAGACCGTGAGCACGCCCAAGGGGCGATCCCGCCCGGCAATCGGGTAGACCAGAAGATGCTTTCCGCCCTCAGTCCTGATGGGCGGCTCGGTGGTCTTCCCCCAGCATGCACCCAAGGCGGCGTCGGCTGCCGGCGGGTCGCCGGTGCTGGAAGACGCCGCGGCTCGTTCCAGCGAACCGCCGATTTCGCTCGCGGCGGTGGCGGCGCCGTCGCTCAGCCAAATCTCGGCCAAGCTGGCGTCGAAGTGCTCCACCAGGGCCCGCGCCAGGCGATCGGCAAGCTCCGCGCCATCGCTGGAGGTAGCCAGGTTCTCGACCACCTTGGCGAGCGACTCGATGGGCCGTTCCGCGTCGTTCCGTGTTGGCAAGCTGGTTGTGTGAGTCACACCGCACCTCGCCGTCCTAAAGGGACGGCTCTGCGGTACTATAACATAAGCATGAACTACCGTGACTTCAAGGCTCAATCGACTCTGACCGGCCGGGACTACCAGTGCCGCTTCGTCTACCTGCAAACGGCGATCTCTCTGCGCCATAGCGACACCGTGGACGTGAAGTTCCGGGTCAATGGCGAGGGTGTGGTGGTGGCCCTGCCGCACACCGCGTGGATAGAATACCAGAATCGCGCCAGGCAACCGCTGACCGACGAGCGCGCCGCCCGCGTGGCCGCGGGCATCCTGAAAGAATCGCTGGAGCGCGGGGACGACGTTGAATTGCTGGAACTGAATCCCGCGGCGGATGAAGTGGTGCGCCGGGCCATGGGGGTTTAACAGGCCCGAGGCATGAGGCCCGAGGCCCGAGGCAAAACTAAAGGCCCGAGTCGGAAAATTTCCTTTGCCTCGGGCCTCGCGACTCGGGCCTTCGGGGTTTTGCCTCGGGCCTCGCGACTCGGGCCTTCGGGGTTTTGCCTCGGGCCTCGCGGCTCGGGCCTTCGGGGTTCGGCTATCTTTCCGCCCGATCATCCTCATCCAGGACGTCGAGCGGCTTGCGCTCGCCGGTGAGTTTGCGGATCAACAACCAACTGTACTGGCCGCTGGAGGCCAGGACCATCGCCGCCGTCAAGTACATCAGCACGTTGCGGAAATAGTGGAAAAACCAGCCGCGATACACGATGTCCAGCAGCACGGCGTAGATGGCCGCCAACTGCACCACCGTATTCAGCTTGCCGATCATGCTGGGTGGAAATTTGCGCATCGTAGTAGTCAAGACCAGCACGACCACGGTGATGATAATCGCGGCGTCGCGCGCCAGCACCAGGCCGGAAACCCACCAGGAAATTTGATCGGTCATGGCCAGGGTCAGGTAGCACGTACTGAGCAGGACCTTATCCGCGATCGGATCCAGAAACATTCCGAAGCGCGTGCGTTGTTTCCAGCGGCGGGCCAGGTAGCCGTCCAGAAAATCGCTGATGCCGGCCGCCCCCATCATCCACAAAGCCCAATTAAATCGTTCCTGCAAGATGCTCCACAGAATCGCGGGCAGCAAGACCACGCGAAGCATCGTGAAGGAGTTGGGAATGGTGAGAATTTTACGGACGCGGGACACAGCCTTCTATTGTACCTTGCTTCCCGTAAGGACGCCGGCCATCCCCAGTCACGTTAAGTCACGTTAGTCTGACTACGGGGAAGGCCTTTGGGATGGTTGCCCGGGGTCGAAAAACCTGTATGGTCCCAAGGGTGACACCTACCTGATCGCTGAGCATCAGAGGCGAATGCCTGGAGTGATAAGCTGGCAAAAGCACTTGGAGAACCGCGCCTAATGCACTCCTATGTCCCGGCATACGAGCTTCGCACGCCCGCCAGTCTGGCCGTCGCGCTAGAATTGCTGTCGCGTGAGCCGGGCGTCTGGCACGCTTTCGCCGGCGGCACCGACTTGATGGTCCTGCTGGAAGCCGGAAAGCTGGAGCATCGCCGCTACCTGAACATCTGGGGCCTGCCGGAGTTGTGCGGCATCTCTGTCACGGAACAACGCATCGCGATGGGCGCGCTGACCACCTATACGGAACTGCAGGCGCATCCCGTGCTCCAGGCGGAATTTCCGATGCTCTGCCAGGCCGCGCGCGAAACCGGCGGAGTCGCCATCCAAAACCGCGGAACGCTGGGCGGCAACATCGTCAACGCCTCGCCGGCGGCCGACTCGGGACCCGCACTGCTGGCCTATGAGGCCGAGATCGAACTGGTCTCCGCGGCCGGATCGCGCATGGTTCCTTACCGCAGCTTCCATTCCGGATACAAGCAAATGGATTTGCGGGGCGATGAACTGCTGCGGACCATTCATCTCCCGCGGATGCAAGCAAACGCCAGCCTGTGGCGGGACTACTATCGCAAGGTCGGCGCGCGCAAGGCCCAGGCGATTTCCAAGGTTTGCTTTGCACTTCGGGCGCGCTTGGAAACCACGAGCGACGCCCCGCGCGTGGCGGAAATCCGCTTGGCGCTGGGCAGCGTTGCTCCGGTGGTGATGCGTTGTCCGCAAACCGAACAATTCCTGAACGGGCGCGTCCTCGATCCGGACACGGTGGGCGGCGCGTGCGTCATGCTGTCGTCGGAAATCGCCCCGATTGACGATATCCGCTCGACCGCCGCGTATCGTCGCCAGGTGGCCTTGAATCTTTTGGAAGACGCGCTGGCGCAACTGGCGCTGTCATCAGCCACCCGCCCGCAGACCGCGCACCCGATCACGCCCCGCAAGCACTCGCCGCCATTGGATCTGGCGCTGCGCAGCACACGCGTGGTGCATCACAACGTCTGCACTCCGGCAACGGTCGTGGTGCGCGATGGTTTGATCGCCGAGATTCTCGCTTACGACCAAAATCCCGCGCACGCGCGGATCGTGGATTGCAAGGGCTCCGTGATCATGCCGGGCCTGGTGGACCCGCATGTGCACATCAACGATCCCGGCCGCAGCGCTTGGGAGGGCTTTCGCAGCGCCACCCGCGCGGCCGCTTCGGGCGGTGTCACAACCATCGTGGACATGCCTTTGAACAGCATTCCCGCTACGACAACCATGGCCGGCCTCGCCGCCAAATGCGACGCCGCGCGCGGCCAATGCTGGACCAACGTGCATCTCTGGGGCGGCGTGGTGCCGGGCAACACCGCCGAGTTGGAACCGCTGTGGCGCGCCGGAGTGTTGGGGTTTAAGTGCTTCCTCGTCTCCAGCGGCGTGGACGAATTCCCCTGCGTCACTGAGGACGATCTGCACCATGCGATGCCAGTTCTGACGCTTGGCGCGCGGCTCCTAGTACACGCCGAACTCCCCGGACCAATCGAGATCGCCGAAGCGGAGGCTCGCCGCGCCGACAACTCCGGTCCGCCCGCGCTCACACGTCTCCAATCGGCGCAGCTCGGCATGCCTTACTCCCGCTACCTATGCACGCGCCCGCGCCAGGCCGAGCAGGAGGCCATCGAGTTGATGATCCGCCTGTGCCGCCAACATGGCACTCGCGTACACATCGTCCACCTATCGTCGGCCGATGCCCTACCCGCGCTGCGCGAGGCGCGCGCCGAGGGCTTGCCCATCACCGTGGAAACCTGTCCGCATTACCTAATGTTTTGCGCCGAGGAGATCCCCGATGGCGGCACGCATTTCAAGTGCGCGCCGCCCGTTCGCGAGCGCGAAAACCGCGAGCGCCTGTGGCAGGCGGTTGCCGATGGCGTCATTGACTTCGTGGCCTCCGATCATTCTCCGTGTCCGGCGGAGATGAAACAAGCAGAATCGGGCGACTTTCTGCGGGCTTGGGGCGGCATCGCTTCGTTGGGCCTGACGCTCTCCGTGTTGTGGACCGCGGCGCGCCCGCGCGGCTATTCTCTGGTGCAGATGGCCGATCTGCTCAGCCGCAAGCCCGCGGAATTCTGCGGTCTGGGCAAGACCAAAGGACGCCTCGAGCCCGGTTACGCCGCCGACATCGTGGTGTGGAATCCGGAGGATCAACGCCGCTGGCGCGGATATCACCGCATGACGCCCTACTCCTACGCGATACTATATGGTGTGGTGGAACAAACTTACCTGGGAGGCCAACTGATCTTCGATTACGGCGAAATCGGCGTCAACCCCGAAGGACACTGCGAGCCTGATGAATCTCATTGAGCCCATGATCGATGATCTGTCTCAACGCGTCTTACCGCGTTTGAATGCCCTGCCCGCGGACGCGGCGCGCGCGCGTTTTCTGGCTTGCTGCGGCAGTAGCACATGGGCGGAGGGCATGACCGCGGGCCGGCCGTTTCTAAGCGTCGAAGAGATGCACGCCGAGGCGGAGCGGCTCTTTGGCGCATTGTCGTCGGCCGATTGGAAAGAGGCGTTCAGCAGTCATCCGCGAATCGGAGAGACGGCGGCCGGAACCAACTGGTCCGCGCAGGAACAGAGCGGCGTAAACGGAGCGGATCGCCGGGTTCTGGCCGAGTTGGCCGAATTGAATAAAGCCTATTTCCAAAAGTTCGGCTACATTTTTATTGTTTTTGCATCTGGAAAGAGCGCAGGTGAAATGCTGGCCATGCTCAAGGAACGCCTTGGCCACGACGCACCGACCGAGTTGCTCACGGCCGCCGCCGAGCAGGCGAAAATCACGCACCTGCGGCTAGACAAGCTGTTGCTCTGACGTACGCGCGATCCTATGAGCGCCATTACCACACACGTTCTCGACACCGCCGCGGGACGGCCCGCCGCGAACGTCCCGGTATTGTTGGAACACCTCACGCCGCAGGGCTGGCAGCCCATCGCCCACGGCGTCACCGATGGCGACGGACGCTTGCGCACCCTGCTTCCCGACGGCTACACGCTGACGGCCGGCGATTACCGCATCACTTTTGACACGCGCGATCGCAGTGCGTTCTATCCCAGCGTCAGCGTGCAGTTTGCGATTCAGGATCCCGCCCAGCACTACCACGTGCCCTTGCTGCTGAGTCCTTTTGGATATTCGACCTATCGAGGGAGCTAGCGCCATGCCGATTGTTCTCGGACAAAACAACTACGGAAAGTCGCGCATCCGCCTGGTGCAGGTAAACAAGCATAAGGATCGCCACGACCTGAAAGAGTTGGACGTTGCCGTTCAGTTGCAGGGCGATCTGACCGCCGCCCACACCCTGGGGGACAACAGTAATGTGTTGCCGACCGACACCATGAAGAACACCGTGTACGCGCTGGCTAAGGGCGATCCCATCCAGGATCCCGAGATGTTCGGCTTGAAACTCGCGGCGCATTTTCTGGACACCCAGGCGCACATCTGGGAAGCGCGTGTCGAATTGCGGGAACATCTTTGGCGGCGGATCAAAGTGAACGGTAAACCGCACCGCCACTCCTTATCTTTCCACCGGTAATGAGCGGCGCGTGGCCGTGGTGACCAAGTCGCGCGCGGTAACAACGGTGGAAGGAGGCATCGAGGATTTACTCGTGCTGAAGACCACCGGCTCGGGCTTCGCTGGATATATCAAAGATCGTTTCACCACGCTTGCGGAAACCAACGATCGGATTTTTTCCACGCTGGTTACCGCGCGGTGGCGCCATGCCAATCCCGGCGCGGACTACGGAGTTTTGTGGCGGGAGATCCGGCGGATCGTGCTGGAAACCTTTGCGGAGCACGAAAGTCCCTCGGTGCAGCAGACTCTTTATCTCACCGGCAAACTGGTTCTGGAGACTTTTGACGCCATCGCCGAAATACGCTTTTCATTGCCGAACAAGCACTGTCTGCTCGTGAATCTGCAACCGTTCGGCATGGAGAACGACAACGAGATTTTTGTGCCGACCGACGAGCCTTACGGATTGATTGAGGCGACCGTTCAGCGGGGTTAAAGGCAAGCAGCGGTTGGACGAGCTTTCGAAAACTGAAGTAGTACTGGCGCGAGCCTGCGAAGGCAGGCGAAAGAGCGTTAGCCCCTGGCGAGGCGCAGTTCAGCCGAGCCTGGGGTTGCAGACGTGAGAAAGGGAGCCTGCGAAGCTGGCGGCAGACGCGGCGGCAAGAGTCTCTGTCGCCCGCTTCGCAGGCTCAGTTGCAGGTACCTTGTGTTCCCCAGGCTCGGCTGACCTGCGCCTCGCCAGGGGCTAACACTCTGCCGCCTGCTCCGCAGGCTGGCGGATTGGCGCTATGCCCCAACCATCCTCAGAAGCCGAGTATATGCATGCCGATCTGGTCCGCATGGGCCGGGCCCGCAACTACGTGGCGTGGCAACGCCGTCTTGTGACGCCGTGGCTCGGCCGGCGGGTTCTGGAATACGGCTGCGGCCTCGGCAATTTCACGGCCGCGCTTCTCGATCGCGACGTCGTGGTCGCCTGCGACACCGAACCGCAGTTCGTGGATGCACTACGCCGGCGTTTGCAGGATTGCGGCAACCTGCATTGCTTCGCAGGCGATACGTTGTCTGCGGAATTCCCCGCCCTGTCGCGATACGAGCTGGACTCTTGCGTATGCCTGAATGTTCTGGAGCATATCGAAGACGACCGTCAGGCTGTACAAGCAATCGCCGCGGTGCTGAAATCGCCCGGTACGGTGGTGCTGCTGGTCCCCGCCTTTCCGGCGCTCTACGGTCCGATTGACCGGCGCTTGAAACACGCGCGCAGGTACACACGGGAATCGCTTGCCGAGTTGGCGGAACACGCCGGCCTGCAGGTCGGGCACATGCGCTATGTGAACCTGATCGGCTTCTTCGGCTGGTGGTTCAACGCGCATATCCTCCGCCTTGAAGAACAATCACCGCGCCAGATTGACCTCTTCGATCGATGGATCGTACCGGTGATGTCCCGGGTGGAACGTTTCATTCCACCGCCCTTCGGTCAGTCCCTGCTGGCCGTATTCGAAAAGCGTTGAGTGTTGTTGGGTTGATGGCCGTGCCGCTGCGCTATACTGCTGCCATGTCTAATCTAAGTGGTAACTCCAGCACCCGCCGCCAATTCGTGAAAACCACTTCTCTCGCCGCCGGCATGACGGCGCTTTCCGCCACCCGCGTGCTGGGCGCCAACGATCGCGTGCGCCTCGGCCTGATCGGCTGCGGCCGCCAGGGACGCGGTGTGGCCGCGACGATTCTCGGGCAAGGCGGCGTCGAGTATGTTGCGGCCTGCGACGTCTTCGAGCCTAACTTGGAACGCGGCAAGACTCTGCGCGCACGCGCCGATAGCGGGGAGAAATACCACAATGCCGAACCGATCAAGGACTTCCGCCAGTTGCTCGACCGCAAGGACATCGACGCCGTAGTCGTCGGATCGCCGGACCACTGGCATGCCCTGCACACCATCATGGCCTGCCAGGCGGGCAAGGACGTGTACGTCGAAAAACCGCTCTGCCGCGTGATCGAAGAAGGACGCGCCATGGTGCAAGCGGCGCGCCAATACAATCGCGTGGTGCAGATGGGAACGCAGCAGCGCTCCGGCACGCATTTTCAGAAGGCCGTCGAACTGTTGTGGGACGGCCAAATCGGCAAGATCACTTTTGTGCGCACCTGGAACTACGGCAACCAGTATCCGAAGGGTTTCGGCAATCCGCCGGACTCCGATCCGCCGCCGGGATTGGATTGGGACGCCTGGCTGGGTCCCGCGCCCATGCGTCCTTTCAACGCCAGTCGCTTTGGCGTGAAGGAGGGGATTTATTCCACCTTCCGCTTCTTCTGGGATTACGCTGGCGGCATGATGACCGATTGGGGCGTGCACTTGCTTGACATTGTGCAATGGGGCTTGCGTGCCGACGCCCCCAACACCGTGTACGCCACCGGCGGCAAGTATTTGCTGCAAGATAATCGCGATACGCCGGACACGCTGCAAGTCACTTATGAATATCCCGGCAATCCCAGCTGCATCGTGACCTACGAGAATCGCGAGTGCAACGCCAATTCCATGTACGATCACGGCTATGGCATCGAGTTCCACGGCACGGAAGGGACGCTGTTCCTGGATCGCAGCGGGTTCAAGATCCTTCCGGAAAAACGCAGGGTTGGCGAGAAAAGCCTGGATCTGACGGTGGCCGCCGAGATGAAGGATCTCGGCGACCAAGGCACCGGTCACGCCGCCAATTTTCTGGAATGTCTGCGCACCCGCAAGCCGCCGATTTCCGACGTGGAAACCGGACATCGCTCCACCGCCTGCTGCCTGCTGGCCAATGTGTCCTATCGCAGCAAGGAAAAACTGGTGTGGGACGCCAAGTCGGAAAAACTGGTGGGCGCCGGCAAACAAGCCGAGCAGTTGTTGAAGGCCAATTATCGAGCCCCGTACGAATTGAAAGTGTGAGGTGCGAAGCCTCGAAAGTAACGCAGGCCTCCGGCCTGTTCTTTTCGTCGGGAAAAAGAACAGGCCGGAGGCCTGCGTTACAGCCGCTCATGACACGTGTTATGCTGGTTAGCGATGGCCGACCACGAACATCACGAGCACCAGGAAGGCGTTTTTAAGGTTACCGACCGCCGCAAGTTCACCGCCGACGGAGAACTGCGCGATCCCAGCGAGGTCGAGAAACAGCCGGCGCCTCCTCCTCCCGCGCCCGCGCCAACCCAGCCGGTCGCGGCGACGCCTCCTGTTTCGGCACCCGCTCCCGCCGAGCCAGCCGATGACGGCGATCCCGGCTTTGAGCGCATCATCCTATCGTTCGCGCAAACCGCCATGATGCAGCTTGGCCTGGTGGCGGTGGATCCCAGTCAGCCTTTCGAGCCGGACCTGCTCGGCGCGCGGGAAACCATCGACATGCTGGCCGTCCTGGAACGCAAGACGCGCGGCAACCTCAACGCCCGCGAGACGCGCCTGATCACCGAAACACTCCACGAGTTGCAACTGGCCTATGTCGGCGTGCAGCGGAATATGGTCGGGCCGAGAAGCGCGCCGCAGTGAAAGGCACGCTCACCGTTCTCGGCTCCGGCACCTCCATGGGCGTACCCACCATCGGTTGCCAGTGCGCGGTGTGCCTATCCAGCGATCCGCATGACAAACGCACCCGGCCATCGGTGGTGCTGCAATTCACCGACGCAGGCGGCGATTCTCGCACCATCCTGATCGACACCAGCCCCGATTTCCGCGCCCAAGCCCTGCGCGAAGATATCCGCAGGGTGGACGCAGTCCTGTTCACGCATGGGCACGCCGACCATATCCTGGGGCTGGACGACATCCGCGCTTACAATTTTCATCAGCACGGCCACATCCCCGTTTACGGAAATGCCGTGGCTCTGGCGACCATTCGCAAAACTTTTCATTACATCTTTGACGCCGAACCAGCCCCCAGCGCCATTCCGCTCATCGACGTTCACGAAATCGCCGGACCGCTCGAACTATTCGGGGTCGCGTTTACGCCAGTGCCTGTTTTCCACGGAAAATTGGAAGTGCTGGGATACCGCTTCGGGCGCAACGCTTATCTCACCGACTACAACGTCATCCCGGAAGCCTCGCAGGCGCTGCTCCAGGGTCTGGACATATTGTTTCTCGACGCTCTTCGCGACTCCTTCCATGCCACGCATTGCACCGTGGCCGACGCGCTTGATTACGTGAAGAAGCTGCGTCCCAAGGCGGCCTACTTTACGCACATGAATCACGAATTGAGCCATGCGGCGACCAGTGCGCGTCTGCCGGTGGGGGTCTTTCTTTCTTACGACGGCCTGAAGCTGGAAGTGGAGTTGTAGCATGCAGGTCTGGCGGAATCTCCAGGAACTGCCGTCTGATCCCGGCCGGGCTGTGGTGACCATCGGCAATTTCGATGGCGTACACATCGGCCATCGCTACCTGTTTGAAGAAGTCCGCGCGCGTGCCGCGGCCGCCGGCGCGCGTGCCATCGTATTGACATTCGATCCGCATCCCGTTCATCTGCTGGCGCCGGACCGTGAGTTGAAGCTGCTGACTCCGATGCCGGAGCGGCTAAGACTGTTCGCGGAGTCCCACCTGGATGGCGCGCTGGTCCTGCACTTCGACGCCGCGCTGGCGGCCATGCCGGCCCAGGATTTTGTCCGCCGGATTCTGGTGGATCGCCTGCGGGCCTGCGAGATCCTGGTGGGCCGCAACTTCCGTTTCGGATGGCACGCCGCCGGCGACGTGGAATTGCTGCAAAGCATGAGCGCCGCGCACGATTTCCGCATGACCCCGGTGACGCCCTTGCAATCGCGCGGGAAGACGGTCAGCAGCACGCGCATTCGCAAGCTGATCGCCGCAGGGTGTGTGGGCCCGGCCGCTCGTTTGCTGGGGCGGCACTACTCGGTGGTTGGTTCCCTCGTCGCCGGGCGCGGAATCGGCGGGCGGGAGACCGTACCCACGCTGAACCTGGCGCCCTATCCGGAGTTGCTGCCACGGCGCGGCGTCTACGTGACGCGCACGGAATGCCATGGTTGGAGCGGGCCGTCGGTGACGAATATCGGCCGGAATCCCACGGTGGGAGAAACTGAGTTGCATCTGGAGTCGCATTTCCTCGATTCGCCGCCCGCGGAGTGGACGCGCGGCCAAGAGATGCGCGTGACCTTCTTGTTCCGCATCCGCGAAGAGATCAAGTTTCCCTCGGTGGAGGCGTTGCGCGAGCGCATCGGCCGCGACATTCGCCTGGCGCGGAAGTATTTTGCCGCGGTTGAGCCGTTTCTGGCCGTGTAGCAAGCATTTGGAGTGCGGCGACTTGTCGCCGCACTCCAAATGACCCCTATTGCTTTCCCACAAGAGCCGTGCCATACTCCATTGGGATTCCAATAGGAGCCGTCTATGAAAGACAACGTATGGCAGGGCACACTGGCCCTGATGGTGCTGCAAACGCTGGAGGCCATGGGAGCCCAGCACGGCTACGGCATCGCCCGGCGCATCGAACAGGTCAGCCACGACGTGTTGGCCGTGAATCACGGCACGCTTTATCCCGTGCTGCTGAAACTGGAGCAAGAAGGCGCGATCTCCGCCAAGTGGGGCGTGAGCGGCAACAATCGCAAAGCCAAGTTTTACAGCATCACCCGCGCCGGCCGTAAGCAACTCGCCGCCGAGGCCCGTCATTGGCGACAGACCACCGACATCATCGCCCGCATGTTCGCCTTGGGAGAGCCATCATGAGAACCCTGCGCCGCATGGCCCATCGTTTCCTGGGATTCTTCACCGGGGCGTCCCGCGAGCACGACCTCGCCGTGGAATTGCAATCGCACATCGATATGCAGACCGAGGACAACCTCCGGATGGGCATGCCTCGCGAACAGGCGCGCCGCGCCGCCGCGCTGAAGTTGGGCGGCGTGGAAACAACCAAGGAGAGCTATCGCGATCAGCGCAGCCTGCCGCAACTCGAAACGCTGGGGATGGATCTGCGCTTCGCCGCGAAATCCTTTTCGCGCCGTCCGGGGCTGGTGACCGTTGCGGTGTTGTCGCTGGGCCTGGGCATCGGCGCGACCACCACGATTTTCACATGGTTCAAAGCCGTCTATCTCGATCCCCTGCCCGGCGTGAGGGACGCGCGTCACCTGGTCACCATCAATGCGGAGTACAAAGACCGGTGCTGCGGCATGTCGGAGTCCTATGCGCATTTCCAGTACATTCGCGACCATTCCCCGGCCTTTAGCGGATTGTTTGCGCATGAAATGCAGAGTCTGGCGCTCAGCGACGGCAAACTGGCCGACATGACGGTTGGTGGAATCGTCTCCGGCAATTATTTCCAGGTTCTCGGCGTGGACATGGCCCTCGGCCGGGCGTTTCGGCCCGAAGAGGACGAGGCGCCGGATCGCGATGCCGTGATTGTGCTGGGCTACGATCTGTGGCAACAGCGCTTCGGCGGCGATCCCACGGTGCTGGGACGGCGCGTGGAATTGAATCGCGTGCCCTTCACGGTGATTGGAGTGGCTCCGCCCGGATTTGTGGGCGTCTATGGCGGCATTCGCCAGGACTACTGGTTCCCCATGCACATGTACCAGGCTCTCGAGCTCCAAGCACACCGATTTGGAGGCCAGCGGTTCGTGGATGCAAATCATGGGACGCCCGCGGCCCGGCGTTTCGCGGCGCGAGATTCAAGCGAACCTGGATGTGCTGTCCGCGCAAATTCGCGCGCTAGCCGGAAGCCCGAAGAACGGCTACCGTGCCGACGCTTATCTCTTGCACGAAGCTCAGCGCGGCTATCACTCCGGCGCGTTTACAACCGTGGAAGTACTGGCCGTGGCCGCGGGAATCATGTTGTTTCTGGCCTGGCTGAACGTGGCCAATCTGCTGATCGCCGCCGCCAGCGACCGGGCCCGGGAAATGGCGGTTCGCGTTTCTTTGGGCGCCGCGCGGCGGCGGATCCTGCGCCAGCTTCTCACTGAGAATTTCCTTTTGGCCGCGCTCGGCGGCGTCCTGGGCTTGGCGGTCGCTGTGCTCTCCCACGGCATGATCGGCGCCATGGCCGGAGCCAGCAACGACTTATTCTTCAACACCAGTTTGGATCTCGGCGTCCTGCTTTTCTGCACCGCAGCGGCGCTGCTTTCCGCGCTCATCTTCGGCACGCTGCCGGCGTTTGAAGCGGGCCGCGTGAATCTCGCCGATTGCCTGAAGGAAGGCGCCAGCGCGACAACCGCCAGCCGCCGCCGATCGCGGATGCGCAGCGCGCTGGTCATCGGCCAGATCGCCCTGTCGATGGCGGCGGTGGCGGGCGCGGTGTTGTTCGCGCAATATCTGTTGCGCGTCACCGGAGTCGATCGCGGATTCCGCACCGACCATATTCTTACGGTGCGAACCAACTACTACGCCGCGGGGCTGGACGAAGCGCGCGGGCAAACGCTGTGCCGCGCGGTGGTGGATCGTCTGCAAACTTTGCCGGACGTGGCCGCGGCCGCCTGGACGTCGTTTCTGCCTATGAGCGGTTCCGGCGGCGGCAACAATCGTTCGCTGAAAGTACCGGGGTTCGAGCCCGCCGATGGCGAAACGCTCTCCGTTACTGTGGATTCGGTCAGTCCCGGCTACTTGCAGGCGCTGGCGATCCCGTTGGCGGCGGGGCGCGAATTCGCCTGGTCGGACGACGCCAAAGCGCCGCTGGTGGCGATGGTCAACGAGGCGTTTGTGACGCAATATCTGGCCGGACGCAATCCCATCGGACAGCCGGTCGAAATTGCCGGGAAGCCGCGCACCATCGTGGGCGTGCATCGCAATTATGTTTACCGCACTCCCAACTCGCCGGCCAGTGCCACGGTGTTCCTGCCGATGCCGCAGGACTACTACAACCAGCCGATTTTGGTCGTTCACACGCGCACCGAACCGATGCGCTTAGTGGCCGACGTGCGGGCCACGATTCAAGGGTTCGATCCCCATCTGCCGGTGGCCGAGGTGCTGACCATGCAGCAGAACATCGATCTGCGGTTCGCCGATTCCCGCTTCACGCTATGGATTCTGGCGATCTTCGGCCTGTCCACATCGATCCTGGCGGCGATCGGACTGCATGGCACGCTCAGTGCCTTCTTCAATCAGCGTCGCCGCGAACTGGGAATCCGTCTGGCGCTGGGCGCGACTTCCGGCGACTTGCGGCGCTTGGTGATTTTTCGCAGCCTGCGCCTGACGGTTGTTGGCGTGGTTCTGGGTTTAGGGCTGAGCGTAATGTTTGGGCGGGCCCTGAACGCGGTGCTCTGGAACTTTACTCCGCTGAATCTGCCGGCCTGTTTGCTGGCCGCGGCCGGCGCGACGCTGGTAGCGGCCGTCTCCACCTACGCGCCGCTCAGACGAGTCGCCCGGACCGACCCGACGGTCACGCTACGGTATGAGTGATTGAATGAACCACAAAGGCACAAAGAACACAAAGACGGCAACCTTGGTGTTCTTTGTGCCTTTGTGGTTATTCAGCGACCGCTTCTTCCAACTTATCCGCGACCACTTCGCCGATCGCCAGCGACGCCGTGGCCGCCGGGCTCGGCGCGTTGATCACGTGAACGGCGTGATTCGATACCTGAAATTCAAAGTCCTCCACCAACGATCCTTCCGGGCTCAGCGCCTGCGCACGCACGCCGGAGCCGCTTGTTTGTAAATCGTCGAATTGCAGTTCGGGAATCAACGTTTGCGCCGATTCAATGAACAGCCGCGTGGAAAACGAGCGTCGCAGTTCCCGGTAGCACATCGCCGGATACTTGAAGAGAAAGCGCCACGTGCCGGAATAGGTGAGGGCGTCCAGCATGTCGTACAGGTTGATGTCGGTCTTGCGATAGCCTTCCCTCGCCAATGCCAGGACCGCGTTGGGACCGGCTTCCACGCCCTCGCGCCCGGCAGTGACCATGCGCGTCATATGCACGCCGAGAAATGGAAAGCGCGGGTCGGATACCGGATAAATCAAGCCGCGCACCAGATGCTCGCGCTCCTTCTTCAGCTTGTAATACTCGCCGCGAAACGGGACGATGCGTGTGCCGCGTCTCTCGCCGGCCATCTTGGCGGTGCGATCCGCGAACAGTCCGGTGCAGTTAACCAGCGCGTCGGCCTGAAATTCGCCCGCGGTAGTCTCGGCGATCCACTCGCCCCCGGCATGGCGCAAGCCGGTGATTTTGGTGTTGCACACCACCCGGCTCTTTGACGACGCTGCAATCTTTTCAGCCAGCACCGCGCAGACGCGGCGGTAGTCCACGATGCCCTCTTCGGGCACATGGAGCGCAGCGATGCCGCCGACGTGCGGCTCGACCTCGCGCATCTGCGCGGGCTTCAAAATGCGCAATCCCGCCAGCCCGTTGGCCGTGCCGCGTTCGTGGAGCGCGTTCAGGCGTGGAATCTGCGACTCCTCCGTGGCAACCACCAGCATTCCACAAACGTTGTACGCCACGCCGTTCTCCTGGCAAAACTCCACCATCTGGCGGATACCTGTGACCGCAAGCTTGGCGCGCGCCGTTCCCGGGCGATACGGCAAGCCGCTGTGCAGCACGCCGCTGTTCCGGCCGGTCTGATGCGCGCAAACCGTGGATTCCTTTTCCAATACGGTGATCGCGTGGTCTGGATTGCGCTGGCTCAAACGCCAAGCCGTAGCGAGACCGACGATTCCGCCACCTGCGATGAGTATTCTCATGGGTTGTAAATCACGAATGGGAGGTCTGGGATTGAATGGGAGTTATGCGAGAGGCGATCCAATCACCGGCCTCCTTCGTCCCCAGCTTCCCTCCGATGTCGGCGGTCGCCTGCTTTTCCTGCACCGCGGCAAGCACCGCCGCATCGATGAGCCGCGCTGCGGGACCCAAACCCAGGTGCGCGAGCATCAAAGATGCCGTGCGAATCGCGCCAATGGGATTGGCCACGTTCTTTCCGGCCAACGGCGGCGCCGATCCGTGCACCGGTTCGAACAATCCGATGCCGCCCGGATGAATGTTGCCGCTCGCCACCATGCCCAAGCCGCCTTCCAGCGCCGCGGCCAGGTCCGTCAACAGGTCGCCGAACATGTTGCAAGTGACGATCACTTCGAACTGCGCCGGGCGCAACACCATCTCCATAGCCAGCGTGTCAGCGTAAAGATGGCGCGCCGCGATTGCCGGATATTCCGCGGAGACCACCTTAAACACGCGCTGCCACAGGCCGTGACCATAGGTCAACACGTTGGACTTATCGGCCATGCAGACTTTGCGGGAACCGTGCTGTTTGGCGTACTCAAACGCGTAGCGGATGATGCGTTCCACGCCTTTGCGCGTGTTGACATCTTCCTGCGTGGCAACCTCGTCGAGTGTATCTTTTTTGAAGCATCCGCCCATGCCGGCGTACAGCCCTTCGGTGTTTTCGCGAATCACGAGGAAGTTCACGTCGGACTCGGTGGCGTCGCGCAGTGGGCATAAGCGGCGATCGAGCAAGCGGGCCGGGCGCAGGTTCACGTACAAGTCCAGCTTGAAGCGCAGCGCCAAAAGAATTTCCGCGGCGTGGCGATTGTCGGGAACGCGCGGGTCGCCGACCGCTCCGAATAGAATGGCGTCGAAATTTTCGGGCAGCATCCGCAGGGCGTCGGGCGGCAGGGTGACGCCTTCCCGCAGGTATTTTTCGGCGCCCCAGTCGAACTCGGTGAAATCGAGATGCGCTCCGATTGCGGATGCCGCCGCGCGGGCCGCCTTCACGGCTTCACGAATGACTTCGGGGCCAATGCCGTCACCGGGGATGACGGCAATCTTCTTAGCATCAGACACATTTCTAGTTTATCGCTGGAATGCATGGCGGAGACGGAATTTGGAGTGCGGCAGCTTGCTGCCGCTTTGTTCTGCCGCAAGCTTGCTTGCGGCGCGCGGGGCTGGCCCCGCGCCGGCCGAAGCAAGCTTCGGCTCGGAAAAGCGGAAGCAAGCTTCCGCACTCCAAATAATAATGTCGGGAATACCTGCTTACGCCGCGGCCGCGGCGGCCAGTTCGCGGATCTGCAAGGAGAAGGTGAAGCGCGCGGTCGAACGTCCCCGGCCCCAACGGTTTAGCGTCCACGCACCGCGCAGGTACTTCACGCCGGGATGTCCGGTCAGGTCGAGCAGGATCTGGTGTTCGCCGGCGTAGAATTTCTGCGGGAACGCGGCGATGGATTTGGCGCTCCAGGTGGTCTTGTCTTCGGATCCGAAAACGGAGACATCCAGCGCTTCCTGCTCCAGAATGCGCGTGATGCGCAGTGTCAAAAGGAACTTTTTGCCCGCGGCGTCCCCGAGATCAATCTCGGGTCCGGTGCCGTTGGCTTCCACAACTTGTTCGGGAATCAGCGTCAGATCGAGCATAGGCGGCGATCTTACAACAACGTTCAAACAATCCCCTCAAACGGGGCGGTAGTCCGAATACACCTTCAAAAACGAAGGTTCAGGTGAACTGCAGTCCCCTGGATCGGGGCGATGTCTACCCCAACAGTCTACCATGGGTGTCAGGCATCGAGAATCGTGGTGGACAGTTCACCTTTGCCCCAAGCCGTTTGGCGGCCCACGCCGGTCCATTTTGCGGCGCGCAGATACGGCAGGAACTCGGTCAGATCGCCCTGGTACTCCGCTTCCCCCATAAAGCCGCCCAGCGGATGAACCGCGCCGGTCCGGCTGCTGCGCCGCCATCTACTGGCATGGGCAATCTCGCAACGTGACATCCTGATGGCGGCGGCACGTTCAGCGAAGGCGCGAAAGTCCATTGCGAGCGGCCCCTCTCCATAAAGTTTGCGCAAGGCGCTGATGCGGTCGCGCAGCCGCGGCAGAAGCACGCCAAAATCCGGGCGGCCCGCGAGTGCTCCCCCGGCCTTGGACTCGGTGGGTGTGATAAACCGCACGATGGCGCGCTCGACACGCTCCTGTGGTGGATCGAGCGGCAAGCGCAGCGGCGCAACGGTTGGCCCTGGCGCAACGCCGTCGAACAGGCACGCCACCGCCGCGCCCGACTCATCCATCTGCGACACGTCAACCAGATCGGCGCGGCCCCGGCTGGGTCCCAAGCCATCGCGTGAAACTTCCGCGAAAGCCAGCGCGAAAAACAACGCCGCGGGAACATGGGTGTCGAATAGATTCAAATCGAAATAGAATTCCGCGCTGGGCCGGATGGTCTGGCCTTCCAGATGCGTGCTGCGGAATACGAACGGGCGCGGCCAATCGCCGTAGCCGGCGGGTGCGTCTTGTGACGCTCCTGGCTCGAAGACGCGAGCGTAGGCGCAACTGGCGCGCTGATCACATTGCGCGGCGCCGGGACAGGCCGGGTCGCAGGCCAAACGGCGAAAGATGGTCCCGAAGGCTCCGCGTAGAATGTTGGACGCTTGCCCTTCCGGAAAATGGACGGCGTCGCGCGCCAGAAACCTGAATCGCAGCGGATAGACCCTGAGATCGCGGGTATTGGGTGTCATCCCGAAAACCTGGCCGCTCGTCTTCCAGCCGCCGACCCATCCGCTACCGCGGACGGTACTGCCAACGCACGGACGCAGTTGTGTCTTGTCAGAACCGCCTGCGGTAGCAGGTGGGTCCGGCGCATGATTCACGGCGCGGACGCTGGAGGCACGCGCCGCTTGGTGGCTTGCTCGAAGCCATAGGCCAGCTCGATCAGCCGCGGCTCGCTGCAGGCCGTTCCGGTGAAGCTGACGCCGAAGGGCGCCGGCTTGGCATCGAACCCAATCGGGAACGCGTTGGGAAGCGGCGGCGCGTTGGGAACCATGCCGAACGGCACGATCACCGTCGGGATAACCGGGCTTGGCCGCGATCGCCGCCCCTGCGGGGCCGGGAAACAGCAGCGCGTCAAGCTGATTCGCCTTCATCACCTCGTCGATGCCGTGCGTGCCGCCGAGGGCGATGTCCTTGGCGCGATCGGCTTCATAGCGTGCGCGGTCCGCCTCGCACATCCATTTCGTCGGAGATATCGAGGTTCGACTGGCCGTAGCTGATGGCGCCGGCCTTGGTGTGCGTGATGTTCCATTCGCGCAGCTCGGTGAGCGATCTTCACCGGCGCGGATGGCCCCAGCGAGGCCAGCCATTTGTTGAAGTCGCGCTTCATGCCGTATTTCAGCACCACTGAGCAATCCGCGTCTTTGCCTTTCGCGTCGGTCGTGCCGGAGCATTGTCCCACAGCAGGAAATTCTTGGCCGGATCCTGGCTGACGACGCTGGGGATGTCGGCCGGATCGACGATGATCGCGCCTTGCTGCCTTGAGGATGGCGATGGCCTCGGCCATCACTTTGGCCTGCTCGGGATTCAGGCCGCCGCGTCCTTCTTTCTTCCCGGGCGGCGTGATCTTGTCGTAGAAAAACGCGCGGGGAATGCCGATGCGCGCGCCCTTCAGCCCATCGGTCTTAAGGAAGCGCGTGTAGTCGCGGCCCGGCGGCGGCGTGCAGGTTTTGGTCGCGGGATCGTTGGGATCGGGCGCCGCGCTTTCCAGCGCGCCCAGCATGATGGCGGCGTCGGTCACGGTCTTGGCCATGGGACCGGCGGTATCCTGATCGGCGGTAATCGGAATCACGCCGTAGCGGCTGATGCGGCCGACGGTGGGCTTGATGCCCGCCAGCATGTTCTGATTCGACGGGCTGAGAATGGAACCCGAGGTTTCCGATCCGACGTTGGCGGCCCAGAAATTCGCCGCCGTGCCGATGCCGGAGCTGGACCCGCCGGTTTGCAGCGCCGGCCGGCCGTCGTAGGTGCCTCGCGCGGATCGCGGCGGGGATCGTAGGGATTCATGCCGAAGCCGCCCACCGCGTTGTAGTTGCCGGGCATGGGCGTGGGACCGCCGGCCACCCAGTTGGCCAGTTCGGTCATCCCGGTTTTGGCGATGATGATGGCGCCGGCGTCGCGCAGATTCTTGGTCAGCGTGGCCTCATAGGGCGGCATGAAACCGTCGAAGGCCAGCGCGCCGCCGGTGGTCGGCATGTTGGTGGTCAGGATGTTGTCCTTGAGCGCGACGGGAATGCCGTGCAGCGGGCCGCGCATCGTGCCCGGCGGCGCGCTCGCGATCGAGCGCGTCGGCCTCTTCGAGCGCGTGGGGATTCACGGTGATCGCGGCGTGCAGCTTGTCCTCGTAGAAGGCGATGCGCGTGAGATACTGCGTCACCAGTTCGCGCGAGGTGACGCGCTTCTGCTCCAGGGCGGCGCGCATCTCGGGGATGCCGGCTTCCACCACGGAGAATGGTTTGGTCTGCGCGTACGCGGCGCTGGCAAGAAGCAACAGAAACGTTCGTTTCATCCCAATCAGCAGTTCGTAGCCTGAGCAAGCAACCATCCTGAAATACTAGCATTTCGCGGGTGCTGAAGTCCTTGGAACACAAAAAAACACGGAAAACCGCAACCGCCGATGAACGCCGACAGGAACTGTGCCATCGGCGTTCAATCGGCGGTTGCCTTTGTTTTCTTCCGTGTTTATCAATAACACACCAGGTCCTCCCAACCGGCCTGCACTCCCGGCGTAGCCTCAATGCGGAACATCATTTCGCGGCCGCCCAGCGGACGAAAGGATTCGGCGTGACGAAACTCCGACTGCACATCGACCTGCTGCGCAAAGAACGGCGGCGCGATGAACGACACCCCGCCGTGGCCCCGCGCGAACAACGTGACGCGGCAGGTTTGCCAGCGCGGATCGGCGGCCACCGTCACGTCCCGGCCGGGCGGCGCCAGGAAGACAAGGTGATCGTCGATGCTTGTGGGAATCCATCCCGGCGCGTCGAGAAACGGCGAGACCAATGAGTAGGTGATGCGATCGATGGGCTGGTTGGAAAACGAGAACGGCAGCAGGCCGAAGCCGGAACTTTCGAAGCCGCTGTGCGAGGCTCCCGGCATGTCGCTCCGGTCAATCACCCGGAACGGAGTGCGAATGCGCAGATCGCGGGATTCCATGGGCACTGCCAGGGCCTCGGCGGGACTGCGGAAGTTCGCGCCGATCAAGTCGGACTTGATGATCCATTCCCCCGGACGCGCCTGGCTCGATGGCTCGATGGGCTGGCCGCCGCGCCGCGTCATCGTGTAGCGGAAGCCCCACTCACCGTCCACCAGAAAGTCCTCGCCGGGAGGCGCAGACAACTGCGCGTAAACGCGTGCCAACTCGTAATCGGCGAAAGCCAGGTTGAGGCCCAGCGTCGCGCCGATCGCCAGAGTGGCCCCCAACCTCCAGCGGCGATCCTGATTTTGATGCACGAATAGAATCGCCAGCGGTACAGCCAGCGGCATCAGGTAGCGGGCCGCACCGGCGAAAAACGCCACCAGTGCAAACACGAAATATACCAGGCACCACAGCGAGAGCAGCGGCTGCTCCCGGATCTGGCTGGCGATCCACAATACTGTCTCCAGTCCAAGGATCAAGAACAATACCAGCAGCGCGCGCTGCCAATACGGATAGTCGGGGGGCCAGGCCCAGGGGATCAGCAGCAGCCAGGGATACAAATACTTGCGCCAAGTCAGACGGAAGGGCGCCACCACAACCGTCGCCCCGAGATGTCCCAGCAGAACCAGGGCGCTGCCGAGTTTGGCTGGCAAGGTGGAAAATGCGGGGAACATCATGTAACCGGCGAGTTTCGCCGCAGGCAAACGTCCGATCAGCATCCATTGCAACAACTGCCAGGCCCCCAACACCACAAACGGCGCGGCGACAGCCGCGCTCGGCGCCATCCAGCGCAAGCGCCTTTGATTCGCCGCCAAGATCGCCGTGCGGGAAGTCCTGTCGCGCCGCAGCACGTAGCCAACCAGCAGGATCACCATGACGGGCAGCGTTTGCAGCGCCGTGAATCCCGCCAGCGCGAACAGAACGCCCGCGGGAATCCAGCGCCGCGCCAGAAAGAAGGCCGCCCCGGCGAGCAGGAAGGCCAACGCGGGCGTGTCCGTCTCCACCGAGTTGGCGGCCACCTGCACCGCCGGCGCGGCGGATACCAGCAGGGCCACCCACAGCGGCGCGGACATGCTTTTCTTTGCCGTGGTCTCGTTCTCGAGAAAATGCCCGGCGATGAAATATGCGGCCCAGGAGATAGTCAGCGGAAAGATCAGGAAGGCGGCGTGCAAGAACCTGGGCGTGGCCAGTCCGCGCAGCGACCACAGCGCCGCCAGCAGATAGGCCACCAGCGGAGGATGCGGATGTCCGGCGACGTCCAGGCGCATTCCCTGGAAGATGTAGGTGAAATTGAGCGGTGTCAGGGGATGGTCGAAAACGTTCGCGGCCATGTCCAGGTAATTGGTCTCGTCGTTGTGGAAGGACCGCGCCAGAAACGGCGCGTGCAGCAGCAGCGTGAATGCCGCCAGTACGGCGAGGTGGCGCGAACGAGAGGACACTTCTGAATCTTATCCTTGTAGCGCAGGCCTCCGGCCTGTTTCTTGCGGCGTAGGCGGAAGGAACAGGCCAGAGGCCTGCGCTACAAGGATGCTACAGGGTGCTGGATGCCCGCGCTACTTTGACTAACCCCCGGTTTTCAACGCCAACCTGATAATGCCATCGGGAGGGATGTGAACGTGCGCGCCGTTGTGATCCAACTCATCGAAAAGAGCGGGATTCTGCGCCTCGCCGGGATCGGAGCCCGACCAGAGAACCGCAAGGTACTCTCCCGGAACGAGGCCGGTGAAGTTGAAACCACCGGAACTATCGGTCCACCCGATCACGGTGCAATTCCGCAACTGGCGCTGGGCGTGATCGGCGGCCACCAGGACAATGGCCCGGCCCAGGAGCGGTTGCCCCTTGCCATCCATGGCCACGCCGTGGAGGACTCCGCCGTGAGTGTTCACCACAGCGAAAAGCCGTACGGTGCCCAGCCCCGCCGGAACCGCGAAGCCGGTTTCCTGCGCATTCCTCTTTGCCGGGGGATTGACAGCGGCGTCGGACTCCGGCGCGGTCGCCTCGGACACTTCTTCGAGGAAGAAGCGGCGAGTGTCGGTATCCATCGTATACGTGGATCCCAGAATCAGGAAGTACTCTCCCTCGGCGACATTATGGAAGACGTAAGTGGCGGTGTTTTCCATGGAAGGAGAGAGTACGGTGACGAGCCGGCCAGGATCCTCGGCCTCCTCGCGCCGGACCAGAGCCAAAACCAAGCGCGACGGCAACAGACTCTCCTTGGCGCTGACCGTCACGCGTACGGTTGCGCCGGCGCCGATGTTCATCACCACATCGGTCAGATCGGCCTGCCTTACTTCTATGTGCTTGGTGACTTTGAAAGGCGTTCCCGTCTTCAGATCGGTCATGGACGCCATCAGGCGATATTTGCCGGGAATCAGGCTGGCGAATTGGAACGTTCCGTCCTTGGCGATCGTCGCCAGCACGCCGGCCGTGCCAATTTCCGGCGTCAGGCTGACGGTGTAGGCTTCCTTCACTGGCGAATCGGTGCGCAGGTCCATCAGCTTGCCGGCGACGCGATAGCCGGGCGACTTCTTGAGCCGCAGATTGATTTGCTCCAGATCCTTGCCGATCAGCAAATCCACGGGCTTGGCGCCGGCAAAGTCCGCGCCCGGAAAGAACACGGCGCCGTAGCCTTCCGGACCAATCGCCTTCATCGCTTGGACGAAATAGGTCCCCGGAACGAGCGCGGTAATGCGATAGCGGCCCTGGCTGTCGGAACGGCTGTTACCGCGCGGCTCCAGGCGCAAACCTTCGTGGGTGTAGTACCGGGACAGCGCCTGCACCTGGATTCCCGCCAGCGGCCGCCCGTCCTCGCTGGAGACCACCCCGGCGATGCTCGAGTTCTTCTGCAAACGGAAGTCGATGTTGGTCACTTGCTGGGCCACCGCCACCGCTAGATAGAACGGCGGCACCCTCCACGACTCCTGCGGGAATTGACTGGTGGCGTAACCGGACAGCGAGCAAGCCACTAGATAGTTTCCGGACAAGAGCCCGAGAATCCGATAGGCGCCGGTGTTGTCGGTTTTAGCGGTCTGAAAGTCCTTGCCGCCTTTCTCAATCGCCTGCACCTCCGCGCCCGCCAGCGGATCGCCGGTGGTGGCGGAATAGACAGTGCCGGAGATGGAAGCGAAAGCAGGCGCTCTCTTGAGCGTCGGTTCGTCGGGCTTTTGTGCTTCCGACGGTTTGGCGGGTTCCTGCGCCAGCGGCGCGGCTCGCGGCGTAGGGGTCTGTGGGGATTGGGGATCGGCTTGCGCCGGCAGCACCGTTGCAACGGCCGCGCAACACACCAGCGCCAGCCAAGGTAATCCGATGTTAGTTGTCTTCGTGCCGGCGTTAAACACGGGCCACCGTTCCGCCGCTCCATAACTGTCGCGGCTCATTTCGGTTAAAGTTTTACTGCGATGCCCCTTGAGCGATAGTACGCAACTCCGGCGTCATCTTCAAGTCCCGCGTCAAGCCGGTTTGTACAGTTTCGTCCGCGTGTAGGCCACTCGGAACCCGGCGCGTTCCACGTTGCGCTGCGATCCGCTGCCGGGCGCTGTGATGGTGTAGGCCAAGTCGCAGCCATGACGGCGCGCAAAATCGAGGCGCGCGCGCAACAGCGCCGACTGCGCGCCGCGCCGGCGGAACGCCGGCAGCGTGGAGGCGCCCATCACGCCGGCCACGCCGTCGCTCAGCCAAATCACGCCGCCACCGGCGGCTTGCCCGTCCACGAAAGCCAAAAAACCGGCGCTGGCCGCGCCGAATAGCGCTCGCCCTGCTGGCATCAGCGTGAGCGTGGCATCGCCCACTTCGTCCGCGAATCCCAGGCAGAGCAGGCTGCACCACAACTCCGCTTCTTCCGGCGCTCCCTGGCGCACCAGAAGTCCTTCTGGTAGCGGCTCTTCCGAAAGCGTCTCCGCGCCGATGGGCTGGCAAAGGACATTACTCCATTCCAGCACGTGATAACCACGGCGGTCGAACTGCTCGCGCAACGTGGGATGACTGAAGGGGCAGCATTCCACTTCCACCCGCGCGCCGCGGCTCTCGAAGAATTGCTCCAGGCGCATCATGTCGTCAGCGGTGACCGGTCCGTTCATCCCCAAACCGATGGCTTGCGTGATCGGCGATCCGACACCGGCAAAAATCGCGCAGCCTCCGGCAATGTCTTCGGTGCAAGCATTCATCTCGGGATGGGCTGTCACCAGCGCCTGGCCGCAGCGGCGCGCGTTCGCGGCGTCGGCCATTTCCAACCGCAGCGTCAGCGCGTGGTCGATGAACATGAAAAGTTGAGTATACCGCGAGCACGGAATCGAACCACAAAGACACAAAAAACACAAAGAAAACCAGGGGCCATGGCGGCACGGGGCTGACCTCCGGCTTTGTGTTCTTTGTGCCTTTGTGGTTCAATTTCCTAGGAGCGCTGCTCGTTCAGGCGCTCGATAAACTTGGTATCCAGGTTGCCGGCGATGAAATCGGGATGGTGCATGATCTTCTGATGCAGGGGAATGGAAGTATAAATTCCCTGCACGATGAACATCTCCAGGGCCCGCGACATGCGGCTGACCGCTTCGTCGCGGTCGCGGCCGCGAACAATCAGTTTGGCGATCAGGGAGTCGTAGTAGGGCGGCACTACACACTCGCTGTAAGCGAAAGTGTCCACCCGCACGCCGGTGCCGCCGGGCAGATGCAGCGCGGTGATCTTTCCCGCCGAGGGCGTGAACGTTTCGGGATTTTCGGCGTTGATCCGGCACTCGATGGCATGGCCCCGCAGTTCCACGCCGCCGTCGGCGCCTAGAACGCCGCCGCGCAATACGGCGTCGATGTTGGCGCCCGCCGCCAGCATGATCTGCGACTTCACCAGGTCGATGTTCGTGACCATCTCCGTCACGGGATGCTCCACTTGGATGCGCGTGTTCATCTCGATGAAGTAGAGGCGGCCCTGTTCGTCCATCAGCAGTTCCACGGTTCCGGCATTGGTATAGCCGATGCCCTCGAGCGCTTTCAGGATCTGCTGCCCGGTGGTCCGGCGCAGCTCCGCGGTCATCTTCGGCGAGGGCGATTCCTCCACCAGCTTTTGGTGACGGCGCTGGATACTGCATTCGCGTTCTCCCAGATGCACCAGGCGTCCGTACTGATCGCCCAGCACTTGAAACTCGATGTGCCGCGGGCGGTCGATGAAGCGCTCCATGTACACGTCGGAGTTGCCGAAGGCCAAGCCGGCTTCGTTGCGCGCGGCCTCCCAGGAGGGAACCAGTTCTTCCTCCTTGCGGACAATTCTCATGCCGCGTCCGCCGCCCCCGGCGGCCGCCTTGATCAGCACGGGATAGCCCAGATCGCGGGCGATGGCGCGCAAGTCGTCTTCGGAAGCGATTACGCCCTCCGAGCCGGGAATGATCGGCAGGCCGGCCGCTTTCATGGCCTGGCGGGCGCGGTCTTTCTCGCCCATCAGGCGGATCACTTCGGGGCGCGGGCCAATGAAGGTCAGACCGCTGGTTTCGCAGACTTCGGCGAAGTTGGGATTCTCGGAAAGAAATCCATAGCCAGGATGCACGGCGTCGGCATTGGTGATTTCCGCGGCGCTGATCACCTGCGGGATGTTCAGATAGCTATCGGAGGAGCGCGGCGGCCCGATGCACACGGCCTGGTCGGCGAAGCGCACGTGCAGCGAGTCCCGATCGGCCTCCGAGAACACCGCCACCGAGGGAATCCCCAGTTCCTTGCAAGCGCAGATGACGCGCAAGGCAATCTCGCCGCGGTTCGCGATGAGGATTTTGTTAAACATGAGCAAAAACAAAAGCAACCGCCGATGAACGCCGATGAACGCCGATGAAGATAATTCCCCATCGGCGTTCATCGGCGTTCATCGGCGGTTGCATTTTTCTTGTGTTTTCCCTGTTGCCAAGAAACCTTCTATGGATTATGCTTGCCGGATCGCGAATAGCGCCTGCCCGTATTCCACCGGCTGCCCGTTGCGCACCAGGCATTTCACCACTTCTCCGGCGACGTCCGATTCGATTTCGTTCATCAGCTTCATGGCCTCCACGATGCACAACACCTGGCCGCGCTGCACGCTTTGGCCGATGGTGACAAACACCGGCTTACCCGGCGAGGACGATTCGTAAAATGTCCCGACAATGGGAGATTTCACCAGGTACAGATTTTCTTCCACCACCGGAGCCGCGGGAACGGCCACGGGTTCGGCCGCCGGAGCGGGGGGAACCGGGGAGGCCGCAGGAAGCTGTGCGGAAGCCGCCACCGGCTCGTAGGCGATCACCGGACCCTGCGACGGCAACAGGGGATGCGCGGGGTCCCGCCGCACCCGCAGGCGCACACCGGCCCGCTCCAGTTCGAACTCGGTGAAACCTTTTTCTTCCACCAGGTCCAGGAGTTCCCGGATCTCTCGCAAGTTCAACGGCGCGTCTTTTCCGGTTTCTTTCGGCTTCATAGTTCCATGAATTCCTTGGGCGAGGGCGTCAGCCCCTCGGCTCCGTTTTCGCGCACCACCAGCATGTCCTCAATCCGCACGCCGCCGAAGCCGGGCAGATAGACTCCCGGCTCAATCGTAATCACGGCGCCGGCCGGCAATTTGTCTTTCACCGGTGCGGCGACCCGCGGCGATTCGTGAATCTCCAGTCCCACACCGTGTCCCGTGCTGTGCGAGAAGTATTTCCCCCAGCCCTGCGCGGCAATCCGCCGGCGGGCGGCGCGATCCACAACGGAGCAGCGCACTCCGGCGCGAACCGCCTCGCGGGCCAGTTGGTGCGCTTCCAGAACCGTCGCGTAGAGGTCGCGGGCACGCGGCAGATTGCCCCTCAGATCTCCAGATGACCCTCCCACCCACACCGTCCGGGTCATGTCGCTGCAGTAACCATTCAACATAGTACCATGGTCGAAGAGCACGAACTCGCCCCCGCGGACGGCCCGCGCGGTGGGACGGGCGTGCGGCAAAGCGCTGTTTTCGCCCGCCGCCACGATGCTCTCAAACGCCGGTCCCGCGGCGCCCATTCGCCGCATCCGGTATTCCATTTCGGCGGCCAGATCGCGTTCCGTCACGCCGGGCTTCACCAACGGCAGTATCTCCGCCAACACCCGGGAATTCAACTCCGCGGACGCGCGGATGGCGGCGATCTCCGATTCCTCTTTCACCAGCCGCAGACGTTCCACCGCTCCGGAGACGGCGCGGGTGCGCTTTTCGCCCAATCCCTTGAGAATGACTTTAGACAGCGCCAAGGACACGCTGGAATCGAAACCGGCTTTGAAGCGCCGCTGGGCTTTCAAGCGGCGGATCGCCTCCGGCCACAGGCCTTTCTTGGGCGTTACCACGCGAACGCCCGGAACTTCTTGCCGCGCTTGCGTGGTGTAGCGGCCGTCGGTGAAGAACGTGGCGGAATCCGCCTGCACCAGCAACAGCGCGTTGCTTCCCGTGAATCCGGTGAGATAGCGGATGTTGGCCAGACCGGATACCAGCAGGCAATCCACCTTTTCGGCGGAAAACAGCGAGCGCAGGCGGTCGAGACGGGGATGGGTCAAGGCTTGGACCTAAGCAATGGGAAGAATGGGAGGAATGGGAAGAATGTCTCCATTCTTCCCATTCCTCCCATTCTTCCCATCGGTTTGTAGCTTACAGGATCTTCGGGGTTACGAAGAAGATCAGTTCGGTAGTCGTGGTGCTGACCGCGGTGCGCTTGAAGAGATTGCCCAGGATCGGAATGCTGCCCAATACCGGCACTTGCTGGATGGTCAGGTTATTCTGATTCTGCACCACGCCGCCGAACACCACCGTGCCGCCGTCCGGCACCAGAACGCTGGTAGTGGCTTCCTGGGTGTCCAGCGCGGGGGTGCCGTTGATGCGCGGGATACCAGGATCAATCGTGCTGTTGGTCACGTCAATATCCATCAAGATGGTGCCGTCCGAGGTGATCTGCGGAGTCACGGTCATGGACAGCGTGACGGGCAACATCTGCAGACTGACGGTGTTGTTCACAGTAGTCTGAATGGGGATCTGCACGCCCTGTTGAACCTTGCCCGGCCGGTTGTTTTGGGTAATGATCTTGGGCCGGGAAAGGAGTTTGCCGGTACCTTTCTGTTCCGCGGCCGTGAGGATGAAGTCCAAATCGAAATGCGGATTAAACAGGGCATAGGCGGCGCCTACGTCGGTGCCAGCCGCCGGGAAATTGGAGAACAGCGGAACGGACTGGCCGCCGCCGCTGGTGAACAGCGGAGGCGGGGTTCGAATGATGGGACTGGAGTTGCCGCCGACCGGGTTGCCACCGACAATCGAATTGCCGGACCCGAAGGCAAAGCCCAATTGCGTACCCCAATCTTCCGTGAACTGGCGAGAAGCCGCCACCACGCGCGCCTCAATCTCCACCTGCTTGGCTTGTTTGTCGAGCTGCGCCAGGAGACTGTCCGCCACGGCGATTCCGGCGGGCGTATCGGTGATGATCAACTGATTGGTGCGGTCGTAGGCCACCAGATCCCCGCGCTTGGTTAAGAATTTGCGGAGCGTGGGCATCAGCTCGCTGGCCTTGGAGTAGCTGAGGTCGCGGGTCACCGTGACGCGCTCGACGGCGTCCTGCTGGGCAGCCACCATATCGGCGGCGGCCTTCTGTTCCCTAGCCACCTGGTCGATCGTGGTGATCCGCATGACGTTACCTTGCAGTTGGTAATCGAGTTGGAAGTTGCGCAGCACGATGTCCAATGCCTGATCCCACGGCACGTCGTTCAACGTCATGGTCAGTCTGCCGTTCACGCCAGGATCGAGGATCACGTTCAGTCCGCTGATTTCCTGGATCAAGCGGAAGAAATCCTTCAAATCCACGTCCTTCACATTGATGGAGATCGGCTCACCGGCATACCGTTTGGCGCTGCCGACGGACGACTGCGACATCACCGCGCCCTGAGGAGCGGGCATGGCCTGCTGGGCCATCAGCGGAACCGCCAAACGCCCCGGAGTTGCGGAAGCCATTGGCACAGACTGTTGGACCGGCGCCGGCTGAGCTAAGGCGCTGGCGCTGGATGGCGTTGGCGTTGGCGACGGTGCGGCCACCGCCATGGGAACTCCCGGTGTGGCTGGTGGTGTGGCAGGTGCGGCGGGGGCGATGTTCTCCTCCGCGGGCGCGTGAACCGTGCTACGCGGCACCAGAACTGGTTCAGGCGCTGCGGGCATATCTAAAGCCTTGGCGCTGGATGGCGCTGGCGCAGGATCTTCCTTGGGCGCCGCGGAGGATTGCTGCATGTTGGCCAGAACCGCGCTCGAGGACGCCGGCAGGATCGAATCGTGAGAAGACGGAGAAGCCGGGGTCGCAGCATACGCCGGCTGATCTTTCTTGGGTGCGGCCGAGGCCGAGCGAACTTCAATCTCCAGGCCGCGCGCGCCGCGATGCACGTCATAGCGCGCGGTGTCGTCCAGTTCCAATACCACCCGGGTAACCGGAGGATTGTCGCGGAACTGTCCCACGCGCACCACGCGCAACGGGGAAGGTCCGGTGGCGACCAGCGGTTGCTTGCCGGCCTGGTTGACTACGTCCGGAATATCGACCACCAGGCGGTGCGGACCGCGCAACTCGAAAGCCTTGAATTCCACCGCGCCGTTGGCGGTCACGGCCACGCTGGTGGAATCGCCGGAGCCGGAAAGCTGCACTTTTTCCAAGCGGCTGGCCCGCGCAGCCGATACGGGAGTCACGGCGGGAGTCACTGAGGCACTGGATGACGCCGGCGGAGCTAAGGCGCTGGCACTGGATGACGCCGACGGAGCTAAGGCGCTGGCGCTGGATGGCGCCGCCGTTAGGCGCATTTCCAAACCGCGCTCGCTACGCCGGTAATCGGCCACGGCCGGAGCCTTCAACAACACTTCCAAACGCAGCGCCGGAAGGCCGTCAAGCTGAATGCCGGTTACGCGATAGCTGGAAACCAGCGGAGACGCCAGCAGATGACTGGCGGCGTCCTGGTCGGTGACCGCGCCAGGCAGATCGACGATCAGCAGCCGCGATCCGGAATTGCTGGGAGTGTAAGTGTAATCGCCCGCCAAGTCCAGGCTCAGGGTCACGGCGGGACGGCCGTTGTCGCGGAACACGATGGCATGAACGTTCTGCAAACGAACCGCCACTGGATTCGGGGAGACGGTCGGAGAGCCACTGGCGGGATCCGCCCCGGCCGACGCCGCAGCCGGCTGGGGCGGCAGCTTGGTGTCGGAGATGGCCGCCATGGCCCGCGCGGGCCATAGCATCGCCACGGCCGCCAGGAGAGCCAGAGTCGGCGCCGCCGGCGCCCTGGGTGCGGACCTCCTGCGACCGGCGCCGGCGTCGGCGTCGGCGTCGGCGTCGGCGTTATCCACCGGCCGCGCCTTAGATACACCGGCGTTGAATTGATCGGCGGGTTGACCGGCGATTGGTGACCATTCGATATGAGCTGCACGCTTCATGTCGTTCTCGCTCCTCCCCCGGTTGAAAATACACTTCCACCGGTTCATGGCTTTTTCTCCGACGGCAGGGACTTGGCAACTTCCCTTTTCGTAATCTTTCCCAATGGATCCATCGAGGTTTCCTCAAAGTAGACGGTGTCGTCGGTAATCTTCGTCACACGGGCGTCGTAGATCTTGTCGTTCACTTTCATGAAATAGGTGCGGTCGTTGGGCCCGTGGATCACGGCCCGATTGCCGCCTGGGATCTTCACGATTCCCTGCAGGATCGCCTGCGAAACCAGCAACCCGGCCTGGCCTGGCGGCAAGTCCTTGGCGGCCGTGGCGGCGGTTGGGGCAGGCTTGATAGGCACGGCGAACGGATCGCCCTTCTCGACGATGGGGCCGCCGGGACTGACGGCCGGCTTCTTGGTCTCCCCGGTCGGCTGGCCGGACTGGGCGGCGTCCTGTTTGCCCTGTTGCTCTTCCTTTCGCTGAGCGTTCACGTCGGCGGCGTGACGCCCGCCTTCGGTGCGCATCTGTTCGGCCTTCTTCAGCACCTCGTTAGTACCGGGCTGCGGCTTCTGGGCGCCGGTCTTTCCTGTGGCGCCCTTGGCCGGAGAATTGGACTGGCCCCAGGCCGAACCTGGGACCAGCGCCAGTGCCAGCGCGGCTGCGATCACGAACCCGAATTTGCGTACCAGCCTGCTCATACCGTCCCCTGTTCCTTTTGTCCTAACCTACCTTTTGGCCGGCGCCTTGGCGCTAGCCTCCCGCTGAAAGAACGCCGTCACGGTGCAACTGGCGGCCAGGCTTTCGCCCGGCGCATAATCGTACTTTCTCTTGACACCCTTGACACTGCCGCTCAACGGCCCCGCCGAGACGTTGGTGACGTTGGCAATCCGCGGCATACTACCCACGCGATTGAAGAACTGCAGCATGGAGTGAAAGGTTCCGTCAAACTCGATCTCCAGCGGCAGCTCGACGTAAAACTCCTTGGTGGCCTCCGGCATGGGAGTGAATCTCCGGACCACCACGCCGCCGGCGTTGGCGGCGTCGCGCACCCCTTTGATGAAGAGGTCCACATTCTTGTCGAAGGGAACCACGCTCCGCAACTCCACCAGCTTTTCCTGCAACGCCTTGTTTTCCACCAGCATGTTGCTGTACTGTTTCTCGATGACTTGGTCCTTCTTGTTCTGGGCCTCCAGGTCCGCGACCTTCTTCTTCTGGCCGGCGTTAGTCATTTCCCAGTCTTGCAGCGTGCCGCTGGGCGCGCTGGCAAAAGGGAAATAGGCGAACTCGGAGACGCCGATAATAATGGCGGGCAGGAGCAGAAAGATGCCCAACTGGGCCGCCAACGGTAAATCGGAAAATTTCTTCATAGCCGATTCCTGTTCCTCCTACTTCTTCCCTTCCAGCTGCGGCTTGGGCGCGACGTTGGTGAGGTCGGCGTTGACCTCGAACTGAAAAGCGGTGAAGCCGGTATCCTTGGTGTTATCCTGCGCGACGTCCTTCAACTCGATATTGGTAAACTGCCCGGTGTCTTTCAAGTTGCGCAGGAAGTCGGCCACCGTTGCGGAGCTGGTGGCGAACCCGGTCATGTGAACTTTGTCCCCGGTGTTCTCGAAGGTCGTCAGCCACATGGTCTTGGTAGACACTACCGTGTCGGCCAGCGCGGCCAGCATTTCCACCGGTCCAGTGCGTCCGCGCTCCAGGGCCGAGATCACGTTAATTTGGTTCATCAACTGACCCTTGGTGGCTTGCAACGCTTCGAACTGTTTCTTGACGCCCTCCAGCCGCGTTTTCTCGGCGGTAGCCTTCTTCAAGTCCGCGACGATCCTGGTTTCGTCCGAACTCAGCGAGTAGTAGCGGTAATAGTCCCACCCCAGGCCGGCCACCAGGAATGCCACCGCCGCGATCGTCAGCGCGGTCCCGGCCAGGGAGACCGAGGGCGCGGCGCTCTTCTTGACTTCCTTCTTCAGTCCGAGGAGGTTGATCTTGATCATAAGTTTTCGAAGCTCCTCAGGGCCAACCCCACGGCCACGGTCAAGCGCGGCGCGTTCTCTTCTACCAGCAATCCCCACGGCCCGCTGGGGTTGTAGGTAATCCGCTGGAAGGGATTCAACTCCTCCACCGGCATGGAGAAATCCTGCTTCAACATATCCATCAAGCCGGCCACCCGCGCCGATCCGCCCGCGAGGTAGATTTTCTGAATCTGCTCACCGCCGGCGGTGCCGCGGAAGTAGTCGAAGGTCTTCTGAATTTCCAGCAAGATGATTTCCGACACCGATTTCAGCACCGGCAGCCGCGCCTCGTCGCTGACCCCGGCCACTCCCTTGCCCATCTTGACGCGCTCGGCATCCTCGAAATTCAGGTCCAACTCTTTGATCAGCGAGTCGGTGTACTGGTTGCCGCCGACCGAAACGTCGCGCACGAACAAGGGCGTCTGGCCGCGCACCAGGTTGATGTTCATCACGCTGGCGCCGATATTCAGCAGCGCCACGGTGGCATCCACCTCCGGCTGATAGTTATACTCGTAGCAATTTTGCATGGCGAAGGCGTCGATATCCACCACCCCCGGGGCTCGTCCCGCCTGGTTGAGCACGAAGGTGTAGTTCAGTACTTTTTCCTTCTTCGCCGCCACCAGCAGCACGTCCATGTTGGCGGTGTTCTCGTCCCCGTCCAGAATCTGGTGATCCATGTTGACTTCGGCGATATCGAAGGGGATATGCTGGGCGGCTTCCACTTGGATGGCCTCGGCCAGATCGGCTTCGCTCATGCCGGTCATGGTCAGGCGTTTGACAATCACCGAGTGGCCGCTGACGCTGGTGGCCACGTTTTTGGTTTTGATCTTCTGCTCCGCAAAGAGCTGGGTAATGGTGTTGGATACGGCCCCGGAGTCCACGATGCCGCCGTCCACCACCACTTCCTGGGGAAGCGCGAGCAGACCCAGATGGACCACTTCCAGACCCTTGCCGGTCTTCTTCAGCTCAACGGCCTTCACCGAACTGGATCCGATGTCCAGTCCGACGATCTGCTTGTCTTTGCCCATCCCAAACATGTGTGATCCTGCCTCTGCCCTTCCCGGAAGGGCCTGTTCCAGGCTAACAGCACCCGGTTCGCTTGCCGATGCGCCAGGCGTTACTCAGAGAGACCGTCGCCCGACTGTCGCACCATTTGATTCACCATCCAGCGGTCCAAAGTCGTCTTCTTGAACTTCCAACGGTTGCCCAGCTTGAAGGCGGGAATCCGTTTCCGCGACACATAGGTATACAGCGTGTCGGCGGAGATCCCCAAGTACTGTGACGCTTGCCGAACATTCATCACTTCCCGCGAATCAACCATGGGCATTGGAAAAAGACCTCTCCGCAGCACAGTGCAATTCAGCGAACACCGCTTCAGAGTCTGCCAACCAGCCGCGGGTTTTTCAAAAACCCAGGGCCGGCCGCTGAAGACGGGTGCACTGCCCCTGTGCATGTTGATATCTCCGTCAATAGCAGGCTGTCAAGAGAAGCTATCCTGTTTTTTGCCGGAAACCTGGGGTTTTCAAGGGCTTTCGACAGTTGATTTGCCTCCAAATTACGCAGATGTTGTGGTTAATGAAGGCCTTGACCACAACCTGTGCCCCCATGGTGGCAACCGAGTCACCGTATCAAGAGAGTAAACAAATAAACACGTCGCGGGACTCGGGGAACCAAAACAGTACTCAATCACGGCGGAGTAGGGATTGCAAGAACCGATGGTCCTGGGCGTCTTGGCCGAGGTGCGACGGGTCGTGGTGATCGACCCGAACCCGGGATATCCCGGATTCCACCGCATGCCAAGCTTCCGCGCAGATGGTTCCAGACGACGCTTCCGAGCAACGGCAACGCGCCGGCTCGCCCTATCAGGTTCTGCGGGGAACAGGCGTGGCGCGACATCGTGGTGTAGGCGAGATCAGGTTTCCACCGCCGAGCCGAAGTCCTTGCCGGCCACGGTGGTCCGCGAAGGCGTTCTCTTGTATGACGCCCAATCCTGAGGTTGCGGCTGAGGTTCGGGCTTGGTTGAAGAAGGCGGCGAACGACCTCCGGGCCACAGACACTCTCGCCAAGTTGGAACCTGCGCTTCTCGACGAAGCTTCATTTCTTTGCCAGCAAGCTGTCGAAAAGGCGTTGAAAGGTCGGAAAACGGGGTCGGCCCCGTTCGGCCGGTGCAACCGCGCAGTTCTCACTCTTTCGAAATCCCACGCCCTGGTTAGACCGCGGATCCCCTGGCGGCTTGACCGCGTAGCAGAAATGTCTTCGGAAGCGATCTCTGACCGCAGACCTTGAACGACCCAAAATCTTTATACCAATCGCCCTCGGGCACCTCCGGCTTCGACTCGATCCAAAGGCGAAGCCGGTCGAGGTCGGCGATGCTGATGGCACGATCACGCATCCGGTCGATCAAGTGTTGACGGACTGCGGCCGGCAGACTGGCCCAACTCGCAATTCTTGGCATCAGTCTCCAAAGACCATGCGGCCGATCTGATCGCCCAGCCGCTGGACTTCCTTTGGATCGCTCGCGGCGCGAAAGCGCTCCGCAAGATCGAAGAACTCCTGTTGCCTGCGTTTTTCGGCGTCGATGCCGTTCTCGATCAATTCCACAAGCATCCGGCTGGCGCTCAGGCGACGGGTCCTCGCCAGACGGCGAACCTGCACCGCTACCTTTGACGGCAGGCTGACACTCTGCCGCACGTTCTTGGCTGCTGTCCTCATTACACCATTATGCACCAGATTGGTGGATGCAGGAGGCGCTGCGGGCTGAGCGCAGCCGCTTTCCAGCTACCCTCTGAGCCTCGATGCCGGAGGTAACCGGCACGCGATCACGATTTTGGTTTACGATCGAGGAATGCCCGTCTCCGTCAACGTACAGACTGTTCACCCCCGCAAGTTGGCCGCGGTGCGGCGCGAGGTCGCGCCGGGCGCGGTTGGCTCGGCGTGGGGGCCGGCCCTGGGCAAGGTCTGGGAGTTCATTCGCAGCCAGCCGGGCCTGCGGACTGATGGCCACAACATTTTTCTCTACCACCACCCGACACAGCCGGGCGCGCCGATACTGTGCGACTTCGGTGTCGAGGTCACGCGCACATTTGAAACTGCGGGCGAGGTGTACGCGACCGAAACGCCAGGGGGCGAGGCTGCCGTCGCCGTCCACCGCGGCCCGTACAACCGCATGAACGAGGCGCACGACGCGATCAGAAAATGGATGGCGGCGAATCGGAGGGAGTCCGCTGGGCACTCGTGGGAGATATACGGAGATCCGACGCCGGATCCGGCCGACACTGAGACGACGGTCGTGTACCTCTTAAAGTAGCGCTCTTCGCCATCGCGCCCGTCTGGTGCAGCGTGCTAGGCGGCGGGATGCCCTGCGCCTTGGAAGTGCAGCGACCTCCTCAACTCACCGCTTTCTTCACGAGCGCGCCGATTTTTACCTCGTCGGCGGCGGTCAACTCCTTCAGCGCGAAGGCGACCGGCCACACGGTTCCTTCGTCGAGGTTCGCTTTGTCGCTGAAGCCGAACGTCGCGTATCTCGCCTTGAACTTGTGCGCGCTTTGGAAGAAGCAGACGACATTGCCGTCCTTGGCGTACGCGGGCATCCCGTACCAGGTTCTCGGCGCGAGCGCTGGCGCGCTGGCTTTGATGATGGCATGGAGCCGCTCAGCCATGGCGCGATCCGGTTCCGGCATCTCGGCAATCTTCGCGAGCACGTCACCTTCCCCATCCGCCTTCTTCGCGCGCGGGCCTCGGCGCGCTTCCGCCTTCAGCTCTTGGGCGCGCTCCTTCATTGCGACGCGTTCCTCGTCCGTGAATCCCTTGACCGCCTTGCCGGTCACGGCAGCGTTCTTGGCTGATTTCCGTGTCTCCTTCTTCGGTCTCATAGAGCCTCCTCATATGCAACCCCGACGCTAAGCAAACCCATAACAGCCTCAGTTTATCTAAATCGCAGCAATCTTGGCCGGGGAGGCGTTTCAAATCGTGATAACCGGCGTAGCGTTTACCGTCGCCGCCGGTGGATGGTCGGCAATCCGGAAATAGGATCCAGTGTTACGGATCTTCCGATTGGCGCGTCGTCGTGGCGCGGGCCAGCGAAAGAATCACTCCGCCAAAGAGAAGCGTATCGGCGAAATAATTGAGGCCCTCAACTTTCGCTCCGGCGCTCGGGTCTGCCAGCGCTCCAATCAAGACAAGCCCGTAGATGGCCACAACCAGGAGCACAATCCACGTGCCGAGATACGTGGCCGCCATGCGCGTCTTCCATGTCAGCAGAAAGCAGACCCCGGCAACGATGAGAAATGCGCCCGTCAAATAGTCGATGAAAGCGCGAGCGGGAATCCACGCGGGCATCTGTTTCTGGAGCGGAACTCCGGGAAGTCCCAGCGGATGCAGAAAATGCTGAACGCCAAAAACAATCGCGGCGATCGCGATCAACACGCGGCCCACGGTGATGAGACTCTTACGCTGCCCATCGCCATTTCCGCCCGTCGCCATTCCCGCCAAGACCCAGCCGCCGCCGCCGAACGACATTTCCCGGATGACGACCGTCCATGCGATTCGGCCGCCGACCCTGACCGCTCCCGGAAGATGCAGCATCGCCACAAAGAGGAACATCATGATCCCCAACAGCAGGCCGGACCAGCGCACCTGAATCTTAGTGGCGATGCTCAACGATGCGGCGATGAGCGCAAGGCCGACGAAATAGATCCAGAACAAACGCCACGGCATGTACGACGGCACCATCTGCAGGGGTATTCCGCCGGAAAGATGTTCTGCGCCGAAGGCCGCCAACGGGATGGCGAAGCACAAGGGGGTCAGGGCGACCACCTTGTCGATGCCTCGAGCCTGGGCGATATCGTTCTTCGCGGCCAGCAGCCCAATCACGAGCAGCGCGAGGCTGGCGGCGGACATCGAGACAGCGGGGCTCGAGAATCCAAGGAATACGGCAAGAATCGTTGGCTGCATGGATCTCCCGATCCGGTAAACCGCCTTTCATTCTACGACGAAATTCGGTTCAAGACCCCAGAGACGCCGACTCGAAGCGCAATTTATCGAGTGCGGCGGCTATGCGATTTCCGTGCCGTGGGCTCGCATGTTCCTTGTGAGGACCGTCTTGGGGTACGCGCCAGAGCCGCAGAGCTTGAACGAGCCGAAATCCTTGTACCACTCACCGTCAGGCGCTTGCGGTTCCGACTTGGCCCACTCCTGCAATTGCTTGAGGTCGGCAAGGGAAATCTCTCGCTGCCGGACACGCTCCAAAAGATGCTGCCATAATCCGCGAGGAAGGTCAGCGAACCGGATCTTCGGCAATGGCATCCCTCCCAAAGATGGTGCGGATCAGGTCCTTGCCGGCGTCTTGCTTGTGCCTGGGATCACTTTCGCTCATGAACCGATCGTAGGCAGCCTCCAATCTCGCCTGCTCGTCCTGCTCGGCCTGCAGTCCTCGGGCCACCAAGGTGACCAGCGCTCGGCTCGGGGTGAGACGGCGTTCCTTGGCGACTCGGCGAACCTCAACCGCTAATGGCGCAGGGAGGGTTATGCTTTGACGGACAGCGCCAGCGCGTGGCACTCGCGAAGTGGACTTGGTTCGGCTGGGCATAGACTCATTGTAGCATCCAGACGCGGCGACCAGTAATGGAACTCGAACCAGCCGCCCCAGGGACGGCGTCAGCGGTTGCGCCGGTAGTTCTCGTCGCGGTGAGAAAAGAGGTCGTCAGAAATAAACCGTCAAGTTCAGTCTGACCCGATCTGCCCCCCTGCAACATGCCGGTTTGTCCCGGCGCACGGCCGTCCCCTTTCCTTCCGTCACGCCTTGCATCGGCCGATAGGATTTGATAAAAGTATCTAACCTGCCGTTCAACGCCAGCGACCGGCGCGGCGAGTCGCTGAAGATCGACAAGGGATTGGTAAATGCAGCACTGCAATCGCCCAATCGATTTAACGCCAAGGTCGTCATGACATCGTCCGAATCCCAACTCGAGCAAGAGCTGATCGAAAAGCTCAAGGGCTTGAAGTACGAGTACCGCCCGGATATCCGCGACCGCGCCGCGCTCGAGGAGAATTTCCGCAAGAAGTTCGAGCAACTGAACCGCGTCACCTTGACGCACGGCGAGTTCCAGCGTCTGCTCGACGAGATCGTCACCCCAGACGTATTCACCGCCGCGCAGACGCTCCGCAACCGCAACACCTTCACCCGCGATGACGGCACGCCGCTCAACTACACCCTGGTCAACATCAAGGACTGGTGCAAGAACACCTTCGAGGTCGTCAACCAGCTCCGCATCAACACCGACAACAGCCACCACCGCTACGACGTCATCCTGCTCATCAACGGCGTGCCCGTCGTCCAGATCGAGCTGAAGACCCTCGGCATCAGCCCCCGCCGCGCCATGGAGCAGATCGTCGACTACAAGAACGACCCCGGCAACGGCTACACCCGCACGCTCCTCTGCTTCGTGCAGCTCTTCATCGTCAGCAACCGCGACCGACACCTGGTACTTCGCCAACAACAACGCCCGCCACTTCAGCTTCAACGCCGACGAGCGCTTCCTGCCCGTCTATCAGTTCGCCGGCGCAGGACAACACGAAGATCACGCACCTCGACAGCTTCGCCGAGGCGTTCCTCGCCAAGTGCACGCTCGGCCAGATGATCAGCCGCTACATGGTGCTCGTCGCCAGCGAGCAGAAGCTGCTGATGATGCGGCCGTACCAGATCTACGCCGTCAAGGACATCGTCGAGTGCATCGAGCAGAACTGCGGCAACGGCTACATCTGGCACACCACCGGCAGCGGCAAGACGCTCACCTCCTTCAAGGCCTCCACGCTGCTCAAGGCCAACCCGAACATCGAAAAGTGCCTCTTCGTCGTCGACCGCAAGGACCTCGACCGCCAGACGCGCGAGGAGTTCAACCGGTTCCAGGAAGGCTGCGTCGAGGAGAACACCAACACCGGCACGCTGGTCCGCCGGCTGCTCTCCGACGACTACGCCGACAAGGTCATCGTCATGCACCATCCAGAAGCTCGGCCTCGCCCTCGACGAAAACAGCAAGCGCAACAAGAGCCGGGAGAAGAAGGGCCTGGCGACCTACAAGGAACAGCTCGAACCGCTGCGCGACAAGCGCATGGTCTTCATCTTCGACGAGTGCCACCGCTCGCAGTTCGGCGACAACCACCAGGCCATCAAGGAGTTCTTCCCCAACGCCCAGCTCTTCGGCTTCACCGGCACGCCCATCTTCGAGCAGAACGCCAGCGTACAAGCAGCATCGAAGGTGACGTCCAGACGCTCAAGACCACGCAGGACCTCTTCCAGAAGGAGCTGCACGCCTACACGATCACCCACGCCATCGAAGACCGCAACGTCCTGCGCTTCCACGTCGATTACTACAAGCCGGAGGGCAAGAACGTCCCCAAGCCGGGCGAGACGCTCGCCAAGCGCGCCGTCGTCGAGGCCATCCTCGCCAAGCACGACGCCGCCACCGGCGGGCGCAGGTTCAACGCCATCCTGGCCACCGCGTCGATCAACGACGCCATCGAGTACTACGGCATTGTTCAAGAGGCTGCAGGACGAGAAACAGACAGGCCGACCCAGACTTCGTCCCGCTGAACATCGCCTGCCGTCTTCTCCCCGCCGGCCGAGGGCAATGCCGACGTGCAGCAGATCCAGGAAGACCTGCCGCAGGAACAGGAAGACAACAAGCACGACCCGGAGGGCAAGAAGACGGCGCTGAAGGCCATCATCGCCGACTACAACGACGCGCTTCGGCACCAATCACCGCATCGGCGAGTTCGACCTCTACTACCAGGACGTCCAGAAGCGCATCAAGGACCAGCAGTTCCCCAATGCCGACCTGCCGAACAAGGGCCGCGAGAAGATCGACATCACCATCGTCGTCGACATGCTCCTCACCGGCTTCGACTCCAAGTACCTGAACACGCTCTACGTCGACAAGAACCTCAAGCACCACGGGCTGATCCAGGCCTTCTCCCGCACCAACCGCGTGCTGAACGACACCAAGCCCTACGGCAACATCCTCGACTTCCGCGGCCAGCAGGACGCCGTCGATGCCGCCATCGCCCTCTTCTCCGGCGCGAAGGCCGAGCAAGGCCCGCGAGATCTGGCTGGTCGACAAAGCCCCCGTCGTCATCGACAAGCTCAACGCCGCCAAGGCCGAGCTTGGACAAGTTCATGAAGTCGCAGGGCCTCGACGGGCAAGCCGGAAGACGTGGCCAACCTCAAGGGCGACGACGCCCGCGCCGCCTTCATCAAGCATTTCAAGGAAGTGCAGCGGCTCCAGACCCAGCTCGACCAATACACCGACCTCACCGCCGAGCAAGAGCAGGACGATCCAGACCATCCTGCCCAAGGACGAACTGAACGCCTTCCGCGGCGTCTACCTGGAAACCGCCCAGCGGCTCAGGGCAGCAGCAGAACAAGCCGGGAGCTCGAGAAGAACGACGGAAGTGGACCAGCTCGATTTCGAGTTCGTCCTCTTCGCCTCCGCCGTCATCGACTACGACTACATCATGAAGCTGATCGCCGACTACTCCATGCAAGAAGCCGGGCAAGACGACGATGAGCCGCGAACAGCTCATCGGCCTGATCGCGTCCGACGCCAAGTTCCTCGACGAGCGCGACGACATCACCGAATACGTCCGCGGCCTCAAGGCCGGCGAGGGCCTAGACGAAACCGCCATCCGCGCCGGCTACCAGCGGTTCAAGGCCGAGAAAGCTGCCCGCGAACTGGCCGACCTCGCCGGCGAAACACGGCCTGCCCGCAGCTCCGCTGCAAGCCTTCGTCGACACCATCCTCACGCGCATGATCTTCGACGGCGAACAACTCACCGAACTGCTCGCCCCGCTCGACCTCGGCTGGAAGGCCCGCACGCAGAAGGAACTGGCCCTGATGACCGACCTCGTCCCACTGCTGAAAAAACGCGCCAGCGGCCGCGACATCTCCGGGCTCAAGGCGTACGAGGAATAGGCGATGACAAAGGGCGGCAAATCAACGGCGATGCCGAAGCGAAGGTTTCCGGAGTTTCGAGACGGAAAGGGGTGGAAACGCGCACTTTTGGGGAAACTATTCTCAGATCGACAGGAAACTGGCTTCGTTGACCTGCCGCTCCTTTCTCTCATGGACAAAGAAGGGATAGTTCGTCAAGACGAGACGAACCGGAAAAACAACTCGAGTGCCGACAGGTCCAAGTATCTCAGGGTAGTTCCCGGCGACATCGCCTACAACACGATGAGGATGTGGGAGGGCCGAAGCGCTTATGTGGGTCTGGAAGGCCTCGTTAGTCCCGCTTACACGGTTTGCGTACCAGCCGACGATGTCAACAGCCCGTATAAAGCGACGAGAACGGTGCCCGTGGGGAACATCTTCGCCGATGAATTCTCTAAGCCGGCCGCGCTGATGAACTCCTCAGCGCTGGTGATGATGTTGAAATCGACCAACGAAGTTGTGACCCACGGAATCGATCCGTTCCAGTACTCCTTCTTCGCGCGGTCGGGAGTTCCTCCCGTCGTCGTGTCGAAAAGCTCCCCGAGCGGCGCTTCCTTCCATTCCGGCTCGTCGCGGAACTCGGGGAAACGTAGGCGGGGGAGGTTTTCGCCTGCGCGAGGGAAAAGCCTCTGCATCAGCCCACGTTTGTGTGCCTTCAGCGCTTCCACTTTTCGCCGGTGGGCGGCGATCACCTCATCCAGCGACGTCAGGCAGTCGGCGATCTTCTGTTGCTCTGGAATCAACGGTGACGCGACTGCGATTCGCGAGAACGCATCGTACTTCAAGTTCTCTTTACCTTCGCGAGCCTTTGCGGCCGGTACATGGAGATGCGTGCCTTGAGCAATGGCGGTGGCCAAGAGAACTTGAGCCAAGGCCTAATTCGCGATCTCCCATTTCGCTATCCCAAAGACGATAAGGAGCAGGCAAGGATCGTTGGATGCCTATCCACTCTCGACGCCCAGATCGCCGCCGAGTCCGAAGGGATCAACGCCTTGGCGACCCACAAGAAAGGCCTCATGCAGCAGTTATTCCAGTCGCCGGAGGGCGACTGAGCTATGGCCGCCACGTCGTTCCCCGACCTGACCGCGCTGGCGCTGCACCTCCGTGAGGAATTGCAGAGGAAGAAGTTCGTCCTGCTCTACGCCTACAACGGCACGGGCAAGACCCTGCTGTTGACGGAGTTCAAGAAGCTCGGCAAGGACGGCGACGCACGCGACACGCTGTACTTCAACGCATACACCGAGGACCTGTTCTTCTGGGACAACGACCTCGAAAATGACCGTGAGCGAGTGTTGAAGATGAACAAAGATTCCCGTTTTTTCGTCGGCTTGGCCGAACTGGAGATGGATAACCGAATCCGCCCGCTTCTGAACCGCTACGCCGATTTCGATTTCAGGATCGACACGGACGAGTGGGAAGTGAGCTTTTCCAAGGAGGTGGACAGTGGCGGAGTCACCACAGCGGTGGACGACATCAAGGTCTCCCGCGGAGAGGAAAACATGTTCATCTGGTGTTTCTTCCTCGCTATCGTGCAACTCGTGCTGGACGGGGCTGAAGCATACAAGTGGGTGAAGTACGTCTACATCGATGACCCGATTTCGTCGCTGGACGAACACAACGCTATCACCGTCGCGAATCACCTCGGCCAGATGCTCTTGAAGGCTGGTGATAACGCTCCGCGCACGGTGATTTCCACGCATCACCTCTTCTTCTCCTACTACTTCAAGACAGCCCCGCTCATCGAGCAGTTCAGAAGGTACTCACAAGGTCTCGTCAAAGACACGCTCTTCTTTAACGTGCTGGGCAATGAACTAAGGAAGAAGGCGAAGAAATATTTTCTGTGTCGAGACGTGGCCGGTCAGGGTTTCGTGCTTCGAGACACGGGAAACACGCCCTTCTTCCAACACGTCGCAAACCTCGCCGAGCTGAATCGGGCACAGAAGACCGGGAAGCTATACACACATCATTTCAACATGCTGCGGTCGATCCTCGAAAAGACGGCCAGCTTCCACGGCTACGCGAATTTTGGCGACTGCGTACGTCCGAGCGACGACGACGCGGAAAAGACGTTGCACACCCGCGTGATCAATATCATGAGCCATGGCAATTACTCGCTCTACGAGCCAATCGAGATGCTCGAAGAGAACAAGGCGCTGTTTCAGACGATCCTTGAGGATTTCCGGAAAAACTTCCCTTTCAACCCTGAGACGTTCGAAGAAGCCCAGGAGGCGGATGCCGAATGACCGAGCAATCACAAAAAGAACTGGGCAAGACCCTTTGGAACATTGCAGATCAACTCCGTGGGGCAATGAACGCCGACGACTTCCGCGATTACATGCTGTCCTTCCTCTTCCTGCGCTACCTCTCAGACAACTACGCGCTCGCCGCGAAGAAGGAGCTGGGATCGGACTACCCGACGCTGGCGAATGGGGAGGCGACAACCGGCGCGACGACGCCGCTGGCGGTTTGGTACGAGGAGAATCCGGGCGATGTGGCGGAGTTTGAGAAGCAGATGCGCCGGAAGGTGCATTACGTCATCCAGCCAAAGCACCTCTGGAGCAGCATCGCGCAGATGGCGCGCACGGATAACAAGGACCTACTCGATACCTTGCAAAAGGGATTCAAATACATCGAGGAGGAGTCGTTCGAGAGCACATTTCAAGGGCTGTTCTCAGAGATCAACCTGGCCTCGGAGAAGTTGGGCCGGACGTACACCGATCGCAACGCCAAGCTGTGCGGGATCATCGCGGAGATTGCCAAGCGGATGGCACTTTTTTCGACCGACGTTGACACGCTGGGGGATGCGTACGAATACCTGATCGGTCAGTTCGCAGCGGGCTCGGGGAAGAAGGCGGGCGAGTTCTACACGCCGCAACAGATATCGAGCATCTTGTCCGGCATCGTTACGCTCGACAGCCAGGAGCCCAGGACGGGGAAGCGCGATCGGCTGGAGAGCGTGTTCGATTTCGCTTGCGGGTCGGGGTCGCTGCTGCTGAACGTTCGGCGCCGGATGGGGCCGCACGGTATCGGGAAGATCTTCGGGATGGAGAAGAACATCACAACCTACAACCTGGCGCGCATGAACATGTTGCTGCACGGGATGAAGGACACGGAGTTCGAGATCTACCATGGCGACACACTCTCCAACGATTGGGATTTTCTTCGGGAGACGAACCCCGCGAAGAAGCCACAGTTTGACGTCGTGCTGGCCAACCCGCCGTTCAGTTATCGCTGGGAGCCGGGCGACGCGATGAGCGAGGACATGCGGTTCAAGAACCACGGCGTGGCGCCCAAGAGTGCCGCCGACTTCGCATTCCTGCTGCACGGGCTGCATTACCTGAAGGACGACGGCGTGATGGCGATCATCCTGCCGCACGGCGTGTTGTTCCGCGGTGGAGGGGAGGAACGCATCCGCCGCAAGCTGCTGGAAGATGGACACATCGATACGGTTATCGGGCTGCCGGCGAACCTGTTTTATTCGACGGGGATTCCGGTGTGCATCCTGGTACTGAAAAAGTGCAAGAAGCCGGACGACGTGCTGATTATCAACGCCAGCGAGGGCTTCGTTAAGGGGAAGCGCCAGAACCAGCTGACTCAGGACCACATCGATAAGATCCTCAAAACTTACCAGAATCGCGAAGTTGAGGCGGGGTACTCCAAGCGCGCGACGATGGAGGAGATTGCCACCAACGAGTACAACCTCAACATCTCGCGCTACGTCAGCACTGCTCAAGCAGAAGCGGAGGTTAACCTAGCGGCCACTCATGCCGACTCCTTGGTATTGAGAAAACGATTCGTAGCGCAGCGACAAAGCACAATGGGTTTCTGAAGGAGCTTGGTCTTTCGCCCTTGCCGTCATGCGATTCTGATTCGGGGGGAAAGGGGGGAAAGGGAAGGACGGGGACAGCCTGATCTGCGTAGTCTCCTTTTCGCGTCGTTTCGAAAATGCCGCATCCATTTCCGATTATCGTAGCATACTGCCGCAACGCTAATTTGGACTGCGCGCGAAAAATAGCTACGCAGATCAGGATGTCCCCGCAGTTCCCCCCGCAGTTCCCCCCGCAGTTCCCCCGCAGTTCCTCCCCGCAGTTCCCCCGCAGTTCCCCGGGATCTTCCCCCGCCAGGTGTGGCGTCGCGTTCGACCAGGGATAGCCCTCTGCGGCCGACACGATTCCGGCGCGTACACTGGGGGATGACCCGTTTTCCTCCCCCTTTTCCTCCCCTTTTCCTCCTCATGGCCAACATTACAGGGAGGGGTGTGTGATGGGGCCACGGTTTCGCGATAAACCCTGTGAATTCAGCCGGATAATCATCAGGGTTGGGACCCTGATGATGGGGCTGATGATGGAGGCCGGAAGGCTTAAACGACTTCAGGGAAAATGGCGGAAAACCTTCCAGGGATCATCACTTTTATGTCACACCCTGCGAACGCGGGGAAGACGGCCAGACCTATCCCCTACCGCCGATTGCTGAGCACGAACTTACCGCCGCTCGAAGCGATCACTTGAACCGAACCGGCCGGCAGCAACTTCTCCACCGCGGCGCGCGTTTCTCCGCCTTCCGTAAACAGGAAAATACGGCGCGAGCCGCTCCACCATTTGGCAATGTCGGAGTCGCCGATGAACAGCGGCGGAGCGTCCGGGTAGTGGGAGCCGAACTCCAAACCCGTCATTCGGCCGTTCAGCAGATACATTTTCGGCGGCAGATAAAAACCCAGCGAGGAGGCGTTGTAGTATTCGCCGTTGATCACCACGGCGTCCTCGGGCTTCAGCACGCGCTCGATGGCCCGGGCCAGCGGACGCGACGAGAGATACGGCTCGAAGGCCAGGAAAGCCAAGTGCGCGCACAGCAAGAACAATCCCGCGGTCGCCGCGGTGGCCAGGGTGGCCTCCACATGACGTCCGCCCAGACGCAAGCGCAGGGCGTAGAGGAATCCGAAGGCCAGCACGACGGCCGCACACGCCGCGGGCAGACGCAACGCAGCGAAAGTGGAGGGCTGCAAGTCGAACATGTGGCCCAGCGAAAGTTTGTACATGTCCGGATTGCTGGTTAACAGGCTGGCAATATCGCCCTGCACGCGGACGTTGCGGGAAATCCACAGCAACCCGGCCAGCGTGCCGCCGGCCAGTAATCCCAGCAACGCCGGAATCCCTTGCAGCCAGGCCAGCCAGCGGCTTTGCTCAGTCTCGGCGCGATCCAGGGCCAGCCCGATCAGCACCACCAGCGGGGGCCACGCCGGCATGGTGTAGTATTCCTGACGCGTGGAGAAGGAAAAGAAGAGCATCACTACCGCCGCCCACAACCACAGGAAAAGCCGGGGATTGTCGGCTCCATTAAACAAAAGGTTGGACAAAATCTTGCGCGGCGGAGCGGGCGAATCGGGAGGCGCACTTCGCCTGGATGGCGCCGGCGCGGGTACCGCAGAGCCGACCGCCGGCGCCGCAGGCGGCGCGGGCTTGGGAGACCGCCGGAAAACCAGCGGCAAAAACACGCTGAATGGAAAGAGCCACAATAGCAGCAAGGTCCAAAAGGGAACCAGCGGGACTTTGTCGTAGTCCATCGGCAGGCGTTTGCCGAGAAAGCGCAGAAAGTGCTCGTTGACGAAATAGAACCACGCGAACTTGGGCGTCCGCAGGGACGCCAGGATATGCCAGGGAGCGGCCAGCAACAGAAAGAACAGCGTGCCGGGACCGGGACGAAGCGTCCGGACGTCGTTCCAACGCCATGTCAGCAGGATATACAGGCCCACGGCGGCCAATGGAAAAACGATGCCGATCAGTCCCTTGGCCAGCACCGCGCCGGCCAGCGCGGCCCAGAAAAGGTAGGCGAACAGCAGACTCTTCCGCGAGCGCCAATAGGCGTACATGGCCAGCCCGATGGTGAAGGTGATGAGGATGTCGGGAATGAAAATGCGCGTGAATAGAAAAACGCCCCAACTGGCGGCGAAGATCAAGCCGGAGTAGAATCCAGCGCGCCGCCCGGAAAGCGTGGTGCCCAAGGCGCAGCACAGCAGCACCGTGGCCAGGATACAGAGCACCTCCACGGCGCGGGTTCCCAACTCGTTCACACCCAGGTATTGAAAGCTAATGGCGCCCATCCAGAATAGCAGCGGCCCTTTCTCCAGAAAGCGGATGCCGTTCATGTGCAGGGTGACCCAGTCGTCGCGCTGCAGGATCTCCTTGGAGATTTCGGCGTGACCGGAATCGGCGTCGTCCAGCAGCCCGGAGCCGAAGCAGGCCGTGAAGTAGACGGCCAGCGTGAACAGAATCAGAGTGAGCAGCGGGAGTTGACGCATCGGGGAATCACCATTCTATCGTAGGAATGGGGACGCCGATCATGGAGGCGCCAGCTACGAAGAGGCTCCGGCTACGACTTTGGCCATCAGTTCCTCGAATTCGACGGCCTTGGAAGCCCAGTTGTTGGCCCGAGCCTTCTCTAGTCCGCGGACGCCCATCTGGGCACAGCGGTCCGGGTTGCCGAGGAGTTCGATGGCCGCTGCGGCAATCTCGCCCGGCGATTCCCCGTCCACCAGCAGGCCGGTCGAGCCGTGATCAATCGCCGCAGGCACGCCGCCCGCTTTGCCGCCGATCACGGGCCGTTCACAAGCTCCCGCCTCAATAAAGACCAATCCGAACCCCTCCGTGTCTCCGTCCGGCAGGGTGCGGTTGGCCATGATGAAGACGTCACCCAGCCGGTAATGAGCGGCCACCGCGTCGTTGGGGACCGCACCCACAAAGAGGACGTGCTCGGCAATGCCTAGTTCCCCGACGATGTTCAGTAAGCGATCCCGCATTCCGCCTGCCCCGACGATCAGGTAAAGCGCATCGGGAATCGCGGACAGAATCGAGGGCATGGCCTGCAGCACGCGATCGTGCCCTTTTCTCTCGTCCAGGCGCGACAAGGTCAGGAGCACACGCTTGCCGGCCAGACCATAGCGCGCAATTAACTCGGTATCTTTGGGTCCCGGCTCAAAGCGGCGCGTATCCACTCCCGGAGAAAAAAAGTGGATGCGCGATGGATCGACACCGAGACCAACCAGATTGTCAGCCGTAAATTGACCTTGCGCAATCACCGCATCGGCCTGCCGGAACGCATTCCGTGGCCCGTTGCCGTCCAACCGCGAGCGGCGGATCCCGGTCCCGCTGGTTTCCTCGCCATGGGCATAGAAAACCACCGGCACTTTCCGTTTCCTGGCGACGGGAGCCAGCCAGTAGTTGGCGTGCACGGTTCCGAAACAAACTACGTCGGGACAAACCTCATCCAGAAAGCGGGCGAACTCGGATGATACTTTCCAATGGTGGAGAAGGTTGTCGCTGACGTACCGGACGGGCCAGGAAAAGGGCTTCGGTAAACCGGTTCCCGTGGGGGAGTAGAATCGCTCAATGCGGTGAATCCTGTAGGGCTGGGCCCCATCCCAGGCGCGCCAATCCAGCATCCTGTTGGGGGGCTTCTGCGTAAAAACCTGGACCTTGCCGTTGGAGTGCCGGCAGAGGTTTTCGAACGTGCTGGTTACGCCGCCAACCATGGGAGGGAACTGATTGGTTGCCAGAAGAATATTCATACTGCCGGAGCTCCGGCCAACCTCATTTATAGCACGTTGGAGGCGACCGCCGGGCCGCTATCCTGCGTTACACTAAACGGATGCCTACTTGTCCTGCGGTTCCATCCGTGTTGCAAGCGATCGGCAATACGCCCCTTGTGAGGCTGCGTAAGATCGTCGCGCCGGGCAGCGCCGACGTTTACGTGAAGCTGGAATACTACAATCCCACCGGATCTTACAAAGACCGCATGGCGCTGGCGATGATCGAAGGCGCGGAGGAGCGCGGCGATTTGACGCCGGGCCAGCAGCCGCCCATGTGCGTGGTCGAGTTCACCGGCGGTAGTACGGGCAGCTCCTTAGCGATGGTCTGCGCGGTGAAAGGGTATCGTTTCACACCGGTCTCCTCCGACGCTTTCTCCAAGGAAAAACTGGAAACGATGCGCGCGTTTGGCGCGGAGTTGACCGTGCTTCCGAGCGTAGGCGGAAAAATCACGCCGGATTTGTTCGAGCGCATGCGCGCGGAGGCGGATCGCCTGCGGCAAATCTCCGGCGCCTTTTTCACCGACCAGTTTCACAACCACGACGCCATTCGCGGCTACAGGGGCATCGGCGAGGAAATCGTGCAACAACTCGAGGGCAGGATCACGGTGTATTGTGGCGCCGTGGGCACCGGCGGAATGCTCACCGGCGTTGCCGCCGCCCTGCGAGCCGCCAACTGCGGAGCGCGAATCGTGGCGCTGGAGCCGGACACCTCGCCCTTCCTCACCACCGGGAAAAACGGCGCGCACCGCGTGGAAGGCATCGCTACGGGTCGCCGCCCGCCGCACCTGGAGGACGCCGGCATCTACGACGAAGCGCGCGCCGTGAGCGAAGCGGGCGCCCGTGAAATGTGCCGCCGCCTGGCACGCGAAGAAGGTATTTTCGCCGGCACCTCTACGGGACTGAACGTGCTGGGGGCGTTGGAAATCGCCAAGGAATGCGGGTCCGGCGCGACGGTGGTGACGGTGGCGGTGGATACCGGGTTGAAGTATCTGGCCGGCGATCTATACTCGACGAGCTAGAATCGACGAGAAGGGCGCTGATGACCCGGCCCCATGTTAGGCTAACTACGGCACTCGCCCAGGGAGAGACTCAGCATGTCCAGCTCGACTTTGATTCGCCGCCTTTCTGACGCGCTGCTCTGCGCGATCATGCTCGGGACACTGACTGCTCAGACTCCTGCGGCTTTAGAACAACGAATCCAGCGCATTCAGAACGAACTCTTGCCCGCGGTCCTAGTCAAGGGCGATCCACCCGCAACGACGAAGTTGGCCGATCGCATGGCGGCTCTGCATGTACCGGGCGTCAGCATCGCCGTGATCCATGATGGCAAGATCGAATGGGCGCGCGGCTTCGGCAATGCCAGCATCGGCGGTCCACCGGTCACGCCCGACACGCTTTTCCAGGCGGCATCCATCAGCAAGCCGGTAGCGGCATTGGCCGTGCTGCGCTTGGTGCAATCGGGAAAACTCAATCTCGACACCGACGTGAACCAATATCTGAAGACCTGGAAGGTTCCGTCGAACCCGCTTACCGACCGCACCAAGGTAACGCTGCGAGAACTGCTGACCCACACCGCCGGACTGACGGTCCATGGATTCGCGGGTTATGCGTCCGACGCTCCCCTGCCAACGCTTGTGCAGGTCTTGAACGGCGAGAAGCCTGCTAATAGCGCACCCATCCTTGTGGACACCGAGCCCGGAACTATCTGGCGATATTCCGGCGGCGGTTACGTGATTGCGCAACAACTGCTGCAGGATGTCACTGGCGAGCCGTTCGCTAAGCTGATGCACGATACTGTCCTTGAACCGATGGGTATGACCAAGAGCACCTACGAGCAACCCTTGCCCAGGAACCGGCTGGCCGAGGTTGCGATGCCCTACCGGAACAACGGACAGCCCGTACCGGGTGGACCGCACGTCTATCCTGAAATGGCTCCGGCGGGTCTGTGGACCACGCCCTCGGACCTGGCTCGCTACGCGATCGAAGTACAAAGATCATTGGCGGGGACTTCGAACCGTGTGCTCTCGACGGCGACGGTTCGCCAGATGCTTACGCCCGGGCTGAATCATCAAGGCTTGGCCCAGGACTTGGCGGAGACGCCAAGCACCCATTCTTTACGCACGGCGGAGCGAACGAAGGCTATCGTTGCAACCTGGTAGCCTATAACGATGGAGACGGCGCCGTCATCATGACCAATGGAGATAACGGTAGCCAGTTGGCGTCCGAGATGCTGCGCACCGTGGCGCACGAATATGGTTGGCCGGATTTTCAGCCGGTGGAACATACGGTTGCCAACGTGGATCCGAAGCTGTTTGATGGCTATGTTGGCAAGTATGAGCTCACCCCTGGTTTCATCCTGACGATCACACGTGAAGGCGATTCCTTGTTTGCGCAGGCAACCAACCAGCAGCGCCTCCAGATATTCCCGGAGAGCGAACGCGATTATTTCGCAAAGGCCGTCGACGCCCAAGTCACGTTCATCACCGATAGCCAAGGCCGGGCGACGGAGTTGATCCTTCACCAGAACGGCGACCGGCACGCGAAGCGCATCGAGTAGGGACCAAGCTGGTACACTGGCTCCGAACCATGAGCTTTCCGGCAACCCGCTATTCCGCCGTACGCGGCGCGTCGTCTCCCGATGCCGCCGAGCGCTCCCGTGCCTGGGACGTTTTGGCGGCGGCCTATTTGCAACCGGTCTGCAAGTACGTCACGTTGAAGTGGCGCGTGGATCCGTCCGAGGCCAACGATCTGACCCAAGGCTTCTTCGCTGCGGCTATCGAGAAAAACTATTTCGCCGCTTACGACGCTGCGAAGGCCAGCTTTCGGACCTTCTTGCGCGTCTGCGTGGACGGATACGTGGCCAACGAACGCAAGGCCGCCGCGCGGCTGAAGCGCGGTGGCGGAAGCGAGCACGTCGCAGCCGACGAGCGGTTGGCGGCGAACTCGACGCTCGACGATTACTTCCGCGACGAGTGGGTGCGCAGCATGTTCAGCTTGGCGGTGGAGGACTTGCGCCAAGTTTGCGAGGAACAGGAGAGAATGATCGCGTACCGTTTGTTTGCTCGCTACGATCTGGAAGACGAAGGGCACGATCCCCAGGCCAGTTACAAACGCCTGGCGGTGGAGTTTCTTGTTCCCATAACGCAAGTGACAAACCACTTGGCTTGGGCGCGGCGGGAGTTCCGGCGCATCGTGCTGCATCGCGTACGAGAGATCACCGCCAGCGATAAGGAGTTCATGGAAGAGGCCGGGTTACTCCTTGGACATGCACGAACTGAGTGACCAAAACGTCGCGCGGCTGCGCCGCATCCTGGAGGAGCCGGATCTCGCCGGCACGCGCTACCAGCCGGTACGGGAACTGGCGCGCGGCGGGATGGGCGTGGTGTGGGAGGCCGAGGACCGCGAATTGGGACGCCGCGTTGCGCTCAAGATTCTGCCGCTGGGAGAAACACAATCGGCGCCATCCAGCGCCAGCGCCTTCGATTCGCCGGCGAATCTGCTGCGCCGCGAGGCGCGCATCCTGGCCGGTCTGGAACATCCCGGGATTGTTCCTGTACACGACGTTGGAACTCTCTCCGACGGCCGCGTATTCTACGCCATGAAGCTGGTGCAAGGCCGCATTCTGGACCAGGCCGCGGAGGGCTTATCGCGTTCCGACCGCTTGCGTTTGTTCCAGAGGGTTTGCGAGCCGGTAGCGTTTGCGCATTCACGTGGAATTATCCATCGCGACTTGAAACCGGAAAATGTGATGGTCGGCGAATTCGGCGAGGTCCTGGTGATGGATTGGGGTGTCGCCAAATTGGCGGGGGGCGCGACCGAGGCAGGCGTGATCGGCACTCCCCACTACATGGCGCCGGAACAAGCCGCCGGCGAGAACGAAAGCGTCAACGAACGCAGCGACGTCTACGGGCTGGGCGGCATCCTCCAGTTTTTGCTTGCGGGTCAGGCTGTGCCCAAGCCTCTGGCAGCCATCTGCCGCCAGGCGTTGGCGGCCGATCCGGAATCCCGCTACGGCAGCGCCGCTGAGCTGGCCGCCGACGTCGGACGTTTCTTGGCCGGCGAACCAGTAGCTGCTTATCGCGAGAATCCGCTGGAAATAGCGATGCGCTGGACCGCCCGCCATCAAACGCTAGTGCTGCTGCTCCTGGCGTATCTGGCCATGCGGGCCCTCCTGCTCTATTTTCTCGGCCGTTAAAGGATTTCGCCCTGACGTTGAATAATAGGGTATGAACAAACCTGTATTCGGACTGTTACTCGGCGGCTTCTTGGGCGTTCTGGATGGCTCGTCGGCCTGGTTCTATCCCGAAACTCACGGTCGCTTGGCTGAGATCGTGATCGGTTCCACCATCAAGGGTTTGATCACCGGCCTAGCGATTGGTTTTTTCTCGCGCAAAGTGCACAACGTCGCGTTGGGGACCGTGTTTGGCTTGGCCGTTGGCGCGCTGCTGGCGTTTGGCGTGGCGCTGAAGGAAGGCAATCATTACTTCGAGATCCTCTTACCCGGCGCCGTTTTGGGTCTGATCGTGGGGCTGGCAACACAGAAGTATCCGAGGACGGCATAGGAAGCAGACAAATGAACAAACCATTGTTGGGATTGTTGCTGGGCGGCATCTTGGGGATCTTCGATGGGCTGACGGCGTGGTTCACGCCCGAGGTTCGCAACGCGCTGGTGGGTATCGTGATCGGTTCCACCATCAAGGGCTTGCTTGGTGGCTTGGCGATCGGCTTCTTTTCAAGGAAGGTCCACCACCTGGCGGCGGGGATCCTGTTCGGTATCGCGGTGGGCGCCTTTCTGGCGTTTTGGGTGGCCTTCGCGCAGCACAAGTATTACTTCGAGATCATGCTCCCCGGCAGCATTGTCGGCCTGATTGTCGGCTTTGCCACTCAGAAATATCCGCGAGTGGCGTGAGGCAGGCCCGCGTTCACGTAAGAACGCCTGTGGTAGAGTAACGTTATGTCCTCTCAGCCGCTGACCTTCATCACGCCCGAGGAATACTTAGCCGCCGAGCGCCAGGCCGAGCGCAAAAGCGAATACCTCAACGGCGAAGTCTTCGCCATGGCGGGGGCTAGCGGGAATCACGACGATATAGTGGCTAACTTGATCGTCGGGCTTGGCAGTCAACTCCAGCACGGGGATTGCAAGGTTCACACCGCCGACCTTCGCGTTCGGGTGCGGCCGAAGGGAGCGTATCTATACGTTTATCCCGATTTAACCGTGGTCTGCGGCAAGCCACAGTTCGAGGATGTACATTTCGACACGCTGCTGAATCCCAAGGTGATCATCGAGGTTCTCTCGCCTTCCACGCAGGCGAAAGACCGTGGGGAGAAGTCTCCGCTTTATCGGCAGCTCCCTTCCCTCGCCGAGTATTTGCTCATTGCGCAGAACCGCCCGTACGTCGAGCACTATGTCCGCCAGCCCGACGGCAATTGGTTGCTCTCGGAACGGGACCAGCTGGAAGACACGCTGGAACTGCGGTCGATCGGTGCCACACTCAAACTCGCCGATATCTATCACCGTGTGGAGCTCGGCTAGTGCCCAGACTACTTTCTTGTCCCGGGTGACCTCGATAATAGAACGAACCGAGACGGGCGGAACAACCACAAAGACACAAAGGGACACAAAGAGGAACGCCTTGCTCTTCTTTGTGTCCTTTGTGCCTTGGTGGCTATTTCTCCAGCCTTACTCCCGGAATTCCGCGTCCATGAAGGACCGCAGTTTCCGGCTGCGCGAGGGATGCCGCAGTTTGCGCAGGGCCTTGGCTTCGATCTGGCGGATGCGCTCGCGCGTGACGGCGAAGCTCTGCCCCACTTCTTCCAAAGTGTGCTCGCTGCCGTCTTCCAGTCCAAAACGCATCTTGACGACCTTCTCTTCGCGCGGCGTCAGCGTCTTCAGAACCATCTGGGTCTGCTCCTTCAGGTTCAGGTTGATGACCGCTTCGGCCGGCGAAACCACGCCGCGATCTTCGATGAAGTCGCCCAAATGCGAATCTTCCTCTTCCCCGATCGGCGTCTCCAGCGAAATCGGTTCTTGGGCGATCTTCAGCACCTTGCGCACTTTCACCACCGGGATGTCCATGCGCTTGGCGATCTCTTCGCTGGTCGGTTCGCGACCATACTCCTGGACTAGCTGCCGAGACGTCCGGATCAGTTTGTTGATCGTCTCGATCATGTGTACCGGAATACGGATGGTGCGGGCCTGGTCGGCGATGGCGCGGGTAATGGCCTGGCGGATCCACCAGGTGGCGTACGTGGAAAACTTGTATCCGCGGCGGTACTCGAATTTGTCCACGGCTTTCATCAGGCCGATGTTGCCCTCCTGGATCAGATCTAGGAATTGCAGCCCGCGATTGGTGTACTTCTTGGCGATGGACACCACCAACCGCAAGTTCGCTTCGATCAACTCGCGTTTGGCGCTTTCCGCTTCGTGATCGGCGCGAGCGATGATTTGCAGGGTGCGGCGCAACTCCGGCGCGGCGGCGCCGGCCTCGTCTTCCATGGCGCGGATACGCAGTTTGAGCTGCTTGATCTCCTTGCGCAGTTCCTTGATTTCTTCCTCGCGGCGGGCGTGCTCCGCGCGCTTTTCCAGGCGCACCATTTCGCGCTCGATGGGCCGCAGCGCTTCCACGTGCTTGTAGATTTCGCCTTGCAGATTCTTGCGCTGCGCGTGAGTGAACTCCAGTTGCCGCGCGGTCTTCGACGTCTTGATCAATTCCCGGCACAGCAACATGCGCACCTTGCGGTGCTCGCGCGGCTTCTTGGTCTTGGAAACCTGCTCCAGCCGGTCGCGATGCTTCAGGGCGCGCTGGTGGCTACGCCACATCGCGTCGATAATGCGCTGAACATCCGCCATCTTGGCGTTCAGCTTGTCCTCGGTGATCTCCTCTTCGTTGAAGATCACTACTTCCTTGACCGTGCGTTCGCCCTTCTTCAGCAATTCGCTCAGCCGCTTCAACGCCAGGATCACCACCGGGGAGCGGGACAGCGCTTTCAGGATGTTGTTCTGGCCTCGCTCGATGCGCTTGGCGATTTCCACTTCGCCTTCGCGGGTCAGCAACGGCACCGTGCCCATTTCGCGCAAGTACATGCGCACCGGATCGTTGGTTTTTTCCAGCGCGCCGGGAGTCAGGTCCAGATCCAACTCTTCGTCTTCGCGCAGGAAGCTGTCATCGAGCTTGGCGGGACCTTCCACCACTTCCATGCCGCCGGAACCGAAGGTCGAGAGCAGATCGTCGAACTCGTCGGGGGCAGCCTCCGGCGGTTCGGCTTCCTCGTCCAACAGGGCACCCTTCTCTTTGGGCCCGGTGGTGATCAATTGCATGATGCGGTCGTAATCTTTGTCTTCGATTCCCACGTTGTGCTCCTTCCCAAGACAACTGCCTGACTAGAAAACGCTCCCTGAACCAAGACTCTCTGATGCTCTGTTTTCGCGAAAATTCATCCGGGCCCGCGCGTTACTGGCGAGCGCCACTCGGGGAGGGAAGACCGCGCAAATTCGCTGGAGGACTCAGGACGCGCCTGTCCTCCATAGAATAGACGATTGAATCTATGCATAAGTTGCGGATTTTGGAATATGGGTGAAACATCCCACTATCTCATAGGCCTTGGCCGTTTGTCAAGAATTCGGAGGTCAGTTTGCGCTCCAATTCCTTTTTTTCCGCTGCCAGCTCCAGGGCCTTGCTAACGTCCGCCGATTGTTCGGCTTGGCGGATCAGTCCGCGTAGCTCCTCGACCCGCGCTTGAAGCGGCTTGCGGGCTAATTCCTGGATGTAACCTATTGTCTGAGTGGCACTTATCTCTTCGATGGAATCGTCGTGGAGGGCTTCGGCCAGAATCTGCTGCTGGGGGGCCAACAGGCGATCTTGCAGGGCGGGTACGTCTACCGGGTCCGCCGGGTCGTTGCCCGATTCCGCGGCAAACATCGCGGCCATCGCCTCCAGAACCGGCCGGATCACCAGGCTGGCTAGCGCCGGAGTGGAGGCCAACAGCGCCGCCAACGGAAGCAGATAGCGCTGGCGGGCTTCGGGACTGCTCACCATCAGGCGTAGCAAGGTTTTCTCCACGTGCGACGTACCGGCGTGATCGGCGCGGCCCATCGAAGGCGCGTCGCGACGATCGGCGGCAGCGGCGCGCAGTTCTTTACCGAGCAAGTCACGGTCCAAACCCAGGCGGTCGGAAAGCCGGGAGGCCATTTCTACGCGCACGATGCGGTCGGGCAGCCTGGTGACGTAACTCAAAAGGTAACGCGCCCCGTCGGCTTTTCCTTTGGGCTGCGTCAGATCGAACATGGCCGGCACGCGATCGACCAGGTAATCGAAGAACGGCGGCGATTTTTGCAACAGATCGCGGTAGGCCTCCGCGCCGTTGGCCTTGACGTACTCGTCGGGGTCGAGGCCGCCGGGAAGCGAGAGGACGCGCACCTCCAGTTTTTCCTCCAGCAGCGTTTCCAGCGAACGCTCGGTGGCTTTCACGCCCGCGGAATCGGGATCGTAGTTGACCACCACCGTTTTCACCATCGGCGCGATGTTCTTGACATGTTCCAGCGTGAGACTCGTCCCGCAACTGGCCACTACGTTGGGAACGCCGGCGGCGAACACGCCGATGGCGTCCATGTAGCCTTCCACCAACACCACCAGGCTTTGCTTGCGCATCGCCTCGCGGGCCCGATGCCAGTTGTACAGCACGCGGCTCTTGCGATAAATCGGCGACTCCCGGGAGTTCAGATATTTCGGCTGATCCTCGTCGCGCAGCGCGCGGGCTCCGAAGGCCACAATCTTGCCCGCTTCGTTCTGGATCGGAAAAACCAACCGGTTGCGGAAGTAATCGTAGGAGCCGGAGCCGTCTTCGCGGCGTCCGATGAGGCTGGAGTTGGCGGCCACGTCTTCCGGGATGCTTCCCAACGCGCGGAGCAGCGCCTGACCGTTGGCGGGGCGTAACCGAGACCGAATTCTTTCACAATCTCGGGCCTGACTCCCCGGCGATTCAGGTATTGCCGCGCGGCGTTTCCTTCCGCGCCTTCCAGCGACTGGCGATAGAACTCCGCGGCGCGCTCGTGCAACTCGAATATCTGGGCCCGCATCCGGGCCTGTGGATCGCTGTCCGGAGAAGTGCGCTTAGGAACGGCGATGCCGTTTTTCTCGGCCACCGCGCGGACCGCTTCCGGAAACGTCAGCCGGTCGATCTCCATGACGAACTTGAAGACGTCGCCATGCACGCCGCATCCGAAGCAGTGGTAGGACTGATACTGTCCATTGACGTTGAACGACGGCGTCTTTTCCTGATGGAACGGGCAAAGCCCCACGTAATTCGATCCCGACCGCCGTTTCAGGCGCACGTATTCGCCGATCACGCGGATGATGTCCACGGAGGTTTTTACGGTATAGGCGAAATCGCCGGGCTGGGCCATGGGGTTAGGGTATCACTGGTGTGGGCTGCGGGGTTGCACAGGCCCATCACCAGGATCGTCTTGCGGCGCACAGGTTTTCTTAACATGGATGAACAGGATGGACAGGATGCGGCACCTCAAGAGTTCCGTTCATCCTGTACTACTAACGCTTCAAGTCTTCTCGGCACGCCAAGATTCCGGGGCGTGAGCCGCCGCCGTAGCGCAGGCCTTCAGGCCTGTTTTTTTCCTAGCCAAGAGAACGGGCCTGAAGGCCTGCGCTACTTCCGGACCCGCGAGTCTTAATCTGTGTAATCGTCGTCGTTCTTCTTCTTGGTTGCGAGCCTGGCCGCGCTATGCATCCTGTTCATCCATGTTAAATACTCTTTGGTTCGGCCTCGCCACGCGTTGCGCCGCGTTTATGCGTTACGGAATCATTGACTAAACGCAACAAATCGTTAAGCTTACGGCAAAGTGGTAGGTTCGTTTTGTCTTTTTCACTTTTCGCGCAAACCGCCTTTCAGAAACGCGAGGCAACTCTCTTACCATCGCTTCATTTGCAGTGTACCAGAGCGGAGAAGGCTGGTCATTGGGTTGCGGGACTATCTCACTGATTCGGTTCGAGAAGAAAAGGTAACAATATACTTGACGGACAAACCGGGGTTGGCTCATGATGGGGGTGCCGCATGAGGTTATGGCGGCCATTGACATGGGTGCACTTCCAGCCGATGGAAGGGGGGCTCGTGCAGAAGGTAACTAACCTCATATCACTCTACCAACTTGGCCATCAAGTTGGCCAGTTCAGTCTGGCATTGGCTAACCCGCATGTAACACCGATGGATATCACTAGCCATACCGCGTTCACGCGGATGATTCTTAACCATATGCTCGCGGAGGACCCATTGCCATTCGAATCCACACGCAAGGGCATGGTTCGTTTGGTGAACGCGATTGAACGAATGTACGACGAATGCAAGGCAACTCCGAGCAAGTTCCACCAACCACTCATCACAACGGTTTGGCTTCAGGAGTTAAACTCAGCCATATCCGAAGTAACCATCCAACTTCAGCATGAGTTGGACGCAATGCCAATATTTTTCGTGACTCCGCGCCGGGCGTATTCGATAGACGCGCTTATAAACGACGCAACGAAGATTTTTGGGCAGGATGAGGTCAGATGTTTTTCTCCAACAACCGTATTCGACATTCAAGAAGCAGGAAAATGTATCGCCTTTGATCGTCCAACGGCAGCGGGATTCCATTGCGTTCGAGCCGTGGAAGCCGTTGCGCGTGGTTATCACGTGGTAGTCGTGGGAACATCCGTCGCTGAAGGCATACCGCTAGGGCCGGTTATCAATGGACTTCGCACGAAGCGCGATAAGCTAAAACTGCCGAAGGACGATACGATGAACATTGCGATAGACCTATTAGACAGGTTTACAAAGACCTACCGTAACCCGATCACGCATCCTCAGATGGTTCTTGATCTTCCGAAGTGTATGGTTGTTTTCGACGCAATGAAATGCGTTATCTCCGTGATGGTGGAGAACGCGAAAAGTCGCGGACCAGTTGCAGACGGATGCCTGTAGGCAGAGAGTCTGACTCACCGAATCCTGACAAAACGGTCCCGCACCGAATCGAGGTTGTACGTAAATCCTCGCCATCCCGCCCGCCTAGCTTTCTTGGAGAGCGGTGCTCTCGGACAGAATAGATCGGGCTGTTGCAGGTCTGCCGAGAGGTAGAAGATTGAGTACTTCCTTAGATTGGGGGATACAAGCACAAGGAACAGAGGAAAGTAGATGGCTGCGGCCATCCTGTCTCGCTGTGGCCCCCACGCCGCTCCCAGTAGCGTAGACGGAATAACCTCGATTGCCAACGACGTGTCCGTCTTCACTTGCGCTAGGTAGCCGCAAAAGTCGCATATCAGGTCAGCGCATTTGAAGTTGTTCGGTAGCCGCTTCAGCACCTTTGATCGTTTGCAACGAGGGCACGGGCAATGCTCGGCAACACACCTCTCGCCCCACGCACCTAACTCTCCTATGGGTGACATATCCGGGGTTCCTGATTGGTTCTTAAAAGTGCGATCATAATAAATTAGAAAAACTACTTGACGCCACGGAAAGTCTGGTACGATAGGACTGTATAGGAAGGGCCCTATACAAGCGCGAGAGGGTCGGATAGGGTGGCCAAGGCTAAAGTCATACATCGGATGACCGCTGTACTCCATGTCCTATCCGACTCTCCCACAACCAAAGCGTAACATAGTTAGATCGCGTAAAGATCAAGAAAATGCCAACCGCAATTCGCAAACGCCGTGTTTACCCTTCAGCGGATCGAATGATTGAAGGCCCCGAAGCCTACCAGCGTTTTGAGAACACCATGAGGGGCGTACTTGCCGTGCCTCACGCTGTGATTCAGCAACGCATCGAAGAACAGCGCAGGCTGTCCGCACTCAACCCCAACCGCCCTGGCCCAAAACCAAAACGGAAGGCCCGCTCTAAGTCGTAGCCTTCCGCTTGCCGCGCTTCTGACGATTCCTCGCGTGTTTAATTTGCTGTCGCTGTATCAATAGGAGTTTTGCCGGTCAACTCCTTGTAGGTCAACCGCCGTCCTACGATCTGTTTCATCATCGTTACGAACCTGTCGCCGTCGTTCAGCGGCTTGCCAAGAGCGTTCAGCCGGTTGTTGTAGCGGAACGCTTGTTCATCTACGTAACGGAATAAGTGAAACGGCTCGACACTCACGTAAGTTCCGCCGATGGTCCGCTTGAGTAAGCTCCAAAAATTCTCGATCCCGTTGGTGTGAACTTGCCCGTCTACGTAAGTCTCAAGGTGATTCACCACTTGATGGGCGTACCGATTATCCATGCGCCACGCGCTAGCGAATTCGTCCGAGTGGATCGTAGCGCCGCGCTCCACGTTTCCGAGCACTTCACCTTGGATGCTATCGGCCTTGCGATCTGGAATAACGGTAGCGCGCACCTTCTTGCCGCGTTCCAGCATTCCCATGACGATGGCCTTTCCCGCACCACCCTGCATCCCGCCCCTTTCGCTATTGAGCCGTGCGCGCCGCGACTTGTGCATGTTGCGAGCCTTGCCGCCGATGTAGGTTTCGTCTACCTCAACCGGAGCACCACCGCCACCAAGCATTCCGCCCGTCAAATCGTCCTGCATGGCCAGCCGTGCGCGCTGCAACATGAACCACGCGGTTTTCTGCGTTACGCCGATGGCCCGGTGAATCTCCCAGGACGATACGCCGTTCTTGCAGTTGCAGACCATCCACATAACCGGAAGCCACTTGTCCAACCCGATAGGCGAATCCTCCATCACAGTGCCGGTCTTGAGCGAGAACTTGACGCTGCTAGGATGGCCCGGTTTCTCGTAGCACTTGAAGACCTTGGAATTCGGCAGGTACTCGACATTGGCAGACCCACACCGTGGGCAGATAACCTTGCCGTCTGGCCAGCGCAGTGATACCATGAAGTCATGGCAATTCAATGGGTTAGAGAAGTGTATGACCGCTTCTCGGAGGGTGGCGGGTACGTGTCCTTTGCTCATGTAAACCACTTTACCAGATCGGCCTCTGTCTGTCAAGTATATTTTTACCGAAGAAAAGTGCAGTGTAGAAGGGTTACATCCGCCGCAATTCCGTATCTCGTTGCAGAGCAGCCACCTATATTTTCAGTTCCACCGCCGCCCCGCCCAGTTGTCAAGCCCTGCTGCCAATATGCCTGCCCCTCGCGTAAGAGATCCCGCTTTGCGGGAGCGCCGCTTGTAGCCGGTGGTGGAACGCAGCGCTTCACGGCATCACTGACCACGAAAGGCGCGAAAACACGAAAAGGGCGAGCTTGCGGTTTTCGTGCCTTTCGTGTCTTTCGTGGTTTCGGTGGTCATGCGGCCCTCGTCTTGGATATGGAATGGTGGCAGCGGGACGCGCCCGCCAACTGGGAGCAGCGGCTCAATGGAGCCCCCAACCAACAAGACGAAGCGCTGCGTGCCTGCACTCACGCCGGTCGGCCTTTGGGAAGTGAGGACTTTCTCCGTCAAGTGGCTGAGCCTGGTCGGATGGATCTAGAGCGGAGTGCGTGCCGACGGTTTCTTCTTGGGACGCCCCCGCGTCCAGTAACGGTCGAACTGCCCCTGTTTAGTTGTGGACGCTCTTTCGCGCCAGTGAACAGTATCGTCCGGCTAAACGTATGATTTTCCGATGCTGGGCTTGGTCCCGCGGATGCACTTTGGTCGCCTCTATGATTCAAGACTTGCGCTTCAGTCTGAGGAGCCTTCTTAATAACCCCGGCTTCGCGTTGGTGGCGGTCATCACCCTGGCCTTGGGCATCGGCGCCAACACAGCGATTTTTTCCGTGGTGCGCAGCGTGTTGCTGAAACCGCTGCCCTATCCCGATCCCGACCGGCTCGTGTTGCTCGACGATGCCATGGGCGGCACCAACCATATGTCGATGGCTTGGCCCAATTTCAAGGACTGGAGCGCCCAGAACCGCTCGTTCGAAGCGATGGCCGCGATGCGCTCCAGCACCTACAACCTTACTGGCCGCGACCGACCGGAAATCGTCCGCGCCTTGATGGCCTCGGCCAGCTTGTTTCGCCTGCTCGGCGCCAAACCAGCCGCCGGACGCTTTTACAGCGACGCCGACGACCAAGCCGGCGCGGCCCCCGTCGCCGTGCTGGCCCACAGCCTCGCGCAGCGGAAATTCGGCGGCGACAGCAACGCTGTGGGTCAGCCGATCGTTTTGAACGACGTTGCCTACACAGTGACCGGCGTTCTTCCCTCCGATTTCTTCGCCGTCGGCGGGAACCGCGAGGTTTTTGTGCCGATCGGCTTGAACGGCGGCGATCCCACCTGGATCGATCGCGGCAATCACGTGGGGATACGTGCCATCGCGCGCTTGAAGCGCGGCGTGTCCATGGCGCAGGCGCGGGCCGACCTGCGGACGATCGCGGCACGGCTGGAAGCGCAGTATCCGGTGACGAACTCCAAGGTCGGCGTGCTGGTGGAGCCGTGGAGTGAAGCGTTGGTGCGAGACGCGCACGACACGCTTCTCTTATTGCTAACCGCCGTCGGCTTCGTGCTGTTGACCGCTTGCGCGAACGCGGCGAATCTCCTATTGGCGCGCGGATCGGCGCGGCAGCGCGAGCTTTCCGTGCGCGCCGCGCTGGGCGCTTCACGCGCCCGCGTGATCCGCCAGTTGTTGGTGGAAAGCGCGGTGCTTGCCATTCTTGGCGGCGCGGTGGGATGCCTGCTGGCGCAGTGGGGTCTGGACGCTCTGTTGAAACTGGCGCCGGCAAGATGTGCCGCGCCTGGCACAGGCCAGCCTCGACAGCGCGGTTCTGGCCTTTACGCTGGCGGTGTCGCTGATCACCGGCATCTTGTTCGGACTCGCGCCGGCATGGCGGCTTTCGCGTCCCGACCTGGTGAACGATCTGAAGACGGGCGGACGCGGCCAAAGCGCCGGACGCTCTTCGAATCGTCTGCGCTCCGCCCTGCTCATCGCCGAAGTAGCGCTGGCGCTGTTGATGGTCACGGGCGCGGGCCTGATGATGCGCAGTATCTCGGCGCTGACGCGGGTCAACCCGGGATTCCAGCCCGAGGGCCTGGCGACGTTTGGAATCACGCTGCCCAAGTCGAAATACCCATCCGCCGAGGGACGGCTGCCGTTCTATCGCGAGGCCCTGCGCAAGATTCGCGCGATGCCCGGCGTGGAATCCGCCGCGGCGGCGGATTGCGTTCCGCTGGGCGGCGGATGTTGGGGATCCATCTACATGATCGAGGGCCGTCCGATTCCCGCCAACGCCGAGGAGCCGAGCGGCGAGTTCAACAGCGTGAGCGCCGGTTACTTCGAAACCATCCAAGCGCGGCTCCTCGCCGGACGATTCTTCAACGAGCACGACACCGAGAACTCCGCCAAGGTTGTCATCGTCAATCAGACCCTGGCCCGCCACATGTTTCCCGGCGAAAATCCCGTGGGCCGGCGAATTCGCCAGGGATACCCGCAAGATCCCGGACCAGCGCACGAAATCATCGGCGTAGTCGGCGATGTGCAACGTTACGGCCTGGACCACAAGCCCTTCGACGAAGTTTACTTTGTCATGCCGCAGAAGGTCGCCCCGGGTACGGAATTCCTGGTGCGCTTCCGCGGTAGTCCCATGGCCACATTTCCGGCTGTCGAAGCGGCTATTCACGGAATCGACAAGGATCAGCCGCTGGCCAACCCGCGGCCGATGACGGCTCTGCTGGCCGATACCCTGGAGCAACGCAGGTTCTCGACGATTCTGCTGGGAATCTTCGCGGCCTTGGCGCTGGCGCTCGCCGCCGTGGGGATTTACGGTGTCACCGCATATTCAGTGACACTGCGCACGCCGGAAGTGGGCATCCGCATGGCTCTGGGAGCGCGCCAAGGCGATGTCCTGCGCTTGGTGTTACGTCAAGGATTGCTGCTGACGTTGGCTGGCGTCAGCGGCGGGCTGGCCGCATCGCTAGCCTTGACCTGGCTGATCGCCAACATGCTGTACGGCGTTGCGCCACGCGATCCGATGACGCTATCGGCGGCCTCCGCAACGCTGCTTGCCGTGGCGTTGGCGGCCTGCTACATTCCGGCGCGTCGCGCCGCCAAGCTCGATCCGATGGTTGCACTCCGTTTGGAGTAAGGGGAAAACGGCATCACTGACCACGAAAGGCACGAAAAACACGAAAAGGGTGAGCTTGCGGTTTTCGTGCCTTTCGTGTCTTTCATGGTTTCGGTGGTCATGCGGCCCTCATCTTGGATATGGAATGGCGGCAGCGGGATGCGCACACCGATTGGGAGCAGCGGCTCGATGGAGCCCCCAACCAAGGGATGGCCGCTTGTAGCCGGTGGTTGAGCGCCTTTTGCGAAACCACCGGGTATTCAAAGAAAAAACCGTGCCCCGGTCGGGGCACCAGCACCTGAACATCTCGGCGCGAGAAGCCTGCGTGAACCCCTCCGGAGTTCCGATCCCTTGCCTGGTTCCGGTGGTGTCGCAAAAAACGCTTCACCACCGGCTACAAGCTATCATCCCTTCCAGGGAAGTCCCACTTTATGTCGCGCACCCTCCATAACTCCATAACGGCCGCGGCTCATAGCGCGAGCCTCGCCGTGGTATACTAACCAACATCACCATGAGGTGAGCGTAGCTCAGTTGGTAGACTCCGGATTGTGGTTCCGGCTGTCGCGGGTTCAAATCCCGTCGCTCACCCCATTTCCTAATTCCCTTCCCCACTCCCCCGGCCCTTTGGCACTAAAGGTAACGCTGGTTGTCTCGCAGCGAGCCAAGGATCTTAAGTAAACCCTTATTCTTCAACTCCTTCCCGATCTGGCATTAGGGTTGCGTATGGGATTGGTGAACAATCCATGCCAGCCCTAGCTGCCCCATTGCGATTTTCGGAACAAGGTCGATCCGGTAGCCGGATGCTGGTGGCAGTGCCGGTTACCATCTCCGGCAAAACTGAGTCCGGCGAAGCGTTCGAGGAAAAGACCCGCACGGTTGTGATCAACTGCTCGGGCTGCAAACTACGCTCCGAACAGACGTTCAATATCGGCGACCAAGTAACCTTGGGGCTCGCCAACGGCAAGCGATCCATGCTCACGACCGTAGCATGGCTGGGCGAACGTAAGGGCAAACAAGCAGAACTCGGAGTGGACTTCAACGCCCCCGACCCCACTTTCTGGGGCGTCAGATTCCCGGATGATCCCAATGTCTCTTCCGCCGACGTTGCGCCGAAGTCCGCGCCAGCGCCATCCAGGCAAAATACGCCTCCCGATGCGCCAGTCCCTTCGGCGCCCTCGGTGCAAGCGATGAAATCCGCCACTCGGGCGGACCAGAACACGGCCAGCACCGCCGCAAACGTCAATAGCCTCGCGACGGTTGCCAAGCCTGAAATTGCCCAAGTTTCCCCCGCAATACCCCCTGTAGTCTCCGCCCTAACTCCTGCCATAAACCCACCCCCCCATCCCCTTGTGCCATCGGAAGCGGCTCCGGCCAAACGGGGTCCGACTCCGGTAGCACAGGGGGACCTCGCCTCCCTCTCGAGTAGCGCGGCGCCCGGCGGCGAGGAGGAATCGAGGGTCATTACGATTCGGCGTCCGCAGATTTCGATCAGCGACGATGGGATCAAGAGCTTGGGCGGCGATTTACTGCTGGGGATGGTCCAGCACCTGGTGCGCGAGGCGTTCCAGGAAGTGATGACCCAGGTATTGGAAGACTTCGACCAATATTGTACGCGGACGATCGAGCGCGCCAAAAACGCGGCTCTCACCGAAATGCAAGATCATGTGCGCAACGCCGTCACCCAAGCGCTGCAACCAGCGCTAGAGGCCGGCGTGCAAGGCGCGCGCTCCCATCTGGACAACGCCGCCAGGCAAATCACGACCCACCATGCCCAGCGCCTGGAGGCTTCCATGCAGCAGGCCCTGGAAAATACCGAGAAGGCCCTAGAAGAGCGCGTCAGCGACTACGATCAGAGGCTGTCCAACGCCAGCGCGGAGTTCTGCCAGGATCTGGCGCGTCGTTTGCATCACGCGGCGGCCGCTTAACGCAGGCCTGCAGGTCGCGCCTTCAGGCCGGCGTTACACCTTCAGGATCTCCGCTTCCTTGGTCTTGCTCAGTTCGTCGAGCTTCTTGATGAAGTCGTCGGTAAGTTTCTGGACCTCATCCAGGCCCTTGCGCTCCTCATCCTCGCTGATTTTCTTGTCTTTCATCAGCTTTTTCAGCGCCTCATTGGCTTCGCGGCGGGCGGTGCGCACGCCGATGCGGTGGCTTTCCACGGAATTATGGAGATGCTTGACCAGATCCTTGCGGCGTTCCTCGGTGAGTGCGGGAATGGGGACGCGCACCACTTTGCCGTCGTTCATGGGATTCAAACCCAGGTCCGAGGCGCGAATGGCTTTTTCAATCGCCGCAATCTGCGAGACGTCCCAAGGCTGCACCACCACCATGCTGGCCTCGGGCACCGACAAGGTGGCCACTTGATTCACCGGCGTGGGCGTGCCGTAGTAGTCCACTTTGACGTGATCCAACAGGTTGATCGAGGCGCGCCCGGTGCGTACACTGGCCAACTCGGCGCGCAAATCCTCCACCGCCTTCTCCATTTTCTTTCTGGTACTGGGAGCCACATCCTTCAGGGATTCCATGTTCGATCCTCCACGCGTGGTCTACTGTCCGACGGTCTGCGGAACTTCGGTCTGGGGAACCTCGACCTTGGTGTGGCCGGCGTCGGCGGGAAACAATCCGGAATGAACCAGGGATCCCACCTTTTCGCCCAGCGCGATCTTGCGCATGTTGCCGCGGACGTTGAGATTGAAAACGATAATGGGAAGCTTGTAGTCGCGGCACATGGAAATGGCGGTGAAGTCCATCACTCCCAGGTTGCGCACCAGCACGTCGCTGTAGCTGATTTCCGGCACCAGTTGGGCGTCTTTTACTTTGGCGGGATCGGCGTCGTACAAGCCATCCACCTTGGTGGCCTTCAGAATCACGTCGGCCTTGATCTCCATGGCGCGCAAGGAGGCCGCCGTGTCGGTGGAGAAGAATGGACTCCCCGTGCCGGCGCCGAAAATCACCAGCCGGCCTTTTTCCAAATGGCGGATGGCGCGGCGGCGAATGAACGGCTCGGCCACCTGGTTCATTTCGATGGCCGTCATCACACGCGTGAAGCAGCCCTGCTTCTCCAGGGCGTCCTGGAGAGCCAGCGCATTGATCACGGTGGCTAACATGCCCATATGGTCGGCGGCCACGCGCTCAATGTGTCCGGCGGATTCCTGCGAACCGCGAATGAAGTTGCCGCCGCCGATGACCACCGCTACTTCCACGCTGAGGCGGTGCAGATCGTCCAACTCCTCGGCGATCTCGCGGGTTCGCGCCTGGTTGATGCCAAACCCCTGGCCGGCGGCCAATACTTCGCCGCTCAGCTTGATCAGAACTCGCTTGTAGACGGGCGCCAAGGCCAACAGTGTTCTCCCGTGCCGCTGTCATTGATTCTACTTCAAAACAGGCCCGAGGCGCGAGGCCGAGGCCCGAGTCTCGGACCTCGGAACTCGGGCCTCGGGCCTTCTTTTTATGCCCCTACGCCTTCGCCTACCTTAAAACGGGCAAAGCGCGCGATCGTCACCTTGCCGATATCCGCGGCCCGCGAGGCCAGCCACTGGGAAACGCTCATGTTGGTTTCCCGAATGTATGGCTGCTCCAACAGGCAAATCTCTTCGTAAAACTTGGCCAAGCGGCCTTCCACGATCTTCTCGAGGATCTTTTCGGGCTTGCCTTCGGTACGGGCGCGGGCGGCTTGGATCTCGCGCTCCGTGGCCAACAACGCCGCATCCACGTGGTCGCGATGGATGACGCGCGGATCGCTGGCGGCCACGTGCATGGCCACATCCTTCAGCGCTTCCTTGAGCGCGTCGCCGGCGGGCCGGTCGCTGACGGCTTCCACCAGCACGCCGATCTTGCCGTGATGCACATAACTGCCCAACCAGCCCTCGCCGGTCCGCGCGTAGCGGACGAAGCGCCGTACCACGATGTTCTCGCCCAGCTTGCCGACGGCCTCTCCAACCGCTTCGCTCACGGAATGACCGCTCGATCCATAGGACGAGGCGAGCAGCGCCTCCAGGTCGGCGGGATTCTTTGCCGCCACCTGTTCGGCCAGGTTGTTGAGCAATTCCTGGAAGGCGTCGGTGCGCGCCACGAAGTCGCTTTCGCAGTTGATTTCCAGCAGCGCGCCGAGCGAAGCGTCGGGGCGCACCACCGCGGCCACCAGACCCTCCTGGGCGGTGCGGCCGGCCTTCTTCTGCGCCGTGGCGATGCCGCGCTTGCGAAGGATGACTTCGGCGGCGCTCATATCGCCCTGCGCTTCGGTCAGGGCGTTCTTGCACTCCATCATGGGCGCGCTGGTTTTCTCGCGCAGGTCTTTCACTTGTTGAGCCGTAATATTCATGGGTTTGTTGTAGCGCAGGCCTCGGCCTGTTCTTGTGTCTGCTTGTCAGTACCATCCGCGGTAGCGGATGGGTTCTTGCGTCTGGTTGTCAGTACCATCCGCAGTAGCGGATGGGTCCGGCATCGTTTCACGGAAAGGGCCCACCTGCTACCGCAGGCGGTACTGACAACGCCAACAAGAACAGGCCGGAGGCCTGCGCTACTGGAGGCCTGTGCGACTGAAATCTTAATTCGCTTTAGCCGCGGGTTCCAGCACCGGCGGATCAAAGGCGCTGGCGCTAGACGGCGCCGGTTCAGCTTCCTCCTCGGAAGCTGGTCCCTTGCGCTCGACGACGTCTTCCGGCAACTCGTCCTTGGCCACCGGCGGGATGGAGGTGAAGGGTCCAAACTCCGCCATGGAGTATTCCGGTTCGGCTTCGGCTTCCTCCTCGGCCGGGGCGCCTTCCGCCAGATTGCGCTCGGCCAGTCCGCGTCCTTCCAGGCAGGCGTCGGCGATCTTGGAAGTGAACAAACGAATCGCGCGCAACGCGTCGTCGTTGCCGGGGATAATGTGATCCACTTCTTCGGGATCGCAGTTGGTATCCACGATGCCGATCACCGGAATGCCCAGCTTCTTCGCTTCGCGCACCGCGATTTGCTCCTTGTGGGAGTCGATCACGAACAGCGCGTCGGGCAGCGAGGCCATGTTCTTGATCCCGGAAAGATTGGTCTCCAGGTGTTTGCGCTCGCGTTCCAGCTTGATGACTTCCTTCTTCGGCAGCATCTCGTAGCGTCCGTCTTGCGACATCAGCTCGATTTCCTTCAGTCGCTTGATGGATTTTTGGATGGTCGTGAAATTGGTGAGCAGGCCGCCCAGCCAGCGCTGGTTCACATAGTACATGCCGCAACGTCCGGCCTCTTCGGAAACCGCTTCCTGGGCCTGGCGCTTGGTCCCCACGAACAACACGGTCTTGCCCTCGCCGGTGATGGTGGCGACGAACTTGGCCGCTTCCTTGAACATCTTCAGGGTCTTTTGCAGGTCGATGATGTAGATTCCGTTGCGTTCACCGAAGATGTACTCCTTCATCTTCGGATTCCAACGCTTCGTTTGGTGCCCGAAGTGGACTCCCGCCTCGAGCAACTCCTTCATGGTAATAGACGGCAAACAACCTCCTTTGTCCCCGCGCAGGGGAGATATGCAATCCGCCAGCGGCAGTTGCCTGGCAGGATTTAAATTTCCCGGCTTTTTCCGAACGCGCACAGCGGAATGCGGCAGAAAGGCCGCGTTCCGGCGCGTGCGGGAACCAGGAAAGGATGGGGTGGCTCTCTCCGATTCACTACGGGGAGTACCGCAAGACCACAGACCCAAACCGAGTCAAGAAACAAGCGGGGACTCACACGGGGTCCCCGCCGGAAAACTAACGCTTCGAGAACTGGAAACGCTTGCGCGCTCCCTTTTGGCCGTACTTCTTGCGCTCGTGGACGCGCGCATCGCGCGTCAGGAACCCGAGCTTCTTAAGCTTTTTGCGCAGTTCAACGTTGTATTCCAGCAGAGCCCGCGCCACGCCCAGGCGCACCGCGCCGGCCTGGCCCATCGGACCGCCGCCGCGCACCGTGACCTTAACGTCGAACAACGACTTCGTAGCGGTGGCATCGAGCGGCTGAAAGACGACGAAGCGCATGGTCTGGCGCGGGAAAAATTCCTCCACCGCGCGGCCGTTGACCGTGAACTTGCCGCTGCCGGGAAGCAAGTAGACGCGAGCCACAGCTTCTTTGCGGCGGCCCGTTCCGTAAGCCCGGGTGAAATTGGGACTCAGCACCGGCGCCGGTTCACCGGCGGGCTCGGCTGCTGCAACTGCTACGGGCACTGCGGCCGCTGCGGGCACTGCAGGTACTGCGGCTGCGGCGGGTACTGCGGGTGGTTGCGGCTGTTCGATTTCTTCTGCCATTCGCTCCTAATCCTTCTCTCTCGTTTTCTTCCCAATCTTCTGCGGGCCTTACCGTGCCGGGGCGGCGACCGGCTTCTGGCTTACGTGGGGGTGTTTATCATCCACGTAGACTTTCAGTTTTTTGATCATCGCCTTGCCCAGCTTGTTCTTCGGAAGCATCCCTTCGACGGCTTCCCGCACCATGCGGTCGGGACGCTTCGCCTTGACGTGGGCTGCCTGATCTTCGCGCAGGCCGCCAGGGTATCCGGAGTAATACCGGTAGACTTTCTGGGTCAGCTTTTGACCGGTAAGCTGGATCTTGCTCGCATTAATGACTATAACATGATCGCCGGTATCCCGGAAGGTGGTATAGATGACCTTATGCTTGCCCATCAGTAAGCGGGCGACACGCGCCGCCAAGCGTCCCAAGATCTGCCCATCGGCGTCCACCAAGAGCCACTGCTTCCCTTCGATAACCGAAGAGGGAAAATACGTCGTCATCCCGTTACTCGCTTTCGCCAAGAGTGTACAAACTGTTGATTCTATCGCGAAAATGGGGTTTCCGTCAAACGGCGGTGCGATTTCCGGTTTGCTGCGGCGGACGCCGCGATCCTCCGGAGCTACTCCGGACCATCCTCCGGTAGGTACCGTAGGGATATTTTGCTGAAAGCAAGGCACTTGCGGGAAATCGAGGCGAAAACAGCGTAAAAAACTTTCCGGACGCGATGGTGTCCTCGAATCCGAACCTATGAGCGCCATCCTTCACGTAGATCCAGCCGGGAGCTTGGCAGTTCACTCCTATGCGAGAGTTTTCGCGTCATGGCAACGTACGCTTCAACCCAAGGCTAATCTGGACGGTCTCATCGACCCTGTCGAGCGTCTCTTGATCGACTGCACCGAGGTACAGGCCGGACAGGTACAGGCCGGACCTCTTGTAATACAGGCCGTAATACGATATCCTGCTTCTACCAGAAGGACGAAATGACATCTCCCGTAGCAATCCGTCTCGACAAAGCGACACGGCAGCGGATCGCCCGCATTGCAAGCGCAAAGCGAAAGACCGCCTCTCAGGTTATGCGCGAAGCAATTGAGACCGGCTTGCAAGAGCAAGAGCAGGCGCCGATGCCCCCTTACGAATTAATGGCCGGCCTGATCGGCGTCGTTCACAGCAGAGATCCCCAGGGGTCCACGGACATGGGACGCAAGTTTACCGAGATCCTCAGGAGCCGTCGGAGCCGCTCGTGATTCTCGTCAACGCCGGTCCGCTCAAGGCGTTGGTTGACGCGGACGACCAGCATCACGCCGCTTGCGTTGCGGTGCTTCGTAACCTTCGCGATCCCTTAGGTACGGTTTGGCCCGCGCTGACGGAGGCGATGTACTTACTCGCAGGGTTGCCCCGCGCACAAGAAGCACTTTGGGACATGCTGGCCCGCGGCGCGATTCAACTCCGGCCGCTGGATCAGGACGATGTGTCCAGGATGCGCGAACTGATGCGCAAGTACATCGACCGGCCCATGGATATGGCCGATGCCGCGCTTCTCCGAGTCGCGGAGCGCGAAGGCATCCAGACCATCTTCACAGTGGATAAGAAAGACTTCGCGGTCTATCGCCTTCACGGACGAGGTCGCTTAACGGTAATCCCGTAGGGGCATCGGCATCGCCACCGTAGGCCGAAGCAAGCTTCGGCCAGAAAAAGCGGTAGCAAGCTACCGCACTCCAAATAAAAAAGCTGTTCGTCCAACGTGAACGCAAACAGGTGCCGTTGCGGAGGTGCGTATTCGGAAGAGCTGGCATGCTACAATCGAACCCATGGACGTCGAGAAAACGATGGAGTTCATCCTGTCGCAACAGGCGCTGTTCGACTCCACGATCAACAAGCTCGGTGAGAAGGTCTCGGCGATCGCGGACAAGACCGACAAGCTCGCAGGACTGATGACAGACTTCGCGGTCGAGCACGACAAGCTGGCCAGGCGACACCTAAAGCTTGAGGCGACCGTTGAGCACCTCGCGGCCACAGTTCAGCACCTCGGGGTCACAGTTGGGCAACTCGGAGTCACAGTTCAGCAACTCGCGGAAAGCCAAAAGGAGACGACCGCGCAGGCTGCCGAGCAGAATCGCCAGACCAGAGACAACTTGGACACTTTGGCAAAAGCCGTCGCGAGCATGATCCGGCCCAGCGGCAACGGCCATTGATCTTCCGAGAGCGCCGCCCTATCGCCCCAGCGTAATCACTCCCCAGGGACGATCCCCTACCTTGATCTTCTTCGCGATCGTCCTGGTCGCCACATCAATCACCGAAATGTCGTTGGACGGCCCGTTGGCCGTGAACAACAGTTTTTCGTCCGGCGACAGTGCAATTCCCCACGGCCGCTCGCCTACTTCAAACGATGCCGCCACGTTGCCGCCAGGCAGATCGAGCACCACAACCTTTTTCGCGCGGCCGGTGGTTACATACAGACGCGATCCGTCGCGAGTCATGGCCATGCCCATGGGTTTCAGACCCTCGGCAATGTGCAGGGTGTCGACCACTTCCAGCTTGGCGGTATCGATCACGCTGAGCGCGGCGCTGTTTTCATTCGTCACGTAGGCGCGCGAGCCGTCCGGCGAGAAAACCACGTTGCGCGGCCGCAGCAAAACCTTGATGACCTTGACCACCGCTCCCGACTCGGCATCAACCACCGCGATCGAGCCGTCCACTTCCGAGGTCACGTAGACACGCTTCTGGTCGGGAGTGAGCGTGACGCCTTCCGGCTCGTCGCCGGTGGCAACCGTCTTCTGCACTTGGCCGGTGTCCAGGTTCACGAGGCTCAAACCGTGGGCGTCTTCGTTAGAGACATAGAGCATCTTGCCGTCGCGGCGCACCGCGAACTGTTCGGGGTCGTTGCCGGAGGGCAGCTTGCGAAGCAACGTGTTGTCGGAAGTATCCACCACACCGATGCCGTCGGCGGTACGGTCGGGCGGCGGCAGCTTGCTTTCGTCCACGCCGGGGGGCGCGAAAGGAGATCCGCTCAGCGTCACGAAAATCAGGCGGCCGTCGGAACTGGCATGGATGCCGCGCGGGCGCTTGCCCAGATGCACCGTAGCGGTCGCTTCCAGTTTTACCGGATCGATGATGGTGATGTCGCCGGAGGCTTCGTTGCTGACGTAAACCTGATAGGGAGGCTTGGGCGACCCGCAGCCGGACAACAAGAGAACTGGAGCCGCAGATAAACACAGATAAACACAGATAACACGGCCGCGCTTTCCGCATCTGCGTTCATCTGTGTTCATCTGTGGCTCAATTCTTCCTGCCTAGTACAACGTGAACGCAAATAGCGTATCACCCGCCGCCACCAAAAGGTACTGATGCCCGTCGAGCATATACGTCTCCGGCGCGTTGGACACTTGGCCGATGCGGGAGTGCCACAGCGGCTTGCCGTTGGCTGGATCGAAGGCCACGATGTTGCCGCTGGGGTCGCCGCCGAACAGCAGTTTGCCGGCCGTGGTCAGCAAGCCGTTGGTGCCGCCCCCGCCGCCGGGATAACGATGCCGCCAGGCGATCTTGCCGGTCTGCGGATCAATCGCCGTCAGATAGCTGCCCGCATTGCCCACACCCAGTTCTTCCTTGCCGCCCAGACCCATCGCGCCGCGGGGATCGGTTTCCGTCAAATAGTACATGGCGTAGCTATCCGACTGCGGCACGTAAAACAAGCCCGTGTCCGGAGAATACGACGGCGGCGGCCAGTTGGTGATTCCACCGTTGGCCGGCGACACCAGCGCGCCGCCAATGTCAAAATCCTTGGCTGGGTCGCGAACCGGCTGGCCGTTCTTGTCAATGCCGGAAGCCCAGTTCACGGTGTCGGAATATTTGCTGGACACCAGGTGCTCGCCGGTCAGGCGATCCAGCGTGAAGTAGTATCCGTTGCGGCTGGCGTGCATCACCATCTTGCGCGGCTTGCCGTTGAACGTGCCGTCCACCAGGATCGGCGTTTGTCCGGCGTCCCAATCGTGCGTGTCGTGCGGCGACACTTGGTAATACCAGGCCAGCTTTCCGGTGTCCACGTTGATGGCCACGATGGCGCAAGTATAAAGGTTAGCGCCTTCCCCACGCGTTTGCGCAGTATAGGCGGGCGTGGGATTGCCGCTGCCGGCGATGTACAGATGGGTCTCGGGATCGTAGGCGCCGGGGACCCACATTTGTCCGCCGCCGTGACGCGCGGCGTCCAGGCTGCCCCAGGTTTCCAGACCCGCATCGCCTTCCTTCATCGGCACGGAGTACCAAATCCATTGGCGCTTGCCGGTTTCCGGATCGAAAGACTGCAAGAAGCCCGGCGCGTCCAAATCGTCGCCGGTGCCCACCAACACGTGATCGCCCACCACGACGGGCGCCATGGTGGAAAAATACTGTTGATTGAAATCGGAGATTTCCACGTGCCATTTTTCATGACCGGTGCGGGCGTCGAGACAAATCAAGTAATCGTCGGGCGTTTCCAGGTACAGCCAGGTCTTCCACATGCCCAGGCCGCGATTGCCGATGTGCGTGGCGCCCCGGGTCTTCCAGAAGTAGTGCCACAGCGTGCGGCCGTCGCGGGCATCCACGGCCCAGGCGTTATCGGGAGAGGACAAATAAAGGATACCGTCCACCTCCAGAATGGAGGCCCGAATACTCACGTCGCTGTTGCTTTCGGCACTGCCTTCGCCGCCGACAATCGTGGGCGGACCACCGAAGCCGCCCCGTCCGCCGCGCCCGCCCCGGCCGCCGCCACCGGACCCACCAGGTCCGCCATTCAAGCGGCTCAGCCAGGCCAGCGTCAGATTCTTGACGTTGGACTGATTCACCTGCGTCAGCTTGCTGTAGCGTTTGGCGGAATAGTCGCCCGAATAGGTGGGCCAGTCTTCCGCCAACGGTTTGAGAATTTGCGCCGGGTCCAACCCGCCGCCGCCATTCGAGTTCGCAACGCCCTCTTGCGCGATTAAAGGCCGCGCGGTCAACAGAACCGCTCCCGACAAGGCGATCAATACCACCGTGCTCTTTTTCAGAAGATTTTTCACTTGAGGGTCACCAGGTAAGCGGTCAGGTTATGAATGTCTTTGTCGGTGTAGACTGGCAGCAGCGCCTTGTGGGGTTGCAGCGGGTCATGCACTTCGACTTTGGGAGTGTCGCCTTCGCGGCGGAAGGTGTGTTGCACGCTGTCGGCGGCCGCCAGCGTTACGGAAAAGTCGTCGATACGCACCAGGCGGCCTTCCATCTTTTGTCCGGATGGCAGCGTTACGGTGACTGTCGTGGGCGAAACGCCCAACGCGCCGGCGCCGCCACGCCCGCCGCCCGGCATCAGCCAATTCTGCTGCATGGCGCGAGGATCGCCGAACTTGGCGGCAAAGCCCCGCAAGTCGCCGGCCACGGAGTGGCAGGATGCGCACTTGGCCTGGAAGTACGTCTCGCCGGCTTTGGCGTCGCCAACAACGATGCTGGGGGGTTTCCGGCGGGAGGCGTCATAGCCGCTGACCCGGAAGCTGTGCACAAACGCGGCAATGTCGGAAACCTGCTCGGTGCTCAGGGGAAACTTCGGCATCTTGTCGGCTACGCCGCTCTGTACGATCGGCGCCATCAGCTCGCCGTGCTCATCCTTTAAGACAATCGCCGAGCGAATCAAACTAGGTCCGCCCTCGCCGCCGCGGGCATCTGAGCCATGGCAGAAGGCGCAATTCACGCCCCACAGCGCTTTGCCGCGCTCGATGGCGGCGGCATCGGCGGGCGTGTGTTGCGGAAACGCCGTGGCGAAACGGCTGGTTTGCGCGGGTGGCGGGGCGGGCGGCTGGCCGCCATGCGCGCCGTCCGGAACTGGAAGCGGGGCCGCCGGCCGCGCCGGTTGCTGCGTTGCGCCTTGCAGGATGAAGCTCAGCAGGGCGGCCATTACGAAAGTCATCATTTACGTTCTCCCTATGATTTTGGAGTGCGGCAGCTTGCTGCCGCTTTGCGTTGCCGCAAGCTTGCTTGCGGCGCCGGACACGAGCCGCGACAGTCATGGAGCGACGGAACGCTTGTGGATATTGAAAGTCCATCCCGAAAACCCGCCAGGCTTAAGTACTGAGGTCCTCTTGTTTTCGGGTCAAGGTTCAAGCGCCATTACCTTTCCGTCGCTCCATAACTGTCGCGGCTCAAATTATGCCAGCGCGTCCTTGCAATACTTCAGACACTTGGCCATCTCCGTCTTCACGTCCGAACCTTCCGGCACGCGATACTCAAACTCTATGTTCGCCGGAAAAGTATACTTCTCTTTGGCCACCAGGCGCAGCACCTCTTTGATCGGCGTGTCGCCCTCGCCCCACGGCACGTTGGCGCCGTGATTCTTCTTGCGATCCTTCAAATGCAGGTTGGTGATCCGCCCGTGGTGTTCCGGGATGTAGGAAAGCGGGTCGAAGTTGGCGGCCACAAAATGACCGATATCCAGGTTCACGCCGTGATACTTGGAATAGGACATGGCCGTGGCGAAGGTTTCCGGGCTGGAGAACTCGTTGGGACGATCGGTGGCGTCGTGGCCGTGAAAGCCGACCATCATCTTGTGCTTGTCGGCGAACGGCGCGATGCGCTTCGATACCGTAACCTGTGTGCTGGTGGTAATAGCGTCCACGCCCAGCGCCTGGGCCATCTGGAAGCCATACTCGATCTCGTCGTCGGTGGTTTTCTCGTTCATATTGTAGCAGAGCAGCGGCACGGAGATGCCGGCGTCGGCGAATTGCTTGCGGACTTCCTTGAACTTGTCCAGGGAGACGGAAGCGCGCCATTTGCTCAATTGCTCCGCTATGGCGGCGCGCATCGCGGCGCGCTGTTCCGAATTCTGCAGCGGGGTGGCTCTCCCATCGGCCGCTGCAGCCAGGGATCCGGCCGGCGGCGCACCCGCCAATGCTTCAGCGTGCTCGGACATCAGTTCCGCCGCGCCGAGTCCAATTGCCACCATGGCTGGAATGTCCTGATGGGCCGGATCGGGCAAGGCGCGAAAGCTGTAGGTCTGTACGCCAATCTGCACGCCGTTGAATTTAGAATTGATCGGCTTGACGGCGCCGAGCGCCTTCACCGCGCCGAGGGCCGGAAACGCGGCCAAGGCGATTTTCCCCAGGTCTCTTCTGCTGTAGAACATGCATTCCCCCTTCTACTCTTCTAGTGAGCCAACCCAACAACCCATCCGCTACCGCGGACGGTTCTGACAACTGGCAGCCTACTTTTTGGCCACTGTAGCCGTCAGCGGCGTAGCGCGCGACGATCCTCCATCCAATACCTTATAATCTCCCGGAACCGCCTCCCAGTCATTTTTATCAATGTTAAAAATGGAAAAGAACAACGGCTCCACGGACAGCGTCACGGTCTTGCTCTCGCCCGCCGCAAGCTGGACCTTCTCCCAGCCGACCAGTCGCTTGCACGCCTTTGATAAACGCGGCCACCATCTTGCTGGCCAGCACCGGGTCTTCGCCCTGATACTCGAGTTGCGGCCGTTGCGCGGCTCCCGGGTGACGTTGACGCCGCCGCCCAACGACATGTTGTATCCCTGGTCGCGAAGTTCGCGCCCGATGAGCGCGCCGTAGTCGTGCGCCAGTTTCAACCTCCAGAACAGTTCATCCCCAGATTGCAGGCAGAGCGCGGCAAGCCCTCAACACAAGAACCTTTAACATCGATGAACAGGATACACAGGATAAAAAGAACGCCTCCTGGGTTGAATCCCATCCTGTCCATCCTGTTCATCGATGTTAAATTCCTTCAGAACAGTTTTTGGGCGAATTCGTTCAGATAGTTGCGCCAGTTGATCCAGGTGTGCGCGCCGGGGCACTCATTGAAGCTGGCGTCAAAGCCGTGCTTCTTGAGCATTTCCACAGTCGCTTGCGGTTGGTGATGAGGCCGTCGTCCGAGCCGGTGCTCAACCAAATCAGTTTAAGCCCTTCTTGAGCGGCGTTGTCGAGACGTCCGGCGTGGCGTTCTCCCAGTCGCGCCGCGGGCCTGCCGCCACGCCGGCTCCGGAACTGAACACCGCCGATGTAGGCGAACTTGTCGAGAGTGCGTCGAACGCGGCGTTCAATGTCTGGCCGCCGCCCATGGAAAGCCCGGCGATGGCGCGGTGCGCTCGGTCGGTCAAGACGCGGTAGTGGCTTCTCCGCGTAGGGCATGATGTCGCTGAGAAAGTCCTCCTGGAACTCGTCCCGAGGCGGCGTGCTCCGCGCGCGGCCGGTCCGCGCCCCGACGAGCGGCTGGTGTGGCCGGCGGGCATCACCACCACCATCGGCATCGCTTTCTCCGTCGGCGATCAGGTTGTCCATGATGAATCCCGCCCGGCCGACCGAGGTCCAGGCGTCATCGCTGTCGCCGGCGCCGTGCAGCAGGTAGAAAATCGGGTACTTCTGCGATCCGCTCGACTCATAACCCGGCGGCGTATAGACATGCATGCGGCGGAACCGGTTGAGCGCGTTGGAGTAATACGTCACCGCGTCGACCGCGCCGTGCGGCACGTCGCTTGCGTGTCCATGAAGTCCGAGCCGGGCACATATGAAGAGGCTCCAGATGTTGTCGTTGGACTCGCTGATGGAAGCATTGCGCGGATCGACCACGGCGACTCCGTTAACCACAAACACGTAGCGGTAGGCGCCGGGATTTACGGCGTCGAGCGTGGCTTCCCAAACGCCGTTCTCTCCTTCGTGAACTCCGGACCAGCCGGAGGCGGGGTGCCGCGGCCGCGCCCGCCGGTGCCGCCAGGGCCGGGATGTCGCTGCCGCGGAGCCGCACGGTCTCGGCTTGCGGCGCCATGATCCGGAAAACGATGCGATGGTCGGGCAGCACTTCCGGCGAGACAACGGGCGGAACCTGCGGCCCGCGGCCCCGGCCGACAGGCGCCGGTTGGGAAAAAGCGACCGCGGTTAGCAGGAGAACAAGCGTGAGTGGCTTACGAGGATTCATCATTTGCTCCTTGAAGGAAAAAAAGGGCTCGGTAGCGAACTGCCGACCGTGTGGCGAATCGACTTAGAACCGGACGCGCGCGGCTAACTGGAGGAACCGCGGACTTCCAGGGGACTCCAGCGGAGCGCGTGCCGTTGACCGTGCCGAATCCATTGATGTTCGTGCTGCCGTTGCCGTTTACCGTCATATTGCTGGGGGTCACCGGGATAAACGTGCCGCCGATGACCGATCCGAATACGCCGTTCTGGGAAGTCGTGGCATTGCCGTATTGGTGGGTCGTCGGGTTGAGCACTCCGAAAGACAGGGTCGAGTTGACGCCCGAGAACTGCGTGTGATTGAACACGTTGAAGGCGTCGCCGCGCAACTCCATGGATAGCCTCTCGGTCAATTTGAAGGTCTTTTGCAGAGAGAGATCCCAATTCGCGATTCCCGGACCATACAGGTAGTTGACCCCCGATTCCAAGCCAATGCTGTACTGGCAGGTGGTTGGCGTCGGGCAGACGGGCGCGCGCGGCGGTGCGAAGGCCGCGGCATTGATGCGGTTGTAAGGATCATCCGAGCCGGTGTTGGGACTGACACCCGGCACCACGGCAATTCTCGCGCCCTCAGTTGTGGAGCCGGTGATGTTTTGGATGTTGACGCCTTGAATGGAGTAGCCCGGCGTGAACGGCGCGCCGTACTGAAACGCAGTTACTCCCGAAAGCTGCCAGCCATTGATCAAAGTCTGCATGAACTTGCTGTGGCCCTTGTCGGGGATGCTATACACGTAGCTGAGCGCGAGGTTCTCCGGACGATCGTTGCCGGATGGTCCGTAGTATGCCTCGTTGGTATTGGAATCCACGCGCACGAAGTTCGTGTCGCCCGGGGCGTTGGTAAAGAACCTGCTCCAGGTGTAGGCCATTTGGAAGAACAGGTGTCCTACTGTCTTCTGCGCGGTAACTTGCAGGGAGTTGTAGTTGCCGCTCGTCGCGCCCTCGTAGAGGTTGATGTTGCTGAAGCCCCGCAGGGGCTTCAGATTCTGGTCCAGCAGGATGTTGTTCCCCAACAACGAGGGCACGCCCTGAGTCGGATCGAGCGCCGAGGGCTGGAACGCCGCCCCGTAAGGGGTGTAGTTCAGGTTGCGATTATCCTGCAAGTGCCGGGACTGGGAGCCGACGAAGGCGGTGTCCAGGATGACTCCGAAGGGCAGCTTGTTTTGAATCGAGAACTGGTAGCTCATCAACATCGGCAGCTTCCCGGTGGGGTCGGCGGCGTACAGTGTCGGCGGCGCTATCAACGCCGATGCCGGCGAGATCTGGGAGGCGTAGCCGTACTGCAAAGAGGGCTGGAGACCCAGCGGCGGGTTGCGGACAAAGTCAAACACGCGGTTGCCCTGGAAACGGTCGTAGTAAATCCCAAAGCCGGTCCGGACGACGAAGTTCTGTTTGCCGGTTACGTCCCAGGCAGCGCCGAAACGCGGTCCCCAGACCAGCGGCGGAGCGTTCTGTAGATAGTTGTTGATTCCGTTTTGGCCGCCCTGGGAGATTCCATTGGTGATGCTGCCCGTATTCGGCACGATGAAACCGATAAAGGGGTTGGCCACGTAGGCCTTGGTCGCGGCATCGTAGCCGCATTTGTTGCCCGGGCTGGCCGCCGGACAATTGGCCGCCGAAATCACCGGCTGATAGAAGCGCGGCGCCTTGGAGGGATCGAATTGGCTCAGCACGAAGGTGGACGCCTGCAGGGAGGCATCGTACTGCGGCTGTACGTAAGCGACGCGCATGCCATAGTCCAGGCTCAGGCGAGACGTAATCTTCCAGGTGTCCTGAGCGTAGAACTCGAAATTCCAGTAGCGATACAGGCCGTTGATGAAGTTCGCGGCCTGGCTAAAAGAGTTATACACGCCCAGCGCGGCGTTGGAGAAGCCGAAGTTGGTATCCAGCGGATTGGCGCTGGAATCGCCAAAGTTGTAATTGCCATTGAATTGGCCGAAGGAAGTTTGGTCCTTCCAGCTCCGTTGAATGTAGGTGCCGAACTTCATGGTGTGACGGCCCCAGATCTTGCTCAGTCCGTCGGTGATGTCCATCGTGGTGTTGTGATTGATGAAGGGCGCGTCGCTGGTTCCAAAATTGGGGCTGCTGCCGATCTTGCCGCCGAAACCGACGTTGGGGATGTAGTCCCGCTGCACGGCGCTCGAGTACAGTAACGGCAGGTTCACGCCCGAAGTCGTCCGGGTGTACGCGTTGGTGGTCTCGTCAATCAGGATGCTGTTGAAGGTGCTGCCGATGTTGAACTCGTTGGTCAGGGTCGGGCTGAAGGTGTAGGTATGGCCGACCGCCCAACCACGGCCGGGGTTGGCGTACTGAATCGGCGAAAGCGGCGTGTTCGATCCCAGCACAAACGATCCGTATTGCGAATCATAGGTGTTGCTGTTGTAGATCCAATGTCCGAACAAGCGCGATTTCGAGGACATGTTGTAGTCGATCCGCACCAGGTCTTCGCGGCGCGGATACTGGTCGGAAAACTGCGACGTGAAGTCGTAGCCCTTGATGCAGCCGGCGGCTCCCGGCGTCAGCGAGCAGGAGTTGGAAACATTCGCCGCCGGAAGGAGCTTCAACAGCGCGATTCCGGGCGCGTACAGCCGTTGCGAAGGAACCACGTTATTGGGAAATGGCAAGTGGCCATCGTAGCAGTTGCTCCCGGTGCACCCGGAGGTAGTGGGGTCGTAGACGGTCACGCGGTTGCCGTTGGAGTCCACGCTATTGGAGAAGTCCCCGGCACGCTCGGCGGCCGTCGGCACCGTAACGTTGCGGACACCCTCGGGACGCAACTGGCGCTGGAATTCTTCGCTGGCGAAGAAAAACAGTTTTTGACGGCCATTGAACACCTTGGGAATAATCACCGGCCCGCCAATTGTGAACCCCACATCGTTCAGCCGGAAGGGGCTCCGCGGATTGCCGCCCGCGCCGATGGGCAGACGGTTGTTGGTCCAGGTATTGGCGTTCAGGCTGTCATTGCGGTGAAAGAAGTAGCCGGTGCCGTGAAAGTCGTTGGTTCCGCTCTTGGTCACCAAATTGATCTGGGCGCCCATGGCGCGGCCATATTCGGCTTGATAGACGCCGGTGAGGATCGTGAACTCGGCGATGCTATCCAAACTCAAGGTCGCGTTGGGGCCCCCGTTGTTGCCGGTGTCCACGTTACTGATGCCGTTGATGTTCAGTTGGTTGGAATTCGTACGCACGCCGTTAGCGGAGATATTGGCGACGCCGCCCGGGCCGCCCACCGAAAGGTTGGCGGTACTGATGACGCCAGGAGCGAGTCCGACCAGAGCCAGCGGACTCCGGCTGTTCACGGCCACGTTCTCCATCTGTTTCGAAACCAATGTGGCGGAGCGCTCCGCGCTCTCCGTTTGCAGGGTCGCCGCCATCGCCGAAACCTCCACGTGCTCGGTGACGGCGCCAACCTGCATGACCATCTCGCCGAGGGCCAAGTGGTCGTTGGGTTCCAGGACGACACCATGCTGCACCAACTCCCTGAATCCCTGAGCCTGCACCACAATGCTATAGGTGCCCGGCTGAACCTGCGCAAATACGAAATGGCCAGCCGAATCTGTCTTGGCGGTTAGGCTGTACTTCTTCTGATCTTCATTGGCGGTCACCGTGGCATTGACCAACGCCGCGTGCTGCGAATCCACCACCGTACCGGCAATATAACCGCTGCTGGTTTGCGCGGCGGCTGGTATTGACAAACGCGCCACCACAACCAGAGTCAGGAACAGAGTCACGATGTTGCTGCGCGAGAACAACCTTGGCATAGAGAGCCTCCTTTTATCTCACCCCTTGACTAAGACACTCGCAATTCGGAGGTTGCCAGCCGAACTACCGTAACCCGTGACTACCCACCGGCGTTAGGACGCAGCTACCCCGGGTCGCAGGGTATTGCGTTTCTTGCCACAAGACAAGGCTGTTACGGTAGAAAGGATGTATCATACGTTTCAAAATCCTTGTAAAAGAAGGGCTTGACATTACCCGCAGGGGTGGCATAATCGGCCCAGGGTAGTTGGTGAGGAGGTTGGGTTGGGAGCGACAGGGGTTGCGGTTCCATTTTCGGAGACCAGGTCCTACAGCGAAGCCGAACGTCTAGCTGTTCGCGACCAGCTTGAACGGATGCTGGCGCACCCTTTTTTCAGCCACTCCAAACGCTATCCCACCCTGCTGCGGTACGTCGTGGAACACACCCTGGAGGGGCGCACCGAACAGATGAAGGAGCGAACCCTGGGGATCGAAGTCTTCGGACGAACCCCGGAATACGACACCAATCAAGACCCGGTGGTGCGCACCACGGCGGGCGAGATTCGTAAGCGAATCGCCCAGTATTACTACCTGGCCGAACACCAGCACCAATTGCGGATTGAATTACCTATCGGAACGTATATTCCGGAATTTCATATGCCGGAGGCGCCGGTGATGCCAAGGGCACCTGTTCTGGCGCCGCCCGTGGCTCGTCCGGCGTCGCGCCTGCCGATATCTTTGGCCCATGCGCTGATGACGGGCTTGGCGGCTGTGGCCATTCTCGCGGTATCTCTAGCCGTGTGGGTGCGAAGGCCTTCCGCGCTCGACCGCTTCTGGGCCCCGGTGGTAGAGTCGAACAGTCCCGTACTGCTTTGTGTGGGACAACCGAGTCCCAGGGATATACCCGGCGATCAACGCAGCGCCGAGTCCTCGGGAGCAACCTCCTCCCCGTCGTTCTTAGAACGGGATTCGAGTAGCCAGGCCACTTTGCGCGATCTGTATCGCATGGCCAAACACTACGTGGCCCTGACCGACGCGATGACTTTGTCCCGCATCGTCGGAATGCTGGAAACCAGAGGCAAACCGTTCCGCGTCCGAGGACTCTCGGATACCTCTCTGGCCGATCTGAGGGATGGTCCCGTGGTCCTCGTGGGCGCCTTCAATAACGATTGGACGTTGCGGCTCACCGGTCCCCTGCGGTTCAGATTCCAAAACCAGCGCCCCTTACTGTGGGTCGTGGATAGTCGGAATCCCAGTGCGAATTCCTGGAAAGTTGATCTTTCCGAGCCGTATCTCCAAGTCACCGACGATTACGCACTCATTTCGCGGGTGCGGGACCCCACCACCGGGCGCGTGGTGGTTGTGGCCGCCGGAATTGCCGGATGGGGAACGGAGGCTGCCGGTGAGTTTCTGGCCGATCCGAAGTATCTGGAAGAAGTGGCGCGAAACGCGCCCAAGGATTGGGAACGGAAAAACATGCAGGTGGTGATCACCACCAAGGTGATTGCGGGTAACTCCGGTCCTCCCAGCGTGCTGGCTACGTACTTTTGGTAATCGCCACAACACGGTCAATCCACAGATTACACAGATTCCACAGATTCAGACGTCGGCCAACCCCTGCAGCCAGGGCATACCCAAGGCCTCGGAAAGGACGCTTCTTAAACATGGATGAACAGGATGTATAGGATGAACTGGCTCCTGGGTTGGTCGCATCTTGTCCACCCTGTCGATCCATGTGGATAAATCCGCTTGCTACAGGCGCCCCCGGTTCTGTAAAGTGAGGTTGTGACCGCAACGGAGGCCTACGAATTGACAACCCAGGGAGGCGCCACGGACTTCGCCCTGCTGATCCAGGCCTGCGAGTCGCTCGGTCCCTATTGCCTGATCGGCGGTTTGGCGGTCAATTGCTACGTGGAACCGGTCTATACGCTGGATGCGAATCTCGTGGTGTTCGCTTCGAGCCTCGCGGCGCTGTCGGCTCATCTTCGCGAACAGGCCTTTCGCACGGAAGAACACGCCCATTCGTTAAACGCCGCCGCGCCGGGAAGCGACCTGCGGATCCAGTTCACTACCGATGAAAGATACCAGGCCTTCCTGACACGAAGTAGGGATGCTGAAGTGCTCGGCGTTCGCGCGCGGGTTGCATGCGTCGAGGACGTTACACAGGGCAAACTGTGGGCCTACGGCGATCCGCAACGACGCTTGAGCAAGCGCAAGAAGGACGAACTGGACTTGATTCGTCTGGCAGAAGCATACCCCCATCTGAAATCCCGCTATCCCGGCGAGTTGCGAGAGCAAATTGAGCGCGGATGAGCGCGATCCGTCATCCGGTAGCTCTGGCGGTGCTCAGGCCAAGATTCGGCCACCGTACTTCCGCCAAACCTCTGATTAGACAGCGATATCCGCCCCCCAGGGCCTCACGATTGGCGGAGATCCTCGGCCCAGCCACAAACCCGCCCCCAAAAAATTATCTCTCTAGACTCATTTTCGGGTTTGAGATTTTCGTCCTATTCCGTTACAATCGCGGGGTTCGATAAATCGCATGTCCGAGAGCACACCACAACCGACCGTGCGCGAGTATATGACCGCGGACCCGACCACCTTGGGTCCGGACGACCCGCTCTTGCAAGCCGTCCTGACAGTGCGTTCCTTGAGCATCCGTCACATTCCCATTGTCCAGGACGGAGCGCTGGTCGGTTTGATTACCGATCGCGATCTGGGCCGCGCTTCCCCATCCATACTGGGGCGAACTTCCCAGGATGAGTACAATCAGGTCTTCCAGCAAAATACCATTCAGCGGGTGATGATCAAAAACCCCACCACGGTGACCCCCGACACCCTGCTCGGTGACGCCGTCCGATTGATGCACGACAACAAGTGGGGATCCATTCCGGTGGTCAACGAAAACAGCAAGCTGGTGGGCATCCTGACCCTGACGGACGTGTTGCGTTATACGCTGACGACGCTGGAAGCCAGCGACAGCGGCAGCTCCATCACGCTAGAAATCTAGGCCCGAGTCGCGAGGCCCGAGGCCCGAGTTCAAGAAATACAGGCCTGAGGCCTGAGGCCCGAGGTCCGAGGCCCGAGTCGAACACGAAAACTGCATGCAACTCGGGCTAACTCTTCGACTCGGGCCTCGGGCCTCGCGGCTCGGGCCTGTATTTCACGCCCTCCTGTTGTTCACTGCTGTTTGTGCCGCGCAACGCGGCATCACCGCCCAAGACTACCTGGCGTTCAAGTTCCTCAGCGACCCGCAGATCTCCCCCGACGGCCAGCGCGTGGCCTACGTGCAGACCGCCATTGACACCGTGCGGAACCGCCGTGTCTCGGCCATTTGGCTGGCCGCGTCGGACGGCAGCGCGCCGCCGGCGAGTCGAGAGGCGGACTTCGCCTGGATGGCGCCCGCGCCGTTTACCACCAGCCCGCAGTCGGCCACTTCACCGCGATGGTCGCCGGACGGCGAGAGTCTGGCGTTTCTCTCCGCGCGGCCAGCGGAGTTGCCCGCGCCGTCCGCCGTCGAAGCGCCGCGCAATCAGGTTTACGTGCTCTCGATGAAAGGCGGCGAGGCCCGGCGTGTGACCAATCTCAAGAATGGCGTCAGCGCCTTTCAGTGGTCGCCCGACGGATCGCGCCTGGTGTGCGTCAGCCGCGCAGGCCCCAGCGACGCGCCCGGCTACCAGGCCAACTCCGACGTTCGCCACTACACCCATCGCAACTACAAATTCAACGACACCGGATGGTTCGACGATCGCCGCTCGCATCTTTGGGTCGTAGACGTTGCCGGCGGCGAGTCGAAGCAAATCACTTCCGGAGACGATTGGGACGACACCGACCCGCAATGGTCGCCCGATGGCACGCGCATCGCGTTTGTCTCCGACCGTACCGGGCAGATGCTCGAGGACAGCCACAACACCGACGTGTGGGTCATCGCGCGCGACGGTGGAGCGCTGACGCGCATCTCCGATCACGAAGAAGCGGACTCCAGCCCGCGCTGGTCGCCGGACGGCCGGCGCATCGCATTCCTTGGAGGCGCGCCGGAAGGCGAGCATCCCCAAATCTGGCTGGCGCCTGCGGACGGAGGCGAGAAGTCGGTGCGAGCGGCCAAGAACCTGGACATGATTCCCAGCGATTTGTCCTGGAGCGCCGATGGGTCGCAGTTGTTCTTTGCCGCCGGACTTCGGGGCACGTATCATCTGTTTCGCGTGATGGTGACAAATGGCGAATTCGCGCAGATCACCACCGGCGAGCGCGCCGTGCGCAGCGCCAGCCGTAGCGCGTCCCTGATGGCTTATCTGGTAAACGACTTCCGCCATCTCGACGACGTTTTCATCGCCGGCCTCGATGGCAAGAACGAGCGGCGCTTGACCGATGCCAACGCGGCGCTTTGGACGGATCGCGAGTTGGCCGGCGTCGAACGCATCCCCTACAAGGGCGCGGACAATTGGGATATCGACGGCTTCCTGGTAAAACCGCTGGGCTGGCGCGCGGGCCAGAAATATCCCATGATCCTGAGCATCCACGGCGGGCCCGCTGGAATGTACGGCGTGGACTGGTTCCAGGAATTTCAGGTCTACGCGGCCAAGGGCTGGGCGGTGTTTTTCTGCAATCCGCGCGGGTCCACGGGCTATGGCGCAAAATTCCAGCAGGGCATCGCAGCACAACTGGGGCGCCAAGGATTACACCGACATCATGAACGGCGTGGAAGAAGTGCTACGCCGCAATCCCTGGATCGACCGCCAGCGCCTGGGCGTGACCGGCGGCAGTTACGGCGGCTTCATGACCAATTGGATGGTCGGCCACACCAACATGTTCAAGGCCGCGGTGACCTTGCGCGGCATTTCCAACTTCGTCAGCGACGAAGGCACGCGCGACGGCTCCTATGGCCACAAGCGCGACTTCGGCGCCGGGCTGTTCGAGAACTTCGATTATTACTGGAATCAATCGCCGCTGAAGTACGCCAAGAACGTGAAAACGCCCACGCTGATCCTGCATTCCGACAACGACTTTCGCGTGCCGCTGGAACAAGGCGAGCAATGGTTCCGGGCCCTGCGCCTGTACGGGGTCACCGCGGAACTGGTGATTTTTCCGCGCGAGAATCACAATCTCACGCGCAGCGGCGAACCGAAGCATCTGGTGGAGAGCTTGAACTGGCAGACCTATTGGTTCGAGCGGTTCATTGATGGCAACGCGGCGGTCAAGCCGCCGTTGTAGGGATCAGGCCTGGGTCGAAAGTAGCTTCGGACTCGGGCCGCGGAGCTCGGGCCTCCCGCCTTTCAAGCTACGTCGCGAATCTCTACCCAAACGTGTTTGTTCAACGCCGCGAACGCGGCTTCGATCGGAAAGGCAAAGCACCCTCAACCCTGGCCAACTCAAAAGGACCCACTACCGAAACGGGAGATAGGGGAGGTATGTGATCGCCATACCTCCCCTGCTTCCCATGAATCCCATTTACGCCCGGCGGGCCGCTCGGTCCCCGGGCGTTTCCGGATCGGGGTACACTAACTGCACTATGGGTACTTCACGACAGTATGACGCCATTGTTATTGGAGCCGGCCAAGCCGGCGGACCCTTAGCCGGAGCGCTGGCGCGCGGCAGTTGGAAGACCGCGCTCGTCGAGCGAGAACACGTGGGCGGTACCTGCATCAATGAAGGATGTACTCCCACCAAAACCATGGTGGCCAGCGCGCGCGTGGCCTACCTGGCGCGGCGCGGCCCCTATTACGGCGTGCGGCACGGTAGTGTGTCCGTGGATATGGAAGTGGTGCGGGGACGGAAGCGCGCCATCGTGGAGTCCTTTCGCGGCGGCAGTCAGAAGCGGCTGGAAAGCACACCGGGATTGGATCTGATTTTCGGCGAAGCCGCTTTCGCTGGACCGATGCAAGTTCGCGTCGGTGACGACATCCTGACGGCATCGCGCGCCATTGTGGTGAATACCGGAGCGCGTGCGGCGCGTCCTGCCATTCCGGGGCTCGACGGCGTGGCGGCACTCGACAACCGTTCGATCATGGAGCTGGACACCGTGCCCGAGCACTTGGTGGTGCTGGGCGGCGGATACATCGGCCTGGAGTTCGGGCAAATGTTCCGGCGCTTCGGCAGCCGCGTGACGATTGTGCAATCGAACGCGCGTCTGCTGCCGCGTGAGGACGACGATGTGACCGATGCGATCGCGGCGATTTTGCGCGAAGACGGAATCGAGATCGTCACAGGCGCCCAAGTGTTGCGCGCGGACGCTCCGGCATCGTTGGCCGTCAGCACGCCAGTGGGCCCACGTCGTGTGGAAGGATCGCACCTCCTGGTGGCCACCGGGCGCACGCCGAACACCGATCGTCTGAATCTGGCGGCGGCCGGTGTGCAAACCGATTCGCGCGGGTTTATCCGTGCCAATGACCGGCTGGAAACCAGCGCCCCCGGCATCTTCGCGGCGGGCGATGTGAAAGGCGGCCCCGCGTTCACGCATATTTCTTACGACGATTTCCGTGTGTTGCGGGCGCGGCTGCTCGACGGTACGCCCGCGTCCATCGCCGGCCGGCAGGTTCCCTATACCCTTTACATTGATCCACAACTTGGCCGCATCGGGCTCACCGAACGGGAAGCTCTGGTGCAAGGTCTCAAGTTCCGCGTCGCCAAGATGCCGATGACCCACGTGGCCCGCGCGCTGGAAACCGATGAGACCCGCGGATTCATGAAGGCCCTGGTGGACGATGCCGGGCAGATCCTGGGCGCGGCGGTGTTGGGCATCGAAGGCGGCGAGATCGCCACGGTCGTGCAAATCGCGATGCTGGGCAAGCTGCCCTATACGATGTTGCGCGACGCCATTTTCGCGCATCCTACGCTGGCCGAGTCGTTGAATAACTTGTTCGTGGGCCTATGAGAATCAGGCCAACCGGGTCGGATCATCAGCCCCATCATCAGGGTCAGCAGCCTGATGATTATGCTACTGAATCCATTGCGTTTATTGCCAAACCGCCCTCTCCCCCACACACCCCGCCCGGCGATCTTGATGATGAGCCGTTTTGCGGATCCCGCCCAAGGGAATCGTCGTGTGAATCGGAAAGTGCTGCCTGGAGGATTCAGCCCCAACGGGGCGTGCTATATCAGACTAGGCCAACGGCCTAGATTGACATACCGTTGATCGATAAGCCCTGAAGGGGGCGACTAAGAAGCGGCGGGCCACGTCAGCGGTGGGTCGGCATTTAGATCGCCCTTTCAGGGCTTATCGGTGTGAGTACGTTCAACCCAGGGCGTTGCCCTGGGCTGAAATAGTACGCCCCGTTGGGGCTGAATCCTTCTCCGCTCCGTCTTGGCAAGCGAGGGGAACTGTGACGTTATGAAACTCGTCTCTTGGGCCAGCCAGAATTGTACGAAATCTGTCGGTCAGAGACCTAGCCTGAAGTACAAGGCACGCACGGGTACTCGATGTGTTCTTGGCGTTTGGACCTGCCCCCACTTTTGTGTCGCGCACCTGTTTTCCCTTGTTTTCTTTTAGACGAACCCTCCGGCGTTATACTTAACGGGAGGTCCGAAGCAGGCTCACAGGAGGCCGGTTTGTCGCACGAGCGAATTTCGATTGATCCACGAATCTGTCACGGCCAAGCATGTATCAAGGGCACGCGCATTCCCGTGCATCAGATCGTCCATATGCTCGCCAACGGAGACACGATTGAGGATTTGCTTCGCGAATACCCGTCATTGGATCGTGAAGACATCCTGGCTTCCCTGGACTACGCCGCTTGTCTGACCGAGGAACTGGTCACTCCCATTGAACTCTGACAGCCATGCGGATTCTCGTTGATGAGAACATTCCGCTCGCGAGCGTCGCTTTCCTGAAGAGCCTGGGTCATGACGTTCTGGACATACGGGGAACCCCGGACGAAGGGATGGCCGATGTTGATTTGTGGTCTCTGGCTCAACGGGAGGAACGTCTTGTCATCACCACGGATCGCGCCTTCGGCGCCCATCGCTACGAGGCTCATTGCGGTGTCCTGATTGTGCGCCTCCGGAAACCGAACTCGTTGAAGATTCACCAACGTGTCGTTGCGGCCATGAGCCGATTCTCGCCATCCGATTGGCTCGGCCTTACAGTCATTCTGCGGGATCAGGCGCAAACCTTGATTAGGTTCCCGTAGGGGCCGATCTTCAGGGAAACAGCGGTCGAACCTGGAAAGGGCGGCTTTCGCGAGCATCCCATACGGTTCTTGCCCGTACTCGAAAGCATCAGGCCACGACCGCCGCGAACCTTTTTGATCCAATTCAGATCGCCAGGTCTGCCTTCGTCTCGCTCAGGAGAACAACGACAATACCGAGGTGGGCTTCCTGGACTGCTGTTTGAAGTCCACTACAATTCTCGTCGCTTTGAGAGAGGGATTCTCTCAAGAAAGAAATCCTGCCCGTCCAGGCCGACGCCGTTTTCTGACACCGCCTTCTCACGTCTAGTCGCGGTAGGGACGGCTATTGCTAACCGCCCCCCGCACAGATCCGTACGAGCGGCATTACCGCATACGGCTCCTACCTTGGATGCATGGCAGCGAAGCGGATATCCACTTCGCGCACGCCACGGAACCCCTGGGACACGGACTTCCCCGCTCGGTGTCGGGCTCGTGTAGAGTTCCGCAACGTTCTCCTTGGTCTGCGCTCTTCCCTCCACCACCTCCGCCGAGGCGCAGGCCCTCTTTGTTCGGCAGCTTCATTGGTACTACAGCGCAGTCCGACTCCTCCACGGCGTACATGTCCGGCTTGCGGCAAATCGCCTTCCCGGACCGTTCCCGCATATCGCGGGACGCCATGGAGGTCTCCCGGTTCTCGTGCATGTTGTTTCTCAACGTGCTGGGGTCTCTGACTACGCCGGGCCCGGCTTTCAGCTCGCGATTAGCGCTGTCGCCGGTGTTGCCTTCCCGCCACAGCCAAGGGGTCGGCGCCCGAATTTTAGGTTTTCGAAGCTCAATCGCCCAGCCCATCAATGCCTCTGTCTACGCTTCGCCGACCGCCTCGCGACGGCCCACGCAAGACTCGAGGTCAGGATGGAGTCGCTGCTCCTTTCCTGTAGGGCTCTTGCATCCCCTACAACATGCCGGTTTATCCCGGCGCACGGCTGTCCCCCTTCCCGTAATCACAGACGCTTGCCGCGCGCGGCTTGTCCAGCCAGAAGAAACGTGCCGGGGTATCGTCCGGAACCGCAGAGTTTGAACGTTCCGAAGTCCTTGTACCACTCGCCATCGGGCACGTCGGGATCTTGGGCCTTCCATTCAGCTAGAGCGAAAAGATCCTCCTCGGAAATCCTCCGCTCTTTGGCGCGGTCGCGCAGATGCGACCACTTTTCCCTGGGTAGCCGCTCCCACTGAATCTTTGGCATGGTTCGACGAAAGAGGTCAGCGGCCGAGAATCAGGGCGCGGAACTCATCGACCAGTTGATCTTCGTTCTTTACGTCGTCAGCGGCGTTGCCGGCGAGGTTCTTCCTCAGACGCTTGAAGAACTCCCGCTTTCGACTTTCATGGCTCTCCAGGCCAAGACCCACCAGGGTACCGATCGCCTTGCTGGCGCTCATGTCAACCGTCCCGGCGTACCGTTCGACTTTGTCGGCGATCGCCGGTGGAAGCCCTACGCTATATCGGGAACCTGTCTTGGCTGCCCGACTCGCTTGGACTTTGCGACGACCGGCACTGGGGAGCCGCTTTGGCGCGATTGCTGTTGTGTGTGGCATACAGCATCAGTATGCGGCATGATGGACCGAAATGCAACTCCGACGCGCAAGGCACTGGGGAAAGCGAGGTGACGAAAAACGGATCGCCTCGAAGATGTGTGGGTAAACACCGGGTAAGTTACGAAGTTCAGTCTGACCTCATTTCCTCAGATCGTAGCGTGGTTTGTTTGGTATAATCTGCCCTTAATACCGACTTGGCCGGCGGAAATGCCTCGGTTCGGTATTCCACTACTCACATGCCCCGTCCTCCGATGAACGTATTAGTCGCCAGCACGAGGATGGACCCCCTCGCCGCCCACGTAGCACACATAAGACATCTCTCAAAGCCTTCCGCCCTTCAATCTCTTCTCAGCAAGCGACATGGTTTCCCCACCAGCACCGCGAAAGGACGCGCTTACGAAGTCGCTCCCTTCCTGGAACAGGCACTCGCCTTCCATTATGCTAGCTCAGAGTCTGAGCTGCGAATTCGACCAGTCCTGCAGTACTACTCTTACCTTAATCTTGCTGTTGCACTGATCCTAGTCTACCGACCTTCCGGGTGGGAGGCGTATAGATCTCACGGTGTCGAAGACATTACCCGCGGCCTCAATCGCATTTCTCTGTCATCGCGGGTGCTGCGACTCCGAAGAGGCGCCGCGGCGCTCTTCCATTCCATCATCTCGGATGCTGTACTTCCAACCAGCCCGATAACGCTCCGCCAGTTGCTTGCTCCGATCGCCATGGTGTCCACAGAGCTGAAACAAGCGTTTGGCATGCGGATGTTAGATCTCTTCGTTAGTGGGGAAATCCGGCTGACGGGGCCGCCAGAAAATCAAGTGGCACGTTCATACTACACTTTCCGGCTCGTAGACCGAGAGAACCCTGAGGGAAACCCTGGGACGGCAAGATTTCCACTCAAACGGTTATACAGCGCGATTCCGTGTTTGAAATCCGAATACGAGCCAGAGCACGCAACGGGCCACGTGCGTACTTTCGTATCGCGAAGGCAATGGTCTGCTGGAAACAGGGAGCGCGCGGAGGCGTTTCACGGTGGCGTTGCTCCAAGGTTCCTGAACCTAGGAGGCGAGATCTTTGCGGGAGGTCGTGCTCAAAGCACTTGGGTGGTGGCCAGAGACTGTCAGATACTCCCAACACTTACCGCCGGTCTGCTAGTCTCGTTCGTTCTAGCTTCTTTGTGCCGCTACAGAGCTAACCTCCTTGCTCGCGTGGAAGACTCACCGATCAATCTGCTCTGCGATGTGTTTGCCAATGAAGCCGATAGATTCATGATTCCTAGTATGCGCAACTTGCTTTACAACGACGTTCTGTATCTATCACAGGTGCCCTTCACATAGGGGGAATGGGGTCGGCCTGAACTTGGTGAACTTCTCGGCGGAAAAAGGTGATTCACCAAGTTCAGGCTTGGCCCATTTCGCGAGGAAGGTTGTGCAGTTCGTCCTCGTCGGGAATGCGGGGGACAGCCTGAGAGTTTGTCGGAAATAGATTTGCGTCAACGGCGAATCAACGACTTACAGAACAGTTTTATCGAAAAATGGCTTGTAACTTATTGATTCCTCGTCCGCCAAATCTATCTCCGACATCTCCGACAAACTCCTGATCTGCGTAGCGTGTTTTTCGCGCGCCAATTCCTGTACACGCTCGGGGATTGATCTCTCGCGCACATTGTACATCGAGAATTGTACGGCACATTACCAACGTACTATTCGTAAAAACAGGCTACGCAGATCAGGCTGTCCCCCGCATTTGCCCCGCATTTGTCCCGAGGCCTGGAGTTGACGCTCTCTCTCTGGGCACCGCGCTCGACCGCATCCGCTGTTCTGACGCGTGCGGCTCTGAAAAATAAATCGTCAACTCGAGGCTGCCCCCTTCCTCCCACCTCCACCTGCGACGGCGCCGCCTTGTGCTGCGCCTTCGCCGACAACAGCAGAATAGCCGCCGGCGACCGCGCTGGGCGCGTGTACTTCCTGGACCTCTTCGAACCAGTTCCGAGTTAGGCTCGCTTTTTTCGCCGTGCTCAAGCATGTCTGACGACTACCCTGTTTCCAGACGGCCTCAGGAGGCAAGCTTTTTTTTCGCGACAGTTGTATGCTTGGAGATCTAGGCAATGGCAAGTCGGGCAAAAGGCGTCAAGCGGACACGAAGTCGGGCCCAACCCGTGCTTTCGCTGCTGGTCGAGCCAACCAGCCAAGGAACGCACAACGTTGATGCCGAGGAGTTTTTCAGCGTGGCTGAGCGGTGGCTGAGGTCCCTGCAAGCGTTTGCCCGGGATACGGCCCGGAATGTTAAGTGGGAGATCGTTGATCTGAGGAAGTCGTCGGCATTTGTCGAAGTGCGCCCTGTCGAGGTCCAGACTGGTCGGCCATTACCAACACTTGTGCGGCAATGGGATGAAGGGATTCGTGAGGTGCAACGAACGGGGCGTCTGCCAAAAGGGTTCACCCAAGGGTCGTTACGCGCCCTCGAGGAGTTTGTTCGCTTCGTTCCAACTGGAGCAGGAGGCGAGTTGTCAACGGCACGGCCGCTGACGGGCGGTGACGGGCGGTGACTGCCTTGACCCCTCGGCACGCTGGCGCTATGATCCGTTTAGCCACAAATGCCGCTCAATCTGTCGTATGTCGCCAGCGACGAAAACATCTCGGACACAGAGATCGTGATTGGCTTTGCGGCCCTGATGACCGCCATGCGTGTCCGGGGAATCGTCCGCACGAAGAACATTACCGGCGATCTTGGCGAGCGGTATGCTCAAGCCATATACAGCGGACGCAGCGATCTGCCTTCTATCACACTGGAGCCCACCAACACGTCTGACGTTGACGCGTTGAGCGGGGCGGGCATTCGGTACAGTATCAAGGCCGCTTCGCCTGGGACCACACGCACGAGCGCCTTTCACCTGCCGCATGAGCACCTACGCGATGAGCCGTCGTTTGACCATTTGATCGTTGTGCTGGTGGACGAATCGCTTCAGCCAGCGGAGATATATCAGTTTACGTGGATGCAGTTCTGGGAATCCAAGCAATGGAATAGCCGGCAGAAGGCGTGGTTCATGCCTCTTTCACAAAGAGGGCTGGCAAGGGGTACAAAGATACATCCACCACCTCATTGAGCGAGAGTCGCAACGGACTGTCATGGGGAATGCGCAGGAGGGAATGCGGGGAACAACCTGAGAGGAGAGGGGGCAGCCTGGAGTTGACGATTTTTTCTGGGCATCGCACAGCATGGATCATGTCCTAGTAGAGAATTATGCCACGACCACAGCGTTGCGTGTTGCCGGGAGCGCCTTGCCACATCAACACTGTCGCATTCGCCTAGTCGCGCTCACGGGGCCGATTGTTTGCCTGGCCGCTGTTCTGACAACTGGTTGCTCGGCGTCACGCGTCGTCGTTTCTGACCCGTACCTGGACGTAACCGGCTGGAACGGTGTAATGTGGGACACCAAGCCGGACGAGGCGCTAAAGATTTTGGCGAGATACGGCGCGCACCGTGAAAAGCCGGGCGAAAGCACCATCAAGATTGATAAAATTGAGATTGGTAGGGTCTTCTATGACGTGGGTCTCGTCTTCGACCAGGATGCTAATTTCTGTGCGGCCGCCATGCTTACGATCGATCCACATGAACCCAATGTTTGGTTAGGCTGGGCCTTGGAAGACAGATACGGGCTTCCCTCCATGCACGAGGAGAACATTCGAACCACGGCAAGGCGCTGGGAGTGGCTTCGTCCCAGTGGCAGGATAGAACTGGAGCGGTTAGCCGACGGTGGAATAGGTCTTTCTTACAGCAAGCGCTACAAGGTGCCAGTGCCAGGGCAAGCCGTGGGGCCGTCTCCGCCAAGCCAGCACGCAACGGCGTGTTATTCCACTCAAGTGCTGCCCTGGGACTAACGTTGGTTATCGTCGCACTGAAGGAGGGGAAAGGGGTTATCCGGAGAGTCTGTCTGACGTGGCACCGTTTGCCGCAACTTCCCAACAGGTCACTTTGGCCTCCACAGGCTTCGCCGCGGGGCGCCTGTCCTACTATTTCTCTTGGTGTCCCGCCCGTCTTTGTGGTGAAATTCATCTCTCGTGGAAATTCTGGGAAAATGGGGTCGGCCTGGCCGACCCTATTCTCCCCATTCTCCGACCGCATTCTCCGAAAACAGGCGCTGGCGGAGTATCGAAGGAACGACCGCGAGTTCCGCCTCGCGTCACTATGCGTGTTTGTAAACCTGGCCGCGCGTATCGATGGTGAGAATGTAGACCACTCGGGCTTCGCGGTCCACCGAGAACAGGATGCGCCATCCGCCGACGCGCGACTTGCGGACACCATGGCGCTCGGTCAGAGGCGATGAAAGGCGCGCGTCGAACGGATCTGCGGCGAGTTGAATGAAGCGGTCAGATACGCCGCTCTGTGGGCCGGTCGAGACGGTTGAGGATCTTCTCGGCGTCTCGCGCAACGCCGACTCTGAAATTCACAGGTTGCGTTCACGCTCGTACTGTTCCAGAGGCTTCGCGCGGCCTGCCGCAACATCAGCGAGACCGCGGTCGAGCGCCTCCAATGTTTCCGCATCGAGCGGAGGTCCATCCTCGTCCGAGGCATCGCGGAGATCTTCGAGCCACGTGCGGGCGACTTCCGCCTGCTCGTCGGGCAGTTGTTCGATGAGTTCGTGGAGCGCTTCGCGCGTCGTCATACCGGAATCTCCATCCCGTCAATCATAACGCTTTCGGGACCGCCGGTTTCGACAAAACTTGGTGTTGCTGTCGGGAGAACTCGGGGCGGCCTGATCCGGTGCACGTCGAAAAACGGGTATCCCGTCGGAGGACGCGAAACGAGGGGAAACGGGGGCCAGCCTGAGAACGGGGCGGGTTGTTCGTCTGTTTCTGCACGTGGAAAATAGCTGCGGCAAGGAACCAATGCTCCCCGTTCAGGCTGGCCCCGTTGGCCCCCCGTTGAACCCGGGGGGACAGCCTGAACTTGGTGATTTATTTTTCTGACAGGACCGTTTCGAGAGTGTTTCAAAAACCACGAGAACTGCTCGGTTGGAACGCGGAGGAAGAAACTGCCGGGACAGCCTGATCTGCGTCGTCGCTTTTTCGCATCGTTTCGAAATGCTGAATCCATTTCCGATTATCGTAGCACGCTGCGGCAAGGCTAGTCGGTGGGTGCTTCAGTAAAGAACTGCTTTCAAACAATGGCTACGCAGATCAGGCTGTCCCGGCAGTTCCGGCAGTTCCGGCAGTTCCTTGGTTCTAGCTTCGAACGCGCGCCGTCCGATTTCTGGCGGCCCTTCGCTTCACGCTGGGGAATCGCGATTAGTCGTCCATCTCACCACCGCCGCCAGGGGCTCGAGGTGTCGGGACGCTGCGCTTCCCAGAGCGCTTCCAGTTCGTGAAGGGCCTCGATATCCTTGGCGCGGCCGGCGGCGCGCTTGGCGGCGATCAGTTTGGGGAGGGAAAGGACCGCGCAAGAAACGCCGAACGCTTCGGTAACAAGTGCGCCCGTCCGCGCCTCAACGTATCCACCCACTCCGGCGACTTCTCCGAGCAGGTCGAGAGGTCCGATGTCGGTATCAAGAGTAAAGTTCAGTCCTCGACACAAGGTTTGTGCGTCCCATAAGAATGGAAGACCCGCCGGGGCGCCGCGCAAGCTGGGATGCAAGGGAGCCAGGGCGCGAACCAACCGTTCCAAGTTGGCGCCATCGCGAGCATAGCAAACGTCCAAATCCCAAGTGTTCCTCGCGGAGCCGTGTGCCACTCCAGCCACGCCGCCAACAACGACGAATGCCACGCCGTGATCCACCAAGGTCTCCACGATCAATTTGAGGTTGATCATGGACGTTTCCGAGCCGCGTTACGCAAATGTTCCAAATCCCTCATCACCGACTGAAGATTCGACAGGCGTTCTCCGGGGCTTCGTTTCAAGCTGCTCATCAGCAGGGTAAGATCCACGCCGTATTCCCGCGCCTCCCAGATCTTACCGCCGGGCTTGGGATTGCGCAGACGTTCGATGGCCACTTCAACCGGTACCATGCCTTGAGTGTAGCGCGAAATGCGGTGCGTTGCCATGCCTGGTCAGTACCATCCGCGGCAGCGGATGGGTCACGCGCCTAACTAACCCATCCGCTACCGCGGACGGTTCTGACAACACAAAACAAAAAGGGCCGCTCGAAAATCGAGCGGCCCTTGGACCACTGGAACGTACGTGCAATTTAGTCGTACATCTCCCCGCCGCCAGGAGGCCCGGCGGACGCTTTCTTCTTCTCCGGCAGATCGCAGATCAGCGCTTCGGTCGTCAGCATCAGACCGGCGATCGAACTGGAGTTCTGCGCCGCCAGCCGAACCACCTTGGTGGGATCGAGAACGCCGGCTTTCACCAGGTCCTCGTAGGTGTCGGTTTGCGCGTTGTAGCCGTAGTTGGCGACCTTGCTGGCCTTGACGTGTTCGGCGACAATCGCGCCTTCCACGCCGGCGTTCTTGGCGATCTGGCGGATCGGCTCCTCCAGCGACCGGCGCACAATGTTGCCGCCGATCTTTTCGTCCTCCTCCAGCGCGTTGACCACCTTCTCCACCGCCGGCAAGGTGCGCAGCAGAGCCACGCCGCCGCCCGGAACGATGCCTTCTTCCACCGCCGCGCGCGTGGCGTGCATGGCGTCCTCGACACGAGCCTTCTTTTCCTTCATCTCGGTTTCGGTTGCCGCGCCCACCTTGATCACCGCGACGCCGCCCACCAGCTTGGCCAGGCGCTCTTGCAGCTTCTCGCGGTCGTAGTCCGAGGTGGTTTCCTCGACCTGCGCCCGCAGTTGCTTGACGCGCCCTTCAATGGCCTTGGTGCTGCCGGCGCCTTCCACGATGGTGGTGTTGTCCTTGTCAATCGTGACGCGCTTGGCCCGGCCCAAGTCTTCCAGCTTGACGGTTTCCAGCTTGATGCCGGTCTCTTCCACGATGCACTTGCCGCCGGTGATGATCGCGATATCCTCGAGCATGGCCTTGCGGCGATCGCCGAACCCGGCGCCTTGACGGCCGCACCTGCAGTGTTCCGCGCAGCTTGTTGACCACCAGCGTGGCCAGCGCTTCGCCTTCCACTTCTTCGGCGATAATCAGCAGCGGCTTGCCGGCGCGGGCGATCTGCTCGAGCAAGGGCAGGATGTCCTTCATCACGGAAATCTTCTTCTCGTGAATCAGGATGTAAGGATTCTCGAGCACTACTTCCATGCGCTCGGCATCGGTGACGAAATAGGGCGAGAGATAGCCGCGGTCGAACTGCATGCCCTCGACCACTTCCAGCGCCGTCTCCATGGTGCGGGACTCTTCCACCGTGATCACGCCGTCTTTGCCGACCTTCTTCATGGCTTCGGCAATGATGTTGCCGACGGTGGCATCGGTGTTAGCGGAAATGGTGGCCACTTGCGCGATCATGTCGCCGGAAACGGGCTTGGAGAGTTTCTTCAACTCTTCCACCGCCGCTGCCACGGCCTTGTCAATGCCGCGCTTCAGGGCCATGGGATTGGCGCCCGCCGCGACGGCCTTGACGCCTTCGCGGAAAATGGCTTGCGCCAGCACGGTGGCGGTGGTGGTGCCGTCGCCGGCCGTGTCGCTGGTCTTGGAGGCCACTTCGCGCACCATCTGCGCACCCATGTTCTCCAACTTGTCTTCCAGTTCGATTTCCTTGGCCACGGTCACGCCGTCCTTGGTGATGGTCGGCCCGCCGAATTTCTTTTCCAGCACGACGTTGCGTCCGCGCGGCCCCAAAGTGACCTTCACGGCGTCGGCCAGTTGATTCACCCCGCGCAGAATCGCCTGCCGGGAGTCTTCCCCATAAACGACTTGCTTACTCATGTTGGTACTGTCCTCCTGGTTTCGTTGGTTCTGGACTCGGGCCTCGGGCCTCGTGGCTCGGGCCTCGAATTTAAGCAGCCTTGCTGCCCTTCTTGGCTTCGTCCGCAATGCCGAGGACTTCGTCCTCGCGCATGATCAGATACTCCACGCCGTCAATCTTCACTTCCGAGCCGGAGTACTTGGCGAACAGGATCTGGTCGCCGGCCTTCACGTCCAGGGGAACCAGTTGCCCGCTCTCCAGACGCTTGCCCTTGCCGGCGGCAATCACCCAACCGCTCTGGGGCTTCTCTTTGGCAGTGTCCGGGATGATGATACCACCCTTGACCTGCTCCTTTTCCACAGTCCTCTTGACCAGAATGCGGTCATAAAGGGGTCGAAGTTCCATTGTGCTAACCTCCGTATGCAGGAAATATGCTAATTGAGCACTCAAACTTGCTCAGTTAGCTACTATCACATATCATTTCCTGGCTGTCAAGCGGAAAATAAGCGAAACCTACCAGACATTTTGGTGTTAGCGCTCTCTCTGGAGTATTATATTCCCTTGCCTGACAGCCGATCTATGTCCTCGCCGCCTCGCCAGCCATCGCCGCAGCTGATTCCACTGGAACAGGTGGCCAGTCTCTCACGTTGGGGACGAGTGGCGCTGGCCTCGCGCGCCGCCATGCGCACGGCGTTGTGGTTCGTTCCTGGGCCGATGAAGAGCCCGGCAACAGGCCTTGAGCGACTTGCTGGCGATTGACATTTGCAGCACTTTAGGAATGCTGGCAGCGGTGGCCGCTCACCAGCTCGCGCCGGAAGTGACGGAAGCAGCCACCAATGCGGCCATGGCCGCGCTGGCGGCGCCGGGCCGCGTGCCGCTCTTGGCGGCCGATCATGCCGCCATGCTGGCGGGCCTGACCGTGGAATGGGCGGGCAAGCCGATACCTCCCGACGCGCTGGATGCCGGCTCGGTGGAAAACGCGCGTGCCGCGCTCAGCGATGTGCAAGCCTTGCTGGCTTCGGGGATGCAGGAGCGCGGCTACGAATACCCCGTTCCCGCGGAGTTTTTCTCGCGTCCGTTGTGGCCGGAGCCGGGGCCCGATTTGCGGCCGGAGTTGGCGCAGTGGGAAAACGTCCTGGCGTCTTTTCACTTACAGGAGTGTGGCAGGCGTTTCCGCAACTGCGCCGCCGGTCTGGGCATCGATTGGCTGGACGCGCAGCACCGTGTCGAAGCTTGGGTGCGAATGGCCGTGCGGGCTCCCGCCAGCCCCTTACACTCGCCGCTTCGCCCGACTGTAGCGCCTGCCGCCGGACCCCTGCGGTTCGCCGGTCTGGCACCGCCGCCGCCGGCTGGTTTTCCAACTTCGCCACTGGTCGTCGATCCAACTTCGCCTCCGGTTTTTGCAGCGCAACCTCCCGCGCAACGTCGGCCGCAGACTCCGTCGCAGATTCTGCCGCAAGCTTTGCAGCAGATTCCAGCGCAGCCACCCCTTGAGCCCGGACAACGTCCGCCGGCGCCATCCAGCCGAAGTGCGCCTCCCGATTGGCCGGCGCCATCCAGCCGAAGCGCGGCTCCCGATTTGCCGGCGCCATCCAGCCGAAGTGCGGCTCCCGATTTGCCGGCACCAGCTTGGCGAGCGCCACTGCCTGACAAATCCAGTCTTGTAAGTCCGGTATCGGGCGCCTCCGAGGCCCCCGCTCCTCCCACGTTCCGGCTGCCGGCTTCCCACCAGCACGCCGCTGGATTCGCGAACCTGGAACCGTGCGCCAACGCTCTGGCATCCTTCATTGACTCTCTCGATCCCGGTTCGCCGTTCATTCTGGCGATTCAAGGACCGAGCGGTTCGGGCCGCTCGGTGCTCGGCGGAATGTTGCGGCGACGTCTGGCCAGCAAGCCTTCCTGCCGTTCCGATGAGCCGCATCTGACGCTGTGGCTCGACGCCAATCGCCTGCGGCCGTCGCCCACGGTGACCACTTCGCTGATGCGCGATCTGGCCGTGGCCCTGGACCGCGAAAGGCCGCCGCGAGAGCGGCATCTGCACCGTTTGGCGTGGAGTTTACAACCGCCGGCGGTGCGCTGGAAATACGCGGCCATCATCGCCGGATTCGTGATGGTCATCCTGGGTGTGGCGGCGGCGTTCGGTTTGATGCTGCGGGGCATTGCGCCGGAGTTGGTAGCGCTGCGCAAGGAGATGCTGCAAATCCTGACCGCGGCGGGAGTGGGAAAGGGTTTGCAGGCCGTAGCCGGATTAGCGGGGCTGGCCTTGCTAGTGTCACTCGTGGAACTATTTGGATTCCTGACGCCTTGTGGCCAGACTCTGGCCCGCTACCTGCAGGCCCGCCGCGTCAAGGACGAAGAGGGAGCCTTTCGCCAAATGGGCGACTTGCTGCGCACCGCCGTGCCGCAAGGATCGAGGATGGTGGTTTTCATCGAAGATCTGGAACGCGCCGGCGTGGAGCGTTCCCGGGAGTTTCTGGAATCTCTGAAAACGACGTTGCGGTTCCCGGAACTGGTCTTCGTGCTGCTCACCGATGCCAGTATTCTGCGCCAGCAATCGGAGGAATACCACGACTCGGCACATTCCGCGCCCCTCCGGCCGGTGACCTTGGCCGGAGTCGTGGACTTACAGGTGGATCTTCCGGGGCGCCAGATCGGCAAAGCGCCGCTGGCGAAAGAGGCCGCGGCGAGCCGCTCCTCAAGCCGGCGCGCGGCGGTAGGACACGCCCGCGGCATGGCGGCGTTTTGGGGCGCCTGGTCGCGCGATTGGCGCGCCGACCGGCGCTGGCACGAGGTTTTTCAGCGGACCGTGTATGTGGACCCACCCTATCTTGCACCGCTGGTCATGGTGTTCTGGTTCTTCTTCTGGCTGCCGATGGCCGCTTTTGCCGCGGTTCAAGAATGGGTCTATCCTCCCCGCCAGGTGCGGACCTTCACGAGAGCCAAAGTTGCGCTGTGGCACGTTCTGCTGACGGTGGCCATCCTGGCGCACGGGGTCGTGGCCTTCCAGGTGCTGGACGGCTTGCTGACCAATCTGCATTACGTCATTCTCTATCCCGGCACGCGGCCGCAATCCATCTGGGTATTCCTGCCGATGGATTTGGCGATCATGGCGCTGATTGTGCTGTTTGGCGCGGGAATGGCCCTATGGGCTCGCAATCGGGAACGGGCTGCCCTGCGGCGGGCTCGCGAAGGATTGCGCACCCGAATCCGGCAGTTGTACGCCGAAGGACTGAGCGATCCACTACGGGCGGCCGGAAAGCTAAAAGGGAGCACCGACTTAGCGGTGGGCGAGGACCTCTTGATCCGCGAAGCTGTGGCGGCAGAGTACTTTTCTTCCGAAAAAGACCCTTTGGCGCGGTTTCACGCCATGCTGGAACTTTCCTCAGGCCTCCTGGCCTGAGAAAACGTCAAATCAAAAATCAAAAGTCAAAAATCAAAAATGGCGCACGAAGGATCGCCTTCCAGTCCGTGGGCGCGCTTTTGCCGGACCTTCGCGCGCCGGCGGTCTCGCTCAGTTAGTTAGCTGTTCTGGCGTTATTTTTGATTTTTGATTTTTGATTTGCCTCAAGCCGCAGGCTTGAGGAGGAACGGCCATTCCCGGCGCATGCGCTGGTGAAGAAGGAACGCCGCCACGCCGGAGACCAGAAACGCGCCACCCAGAAGCATGAACTGGCGCGAGGTCACGAAAATGAACAGCCATCCGGCCAGCGCGACGATGCCGGGTAGCGGATAAAGCCACATTTTGAAGGGCATCGGCAAGTCGGGACGATTGCGGCGCAACAGGTAGAGGCCGATATTCTGTCCCATGAACTGCACCAGGGAGCGAATCACCACCAGCGACGTGATCACGATCTTGAGCGATAACAGCGTGAACGCCACGGCCACCGCGCCCAAGGCCAGCAGCGACACGTACGGGAACTTGTCGGCGGGATGCACGCGCGCGAAGAAACTGAAGAACTGGCCGTCGCGGGCGGCCGCATAGAGCACCCGGGAATTGGCCAGCATCAACGCGAACAGCGAGGCGATCGCCGCCCACAGGATGAGCATCACCAAGATGCTCGCGCCGGCCTTGCCGAAGGCATGTTCAGCGACGGTCGCGGCGATATACCGTGTGTCGGTTCCTTTATTAGGAATGATCTGCCGCCACGGCATGCTTCCCAGGATCGCCGAATTCATCGCCAGATAGAGTACCGTAACAACGGCAACCGCCAGCAGAATGGAGCGCGGAATCGTCTTCGACGGCTCCTTCACCTTGTCACCGATGAAGCAGACGTTGTAGTAGCCCAGGAAAGTGTAAATCCCGTTCCGCGTGGCGTCGCCCAAGCCGTACCAGAACTTGCTGGTGAGGGTGAACGCATCGGCTGGAAAATCGGTCAGCAGCGCCCAGTGAAAGTCTTTGAACCCGGCGACAATGGTGACCAGCACGGCGAGCACGGCGCCCACGGCAAACACCGTGGCCATCCGGCCGATCGCGGTGATGCGGCGGTAAAGCAGAAAGACCACCAGGACTGCAACCGCCGTGGGCGCGATCCTGGCCCACCATCCGTGGATGGGCACCAGGTAGGCCATGTAATCGGCGAAGCCGATGCATCCTCCCGCAAAACTCAGCGGACCCTGGAAGCTCACTTGCCAGATGAACAAGAAGGACATGGGCAGTCCCCAGCGGGGACCATAAGACTCGCGCAGGAAGCGGTAGCTCCCGCCGGATTCCGGTAAGCGGCTGGCGAGCTCCGCCCACACTTGGCCGTCGCACACGGCCACGATGGCGCCCACGATGTAGCAGAGCATCGCTTGCGGGCCGCCCATGGATCCCACGATCAGCGGCAAGGTGATGAACGGTCCAATGCCGATCATGTTGTTGACGTTGAGCGCGGTGGCCTGGATCAGGCCAATGCCGCGGATCAAACCAGGAGAACCAGGCGCGGAGGGCGCGGAGGCTCGAAGAGGAAGTGGCCACGGGACATTCTAACCCCTCTCGATGCCCATAACGCCCCGCCGTTTTTTGGGGTTTCGTTCATTCGCGAGGGTTCGGTGCTCGCAAACCGGGAGTTTTTTGCCTCCAATCTACATCGTCCGTGAACGGACGAGATGAAAGTAGCCCAGCAATTCATTGCTGGGTTTCCTCGATCGCAAGCGGCGAGTCCGTGAACGGACGACTGAGGTATTGCCGTTTGACATCGCGCCGCCCGCAGCAACCTCAGCCGTCCGTTTCACGGACTTTCCTTGTTTCCGCCCTTTCCCCAGCAATAAATTGCTGGGCTACTCTCATGGCGTCCGCTTCGCGGACGCCTCTGGAGTTTCTACGTTTTCAGCCCGCGAAGCGGGTGCAAGAGTGTGGCCCAGGGTGGAGCGTATTCTGCGGAACCCTGGGTAAATCGCGAAAACAAGGGAGCCCGCGAAGCGGGCGACAGGCGCGCGATATCTGCGAGACTGCCTTTCGCCCGCTCTGCGGCTCTTTTTCCCCCTCACAGTTATTCCCCAGGGTTCCGCAAAATCGCTCCACCCTGGGCCACACTCTTCCGCCCGCTTCGCGGGCTGAAAATGTAGAAACTCCAGTGGCGTCCGCTTCGCGGACGCCTATTCTCGAGATGCTACTTGGTGTCGCAGGCGCTCGGGTCTTTGGCCTTGGCGGAAAAGAACGCCGCCAGGGGATCGTCCCGCAACTCCTTCAATCCCTTGATGACGCAGGCGGCGTTGATCTCGGCACCCTCCAGATTCGTGTGCGTGTTATCGGCGGGGAAAAGCGGCGTGACTTTGTCCGCACCCATCTCATCGTACTTGCGGGCGATCAAATCGTTGATGTCCACGAAAGGCACGCCGGCGCTCTTGGCCACTTCTTCGGCCCACCCCGCGTACTCGGTCTTGCCGCGGACAATATGGCCGTCCTTCCAATTCAAGCGCGGGATCGGCGAGCAGAGGACGGGTAGGGCGCCGCGTCCGCGGGTGTCCGTCACGAACTTGCGCATATACCAGCCGAAGGTATGCACGATCTCATGACGGTGCATGATGGGATTTTCCACCGCCTGCGTTTCCTCGCCGACGCCTTTCAGCGTGCCGCGCGCGCGGGCGGCGTCGTCCAGAGGGCTGGCGTCGTTGTGGCCGAACTGCATTACGACGACGTCGCCGGGTTGCAGATGGTTCAGCACTTCCTCCCAATGACCTTCCGTCAGAAACGTGCGGCTGCTGCGTCCGCCCAGCGCGCGATTGGCGAGGTTGATTTTCGTCGTGTCGAAGTAGGGCCAAATCTGATCGCCCCATCCCCACTGGCCGTTAGCGCCGGTGCCGTTGCCGTTGCGCACCGTGGAATCGCCGATCACCCACAGCGTGGGACTGCGCTGCGGCCGGGCCGGCAGCGGCGGACTGGATGGAAACACAAACGACTCCGGTGGATCGGGATGCGACGGATCGAACGTTGCGGCGGCCTCTGGATCGAGGTATTTTGCCAGGTCCAGCTTGGCGTCCTGAATTCCTTGCACCACCGCGCGCGCCAATTCGTAGGCGCCGTAGGCGCTGTGATGCGTGGCGTCGCGGCCATTGGCGGCGAAAGCGGCGGCGGATTTGCCCGGTCCCAGCGCTTCGTAGAATTGCGCGGACATAGCGTGCAAGTCAATCAGCGGAATATTCTCTTCCCGCGCCACTTGGCGCATGGCCTCGGGATAGTCGCCCAGCGTCTCGCGGATCTTGCCGTCAGGGTCGAAGGCGCGGCGATGCATCGGAGTTACCAACACGGGTTGCGCACCGCGGCGCCGCGCCTCCGCGATGAAGGCGCGCAAGTATTCCTTGTACGTGGTCATAGCCTCGGCGTAGGTTTGCGGCCATTGCTCCTTCTGATCGTTATGCCCGAACTGGAGAAACAGGTAGTCGTTTTTTTTCATCTGGCTGAGGATCTTGTCCATCCGCAATGCCGTGATGAACGATTTCAGCGTTTCCCCCGATTCCGCATGATTGGCCACGGCCACGCCGGGTCCGAAAAAGTGCGGCAGCATCTGTCCCCAACTGGTGGTGGGATCGCGCGGCTGATCGGTGACCGTGGAATCGCCGGCCAGGAAAATCGTGGGGATCTCGCCGGCCTCCGCTACTTCCACCGACGTCACGCAAGGGTGTCCGCCGTTGAACTCCAGGGTGAGCTTGTCGTCCCACTGCAGCGCGCCTTGTTCGCGATCGTTCAGACGCACTTCGGAACCTCCCGGCGCGTTGGGCGGCGGCGGCGGGAGATGGCTGTTGCGCACATTCACCAAAAAACTGCGCGAGACGATTTGTCCGCGCCTGGTGTGGACCGTCTGGATCATCAAGCGGCGGGCTTCCGCTTTGACCATGGTGTCGCAGGCGGCTTGTGCGCTGCCCAAAGCAACCGTGACTTTGAAATTGCCTTCCGGCACGGCCACGGAAAAGTAGAACGGCCGGTGACTCTCCGGCGCGGTGTCGAAGTCCGCGCCAAAGCCGAGGATGCGCGTGTAGACGGGTGTTTTCTCCGCCCCAAACGAGTACTTAAAAGGAAGATTGAGTGCGATGAGCAGAAAAACGCCAGTAATAGCCATGTGATCTTACCCGTGCGGGATGCCGGGCTGCCTCACACAGCCCGTCAAGGGCAGTGTATCGCAGAACCCACCGTCCCAGAAAAGGTAAGGAACAACACGATTAGTTACGACTCTAACCTAACGCGGCGGCCTCCCGGACGTTATAGTGAGTAGGGGACCTGCTTGGGAAATCGTCCGAAGGAGCATCGCCCATGCTGCGCGATTTTCGTTTCGCATTCCGCGTTCTGACCGCACGACCCGCATTCACCCTGGTTGCGACCTTGTCTTTGGCGTTAGGAATCGGCGCCAATTCCGCAATTTTCAGTCTGGTGGACGCCTTTTGGTTCCGGCCCTTCGACGTTCCTCGTTCCGGCGAGATCGTCCGTCTGTTCTCCACCACCGATCAGGAACCGGAAGGCTCGCTCTCTTATCCGGAATTCCTGGAATTGCAGAAACAGGCGCGCACGCTGCGCGAGGTGGTCGCCGTGGGCGGCCGCGGCCTGACACTGGTGGAAGGCGACAGCCAGGAGTTGATCAGTCTGAATCTGGTTTCTCCGAACTTCTTCACCGCTCTAGGAATACGCCCGGCGCTGGGACGCCTCTTCTCCCCAAGCGATGGGACGGACGGCGCGGTGACCGTGGTCCTGGGACACAGTTTCTGGGAAAGGCATTTTGGCGGCGATCCGGCGATTGTCGGCAAGCCAATCCGCGTGCAGCGCGCCACCGCACTTTCCGTAACCGTGATCGGCGTGCTGCCGGCGGGATTCCGGGACGTCGAGACCGGCGCGGATCGCGACCTGTGGTTCTCGTCGCCATCGTGGACGCGCCTGGGAGAACCAGTCGAGTTGCAGACACGCGGCAACCGCTGGTTCACCGTGCTGGGACGCCTGGCGCCCGGCGCTAGCGTGAAATCGGCCAATGCCGAGATGCAAACCATCGCCGCGCGCCTGGCGGCTTCGTGGCCGGAATCGAATCGCGGCCGGCGCGCCACGCTCGTTTCCGATTTGCGCTATCGCCTGAAGCAGGCCGGCACGAACGGCTTGGCGCTGCTGGGGATCGTGCTGCTCGTAGTGCTGATTTCTTCGCTCAATGTGGCCAACCTGCTGCTGTCGCGAGCCGTCAGCCGCGGCACGGAGATGGCCGTACGCCTGGCGATGGGCGCGAATCGTCTCCGCCTGGTCCGGCAACTGATGGCCGAAAACCTGCTGCTCGGCGCGGCCGGCTTTGCCCTGAGTCTGGCGGTGGGCGGAGCGCTCATCCGGATTCTTCCTTGGCTGATCGTTGCGCCGCCGGGATTTCACGATCCCACCGTGTTCCAGTTCGATTCGCGGGTGTTGTGGTTCAGTCTGGCGGTCTCGCTGACTACCGTGGTGTTGTTCGGCCTGGCGCCGGCATGGAAATCCGCGCGTCCCAACCTGGTGCCCGCGCTAAAGGGCGAAGCGGCGTTCCCCACGGCATCATCTTCCTGGGCGCGGCGGCGCTGGCCGCTCCGCAACATTTTGGTGGTGGCGCAAATCGCCGTGTCGCTGACGCTGCTGGCCTCGGCCGGCGTGCTGGTGCGCAGCTTCTCCAACACCCGCAGCGGCGATCTGGGATTCGCCCGCAAGCAGCTCCTGCTGGTATGGATGGCCGCGAAAGACGCCCAACCGCCGCTGTATCGCCAAATTGTCGCGCGGTTCGAAGCGCTGCCGGGAGTGCGCCGCGTGGCCGTCGCGGTGCGCGCGCCGTTGAGCTTGTCGAGCAACGGCATGTTCCGGCGCGTCACCTTTCCGACGCGTCCCGATCTGGCGGGCGCGCCGCCGTTTGAGATCAAGTACAATTCCGTCAGCGCGAATTTCCTGGAAGCCATGGGAACGCCGCTCCTGCGCGGCCGCGGCTTCGAGCCGCGCGATGAAACCGCCGGCGTGAACTCCGTCCTGATCAACGAGCAGATGGCGCAGCGCTTCTGGCCGCGGGAGGACGCCGTCGGTAAGAGTGTGCACTTGGGAGGCGTGCGCGGCAAAGATTACACGGTCATCGGTGTAGCAAAGAATGCGCCGATTAACGCGGTCGGCGAGACGTGGGAACCGTATTTTTATCTGCCGTATTGGGCCAACTTCGAGCAAGAGGCCACCTTTCTCCTCGAAACCACCGGCGACGCCACGGCCCTGGCGCAGTCCGCGCGGCAAGCTCTGAAGCAGGTGGATCGCCGCTTGAATCCGCTGACGATTACCACGGAGGGCGATCTCATCCGCTATTCGGCGATGCCGTACCAGGTGACCGCGGAACTGGTGGGAGGTCTGGGAATTCTGGGATTGCTGTTGACCGCGGTGGGATTGTACGGCGTGGTCTCTTACAGCACTGCCCAGCGCACCCGCGAGATCGGCATCCGCATGGCCCTGGGCGCCGATCGGGTTGACACGCTGGCATTGGTGCTGCGGGAGGTCGCGCGCCTGGGTATCGCGGGCTTGGGCGTAGGGTTGCCGCTGGCGATGATCGCCACGCGGCTGTTCTCGTCGCTGCTATTCGGCGTGGGTCCTTGGCATATTCCGACGTTCGTGGCCGCGGCGCTGGTGTTGCTGACCGTGCTTTTCATCGCCGGCTTTGTTCCCGCCAGAAGGGCGACAGGCATCGAGCCGTCCTCCGCGCTACGGGTCGTTTAGCTCACCGCACACCCGGTTATGGATTGGATTCGCTAGGGTTGCCCTGCTTCTTCTTGAGCAACTTCCGTTTGACGTCCGGCCAAAACTCCTTCAGGACTTGGGAGAAGGCGTCGATTCCGCATTGTTCCCCCAGCTTATAGATGGCGGTGCCCGCGTTGCGGCCGTCAACATGATAGGACTGCGAGATGGCCACGCCCACCGCGTTGCCGACCCACTCAGAGTAGTTGAAGTCCAGTTTCCCGTTGTCGTCGTGGGCCACGAAAACGCGTGTTAAAGCGTACCAGGTGCGCTTGCCCACGCTGCCTTGGCCCAGACGGAAATAGCGCGGATCCTGGTGCAGCAGCGATGGCATGATTCCTTCCGTGAACAGGTTGCCGAACATCTGGTCGCCGTAGTCTGCCGCATAGCGCTGGGCGAAACCTTTCACGCCCTGCCCGTAGGATCGATCGTCGTTGTCGATTTGGCCCAAAGCGGCGAAGGCCCCGCCGAGAAAATAGAGCGGATAATCGAAGGAATCCTTCGTGGCGATGATCATCTTCTGCTTGACCGTCAGTGGTTGGTATACCGAGTACGGATTGGCGGTCCGATAGTTGGGCAACACGCCCAAGACGCGCTTGTCCGCGGGCTTGTCTAAGTCTACGGGCTGCCCAGGTTTGACCACCGGAGCATCCGGAAGATTGGCCGGAGGATCGGGCGCCGGCGCCTGCCCAGACAGACCTACCGACAGCAACAAGAAAATGGAGAGCTTGACCATGCAGTTAAGATGATTTTACGATGGATTCAGTCACCCTTTCATTAAACTCTGTAAACCCCAGAAAGTTGTTGCTACGGGGATTTTTGTCTCTCCCGGCGGTCGCCATTCATAGCCCGTTGTTCCCCGTGGCCTCTTCGCGATACTCTAGAGATTCACTTTTGAGGAGACCCCATGGGAACCCCCGCGCAGCATAAAGCTGCCCTGGATGCGCATGTTCGCGAGACCGTTGCCTGGCATTTCGATTCCGGCACCGGCTGTCCTTTCTGGCTCGACTACGCCGCCAAACTCGGCTGGGATCCGCGTCGGGAAATTCATTGCTTCGAGGATCTCCACAAATTCCCGCCCTTCGAGGATGAATGGTTGCGAGGCGGTCCGGTCCGCCGCTGGATTCCCAAGGGACTCGCCGGCAAGCCGGCTTTCGTATTCGAAACCGGCGGCACCACGGGAATCCCCAAGAGCCGCGTGCAACTCGAGGACTTCCGCATTGATTATGAAATGTTCAGCGACACGCTGCCGGAAGCCTACTTCCCGCGGGGCGCCAATTGGCTGATGCTGGGACCCTCTGGCCCGCGGCGTTTGCGGCTGGCCGTGGAGCATCTTTGCCAGCATCGCGGCGGGATCTGCTTTTGCGTGGACCTGGATCCTCGCTGGGTGGTCAAGCTAATCAAGCAAGGGCAGACCGAGCAACTCGAGCTGTACAAAGCTCACGTCATCGAGCAGGCCATGACGACTCTCGGCGCGGGCCACGAAATCAAGTGCCTGTTCACCACGCCGAAACTGCTGGAGAGCCTGGCCGAAGCGCTGGAAGATCGCGGCAGCAGCATTCGGGAGCAAGGGATCACCGGCATCTTTGCCGGCGGCACGGAATTCACGCCGCAGTTCACGCGCTTCGCCATGGAAGAGTTGCTCGGCCCCGGCGTCTACATGACGCCGACCTATGGAAACACGCTGATGGGTCTGGCCTGCTCCAAGCCGGTTGGTCCCGCCGACGACTACAAGATTTCCTATTTCGCGCCGCAGCCGCGCGCGGCGATCGAAGTGGTTTCCTTCGACGATCACAACAAGGTAGTGGAGTACGGCCAAACCGGCCGCGTTCGCCTGACGACGTTGACGAAGGAAACTTTTGTACCCGGATTCCTGGAGCGCGACGAAGGCGAGCGCGAGCCGCCGTGCGAAGCCTATCCTTGGGACGGGATCAGCGGCGTGCGTCCCTTCCGGCAGATGGCCGGCGCGACGACGGTGGGGGTGTATTAAGGAAGCCTATGCACCGCATCGTCAAAGCTCGCCCACTGAAGGACTACCGGCTCGAACTACGGTTCGACGACGGCAAGAAGAGAATCGTAGACATCCAGAAAGTGATTCCCTTCGACGGCGTTTTCGCATCACTCCGCAACCGCGCCTATTTCGGGCAGGTGAGAGTGGAGACGGACTTCGGCACGGTCTACTGGCCGAACGGAGCCGACTTGGATCCCGATGTTCTGTACTCGGTTGTAACCGGCCGCCCCGTGCGTTCTTAGCACGAAGGCCGATTTCCCATTTTTGATTTTTGATTTTTGATTTGGAGCCTTGCCATGCTAAACCTACCGATCATCCGTTGGGGCGTGCCCTACACCAGCCTCGAGAAAGACACCGTAATCCATTTCGCCACCGGCGAGACTCTGGCCAAAGTGAGCCAGGCCAATCCCGGCTTGCTGAGCCGCGACATCCGCCACGCCCGGCGCGCGCGCGAGGTGTTAACGGAAATCCCCATCAGCGAACTGATCGGCATGATGAAAAAGGCCGGCAAGTTGTACAGCGAGGGCACCCTGGCCATGGGCGACGGCGAGCAATCGCCGGACCAGTTCGCGCGCCAGCAATCGGCCTCCACCGGGCTGCCCGAGCACATGTGCAAGGCCAACATGAAGAAGAACGACTTCGTGTTGTCCAACATGGACAAGATCCTGGACGCGCTGACGCGCGGCCTGAATCCCGAGGTCCTGTCGCGCGGCTACGGGCGCGAGTCGCGCGGGGTGATTGTCAGTTATCAGGCGCAGGCCTCGGCGCTCGGTTTGGTGCTGCCGTCGAACTCGCCGGGCGTGCACACGCTGTGGCTGCCGGTGATTCCGATGCAGGTAGGCCTGGTGCTCAAGCCCGGCCCGCAAGAACCCTGGACGCCCTACCGCATGACCGCCGCGTTCACGCAGGCCGGCGTGCCCAAAGAAGCCATTTCCATTTACCCCGGACTGGGCGACATCGGCGCGGAAGTCGTCCGGCGCCTGGATCGCTCTATGATCTTCGGCGGCACCGCGACGGTGCAGCGCTATAAGGGCGATCATCGCGTGCAGGTTCATGGCCCCGGCTTCAGCAAAATTCTACTGGGCGACGACGTGGTGGATCACTGGGAGAAATATCTCGACGTGATGGTGGACAGCGTTTTCGCCAACAGCGGACGCGGCTGCATCAATTGCTCCGGGATTTGGGCCTCGCGCCATACCGAGGAAATCGCGCAGGCGCTCGCCCGACGCATGGGACCGACGCCCGTGCTTCCGCCCGACGATCCGCAAGCCATGCTGGCGGCCTTCACCGTGCCGGGGATGGCCCGGACCATTTGGAAGACGATCGCCGCGCAACTGCAAGAGCCGGGCGCCACGCACTCGACCGCGGCCTTCGGCGATCGCCTGGTGGAACAGGCGCGCGCAGGTTATCTGCGGCCCACCGTCATCCACTGCGACTCGCCCGACTTGCAACTCAGCAACACCGAGTTCATGTATCCGTTTGTGAGCGTCGTGAAGTGTCCCCAAGAGGACATGCTCAAAAAGATCGGCGGAACCCTGGTGGGATCGGCGATCACCGAGGACAGCCAGTGGAAGCGCCAACTGCTGGACGCGCCGAACATCGACCGCTTGAACATCGGCCCGATTCCCACCATCCGCCTGGACTGGCTGCAGCCGCACGAAGGCAACATCGTGGAATTTCTGTTCCGGCCGCGCGCCTTCCAGGCGCTCGACGTGGCGTAAGGGCGACAAATCAAAAATCAAAAATCAAAAGTCAAAAATCAAAAATGGGAGGGGACAAGCGGGTGCGCCAGCGACTGTTCACGCTGCTATCGCTTATCGTCATCGTTCCCGCGGGATTTTACGCCAAGTTCTATCGCGGGCCTGCCGCGCATTGGGTCAACGATTCGTTTGCCGGAACCTTCTACTGCATCTTCTGGTGCCTGGTCTGCCTGTTCCTGGTCCCGCGCTGGAGTCCGCGCTGGATCGCCTTCGGAGTGCTAGTGGCCACCTGCATTCTGGAGTTCTCGCAAATCTCCCGCGCTCCCATTCTCCAGGCGATCCGCAGCAACTTCATCGGCCGGACCATCATCGGGTCAACCTTTGATTGGTTTGATTTCCCCTATTACTTCCTGGGCAGCGCACTGGGCTGGCTGTGGACCGCGCGGCTGAAGGCTGCGGCACAAAAAAAATGGCCCTCGCGAAGGCGCGAGGGCCAGTGAGTGGGGTAGGCTTTCAAAACCTGAGTCAAACGACTCGTCCACACAAGAGCACACCAGTGGCCAAATGGGTTGCTCTGGTTTTTCAGATGCTTACAAGCGGCCTGCGTCATTCTTACCGCGCAAAAGTTACACACCGGTGTGCTCTTTTTGGAGTGCGGCGACTGGTCGCCGCTTTCGGTTTCGGTCGGAAAAAGCGGCGACAAGTCGCCGCACTCCAAGAGAACCTATGCTGATGCCTGCGCCACAGCCCGTCGCCGGACATCCCACCTGGTCTTCAGTAGGGATAGCAGAGTCATCGATACCGCGATCGCCGCAAGTCCCCAGGACGCCGTTGCAAAAGACGCGCGGTGTTTGGGAAGGATCGACAGGCGTCCATAGACCAGCTCAATGTGCACCCAATAGACCAGCAAAGAAGTGGAGCCGAGTTGTTCCACCGGACTCCACCATCTTCCCGGCTTGAGCGCGCACCAGCCGTAGCAGGCGGCGAGCATCAGCAGCAGCAACCCGGCCCGCGCCAGGAAAAAGTTGGGACTGGTCTGCCAATAGTTGTAGACGGCGTAGAACTGTCCGGGCAGATGATCGAGCCATCGCGAGAGCAGCGCCGTCGCGCCGCCCAGCCCTGCCAGCAGCAGGATCGTTGCTCCCTCGTTTTGATTGCGCCGCGCGCGCATCACCAGGAGCCCCGCCGCCACGCCGACGAACAGAAATCCGCTCCAGGGAAAGATGGGGAAGAACCATCCACGCGGCGTGTAGTCGGTGTGGCCTCCGTTGATGTAACTGGCCAGCCACCAAGGCAAAGCGCGCAAACGTGCCGTGTTCCACAGCGGCGGAGTAAGCAACGCGAAACCCGCCGCCACAGCCAGCGCCAACGTCACGCGCAGCCACAACCGGCGCGCTACCAGCGGCACAATGGCGGCCATGGCCAGCGAAATCCCGATGGTATTCAGGATGTCCACGCGCAGCAGATCGGTCCACGGCGACCATCCGAATCCCATGGCCCATTGCTGCAAGCGAAACAGCATGGCGATGCCGAAAATCTCCGCGCCGCGTTTCCCGAACGTCTTAGCCACTTCAGATTGGCTTGCGCCTTTGGTCTCCAGGCGATCGATTCCCAGGGCCACGGCGAATCCCGCCGGAACAGGAACAGCGGCGCGGGAAACGTCCCCAGGAGTTGGGAGTACATCAACTGCGTGCTGTGACGCCAGTCGTCGCTGAGCCAGGAATCGTAGGCATGGGTCTGGAACATCAGCAGGCAGGCCAGGCCGCGCATCCAATCCACGTAAGCGAGCCGGGCGCGGGCGGGTTTCGCGGGCATCGGGACAGTTGACCACAATCGGGGTGTCGAAGCAACCAAGCGGCGCGAAGAACCGTGACGATGAGCGCGATGAGCCGCGACAGTTATGGAGAGACGGAAAGGCGGTATCTGTTGATCGTCACCACGAAAACCCGCCACGCCCGAGTACTCGAGTTATCGTGTTTTCAGGCCGGCATTCAACAACACCGCCGGTCCGTCGCTCCATAACTGTCGCGGCTCATCACTCATCACCGGCGCGACTTGCGGCTATAATTGGGAACCAGTGGCTTTGACACCTGGAACGCGCACCGGACCCTATGAAATCCCCGCGCCGCTCGGAGCGGGAGGGATGGGCGAGGTGTATCGGGCCCGCGACACACGGCTCGGCCGCGAGGTGGCGGTCAAGGTTCTGCCCGCTGCCTTCGCCACCGATCCCGGAAGAATGCGCCGCTTCGAGCAGGAAGCGCGCGCCGCGGGAATGCTGAATCATCCCAACATCCTGGTGCTCTACGATATCGGCACGCATGGCGGTTCGCCGTATCTGGTCACCGAACTTCTGGAGGGCCAGACGCTGCGGCAGCGCCTGGAGGATGGCGTCATCCCGCAGCGCAAGGCTCTCGATTACGCTCAACAAATGTCGCGCGGACTGGCCGCGGCTCACGATAAGGGCATCACCCATCGCGATCTTAAACCGGAGAACCTGTTTCTCACGCGCGACGGCATCGTCAAGATTCTGGATTTCGGCTTGGCCAAACTCACGGCGGACGCGATCGGCGAAGGTCCCACGCTGCTAGACGGGACGCTGCCCGGGTCGGTGATGGGCACGGTTGGCTATATGTCGCCGGAGCAGGTGCGCGGCCAGCCGGTGGATCACCGTTCGGACCTCTTCAGCCTGGGCCTGGTGCTGTACGAGATGATCGCGGGACGCCGCGCGTTTCAAGCGCGGTCGGCCGCCGAGGTGATGGCCAAGATCGCCGGCGCGGACGCTGCGCCGCTGGAAGCGCCGCCGGCGCTCGCCAATATCGTGCAGCGTTGCCTGGAGAAGGAACCGGAGGAGCGCTTCCAATCGGCGCGCGACTTGGGATTTGCGCTGTCCCAAGTGCCTGGCGGCAGCAGCCCCAGTGGCGCCGCGGCGGCCCTTCTACGGCCTGGTTCCGGAAAGACTCGTTCCCGCACATCACGCGTACTACTGCCGATGGCGGCGGTCGCACTCCTCGTCGCAGGAATCTTGATCGGCCGCGTCATCTGGCGCGCTCCAGCGCAGCAGTTGTGGACCGGCATCATGCTTGGCGGTCCACAGGTGTGAACAACTCCACGTCCGTCGCCGGACGGACACTTGATCGCTTTTGTGGGCAATGACACCGACGACGTCATGCAGGTCTGGGTCATGAAGCCTGAATCCGGCAATCGCATCATGCTTACACACAACCGCGAGCGGGGCTATACCCAGGATTGCTCTTGGTCGCCCGACGGGAGCCGCATTTATTACGACCGCTGGTTCGATGGCCCCAAGGGAGTTTTTAGCGTACCGGCGCTCGGCGGCGAGGAGCAATTGGTCCTAGAAGACGCGATGAGCCCGGAAATCCTGCCCGATGGCAGTATGCTGGTGGTCCGGATTAACTCCGAGCATCGCTACCAGTTGTTCCACTATTGGCCCGACAGCGGCAGGCTGCGGAATTATGCGATCGAAGTGCCGCCGTCCGCTTTTAGTCCCTCCCGCGCGATTCCGGGAGGCCACGAGGCGTTGACCTTCGGACAGAGCCTCGAACCCGGCGCGGAAACCGGAAACCATGTCTACGTCGTTGACCTGCTTTCCGGCCAGATGCGCCCGCTCCCCGTGGACGTTCGGGACATCAGCACCGCTATCAGCACCACTCCTTTGGCTGTGACGCGCGACGGAAAACGCGCGCTGGTGAGTGTTCTGCGGGGCAACATGTATCCAGTGGTTAGCGTGCCTCTGGATGGCCGGGGAGCATCCACCACAATACTGTCATTGACGCATCCGGCCTATTCCCTCGACACGGGCCCCGACAACAGCATCTACCTCGATCAGAACGACCGCCCGCTGGAACTGGTGCGATTCTCTGCTGGCGAATCAAGAGGCGGAGTGCGCCTGGATAGAGCTGGCGAGCGCTCCGGCCGCGTCGAAAGAATCGCTACGCTTGCCGCCGGCGTTAGTGAAGAATTTGCGGTGTTGCCAGACGGCCGCGCGGCCTGGACCGAGGTGACCGCGGGACGCCATCGCGTGATGGTCGTCGCACCCGGAAAAGATGCCGTCCCGCTGGTCAACACCACCGAAGAAACCCAGGGTCCCATGACGGCGGTCGGTTCCGCAGACGTAGCTTTCATGATCGGCAGACGAAGTCAGGCCATCGGGCTGGCGGCTTGGCCAATGGCCGGATCACGCGCCAAATTCCTTTCGACAAGGGAATCGTGGAGGGAATGGCGGCGTCACCCGACGGAAAGACGCTCTATTGCGTGGCTTCGGGGATGGTCTGGGCCGTGCCGGTCTCCGGGGAAGCACCGCGCCAGATCCGCAGCGGCAACGGAGTGACCGTAGACGCTGCCACGCAGAGCCTCGTTGTTCTTGTTCAGCAGCCGCCCAACAACCGCCTGGTTCGTGTTCCGCTGAGCGGCGGACCGGAACAAGAGATCGCCGGGTCATTTCAGCTAGGCTATTATATTGACCCCGGCAGCATTCGCGACGGACGGCTGGTGGCGCCGCTGGCGGGACCTTATTGGTATTGGCCTCCCGGTATTTTCGATTTGGCTACCGGGAAATCTGCGCGCATCCCGCTCGATTACACCGCGGACTTCCACCGCATGGCCTGGACTCCGGACGGCAAGATCATGGCGGTGGCCCTGGGCTGGCGCGCGACGCTCTGGAAGTTCACGCCGGACAGCAAGTAGCAGGGGACACGGGTAGTGGCTCATATTGAGGTGTCGGCGGAGCCGCCGCCCCTTCGGGTTTGGCCTGCCAACGCAGGCTAAGCAAACGATCCTGCTGGGATCGGTGCACATTTCCGGGTTACCATGTCAGGAATGCTGAAACTCTGGGTACTGCTGCTTACCAGCGCCGCCTTTGGACAATCCGCCGTCGCCGCCAAGGCGCCCATGGCCTTTGAAGTTGCGTCGGTCAAACCTGCGCCGCCGCCCGACCGCCCCCAGACGATGGGCCGGTCGAGCGCAGCCATGGCCGTGGATGACGCGCGCGTCTACATCGCGAGCGCTACGCTGGCCGAACTGATTAATATCGCCTTTCGCGTGCGGCCGTATCAGGTGACCGGACCGGCGTGGCTGCGAGCCACGGGCGCGAACGTGTCGCGATTCACCATCCAGGCCAAACTGCCGGAAGGCGCCGCCAAAGATCAAGTGCCGGAGATGTTGCAGACGCTCTTGGCGGAGCGCTTCCGGCTGGCCTTCCACCGTGAGGAGAAGGAGTGGGCGGTGTTCGCGCTGGTGGCGGGCAAGGGCGGATCGAAGCTGCGCGAAATCACGCCGGAGGAAGCGCCCGTGGCGGGTGCGGCGGGAGAGAAGGCGAAAGACCCAACGAATCAGAAGGTGACACCGATTCCCGGAGGGAACACGATTCACATGGAGCAGGACCTGACGATTGCCGGGCTATGCGACTTGGCGACGCGCTTTCTGGATCGTCCGGTGGTGGACATGACGGACTTGAAGGGCCGCTACCACATGGTGGTGGAGCTTTCCATTGACGATATGCGAACGATTGCCAGCCGTAACGGGAATCCGGCCGCGGATGGTGGAGGGAAGCCTCCGGATGCGGCGGCCGATCCTACCGGGGGAACGATATTCCAGAGCGTGCAGGCGATGGGTTTGAAACTGGATCCCCGCAAGATAATGGGCTCCCAGTTGGTGATCGACCGCCTGGAGAAGTCCCCGGTGGAGAATTAGCTGCCGGGGGTTCTAAGAAATCCGGCTAGGCGCTGCCGCGGCGCATCTGATCGTCGACCACTGCCCAAACCATCGAGTCGGGGATGAACCCGGGCTTTTCCAGGATGCACATCTTCAGCGTTTGCGCGGCCTCAATGTACTCCACGCTGAGCTTGACGCCGCTCTTCTCGATGACGTAGCTGTCGCCGGGCGGCAGCGGCTGGCCGCTCTTCTCGCTTTGCTCGCGAAACTTGGTGACGGCCTCGCGGGAGACGCCGGTGAACTCTTTGCAGTTGTCAGCCATGGGACGATTCTACCCGAAAACAAATGCAACCGCCGATGAACGCCGATAAACGCCGATGAATATTGCTTCCCATCGGCGTTCATCGGCGGTTGCATTTTTCCGGCCCTTCCGAACCACCGGGTGCCCAGTTTGTTACCCGTCCAAAAGCTTTACTTGCGCGGAATCGCGCCAATCGCGTAGCATGGACTCATGGCAGCATCGGTCTGGTCGGGATACATAACCTTTGGGCTGATTTCCATCCCCGTCAAGCTGTTTTCGGCGGCGCGCAGCGAGAGCATCGGCTTTAACCAGTTGCATCGCGAATGCGGATCGCGCCTGAAACAGCAAATGGTCTGTCCGGTCCACGACCGGCCCGTCACCCGCGACGAAATCGTCAAGGGCTACGAGTACGAAAAGGACCGCTACATCACCGTGGAAGCCGACGAGATCAAGAAAGTGGAGCCCAAGACCGCCAAGGCCATGGAGATTCTGGAGTTCGTCCCCAGCGCCCAAGTAGACCCGGTGTACTTCGACGCCAGCTATCACCTGATGCCCGACGAGCCGGGACGCAAGGCTTACCAGTTGCTGAAGGCGGCGCTGGAAAAAAGCGGCTACCTGGGCGTCGCGCACCTCTCCATGCACAATCGCGAGTACACCGTTGTGCTGCGGCCGCATGGCAAGGGTCTGATGGTTCACAGCATGTTCTATCAGAGCGAGGTGCGCAAACTGGAAGAGATCGGCCCGCTGGAAGCCGCCGAGATCAAAGACAAAGAACTCCAACTGGCCCACTCGCTCATCGAAAGCCTGGCCGGCGACTTCGATCCCTCCAAGTATCACGATGAGTTCGCCAGCCAGTTGCGTGTGCTCATCGAAGCCAAGATTCAAGGCCAGCCGATCGTGGAGTCGGAGCAGCCCAAGCACCTGGCGCCGGTCATCGATTTGATGGCCGCCCTGAAGCAAAGCTTGGAACAAATGAAGAAGACTCCTGGGAAAGCCAGCACGCCTGTGGTAGAAATGAACGCGCCGGCCGAATCCGCTGCGCCCTCGGGACGTTCGCGCCGCGCGGCCGCCAGACCAAAGCGCTAACGCTAGAACAGAAAGACAACGTGACTTCACCTGTTGAGATCGCCGGCGATCGCTTCACGCGGCAGGATCTTTGCCGCATCCTGCGCGTCTCGGACCGGCAACTGGCCACCTGGCAACGCAAGGGCTTGGTGCCGGCCGCCGAAGCTTACAATTTCTCCGACCTGCTGACTCTGAAAACCATCCGCGAACTGCGCAAGAGTCAAGTGCCCATCAAGCGCATCCAGCGGTCGCTGGAAGCGATGCGCCACAAGCTGGGCGAAGTGGAGCATCCCCTCAGCGAGTTGAAAATCTCTCTGGACGGCCGCCAGATTCTGGTGGACTACGAAGGCACCAAGCTGGAGCCGGTCAGCGGGCAGTTCCGCTTCGACTTCGGAACCCGGCGCGGCGGAGCGTCGGTGCGGGTCCTGAAACCGGGAGCCCCGGCCGGCGTATCGGGAGGCGAACCGCGCCTGGATGGCGCCGGCGTATCGGGCGGCGAACCGCGCCTGGATGGCGCCGGCGCGGCGACCGCGGCGGCCGGGGCGGCATCCGCCAACTCGGTGCGCGTCCTCACGTCCAAGCAAGAGGCCGAAGGGTGGTTCGCGGAAGGATTGCGGCTGGAAGAAAAGCCGGAGACCCTGGAACAGGCGATTGCCGCCTACCGCCAGGCCATCGCGCTGAATCCCGAGGCGGCCGGCGCGTTCATCAATTTGGGCACCATCTACTACAACCTGCACCGCCTCTCCGACGCCGAAAACTGCTATCGCGCCGCGGCGGAGATTGATCCGCAGTACGCCCTGGCGTTCTTCAACCTCGGCAACGTCTTCGACGAGCGCGGCGGCCTGGAGGAAGCGCGTCGGAATTACGAGGTCGCGCTACGCATCAATCCGCAGTACGCCGACGCCCACTACAATCTGGCCTTGGTGCTGGAGAAACTGGGACAGCGCGGCAAGGCGCTGCACCACTGGCGGCGTTACCTGAAACTGGATCCCGGGAGTCCCTGGGCCGCCTATGCGCGACAACAGTTGGCGCGTTCCCCGTTTCAGGTGGTGGGTCAGGTCGCTGAGGGCGAAAGCGGAATCCGGGATCAAGATCCCGGCGTAAGAGGCCAGTAGGCTTAGGCTGACGCGATCCGCAAGCCGCTTATGAGCCGCGACAGTCATGGAGCGGCGGGACATTAATCCATCTGGAAAGGCAGCCCGAAAACACCGGCTGCTCCCTTTTTCTGCCGATTCGTGGGTTTGCGATTTCCTTTTTGGTAAGCTTCGAAGGCCCGCAACGCCGGAGCAGGAGGGGAGAGTTTATTTTCGCAACCATGTGTGCGACGGCCCAACGACGCTTGTTCATCCCGGAGGGATTGCCGCATGTAGCCGGTGGTGGAGCGTAGTTTGCGACACCACCGGAAATCAAATTCAAAGTTCAGTACCCCGTAGGGGTGCCAGTCTCTTGGTCATGCCATCATCAGCGGGATTCCGCGAGGCGCTGGTACCCCTCCTGCGGTACGGATACTTGCTCAACTCTACCGGTGGTTTCGCAACAAACGCTCAACCACCGGCTACACGCGGCGATCCCTCCGGGATGAAAAAGCGTCTGCGTCCTGGCTTATCTTAACGCCTATGGGGGTCGGGCCAGCGTGGAGTTGACGATTTTTCTCGGCATCGCGCAAACGGGAAGCGAAGGGGGACAACCTGACGTGGCGTGAGGTGCGTTAGCGGCTTTGGAGCTTCCCTCTCCGCGCCCGGCGACTGGTCGCCGCTCTTCTCCGTTAATTAAGAGCTACTGGAAGCTTACTTCCCTTGCGTCTTCGCCTTGCTGGCGTCGAACTCTTCCGGATTCGGAGCGCCCGTCCCCGTGGAACCGAGAAAGAGCTTGCGGCCGTCGGTGAACGTTACGTTGCGGGCATTGGCGCGCGTCTCGGTATGATCGCGGGCCTGATAGCCGTCCACCACGATCTCGGTTCCTTCCGGAAAGGTGTTCTTGTTCGCTCCGCGGCGCAGCAGCGTGTTCGGGCTTCCGCCTTCCACCATCCAGATTTCTTTGGCCCCGTCAGTCTTGGTGGTTTCGACGTGAATCCAAGTATGTGGATTCACCCATTCGATTTTCACGATCTTGCCTTTCAGCAGAACGGGAGCGTTGGCGTCGAACTCCGATCCAAAGGCGTGGTGCGCCTTCACCCGCCACCCGCCGATGGAAACCAACGCAATCAGCAGCGTCACCATCGTCACCATCACCCAAAGTCTCTTTTTCATAGCAGGACTCCTTTTTCTACTTGGCGGCCTTGGCCGCGGCTTCTTCTTTCTCTCGCAAGCGTGCGCCTTTCAAGATATCTTTCAACGCGTAGTTGCCCTCGTGGCAGGCATACTCGTATATCTTACCATTGGTTTCCGGCCAGGCGTACTCCCCGGTCCACGGCTTGGTCCACGTCGTCGGGATCTTCTATCGTGAAGCGATAGAGAATCGAGTGCTTGTCGATCCGGCTGAAGCGCTCGACCACGTGCAGGTTCTCGCTCGATCCGCGAAAGCGAGTCTTATTCGTGAAATTCGTGGTGTCCACTATCAGTGTATCACCGTCCCAATGGCCCGACGGAATCTCCCAGCCACAAACGAATCGTTTTCGGCAAGTGCTCCGCGTTCATCCGCACGATGCGAGCGTCGTGCACCATCTCCGTGACAATGACGATCCGGTCCGGCGTCTGCACGATTTGATGGAGGTTGTTGTAAAAGTAGTTCGGCAGCATCGGCGGGCCTGCGGTGGACCCAAAACCCAGCAGGCAGCGCTCGCCAAGCGGACGGCGTTCCGGATCGTCATAAGCGCCCGGCGTGCGCTCCAGCCCGGGATCGTTGCTTTCCGATGCGTCGGAGGTGGTCCGTGCCGCGAAGCCTGCCAAGGCCCTTTGCCTCGCGCCCGGCACCACCGTGGGTACGCGGCCGTCCGGCGGATCGACAACAATGGAGGAACGCTTTTCCCCGTTCACCACCGTGACCGTGGAACCGGGATCGAGCCAACCGCGGTTGTAGCCGCCGACATTGCCCGCCGCGCCCACCGATCCGTCGCCGCCTTTGGGCGGCGCGGTGCGGTTCCCGTCAACCGGCCGATCGCCTTCCTCACTCAGTTTGGCCGCGTCGTGCTCCATCTTGGCGGCCTCTGCGCCCGCGAGAACCGCGTTGACGCCCGGCCGCCGCTCCATCGGCGTGATGGTGGCGAGGTCGTAAGTGCCTTGCAGATCGGGATGGCCGTCGGGCATACGAGGTCCGCTGGCCTTCTTCGCGGCTGCCGCCTTCGGGGCGGAGGCCGCCGCTTTCGGGGTCGCTGTCTGAGGTGCTTGCGCCGCCACGTGAACGACCACCGCCGTTAGGATCATCCCAGCCATTACCGATCGATGTCGCATCTTTACCTCCTCACACCGTTACTGCGGAACTACTTGGGCAGCGGCTTCTTGCGGTAAGGCCCATACATCAATTCTTCCACAAACTCCACGCACTTGAAATCCAAGAGTTGGATGTTCTTTTCCTGGCGCCGGTACAGCGGCATGCTGATCTTCCAGGGGCGCGTGAACACCTTGGGATCGTCCATCGTCGCTTCGTAGGAAATCACGTCCGGGCTGGTGCGCGTATAGCGCTCCACCACGTGCAGTTGCGTCGGAGTGAAAATTTCCCGCGCGATCGAACCACGATTGATCGAGCAATCCGGTCACGTCCACAACCAGCGTCTCGCCCTCCCAGTGGCCGACGGATTGTCCCATCCAGGAATCGATGGGCGCCGGTCCGGGGTCCTTCATAAACACGTTGCGCACCGCGCCGTCCCACTGGTAGGTGATCAAGATCTGTTTCGCGTTCTCGAAAATCTGAAAGGGCTGCGGCATGTAGGTCGCGCGCGGGACTCCCGGCAGGTAGCACTTGATTTCGGGATCGCGCGCCAGCCAGTTTTCCTGGTTTTCCTTCTTCTTGGCGAGCATTTCCGGTTTGTAGGGGATCTCGCCGCCCTCGACGACGCCGAGACTGGGAGGCACTGAGCCAACCGCACCCAGCGCCAACACGGCTGCTGCCGGCACGGGACCATACGGTCCGGGCCGCAGGGCCAACGCCGCCCGCGCGTTGTGACCTTCCAGGTCGTAGTTGGCTTCGTTCATGGCCTGCCAGATTCCGTTGAGATCCGGCTTGCCGCCGTCGGCGCGCGGCGCGCGATAGCGCGGCGCCTGCGCGGCTTGTGCGGCCAGCAACGCGGCCGCCGTGAGGATGGCACACGCAACAACAACTTTCGTGACTCGATAAATCGCTCTGCGCATTCTTATTTTCCTTTTGGCGCCGGTAACGGGCCGGCTGGCCGAACTTGCTCTCGTCCACCGGCACGTTCGTCTGCACGTCACTGAGTTGGATTTCATCGCGCCCATCCAGCCATGAAAACAACACGTGGAAGGGCATCTTGATTCCGTTCACATCGCGATAATCGGAGTAATCCACTTGCGTGGGAACCCGGCCGATGGCACCCTTGCTGGAACGAACCAGGCGAACCAGCAGGCCCGACTTGGCATCGAAATACAGCGTCGCCAGACTGCCGCGCGGGCCGGTCCCTTGCACCACATTCACCAGGCGCTCTTGAGCGGACGCCGTCGTGCCGGACTCTTTCGATTGGCTGGCCGGTCCCTGCTCATCGTGGATGTTCATCTGCAAGCCTACGCGCAAATTGCTGAGGACTTCTTGGATCTGCGCCGGGAAGGAGAGTTCCGCGTCCAGCGTAGCGCCATCCAGCTCGCCGCCCGTCAACTGGTACTCCTTGAGTATGGTGAGCGGAGTCCGCAGCCAGCCTTCGTGGCCATTGAAGGTGCGGATGCTGTTGCCGCGGTCCGGGGAGGCCGGGAAATCCATGATGGTGGCGCGCTGGTTCGGAAACTTGGCGAAGATCTGCACTTGCCCGCCGCCGCCGAATCCGCCGAAGCCCACGCTCTTGCCTTTGGCGGCGAAGCTTTTCACCGCGGCCACTTTGTCCTTTCCGCCGATCGCTTGATAATACTTGCCGAGGATCTCGTCGACGGAAAGCTGGCCCGGCTGCGGCGTCAGCGTGTCGTCCAATTCCTGCTGCACGGGACCGTAGATATTGTCGAGTGTCGGCGTGGTCAGGGGACGATCGCGGCCGCGATGGCAGCTCCAGCACGTCACCATTTGCCGGCCGCCGAAGTTGCTCTTATTGATGGTTTGCATCATCGCCACCATTTGGCGCGACCTTTCCTTAAGCGGCGTGTCCGCGGCCCAATCCACGGTCACGGTGCCGGCTCCGACGTGACACTCCGAGCAGTCGTAACCGAGCGAGGCGGACATCACGCCCATGGTCCCCAGGAAGTCGTTGACAGTGATTCCCTTAAGCACCTGGATGTTTTTGAACTGCTGCTCCGCCATGAGCGGTTTCCCCGATGCTGCAGCCATTGGATGGCCTTGATGCACGGAGCCAGTCGCGGCTTTCGGCGCTTGTGCAGTGACACTCAACGAGGATCCGGCTGTTAACACGGCAGTCACCGCAACCGCCGCCACCACTTTAAACCAGCACTTCATAGTTGTTTGCTCTCCGTACCCAATACGCGAATGAGCAACTATTCTACGACGATGGAGCCGATGTCAAGCATTTGGATCGCTTGGTAGTGTCCTAAGAGTGCGTTGATAGGAAGCACCAATCGGCAGTGGGCCTTCTTAGCCCTACGGGGCGGGCGTTAACAGCCCAGGGCAAGCGAAGCGTCGCCCTGGGTCATCAGGCTGTTCGAACTCTTCTGGGCGTCAGAGGACTAAGAAATCTGGGGAAACTCCACGCGGTTTGGCTCCGCGCACGCGCAGGTTTGGCCTTGACGCCTCTTGCTAAACTAAGATAGCCTCATCACGCTGTGACTTCATGATGGACGGAGCCCAAGTCCAATGCCTCCTGGGAGTAGAATGGCCCCTGAGTTCTTTGCATGGTTGCTCAACAGTCCCTGGGCCTCCTTCCTGAACAACCATGAATGGGCTTTCCCGGTCGTCCAGAGCCTGCATTTCATCGGGTTTGCCTTGTTGGTCGGAACCATCGCAGTCGTGGACATGCAGCTGCTCGGTTTCAGTGTGCTACGCCAAACGCCGGCCGAACTGGCCGCCGATCTCGCGCCGTGGACGGGTGCGGGCATTGCCGTCATGCTGACCACGGGACCGCTGATGTTTTCGGCCGACGCGGTCAACTATTACTTCAATCCCGCGCTTCGGTTCAAGATGGCATGCCTGGTTGTGGCCCTGCTATTCCACTTCACGCTGCACCGGCGGGCGGTGCGTCCGGACGTATCTTCGATGGCGGCAAAGCTGGCCGCCGCGACATCCCTTGTGCTGTGGGTCACAGTGGTGGCCGCCGGCCGAATGATCGCGTTCATTTAAGCCCTTTATGACTCACCCCGCTTTGCTCGTATGGATCGAGAGTACGCAGTCGAGTACCGCAATTCGGGAGGGCGGACTGCCGTACCCGATCATCGGCGGCATCCATTTGTTGGCCATTGCCTTATTTGGCGGAATGTTGCTGCTTACCGACTTGCGCTTGTTGGGCTTGGTGATGCGCCATCGCCCGTTCTCCGAGGTGTGGTACCAGTTCCGGCCCTGGAAGCAATTCGGTTTTGTGGTCATAACGGTGACGGGCTTGCTGCTCGCCTGGTCGGAGCCAATCAGGCTTTACAACAGTCCCTCCTTTTGGGTAAAGATGGCGCTCCTCGCCGGGGTGGGAGTGCATGCGTGGGTATTCCACGCCAAGGTTTACGGCCATCCCGAAAAGCTGGACGCCGGCATCACTTCGCAAGCGACCGTGGCGGCGGTGCTCTCTGTGATCCTTTGGGCGGGTCTGTGTCTGAGCGGCCGGCTCATCGCCTTCGATCCATCTTTCGAGGGAGACCCAACCTACACCCAATCTCAGCTCGATAAGGCCAAGTAAGAAAGCCGCAGGCACGACTCCCGCTCAAGAACCAAGCGGTCAGTCCGAGGTGAGATAGTCATGCCTATCTGCCAGCGTCAGGAAAAAATATGCAATTTCGGGATGTCAAGTGCGGGCCGTTTGTGGCAGGATTGAGGGATGGTCAGCGGCGCAAGTAACCGTTGTCGAAAAGGGGAGTTCTGCTTATGAGAAACCAACTGCTGGTATGGATGGGAGTGCTTCTTTTGGCGGGAGTCGTTTTGGCGGCCGCCCAGGCCCCCGCCGCGCCCGCCAAGAAATACAACCCGCCGCGCATGGCCGACGGCCATCCGGATCTGAATGGCACCTACGACGCTGCCACACTCACGCCTTTAGAGCGTAATCCGGGCAGCAAGCCGACGATGACCAAAGAGGAGGCCGCCAAACAGGAAGGCATCGCCGCTGCGCTGAAGCAGGAAGGCGACAAATCGATCGACGGCAATCGCACCGCGCCTCCCAAGGGCGGCGACGGATCGTTTGGTCCTGCCGGAAACGTGGGCGGCTATAACAGTGGCTGGATCGATCCGGGCAACACGTTCACCGTGGTGAACGGCGAGATCCGCTCGTCCATCGTGGTCGATCCGCCGGACGGCCGGGCGCCGGCGCTGGTGAAGGGATCGAAGGCGGGCCCGTCGGCCTACGGCGGATCTCTCAGTGGCACCCAGCTTTTGCAGCTGCTCCTAACGCCACGGCCGCCACGTCCGACATCGGACCAGACGGAGAGCAGCGATCCCGGCTTGGAGAAGAGCTCCAGGCGCTTATGACGATCCCGAAGCCCGCCCGCTGGGCGAGCGCTGCCTGATCGGTTTTGGATCCACCGGGGGACCGCCGATGCTGCCGAACTACTTCTACAACAACAACCACCAGATCGTGCAGACGCCGGACCGGATCGTGATCGTCACGGAGATGGTGCACGACGCCAGAGTGGTGCGCATGAACGGCCAACATGTGTCGAAGAACATCCGCCTGTGGCTGGGAGACTCCGTCGGGCACTGGGAAGGCGACACCCTCGTGGTGGACACCACCAATTTTACGGACAAGACGCGCTTCCGGGGATCGTCCGAGAACCTGCACGTGATCGAGCGCTTCACGCGCGTTGACGATCGAACGCTTCTGTATCGCTTCACGATCGACGACCCCTCAACCTGGACCAAGTCTTGGACCGGCGAGTACAGTTGGCCGACCTCGAGCGGACCCATTTATGAATACGCCTGTCACGAAGGGAATTACGCGATGAAAGATATTTTGAAAGGCGCGCGATTGCGAGAGAAGGAAGAAGCAGCCAAGGGCGTGAAAACCAAAGAATGAGTCTGTCAATGCGGCCCTTCGATCCGTGATCGCGGCGCGTCCCGGCCACCCCAAGCGCTGAAAATGGTGCCCACAGGCGTGAGTTGAACACGCGACCTAAGGTTTGGGAGGGCGGGGAAGGCGGGTCCTGACGTCGCTCACTCCGATACACCCAAACCGATAAATCTGACAAAAAGTGAAACAAAGTGCGATACTGCTCACCGAGCCATTCGTAAGTAGCTGAAAAAATAGCCTCGTACTCTGGCAACTGAGATGCTGCAAAAAACCTTAGCATAATTGGGCTCAGGCGCGTCACGAAGACCGACGCGTTGAGTGAGATAACGCAGTACCAATACGATACCGGCACTGTTTCCGGCTGCCCGACCTGCGGCGCCACGCCCGGGTCCAAGCTGCCCACCGCGCAAACGGACGCCAACGGCAAGCTCATTTATTACAAGTACGACGCCCTCGACCGCTTGATCGACATCGTTCACAAGGTGGGCTGATCGCCGAGGAGCCGGACGGCAACACCACGAACTATCAATACGATTCCGACAATCGCCGCACCAAGAAAACCAATGCCGCGGGCGACGTTACCATGGCCGTCTACGACGGCGTCGGCAATGTCACTAGCACCACCGCTCCCAACCTGGACGTCACCACCAACACCTACGACTCCCTGAACCGCCTGATCCAGGTTACCGACAGTGCCGGCCTGGTGGCCAACTATGCTTACGACCCTGTGGGCAACCGCATCAGCCAGAGTGACGGCAACGGCAACACCACCACGGACGCCTACGATTCCCTGAATCGGGTGATCACCACAACGGACCCGCTGGGCAAGACCACCACGGCGCAATACGATGCGGTCGGAAATCAGGTGAAGGTCACCGATCGCAACGGCAACGCGACCACGTATACCTACGACGCCATCAACCGTCGAACCAGCACCACGGATGCCTTGGGCAACACCACCCAGAACCAGTACGACGCCGTCGGCAACCAAGTGAAGTTGACGGATGCGAATAGTCACGCCACGCAGTACTCCTACGACGCCGTCAACCGTCCCCTGCAGGAAACCACCGCGGACGGCAAGACGCGCAGCTATACGTATGATAGCGTCGGCAATTTGCTCACCCGCACGGATCAAATCGGTCAGTTTACGAACTACAGCTACAACGACCTGTATTTCCTCCTGGGCCGTTCCTACCCCAGTGCGGTCAACGATTCCTTCACCTACGATCTTTCCGGCCGCATGCTGTCGGCACAGCGCGGCGGTTGGCCCGTGACATTCACGTATGACGGCGCAAACCGCATCGTCCAAACCACCCAGAATGGGCAAACGGTCTCCTATGCGTACATATGCGTACAACATTCCCGGCCGGACCCGCCAAGTCACCTATCCCGGCGGCAGGGCGATCACGGAGAGCACCGACGCGCGGAATCGCATAGACCACATCAATGACGTCACTTACCCTCCGTCGATTGTGCAATACAGCTACGATGCCGCCAACCGGGTGACCAGCCGTGTCTACGGCAACGCGACCTCGGCGGCGTATAGCTATAACGCCGATAACTGGATCACGAATTTGCAGCATTCCATGGGCGCCGGCTTCGCCTACGCTTACGACAACGAAGGCAACAAGCAATACGAACAGAAGAACGACGCCACGCATTCGGAAGCCTATCAGTACGACACCACCTACCGGCTGATCAACTATGCGGTTGGTACGCTGGTCGGCTCGACGGTGCCATCGCCGAGTACCCAGACCTCCTACAGTCTGGACGCCGTCGGCAACTGGAGCAGCAAAACCACCGATGCCGTCACGCAGACGCGGTTGCACGATGCCGTCAATGAACTGACCAAGATCGACGCCACCAATCTCAGCTATGACGCCGACGGCAATTTGCTCGCCGATGGCGCTTACCCGTATGCCTATGACGAAGGAGAACCGGCTGATCAGCGTCACTCGCGATTCCGACACCGCCGTCGTCGGCCAATATCAATACGATGCTCTGGGCCGCCGGGTTCAGAAGATCGCCAACCCCGCGGGCTCGCCCACGACGACCGTCTACTTTTACGACGGCGGTCGTGTGGTCGAGGAGCAAAACGGCGTGAGCGCTGCGCAGGCGACTTATGTCTACGGCAACTATGTGGACGAGATTCTGACCATGAATCGCGATAGCCAGACCTACTATTACCACCAGAACGCTCTCTGGTCGGTGGAAGCGATTACCAACACCGCGGCAGCCACCGTGGAGCAGTACAGCTATGATGCCTATGGCGCAGTGACCGTTCGGGACGGCTTCGACGTGCTGGTTCCGGCCAATGCGTGGGGCACCCAGCATAGCAACATCGGCAACCCCTATCTTTTCACGGGGCGTCAGTTCGAGGAGGAGACCGGCCTTTATTATTACCGTGCTCGCTACTACGACACCTTCGAGGGCCGGTTCCACCAAAGAGATCCGCGGGAGTATACCGATGGAATGGACCTGTATGCCTACGTTGGCGACAAGCCGACCCGCTTCGTCGATCCCAGCGGAGAAGTGATTCAGGTGTGCTGCGATCCCGTTGGCGGCGGGTTGCCCGTCGTGCCTGCGGCGGCGTTGCCGCAACACTGCTGGGTCAACGTCGTGGGATCCCAGACCCAGGCCGCCGACGGTAGTCCTTTCCACGGAATTGCAGCCCAGGGCGGGCGGAACGATTATCCCGATTCCCCCTGTGACGGTTTGTCTGGTGATGGTTTTAGGCCGCTGTCTGGTGTGGGGAACGGTGGCGCCTCCGCCACTCGTGGTTCCCGGCGTGATCGGTCTGCCCCTGATCTCCGCCGGCGCTCCGGCGGCCCAGACCATGGCCATTCGGCCCGGCACCAAGTGCACATCGTGCACCGGCGGATGCACCAACGCCAGCCTGGCGCGGGAGACAGCCTGCGTGACGGCGGCCCACGCCGCTTACCCAATCGGCTGGTACGATCCGCACGGGATCGTCAGCGGTAACAGCAACACGTATGCGAAAGTGATTGCCAACGCCTGTTGCTCCAAGCCGCTTCCGGCGGGTATTCCTCCGCTCGTCGGGGCTCAAAGCGCCCCGGGGTGGAACTCGGGGCCGCCCGCGGCGCTGCCCGGAACTCCGTTCATCATCAAATGAGGACGGTGCGGAATACCGTGCCGTCTGTAAGATCGCGCGGCAAACAGAATGCCGTTTAGTTGCCGGGTGAGGCCGCGGCCTTCATGCCCGCTAAAGCGCTGGCATACTGAGGTACGTTCGTAACCCGCAAATAGCTGCTAACGGCATCACTGACCACGAAAGGCACGAAAAACGCGAAAAGGGCGAGCTTGCGGAGTCGGGATGGCCTCCGGCTAGTACTTGGGATTTGTCAGTACCATCTGCGGTAGCAGATCGGACCGACGCTCAGGTAGGAACGAACCCATCCGCTACCGCGGACGGTTCGGACAACACGCCCGACAAGAACAGGCCCGAAGGCCTGCGTTACTCATTGCTTTCTCTGCTATGCTTCCACCATTATGCGCAAACTAGCTCTGCTGACTTTCCTGGCCGCTTTGTCGTTACACGCCGCCGACTATGACCCATCCCTGTTCGAATCCCTGCACTGGCGCAGCATCGGACCCACAGCGCGGCGGACGATCCATCGCCTCGGCGGGCAGCGCGTCGCGGCCCTACGAATACTACTTCGGCGCGGTCGGCGGCGGACTGTGGAAGACCACCGACGGCGGCACGACCTGGCACCCCGTCACCGACGGCCAGATTCAAAAGCTCCTCCGTCGGCGCGGTCGCGGTGGCGCGCATCGAATCCCGACATCGTCTACATCGGCATGGGCGAGACCGAACTGCGCGGCAACATCATGCAAGGCGACGGCGTCTACAAGTCCGACCGATGCCGGCAAAACGTGGAAGCACGTCGGACTCGGCGAATACGCAAGCGATCGCGCGCATCCGCGTCGACCCCACGAATCCCGACATCGTGTTACGTCGCGGCGCTCGGCCATCCCTACGGTCCGAACGCAGAGCGCGGCGTGTTTCGCTCGACCGACGGCGGCAAGACCTGGCAGAAGGTTCTGTATCCGAACGATCACGCCGGCGCCGTGGACCTGGCATCGATCCCGCACAATCCGAAAGTGCTGTTCGCGGCCATCTGGGACGTCTACCGCACGCCGTGGTCCCTTTCGAGCGGCGGTCCGGGCAGCGGACTGTTCAAGTCCACCGACGGCGGCGACACGTGGACCGAAATCACCCGCAATCAGCGGATTGCCGCAAGGGATCATCGGTAAGATCGGCGTCGAGCGTCTCCGGCAGCGATTCCAATCGCGTCTACGCCATGGTGGAAGCGGAAGATGGCGGCCTGTTCCGCTCCGACGACGCGCGGCGCGAACTGGGAACGCATCAGCGAAGATCGCCGCATCCGCCAGCGCGCGTTCTACTACACCCGCATCTACGCCGACCCCAAGGACAAAGACACCGTGTACGTGCTGAACACCGGCTTCTATCGCTCGACCGACGGCGGGAAGACCTACCAGGCAATCCGCACCGCCGCATGGCGATCATCACGATCTGTGGATCGCGCCGAACAATCCCAAGCGCATGATCAATTCCAACGACGGCGGCGGCAATGTCTCAATCAACGGCGGCGAAACTTGGACCGACGCAGCGTTTTCCCACCGCGCAGCTCTATCACGTCGCGATGACCACGGACATTCCCTATCACGTCTGCGGCGCGCAGCAGGATAACACCACCGTCTGCGTTCCGAGCGGCGAGCCGCGGACGCGGCGCGGCGGCCGAGCGCGCGCGGCGGACGGCTCATGTACGCGCTGGCGGCGGCGAGAGCGGCTACATCGCGCCGGATCCGCGAAGACCCCGACATCTTTTACGCCGGCAGCCAGGGCGCGCTGCTGACGCGCTTCGATCGCCACACCGGCCACATGCGCGACGTGCAAGTGTATCCGCTGTTCTTCTCCGGGCATGTCGGCCAGCGTCGCTCAAGGAGCGCTGGCAGTGGACGTTCCCAATCGTCTTTTCGCCGCTCGATCCCAAAATGCTCTACACCTCATCGCAACATCTCTGGAAGACCACCGACGAAGGGCAGTAGCTGGCAGACGATCAGCCCGGATCTGACGCGCAGCGATCCCAAAACGCTGGGCGATTCCGGCGGCCCGATCACCAAGGATCAGAACGGTCCCGAAATTTACGGGACCATTTTCACTATTGCGCCGTCGCCGGCAAGACGCGCAGACCATCTGGACCGGCTCGGACGACGGCTTGGTTTACATCACCCGCGACGGCGGGAAGAACGTGGAAGAACGATCACTCCTCCGGCCTTGCCGGATTTCATCCGCGTCAGCATGATCGACGCTTCGCCGAACAAGCCGGGCACGGCCTACTTGGCGGCGAAAAATTATCAGGCTCGACGACCGCCGGCCTTACGTCTATCGAACCGACGATTACGGCGAAGACGTGGACCAAGATCGTCAACGGCATCGCCGGCGACGATTTCGTGCACGTGGTCCGCGAAGATCCCAAGCGCGCCGGGCTGCTGTTCGCCGGAACGGAACATGGCATTTACGTTTCCTTCGACAACGGCGCGCACTGGCAGTCGCTGCGCCTGAATCTGCCGGATACGCAGGTCTCCGATCTTGCTGATTGAAGGCGACGACCTGGTGATCGCGACGCATGGGCGGTCGTTCTACATGCTCGACGACATCAGCGCTGTTGCGGCAACTGACACCCGAACTGCTCGCGAAAAACATGCACTTGTTCACGCCGCGCATCGCGGTGCGCGGGTTGAATCAAGCTTCCATCGACTATTACCTGAAGTCGCCCGCCGACAAAGTAACCATCGAGATTCTCGACGCCGCCGGCAAAACGGTGCGCACTTTTACGGGCAGCGCGGAGGAAGAAAGCCGCGGACGCGGCGGGCGCGGCGGCGCCCAAGCCGACACCGGCGGCGAAGAAGAAGGCTTTGGCCCGCCGCGGCAACGTCCACCGGCCCGCAAGGCCGGCACCAATCGCTTCACCTGGGATTTGCGCTATCCCGGCGCCACTGTCTTCGAAGGCATGATCCTGTGGAGCGCGCGCGCTGAGCAGGGACCGTCGGCGATTCCGGGCCACTATCAAGTGCGCCTCACGGTCGGCGGCCAGAGCGAAGCGCAACCGCTGACCGTTCAGATCGACCCGCGTCTGAAAGGCGTGACCATGGACGATTTGGCCAATCAATTCCGGCTGGCCTCGCAAGTCCGCGACAAGACCAGCCAGGCCGACGAGATCGTCATCCTGGTGCGCGACCTCAAGAAGCAAATCACCGAGCGCACGGGGAAGGCCAGCGACGCCGCGCTGACCTCGGCCGGCGAGAAGCTGGCAGCCGATCTAAGCGCGGTGGAAGAAGAAGTGTATCAGGTGAAGAATCGCAGCAATCAGGACCCCCTGAACTTCCCGATCAAGCTGAACAACATGATCGCCGCGTTGTTCCGCACCATCGAAGCGGGCGACGGCGCGCCGACCGTGCAATCCTACGAGGTGTTCAAGGAACTGAACGGGCGTCTGGCCAAGGTGCAGGCGCAACTGGACGGCGTGTTGAAGACGGAATTGAGCGCATTCAACCTGAATCTGGCGGCGCACAAGCTGGAGGCGATCAAGGCGGAGAAGACGAAAACGAATTGATCCACAGATTGCACAGATTACGCAGATTCAAGAACGGGCGTTCGCCCGTAACTCGATCTGTTCTTAATCTGTGAAATCTGTGTAATCTGTGGATCGATCTTCCGGAAATCTGTGGAGGCATGATGCGCTCGAATCGTATCGCTATCGCGATCCTGTTTCTCAGCACGCTGCCGCTGGCGGCCCAACGCCGCGAGATGACGGCCGCCGACGTCGAGGCGTTTCTCGATGGCTTAGTGCCTCAGCAACTGGCGCGCGAGGACATCGCCGGCGCGGCCATCGCCATCGTCAAAAGACGGCCGCGTGCTCTTCGCCAAGGGTTACGGTTACGCCGACGTCGCCGCTCAGAAGCCGGTGTCGCCGGAGACGACGCTGTTCCGCCCAGGATCCATTTCCAAATTGTTCACCTGGACCTCCGTGATGCAACTCGTCGAGCAGGGCAAGCTGAACCTCGATGCCGATGTGAACCAGTATCTGGACTTCACTATTCCGGCGCCGTTTGGCCAGCCGCTCACTTTGCGAAACATCATGACCCACACTTCCGGCTTCGAGGAGGTGCTCAAGGAGTTGTTTGTGGGCGGCCCGGATCAACTGATGCCGCTCGATCAATATGTCCGCCGCCATCTACCGAAGCAGGTTTTTCCACCGGGAACCACGCCGGCTTACTCCAACTACGCCACTGCCCTGGCCGGCTACATCGTGCAGCGGGTTTCGGGACAGCCCTTCGAGCGCTACGTGGAGGATCACTTCTTTAAGCCGCTGGACATGCCGCACTGTACTTTCGCGCAGCCCTTGCCGGCCACGCTGAAGCCGCTGATGTCGAGCGGATACAACCGCGCGTCGGATGGCGCCAAGGAGTTCGAGTGGGTGGCGGCCTTTCCCGCGGGTAGCTCGTCGGTGTCGGCGCTGGACATGACTCACTTCATGATCGCGCACCTGGCCGGCGGCGCATACAACAACGTGCGCATCCTTCAACCGGAGACCGCACAGAAGATGCATGCGCTGGCTTTCACCATGCACCCGGAAGTCAACGGCATGGCGCTGGGGTTCTACGAGGATTCGCGCAACGGTTTGCGGATCATCGGCCATGGCGGCGACACTATGTATTTCCACAGTGAGTTGCGCCTGGTGCCGTCGGAGAATTTGGGATTCTTCGTTTCCTACAACAGCGCTGGGAAAGGCGAGATCAACCCGCGGAGCGTGCTTTGGCAAAAATTTCTGGACCGCTACTATCCCTACACGCTCCCCGTTCGCCCGACACTCTCCGCCGCTGCCGCCGATGGCCGTGAAGTGTCCGGCGACTACTTAACCAGCCGGCGCGCGGAAACAACCGTGCTCAGCATCAGCGGCCTGTTGGGAATGATCCACGTAAACGCCGATTCGAATGGTGTCATCACCATTCCCACATCGCGCTATCCCAACGGCAAACCACGCCGCTGGAAGGAAGTGGCGCCGCTGCTCTACCAAGATGTGGAGGGTCAGGATCGCATTGCGTTTATTCGCAACGGCAACGGATTTACGATCGCCGCCAGCCCCGTGGCCGTTTATCAAAAGGTCCGGGGAATGCGCGGTAGGACCCTGAATCGGATTGCGGGAGCGGGCAGCCTGGGCGTCGTGGCGTTGGCGCTGATTCTGTGGCCGATCGCCGCGATGGTCCGCTACCATTACAGCCGGCGCTTGAATCTGAGCCACAGGCAAGTGATCCGGCACTTTGCTCTGCGACTGGTTTGCGCTCTAAATCTGGGATGCGCGCTGGTGATGGCCTACTTCGCTTCGAAGACCGACGACATCGGAAACCTCACCCCCAAGCTGGACCCCCTTCTGCGATCGGCGCAGGGTCTCGGCGCCCTCGGCGGAGTCGGAGCGATTATTGCGCTGTTCGGTGTTGTGCTCCTGTGGCGCGATCGCGATGTCTGGTGGTGGACCAAGATCCAAGAGACGGGGATTGCGCTATCCTGCGTGGTGTTCACGCTCTTCATCTGGAAGTGGCACTTGCTGGTGTGGAGTCTCAATTACTAGAGGCGTGCGGAGATTTCTAACATGGATCGACAGGATGGACAGGATGCGATCAGCTCAGGAGGCCTTCGTCTATCCTGTGCATCCTGTTCATCGATGTTAAGAAAGCGCTGCCGTTATCGCAGCGTCTTATCGTCGATGCGGCTCAAGTCCACGCCATCGTCCAGGATTCCGATCGTCACCACCGCGAAAGTGAACACGTTGGTTCCCGGCTCCAAGTGGCCGCCGAAAGCCTTGTCGGGATTCGCCAGGCTGATGTGCGCGTGGACCCGGCCATCGATAATGTATCCGTTCATGCTAATGATGTCGGCCGGCGCGGTGGGGTTCTTCACGAAAGTGTCTTTGGACGGAAAGGTCCGGTTGCTGACCTGATGCACCTGGTAGTTGCGGACCGATCCCAGGGCCGACAGAAACACCGCGTTGCGCACCTTCTCCTGCTTGACCATCTTTTCGATCCCCGCCAGCAAGTCGGTGTTGTATTTGAAGCGCAGGATCAGCACGCGGTCGAAGCGTCCATGAATCGCGTAAACATCGGGAACTTTGGCGCTGTTCGGCTTGGCGTCATCGGCGGGCGTCGGCGAGGGATTGACAATTTCCCGGCGCGTTTGCTGCGCGGAGACCGATGTCGCCAGGGTCGTGAGCAGAACCAGCAGGACACAGGTAGTCTTCTTCATTGGGATTCGCACCTCGATTATTCATTGTAGTTCGGCTGATGGGCTTGGCTGATGGGAAAGCAGGCCGGCTGAGTAGACGGCCCCTTTCTCCGGCCCGACCATCCGGCCCACCATCCCGCTCGATGCCCGGATGGTTATCGGAATGAATTCATTTGGTTTATCGCGAAACCGCGTCCCCTACCGCACCCCCCGCGTTGCGATATTGCCGGGCTGCTATCGCGCAGACTGGGCTAGATCTTTGACCGACAGGTTTCGTACCATTCTGGCTGGCTCTAGAAACGAGTTTCTTAACGTCACATCCCTCGCTTGCCAAGACGGAGAGACGGAGGATTCAGCCCCAACGGGGCGTGCTATTTCAGCCCAGGGCAACGCCCTGGGTTGACGTAACCACTCAGATAAGCCCTGAAAGGGCGACCTAAATGCCGACCCACCTCCGACGTGGCCTGCCGCCTCTTAGTCCGCCCCTTCAGGGCTTTTCTGAAGGTTTCGGCGTCGCGGTCGACAACATCGCCCATCGTTTCGTTGCCACCACCAGGATCGTCGCCGGTTCGCGCTGACAGGATGACGCCCCTGAGTTGATCGCATCCTGTCGATCCTGTCGATCCATGTTAAGAATCTACCCGCCTGCCATGCTGTGCGACGGCGAAGCCAGGGTTATTCCAAAGGTTCCTAAGCCCGAAGCTCAGATCCCTGGATCATGGAGGACAAGAGGGTACCCTTCCGGCCAGATCCCGGTCGAGTCCGGCATCTAAGAATCATGAGTTTAGATTGCCCGGAAGGGGGCTAGTACTGCACCTTTGACAACGTCGGACAGCGAATTCGTCCCCAACAGGACGGATAGGCCCAGGGACCAGCGTACCCCAACATTTACGTATTTGGGACTTGACAGCCACTACATATAGCGGTAAAACCGTACCTGCCCACTTTTAGCTTTCTGTTAAGAGCCACTAAGAGCCACCTGAGGAGGACCGTCGTCATGGGAGAAATTGCGATCAGCATTGCCGCCACACTCGAAGCCGAACACGCCGGATCGGAACGCACCAAGCGGGGCGTTCGTTTCCCACGTTACTTCACCACCGGGAAAATCTCGCCTTACGATGCCGTCACCTGGGAGCGGCGCGCCGCCTCCATCGGCAACGATAAGGGCGCCGTCATCTTCGAGCAGCGGGACATCGAAGTTCCCGTGGATTGGTCGCAGACGGCCACCAACATCGTGGCCAGCAAGTATTTCCATGGCAAGCTGGGCTCGCCGGAGCGCGAAACCAGCGTCGCGCAACTGGTGCAGCGGGTGGTCGACACCATCGCCGGCTGGGGTCGAAAAGATGGCTACTTCGCCACCGCCGCAGGACAACCAGAACTTCCGCGACGAGCTGGCGCACCTCATGCTGACGCAGAAAGCCTGCTTCAACTCGCCGGTGTGGTTCAACGTGGGCGTGAAGGAAGCGCGCGGCTACGGTTGGGTCTACGACCAGGAGGCGGGCGCCATCGCCAAGCTGGAGCAGGGCGCCACGCGGCCGCAGTGCTCGGCCTGCTTCATCGTATCGGTGAAGGACTCGCTCGAATCCATCCTGACTTTGGCCAAGACCGAGGGGATGCTGTTCAAGTGGGGCTCCGGCACCGGCACGCAATCTGTCGACGCTGCGCGAAGAGGATGCGCATCCTTTCAGGCGGCGGGCGCGCCTCCGGCCCGCTGTCGTTTATGAAGGGCTTCGACGCGTTCGCGGGCGTGATCAAGTCCGGCGGCAAGACGCGCCGCGCGGCCAAGATGGTGATTCTGAAATGCGATCATCCCGACATCGAGGCATTCATCTGGTGCAAGGCCAAGGAAGAGAAGAAGGCCCACACGCTGGTGGAGGCGGGCTACGATTCCTCGCTCGACGGCGAAGCCTACAGCTCCATCTTCTTCCAGAACGCCAATAACTCCGTGCGCGTCACCGACGAATTCATGGAGGCCGTCGACCCAGGACAGCGACTGGTGGACCAAGTCCGTGACCGCCGGCCAGCCGGTGAAGCGCTACAAGGCGCGCGACCTGATGCAGCAAGATCGCCGAGGCCACGCATCAATGCGGCGATCCCGGCATGCAGTTCGATACCACCGTCAACCGCTGGCACACCATGCAAGAACACGGCGCGCATCAACGCCTCGAACCCGTGCATCGGAATACATGTTCCTGGACGATTCCGCCTGCAACCTGTCGTCGCTGAACCTGATGAAGTTCGTGGGGCCCGGCGGGCAGTTCGACGTGGAGGCTTTCCGCCACGCCGTGGACACCATGATCATGGCGCAGGAAATCATCGTCGATAACGCCAGCTATCCCACCGAGAAGATCGCCGGCAACTCGCACAACTACCGGCCGCTGGGGCTGGGCTTTCGCCAACTTGGGCGCCCTGCTGATGTCGTTCGGCATTCCCTACGACAGCGACAGGGCCGCGACTACGCCGGCGCCATTACCGCCATGATGTGCGGCCAGGCCTACCTGACCAGCTCGCGCATCGCCGAAGCGATCGGCCCGTTCCCCGGCTACGCGCGCAATACGCGAGCCGTTCCTGGAAGTGATCCGCATGCATCGCGACGCGGTAACGCGCATCGATCTGGCGGCAGTGCAGATTCGCAGGACCTTTATCAGGGCGCGGCGGAAGTGCTGGGACCAGGCGCTGGAGAGCGGCCGCCGGCACGGCTATCGCAACGCGCAGGTGACCGTGATCGCGCCCACCGGCACCATCGGCTTCATGATGGATTGCGACACCACCGGCATCGAGCCGGACCTGGCGCTGGTGAAGTACAAGAAACTGGTGGGCGGCGGCGTCATCAAGATTGTCAACAACACCGTGCCGCAGGCGCTCATCAAGCTGGGCTATACGCCGGCGCAGGCGGATCAGATCGTCAGCCACATCGATGCCACGGGCACCATCGAAGGCGCGCCGCACCTGAAGCCCGAGCATCTGGCCGTTTTCGATTGCAGCTTCCGGCCGGCCAACGGCAACCGGTCCATTCATTACATGGGCCACGTGAAGATGATGGCGCGCGGTGCAGCCGTTCATCTCCGGGCGCGATTTCGAAGACCATCAACATGCCGGAAGAAGCCACGGTGGACGAAGTCGATGAAGCCTACATCGAAAGCTGGAAGCTGGGCCTGAAGGCAGTGGCCATCTATCGCGACAATTCCAAGCGCGTGCAGCCGCTCAGCTCGGGCACGGCGAGGCAAGGCGGAGAAGGCCGAACGGCAGCCGCTGCGTTGAGTGCCCGTCAGCCCGACGCTCGAAGAAGACTATTGCGAGAAGGTGGTGTACCGGCCGGTGCGGCGCAAGCTGCCGGACAAGCGGCGCGCCATCACGCACAAGTTTTCGATTGGCGGCCACGAAGGCTACATCACCGTCGGCATGTACGACGACGGCGCGCCCGGCGAAATGTTCATCACCATGGCGAAGGAAGGCTCGACCATTTCCGGCCTGATGGACGCTTTCGCCACGGCCATCAGCTTCAACCTGCAATATGGCGTGCCGCTGAAGTTCCTGGTGGACAAGTTCGCGCACGTGCGCTTCGAGCCCAGCGGCTGGACCGGCAACCAGCAGATCCCCTACGCCAAGTCGATCATGGATTACATTTTCCGCTGGCTGGGCGCGCGGTTCCTGGGGCCGGAGTACGCGCGCGAAACGGAAGCCGGGGAAACGTCCACGCTGACGGCCCACCGAGCCGGAACCGCAGCCCGCAGCAGGAGCTGCCCATCGCAGCCGATGACCGCCGATGCGCCGCTATGCGCCGAGTGCGGCGTCGATCATGACGCGCAATGGGAGCTGCTATAAGTGCGGGAATTGCGGGGGGACCAGCGGGTGTAGCTAGGAATTCGCAAAAAGCTGGGAGGAACCTCTAACTTCAAAGGAGACAGGGCCATGACGTTTGAAGGCGCGCTTGTCGAGGAGCAAGGGATACGCTTTGCGGTAGTGATTGTTCAGCCGCATGTTCTCAACAATTCGGGCGACCGTCAAGAAGCGATCGCCGAGTTCACTCCCGTTTTCGGGGGCATCCCGGTTGTGTTGATGGCGCAGGATACGCGCGGGTTGCCGACGTACTACGGCCGGAAGGATATCTCGGCGTTCCTGGCGAAGCTACCGCTCCGGGCAATTCCCTGGCAGAGGTTTAGCTTCAACTAGGCCGTACAAGCTAACGAAACGTTGGTCGAGATGGCCGCTCGCCTTTGCGGACCTGATACTGGCAAACCGAGGCAGGTGGACGAACGCTGTGTTATGCTGCGGTGCATGACAAAGCTGTTCGCTTCATGCGTAGGATTGCTCTTGCTCGCGTCGCAGCCTCAAGCCGCTACGCCTCTGACAATCGACCAGATCCGAGAGGCCATCCGATACGGCGAGGGATTCAAAAGCCGAGCAGATTATCTCCAGCACGGAATGAAGGGTGTCCGAGTCAAACTGGCTTCCGCGATGGCGATGGATGGTATAAGCAAGTACGCTACTTTCTACGGTGATTGGGATGCTGTGGCGGCTAGCGCCGCCGATGCCAAGCGCGAAATGCGGACGGTGAGGCCGGAAGAGATTACCTCGACCGGGCTGATCTACGCTCTTGTCGAGGTCCATGGCAGGGGGGCCATTCCGACAAGTAAGCTGGATCGGCGTTATTTAAACGGCCATGCGCATCTAGTGTTGAGGGCAGGGGACAAGAAAATCCAGCCCGTCGAAAAGAGCGTTCTCAATCAGAACGATCAATCTACTGCAGGCGTGCTCATGTGGGGCAAAGATTTCGCCCAAAAGGACACGCTTGAGTTTGCGTTCGATGTTACGCCTGCCGATCTCGACCAACCGGTTGAGGTGATCCTGATCGACGGGGACGGGCACCAGCATAAGGCGATGGCTACTCTTTCCATGATTACGCCGCCGAGGCATTGATCCTTCTCGTTGGACGAAGTGCGGCGAAGGGTTAGCCTCAGGCCGAGCCCCGGCCCCCGAAAACGACCTAGCAAAGCAAAACAACTATGGAAACAACGCAAGCGACGCCGGCAGGAAACTCGCTACCGCCGCTCAGCTATTTCGAATGCAAAAGACGCATAGCGATTTTAGAGCGTTTCCAAAACCTGGTCCGCCACTTCGCGCGACCGCCAGGCGACCTCCAACTAGCTTGTCCGATATCAGAACTTCTGCCCAATGATGTAGAGCCTGAGCTTGTTTCGCTGCTGCTCCACAAAGCGATCAATCAGTCAGCTTACGAGGTTAATACCATTCTGCAAGATACAGAAATCAACTTGGGAATAATGAGGAGAGTCCGTACCGACGACTTCGACGAGGACGGGCCAGGTTTGAGGACAAAGGGGCAATATAATCCTCGAGTTTACAACAGTGGCGAAGGAGAACACGGCAAGCGCGTACGAGATCCTCATGGACGTGACCGACCAAGGGATCGGCGCATACCAGACGGGCAAGAGAGCGGCACTTAGGAGGCTGGCCAGCCCAACCCACATTATCGCTAGCATCATCGCATGGCCAATCCGCGTGCAGGAGCAAGCCGGCATTATCCCCGACGCACAAACGCGGGGCTGGTTTGGAAAAATATACGCCGCCCTAATTCAGGTCCTTGCGTTTGCGCTCCTCGCAATCCTCGCGACCTACGCAGGAAAGTACAGCCCCATGGTCGAGCGAGTCTTGCACGCCCTTATGAGCGCATTGTCCCCAGGCACACCGAAACCCTGACGGCGCCGGCGATGAGGAAAGGACGAGGGAACGGTGTGGGACGCGCTAAAACCGGTTAGAGTGAAGCAGAGACATTCAAGGAGCATATTCCATGAGTATCACAACTTTCCTCACTAACGAGACGCTCTGGCGCTCGCTCACTGACCGAATCAAGCTAGCGCGCCACGTCGAGGCGGCCGTGGCGTATTTCGGCCAAGAAGGTAGCCGGCTGCTACCGTTAAACTCGGGCCACCGACTCGTTGTTGACATGAGCATCACTACAGTCCGAGCAGGTGGTACGGACCCGCGTGAAATAGAGAAGCTAATCCGGCGCGGTGTCAAAGTCTTCACAAGGAGAAATCTCCACGCAAAGATCGTTGTCGCTGACAAATGCGTCATCGTAGGATCCGCCAATGTTTCGAAGCGATCTCGCGATCTTCTCGACGAGGCTGGGATTCTTGCAGACGACCGAGGGGTGGTTAGGAGAGCCCACGAATTCATCGAGAAGCTCTGTACGGAACCGGTTCGTCCGGAATACCTTCGAGAGTGCAAGCGGGTCTACCGTCCACCGCATCTTGCTCGCCGAGGGCCGGCGTCAAAGCGCCGCCAACATCGAGTGCAGCACGCGAAACTCTGGCTGGTTAGCCTTAGAGAATCCGTTGCTATCCCAGACTCCGAAGTTGGCCGATATGGGAAAGGCGAACGCAAAGCTAAGGAGCTTCTGAAGGCCGCACAACGCTCGAAGACAAGCAGCTTCCATTGGCCATATAAGCCGAAAATGGCGGACGAACTGGAAGCGGGGGATTGGATCATTCAAGTGCTCAAGAGGAGGGACAATAGCATTGTCGTTTACCCTCCGGGTCAACTGTTGCTGGTCGATAGCTACATTCGCGATCGGAAGAAGAAGAGGGGACGCTGGGTGTTCCACGTCGAAATGCCCATCAGGAGTCAAACTCTTGTTTGGCGGCGATTTCAGAGAGCAGCAGTGCGTTTTCTCAAGAACATAGCCCTCGCCAAACCGCACACAATGCCGATTCGCGACGTGCAGGCGGCGGATAGCTTTCTCAGCATGTGGACGGCTGGTGGTCGAGTTGCACGCGGATAAGGGGAGGGGCCGGAGGGGCCGCGACAGCCTGATCTGAGGAGGGCCGGGACAGCCTGGAGTGCGTAGCCACTTCTTGCGTGTACAGCCGCTCGCCGCTCTGGAGAGAGCATAGTATTTGGGGAGACGTCGATGCGAGGGAGAGAATGCTAACTAAGGCTGTCCCGGCCCGGCCTCTGGAACGCGAACCTTGGAACAGCCCGATTTGCGTCGCCGCGCCGGTTTTCCCTGGCAGCGCGAGGGTCGGGGACGGCCCCGTACCAAAGTGATCCACAATGGGCTGATCCCCGGTCTGCCGTTGTGCTACTGTACATAGCATGTGCAACGTCCTCGGACCTTGCGAAGCGGGGTGGAGATACTCGCTACCGGACGATTGTCCGCCGTTACCTCGTCAAGATGCCGTCGGAACCGTCTGCTACCGTCTCGTAGCGGATCCACCGACCGAGGGCGATTTTGTGCCAGTGGCGCTAGACCGCAAACGCAAGATTCCGCCGCCGCTGGTTTGCGAGGGTTGGGCCCTTTCGGTATGGGCAACAGAGGAAGCGTGCAGATCAATGAGGAAGTTTCCCCGTCATCGTACCAAGGCGATAGCTCGTTTGATCTTAGGCGCGGACAGCGGGGTCTTTAGAGAGAAGTACGACGGCCATTGCTCATGGTGGACTTGTTCGGTTTATGATCCACTTTCCAATGTAACGGTAATCAAGGGAGAGTAGAGAGATGCCGACGGCCCAGACAATCAATGCACTAATCGAGAGAATTCTGGTTGACATCGAAGGGCCAGAGGTCATTCTCGCAAGGGACGCAATCGGGACACAGTATATTTGCGCTCTAACCAGTATTGAGGCCGACGGTGAACATTTTCTAGCGACGCCGATTTCATCGAACCGCCTTTCAGACATTAGCTCCGGCCACTTGGATCTGCGCGCAGCTCTTAGCCAATCCGAGTTGGCACTTCACTATGCGGCTGTTGCAACAGGGCCAAATTCTCTAGCACTAGAGCGGATTAGTTCTGCCATACCCGAAGCGTGGCTTCCCGACGAAGGCCTCTTTCTAGACCGTTTCATCCGTGCACGGGCTAGCGAGGATGTTGTCAAGAGGGCAATGTCAGGGAACACGGCTGTCGTTGTGTGTAAGATCGACTCTCCAAATTCTGGCAAAATCGACGCCGACTTGCTAGGCGAGTGTCTCACTGGCTTTCAGAACCTTGTAAGACACGCTGTTAAGAGAACTGGGCAATATTCCACGGAGGAGCATGTTCTGGAGGTATGTGCCTTCGCGACGGGCTCGTTTGAGATCCATTTCGAATCCAAGCACTCGGCAGACCTATTTGGCAATGTCGCGCTCGCGAACGGGATGCGGAAGGTCGATGAGCTGATGCAGCTGGTTAACCTTCCCATAGATCAAGCGTTAACCAGAATACAGGACAACCGAGGACATATCATCGGCGCCTACGCGAAGGTACTTCAACTCATCTCCAGCCTCCGTGCGCCGTTTGAGTATAGGTGGGCCGAGCCTGCGATGCCGAAGGCGTCTGTGAAGCGCATCGTGCCACTCGAAGCGAAAGCCATCTACGAGATGCTAGAAACTCGCGAGGACTTAGGCACCGAGAGCCGGAGGTTTTCGGGTCGATTTACGAAGGTGGACACGAACAGAAACACGTGGTCCATTCTTACCGATGACAAGAAAACATACGCGGGCGTAGCGGAGGACGAATCGGACTTGTTGACAGGAATAACAATTAACAGCAAAATCTACAATCTTCTCTGCGAGGAGTATTTGGAACAAAGGGTCTCCCATGGCAAACCTAACAGCCGACTGGTATTGGTAAACGTCACAGAGCACGAGTAACCTGCGCAGTCACCGTTGCCTTTGTCTCAGCGAGCGTCGAGGGCGGGAAAGGCCGGGACAGCCTGATCTGCGTAGCCATTTTTTGATGCGCGGGGACAGCCTGATCTGCGTCGCCATTTTTTGCGCGCAGCTTTTCACGGCAACGACAGCCCGATCTCCTGGCGGAGCTCCGTGGTCGGAGAAAAGCTCGCGGCAGGCGATGCGTGGGAACGGCGTCAGCCTCGGCGGGGCGACTTGTTTTCAACCGCGTGAAAAAATGACGCCGCGAAAACGTCGCCCCTCCAGATTGTCCCCGCGCTCCCTTCCGGTATTCTCCGTGCTCGCTCGCCATCCCCCAGACGGAATCCGATCTTGCGTTTGGTCCCGGCTGGGATTGCTTTCATTTGCTTCACGTCGCCGGCAAGACGATCGATGTCCTCCACAAGAACCTCGATCACAGAAGCCGTCCGGGCATGGCTGCGTTCCAGTTTCTCGACGCGAACGGCGATATCTCGATTGTGGGCAATCATCTCACGTAGCTTTACGAAAGCCCGCATGATGGTCATGTTCATCTGCACGGCACGTTCGCTATTTAAGACGGATGACAGCATTGCCACGCCCAGCTCGGTAAAGGCGTAAGGCGGAGTTCTTCGACCACCACGCCCTTCTTTTGCTCTTGCAGTTTGCAATAGCAAAGAATCAGACTCCTGGCCGGACAGTTTGAACATGAAGTCTTCTGGAAAGCGTTTCGGGTTGCGGCGAACGGCAAGATTCAGTTGCCTAATGGGAACGGTGTCAGCCTGGACGGGGCGAGTTGTTTTCCGCGCGTGAAACAGACGGCGCCAAGAATCCCCCAGGATGTCCCGGCTTTTCCCCAGGGTGGCTCCTCCGGGAGTTGCGTGCCGGAGTCGAGAGCGGGGCTTAGCCTGGGCACGTAGGCTTCTTCCGGTGTAGACTAAGAGAGGAGGCCGCCCCAATATGTTTCGCACCAAACCTCATGCCGAGGTCTTACAGAGGGTCTTCGACTTGCCGGGACACGGAATGACTAAGCCTCTCGCCGAAGGCATTCTGACTCTCGACTTCCCAGAGGGTGACGCAGCCCGCATCGCGGAACTTAACGCTCGCGCCAACGAGGGCACGCTGACGGAAGATGAGCAAGCCGTACTGGAAGCGTACGTCAACGTTGGCGATCTCCTGGCCTACTGGCAGTCGAAAGCCCGCCGGATTTTACAGCAGACCGCATGAGTGGGTTGACCGAGGAGGTCCGGCTCCGCGCCGGCCACTGCTGCGAGTACTGTCGAATGCCTCAAGCGGCATTCCGCCGTCCGTTCCACATTGAGCACATCGTCGCAAAGCAGCACGGCGGACCGACCGAACTTTCGAATCTGGCGCTGGCATGCTGGCACTGCAATCTGAAAAAAGGCCCCAACCTGACCGGTGTAGACCCGGACACAGCGGAGGTCGTTCTGCTCTTCCATCCCCGGAAAGACCGATGGACCGATCATTTTTCGGTTCGCATCGGACCACTCCATCCGCTGACGATTGAAATCCGTGGCTTGACGCCCGTTGGCCGTGCGACTGTGCGCGTACTAGCCTTGAATGAAGAGATGAAGCAGATGCTCCGCTACGAACTCTGGAGCGAAGGATTGTATGGCCGTCAGGGTTGAGGATCGAGCCTCCATTCCCTCAGTCCGGCCTGAGGGAGAAGGGGCCAGCCTGAACTTCGTGAATTATTTCTACCGACAACATGCGTCGTCAGACAACGCAAGTCACCTGATTAGGACCGCTCAGGCAGCCTCGCCTTTGGGCTCGTAGTGCAACCGCATCATCTGGTCGGCGCGGAGGGCGACCATTGCGTAGGCGCGACCTTCACCGTCGGAGAAGTAGACTGCGAAGACGCCGGGTGCCCAGGTCTCGACCACCGTGCCAATCTGGCCACGCGTTAATCCCTTCTCCGGCATGTCTTCCAGAAGAGCCACAACGGATTGGAGTTCCGTCTGTTCCACAAAGCAACCTCCCTTCCAATCTTACCGAACAACTGGCTGGTGCAGTAGCCTGGAAAAGGGTATCATCCCACTAGGTGATCCCATGAGCACAGAAGTGGCCAAGGTTCCTCTTCAAGAACTTTACGAGAAGGACTGTGTCCTTTGGACCGAACAGACGGCGCGACTGCTCCGGGCGGGAGCCTTCGACGACCTGGATATCGAAAACCTCGCAGAGGAGATCGAAGACATGGGCAAGAACCGCCGTCGAGAGCTTCGCAGCCGCCTGCGCGTATTGATGAGCCATCTCCTCAAATGGCAGTTTCAAGCGGCGAAGCGCTCCACCAGTTGGGAGGGCACGATCTTCGAGCAACGAGAAGAGATTGCCGACGTCCTCGAAGAATCCCCTAGCCTGAAACGAGCGATGCCGGCCGGCCTTAGCAAGATCTACGCCGGCGCGCGTCAGGCGGCTGCTATCGAGAGCGGCATGGCGGTCGGAAACCTGCCGCCTACGTGCCCCTATTCACTTGAACAGATTCTCGACGAATCGTTCCTGCCCAAGTAGCCGAAGCCGCGTCGAGTTGTCTCGGCGAACGGTGTAGCCTGGACGGGGAGGATTATTTTTCGGCTATGAGGCTAGCCGTTTTTCTTCGCGATTCAGGGCCTCACGGATCAGTGTCTTCAGAAGAGTTTGGTAGGGCAGGCCCTTCCTTGTCGCGATTCTCCGGGCGCGCGCGATATCGATGGGATCGATTCGGATCGATACGGTAGGTGTAACGCCCAATTTTTTCCGCCGCCGTTCGAGGATATCCGCCAGGGTGGTCGTCTCGCCTTTGGCGATGGCTTCAGCCATCACCTTCGAATGCTCCTCGCGATTGTCATACCACCAGTTCGCTTCCTCTTCCTCGGACCGGAACTTGGGCATCTTCAGTTTCATAGGGTCTCTTTAGCCTCAAAATAGTCTTTTGATCTCGTGCTACTGCGTCGAACGCGGTGACCGGCCGTATGGCATCGCCTCGAAAGGTGAAAGCCACAGTCAGAACGCGCCCTTTTCGAGTCATACCAACAACGCGGCTCCGCTCCTCGGCGGCAATTTCGGCCACCTCTACAACAATCATATGAGCATCAAGAACGGCCTGCTCCGCTTCCTGTGGTTTGACCCGGTGCCGAGCCAAGTGCTTCCGGTTGGCGGCGTCCCAATCGAAGCGAGGCAAATCCCGATCCACAACGATAGTGTAACAACACTGTTGTTACATGTCAGTTCTGGCGGAAAAGAGGGAGCGGGATCGGCCTGGACTTGACGATTATTTTTCGCCGCGAATGTGTGTGTGGCAAGGATCGTCGGGGGGTGTTTAAGCCGCATCGCACCGGCGACCTTGTCGCGCCGGTCGAGCGTCGCCCGATCCCATTTCGCCAAATCAGCCGCCGCTGAATAGGTGTCCTCGAGAAACTCCAGAACCGTATCGACAGGATCTTCGGAATTTCTCGCATCTGAGTAGTCCAGAATGAACTCGCCCATCTTCGCGTTGTACCCACCCTTGCCCTGAAGCACGGTATTTTGAAGTCCATCGGGGAAGGGCCGGAATGGGAAGGGCCGGGACGGAAGGGCCGGGACAGCCTGATCTGCGTCGTGACTTTTTTGCATCTTCTGCCACGGGGGAAGGAGGGGGGAATCGGTGAAAGGTGCCGGGGAAGGTGCCAGCTTGACGGTTTCTTTTTTCGCAGCCACGATTTGTTGACAGCACAAGTCGCCCCAGGCACAATGCTTCCACTATGCGGTTCAGGCGCGGCGCCTCAGCACCAAGTTCAGTCTAGCATCTCCCGCTCCCCGCCTGTTTGTGGCCATTCAAAACACAGCAGGCGTCCGTGATCCGTGCCGGAAGTGGAGCACTTCTACTTGGCGGGTTTCCTCGTGAATCCTGTAGTAGACCAAAACCCGTCCATGAACGATCTCCCGATAACCTAAACGTGACAGATGGGCGCGGCCCATGCGGGGAAAGCGGCCGAGCAAGTCAACATGGTCCAGAAGAGCGGCGCCAAAACGAGCAGCTGCCCGCGGATCGTCGTTCGCGATCCAGTCCAGCAGGTCCTCCAGATCGGCTAGCGATCTGTCCGTGTAGTAGACTTGGTAATCCACTTTGGCAGCATCTTACGAACTTCCTCGCTGGAGACCATACGGCCCGCTTCGGCATCGCGAACGCCTTCTTCAATAGCCGCGATGGTTTCCTGATCGACTTCCTCGGTCACGGGCGGGGGTTCGTCCAATTCGAATCTTTTCGTCTCGGGCATACGCTAAGAATGTCTCCGTTCTGATGAGTTGTGCAAGACCCTGGCACGACTCATCCGCTGCGCTAGCAGGTTTCGAACTTCCTCAAATCGGCACAACCGTCCAGAGCGAAGGGGCGGAGCTGAATCTCCGACGTCGAGTTTCTTATCTCTGGCATACCCCTACGGTAACTCGGATCGAAGGCGTGCGCAACAACGGAGTTACTTCTCCGTCGCTCCGCCGTCCACAGCAAAAGATCTGACCTTACGGATGACGACTCGTCCTGGAAGGAAACCCGAGGGGAGGACCGGGGGAGGACCGGGTCAGCCTGGTGTTTGACGATTTGTCTCTACCGAGAACATGCTTCGACAGATAACCCAAGTCACCTGTCTAGGACCGCTCAGGCAGCCTCGCCCTTCGGTTCGTAATGCAGCCGCATCATCTGGTCGGCGCGGAGCGCGACCATCGCGTAGGCGCTGCCTTCATCGTCGGAGAACTCGACTTCGAAGACCCCAGGGGCCCAGGTTTCTACCACCGTGCCGACTTGGCCACGCGTTAATCGCTTCTCGGGCATGTTTTCCGGGGTAACGGTGCCGCCTGAACGGGGCGAGTTGCTTTCCAGCGCGTGAAAAAGACTCTGCGTAACGTTGACCGTCCAGAGCCCCTCTTACAAGCCGGCCTACGCCTGGACTTGACGATTTATTTCTTGAAGAGTAGGAAAACGGAGACAGCCTGATCTGCGTCGCGTCTTTTTTGCATCGGTTGCCGCGAGCCTTCCTCCGACATGAAACTGACACCGCGGGAACTGCGGGGACAGCCTGACGTGCGTCATCTCATTCTTGCATCTTCTTTCCTGAACGGATCATGCATTTCCGATCAACGTAGCACGCCTGCACGTAAAAAGTGGCTACGCACGTCAGCACGTCAAGACGCCATGCACCTCTGTCTTACGCACTCCCCAAGCAACTCTTAACTGCACCAGTCCACCGTCGCAACTCCGGTCAAGCCAAAGTGCGATACGTTGTGGGTGACCACGATCGCGCCCAAGTGTTGGGCAAACGTTGCGATCATTAGATCGGAATCCTGGACGGGTCGTCTTTTTCGGCGCAAGCTGGCCCAAGCTGCCGCCAACTCATCCCAAAATCTCCGGTCCAGGTCTCGCCACTCCAAAAGAGCGGCGAACCGTTCGAAGACCTGAAGTTGCCGGCGGGCATCGCGCTGAAGGAGGCCCCGCCGGACTTCGAACCACACGACCGGACACAAGTAGATTCTGGCGCCTTGCACAGTTGCCATCCGCATTCCTTCTAAGGCGCCTGTATGACCACCCAAAAGATAGGACACGGTGTCTGTGTCAAGGACGTAGGCGAGGTCTTCTTTGGCCATTTTGCGTCGTCCTGAAGGTCAGCCGTCTCGACCTCAGATCCCGGTCGAACCCCGCCCAAAAAGCCCGGTCGCGCCGAGGATGGGTCCGGCCCAACTCGTCGAGAAGAGTCAAGAGCGCGCGTTGCTTGGCCGTGCGACGGCGGTCTCGTGTACGCTTAAGAACCTCTTTATTCATGAAGTTATTATCGCTCAGCCGATTCGGAAATTCCATACCCTCCCTGGACACGAAGGGCACGAAGAGGGTCACTCTGGGCCGGAGAAGGGCCGGGACAGCCTGATCTGCGTAGCCATTTTTCGCGCACAGCTTTTCACGGCAACGACAGTCCGATCTCCTGTGCGGATCTCCATTGGGGTAACTGGGGAAAAGCGGGAAAAGGGGTCGGCCTTGTATCGCGCGTCGTTCCGAGCGAGCACAATTTCCTGTTGAACCCACAGCACCCAGACTTCAGCGCAATCGAGGTGGACGACCCTATACCTGTCCGTTTCGATCCACGCCTATTCGCCTGAGGGAGTGGGGTCGAGGGAGTGGGGTCGGCCTGGACTTGACGATTATTTTTCGCCGCGAATGTGTGTGGCAAGGATCGTCGGGGGGTGTTTAAGCCGCATCGCACCGGCGACCTCGTCGCGCCGGTCGAGCGTCGCCCGATCCCATTTCGCCAAATCAGCCGCCGCTGAATAGGTGTCCTCGAGAAACTCCAGAACCGTATCGACAGGATCTTCGGAATTTCTCGCATCTGAGTAGTCCAGAATGAACTCGCCCATCTTCGCGTTGAACCCACCCTGGCCCTGAAGCACGGTATTTTGCAGTCCATCGGGAACGGGTGCGGCGTAGGAATAGAATGCGGCGCGCCCGTAGCCGCCGTTGCCAGGCCAAAAGCCCGAACTGATGACCTCATGGGAGTAGGCTTCGGCCTGAATCGAATCGGCCCCAGGCCGCGCCGGCGCACGCTTGCCGTTGAATCGGGTCACCGCAAGATCGAACGACCCCCAGAAGAAGTGAACCGGGCTGATCTTGCCGTAGAAGTTCGTGGAAAAGCGCTTGAGAAGCGTGTCGGCGATCCTGAGCACCTGCCAGAAACGCGTTGCGGCGGCGCTGTCGTAGGTGCAATGAACCGTATCGACATCGCACGGGATGGGATTGGCGACCTCCACGGGCATCGGGTGAATCGTGATGGATACTCCGAGAGAGGCCAGCGCCTTCATGTACTCCTCGTAAAACTGGGCTACCGAAACGGACCGCAGCGGGATCTTGCGAATTTCCCCGCGGCTGGTACGGCAAACCACTTCGTGAGATACAAAGTCGAACTCGATGTCGAGCAGCATGCCGCGATCCGCGGGCATTGCCGATGTCGTTAGACCGCGCGCCGTGAGATAAGACGGGACGTTCCACCAGTGATTTTGTATCGGGGTGAGTCCCAAACGCGTCTTGCCAACGATCTGCATGTACATCTGCAGCGTTTCCGCGGTGTCTTTCCACTGTTCCCACTCGAGCGCGGGCCACTCGCCAAGGTCTGGTAAAGGACGATGCATGTTCGACTTCTCCTTTTGAGATTCTATATGCGCCGTATGCGCCGAGGATCCATGACCTTGAAGTCCTCCTGCGAGACTGTATTGCTCTTGACGACCGTCGCAGCGGGACCGTCATACTCTAAGAGGATTCGGGCGGAAGCATTGTCTTCTTCCGCCTTCGCGTTAAGCTCGCTCATAGATCATCTTGCCGGTTCACAAGATTTCGCGGATAAATGGACCGCGAATTCGCAGGCGCGCTTCCACTTCCTCGGGAGTTAGAGCGATGAGGTCGTAGGGGATTCCGGAGCCCGAAAGAGCGGTTCGAAAGCCAAGTTCGCGGTCGTGCTTGGGCAGCGTGGACGGTCCAATCACCAGCAGATCGACATCGCTGTCATCGGTTGCGGTGCCGCGCGCGTGCGACCCAAACAAGATGATCTTGTCGGGCTTACCGACTTCGATGATCTTCGACTTTAAGACCTCGATCCGCGCGTCCATATCCCAACTATAACATGGCGATGGGGGACAACGGGGGATGCGCCGGGACGGATGGGCCGGGACAGCCTGATCTGCGTAGCCATTTTTCGCGCGCAGCTTTTCACGGCAACGACAGTCCGATCTCCTGGCGGAGCTCCGAGCGGATCTCGGTTTCCTTTTGGCCGGCGGCCAGCAACTCCAGTATAAATTCCACGGCCAGGCGCGTTCCCCGGATCACCGGCTTGCCGGCGAGAACTTGAGGGTCGAGAGTGATTCGCTCTGGTAGCGACATGAATGGATTGTAACACGGGCCCGTTGTCGAAGGCGCTGCCGTGAAAAAGAACACGAAGGGGTTCAGCCTGGACGGGGAGGGTTGTCTTTTCGGGCAGCGTGCGTTGACACCCAACTCAGGTCTCTTTTTCCGTAAGGCCATCCAGGTTCGGCGTCCAGGAAGAGTCACGACGTTCAGGCCATCACGGATTGGAGTTCCGCCCGTCTCACGTCAACCCCTCCGCCGAGTTGGACTGATCACAAATACTCCACTCGGTAGATCAAGGGGTAACGGTGCCAGCCTGAACGGGGCGAGTTGTTTTCCACCGCGTGAAAAAGACTCTGCGTAACGTTGACCGGCCCGGGCCCCTTTTTCAAGCCGGCCTACGCCACCCGCAGACGCGGATGCGTCTGCGAACGTGGCCTGGACTTCACGGAAATCTCCACATCGTGCCCCAGTAACACGATAAAGCGCATCAGGCGCTCGATCGAAAACGGTGCGAGCCGTCCACGGATTAAGGCCGAAATCTTGGGTTGATCCACGCCCAATGCCCGAGCGGCCTGCGCTTGAGTCAGCCGGCGGGTCCGAATCACGGTCGAGATTCTGTGGGCTAACTCAGCCTTCACCAGCGCCTCCTCCGGGTTTGGCAAGCCAATGTCGGCAAACACATTGCCGCAGCTCAGTTTATAGTCCCGTTTCTTTTTCATGGTTGGCCTCCCAGCATCGCGTGCAACTCTTCGGCCCTGCGCATTCTGCGCCGTATCAACTCCGTCTCGAGCCGGGGAGTCGCGATCCCCCGTTTAGACTTCTTTTGGAAAACGTGCAAAAACATAGACGCGGCCCGCGAGCCTTACCGTGTAGACGGCCCGGAACGTGTCGCCACGATAATCCGTGACCACTTCCGGAACGCCCGAGCCAAAACCGAAAAGAGGCTTGGCACTCTCGTGCTTATCGCCCTTCTGAGCCAGGTAGATGGCGTGTCCCATTTCCCATTGGACGTCGTCTGGAAACTTGCGCAATACTTCCAGCGAATCGCCGACCCAAACAACCGGTTTCACCGGAACTGGAACCCGCTCGAGCATCGCTCTCCCCATCTCCGAATATATGCCAGTGTTGGCATGGTCGTCAAGTGATGCCAGCCGAAAAGGGCGGAAAAGGGGTCGGCCTGGACAGGGAAGGTTGTTCTTCGAGCTGCGGGGAATTTCTCTCTCTCGGTTTTTAACGGCGACGACAGCCGGATCTTCTGGCCGCGCGGAGTTCACCGCATTTCTTTTGTAACGCCGGGCGATGCACTGCGCGAACGAAAATCACGACGTTCAGTCTGACCGAAGTTTTTTATCTTGTCCGCCCTTCTTTCGTAGAACCGCACATTGGACTCGATGAGGTCCGCGAGTGGGCTGCCTGGCCAGCGTAAGTCCCGGCCGCCGGCGCGGCCGTTAACTGGCGGCCAACGCTTTCAGTTTTTCCGGCTGCAAGATAACGATGTGCCCGCGATTCACGCGCAGCACCTCATGCTGGCAAAAGTCGGCCAAGGCCCGGCTCACCGTCTCGCGGCGCGCGCCAATCCGGTTGGCGATTTCTTCGTGCGTCATGTTCAAGGTCAAACGAACCTCCACCGCTACGTCGCGGGAATGTTCCGCGGCCCAAGCCAGCAAGAATCGCGCCAGCTTGGCCTGGGCCGAAGGCGCCAGAGTGATCAAGAGCGTCTGCTCCCAAGCCCGGTTGAGTTCCATGCTCAGATGCTTGGCCACGCGCAGGGCCACGTCCGTGTGGGCCCGCATGAACTGCAAAAATTGCAGGCGCGGAATGAAACTGACATGACAGGGAACCAACGTCTCCGCACTCATCACGTAAGGACTATTGGCGAGAAGGTTGCTCAAGCCCAGAACTTCGCCTCGCTCGGCCACCGCGAGCGTGACCGTTTGACCGTCCGGGGAAGTGGCGGTCAGCCGGGCTTGTCCGGAACAGAGAACGAAGACGCCTCGCGGCGATTCGCCCTCCACAAACAGGAAAGCCCCCCGCGGGAAAATGGCATTCTGGCGAATCGCGTTCAGGTCGGTCAGAGCCTGGTGGGGAAGCTCACACAGCAGACCATCCACCTTCGTTATGCAAGCGAAGCAACTGTCGATAACCGGCAGATTGTACGGCCCGGACGAACCGCTCATAGGATCCTGCTCTCGGGGATTCTGCCAGCGGTAAAACTGGGCAAACCCTAGCTATTCTCGATTCTCTCCGACTGGGCTGGATAAAGCAAGCCCTTCCTGTTTTGGTCTTATGCCTCTTATAGGTTCCGGTCCGTTTGTGACGCCCATCACAAACGCGGCGGTATGGCGTCACGGATGGCGCGGCCCTCTCCGACACAAAATAAACAAGGTGAACGAAAGTGTCGAGAAATTTCACGGAGGCCACTGCAATGCGTGAACCGTTTAGTTCCAGACTCAACCGCCGTGTTTTCGTCCCTGTGTCGCTGGTTGTGCTGGGTATGTTCCTGGTCATGTTGCTGGTCCCAGCCACTCCTGCTTATGGGATCCCGGCTTTCTCGAGGAAGTATCAGACTTCCTGCTCCACCTGTCACAACAACTTTCCCGAGTTGAACGACTTCGGCCTGGCGTTCAAGAAGAACGGCTTCAAGTTCCCCAAGGACGACGAGACCTTTGTGAAGGAACCACCCGTTCTCCTGGGAGCCAAGGCTTTGCGCGAGGTCTTCCCGAAAGCCATCTATCCGGGCGAGATGCCGGGGACCATTCCCATCGCCTTCCGCTATTCCGGCTTCGCCAGCTACAACAACCAACAGCCCGTGGCGCTGGGATTCCAGCCGCGGACCGACATGTTTGCGCCCAACACTTTCACCATCTTGAGCGCCGGAAGCCTGGGAGAAAATATCTCCTGGTGGATTGACGACGACCTTTCGACCGGCGGATCGGGCGCGGCCGGCGGTTTGGGTGACGGCTATATCAAGGTGAACGACGTGGGGCACTACCTGCATCTGCCCAAGAACGCATTGAATGTGCGTTTCGGGCAGTTTGAGCCGGATTTGCCATTCTCGCAGGCCCGCAGCATCAACCCAACCGGCTACGACATCTTTAATCAGGTGGCCGTGTCCGGGCCCGGCGGCGGTCTGGCCAACAACCCGTTTACCTTCGGATCGCCGCAACGCGGAGTCGAGGTCGGCGGGTATCCCAACAACGGGAATTTTTGGTGGTCGCTGGCGGTGCTCAACGGCAACAATGCCGATCCGGCGGCGCGTAACAGCAAGGACGTCTATTTCAATGCCTGGAGGCAATTCAATCTGGAGCGCGATCCCAAACAACGCAGTGAAGTTCAAGCCGCCGGCCCCACCGGCCCGCGGGATCACACCTCGTTGCGCTTGGGCGGTTTCTACTACGAAGGCAGCAACGCCCTCAACGAAGACCGCGTCATGTTTCCCAACGCCCTCACCGCCAACTTTCCCTTCTACCGCGCGGGCGGAGATTTCCGCTTCAAGTATCGCCAGTTCGAGTTATACGGCGTGGCCATGCACGGCCACGACAGCAACCTGCAGATCAACGACGCTCAAACGGCTTATCTGCCCGCCCCGGCGGTCAACTACTCCGGCGGATTCCTGGAAAGCGAATATTGGTTCCATCCGTGGCTGATCGGCATCATGCGCTACGACGTGGTCAACTCGCCGGCCGACTTCCTCAATGGCTTTTCCGAGAGCACCACACGCAACCGCTTCAGCCCGGGGTTGCAGCTTCTGTTCCGCGCCAACATCAAAGGCGTTTTTGAGTTTCAGCACAACTACGGGCGCCCCATACCCGGCAGCCCGGTGTTCTATCACCCCAACGGCTTTGTGCTGGGCATGGATTTTGTGATTTAGCTGTACGAGAGATGCATTTCAAAACTGGGAGGAAAAATGAAACGGTTCAATGTAGGAACGGCGGTAATGGTAGCGGCGATCTGCATGACCTTGGCGGGCGCCGCGGGAGCCAGCGATATCAAAGGTACGGTTACGGCAGCGGGGATTAAATCCGCCGAGAACATTGCCGTGTACGTGGATGCCATCGCCGGCAAGACGTTTCCGGCTCCTACGGCTCACGCGGTCATTGATCAAAAGAAGATGACCTTCATCCCCCACGTCACCGTATTGCTTCAGGGGACGGAGGCCGACTTCTTGAACAGCGACGCGGTGGGCCACAACGTTTACTGGCCTTCCGTCAGCGGAAATAAAAAACTCGCCAACAACATGGGGACTTGGCCGCAGGGACAGAAAAAATCTTTCACCTTTACCAACCTCGGCGTGGCTTCGCTGCTGTGCAACGTCCATCCGGAAATGTCCGGTTACGTGGTCATCGTGCCCACTCCCTACTTCGCCTTAACCGACAAGGAAGGGCACTTCACGATCAAAGACGTTCCGGCCGGCAAGTACACGCTCAAGACGTGGAGCGAAGAGGGCAAGCCCACTACCGAGGCGGTCGAAGTGACGGCTAGCGGCGCTACGGTGTCGCTCAAGGTGTCGCGCTGAAGCAGCGTTAGAACGTGTCGCGCTGAAGCAACGTTCGGCAAGGATCGGCGCTATGGGCAAACTGGAGCTGCGAACCAAACTCGTGGACCTGGACTGGCTGGAATCCAACATGCCTTGCATGAAGGCATGTCCGGTGCACACGCAGGCCGGGCGCTACGTGGCGCTGATCGCAGAGGGAAAATACGAGGAAGCCTACCGCTATGCGCGGGAACCCAACCCGCTGGCTTCGGTTTGCGGGCGGGTCTGCGGCCATCCTTGCGAAACCAACTGCCGCCGCGGAAAAATGGACGCGCCCATCGCCATCCGGGCTTTGAAGCGTTTCTTGACGGAACGCCACGGGCCGGAATCGCTGCATCCTCTGGACATGCATGCCGAAAAGCCCAAGGTTCGCCACCCGGAGCGCGTGGCCGTCATCGGCTCCGGGCCGGCGGGACTGGCCGCGGCGCACGACTTGGCGTTGCGCGGCTATGGCGTCACGATTTTTGAAGCCGCTCCGGCCGTCGGCGGCATGCTGCGTTTGGGCATTCCCGAATACCGGCTGCCGCGCGACGTTGTAGATGCCCAGGTTCGCGAGATCCTCGATCTGGGGCCGGAACTCCGCCTGAACTCCCGTCTGGGTGATTTCTCCTTGCAGGATTTGCGCCGCGAAGGCTTTGCGGCCGTCCTGCTGGCCAACGGCTTGCACCGCAGCCGCGATTTGACGCTGCCGGGCCGGGAGCTGGACGGTGTGATCACCGGCGTGGACTTCCTGCTCAATGTGAACCTCGGCTATCGCTTCTCGATCGGCAAGAAAGTGGTGGTGATCGGCGGCGGCAATGTGGCCATCGACGTGGCGCGTTCGGCCCTTCGCCGGCAGCAGCAGATCACGATGGAAGTGTTGGAAACGGCGTTGCTCCCCGATCAGCTTACCGATAGCGAACTGCAAGTTGCCACCAAGGAACTGATGGACGTGTCGCGGGCCGCGCTGCGCATGGGGGCCCGCGAAGTGCACCTGGTTTGCTTGGAATCCCGCGAAGAGATGCCGGCCTTCGGCGAGGAAATCGACGAAGGCTTGGACGAGGGCTTGCGGCTGCATCCCTCGCGCGGACCCAAGCAGTATGTCGGCAAGGACGGCAAGGTGACCGGCCTGGAAACGGTCCAGTGCATTTCGGTCTTCGACGCGCAGCACCGCTTCAACCCAACGTTTGCCGAGGGAACGGAGAGCACGCTTTCTTGCGACACGGTGATTCTGGCCATCGGGCAAACCTCGGATCTCTCGTTCCTGACTCCGGAAGATCGGATCGAGACCACCCGCCAGGGCACCATCAAGATCGATCCCGCCACGCTGATGACCACGGCGCCGGGAATCTTCGCCGCTGGGGACATCGCCTTCGGTCCGCGCTTGATCATCAGCGCGGTGGCGGACGGCAAGAAAGCCGCCGAGGAAATCGACCACTATCTGCGCGGGAAAGAGTGGAAGCCGCGGCCCCAATTCGTTCAGATCACCGTGCTGAACCACCACGAGATGGCCGCCAACTACGACGAGTATTCGCGCCTGAGCGTGCCCACGATTCCCCTGGATCGCCGCACCGGCATCACGGAAGTGGAGGTCGGCTTCACCGAGGAGCAAGCCCGCGCCGAAGCGTCGCGCTGCCTGAAATGCTGGATCAATACTATTTTTGAAGGCAGCGAGGAGCAAGGCAACGAATGCATCCTCTGTGGCGGCTGCGTAGACGTCTGTCCGCAAAATTGCCTGACGCTGGTGCCGCTGCGGCAGTTGGAAGTCTCTCCGGAGAACGAATCATGGCTGGCGGCGCAGCGCGCCGCGGACCCGGCCTTTTTGCAGCAGCATTTCCAGCCTGGCGAATCCTTTACCGCGGAAGGCTCCATGATGTTGAAAGACGAGACCATCTGCATCCGCTGTGGCTTGTGCGCGGAGCGCTGCCCGGTGAACACCATCACCATGGAGGGTTTTGAGGTGTTCCATTCCGCTCCCCAGGACTGGTCCAAGGAAGGGAATACGCGGGTGCTGACATTATGAATACACCCGAGAATCATCCGGAAGAAGTCCACGCGAGCCGCCGCGACTTTCTAACGACCATACCTTTGGCCGCGCTGGGTATTGCCGGCCTGGGCGCGGGCGTGGTGACGGTCAACTACATTTCGCCCAACGTCTTGTTCGAGCCTCCCGCCAAGTTTCGAGTCGGCAATCCCGACGACTATCTGGCCAACTCGGTGAACTATCTTCGCGAGCAGCAGGTTTTCATTGTGCGCACGGCGGCCGGGTTTTTTGCGGTGTCGGCGGTTTGCACGCATCTCGGTTGTATCACCGAATGGAAACCCGACGAAAACCTGATCGCCTGCCCGTGTCATGGAAGCAAGTTCGATCGGGATGGCAAGAAAGTGGCGGGACCGGCGCCGCGGCCCCTGCCGCATTTCGCGATTTCGCTAGCCACCGACGGCCAACTGGTGGTGGATCGGCTGAACATTATTCCGCCGTCCGAAGTCTTGAAGGTTTGAGGTGCGCATGACCAATACTTGGGGCGAAAAAACAATGGCCTGGCTGCGCGCGACGCGGCCTTGGAAATCGGCCTTCCGGCGCGGACCGGCAGTGACCAACCGCACGCGCAGCTTGGCCATCTTCGGGAACATTTTCCTGCACATGGTTCCCGTGAAGGTGCGCGAAAAGTCGCTGCGCGTGCGCGCCACCTACTACCTGGGGTCGTTCTCCTTCTTGCTGTTCGTGCAACTGGTGGTGACCGGGGTCTTGCTGATGTTTTACTACCATCCCGCCATCCCGCAAGCCTACCAGGACATGAAAGACCTGCGCTTCGTGGTGTCCAACGGAATGTTGCTGCGCAACATGCACCGGCTGGCGGCGCACGCCATGGTGGCCATGGTCTTCGCGCACATGTTCCACGTGTTTTATCGCGGCGGATACAAAGCGCCGCGGGAGTTCAACTGGGTGGTCGGCGTGGGGCTGCTGCTGTCCACGCTGTTGCTGAGCTACACCGGCTACCTGTTGCCCTGGGATCAGCTTTCGTTCTGGGCCATCACTGTGGGCGCCAACATTATGTCTTGGGTGCCGGGAGTGGGTGGTCCGTCGCGGTTCCTGTTGCTGGGAGGAAACGTCGTTGGAGAAAGCGCGCTGCTGCGGTTCTATGTTCTGCACTGCGTCGCCCTGCCGATCGCGGCCGTGGGGCTGGTGGCCATCCATTTCTGGCGAGTGCAAAAAGACGGCGGCTTGGAGTTACGAGATCGTTCGAAGCCGGAAAACGATTTGAACAATGAGTCGGGAAACGATTCCGGAAAGGAGTCGGCCAATGGCTGAAGAAACCAAGTTCACGGCCTCCGCCGATTCCGACGCCCTGCGCAGCCCGCGGCGCATCGTCTTCATCACCAAGAAGACCTCCGCCAAGGTGAAGGACGAGCGCGGCCCGGTGGTGATGTCCTATCCGAATATGCTGCTGCGGGAATTGATCGCCTTCCAGGTGCTGACGATCGTTCTGGTGGGACTCTCGTTGTTCTGGGATGCGCCGCTGGAACAGGAAGCCAACCCGCTATTGACTCCCAATCCCGCCAAAGCCCCTTGGTATTTTCTGGGATTACAGGAGTTGCTGCATTACTTTCCGCCAGTCGTAGCGGGAGTATTGATTCCCACGTTGGTGGTGCTGGCGCTGGTGGTGATCCCTTATTCGGACGTCAATGTAAAAGGCGAGCCCCTGTGGAGCGGCAACCGGCGGCGGCGTTTCAATATTTTACTGACTGTCCTGGCGGTGCTGCTCGTTTTTCTGGCGATTTTCGACGCTTGGACCGTAATCGTGCCGTCCGTCCTGATTGGCGGACTGGCGGTGGCCTCGTACTTCATAACTCCGGGCCGGGCCGGCGACATCCAGCCGAAGTCCGCCTCTCGATACGCCGGCGGCTACGAGTATCTGCGCTCCCGCGCGCTTTCCTGGTGGGTGATGACCTGGTTCATCTCCGTTGCGATAACCCTCACGATGGTGGGGACTTTCTTCCGCGGCCCTGGTTGGTCGTGGGTATGGCCCTGGAGGTAACGTGGCAGCCGAAGACATGGGTAAAGTTTCCCAGCGCGTGCGAATCGCCTTTGCGATCTCCAGCGTGATCTTTCTCGCGGTGCTGGCCGTGTCTCCCATCAAAGACACGTTCCGCGAATGGCGCCGTTACAAACGCGAGTACGTGCGCTTCGCGCAAAGCCGGCCCGATAGCAAACGCTTGTTGGCGGACTATCAACCTAACATCGAACAAATCTGGGTTCCCCAGCTTGACGTGGTGGATCGCTGCGTGACTTGTCACCAGGGTTTGACGCAAACGTCTTTGCAGGATACGTCCAAAGAAGGCGGCGTTCCCAAAGTGTTTCGGGCCCATCCGCCGATCCCGCATCCGGGAAGCCAATGGGGCTGCGTGGTCTGTCATCGCGGGCAGGGGCGCGCCACGGAGGTTGACGAAGCTCACGAGACGACGCTGGCTTGGGAGCGTCCGATGTTGCCGATTCGCTACATCCAAGCTTCCTGCGGAGCGTGCCATCAAAACCAATTGCCGCAAACGCCGCAACTCAACCGCGGGCGGCAGGATCTGGTACGTCTCAACTGCGTGGGATGCCATCGCCTGGGAGGCATTAGCCGTCCGGAAATGCTGGGTCCCGATTTAACCTCGGCAGGCAACAAGGTGAGCCGGGAATGGATCTACAAATGGCTGAAAGATCCGCGCACGATTACCGACAGCGACGGCAACGTCAAAGTCAACGGCGTGCAGACCGCGGGCAGCGATTTGCGCATGCCGAAATTCCAACTCAGCGAAACGGAATTGCGGGCGCTCTCCGCGTATGTGAGCTCGCTGCAGGGTCAACCGCTGCAGGCGGGCCAAATCGACGCGCGCACGATTGCGGCGTGGGAGAAGAAGGCCGACGTCGTGGATCAAGGCGAACTGCGCTTCCGGCAGATGTTCTGTACCACCTGCCACTCGCTGGCGGTCACGCGCGGCGGCGAAACCCAACTGATCGGTGGCGACATCGGTCCCGAACTGACCAAAGTGGCCAGCAAGGTGAAACCGGAATGGCTGGTGGCGTGGCTGCGCAATCCGCAAGCCTACTTGGCGCATTCCCAGATGCCGCAATATCGCTGGACGGATGAAGACCTCTACAAAGTGACGCGCTACATCCAGGCCAAGCTTGCCGATTCCAGTTTGCTCTCGGACGTTCCGGCGCTGGGTGCTCCCTCGGCCGGCGAAGTGGACCAGGGCAAGAAACTGTTTGTGCAAAAGGGCTGCCGCAGTTGCCACGTGGTCACGGGCCTCAATCAACAAAACGATTTTGGTCCCGACCTCTCGGCTCTCGGCGCCAAGACGACTTCCCAACTGGAATTTGGCCGCACCACGATTCCGCGCACACTGGTGTCGTACATCCGGGCCAAGATCGCCGATCCGTTGGCGGTCAATCCGGCCGCGCGGATGCCGCAATATCAAATCGAACCGGCGCGCATGGAAGAATTGACCACCGCGTTATTGAGCATGACCGGCGGCCCGGCGACTTCGGCGATGGGTAAGTTGCAAGTGCCGGCGCCTCACGCGGCCTTCCGTCCCGCCGGCGCGTTCGGAGCCTCTATGAGCGATACAAGTGTTACGTCTGCCACACCTTCAGCGGCTTTGGCGGAACGCTGGCGCCCGATCTCTCGTTTGAAGGGAGCCGCGCGCGCCGCGCGTGGCTGATGGCGTTCATGAAGAATCCGCAGACGCTGCGGCCAACCCTGACCATGCGCATGCCGCAATTCAATCTGAACGACCAGGAGACGGCCACCATCGCCGACTACTTCACCATCGGCCTGGCCAGCCCGGCCATGCCGGCGGGCGCCGAGGTACCGAAAAAGTTCACGCCGCAGTTGGCTGACGCCGGCAAACAGTTGTACGAAGTTCGCTACGAGTGCCAGTCCTGTCACACCATCGGCTCGACCGGCGGCTACGTGGGACCGAACCTCAGCAATGTGGGCAATTGGATGACCGCCGAATGGATCGAAGCCTGGCTGCGAGATCCGCAAAGCCTGGTGGCCGGAGCCATCGAACCGCGGCGCTCGTTTACGGATCAGGAAGTGCAAGCCCTGACTGCCTACATGCTTTCCTTGCGGCAGAGCGCTTCGCCGAAGGCCGCCAGCGCGAGTCTGAAACGCCCGCGCGGGATTGACGCGGGAGGCTCCCGATGAAACGATTCTCCCTGCTGATTGTGGTGCTCCTGGCCGCGCTCCTATCGGCTTCTTGCGGACGCGGCGGCGCCGCCGTAAAGCCGGAACCATTCGGCGAAGCCTACGGCTTGGAGCCGGACTGGAGCGATGCGCAAAAGATCATCCCGCTCAGCTACGAACAAACGCAGGGTAAGCGGCTCTTCTATACCTACTGCGTATGGTGCCATGCCGATACCACTCCGGGCGGACCATCGAATCGTTCCAACCTTACTCCCGCGCCCGCGTTGGGAAATGACGGCAAGGTTTTGAACGCCCTGAGCGACGAGCAACTGCAAAACATGATCGCCATGGGAGGAAGCGCGTTGGGAAAATCGGCGATGATGCCGCCCTTTAGCCGCACGCTGACGCCGGGGGAAATCGGCTCCATCGTGGCTTTTATGCGCGCCATCGCGCAACCTCCCTATGTACCTTCGCCCCGTTCGGGGACTCGATATTCGGTAAGATAGATGATTATGCGAAGCAATCCTCTTTGGCATCTCTTGCTGTGCATCGTGCTGTGCGGGGCGGGCACGGCATGGTCCCAAGTCAGTTCCGCGGAGATTCCCAACCCGGAACTCAAAAGCCTGGAACAGAGCTACATGAAACAACTCATAGCCCTGAACCGGGAGATCGCGCGCGCGGCGTTTCCGTTCGCTGTCACGCTGAACCGTTACGTGGGTCAGGATCCACGCGACGGCGGCGATACACGAGGTCTGGAGTTTGTCCGTTATCACGAACGGACCATCCTGAAGGTCTCCGCCAACTACAGTGCCGCCTTCCGGGCTGAGTCGCTGACCCAGAACCAGCGTGCCAACCGTTTGTTGGACGAGGTGCTTGTTCCCATTCTCCGTTTGCTGCCGCAGTATTTTCCCGGCGATGTGCCGTTCGAGGGATTTGGTTTTGAAATTTCCTACCACGTCCGCACCGGCGCGGGCCGCGCCGACAGTTACGAAGGGAAGGAAATCCTGGTAGTGGTGTTTTCCAAGACGGATGCCGCTAGCTATCCCAAAGCCGCGACCGAAGCGCGGCAGCAGATCCTGAATGCCTCCGAGATTTATGTGAGCGGGCGCGCCTTCGCCGTGGCCTTAGGCAAGCAGGAACCGTTGGATGTCGAGGAGATCCAGCGCGCGCGCATGGCCCAGGACTCGCCGGCGCCATCCGGCGTACGCACCGCCGATTCGCCGGCGGCGACGGCCGCGAATTCCGGCGGCCCTTGGCGTTCCGCGCTTACTCCGGCGCTGGGAGCTTGGTCGCGCCCATTACCGGGCGACCCGCAACTCCCTCACGGTTCGCCTCTGGCTGCTCCTCCCCTTGCGGCGCCGCCATCCGGCGCCGCTGTTATGCCTGCAGCGGCAGCGGCGGCTGCGCTCAGCCAAACCGACGCCGACGCCCTGCAGAAGCAGCACCAGCCCGAACTGGACGCCTTGACGAAATACGGCGTTCAACAAGTTTCACTTCCCAAACTACGCGCCGGCTTCGTTGATGGTGTTCCGCAACCGGCTCTATCTGCAGGTGACCTTGCGCAATCCCGCGGTGTTCGATCAGGCCAACACGGCCATTTACAAACGAGCCGCGCAGAGCTTCGACCTATTCCTGGCTCCCCTGCTGAAGGATTTGCTGGCCAAGACGCCGGCCTGGGACACGTTGGCCGGTCTGGATATGACGGTGCTCGTTCAATTCACCGCCAGTTCGTTTTCGTCCGAAGCGGTGGAGTACATCTGCCCCTTGGAGCAGCTCCACCGCTTCACCGAGTATGAAATCACCAACCAGGAATTGCTTAACCAGAGCGTTATCCTGGTGAACGGCGTGCGCATCGCTCTCAATCTGCAGCAAGTTGAGTAGGGATTCACCCACTAGGAGCTTGCGTGTCTCGGGAGTTTCGCCACTTATCCGATGAGGGGTCATCAACAGTTCACCGCTAAATCCGGTAACGGGAAGGCGCATTCAGGAGTAGAATCAGAACAGTAACTGAGGAGATACGAGTATGGCTAGAGTACAGCCTGTTCTGACACCGACGGAGCTCGCCTTGGTCAACCAGATGGCGGAGTTGACCCACTCGAAGCGGACCGATGTCATCAAAAGCGCGCTCACGGTCTATCACTGGTTCGTTCGGCAAGCCTTGACCGGCAGCCAGGTGGTGGCTCGCAAGCCCAGCGGAGAAGAGATCGCCTTGGAGACCGCCGAACTAGCGAGCCTGGAAGGAAAGGGCAACCGCTTGAGCCCGGCGGAACTGGGACGGCTGGCGAAACAGTTGGCGGCGGAGCCAGATTCAACGAACGCCGCGAAAATCAGAGAGCGCATGACCCGTGGGTTTTACGGAATCTGAGATCCTTGGCGTCCGCCATGCCGAAAGTCCGTCGCCACAACGTGCCGCCCGCCCTCTTTCAGCATCTTCTCGGTCGCGTTCAGAGCCGGGCCCTGCCGACGTCACAATTGGAACTGCTGGCGCAGTGGCTCGACACCGAACCTGATGTTCCGGAGGGTCCATGGTACAAACGCTTCTCCGGGATGACGGTTTGCGGCGAGGGTGAACCGATCAAGACGCTTCTGCTTCCTGGCCAAGCTCCGAAGGGGCAGCGCCTGCCGTAGCAACGGCGGAAACTTCCGGCGGACATCTTGCGGAGAGAACTGTCGCCGCCAAATGGGCGGCATAGGGCTTCACCGGCCCAGATCCAGCAAACGCTGAACGATCTTCTCCGCCTTGCGGTTATCTCCGGCGATCACCAGAATCGTATCGTCGCCCGCGATGGTGCCGACCACTTCCGGCCAGTTCTCGCGGTCCAGCGCCAGGGCCACGGGCTGCGCTCCGCCCACCGCCGTCTTCAGGATCACCAGATTTTGGGCGCGTCTCACGTCGCGCAGGAACTCGGCCATGGCGCGCTCGAACTCCTGACGCCGGACATCCTGCTGCTCCTCGCCGGAAACAGCGTCATCGAGCACTTTGTAGCCGGCGGCCGTCTTGGCCACGTTCAATTCATGCAGGTCGCGCGACAAAGTCACCTGCGTGGCGCGCACGCCCATCCGGCGCAGACCTTTCACCAAGTCCTCTTGCGTGAAGATTTCCTGGCCGCGGATCAGTTGTAGGATCTTGTCGTGGCGGAATTGCTTGTTCATTACCGTCCCTGCTTGCTCCATTGCTGCAATCGCCGGCGTGCCGCGCGAATGGCTTGCGCCACCATGCCCGGCCCCGTGCCGCCCTCGATCTCGCGGCGGGCGATACCCGCGGTCCCGCGCAGCCAAACTAAGCAGTCTTCGCCGAATGCGGGGCTGGATTCGCGCAACTGTTCGAGCGTCCACTGCTCGGGCGGACGATTCGCCGTCAAGCCGGCGCGAACGATGGCGCCAACGATCCGATGCGCTTGATGGAACGGCACGCCATGCAGCGCCAGGTATTCGGCCAAGTCGGTGGCGCAGGACCACCCGCCCGCCGCGGCGTGCTGCATCGGCTCCGGCTTGGGGCTGGCGGTGGCGACGACCATCGCCGCCATCTCCAGCCCCATGCGCAACTGGTCGGCGGCATCGAAGACCGCTTCCTTGTCCTCTTGCATGTCGCGATTGTAACTAAGCGGCGTGGCCTTGATGGTGGTCGCCAGGGCCACAAGATGTCCGAGCATGCGCCCGGTCTTGCCGCGCAGCAACTCCAGCGAATCGGGATTCTTTTTTTGCGGCATTAAACTGCTGCCGCTGGTCACTTGATCGGAAAGATCGAGAAACCCAAACTCTTCGCTGGAATAGAGAATCCAATCCTCCGCCAAACGGCTGAGGTGCAAAAAGGTTGTCGCCGCAGCGAAGAGAAACTCCAGGGCGAAGTCGCGATCGGAAGTGGCGTCGAGGCTATTGGCGGTCAACCGCGAAAATCCCAATTCGCGCGCCAGGGTCGCGCGATCCAGCGGGATGCCGCTGCCCGCCAGCGCGCCGCTGCCGAGCGGCATCGCGTCCGCGGAATCGGAGGCCCGCGCCAAACGCTCGCGGTCGCGCGCAAACATCTCGAAATAAGCCAGCAGGTAGTGTCCCCACAACACCGGCTGGGCGCGGCGCAGATGGGTGTATCCAGGCAGCACCAGCGCAGGATGGCGCTCGGCCTGTGCCACCAGAGCCTCCAGGAGCGCGTCGAGCCGGGCGATGGCTTCGCCGATTTCTTTCCGAATCCACAGCCGGAAATCCACCGAGACTTGCTCGTTGCGGCTGCGCCCGGTGTGCAAACGCTGAGCCAACTCGCTCATGTCGGGTTTCTCGCCCAGCTTGCGCAGAACCAGCGTGTGAACGTCCTCGTCGTCTTGTTGGAAGTATGACGGGTTGCCACGGGCGTCCGCGGCTAGTTCGTCCAGTGCGGCGCGAACCCGGACGGCCTCTTCGCTAGTGTAGATGCCGATGCGCGCCAGCGCGTTGGCCCAAGCCTGGCTGCCTTGGATATCGGCGAAGAATAGCCGTTGGTCGAAATGCAGCGAGCCGGAAAAGCGCTCGAAGATTTCCGATGGTCCTTCGTCGAAACGTCCGCCCCAAAGTTTCATACGGCTAATTTCCAGTTCGTCTAGCGATTCTTCAGACCGGCGCGCACTCTCATCGGCAGGCCGATCAAGCGAATAAAGCCTTCGGCATCCTTCTGGTTGTAAGACTCGCCCATGGTGAAGCTGGCGATGGCCGTCGAGTACAGAGAGTTCGGCGACTGGCGCGACAAAATACTGATATTGCCTTTGAACAATTCCAAGGTCACTTCGCCCGTCACTACATTCTGGGTCGAGTCGATGAAAGCGTCCAGCGCTTCGCGCAGCGGCGTAAACCACAGGCCGTTGTAGACCATTTGGGCGTAATCGAGCGCGATGTGTTCTTTGTAAGCCGTGGTGGCGCGGTCCAGCGTGAGCGCTTCCAGCTCATGATGTGCGGCATAGAGCAGCGTGCCGCCGGGAGTTTCATACGCGCCGCGCGATTTCATGCCTACAAAGCGATTCTCCACCAGGTCGATGCGTCCGATTCCGTGCTGGCCGCCCAGGACATTCAACTTTTCCACCAGCTTAAATGCGGAGAGATGCTGGCCGTCCACGGACACCGGAGTACCGTGCTCGAACCCGATGGTCACCTTTCCCGGCGTATCGGGCGCTTCCTTAGGACCTTTGCTGATCTGCCACACGTCGTCGGGCACGCCGTTGGCGGGATCTTCCAGCGCGCCGCCCTCGTGGCTGATGTGCCACACGTTGCGGTCGCGGCTGTAAATCTTCTCCACCGATTGCGCGATGGGCACGTTGTGCTTCTTAGCGTAGGCGATGGCATCCTCTCGCGAGCGAATCTCCCACTCCCTCCACGGCGCGATGATCTTGAGCTGCGGCGCCAGCGCCAGTACCGTCAACTCGAAGCGGACTTGATCGTTGCCCTTGCCGGTACAGCCGTGAGCCACGGCGTCCGCGCCCTCGCGCAACGCGATCTCCACCTGACGCTTGGCCAAGAGCGGCCGGGCAACGGAAGTTCCCAACAGATACTTGCCTTCGTAAACCGCGCCGGCGCGCACCATCTTGAATAAATAGTCGCGCGCGAATTCTTCGCGCATGTCTTCCACGAAACACTTCGAGGCGCCGGTCTTGATGGCCTTCTCGACGATGCCCTCTAACTCGCCCTGGCCTTGGCCGATGTCGCCGGCCATGGCGATGACTTCACAGTCGTAATGTTCCTTCAACCAGGGAATGATGACGGACGTATCCAGTCCGCCGGAATAAGCGAGTACGACTTTCATGATTTCCTTTCAGTAGTAAAGAGGCCCGGCCCGCGGAAGATCCGCTGCGGGCCTCCTATAAAGTTTCGGGCTCTTAACGAGCCAGCAAGGTGAGAAGGATGGCCTTGGCGATGTGCAAACGGTTTTCCGCCTGCTCGAAAACCACCGATCGAGGCGACTCGATCACCTCCGCCGTAACCTCTTCCTCCCGGTGCGCCGGCAAGCAGTGCATGAAGACGGCATCGCCGGCGGCGCGCTCCATCAGCGCGCTATTCACCTGGAACGGCGCAAAAACCTGGGCCCGTTCGGCGGCCTCATGCTCGAATCCCATGCTGGCCCACACGTCGGTGTAGACGGCCCGGGCGCCCGCGACCGCGGCCGCGGGATCGTCCACATGAATGTCCAGCCGCGCACCGGTTTCCGCGGCGATATCCCTGGCCCGCGCCACGATTTCGGCATTCGGCTGGTAGGCTTCGGGGACGGCCACCGCGATGTGCGCTCCGCACAGCGCTCCGGTCAGCATCAGGGAATGCGCCACGTTGTTGCCATCGCCCACGAATGCCAGCTTAACCTTGCCGCGGGACACTCCGTTGCGTCCGAAAGCTTCGCCCAGCGTGAACCAATCGGTGAGCGCCTGGCAGGGATGGAACATCTCGCTCAAGCCATTAACGATGGGAACGCGCGACCATTGCGCGAACTCTTCCACCGTGGAGTGCGAGAAGGTACGCAAAGCGACGGCGTCCACCCAGCGCTCCAGGTTGCGAGCCACGTCGGCGATCGGTTCGCGGTCGGGGATGCGCTGCGGAGCGCTATCCATGAACACGCTATCGCCGCCCAGCGATTTCATGGCCAGTTCAAACGTCAACCGCGTGCGCAGCGAGCGTTTCTCGAACAGGACGGCCAGGCTGCGGCCGGAGAGGCTCGCGCTGGAAGCGGCGAGGATTCTTCTTGACGTCGGCGGCCAGGTCGAACACCGCGGCGACGCCGGCGGGTGTGAAGTCGTCGTCCCGAATCAAATCGGGAGGCGGAGCCGGGCGCGACCGCCGCGGGGAAGGGGTCATGGACGGCTTCAATGCGGCAAGGGCAACCTTACTCATGGGTGCTGCTCTCCTGTGAATAATTATTCGGTGCTGTGAATAATCATACGCCGGAGAAATCGCGGCGTCAAAGAAAATCGTGAGGGAGCGGCGGGTCAATAGGAGCGAGGGTTGCCTCGCGCCTGCGCCGCTCCTTCGTGAGGAAAGGTTCGGGCTTTCCCTGGAGTTTCTATGTTTTTTGGTCACTTTGCTGGCCAGGCGTCCGTGAAGCGGACGCGTTGACAATAGCCCAGCACTTTCGTGCTGGGGGCGGAACCAGGCAGGAAGCGAGTCCGTACAACGGACGACCGAGGTTTCTATATTTTTTGAGCTTCGCTTCACCCGCAAAGACCTCAGTCGTCCGTTGCACGGACTTCATCGCAGACGGCCATTTTCCTGTCAGGGCGTCCGCTTCACGGACGCCCATAGCGCGCCGCTTCGCTGCGGGCAAGGAAAGGCTGCACCTTTCCAAAAGCGCTTTTCCCCTGAACGAGGCTGTGCCTTGTCAGCCCGCAGCGCGGGCGAAAGAATGTGGCCCAGGGTGGAGCGTATTTTGCGGAACCCTGGGTAAACCGCAAGAACCGAGCCCGCGAAGCGGGCGACAGACACGCGGGACACTGCGAGACTGCCTTTCGCCCGCTGCGCGGGCTCTTTTTCTCCCTCACAGTGTACCCAGGGTTCCGCCAAATACGCTCCACCCTGGGCCACACTCTCCCGCCCGCTTCGCGGGCTGAAAATGTAGCACTCCCGGGGAAAGGCGGCGGAGCCGCTGGCATTTCAGAACTGGCCCAGGCCTGAAAATCGGGAGGGATGGATGGGAACGAGGAGGATGCCGATACCCTAAAAAAGACAACGCGCCCGGACTGCCAAAGGCAGCCGCGGGCGCGTAGTGGAAAGTCTTGCCAGCCCCTACTTTTTCTTCGGAGGAGCGATGGAATCCTTGACGGCCTTGGCCAAATAGAATTTGGCGGTGGTTTTCGCCGCGATCTTGATCGGCTCGCCGGTGGCCGGGTTGCGGCCCATGCGCGCCTTGCGCTGCACCTTTTTCAACCGGCCCAGGCCGGGAACCACAAAGATGCCGTTCTTCTTGGCTTGCGCCACAGCCAAATCCACCAACGACTGTAAGTGAGCCTTGGCGGCCTTATTGCTTACGCCGTTGGCTACGGCCAAATGCTTCACTACCTGCGATTGCGTCATGCGATCTGCCATAGTCTGCTATTCTCCTTCTCAAATTGTCCCGCTGCTGCGGGTCCCTCTATCGGCAACCGAGCCCCCAAGGCACTCCAGCCAAGACACTCCAGCCACACCTTGCGCGCGGAATCTCCTGTTTTGATGCCGTCCATGATTTTACTGGCAAACAGCTGTCTTCGCAAAGAAAATCGCATATTTCGCGGCTTGGTCCCCTTTGGGAAGCCGCTGGTCCGGGCATATAATCCAAAATGGATGGAACCTCCGCTCCAGACCTTTCGAAGCACGCACGACGGACTCATCGCCGAGTTGTACCTCGTTGCGCGGGCCACGGTGGAAATCGAGCGAGATTCCTTCGCCGCGGTGTTGTGGCGCTCGGTGCAAAAGTCCGGCGTGTCCGAAGCCAGGGCGCCCGCTTACTTGCGAGGATTGCGGGTGGCGGACCTGGCGCTGGCGGCAGCCTGCGCCGCGGGATCGGAGGCCGCCTGGCAAACGCTGCTGAGCACGATGCGCGCACCGCTGCGCGCCGCCGGCCGCGCCATGGCCGGCGATCGCGGCGAGGAACTCGCCGATGCGCTTTTCGGCGAGTTGTACGCCGCGCGCGAGGCCAAGCTGGGATCGTACGCCGGCCGTAGTTCGCTGGCGGGCTGGCTGCGCGCCGTGCTGCACCAAACCTGGATCGATCGCCTGCGCGCCGGCAAGCGTCTGCAGCAGTTCGACGATGACGCCCCAGAACCGGCGGCTCCCGCGGCGCCCGATCCGGTGGAACAATCCCAGAACGCTTCGATCGCCCGCGGCGCGCTCGATCGCGCTCTGGCCTCTCTGCCGCCGCGTCAAAAGCTGCTGCTAGATTTCTACTATTTTCACAACCTGACCCTGCGAGAGGCCGCCAAACTGGTGGAGGTGCACGAGGCGACCGCGAGCCGCGAATTGGATCGCGCGCGGGCCGCGCTGAGGCTGCGTCTGACGGAAATATTGCACGACGAGCATGGCATGGACGACACCGCCGTTCGAACTTGTCTCCTGGAGGCCGTAGACCACGGACTGCAAGTGCGGCCCGCGCCGGCCGGCGCCCTCGAACGAGGCGAGCAAGAAACGCCGCCGTCGAGCGTTCTATTGAAGGAGCGACTGTGAAGCCCGACGAAACAGGATTGATCGAAGACTTGCTGAAGCGCCGCGCTCAACTGCGCGAAGACGGCGCCGCCGCGGGCGGGCCTCTGTGCGGAGATTCCGAACGATTGGCGGCTTACGCCGAAGATTCCTTGGACCAGGAGAGCCGCGAGACCTTTCAGAGCCACCTGGCCGCTTGCACCGAATGTCGTGAGGCGGTGGCCTCCTTAGTCCGCTTGACTCCTCGGGACGCTTTGGACAACGCGGCCGGCGCGGAGCGGCCGGCAGCCGTTCCATCGGCCTGGTGGTGGAAGCAGTGGATCTGGGCTCCTGCACTCGCGGTTCTACTGGTAGCCGCATCGGTAGTGATGATGAATCGCCAGCGCGCTGCGAAGCAGTCGAATCAGGTCGCTCAGAACCAGATCGCTCCGTTGGATGCTCCATCGGGGCAAACCCTCCCCGCGGCTTCCCCGACAGCAGCTCCTCGCGAAGCGGAGAAAATCGCGCCACCCACCAAGAAGCATGAGACAGCGAGATTGAAGGCTCTGGCGCCGATCCCCGCGCAACCTGCGGAGACCGGGCCGGCGCTCGCCGCCAAAGTCACCGACGCCGTGGGAGGCGGCGCTGGCGTAGCAGGGTCAGTCGCGTCACAGGAGGACAAGGTTGCGGCTGCCGCGCCGGCGCTCCGTAAGCAGCAAGATCAGCAAACCGCCGCTAGGGCATCGTCGGAAGGGCGAGACCAGAATCAGCAGGCGAGTTCGCCGACACCCCCGCCGTTAACTCTCGCTCCGGCGGGCGCTGCCCGTCAGGATTCGGCCAACCAGGAACAGAACCGCGCGGCTTCAGCGCCGCAAGCTGCGCCCGCTCCGGCATCCAGACAGCGAGCGCTTGAGACGATGGCGGCGGCCGGAGCCGTTTCGGGAGGCAATCGGAAAGCGGCTCTGATCGCGCCCAAAGGGCGAATCGAAAAAGGCGCCCTACAACTTTCTACAGACGGCGGTGCAACTTGGCAGAACGTCGTCACGCCCGAGCCGGTCTTGTCGTTCCAGATCGCCGACACCTTGAACTTTCAGATCCGTGGGCGGTCCTTAACGGTCTTCCATACCAAGGACGGCGGGAAGACCTGGCAACCGGACAAGGCGCCGCAGCCGTAATCAAGGTGCGTTCGTGCGTGCCGGCTGCGCCAGTTTCGGATCCGCGGCCGGTGCGGCCATGTTGGCGATGGTATCGCCCTTCTTCATGGACGGGACCGCGGAGATGTACAGCACGACGCCGGAAATCGGGGCATGCGCTTCGAACACCGTCCGGCCGAAGTAATCGGTCACGTAGCCCAGCTTCATCCCCTTCTGCGCGTAGGTTCCCTTCTTCACCAGAGGATAGAAGATTCCGGTTTGCTCGGAAGCCAAAGAAACCAGCGTATCCAGCCACACCGGGTTTACGACGCGTTCCGGCGGATGCGGGAGCATCTGGAGATAGCGCATCACGTTCAGGCATCCGGCCACCAGCGCCGTCACGTCGTCGGAATCGGTAGTGCCCGCCGATCCCGCTTCCACGGTGATGGAGGGCTTGCCGCGCGTAGTGGCAGTGTTCTCCAGGTAGCGCGACTGCTGCGGGTCGCGCGGACGATCGGCGCTGATAATGATGTGATCCAGGCCGAAGGCCAGCACCATATCGCGCGCAATGGAGTCCTGCTTTTCGTTGTTCGTTTTGGTCCAATAGCTGTAGGGACGGAGGCTTTCGTCGAGGTCGCCGCCGTGGAGATCGATCAGGTGATCGCAACGCTCCACCACTTGCGAGGTAATGAAGTAAGAGATGCGCTCGGTCTGCGTACCGTTCAGGCGGCCGGGATACATGCGGTTCATGTTCTTGCCGTCCACGGGATTGATGTGCGCCGTTTTTTGCTCGAACGAAGCAATGTTGATCAAGGGGAGCAGGATCACGGTGCCCGACAGTTGATCTGGATTGATGACGGAGATCAATTGCTCCACCGCGATGATGGAAGCGTATTCCGTTCCGTGGGACTCCGCGGCGATGGCCAACACCGGTCCCGGCTGGCGTCCTTGCACGACGATCACGGGAATGTTGCTGCCCAAGTCCACGCCGGCCGGCACCGGAATGATGCCGGTCGCCTTTTCGCCGGGCGCCGCAGTGGCGGATCCCACGGTGAACATCGTGGCGCGCTGTGGCGAGGCTGGTTGCGCCAACGCGGAAATGGGAAGCAGCAGGAGGACAAGGATAGCCGGCCGGATTTTCGTATCCCTAGCTTGGTTTGTGGGCAATCTCGTTTTCATTGGTCTACTCCAGATTCACAGTCTCCAGATACTTGGCGATATGTACGTCCCATCCATAGGTCTTCACGATCAACTCTTGCAGGGCCTGCGCGCCGGCCGGCTCTCCGTGTACCAGGAACGTCCGCCGCGGAGGCCGCCGGAAGTTCTTCAGCCACCCGATGATCTCCTGGTAATCGGCGTGATCCGAAAACTGGTCGAGCGTCTCCACCCGGCAGCGGATGCCGAATTCCTTACCAAACATCTTGATGCTCTTCGCGCCGCCCTGCATCAATTGACCGCGACTGCCGGGCGCTTGGAAGCCCACGAATAATACCGTGCTGCGCGGATCGCCCAAACGCCGCTCCAGATGATGCAGCACCCGTCCGCCCGTGAGCATCCCGCTGGCGGAGATGATGACGTGCGGCTCTTTCACGCTGTTGATCTGCATGGACTCCTCGCGCGTCTTGCAAAAATGGAATCCCGGCCACGTGGAGGGATCGCCGTATTGGGCGATCATGCGCCGCGTGGCGGCATCGTACTCTTCGCCGTGCTTCACAAAGGCCCTCACCGCTTCCACGGCCATCGGCGAATCCACAAACACCGGTAGCCGCGGAGCCTGGCCGGTTGCCATCAGCTTCTTGATCATGAACATCAGCTTTTCGGTGCGCTCCACGGCGAACGCCGGAATTACCACCGACCCGCCGGATTGTTGGACATGCTGAAGAATCTCCACCACCTTCGGCCGCGGATCTTCCTTGCTATGCAGCCGATTTCCGTAGGTGGATTCGAGCAACAAGAAGTCGGCTTCCATTACCGGCTCGGGGATCGTCGGTTCCGCGCGATCCTCCGGGTCCGTTCGCGGACGCCCCAGGTCGCCGCTGAACAGGACTTTCTGGCCGCCGCAACTCAATTCGACGAAGGCCGAACCGAGGATGTGTCCGGCACGCAAGAAACGCACGGTGGCCTCGCTGCCGATGGCACCGCCTCCAATAGGAAACGACTCGTGAAAGGGCCTGGTGGTCAACAGATTCAAGCTTTGCACGGCCTGCTCATATGTGTAGAGCGGCAGTGCCACCTTATGCTTGCTGAATCCCTTCTTGTTGGCGAAGGCCGCTTCTTCTTCCTGCAGGTGACCGGAATCGGGAAGCACGATGCGCGCCAGATCGTCGGTGGGCGGTGTGCAAATCACTGGATTGCGAAAGCCTTCGGAGTAGAGCCGCGGCAGAAAACCAACGTGATCGAGATGCGCGTGGGTCAACACCAGCCAGTCGATGCTTTTGCCGGCGACGGGAAGAGGCTGCCAGTTGCGCTCGCGCCATTCCTTGGCGCCCTGGAAAAGGCCGCAATCCACGAGTAGTTGGTGGCCATCGGGAAATCGCACCAAATGCTTCGAGCCTGTGACCGTACCGGCCGCCCCAAGAAATTGGATCGTGAGCATATGATTCAGGGTATCACTGGGTTCGACAGGGGGGCTGCGATAGAATTGAGGGTGGTGTCCCAGTTTGCAACTAGCCTAGATGGCTGGGCGTCCGCGAAGCGGACGCCATGAAAATAGCCCATTAAGGGAATCTTGCCATTACTCATGGAACATGCCGCAACCACGCTGGTCCGCCCGGAGTGGCTTAAGGCCCGCGCACCAGGCGGCGAGAACTACCATGAGCTACGGACGCTGGTGGACTCTTTAGGGTTACACACGGTTTGCCAGAGCGCGCATTGTCCTAACATTGGAGAATGCTGGGAGCAACGCACCGCCACGTTCATGATCGCCGGCAACGTCTGCACGCGACGTTGCGGTTTCTGCGCGGTCCAAAAAGGAGCGCCGCTGGCGCTCGATCTGGGCGAAGCGGAACGCGTCGCCGAGGCCGCCGAACGGCTGGGACTGCGCTACGCCGTGGTGACCTCGGTGAATCGCGACGATCGCAAGGACGGCGGCGCGGAGTTGTTTGAGCACACTATTCGGGCGATTCGCCGGCGGATGCCGCTGTGCAAGGTCGAGGTGCTGATCCCCGACTTGCAAGGATCGGCGGAAGCGCTGCAAATCGTCCTGGACGCCCAGCCCGACGTGCTGAATCACAACATCGAAACGGTGCAGCGGCTTTATCGCGAAGTGCGCCCGGGATCGCGCTATTCGCGTTCGCTGGAATTACTGGGACGCGCGGCGGCGGCCGGCGCCTGCGCGAAATCCGGAATCATGGTTGGCTTAGGGGAAGAAAGCGGAGAAGTGGAGCAAACTCTCCGCGACCTAAGAAATGCCGGCGTGCGTTTGGTGACCATCGGCCAGTATCTGCGCCCCTCGCTCGAGCATTTGCCGATCCATCGCTATTACACGCCGACGGAGTTTGACGACTTGGGCTGCGCGGCGCGCGCCATGGGCTTCCAGCATGTGGAAAGCGGTCCCTTGGTGCGCAGCTCGTACCACGCCCGGCGTGCCGTTGAGTCTGCGGCTAGCCGCTAGCCGCGGACGATCTTTTTGCCGCGATCCAGCAACGTGGCGGCATCCTCGCCAACGTCTTTGGCCAGGTCCCGTCCCCGCTGGTAGAGATCGCGAGAGCGGTCCCGCACATCGCCGGCCAGATCGGTGGCGCGATCGCGGATCGCGCCGGCGTGTTCGCGCGCGGCTTCCGCTTGATCTTCCACATATTCCCGGCCGCGCTCCGCGGCCCGCGCCAGGATTTTGCGCGTCTCTTTGCCGGTGCGTGGAGCGAAAAGCAACGCCGTGACGGCGCCCACGCCTAGACCAGCCATGAACCACACCAAACTGCGCACATCGTCGTCGTACTCTCGGGACATAGGCCCCTCCTTGTTTCGGAGCAAAGCTCAGGTGCAAGAATTGATTCTTTAACCACCTTATCACCCCTGCGCGAAACTCCGGGAGTTTTGTACCGAAGGCAATGGCTGGCCCGGAGGCGAGCTTCACGACGAACCTTTATATCGCCCGCCCCTTTGGGGCTGATGCCTTCGGTCCTCCGCCCGAACCTCATCCGTTATCGGCAAAAGGCCAAACCCCAGAGCCTGCATAGCAGGCGGTAGAGGAATAGCCCCAGGCGAGGCGCAGTTCAGCCGAGCCTGGGGTTGTGACGGCAATGAAATTGAGCCTGCGTAGCAGGCGGTAGAGGCGGCGGTTCTGATCTCTGTCGCCAGCTTCGCAGGCTCCGTCCTCTTCTTCTCTCTACCCCAGGCTCGGCTGAACTGCGCCTCACCTGGGGCTATTCCTCTGGCGCCTGCCGACGCAGGCTCCTGCCTAAGGATGAGGTTCACCCCCACGCGGAGTCCCAAACATAAGCCTTGAAATCGCGCAATACCGTAAAGAACAGGCGATCGTATAACGCCACGGCGCTGGTGTTAGCCGCCGTTACCGTCAGGCTGACTCCTGTATAGCCTTGATCGCGGAAGCCGGCGATGGCGCGCCGAATCAACTCATATCCCAAGCCGGTGTTGCGGAACTCCGGGGCGGTACAAACCTGGGTGATGTGTCCCACACCGGGGTTTACGGTCGAGGTGAGGATCAACCCCTGGATTCGTCCGGTCGGCCGATGCATGGCCAGGATCGCTCCTAGCGGATGGAAAACACCGCAGCCGGGATACTGGATGATGTTGCGGAGGAAACGTAGCGCCCCGCTCAAGGAGCGGTACTGATCGTTGATGGCGCCATCCACGTGATCGCGATAGGCGCGCGCGATGAGCGCGGCTACTTCCTCGAAGTGGCGGTCGTCCCAGGTGAGCAGATCGAAATCTCCGGCCGGGCGCTCGGGGAAGCCGGAGGCCCCTCTGAGGTCCAGATGCAGGAATTTGCGGCCATGAACCCGGAATTTTTCCCGTCGGAAGATTGCCTCGAGCCGATCGGAGCTCTGCAACATTAATTGCGCTTCGATGCGCTGAATGCCCGGCGATCCACGCAGGGTTTCGATGACGTGCTCGAGCAGCCGCTCCTCCACTTGGCCGCGATAAGAACGAACCGCGAAAAGGTCGCCGATCAAACCTTTGTGTTCTTCATAGACAAAAAAGGAGTACCCGGCCACGCGTCCCTGATCCATGGCCGCATAGCCCGGGAGCGAGCGGGAATCCAGGAAGCGTCGGATGAGCTCGGCGGAGGCGCTGTAATCCCACAGAAGCTCCTTGCTCCAGAGTTCGATTTCCTCTTGCAGCAGGGGTTCCAGGTCGTGAGCGGTAAGGTGGCGCAGGTCCAGAATTTCCACGAAAGATGAATTTCACCACAAAGGGGCCAGGACACCAAGGGAAATAGTAATGGGTAGGCACCTTCCCTCAGTCCTTCGCCCCGCCTAGCTGGGACCCCTCCAGGCGAACTATTCGGAAATTTCCGAATAGTTGGCCCGGGCGACAACTCCCCCTCGTTGCATAGGTTTTTCAGGTGTTCATTCACGGTCGGCACCGTAACTTGAAACAACTCGGCGATCAAAATCTGGCTCAGCCACAATGTTTCGTCCGCGAAACGACACTCCAAACGCGTGCGCCCGTCCTCGGTTTGATAGAGGACGATCTCGCCCATCGGGGGAACGGGGTTGTCGGGCATGGGCCGCTTCTTTTCTAAGTCTCTGCATCTTTTCCAGCCCGGGCTGCTGGAGAATGGCGGTCAGGCCCCAACTACAAGTCTTCGGAGCTCGACGGGGCTACGCGGATTCAAGCCGCTCGCCGCGTCCGAAGACGCTGCGCGGCCCGTCCCCAGTCTGGCTCAAAGCCCGCTCAAAGACGTGGGTAGTATTAGGTCCAATTCGAACTCCTCGGAGAAATGTTCCCCGGACACCCTGGACGGGGAGGATTCTTTTCAGAGAATCCGTCGCTCAAAACAACCGGAATTGATCCGTCGTCTTGGAATGGCGGTCTGCTGGCGGCTTTTTCTTGGGACAACGGCGCCGGCCTGGACGGGGCGGGTTGTTTTCTGATCGGACCCGGCGGCTTTCATCTCCTGGCCCTGGATCCTCGCGTCTGCCGGACGAGCGCCTCTCGTAGGAGCACTTTGATAAAAGTCTGGTACGGAAGCCCTTTTTCAAATGCCAAACGGCGAACCAGATCAAGATCGTCGGGCAGCATGCGAATCGTCACCGGCTTAAGCCATCGGGGAACGCTCAGGAACGCCGGAGAAATGCTGGGGAATGGGGTCAGACTGAACTTCGTGGTTTTCTGACGGGAAAACGGTGGGGGAAAACTGTGTCATCCGGTGAAGCGGGAAATCCCGAAGCCGGACGGAGGGATGAGAAAGTTGGGCATTCCAACGCTTACTTCCACGCTCGCGGCCTTCCGACGTTGGCGACCGTCCTGAGCTAAATCCGGCGAACCGCCGTGTACGGACCCGTACGCACGGTGGTGAAACAGGGACAGTAGGCGGCCACTTACCTATACTACTAACGCTCAGTTTCGTCTCGTGGCGCGAAGATTTGGAGTGCGGTAGCTTGCTACGCTTTTCCGCGCCGAAGCTTGCTTCGGCGGCGCGGGGCTGGCCCCGCGCGCCGCCAGCAAGCAGGCGGCAACACAAAGCGGAAGCAAGCTTCCGCACTCCAAAAAGGCCCTTCCTTTGGTTGCGGCTTCGCCGCGCTATGTTTATTGGCTATAGTAGATAGAGATGGCAACCCACTCGATCCGTAATCTTCGGCTCTTGCTCCTGGTCGCTATTGGCTTGACGGGCATCGCCACGCTGGGCGTTTATCTCGCCAAGCATCGGGTGCTGCTCCAGGAACAGGGCAGGCGCCAGCCGCTGGAGCGCATGCCGGCGACGCTCAATCAGAAGGCCAGGGAATTCCGGATGTCCCACAGCGAGGGCAGCCGCACCACATTTCAAGCCACCGCCAAACGGGCCCTCGAGAATAAAGAAGGGGGCAAATCTCACTTGGAAGATGTGGATATCGACATCTACGGGCGGAACGCCGATCGCCACGACCACATCGCCAGCAAGGCCAGTGAATACGACGCCAATAGCGGGCAGTTTTACTCCGAAGGTCAAGTGCTCATTCATTTGTCGAGCATGCCCGGCGCGGCCGCCGCGGAGCCGGCGAATCCTCCTAACTCCCCTGATTCCCATGGCGCCGCCGATACGCAGCCCCCCCAAGGCTCGCAGCCGCTGGACATTCAAACCTCGGGATTCCTCTACGATCAGAAGAAGAACATCGCCACCACCGAGCGCGATCTGATTTTCCAGTTTCGCAACGGCGACGGCCAAGGCACCGGAGCCGTCTACGACTCCGGGCAGCAGACCCTCTGGCTCAAGCAAAACGTCGTCCTCCACATACGGCGCGGACATCCCGTGGATATTCATGCCGCCGAATTGCGTTTCCTGCAGCACGAGCGCCAGATCCAGTTTGTGAAACCGGTGATGATCCGCCAAGATGCCACCCTCTCGCAAACCATCAGCGGCGATCGCGGCACGCTCTATCTGGACGACAAGCAGCAGGTGAACTTCGTGTCGCTGGAAGACAACATCCACGGAGTCGCTGACGGCGGATCGGGAGGCGCACTTCGCCTGGATGGCAGCGGCAAGGGCCGCCACAGCGAGGTGTGGGCCAATCATATGAACATAGGGCTGGACGAAAAGCAGCACGTCCAGTTTGTTGTAGCCATCGGCAACGTGCGCATGGATTCGCGCGGCCCCACCGGCCGCTCCCAAGCCCAAGCGCCGCGCCTGGAAATGGACATGAATGGTCCGCACAATACCCTGAAACAGGCCCGCTGGAAAGAGGGCGCCAAGCTGACCTTCACTCCGCTGGCCACGGCAACCAAAGGTCAAACCCGCGTCATCACCGCCGAGCAGATTGAAATGAACATGAAAGAGGACGGCAAAGAACTGTCCTCGGCGCGCACCCTCACTCCGGGACGCCTGGAGTTGACCGGAGGCGGAGAGCCGCGCCGCGTCGTCACCGCCCGGCAGATCAACGCGCGCTTCGGCGACCGCGATGCCATGCGCGAGATGCATGCGCAAGGCCAGGTGCGCACCGAGAGCGATCCGCCGGCCAATGCCAAATCCACTCCTGCCGGCGAACCGCCAGCCCAGCGAATCACCACTTCCGATCGCCTGGACGCCACCTTCAACGCCCAGCAGCAACTGGAGTCCTTGATCCAGGCTGGATCGTTCCAGTATCACGAAGGCGATCGTCAAGCCACCGCCGAGCAAGCGGTCTACACCATTACGCCGGGGAGCAATCCGCAAACCGGAGCCACCGTGCTGACTGGAAAACCCAGCGCCGATCCGGTGGTCTGGGACGCCAATGGCCGCGTGATCGCCCGCCAGATCACCATGCCCGACAAAGGCGAGACCCTGGCCGAAGGGGAGGTCCGCGCCACGCAACTGCCGTCCAAAGACGACAAGAAAGGGTCCCAGCATTCGGCTTTTTTCGCCGGCGCGAGAAAGAGCGAGAAGGACCAGGGCAAAGACAACGATCCCGTTCATGCTCTCACCAATCGGCTGCGCTGGGATCGCCAAACCGGGTTGTCCCACTACGACGGCGGTCCCAACGGCAAGGTGCGCATCTGGCAAGGCCAGGATCTCCTGGAAGCGCGCAGCGTGGACATGGATCGTAGCGGCAAGCTGCTGATCGCCGTCGGCGATGTCTACTCCTACCTGGTGCAAGAGGGCAAGGAGCCCATGCGAGTGCAAAGTGAGCGGCTGAATTACAACGACGCGCAACGCCACGCCCGCTATGAAGGCAGCGTGGTGATGCACTCGCAAGACATGACCACAACCGCCTTCACCATGGACGCCTTTCTGCGCGACCCCAATAACCTGGCGCCGGGAGAGTCGCGGCTGGAGAAGTCCGTTTCCGACGGCCAGGTCCGCTATTCCCAGCCCGCGGCAACCGCCTCGCCCGGAAAGAAGGCGCACGCCGCCCGCCAATCGACGTCCGACCACGGCGTCTACACCAGCGACGACGACAAGATCGTGCTCACCGGCGGTCCTCCGGTTGTCCGCGACGAAGTGCGCGGCATCACCACCGGGCGTGAATTGACTTGGCTCACCGCGGATGATAAGATTCTGGTGGATGGCGGCCCGGATATGCGCACGCTCAGCCAGCATCGCATGACCAAGAAGCAGCCCTAGCCTGGGATAGGCAACTGCGGGGTCGTTAAGAATGACCGCTCAGGAAGCAAGGAAGCGGTCCGCAGGAGCTGGAAGTCCATGGCCGGCTGCGTTACAGTGCTTCAGAAACCCGTCGGCCATCCGTGGTTTGCCGATTTTTGAGCAGTACGGGAGGCCGACACGCTCCGCTCCGAGGATCTCAAGAAAAGCTATCGCGGCAGATGTGTGGTGGATAATGTGTGTCTGGAAGTGCAGCCCGGCGAAGTGGTTGGACTGCTGGGTCCCAACGGCGCCGGGAAAACCACCACGTTTCACATCGTCGTGGGCCTGATCGCCGCGGACAGCGGCCGGGTCCTGCTGGGATCCGACGACATCACCTCCATGCCCATGTATTTGCGGGCCCAGGCGGGAATCAGCTACCTGCCACAAGAGCCTTCCATCTTCCGCAAGCTGACGGTGGAAGACAACCTCATGGCGATTTTGGAAACCCTGCCGCAGACCCAGCAGGAACGCCGCCGCCGCGTGGAAGAATTGCTGGAGCAGTTCGGCCTGGAGACGGTCCGCCGCAGCCAGGGTTACATGCTCTCGGGCGGCGAGCGCCGCCGCGTGGAGATCGCCCGGGCTCTGGTGATCTCCCCGGCCTATATTCTCTTGGACGAACCGTTTTCGGGAATAGATCCCATCGCCGTGTTGGACATTCAAAGAATCATCAACGAACTGAAACGTTCGGGAATTGGTATTCTGGTGACGGATCATAACGTGCGTGAGACGCTGATGGTGACTGATCGGGCCTACATCATCAATAACGGCACGATCTTCCGGGCGGGCACCCCGGAAGCGCTGGGCAACGACCCGGAAGTCCGGCGGGTCTACCTGGGGGATTCTTTCTCTTTACCCGATACGAAGTGGTATACGTAGATTGAGGGCACGTTTAAGGTCTATGACGGAACCAACTGAACCAATGATACTCGGGGTGGCTCGTGGCTGAGGGAATGCAGCAGCGGATTAATCTGAACCTGCGGGTGGCACAGAAACAGGTGCTGACCCCGGGTTTGGTCCAGATGGTCAGCGTTTTGGCGCTGAACAAGCTGGAGCTGCGCGACATGATTACCGCGGAGATGGTGGAGAACCCCGTTCTGGAAGAGTTGGCCGACGGCGAAGTGGAAACCGACGCCGAAGAAATCGCCCGGATCGAAGAAGTCGTGGCCGCCGAGAGCCGCGGTGAACAGGCCGCCGACCATGAAATCACCGAAGCGCAAGGCGAGTCTTCCGCCGACGCCGCACAGTCCGCCTTCGAGGAGTACGAGGCCCCATCGCGGGTTTCCAACGACGGATTAGGTGCAAACCGCGACGCCGCCACCGCCGCTGCGGGCTCTGAGCATCACGATACTCACGACACCCACGAGGCGTCCTCCGCCGCAACGATGGATGGCGAGCACGCCGGGGATGCTGCGGACTTCCAACCCGCCAAGGAAAAGGAAAAGGACGCCTTCGAGGAAATCGATTTCGGCAGTTTCTTCGACGACTACCTGGATCCCGGTTATCGCAGCCCGGCCAGCGAGGACTTTGAGAAACCCTCCTTCGAGAATTTCCTGGCTACTCCCACCAGCCTGACCGATCACTTGCTATGGCAGCTCAGCCTGTCGGCCTCCGATCCCCAGATCGTGGCGGCAGCCGAGGCCATCGTCGGCAATCTCAGCGAAGACGGCTATCTCACCTATGCCATGGAAGACATTGCCGAGGCCGGTCCCTTCGCCCCGGAGGACGTGGCAGCCGCCCTGGTGTTGGTGCAACAGTTCGATCCGGTGGGGGTGGGCGCGCGCGACTTGCGGGAATGCCTGCTGATCCAGTTGCGCACCATCGGCATGGAAGGAAGCTGCGCCTGGCAAGTGGTTCACGACCATCTGCCGCAGGTGCAGAACAAGCAGTGGAAGGAAATCGCCAAGGCGCTGGGGAAACCGATCCCGGTGGTGGAACAAGCGGTGGAGTACCTCAAGCGCCTGGACCCGCGTCCCGGCCAGCGCTACAACAAGCCGGAAGCGCGCTTGATCGAGCCGGACGTGTTCATCGTCAAGAACGGCGACGAATACCAGATCATTATGAACGAAGAGGACGTTCCGCAGTTGCGGCTGAACCTTTCCTACCGCCGCCTGCTGAATCGCGGGGAGTCCGACAAGGACGTGCGCACCTACATCAAGGACCGCTACAGTTCGGCCATCCAGCTCATGAAGAACATCGAGCAGCGCAAGCAGACCATCCTGCGGGTCTGCCAAACGGTGGTGGCGCGCCAGAAGGAGTTTCTGGATCACGGCATCGACGAGTTGAAACCGATGATGATCAAGGAAGTGGCCGAGGAGGTGGGCGTGCATCCCTCCACGGTGAGCCGCGCGGTCGCCAACAAGTACGTGCACACGCCGCAAGGCGTCTTCGAACTGCGCTTCTTCTTTTCCGAAGCCGTGCAAGGGCCGTCGGGACAAGATACCTCGCTGCTGGTGTTGAAGCGCAAGGTCAAGAAAATTATCGAGGAAGAAGATACCACGCATCCGCTGACCGACGATCAGATCACCCGGATGTTGGAGACGCAGGGTATCCAAGTCACGCGGCGCACCGTCGCCAAGTATCGCGAGGATATGCGGATTCCCTCCACGCATCAGCGACGGGTGAAGACCAGGAAGGCTTCGATGTAAGGGCCGCGGCCGAAAATGGGCGCCGCGACCGTAAGCAAAAAGAGGAGGTTGCTGTGAACGTTCACTATACCGGAAGGCAACAGGAAGTAACTCCTTTTGTTCGGAAGCTGGTGGAATCGCGTTTGAAGAAGTTGCTCAAGATTCTGGGACCGCGTCCGGCGCTGGAAACGCGCGTGATTCTGGCGCAGGAACGGCATTTGATCCTGGTGGAAATCACCGTCAATTTGAACGACCATGCGATTGTCGGCGCGGCGGAAACGCCGGTCCTTCGCGATTCCTTGACGGCGGCTTTGGAACACCTGGAGAAGCAGGTGCTGAAGCAGAAGTCGCGCTGGCGGGTGACGCATCGTCATGCGCGGCCGGAAAGCGCGCGCAGTATTCGCACGCTGAAGGTGGCGTAGGCCGGAAGGCCCGAGGCACGAGGCCCGAGGTCCGAGTTGAAAGAATACAAGGTCTCCGACTCGGGCCTCGGAACTCGGGCCTCGGGCCTTCTGTCCGCATATGCGCAAAGGCGTCGTGGTTCTGCTGATCGCGCCGGGAGTACTTTTTCTGCTCCTGGTGGCGCTGCTGTTCTTCGGCCGTCCCGCGGGGGCGCTGCTGAACGCTCGTTTGCGCCCGCGGCTCGACCAATTCCGTCACCAATTCATCCAGAGGAATATGAACCGTCTCGCCCAGGAAAAGAGTCCCTACCTGTTGCAGCACGCCTCCAACCCCGTGGACTGGTATCCCTGGGGCGACGAAGCTTTCGCCAAAGCGCGCCGCGAAAACAAACCCGTCTTCCTTTCGGTGGGTTACTCCACTTGCCACTGGTGTCACGTGATGGAGCACGAATCGTTCGAAGACCCCGCGCTGGCGCAGATCCTGAACCAGTATTTCGTATCCATTAAAGTGGATCGCGAAGAGCGCCCCGACGTGGACCGCATCTACATGACCTTCGTGCAAGCCACCACTGGCGGGGGAGGCTGGCCGATGTCGGTGTTCCTGACGCCGGATCGCAAGCCGTTTCTGGGCGGCACCTATTTTCCTCCTACCGACCGCTACGGCCGCCCGGGATTCCGCACCATCCTGATGCGCGTGCAGCAAGCCTGGTCCACGCAGCACGATGAAGTGCTGAAGTCCGCGGATCGCGTGGTGGGCTCGCTGCAAGAAATGGCCAATCAAGGATTCACCGGCGATCTCGCCGAGGGCTCGCCGGGATCCTCGGTCTTGGATACGGCCTACAACCGATTTCACGCCGCCTACGATCATGAGTTTGCCGGCTTCGGACACGCGCCCAAGTTTCCGCGTCCGTCGGTGCTGAATTTCCTGCTGCGCTACTACGCCCGCTCGGGCAAGAAGCCGGCGCTTGAAATGGTATTGAACACGCTGCGCGCCATGGCCGCCGGCGGGATGCACGATCACCTGGGCGGCGGATTCCATCGTTACTCCGTGGACGCCCAATGGCACGTTCCGCACTTTGAGAAAATGCTCTACGACCAGGCGCAGCTTGCGATTTCTTACACCGAAACCTACCAGATCACGCACGAGCCTTTTTTCAGCGGCGTCGCGCGCGACGTCTTAGACTACGTAGTCCGCGATATGCACGACCGCGACGGCGGCTTCTATTCCGCCGAAGACGCCGACAGCCTGGTGGAAGCGGGCGGTAAGGAAAAGCGCGAAGGCGCGTTCTATGTCTGGACGGCCGCGGAAATCGAGCATGCCCTGGGAGCTAACGCGGCGCGAAGCTTCGATCTCTACTACGGCGTAGAGCCGAACGGCAACGTTTCACCGGACGCCGATCAACAAGGAGAATTTCACGGCCGCAACATTTTGATCCTGCGTCACGATATTCCCGACGGTGAAAGAATCGCCTTGGCCGCCGCGCGGCAAAAGCTGTTTGAGGTGCGGGCCCATCGCCCGCGCCCCAGTCTCGACGATAAAGTGCTGGTGGCCTGGAACGGCCTGATGATTTCGGCACTGGCGCGCGCCTCGCAAGCCTTGGATGATCGCGCTTACCTGGCGGCCGCGCAAAAAGCGGCCGGCTTCATTCAGCAGCGCATGTACGACGCGAAAACCGGATTGCTTTTGCGCCGCTATCGCGGAGGCGACGCGGCGATTCCCGGGTTTGTGGACGACTACGCTTTTCTGATTCAGGGATTGCTCGATCTTTACGAAACCGATTTCAACGTCAACTGGCTGGCCTGGGCCGTTCGGCTACAGGAAAAACAAGACGAGCTTTTCTGGGACGGCAAAGCCGGCGGGTATTTTTCCACCAGCGGCAAAGATCCATCCATCCTGCTGCAGATGCGCGAGGACTACGATGGCGCGGAGCCGTCGCCCAACTCCATCGCACTGGGCAACCTGCTGCGGCTGGCGCAGATGACCGGCCGCGAGGCGTGGCGCGAGCGTGGCGAACAAATCCTGCGCGTCTTCGCGTTGCGGCTGGCGCACGGTCCGGAAACTTTACCGCAAATGGTTGCCGCGCTCGACTATAGTTTGGCCAAGCCGAAACAAATCGTAATCGCCGGCGCGCCCGGCGCGGGCGACACGGTGGCGATGCTGCGGTTGGTCCACGACCGCTTCCTGCCGCACAAGATCGTGCTGCTGGCGGATGGCGCGGAGGGACAAAAGCGCTTGGCGCAGTGGCTGCCGTTCGTAGAACCGATGTCCCGCAAAGACGGCCGCGCCACCGCGTACGTGTGCGAGAACTTCACGTGTCAGGCGCCCACGTCGGACCCGTCGGCGGCGGCGAAGCTGCTGGACGCGAAATAATCCCGCGCAGCGTCCGCGTTGCGGACGCGCCCGCGTCAGACCGCGGGTGATAAGGTGCCTGACGCCGAAACCGAAGAGCTTCGACCGCGTCTGATTTTGGCCTTCAGCCAACCCGCAGCGCCGTCATCGGGTCGACCCGCGCGGCACGACGTGCTGGAATGAAGCTGGCCAAAATTGCCACGGCGACGAACAGAACCGCGATGCCGGCAAACGTCGCAGGATCGGTCGCGCTGACATGAAAGAGGAGCCGGGCCATCACCCGGGTGAGCGCGAGCGCTCCCAAGATGCCGATCGCCACGCCAGCCAGCGCCAGGCTCAGACCTTGCCGCAGCATGAGAGCCAAAATGTCCGCGTGCTGCGCACCCAGCGCGCGGCGGATGCCCATTTCTTGCGTGCGTTGCGCCACCGAATAGGCGATCGCACCGTAGATCCCAATCACAGCGAGTAACATCGCTACTCCGGCGAACACTCCGAGCAGCACCATGGTCAAACGGCGTTGGCCCATGGTCGATTGGAACACGGCGTCCATGGTTCGCACTTCGGAAACGGCTTGATCCGGGTCGACGGTCTCCACTTGCGCGCGAATCGCCCCGGCGAAGCTGCCCGGATCTCCCTGCGTTCGAACCGCCAAGAATGCCGTCTGGGGCGGGTGCACGATGCACGGAACATAGAATTCGGCGACCGCATTGGAAGCCAGACCGCCTTCGTGGATGTCGGCGGCGATGCCGACAACCTCCATCCATCCAACATTTTTATCGTAGGCTTCCTTGACGTGCCTCCCGATTGGATTGGGGCCGCCGGGATAGTCCGGCCATAACCGCCGGGCCAAACTCTCGTTGACGATCATCACCGGCGGAGCACCGCGAGCGTTGTCGTGCTCGTTGAATTCCCGCCCTCGAACCAGCGCAATCCCCAGTGTATGAAAATAGCCCGGCGTCACACTTTGGATCACTGCATAGGATGAGGGATCGTCCGGATCCGGATCGGGCTGCCCTTCAATCGCGGTGATGTTCGTTCTGATCCAGGTGGTCGTCGGGAGCGTCATAGCCATGGCGGCGGCGCGTACTCCCGGCGATGCTTGCACGCGGGGAAGCAGTTGCTCGAAAAATGCCGCCTTCTTCTGGTCCGTGTCATAGCGCGCCGGCGGCAAGGCGATCTTCAAGGTCAGCAGATTCGCCGTCGGGAATCCCGGATCGACGCTGTGCAGACGCGCGAAACTCTCCATCAGCAGCGCCGCGCCGATCAGCAGCACAACCGACAAGGCGATTTGTCCCACCACCAGCAGGCCGCGCGGATCGAGCGGGCTGCGCCGCCCGGATGCCGCGGCGCCGCTCTGCCGCAGCACGCCCGCGAGATCCGGACGCGACACTTGCAGCGAGGGAAACAGACCGAAGAGAACGCCCGTAACAATCGACAGCACGACGGTGAAGGCAAGGACCGTGCCGTCCAGCCTAATGTCGCGGGAGCCCGGCAAATAGAGCGCGTTCACTCCTGGACTCAGCGAGCGGGGATCGACATGGGTTATCGCCACCAATGCCCATCTCGCCAGCAGCACGCCCGCCACGCCTCCCGCGGACGCCAGGACCAGACTTTCGGCCAACAGTTGACGTATCAACCGGCCGCGCGCCGCGCCGATCGCGGCCCGAACCGCGAATTCGCGGGAGCGCGATGTCGCGCGAGCCAGGAGCAGACTGGCCACGTTTGCGCAAGCGATCAACAGCACCATGCCCACCGCGCCGAAAAGCATCCACAGCATTGGACGAACATTGGCGACCAAGCGATCCTTCAGCCATTCCACGTGCATCGTTGTGCCGTCTACAAGAGGGGAAGGATGGGCGCGCGCATATTGCCGATTCAGCGCTTCCATCTCGGCGCGCGCCTGTTCCAGGGTCGCTTGCGGCTTCAAACGAGCGAACCCGGTCAAGATGGGCAGGCCCCAGTAGCGGGCCGGAAGCACGGACCACTCCGACGGCCGCGGAAACCAGACGTCCACGCCGGCGTAGGGGAATTCAAAACCCTCGGGAAGCACTCCAATGATGATGCAGGATGCCGTGTCCAGGGTCACGGGCTTACCGGCGACATTGGGATCGGCGGCAAACTTGCGTTTCCACAAACCGGCGCTGATGATCGCTACGGGACGGCCGCCGCGCCGATCTTCCTCAGGAAGGAAGCTCCGTCCAGCGATGGGTTGCAGGCCCAGAATCTCCAGGAAGTTCGCGGATACGCGCGCGGCCTTCAGCGTCTCCGGCTCGCCTGCTCCGGATAGCGTCGCGTTGTCGGGCCGGCCATAGGCGCCCAGCCCGGTGAAGGATTTCGCGGCGGCCTGCATCTCCGTCAACTGCGTCAGTGAAAATGAGGCGTTCTGCACGTTGCGCCGTGGATTATCGATGGAGAAATACACCAGCCGGTCGGGGTCGCGGTAGTCGAGCGGCTTTAGCAGCACCGCGCGGGTCACCGTGAAGATCGCGGTGTTGCCGCCGATGCCCAACGCCAGCGTCAGCACCGCGGTCAGGGTGAACGCGGGGTTCTTGCGGAGTGTTCGAAGGGCAAATCGAGTGTCCTGCCGGAGGGCATCGAGAGCGGCAACCAAATTCATGATGTATCTAGACGTCTGGCTCCTGGAATTGTTCCAGGCATTTCGCCCGCCAGCAACTTGTGCCGGTTAGGGATGACTTTACTTCGCGACTAGCGAAGCACTTCGATTATAGTCCTGCTTGGCGTGGATCACGCGTTCAATGACAACGCCATTCTGTATGGGAAAGTAAAAAATCAAGTAGTTTGGGAAACCTTTGACCAAGGCCATCCGCACGCCAGCGTACTTGGGACCGCGCACTTTCCGTGGCGCGCCGGAATAGGGAAACTCGGCCAGCCGCTCGAAGGTTGTCTCCACCGCGAACCGAAACCGCTACACCTCCGAACTGGCGTTATCCATCAGGTAGGCAATGATGAGCGTGATTTCACGCTTGGCTTTGGGACGGATGAGAATGCCGGGCACCTTACTTTGCTTCCTTCCGCCGCGCGGCCTCCTGGAAGGCTTCTTGCCCAATGGTCGTCCAGACGGAGTCGTTCAACGTACTCGCCGCTCTCCTCCGCTTCCCGCAGCAGGGCCTCGGTATGAGCCATCTCCGCTTCGTCCTCGACCATATGTTGCAGAGCAACGCACATCATTTCATCGGCGCTGCGGAATTCTCCGCGGCCTAGCTTGTCGCTGATGAATCGCTCCATCTCAGGACTCAACTCAACGGTAACAGTCATGGGACTCCCCTGAAGACAGCATACCTTAATAGATAATCTTGGAATCCGCCACAAACTTGCGGTAATCGCGGAACTCGATGGCGTTGCGCGTGCAACTTCCACCGCTCATGCAGCCCAGGTTCTCGCCCGAGGCAGGCATCAGATAGGCGCGATCGTCGATCCGTACCCAGCCGTACACCAGCGTGTATTCGGCGCGCGTGAAGGGATATCCGCGCGGCAAGGACGTCGCGCGCTGCTCCAGACGCAGGACGCGCAGCGTTTCCTTATCCACCCAAATGGCGCCTTCATACGCGGGGTTCAGACGCCGGCCGTCCGGCGATACCAGCGTCCAATGGGAATTGGCTTCCTCCACCGTGTAGTTGTAGACAATGGCGGAGCGCACGCCCATTCTTTCTTCGCCCCTGCGCCTGAACGTCGCGTTGGTGCCGGGCGACATCACGTCGTCCAGCGTGGTGCCGAAATCGCCGGTGCTCCAGGAACCGCTGGCCTCCACGGGACGCAACGCCGGTTGGCCGTCAATCTTGATGTCGCGGTAGTCTTCCTTGCCGTTGAGATAGGCTAGTTCCGCGCTGACTTCGTCGAGTTGCTGCCAGCGCGGCGGGAATCCCGGGCTGAAGTAGCGCTTGGTAATTTGATGAGCCAGGAAATTGGGGAGTCCCTGGGAGAAAGTCACCGCCGCGTTGCGGGCCTCTTGGACGATTTCCGCATCGGACATCAGGCCGGCGTCGCGCGTTGGCGCGGGAGCTGCCGCAGCTTCGGCCGGAGCGCCACCCTCGCTCGATTCTCCCGTCCCCGATTGTCGCGTCAACCTCGGGCGATCATCCGAGCCGCCGCTCGACGCGCTGGGCTTTCCTGAATCGCCGGGAACGCTGTTGGGAACCGGCGCGGAACCGCCCCCGCCCATGGCTACCTTGCTGGAATGGCCGAGGTCCTCGGAACGCGGCGCGCGGACTTGCGCTTCGTCCACGGTTTGCTCGCCGCCGGCGCGCTCGATTGCCGTGCCTTCCCGCACCAGCACCACGCGCAACGCCGTTTCCGGATCGTCGGGACCCACAAAAATCGTTAGCTGATCTCCGGGATGCAGCAAGGAATCGCGAATCTGGTCGCCGGCCTTGTTCTTGAACTGGGTCTTGGCCAGCAGGCGGAAACGCAAAACCGCCTTGGAGGTTTGCAGGAGCAGGTCTTTCTCGCCCAGTTTGCGCAGGGAACCCTCCACCGTGGCGACCGTCGTTTTCAGGTCGTCCTTGGATTGATTGTCCTTGGACTTCTTGTGGGGCAGCGAAATGGACGGCATCTGAATGCCGGTACCGGGATACGTGCCCGGCGGATACTGTCCGGGCGGATATTGCCCGGGGGGATATTGGCCCGGCGGATACTGTCCGCCCGGATATTGGCCGGGATAGCCTTGGCTCACGGCATGGGGGGCGGTAATGACAACAAGGGCGGCAGCGATCGAAAGGAAACGCCGTAGCGGAGTTGAACAAGTGAGCCGCATATCGGGCCGCATGGCGAAACAAAACCCTCTGCTGCGTATTATACGTCCGGGGTCGTTGGCTGGTTGCAGAATCTTAGAGTCTCGTTTTCTGGATGGTCTCTGGATGGCCGGCGGGCCGGCAGGATGCCTACCCTACCAATCGTTCCCGCACGCGATCGCGATACGCGATGGCTTGATGCAACACACGGCGGTATTCGGTCACGTCAACGTCGCGCTCGCTACAAATCAGGAACAGAGAGTCTTCGCCGTCTTTGAAGTTGCCGTCCCATTCCATGACTTGCGAGTCCGACCAGTTCTCCTGGTACTGGCGGATCTTATCGTCCGGCATGCGATCGAAGTAGGCGCGCAGATTGACGGAAGTTTCATCCTTCCGTTCGTCAACGAATGGTTCTTGCTCGAAGTTCCAGAGTGGTTGTGTCATACCAAGGTTTATTCTACATTCAAACGGCCGCGTTGCACCGCGTCGGCGCCCATACGCAAGCGCGCGGCTTGCTCAGCGCGGCTGTACAGGGGGTGCGGCGCGGAAATGCGGACTTCCACTCCCGGCGAGTAGTGTACCGCGACGGGCGAGCCCTCCACGGCAAACAGGTTGTGGCGCAACTCCAATAGTTGAACGCGCGCCAGGGGATACGGGAAGTGATCCACCACTCCGCACGCGACGCGCCCTAAAATACGCGTGTACAAGCGGTAGCGATTGATCAGAAACACTTCCAGCGGCCCGATCTCTCGCGATGGCACGGTCTCGCCGGTTTCCACCGCGCATTCCAGCGCCGCGGGAGCGTGCGGCCAAATGCGTTCGCTGTGATAGCGGATGCGGCAACCCGCCGCTTCCACGCGCATGCGCGACCACATGTAGGGCAAGCCGAAGGCCGCACGCGCGCCCAGCACGGCCATAGGATTGGCGGCGTCCAGCGAGAAGAACCACACGCCGGTTTCCCCATCGGGTCCGCGCACGTAGGTGCGTACGTTGGTTTCCGGAAAACCCCAACGCCAGGGGACGGCGGGGAATCGCGATCCGCGAATCAGAAAAGGAACCACGCCGATCCAGGCTTGGTCGTCGAAGGTGTCCAACTCGAATTCGCGCGGGATAAACGGCCGGATCGCGGCGGGGTTAAAGCTCCAATGCAAGAAGGTTAGATGCTTCCATTCCTGATAGAGAAATGGATGCGGAACCGTGGGTCCCGGTGGGAATCCCTGCCCGTTTCTTGCCCCGATTCCCAGCGTCGGCCGCCTCCTAGAATCATCATATCAGCACCGTGGGACGGGCCGAAGGACTGTCCCGCGCGTCAACCGGCCATCCGCAGACAATACCGGCCCAACCGAACACGGCCAATGTGACGCGTTAGAGGGGCAATTCGTGGCCGCGTGGCTCCTCGGGAGCCGGATGCGGCGCGGGCGCTGAATGAGAAAAGACTTCTTCCAGCCAAACGCTCAAGATGTCCTGGATTTCCTTTTTGCGGACCGGCTTGGCGAGATAGCCATCCATGCCGGCGGCCAAGCATTTCTCGCGATCGCCCTTCATGGCGTTGGCGGTCATGGCAATCACCGGCAAACGGCCTCCGCGGCGGCCCTCATTTTCGCGGATGCAACGCGTCGCTTCATAGCCGTCCATTTCCGGCATTTCGCAATCCATAAAGACCAGATCGTAGGAGTGCCGCTCGATCATCTCCAGGGCCTCGCGGCCGTTACCGGCCAGATCCACGCGACAGCCGAGTTTCTCCAGTGTGCGCACGGCGACCTTCTGATTTACGACATTGTCCTCCACCAGGAGCAGGCGCGCCGGACCCGTGGTTGTGGCCCGGGTTGTGGTGTGGCCGGCCGGACGAAGTTGCGCGGCCGCGCGGACGGGTTTGCCGGCCTCCGCGGCAGGCGTCAAGGCGGCAACGTTGCGCGGAGTAATCAGTGGAAGGGGCAGTTCGAACCAAAACGTGGATCCCTGGCCGGGTTCGCTGGTCACTCCGATTTCGCCGCCCATCAGATTCACCAGTTGACGGCTGATCGCCAACCCCAGGCCGGTGCCGCCGTAGCGCCGGGTGGTGGAAGTATCGGCTTGCGTGAACCTTTCGAAGATGTAGGCCAGCTTGTCGTGCGGCACGCCAATCCCGGTGTCGGAAACTTCCAACCGGATGCGGGCGTGGTCGGGTGAAAGGGGAGCGCCGTTCCGGACACAGCCCGCCTTCAGCGAAACGCCGCCTTGGTGGGTGAACTTCACGGCGTTACTGAGCAGGTTCGTCACAACCTGGCGGATGCGCCCGAGATCGCCCAGCACCTGGCGAGGCATGCACGAATCGCAGGTCACCGTCAGATCCAGGTCCTTCTCGCGGGCCTTGAGGGACACTAATTGCGCCACTTCCTGCAAGGCTAGCGGAAGATCGAAAGGCCCGGGCTCGATGACCATTTTGCCGGCTTCGATCTTGGAGAAATCCAGAATGTCGTTGACGATGGTCAGCAGCGCTTCGGCCGAACCGCGGGCCATTTCCGCGAACTGGCTCTGTTCGGAATCGAGCGGCGTATCGAGGAGCAGCCCGATCATTCCGATGACCCCATTCATGGGCGTGCGCAGCTCATGGCTCATCGCCGCCAGGAACTCGCCTTTGGCCCGGCTGGCGGCTTCGGCCTCTTCCTTGGCGGTTTCGGCCGCGGCGCGCGCCGCTTCCGCGGCCTCCCTGGCGCGCTCCAGATCTGCCTCCGCGCGGCGGCGCACCAAAATCTCGCGTTGCAGTTCGGCGGTCCTCCAGTCCACCAGGATTTTCAATCTCTTCCCGTGAATCGCCAGCCGCCGCACCCGGACCCGGTGCCATGCCGCCGCCGTGGCCACCGCGCCCAGGCCGCACAACAGGTAGAACCACCAAGTCTGATAGAAGTGTGGCAAAAGTTGGAAGGACAGCGTAGCGCCTTCTTCGTTCCATAGTCCGTCGTTGTTGCAGGCGATTACCCGGAAGCGATAGCGGCCTGCCGGCAGATTCGTGTAATAGGCCGCCCGGCGCGTGTCCGGCTCGGTCCACTTCTCGTCGAAGCCCTCCAGTTTGTATTTGAACTTGACCTTCTCGGGAACCACCAGACTGACAGCCGTGAAGTGAAACTCCATTTCCCCGCGCGCCGGCGGCAATTTCATTCCGCCGGCTATACTGATTGGCGAGTGGTCTGCCGCGGCGCTCTCCATCACCACCGTCGGAATCACGCGGTTGGGCCCGGCGACGTTGGGAGCCAGCGTGGCGATACCCACGTCCGTGGGAAACCACAGACGACCCTGCGCGGCCTTGACTCCAACCGGAAATGATCCGCCTCCGCCGCCCGGCCATCCTTCGGGAAGACCAAAGGCCATTGCCGGCGCAGGAGTCGTCCCCGTTTGCGCAAAAGTTTCCAGGTCGGCCTTAGAAACACGAAAGAGCTGCCTGCGGCCCTGCACCCAAAGGTTGCCGCTGTCGTCCTCGAGCACCTCGCGAACCACATCTTCGGGCAATCCCGCCACGCCTTTGTAGCTGGTAAACCGGCCGCTGCGCATGCCGTACAACCCGGCGGTCGTCCCGATCCACAAGGTTCCTTGCCCGTCCTCGTAGAACGACTGAACTTGGTCGCCCGGAAATCCCTGCGCCGGGCCCACGATGGAGAAGACACCGTTCTGGCTCATTCGGGCCAGCCCGCCGCTGATGCCCAGCCATAAACCGCCGTCGCGCGCCACGTGCACGGATCGCACGGAGGCCGGCAATCCGTCCTTTTTGCCATAGACGGTAAATTGTCCTTTGCGGAGACGGCTTAGTCCGACTTCGGTTCCGATCCACAGGTTGCCCTGGTCGTCTTCGGCCAGCGCGTACACGACATTGCTGGAAAGTCCGTCGCGGGTGGTGTATTCCGTGAAGCGGCCATTCTTGAAGCGTGTCAAGCCGGCTCCCTGAACGCCGATCCACAGGCTTCCGTCGCGGCCGGCCAGAATCGTTCGAATCGTAGGCTGTTTGGGCCACTGGGGATCCCGCAGGGGAGTGAACACGCCGTGTGTCCAATGATTCAGGCCGCCGGTTGCGCCCACCCAAAAGCCGCCCTGGCCGTCTTCCGCGATGGACCAGGCTCGCTCGCCGACCCATCCCTCGGCCTTGCCGTAGATCATGAAGTCGCCGTCCCGGAAGCGATTCAAGGCTACTGGGCCGGAGCAGCCCACCCAGAGATTGCCTTCGCGGTCCTCGAAAATGCTCTGCACCGAACTGCTGGGAAGTCCCTCACTCTCCGTGTACGAAGAAAAAAATCCTTGCGTGAAACGGTTGAGACCGCCATCCCTTGTGCCAACCCACAGGTTGCCATCGCGATCCTCCAGCAGCGTCTGAACGAAGTTGCTGGAGAGTCCTTGCTGCTTGGTGTACACCGTCATGACACCGTTCTGGAGCCGGTTCAGCCCTCCGCCATCCAGACCGAACCAGATGCTGCCATCACGGCTTTCCTGGATCGCGAAAACGGGTTTGGCCTCGTCGGCGCCGGAGGCATTTTTGATGGCAACGGGAGTAAATCTCGACTGCTGGTACAAGCTGAGACCGCCGGTGGTACCCACCCAGAGCCGGCCGCGACGATCTTCATAAATCGCGCGCACCTGGTCGCTGGCCAGGCCGTCTTTGGTGGCGTAAGCAGTGAAGCGGCCATCCTTGAAGCGATTCAAGCCGCGTTCCGTGCCAATCCAGAGGCTGCCGTCGCGGCCGGCCGCCAGGGCTCGGATGGTGCCGTCAACCAGACCGTCCTTGGTGGTGTAGGCAGTGAAGCGCCCGTCTCGGTAACGGACCAGGCCGCGGCCTTGCGTTCCGAACCAGAGATTGCCGGCGCGGTCTGCCAGAAGCGTTCGGATGTCATCCCGCCCGATGGCCGGAGTGTTGTGGCTGTCGAACAGAGTGAAGCGGACCCCGTCGAAACGCACCAGACCCTCTTCGGTGGCGATCCACAGGTAACCGTCGAGCGTTTGGGCAATCGCCGCCGCGCTGCGCTGCGTCCAGCCGTCGCCGCCGTGCCACACCGTGTGGATATACTGGTTGATCGGCTTATTGGCAGGCAAAGCCGCCGCCGTCCCGGCCGCCAGCAGCAGCGACGCCAGGATCAGAACGGGACACGATTTTCGAGACACGTAGTCCGGCTGTTCCACACAAAAGAAGATCGGCAAAGAACGTGTTTCGGATGAGGATTAAATTCTTCTTATCTCAGAACCCAATACTGGCCCCGCCATCCACCGGCAGCACTATGCCGTTCACGAATCCGCCGGCGCGCGAGCACAGGTAAACGGCGGCATTGCCTATATCGGCCGGATCCCCGAAGCGCGCCATAGGCGTGCGCGCCAGGATTCTGGCGGCGCGCGGCGCATCGCCGTCCAGCGCTTGATGCAACATCGGCGTTTCAATCCAGCCGGGAGCCAGCGCATTCACGCGGATGTTTTGCGGGCCCAGTTCCGAGGCCAGCGACCGCACCATTCCAACGTAGGCCGACTTGGCGGCCGAATAGGCGATGGAGTTGGGCATGCCGATGAGCGAAGTCATGGAAGCGATAAACAGAATGGCGCCGCTGCGCCGTTCCATCATCGCCGGAAGCACCCCGCGCGTCACCGCAAGCGCGCCCAGGACGTGAGTGTCCAGCACCGATTGGAATTCGTCGTTGGAAGTGTGCAGTACGTCCTTCTTCAAGTGAATGCCCGCGTTGTTCACCAGGACGCTGACCGATCCGAAATGCTCTTTTACTTGCTTGATCAGTGGACTGGCGTCCCTCGAGGTGACATCGTGGACCACCGGTAGGGCGCCGGGGCCCAGCGATTTGGCGGCTTCCCGCAGGACGGATTCCCGCCGTCCCGTGATCGCCACCCGCGCGCCGGCCTCCACAAATGCCGAAGCAATCGCCAACCCCAAGCCGGTTCCGCCGCCGGTGATCAGGGCCACCTCTCCGCGCATCGAGAAGGCGTCAGGCACGGCAGCCTGCTTCCAGCGCCGGAGTGTCCTGGTGTTTGTACATGATGAAAAACTCCCGATAGTAACGGCGGCTTCTGCGAGGAACGCGTGACTCTATGCGGACGCAAGCTCCCGAACGTGAAGGATATCCCGGTTGCCCAAGCGACGGACGTCTCCCGATGGCAAGGTCAAGACTCCGATCGTTCCGATCTCGGCCGTGACGAATTCGACCTCGTAGGCAACGGGAGGATTGTAGCACTGCACCACGGCTCCGACATCGCCGGCCTTCAAGCCGTGCTCTGGGATGTCGTGGGTCAGCGCAACCGTTTCGAGTTCATGGATCATGAAGCCGTACCTCCTCTTTGACGCTCATCGCGACACGATGCCGTGGCGCTTCCCGCGTAGTTTCTCGACGATCCATTTCCGAAGCACGGTCGTCTCCTTCACGCCCATCGAACGGGCGATGCCCTTCAAGCGCCGCACGTCGGCTGGCGGCAGAACGACGTTCAGCGAGGCTCCCTTGGCGCGCACAAACACAGGTTCGGTTACTTCCTCCATGTCCTGCTTGAAGTCCGTGAGATCGTGGGTGTCCCAGAACTTGGCGAGTTCTTCAACGGAGTCCGTGCCCGGCGGTTTCCGCCTTCTTATTGTTTTTTCCATCGGCTGTAGCATTCCTTTTCTCTTCGCGTCATCGGGCGAGCCGTAACCGGATAACCCTTGCTGTTTGAAAACTGGGTCACAACGCAAAATAGATGCCGGCCGGAAGAGGTCTGCCCAAGAACGTGATAGACCGGGTTGGTCCCTCGAGACTTGGTTCGCGGCACCCAACGCGTCACCGAAGCAAACGTCCTCGAACTCCTCCGATTGTACTCCGTGACGAGCTATATGCTCTACGCGATCTTCCGGCCAGAGAATCTCGCGAATCTGCACGCGTACATTCTACCTCGCAGAGGAGCCTCGACAGCCCATCTTGCCGGTGAAGCAGGTCACAAAACGGGATCACGGGTCGCAAAAGATAAATCACCAAGTCCCGATCCAAGCCGCGCTTCGGGATGTCGTGGGTCAGCGCAACCGTTTCCCGTTAATGGATCATGAAGCATGCCTCCCTGTTGCACTACCGATTATACCGGATAGGCCGTGATAAATCGCGGATCAACCGCACCAGTAGACACTCGCACTCTCGGTCCCACCGACTCGCGGCTTTGTGTTACGATTGGGGTGAGAATTAGATGTCCACGTGCCAGGTTGGCACGCGCGTAGCGCGTCAGATACCGATTTTTCGTTGAATCGTACCGCGCAATGGAATATTGTGTCTCGCTCACGGAAAGCGCGAAGCAAGACATGGACCATTTCGAGGTTCGCGACCAGCGGATCATCGTGAGTGGGATCCTGACCCACTTGAAAGCAGATGCCGATGTTCCAACGAAAAAGCGAAAAGGGCTTCGGCCAAACCCAATCGCGCCCTGGGAGCTGCGGATCGATCGTTTTCGGGTCTTTTATACAATCGAAGGCAATCAGGTTAAGGTGGTAGCTGTGGGCCACAAGGAACACAACGAGCTTTTCATTCGAGGCAACAAGGTCGAGCTATGACAACCATTGAATTGAATAAAGAATCTCCCTCGGTGGAAGAACTTCTGGCCATCGCGCGCCGTGAGGCTGTCGTGCTGGTTTCGCCGGACGGTGTCCGCTTCGTTCTCGAAGAAGAGGGCGAGTTTGATCGAGAGGTGGCGCAACTCGGCGACAGCCCGACGTTCATGAACTTCCTGGAGGAACGTTCACGTGAAAAAGGTGTGACCTCGATAGAGGAATTCGCCAAGGGGTTGGATTCAAACAACACCTAGCCGTGCCACGTCGGGCTGTCCCGCGCGGCCTCCGCCTTTTATCGTTTTTCCCGTGAGGCCGCCCCCGCGCTTCCTGTCGCCGCATTTACCCGCGTTTCAAGGAGCGTCGCCAATTCGCGACCTGGAGCCTTCGTGAGGATTGCGACCAAGGTACAAGCAGTCCGCTTGTTAATCTTCACGAGCAGACGATTCGGCTCGCCTGAGCCGCCCAACCCACAAGACCACAATTCCCGAAAGATCATCCAGTTGGGCGCTGCACGAAGGGGCTGTTTCTGGCGTCAGGTGTCTACTCCCTACGCCCGACACCCTGCTTCCAGCGCCGGAGTGTCCTGGTGTTTGTACATGATGAAAAACTCGCGGTGGCCGAGCGACTCCGCTTTCGTCGGCGCGCCGCCCGCTACTTCCGCAACGAGCCCGCACAACTCGTCGCCGGCCTCCGCGATGCTGAGTTCGCCACCCAGCACGCGGCCCGCATTGAAATCAATGTCGCCGGTCATGCGCTGATAGGTGCGGTTGTTCCCCGTTACCTTGATGAGCGGCGCAATGGGACTGCCGATCACACTGCCACGGCCGGTGATGAACAGGATGATCTGCGATCCCGCGGCGATCAAATCCATGACGCCTTCGGTGTCATTGGGATTGGTGTATCCGAACTGCATGAAATGATCGTCGGGCACCGAATCCAGCAGCCACAATCCCGGACGCGGAGGCGCCTGCGCCACGCGCAGCACGCCTTCAATCGGGCGGCTACCGGATTTAGCGAAAGCGCCCATGCTTTTCTCTTCGATCGTGGTGAGTCCGCCGGCAAAATTGCCGGGAGAGATCGAATACTGGTGCACCGCCTGGCAATAGCGCGCCGCTTTGTCATAGGCCACGGCGATCTCCGCGGCCGCCGCCGGGTTGGCCGCGCGCGCCAGCATCGCTTGCCGCAGGCCGATCATCTCCACCGTCTCTTCGAACAGCGCTCGTCCGCCGCGTTCCACCAGCCGGTCGAAGCAAGCGCCCACGACTGGATTGCCCGCCAGGCCCGACGTCGCATCCGAGCCGCCGCACTCCGCGCCCACGGTCAGGTCCGCCCATCCCATCTCCACGCGTATCGCTTCGCGCTGCGCGCGCTCGGCCAGGTCGTGGAGCATTTCCTTGCCGCGCTCGATGCTGCTGGTGGTGCCGCCGTTCTCCTGAATCCAAAACCATTCCGCGGGCCGTCCCGACTGCCGCACCATTTCCGCGATCCGCTCCGGTTGCGTGTACTCGCATCCCAGCCCTACCGCCAGGACCGCGCCAACGTTGGGATGGCGCGCCAGCGCCAGAATCAAGCGCACCGCGTAGGCGTTGTCGTAGCAGCCCGGGAAACCGATGACATGCGCGGCGTCCTCGCCGCGCGCGATTTCGCGGGCCACGTGGCTGGCGCACTCCACCGTGTAGACCACCAGCACCAGGTTGCGCACGCCTTTGCGTCCATCGGCGCGCAAATAGCCGCACCAGGTTTGTTCACTCATAGAAGGTATCCTTGGCCGCGCCCGTTTGCACATCCAGTCTGTTCGAGCGCTCATCTAACACGCTACGGCAGTTGTGAAGATGCACCCAATCGCCCGCTGCGATCGCCTGTGTGGCTTCCCCAATTTCGACGCCGTACTTGATAATGGGCGATCCCGCGGCGATCCGCCGCAGCGCGACTTTGTGCCCCAGCGCAATGGCCGCGCGCAGTTCGACGCGGCGGTGCTGCGCCTGCCCAACGATCTCCACCGTTTCTTCGGCGGCATCTTCCAGCAGCGTTGCCACGTTATCTTCGTCGCGTACTTGCAGAGCGTTTTTCATCTTACAGAATTCCGAATTTATGGAAGGCCTCGGTGCTCGACATTCCCCCTTCGATGGCCTTCCGTACTGCCTTTTCACCGCGAGCCTTTTCCAGCGCCTCTTCGAGCACCTCGCGCTCCACGGCCCGCGGCACGATGACCACGCCGTCGATATCGCCGAACACCAAGTCGCCGGGCGCAATGCGCACGCCTTCGATTTCCACCGGGCATCGAAAATCAATTACTCGCGATCTTACGCCGGCGTCCTGGGCAAAATTGCCGCGGCTGAAGAGCGGCCAATTCTGTTCCAACACGCGCGGCGTATCGCGGTGATAGCCATCGATCACCGCACCCGCGCCGCCGCGCGTCCGCGCCGTAGCGGTGAGGATTTCACCCCAGGCCGCGCAGTTGCGCGCGCCGCCCGTGGCCAGGTAGATCTCGCCCGGCTGGATCTGGTCCAGGGCTTCCGTCAGGCGGCCGAACGGATCGCCTTGCGGAACGCCTTGAATACCCCAGGCATCGGCGATCAGCACCGGCATGGCGCGGCCGATCACTTTCATGTCGGCGCGCAAGGGCCGCACCGCTTGCGGAAGAAACTGATGCCAGAAACCGGCGGCGTCCAGAATATCGCCCACCACCGGCGTGTACAACGTCTCGCGGATTAGCGCGAACAGTTGCGCGTCGTCGGTCGTCCGCGTCACCGGGATTATGGGAGGCATGGGACGAATGGGATCCCTTTCCAATATATCCTACTGCTGCATGCCCTTAGCCCGCTACCGCTGGACCATTTGCGCGCTGCTGTTCTACGCCACTACGCTGAATTATCTCGATCGCCAGGTGCTGGGAGTGCTGGCGCCGCTGCTGCAGCGCGATCTGGGGTGGTCGGAGGCGCAGTACGGATACGTCATTTCATCCTTTCAAATTGCTTACGGGATTTCCTTCCTGCTCTTCGGACGCTTCATTGACGCCGTGGGCACGCGGCTCGGCTACGCTCTTTCCGTGGCCATTTGGGGAATGGCCTCGCTTTCGCACACTTTGGCGTCCTCGGCGCGCGGGTTTGCGATTTGCCGCTTCGGGCTGGGTCTGGGTGAAGCGGGAAATTTTCCGGCGGCGGTCAAGACCGTCGCAGAGGTTTTTCCGCAAAGCCGGCGCGCCTTCATTACCGGCGTGTTCAACTCCGGCTCGAATGTCGGCGCGATGATCGCGCCGCTGGTGATGCCCTGGTTAGCCTATCGCTACGGCTGGCAGTCCTGTTTTGTCCTCACCTCCGCGCTGGGCGCGGTCTGGTTGGTGCTGTGGCTGGTGATTTATGATCCGCGCCACCATCTATCTCCACCCGCGAAACGCGCCGTGTGGAGCGACGTGATCCACCGGCGCGAACTGTGGGGCTTGGTTTTGGCACGCTTCTGCACCGATCCGGTGTGGTGGTTCCTGCTCTACTGGACGCCAAAATACTTAGGCACGCGCACCGGCATCGACCTGCGAACGCTGGCCATGCCGCTGGTCGTCATTTATCTGGCCGCCGATGCCGGCAGCCTGTTTGGCGGCTGGCTCTCCTCGATGCTCATCGGCCGCGGGATGGGGGCGGTGCGGGCCCGCAAATTCGGCTTGTTAACCGGCGCGTTGATGGTCACGCCGCTGGCCGCCGTTCCTCACGTTTCGTCCCTGTGGGCGCTGGTGGCTCTGTTGGGTAGCGCCACCGCGGGTCACCAGGCATGGGCGGCCAATGTCCACACCATCGTGTCCGATTATTTTCCACAGAGCGAAGTGGCATCCGTGAGCGGGATATGCGGCTCGGCCGCCAGCTTGTCCGGCGCGGGCGCGGCCACCGCGATCGGCTTGATCCTGCAATGGACCGGCAGTTACACGGTGATTTTTTCCTGCGCCGCGGTGGCTTACTTGATCGGGCTTTCCCTGCTGCAGGTCATCACGCGGGATTCAGCGGGAACCGGGAGAGGGAGCGACCAGTAGAGCCACCAGTTCGAACCGCGCAATTCGCGCGCCGGGAGTCCGCCCAACGATTCGCACTGTATGCCTCCCCGCGCCCAGGGAGATGGGCGTTCCCAACTTCTCGATGCTCCAGGAACGCAACGGCGCATTTTTGGAAGGGCGCACGACGTTAGCGCCCATATTGCTTTCGTCGATCAGGATCGTGAAACTGCCCGCGCGCTCCGGCCACCAGCAAAGAACGCTCAGTTGGTAGTCCCAGGCCACGGTAATCTCAATATGGTAGATAGCGCTGGCGGCTGAAGAGACGAAATCCCTGACGCCGGTGATGCTGTCGCTGTCGTGTCTGGTTTCAACCGCAGGCGGAACCGCTACGAACTTGATGTACTCGCCGCGCTTGTCCCCCGGAGGCAAACCATCCTCGCCGAGAGCCAAGGGACGAGTAATGGACTCGGCCGTTTCCGCCGCCACGCGAACCGTCAGTGGTATAGGTATGGAACCACTAGTTGTCGGCAATTCCGGCCGGATCCCCTGTTCCTTGTATAGAGCCTGACGCCGAGTTTGCTCCTCCAACGCCAACAACCCGTACGTGTACTGCAGCCACTGGTGCAGACCCTGGATATCGTAGGCGGACGACAGCGGTTTGGCCTCGCGTGCGATGCGGACGTCCGCTTCCACGTCGGGCGTGTAGCGCTTCCAATCGAACTGGCCGAAGAGCCAGACTTCGTGTGCCAAGTAGTGATTCACAGTAGCCGCCACCACGCCATTCCACGCTTTCAACGCCGCTTCCAAATGCGCGACGGCTTCTCTCTGCTCCGGCGGTCCCGACCCGAACAGGAAGCGCGCCAGATGCGCCGCGCCACGCAGTTTCTCCGCGTAGTAAATTCCCAGGTTGCCGTACGCGGTCAAATCCGCATCGGTGCAGGCAAACTCCTTGGTGCCGCGTTCCACATGGCCGCGAGCCTGCGCCGTCAACTGCAATGCGCGGGTGCCGTACTGCTCCAAACGATCCGCCACTTCCAGCGGGCCAACCTTCTTCGAGCCCGCGAGAAACTCCGGCATGTTGGCCATCTCCCCGCCGATGGTGTTGTTGAAGATGTACGTGCGGACGTCGTGGTACATCGTGGCGCGCCGGTAATTGACCCGCGGCTGCTCGAAAGAAGTGTTCCAGCTGCCTATCGAGCCTTCCACATACCAGTCCCCATTCATGTAGTTCCAGTGATAGGAGGTGATCAGCGGCGCAATCTTGCTGGACTGATGAAGAGCTTCGTAAACATCGTCGCCCGCCGCGCCGAAACGCTGCCGGAAATATCCTTGCCAGGTGGAATCAGGCTCCGCGGCGAAATAGCCCACCCGTCCCCAGAGCATGTAGCGGAACCAGTGCTTCTCGAACATGTATTGCCAGTCCATGTGCGCTTTGGCGGACTCGGTGTGGATACGGTCCGGGCCGGGCACATCGATCTCCGAGCCTTCCACGAAACCGGCCGTATCGGGACCCGCCATATTGTGCACGACCTCGCGCACAAAGTCGGGATCGCCCCAGCGCAGAATGAACAGATCGTCGTTGCGCAAGTGCCACAGCAGACGATAACGGCCGTGCGCCAGTTGCACCCATTTCGGATCGAGCACATGCGGTTGCACCGACGAGTACATATGCTCGCCGTTGAACTTGATGTCCAGATACACGGGGCCGGCATAATGAACGGCCTCCAGCATCGCGGCGGCGGCATCGGGGTCCGCCTGCCAGTAGCGCAGGATGAACGGCACCGGGCGTCCCACTTGTTTCAACGCCGGAAAATACGTGTCGGCGATCCAGTCCATTCGCTGCTTCGGCGTTAGGATGTCCATGCGTTCTCCGACGGTGGTTCCCAAGCCGGTCAGCATAGGATACGTGGCGAAGAGCGCCTGGATCGCCTCCCGCTGGTAATCGCGGATCAACGGCGAGTCAAAGCCCGCCGCCGGCACGTTGTGCCGCCGGGCGAAGGCGCGCGATACATGAATGTTCCAGGTGACCAGGTAAGTGTCCAGGCCGCGGTCGGCGGCCATCTGGAACAGTTGACGGAAGAAGGCGATGTTGCGGTCCAGCTCAGCGGCCGGTACGTCGGTGGCCTCGGGATACTTGGGGACGCGCACCATACGATCATAGGGATGAGCGCTCCAAAACGTGATGGCGTTGTAGCGGTTGCGCGCGGCCATGTCCAGGAATTTTTGCCAGTAATCCATGCTCCAGAACCACTGGCTGTTGGCCATGTCCTCCTCGGACACGTAGCCGGTGCCGGGCAACGGAATATTGAACTTTAGAGCGCGGACCGCCAGCGTCGGCTTCTCCTCTTTGTCGCGCACCTTGCCGGTGAGTTGTAGCTGCTCGGCGAAATCGAGCGCGCCGTACATGGCTCCGCGCGCGTCGCCGCTGGTGATCGCATAGCCATAGTTGGTCGCGCGGATACGAAAGGCTTCCGGCGGCAAATCCTTGGCCACGGATATCTCGACACGGCCGAGGGAGATTTGCGCAGCGGCATCGCGAATCGCGGCGGCTCCGAATTCGGCCATCGGACCGGGGACTTGATTGGACACGACCGTCGTGGCAGACACCTGGAGTGCCAGCAACAACAACATGCTGCCGGTGAAAGACATCGAGCGCCTCATAACCATGCCTCACCTTCCCGACAGATTAGGCTATAGCCAGGATACACCCTGACGGCTCGATCGTCCGCGGCGGGCAGTGCCCTAACCCGTATGCGCCGCATGACGCGGCTAACCTTACAACCGTGGCGTGAACCGCCCATCGGCGGCGGTCCATCCCCCATCAACGAAGAGCAGCGACCCGGTGACATAGCTGGCCGCGTCCGACGCCAGGAAAACCACCGGGCCTGCCATCTCCTCCTCTCGCGCCCAGCGGCCTAGCACCGATTTGGCGGCGTAGGCGTTGTACCAATCGGGCTGATCCTTGATCGGCTGGGTCAGCGGCGTTTCCACTACTCCCGGCGCGATGGCGTTGACCCGAACGTTTCGCGGACCCAACTCCGCAGCCAACGCGCGGACCATTTGCACGATGCCGGATTTCGTGGAGGCGTAGACGCCTTGTCCCGGCTCGACCGTCACCGCGCGGATGGAGGAAAACACAATGATGCTGCCGCTCCCCGCCTCCGACATGATCGCGCCGGCTTCGCACAGAACATGGAACGTGCCTTTCAGGTTCACGGCAATCACGCGGTCGAATTCCTCGCTGGAGTAATTCAGGATGGTCTTGCGCACGTTGATACCCGGCGTGGAAACTACCACGTGCAAGCCGCCCAACCGCTCGACGACGCCGCGCAGCAAGGCCCGAACATCGCCGCCGTTGGCGATGTCCACCGAAGCCGCCTCCGCGTGGCCCCCCGGCTCTTTCAATATGATTGCCGCCGTTTCCTGCGCGGCGTCTTTGCGCACATCGGCGCACACCACCCGCGCACCCTGGCGCGCCAGACCGATGGCAGCCGCCTGGCCGATGCCCGAACCGGCGCCAATCACTACGGCAACTTTGTTATCAAGACGAAACATGTCCGGCATGAAGGATTCCTCTCGCAGCCATCATCATCCCCATCGTAGCCGCCCCCGCGCCGATTCCCAGCGCCACGGGATTGAAAATACTCAGGCCTTCTCCCGCGGTCAGAAAATAGGCCGCCAGCATTACGATGACCGACACACTCATGGTGACCAGCGCCGCCAATGACGTGGGCGATTTCCAGTACAAGCCGGCCAGCAGCGGAACCATCAGCACCACCGTCAATAAACCATAGAAAGCGGTGAGCGCATCCACAACGGTTGGCAGCACGATGGCCAGCGCCGTGCCGAGCACTCCGGCCGCCGCCGACGTCCAGCGCGTAACGCGCAACAATTGTTCTTCGCCGGCCTGGGGATTCAATAAGGATTTGTACAAATCCGTGCCCAGCGACGTGGACAGCATGAACAACACCGCGTCGCCGGCGCTCAGTTCCGCGGAAAAAACGGCGGCCAGCAGCAGCGCACCGAGCCACCAGGGCAGAAGCTGCCGCAAAACGGTGGGCAGCGCCAGTTCGGGATTGGCCAATCCCGGAAACGCGGCGTGCGCGATCATTCCCAGCAGCGCCGGCAACACCGCGTAGAGCAGCAGCACCACGGCCTGCCATCCCACGCCCCGGCGCACCGCCGATTCGTCGCGCGCGCCATAAAGCTTCTGAAGCAGTCCCGGCGAGATGAAAAAGTTCGGCAGGAAAATGACGATGTATCCCAACACGCCGCGCAATCCCACGCCAACGGGAGAAAAATATTCAGGCGGCGCGGCCATCGTGTGCAATTTATCCCATCCGCCAACGGCGTGGAGCGCCCATGGCACGGCGATCAAGAAGCCGCTCATCTTCACCGCAATTTGGATCACGTGCAGCCACACCGCGGTGCGCAATCCGCCGGAAGAAAAGTAGGCCGCCACCGCCAGCCCGCCCAGCGCGCAACCCCAGGGCCTGGCCAGTCCCGCGGTGACGTTCAAAATCCAGGCGATGGCGATGAGTTGTCCGGCCAGGATGAACAAGCATCCCAGCCATAACGTCACGCCCAGGAACAAGCGCACGGCGCGGCTGTAACGCATCTCCAGAAAATCGCCGACGGTGAGAAAATTGTGCTTTACCGCCAGGCGGTAGATTCGGGGTCCCACGAAGAACGCCAGCACCAGCGATCCCAGGCCCGCCGATCCCACCCACCAGACGGCGGAAAGTCCCTGGGAAAATCCCCGGCCGGTGGCGCCAACCGTGGAGCCGGCGCCGATATTCGCGGCCAGAAACGTCGCGAAGATCAATCCCGGAGGGAGTTGGCGGCCAGCGACGAAAAAATCCTTAGTCGAGCGGACGCGCCGCGAAAGGTACAGCCCCAGCGCGACGAGGCCGCCCGCGTAGGCCAGGAGAATCGCGACGTATCCGCTGGAAGTCATCCACCGATCCTAGAAAAACATCGATCCACAGATTACACAGATTACACAAATTAAGAACAAGCCAGGTTTTAATCTGTGCAATCTGTGTAATCTGTGGATAAAAGTCTTACTTCATGAACGCCAGGTCCGACACCGAGGGAATCTGTGGAGTTCCTTTGGCGTGCAGCACCGCGGACACAATCGCCTGACCCATCACGTCGGCGGCCAGCGCGCCGATCACTCCCAGCAGGCGATCCACGTCGCTAGCGGAAAGCTTCAACTTGCCGGTAGCCGCGCCGAAAATCGTGTCGCCGTCGCCGGGCGTGTGGACCGGGCGGATCGCCAGCGCGTAGCCGTCGGTGCACATTTGCGTGATTTTGGTGATTTGCGGCTTGGTCATCTCCACGTTGACGGCGACCGCGCCCAGCGTCGTGTTTTCCACCACCCTCGGTTGCGGGATCGGCAACTTGCCCTCGCGCATCAGCTTCATCACGTCGGCGAGATACTTGCCGTCTTCGGTGCGTGCGCCGGCAACGAGTTTGCCGCGGATGTGGTCCCAAATGTCGCCCGCGCCATTGGTCGCCGCCATTGCGCCGATCACAATGCCGTTGGGAAGCCGAACCGAAGCCGTGCCGAAGCCGCCTTTCATCCTGCGATCCTGTCCGAGGAGCCATCCGACGGTCGCGCCGGCGCCCGCGCCGAAGCAGCCTTGCTCGGGCGGCTTGTTGGTGGCGGCCTGGCAGGCCAGATAGCCGTTCTCGGCGGTAGGCCGGATTTTCCAATCGCCGCCGAAGCCGAGATCGAGGAGAATCGCGGCAGGAACAATCGGCACCACGTGCGGCGCCCCTCCACGGCCGCGTCCCAGAGGGAATCCGATCCCTTTCTCTTCCAGATAGCGCATCACACCGTCGGCGGTGGCCAGACCATAGGCGCTACCGCCGGAAAGCACAATGGCGTTCAGCTTCTGCACGGAACTTACCGGATTCAGCAAGTCGGTTTCCCGCGTGCCGGGCGCGCCGCCGCGCTGATCGACACCGCCAGTGGCGCCCTCTTCCGCCAGCAGCACGGTGCAGCCGGTGGGACGGTCGGTGCGCGTGGAGTGTCCTACCTTGATTCCCGCTACGTCGGTGATTGCGCCGCTGGGGCCGGCTCGGCTTCCGCGGCCAGGTCGCGCGCATAGGCGCTCAGGCCCGCTGCAGCTAACGCCGGGAAAGCGAAAAATTCACGCCGTTTCATAGAGTCTCCGCTAAACACCCATCAGGCGAAGCGTGGCCAGCGCCATCACTTTGGCCGACGTTTCCAAGTCGTCCAGCGAAACGTACTCGTCGGGCTGATGCGCTATTTCTATTATGCCCGGTCCATAGGAAATGCAATCGTTGACTTTGGCGATGCGCACAAAATGTTTTTGATCGTACGTTCCGGGACTGGCCGTGAACTCCGCGGGTTTGCCGCAAACCCGCGCAATCGCGCCGGCCACCGCGCTGGACACCGGCGAATCCGTGGGCGTGAACGTGGGCATCACGATCATGCGGTCGCGGACCTCGTGCGGCAAGCCGGTCTCGCGCAGCAATTCTTCGAACTCGCGCTTGATGGCGGCCAGGTCTTCTTCCGGGAGAAAACGGCGGTCGAACACCGCCGTGCAGCGATCCGGAACGCAGGGCGTTTGTCGCTGGTCGAGCGGTTGGCCGGCGAAGATGGAATTGATGTTCAGCGTGGCGTGACGCGCTTCTTCCGGGGCCACCGGCATTTTTGTCGCCAGCGCGGTTAACTTCGGCCGCAGTTTTGCGTTGACCGCGTTGAGAAACACGGTCATCTGGTCCACCGCGTTGACTCCGTTGAAGGGCATGCTGCCGTGAGCGATGTGGCCGTGCATCACCACGTCGAACCAATACGCGCCGCGATGTCCCGAGCAGACGCGGTCGGCTCCATGCGGCTCGGTGATGATCACGTGCTGTTGCCGCGCGGAATTCAAGTATCCGTGTTCGGCCAGATATGCCACGCCGGCGAACCCGCCACTTTCTTCGTCCACCGTAGCGCTCTGTTCCACCGCGCCCGGCAGGGCGATTCCGGCGCGCCGGATCGCTTCAATGGCATAGAGCGACGCGGCCAAGCCCGCCTTCATGTCCGCCGTCCCGCGGCCGTAGAGTTTTCCGCCGCTGATTTCGCCGCCGAAAGGATCGCGCGTCCAGCCGGCGCCCACCGGCACGACATCCAGATGTCCGTTGAAATGGACGCAGGGGGCGGAGCCAGAGCCTTCCCTGCGCGCCAGTAGATTGATCCGCGGATGCCGAGCCGAATGGTCGGGGTGTCCTTCCGCGACGATGCGCTCGACGCGGTAGCCCAGCTTTTCATAATAGGGCGCGCAGACTTCCGCGAAGTCCGCGTAGCATTCGCCTGGGGGGTTTACTGTGGGGACGCGCGTGATGGCCTGGAGGAACCCAGCCATCTCTGTGACAAGGGCGGAAACTTGCTGCAACACTTTGTCGATGGTATCCGCGGCCAGCATCGAGAGGCAGTATATATCAGGCTAATTCAACCGCGACTAGGCCTTCGTGCGCGAACCGTTCTCCAATTCACTCCAAAAGTCTTCATGTTTGATCCCGGCTCCTTTTCGGATCCGTTCCCGGGCGGCGCTCAGAATCCTTCGCATCCGTGGCGAATACGCCATGACCAAACGCTCCAGCTCTTCCTCGTCATCCACGGCCAGCAACACCCCCACGGCCTTCCCGCTCCTGGTGACCACCACCGGACCACGATTCGCAGACCTTAGGTAGGCGCTAAAGTGGGCCTTAATATCCGCAACCGATGCGATCTTCATAACTTGATCTCCTCTCCGGCGATCCACAACCGGTTCCGTTCCTTGATCCCAATGGCCAGAATCTCCACTTCATGGCGTTCATGGTTCACGGCATAGAAAACGCGGAAGCGGTTCTCTGGCCCGAACCGCAATTCCCAACTGGCTTCGAACTCCAGTTGCCGCTCCAAGGGTTTCCGGTTACGCGTTTCCGCGTCTGGTTCGAAACGCGGTTGCGCCTCCACCGTGGTCCGAATCAGGGTTGTTGACAACCCCTTGATGCCAGCGTATTGGTATCCTCTTGGTGCGGAGCATCGGAGGATGGCGCATGGCGAGCTTCTACACCGCAGTAAAGTTCCTAGCGTAAATGGTCGCGGATTCTCGGTTTCCTTTCGGCATCCTACCGGATTCTCCGCCCGTACGCCAAGCAAGTGAGCATGTCGGCGTGCCAGCCGAAACAGGCCGTCGTCGGTGGTGAAGAACGTATTCACACCCGCCGGCTCAGCCAGCAGGCAGGAGGCGGTCCTTTGCCAGAGACTCCAGCATTTCGCGGGCAAGGGAAGCGAGCGGCGAATCTTCACGATCCACTACGATGGTAATGCTAGCAGGCCCGACGAGAAGGTGCATCATGGCTTCCTGGTTCTGCGGCGTCGCTCCATTTACGCGCCAAGAGTCGAAGGCGGCGGCGTCCCGATAGATCATGAACTCGATAGGCCCTTTGATGGGAAAACGAATACTGCGGAAAGGTAGTGCTTCAGTAGAATCTCCCGCTTGAACGAGTCCGTCGGGCCACTGAGTCCGCATCGTCCAAAGGATCAGGTCAGCATCCTGCGGCGTGGTGCCACTGGCGATAAGGTCTGTTCCGCCGATCATAACGGGGTCCTTCCTCGATCTTGCTGTCGCTGGGGTTCAACGAGGTAATCAGTTGGTGAATAGAAGATATAAGCGCCGCGACCCCCGCGCAGCGGTAGGAGGTCGCCGGCATCCGCGAACTGAAAGAAGAACGCGAGTTTGTCGCGCGGGATTCGCAAGCGCATCGCCAAGTTTGGTGCGCCGGGCGCTAGCGTCGTGAAATAGGCGCCTTCGGGGTGTCCACCGGGAGGCACGCCGGCCTTGAAACACCATACCGGCTGGCTGGAGATGGCGTCGTATCCCGGCTTGTCGGTGAAGTGATTCATCGCGTTTTGTCAGAAGTATAGCACGGGCGTTTGCCGAATGGCGGTCAGGAGCCTATCCCAAAATCCGCCACGTAAAGATTCAGCTTGTCGTCTACAATCTCGACCAGGGCGTACTCGCCCGCGAGGAGCGGCAGCTTGGGAACCAGGCGCAACGTTTGGTTGCCGATCGCTATTTCCAGCAACTCCACTTCATCGCCGCCGTGCTCGGGCTTGCCGCCAAGTAGCGAAGTGGAAATCGCTTCCAGCTCACGATGATCGCCCTTCACCTTTACGCGTAAGAGCATGTAGCGCGAGGTCTTGGAATCGCTCACGACATAAAGATTTTCAGGCTGCTTGGGGAATCGCGTCGCCGCCTTGACGCCGGGCAGCGTTACCAGACGGCGATTCTTTAGCACCGGCGCAGGAAGCAGGATGGTGGCCGCGGCGCGGCGCTTGTCCACGGCTGCGCCGGCGCGGGAGAGCGGCAGCAACTTCACTTTGCCGGCGCTCACCGCGTAAAATCCGTACTCGTCGCCCAGGCGTATGCCGGGCGCAACCTCCGTGCGATCCAGCGCGGCGCGGTCGGCGTCTTGCTTTTCCTGCTGGTCGATTTCGCGGGCTTTGGCGGCGTCTTCTTCCTTGGCACGTTGGCCGGCTTCCTCGGTGGCTTTCCAGTCCACTAGATCGGCGGGCATTTCTTCCCAGTCGTCGCGCTCGATGCTGAAAAACTTCACGCGATCGCCATCCCGTTCGTAGGAACGCACCACTTGGTACGTGCCGTCTTTGAGGATCAGCTTGGTCGGGCCGGCCGGAGAAAAAGCCGCAGGCAGGGATGCCTGCGCCACTAACAGCAATGTGAGGACAGAGCGCATTATCATACTAAGGATGCCCGAAAACGCCGCCGCGTTCCACTCCCATGACTTTCCCAACGCCGGGGAAGCCGAGGAGTTCATCCGCGCCCTGCCCAAGGCGGAGTTGCATGTGCACTTGGAGGGAACCATCGAGCCAGCCACTCTTACCGCGCTGGCGCGCTCGCACGCCGTGCCGGAGCCTTCCCCCGATCTCTACCATTACACCGACTTCCCGGGATTCCTGCAATCCTTCAAGCAAGTCTGCACGTTCTTGCGCGCTCCCCAGGACTATCACCTGGTGACGCTGCGCATGATCGAACGCCTGCATCGCGACGGCGTCAGCTACGCCGAAGTGTACATCGCCGCCGGCGTGATGTTGTGGAAGAACGAGAACTTTCCGCAGTTGTTTCAGGGCATCTGCCTGGGGGCGCAACAAGGACGCGCCAAGTACGGCGTGGAAGTCCGCTGGATACTGGACGCCACGCGGCAGTTCGGCGCGGACGCCGCCATGCGCGTGGCCGAGTTGGCCGTGGCCCATCAACAGGAAGGCGTGATCGGCATCGGCATCGGCGGCGACGAAAAGCAGGCGCCGCCGGAAATGTTCACCGGGGTCTACGAGTATGCCCGCAACAATGGACTTCGCTTGACCGCCCATGCCGGCGAGGTGGCGGGGCCGGAATCCATGTGGGGCGCGCTGCGCGCGCTGCACGCCGAACGCCTGGGACACGGCGTGACGGCCGAGCGCGACCCCGAATTGGTGAAACATTTGGCGCACTCGCGCGTACCGGTAGACATGTGTCCGACCAGCAATTTCCGCACCGGCGCCATCGCCCGCCTGGAAGATCACCCCCTGCGGCGCTACTTCGATGCCGGCCTGTTGGTAGCGCTTTCCACCGACGATCCGGCCATGTTTCGCACCGATCTCACCGCCGAGTACCTGCTGGCTCACACATTGTTCAGCTTTACTCCACAGGAACTGGCCCGTCTGGCATACAACTCTTTTCAAGGATCGTTCTTGAGTGCAAGGGAGAAAGCGCGGTACACTGCTTAATCAGGCCCCGGAGGCGCGGAGCAAGGGGCGGTTGCGAATAAGGAGCGACAATATGAAGATCAGACTGGTTCTCACGGTGGTATTGGCCATGGCGGTTCCTGCGGCGTTCGCGGCGAGCTGGACCACGGCTGGGATGCAGGACGACAAAGGTCCCTTGACCGGCCTCTGGAAGTGCAAGCTGAAAGTCAACGGCGGCCAGGTGCCCGACCAGGACGGCGAGATGGACTTGCAGCAAACCGGTAAGGACCTCAAAGGCTCTGGGTCCAACTCCGGCGGCAGCGCGCCCATGACGGGAACTTTCGTGGACGGCAAGTATAAGCTGACGGTCGAAGCGGGCGACGCCAACTGGACTCTGGAAGGCAAGCTGGACGGCGGCAAACTCATCGGCACCTGGGCCATCCCGTCGGCGGGCGTGAAGGGCACTTCCGAGTGCAGCAAGCCAGGCTCCGAGTCGAAGTCCGAGACGGCGGCCTCCAAGGACAAGAGCGCGGTGCTTGCCGGGCTATGGAAGTGCCTAGGCAAGGTTCCCGGCCAACCCGACGGCGAGTTCCAACTGGACCTGGATGTGAAGGGTGACAAGGTCACGGGCACCGGCTCGAACGCCGCCGGCAGCGCGCCGCTGTCCGGCACGTTTAAGGACGGCAAGTTCCTGCTGAAGGTTGACGCCGGCGACACCACCTTCGAATTCGAAGGCAAACTGGACGCCGGCAAGATCAGTGGAACCTTCAAGATTCTTCCTCAGGGAATCAGCGCCACCTTCGAAGGAAGCAAGGGCTCGTAAACGCGAGAGGATCGCAGAAGGAAAGGCCGGGGCATGCAAGGATGCCCGCCCCATTTTTATGGATGCTGTTTTTCTTGGCCGGGTAGGTTACGACCTCATTTCCGAGGAGCCGCAGGTTGCGCTCAAGGACGTGCGGCGATTCTCGCGTTATCTCGGCGGGTCGTCGGCTAATCAGGCGGTGGGGTTGGCGCGTTTGGGCAAGCGTGTGGGGATGGTGGCAGCGGTCAGCAGCGACGCGATCGGCGATTTTCTGCTGGAATTCCTGCAACGCGAGGGTGTGGAGACATCCTCGATCCAGCGCGTGGGAGGCTACCTCACCTCCCTCAGCATGACGGAAGTTTCCCCGCCCGATCATTTTCCGCAGGTCTTTTACCGCGACAATCCCGTGGACGTTCAACTGCGCGCCAGCGAAGCGGATTTGGCATACGTGGAAGGCGCGAAGCTGTTCGCGACCAACGGCACCAGCCTGTGCGGGTCGCCTTCGCGGGAGTCCACGATGGCGGCGTTGGAGCGCGCCCATCGCGCCGGAGCCACGGTGGTGTTGGACGTGGACTACCGGGCGATGTCCTGGCCGGAGATTACGCAAGCCGGCGTGATGGCGCGTGGAGCTTTGCCGTACGTGGACGTGCTCATCGGCAACGAGATCGAAATGAGCCTGGTGGCGGGTGGGGGCCTTCCCCGCGACGCCGTCGAACAGCTTCGCCAGCGCGTCCCCACCGTCGTGTGCAAGATGGGCGCGGGCGGCGTGCGAATGGTGACCGCCCAGGAGGATCACACCGTGGCGCCGCTGAAGGTGAAGGTTGTCTCCACCATCGGCGCGGGCGACGGTTTTGCGGCCGGATTCCTCTACGCCCTGAGTGAAGGCAAGCCGCCGCTCGATTGTTTGCGCTACGGCAACGCGGCGGCGGCCATTGTGGTCAGCCGCTTGAGTTGTTCGGAGGCCATGCCGACCTTGGCGGAAGTGGAAGCCCTTTTGTGAAGTTGGTGGTGGGCACGGCGGTGGTCCTGTCCTTTTTTCCGATTCCCCTGTTAGCGCACGGCATCACGGTTGCGTTCGCCGAGATCCACATCGAAGACCGGCAGGTCGCCTTTCGGCTGCATCTGCCGGCGCTGGACGCCGACCAGGCCTTCCATATCGACACTAACGGCAACGGGTTTTTCGATCCTCAAGAATTGCAGGCCGCCGCGCCGCGCGTGCATCAGTATCTCGCCGCCACGGTGCGAGTGATTCAGGAAGGCCGCGCCTTGCCGGCCGCGTTTGGCCCGTTGCAGATGTGGGCTGATCCCGACGGCAATCCTTTTCTCGAGACTACCGCGACGGTCCCGTTGGCGGAGCACGGCCTGCAAGAACTTACGATTGCCTGCGACCTGTTCCATGATCTATCGCCCACCTATCAGACAGTCGGCTTCATCACCATCGCCGGACGCCAAGAGCAGTTCATCTTCCAGAACGGCGCGGCGTATCAAGCCAGCTTCGCGACGTCCGGGCGGCACGCGAGTCTGGTGGCATTCGGGCAATTTGTGCGCATGGGTGTGCTGCACATCTTCACCGGCTACGATCACATCGCTTTTTTGCTGGGCGTGGTGCTGATCGGAGGCACGGTCCGTTCGCTGGTGAAGATCGTGACCTCCTTCACCGTGGCGCACAGTATTACGCTGGCGTTGGCGGCGCTGAGCATCGTATCGATACCGTCCCGAATTGTCGAGGCGGGGATTGCTTTGTCCATCATGTACATTGCTCTGGAAAATCTTTTCTTCTCGCGCTTCGACCGCCGCTGGATGGTTACCTTTTTCTTCGGTCTGGTGCACGGATTCGGTTTCGCCAGCGCGCTGCGGGAAGTTCGCCTGCCCCCGGGGATGCTCGGCACGGCGCTGTTTTCGTTCAACCTGGGCGTGGAACTGGGACAAGTCGCGATCGTGGCGATTCTGCTGCCGCTGTTGTGGGAACTGGGGAAGCGGCCCTTCCGTAACGTGGTGGTCAGGGTGGCGTCGTTGGGGATTTTCTTTCTGGGATCGTTTTGGTTTTGGCAGCGGGTGGCGGCATAGGTTGCCATGCGCATAGGCGTAGTTCGTGCACCCAGCAGACTAAGGGCAGGTAAGAAATAAATCTCCAAGTCCAGGCCGACCCCTTCCTCCGATGGACGAAGCGGCTCAGGATCGTGTATGATCGCCAGGAGATGAACGTCGCCAGCCCTGTTTACGAGGAGATTATCGATTTCATCGCCGCCGGTGCTACGCCGGAGGCGATCATCGGATATCGCCCGTCACCGGACGCTCAACAACGGGTCGCGGAGTTGATGGAACGCGAGAAGTCCGGCGGCTTGTCGCCCGACGAGAAGTCGGAACTCGATCACTTCCTGGAGCTGGAGCATATCCTAAGAATGACCAAGGCGAAGGCCCGCCAAGTCCTGGCTCGTGGCTAGCAACGTCAGCAAGAGCAAGCGCGCGGAGGTAGCGCGCCGGGCGCGATATCGTTGCGAGTACTGCCTGATTCACGAAGAGGACGCCGGTTTTCCGCACGAGGTGGACCACATTATCAGCCGCAAGCACGGCAGCCCCTCGGGGATGGAAAATTTCGCTTTTGCCTGTCTATCCAGCAATCGGAACAAGGGAATTGACGTTGCCTCGGTCAAGCCGATGACGGGCGAAGCCGCCCGGCTCTCTGACCCGCGACGGGACCTCTGGGCGGACCACTTCAAGCTCAAGGACGCGGTCATTGAGCCGCTCACGGAGACCGCGGCGGCGACGATTCGGATCTTAAGACTGAACGCTCCCGAACGAATCTCGGAGAGGCGGATTCTGCAAGTCCTGGGTCGCTACCCGCGACCGTAGAAACCGGATCGGCTGCCTCGCGCGCGATTTAGGATGACCCAATTAGCCAAGAATAAATCGTCAACTCCAGGCTGCCCCCGCCTTTCCCCCTCCGTTTCCCCAGAATGGGCAGCTCCGGATCTCGCGGATCTGTGGCCATGTGGGTTCTCTGGGCATATAATGACCTTGAGATCCAAATGCCAAGCACGGTCGATATTGGAAACCTGATCGAGAGATCGCCGGAGATCCGCAAGGGCCGGCCGCGGATCGCGGGAACTGGCGTGACGGTCATGCGAATTGCCGGTTGGTCGAAACTGGGCCTGACGCCGGAAGAGATCGTCGCCAAATTCGATCACCTGACGCTGGCTCAGATTCATGCCGCGCTGGCGTATTACCACGCCAACCGCGAAGAGATCAACGGCGATATCGCCGACGAAGAAGCGGCCGTTGAGGAATTCTTTCCGGCTGCGGTGAAGCCGGCGTGAGCCAAGTGCGGCTTTATATCGACGAAGACGCCATGGATACGGGCGTTGTGCGTGGCCTTCGCGCCCATGGAATCGACGTAATGAACGCGTCCGACGTGGGCATGATCTTGCAGGCCGGACGAGGAACATCTCAGCTTTGCCACGGCGCACGCCCGAGCGCTGTACTCCTTCAACGTTAGAGATTTTCCTGGCATCCACTCGGTTTCGATAGCCGCTGGCCGAGATCATAACGGCATCATCCTCGCGCCACAACAGCGCTACTCGATTGGGGAGCAAATCCGCCGATTGCTGCGACTGGCCAACTCGGTTTCCGCCGACGCAATGAGGAACCGCCTCGAGTCCTTGGGCAGTTGGTAGGCAGCACATAGACTGAATCAGCATTGCTCCCAATTTGCGGCGCCGAGGCCCTCCGCGTTCAGGCCGACCCCATTCTTCTCCATTCTTCTGCAGGGTGAGGGTCGCATTGTTGAGTAGGCACCGAAAAAGAGGCCACGCAGGTCAGGCAGTCCCCGAGGTTCCAGCCCCTCTTGACCCCGCCCCTCTAGGCTGACCGCTTTCCTCCTCGGAAACGTAGTTGACGTTGTTTGGAACGAATGAGATAGTAGCACCATGAGCACTGTGAGCTTGGTCCTCGACGACGATCTAGCTGGTCTGCTCGCTGATGGTCCGGAGCCTGTTGATCGGGCCGCGCTCGAACTGATCGTAATGGAACTCCACCGGCGCGGGAAGATTTCCAGTGGCCGGGGCAGCGAGATCCTGGGCCTGACTCGCAGCGAGTTTATTCGGAAGGCTTCCGCGCTGGGTATCCCTTACCTACGCACCACAGATGACGATCTGAACCGAGAAATTCTTGTCGGCCGATCTCTGTAGAGATTTCATGCCATGGCAGTCGTTAGCAACTCAAGTCCGCTGATCGCCTTGAGGCAAATCGGTCAGCTTGGTCTGCTGCACCAGTTATTCCACGAGATTCTCATTCCACCAGCCGTAGCGCACGAGGCTGCGGCAAGTGTTGCGGGTCAGGATTGGATTCGTGTGCATTCCTTGGTTGAGCCGGTGTTGCCGGAGGCAATGCGGCCAGGGCTGGGAGCAGGAGAACGGGAAGCGCTCAGTTTGGCGGCCGAGATAAGAGCCAATGCTGTGATCGTGGATGACGACGCAGCCCGGCGGATCGGACTCCGGCTCGGCCTGCCGGTGATCGGCACCGCGGGGGTGCTGCTATTGGCAAAGGAGCGAGGGTACACACGAGCTGTCAGGCCGCACCTGATCGCGCTGATCGAGGCTGGGTTTTACCTTTCGCCAGCGCTGGTGGACCTGATCGTGAAACGGGCTGCGGAGTGAGCCGCTGATGAACGGCAGAGCGTCGCCGCGCTTCCCTGACCCTGACTCGACCGCGCAGTTCTCACTGTTCTGAAAGCATGTGGCGCTTGAAAAATAATCGTCAACGCCAGGCTGACCCCTCGCATCCATGCCGTTCTCGCAAGAGGCGAATCATCCGCGACGGAGGCGGGCGTGCTAGATGATCGGAGAATGAAGGCTCATTTTCGAGCAGGGGATGCGAAAAAGAGGCTGCGCACGTCAGGCCGACACCGTTTCCCTCTTTTCCCCTCAGGGCACGACCAGCAAGTGACCTGGTGCCTCAGGATTGAGGGTTGCGAGTCCGGCCAACGCTGCCACTCTGCAGAGCCGCTTGTCGGCAGCCACGAAAATACCGACCCGCTGCATCTGAGCGAGTTCCAGAGCCACTGCCATCTGGATTGCGTCCAGGGTTCTTAAACCATCGGATACGCCGTATGTTTGAAGCAGCGCGGCGGCTTTGTTGAAGTGGCGCAGATCAACGGGCGCGACAAGAAGGCGACGCTGGTTCAGGTCCGCAGCCATGCACCGGCGGGCGAAGTCGGCGTTTCCGGCGCTCATCGTTCCCGAGCGGACCCGCCCGGCGAAAACAGATTCCATTTCCGCGACAGAGAGGCGTGAAATCCAATGCTGCGAGCCGGTCTCAGACCCGATCCTCACCATGAAATCCGAACCGGCTTCCTCGTGATAAAGCTTGGCCAAGGCGCTGGTGTCAATAAAACGGCTGGCCATGTTAGCGCTCTTCTCTTTGCTCGATGACCGTTTCGGAAAGCGACCCAGGTACGTGAGCCAAGGCGCGCTGCGTGTCCTGCCAAGTGATCGGGTCGGAGGCGGCCTTTGTCCATTCTTCGGGCGCGAAGAAACCTGACGGATCCTCGGCACCCTCCGGGTAGTCCATCAGGGTGACGGATATCTGCTGGTTTTCCTTCAGGGGAAGGTCCTCGAGTGGCTGAAGCACACCGTTGCGGTATACGGCTTGGATGGTGGTTTGCATGCTTTTAATATAGCTCATTTCGGGTGAACCAGCCCTGCGCTCGCCGCAGCGCTCGCCACACGGAACGCCCGCAGGAAAAAGGGGTAAACGCGGAACTTTAGAAAAAAGGGGGATCGGACTGTCGTTGCCGCGAAAAGCTGCGCGTGAAAAATGGTTACGCAGATCAGGCTGTCCCGGCTGTCCCCCTCCCTGCAATATTCGCCGTAGCCCGAACTTTGGTGATTTTTCCGGAAAACGCGGCACCCCAACGGCGTGCTGGTGCTGCCTACTTTGGGTAAAGCTCGTCGCGATCGGGCCGCGGTTGGTGAGGAGCTGGCGGTGCCATTGGTCCGGTTTCGCGCGGCGTACGAAAATCCCAGAAAACGGTACTGGCTAAGCCACAAGCCAGCGCAAATAAGTCAAAGTTCTTCTCCAATCCGTCAAAGCGCACGAGGTTCTTCGGCGGCCTTATTCGCTCGAATCGTCGCACCTTTAAGGGTGGATAGTGCAGATCGGATCCCAGCGCCCTTCTTACAGCATCCAGTCGGCTGCCTCCACCGAAGGCGAAGAGATCATACTCGCACTGCGACGGGGGAAGTCGATTCTCCGCCCGTACCATGGTACAGACGGACCGGTAACCACGAAAGATACGCACGGGGGCCTCGATGCCGTCTGGGATGCTATGCCCGCTCTCCTTTCGCCGTCGTGCGGTTTCGATGTCTACGTCCCAGAACTTAGCAAGCTCTCGGTCGACGTCGCCGCCACCGACCGGAAATGTTCCGTCATTGAGGTAGTTCGAGTAGAAGGGTTGACCAGGTTGCGAGCGGTCTTTGCCATGCAGAAACATCGATACCTCGGTCGTGCCTGCCCCTACATCGACGATCACATAGGTACCTTCCTCGGCGTGCGGTGACTGAAGAAAGGCCATGACGCCCGCGAGCGTCTCAGGTCGAACATGGATCCCTCTCTCTGATTCTCCAGGGACCGGCAGATCGAGGAGCACGGATTCGGCGGCGGCAGCGGCATCGACGCCAACTGGATTCCCCACATCCGATCTCAGCTCCCATGCCAATTGCACCATGCCCTCGTACAGCTCGAGTCCGTTTAGGCTATCAATATGATCCATGGGGCAACCCAGGTTCCATTGAAGCCTTAGCTCCTCGCCCGCATAGCGCCTCTGTAGCTCGCCTTCGACAGCACCAATCACGTGCGCGATGAATAGCGCCGCCAGAACTCGCGCGGAAGCCTTGCCGTCCCTCCCAATCTCCACTGTCCCACGCGCGGGAGAGTGAGGGCACCTTCGGCAGATGGCAGGATTCCCTTCGCACAGCACGCAGATCTTGATCCAAGGGATTGAAAGATCTGCATTGGGCAGGTCCGCTGCCTTGCGCCCAAACCAAAATTCTTGGTCGTGAAGGGCGATCCGCGAAGGTAGCAGCGCCGACTCAATTCCTGCTGACTCTGTCTGCCAGCGAAATACTTCAAAAGTACTGGCCGTTGTGTCGTGCCAGACGACTTTCGTCGTGCTCGTGCCAAAGTCTATGCCGACAATCAGATTGCGTACCGTTCTGGAGGGCTGCTCCGAACGGGCAGGATGTGGCGCAGTGGCAGGAATCGGTCGGCCCTTTGGCCCGCGCTCAGTCGAGAGGGCGGGTCCCTGTTTAGGAACGGGTCGCTGAGAAACTGATCGGGCAGACTGCGGAACCGCCGGCGGACGCGCCCCGCTACGGAGGATTCGCAGCAACTTCTTGGCCAGATCACGGAGCCTGGAGAACATCTTCATGTCTTGATTCCGGAGGTTCCATTAGGTCACATTCAAGTACCCCGCGGCAATGGTGACGAACTCTCCAGTGACCAAGCGTAGTTTTTCGATCTCCTCGATCCTGATAGACCGTTCGTGCTCCAGGTTGCGAATATAGCCTTCGAGCATCCGGATGTATCTGGCATCCTGCCCTTTCTCGGCTGCGGTTAAGAGAAGCTGTCTTTTCTTGAGGATCTTGGAGTCGTATGACTGCTGAACGCTTGTGAGGCGGGCGGTGACCATGGCGTCGTTGATCCGGATGGCATCGTTCTTCAGGGCATCAAAACGCTGCCCCAGCAGTTGGAAGGCGGCATAATAGGCCCGTTGCACCTCCTCGGTCTCCACTGGGGGCCGCCGGGCTGTCACCCCCTCCCGGATCATCCTGCCCAGCGCGATCTCGGAGGCGTCGTCGCCCAAAGCCTGGAGCGACCTCAGGTCTACAATCACGGGTAGGAGCGCATTCTGCTGTCGTGCAGCAAGGATACGGCCCCGAGCCACGAGGTAGAGGTAATCTCCTGGTGCCAGAGTTGTGTCGCCGCCCACAGCGATTCTGGCAACGGGATGAAAGCCATCGTTATTGTCCCTGTAGTAGTTGACTATGCCCTGCACAAACGGGTGACGGACATGTACGAAGGTGAGGGAAGGTTCTTGTTCCGCAATCTCAGAGTCAAACGTCAATCGGATTTCACCTATTCCGGCACGCCGTACGAACTCGAATTTCTGCCGATCATCCGGCAAGGCATGAAGAAACCTCAGCAAGCGGTCGCTGACCTTGAGCGTATAGATGCGCGCCACCTCTGTCTCGATGAGATCGGAACGCGAATCCAGCTTTGAGAGAAAGTCCACTACGAGTACCTGAAGATCCATCGCACTGATGTAGCGACCAAGTTCCTGCACCCGGCCGATCTCTTGCACATAGTAGTCGTCTTGGCCAACAAATTGAGCGCTGGCTTTCTCCCACTGCTCAAATTGCTGCCTACGTTGCTCCAGAACTAACGCCGCTTGCTCCACCCTGTCCTCTCTCTGGGCATCGGTCAGCTCGGGATCAAATAGATCCCGAGTCAAGTCGAGGATGGTATCTCCGAGGATCGCTTCCAGGTCGCCGATGTAGGACTCGAAAATGTTGATGCGCTTATACAGGCGCGTGAGAATCACGTCCTCAATGGTCCCAGGCGACGACAGGTTGTAGATCTGGACCTTCTTGGCCGCTTGCCCGTATCGGTCAACGCGCCCGATTCGCTGTTCCACAACCATCGGATTCCACGGAAGATCGTAGTTGACCAGAATATGACAGAACTGAAAATCGAGGCCTTCGCTACCGACCTCACTTGAAAGAAGGATGCGCACCTCCCCATTCCTGAACCGTGCGATGCGTTCATCACGCTCCTCTGGGGAATACGATCCACTGATGATCGTGTTCGAGTAGCCACAACCACTAAGGCGCCTGGAAAGGTAATCCAAGGTTTTCTTGAAGTAGCTGAAGATGACTAGTCGTTCGCCAGGTTGATTGTGCTCCACTTCCAGGAGGCAGCGCAACAGTGTCTGGAACTTGCTGTCAGGCGTGCCTTGCTGATACCACTGGCTTATGATTGCCAACAGCGCTAACCTGCTTGAGTCGGCGCTCTGATCGGATTGATCGTCCCATTCGCTAGCGTCCATGTCGGTTTCTTCAGTGTTCAGACCACCTGGCGATAGGGGGGCCGTCACTTCGGATCGGTAGTATTCGACCATCGCGGGAATGCAGCTAGCGATCTGTCGCTGCGGCATCATAAGGCCGAACAACAGGGCGGTGTTCTTTCCGCTGCGTTCGTAGCTATCCCGCACGTAGTTGAGAACTGCTTTGTAGAAGCCGAGCTCCGTAGGTGTCAGTTGTACCGGTATCACACTAGCCTCGCGACGCGCCCCTATCTGAACGTCTCGCTTTCTCGTCCGGGTAAATACTCGGGAAAGGAGATTCAATTCACTTAGCTGACGTTGGATCTCAACTGTATCGCGGACACTTCCTGGATCGCTCGCTAGGAGTCGGGCCAGCGTGACCTCATACATGGGATTTTGCATGAGGCGATGCTGGATGGCCTCACGGGCGGAGGTCGAGAACTTCAGATTGGCCTTCCCAAGCATATAAAGGCCCGCTTCTGTCCGGTCCAATCCGTAGAATTCGGAATAGTCAGCGCTTGAAACCATCCGCGTTTGCCCGCCACGAGCCGGTGTCCCTAACGGACCGCTGAGAGTCGTCAGTAGTCTGTGGATGCGTGTGAACCTGTCAGGGTCGTTTCGGGTGACCATCCGTTCCGCTTGCACAATTTCCTGGTTGAGCGCCATACATGCTTGGAAGAGGTCGAAATCCCCGAATTCCTCAGGATCGAGCAGGGACAGTAAATTGAACAGGTCGCGGGATCCGATTTGAATCGGTGTGGCCGTGAGCGCTAGCACAGCGTCGGCAGCTTCTGCCGCCTCGCGGCAAGCGCGATGCGATAGTGTCTCGGTGTTCTTGAGATGATGCGCTTCGTCGATGATCAGCACATCCAGCGTCGGCGGCATGTGCTCCCATCGCTGCATCAATCCCCTACTCCGAAAGGATTCCAAACTGCAAATCGCCCTCAACTCAACGTCCGGATCTTCCTGATAGTCGTTCAGGAACTGAAGGAGACGGTCCGCCCTCCAGATCTCAAACGGCAGATCGAACTTCTTGCGCAATTCGGTCTGCCATTTCAGGGAAAGAGAAGCCTTGCAGATGATCAAGACACGACGAAAGGTGTGTGGATGCCGTGCCACGATCTCGCTGAGGATGAATCCGGCCTCTATGGTCTTGCCGAGCCCCACTTCGTCAGCCAAGAGCAGGCGTTGCTTGGCAGACTGAAGGAACTTGAGCAGAGGCTTAAACTGATACGGTTCGAACTTCGTCCTGCTGGCGCGCAGCGCGTAGATGTTGTCGTAAAGCGGTGACTGGAGCCGCTCGTATGTGAGCAGTCGCGAGAAGGTGACCTTGTCCCCAAAAGCGCCTTCATTCAGAAGATCGTCGAGCGATCTGGCGAAAGTGACCTTCTCCAGGTCTGATTCGGCTGCGTCAACGGGGATGGCACTATTGTGAAAGAGTACCTTGTAGTAGTACCGGCCACTGAGTCTGCGCCCTGCGCCTTGGATGGTGCCTCGCTCGTCGGGACGGTTTACCCGACGAACAATGTCACCGTGCTGGAACCCCGGTCCCACGCTGCTCATGAAATCCTTGCCTCTTACCGGCGATGAAATCGGACTCGAATGACCGGAAAAGATGCGGGAAAAACGGTCGGCCTGAACTTGACCATTTTTCCTCGACGCTCCATTCGGTGCACTATCTTCGCGAAGCATTATGACACAGGCTGGGAGGGCGGTGTCATCCTGATCTGCGTCGCCTATTTGTCATTCGCGTCGTCATTGTTGAAATGCATCATCTGCTAAGAATGGCTAGCAGGTCCGGCTGACACCGTTTCCCCACCTCAGAGCAGCGCCTCACGTTCGATGACTCTCTCCGGCTTATTCAGCCGCAATAGTTGGATCGTAACTCGCGCCGCCGCAGTACGGGCGAGAAGCACACCATCAGGGTTCAGTTCGAAGTGGTCCGGCCAGTTGTCGCGGCGAGGATGGAACAAGGCCTGCAACAGTCCGGTTTCGGCGTCAATGGAGGCAATGTCGGTACCCTTGTGGCGATTGCACAGGCGGCAACAGAGAACCAGGTTGTCAAGGGTTGTCTGCCCGCCGTGCTTCAGGGCAATGATGTGATCGACTTCGTGCGGGCCGAAAGCCGCGGTTTCCGGAATCAGGCAGTACCCGCAGCGGCCGGTGGCTTCTTCGCGAACCTGAGTTCGCAACGCTGATGGAATATCAGCCATTCGTTGGACCGGCGCCTAGCTTACGGAGCGCGCTGGCCTTGGCTAAGCGAACCAAGTGTTCCAGAAACTCGTAACGTTCCCACTCCTCCTCTTCCTGCCGAGTCAGACCCTCGTTGCGATTCTTCTCCAGCAGGTCCCGAACACGCTGGTCGAGCCGCGCAGATGGCTGGAGAGAGAGGACTTCTTGAGGACTCGGCAGACCAACCAGAAATTCGAAGACCTCTGCCGCGCCATCAAAGCCGCGCTGACCCTCCGCGCTCAACTCCCGCATCACGCGCTGCAAAAGCTCCGGTACGCGGCTCTCTTGGCGTCGCAGTTCTTCCGCGATTTCATCCGGGACGGTCAGCGTGATAGAGGACATGGTGGAAGTATAGCACCGGGGCGTGGTGAATAGCGCCGCCGTGTTTGGGAAGCCGGGTCAGCCTGGACGGGGGAGTGATTTCCTGAGGGAATGCGTCTCTCAGAATAGCGAAAACAGTAGGTCTTTGACCCCTGGTTTCGTACTATTGCGTCTCCGAGAACTGGGCAGCGCCATTCTCTGATAATGAAAGACATGGCCGCGAGGCGGCCACTTGAGATGATGAAAACGCATGCTAGCGAACGCGTTCTAAGAGCCAACGGCCCAATGCCATTTAGTTTCTCTCCACGTACTCGTAATTCATTGATGCGTTGGCTGATGCGTGGCTCTTTGTAGCGCCGGCCTCTGGCCGGTTCTTTTTCCTGCCCTGCAGGAACCGGCCTGGAGGCCGGCGCTACTGGACACCCAAGACAGAAGTCCTGTAGAGGGTCAGAATTCGCCGGAAAGAAGGCCCTGAAGGGGCCGGCCACGTCGGAGGCGGGCCGGCATTTAGGCGGCTAGCAATAATAAACTGAACATCTATGCGCTGGCGCTCGGGAGGATGGCGTAGTTCCACTCGCCGTGAAATGCACTGGGCTTGAGGTTGAGGCGCTGCATGGCTTCATCGGAGACAGTTTGTCCCTTGGGATAGGAAGAAGCGTCGATGGCGGCGTGGATCTTCAGACCTTTCGCGGTGGTGGTGTGACCGATCAAATCGACGATAACTGCGAGGCTCTCGAGGGGTTTGCCCCGCCAGTTCTGTGTAATATGACAGAACATGCGATGCTCAATCTTGTTCCACTTGCTGGTGCCTGGTGGCAGATGCCGGACCTGCAAGGTGAGACGGGTTTCGTCGGCGAATCGCTGGAGCGCCACCTTCCACAGACGAACCCTGTAGCCGTTGCTGCCACCACAATCCGCAGTGATCAGGAGGCGCGTGGCTTTGGAATAGATGGGCTTTCCCATTTGCTGCCACCAGCGGCGGATACTTTCGACCGCGAACTCCGCCGTGTCGTGATCAATTCCGACGCTTACCCAGCCTTGATTGGCAGCCAGATCGTAGACGCCATAGGGCGCGGCTTTGCCCAGGAGCGGGTCAACGAAATCATGCACGCGCACGGGGATCGGCGTTTTCTTCTTCTGCCACTCCTGCCCGGCGTTCTTGAAATCGCCCACCAACTCTTTCTTTTTTGTATCCACACTGATAACCGGCTGACCAGCTTTGAGAGCGGCCTGCACTTGCCGGTTCAGGAATTGAAACTGGGCATCCCGGTCCGGATGCTGCGCGCCTTCCCGTGTCTTGCGTACGCTCTGGAGAGAATAGCCTTCGGCCGTCAACAGATCGCAAACCGTGCGCTGCGAGACCGGATGTCCCCTGGTGCTGAGTTCCTGCGCCAGTTTGGTCGTGCTCTTGCTCGTCCACCGCAGGGGGGACTCTGGGTCGCCCCGTGTCACAGGATCCACTAGCTTGTTGAGTGCGCAGGCCTGGATCTTTGTCCGTCAACTTCTTGCGCCCACCACCGCTGCGGCGGATCCGGTTCCCTTCGGGAACCACGGCCGCGCTCTCTAACTCCGCCATCCCCGCATGGATCGTGGTCCGGCTCAACTCGGTGGCGCGCGCTACCTCGCTCACCCCTCCATAGCCCAACGACAGAGCTTCATTCGCTGCCCACAGCCGCACACTGGCCTCGTTCAAGTAAGGCCGAATCCGCGCGAACTTCTCGGAAAGCGATCCGCCATAACCGGGCACTCCTCATGCATATCACATCCACTCCTAGTTGTCCATGTTATTATTGCTAGATGCCTTAGGTCGCCCTTTCAGGGCTTATCGGTGTGGGTACGTTCAACCCAGGGCGTTGCCCTGGGCTGAAATAGCACGCCCCGTTGGGGCTGAATCCTCCGTCGCTCCGTCTTGGCAAGCGAGGGGAACTGTGACGTTATGAAACTCGTCTCCAGAGCAAGCCACAATCGTCCGAAATCTGTCGGTCAAAGACCTAAGGCTGGCGCAGTTCTTCATCCGGCGGATCAATCCAGCGGACATCAACTCTCTGCGGCGTGTTGCCCTGCATTCCGTCTTCCGTATTCATCAGGCGGATCAGCTCGCCGGTCGAGACGGTCGGGTTCTTGCTTTTCATCCGCTTCTTGATGAGTTTGATCGCCGCGCGAATCACCTGGCGCTTTTCACCGCTGATTTCAGGGTCGCAGTCCGTTGGCCCGCTCGAATAGGCTCTCATAAGCCCACAGTAACACAACCAGACCCCAGCATTTCTGGCACACCAAGCGTAAGTGCTTCAAAGCACGCCGCGAAATAAGTGCAGTGTAGAAAGGTTCCATTGGTTGATTTTCAGTAAGCTATTGTAATTAAAGGCTTAATATTGTCATCGGGGCGCGACGGCAGAGCCTTTGTCAAGTGCCTACGCAGGAATTCACCTCGGATCCAGATGCGAAGAAAAAACAATATTATCTCTTGACAAGAGCGAAAGTCAGACGTAACCTGTGGGCATCCCTTTGGGGACCAAAGAAAAGGAGAAACCTGTGGCTGCACAACCTACCCTTCTACCCACCTTATCCACCGCCTTATCCACCGCACCTACGCCGCTACCCGCGAAACCCTCCCAGCGCGCTGACCTCGCCGACCGCGCGGGCCAAAATTTCCTCCGGCTGAAGAAACAGTACGGCATCTTCCAGGCCAAGGAACTCGGCCCGGTCATCCGCAACCTTCCTTCTTCCACCACGCATCTCGTGGAGGGCCTGATCCCGCCCCGCTCGGTGAATATCCTGGTGGGCGACAGCGGAATCGGAAAATCGCCGCTGGCCTATCAGTTGGGATTGGCGGTGGCTTCCGGCGCTCCGTTTCTGGACATGCCGGTGCGGCGAGGAAAAGTCCTGCTGGTGGATTTCGAAAACTCCCTGGCCGACGTGCAGTGGATTATGGAGCAGCAGCGCAAGCATCTGGGCCTGGCCGAGTGTCCGTGCACATTTCAAGTCTGGCCTATGAATCTCGATCCGTTGCAGGACAAGGTCGAGGAGGTGATTGCCATCTTCGCGCCGGATCTGGTTATTCTGGACTCGCTGCGCTCCTTCAGCCCCGCCATGGAAAGCGACAACCGCGCCGCCGTAGAGCAAATCAAGAGCCTGCGCGTCACCGCCGCCGAGCATGGCACGGCGTTTCTGCTCATCCACCATATCCGCAAGCGCTCGCCGCTGGGCCGTTTTGGGGTGCCGGCCAGCCCCTCCGGTTTGGAAGAAGGCGACGTGATGGACTGGCTCTTGCGCACCTCCGGCGTGCGGGCGCTGATCAATCAAACGGATGTCCGGCTGGCCTTGGCGCGCTCGAGCCGGTCCGCGGGCGCCGAGGAAGATACGCTGATTCTGCGCGGCCATTTCCGCACGCGCGGCGAAGTCGGCCCTTTCCTGCTGCGCCGGAAACGGGCGGATGGCAACGGCGAATCAAAAGCGCTGGCGCTGGATGGAGCCGGCGAATCAAAAGCGCTGGCGCTGGATGGAGCCGGCGAATCAAAAGCGCTGGCGCTGGATGGAGCCGGCGAATCAAAAGCGCTGGCGCTGGATGGAGCCGGCGAATCAAAAGCGCTGGCGCTGGATGGAGCTGGCGAATCAAAAGCGCTGGCGCTGGATGGAGCCGGCGAGCCATTGGGATATGAGCGCATGATCGCCCATGCGGCAATGCTCGAGAATGCCGAGCAGGAAACCTTTTTTGCGCGCCTGCCTGAGGCGTTTTCATATAAGGATGCCCGGCTGCTCTATGGCAAGTCGAACGACTCCACCCACCTGCTGATTCACAAGATGATGCGCTTAGGCTTGGTCCGTCGAGCGGCTTACGGCCAATATCGCAAGGCGGGGGGTGTGGCCGGGGGGGCGGTTTGCCAGTAAGGGCAGTGGAGTCAGCCGCATAACCGTCCGGCTGAGGACCCGGATGGTGGGGCGGATGGTTGACGACTCCTCAGCCCCTGGAGAGGCGGGAAGGCGACAAATCAAAAATCAAAAGTCAAAAATCAAAAATACGGTCCAGCGCAAGGTGGGTTCGCGTGGGCATCCCGCCGGGTCGCTCGCTGAGGGGATAACACCAGTCCGATCCCAGATGCCGCTTGTATTACTCTTCGACTGGCGATAGGCTCTCCTCGATCAACCTTTCGGAGGTCTCCCCATGAAACGTTTCGCGATCTTCTCTCTCTACCTAGTTTTGACCTGCGCCATCGCTTTCGCCCAGGAGCCGCCCACTCCCACGCCGACACCCGACCAGCCCCCGGCCGGTCAGGGTGTGCCGGGAGCCACCGGGCCGGGTGGACTCGGCGCGCTGCAGAATCAAGAGCCGCGGCCCTACGACCGCGTCATCACCAAGGACGCCAAATCTAAAACCGGCGTGTTCACCGTTCATCAGGTGAAAAACAACTGGTTTTACGAAATCCCCAAGAGCGAATTGGGCAAGGAATTTCTGTGGGTGAATCAGATTGCCAAGACCACGCTCGGACAAGGTTACGGCGGGCAAATGCTGGGCAATCGCGTCATCCGTTGGGAGCGCAACGGCAACCGCATTCTGCTGCGCAACGTAAACTACAGCATGGTGGCCGATTCCAAGGATCCCATCGCGCTGGCCGTGAAGGCCGCCAATAACGACACCATCATCCAATCGTTTCCGGTGGCCGCCTGGGGCAAGGACGAAGCCGCGGTGATCGACGTGACGCGCCTGTTTACAACCGATATTCAGGAGTTGAGCGCGCGCCAGCGTTTGAACGCCACCACCATGGACGCTAACCGCTCGTTCATCGAACGCATCTCGCCCTATCCGCAAAATATCGAGGTGGAAGCGACCCAGACGTACACTCGCATGGCCACGCCGGCGGGCGTCACGGCCGCCCCAATCCGTTTGCAGCGGCGGGCATGCCTCCGGGCAGCGCTACGTTGTTGCTGCACTACAGCATGGTCAAGCTGCCGGAAAAACCGATGATGCCGCGATACTTGGACGAGCGGGTCGGCTACTTCATGACGCGCCAGGAAGATTTCAGCAAGAACGAGCAGCGCGTGCCGCATCGCGAACTGATTACGCGCTGGCGCTTGGAGAAAAAAGATCCCCGCGCGGCGGTGTCCGAGCCGGTGCAGCCGATCGTCTATTACGTGGACCCGGCCACGCCGGCAAAATGGGCCCCCTGGGTGAAGAAGGGCATCGAGGACTGGCAGCCGGCCTTCGAGGCCGCCGGCTTCAAGAACGGCATCGTCGGAAAGTATGGACCCAAGCCGGAAGACGATCCCGACTGGAGCGCCGAGGACGTGCGGCACTCGGTGGTCATGTGGTTGCCTTCCACCACGGAGAACGCCGTGGGACCGCACATTCACGATCCCCGCACGGGCGAGATTTTGAACGCCGACATCCAGTTCTACCACAATGTAATGAACCTGCAGCGGGACTGGTATTTCGTGCAGGCCGGCCCGCTCGATCCGCGCGCCGCGCACCTGCCGCTGCCCGACGATTTGATGGGCCGCATGATCGAGTTTGTGGTGGCGCACGAAGTGGGCCATACCCTGGGCTTCCAGCACAACATGAAGGCTAGCTCGATGTATCCCGCCGACAAAGTGCGCGATGCAGCGTGGCTGCACAAGATGGGCCACGCGCCGTCGATCATGGATTATTCGCGCTTCAACTACGTCGCGCAGCCGGAGGACAAGATTCCGGTGGAAGACTTAGTCCCGCGCGTGGGACCCTACGACATCTGGGCCACGCATTGGGGCTACGCGCCGATCCCCGGCGCCAAGACGCCGGAAGACGAAGAAGCAACGCTCGATTCCTGGGCTCGCGAGCAGGACAAGACGCCGTGGTTTCGCTTCTCCACTGCCGGACCGGCCGGCTCCGATCCCGGCGATTTGACGGAAGCCGTGGGCGATGCCGACGCCGTGAAGTCCACCGGCTACGGCCTGAAGAATCTGGAACGCGTGGCCAACATGTTGCTCACCGCCACCACCACGGAAAAAGGCAAGCCTTACGACGATCTCAACGAGATGTACGGGCGCATGTGGGGTCAGTGGCGGCTGGAGATGGGTCACGTCACGGCCATCGTAGGCGGTTTCGATTCGCAACAGAAACACATCGGGCAGGAAGGCGTGCGCTTCACGCCCGTTCCCAAGGCGCGCCAGCAAGCCGCGGTGAAATTTCTGGCGGACAAGGCCTTTGCCACGCCCACCTGGGCGATCAAGCCGGAGATTTTGCGGCGCATCGAAGCCATCGGCGCGATCAGCACGGTTCGCTCCGCGCAAAGCGGCGTGCTGACCGGGCTGATGAACAGCGCGCGTTTCAATCGCCTGGTGGAACAGGAGGCGCTCGACGGAGCGTCGGCCTATTCGCCGGCGGAGTTTGTGGTGGACGTTCGCAAGGGTGTCTGGAGCGAACTGGACTCCGCGCAGGTGAAGATCAACGCTTACAGGCGCAACTTGCAGCAAGCGTATTTGGCGCAGGTCAACACCAAGATCAACGGCGGCGCGCCTGCCGTCCCTGCCGGTTTCCCCGCTGAACTGGTTGCCTTGCTGCTGGGCGGAGCGCCCAGCGACGACGAACGCGCCATGTATCGCAGCGAGTTGCATGCGTTGAGCACGGCAGTGGCGGCGGGCGCCGCCAAGGCCGGCGATCGCGCCACCAAGGCGCATCTGGAGGCGGTCAAGGATCAGATCGCGCGGATTCTCGATCCCAAGTTTGCCGCCGCGGCCGGTGGCGCTGGCGGCGTTGTGGTTCGCGCGCTGACCGAGGATGAACTGCGGTTCCTCTTGCCGCCGGATAGCTGCTGGCCGGATTACGTAGTGCGCCCGTAACGCAAGCCTTCAGGCCTGTTCCTGTCCGTCGTGCAAGAAAAGAACAGGCCTGAAGGCCTGCGTTACTGCACCGCAAGCGTTACCGTATTGGAAACCATCAGTCCAACCCGCAGCGTAACCGGCGTGCTGGAGTCCGGTGGAATCGTGGTGGGAACGGACACGTTGATCTGATACAGTCCCGCGAACCCCGGAGCAAGGCCCGCGAATTGCAAAGTCGCATCCACGCCGCCGATGTTCACTGCCGGCGGCACCGCGGCAACCGATAGGTTGGGTGCGGGAAACGCTGCCGCGCCGTCGGCTACCGGCGGCGTTACCGCGCCGAGTCCAGTGGCAAACAAGGTCACCAGACTTCCGCGCGCCGCGGGATTGGCGGCGGAAACCACGCTGTTATTCGCTTTGAGGAAAATGCCGGCACCGGTGCCGTTGGTGAAAATGCCGGGCGCGGCCGCGGCGATGTTTACGAAAACCGCATTGCTGTAAATCGCGCCGCTCGGTCCTGGATAGATCACCGTGATTTCATTGCTTCCAATCGTCGCGCCAAACGGCAGGATGGCGTTGATCTGCGAGGGCGAGACATAGAGCAGCGGAATGGCCGTCTGCGAAGGGGCAGTTCCCAGGAGAACTTGCGTTCCACCCAAAGACACCGGCAGCGGCAACGATGCCGCCGAGAACAAGCCGGCCGCTAACTGCGATCCGAACAACGAAACGATGCTGCCCGGCGCCAGGTTGCCGCCGGCAACGAAGGTGGCGGCATTCACCACGGCTCCGGCATTCAACGCGGGCGCCGGCAAAACCACGGAGGTGATCGTGTAAGTCACACTCAGGCTGCCCACGCTAGCCGAGACCGTCACCACAGTGGCCTGCAAGGGCAGAGTGAGGGTCACGCTGGCTTGGCCTTTGGTGTTGGTCCGCACCGAGGACGAACTCAGTTGGCCGCCGCCGGACACAACCTGGAACTGCACGGTGACGCCACTGAGCGGCAGGCTGCTGGAGTCCACGGTCTGTGCCACCAGCGTGACGGGCGATCCCGCGTTGGCGCTGACACCTCCGCCGCTCACCGCAATCAGGTTGGCGGGAGGTTTGGTCACTTGCACCGTGACCGTGACGTTTTGCGGAAAAGCATAGGGATTGGCGGTGTTCGCCAACTGGATCACTTGCAATTGCGTGCGATAGCTGCCCACCGCCAGCGCGGCCGCGTTCACCGTAAGCAAAGCGTTTTGCGAGGCGCCGGCGTCCAGCAGGCCCGACAAGGGAGAAACGCTCAGCCACGGATCGTTAATCTGAATCTGGAAATTGATCGTCGCTGTTCCCAGGTTGGCGACGGTCAAAGGAATGGAAGCGGTTTGGCCTTGCATCACCGAGACGCTCACGCTCAAAGGCTGGACCACCGTTCAACGCGCTGATCGTCGAGGTGCTGGCGATGTAGGCGCCGCGTCCATAAGTGGCGGCGCGCAACGTTCCTTGGAGCGCCGTTCCTTGCAGCGATATGTCGGTGACCGGCGCCTGCGGAAGCCCCGCACTCAGGTTGATCCAAGCCAAGCCACCGTTGGTGGTGTAGTAGACCCCGGTATCGGCGCCCACGTAGTAAGTCTGCGCCAGCGTCGTAGTAACACCCGCGGATCCCTGCACCAGGATCGCGTTGATCGGCACGTTGGGCAAGTTGCCCTTCACGCTGGTCTGCGTCGCCGCGGTTGTGCCGGCCGCGGCGCGTAGGACCAGAACGTCGCCGCCGCTCAAGCCCGCGCCAGGGTTGGGACCGCCCGGAAATGCTCCCACCACTGCGTAGACCGCGGTGGGCACGCCGGGATCCGCCGCCAGACGCGAGACGTATCCGTTCACGGTAGCCATCAAAGTCCAAGATGCGCCGGTGTTCGTGCTCATGTATACGCGGCTGGTGGCCGGACAACTGAGCGGCGCGGGGACGGCCGTGGTCAGGCAAGCCGTGGCGGCGTACATGATTTGCCGCAACAGCGGAGAGTAGACCATGGCCGTCACGACTCCGCCTCTGGAGTCAATCGACCCACTCAGCGCCGTCCAGGTTTGTCCGCCGTTGGTGGAGCGGTACGGCCGCCCTCCCGCGGTATACAGCGTGGATAGCGAAATCGTATCCACCAGCAGCGGTGGATAGGGGGCGTGCTGCTCGCCGGCCGGAATCGCGGTGTAACTGGTGAACTTTGAACCGGCGTTCGTGGATTCAAAAAGATTTCCGCTGCCCATCGCGTAGATATTTTCAGGATTGGTGCTGACTGGGGTGGTGAATCCCACCGGAGGAGCCAGCAGCGTTTTCCACGTTCCGTAGAAGGGCGTGTAGGCCGCCAGCCCGGATTCGCCGGAGACATAGGCCACTTGGGCAGTCACCGGATCCACCGAAGTGCTTTCCAACAGGCTCACGGGCGGACTGTTCAAGGATGCCGCCATCGCGCCCGGCGCCAGGGGAATGCTGACCAGCCCTTGATCTCCCGCGGCCAGCAGCACGGGCGGGGTGGCGGCCAGATTCGCGGACAGCGCTTGCAAATTTCCAACGGAAGGATAGCTCACCGCCGAAAAGCTCTGTGCCGCGGCCGTGGATCGCTGCAAGGAAGACGCGCCGATGTACAGATAGTTGCCCGTGGAATCGTAATACATCGGCAGGCGGCCCGTGCCGGCGACGTTGGGAGTAATCGGCAGGGCGGACTGCTGCACACTCCAGGTATTGCCTCCGTCCGTGGAGACGAAGACGTCCACCGAGGCGATCGTAGAGGATTCCAGGTAGGACACCGCAACATACAAAGTTCCGGGAGCGCCCAGCGTCATGCTGGCGCGTTGGAAAGTCCGCGACTCGCCGTCGAACGTTCCAAATGTCGTGGGGACGGGCAACAAATTCCAGGTCACGCCGCCGTCGCTGGACTTCCATAGCGGCGATGCGGCGGAGCCCGCGCCGGTCAGGAAGCTTGGTGAGTAAACCGTGGCATAGACCACGCCGTTGCCGGCCGGATCGAATTGCAAGGTTTGCGCCCCGGCGGAAGAAACTTGCGTCCAGGTTACGCCTTGATCCAGGGAAAGAAAAATCCCGGCGAGCGACCCGGCCAGCAGGCGCTGCGAGTTGGCGGGATCGAGCGCCAGCGCGCACACCGCGTTGCTGGAAAATCCCGCGCTCAGCGTCCAGGTTTGTCCGCCATCGGTGGAGCGCATCACGCCGGGGTTTCCGCGCAGACTCAAGTCGTCGCCGGTGCCCGCGAACAGGGTGTTGGGAACAGCCGGATTGAATGTCACCGCACAGATTTGCGAGGAGGCCGCGGAGTCGGTCAGCACTTTCCAGCTATTTGCGCCGTCGCTGGATTGCCACAATCCGCCTTCCGGCGAAGCGGCTAGAAAATTCGTGGGCGATTGATAGACTGTTACCGCGGAGAGCCGCGCGGGTGTGCCATAAGGTCCCGCGGGACTCCAGGAAAATCCGTTGACGCCGAACTGCGCACACGCGGGGCGGGCAATCAAAACGAGCACAAGGCAAAAGGCAAAAGGCAAAAGGCAAAAATGAGCGTTCATACCGCACTTTTGCCTTTTGCCTTTTGCCTTTTGCCTTTTGCCTTGTACCTGCCCGTTCATCAGCGTATCGCCGTCACCGGCGCGTTGGCCGTCGAGGCGGTGGTGCAACTGGCGCCTTGCGTTACCACCACCGGCACCGCCAGGCCCTGCACGCGATCGCCGGGGACCGTGAAGTTGATCTGATAGAGACCGACAAAGCCCGGCGCCAGGCCGGCGAAGCCGCCCTGCTGCGGATCGAAAATCATGGGATGGTTGGTGCCGTCGCTATTCACGCCGATGCATACTTGCGGCGCCACCGTAGTATTGGAAAGCGGCGCCAGCGGCGTGGCCGCGCCGGCCGTTACCGTGGGAGTTACCGGGCCGAGGCCGGTGACGTACATGGTCAGAACTTCGTCCCGGAAAGCCTGATTCGCGGGAGTGACCAAGGTGTTGTTGGAAGCGTGAAAGATCGCCGCCACGGTTCCGCCGCCCACGGTGTCCAGCACCGTAAAGATGCCTGGCACGGAGGGCGCCACTCGAGCGGTGATGCCGCTGCTAACTTTTCCGGTGTTGCGATTGCGAATCTGCAAGGTGACGTTCCCGGAAGCGGTAGTGAAAGGAAGTTGCGCGTTGATCTGCGTGGGAGAAACGTAGAACAGCGGCAGGCTGGCGCCGCTGATGGTGACGCAGGTGCCGCCCAGCGACGTGGGCAAGGGCGTGTTGGAAGCGCTGGCCTGGGCTCCCAGGTTGTTCCCAAAAATACTGAAGATGGAGCCGGGCGCCACGCTGCCCTGAGGACGGAAACTCGCGCCGTTGACCACTCCGGCGGTGCTGAAACTGGGCACTGCGCCCGATGCTACCGTCAGCGACATGATGGACATCCCCGAGGTGGTCAGGATGTAGGCGTTGCCGGTGGGAGTATCGAAGGTCATGGCGCGCGGCAGCGCTTGCGTCTGGCCGGCGGGCGCGTAAGGCGAGTTGATCATGGACTCGATCATGGCCGACGATTGATTGGCGGTCAGGGAGCTGGTGGAGAGGCGTTCCAGGAACTCGCGGGTATCGGCGCCGCCGCCGGTGGCGCCGGTGCGCACGCGGACGATCTGGTTGGTGACCGTGCCCATGGTTCCTTGGGTCACGGTTCCGGCCGGACTCGCGGCGATGGTTCCGATCAACGCCAGCGTGCTGTTGTAGACGGAATTGTCCACTACGTAATAGCTGCCGTCCGGCGCGCTGCTCACCGCGCCGCGCAGGCTGGTGAACAAGCCGGTCTTGACCAGCGGAAAACTATCCGTGGAGGGATCGTACAGGATCAGCGTTCCGCTGTTCAGCGAGGTCACTACGATCGCGCCGGAACCGTTGCCGGCGGGCACGATCAAGGCCCGCGAATCGGTGGTGTTGGCCTGCACGGTGCTGTTCAGCGTGCCCAGGTTTTGCCGCGGGTAGGCGCTGCCGCTGGTCAAGTTTACTTGCCAGACGCCCGGCGAGGCGTTCCCCGGAGTAGCGCCGTTGGCGGCCAGCGGAATGGTGGTGAACAGAATCGCGTTGTTGGTGGCCGCGATGTTACTGGGGAACAGCGGAGAAGCGGTTACCGAGATGGGCGTGAGCGGAATCAGTTGCACTTGCTGCAGGGCGTTCAGATCCACCACGGAAATATTCTCCGACGCGCTGTTGGCCACCACCAGGAGGTTGGTTCCCACCATGGCCATGGAGCGCGGCTGCGCGCCAACGTCGATGGGCGGCAAAAAAACCTGCTGGCCGATATCGAAAATCTGGATCTGGTTGTTCAGGCTGTCCGCGAGATAGACGCGATTACGCGTGGCATCCGCCACGATGTCCACCAGAGTTCCAGCTTTGGGGATGATTGTGCCGATCTGATCCACGTCGCGGAAGTTCAGGTTGACGGTGATGGTGGGCTCAATATTCACCGCTTGTGTCGAGATCAACTGCACGTTGGACACTACCGTTAACGGGGTAATGACGGTGGTCGCCGAACGCGGGTCCATCGTAATGGTCAGGGTTGCCGGGGCTAATCCCGACGATGCCGAAAGGATCGCGGTTGGCGGCGTGGTGCCGGCGGGCGCGCCGGTCGGCGCGGTAGCGTTGGCGGAGTAAGTCAAGGAGCCGGAACCGGCGTTGGTGATTTGCACCGGCACGGATTGCACGCCGCGATTGCAGATGTCGGCGGAGAGAATCACACTCGGCTGGCTGACCGAAAGAATCGGTAAGTTGGGGATCGAGCCGATGGGAATCACCAACATCCCGGACGCGGACAGCGCGAAGATGTTCTTGCCATCGTTGGAAATGATCAGCTTTCCGATGATGGGGTCGGGCAGACGCAATCCCAGTGTGGCGGCCAGGTTGCTGGCTTTCAATTGTTGCAGCACTCCCAGGGAGATGGTGCCGCCTGGCGGCCGCGTCTGTCCAGAGACCTGCGGATTATTCGGATTTAAAGGATAGATCGCCGGCTGCGTGGAAAACGTCGCCCACACCGAATTGCCGTCGAGTGAAAACACGCTGCCGCCGGTAAGCGTGGCGGCCGGGAGGCCGCTGCGCCCCAGAATCGCCAGCGTGTTGCTGTCGAACAGGAAGGGCCCCATCATGAACTTCGATCCGTCGGGCGAGGCCGCGGTTGCGGCGTTCATTCCCAGCACGTTGCGCGAGCGCAGCACGGTTCCGGAGGCCACCTCATAAACAAAGACGCGGCTCACGGTAGCGCTGGATGTGGATAGTCCAAAGATCAAGCGCCCGTCGGGCGTGGCCGCCAGACTGGCGCGGAATCCCTGAGGAATGGGTAGCGCGCCGGCGATGGCAGGTCCGGGTGCGGCCGATCCCGGCGGCGAGTTCGGAACGCTGGTGACGGTGCGCGTCGCCGGATTCAGCCGCAGCAAGCCGCTGCTGCCCATGATTACCACTTGGCCGTCGTTGCCAAGGGTGATGGAATCGGGACGCGAGTTGACCGGGATATCGTCGGCCAGCGTCTGCGAAGTGAGATTCACCAGGGTGATGCTGCCACTCGTCAGGTTGTTGGCGACGTACAGCGTAGAATTGTCCGCGGAGATCGCCAGGCCGGCCGGCGAGTTGAAGGTGCTGACATTGATCGGCGACAACAGGCGCTGCTGCGCGACGGAGTAAACCTCCACACGGTTCTGCGGCAGGTTGGAGATGTAAACTTGGTTGCGCTGGCTGTCGTAGACCAGGTCGGCGGCTTGGCCGATCACGTTGACCACGCTACCGATATTCGCCGCCCGTAGAGCCACCGGGCACAAGGCTGCCAGAACCACCAAGCGCTTCCACATCTGCCAGGATTTCAAACCGCTCAAACTGGTGCTTCCTCCATATCGGAAGATCTTGCCGGGCAAGACTCTCCGCAAAAACGATACTTGCATTGTGCGTGTTACGTCAACAACTCTTCTGGGCAGGCCAACCCACCGCGGCCAGGAAGTCGCGGCTGCCGATCCACGGTCCTGCCCGGCGGATAGATTGACAGCACGCCACGGGACGAGTATTCTCCAGTTGCAGGAACTTGTGGAGTGTCCTAGCGGTATCGTGCCGACTGTAACTATCAGGAATCGAACCCGAGGCGGCCTGTTGGCGGAACGCGCCGGCGTGGCGGACTCCGCGTGGACCAGATTGGTGGGCTTGCTGAATCGCGCGTCGCTGGAATCCGGGGAGGGATTGTGGATCGTCCCCACGGCGGCGATTCACACCGTGGGCATGCGCTTCCCGATTGACGCGGTGTTCTTAAGCGAGATGCGGGAACTGAACGGTTGTGCGCCGGAAAGTCGGCGGCGAGTGTGTATGGTTCGGCGCGTCTATCGGGGGCTGCGTCCCTGGCGATTGACGCGCTACGTTTGGGGATCGCAGAGTGTGCTGGAACTGCCGGCCGGAGTAGTGGCCGCAACCCAGACCGAAGTGGGCGACGAATTGGAGTTTCAACGTGCTTGAAAATCGAAAATTACTCGTTCCCGCGGCGGCCCTGATCGCCGTCATGCTGTCGGCCTCCGCTTGTCAGAGCCGGCTGGTGCGCGCGGTGGCGTTCTGGCGGCATCCCGATGCGCCGCCCGTCCAGTCCGCTTCCACAGATCCCGTGCGCAACGCTTTGCAGAACCAGGCGGAGGGCGCATTTGATCCCCGCACCGGCGGCCAAGTGCAAACCTTGGAGTCGCGCTTGAAACTGAGTCCGCAGGACGCCGCGTTGCATGTGGAGTTAGGACGCGCCTACGAGAATTATGCCATCGACGACTTGGCGCTGGAGCAGTTCACGCGGGCCATGAATCTGGACCCCGCCAGCTTGGACGCCCTGCAAGGTTTGACCAGACTGGCCCGCAAGCATCCCGAGCAACTGGTGGACCTGGAGCCGGTGGCGCGAACCTTTGCGCAACATCACGCCGCCAGCGCCGCGGCTTTGTCCACAGTGGGCTCGGTTCTCGACGATTTCGGGGATCTGGCGGCGGCCGAAAAACTTTATCGTCAGGCGCTCGATCTGGAGCCGGAAGCGGCCTGGCTGCACAATAATCTGGGTTTTAACCTGTTGTTGCAAAGCCGCCTCGCGGACGCTGCCGCGGAGTTGCGCCGGGCCCTGAAATTAAACCCCGCCTCCACGGTGGCGCGTAACAATTTGGGCGTCGCACTGGCGCGGCAAGGCGACCAACCAGGCGCGCTACGAGTGTTCGAAGCCAGCGGCGCGGATCGCGCCACGGCGCACAACAATCTGGCGGTGGCCTTGATGGAACAGGATCGCCTGGAAGAAAGCCGCGCCGAGTTGCTGGAGGCGCTCAAGGCCAAGAATTTTTTTCAGCCCGCTTTGGAGAATTACAAGTTGTTGTTGGAGAAAAACCAGGACCGTCAGGAGATGCTGGCCGCCCGGCCGTTTCGGGAGCCAACCAGCCTGCCGTTGCCTCGGGAGTGGATGCGCATTCCGCCGCTCCCGGGAGCAAGCCCGGAGGATCCCCAAGATCATCCCTAACCCACTTTACCCATCGGAGAAAGACACATGAAATTTGTTCGTCGCTTATTAACGGTTCGTCGCTTATTCACGGAAGATAAGGGCCAAGACTTAGTGGAGTATGCATTGCTTGTAGCGGCCATCGCCCTGGCGTTGGTTGCGGCCGTGCAGGGTTTTGCCACCGGCTTGAACAGCGTTTTCACCAGCATCTCCACCGCCCTCGGCACGCTGTAGCTCCCGATCATGTCCGCAGCCGCCGCGCCCGGTACCGTGCTCGATCCGACGGCGTCAGCCGTCGCGGAATCAGGGGTGTGGCCGGGAGATCGCGTCGCGATTCCCCCATTGGCTCGATGGTTGCTGCCTAACTTATGCGCAGCCGTCTTTGCTGTCGCCTTATTTCAGGTCCTGTTCCTGGCCGGGGGACATGCTCTCTACCGGGACAGCGACACGGGATGGCACATCTTGGCCGGCGAGTCCATGATTGCCACGCGCCAGATTCCCACCGCCGATCCTTACTCTTTCACGCGTACCGGACGTCCCTGGCTGGCCTGGGAGTGGCTTTCCGACGTCGCCTTCGGCGCGGCGCATCGCGCCGCCGGCGAATCGGGAGGCGAACTTCGCCTGGATGGCGCGGGATTGCGCGGCGTGGAGTTGCTGGCAGCTCTGGCGATCGCGCTGGCCGTGGCGGGATCGACCGCGCTCGCGCTGCGGCTGGGCGCGAATTTCTTTGCCGCGGCGGGCTGCGCCGCGCTCCTGATGGTGGTTACCAGCGTTCACTGGCTGGCGCGTCCGCATATTTTTGGATGGCTGTTCGCGCTGGCTTTTCTGGCGGCCGCGGAGTTGCATCGCCCCGGCAAGCGAACGCTGTGGATGCTGCCGCTGCTAAGCGTCGTGTGGGCCAACATGCACGGAAGCTTCGTGCTGGGTCCGGCTATCCTTTTGATCTATGCCGTGGGCCGCACCGCCCGGTTTCGCGACTACAGTCTGGCGGCGCTGCTATCGCTGGGAGCAACGTTTGTGAATCCCTACGGGTGGCGATTACACGAACATGTGCTTCGCTATCTGCGCGACGACTACATCATGGATCACATCGGCGAGTTTCACAGTTTCGATTTCCATGCCGCCGGCGCCATTTGGATGGAACTGTTTTTGTTGGCCGCCGTTGTCGGCGCATTCGCCGCCGCGCGGCGCAAGGACTGGCCGGTGGTGATGTTGAGCATTCTGTTATTACAGCAAGGTCTGTTTGCGGCGCGGCATTTGCCGCTAGCGGCGCTGTTGCTGCTGCCTTTGGCTTGCAGCCGCCTGAGTTGGGAAGCGCTTGGGTCTCGATTCGCCGCCTATTCGGAACGCTTACGCGCTTTCGACCGCCGCGTTATCGGCGCGATTCCCGCGATGGCCGCCGTGGCGTTTGCCGCCCTGGCGATTGCTCCGGAAGAGCGGGGCTTCGATCCCAAAGTGTTTCCGATTCAGGCCGCCGGTTACTTCGCGGGCCGCGAGACCAGCGCGCGGATCTTCGCCACGGATCAATGGGGCGGATATCTGATCTATCGCTTTACGGGCCGCCTGAAGGTATTCATTGACGGCCGCAGCGATTTCTACGGCCGGGATTTTCTCCAGCGTTACGGCACGGTACGCGATGTCCGTCCGGGATGGGATCGCGTCTTGGACGCCGAGCGTGTCACACATGTGATGATCGGTACGGAAGAAGCGCTGGCCCAGGCTTTGCGTTTGAGTCCTGAATGGCGCGTCGCGCGGGTGGATCACGTGGCGACCATTTTCGAACGGAGGACTCCGTGAACGCCGGCGCCATCCTTCTTTTAACGCTGGCGCTTCTCGGCGGCGGCTGGGATTTGGCAACGCGGCGCATTCCCAACTGGCTGACGTTTCCGGCGATGGCGGCGGGATTGCTCTGGAATTTTTATTCGAGTCGTTGGCACGGTGTTGCCATGTCGGCCGCGGGACTGGCTCTGGGCGCGGGCATCTTGCTGCCGTTTTTTCTGCTGGGTGGAACCGGCGCGGGCGACGTGAAGATGCTGGCGGGAGTTGGCGCCATCGCCGGCTGGTGGGGATTGCTGCGGATTTTCATTTACTTCGGCCTCTTTGGTGGAATGGTGGCACTGGCCGTGGCCATCACCGCCGGACGCTTTGGCGCGGTCGTCAGGAACACCGGCCGCTTAGCGGGGCTGCTGACGAAAGCGCGTTGGCGGGAAGCGGAAAAAGTAGAATCGGCGGCGCCGGCGTTGCCCTATGGCGCGGTGATCGCCGTGGGTTGTCTGCTGTTTCTTTGGATTGACGCAAGAACGCGAGTGTAGAAGGTTGGCCTAACGATGACACGTCAACGCGTTTGGATGATGTTCGGAATTGCCTGGCTGTTTGCGGCCTTGGTCTCGTGGATGGTCTATCACACCAAGCCCTCCTCGCGCGACGCGGTCCAAGTAGCCGGCGCGGCGCGCGAAGTGCCGGTGGGCCAGAGAATCGTCGACGCCGATTTAAAGATCGTCGAGATAGCCCGCAAGGATGTGCCGGCGGGAGCCATCCTCCACAGAGAGGACGCCGTGGGCCGCGCGGTGCTCTTCAAGCTGGAGGCCAACGAGCCGGTGCTGGAAAGCAAGCTCGCGCCCAAGCTGGGCGGAGAAGGCCTGACCGCGATGATCGAGCCGGGCAAACGAGCCGTCAGCGTGCAGGTGAACGAGACCATCGGCGTGGCCGGCTTTGTGCAACCCGGCAGCAAAGTGGACGTGTTGTTCACGCGCTCCCTGCAAAACGGCGACGCCGCCGCCACCACGATTTTGCAAAACGTCGCCGTGTTGGCCTATGGACGGAACTTGCAGCATCCCACTCCCGCCTCCGACGCCAAACAGCCGGTGATTACTCCGCAGGGCGTCACCGTAACCTTATTGGTTACGCAGGAAGAAGCGGAGCGCCTGACGCTGGCGGTGCAGCGCGGCAAGATTCAACTGGCCTTGCGTAATCCCCTGGACAACGAGGAAGTGGAAACCACCGCGGTCTACGCCGACGACTTGGGAATCGCCGAGCCGCAAAGAAACATCCGGCCGCAGGTGGTGGAGGTGGTCGCGCCCAAGCCGGTGGTGGTGGCGCCGCTGCTGCCATCCCGTCCCAAAGATCCCAACGAAGGTAAGATCGTCATCAAGGTTTTCCGAGGCAACAAAGCGACCGAGGATATTTTTTGATGCCATTGTTTTGGGCCATCCTGTTTTTCGCGCTGCCACAAGCCGCGCCGCCAGCCCCGGCGCCTGTTGCCGAAGCATCGCCCAAGCCGGAGCAGACTCCTGCACCCCTGCCGGTCAAGCCGTATACGGCGAAAGTCTCCAGTATCGAGCTGGTGGTTGGCCGCGGTGAGTTGAAGCAGTTCCCCGATTTCGTGGAGCGCGTGGCGATTTCCGAGCCGGTTATCGCCGATATCGTGGCCGTCGGCCCACAAGAGGTAATGATCAACGCCAAAGCGCCGGGACTGACCACCGCGCTGATCTGGTTCAAGGGCGGGCTGGCACGCTACGACATTACGGTGCGCGACGACCTCGGCCTGTTGGAGCAACAGATCAAAGAATCGTTTCCCAGCGAAGCGATCCACGTGTCCAGCAGCAAGGACGGCGTGATGCTCACCGGTGTGGTCAGTTCCCAGGAGGTGGTCCAGCGCGCGCTTTCCGTGGCTGGGCTGCACGCCAAACACGTCGTGAATATGTTGCAAGCGCCGCAGACGGAAGAGCAGCAGATCATGCTGCAAGTGAAGTTCGGCGCGGTGGACCGCGACAAGCTAAGCCAGTTGGGCATGAACGTTCTCAGCACCAATCCCAAACTGCTCGGTTCCCTGACCACCCAACAATATTCTTTCCCGCGCGTTGGGAATCTGCAGTTCCAAAACAATAATCTGGGGAATCCGCAAGTACAGACGCCGCAAGTGAGCATCAGCGACATGCTGAACATTTTTGCGTTTCGTCCCGATCTCAACGTGGGCTTGACGATCCAAGCTCTGCAGGAAAACAATCTCCTGGAGATTTTGGCGGAACCCAACCTGATCACGGTCAGCGGCAAGGCGGCGAGTTTCCTGGCCGGCGGTGAGTTTCCTTACCCGGTGATCACCACCAGCGGCGCGGGCGGCGCGGCCGCGCCGGTAGTGACCATCCAGTTCCGCAAGTTCGGCGTAGGCCTGGATTTCACGCCTACGGTGCAGCCCAACGGCATGATTCATCTCAAGGTCAAGCCGGAAGTCAGCTCGCTCGACTTTACCAACGCGCTGACCATTCAGGGCTTCGTGATTCCAGCGATCAGCACGCGCCAGGCGGAGACGGAAGTGGATCTGCGCGACGGGGAAAGTTTCGCCATCGCCGGATTGATTGACAATCGCGTCATAGAAACGGTGGACCGGATTCCAGGTTTGGGGAACATTCCGATCATCGGCAAGTTTTTCAGCAGCCGCAGTTTGGAAAAGACCAACACCGAGCTGTTGATGGTGGTGACCCCACGTTTCGTGCATCCTATGATGCCCGACGGAAAGACGCCGGTTCCCAAGTATCCGGTGGATTTCATGGACAAGTTCAACCCCAGCAAGGAGCCGGGCAAGAAGGGACAGTTTGTCGGTCCGCGCGGCCACGAGGATCCGCCGCCTGACAAACCGAAAGATCCGGTGAAGCAACCATGAAGTTGGTTGGCATTTCTGGCCCTGTAACGCAGGCCTCCGGCCTGTTCTTTTCCGCGGCAAACGGAACAGGCCAGAGGCCTGCGCTACAGGGCTCTAAAGAGCGCGGCCAGGCGACCGTTTGGGTGCTCCTGCTGCTCACCACCATGATCCTGGGCGGCGCGGCCATGGCCGTGGATCTGGGACGCATGTATACCATTCAGTCGGAAATTCAAACCATCGCCGACGCCTCGGCGATGGCCGCGGCCACGCGCATGATTGGCACTACCAATTCCACGGTCAACGCCCTGGTGACGGGACTGGCGCCGCTCGATCCCACCACCGGCAACGACAATCGCTTCAATCTGCATCAGAACAGCATCATCGGGTCCAGCGATCTGGCGGTAACGATGAATCAGGACTACTTCAATCTGCTCCTCGATGCGCAAAACGTTTCGAATGGCGGTCAAGCGGGATCGCAGGCCCTCTACGTGCGCGTGGACGTCAACGTGGAATCGCCGGCGATCTTTCTGCAATTCCTGAATCCCACGCTGACCAGCAAACCGCAAGTCCACGCCGCGGCGATCGCCGGCGTGGGCGGTCCGCTGTGCGCCGTCTCGGGCTCCGACGATATCGCCGTAACCGCGGCCGATTCGAGCGACACGCAAGATTACGGATTCGTTCCCGGCGCTTACTACACGCTTTACTTGACATGCGCGCAGGAAACGCCGGCTCCCGCGGGTTGCCTTGTTGCCGTACGCACGCTCCCGCTTCTGGCCGGCACCACCGACAAGATCGAGTACACCATCCTGAACCATACGCCCAACGGAACGGCCGCCGACTTAGGCGGCATGCTCTTCGAAGTCGGCGCCACCGTAGATAATCCCGCGGGAGATACCAACGCCGGCACCACCGGCACGATTTCCATCACTTCGGCGGACACGGCCATGGCCATCCAGACACCTGGGACCGCGGCGGTGACCGCGGGCCGCGATTTTTTGTGTGGCATGAACGTTCGCTTCGGCGATCCGGTGGATCCCACCACCAACGTGTGCGGCAGCATCACCGATGTGGCCACGCTGGCCGCGGCCTATCCACCCGATTCCGATCCGGGACCGTCCGACGGCTCGTTGCAGGACTATCAAAACGATTACCAGGGCAACACCCGCCGCGTGATTACCGCCGCCGTGGTGGATGCGTCGTCCACGCTGAACATCCTGAACTTCCGCCAGTTCCTGATTGAAGCGGACTCCAGCGGTCCGGGCCTGGTGGTGACCGGCGCGCAAGCCACGCGCGGCGAAATGCGCGTGCAATACATCGGCACACCCGTGCCGGTGCGGCTGGGCACCACCGCGGGATCGTGCGCGATCACCCGCGGCGTAGGAAGGCTGGTGCTGTTCTAATGCCACGGAAGTTCCGGCAAACGGGCGGGCAAACGGCGGTCGAGACGGCGTTCCTGTTGCCGATGCTGATGGTCTTGCTGGGCGGCGTGTTCGAGCTGGGGCGTTTGATGTACATCTACAATACGCTGGAGAAAAGCTTGAAGAGCGGCGTGCAGTATCTGCAACGCACCCAGGGCGTGGATTTCTGCAACTTCGGCGATCCCGCGTTCAGCGACGCCAAGAATTTCATCGTTTACGGAAATCTGCAAGGGAACGGAACGCCGGTGTTTTCCGACTTAACCCCGGACATGATTTTTTTGTACGCCGAACGCGGCGACCCGAACACGTCGGTGATCAACGTGTGTCCCTGTGGCGGCGTGGGCAGTTGCGACACCGCCAACGGCGGAACGCCGCCGGATTACATCGTCGCCACTCTGGGCGGCGGGTATCCCCTGGACATGTCGTTTCCGTTTGGCGTTTTCGGCGTAGTGTACTTACCGGTATCGGTACGCTTGCCGTTTCTGGGAGCATGAGGATGAATACGAACCGTTGGCTTCGCGACGAAAGCGCCTCCACTACGTTCGAGGCGGCGCTGGTGATGGCTTTCATCCTGATCCCGGTGACCTTCGGTCTGATCATGACCGCGGGCGCACTGTGGACCTGGAACGGCGTGATCCATCTGACGCGCACCGGCGCGCTCTATGCGGCGACGCATTGCTGGCAGGACTCCAGCGGCAGCAACGTGGTGAATTATATGCAAACGCACTTGCCCCCCATTCTCGATCCCGATCAGATTACCAACGGCCAGGCGCTGATCACGGTTCAGTATTGGACGCAGGATCCGGTGGGCCATCAAACCATTCCGTTCGATTGCGGTTCCAGTTGCTCGCCGGATTGTGCGCCCGACGCGGTTACCGTTACCGTCACGGGATACCAGTTCAACGTGGTCACGGCGATCGTCGGTTTGCAACCGATCCCCATGCCGCCTTTTTCCACGACGCATCAGGTGGAGAGCGCGGGGGCGGATCCCGACATCGGACAGTACGTTCCCTGAAAGGCCCTCATGTCTATTTCTCTCATTGTCGCCAGCGCGGAACCGCACTTCCGGGAGTTTGTTCGCGAGCATCTGGCGCACACGCCCGGGGCCAAACTGGTGGCCGAACACGAAGAGGTTGGGCTGAATGTGTACGTGCGCATCCTGCACGACCTGGAACGCCATCCGCACGCCGCCGTGCTGCTGGATATCGGCGCGGATGCCGAGCTGGGCTTGCGGGCCTTGGAGCATATGACCAATGCCTTGCCGGGCATCTACGTGATCGTTTCCGAGTACCAGGCGTCCGCGGAGTTTCTGATTCGGGGAATCCGCTGCGGCGCGTCGGACTACTTGCAGCAACCGCTGAAGCGTCCCGAATTTCGCGACGCCATGACGCGCCTGGAACAACACATCGCGCGCGTCCATCAGCAGGGCAAGCCGCTCGGCAAGCTGTACACTTTTTTGGGGGTGAAAGGCGGCTTGGGAACCACCACCAACGCCATCAACTTCGCGGCGGTCTGCGCCAAGCAGCAGAAAAACACCATTCTCGTGGATCTGGATCTCGATTCCGGCGATGCCGCCAGTTTCCTGGGCCTGCATCCGCAGTATTCCATTTACGACGTGGTGGAAAACCTGGACCGTCTCGATCAATCCATGCTGGAAGGCATCGCCACGCGCGACGCGCTGGGCTTTTCCGTGCTCACTCCGCCCGACGATTTGGAAAAGGCCCGTATGGTGCGCGGCGACCACATCAAGGAAATCGCCACGTTTCTCATCGAGAAGTACGACGCCGTGATCGTGGACGCCTCGCGCGGCTTGGACGAAGCGCTGCTCGGCTGCCTGGAATTATCGGAGTCCATCTTCCTGGTGCTGACGCAGGAGTTTCTGGCCGTGCGTAACGCGCAGCAGTATCTGGCCGCGCTCGGCAAACTGGGATTTTCGCCGGAGCAATTGAAGATCGTGGTCAACCGCTATGCGAAAGGCCAGAACTCCGCCGTCAGCATGGAGCAGATTCAGCAGACCTTGGGCACGAAAATCTTTTATGCCATTCCCAATCGCTACCAGGAGTCGCTGCAAGCGGTGCATCAATCGCGGCCCGCGGTGATCTATCCGGGAGACTTGCAGCAGGCTTACCTGGGAATGTCCAAGAAGATTTTGGCTAACGGCGTGCCGGGCGCGGCCGTCGCGGCGGCCGTCGCGGAGCCGGAGCGCAAGAAATTCCTGGGGATCATATAGAAAGAAATGCCGGCGATTCCACCCAGACCGAGCCTGCCGGAACGTCTCCCTTCCGGGGCCGCGCCATCGCCGCGCGCGGGCGCTCCCCTGCGTGCTGTTGCTCCATCGGAAACGCGGCAAACGGATCGCACCTTTGAACTGAAGTCCTTGGTGCATCAAAAGCTGCTCAACTTCATCAACACCGACCAGATGAAGCTGATCAGCCGCGACCGCATTCGCATGGAGATCGGCGTGGCCGTGGAAAGCCTGCTGATGCAGGAAAACATCCCGATGAACCTGCAAGAGCGCGACCGGATCATCGAGGAAATCCTGGACGAGGTGTTTGGTCTCGGCCCGCTGGAACCGCTGTTGAAAGATCCGTCAATTACCGACATTCTGGTGAACAACTACCGCACCGTTTACGTGGAACGGAACGGCGTGCTGCAGAAAACGGTAACCCGCTTCAAGGACGATCGCCACTTGCACCACATCATCGAAAAGATCGTGGCCGCCGCGGGACGCCGCATCGACGAAGCTTCGCCGATTGTGGACGCCCGCCTGGCCGACGGCTCGCGTCTCACGGCGGTGATCCCGCCGCTGGCCCTAGCCGGTCCCACGCTGGCCATCCGCCGTTTCGGACGGCGTGTGCTGAGCAACGAAGAGCTGATCAAGAATTACACGCTGACCAGTTCCATGCTCGACCTGCTGGGCGCTTGCGTGGAAGCCCGCTTGACCATGGTGGTGAGCGGCGGCACCGGCACCGGCAAGACCACGTTGTTGAACGCGCTGTCGCGATTCATCCCCGAAACGGAGCGCGTGGTGACCATTGAAGACGTGGCCGAGTTGCGTTTACAGCAGCGCCACGTCGTGCGCTTGGAAACTCGCCCGCCCAACATCGAGGGGCAGGGCGCCATCGTGCAGCGCGACCTGGTGATCAACGCCTTGCGGATGCGTCCCGACCGCATTCTGGTCGGCGAAGTGCGTGGACCGGAAGCCTTGGACATGCTGCAAGCCATGAACACGGGGCACGATGGCTCGATGACCACCGTCCACGCCAACTCGCCAAGCGACGCTTTTCATCGCCTGGAAACCATGATTCTGATGGCCGACATGAACCTGCCGGATCGCATCATCCGCCAGCAGCTTGTTTCCGCGATTCAGGTGGTGGTGCAAATCACGCGGCTCACCGACGGAGCGCGGCGCGTGGTTAGGATCAGCGAAGTGGCCGGCATGAGCGAAGACTCCATTGAACTGCAAGATATTTTCGAGTTCGAGCGCTCCGGACTGACGGACCTGGGAAAAGTCACCGGCCGCTTCCGGGCCACTGGCGTGAAGCCGCACTTCCTGGAGCGCCTGCGCGCCGCGGGGATCCATTTGCCGCCGAAGACGTTCCAGGAAGTGGTGGAGGTAAAGTAAGCGATGATGAACCGAAGGCAAAAGGCAAAAGGCAAAAGGCAAAAGGCAAAAGGCAAAAGGAAGGACGAAATCGCCCTTTTCTTCACTTTTTCCTTTTGCCTTTTGCCTTTTGCCTTTTGCCTTGCCCTTGGTTGTTTGTTGGTAAACCGCATGGGTACCACCATTCTCATTTTCGTGCTGTTCACCGCGGCCACCGCCGTGGCCTGCGAACTGGCCGTTTGGGGCCCGGAGCGCAAGGCGCGCGAGGCCGCGGAGATGCGTATCCGCGGGTTGCGCGCCGCGCACTTGCAGCAGCGCGCCGGTCCGTTGCTGCGCCAGCAGTCACTCTCAAGCATCGGCTTTCTGGACGTGATCCTGACACAACTGCGCGTCTTCCGGCAATTGCAGAAAGTGATCGATCAGGCCGCGCTTTCCTATCGCGCTGGATCCGTGCTGACCGTCAGCCTGCTTTTGACTGTGGCCGGTATCGGCATCGGGGAGTTGTTCAGCCTGTTTCCCATCCGCGCACTGGAGGTTCTGGCCGCGCTGGCGCTGGGATCGCTGCCCGTCGTCTGGGTATATCACCAGCGGAACAAGCGCATGACCCAGATCGAAGAGGCGCTGCCGGAAAGCATCGATTTGTTCACGCGAGCCATGCGCGCCGGACACAACATCCATAGCGGCCTGGAGGTGCTGGCCGGCGAAGCGCCGCCGGCCATTGCCGTGGAATTCAAGAAGCTGATGGAAGAACTCGGCCTGGGATCCTCGATCGACTCGGCCTTGCACAGCTTGGGCGAACGCATCCCCATTTTGGACATGCGCTTCTTTGTCACCGGCTTGATCTTGCAGCGCGAGACCGGCGCCAATCTGGTGAGCGTGCTGGAAAGTATGGCTCAGGTCATTCGCGAGCGCTTGCAACTGCGCAGCAAACTGCGCGCCCACACGGCGCAACAGCGCTTTTCGGCGGCGCTGCTGGCCGGACTCCCGGTCTTCACCCTGATCGTGTTCTACTTCGTGAATTACAACTACGTCTCACTGCTGTGGACCACGGAATTGGGATCGAAGCTGTTTACCTATGCGGTGCTCTCCGAACTGCTGGGCATTTTTGTGATGCGCCGCATATCGTCCGTAAAAATGTGATGGCGCCCCTGCTCCTTTTCGGCGTGTTTGTGGCGGCGCTGGTCAACGCCGGCGCGGTGCTCTTTGGCGGCTACTACCTTCTGGAGGCCCGCCGCAATCCCTTGCAGTTGCGGGTCGCCGAACTGCAAGCGCGCGGCGGAGGAGGCGCGCGGCATGAGGAAGACGTTTGGGACGTGATCCTCGGCCTGACCTTCGGCAGCATCTTCGGAGAGTCCTGGTTTCGGGAAAAGGAGTTGGAGTTGATGCGCGCCGGCATTCGCCGGCCAGGCGCGGTGAAAGTGTACGGGATGCTGACGCTGGCCTTCATGCTGATGCTTTCCTCGGGCGCCTACATCTGGCTCCGCGGCGGCGACTTGGGCACCATCCTGATTGCCGTGTTAGGCGGGCTGGTGTTGGGATATTTCTTGCCGGAGCAGGCGGTGCTGTCGCTGCGCAAGCGGCATCGCCAGAGCCTGGTGGCGGCGCTGCCCGATACCACCGATTTGCTGAGCATCGTGCTGGGCGCGGGATTATCGCTGGACCAGGCCATCGCCCGCGTCTGCGAGGAGTTGCAGTACGTTTATCCGGAGTTGGCCGAGGAGTTTTACCTGATGACGGTGGAGGTCCAGGCCGGGCAGGATCGCGGCGTGGCCTTCCAGCACATGGCCCGGCGCACCGGACTGACCGAGATCCGCTCGCTGGCCGGCATGATCGTTCAGGCGGAGCGCTTCGGCACGGGGCTGGCGCAATCGCTGCGCGTCTTTTCCGATTCGCTGCGCGTGAAGCGCCGCCTGGACATCGAAGCGGCCATCGCCAAGGCCGGCGTGAAAATGATCTTTCCGATCGTGCTGTTCATTCTCCCGGCGTTGTTCATCGTGGTGCTTGCGCCGGGCGTGCTATCCTTCATGAAGAGCATGTTCGGACAGCAATAATCTTGAAGCGGAAGGAGCAATCATGGATACGGGAACCATTCGAATCGTAGCCGCCGTTTTGGCGGTGGTCTTCGTGGTGATCATCATCCTGCGCCGCAAGTCCAAGTCCAAGAAGGAAGAGGAGTGGTAGGGATCACTTCTTCTTCTTTGGCTCTTTAGGCAGCCGGGCGGGAATATCCATTCCTCCCGGTTCCTCGATCACTTCCAACGTGTACGCTCCGCCTTCGCGGACCCTCCACACGGTGGTGTTCTTGCCGAGGATCTCCTCCAGCCGGTCCAGATGGAACTTCGGGATCGGCGGGCCGGAATGTTTCCATAGCACCGGTTGCAGCTCCGAGTCCACCAGCATGGTCTGGTCGCCGTGATCGGTTTGCAGCGTCAACTGGCGCCCGTCATCGTCTTCCTCGCGGATTTTGTAGACGCGGCCGGGCATCGCTTCCATGCGGCCCAGCCGTCTATCCCCGCTGCCGTCGGCGCCGCCAAAGACCAAGCGTTGCGTGTGGGTGTTCAACTGATAAGTGCTGCCGGCGGCTTGAAAGGTGAAACCGGTGGCGGTCACCTGCCCGTTCTCGATAGGAAAGAAGTCGTGCTTCTGAATCCAGCCAGTCACGGCGGACCCGGGCGCGGGAGAAGAAAATTCCAACAGAATGGTGGTGCCGATTTCTTTGCCCTTAAAGTTGACGACGCTCTCAAAGACGGCGTGCATCGGCGGCGTTGCCGGCGAATCTAACGCGCGTGCGCTGGATGGCGCCGCAACCGGGGCGCCGGCTTGAAACAGAATCAGGCTGAGCAGGATGGGCCACATAGGTCCAGGATACAATTGATAATGGACAATGGGCAATTGACAATTGTCCATTATCCATTGTCCATTATCCGAACTCCACTACCATCCGCCCGATCAGCTTGCCCTGGCGCATCCGCTCCATGGCGGCGGGCACGTCGATTAGGCGGCAGGTCTCGGTGTGCACGCGCACCGCGCCACTGGCCGCCAAGTCCACGATTTCCTGGAGATCGCGCGGCGTCCCGACAAATACCCCGCAGATCCGCAGTCCTTGCAAGACGGCCTGAATCACCGGCAGTTCAAACTTTTTCACCGATAATCCCACCAGCACCAGGATGCCGTTCGGACGCAGCGTTGGGAAGGCCTGCTCAATGGCGGCCAGCGATCCGGTGAACGTGATCGCCCCCGCGGCCCCGCCGTATCGCGCCATTACTTCGCGCGGTTCCTGTTTGGTTCCGTTGATGGTGAGATCCGCGCCCAGGCCGGCGGCCATTTCCAGCTTATCGTCCGCCAGGTCCACCACGGCGACGCGCAGTCCTTGGCGCTTGGCCAGTTGAATGGCCAGATGCCCCAACCCTCCCGCGCCGAACAACACGATCCACTCGCCGGCGGCCAGTCCTGCGGTGCGCACGGCTTTGTAGGCGGTGAGTCCCGCGCAACAGAGGGGCGCGGCCTGGACGCTCGAGAGCGCCTCGGGAATGCGGGCGATAAAATCCTCGGCGCCCACGGCATATTCGGCCAGTGCGCCGTCGGTGTGGTAGCCGGTCTGAACCTGTTGGACGCAAAAGTTCTCCTGGCCGGCCCGGCAGAACCCGCACTCACGGCAGGAATGATGCAGATAGGCGATGCCGACGCGATCCCCGATGCGGACGCGCGAAACAGCCGGGCCCAAAGCCACAACGCGGCCCACACCCTCGTGGCCCAGAATCAAAGGGGTTCGCGGCAGCCGCGGCGAGGCCGCCAGAAAAACATCGGAATGGCAGAGGCCGCTGGCCTCCAGCTTGACAAGGACCTCACGTGTCCCTGGCCGGGGGACAGGAACGTCGAGGATCTGGACGGGTGCCTGAGGCGCGGGAAGGACGGCGGCTTTCATGAAGAAGCGATGTTAGCACTTCTCCGGTGGCTTCGCTATCTGCCCATTTTCCGCATTGTCAGGACGGCTCTCCGTCCGTCCCCTTGCAGAACCAGCATCTTCAAGTACTCAGTGATGCGCTTGTCCAGGCGCTTCCGTTCGTCTTTCAGGACGCGCAAGAGTTTTTCGTAGGTCATACTCTATTACTTAGCACGCCGGATGTTCAAAACCGCTCACTCGGTCATCTTGTTACGAATCTGGAACAGAACTACCGCAGCCGGGTTGGCTTGACTGGCGGCCTATCGCAGGCGCGCCTGCGGCAGAGCGCGGCGGTCCAGATTTGCGACCGAGCCACCGCGATTCTTCCCGAAATGAGTACAGTCTTGGAGACGTTCTGCCGATGATCCAAATGAGGGGCGTTGAACGCTTGACGCTCTGCGCGAGAAAGGGGCGAGCATGACAGAAGTAATCGCTTCTTGGGACCGGGACGTGGCCCTGCAATCGGTGGACGGCGACAGAGAGTTGCTCGTGGAGATGGCCGGGTTGTTCTTGCAAGATTCCGGCCGCCTGCTGGACGAAATTGGACAAGCCATTCAGGCCGGGGATGCCGCCGGATTGCATTTTAGCGCTCACACGCTGAAAGGTTCGGTGTCCAACTTTGCTGCAGGCGAGGCGCGCGAAACCGCTTGGCGGTTGGAAATGCTGGGCCGGTCGGGAGACCTGGCGCAGGCCCCGGCGCTATACGCGGTGCTGGTTACGGAAATCCACCGCGTGGATGCGGACTTGTGGGAATTTGCGCGTGCCCGCGGATAATCCTGGCTGCCGTGAGTGGATCGCCCTCGCGTGATACAATAACCAAATCGAAACCGGAGAGGTGCGAGAGCGGTTTAATCGGGCGGTCTCGAAAACCGTTGACCCCTTACGGGGTCCGTGGGTTCGAATCCCACCCTCTCCGCCAGAAGATTATTGAAGGAGTCCTGGCCGCAACTCGACGCGCGCAACAGAGCTCGCGCCAGACGGTACTTCCCACGAAAACGCGGGAGCAGTCTCAGGACCTTCAACAGCAGGGAGGATTCTCGCGGCTGGGACACGCTAACAGTATACCCGAGCACAGTAAGTGCCTCGCGCCAGCCGCTGTGCAACTACGCCTCGCCACGGGCTACTATTCTACCGCCTGCACGCCGGCTTGGGCGTAGCGAACGGGCGAGGATGCTAAAACGAATACGTTTTGACGGGCAGTCTTTGTTATTCTCCTACAAGATCCGTTTTTGAAAGGCTGACGACTGACTATGATGCCACGGTGGTTGATTCCAAAGACACTTCGTTCCGGCGGATATATCCGGTCGCGTTGGCAGATCGTTAGACAGTTCCTGCACGGTTATGGTTGGGTACGGAGCTTTAAGGAAAGGTCGTTGCGTCAACCGCGAAGGACAGCCGATTCCTTGGTTCACCTGCCGCGCAATCGATTTTCTATCACAGCTAGATCTTTCTGAAAAAATAGTGTTTGAATATGGTGCCGGCGCTTCCACTTTGTATTGGGCCAAGCGAGGTAGTAAGCTTCGAATCCGAGCAGGCCCGACGCGTGACGACACCGTCGCGATCAATATCGAAGGCTGCGCTTTTCATTGAGGTCAGACTCACCGTTATTGGTCTCGTTCGATCGTCACTTCCATGTCGCGCACCCATGATAAGCTAATAGTTTCCCTATGCCTGTGCCTTCGTTCCCTTCGTTCTGCCGCGCGCGACTTCCAAAGGCTGGTCTAGGAAACAAGCTGTTTGTTTGGGCGAGAGCACACATGTTTGCCTCGTTGAATCAGCTCCCCGTCGTGGTGACAGGATGGACGCGACTCCAAAAAGCTCCCTTCCTGCATGGTGGCGATGTGCGACTCTACTTGAACTACTTTAATCGAACCTCTCAAGTGGACTTGACGACTCGCCTCCGAGCTTGCTTCCGCTCCCAGGTCGTCTCGGAACCAACGGTCGTTCGCACCGCAGTCGATCCTGCCGGCGTGGTCTATGAATTCTCCCAAGTACCGCACTGGGCCGATTATTTTGGCGACATCCGCGCCCATCGCGACGAGGTTCGCGAGGCTTTGTTCCGCCTGTTGGCGCCCGCGCGGTTGAGAGAGCTAGCCGCGCAGGAACCGCCGATCGTATGCGCCCATGTACGGATGGCAGATTTTCGGCCTCTCGGCCCAAACGAAAACTTCAAGGAGGTCGGTGGAGTCCGAACACCTTTGGAGTACTTCCGGAACCTGATTCAGGACATTCGCCAAGTCCATTGCTCTTGCCTGCCGGTCGAAATTTTCAGTGATGGCGGCGCAAGAGGGCTTGCCTCACTGCTAGACCTGCCACGCATCTCCCTTGCCCCCAGGAGATCCGCGATCGTTGACATGATCATGATGAGTAAGAGCCAGGTATTGTTAGCGTCTGCCGGCAGCACCTTTTCCTACTGGGCCGGCTTCTTGGGCCAATGCGCGCTGATCCTCCATCCGGATCATATCCACGCGCCCATTCGGCCCGCTGCTGTAAACCGTGTCCATTATGAAGGCCCGCTGGTGGGGCCGCCCACGGAATGGCCAGCGGTGTTTCTGGACGGTGTGAAGCGCATTCTACACTAGGAGACACTGGCTAGGAGTCAACAATGGCGCGACGAGCACGAGCACTTTCAACCATAGCGAAAAGCTTTCTATCGATGATGGGTTTTGATTTACCGCGTTTCGGAAGATCCCTCTGGGGCCTTCCGAAATTCGCGCGCGACCTGAGAGCCTATCGCCAGGCCGGCGTCGGCCTGCCCTTCCAGTGGAGCGAGATGATTCCTGTGTTGACCGATTACCGGGGACAAGCTGGGTCGGCGGGAGGGCATTACTGGTTTCAGGATATTTGGGCCGCCAGAAAGATTCATCGCCAGGGCGTTCGCCACCACGTCGATATCGCCTCCCGCTTGGATGGCTTTGTCAGTCACTTGTTGGCCATGGACATTGCTGTGTCGGTCGTTGACATCCTGCCGTTGAGCAGCACCACGCCCGGGCTGACATTCATCCAGGAAGACGCTACATTCCTCGGTCATTTTGGAAGCGACTCGATATCTTCCTTATCCAGCCTGAATGCCGGCGAGCACTTTGGTTTGGGACGATACTCCGACCGTGTCGATCCGTTGGCCCATCTGACCTTCATGTCCTCGCTGGCTCGTGTTCTAGCTCCGGGAGGACAACTGTATTTTGCCGTTCCCATTGGCCGCGAGAGGGTGCGATTCAACGCCCATCGGGTGCTCTCGACGGCAACGGTACTCAATGGCTTTCAGGGCCTGTCGCTAGTCTCGTTTTCCTACGTAGATGACAATGGGCAGATGCATGAAGAGGTTGCTTTATCGGAAGCCCCTGCCGACATGCACTTTGGTTGTGGTCTATTCGAATTCACGAAGTAAGAGGCGGAGCCTGGCGGTTTCCCGGTCATCGCCGCTTGGAGATCGCTATCGGTCGTGGCTCGGTGATCCCGCTTCTGCGAGCGCAAATGATCCCATCCTCGCTAAAACTCTCCGCCGGACTGGCATCCGCGATGGTGGTGAAGCCGTGGCTGGCCAAGCAATCCAGGCACTGGTCATGAAGCTCGCCGGAATGAGTGGAAATGAAGGTGTAATCTATGGCGTTGCGCGCAAATGCTTTTTCCGCGCTATCCAACATGGTTCGCTCCGCTCCCTGGATGTCGGCATGGAGGATGTTCAGCACCTTTAATCCGTATTTCTCCATCAATTCATCCACGCCGTAGAGAGGCGTCGGGTCTCCCGGGGGAGCCGATCCGGCGTAGCCTTGGAGAAAATCCGCCGACAATCCGTTCAAGCGAAAGTTCGATTTTCCAAAGTTGATATTCGTTCTGTCCGGCTCCACCAGTATGCACTTCGCCGAAGGGACAGCCTTGGCGAACCACATCGAGTAGAAACCCCAGTAGGCGCCAATCTCGAGAATGCTTCCCCTCTGCGGAACAAACTTCAGAACTTCCCGAAAGGCGACTTCTTCCTGCGGCTCGTGAACTCCTCGGTTCAACTCCATGAGCAACGACATGGTTTCTCCGTTGTAGGCAGCCCCGCACAATTCGCAGCCCGTTGTGCATGGTGAGCACGCCGTTCTCCACGCGGCCGGCGTTCGGCACCCGTTCGATGAAGGCGTTATCGGGACACGACAGCGTCAGATTGATTCGGTCATACCAGGACTTGCACATGACGCGTAGGATCTGCAGCCGAACCGAAGCCGGGAACAGGCTGAAACCCAACTTCAGAATCCGGTGTCTTGGGAGCGTCATACCGGTATTATACCGTAGGAACAGATCCCCGAGATGCCCTTCAGCGTTTGCGCCAAGGCGGTGAAGAATTGAAGTGGTTCCATGAGAGCCGGCGATTAGCTTCGCTGATCATCCCAAACCGGCCAACGGTTAGTCGCCTGAAAACCGGTCAATCACAGATCTCCATCCAGGACGTTGAACACCGACCGGGTAACCTCGGTCACTGTGAGCAATGTCTTGAGCAAAGAAAAAAAACAGCAAGTAATCGAACTCGGGCGACTGGGCTGGACGCGGCGGAAGATCGAGCAGACCACCGGTGGCCGTCGGGAAGCCACCTCTGGCTATCTGAGAGAGGCCGCAATAGCCGTCCGTCCACCGCGACGTGGGGACGGCGCGCCGACACCATCCATCCGGAGTCCGGCTCTGGATTCGTCGGAAAAACTAGCCAGGATGATACCACGATCCGCTAGGAGCTGCAGTCAGCGATCCATGGGCGGGATCATGGGCGCGGGGCGTCGCCAATTACAATTGGAGGCGCTTTCCATTTATACAACGCGCCGCTGCCTGCGTTAGACAACCACGCTTTCCCGGTACTCCCCAAAGACTCTCCGCATGGCGTCCGATATTTCGCCCACCGTGGCGAGCGCTTCGACGGCCGCTAGAATCCGCGGCATCAGGTTTTCGCCGCTGCCGGCCGCGCGCTCCACTTCCCCGATCGTGGCTGACGCCGCGGCGGCATCGCGCCGCGCGCGCACGGCGCGCACACGTTCCACTTGGGCGCGTTCCAACTCGCAATCCACACGCAGCACGGGCATAGGCGCTTCCTCCGACTGGAAACGATTCACGCCCACCACCACGCGCTCCTCCGATTCCACTTGCCGTTGATAATCGTAAGCCGCGTTTTGCACTTCGGCTTGAACGAAACCTTGTTCAATTGCCCGAATCATACCGCCCTTGGCGTCAATTCGGGCGATGTAGTCCGCGGCGCCGGCCTCGATCTGGTCGGTGAGCGATTCGATGTAATACGATCCGCCCAAAGGATCCACGGTATTGACCACGCCGGTTTCCGCGGCGATCACTTGCTGCGTGCGCAGCGCCAGCAGCACCGATTCTTCAGTGGGCAGTCCCAGCGCTTCGTCGCGCGAGTTGGTGTGCAGCGATTGCGTGCCGCCTAGCACCGCCGCCAGAGCCTCAATCGCCGTACGCACCAGGTTCACGTTGGGCTGTTGTGCGGTCAACGTCGATCCGGCTGTCTGGGTGTGGAATCGCAGCATCTGCGAGCGCGGATTGCGGGCCCCGAAACGATCGCGCATGATGCGCGCCCACAAACGGCGGGCCGCGCGATACTTGGCCACTTCCTCCAGCAGATGGCTGTGCGCGTTGAAGAAGAACGACAGGCGCGGGCCAAAATCGTCCACGTCCAAGCCGGCTGTTAGAGCCGCTTCCACGTAGGCAATCCCGTCGGCCAGCGTGAACGCAACCTCCTGGACGGCGGTGGAGCCGGCTTCACGAATGTGATAGCCGCTGATCGAAATCGTGTTCCAAGCCGATATTTCACTCTGGCACCACGCGAACAAATCGGTGACCAGCCGCATCGCCGGCGCCACCGGATAGATGTAGGTGCCGCGCGCGATGTACTCCTTCAGGATGTCGTTCTGCACGGTGCCGGAGAGGTGCGCCAAGTTCGCGCCCTGCCTTTTGGCCGCCGCGACGTACAGACAAAGCAGGATGGCCGCCGAGGCGTTGATGGTCATGGAAGTAGTGACGTCCTGCAAACGGATGCCGTCGAACAGCGTTTCCATGTCGTCGAGCGAATCGATGGCCACGCCGACCTTGCCAACTTCACCGGCGGCCAGGGGATGATCGGAGTCCATGCCGATTTGCGTGGGCAAATCGAAGGCCACGGAAAGTCCCTTTTGTCCCTGGGAGATCAGGTAGTGATAGCGGCGGTTGGATTCCTCGGCGCTGCCGAATCCGGCGTACTGGCGCATGGTCCAGAGCTTGCTGCGATACATCTCCGGATGGATGCCGCGCGTGAACGGGAATTCGCCGGGCAGTCCGATTTGCGGGTTGTCATTCACGACGGCGCTCCTTCGCGGTTGATGCGCCGGGCCCGCACAAAGGCAGTCACGCCAAAATATCCCATCATCAGCATAAACGTTCCGGCCAGCGCGGCGCGCCAGTATGCCTGGGCGTGCCACTGCTTCAACAAGGAAGGTATCGCTGCCAGGGACATCACCACAAACAGCGATCCCGTGATTTCATGCCACAACTGCCGGCTGACCCAATAGAGCCGCTTGAAGAACGGTACGATAGCGTGGAACGCGAGCCGCCAGAATTTGAAGCCCCGCATAGAACCAGTTTAACAGTAACCGCCGATGAACGCCGATGAACGCCGATCGGGACACGCAGCCATCGGCGTTCATCGGCGTTCATCGGCGGTTGCGTTTTTCTGAGTTTTTTCCACCGCAAAGTGAATCTGTCTTGCCACCGGATCCACGCGGTCCACACGCACCTGCACGCGGGCGCCGATCTTGTAGCGCCGCTTGGTGCGCTCGGCCACGATCTCCCGAGAGGCGTCGCGATAAAAGTGGCGATCGTCCATCAGTTGGTCAAGCGTTTCGATGTGTACCAGGCCTTCGATGAACAAGTCGGTGAGTTCGATGAAGAATCCGAATTTCACCACGCTGACAATCAACGCCTCAAACACCTCACCGACGCGCTCGGACATGAAGGTGACTTTCTTCCATTCCATCAACTCGCGCTCGGCGTCCTGGGCGCGGCGCTCGGCTTCCGAGCTTTCCGCGGCAATGGCCGGCAATTCCCCCGGGTTGCGCAACATACCTTTCAGCACCCGATGCACGATCAGGTCGGGGTAGCGGCGGATCGGCGAAGTGAAATGGGTGTAGACCGGCGCGGCCAGGCCGAAGTGTCCGCGGTTTTCCTCCGAATAGCGCGCCTGTTTGAGTGATCGCAGCATCAGGAACGACAGGATGCGTTCGACAGGCGTGCCGGCAATGCGTTCCGCGAGTTTCTGGTATTGCCTTGGACTCACCTCAATCTCGCCAGGAAGTTCCACGGTCATGGCCTGGCCGCCGCGCTTCTTGTCACTTCGATTAGAGCGGCGCGGCGAGGCAGGCGTGAAACGCCGCATCTGCAACGGGCCGACGCCCAGGCTGTAGCCGAAGTTCGCGGCGATCTCCTCGAACTCGATCACCTTCTTGGGATCGGGCGTCTCATGAATGCGATAGAGCGAGGGAATCTCCTTGTGCTCAAAATGTCCGGCCACCGTTTCGTTGGCCGACAGCATGAACTCCTCGATCAGGCGGTGGGCGATGTTGCGCTCCGACCGCACGATGGAAAGCATGTTTCCGAGCGGATCGAACTCGATCTCCGGTTCCGGCAAGTCGAAATCAATGGACCCGCGGCGGCGCCGGCGGCGGATCAAGATTTGTGCCAGCTCGCGCATCAACTCGAAGTTGGCGGCGAGTGCCGCATAGCGCTCGCGCTTCACGGGATCGCCTTGCAAGACCAGGTTCACGTCGGTGTAAGTCATTCGCTCGGCGCTGCGAATGACGCCGGGCGTGATTTCGTAGTTGAGAATCTCGCCCTGGTGATCCATCTCCATCAGGCAGGACATCACCAGACGGTCGACGTGAGGATTCAGCGAACAGATGCCGCTGGAAAGTTCGGCGGGCAGCATGGGCACGGCGCGATCGGGAAAGTAGACGGATGTTCCACGTAACCGCGCCTCGCGATCGAGCGCCGATCCCGGACGCACGTAGTGAGCCACGTCGGCGACGTGCACTTGCAGCGCGTAGTTGCCGTTGGGCAGGCGCTCGACGTGGACGGCGTCGTCGAAATCGCGCGCCGTTTCGCCGTCGATGGTAACGATCGGCAGGTCGCGGAAATCGCGCCGGCCGGTCAGGTCCGTTTCCGGCACGGTCTGCGGCGCGGCCTCGGCCTGAGCCAGCACTTCCGGTGGGAAGCGGTGCGGCAGATGATGCTTGCGGATAACGATTTCGACGTCAATGCCGAAATCGCCGGGGCGTCCCAGGATCTCGATGACACGCCCGCGGGCCTTCTGCGTGCCGGTCGGGAAGCGCGTGATCTCCACATTGACGTAGGCGCCATCGATATCCCCTGAAAAGGGAACCTCGCCAGTGCGCTGGCGCTTGGTGTCTTCGGTGGGCGTTTCCTGGCCGCGCTGGATGACGATTTCATCGCTCAGCCGGCGGTCTTCAGGGATTACAAAGTTATAGTTCGTGCCGCGCTGGAAGCGGCCGACCACTTCGCCATGCGCCCGGCGCAAGACCTTTTGAATGCGCCCTTCGGCGCGACCGCGTTCATCTACGCGTCCTAAGCGAATCTCCACCGTGTCGCCGTGCATGGCATCGAGCATCCCGGCAGGCGGGATGAATACGTCGCCGGCGATCTTGGACAGCGGCTTGCTGGGGATGACAAAGCCGTAGCCGTCGCGGTGACGGGAGAGGCGTCCGGTAATCGTTTGCGGCAGGCTCTTACTCACAATTGAATTCTATAACGCGGCAATCGCCCCCGCGGGGCAGGTTCGGTCGTGGGGTCTTAGGGTGGAGATGGGGAGTCCAGAATCCAAGCATCACTCCTAGCATGTAAGTGGTAACAATCGTGAGAAGGAACGCACCGAAAAAGATCAAGGATCGACGCGTTTCCTTGGTTCATTTCCTTGTGGGAAGAGTGCCATGCGCCACATGGAGCCGGCGCCGAACGCAAATAGGGCCACGCGCACCCAACCCAGGAGGTCCGTGTTAGGTTCATACCGTGGATACGGGTTCGTCTAACGTCCAAAGGTGGTCCGCTATCCCCGTTTCCATGACTGCCGTTATTCGGAGGGAGCCGTGAATCCGCACGAAGTTATAGTACGCGATGGAGGGCAAGGTGCGGGCTTGAGATTTTTCCCACTTCTTCGAGAAGGCGTAGGTAAGCCGGGTCAGTCGCTTGCACCACTGACGAAGGCTCGAACGTTCTTGCGATCAATGTCGGATCTGACATATGATGAGAATCGCGATGGCTAGTGACAAGCCTCTGGTCTGGCTAAAGGGCGAGGTCAAAACTCCGCCTTTCAGCCAACCTGCGCGACTCGAAGCGGGCGGGCTCCTGCGCCAGATTCAGCGCGGCGAAGTGCTCGGCTTGCCGCACTCGAGACCGATGCCGGAGATTGCGCCCGGTTGTCATGAACTGCGGATCAATGACAGCGGCAGCAACTGGCGAATCATGTACCATGTTGCGCCCGAGGCAGTTGTGGTTCTGGACGTGTTTCATAAGAAAACGAAGACCACGCCCCATGCGGTGACCGGCAATTGTCGGCGGCGGTTGAGAGCGTTCCAGATCTTGATGGAAGGAAAGAAACCTTGACGATGCGTAAAGATCAACGAGCACGACTTGAGTCTGCCGGCTGGCGGATCGGCGATGCGGCCGATTTTCTTGGCCTGTCCAACGAGGAGCAGCAACTGATCGAGGCCCGGCTCGCGCTGGCAGAAGGACTGCGGAAACGCCGAGAGCGCGCCGGTTTGACGCAGGTTGATTTGGCTCGCCGCCTGGGATCCAGCCAGTCGAGAATCGCCAAGATGGAAGCGGCGGACCCGTCGGTCAGCTTGGACTTGCTGCTCCGCTCCCTGTTTCGTTTGGGCGCCAGCCGTGCGGTGGTGGCTCGTCTTTTCGCGCACGAGCAGCCGCGTCGCGCGGCGTGAAGCAATTACAGAACTATTACGATCACCCTACGGCCTCGGTGCAAGACTGAAAGTAACGGTCTGGGCAGGAAGAAGGCTTGAGGCCATGATTCAGTCAACGCCCGCCCATGCAAAAGGCAGTAAGGCTCGCGTACTCCTCAGTTCCGTTTTCGGCCCCTACGCACAAGACGACGAGTTCGGCAGCCGGCGCTCCAATCCGATGGAGTTGTACCACAACCAGGTGACCCGCGCGCAAGGCGCGTTCTCGCTGCGGATGTTCCATCGCTCCTGGGGCATCATGATGATCCAGGAAAACATCACTGCGCCCTGCACGGTGCTGGATTTTCCCACGCGCCAAGCGTTTGCCAGGGAGCTGACCGAAAACCACTACGACATCATCGGCATTTCTTCGATCATCGTGAATGTCGGCAAGGCGCGGGAGATGTGCCGCGTGGCCCGCCAGCTTTCGCCGGACTCCACCATCGTGCTCGGCGGGCACGTCGCGGCGATTCCGGGCATCGAACACGTCGCTAATCCAAACTACGTGGACGCCGATCACATCGTCAAGGGCGACGGCATTTCCTGGATGCGCCAGTATCTCGGCGAAGATCCTACCGCGCCGATCCGCCATCCGCACATCGTTTCGGGTTTCGGTACGCGCGCGCTGGGTATGAAGGAGCACCCGGCTCCTGGACGAATTGCCGCCACGATTATTCCGTCGGTGGGTTGCCCGCTCGGTTGCAACTTCTGCACCACCTCGGCATTCTTCGGCGGCAAGGGAAAATTCCTCAACTTCTACAACACCGGCAACGAGCTTTTCGACGTCATGTGCGACGCCGAATCGTCGCTGAAGGTACGCTCGTTCTTCATCATGGATGAAAACTTCCTGCTGCATCGCCGCCGCGCGATGGAATTGCTGGCGCGGATGAAGGAGGCCGGAAAATCGTGGGCCATGTACGTGTTTGCCTCGGCGAACGCGATTCGCAAGTACTCGATGAAGGAGTTGGTGGAGCTGGGCGTCTCCTGGATCTGGATGGGGCTGGAATCGCCGCACTCGAACTACGCCAAGCTGCAAGGCATGGACGACGGAGGAACGCTCGAGCTGACGCGCGAACTGCGCCACCATGGCATCAAGCTGATGGGGTCCACCATTGTGGGCCTGGAACATCACACTCCGGAAAACATCGCCGCGGAAATCGAACACGCCGTATCGCACGAGACCGACTTCCACCAGTTCATGTTGTACACGCCCGTTCCCGGCACTCCGCTGTATTTCGAAATGCTCGACAAGGGCTTGCTGCTGCCCGACGTGAACCTGGCCGACATTCACGGCCAGGACCGTTTCAACTTCACGCACGCGGCCATCTCCCAGGAAGAGTCCACCCGCTTCCTCAACTGGGCCTTTTGGCGCGACTTCCAGCGCAATGGACCGAGCCTGTATCGCATCTGCCGCACCACACTGGAAGGCTGGCAGCGTTACAAGAACGATCCCGACCCGCGGATCCGCGCGCGTTGGGAATGGGAGATCGAGCCGCTACGTACCACCTACAGCGGATTGCTGTGGGCCATGGAGCGCCAGTTCCGCCGCACCAACGGTAAAGTGAGCGACCAGATCCACGCGTTGCGCAAGGAAATCGGCCGCGAGTTTGGCGTGGTCTCGAAAATCTGCGCGGCGGTTGCCGGACCCGTACTGCTGTGGTCCACGCGCCGCGAAGAGCGCCACTTGCAGGCTGGGAAAACCTACGAGCCGCCAACGTTTATCGAGAGAAGTCGCTGGATCGAGGCGTAGACCCACGGTCCACTGTAAAGTCTCGCGAGACAACACTGATGCATTAGCCACGGAGACACTGCGGACACAAAGACCGCAAGCACAGAGAAGGAGAATTACGAGAAGCGGTGCTGTTCTTCTCTGTGTTTCCGGTCTCTGGGCCCTCTGTGGCTAATGCGTCTCGCGTCGAAACGCGTCGAAAAGACCCCGTACTGCTCACCGTGACCCTTCACGCCTCTTGACGTTTCCCCATCCCGGTGCTAACTCTAGAGACACCATGGACTAACCATGGACTAACTATGGACAGCGGCCTTGGAAGTAGATATGCTACCGGCTACTGGTGATTTTGGTTCTTGCGAGCGGGATCTATCCCGTGGAGAATGGGTAAGGAGAGGCAATGGTCATGAAATGGCGGCGTTCCGGGGGTGTGGTGAGCGCGGTAGTGTTAGCGCTGGCAGCGGCATTGCTGGCGACCGCGGTATGGGCTCAGGGCAGCCCTAGAGTGACTGGCGTGGATCCAACCACCGTCAAGGTGGGCGGCAACATCACGGTAAAGGGCGAAAACTTGACTAAAGACAACGTGGCAGCCGTCTTTGTGTCCAATAGCAGCGACGATTTTCCCGCCACCATCGTCGAACAGGCTGGCTCCAAGATTGTCGTCAAGATCCCCAAGGTCAAAGCCGGCGACTACAATATCTCCATCCAGGTGAAGACCGATATCCTGATCCAACCCATCCGCCTGACCGTCCAGGAATAACCCCAACGACAAGTGATCTCGTCTTTAAAGGCCGGAAGGCATTCGTGGGTGCGCCCCGCTTTTTTTAACTGGCATCCCGTTCCAGCCTGAGACAATACTAATCATGGACCTTCTCGATGTTCTCCTGGGCCGCCCGCTGGCATCGAAGGAAGCCCGGGCGGAAAAAATCGGACCCGCCGCCGGTATCCCCATCTTTGGCCTGGACGCCCTAAGCTCCGCCGCCTACGGCCCGGAAGCCGCCCTGACGCTGCTGATTCCCCTGGGCGCGGCGGGCATCGCCTACATCCTGCCGGTTACCGCCAGCATTGTGGTGCTGTTGGTGATCGTATATTTCTCTTACCGGCAAACCATCGCCGCATATCCGGGCGGCGGAGGGTCGTACACGGTGGCGCGCGAGAATCTCGGCGCCAACGCCGGATTGCTGGCCGCCTCCGCGCTGATGATCGACTACGTCCTGAACGTGGCCGTGGGAATTTCCGCGGGAGTGGGCGCGCTGGTGTCGGCCGCGCCCAGCCTGCAGCCGCATACGCTGGTGATTTGCGTCGGAATTCTCGCCCTGATCACCGGCGTCAACCTTCGCGGCGTGCGCGAGGCGGGCGTGGTCTTCATGATCCCCACCTACATGTTTGTGGGATCGCTGTTGATCCTGATCGCCATTGGACTCGTTAAGAGCCTGGCGTCAGGCGGCCATCCGCATCCGTTGATTGCGCCGCCGGTCATGCTCCCCGCTACGAAGAAACTCAGCACCTGGTTGCTGTTGACCGTATTCGCCAGCGGTTGCACCGCCATGACCGGCGTCGAGGCGGTCAGCAACGGCGTCGGCGCATTTCGCGAGCCAACCGCGCGCAACGCCCAGCGGACCCTGACCACCATTATCGTTCTGTTGATCGCGCTGCTGGCCGGCATCGCGTATCTCGTGTCGGCTTATGGAATCGGCGCCACCGACCCGGCGCAGCCCGGTTACCAGAGCGTGCTGTCCATGATGCTGGTTGCGGTCACCGGCAGGGGCTGGTTCTACTATGTCAGCATCGCCTCGATCCTGCTGGTGTTGTGTCTCTCCGCCAACACGTCCTTTGCCGATTTTCCGCGGCTTTGCCGCATCATCGCGCTGGATGGTTACTTGCCGCACGGATTTGCGACGGTCGGCCGGCGGCTGGTTTTTACCTATGGCATCTATGTGCTGGCCGCGCTGGCCACGCTGTTGTTGGTAATCTTCGGCGGCGTCACCGATCGCCTGATACCGCTGTTTGCGGTGGGCGCATTCCTGGCTTTCACCCTGTCGCAGGCCGGAATGGTGATGCATTGGAAGCGCAACAAAGGCGCGTGGCCGCACATGCTGGTGAACGGCGTGGGCGCGATCGCCACGGGCATCACGGTAGCGGTGGTGCTGGTGGCCAAGTTTGTAGAGGGCGCGTGGATCCTTATGTTGCTGATCCCCGCGATTCTGGCGGTGATGCTGGCCGTGCAGCGCCACTATCGCAAAATGGCGGAAGAATTGAAGGCGCGCGGCCCCGTGGTCCTGGCGAATCTTCGGCCGCCGCTGGTGGTGCTGCCGGTAAACACTTGGAATCGCGTTACCCAAGGAGCGCTGCGTTTCGGCTATACCATCTCCCACGACGTTCGCGCGATCTGCGTCGAACGGCGGAGAAGAAGCCACCGAAGAGTTCCGCAAAGATTGGGTGCGCTATGGGGAAGGTCCCGCGCATGACGCCGGCCTGCCCGTGCCGCGCTTGACCGTGATCCCGTCTCCCTACCGCCGGGTGATGCGCCCGATCTACGATTACGTGATGCAATTGACGCGCGACAACCCCGACCGCCTGATTGCGGTGGTGATCCCGGAGCTCGTCACACGCCGCTGGTACCACAACTTCCTGCACAACCAGCGCGCCGCGATTCTGAAGACGTGGCTGCTGGTGGGCGGCAACCGGCGGATTATCGTGATCAATGTGCCGTGGTATACGGAGGGATGAAATAAACCACAAAGACACAAAGAACACAAAGAAGAATGTTGCTGCGCTCTTCTTTGTGTCCTTTGTGCCTTTGTGGTTAACTTAGCTTTTAGCTTTTTTGAATTCCTCGATCAACGCGGGCACCACTTCGAACAGGTTGCCCACCACCCCGTAATCGCAAACTTCGAAGATCGGCGCGTTGGCGTCCTTGTTCACCGCCACCACGCAACGCGACCCCTTCATCCCAACCAGGTGCTGGATGGCTCCCGAAATGCCCAGCGCCAGATACAACTTGGGGGCTACCGTTTGTCCGGAACTGCCAATCTGACGCTCCATGGGCAGCCAGCCGGCGTCGCAAATAGGACGCGAGGCCGCCAGCTCCGCGCCCATCACTTCGCAAAGCTGCTTGACCATGTCGATGTTCTGCGGCTCCTTGATGCCGCGGCCCACCGAGACGATCCACTCCGCCGAACTGAGGTCCACGGTGCGCTTGGCCTCCTGGAACCATTCTTCCGGGACGTTGCGGATTTGCGCGGCATCCAGGCTCACTTCCAGCTTTTCGACTGCGGCGGCCGGCGCGGATTCCGCGCCCCGGAACGCGCCCGCTTGCACCGACGCAAAGTACGGCGACACTCCGCCGAACGCTATATCGCAAGCCACCTTGCCGGCGAAGAGCTGGCGAGTGATCAGCAGGTCGCCGCCTTCAACCTTGTAGCCGGTGCCGTCGCTGACGAAGGCCTTGCCCATCGCCGCGGCCAGCTTCGGCGCGAAGTCGCGAACCTGATAGGTGTGCGGCAACAGCACCAGCCAGGGATTCAGTTTTTCAATTGCCTGACGTAGCGCGACGTAATATCCGTCGGAGGTGTAGCGGCCGAGCAGGGCGTGCTCCACTAAGTGCAGCTTGGCGGCGGGAATCTCCGCAGCCATGGCGGATACACCCGAGCCGATCAGCAGCGCCTCCACCGGATGGTTGGTTTCTTTGCCGATGCTCTGGGCGGCGGCCAGCGCCTCCAGGCTCATTTTGTTCAACTTGCCTTGCAAGTGTTCGATGATGACGAGAATCATGGGTAACCCTTCAAATCAAAAATCAAAAGTCAAAAATGAAGGCACGGCTAGATGACCCTTGCTTCGAAGCGCAGCTTCTCCACCAGCTTGGCCGCGGCTTCCTTGGCAGTGCCTTCGATGAATTGCGTTTGCTTGCTCTTTTGCGGCACATAGACGCGGCGTACCACTTGCGTCGGGGCCCAGTCAGCGTCGTTCCAGCCAAGATCCACTTTCGTCAGCCGCTTAATCTCTTTGGTCTTGGCTTTCTTGATTCCCATCAGCGTGGCGTAGCGCAGCTTGGCTAATCCCGATTGAATGGAAAGTACCGCCGGCATGGGCATGTCCACCCATTGGAACCAGCCAGCTTCCAGTTCGCGCTTCACACGCAGACGGCCGCTGCCTTGAACCTGAGAAGCCTGTGGTTGCACGTCCATCGTGATGGTGGACGAAGGTAGTCCGGCCAGCTCGGCCAGGATGACGCCAGTTTGCGCGTATCCCAGATCGTCTGACTGCAAGCCGGTGAAAAGCAAGTCGTAGGACTCTCCGGCCACCGCCAAGCCCTTGGCCAGCAATTTTGCGCCATTATACGCGTCAAGGCGCGCGAAGGCGTCGTCTTCCAGGAGAATGGCGCGGTCCGCGCCCTTGGCCAGAGCCTCGCGCAACACGGTCTGCACGCGCGACGGACCAGCCGACATGGCCACCACTTCGCCGCCGTGCTGTTCCTTCAGCCGCAACGCCGCTTCCAGGGCATAGGCGTCCGGCTCGTTGATTTCGAAACTGATATCGGTGTCGCGGATCCAGGCGCCGCCATCGGCAATGCGCAGCGTGGAATCCTTGGCGGGAACCTGCTTGATGCAGACAATGATTTTCATGGATGATAAAGCCTCCGTGTTAGGCGCGAGGTCCGAGGCCCGAGGCCCGAGTCAAAGAACCCCAAAGTACCGATTGCCTCGACTCGGGCCTCGGACCTCGGGCCTCGGGCCTAAAACCTACTGCCACCGCTTAAAGACTAACGCCCCGTTGGTTCCCCCAAACCCAAACGAGTTGGACAACACGATGTTGAGTCTCCGCCTTCCGCGGATGGTTCGGTACGTAGTCCAAATCGCACTCCGGATCGGGCGTGGTGTAGTTCATCGTCGGCGGGATGATCTGGTCTCGCAATGCCAGTACGCTGATGCCCGCTTCCAGACCGCCGGCGCCGCCCAGCAAGTGGCCGGTCATGCTCTTGGTGGAACTGATCGCCCGCGTGGCGGCGTGCTCGCCGAAGGCCCGCTTGATGGCAATCGTTTCAAACTTGTCGTTGTACGGCGTGGACGTCCCGTGCGCGTTGACGTAATCCACCTGTGCCGGCGTCACACCGGCGTCCTGAATGGCGTTGCGCATCACCCGGTAAGCGCCGTCGCCGTCCTCGCACGGCTGGGTGATATGGAAGGCGTCGGAGGACATTCCGTAGCCGGCCATCTCCGCGATAATCTTTGCGCCGCGGCGCTGCGCAAACTCCAATTCCTCCAGCACCAGGATACCCGCGCCTTCCCCGATCACGAATCCGTCGCGGTCGTTATCGAAGGGCCGCGAGGCGTGCTGGGGATCGTCGTTGCGTGTGGAGAGTGCGCGCATGGCCGCGAATCCACCGACGCTCATCGGCGTGATCGCCGCTTCCGAGCCGCCGCAGATCATAGCGTCGGCGTACCCGTGTTGGATCAGGCGGAAGCTGTCGCCGATGGCGTGGGCCCCCGCCGAACAGGCCGTGGCCGTGGCCGAGTTGGGACCCTTGGCGGCGTAACGGATGGAAACGTGTCCCGACGCCAGATTGATAATGGTGCCGGGAATGAAAAACGGGCTGATCCGCCCCGGGCCGCTCTCCAGCAGCTTGGTGTGCTCGCGCTCGATCACGTCGAATCCGCCGATTCCCGAGGCGATATAGGTGCCGATGCGTTCGGCCGTTTCCGGCGTGCTCTGCAAGCCGGATTGCTTCATGGCGAAATCCGACGCTGCGATAGCGAAGTGAATGAAGCGGCCCATCTTCTTCACTTCCTTCTTCTCCACATAGTTCAGCGGATCGAAGTTTTTCACTTCCGCCGCGATGCGGCAATCGAACTTAGCGGCGTCAAAGGCGGTAATCGCGCCTACGCCGCTGGTACCCGCCAACAGGGCCTGCCAGGTTTCTTCCGTGCCAATGCCCACGGCGCAAACCAAGCCAACTCCGGTGACCACAACTCGTCGCGCCAATGCAGTTTCTCCTTCGCTGCCTTCGCTGTCTTCGCTGTCTCTAACTAGCGGGCGGCTTCATCTTGCCGCCGTGGCTCTTGATGTAGTCGATGGCTTGCTGGACCGTCAAGATTTTCTCGGCGTCCTCGTCCGGAATATCGATCTCGAAGGCTTCCTCGAAGGCCATCACCAACTCCACCACGTCCAGGGAATCCGCGCCCAGGTCGTCTACAAACGACGCCGTGGCGGTGACCTCATTCTCCTCCACACCCAGTTGCTCGACGATGATCTGCTTCACCTTTTCTTCCAAAGTCATTCGTTCCTCCTCACTGTGGAACGGGCTCCGGCCCGTTATTTGTTATTTCGGATAAGACCGTACGCAAAACCGGGCCGGCAAGGATGCCGACCCTACTTATCAGATTATCCCATGTACATCCCACCGTTCACATTTAACACATGCCCGGTAATGTATCCGGCCTCTTCCGAGGCCAGGAAGCGCACCGCCGCGGCCACATCGCGATCCGTGCCCATGCGTCCCAACGGGATCATTTGCAGCAGCCGCTCGCGCGCGGCGTCCTGGATCTTCTCGGTCATCGCCGTGGCGATAAATCCCGGCGCCACCGCGTTCACGGTGATGCTGCGCGACGCCACTTCCTGCGCCACTGCCTTGGTTAGACCAATCAGCCCGGCTTTGGATGCAATGTAATTGGCCTGCCCCGGATTGCCCGTTTGTGCCACGACAGAAGTGATGTTGATAATGCGTCCCCAACGGGCGCGCAACATCATGGGCAAGGCCTGCTGGATGCACAGATGGCTGCCGGTCAGATTGGCGGCAATCACGGCGTCCCAATCGTCGCGCTTCATGCGCATCACCAAGCCGTCGCGGGTGATGCCGGCGTTGTTGACCAGGATATCCAGGCGGCCGTACTTTTCTTTGACCCGCGCGAACGCAGCGGCGATCTGCGGCGGATCGGCGATGTCCATCGGCACAACCAACGATTCCGCTCCGAGTGCAGTGATCTCAGCGGCCGTTTCGTTCAGCTTGTCCACATTGCGCGCGGCCAGCACCACCTTGGCTCCGGCTTCGGCCAAGGCGATCGCGCAAGCCTTGCCGATGCCCTGTGACGCTCCGGTGACCAGCGCTACCCGTTCATTCCAGCTCGTTTGCGGATCCTCGTGCCTCACGGACATTCGGCTATCATACCCCAGTATGGCGTATGGCGTCTCCTCCTCGCCAGTGTAGTCCAGTGTAGTATCCTAGCAGCCGGGAAATGCCCTACACGATTGAATACACGGCGCGCGCTCTAAGCAATCTTAAGTTGCTTTCCGCACGCGACCGCCGGATCGTCATGGACGCAGTGGATCTCCAACTCCACCAACGTCCCATGATTCCCACTCGCAACCGCAAACCGATGCGCGAAAACCCTCTGGCCCAATGGGAGCTCCGCGTGGGCGATTTCCGTATATACTTTGTCTTGGAGGAACAACCTCATTCAAAGGCTTTGGTTACCGCCGTTGGCATCAAGGAACGAGACATTGTGCGGATCGGCGGTGAGGTTGCCAACCCATGAAAACCATTGAAATTTCCGACGAGCCTCAGAGTCTTGCGGATTTCGCCCACAATCTTGGCGCCGAGCCGGTTGTTGTCACCGACCGCGGAGCGGCCCTCGCATACGTCGTTCGCATTGAGCCGGACGATAACGAAACTATCTCGCTAAGCAAGAACCCCAAGTTCCTTGAGATAATCCAGCAGTCTCTGGACAGTTACGCAAAGGACGGCGGAATTCCCAGCGCCGAGGCGCGGCGCTTGCTGGAGATCGACTGACCGTTCCCCGCGGCGGCTTAGCCCCTCATCTTTGCCAGCGCCGCCACTAACGATTTCTCGTCTTCCACGTTGGTTGCCGCAGCCTGCTTGTTGATTTGCCGCAGCAATCCGCAGAGCACGCGCCCAGGACCCACTTCCACAAACAGATCCACGTCCAGATCCATCATGCGCAGCATCGAGCGATGCCATAACACCGGCGCGGAAACCTGGCCGATCAGGCCGGCGCGGACCTTGCCGGCATCGGTTGTTTCGGACGCGGTCAGATTCTGAACCAACGGAATCCTTAAGTCGGAAAAACGGAGCGCTTCCAAATCCGGTTGCAGGCGTTCCTGCGCCGGAAGCAGCAGCGAGCAATGGAAGGGTGCGCTGACCGGTAGAATTACAGCGCGCTTAGCGCCCCGGCCTGTGGCTAACTTCACGGCGATTTCCACGGCCGCGGTTGAACCGGCGATCACCACTTGATCGGGCGAGTTAATGTTGGCGGGCGAAACCACGGCGCGCGGACGATCCGCGGCTTCGAGCGCCGCCGCGGCCGCTTCCAACTCGCTGGAATTGCCAGTTTCCACGGCGTCCTCCACGGCCAGGACCAGCTCCGCCTTTTCCAACGATCCCACGGGGGCCTTCGCGGCGGCCGCCGCCGCATCGCGGCAAACTTCTTCCAGCGCGGGCAACTCCATGCCCAGGATCGCGGCCATTGCGCCCTCACCCACCGGCACCGCTTCCTGCATGTATCGCCCACGCTTACGCACCGCGACCACCGCGTCCTTGAATGACATACCGCCCGCCGTCACAACCGCCGAATACTCGCCCAGGCTGTGCCCGGCAACAAAGCTCGGTTGCACGCCTTCCGCTTCGAGCACTCGCGCAAAGGCCACCGAGCAAGTCAAGATCGCCGGCTGGGTATTCTCAGTGAGTTTTAATTCTTCTTCCGGACCTTCGAAGCACAACTTGGAGATGGAAAATCCCAGGGCCTGGTCGGCGGCCTGAAATGTGGCGCGGGCCACGGGATATTTTTCCGCCAACTCGCGGCCCATGCCCGGATACTGGCTGGCCTGTCCTGGAAACAGGAAGGCGATCTTCATGGCTCGGTCTCCTTGGCGGAATCGGCGGCGGCTTTGGCCTTGCCGTCCGGCTTGGGCCTCGCCTTGTGTCCTGCCTGCCCCAGTTCCGCGGCAATCCGCTCGTTGATGCGGTGACCGGCATACTCCGCCGCCACGCGGATGGCATTCTTGATGGCGTTGGGGTTCGATCCGCCGTGGCAAATGATGCACACGCCCTTCACGCCCAGCAGGGGCGCGCCGCCGTATTCGGAATAATCCACCCGCTTCTTGAAATCGCGGAAGGCTTTTCGCGACAGCACGTAACCAACCTTGGAGGAGAGCGTGCTGGAAAGAGCTTCCTTCAGCATGACTGGAGATCGCTTCGATTAGCTCCTTCGCTGATTTTCAGCGCCACGTTGCCGATAAAGCCGTCACAAACGATCACTTCCACGCGGCCGTTGTAAAGATCGCGGCCTTCCACGTTGCCGATAAAATTCGAGGGGAGTTGCTTGAGCAGCGCGCAGCGCTTCGCGCGTCAACTCATTCCCCTTGTGTTCTTCCTGGCCGATGGAGAGCAGCCCGACGCGGGGCCGCTCCACCCCGAAGATGACGCGGTAGTAGGTTTCGCCCATCACCGCAAATTCCACCAGGTGATGCGGCTTGCAATCCACGTTGGCGCCCACGTCGAGCAGCACGGCGGCCGTGCCGTGGGAGGTGGGGAAGATGCCGGCGATGGCCGGCCGGTCCACGCCCGCAGCGCGCCGCAGCACGATTTTGGCCGTGGTCATCACCGCGCCGGTGTTGCCGGCGCTGATCATGCCGTCCGCCTTGCCCTCATGCACCAGCCGCGCCGTAACGCGGATGGAGGAGTCGCGCCGTTGCCGCGAAGGCCTTGGTGGCCTTGTCGTCCATGGTGACCGCTTCACTGGCGTGGACGATCTCGATGGGCAATCCCCTGGGCGATGCGCTTGCTGAGTTCCTGGCGAAGCGATCTTGCGGTCCCACCAGCAAGACCTCCGCATACCCAACTCGCGCGGCCGCCGAGATAGCGCCTTCCATTTCCGCCTCGGGGCCGAGTCGGTGCCCATGGCGTCAACGGCAATGGAGGTCATATGGGAATGGACGGTTCAGCAGCGGATCTTATTCGCCGGCTACTTCCACGATTTCGCGGCCCGACTTTTTGTCTTTGGGACCGGAATAGTAATAGCCGCACTTGGAGCAAACCCGGTGCGGGAGCTTAGGCTCGTGGCACTGCGGACATTCGGTCCGTGCCATCGGCACCAGGAAATCGTGGGCGCGCCGGCTGCTGGAGCGGCGCTGGGAATGACGTCTTTTTGGATTCGGCATGTTTCTCCAGTTCTGTGTGTCCCGCTTAGTGTCAAAGGGCTCGGCATTGGCCGGCTACTTTCCGGGAATAAGTCTCTTCAGCGCTTCCCACCTGGGATCCGCCGCAGGTTCGGCGCAAGTACAGGTCTCGCGATTCCGGTTGATTCCGCAGTGCGGGCACAACCCCTTACAGTCGGCGCGGCAAACGCTGCGCATGGGCAGGCTCAGGAGCACTTGCTCTTTGGCCACGTCCTCCAGCAGCAATCCGTCACCGGAATAAAACCCTAACTCCTCTTCGCCGCGCGGCACCGCCAGCTCGTCCTCTTTCGGGGACTCGTCCAGCGAGCGATAATACAGGTCGAAGTCGCGCTTTACGGTCTGGGCGACAGGTTCGAGACAGCGGGCGCACTCCAACTCCAATTGCGTGGCCAGCGAGCCGCGAATATGAATCTCCGCCCCAAGAAGCGAAGCAATTCCCGCAACCCGCAAGGCGGCTACTTGACGCAAGCCCTCGGTGGCGTATTCAATTTGGCCCGGTGCGAAAGATTCCTCGAACCGAACCGGCTCTTCCTGCAGTTGCTCCACTGCAATGAACACCGGACACCTCAGTGCAAACTTTAATTATACCGCAATTGAGCGTAGCGCAGGCCTTCAGGCCTGTTCTTGTTCTTCCGCTGGGAAAAGAACAGGCCTGAAGGCCTGCGCTACACCGCAACTTCCACTCTCGGCCCGGCCTCGCGGATCTCCGCGCCGGCCTTGGTGAATTGCTGAAAATTCTTGTGGAACCGTCCGGCCAGGTCGCGGGCCGTGGCCTCGAACTCTCTGGGCGACGCCCAAGTTTCCCGCGGATCGAGAATCTCCGCCGGCACCCCGGGACACGCCACCGGAATCTGCACGCCAAACAGCGGATCGGTCCGCGTGGCAACGCTGTCCAAGGCGCCGGAAAGCGCCGCCGTGACCATCGCCCGGGTGTGCGGCAAATGGATGCGCTGGCCCACGCCGAAAGCGCCGCCGCTCCAGCCGGTATTCAGCAGCCACACCCGCGATTTGTTGCGGCGCAGCTTGTCACCCAGCAGATTCGCGTACACCGACGGAAACAGCGGCAGGAACGGCGCGCCGAAGCAGGTGGAAAACGTGGCCTGCGGGTCGCTGACGCCGGTTTCCGTGCCCGCCACCTTAGCCGTGTAACCGGACAGAAAATAATACATGGCCTGCTCGGGGGTCAGCCTGGACATCGGCGGCAGCACGCCAAACGCATCGGCGGTGAGGAACACCACATTGGAGGCATGTCCGCCCACGCCGGGAATCACACATCCGGGGATGAAATCCACGGGATAGGCCGCGCGCGTGTTTTCGGTCAGCGACTCATCGTCGAAGTCGCAGCGGCGGCCGTCTTTGGCAACCACGTTTTCCAGCACCGTTCCAAAGCGGATGGCCGCCCAAATCTGTGGTTCCGTCCGGGCCGACAGCCGGATGCACTTGGCGTAGCATCCGCCCTCGAAGTTGAAGACGCCGGCGTCGCTCCAGCCATGTTCGTCGTCGCCGATGAGCCGGCGTTGCGGATCGGCCGACAGGGTGGTCTTGCCGGTCCCGGAGAGTCCAAAAAACAAAGCCACGTCGCCGCCCGGCCCGATGTTCGCCGAACAGTGCATCGGCATCACGCCTTGCAGCGGCAGCAGGTAATTCAACAACGAAAACACCGACTTCTTCATCTCCCCGGCATACTCGGTGCCGCCGATGATGACCACCCGCCGGGTCATGTTCATGATGATGAAAGCGCCGCTGCGCGTGGCGTCGGTTTCGGGATCGGCGCGAAAGCCGGGAGCGTCGATGATGGTGAACTCCGGTTCGTTCGATCCGCTTTCCGCGGGAGCTATCAGGAGTTGCTTGCAAAACAGGTTGTGCCAGGCCAGCGTGTTGATCACGCGCACGCGCAGCGAGTAGCGCGGATCGGCACCGGCCAGGCAATCGCGGACGTAGAGGGGCCGGCCTTGCAAGTAGGCGATCAGGCGGTCGTAGAGGCGATCGAACTTGGCGGGATCGAAGGGCTGGTTGACCGATCCCCAATTGATCCGCTCGCGCGTTTGCGAGTCCTCCACGATGAACTTGTCTTGGGGTGTGCGTCCGGTGTACTTGCCGGTGGCCGTGAGCAGCGCGCCGTTATCGGCGAGTTGGCCCTCGCCCAGACGGAGCGCGTGTTCCACCAACTCGGGGGTGCTGAGATTCCAGTAGATAGATCCTACGTTACGAATTCCATGCACCGCCAGACGGTCCGGCATGAATGTCTCCCGATCGCAGATTAAGACGCCACAGAAAAACTGATTCGGTGAGTTTATCACAAAGTCACTAGCAAGGGCCGTTTTGGAGTGCGGTAGCTTGCTACCGCTTTTCCGGGCCGAAGCTTGCTTCGGCCAGCCGCAAGCAAGCTTGCGGCAACGCAAAGCGGTAGCAAGCTACCGCACTCCAAAAAAAATCAAAACCGGAACATTTCGGTGGGGGTGCGCTGCTCGGCCAGCACCAGACGCGGCGACATTCCGCGGGTCTGCAGGGCCTGCTCGGCGCTCATCCGGGCAATCGCGGGATGGTTGTTGTTCTCGCTCAAATGTGCCAGCACCAGCACCTGTGTCCCGGCATCCAGCTCCTGCTCCAAATAATCGGCCACCGCCAGGTTCGACAAATGTCCCGTGCGGCCCATCACCCGTTGCTTGATGTGCCAGGGGTAGGGTCCCACTTTGAGCATTTCCAGATCGTGATTCGATTCCAGCACTATAATCTGGCATCCGTACAACTGATGCTTCACTGATTCCGGCACGTAACCCAGATCGGTGCACACGGCGGCGCACAATCCCTGGGCCCGGAAGGAAAAAGCCACCGGGTCAACGGCGTCATGGGGGATGGTGAAGGCGTCCACTTCGATATCGCCGATGGTGAAGCGGCATCCTGGTCGGACGTATTCGAAAGCGATGGAGGTTGGTTCGCGCTTCGGCGTTGCGGGGACGGGATCTGGAAACAAAGGTCCCATTACAGAGCCGGCCGCTGCCGCCCGCTGATACTCCGCGCGCGGCGCGGCGTCTTCGTCCAGGATCATCGAGTTTCTGGTGATTTCGGTGACGAACACGGGCACGGCGCGTTGCTTGGCAAATCCCTTGATCAACGATGTCAAGCCGGAAATGTGATCGCTATGTTCGTGGCTGATGAGGATGGCGTCAACCGCTTCGGCGCTTTCGCCGAGCGCCGCCAGGCGGCGCAGGGTATCGCGGCGGCTGAATCCGGCGTCCACCAGCAGGCGGGTGCGCTCGGTGGCCACCAGGGTGCAGTTGCCGCCGCTGCCGCTGCCGAGGACAGAAATGCGCAGGCTCATAAGTAGCACGGGCGTCCGCGCCTGCCTACTAACACACCAATTGACGGCGACCGATCTTCACTCCGGTGAGATTGCCCACCACCGTCACCGCCACCGCCTGGGGCCGGAAAAACTCATTGGCCACCGCGGTGACCTCGTCCGCCGTGACGTCTTCGATCCGTTTGGCGATTTCGTCCAGCGAGAAGAAGCGCCCGAAATAGATTTCCTGGCGCGCCAGATTCGACATCCGGCTGGTAGTGGATTCCAGCGACAGCATCAAGCTGCCCTTCAAATGATCCTTGGCGCGGCGCAATTCCTCGGCGGCCACGGTGTTCTCCTTGAGATCGCGGAACTCCTTCATGATCGATTCCACCACGCGATTGGCCGATTCCCGCGAGGTTCCGGCGTAAATCGTCAGACAGCCGGTGTCGCTGCAAGGATTCAGCTCGGAGAACACCGCATAGGCCAAGCCCTGGCGCTCGCGGATATTTTGAAACAGTCGCGAGCTCATCCCTCCGCCCAGGATCGTGTTCATGATGTAGCAGGCGTAGCGCCGCTCGTGCGGCAGCGGGTAGGAGGGCACGCCCAGGCAAATGTGGACCTGCTCCAAATGCTTCTTGTGGCGCAGCACGATGCGCGAATGCGTGGCCGGCTTGGGACCGGGCAATTCCGGCTTGCGCAGCTTGAGGGAGCGGAAGGTTTTCTCCACCAGATCCACTAGTTTCTTGTGGCTCAGGTTGCCGGCGGCCGAGACCAGCATATTGCCCGGCTCGTAGCAGCGATGGTAGTAGTCGAACAGCTTGCGGCGGTCCAGGCTTTCAATGGTGTCCTTGGTGCCCAGAATCGGGCGGCCGATGGCGTGGCCCTTCCAGAAACTTTGCGTGAAAATCTCGTGCACCAGGTGGTCGGGATTGTCCTCATCCATCTTCAACTCTTCCAGAATCACGCCCCGTTCCTTGAGCAGATCCTGGGGATCGAAGCGTGGGTGCAGGACCAGGTCGCCGAGGATATCCATGACCAGCGGCAAGTGATCGTCCAACACCTTAGTGTTGTAGCAGACGCATTCCTTGGCGGTGAAGGCGTCCAGGTGGCCGCCGATGGAGTCCACTTGACGGGCGATATCCTCGGCCGTGCGCGAGGTCGTGCCTTTGAACAGCATGTGCTCGATGAAGTGGGTGATTCCGTTGGTCTTGGCCGGTTCGCGGCGCGACCCGCTCTTGATCCAGATGCCCACCGATACGGAGCGGACATGGTCCATGGCTTCGGTAATGACCGTCAGGCCATTGGGTAGCATTTCCTTGCGAATGTTCCGAACGTCGCTGTGCTTCATGGTTTCCGGACGTGCTGGAGGGTGGCAAGATCTATTTTAACACCGATTTGAAGAAAGGGGCGAGCAGGGGCTGGCCGCAGGCTGGTTTTCTAGTAGAGCAGGCATCCTTGCCCAATGTCACTTACTTGAGCCTTGTTCAGCCCCAAGGGGGCGGTCTATGTTAGCCCAGGCCAACGGCCTGGGTAACGAGTTCAACAACCCCAGCCCTGAAAGGGCGTCCTAAAAATGCCCCTTCGTATCACAGCCACGATTCCTTTCAACGCCGCCAACCTGCGGCTAGCTGTCTTAGGCCGCCCCTTCAGGGCTTCGGTCACTCTTTGCCTTTTACCCAGGCCGTTGGCCTGGGCTGACATAGGTCAGGCCTTTGGCCTTCAATCTACAACGCTAAGTAAGTGACATTGGGCATCCTTGCCAGGCATCCTTGCCAGCTGTGTGAGTGGGCCATTTACCTTGCGGCATTTCTAGCGGTTCCGCTGATCTCTTACCTTTTAGTTTTTCCATCGCCGCTGGCAACCCGGACGCTCCGACCGTACGACCCACCTTCCGGGTCCCCACCCGGAAGGTTATTGGCATGACTCCTAAGCAGTTAGCCCATTCTAGGCCTCCTCTCCCCCACCCCCCTCCCTCAGTTTTTCTCGCAGTCCCTCAGGAGGTTCTTTTCCTTAGCTCCGAAACGACCTCGCGCAGCGCCCGTTTTAGCCCCAACGGGGCGTGCCATGCCAGCCCAGGGCAACGCCTTGGGTTCCCGTACTCAGACGAATGAGTCCTGAAGGGGCGACCTAGGGTCAGGCAGTGAAGATGCGATCAGTCACAACGGCCGCTCGGCGTATTTCCATTCCGGGGTTCGAATCGTCGCAGGCGGAGGCCGAGTGGTTTGACAGCCACCAGGCAACGCTTCCGTCGGACATGCAGCGGCGGTTCCAGGCGGGCGAGGGAAGAAGGTTGGCCGAGGCACTGGCGCAGAGCGCGGCCAAAGAAAAAGCCCGACGCAAAGCTGGGTAGTGAGCACAGCGCTCCCACACTGTTCTGATGCGCAGACTCAGTCGGGCGAGACGGCTCGCTATGGCCTCGTGGTTTTGCAACAGCCGGGAACCGGCAGCCGTATAATGAAGGCCGATAGTGGACAATCTCACTCCCATTCAGCGTCGTGAGACGATGCGCCGCGTCCGATCCGCAGGAACCGGACCGGAGATCCTCGTCCGGCGTATTGTCCGCCGCCTTGGGTTTCGGTTCGTCTCGAATTCAAAAAGGCTCGCCGGATGTCCCGATTTGGTAATATCGTCCACTAGGAGTATCATCTTCGTTCATGGCTGCTTTTGGCACGGACATCGCTGTGAGGCGGCTAGGCTCCCAGAAAGCAATCGGGCCTATTGGGAAGCAAAACAAGGACGTAACGAGGCGCGGGACGCGCGAAACGTCCGCAGTCTTCGCCGCGCGGGTTGGAGGGTGCTCATAGTATGGGAGTGTCAAACCGGGAAGGCCGCAAAGCTGCAAGAACGACTCCAGCGGTTCTTCCCGGAGGACGGATGAGCGATCGACAACTGACGTGGTACGAGTTCTTTGCAGGCGGAGGCATGGCGCGGCTCGGGCTTGGCCGTTCTTGGAGGCCCATTTTCGCAAACGAATGGTGCGCGAAGAAGGCCGCCGCCTATACAAGGCGCTTCGGGGTGGGGCAACCAGCCAGTTGTCCGGAGTTGCGTGTCGAGGACGTAGGTGGGCCTCGCCACAACAGACCTTCCCGGCAACCCGGATCTTGTCTGGGCTTCATTTCCTTGCCAGGATCTGTCGCTAGCCGGGAAAGGTGCGGGACTGAAGGGAAAACGCAGCGGCACATTCCGACCATTCTGGAGTCTCATGGAAGGATTAGTCCGGGAGGGGCGCGCCCCATCGGTCATAGTGGTTGAAAATGTCGTCGGAGCCATTACTTCCCACGGCGGAAAGGATTTTGCAAATTTATTCCGGATGATGGCTAGGGCCGGTTATCGCGTCGGTCCTCTCGTAATGGACGCCGTCCGGTTTCTTCCACAGTCTAGGCCGAGGCTTTTCGTCGTAGCGGCACGGGCGGATCTGTCGATCCCAGGAGATTTAACGCGTCAGTGGCCGACGAGTGCCTGGCATCCTAGATCGCTGCGAAGAGCTTGGGCGGGCCTGCCTCCCGCAGATCAGAGCTCCTGGGTTTGGTGGCACATTCCAGAGCCAGATCCGATGGAGGCGACACTCGCGGAAATCATCGAAGACGAGCCTTACGGTGTCAAATGGCACAGCGAAGAGGAGACTGACAGGCTCATCTCATTGATGTCCAAGATCAATCGACGCAAGTTGAGAGAGGTTCAAAAGGACGGCCTGCGGCGCGTGGGCACAGTTTATCGGCGCACGCGTCCGGATGAGAGTGGGCGGAAGGTTCAGCGAGCGGAAGCGCGTTTCGACGACATTTCAGGGTGCCTCCGAACTCCCGTCGGCGGTTCCAGCCGCCAGCTGATTCTGGTGGTCGAGGGCAGGCGCGTTCGTTCTCGTTTGTTGGCGCCTCGCGAGGCCGCTCGGTTGATGGGCGTGCCCGACGACTACCCTCTTCCGAGAAACTACAACGAAGCTTACCATCTTTTTGGCGATGGGGCTCGCCGTTCCCGTTGTCGCTTGGCTCAACCAGCATCTGCTCATTAGGCTTGCGACAGGAACGGCCCTCCAAGAGGCCGCATAGTGGCTAAGAAGAAGACATCCCTCCGCGATCGTCCGATTATCCCCTGTCATCTCACTGATGAAACGAGGAAGGCTGTTGACGATTTCGCCGGCGTTCTTCGTGCCGCAGCACCGGAGATCGGGTTCCATGGTCTTGACCAGGCCGAATTCCGCCGAAGCGGCCTCTTTGAAGCTGCCATCGAGCGAATTCGGGGACAACAGGCCGCGAAGATGGACGAGAAGCGCCGCTTTATTGCGACCGTTCTGGACAACATGAAAGATCGCGGTCTGATCGCCGGTTGGAAGATTTCGGGTACCGCAGATCGCCACGACTACGAGGTCACAATGCCGAATGGTTCCGTCACGGCAATTGAGGCCAAGGGATGTCTAGACGGCAACAACACGACCATCTATGAGCGTCCTCCCCAAGCCGAACAATTCCTGATTTGGTCATTGTGCCAGAACTCAGGAGCGGACCCGAGGAAGAACGCTTGGTCTGGCGTTCACGTCCGGCTGAGTGCGCAGATCATTCACACTGGCATCAGGGTTGACGGATTAATCGTCTGGGACATGGTTTGCGGCAGTCTCGGAAGGCCGTGTCCGAAGATTCAAGCGGACGCGCAAAGGGCAACGGAGCTCAGCGACTACAGAGTGCCGCCACCATGTATCTATCTCTTCCCGCGGACCGTTCCCGATCCTCGAAATAATCCAAAGCCTGCCGCGTGGAAGCTGGACAAGGTCCCGTTCTTGTCCGCTTTGCATGCGGCATTTCACGGAGACGAGAACGATGTCACGGAGGTGCAGATTACCGCCGGCATGGAGGGCGCGACCGTGACGCGTATTACGAGACTCGTCCGTGCCGGAAATGAGATCATTGAATCTGCGCCGACGCCGGTACGACGTGCGAAGGGCTAGGCCGGGAAGTCACCCACCTTCTGGGCCTCAACGGGCGCAACAAGCATGCTGAAGGCAGCGTATCTATCGTCCGAATTCCAGCCCTCGAGCCATCGAGCAGCCGCGGTCCTAGGCATCGGCCACAGTGAGCAATCCTTTGCTTTCCACTGGTCATCAACAAAGTTGTACTCGTCCAGACGGCAGACGCCATCTGATATTACAACGCGCATTCCCTCGAGAGGCGCAACCACGCTACCGACCGATGCCATTGTATTCTCCCTTCGTCGGCTTCCGACCGTCGAGACCTTGGCCGAGTCGTCCCCTTTGCCGAACATGTCTATCATGCATTACAATAGCGCTCTTGTCAAGCATATTAATCCGAAATCGCCCATGGGGCAGGCATGAAAAGAAAATTGAAAAACCCGCATGCGGTCGCGCTCGGGAAACTTGGTGGCAAAAAGGGTGGTCGTGCGCGAATGGCGCAACTTACCGCAGAGGAGAGGAGTGAGCTAGCCCGTAAAGGCGGACAAATCGGAGGAGAAGCTAGGGCGCAGGCGCTTTCTCTCAAGCGCCGCAGCGAGATCGCCAGGAACGCGGCCGAAGCGCGATGGAAGCGTCCCCCGGGACAGTAAGAGGTACTAAGATCATGCCCGACCCAAGCACTTGCGCACGGTGTGGAGGCTCTCTGGAGCACCGAACCATTAACCACCAGCAGCCGTGGGGCGAGGATCTCTTTGAGTTTGAAGACGTGCCGGCTCTGGTCTGCCGCCAGTGCGGAGAAGTTTGGCTGGAGGCCGCCACGGGTCAGTTGATCGACACCATCATCCAACAGCGCCCTGAACCCAAGAAGTACCACAAGGTGCCGGTTTTCTCATTGCTGGAATTCACTTCGTAACGGCTATCGCCGGAATGACGCCCACTGTTTTATCCTTGGCATGAGCTTCTCCGGGAAAACCAAGCGGGCCAGGAGATCATCCGGTGGGGGTGACGATTCGCTGGGCGCATGGTGAGCACATCGCTAGCCGCCCGGGAATTGCGTGGTATCCTAATGTAATCATGAGCCGGCGCGACCATATCTTGCAAACTCTCGCAGCGCATCGCGATGCCCTGTGTCAGCTTGGCGTTCGCCGTTTGGGCCTGTTTGGTTCCGTCGCTCGGGGCGACGGCCAGCCGGATAGCGACCTTGATTTTGTTGTGGAATTCGAAGCCAAGACGTTCGACGCTTACATGGACCTGCTGAGTCTTCTGGAGAACCTACTGGATAGCCGGGTGGACCTGGTGCTGGAAGACGCGATCAAGCCCCGCCTGCGGCCCATCATTCTTGCGGAAGCCGTCCATGTCCAGGGATTCTAGAGTCTATCTCGAAGATATTCTAGAAGCTGCCCCCAGGCGAGGCGTAGTTCAGCCGAGCCTGGGGTTGTAGGTGGCAATGAAATTGAGCCTGCGTAGCCGGCGACAGAGGCGGTGGGTAAGGTCTCTGTCGCTAGCTTTGCAGGCTCGCTTTCTCGATTCCTAAACCCCAGGCTCAGACTGAACTGCGCCTCGCCTGGGGCTAATCCTCTTCCGCCTGCCTTCGCAGGCTTAGCGCCAGTGTCGGGGGAGGAGTACACTTCTCTCCTTTTTAATGTCGCGCACCTAGGCGAAGCACGGCAGAGGCGCGTCCCCGTAACTGGCGCGGCTCGCAGCAATGGCATCGTTGCCGGCGGATGGTGCCGGTGAAAACGTGCTAACAACGCATCGCCCGAAAGCGTCCTATCGGGTATACTGGCCGAGACTGGGCCGGATGCTGCGAAACTCTCAAGAACTGGAGCCTCTATGAAAGATCGCCTTCCCTACTTATTTGCCCTCGCGATCATCTCTGCCGGATTGCTGAGCGCCGGTCAAGATTCGCCCAAAGCCAACGATACCCCGAAAACCGCGGCGACTGCGCCGTTGGCTTTCGAAGTTACCTCGGTCAAGCCGACCAATACTCCGCCGGCGCCCGGCGAGTTCGGCGGCATCCGGCCCTTCCCGGTGGGCAAACCTACGTGGCGCGCTTTGCTCCGCTGAAGCTCATGATCAAGTTGATGTACAAGATCACCGACAGCCAGATCGTGGGAGGGCCGGATTGGATCAACACCGACCGTTTCGATGTGCGGGCTAAGGCGGAAAAGCCGTTGAACGCTGGACGATCTTCACATCATGTTTCAGACCATGCTGGCGGACCGCTTCAAACTCCAGTTTCACCGCGAGACACGAACCTTGCCGGCCTTTGTGCTGAGCGTCAACAAGACGGGATCGAAGATGACGGTCAACGAGGGCCCGGATCCCTTCGAGATTCCCATCCAGTTTAGCGCGGGCGGGCCGCCGCCTAAGCCACCGACATTTGCCGGCACAAGAGCCAATATGGAGTATTTTTGTTGGTGGCTCGGCCAGCAGTTGAACAACTTCCAACAAGTGGATCGTCCGGTGGTGGATCAGACCGGTCTGAAGGGGTTCTACGACTTCAAGCTGACCTTTGCTCCCGATTTATCGGGGCGGACCGGGCCCGAATGGAGAAGCCCCGCCCAGTTTTGACGGACCGAATCTTTTTCAGGCGTTACGCGAGCAACTGGGGCTGAAATTGGAATCCACGAAAGGTCCCGTGGTGGTATTCGTCATTGATCGCGTGGAGAAACCCGCGGAGAACTAAGGACCCATAACCACAAAGGCACAAAGGGCACAAAGAAGACGTTGCCTTGCCCTTCTTTGTGTCCTTTGTGCCTTTGTGGTTATTCTCGCCCCTGTCGAAGAACGCAGAAGGATGGTGCACCATGATAAGATCAACTTAGCGGAACGTTCACCAGCCTTAGGCAGGTGATTCTGGGCACGGAATCCGTCAAGATCTCAACCTTGACTCTTGGAGACGGAGAGGTTCGCTGTGTTGACGGAAATGACGACCGCACGAATTGCTGACCACCATGACATAACAACTGCCGAGCCGTCTCGCGTTCATCCCCTGATCATTCAAGGCGGCATGGGCGTGGCCGTCTCCACCTGGCGGCTGGCCAACGCCGTTTCGCGACTCGGACAACTGGGCGTGATTGCCGGTACGGCTCTTGCCGAGGTCTTCGCCCGGCGGCTTCAGGACGGCGATCCCGGCGGACATATGCGCCGCGCACTCGCCCACTTTCCATTTCCGGACGTGGCCGAGCGCATCCGCCAGGCTTACTACATACCCGGCGGCAAGGGCGCTGGCGAATCTTACCAGCTTCTGCCGATCATGGCGAAAGACAGCCCCAGCCAGACGGTGGAACTGACCGTGGCGGCCAATTTCGCGGAAGTGTATTTGGCCCGCGAGGGACACGACAATCCAGTAGGAATCAACTATTTAGAAAAAATCCAGATTCCCCACCTGCCTTCCATCTACGGCGCCATGCTGGCCGGCGTTGGTTACATTTTGATGGGCGCGGGAATCCCGATGAAAATTCCCGGAGTGCTCGACTGTTTCGTGAATCACCAACCCGCAACCTATCCGCTGCATGTTTCCGGCGCGCAGGAAGGTGACGACACTACGGTGTCGTTCGTGCCGCGGCAATACATGGAAGGCGATCTTCCGCCGCTCGAGCGTCCCAAGTTTCTGGCGATCATCGCCTCCAACGTCCTGGCCGCTACCATGCTGAAGCGAGCCAACGGCCGCGTGGATGGATTCGTGATCGAAGGGCCGACTGCGGGAGGGCACAACGCGCCGCCGCGCGGCAAGGCGGTGTTCGATGCCGCCGGGGAACCGGTCTATGGCGAACGCGATCGCGTGGACTTGGCCAAGATCCGCGAATTGGGCTTGCCCTTCTGGCTGGCCGGCGGCTACGGCTCGCCGGAAATGCTGCGCCAGGCGCTCGACGCGGGAGCCGCGGGCATTCAAGTCGGGACAGCTTTTGCGTTTTGCCGGGAGTCGGGAATCAGCGAACCGTTGAAGCAGGCGGTTCTGGACCGCATCATTTCCGGCGAGGCCCGGGTATCCACCGACAGCGTAGCCTCGCCCACCAACTTCCCGTTCAAGGTCGCGCGCGTGGAGGGCTCGCTCTCCGAACCCGAGGTGTATGCCGCCCGGCCGAGGATTTGCGATCTGGGGTATTTGCGGGAAGCGTACCGGACCGAAGATGGCACCGTCGGCTTCCGTTGCGCGGCCGAACCAGCGACCGTTTACAAATCCAAGGGCGGCAATCCCGAGGACGGCGTAGGGAAAAAATGTCTCTGTAATGCGCTGATCGCCACGGCCGGGTATCCGCAAGTACGCGCCGGAAAGTACGTGGAAGCGCCGGTGGTCACCTCCGGCGATGACTTGCCGGGGATCAGGCGCTTTCTGCCGGCGAATCAAAGTTCTTACACCGCTGCGGATGTGATCGCCAAGCTGATGGAGGGCTTGCCGCGATGAGCCGCGACCGTCAGAAGCTGTAAAGAAATGGGATCATGGAACAAGCGAGTATCTGCCCATCCCAGAGCGATCACCGCTGGTAGCCTGGGTGAAACCCGCCCCCGCGCTTTACAGTGAGTTTCTATTCGTCCCGCAGCGCGACAACCGGATGCAGCGCGGCGGCGCGATGCGCCGGCACCCAGCAGGCAAACAGTCCCACCAGAGTCAACAGCAAGCTCACCGTCGAGAAAACCACGGGATCGCTGGACGAAACACGCAACGGTAGTCCGCTCAACAGGCGCGCAGCCGGGAAAGCGGCCGCCAGTCCCAGCGCCAGCCCGGCGAGCAACTGCACGGCTCCGCGCGAGAGAATCAGCGTCAGGATATTCGCCGACGTGGCTCCCAGCGCCATGCGCACGCCGATTTCCTGGGTTCGGCGCGCGGTCGCTTGCGCGATCACGGCGTAGATGCCCACTGCAGCGATCACCAGCGCGATGAATGCAAAGATTGAAAAGAGCGTGCCGAATAGCTTCAGTGCCCACAACTGGCGTTCGACCGCCGCATTGAGCGTGCGCACTTGATCCAGCGGCAAATCCGCATCGATGCTTTGCACGGCGCTCCGCACCGGCAAAGCGATCGACGCTGCGCCGGAGGAGCGCACCAACAACGCAATGGAATCGTAGGACTCCTGGCGATAGGGCACCAGCAGGATACGTTCGGCGCCCGGCAGCTCCGATCGCTGCACGAAATTCGCGACGACGCCGACGACGGTGAGCCACTCCATCGGCTTATCGTCTTTGGAGTAACGCAGCCGCTTGCCGATGGCGTCTTGATGGGGCCAAAAACTTTCCGCCAGCGCCCGCGTAACCACCGCGGATTGCCGGCCCGCGCTGCCGTCGGTCTCCGTGAAAGTACGGCCGGCGATCACCGGAAGGTCGATCGCGGCAAAGAAACCCGGCGAGGCGACCAGGAACGACGTCGTGGGACCTTTGTTCGGCTCGCTGAGAGGCTGGCCGTCGATCTCCACGTGCCGGTCGCGCGCCCCCAGTCCCGGCGGCGACGAGGCCAGGGCCGCTTGCGTTACACCGGGGATCGCTTGCAGGCGCGGCATCAGTTGATCGAAGAAAAGATTGCGCGCTTTGGCGTCGGCGTAGCTGGTGGCGGGTAGATTCACGCGCGCGGTGAGCAATTGTTCGGCGGGAATCGTGGGATTCAGTTGCTGCTGTTCCAGCAGGCCGCGCACGAACATGGCGGCTCCCGTGAGTAACACCAGCGTGGCGGCGAATTGAAACACCACCAACACCGCGGAAAGTCTGGCGCCGCGTTGCGTTCCCAGCGAACGCGCGCCTTCTTTCAACGAAGCGTTCAAATCCGCACGCGAAGCGCGCAGCGCCGGCGCCAGCCCAAAGATCAGGCCGCTCGAGATGCAGAGCACGGCGAAGACGGCGAACACGGTGTAGTCCATGCGAAACAGGATCCAATACGGTTTGCCGACATCCTGCGTGGCCAGATCGAACCAATGGACTCCATAGGCGGCCAGCGCCAACCCCAGCACACCGCCGAGCGTGCTGAGCAGCGTACACTCCACCAACAGTTGCCGCACAATCTGCCAGCGCGACGCGCCCATCGCGGCGCGAATGGAGATTTCGCGGCGGCGCTCGAGCCCGCGGCTCAGCATCATATTGGCGACATTGGCGCACGCGATCAGCAGGACGAAGCCCACGGCTCCTTGCATCAGCAGAAATACCGTTCGGATCTGTCCGCCGTTGTAGTAATCGTGAAAAGTGTAGACCTTGGCTTGCAGATCCTTGTTGGTGTCGGGATAGGCGGCGGTCATGCGGCGCACCGACGTTTCCAGCTCCGCGGTGGCTTGGGGAATCGTCACGCCCTGTTTCAGGATTCCGAACAGTCCGTAGGCGCGCCGCGAGCGCTTCTCGATTTCCGGGGTCGGCACGATCGGCATCCACATCTCCTCGCCGTTGGGAAACTTGAAATCCTCGGGCATCACGCCGATAATGGTGGCCGGCTTGCCGTCAACGCGCACGGCCCGGCCCGGCACACTCTTGGAACTTCCGTAACGATCTTTCCACAAGCCGTAGCCGATGAGCGCAACGGGTTCCGCGCCGGCCCGATCGTCCGTGGCCGCGAATCCGCGGCCGAGGATCGGCTGCACATGCAGCATCTCGAAGATTCCCGCGGAGACCGACCCAACCAGCACGGACTGCGGCGGATTGCCCGCCTCACTGAGCGCGCTGCGATTGATATCCTCCGCTTCCAGCGCTTCAAACGAGGAACTGTGGGCTTGATACTCCCGGAAATCGGGATAGGAGACGGCATCGCGATCGTTCACGCCATGTTGTGAGGGCCGGATGTGGCCGACCGCCACGAGCCGTTCCCCGCCCGCCACGGCGATCGGTTTGAACAGCACCGCGTTGATCAACGTGAAGACCATGGTGTTGAGTCCGATGCCCAACGCCAGGGTGGCCACGATGGCGGCCGCGAACCAGCGGCGGGCAAAGATCATGCGCAGCGCGAACCGGAGATCGTGCACCATGCTGCTTATAAAACGATGATCTTGGCAAAATGTTCCATGTCAAAAGCGTTCTCTGGATCAGAGAAAGGCGCGAACCGGCTGGAGTGAGGCCGATACACACTCATATCAATGGGGGTCGTAGTTTTCGCAACGCTCCATAAATGGAGCGACGGAACGTTGGCACGTCTTGGACGCCCGCCCGAAAACACTGGCCCTTGATGCTCAGGCTTGGCGTGTTTTCGTGCCGACATTCAACACCTACCACCGTTCCGTCGCTCCATAACTGTCGCGGCTCATGCTCCAACCAGACGGCCTGCTGGCGCGCTCTTTTCTTACGTCGCGCTGATCGTAAAGGTGACCGTCGCGGAATAGGCTCCCGTCTGGTAGGTCGGATCGTCGGTCAGGCTCCAAGCCACCGAACCGGTGTTGCCGGCGTTGGCGGAGTGGGCGTTGGCGCCGAAAGCGGCGACGTTGGTGGCCGCTGAGGTGCTGGAGGTGAGCGATCCGCTGCAAGCCGTGGCGGGCGCCGCCACCGTGCAGGTGTAGGTCATCGCGTCGCCACCGGTAGGAGGCGTAGCCACCGACGGGCCGTTGGCCGGCGAGAAGTCGGAGGTAACCTGCAACGTGATGCTGCCGTTGCCGCCGGTCTTCGTGGTACGAACCTTGTAGCTGAAGTTCGTCGTGCCCGTGTAGGCGTTGAAGATGGTCCCGACGTTGGCTAGGGTGGTGGTGGCGGTGTTGACTTGCAGGGCCGCTTCGGCCGCCACATTGACGCTCACCGTCGTCGTTCCCGTGCCGGCGAACTGGGCCTGCGCCGAGAGCGTCAAAAGAGTTGCGCTGATAACGAGCATTGAAAGTTTTTTGTACATGATAGTTTTCCTTTTTTTTTGCTTATGTGGCGCTAATGGTCAAAGTAACTTGCGTGGAGTAAGCACCGGTTGCAAAACCGGTGTCGTTGTTCAGATTAAGGTTGATCGTCACATTATTGGGGTTGGAACCGGAGCAAGAGCCGCCTCCGCCGGTGCAAGCCGAGGCCGGGATGGTCAGTACGGGAGTCGCGCTGGATGTGCTTACCGTTTGCGTTCCCGCGCAGCCCGTGCCCAGCGTCGAGCCGGAACAGGTGTAGGTGAGATTTCCGGAACTGACTAAGGGGCCTCCGGAAGGCGTAAAGTCTGCGCCTGCTTGCATCGTGATGCTGCCCCCGCCTGACGGCGTGGTGCGCACGCGGTAGCTAACGGACAGGGCGGCGGAGTAACCCGCGAACGCGCTCCCCGCCTTAATCAGCGAAACGCTCGCAGGAACCGAGACTTTGCCGATCGGTGAGAAACTGGCATTCAGGGTCTGCGTGGCGGTGGCGGTCGCCGCCTGAAAGCGGACGGGCGCGCACAGGATAAGAGTAAGAAGAGCCGCGGCTACTACGCTGGGGCGTCCTGACTTTTCGAATTGGCGAAGCCTGCCCATGATGATCATGCCGTCTCACTCGCAGACGGTCGCCTGTAATCTAGCATTCATCTCGCCAAAGTCGGCAATTCTGGCAAACCGCTTATTCTTAAGATAAGTCCGGTCTAATGAAAGGGGGTACGAAGGGGTCGGGGAAAGGCTGGAGGTAACGAAAGGTTACAACATGTGTCGGCTAAGTTGAGGCCCGGGACCGGAGCCGGGAGGCCCGAGTCGGCAAGGGAATGACCGTGGCCAACGCCCGGACATCGAGTATGACCCTAATTGACAACGCCAAGGTCGAGGGCTTGCTTCAAGGTGCCATCGGTGGAAGCAGCGCAAACCTTGCTTCCGGTTCCCAGCGCGGCAACGGGAATCTGGATTCGTCCGGATTGCGTGACCAGAAACGCATCCACTGCGGCAGCATTGCAATTGTCGGCGCGCCACACTTGCGCCTGCGCGGACGGCGCCAGGCGCACGGCCAACTGCACGTTCGATACGGCCGGCGTCAACAGCAACTCCGGACGAACCGTGACGGTGACGCGGGAGGAACGCGATTGGCCGAACCCGAGAGTCGCGCCCAACAACAGGACAGTGGCAGCGAGAGTTGCCTTACGCAGAGTGTTCAGTGGCATCTTAAAACTCCATCGGCAGACTCCCAGATTTGGATTAACTTGCCGTTCGAGCCTGCTGCCGTGCCCAGTATTGCCAAACTGCCGATCAGGTCTGGATGACCTAAGTACACCATGGGCGGGAACCCCCAGTCCAGCCCTTTCTTGCGTCGCTCTTGTCTTATAAGTTTAATCCTACCAATCAATTAGAGCCAAAGAGGTAGCCTGCTGAGTTGTTGAACTATATAGTGTCGGAAGGCCTCCTCAGGCCTTTGCGGGAAGGGGCGAGTTTACGGGCCATCGGCGGCCCTCGATGGGTAAACCCGGCGCCAATGATAAGATTTCTCTCGGACTAATCGCATGGCTATCGTGGGAACGGGAGTGGATCTGGCGGAGGTGGATCGCATCGCGCAATCCTTGCGGACTTTTGGAGCGCGTTTCCAGGAGCGCGTCTTCACGCCGGGAGAGATCGCCTACTGCGAGCGGTTCAAGAATCGCGCCGAACGTTATGCCGCCCGTTTCGCCGCCAAGGAAGCCGGCATGAAGGCGCTGGGCACGGGATGGCGGCGGGGCATCCGTTGGGTGGACCTGGAAGTGGTCCGCCAACCGGGCGGCCGTCCCACGTTGGTGTTTTCGGGTGAAGCTGCCAGGATCGCCGAACGGATGGGCGTGCGCCACGTGGCGCTTTCGCTCACCCATACCGCACAGCAAGCTTTGGCGCAGGTGATTCTTGAGGGTTAATCAAGAAGGGAAGCTGCCACGAGTGACGCTGCAGCACGGAGTTTTTCTGGTCCCCGAGCTGTCCCGGCAAGCGTGGCTGCGGCACGGCTTCGGGACGCGCCGGGCGGCGCCGCCATTCCTGCGCGGCGCGCCGTGGAAAGTGGTTCGCGCCAAGCAGGTTCACACCGACATCATCCACATTGTGGATGGTCCCGCGCAGTTGCGCGGCGACGCGCTGGTGACGGCGACTCCCGGACTGGCTCTGGCCGTGTCCACCGCCGATTGTTTGCCGGTCCTGCTGGCCGACCCCGAGAATCGCGTGGTCGCGGCAATTCATGCCGGCTGGCGAGGCACGCTGAAGCGCATCGTGCAAAAGACGGTCGGGCTGATGCGCGCGCGCTTCGGAAGTAATCCCCGAAAACTGCTGGCGGCATTGGGACCGGGCATCCAGGTTTGCTGCTATGAGGTGGGTATGGAAGTGGTGGACGAATTCCGTTCCCAGTTCTCCTACGGAGAGGAATTGTTCGCCAGGCTGGAGCCGGAAAACCCCGCGCTGGTGATGCTGCCGCGCCAGCATCTGGCAGGCGCACATCCCGTGATGCGCGAGTTGGAAGGCCAACACGCGTTCCTGAACATTGCGGAAGCCAACCTCCGCCAATTGCTGGAAGCGGGGGTCCGCCGCGCCGGCATCCTACGAGGCGCGCCGTGTACGGCGTGTCATTTGGACGTGTTGCACTCCTATCGCAAGGAAGGTCCCGGCCAGGGACACCAAACTTCGGCGATCGGAATTGTCGCCGGGGAATGATCCACCGATTTCACAGATTTCACAGATTTTCGGAACGGACGTCTCGATGTTCTTAATCTGTGAAATCTGCGTAATCTGTGGATCGTTTTTCCCGACCGCTAATCTTTTCCCGACCGCTAATCCAGGACCCGGAACGGCGAGCCGCTGTCAGGTTCGTTGGCTTCCAGTTCGTCTTCAAGTTTTTCCGCGGCTTGCTGCACCCGTTGGGCCAAGGCTTGCAGATCGTCGGCCAGTTTGTCCCAGTCTTCGTGCAGCGACGATCCCGAATCTAGTTCCATCGTCGCCAGGATTTTAATCAACGCGGCCATCTCACTCAGCGCGGAGGCGAAAAAGTCGGCGCGATCCACCACGTCGCTGGGATCGCCTTTTTCCAGGCCGCCAACGGATTCCTGAGTTTCCTCGCGGGCTTGATGGAGTACCGCATAGGTCATTACCGGCAGCAGGCTGCCGCCGAGAAACGTGGCGTTCTCGCCGCTGGAGCGGCCCATCAACTCCTCGACGCGCGCGGCGGCGGCTTCCACGGCGTCGAAGGCCGGACGAACCTGCTCGCGAAATCGATCCACGGCAACGGCCAGAGCCACAGGCAATCCAGGCGATGCTCGCTTCGACTTGGCCATGCAGGCAGTTTATCCCAATCGATGAGACTGCGGCCGCGCTGTCGGAGCCGTCGGCGGTAGCAGCCCGGTCGGTCGCGGGACCCATCCGCTACCGCGGACGGTTCTGACAGCAACGCGCCTCTATTCTTCCCTTAACGCGGCCATCGGATGCAGCCGCGACGCTCGCCGCGCCGGAATGTAGCCGGCCGCCAGCGCGGCCAACACCAGAACCGCCGCCGCGGCGCCGAAACTGGCCGGATCGCGAGGCGGCAAGCCGTACAGCAGTTTTCCGGCGTATTCCACCGCAAACCACGCCAGCACCGCGCCAGCCGCCAAACCTATCGCCAGTAGCGTGATCGCTTCCCGGAGCACCATGCGTACGATCCCCGGCGGCTCCGCGCCCAACGCCATGCGAATCCCAATTTCTCGCGTGCGGCGGACCACCATGTAAGCCACCACGCCGTATAGACCCACGGTAGCCAGCACCGCGGCCAGTAATCCGAAGACGAAGCTTAGCGTGGCCATCAGGCGCTCGCGCACCATGTTGCGCAACACCATGTTGCGGATCAGGTCGAAGTCCAGCCCGATTTCCGGGTTCACCCGGCCGATGGTTTCCTTGATCGCGGCGATCAGGCTGGCGGTGGGCGCGCTGGATCGCACCAGCATGGTTTGGTAGACGTAGAAAGCGGGATGCTGCGATTCCGGCGCATAGACCACCGGTTGAAACTCTTCGCGGATGTCCTGGTACTTGGCGTTCTTCACCACCCCCACGATGCGGTAGACGGCCTGGGGATACTCCGGCTCGGCCAGCGATTCAAACGTCTGGCCGAGGGGATCGGCGCCGGGAAAAAAATCGCGCGCAAAAGCCTGGTTCACCACCACCACCTTAGGCGCCACCGCCGTGTCGTGAACGTCGAAATCGCGGCCCGCCAGGAGGGGAATCTCCATGGTCTGGAAAAATCCGGGGCTGACCCAGTTGAACAGCGAGGTGCGCGTGTCGCGGCCGGCGATGCGCAAAGTCAGGCGCCAGTAGTTCCCGCCCACCGGCACGACAAACGCATCGGCCGCCCCAACCACCCCGGGAAGCTCGCGGATGCGATCCAGCATGTTGCGGCGGAAGTTCTCCAGCCGCTGCGCGGTAATACTTGTGCCGTTGAAGTCCAGCGTGACCCGCAGCAGCCCTTCCTGGCGGAAACCGGCATTCACATTCAGCAGATTGTCCAGGCTGCGAACGAACAGCGCGGCGCAGATCATCAAGGCGAAGGAGAGCGCCACTTGGGCCACCACCAGGATTCGGCGCAAGCCGAAACGCTCGCGCCCAGGGGTGGCGGCGCGTCCGCTGACCAGCAGCACGGCCGGGGAGACCGCGATTCCGCGCAGAGCCGGCGCCAGTCCGAACAAGAGGCAAGTTAGTACCGCGGCGGCCAGAGTAAATGCCACCATGCGCCAGTCGGGCCGCAAGTCCAGAAAGTAGGTCAGGGTGCGCGTTCCAAAGGCGTTCAGCAAGGAGAGCAGCAGCCTGGTGAGGCCGCCCGCCACCGGCCATCCTAACGCCGCCCCGAAGACCGCCAGCAGGAGACTCTCGCTCAGCAACTGGCGAAGCAGTCTTCCCCGCGACGCGCCGATGGCCAGGCGCACGCCCATTTCGCGCTCGCGCGCGCCGGCGCGGGCCAGCATCAAGTTGGCCAGATTGGCGCAGGCGATCAGCAGCACCACAGCGGCGATGACCAGTAGGGTCCACAGCGGCTGCTCGTAGCGGGTCCGCAGACGGGAAAAGCCGGATTCCCAGGGGAATGCGCCCAGCTTCAATTGCAGATACTTTTCCACTTCTTTCTGCGCATACCCGGAGGGTGCGGTCTCTTGCATCAACGGCGACGACAGCGCCGCCAAGTCGGCGGAGGCCCGTTGCAAGGTCCAACCGGGCTTCAATCGCCCAATCACCGACAACCACCACAAATCGCGCCGCTCCAGCGGACTGCGGCTGCCCACCGTGGAGGTCTGCGAGCACACCGGCAGCGCCAAGTCGTAAGACCGGCCCACTTCCGGCCCGAAGAAATCGGGAGCCGTGACCCCGACAATCTCGAAAGACTTGGCGTTGATGTTCAGTTTCTTACCAACGATGTTGGGATCGCCGCCAAACTCCCGCTGCCAAAACGCGTGGCTGATCACGGCGGAGGGAGAACCACATCCCGCCCGGTCGTCGGCGGCACTCAACAATCGCCCCAGGAACGGCTGGACTTCCAGAACGGCAAAGAAGTCGCCGCTTACCCACAAGGCCTGCGCGTAACGCGCCTCCCCGCCCTGAGCCAGATTGACCGCATATCCACCCACCGCCGCTACCGCCGAGAAAGCCTGTTGCCCATTGCGGATTCTTTCCCAAAGCGGGTTGGTGACATCCTGGTAGTTGCCCAAGAAGACCGTCGGCACCCAGTCCTCGTTGGCAACTCTCACTTGAGCCAGTCCCTGGGGCCGCCGAACCGGCAGCGTGCGCAGCCGGACAGCATCCAGCAGTTCGAAGATGGCAGTGTTGGCGCCCACACCCAGCGCCAGCGACAGGACCGCGACAGTGGCAAAGCCAGGATTCAGGCGTAAGAGCCGCAACCCGTGGTGCAGATCGCCAATGAGATCCGCCAAGAACTGTGGCGGCCATAGGCCATGTTGTTCGCCGGGAACCTGAGACGGTTGCTTCAGTGCCATTGCGTCAACGCCGTTGCGCTCAGTACGGTTGGGATGGTCGCCGAGATTCTAGCTCATTTGTCGGGCCGATGACAAAGCTATTCTGAGCCTCCGCCGGCCGAGCCGCGAGTTGTAGTAATACCGGCACTGGCTTGCGTCGATTGCACGGTTTTTAAGGAATTATGCCACCTTTCGTTACAGTATAGAAGCAAGTTCTAGTACCATGGAAGCGGTCTCCGAGTGCCAAATAGCTAGTTGTTATATTGTATTCAATCATATACAAACAATCCGAGCTTCTGAGCCGCTTCGGAAACTGAAATGCTCTATGGATGGCGGTTAGTGAAGTTCCGGAGGAGGTACTGACAGCGCAAACGACGGATGTATAGGCATATAGTGATGAAGTCCTGTTGCTACTAGTACTGCTTACTTGGTACGCCCGTACTTTTCTGTCTATACGGAGAGCCCTTGGTGTATGCTCGGACACGTCCCAACTAGGGACCTAAGGTCCGAAAATGCAAAAGGTTCTCCTATCAATGATTTTGGCGCTGTTGATGGCCGTGGCGGTGGTCGGAGCGCAGCAGGCTGTTGGCGCTTCTAACCATGCCGGAACTACGCTGGTCGCCGAAGGTGGCGTACCCCTACCACCCGATTCGCGTCACGAAGGTGGAGTTCCTCTACCTCCGGACTCGCGTCATGAGGGTGGAGTGCCATTGCCTCCCGATAGCTTCTAGCCCTTCCGGCTATTCGCTGCGGGCAAAAGCGTTGACAGGGTATCGGCCGCTGGGTTAATGTTGTGACCCTGAGGAGGTACTATCTGTGAACGCGTACGATCAAATTGTATTGTCCGCCGTTGAACTGCTGGCGCTGGCCTTTGTAGCCATTGGTGTAGCCAAGGGTTCCTTTCGCCGCCACGTATACTTGCAGTTCTTTGTTGCCTGCATGGTCGTGGGCGACTTGGTAAAGCTGCTATGCATGCGGACGTACGGGGTCCGCTCGAAGCAGTATTTCCTGACGTACTACGTGGCCGACTACTTAGTCGTGGTCCTGAAGTATTTGGCTATCCTGAGCATTTTTGAGATTATTTTGGAAGGCTCGCCGCTGCGGGAAATCGCCCGCAGGGCTTTTTTGCTGTTATTCGCCATCCTTGGCGTGATGTCCTGCGGTTTGATTCCGACTGGGTCCCCCAATCTGCTGGCTGAGTTTGGTCAGAACATTCACTTCGCCGCCGTGGTGTTGACGGCGATGCTGTGCATTACTCTGGCACACCTGCGGGTCTCCAATCCCCAACTTAGAATGCTGGTCTATGGGTTTGGCGTGTCCGCCGCGATCCAGGCCGGTGGCTGGGCGCTACGCAACCTGATCTCCCAGGATCTCATGATGGAACTGAACCGGCGCCTGGGTCCGCTCGCCACGGTGATTATGTTGGCCTTGTGGTCCTACGCGTTGCTGCGTATGCCCTCCGTCGGGCTGGCCCGCGACGAGGTCTTGGATCGACGCGCCGGTGAGGAAGAACCCCGGCTGATCCCAGCGTTGATGCGGTTGGAGGCGCGGGGATAACATGTTTATCAGCATCTTTATCTTATTGTTCTCCGTTGGCGCGCTGGCCTACTGGATTCGCTCGACCATCTCGACCATCCTGCACACCGGCGAGGCCACCGTCGAAGCCATTCGGCTGGCCGAAGCCAATCGCCTGGAGTTCCCATTGGTACGCCAAGCCTTGGCGGCTTCCGATCAGGCCTCCGAGTATGGAAGGCTGGGGGAATCTTTGCGTCACGACTTCCTGGCCCTGACCTACTTACTGCGCTTCGCCGCCACGGTCAACGTAGGCCGCTACTCGCGCGAGGAAAAATTGCTGGTGATGGATTTCCACTTGATGCGCATTGTTTACACCTTCGGCCGGGCCTTCTCGCCGCGCATGGCGCGCTACGCGCTGTCCGAGATGACCGCCGTGCTGGAGCACTTCGCCGGCATCATGAGCCGGCGCATGTCCAACTTCGCGCTGGATGTAGTCAGCGCATAACGCAAAAGGATCGGCCGCACGTGGCCGAGCCGATGGTCGCGTGTTCCTTTGAGCGGCCATCAAGAAAAACTGGTGAGTAACCACACGTTCTCCTGAGAGCTGTGGGGATGCAATGGCCTTCAGCCTTCTTGTCCTGCTGTTTTCTCTTGCTGCGCTGGGCTACTGGATTCGATCGATGATCCAGATAATTGTGGCGTCTCCCAAGGCTTAGGAACGCCGAAACCAAATTCCTTCCTGTAGCCAGTGCGTCTGGCGGCACGTCATTCCCTTGAGGGCTTCGCGAATTATGGGAATCATGGAAGCGATGGGAATGATGGTGCTGCTGGCCCGCATGGCGTGCGCCGGGCCAGCCCGTCCGCAGAATCTCCCCGCCGAGCCCGTAGAGATCATCCAGAAGGCCGTGGAGGCCAACGAAGCCAACTGGAAAGTGGCGCGCAACTACACCTGGACCGAACGCGACGAAAAGCGCGGCCTGGACGTCCACGGCGGCGTCAAGAGAATCGCGGTCCACACCTTACGAATTCACGCTCCTGATCTGCGTAACCTGTTTTTTCTTGACGCATCATCTTTTCGAGAGTACATCTGCAGAAAAGTGACCGCGCAGATCAGGCTGGCCCCGCAGTTCTCGGCGTACCAGATGTCCCGGCAGTATTCCTTGATGGTGCGATCAGAGGAGAACATCCCGATTCGCGCGACATTCGAATGGACATGCGGCTCCATTCATCCGTGTTGTTGTAAACCTCGTTGACGCGCGCCTGGCAATCCACATAGGCTTGATAGTCGGCCAGCAGCATGTATTCGTCGCGGTCCAGGAGCGAATCCACCGTCAGGCCGACCCCTGGCCCTGGCCGACCCCACGATAATCGGAAATGGATGCGGCGTTGTCAAAACGATGCGAAAAAGAGACTACGCAGATCAGGAGCCTGTCGGAGATTGTCGGAGATAGATTTGCGTCAACGGCGAATCAACGACTTACAAAACATTTTCATCGAAAAATGGTTTGTAACTTGTTGATTCCTCGTCCGCCAAATCTATCTCCGACATCTCCGACAGGCTCTCAGGCTGTCCCAGCAGTTCTCCAGCAGTTCCGTCCCAGCAGTTCCGTTATTTCTACCTGTCGCTTGCGACCACCGTAACGCTGCACTTGTTGGATCGAACTACTGCGCCAGTAGATGGATCCTTCCGGTAAACCTGGATAGAATAAGTCCCCGGTTCGCGAACGTCATATAACTGCCTGACCTCGACGGCATCTTCTGTGCTCTTACCCGGATCGACAGTGATCTGCCCCCCGCTTTCGACCATGACGAACTCCCGATCAGCTCCTTCGACGACACTCTCCTTTGGAGCCTTTTTCCCGGTCAATGTCCAATAAAACCTCGTCATACGCGCGGCTTTTCGCTCCGAGTTCTGAACCTCGACAGTGTAGCCAGCGAGAACTGCGTTGCGGGATTTATCCGCGTAGACTTGGATCCTGTGGTCTGAGGTATTCGTAAGAACAATCCTCACCCTCACGTCCTCGCCCGCCCGCACCGTGTCGCGGCTGGGAACGACCGTGACGGAGAAGGCGGGCTGTACCCGTCGGTTTCCATCCTGCGACTGAAGGCCCCGGGAGCTAGCGGAGCAAACTGCAAGGCTTGCGACCAGAAGCAAGAGGCTTTTCGAAGATCTCATGGTGCCACCTTTCCAGGCTCATTGACATTGCAATGGTGTGCTGTTCGTGAATGCTGCCGACCAAATCGGGTATCCATGATGATTCGTGGGATCGGTGGTCGGATCAATTAGAACACAGGGGCTGGCTGACGGGGAACCGCAGCCCAGGGTCCACGTCGTCGCATTCGGCTGCGTCCCGAGTGTGTTGAGAGCGTCACCTCCAAAACGCCACGCTATAGATGCGAGGGCTACGGGAATCGAGTTGTCCAGCCCAGGGTTCCACATAAGATACATTGTCGCAGAAAACGATCTCGCCAGCTCAGCCCAATTGGTAGGGGGACCTGAGGACGGCACGAGATTGGTAGAAGGGCCGTCAGTTGCCGTATCGTTCGGCGCGTATGTCGTCGTTACATTATTGAAACCCACGCCGTACGGGTAGGTGTTGTCAAGCACAGTCCCTGAGAACGCTGAGCACGTCTGGGGCGTGCCACCGCTGGCGACAGTGCGCAAATGCACTGTGTCGCCGCTGATAAGCTGAACCCAACTATAGCTGCCATTGTTCGATGCCGGCAATGTCGCTGACGCTAGAAATTTGATGCCCACCTGGCCGCCCGGCACTTGGACTCCCGATAGGTAAAGAGTGGCATTGCCCGTTGTCGGATTATTCATGATTGACACAGAGCCGAGCGCTGGGGCGATGTTGAAAAGGGTGGGACCGACAACCTTGAAGACCACGTTCACGGTGTTTGTCACTCCGTCGCTCAGCGTGAAGGAGTACGTAACCTTTCGCGTACCTTCGGCTACCCAGTAGAACACAATGTCAGGGACGGCAGAACTTCGCACCGATGCGTCCTGGCCGCACAAGGTAGCCGCAAAGGAATTAGGGCTGGGGAGGGGCACGTCACTGCCAGACGACGGCGTACTCGAACCAAGCGGCGGACCGCAAGCGACGTAGCCCCCCACTGCAGCCGCTGCGTCTCCCTGCACCCATGACCACGATTGGCTCGACACAGTCACGCCCGAAGGATTGTTCACGGTAATTGTGGCAGAAAGGGCGATCTGTTGCCCGACCACCACAGGGACAGGCGTGCTGTTGTTGGCGACATTGGTGCCGTTAAACATGATCTGCGGAGTCGGCATCACCTGGAACGTCACCGGAGTGTTGGTACCCGCATACGTAGTGCTGGTACCCGCATAGGTAACGATCTGAACCGTGTAGATCCCGATTGCCGCGCTGCTCGATGCGCAATAATTCAGGTTTATCTGGCTGTCAGCAGAAGCAATCTGGGGCGGAACGTTTGGCCCGCCGGGACAGTTGCTGCTGGTGATCGCGTTGTTCGTCACGAGAACGCCGTCGCAGGAGACACTCACGCCTGGGGTAGTGGGCGACATTCCGGGGCAAGTCAGGATGATGCTCGGCGAGGGGTTATTCGGCAGGCCGTTGGCCGGGTTGTTGTTCGGCACCTGATCGAGATTTGCGGTCAGGTGGCTTCCGTAGACGTTGAAAACCCCGGTTACGCTTCCGCTGCTGCTAGGCAAGATGCTGGCCGCCACCGGCGGATTCGTAGCGTTGTTCACAAAGCCGCCCGAGGCGATTGTGGGAGCCGTGGTGTCGATGCAGTTATAGTTGGGAACCGATTTGTAGTTGGGGTCAACGGCGATGGGAACGAGCTGCACCGGGCTGTAATTGTAGCCTCCGGCAGTGAAGTTCTCGCACCCAATGTGCCTCGTGCATACTCCCGCCGGGTCATACCATCCATCCTGGTCGTTGTCGAAGTACGTCAGTTCGTAATAGCCGTCAGCCTCGACTGTGTACATTGAATTCGTGGCGGCTGATAGCGAAGGGAACGTATATGTAGCCAGCTTGGGGTCGTCGACGGGTTGCTGCATCAACGGCTGGCTCGACGGTGTAGTCCAAGACTCGTTTGTCGGCGCTGGATACTGATACAAGGACGCTACTACATGCGCCCGATAGTACGGGGCATACTCACTGTTTCCCGTGATGGCCGTGGGAAGCAACACGGCAGCCTGTGCCTGAACTGTTAACGAGTACGGGTGGAGGAACTGCGCGGCGCTGGAGGCGTAGGCTTCGGCCTGAGGACTGGTGAAGGACGCCTGTGAGCCATCGCAATAGCCGCCGGTGGCCTTGCGGACGCCCGTCGTGCGCCGCACGTCAGACTCCTCGGTGGTCTGAACCGGGGGACCTCCCGGGACTGGCCGCCGTGGGGCCACTTGAGCGCCGTACTCCGCGGCCACGATTGACATCAGGACAAGGGTGAACGCTGCCTGCGCAATAATCCCCTTTGGCTGCTCCGGCCAGTACCAAGCTGCTGTTCGCGTCGATATTCGCATAGGTGTTCCTCGTGTCCGGCTTCAATTGCCGCAACCAAACGGTGCCGTGACCGTGAACGGCACGCCGTTGCTCGGTTGGCCCGATGTGACGGCCACGTTTCCGCTGGTCGCTCCGGTTGGCACCTGAACCGTGATGCTTGCATCGCTCCAGGACACAACCTGCGCCGAGGGTATCTGCACCCCGTTCAAAGTGACGGTTCCGGTTAACCCGAAGGCGCTGCCTTGTATCACGAAGCCCATCTGCGGTGGACCTTGTGGCAGCGACAGGCCCGTAATGTGCGGCGTCGGTGGGGGCGGCGGCGCCACGGAGAAACCCGTGTATGTATTGCTTGGCACCCCGCCGACGGTCACCACCACGCTGGCGGCACCGACCCTCGCGTCGCTGGGTACCAAGGCCACAATTTGGGTAGCCTGCCAAGAAGTAACAGTCATTCGCTCCCCATTGAGAGTGACATTTGCCGTGCTGCCTTGGCGTACCTGAGGAACTCGCAACCCGTTCCCAAACCCGGTGCCCGAGATCGTGATTGAGGCCCCAGCCGGCGCAGACGCTGGCGTGACGTTGCTAATGTTCGGCGTTGGATTCGGCCTCTGTATGGCGAGCGGTATGCTGTTTGAGTACGCGATTTGGCCCGGTCCTGCATTGAACGAGGTGCCGAAACCGTAGGAAGTCACCGAGACCGAGTAAGCAATCGTGTTCCCTGCGGAATCCACCGCAGCCGCGTTGCTAGGGTCCAACGTCAGCGTGATCTGGCTGTCCGTGGCCGATGTTACCGATACGGCGACGAAGTTAGTTGGGCTGACTGGCGTCACCTGGACTGTGGGATGGGATCCGAAACCGGAACCATTGATCGTGATGTTGTTGGTGGGAACGTCTCCCGCCATCAACGACGTCACCGACATGGCTGGATTTCCGGAAATTACGGGCTTCGGGTCCCAGACGGAGAACGTAGCCGTCACCAAGCCATAGCTGTTGGCGACCGTAATCGTGCGTGACCCGCCCGCAGCCGTGGGTGCGATCGAGTATGGAATTGTCAGTTGGGTCGGGCTTTTCGTCAGAGCGGACCCGGTTAGGTTGAGACCCTGGTTAAGATACGTCGTCACGCTGAGCGCCGGATCTGTAGCCGCACCTGCTCCGAACTGGCCGTTAATCGTGAGTGTGCCGGAATTACCCCGGTAGTCTCCGGCCATATTGCTCACCGACGACGAGACACTGCTGATTGTCGGCGCGACGTACAGCGTAAGTGTGACAGGAATCTTCCGGGAGGAGCCGCCGGCCGTTACGGTGATGTTGCCGTTGTAAGTTCCCGCACCCTGTCCGGACATACCGGCACTTACCGTGAAGCTGGTGCTCCCTCCTGGCGCAATTGGGACGCTTCCGCCGGATGCCGAAAGCCAGCTCGAGTCGGCGGACACACTCCACGTCAGATTGTTACCGCTCACGTTGGTGATCTGCACCGACTGGTTCGGAGGATTATTGCCGCCCACAATGCCCGTGAAGGAGAGAGAGGTCTGGTTGAGGGTGAACAGCGGCCCCCAGAATGCTTGCACCGGCGGCGAGGAACGACCCATCACGTCGGTCGCGCTCACTTGGATCGTCGGTATCCCGGTGAACGAAGGGTCGAGAGTGACGGCGAGGTTTAGATCGAGTTGCTGGTAGGACGTTGGGTATCCCGAAACGTTGGGAGAGGAGCCGGGACTCGGACTCGGTCCCGCGGACTCCACCTGGGGGGAAGGAGACTGGCCTTGGTTGATGGTACAGGTGCCTGTCGCCGTTGCGGTCCCGCCGTTGTACGTTCCGGATGGGCCAATCTGCACAATTCCGCCCCAGTTGTACGTCCCGCCGACGAGCGCGTAAACCCACAACATGCTGTAGGTGGAAGGGTTGAAAGCGAGGTAGGGAGTGACCTGGAGATAACAGGCGTTGCCGTTGGCCGCCGTGATCGTGACCGCGGTGTTGTCGATGTACGCATAACCGTTCGGATCGCTCACGGCGATTTGCAGCGTCTGCGTCTGGGAGCCATTGGTTGACGCGATGGTTATCGCCGGAGGTACTTCGGCGACTTCGTTGAGGTAAGGCCAGATGGCGATGCTGTTCCAGAAATTCGCGTTGAATACATCGTTGTTGTCGTAGGTATAGACGTAGATGTTCTGCGGTCCGATGGCGGAAACCTGGAGAGTGACCGGCAGCGTCAGCGTGATTCCATTCGGGTCGTATACGGCGCTGGCGTGACTCAGGTCCACGCTGCAGTGGTTGTTGGATGCTGTCCCTTGCGACGACCCGACCGTGTAGTAGTAGCCGTTGTTCAGCGTGAATTCGTTGTATTGGGGTACGAAGATCATCTCGCAGGCATTGACCGAGGTGTTGGAGTTATTGACGGTAATCACCGCCATCTGCAAGAACCCAGGACCATTGAGGTCGTGGAGGTAAAACTGAAGGCTTTGCTGCTGGTTCGGCGAAAGAGAGCCGTTGGTCAGTCCGTTCAGAAGGGTGATCGTGGGCGTGTCGCTGACGACCGGATACTGGATTATCTGTACCGTTACGCCGTACCCCTGGAGCGCTACGTTGCCGACACGCTGCGAGCCGGTATTATTGGGCGCGACGTTCGGTACAATCGTTCCGTTGCCTGTTCCAGAGCTCAGACCATTGAATGTAATCCAACTGGAATCGGATTGCGCCGTCCAGGATACGTAGCCTCCTGCTGTAACCCCAATCGACTGGTAAAACCCCCCGCCTCCGTTGTAAGTCAGCGAGGCCGGCGCAGCGGAAGGCGGCGCGTATACCGTCAGCGTGACCGGCACGACTTGAGTGGAGCCAGAGCCGCTAACGGTGATCGATCCGTTGTAAACGCCCGGGGGAGGCACGTCCGCCGACACAATCGAGACGACGAGGGTCGAGGGGGCAGTCCCGGAGCTGGCGCTGATTTGGAGCCAATTTCCGCCATTAGTGCCGACGGTCGCAGCCCAATTGAGCGTCCCGCTTCCCCCGTTTGAGATGGTTAGGTTGTTACTGCCGAAGCCCTCTCCGTAGACGCCGCTGTACGTCAGAGCGACTGGCAATACGGAAATGGTCGCTGGGGCAATTGTCCACGTGGCCTGCGTCGCCTGCGAAGGGTAGCGGGACATGACGTCCTCAACAAACGCGGTGACGTTTAACGGACTGCCCATGGAGGTGCCCGCCGTCCAGACCAGGTAGAGCTCCATACTGACGTAGCCGCCCGGATAATTCGAGCCTGTGGAATTGGGGTCCCCTGCCACGGTAGGCGAGACACTGGACTGTGTCACGTTGAGTTGACAGGGCGTGTTGGTTCCGAGGGTGCTCGTAGGATTACCGTTCGCGTCATAGGCCGTCTGGCCAAGGTACCCGGAGCCGAGGTACGCCCAAGATTGGGTTTGGCTGCTATACCATTGGACGTAGACCCAGTTTGCGGGGATATTCAAATTGACTTGGCAGTTGACCGAGCTTCCCGTGTTCTCCAGATTTAGGGTAGCGGAGTTGAGATAGAGGTATCCGTTTGGATCGCTCAACGTGTAATGCACGGCCTGCGTGCTGGCGCCGCTTAGCGATTGAATCGTCACTGCGGGCGGTTGTGTGGAAACCTCCGGTCGCACCGTCCAGTTCGCCAGTGGGTTGTAGAAATTACTGTTCCATCCCTGGCTGTCCGCGGCGATTACAAAGACCTCCTGGGTTCCGATGGCCGATGGTTGCAAAGTGATCCTTACGCTCAATGTGAATCCTGTTCCGCTGAAGCTCACGCTGCTGTTGGCGGGATCGAGAATACAGTGCTCCGCCGTCACCGGTTGGCCCAGGCCGGGCTGAACGGCCGTAGTTGCCGTGGACAGTGTCCAAAAGTAGAGCGTGTTGTACTGGGGGACGTACTGCAAGTGGCAACCGCTCCACTGATACGAATTGTTGACGACGATGGTGGCCCACTGGATTGCGCTCGCGCCGCCAGCATCATCAAAACGAAACGTCAAGGTCTGGGGGTTGGCCGATCCGTAATCGCCCCCGGAAGGAGGGTTCACAAGAGAGACGATTGGCTGAGCTTGGCAGATTCCCGCAGCCCCAATGACCGCCGCGAGAACGATCCAGCCGCTGAGATGTGCAACCGTCTGCCGGGCGTGCCGCCCTTGCTTCCGGTTGCTGTCGCGTTGCAGTCTGTCCATGGCTCGTCGCCTCCGCCGGCGTAAGGTTGCTAGTTACGGCCGATCGCGCTAAAGGTGAATGTCGGCTGCTGACCCTGGCTCTTGCTGGAGTCATGAAGAAATACCTGGTCGTAGCCGGAGAGCGGAACCGGCGTATGGCCGGATGTTTCCAGCGCGACGAGTTGGCTTTGGACGTGTAACCTCAAGGGAGTGTCAAAGGGTATCCGTGCTTGGAGGTCGATGCCTGAGGCGTCCTTGTGGGTCTCTAAGAGAGGGTGAAACACCCCCTTGGTGTCCCAAATGCCGAACATGACGTGTGGAGGAAACGCATCGGAGCTGTTCTTCGCGAGAGAACTCCCGGTATCGTTTAGCCGCACATGCAGTACCGATGGCGCCAGCAGTGTAATCGTCACGGGCCCCGCCGTCGCGCCGTTTGTCACGTCTACCGTGACCTCAGACTGACGCCATTCGCAGCCATTCAACAGGGTGTTGGTCGTGTCGGTCGCGCACAGGCCGTACCTACCCGGTTGCAACGATCCGACTGTGAAATTTCCGTTAGCGTCGATGGTGGTTTGGCTGCCAAACGCTGGGGCGGGATTGAGGCGATAGGCCGCCACCGTCGCCCCTTTGAGCGTCCCCGCCCTTTTGCCGGCGACCACCGTGCCTTGGATCTGGCCGGTGTCCTGCGCACAAGCGCCGACGGCACCCACGAAACCCGCCATTGCCGCCATTAAAGACGCAAGAACTGCAGCTCGTTGTGAACTCATGACCGATCCTCCTGCCTTACAGCCGGAACTCAATCGCAAATCTCGCCCGCGGCGTTTCGGCTTACCAGAATTGCTAACTAACCGACGCGTCATGTTGCCAAATACAAAAATGGCTGTCAATTCGCCGCTTAGTATGAGGAATTACCTACTTTTGGTATGAGTACCGGCGGGGAGAGGTAACTCTTATCGTTCTGTGGTGTGTGGAGATACGTCCCGTGCGGTTTCAAAGCGAGAGCAAGCTCTCGAACGCCAAACAGGCGATACTCCGCCGATAACGGGATCAAGGGCGAAGACCTAGTGCTGACTCTCGACTGGCGGGGCTACGCTCCCAGGAAGTCCAATGGAGCACTCGTGAAGCGCTGGGCGACCGTCGCCGCGAAATGCTCAAGGATAGTAGTCATTTCGATCAGGGCGGACCGAGCGACTTGTGGCGCGAACCAACGGCTGAGTACGTACAGAATCCGCATGAGGTGAAAATCCATCATCAACAAACGCTCTTCGCTGGAGTAGCCGTTGATCTTGCCCGGTGGCGCCGCTCGCAGCAGGTACTTGAGCGCCACAAAGTCGTGTCCCAAAGATTCCGCCAGCAAGTTGTGTCTGGCGAATGAGGCGGCCAACTGTAGAGCCTGGCGCACCTCTATAAATTCTAGCCGGTTCGCTTCCGCCAACCGGACAGCCTCCTCGGCCGCATGGTCACCCGCTAAGATGGTAAGCACGGTGTGGCGCATCCAATAGACTAAGGCGCCGAGGCAGACGACAAAAATGAAGATGTCGGCGAACATTATCCTCGCCCTCCCGCGCCTTCTGCTAAGGCTCCTGCCGGCAGGTTGTCGTCGGCAATCGGCTGGAGGCACGATAAAGCCCTCCGGCTGTTGACACCGAGCTTGGACAGAATAGACGAAACGTAGCACTTGACGGTGACTTCGCTCAGATCAAGCATGTCGGCGATTTCCCGATTCGAGAACCGGCGTTGAAGTAGAGCCAGTACGTTGCGCTCCCTCCGCGTCAGGTGATATGCCGCGCCTGTGGCAGGGCCGAAGGCGCTGCTCAGACGGTATCCTGGCCTCCAGCAGGGCGGCCGGAAAGCAACAGTTCCCTCGCGACACCGACAGAACCGTGGTTGCCAGACCGGATTCCGTTTCGTTGGCGAACACCACGCCGTGAATCCCCGAGAAGAGGAAGAAGAAGGGATCCGTCTGGTAACCACTGTCGTCGGCTGCAACGAGCACGAATTTCGCACTGGGATTACTTGTGGAGAGCGCCCGGACCATGACTTCCAGCCCGTTGCGGGAAGCGGCCGCATCAATCACGAAAACATCGCAGCCGGGGACGGCGTGGCGGGAATCGTCTGGAGATTCTACTGCGATCGCCGATTCTGCCGCGAGCACCTGCGCCAAGTGCCGCGCGGCAAGCGGGTTCGACGAAATCACCTGGACGATACATTGAGAGGGAGGCTTGCCCATACTCCGTTCCTCTTCCGTGGCCTCATTAGAACCTAACATCGCGGTCCGGTGAAGTCAAGCCCGGCTGCGGACGCGAGGTTGCCAGGGCGTAACACCAGATCGCTAGCATGCCTATCCAAGCCCACGGCACGAGACGGCGCGCTACCGGATCGGCCTGAAAAAGCTCGCGCAGGAAGGGGTTCCTCAGGGCAAGCGCCATCGCTTGCAGGGAGGCGCCAAAACCCATTCCTAAAACGAAGAGATGCAATTTTCGGTCGGCACTCTTTACGGAGATTAGGGCAGCCCAGAGCAGGAACGTCAACACCGTTCCGGTAAGGTTAAGATTCCTCTCCAAGACCACCACCGCCCGGCCCCGAAAGGAATTCGCCAAGCTCCAGACCGGACCAGCGGATGCCACCACCATCAAGGTGAAACAGAGAAAAACAGCCCGGCCAAAACGGCCTCGCGTCGGAGAACCCTTGAGAACCAAGTCAAGCAGACTAAGGATAACGATATAGCTCAATGCGATAAGGCTAAAATCCGACAGGTAATACATAATAAAATACTCCCGAGACGGAAATCCCCAAAGGTAAATAGTCAACATCCGCACACCATCCGCGGCCAAGGCCGCGCCCGTGTAAACGATCAACCAGAAATAGCGGTCCAACACATGCCGACGTAGGACCAGGCAAATGAAAGTGGCGTTTAGCAGCGATACAACGACTACTGTCGCCCCGTCGATCGTCGTCACAGCAGCACCTGCTTTTGGGCGGTTCCTTCAGTCGGCGGGCCGGGGCGCAGTGCGAGTCTGAGCGGCGCTAAGAGAGGTTTGCCCATTAGCCCAGTCCTATTCCGCAGCCTCATGAGAACCTAACATCGCGGTCCGGCGGAGTCAAGCCCGGCCACGGAATGTCCTGGTCTCTACCCGTGTCCGCAGTTGACGCACAAGAAACACGCGTCGAGGAAGCCGCGGCGCCTTTGGTGCTATCGCCGATTCTGGCGCGAATGGGGGCGCGCGGCTAATGTTCGTAAGCCTCTTCATTCTCGTCTTCTCTTTGGGCGCACTCGCTTATTGGGTGCGGTTGACGGTTCAAGCGATCCTGGAAAGCAGCCAAGCCACCACCGAAGCCATTCGGCTGGCCGAAGCCAATCGCCTGGAGTTCCCTCTGGTACGGCAAGCCTTGGCGGCTGCCGATCAGGCCTCCGAGTATGGTCGGCTGGTGGAATCTTTGCGTCACGACTTCCTGGCCCTGACCTACTTACTGCGCTTCGCCGCCACGGTCAACGTAGGCCGCTACTCGCGCGAGGAAAAATTGCTGGTGATGGATTTCCACTTGATGCGCATTGTTTACACCTTCGGCCGGGCCTTCTCGCCGCGCATGGCGCGCTACGCGCTCTCCGAGATGACCGCCGTGCTGGAGCACTTCGCCGGCATCATGGGCCGTCGCATGTCCAACTTCGCGCTGGATGTAGTCAGTGCCTAGCGCAAAAGGATCGGCCCGCTCGTGGCCGAGCCGATGGTCGCTGGTTCCTTTTTGAGCGGCCATCAAGAAAAACTGGTGAGTAACCACACGTTCTCCTGAGAACTGTGGGGATAAAATGGCCCTCAGCCTTCTTGTCCTGCTGTTTTCTCTAGCTGCGCTGGGCTACTGGATTCGATCGATGATCCAGATAATTGTGGCGTCTCCACCCAAGGCTTAGGAACCCCGAAACCAAAGTACCGCGATTACAAAAAGTTCCGGGTGGAATCGCGGGTCCTCACGGGTGGGGAAGTTAAGCAATAGGTCCGGGCGCTTTGGAACACGGAAGGACACGGAAGAAAAGCCGGAAGGACACGGAAGAATCGGAACCGGCGTCTTTTCCGTGTCCTTCCGGCTTTTTCTTCCGTGTCCTTCCGTGTTCCAAAAAAACCGAGTGGTCCAACGCTACTTAGGCCGTTCCTCTCCCACTTCCAGCTTGTTGACCACGTCCTTGACACCGGGAACCTTGCGGGCGATCTTCTCCGCCTTGGCGCGCACCTTTTCGGTTCCTACCTTGCCGGTGAGCGTCACCACGGCGTTCTTGACTTCAATCTTGATCCGCCCGTGAACGTCGGCATCGTTGTTGAGCTTGCGATTCACCTGGTCGTAAATGTCGTCGTCATCCAGGAGGTTGTGGGCCCGCAGCAGGGGCGCGGCCAGCGAGGCGAGCAACATTACGGCCAGAAGCGCGTGCAGAATCCGGTCAATCGAATGCCATGTCGAAGGTGATGAGGTCATACGTTTTCTCCCGAGGAATCAGGATGCGGAGACGGCCGATCTTCGCCTCCCACCATCTTACGCCAATCCAAGCCTTCCAGAAAGCGGCTGCTCTCGCGCCAGTTGGCCCGGACCTTCACGAAGACCTCCAGATAGACGCGCGTGCCGAAGGCCTTCTCGATCTCCTCGCGAGCCCTGGTGGCCACGGCTTTCAGCCGCTCGCCACGCGCGCCGATCAGGATGCCCTTCTGCCCTTCCTTTTCCACGAACACCAGCGCGTGCAGCCGCAAAACTCCGCCGCGCTTCTCGTAGTTATCCACGATGACGGCGGTGGAGTACGGCAGTTCCTGATGGGTCATCAGAATCGCTTTCTCGCGGATCATCTCGGCGGCCAGGAAACGCGCCGGCAGGTCGGTGACGTGGCCCTTGGGGAAGTATTCCGGACCTTCCGGCAGATGGGCCACGATGGTATCCACGAGGTGCTCCACGTTGTCTCCGGTGCGCGCGCTGACCGGCACCAGTTCGGCGAAGTCGTGCATTTTGTTGTAGCGATCCAGCATCGGCAGCAATTCGGGCTTGGCCACCAGGTCGGCCTTGTTCAGCACCAGGAATGTTGGCGTCTTGACGCGCTTGACCAACTCCAGCGCATAGGCGTCGCCCGGGCCAAAGGGTGCCGCGGCGTCTACCAGCAGAAGGAGCAGATCGCGATCCTGCAAAGCTTCCTGAACTTCTTCCATCATCAGCCGGTTCATTTTCGAGGCGCCCTTGTGAATGCCGGGGGTATCCAGGAAGACGATTTGCGCGCCGTCGTGGCCGGTCTGCCGGTTGGCCGGGCGATTGGCCACGCCCTGCAGCGTCTGCCGCGTGGTCTGCGGCTTGTCGCTGACAATCGCCACTTTCATGCCGACGATGCGGTTCAGCAGCGTAGACTTGCCGGCGTTGGGCCGGCCTAAGATGGAGACGAATCCGGAGCGGAAAGCCATATATCAGAATCTCACGTCGCGGGGCCGGCTGGCAAAGGGTTTGTGTGCCCAGTAGCGCAGGCCAGTAGCGCAGGCCTCCGGCCTGTTCTTTTCGCCGGCAAGGGCAAGAAAGGGAACAGGCCGGAGGCCTGCGCTACGGCTGGCGGAAAGATTAGGTTTGGAGAGCTAGCCGTCTTGATGCGATAATCGAATACGATGCGTGGCTATGTTTCCATTGACTTAAGGTTTTCGCGGAGTATCCTGGCGCTTCTGCTGGTGGGCGTGACGCTGGCTTCCTCGGGGTGCTACTTCACCAAGGACGCGCGCAAACAGCGGGCCCTCGAGGGCGGTAAGAAATTCCTGGAGGCGAACCGCCTGAAAGAGGCGCAGATCGAGTTTCAGCGCGCCGTCAACCTGGACCCTGAGTTCGCCATGGCGCAGTACATGCTGGGCTCCACCAGCCTGAAACTGCGCGAGTATCCCAAGGCCTACACGGCGTTGACCAACGCCGTGAAACTGCGGCCCCTGTATTTCGATTCCAACCGCGATCTGGCCGAGTTGTTGATTCGAATCAAGAAATACCGGGAAGCCCGGGAATACGCCGAAGCGGCGCTGAAAGCCAAGCCCAACGATTCCCTGTCCCAGGAGTTGTTGGCCTATTCCTATGGCGGTGCCGGCGATCTGGAGACCGCCGTAAAGCAATTGGACGGGTTGGTGACGCATGATCCGGGAGCCCTCGGCGCGACTATGACGCTGGCCCGGCTCAAGCTGCTAAATCGTGACGCGGAAGGAGCAGAGGCGGTCCTCAAGAGCATGGCCGAAAGGAAGCCCTCGGCCAATGCATGGGTGGCGCTCGGCAACTTCTATGTCAGCCAAAGCCGCAACAAGGAAGCCGAGGAGAGCCTGAAGAAAGCGGTTGCCGCTGCTCCCAAGGCCGCGGAGCCCCTTTACCAATTGGGGTCTTTTACATGGTGAATAGCCGCAACGATCAGGCCGAACCCCTCTTTCAAAAGCTGAGCACGGAACATCAGGAGGACCCGCGGCATCGCGGCGCGCTGGCCCGCTTCCACTTCTACGGAGGCCAGCAGGAAAAAGGAATCGCCGACTTGCAGGCGATTCTTAAGAAATACCCGGACGACAAGGCCAATCGCGATACGCTGCTGAACGCCTTGGTGGAAACCCATCGGAACGCCGAGGCCCAGGCGCTGCTGAGCGAGGTACTGAAAAAAGAACCTCAGAACCTGGTGGCCCACATGAGCCGCGCGGCCCTCTCCTTGCGGGACGGGAAGACCGACGAGGCCGTCAACGATTTACTGGAAGTGTTGCATCAGGAGCCCGGCTCATCTCCGGGCCATTACTATATGGGGATGGCCCACCTCCAGCGCGGTGCTCCGGGGCTGGCCAAGCAGGAATTCGCGGATTCCCTCAAGTACCAGCCAGCCAATCTAAGCGCCCGTGTGGCATTGTGCGAGGTTTTGCTGCAGCAGGGGGCCAGCCAAGCGGCGTTGGAACTGCTCAAGGAAACGCCCGAGGCCGAGAAAAAGACCTACTTCTATTATTTGGCCAAGGCCCGCGCCGAAATGTCCAAGGGCGATTATCTGGCGTCCGAGCAGGACTTGACCGTCTTGACTGCGAGCGTTCCCGATCAACCGGCGGGGTTCGCCAATCTAGGATTGGCGTACGCCATGCAGAAGGACTGGAATCAGGCCCAAGCGCAGTTTCTAAGGGCCTTGCAACTGGATTCCCAGAACGCCTTGGCCACCGAGGGGCTTTCCAGGGTATACCTGGCGACGGGTCAGGCCGGAGCAGGCGAAAGCACCTATGCCAAGCTGGCAGCGGACCATCCCCAGTCCAGTGCCGCCGCAGTGGGTTTGGCTCGGGTTCGGGAAGCCCAGCACAAGGACGCCGCGGCCGAAAGAGGCCTGCGCCAGTTTCTCTCCGTGGTTCCCAACGACATCCCAGCTCTCAAGATGCTCGCCGACTTGCGTTATAAGAACAACGATCCCAGCGCAGCGGAAGACATCAGCAAGCAGATTATCAAGGCCCATCCGGACGATCCCAGCGCCTACAGCGCCCTGGCCAGTATCTACCGTTTGGAAAGGCGGCCTGCGGAAGCCGTGCAACAATACCGCGAGGTGCTGAAGCGGACTCCGGATGATGTGATGGTCCAGAACGCCCTAGCCTGGGTGATCGTAGAAACCGGGGGCAACATTGACGAGGCGCTGGCCCTGGCGCAGAAAGCCAGGGAAAAATCGCCCAACAATCCGTTGATCGCCGACACGCTTGGGTGGATCTACCTGAAGAAGAACAACGTCAACCTGGCGCTCGGCCAACTTAAGGATGCCGTACATGGCGATCCTAAGAACCAGGAGATGCTCTATCATCTGGGCATCGCTCAATACCGCAGCGGCAATGTGCGCGACGCCGAAATCACGCTGGCGGCGGCAGTCGCCGGCAAACCTACGTACTTCGGGGTGGATGACGCCCGGCGCATCTTGCAGGGCCTGCAGCATAAGTAGTCGCGCGGGACGGCATGAGCCGCGACAGTTAGCTTCGCGGCCCTGGAGTTACCACATTCTCGACCGCCTTGGCCGCCTTGTAGCGCAGGCCTCCGGCCTGTTCCTTCCGCTTACGCAAGAAACAGGCCGGAGGCCTGCGCTAAAAGGCGCCTTCGTGCCTCACGGCGATTGCCGAAGCAGAGAGAATCGGAAGGCGCCCAAAACAAAAAAGGGCGCCGCAAGAAGCGGCGCCCGCGGTCAAAAGGCCTTCTGATGGTGACCTTACTTTTTGCCGAAGCTGCCGCGACGAAGCTTCGAGGCTACGAAGGAGAGACCGGTGCCGAGCAGCAACAACGTGGCCGGTTCCGGAATAGGGTTGTTGTTCGGGAGATCGTACGTATAGGTAAGAATCACTTCGCTTCCCGTGTAAGTGTTCCAGCCGCTACTTTGTATGCTCGTACCTGAAACTGCACCAGTGTTCTCCACCAACTCATACAGATTAAAACTTGTGCCGCTCGTGAATGTTGACGTCGGCAAGTTGGCGCTCCCTCCGAGGGCACTGCTGGCGGTATTTGAATAGCCATAGAACTCCACGAAGCCATTACTGGCGAGGTAAACGCAGGAATCACTGCCACTGTCGAGGGAGCCGTTACTTGGTGAGGCGCTGCCATTGCAATCGCCCGCATTGCCTGTGGTAGTTCCGCCAGAACTGGCGTCCGAGCTATTGTCCACGAGGAAGGGATTGTGGAGTCGGGAAGTTTGGACGATGCTGTTATCGGGCGAAAGGCTATAGCTAACATTGTTCGAAACGTTATAGCCGTTCATTCCTGCCGTGGAACCGTTTTGGATGTGAAGAGTGCCCGTGCTCGCGTCAACGACGCTCACTTTGGCGCCCGCCAACCCGTAAGAACCGTAAAAGCCGAGACTGGAAGCAGTAGCAAACGTGTATTGCGCCTCCCAGTTGGTCTCTAACAGGGAGGCTCCCGCGATGATGCTTGAGCTTTCTGAGGATCCCGACGAGGGAGTCGCGGGGTTCTGTGTGCCGCCCACGGCAAGCCAGTTCTGGGTAGTCGTGCCATAACCGTTGTTGCCGGCGAGGGAACCCGGGGTGCCCCACGTCTGATTACCAGCAGGATCCTGGCCTTGGTAATACAGAACCTGTGTGGCGGTGCATACGAAGCCGGTGCAAGAATAGCTTACCGGCGGCGGAGCAATAGCATAAGCCACCGTACCCAAAGCAAGTACCGCGACCGCGACTAGCAAGCAAGAAAAGCGCATTTTCATAGTTCTCTCCCTAAACCCTCAAATATGGGCCTTTGGACCCACGTACGTGACAGCAATTGTCATTCCAAACAAGACGATATCTAAACTGCTGATAATAAAGAAGTCGAAAGATAGCTTCTTCGGCTATGGTGCAAACAATTTCAACTTTTTGCCCACTCCGTCCCAATCTGTAGCCCGTTGCCTGCTCCCAAATGGCTGGTACCAAGGGCACGGGCTGAGGGCGCCCAAAAAGCAGACAAGAGAAAGGATGGCGCGCCCGGAGAGATTCGAACTCCCGACCTTCTGGTTCGTAGCCAGACGCTCTATCCAACTGAGCTACGGGCGCATGGTAGTGAGAATATCAGAATCGGTGGCTGGCCGCAAGAACCGGTAATGGGCGGTCGTGTCTTCAGTTTGAAGAAACCGTGTTGTCAGAACCGTCCGCAGTAGCGGATGGGTCACGCGGAACCCACCTGCTACCGCAGGCGGTTCGACAACATGTATGCGCCTCCTCGATGAAACTACCGAGGGTCGACACCTACCCACCGTTCCGTGACTGTCGCAACTCAATCGCGCCGTGATGCCGGTTCAGCGGGAGTGGCGGTTTCCCGTGCTTCCCGTCCTCCACGTTCCTCCGTGTTCCAACGTCCACCCTCGGCGCAAATCCCGGGGGGTACCAAGGGAGTGGGTCCAAAGTAATTCCTTCCAACAAGAAAAGTTCGTTGCAAACGCCGTTGCGTTTCGCGTACAATTTCCAGGACTCATGGGGTCGGGGGACAAATGGCTAAACGGCTCGCTCTATTTTTCGCGTTACTGATTACGGTCGGAACTCTTCAGGCACAGGCGCCAACCGTTACGGCGGTGGCCAACGCCGCGCCGGATGCGGTGGGCACCGGAAATGTGGCGCGCGGTGAACTGCTCAGCATCTACGGCTCGAATCTCGCCACCGGCACGGCTTTTAATTTCAGCCCTACTTCTCCCGTTCTTTCTCTGGGAGGCGCCATTGTCCAGATCGGCGGCATCGAGGCGCCCATTACTTACGCCAGCCCCATCCAACTCGACGTGCAAGTACCCTTCGAGATAGCCGCGGGCGTACCCTCGGTGAACCTGGTGGTGTTCGTGGGGAATGCTTCCAGTTCTCCGATCACGCTGAACGTTGTGGGCCAAGATCTGGGAATGGCCTACGCGCAAGTTGGTCCGCAAGCCTTCACTGTTGCGGCCCGCAACACAGCCGTCGTGCAAGCCTCCTCCGGAGCGCAAATCGCCATCGTGGCTTTCGGCTTGGGATCGGTGACGCCCGCAGTGGCCAGCGGAATAATACCGCCGGCAACCACCACGTTTAATACCCTGGCAGTTCCCAGCGTGACCGTTAACGGAACACTGGTGACACCGCTGTCTTCGACCCTGGTGGGCTTGGGTGTCTATGTAGTAACGGTCGTCAATCCGGTCAGCAGCAGCGGCAACGTTACTGTGGTGTTGGGCGGAACCGCGGGCGGCAGCGGCGGGACGGGACCGACCGGTCCCACGGGCGCAACCGGACCAACCGGACTCATCGGACCAACCGGACCCATCGGTCCGGCAGGAGTCAACGGACAGAATGGCTCGGCCGGAACGGCCGGACCGGTCGGACCAACTGGCCCGGCCGGGCCGCAAGGTGCGCAGGGTGCGCCAGGTTCCAACGGTTTCCCAGGCGCGGCAGGCGCGGCAGGTGCGCCAGGTGCGCAAGGACCCACGGGAGCAACCGGCGTGACCTGGCAAGGCGCATGGAGCGCCACCGGCACTTACGGTGTCGGTAGCGGAGTCTCCTATAGCGGTAACAGCTACATTTCCACGGTCAGTGGCAATACCGGGACGCCCGGGAGCAGTTCGAATTGGAGCTTTTTCGTCCCTGGAGGACCAACCGGTCCTGTCGGCAGCACGGGCCCGACTGGCGCCACCGGAGCAAGTTCCTCCGTGGCCGGCCCGACGGGTGCGACTGGACCGACCGGGGCAATTGGGAGCACCGGTGCGACCGGCGCGACCGGCGCGACCTCCACGGTAGCGGGTCCGACAGGAGCGACGGGATCCACAGGCGCGACCGGCGCAACGGGAGCCACTTCTACTGTTGCTGGTCCAACGGGCGGGACCGGGCCAACGGGTGGAACCGGTAGTACCGGCGCGACCGGCGCGACCGGAGCCACTTCCACGGTTGCGGGTCCAACAGGCGCGACCGGACCAACGGGTGGGACAGGCAGCACGGGCGCGACCGGCGCGACCGGAGCTACATCCACCGTAGCGGGTCCGACGGGACCGACGGGATCCACAGGCGCGACTGGCGCGACCGGAGCTACATCCACCGTCGCCGGCCCAACGGGTGCGACCGGGCCAACGGGTGGCACGGGCAGCACTGGCGCAACCGGCGCGACCGGCGCGACGTCCACCGTGGCGGGTCCGACAGGACCGACGGGATCAACCGGCGCGACAGGCGCGACAGGAGCTACTTCCACCGTCGCTGGTCCAACCGGCGTGACCGGACCAACAGGTGGAACCGGCAGCACCGGCGCAACCGGCGCGACAGGTGCGACTTCCACGGTCGCTGGTCCAACCGGCGTGACGGGACCAACGGGATCCACCGGCGTAACCGGCGCGACAGGTGCGACTTCCACGGTCGCCGGTCCAACCGGCGTGACTGGACCAACGGGATCCACCGGCGCGACAGGGGCGACGGGTGCGACTTCCACGGTTGCTGGTCCAACCGGCGTGACTGGACCAACGGGATCCACCGGCGTGACGGGCGCGACAGGTGCGACTTCCACCGTCGCTGGTCCAACCGGCGTGACTGGACCAACGGGCTCCACCGGCGTGACGGGCGCGACAGGAGCGACTTCCACGGTCGCTGGTCCAACCGGCGTGACTGGACCAACGGGCTCCACCGGCGTGACGGGCGCGACAGGTGCGACTTCCACCGTCGCTGGTCCAACCGGCGTGACTGGACCAACGGGCTCCACCGGCGCAACGGGCGCAACAGGAGCGACTTCCACGGTCGCTGGTCCAACCGGGGTGACTGGACCAACGGGACTCCACCGGCGCAACGGGTGCGACAGGCGCTACTTCCACGGTCGCTGGTCCAACCGGTGCCACCGGAGCGACGGGTGGCACGGGCAGCACCGGGGCTACCGGCGCGACCGGAGCCAGTTCCAATGTGATTGGCCCGACCGGCGCAACGGGTGACACCGGCCATACGGGCGCCACCGGCAGCACCGGCGCCACAGGTAGCACCGGAGTGACTGGCGCAACAGGTAGCACAGGCGCGACCGGTGCCGGCGCCAATTTGGCGGCGCAAAATGTCTTCACGGCTACCCCAACGAGCACCGCAGTAAGCGGCGGTCCCGTTTACATCGACCCGGGCACCAACGGAGGCAGCGCGACGAACACCCTGTTCGGAGTGGCGGTCAACGGCACGCAAGCGTTTAAGGTCAACGCCAGCGGGAATATGACCGCCACCGGCAACTTGATTCTTGGCGGGACCATTAACCTGCCCAATACAACCAGTTCGACCGTCGGTGTGCTGAACCTCAACAACCAGCCCTTCCTGCACGCTTTCCATAGCTTGTCGAACACTTTCGTCGGAAATGGCGCCGGGAACTTCGCCTTGAGCGGCCTCAGCAACACTGCGGTGGGCCAGTCGGCCCTGGCGAGCCTAACCTCTGGCGGTGGCAACACGGGGATAGGTAACTCGGCGGCCAACAGCGTTCAGGGTGGCAACAACAACACTGCCGTGGGCAACAGCGCCCTCGTGAACAACACATCCGGCCTCACCAACACCGCAGTCGGTAGCAATGCATTGACCACCGACCAGACCGCCAGCGACAATACCGCGGTGGGCTCCAACGCCCTCAACCTGATCAACGCCGGAGCGAATGGCATCGAGAACACCGCCGTGGGCTCCAGCGCCATTCCGAGCCTGACGACTGGCACCGGCAACGTCGCCATTGGCTTCCAGGCTGGACTCACGACCGTTCCTGGCAATACGCTAACCAGCGGCAACGGCAATACATTCATCGGCTGGCAGGCCGGCCCCGGCACGGGCGCGACCAGTCCACTCGTGAATGCCACCGCTATCGGGGCTAACGCCGCGGTAACGACAAGCAATTCTCTTGTGCTTGGCAGCTTCGCCAGCAACGGCAACCACCCGTTTGGTACTACGAGCGTGGGAATCGGGACCACCGCGCCCGCGCATCTCCTCGACGTTCACGGCGATGTCAACACCACCACCTGCTACATGGTGAACGGCACGGGAATAGCCGGTGGAGGAACCTGCTCTTCGGATGAGCGTTTGAAGAAAGATATCCAGCCCTTCCCGGACGTCCTGGATCGACTGGCTCTCCTGCAACCGGTGTCTTTCTACTGGCGCAACGAGGTGGAAGGATACAAGAACGGACCGATTGAAGGCGTGGGCTTGGTCGCACAAGATGTGGAGCTGGTTTTCCCAGAGTTGGTTTCCACCGACAAGAACGGCTACAAGCAGGTCAACTACACGAAGCTGCCGTACTTGATGCTGCAGGCGATCCGCGAGTTGAAGACAGCGAACGACCAGAAAGACCAGGAAGTCGAGGAATTGAAGAACCAGGTCAAGCAACTGCGCGACTTGGTTCAGAAGCTGGCCGGCCAACTTCCCGTGCCGCCCAAGTGACGGGCAGTCCTCGCCGTCACTGAAAGCGGCACTGGCTCGACCGCGTGCGGTGCTCCGCAGTCAGGACTGCGCCTCCGGTGGAAGGCTGGCCAGAATGCTGCTTCGGATTCGAACCGCCAAGTCGAGGGCGAAGATGGCATCTTCTCGCTGGGGCAGTTGCCAGTCGCCCGCGTAGCGTACGTCAACCGCATAAGGGTTCAGCGCCACCAAGTCCGAGACCGAGACAGCAATAGCGTGACCCGAAGGGAGAAGCTGCGCCAGCTTCTCGAGATCGTGAGAGCGGGGCTGCCTGGACGCCTAGCAGAGTGAGCAGAGCCTTCAAGTATTTTTCTGCAGCCTGCTGGCAATGGAAGCAAACGGTATCGTAGGGACAACCCTCTTCTACAACCATAATCCGCCGGGCAGCCTCGAGATCATGTTCAGCCTTCCCGACCCACTGCCGAAGAATCTCGACGGTTTCAGGCGGGACGCTCATAGAGAACCTTACCTTCTCGCGCGGCCGGCCAATAGACGGTGTTCACCACATTCCGGTAGCGCTCAAAGCGCTGCGTCGTCGAAACAACAATATCCTTGGAAAGGACCGAACCAGCCAGCGCAACGTACAACTCATTGGTTCGCCGCCGGGGATTGTCCAATTCGGAAAACAGCACCAGCAGATCTACGTCGCTGTCGTCCTTGGCTTCGCCGCGGGCATGCGATCCGAAAAGGATGATCTTGTCGGGAGCAAACCGCTCGGAGATCTTGCGCACCATTTGCTGGATTTCGCGGGCTTGGCTCATGTCCCTAAGGATAACCTGTTTCCTAGATCTTCTCACGCCGATTACTAATATGCGCAGACATCGGTTGGCGAGCATGGTGGCCCGCATGACCACGCCGTTACGCTACACTCGAAGTGACGGGCAGTCCTGGCCGTCACTGAAAACGGCTCGAGCGTCCCTGATTACGCTCCGCGAGCGGCGCGGGCCAGGCCCTCGTGCACGAGAATCTTCAGCAGCGTCTGGTAGCCGATGCCCTTGCGATCGGCGATCTTCCGGGCCTGCTCCAAATCGGCGGCAGGCAGGCGGATCGCAATCTGTACGCTGCTCTTCTTGTTCAGCCTCTCAACCAAGCTTGAGCCGTTGACCTTGATGCCTCTCGCTTTGGCCGCTGCGGCATGTTGTGTGACGTAGCGGCGCCCGGCTTGGCTAGCCCACCAATCCGCCTCTTCGCCTTCGCTCTTGAACTTAGGTATCGGGTGGGTTTTGTTCATTACCTTCATTGTCCTTCCATTCTCCTCCGGAGATAATCCTTCTTCTGCCCGGCGTCCAGATCGTACGCCGTTATGACCCGCAGGTCATCGCGGCGTTCCGTCAAGATAACGGCCAGCAGGCGGCCCGCATCGGTTTCCCCATAATAGACGCAGCGAATTTCGCCTTCGACGTCCTACACGGGAATCGCACCGTTCGCCAGTGTCTGTTCGGCCTCTTCCTGCGTGATCCGGTGCGCCCGGATCTTGCGTAGGTTGTTCACATCCCAATCGAACATCACGTGCCATTGTATATGCAATGCATATGCAATGAAAGCAGGGAGAAAGGTTGTCATCCCGGCCGCCTCGCGGGCCCGCCGTTACGCTACACTGGTTGTGCCCGCCCGGCCATGGAGATCCTCAGTTTTCTGCGCGCGTTGTTCATCATCGATCCGCTGATCTATCTCTATACTTTTGTCTGCGGCGCGGTGTCGCTGGCCGGATCGCTGTTCGATTCCAGCGGCCGTTTTCAGCATGGCTGCGCGCGGGTGTGGTCCGCGTGGATTCTGGGCACCAGCGGCATCCGGGTGCGCTCGGTGGGTTTGGAAAACGTGGATACCTCGCAGCCGCACGTCTTCTGCTCCAATCACCTCAGCCTGATGGACTCGCCGGTTCTATTGGTCCACGTGCCGGTGCCGTTCCGCATCATGGCCAAGAAAAACCTGTTCAACCTGCCCTTCCTGGGTTGGTGGCTGCGGCGCTCCGGACACATGCCGGTGGACCGCAGCAGTCCCAAAGCGGCCATGCACAGCCTGCAAATCGCCGCGGCGCGGGTGCGGGAGGGCGCGTCGGTGGTATTCTTTCCAGAGGGCACGCGCAGCCGCACGGGAGCGACCGCAGAGTTCAAGCGTGGCGCGGCCCTGCTGGCGATTCAAGCCGGAGTGCCCCTGCTGCCGGTGGCCATTCAGGGGACTCGCGAAGTGTTGAAGCCGGATACCCTGCATGTCCGTCCGGGATGCGTCACGGTGCACTTCGGCGCGCCGATCCCCACTGCGGGATTGACGCATCGCGATGCTGGCCGGCTGATGGAAATGGTGAAGGCGCGGATCCTGGAGATGCTGCTATGAAACAAACAAGGCCCGAGGTCCGAGGCCCGAGGCCCGAGTCGGAAGAGTCTTTCGACGCGCACCAATGTCTTGGCCTCGGGCCTCGGGCCTCGGGCCTCGGGCCTTCTCGTCCACTCATCGGCATTACCTGCCGGCTGGAACCGAAGCCGGATTACAACACGGCCTGGCACTACCTGCAACGCGAGTACTCCGAAGCGGTGTGGGACGCTGGCGGTCTGCCCGTACTAATCCCGCTGATCGCCGATCAGGAATATACGCGCGAGCTGGTTGCGCGCCTGGACGGTATCCTGCTTTCCGGCAGCAGCAGCGACGTGGATCCGGCGCGCTACGGCCAGCCGCGGCAACCCGACTGCGGACCCGCCCATGCGGAACGCGACGCCGTGGATCTCTCGTTGATCCGCCTGGCGCTGGAAACGCACAAGCCGCTGCTGGGCATTTGTTTTGGCACGCAGGCGATGAACGTGGCGTTGGGCGGCACGTTGATCCAGCACCTCGGCCACCTCGACAACAGGCCGCCGCTGGCCCATGACGATCGCCACATCCGTCACGACGTGGCCGTGGAAGCGGGATCGCTGCTGGAGCGCTTGGGCGGCGGACGCCGGTTTGTGGTCAACAGCAGCCATCACCAGGCGCTCGATCGGGTGCCGCCGGGACTGCGCGTGACCGCGCGATCTCCGACCGACGGTGTGATCGAGGCGGTGGAAACCACCGATCCGGAACGCTTTCTGGTGGGCGTGCAGTGGCATCCGGAACGCATATATAAGGAAGAACATTTGTCGCGAGCGCTATTTGAAGAACTGGTCAGGCAGGCCAAATTATGACTCCAACAATTTCTCTGGAAGGCAAAGTAGCGGTGGTTACCGGCGGGTCGCGCGGCATTGGCGCGGCCATTGTCAAGCTGTTCTGGAAGGCCGGCGCCAGCGTCGTGTTCAGCTATCGCAAGGATCGCGCCGCCGCCGCGCGCGTGGTCGCGGAATGCGACGACCAGCACGTGCTGGCGGTCAAGGCCGATGTCTCGCGCATGAAGGACTCCGAAGCGCTGATCGGGAAAGCCCTCGAGCGCTTCCAACGTCTGGACATTCTGGTGGCCAACGCCGGAATCTGGAACGCCGACGACGCCCCCATCGAGCGCTTGACGGAGCGGCAATGGGATCGCATGATCGACACCAACCTGAAAGGCGTCTACACCGTGACCCATCAGGCCGTGAAGCAGATGAAGAAGCAGAAATCCGGGCGGATCATCTGCATCTCTTCCACCGCCGGACAGCGCGGCGAAGCGTTTCACTCGCATTACGGCGCGTCCAAGGGCGGAATCATCAGCTTCGTCAAGGGACTTTCCACGGAGCTGGCGGCGGACGGGATCCTGGTAAATTGCGTGGCGCCCGGCTGGGTGGATACCGACATGGCGCGTCCCGCGCTGGAAGATCCCAGCGCCGGCGCCAAGATCGCCGCCGTGATACCGGTGGGGCGCGTGGGCACGCCGGATGAAATCGCCGGACCGGTGTTGTTTCTGGCCGGCGAGCATTCCACGTTTATCACCGGGGAGATTCTGAACGTGAATGGCGGCGCTGTTTTGGTAGGGTGATCGCGCTACTGAAGGGATTTTTGGAACACAGAAGGACACGGAAAAACTAGGACACGGAAAAACACGGAGAAAACAAAAGCAACCGCCGATAAACGCCGATGAACGCCGATGAAGATCGGACACTATCGGCGTTCATCGGCGTTCATCGGCGGTTGCGGTTTTGTTTTGTAGACCGGAGGGTCCATGGTCGGATGGGCAGTGGTTGGGATCGGCGACATCACCACGAAGCGCGTGCTTCCGGCCATCGCCGCTGAACCGCGCAGCCGGCTGCGCGCGGTGGTGACGCGCCATCCGGAGAAGAACCGCGCGATCTGCGAAAGCTTTGGCGCGGAACGGGTCTGCACCACGCTGGAAGAGGCCCTGGCCGATCCTGAAGTAACCGCCGTGTACGTGGCCACCCCCGTGGCGCTGCACTATCCGCAAACCATGGCCGCGCTGGCCGCCGGCAAACACGTGTTGTGCGAGAAACCCACGGCCCTGAACGTCGTCCAGGTGGAAACCATGATCGCCACGGCCCAAGCCGCCGGCCGGCAGTTCGGTGTGGCTTTTTACCGGCGTTTGTACCCCGCGGTGGGGCGGGCCCGCGAATTGCTGCGCCAGGGCGCCATCGGCCAGCCAATCCTGGTTTGGGTGACCTGTCACGGCTGGTTCAACGAGGAAGAAGTGAGCCATCGCGCCTGGTTGTTCGATCCCGCGCTATCCGGCGGCGGTCCGTTGATGGACGTGGGCAGCCACCGCATCGACGTTCTGAATTATCTTTTCGGCGAGCCGCGGCTGGCCGGCGCGGCGATGTCGCGGCAAACCCAGCGAACCCCCAACTTCATGGTGGAAGACAACGCCACGCTCATCATCGAGTACCGCGGCGAGTTTGGCGCGGTCCGCGCGGTCGTGGATGTGCGTTGGAATTCCCATGTGACCGGAGACGATTTCCGGATCTTCGGTACCGACGGCGAATTGGACCTGACCCCGCTGAACGACGGCGGCATTCGCTATGCGGGCGGCCGGGAATGCTATCCTCCCGACGGGAATTTCCATCGCCCGCTGTTGAAACACTTCGCGGATGTGCTGGAAGACGGCGCGAAATTGATCTGTTCCGGCCAAGCCGCGATTTGGACCGATCGGATGATTGCGCAGGCGTATCGGGAACACGGCAAGACGGGATAACCACAAAGGCACAAAGGACACAAAGAAAAACGAGGAATTCTTCTTTGTGTCCTTTGTGCCTTTGTGGTTATGATATTTTTATTTGCCCAGCACCGCGCTTACCGCGCGCACCACGCGATCCACATCCTGGTCGGTGGTTTGCCAGGAACTCACGCTGACGCGCATTACCCGCTTGCCGCGCCACGTCCCGGGGCCAAAAAACGCTTCGCCCGTCGCCACAATCGCGGCAATCACCTGCTCGGTGCGCCGGGCATGATCGGCTTCGCTCGCGCCGGGACGCCCGTCCAGGAAACGCACCAACCCTTGATTGATCACCGGCTCCCATAGCAGTTCAGCGCCAGGGAGTCCGCCGATGCGCGTAGCCAGCGCGTGGGCGTGCCGGCAGCAGCGCTCGATCATCGCGGCCACGCCGTGGCGCCCCAACTGCCGTAACGCGGCGTAGGTGGCGAAGCCCCGCGAGCGCCGCGACCACTCCGGGTTCCAGTCCATTTCGTCGCGCGCTCCCGCGTCGTAAGTAAGATAGGGCGCCTGATGCGACATGGAGGCCCGTTGCGCCGCGGCGTCGGCCACAAAAGCATAGCCGCAATCGTAGGGAACGTTCAGCCACTTGTGGCCGTCGGTGGCCCAGGAATCGCACTGCGCCAAGCCCTGCGTCAGATGCCGGTATTTAGGGCTGGCCGCGGCCCATAGTCCAATGGCGCCGTCCACGTGAACCCAGGCGCCATGATGGTGCGCTATCTCGGAGATATCCGCGAATCGATCATAGACGCCGGTATTAAGGTCGCCCGCTTGCAGTAACACAATGGTGGGGACTTCGGGATTTGCACCAGGATTTGCACCAGGACTTGCACGCAGCGCCTGTTGCAAAGCATCGGGAAGCAGGCGGCCGTCCGCATCGCAGGCCAGGCCGGCGATGTTGTCCAGGCCGATGCCTAACAGCCGCGCGGCGCGATCCACGGTGCCGTGGCGCTCGCCCGCCACAATGCGGATGGCCGGCGCGCCGCTCAATCCGCGGCGATCCACGTCCCATCCGCGATGCGCGAGCAAGGCGTGGCGCGCCGCCGCCAGGCAAGTCACGTGGGCCATCTGGCATCCCGTGACGATCGCGAATCCGCAGCGGGCCGGAAGCCCAAATATTTCTTGCAACCACGCGCCGGTGATTTCCTCCACCACCGCCGCGGCGGGCGCGGTGGTATGCATGGCGGCGTTCTGGTCCCACGCCGCAGTGAGCCAGTCGGCGGCCAGAGCGGCCGGTAGCGTGCCGCCGATGACCCAGGCGAAGAATCGCCCGCCGGAAGTCGCGTGCAAACCGCCGTCCGCGTCGCGCGCCAGTTCTTCGATCACTTGGGCAGGGTCCAGGCCTTCATCGGCCAGAGGTTTTCCCAAGCGGGCGCGGATTTCCTGGAGCGTGGCGGGTGCAGCCACTGGCCGGTCATCCAGACTTGTGAGGTACGCGAGGGCGTGGCGCGCGGCAGCGTCCAAGCTGCCGCGGTAGTGCTGGTCGAGGTTGTCCATAGGATCATTCTAGAGTAGGACAGGCCTCCGGCCTGTCCCTGGAGTTTCTACATTTTTCCGTCACCTTGTCGGCCAGGCGTCCGTGAAACGGACGCTTTGACAGTAGCCCAGCACTTTTAGTGCTGGGGACGGAACCAAGCAGGAAGCGAGTCCGTGCAACGGACGACTGAGGTTTCTATATTCTTGAGCATAGCTCCGCAAAGACCTCAGCCGTCCGTTGCACGGACTTCATCGGAGACGGCCATTTTCCCAGCACTGAAGTGGCAATGATATACTTGGCAAAAATCAGGCCCAGAGGTAGGATGGAGGAGCCGTGACAGGGCAGTGCTAGCCGTTCTTGAGGAAGAACGTCCCATAGCTGGACAGATATGTCCTACATCCAGCGTACCCCAACATTTACGTATTTGGGACTTGACAGCCTCTACATATAGCGGTAAAAGAGCCCTACGGTCCAAAAAGCCAAACGGCCCGTCCTTGGGGGGCGGGCCGCTATGGTTGCTCTAAATGTGGTACCTGACTACGAGCTAATGGCTGCTGACACACGCCATTTAACGCCAATCGGCATCTCCTGTCAAGTACCTAGTTGGGAAACCTCTTGCGATGGGTTTCTGCGTTTGCTACCGGCCCTGTCCGCTCGGTAGCCACCACGGCCCGTGTCTCAGAGAGACCGGCCAGAAAGGACAAACTGTCATGCCTTTTCAAACTGGAGCCGGATACGGCCCCCTGCAATTCGCATCAGCGGTACTTGACACGGTCATCGAGACTGGAGGAGTTTACGGACTATTCCAGTACAATCCCTTCTCTCAGAAATACGTATGTCTCTACGTTGGGATGTCCGACAACCTACGTCGCCGCCTACGGGAACACTTCAACAACCCTCCCATCAGCGGCACTACGCATTTCTTCGTAGAAGGCCATGCAACTGTGTGGGCACGTACCGAGCGTGAGGCCGTGTTAATCCGGGAGTTCAATCCGTTCGGAAATACGGTCGGGAAACGCTGAGGTGCCGTCGTACTTCCCGGTGACCCGGTCGAAGTAGAAGCGGCGCGGTCCAACGCATAGCACCGAGTAAGACGCATCGGTGTAAAGGTAGATCGTTTCGTTCGTGGCTGGGTCAATGTATTCGAAGTGTTTTAACAGGGCTGGGGTGCGGAGTCGCTCCAAACTCCAGCCCACGACACTCCGCCATTTCTCTTTGACCTTGGATGCGAGTCTTTGATGGCCAGTGGCAACCGTACTCTCCATACCACAGAGGCTACCATACTGCACAGTGCTATACTGAGCAAAAGTGCGCAGAGGGAATCTTCCTAAGCAAGCCGCTTCTTCGCGCGCTTCTTGCTCGCAGGCTTCGTAGCGACCCTCGCTACAGCGGTCTTGGACATGCTGAAAACCCTGCGCACGGCATAGTCGAAGCGCTCAAACTCCGTGTTGCCGGGCACCTTCGGGGCAGGCAATGGGTTCATATGAGAAGTGTACTACACTCTCAGAATGCCTTCCACACCCACGCCACAGGGCAACGTCATTACGAACGTCCCGTCTACGTGCGTGCGCGTTGGGCAAAGGCCGCATACATGGGGATTGCCGCGCCGATTTCGCGACTATCGAATAGCAGCACCTCAAGAGCGATCCATCGGCGGGGCTGCCCCGAAGTGGCTTCTCGTACACAAGGGCCAACTGTTTCAAGCAACGAATTTTTTCGTCGCGAAAGGCGCTGGCAAGGGTGGTCCCATCGAAACGTACACCGAGTTGTTTGTTAACCAGCTGGGCCAAAGTCTTGGCTTTCCAATGGCACATTCAGGGTTGGTTCGTCTCGATGGGGCGCTGCACTTCGTCAGCAAGAGCTTCTATCGGTCCGTCGGCGAAAGCTTTGCGCCATGTAGTGTGATGCTTCAAGAGCATTTTGAGAAAAAGGATCTGGCCGGCATTCCCAAGGGGAGGAGCGAGCAATCGTTCTACTCCATAGATCTGCTAGCAGAGATCGTCTACAACTTTTGCGGGAATGGCTTCAGTGAGGTTTTCTCGTCCTTTGTGGAGATGCTGGTCTTCGACGCTCTTGTTGGCTCCATGGATCGGCACATCGAGAACTGGGGTGTCATCGTAAGCGACAGCAGCCCGCGAACGATCCGGTTTGCTCCGATCTTTGATTCGGCTAGGTCCATGCTGTGGAACCTAAGCGACGAACAACTCAAGAAACTTGGCACGCTGGATGGCTCTGGCGCGCTCGTTCCAGTCACACCGTCTGTCATGCGCTACGTGAACCACTCTCGCCCTCTCATCGGCATTGCCGGACAAGATACCTCAATCAGCCATTTCCAGTTGATCAGTCACATACTTGACAAATATGGTACCCTAGTAAAAGAGCCTATGTGGAAGGTCCGTCCCGTGGCAGTTCGGCGACGCGCAGTAGCCCTTCTCGGGGCGTACCCGTTCTGTTCTGCGTTTACGACACTTCGTAGCAAGCTCATCGCTAAAGTTCTGGAGATCCGCGCCGATAAACTCAGCGAGCTGTGTCTGAAGAAAGGAGACTTCCATGCCTAGATTTTTCAGTTACCGCTACAATGAACCGCCTCCAACGGTGGAAGTCTTGTATACGGACACGCCAGTGGCAGAACTGACGTTGAATGACGGGTTGTTCACGTTTCGGTATCTCCCAGCTTTCCGTAGATTCGGACTAGCGCCGATTCCAGGATTCCCGACAACGGCTCCTGAGAAAAAATACATGAAGCAGGAGCTTTGGCCCTTCTTCTCTCAGCGCATCCCTGATCGTCGGCGTCCAGAAATTCGGATGGTGATGGAACAACTTGGATTGGTCGATGCGAACGAGCTACGGTTACTCGCCGAACTCGGTGCGCATTCTGTCACCGATCCGTATACACTGCGCCTTCGCGCTGCGTAAGGCCAACAGCGGCGCGTTCAACCGCGCCGCTTTCCCCGCTTCAATCTTCCCAAATTAGTTGGCCGCATTTTGTCCCACCTTGCCGGTGACTGCGGCAAACGTCAGACGCTTTCCTACGATCTGGCGCACGGCCAAATCAAAACGGTCCCCATCGTCCAACGGGTGTTTCTTAGAGCCGCGATTGTTGTAACGGTACGCTTGCTCGTCAACGTAACGGAACAAGTGGAACGGTTCGACGGACACGTAGGTTCCGCCGATGCTGCGCTTCAGCAGCGACCAGAAATTCTCAAGGCCGTTGGTATGGACGTTGCCGTCTACGTACTTCTCCGCGTGCTGGACGAATTGATGATTGAAACCGTGCTCTGGCAGCACTCGGTACGCTTTCGCTTCGTCAGTGTAGACGTTAGTTCCTTTTTCAACGTGGTCCTTCACTCCGTCTTGCAGGACTTGAAACCCGCTGCTCTCCACGACGCGGGCGCGCACTTCGCCGTGACGTTCAAGCAATCCTTGAACAGCAACCTTGCTAGTGAATCCGCCGCCGCCGATCCCGCGACGCTTCTTGACGTTCTCGTGCATGTTGCGAGCACGACCGCCGATGTAGGTTTCGTCTACTTCAACTTCTTCGCCTTTGCCACCGAGCTTCATCGTAGAACCGGACTGCAAGACCTTGCGGCAACGCTGGAGCATAAACCATGCGGTCTTCTGGGTTACGCCGATGGCCCGGTGAATCTCGTAACTCGATACGCCGTTCTTGCAGTTTACAACCTGCCACATAGCCAGCAGCCATTTGTCTAAGCCGATGGGAGATTCCTCAAAAATCGTGCCAGTTTTCAAGGTGAACTGCGGAGCCTCATGCCCCTCCCGGCAATGGAAGCGGCGGTACTTCTCGTAGTACACTACGTTCTCGGAGCCACACTTCGGGCAAGTGATCTTGCCATCCGGCCAGCGCCGATCCACGAGGTAGGCGTGGCAGTTCTGGTAATCCGAGAAGAAGAGGATCGCGGCTTGCAGCGTCTTGGGTTCCTTGACCATGTATAAATCTTAGCCCAAGACATTTATTTTGTCAAGTATATTATTGCCACTGAAGTGCTGGGCTACTGTCAGGGCGTCCGCTTCACGGACGCCGCTGGAGTTTCTACATTTCCGAGGCTCGGATTGGATGCCGCGCGCCTGAAGTGGTTGATCCTGCTCGTAGCGAGCGGCTTTGCCGCCCCTTCGTGCGGGAAGGCTGGGCCTTCCCGAAACACGTTCTCTCGACAAGGCTGCGCCTTGTCGCCTTTTGCCTGATGGTCACCCGCGTGCCAGGACCCGCAAGGCGCAGCCTTGCGGGAGTGGTAGGGCGGGTTCGGAAGGGCCAAGCCCTTCCGCACGAAGGGGCGGCAGAGCCACTTTCCGGCCTCGAAATGCACCAACACCAAAGTTTGGGTGCTGGTGCATGACATGCCCCAGCACCAAAGTTTGCGAATTGGTACTTTTCGTTACACGCCACTAGTACGAGAGGTCTACCCGCTCTACGAAAGCATAACAAATTCAAACACATCCCGGATTGGAACACCCCTTGCTCTAGTTCAGAGCGTCGGACACTGCAACATGCCAGCGAAGGGAAACGAGGCCATTAAGATGAACGACAAAATGAATCTCACGCCCGCTGCGCAGAGCCGCTTGCAAGCTGCGGCACCGTCCAGCGAAGGACGAGATAGCTTTTCCAAAGCGGACCGCCGGCGCAGCCAACGGACCCTGTTGGTGATGCCGCTGGCTATTTCCTGGACTACCAGCACGGGCATGCGCGTTCGGGAACACGCCGAAACGGAAGTGGTCAGCGCCACCGGCGCCATGCTGCGAATGAAGACGCGTGTTCCAACGCACGGCACCGTGGTGATCAAGCGTCCGGCGGCGAATCAATCCGCAACGGTGGCCGTGCACAGTGTCAGCATTCCCGACCCCGATGGCTGGCTCCGGGTGGCGGTGCAATTCACGACGCCGAACACCAACTTCTGGGGCATCGTGTTTCCTCCTCTCGATTTGCCGCCTCTCGAACCGACCCGGCCGGCGAAACCGACGCTGGCTTCCTTGATGGCATCGTGCGAAGCGCCGGCGCGGCCGACGCTCTCCGGTCCGGTTTCCGCGACGGCCGCGGCAGTCCGCGAATTACTGACCGCGCCGGCCGCGCCAAAACTGTCCAGTGCTTTGATCCCTGCCAACGCAGGAGCCAAATAAATGAGTGCCCTGGCACAGGCCGTCAAACCGTCCGGCAGGGAAAACAAGCCCGAGCAACTCCTGGGAGCGGGCTCTCGCGCGATCCTGGAAACCGCGACGCGCGAAATTTTCCAGATCATGCTCGGCGTGCAGCTGCAGAGCGTAACGGCCGATCCTCCGGTGGTGGCCGACGTCACCGTGATCGTGGGATTCTCCGGACAATGGCGCGGCGTGTTCGGCCTGCACTGTCAGGCCGCCACGGCCTGCCGCCTGGCCAGCATCCTGGTGGGCGCGGAGACCGACGAGTTCGACGAACGCGTCCTCGACGGCGTGGCCGAAATCGCCAACATGGTGGCGGGCAGTTTCAAGAGCCGGATTCCCAGCCTGAGTGAGAACTCGCTTCTCTCCGTGCCCTCGGTGATGAGAGGGGCCGACTATCACCGCTATTCCGCAAGCGGCGGTGAACACCTGGAAATGTCGTTGAGTTGTGAAGGATCGCCGCTCTGGCTGACATTGGACTTGCGCAATTAACCGAACCAACAAACGAAAAAGGACAAGCCATGAAGAAGAACCGGGTACTCATCGTGGACGATTCGGCGGTGATGAGAAAAATCGTGGAGCGCTCCCTGCGGATGGCCGGCGTGGAGCTGGGCAGCGTCATGGAAGCCAATGACGGTTGGGAAGCCCTGGCCTTGGCCCGCGAGAATCGCGCCGACCTGGTGCTCTGCGATATCAACATGCCGGGCATGGACGGCCTGGAATTCGTCCGCCATCTGGCGTCGCTGGAAAACGGCCAGGGCGTGCCGGTGGTGATGATCACCACGGAGGCCGGACAGGGCCGTGTCGGCGAAGCCTTATCGTGCGGCGCGCGGGGTTACATCCGCAAGCCGTTTACGCCCGAACAGATTCGCGAGCAAGTGGCGCCGCTGCTGGCCTAAGCCGCTGCCGGCCGAAGGAGATCCCCCATGCATTGGACGATTCGAACCCGCCTTTTTACGCTCAGTTTTCTGGGTCTGCTGTTGGCCGTGGCCGTGGGAGCCTCCGGATACTTCGGAGTCAGCCAGGTGCAGAGCGGGATTCAGGAAATCTACGTCACCAGCTCGGCGTTGCGGAATCATCTGGAAGCGGACATGATGCGCCACGCCCTGAAGGGCGACGTGCTGGCCGCGCTGCTGGCGCGCAACGACAAAGACAAAGACCGCGTGCTGGCCGACTTGGCCGATCACTCCAACCGCTTCCGCCAGTATCTGGCGCAGAACAACGCCCTGCCGCTGAGCGCCGACATCAAGGCGCAGTTGCAGGAAACCCAGCCGGTGCTGGAAGAGTACATCAAGAGCGCCGAAGTGATCGTGGACATCGCCTTCAAGAACCGCACCACGGCGCAAGGGCAACTGGATGCCTTCCTCGTCGTCTTCAACGATCTCGATGGCAAGCTCAGCAAGCTCAGCGACAAGGTGCAGGCCAGCCAGAAGCGTTCCGAAACGCGCGGCCAGAACGCCGTGGCGGCGTCACATGCCTCCATCGTGACCATCTGCGGTTTGTCGCTGCTGGTGCTGATCCTGCTGGGCGGATGGATCAGCCGGGGCATCGTCAGCACCATCCAGCCGCTGATCGAAAGTTTGCAGCGCCTGGCCCAGGGCGACCTTTCCCACCGCATTGACGCCCAGCAGATCGGGGCCCACGACGAAATCGCCGAAGTGGGCCGCTTGTTCAACGTGTCCACCGACAAACTGCGCGAGTTGATCGCGCAACTGGCCGACACCGCGCAGCGCGTGGCCGGAGCCAGCGAGGAAATTTCTAATTCCGCCGCCTCGCAAGCGCAAGGCGCGGAGTCGCAGAAAGACGAGACCCGCCAAGTGGCCACGGCCATGCAGGAAATGTCGGCGACGGTCACGCAAGTGGCCGACCACGCCCACAAGGCCGCCGATGCGGCGCGCCAAGCGGCCGACACCGCCCGCAAGGGCGGCAAGATCGTCGAGGAAACGTTAGCCAAAATGCGGGCGATCGCCGGTTCCGGGGTCAGACCGCGCGCCAGGTGCAAGACCTGGGATCGCGCTCCGACCAGATCGGCGAAATCATCGGCGTGATCGACGAGATCGCCGGACAAACCAATTTGCTGGCGCTGAACGCGGCCATCGAAGCGGCGCGCGCCGGCGACCAAGGCCGCGGCTTCGCCGTGGTCGCCGATGAAGTGCGCAAGCTGGCCGAGCGCACCAGCAAGGCTACCAAAGAGATCGCCCAGATGATCAAGAGCATTCAGGACGAGACCAAGAATGCCGTCAAGGCCATGCAGGAAGGCAACAACCAGGTGGAGCAAGGCCTGCTAACCACCGCGCAAGCCGGCGCGGCGCTGGGTGAAATCATCCAAATGGCCCAGCAGGTCGGCGAAATGGTGGTGCACATCGCCACGGCGGCGCAGCAGCAATCCGGCGCCACCGAGGAAGTGTCCGGCAACATGGAGCAGATTTCGCGCATCAGCCAGGACACTGCGGCCGGCGCGCAGCAGACCGCCAAGGCCTGCCACGATCTCTCCGGCCTGGCTCTGGATCTGCAATCCATGGTCGGGCAATTCAAGCTGAGCAACGGCGATGGAAATGGCCACGAATCCGGCCCGGGATCGTTCCGGCTGCCGAAAACAGTGTTGTCCTTCGAGGGCGGATCGAAATCGCCGGTGCGGGATGGCGCCGCCATCCAGGCGAAACCCGCCTCCCGATTCACGGGTGCGGACAGGCATGCCGTAGCTGCAAACTAGCAACCCACGAAACTGGAAATCGGAGGAAAAGAAACATGAAGCGTTGGCAAACAAGTATTTTCGGTCTGTGGTTGGTTCTGGCGGCTCCTTTGGCGGTTTCCGCCGCCCGCAATCCCGGCCTGGGTCCGGACGACTCCGGACCGCTGAAAGTGGCGCAGGAGATCCAGGGCTTGAAAATCACCGAGCAGCCCAAGCCGGCGTATCCCGAGCTGGCCAGGCTTTCCCGCACGGAAGGCGCGGTGGTCCTGCAAGTTCTCATTGCCCGGGACGGCAAGGTTTCCAAGATCGAAATCGTCTCCGGTCCCGCGCTGTTGACGCGCGCCGCGCAGGAAGCGGTGAAGCAGTGGAAGTATCGGCCCACCATCGTTAACGGCCAAGAAGTGGAAGTGAGCACCCAGGTCAAAGTCCAGTTCAGCATGCGTTAGACGAGCGGCGATAGCGGGTCAACAAGGCGACAAGGAGGCGGTATGAGCTTTAAGCAGGGATTTCGAGCAGGATCGCACGGTCCGACGTTCGCTTCGCGCGCGCCGCAGGCCGCCCAACAGGCCGGCGTCCGCCAAGTGGTGACGTTTCACCTGGACGGCGCGGAATTCGCGGTGGAAATCCTCAAGGTGCAGGAAATCATTCGCAAGATCGATTCGACGCGCGTGCCGAACGCTCCCCGTTTCGTGGAGGGAGTGATCAACCTGCGCGGGAAAATCGTGCCGGTGATCTGCTTGCGCAAACGCTTTGGCCTGGCCGATCCCGGGAAAGGGAGCGCCCTGAGCAGGATCGTGGTGGTGGAAGTGGGCGGCGCCGTCGCGGGCCTGGCGGTGGACTCGGTGTCCGAAGTGCTGCGCCTACCCGAAGACAGCGTGGAACCGCCGCCCAAGCTGGTCAAAGTGGATCGCGACTACGTCAGCGGCGTCGCTAAATTGCAGGACCGCTTGCTGATCCTGTTGGACGTGGACAGGATACTGAGCGACACCGAACAAGCCGTGGGTGAGGCGATGGCCGGCGCCACCGCCGCGGCGGCCTAATTCTGAGTTAAAGGAAAAATCGATAAAATGGACAACTCTTTTGCCGTGGCCATTGCCAGACCGGAAGACCAGGATCTCATGGGCACTGCGACATCCGTGCTATTCAGCGCCAGCACTTTAGATTCGCCGGCGCCATCCAGCGCCAGCGCTTTAGATTGGCCGGCGCCATCCAGCGCCAGCGCTTTAGATTGGCCGGTAGTGAAGCTGGAAACGGCGCCGGCCTGGCCCGCCGCGCAGACTCCGCCGATCGAGGCGGTCCGCCGCGCCACTCCCGGACCGGCCAACGCGGTGTGGATGCGACTGCTGGAAGCTTCCACTCGCGAGGTTTTCGAGACGATGATCGGCGAGCCGGCCGCGCTGGCCGTCTTCAATGACGAACAGCCTCCGCCGATTTCCGACTTCACCGCCCTGGTGGGATTGAGCGGGGCGCTGGAGGGGTCTCTGCGGGTCCGCTGCCCGGCGGCGGCGGCCTACTTGATGGGATCCTGCCTGGCAGGCATGTTCCTGGATCCCCAGGACGAGTTGCTGATGGACGCGCTGGGTGAAGTCGCCAACATGGTGGCGGGAAATTTCAAGTCCAAGATTCCAGGGCTGGCCGATGCCTGTCACGTGTCGGCGCCGACGGTCTTGCAAGGACCAGAGTTCACCATGGCATCCATGGCGCGCGGAGAAATCCTGGAGTCCTGCTTCGTCTTTCACGGCTCGCCGTTCTGGGTGAGCCTGGATCTGTGGCCGGAGGCGGCATGAGCAACGCCGATTTTTCCCTCAATCTGGCGCAAGACCCCGAGTTGCTGCGCGACTATCTCGCGGAGTGCGACGAACTGCTGCAACGCGTCGATCAGGATCTGGTGGCGCTGGAAGAAGCGTCGCAGGGCGAAGAACATCAGAATGGCGCCAGTGAATCGAAACCGCTGGCGCGGGATGGCGCCGCGGCGGCGGCCTATGGAGAATTAGTGAACCGCATCTTTCGCGCGGTCCACACCATGAAGGGCACTTCTGGATTCATGGGCCTGGATCAAATCGTCAGCCTGACCCACCAGGCCGAGGAAGTGCTCAACGTATTGCGCCAACGCCGCACGCCGCCGAGCCCCGAACGAATGCGCAAGACCATGGACGCGCTGTTGGAAGTCCACGACCAGCTTCGTAAGATGATTCTCGACGTCCGCCAAAATACCACCCACCCCTATCAACTGGATCCCCTGATCGCGCTGCTGGAGCAGTTGCGCCAGGAAGTAGAAACCGACAGTGATGGTCCCCGGCTGGGCGAGATCATGGTCGTGGAAAAAGTGATCAGCCGCGCCGAGTTGCACGAGTCGCTGGCGGAGGCGGCCTGGGACGGCCGTAAGCTGGGCGAAGTGCTCGTGGATAAGAAATTGGCGTCGGAGTCGCAGGTGCGGGAAGCGTTGGGCAAGCAAGCCTCTCCTGTTGCCGGCGCCTCCGGTGGGGACTCGTCCCGGACCATTCGCGTGGATACCGCCAAGCTGGACGAATTGCTAAACCTGGTCGGCGAGTTGGTGCTGGAGCGCAACCGCCTGGCGCGGCTCAGCTCCGACGTGCGCAACGGCAACGTGCACGCCGAGCAACTGGCGGAAGCGCTGGCCGATGCCACCGGGCGTCTCAGCAGCATCACCGAAGAATTGCAGTCCACCAGCCTGCGCGCGCGCATGGTTCCGATCGACGCGGCCTTCCGGCGCTTTCCCCGCCTGGTGCGCGACATCACCCACAGTCTGGGCAAAGACGTGGAGTTGGTCATCCGCGGCGAAGAGACCGAATTGGACAAGAACGTGGTGGAGCATCTGGCCGACGCGCTGGTACATCTGCTGCGCAACGCCCTGGATCATGGCATTGAGATCCCCGAGCAGCGCGAAGCCGCCGGCAAGCCGCGCCACGGCTGCATTCTCCTGGAAGCGCAACAGGAAGGCGACAACATCGTGGTCTCCGTCTCCGACGACGGCGGCGGCATGGACCCCGAAAAGATCGGCCGCAAGGCGGTGGAGAAAGGCTTGCTCACGCCGCAGCGTCTGGCGGCGATGATGGAACGCCGCGCCGCCTCCCAAGCGCGCGCGCTGGATGGCGCCGGGGATTCTTCGGAATTGCTTAATCTGATCTTCCTGCCTGGCTTCACCACCGCCGAGCAGGTCAGTGATCTTTCCGGCCGCGGCGTGGGCATGGACGTGGTGCGCAGCAATCTGGAAAAAGTGAACGGCGTGGTGGAGTTGGAAAGCGTGCCAGGTGAAGGAACCTTGGTGCGCTTGAAGCTGCCCCTGACGCTAGCGATTCTCGCGGTGCTGCTGGTGGAAGTGCGCACGGAAACCTACGCCCTGCCGCTGCGCTCGGTGCAGGAAATCGTACGCGTGCCGCGCTCGCAAGTGCATCGCCTGGGCGGCGCGGAAATGTTCCGGCTGCGCGATCATGTGATTCCTTTGCAGCATCTCAGCCGCCGGTTCCAGCTTTCCGGCTCCCCGCCTTCTTCTTCCGCCGATCTGACGGTGGTGATTCTCGGCGCGGCCGAAAAGCGCGCCGGTGTCGTGGTGGATCGCCTGCTGGGCCAGGAAGAAACCGTGGTCAAATCCCTCGGTAGTTATCTCGGACACGTTCCGGGACTGGGCGGCGCAACCATCAGCGGAGATGGGCAGGTGCGTTTGATTCTCGATCCCGCGGCTCTGCTAGAGACCGCGGAGGAAGCGGCTTGAACCATGTCTTTCCTGCCTTCTGTCGAACTAGACACCCAGAACGCTCCCGAAGCGTTTGCCGATCCCTACCTGTTCCGGATTCGCGATTTGATCTACCGGGCCTCGGGAATTTTCCAGCCGGACAACAAGTTCTACATCCTGGAAAACCGCTGTAGCAAACGCCTGGACGCCGCCGGCGTCGGCTCCTTCTCCGAGTATTTCCGGCTGCTGACCAGCGGCAGCCGGCGGGAGGCGGAAATCCGCTGCCTGCTGAACGAAATCACGGTCGGCGAGACCAGCTTCTTCCGCAACCAGCCGCAGTTGGATGCCTTTCGCAAGACCGCGCTGCCGGAGTTGGTGGAAGCCAAGGGACGGCTGGGCAATCGCCACCTGACCATCTGGAGCGCCGGCTGCGCCACCGGCGAAGAACCCTACTCGCTGGCCATGCTGATGGCCGAGGAAAGCCTGGGAGCGTTGCGCGGCTGGACCTTCAACATCCTGGCGGTGGACATCAACGACGATCGCCTGGAACAGGCGCGCGAGGGATTCTACGCCGACTACGCAATGCGCAGCGTCACACCCTACTTCCTGAAAAAGTATTTCCGCCCCCGCGACGGCCGGCAGCAGGTCTGCGAGGAAATCCGTTCCGCGGTGACTTTCGAACGTTTGAATATTCTGGACGATAGCCGGATGGTTTTCCTGAAAGGCCAGGACGCCGTCTTCTGCTGCAACGTGCTGATCTATTTTGGCGGCGAGCCCAAACGCCGGGTGATCCAGCATTTTCAGAACAACCTCAATCTGGGCGGCTACTTATTTCTGGGGCACTCCGAATCGCTGTTCGGCATCAACAACGATTTCCGGCTGCGCCATTTTCCGGGTTGCGTGGCCTATCGCAAGATGTCCCGCAAGCCTTCTCCGACGAGTGTCCTATGAACGCTTCCGCGTTATCGACGAACGATCCGATCCGCGTCCTGGTGGTGGACGACAGCGTGTTCATGCGCACCGCGCTGACTCGGATGATCGAATCCGACGCCACGCTGCAAGTGGTTGGCACGGCTTCGCACGGCCTGGAAGCGCTGGAACGAGCGCAGTTGCTCGATCCCGACGTGGTTACGCTGGACATCGAGATGCCGCGCCTGGACGGCCTGTGTACGCTGCGGCGGATGATGCAGCAGAGTCCGCGCCCGGTGATTATGGTCAGCGCGCTCAGCCAGCAAGGCGCGGAGGCCATGCTGGAAGCGTTCGATCAAGGCGCCTTCGACTGCATTGCCAAACCCGTCACCGCGAATCATCTGGAGATCGTGCGCATCCGCGAGGATTTGGTGGCCAAAGTGAAAGCGGCGGCCGCCGCCAAGTGGCTGCGCTGGCCCAAACAGGCCGCCACACCCGCGCCGATAGGCGCTGAGCCTGTGTCGCGCGGCGTTGCGCCGCGAGTGATTGCCATTGGCGCGTCTACCGGCGGTCCCAAGGCGTTGCAGGCCATTATCGGCGAACTTCCCGGCGATCTTCCGGCGGGCGTGGTGATCGTACAACACATGCCTGTGGGATTCACCGGACCCTTTGCGCGGCGCTTGGATTCCTTGAGCCGCTTGACCGTGCGCGAGGCGGTTTCCGGTGACACGGTGGAACCCGGCGTGGTGTTGGTTGCGCCGGCGGGCCGTCATCTTACGGTGGTGCGGCGCGCGTCCCGCGTGGCGGTGCGCCTGTCGGATCAACCGCCGCTGTGGCGGGGAGGCGCGCCACACCCCGTCAGTGGACGTGATGATGAATTCGGCGGCCGAGGTTTTTGGATCGCAAGCGATGGGGGGGTGATTTTCACCGACATGGGCCGGACCGGCGCCGGCGGCATGAAGAAGATTCCGGACGCCGGCGGCTACACCGTCGGCCAGGACGAAGCGACCTGTACGGTCTACGGAATGCCGCGCGCCACGGCTTTGCTCGGCGCGCTGCGGCGCGTACTTCCACTGGAGGAAATCGCCGGCGAAATCGCGGCGGCGTGCCGGTCCACTGATTAGAACAAACTCATCTCGATCACAGATTACACAGATTACACAGATTTTCCGGACACGCAGACACGCCTTGTAGCGGCGACACAAGTTACGTCTTAATCTGTGTAATCTGTGTAATCTGTGGATCGAGCCGTTGTTGGGCTGCGGCAATCTGTGGATCGTTTGGGCTGCTACGCGTGAAGAAGGGCCAGAAACTCGCGCACCGCGGCGGCGATGTCCGGCGAGGCCACCAAATCGCGCACCACGGCCACCGAGTCGGCGCCCGCGGCGATCACCGACGCGGCATTCTGGCGCGCGATTCCACCGATCGCCACCAGCGGCTTGCTCACCAGCCGTCGGACCGCCGCCACGCCCGCCAATCCCACCACGGGATCGGGGTTTTCCTTGGTGCGCGTCACAAACACCGGCCCGATAGCCACGTAATCCACAGGAAGCGATTCGGCTTCCCGCGCCTGCGCCTCGTTGTGCGTGGAGTAGCCGATGATTCTGTCCGGGCCCAGCAATCGGCGCGCGGCGTCCGGCGGCAGATCCGTCTGGCCCAGATGCACACCGGCGGCGCCGGACATTAACGCGATGTCCACACGGTCGTTGACGATGAAGATCGCGCCGGCCTGCCGCGAGAGTTCCGCGATCCGGCAACAGTGCTCCCAGTGAACGCGCTCCAACGCGCCTTTGTGGCGGTATTGCAGCAGGCCAACGCCGGCGGCCAGCAGAGTCGAGGCCGCGTCAATCGGTTGCGCCGTGTAGCCGGTGTCGATGATGGCGTAGAGCGAAGAAAGTATCAAAGGGAAAGCCTGACCGTCAATCATAGCAGGACCCAATGCTTGCAGGGATGGCTTGCCCGCGATCCCAATTGGCCACCGCTGTCTTTCTGGCTTTCCCGGTGTCTGGTAGTGTCTCATCAGTTTGATCGTAGGGCCGGCATGCGTTGTCAGTACCGCCTGCGGTAGCAGGTGGGTCCACCGGGTGACCATCCGCTACCGCGGACGGTTCTGACAACACGCTTTCTGCAAACTACCCGGTGCCTCGGGGTTCGCCTTCCTCCCAGCTTGTGATATACTGGTCTCTGTTACTCCTCTCGCTTTAAATCCCAAACAGGACTTGGAAGGTTGGGGGCGATTCTTCGCGGTATGCCCATGGCGCTATGACCATTTCCGAACTGAAAGAAAAAAACATCGCCGATCTCACGCAAATTGCGCGTGGCTTGGAGCTTCCGGGCGCTTCCGGTATGCGTAAGCAGGATCTGATTTTCCGCCTCCTCCAGGCGCAAGCCGAAAAGGAAGGCTTGATCTTCGCCGAAGGCGTGCTGGAGATCCTGCCGGAAGGCTTCGGCTTCCTGCGCGCCCCGGACTACAACTATCTGCCCGGCCCCGACGACATCTATGTCTCGCCGTCGCAGATCCGCCGCTTCGATCTGCGCACCGGCGACACCATCTCCGGCCAGATCCGCCCTCCCAAGGAGGGGGAGCGCTATTTCGCGCTGCTCAAGGTGGAAGCGGTCAACTTCGAATCGCCGGACGAGGCCCGCAACAAGATGTTCTTCGACAACCTGACGCCGCTCTATCCCGACGAGCGGCTGCAAGCTGGAAACCGAGACGGAAAACTTCTCCGGCCGCGTGATGGACCTGTTGACGCCGCTGGGCAAAGGCCAGCGCGGCCTGATCGTCGCCGCCGCCGCGCACCGGCAAGACCATGCTGCTGCAGAACATCGCCAACGCCATCACCACCAACCACCCGGAGGTCGTGCTGATCGTGCTGCTCATCGACGAGCGCCCCGAGGAAGTCACCGACATGCAGCGCTCGGTCAACGGCGAGGTGATCAGCTCCACCTTCGACGAGCCGGCCGAGCGCCACGTGCAGGTGGCGGAGATGGTCATCGAGAAGGCCAAGCGCCTGGTGGAGCACAAGCGCGACGTGGTCATCCTGCTGGACTCCATCACCCGCCTGGCCCGCGCCTACAACACCATCGTGCCGCCCTCCGGCAAGATCTCGTCCGGCGGCGTGGACGCCAACGCCCTGCAGCGGCCCAAGCGCTTTTTCGGCGCGGCCCGCAACATCGAGGAGGGCGGCAGCCTGACCATCATCGCCACGGCGCTGATCGACACCGGCAGCCGCATGGACGACGTGATCTTCGAGGAGTTCAAGGGCACCGGCAACATGGAAATCCACCTGGACCGCAAGCTGATGGAGAAGCGCATGTTCCCGGCCATCGACATCAACCGCTCGGCACGCGCAAGGAAGAACTGCTGCTCCCCAAGGAGGACCTGAACCGCATCTGGATCCTGCGCAAGGTGCTCGCCCCGCTCTCCCCGACCGAGGCCATGGAGCTGTTGCTGGATCACCTGGGCAAGACCAAAACCAACGCCGATTTCCTGTCCAGTATGTCCAACGGCACCCGGTAACATTATGATAAGTCTCGGCTTGCTTCTCCCGCATTGGCCCGCAGGCGCTTCTGTATTTGTGTTAAGATAAATTCTTTGTACCCGCAGTCAGTCCAGGAACCCAACTTATGCCCATGAAAACGCTCTTCCTGAACCCCCCCTCCTTCGAAACTTTGATGGCGGAGCCGGTTCGCGCTGGCCGGCGACGCGCGAGATCGAGTCCTACTGGTATCCGGTTTGGCTGTGCTATCCGGCCGGCATGCTGGAGGGCAGCCGCGCTGCTGGACGCCCCGCCCGCACCAAGTCGCGCGGCCGAGACCATCGAGATCGCCAGCGACTACGATTTCGTGGTGCTGTTTACCTCCACGCCTGGGCTTTGACGGCGACGTGAAGATCGCCGCGGCGCATGAAAGAAGACCAAGCCCGCCTCAAGATTGCCTTCGTCGGGCCGCACGTCACCACTCGACCGGCCGAGTGCCTTCGGCCAGCCAGGAGATCGATTTCGTCGTGCGCCGCGAATTCGACTATCCCGTGGTGGAATACGCCAACGGCAAGCCGCTGGCCGAGATCCGCGGCGTCAGCTATCGCGGCGCCGATGGCGCAGATCGTTCACAACCCCGATCGCGCCGGCACGTTCGAAGACCTGGACGAGCTGCCCTTCGTCACCGAGGTCTACAAGCGCGACCTGAGATCGTGAACTACAACGTGCCCTTCCTGCTGCATCCTTACGTGTCGCTTCTACACCACGCCGCGGCTGTCCGGCGCAGTGCACGTTCTGCCTGTGGCCGCAGACGCATTCCGGCCATGCCTGGCGCGTGCGCTCGGCCGACAACGTGGCGGCCGAAGTTGAAGCAGGCGCATGAAGCTCTTCCCGCAAGTGAAGGAGTTCTTCTTCGACGACGACACCTTCAACATCCGGAAGGCGCGGACCATCGAGCTCTGCGCGAAACTGAAGCCGCTGGGCCTCACCTGGTCCTGCACCTCGCGCGTCACCACCGACTACGAAACGCTGAAGGCCATGAAGGACGCCGGCTGCCGCTTGCTGATCGTCGGCTTCGAGTCGGGCGATCCGCAGATCCTGAAGAACATCAAGAAGGGCGCCACCGTCGGAGCGGGCCGCAAGTTCATGCAAGGACTGCAAAAAGCTGGGCCTGACGGTCCACGGCGACTTCATCATCGGCCTTCCGGGCGAAACCAAGGAGACCATCCGAGCGCACCATCGACTTCGCCAAGGAACTGGACTGCGAAACCATCCAGGTCTCCGTGGCCCACGCCTACCCCGGCACCGAGTTCTACCAATACCTGACGGAGAACAGCTATCTGACCAACAACTGATGACCGATGAGGGCGGCCACCAGCTTCCGCAGATGGATTATCCCGAATTGACCCGCGCCGACCTGATGGAAGCGGTGGAGCGTTTCTACGACGAGTACTACTTCCGTCCGCGGACGGCTTGGCGGCTGGTGCGCAAATCGCTGACCGACGCGCATGAGTTCAAGCGCCTGTTCAAGGAAGCGCGCGAGTATCTCTTGTTGCGCTCCCAGCGCAAGGATTTCGTGGCCGAAGTGCGGGCCCAGGCCGCGCAGAAGGCTGCCGCGCCACAGGTTTCCGTTCATTAGCGATTTTGCCGGTGTTTTTTTACCACGAAGACACGAAAGAAGAATTCGCCACAGAGGCACAGAGAACACAGAGAACGGAACACAGAGAAGAACATCGCCTGTTCTTGTGTTCTCTGTGTTCCGTTCTCTGTGTTCTCTGTGCCTCTGTGGCTAACTTTTGCCGGTTGTCGAGATGAACAATGAAGACGCGCATCATCCTGGCCGTGACGGTTGCCGAAAGCGTGGCCGGCAATCTGGCGCTGGGTCATGGCATGAGGCTGGTGGGCGACGTTTCCAACCTTCCTCCCATGCGCATGGCCGTGGCATCGGTGGCGGCGCTTTTCAATCCCTGGGTGGCGGTGGGCGTGGTGCTGCTGATCGCCTGGTTCCTGACTTACACCACGGCGCTTTCCTGGGCCGATCTTAGCTACGTCGTTCCAACCACGGCCATTGGTTATGTGATCACCGCTATACTTTCCCACTTTCTGCTGCATGAGGCGCTCAGCCCCTCGCGGTGGGCCGGCACCGTGCTGATCGCGGCGGGCGTGGTGCTGGTGGCGCGCACGGAAGTGAGTACGGCCACCGCCGTGCCGATCGTCCAAGTGGTCGCCGCCGAAGACGGAGGCGCGTCATGACCTGGCTCCTGGTGGCGCTGGTGGTCGGCTCCACGGCGATCGGCGAGGTAGCCATCACCCGCGGCATGAAGCAGAGCGGCGAGATTGACGATTTCCGTCCCGGCGCGTGGTTGGGCTCGCTGGGGCGCGCCTTTTTGAATCCCTGGCTGATGCTGGGAGTTGCCGGAATGACGGTGGCGTTTTTCAGTTTTCTGATTCTGGTGTCGCACGAGGACCTGAGTTTTTCCGTGCCGGCGACGGCCTCCACAGTGGTCGTGCAAACGCTGGGAGCCCGCTTCATCCTGCGCGAGCGAGTCGGCGCCGCGCGCTGGGCCGGGACGCTGTTAGTGACGGCCGGCGTCCTGTTGCTGCGCCCCGCTTGACATGCTCCTGCTAGCACTGCTCGCCGCGGCGATTGCTTACAACCTGGTGGTCATCTGGGCTGCCGGGAGCTATCGCCGGGAACCGCCAGCGCCGCCGCCGGCAGCGCTTCCGCCGATTTCCATTTTTAAGCCGCTGCACGGCGCGCATCCCTGGCTGCACGATTGTCTGCAATCTTTCTGCCGTCTCGACTATCCCGCTTACGAGTTGCTGTTTTGCGCCGCGACGGGAAACGACCCCGGCCTGGAGACTGCGCGCGGTCTGCAGCGCGATTTTCCCAGCGTCGCTATGCGCGTACTGGTCGCCGATCGCGTTTATGGCGCGAACGGCAAAGTAGACAGTCTCGATAAAATGTATCGCGAGATGCGCCACCAGATTCTGGTGATCTCGGACGACGACATCATGGTCCCGCCCGACTACCTGCGCCGGCTGGCCGCGGAAGTACAGCAGCCCGGTGTGGGTGCAGTGACCTGTCCTTATCGCGGACGGCCTGGCGCCAGCGTCGCATCGCAAGTGGAAGCGTTCGGTATTGCCGGCGAGTTTTTCGGCGGCGCATTGGTGGCGCGCAAGATGGAAGGCGTGCGTTTCGCCATGGGCTCCACGATCGCCGTAGGCAAAGAACTGGTCGCCGAGATCGGCGGTTTCCCAGCCTTGGCCGACTATCTGGCCGACGACTACGAGCTGGGCGCGCGTCTGGCCGCCCGCGGCCATCGCAACGTGATGTCCGCGATGGTGCTGGACACGCAGTTGCCGCCCGACACATGGCGCGCGATGCTGGCGCATCAATTTCGCTGGATGCGCACGCAAGCCATCTCGCGTCCCGGCGGCCATATTGGTCTGGGTGTCACCTACGGCTCGGTTTGGTCCGTGGCGGTGTTGGCCTGGTATCCGCAATGGTGGTCTTTGGTTGCGGTGTGGGCTGCCGCGCGCTGCGCCGCCTGTTGGTGTGTCGGTGCGCGCACCCTTGATGATCCGGTGGTGCGCCGCTGGTGGTGGCTGGCGCCGGTGCGTGAATTGCTTACGGCGTCGCTGTGGTTCGCCAGCCTCTTCCGCCGAACAGTGGTGTGGCGCGGCGAGCGTTTCCGGACAGAAGGTGGAAAGATGGTGCGCGTTGATGGCGCGTGACTGTCGAATATCACGGTTTTTTCAACGCAGAGCAGTGGGGACCCGGGTGGAGGTCCTTCCGGGATACTCAGCCGCCGTGGCGGCGGAGGGTCAGGGTTGGGCGATCCGCCGCGACCCTTTTGAATTTTGCGATAAGGCCTTCCGAAGCGGCATGGAGATGTGGTATCTTGACCCTTCCGGGCATTAGGGCCGGGGTCTTCTGGGCTGGTTTTACGACCCGTTTATGATTCGTTTATGACACCGGGCAGTCCCATCATCGGGGAGTTTGAGGGCAGCGCCGTACAGCGGCCCGACGCCTTGGGGCAAGTGCGGGACGAAAGAGAATTACCATCCCCGCAGAAGGAGGCGGCGTTCTTCTTTGGTTTGTTCATGCGCGGCCATTCCGCCGAGCAACTCCGCCAGGACATCGACTTCCCTCCCAGCCTGATGGCCCGCTGGCAGCGCCGCCACGATCCCCAAGCACCCTCGCCCGAAGAGTTGCAGCGCCTCTACGATTTCCGCAAGCGCGTCCTGGCCATCTTCAACTTCTTGGTCAACAGCGAGACCGGCCGGCCGATGTAGTCCCGGCGCGCCGATCCATGACGCAGCCCTTCCCCGCGCTGAAAATCGTGGTCCAGCCGTGCAAGAATCCCCGAGGGTCTTCGTTCTTAAGCCTGGAGGATCCTGACATGCACAAACTACTTCCGGTTCTTTTGATTCTGGCCGCGGCGCTCCTGTTTCCGGGCCCGTCATCCGCCTGGGCCGCCCAAGCCGGTGCCATCCAGGCGAACTCCGCCTCCCGATTCGCGGGCGACATCCAGGCGAACTCCGCCTCCCGATTCGCCGGCGATTGCCACATTGAAATCCTGGTGAACGGCGCTCCCCGTACGGAATATTCCGCGCGCGGCGTCACCTACATCGAAGCCCTGAAGAATCAGGACTATGAGATTCGCCTGACCAATCCTTATGGAATGCGCGTGGCCGTGGCGTTGTCGGTTAACGGCTTGAATACCCTGGACGCGCGCCATACCGACGCCCGGTCGGGACGGAAATGGGTGCTGGACCCCTATCAGACCATCGTGCTGCGCGGCTGGCAGACCAGCAACGAGCAGGCCCGGCGTTTCTTCTTCACCAGCGAGCAGAACTCCTATGGCCAGTGGCTCGGGAAGACCGAGAACCTCGGAGTGATCAGCGCGGTCTTCTTCCGCGAGCGCGTGCCCATGGCGCTCCGCCAGCCGGCGCGCATTCGCCCGGCGGCGCCATCCCGGCAGAGTTCGCCGTCGGATTCGCCGGCGGAGTCGAGAGCCGAGGCCGCCCCTCAAGCGCAAGCCGGAGGTATAGGCGGAGGGCTGGACAACAAATCGTTGAGCCAGTCCGCGCCCCGGGAGAAGGAGGACTATGCCGCCACCGGCATCGGCAACGCCGAGGAGCATCCCGTGATGTTGGTGCACATGGATCTTGAAGATTCTCCCGCCGCCGCGGTGACGATCCGTTACGAATATCGCGCCGCGCTGATGGCTCTGGGAATCCTGCCGCAGGCGCCCGTCGCCGATCCCTTGCGCCGCCGGGAAAACGCCCACGGGTTTGTGGACAACGGATACTGTCCCGCGCCGAGATAGCGGGCGGCCTGAGCATCGAACCGTCTTGGCCGGCCTCTCTTTACCTGAGGGGCATTGGGCGAACGGTTTTTTCGCCGGCTGGGCAGGGCGCAACGTTCCTCGTCCCAATATGGGCTGTCACCTCTGACAGCCAATTGCATCTCAGAGAAGGATCCCCATGAGAGCCTTCTTCCTTCTCTTTGTATTAACGGCCACCGCCGGGGCCGCGCCCCAGGACAGCCCGCTGACGGTTCAGCAAGCAGTTGCCGACGCCATGGCCAACCATCCCAGGCTGGCCGGCAGCCGCGAGGCCACCCTGAGTGCGGCAGCTCGGATCAACGAAATGCGCGGAGCGTTTCTTCCCCGCGTGGACTACTCGGAATCGTGGCAGCGCAGCAACAATCCGGTGTTCGTCTTCGGATCGCTGCTCGATCAGCGCCAGTTCACGGCCGGCAACTTCGATCTTGGGCTGCTGAACAATCCGGGCTTCGTAAACAACTTTCAATCTCAAATTGGAATTTCGGAAACGCTGTTCGACGGCGGACGCCGCCAATCGCAGTTGCAGTCGGCACGGTTGGGACATGCCGTGGCGCAGGAAGAAACTCGCGGCGCCGCTATGCACGTGATCGGCGACGTGTTGCGCACCTACTATTCCGCGCTGCTGAATCAGGAAAACGCGCGGGTGGCCGCGGAAGCGGTGCGCGCGGCGGAAGCCGATTTGCAGCGCGCCGACAACCGCTTGGCGGCCGGCCTCACGACCGACTCGGACGTGCTCTCCTTGCGTGTACACCTGGCCGCCATGCGCGAACAACAGATCCGCTGCGACGCGCAGGTGAAGATCGGCTTTGCGGAGCTCAATGAAGCGATGGGCGCGCCACTGGACTCCGCCTTCCATCTGACCACCGCGCTGAAGCCTGCCCCAATCACGGTGACCGACGGCCAGCAAGTGGAGCAAGACGCCTTGGCTAATCGACCGGAACCGCGCCAGGCGCATCTGGCCACGGAAATCGGCGCGCAACAGGAGAAGACCGCACACTCCGCCATGCTGCCCGAAGTATACGTTCGCGGGGGATTCGAAGCCGACCGCCAGGATTTCGTCACGCGGGGAGGCGCGAACTGGATCGCCGCGGCGGGCATGCGTTGGAATCTGTTCAACGGCTTTTCCGACCGCGCCCGCGCGGACGGTGCCCGCCACGAAGTGCAGCGTGGCCGCGCTGCGGAAGCGCAGGTGCAGGCGGCCACGCGCCTGGGGGCTCGCCGCGTCTGGCTGGAGTTGCAAGCGGCTGCCCAGCGCATTGAAGTGGCGCACGCCACCGTGGCTATGGCCACGGAGAGTTTGCGGATCGTGCGCAACCGTTACGAGGCGGGGCTGGCGGAAGTCACCGAGTTGCTGCGCGCCGAGACCGCCCTGCTGGAAGCGCAGACGCGCGACCTGGAAGCGGTGCGCGACCAGCGTTTGGCCGCGGTGATGTTGGAGGAAGTGCGCGGCAAACTCAGCGCCGATTCCGATGTGGTTGACAAATAGGTGAATGAGATGAACAAGATTGTCATTGTACCGATTCTGGCGCTGGCGTTTTTCGCGGCGGGCTGCGGCTCGCGCCAGGAAGGGCCGCGTGTGGAAGCCGGCGCCGCGCCGATCGCCGTGAAGGTGACGGCGGTGTCGGAGGTGGAGTGGCCTGCCGTGTACGAAGCCTCCGGGACGGTGCGGGCCCGCACCACGGCGCAGATTTCCAGCCGCCTGATGGCCACCGTCCGCGAAGTGCGGGTCCACGCTGGAGATCGCGTGCGCCAAGGGCAAGTGTTGGTCACGCTGGACGCCGCGGACATTCAAACTCACGCTCGCCAGGCTGCGGCGCAGCATTCCGAGGCGGCCGGCGGCGCGGCGGAAGCGGACCAGGCCGTCGAGTCGGCCAAGGCTAATCTCGATCTGGCGGAAGCCACTTTCCGGCGCATGAAGGATCTTCACGACAAGCGCTCGCTTTCCAACCAGGAGTTCGACGAGGCCACGGCGCGAGAGCGCGCCGCGCGCGCCGGTCTGGAAATGGCGCAGGCCCGCCGCAAGCAGGCCGGCTCCCGCATCGCGCAAGCGGACGAGGAACAGAACAGCGCCGGCATTCAACTGGGATACGCAACCTTAACCGCGCCCTTCGCGGGAGTGATCGTCGCCCGCAACACCGAGCCGGGCAACTTGGCGTCGCCGGGCGCGCCGCTGCTTACTCTGGAGCAGGAGAGCGGCTATCGCCTGGAAGTGGAAGTCGCCGAAAGCAACTTGTCCAAAGTGCGCACGGCCGAGCAGGTGGGCATTCAACTGGATTCGCAGGACGAGCCGCTCTCCGGCCGCGTAGCGGAGATTGTGCCCGCTGTTGATCCCTCCTCGCACACGTTCACCGTGAAAGTAGACCTGCCGGCGTCGCCGCAGATTCATTCCGGCCTCTTTGGACGGGCGCGCTTCCCGACCGGCATTCGCAAGATTCTCGCTGCGCCCGCTTCGGCGGTTGTGCCGCGGGGACAAATGCAGTGGGTCTTCGTGGTGGAGAATCAAACCGCGCGCGCGCGGATCGTCACGCTCGGCGAGCGCACCAAAGATCAGGTGGAACTGCTCTCCGGATTGTCCGCCGGAGAGCAAATCGTGGCGCCCGCTCCGGCGACGCTCACCGATGGTGCGCGGCTGGAGGTGCGTCCGTGAGCGTACAGCGCAAATTGGGTCCGGCGGGAACCGTGGCCCACGCCTTCATCTCCTCCAAGCTAACGCCGTTGATTATTCTGGCGTCGCTGGCCGCGGGGATGTTCTCGGTGTGGAAGCTGCCGCGTGAGGAAGAGCCGCAGATCAAAGTTCCCATGATCGACGTCTTCGTGGCCATGCCCGGCGCTTCGGTGCGCGAAGTGGAAGAGCGCGTCACCAAGCCGATGGAAAAGCTGCTGCACGAGATACCCGGCGTCGAGTACATCTACTCCACTTCCAGTCCCGGACAGTCGCTGGCCATCGTGCGTTTTCAAGTGGGGCAGGACGAGGAAACTAGTGTCGTCCGGCTGAGTCAGAAGATGTACGCCAACCTCGACCTGATTCCGCCGGGCGCGTCGCAACCCCTGATCAAGCCGCGATCCATCGATGACGTGCCCATTCTTGCGCTGACGCTTTCCAGCAAGCGTTATGGCGCGTTTGAGTTGCGCCAGGCAGCCGCGCAGTTGCTTGACGCCATCAAGCAAGTGGAGGATGTCTCGCAGGTGACGCTGATCGGCGGCGAACGCCGCCAGTTGCGCGTGGTTCTGGACGATGCCCGTCTGGCCGGATACTCGCTGACGCCCATGCAGGTGATGCAGGCGATCGGCGCGGGCAATCGGCGCCAGAGCGCCGGCAGCTTCGCCCGGGACAATCGCGAAACCATCCTGGAAGCGGGGGATTTTCTGCACACCGCCGACGATGTCCGCGCACTCACCGTGGCCGCGGTCGGCGGCAAGGCTGTGTTCCTGCGCGATGTCGCGACTGTCACCGACGCCGGCGAAGAGCCGGTTCAGTACGTGCACAACGGCACGCGCCAGGGTTTTGAGCCGGCCGTGACCATCGCAATTTCCAAACGCAAGGGTGCCAACGCCATCACCGTGGCCGACGCCGTGCTGCGCCGCGTGGAGTTGCAGCGCGCCAACTTGATTCCCTCCGACGTGAGTGTCAATATCACGCGGCAATACGGCGAAACCGCCGCGGACAAGTCCAACGAGTTGCTGTGGCACATGCTCATCGCCGTCATTTCCGTCAGCGTGCTGGTGGCGTTGACACTTGGGCTGCGCGAATCGCTGATCGTATTCACGGCCATACCGGTGACGCTGGCGCTGACCCTGATGGTCTTCTACCTGTACGGATATACGCTGAATCGCATTACCCTCTTCGCTCTGATTTTTTCGATCGGCATCCTGGTGGACGATGCGATTGTAGTCGTGGAAAATATCTCGCGGCACTGGCGCTTGCCGGAAAATCACGGCCGCCCGCCGATGGATGTGGCGGTGGAAGCCGTGGACGAGGTGGGCAATCCCACCATTCTCGCCACTCTCACGGTGATCGCGGCGATCTTGCCGATGGCCTTCGTGGGCGGATTGATGGGTCCCTACATGCGCCCGATTCCCGTGGGCGCGACCGCGGCCATGGCCTTCTCGCTGCTGGTGGCCTTTATTGTGACGCCCTGGGCGGCCATCCGGATATTGCGCCAGAGCGCTTCCGGGCACGGGGAAGAAGAAGACCGCCTGACCCGCCTCTACCGCTGCGTGATGGGCGCGATCCTGCATCGAACGCGGGTACGCCTGGGGTTTCTGGGTGGCGTCGTGTTTCTGCTGCTCGCATCCGTGTCGCTCGTGTTCATCGGGTTCGTCAAGGTGAAGATGCTGCCCTTCGACAACAAGAGCGAGTTCCAAGTGATCGTGGACATGCCTTCCGGAAGCACGCTCGAGGAGACCGAACGCGTCACCCGGGAGTTGGCCCGCGCGACTCTCGGGCAGCCGGAAGTTACCAGCGTGCAGACGTATTCCGGAACCACGTCTCCCTACAACTTCAACGGGCTAGTGCGGCATTACTACTTGCGGCGTGGACCGAACGTTGCGGATATTCAGGTGAATCTGCTGGCCAAAGGCGATCGCAACCTGCAAAGCCACGAAATCGCCAAGCAGGTGCGTGAACGGTTGCGGGCCATCGCCGAGCGCGGGGGGGCGCGCATCAAGGTGGCGGAAGTGCCGCCCGGTCCGCCGGTGCTGGAAACGTTGGTGGCCGAAGTCTACGGGCCGAATCAGCCCGGACAAATCCTCCTCGCCAAACAGGTTCGCGAACTGTTCCGCAACACCGCCGGCGTGGTGGACGTGGATTGGTACGTGGAAGACGACCAGCCCAAGACGCGCATCGTAGCCGATCGCGAAAAGGCCGCGCGCCTGGGCATCAGCGAAGAGGAAATTGCCGGCACGTTGGCCATCGTGTCGGGAGGTCAAGAGGCCGGTCTGTTGCACGTTAGTTCGGCCAAAGAAGACGTGCCGGTGTTGCTACGCGCCAGCCGCGCAGTGCGCTCCGATCCGGCGCGCCTGGAAAACCTCAAGCTGCGCGCGCGCGACGGCTCAATGGTGCCGCTCGGGGAGTTGGTGCATGTGGAAACGTCGCTCGAAGACAAAAGCATTTATCACAAGAACCTGATGCCGGTGACTTACGTGACCGCCGACGTCGCGGGAGCGGTGGAGAGTCCCGTCTACGCCATCTTGAAACTCGGCGAAGGGATCGAAAAGATGAAAGCGCCGGACGGTTACGCTATCGAAACGTACACCGCCCGCCAGCCCTTTGACGACACGCGATATGCCATCAAGTGGGACGGCGAGTGGCACATTACTTACGAAGTGTTCCGCGATCTGGGGATCGCCTTCGCCGCCGTCCTGGTGCTGATTTACGTGCTGGTGGTGGGATGGTTCCGGTCTTTTGTGACGCCGCTGGTGATCATGGCGGCGATCCCGTTTTCCCTGGTCGGCATTCTGCCGGCTCATGGCTTGCTGCATGCCTTTTTCACCGCCACCTCCATGATCGGTTTCATTGCCGGGGCCGGCATCGTGGTGCGAAATTCCATCATCCTGGTGGATTTCATCGAGCTGCGTTTGAAAGAAGGCATGCCGCTCGATCAGGCGGTGATCGACGCCGGCGCGGTGCGCTTCCGTCCCATGATGCTGACCGCGGCGGCGGTAGTGACCGGATCGGCCGTCATTCTGTTCGACCCCATTTTTCAGGGACTGGCCATCGCGCTGATGACCGGCGAAATAGCCTCGCTGGCCTTGTCGCGCATGACCGTTCCGATTGTCTACTTCATTGCGAATAAAAGGAGATCGCTATCATGACCGTTGACCGTTACTTGCGTATGATCGCCGGCGCCTTGGTGGTTCTCAGCGTGGCGCTGGGCTACTGGGTGCATCCTTATTGGTATGGATTCACGGTATTCATCGGGGTAAATCTGTTCCAGTCGGCCTTCACCAACTGGTGTCCGATGATGACGATTTTGCGGGCCGTGGGAGTGAAGGGCTGAACGAAGCGTACCGACTTCCAGAAAATTGGTCACCGCTTGCGGCATCGGCGGCGATTGCTTTGCTCCTTGACCAGGATATGATGCGATCATGCTGACCCGGGCTTTGTCGGCCGCCCTACTCATGGCTGGTCTGTCTGCGGCTTTCTCTGAGGGCCTGGCCGCGCAGGTGCGGCTGACCCGCAACGGGGAGCAAGTGGACATCGTTATCAACGGCAAGCCTTTCACGTCCTTTCACTTTGGCGCGGACTCGCCCAAGCCGTACTTGCATCCCTTGCGCAGCGTCAACGGAACGGAGCTGACCCGCGGCTTTCCCCTGGAGATCGTTCCCGGCGAGGATCACAGCGACCCGCATCACCGCGGCCTCTGGTTTACCCACGGCGACGTCAACGGCGTGGATCTTTGGACGGAAGGTCCCGGTACAGGCCGAATCGTGCTCAAGACGCTGGGACGCCTCGTCGGCGGCGCGGAAACCGGCTCCTTGAGCGCCGAATTCGAGTGGCAGGATGCCGCCGGAAAACCGCTGGTGGAGGAAGACCGCACCATGAGCTTCACACAAGTGGTGGGCGAGTACATCATCGAGTTTCAGGCCACGCTGCGTCCGGCCGGCACGGAGAAAGTCATCTTCGGCGACACCAAAAACGGCAGTTTCGCCATCCGCGTGGCTAACGCGCTCAGCGAACGCAGCGAGAAATGCCCGGTAGACTGCGTGGGTCACATGACCAACTCGCAAGGCGGCCACGGCGAGAAAGAGATTTGGGGCCAGCGGGCCAACTGGGTGGATTTCTCCGGCGAAGTGAACGGCCAGAAGTGGGGCATCGCGATGTTCGATCATCCCGGCAACCCCGGGCATCCCACGGCCTGGCACGCGCGCGGCTATGGCCTGCTGGCCGCCAATCCGTTCGGCGCGCGCGAATTTTCCGGCAACAAGACGCCAACGGGGGGCCTGACGCTGCCGCCGGGATCGAGCGTGACCTTCCGTTATCGCGTGTTGGTTCACGCCGGTGATGCGATCACTTCGCGGGTTGCCGAACAGTATCGGAAATGGGTGGAGCGGGCGCATTAGACTGTTCGGCTTTTTCCCGTGTCCTTCCGTGCTTCAAGCGCTTCACCGGAGGCAAAGGCCAGCCCCTGTTACCAGATGTGTCCCGGGCCTGTTCACCGGAGTGTGAATGGGGTATAGTTAAGATTAGGAGAAGGTTAAGTACGCTCATGTCAACGTCCATGGTTGCGACAGCCGCCAAGGAGCAGTTCCTGGTGTTGGCCTCCAGCGCCGTCGCCGCGGAGATCGACAGAGCCTTCCCTGGAATCACCTGCCTGGCGTCAGCCGCGGAGTTTGATAGCGCCCTACCTACGGTTCTCATCGGCGACCTTCCGCAGCTTTTTCATTCCAGCATTCGCGCCGCCGTGGAGCAAGATCGCGTGCGCGTGCTCTATGTACTGAGTGGTTCGGAGCAACTGCCCGCCGAAGCTGCCGGCTTTCCGATTTTCGGGTTTCTTTCCCGGCCGTTGCATCCTCGCGTCCTCGAGAGCATGGTGAAAGCGGCCCAGGAAAACATGTTGCTGTTCTCCGGCCGCGAGCGTCTGGAACGCGATCTGGCCAAAGCGTTCGTTGAAATTGACGAACTCAACAACATCGGCGCGGCGCTCTCCGCGGAGCGCGACACCAACAAGTTGTTCGAGTTGATCCTGCAAAAGAGCCGCGAGATCACCCGCAGCGACGCCGGATCGCTCTACCTGGTGGACAAGGACAGAAAAGCGGCTCCAAGATTCTGCGCTTCACCCTGACCCAGAACGACAGCGTCAACCTGCCCTTCTCCTCCTTCACCATCCCCATTGACACGAGCCGGATCTCCTCCTACGTGGCCTTGACCGGCGAAACGCTGCAGATCGACGACGCCTATCAACTGCCGGCCGGCGTGTCCTACGGTTTCTCCAAGGATCTGGACACGCGCAACCGTTATCGCACCAAGTCCATGCTGACGGTGCCGATGAAAAACCACAAAGGCGAGATTGTCGGCGTCTTGCAACTCCTGAATCACAAGAAGGATTGGAACGCGCGGGTGACGCCGGAGAACGCCGAGGAAGTTTTGCGGCCGTATCCCGAGCGGGCCCGGCACCTGGTGCAGTCGCTGGCCAGCCAGGCGGCGGTGGCCCTGGAAAACAACCGCCTGATCGAGAGTATCCAGAACCTATTCGAGGGCTTCGTGCAAGCCTCGGTGATGGCCATTGAAGCGCGCGACCCCACCACCTCCGGCCATTCTTTCCGCGTGAAGAAACTCACTGTGGCGCTGGCCGAAGCCGTGGATCGCGTGGACGACGGGCCCTACGCAGCGGTCAAGTTCTCCACCGAGCAACTGCGCGAGATCAACTACGCCAGCGTGCTGCACGACTTCGGCAAGGTCGGCGTGCGCGAGCACGTTCTGGTAAAAGCCAACAAGCTCTATCCGCAGCAACTCGAAGTGGTGCAACAGCGTTTCGATTACGTTCGTAAAGCGATCCAGGAAGATAACAGCCGGAAGCGTCTGGAATACGTGCTGGAGAAAGGCCGGGAAGAGTACCTGGCGCAATTGCCGCAATTCGACGCGGAGCTCGGCGGGCGCATCAAGGAAGTGGACGAGTTTCTGACCTTCGCCCTGGAGTGCAACCGTCCCACGGTGCTGCCGGAGGGTAATTTCCAGCGTCTGGTGGGCATGGCCGCGCGCAACTACCTGGCTTGGGACGGCTCGGAAAAACCCCTGATCACCGCGGACGAAACGCGGCTGCTCTCCATTCCCAAAGGCAGCCTGGACGATAACGAGCGCCGGGAAATCGAGAGTCACGTGGTGCACACCTTTAACTTCCTGGCGCAAATTCCCTGGACTAAGGAATTGCGCCAGATTCCCATGATTGCCCGCGCCCATCACGAAAAACTGGATGGCACCGGCTATCCCTTCAAGCTTTCGGCGCCGGAGATCCCGGTGCAGTCGCGGATGATGTCCATTTCCGACATTTACGACGCGCTATCCGCATCGGACCGTCCCTACAAGAAGGCTCTGGCTCCGGAGAAGTCGCTGGATATCATTGCTTCGGAGGTCAAACGGAATTTGCTGGACGAGGATTTGTTCCGCATTTTCCTGTCGCGTGAGATTTGGAAACTGAGCCTGCCGAAATAACATTCGGCGGGCATTGCCGCACTCGGCCGCCCGGCCCCCTTCGGAAGAACGGAAGAGAGTAGGCAAGGCGTCCGTTGAAATGCGGAATCACGCGGAAGAACGAGCAGCTTCTTGGTGGCTCAAGCGAGCACACTTCCGATCGGCCAGACGTTCCTCGGTGGAACCCTTGCGTTAGCGCTTCCGACGGGATACGCGAATCGTCGCCAACAGGCCGGAGGCGAGCAGCATCAACGTACCAGGCTCGGGAACCGCGGGGGCGGCGGGGACATACTCGAAGTTCGGACCAAAGTAGGCCGCTCGGCTGGGGTTGCCAGTCGTAAACGTAGATCCCGGGAGTGGGCCCGCCGGATTGAAGGGCCCGCCTGAATAGTAAACAAAATCTTCGTTGAAGGTCAGACCCGTGTTCATCGTCACGACGCCACCCCCACCGCCACTGTCGACGATGTAATCGGGGCTGCCCGCGTTGTAATAAGCGCCGATGAAATACGTACCTGCTGCCAATTCAAAAGGCTGTGCTAGAGCATCCATGGCGAAACTCAGAGGAGCGGGGGACCCGGGGATCGTCGCGTTGCCGGGTGATCCGCCCGCAACAGTCAGGTCCACCAACGGGCTTCCGCTCTGGTAAATCCCGACAAAATGGCTCTCGACCGTGGCGCTGCCGAACGGGTTCCCGAACGGCAAGACCGCCAAGCCCAGTTCCGTAATATCGATGGCATTCGCCGTCGTGAACTGGTACCCGATCAGATCGTAATTACTATGACCAGCAATACTCGTGTAGTCCACAGCCGTGACGCCAAGCGCGTCCGCACAGGCAGCGCCAGTCATCAGCGCGACAAACACAATACCCAGAAGGAGACGATTCATAAGCACCTCTCCGAAATTTCTAGCAATTCACTTGCCGTACGTATGACTATGTGGATATGTGTATTTTCAGTGAGATACAGCTAGTTGATCTCCGCCGACCGGATCTCTAGTGCAATAAGTTGCGACAAAAGCCCAGAAAAGAGTACTGGTACAACAAGGTACTAGGTGTATCAGTACCAACAAGTGTGTTGTTGGCCTGCTCCATGCATTCCGTGAAGGTCCTCTTTTTGATGGCCTGTCCGGAGCTGTCCGCAGGACATGCGCCACGAGTATGCCGGACACTATGGCATAATAGGCCCTTATGAAGACTCCAGGATGGTGTGCGCTGACGGTGATCGCCATTCTGGCGGGAGCAACGGTAACGACGGGTTGCAACAAATTTGACCGCTTCCACAGCAGGGAGTGGCGCAAACAGAAGTACATGGAGTCGGGCAAGCAGTACTTAAGCCAACAGAAGTACGGCGAAGCCAAGATCCAGTTCCTGCAGGTGGTCCGTTTGGCTCCCCAGTGGTCAGAGGCGTACTACCAATTGGGCCGCGCCGAGATGGGCTTGAAAGCGTTTTCCGACGCCTACCGATCTTTCCTTGACGCCACAGGGGCCGACCCTAAGAACACCAAAGCGCTTCAGGAAATGGCCACGTTCGAACTGCTGAACAAGAAGTACCTAAACGCCAAGGCCAACGCCGAGAGAATCCTGGCTATCACTCCCAACGATTCCAAGGCTCAGGAGACCCTGGCCTACGCCTTGGCTGGATTGGGCGACTTGTCGGGCTCCGAGGGAGAACTGGAAACGCTCCTGGAGCACGATCCCGGCCAGTTAGCGGCGAACCTTAATCTGGTTCGTTTGAAGTTGCGGGACAAGGACAGGGAAGGGGCCGAAGCCGTTCTGCGCAATGCCACCGCCAAATCGCCTTCCTCGTCCACTTGGACGCTCTTGGGCAACCTCTATCTCGTGGAGGGAAAGAACAGCGAGGCGGAAGAGGCTTACAAGAAAGCCATTTCTTTGGAACCTAAGGATTCCGCTCCGCTGTATGCCTTGGGGCGCTTGCTGATCGTCACCAACCGCTTAGCCGAGGCCGAGGAAACCTATCGCAAAATATCCGCGGAGCATACCGACAATGTACGCGACCGTTCCGCACTGGCGAGTTTCTATCTGGCCCACGGACAAGGGGACAAAGCCGTCGGCGAACTGCAGCAGATCGTCAAGAAATACCCCGATGATCGCGCCAGCCAGACCCTTTTGATCGGCGCATTGATTCGCCAGGGCCAGGCGGATCGCGCCTTGGCGCTGACCACCGAACTGTTGCAGAAGAACCCCAAGGACACCCAGACCCTGCTGACTCGCGGAATTCTCAATGTGCGCTTGCACAAGACGCCGGAGGCCATCCGCGACCTGACCGAGGTGATCCGCTCACAAGGAGAGAATGTTGAGGCGCATTACTACATGGGTCTGGCACGCCTGGCGAATCAAGAGCGTCTCCCGGCCGCCTCCGAACTGCAAGAGGCCCTGAAACGCAAGCCCACGTACCTGGAGGCGCGCCTGGCGTTGGCAGAACTGGATCTGGATAGTGGCGCAGCGCCAACGTGCCTGGAAGTCCTCGCTCAGACGCCCGCGGTGCAAGCGCGCTCCCCTGCGGTGATCTTACTGAAGAGCGCCTGCTTGATCCGTGACGGCAAGCCTGAGGAAGCCGAGTTGATCGTCGGCGATTTGCGGAAGACCCAGCCCAATCTCGGTCCGGTGCAGACGCAGTATGGTCTGTTGCTGGCGGCAAGAAAGGATTATCAGGGCGCCCTGACGGCCTTCGAGAAGGCTCTCTCGGCCGACAAGTATGACATCCGCGCCCTCGCCGCATTGGCTCTGCTGTATCGCGAGCAGAATCAGGCCGCCACGGGAGAGAAAGTCTTTCGCAAGAAGGTGGCCGACGATCCCAAGTACGGTCCCGCGGTTTTCGCTCTGGTGGACATGCTGATGTTTCAGAAAAAACAGGCGCTCGCCGAGAAGGTCCTCAAGGACTATCTGGCGGTTCAGCCCAATGACGCCACCGCCATGATCCGAATCGGGAAACTGCTGCTGGAGCGTATGGATTTCCCGGCTGCGGAGAACTATTTCCGGGAGGCCCTCAAGATTGCCCCGGGAACCCCCAGTTTGACGACATCTCTCGGGATGGCGCTGCAAGGTCAGAAGCGCTATCCCGAAGCCATGGCTCTCTACCGTGAGGTTTTAAAGAAGCAGGCCGACATTGTGGCCGGCAACAACCTGGCTTGGTTGCTGACGGAGACTGGCGGTAATACTGATGAGGCCTTGAAGTGGGCCGAGATGAGTAAGGATAAATCGCCCGAGAATCCGGCGATCCTCGACACCCTTGGCTGGATCCACATGAAGAAGAACGACAACAAGCTGGCGATTTCCGAGTTTCAGGATGCCGTCAACCGCGCTCCCAACAAGCCGGTGTATCTGTACCACTTGGGTCTGGCGGAATGGCACGCCGGCGATACCCGGCGAGCGCAGGAGAGCCTGCAAAAGGCCTTGGCAGCGAAGATTGATTTCGACGGCGTCGAAGACGCCCGCAAAACCTTGAAGGAGATCCAAAGCCTCAAGCAGTGAGGGGGTTTTTCCGCAACGGCCATCCAGCGCTTCCGATTCGCCGCAGGCGCCGGTTCTTCGGTATGCCAAGTTCAGGTTCCGCGGACAAGAGACACTACCGAGCAATAGCAGCGAACCGGGCTCCGTTGTCGTCGCAATCGTGGCCGTCTGAGACGAGCCAAAAGAATCCAGTCCCCCCACACTATACCTGTTACAGTGGTCGTATCATGCAAACAGGCCGTACCCTCGTCTTGGTTGTCGTTGCGTTGCTCACCTATGCAACTGTCCAAGCCCAGCAGAATTACCTGGCCGTATCTTTCGAGCGCTATCAGGAGGGACGCTACCAGGAATCGATTGCGGCGGCGCAGATGTTACTGAAGGAGAGTCCCAACTCCGCGGAGGCTTACAACAACATCGCGGTGGGCTATCTCGGTCTCAAGAAATATGACCAGGCGATCGCCAGCGCCGAACAGGCCTTGCGTGTACAGCCAGACTATGCTTTAGCGGCCAACAATCTGGCTTGGATTCGGCAAGAAAAGGCCAAGGCTTCGGGTTTCGCGACTCTGCCGGCCAGTTCGGCCCCCACGCCGGAGATTTATCTGGAACAATCCATGCGGGCCTACCAGCAAGGCCAGTTTCAGACGTGTGTCACAGCTTCCATGGAGGCGGTCCGGCTGCGCCCCACTTACGCGGAAGCGTACAACAACATCGGCGCCTGCTCGGCCAGCCTGGGCAAATGGGACGATGCGATCCGCAACGCGCAGGAAGCTCTCCGCTTGAAGCCGGATTTCCTACTCGCCAAGAACAATCTGGCCTGGGCCAAGCAGCAGAAAGTCGCGCAAACCATAAAGAAGCGGTAGTTCTTTGGCCCTGCCCGGAGGCTCCCGTGCAGAAGTACCTGGGGAGGGATCATCATGCCGCCGCAAGGTATTAGCGCCGGCGACAGAGTTGTCGAACTTGCAGCGATGGTGCGTAGTGTGTCACTGATGACAGGCGCAGTTGGCGGAGTTTGGGCTGTGTGGCTTATCCCGCGGAGTTGGCTCGCATCATTCGGTGCTCTCGCGGCAGGCGCGGCAACTGGTTTCCTTGTGGCGCAGGTGGGGCGACGCTTCGCTTGCCCTGGGCTGTTATAGCACGCCCCGTTGGGGTTGCGGAGGCCCACTTCCCGCAAGACCACTGCCGTGTGTGGTCGTTCCAATCAACGCACTGTTAGAAACGTTTGTTACCGGTGGTGTCGCAAAACCCGCTCTACCACCGGCTACAAGCTGTGATCCCTCCGGGGATCAAGGGTGCTGAACCCGTTTGGATCCGTGTTTCCCCAAAACGGTTAAGCACCCGGTCCAAGGCTGTGGCCTAATTTGGATAAATTTGGATACCGCGCGGCTCTCTCGCTCCTTCGTGCGGAAAGGCAACGCCTTTCCTTGGAGTTTCTACATTTTCAGTCACCTTGCCGACCAGGCGTCCGTGAAACGGGTGAGCGACGTGGTTGTGCTCGCCCTGCGGTTGGTCCGGGAAATCGATGAGTCCGAACGTACCGCTACACGGGCGAGCCTGCAGATGCAGGCGACAGCGCACTAGCCCAGCCGAGGCGGTTTCAGCCGAGCCTGGGGGAAAAGGACAGAAGGGGTTAGCCTGCGAAGCTGGCGGCAGAGATCTCGCCACCCGCCTCGGCCGCCAGCTTCGCAGGCTCCGTCCTCTTTCATCTTCTACCCCAGGCTCGGCTGAACTGCGCCTCGCCTGGGGCTATTCCTCTGGCGCCTGCTGACGCAGGCTTGTGTCCGTTTTGGTTTCGGACTGGTACGCCTCCTCGAAAATATCCGACGGAGTTTTTCCGGCGCACCACACTCCGCCAGAAGGCGTATCGACAACCTCTCAGCGTGCGCGCAGGGATTCCAGCACTTGCCGCACGATGCCGGCGCGATCCAGTCCATGCTTGCGCCAACGTTCCGCCTGACTCCCGCTGGTTCCGTCAGGCGGTTGGCGAATGCCGATGAGCCGCAAACGGCCGGGCAGTCCATGGGAAGCCATTACGGTTGCCACGAATGCCCCGAGACCGCCGGAAAGCGTTTGCGCCTCCACCGAAACGACGTTGCGAAAAGGCCCCAGAATCTCGGCCAAGTGGGCGTCCGGATCGGGAGCGAAGTTAGAGACCACCACGACAGCGGCATCCACGCCTTTTGCCGACAGTTCCTCGGCGGCCGCGACCGTCTCCTGGCTCACCGATCCCATCGTCACCAGCGCGACATCGCCACCCCGGCGAACCACTTGGACCTTGCCGAGCTCAAAGCGATCTCCCAGTCCCGGCACGATGGTCTTATCGTCCTTGCCCAGACTGTAATAGATTGGACCCGCCAGCGCGTGCGTGTCGCGGATGGCCGTGGCGGCCTGCGCGGGGCTGGCCGGAATCACGATGGTGAGTCCCGCCAGCGTGCGTAGCGCAGCAACGTCTTCCAGGGCGTAATGAGTGGAGCCGGAGGCGCCATACTCAAACCCCATTCCCATACCCACCACTCGAACCGGCAGCCTGTGCAGAACGGGGCCGTTGCGGATGAATTCAAAAGGCCGCAGGGAAGCAAATGGCGCAATGGAATAGGCGTACGGCCGGAATCCCGCTTCGGCTAAACCGGTAGCCACACCGATCATGTTCTGCTCGGCCACGCCGGCGTTAAAGAAGCGATCCGGAAAACGGTCGCGAAAAGGTTCCAGCGCCATGTATCCCAAATCGCCCGTCATCAGGATAATGCGGCGGTCCTGGCTGGCTAACTGGCAAAGAGTTTCGACAAAGGCTTTTCTCAACGGGCAGCCTCGATTTCGGACATGGCGACCTGGAACTCGTCGTCGCTCATCGGAAGGTAGTGCCAGTTGAACGGCTGCACCGAAAGGTGAGTTTGAGCGACGGGAATTCCTTGCTCCATGTAGGAAACTCCCTTCCCGAAAATCGTTCGCGCCAAGACAATCCGGGGAGTTTCGCCGCCATTCGAAGACATCGCAGCCGTCAGGCCGGCTAGCGAATGGCCGTCTACTTCCGTGGCCTGCCAGCCGAAGGCTCGCCATCGCTCCGTCAAGTTCGAGCAATTCATGACATCGCAAGTCAATCCGAAGGCTTGCTGGCCGTCCCAGTCCAAGATGGCACAAAGATTGGAGAGCTTGTGGTGCGCCGCAAACATGGCCGCTTCCCAGGTGGAGCCCTCGTTGCATTCGGCGTCGCTCAAAAGGCAGAAGACCCGCCGGGAGGACCCTTGCAACCGTGCCGCCAGAGCCGCGCCGGCGGCAAAACTCAGACCCATGCCGAGAGAGCCGGTAGCGAAGTTGACGCCCGGTAACCCAGGTTCGGGATGAACGCCCATCTGGCTGTTGTCGCCGCAATAGGAATTCAACTGCTCCGCCGGAATCCAACCGCGCAGAGCCAACGCCGCCTGCAGCGCCAGCCCGGCATGTCCCTTGGAGAGAACGAAGCGGTCGCGATCGGCGTCGCCGGGGGAAGCGATGCGCATTACGCCGCCATAGAGCGCCGCGATAATCTCGACGACCGAGAGGTTACATCCGATGTGACCGACATTGGCGCGCTTCGACTGGACCAGAACGATCCGGCGCAAGTTCTTGGGAGTCATTTCGTCCGGCGCGAGTTGCGTGTCCAATGGCATCCTGAACCCCTCAAGCTTATCTTAGCCGCTCTCTGCGCGGCTACATGAAATCTCGTGGCGGTGCAATTGAATCAGGAGCGGGGGGTAGTGGGGTCATACTCAGCAAGGGAATGCCTTGATTTCGGTGAGATCATGCGCCTACAAGGGATGCCGATTCCGTAAGCATGGTAGAGTACTTGCCATTATGAAAACCCGTTTACTGTTATGCACGCTTCTGTCGACGAGCGCCTGTCTCGCGCAGAGGCCGGCCGGCCCTCCGGCGGCCGCTCCGGGCAACTATCGCATGCAGGAGGGCTTCGTCGACGCCCACGGCGTACTCATCTATTACGTCGCTGTGGGGCATGGCTCGCCGCTGGTGATCGTGCATGGCGGGCCGGGCGCGTCGCACGATTATTTTCTGCCCTATCTGCTGCCGCTAGCGCGCCACAATCAGTTGATCTTCATCGACGAGCGCGGCTCCGGCAAGTCGGAAAAACTGGAGGATCCCAAGGGCTACACCGTGGAGAACATGGTGGAAGACGTAGAGGCTGTGCGGCAAACTCTGGGGCTTGGCAAAATCAGCTTGCTGGGACACTCCTACGGCGGCGTTTTGGCGCAAGCCTACGCGTTGAAATACCCGAAAAACCTGAGCCACCTGATCCTGTGCAGCACGTTCTACAGCACCAGCAAGATGAACAGAGTTCTCCAGCGCGAGTTGGCGGCCACGGAGCCGCAAGCGCGCCGGAAGATCGAAGCGCTGGAAAAAGACGGTCTGTTCGACAAGGGCAAGCCTTGGGAGAAAGGCCGTTATCCCGCGGACTATATGACGGCGGCTTGGGGCGACGGCTATTTCCCGTACCTTTACCAGCGCCGGCCAGACGCCAACTACGATCCGGTGGCCAACGGGGTGATGTCCTGGGATCTCTACCGCGAAATGTGGGGGTCGCACGGCGAGTTCATCATCGACGGCAACCTGAAGTCGGTGGAGTACGGCGAGCGCCTCGCGAGCATCACCGTGCCGACGCTGATCACGGCGGGCGACCACGATGAGTGCGATCCGCAGCTATCGCGCGAGATGCACGAGAAGATCGCCGGATCGACGCTGGCGATCCTGCCGCAGAGCGGTCACATGACCTTTGTGGATCAGCCGGGGCTTTTCTTGAAGACTGTGGGCGATTTCGTGAAGTAGGTTTCTTGGAACACGGAGGACACCGAAAAAACCGGGAACACGAAGAAACACGGAAAGTGTCCTCCAAGTTTCGACAGGCTTGCATTGCACTCCCGAGACGGTGTACCATACCCCGATGCGGCGCATCTCAGCCACCCTGCTTCTCGCCGTGCTCGGCTTCACCTCCGTCGTCCCGCTGGTGTTTGCCGATCCGGAGTCCGCGCGGCCGGTTTGCTGCCGCCGCGATGGGAAGCATCAATGCGCGATGATGTCCACGCAGGCGCCGCCGGAATCGTCATCCGGATCGGTCTTCCGGACGGTTCGCACAACGTGCCCTTATTTCCCCAGCTCGGGCGCGGTGCCCGTGTATTCGGGCGCGGCTGAGCCGGAAGCTTCTCCCGCTGTTTTTGCCAGTCTTGTCAGCCACCCCCCAGTTCACGCACAGTGCGAAGCGCGCTATCGCATCTCCTTCAGCCGTACCTGTCAAAAGCGCGGTCCTCCGATTCTCGTTTCCTAACGCAACTTTTTCTTTCCAAGCATGCCGCAATGCGTGTATCGCGGCCCAGCTTTGATTGCTTGCTTGTTTGGCGCAGCTGATCCGCTGCGACTAACGGGAGAAAGTTTCCGGGGACAACGTGCTTCTCTTACCCTTCCTGCTCGCTCTGACATTGGCGCCCGCCGCAGATCGCGCCATAGACCGCCAGCCGCAGCTTGCCGTGAACGGCCGCATGGTGGCGATGGTCTACGGCGAGAACCAATCCATCATGCTGCGCCGCTCCGAGGATAACGGGCGCACGTTTTCCGCACCCACGCTCGTCGTGCAAGGCGCAGTGTTGGCAGTGGGCCGCCATCGCGGTCCGCGGGTTGTCTTCAGCGGCAAGACGATGGTTGTTAGCGCAGTCTACGGCGCGACTGAAGCTATGGGTCCACATGCTCATGGTTTGCCCGTCAACGGCGATTTGCTGGTGTGGAGGTCCTCGGACGGCGGCGCAACGTGGTCGAAACCCACGGTGGTGAACGATACTCCGGCTGCGGCGCGGGAAGGCCTGCACGCCATGACCTCGGATAGCGCCGGCCATCTTGCCGCTGTTTGGCTCGACTTGCGGCACACATCGGGCAATCCGGGCACGCGGCTCTACGGGGCGTTTTCGAACGACGATGGCGTGACGTGGTCCAAGAACCTGCTGGTCTACCAGTCGCCGGACGGCACGATCTGCCAATGTTGCAATCCTTCGATCGCCGCCGTTGGCACAGGGGAGTTCGCCGTAATGTGGCGCAATGCGATCGGCGGTATGCGCGACATGTATACGCTCCACCTGCGCAACGGCAAGATTGCCTCGGAGGTCCGCAAGATCGGAAACGGGAACTGGAAGCTCAGTGGCTGCCCGATGGACGGCGGTGGAATCGTGGCCGATCATGGCCGTCTGATTACCGCCTGGCGCCGCGAAGGAAGTGTCTTCGTTGCCGAAGCTAACGGCACAGAAGCGGAAGTCGGCAGGGGTAAGGATGTAGCGATTGCTGTTGGGAAAAAAGGCGTGTACGTCGCGTGGGTCGGCACGAACGGCATCGAGATCCGCAGGCCGGGAGTTGCACGCGCCGATCTGGTGGCCGCGGCCGGCGCTTTTCCCGAGATCACGGCGCTCGACGACGGATTGATCCTGGTGGCTTGGGAGCACGATGGCACGATCTCCACGAAGCGCGTGGAATAGTACGTTTACCGCGATCGCCAAGGCGATCAACTGGGACTTCGTATCACCAAGGTAGAAGGAGTTCATTCGTTAGTGCAAAGGAGCATTTCAATGAAGGCGTATCTGGCTATTTTCATGATTGTGTTTCCAGGATTCATCTGGGCGGTGGTCCTTGGGACGGTGCGGGGCGTAGTTCACGATCCCGACCATCGTCCGCTGGCGGGAGCGCAAGTTCTTCTTAAGTCGCGCACCTCCGATTACAGCCAAACCATCACGACGAACTCCGAGGGGCAATTCGAGAGCGCCACGCTTCCGGTGGGCGCCTATGTCGTGACCGTGACCAAAGACGGCTTCGCGGCGTCCGCGCAGGAAGTCGTGGTGGCGTCCGGCACCGAGCCGGTCGTGCATTTTCAACTCGTCGTCGGTACGGTGCACCAAATGGTCGCGGTGAGCGAAGCGGCGGTGACGGCCAATCCCGAGCACGTCACGCCCACGACGATTCTCAACCGCCACGAGATCGCCAACACGCCGGGCGCGGACCTGAGCAATAGCATGACCGCGATTACCAATTACGTGCCCGGATCCTGGATGACGCATGACCAGCTTCACGTGCGCGGCGGACATCAAGTCACCTGGGAGATTGACGGGGTTCCCGTTCCCAATACCAATATCGCCAGCAACGTGGGACCGCAGATCGATCCGAAAGACATCGACTACCTCGAAGTCCAGCGCGGCGGCTATTCCGCGGACTCCGGGGATCGCACCTATGGAGTCTTCAACGTGATTCCACGCACCGGCTTCGAAGGAACCAATCAGGGCGAATTCTTTAGCACCTTCGGCACATTCCATCAAACCAACGACCAAATCAATTTCGGGAGCCATACCGAGAAGTTCGCCTACTTCGCCAGTTTCAGCGGCAACCGCAGCGACTACGGCCTGGAAACGCCGGGTCCGGACGTTCTGCACGACCGCGTCTGGGGACTGGCCGGGATGGCAACGCTGATCTACAATCGCGACGCCAACAACCAGTTCCGTTTCGTCACTACGCTGCGTGGCGACGATTATCAGATCCCCAACGATCCAGATGCGCAAGCCGCGGGTATTCGCGACGCCGAGAGGGAGCGCGATGACATCGCCAGTTTCTCCTGGGCCCACACCTTCCGGCCCGGCCTGCTGGTCACGGTGTCGCCCTTCTTTCACTTCAATCGCGCCAACTACGATGGCGATCCCAACGACACGCCGGTCAGCACGACCCAGCATCGCTCGTCGCTCTATGGGGGCGCGCAAGTTTCGCTCAGCGCCGTGACGAAGAAGCACAACATCGGCATCGGGTTCTATGGATTTGGGCAGCGTGACAACGAATTCATCAAGCTGCTCGCCAACGATGGGTCCGATACTTCGCTACAGCAAGGCCAGATCTCGCTTGGGCAACTGGGCGCATTTTACCTGGAGGATCAATACAAGCCGTTCTCCTGGCTCACGCTGATCGGCGGTCTGCGTCTCACGTATTTCAACGGCGCCGTTACGGAAAGCGCCGCGAATCCGCGGCTGGGCGGGAGCATCCGCATCCCTCACTTGAATTGGGTGCTGCGCGGGTTCTGGGGAACGTATTATCAGGCGCCGCCGCTCTCCACGGTCAGCGGACCGCTGGCCGACTATGCGGTCTCCCAAGGACTGGGATTCATTCCTCTCTACGGCGAGCGCGATCAAGAGCACCAATTTGGCGTGACCATTCCGGTTCGCGGCTGGGCCCTGGAGGTAAACAACTACCACCAGCGCGCCAAGAACTACTTCGATCACAATAATATCGGCGATTCCGATATCTTTTTCCCCTTGACCGTTGCCGGCGCAAGACTGTACGGATGGGAAATCACCGCGCGATCGCCGCGGATTGCCGGGAGAGGAGAAGTCTACGTGACCTATGCCAACGCCCACGCGGAAGGAGCCGGCGCGATCAGCGGCGGTTTGACCAGTTTTTCTCCCCCGGCATCCGGCTACTTTCTGCTCGACCACGACCAGAGAAACACCTTCCACACTGGATTCAACTTCAGTTTGCCACAGGCCGCTTTTGTGGCCGGAAGCCTGTACTACGGTTCCGGATTCTCGGATGGCTCCGTCGGCGGCGGCGCGCACTTGGAGCCGCACGTCAGCAGCGATTTCTCGTTAGGCAAGGAGATCAACAAGAAGGTGACCCTGTCGATTACCGCCTTGAACGTAACCAATCGGCGGTTCCTTCTCGACAACAGTACAACCTTCGGCGGGACGCACTACGCCGAGCCCGGCAGATTTACGTTCAGCTGAAGTATCGGTTTCATTTCTGAGGGGACTTTTTTCACCACGAAGGCACGAAGAAAGAAAACAGCCAAGAACACGAAGGACGCTGTCTGGTAAGGCGTCCTTCGTGTTCTTGGCTGTTTTCTTTCTTCGTGCCTTCGTGGTGAAAAAATCCTTACTCGTAACGCAGCGCCTCAATCGGATCCAGACGCGCCGCCTTGCGCGCGGGATAGAAACCGAAGAAGATTCCCACGCCGATGGAGAAAAACACGGCCACCACAATCGCCACAGGCGAAATCTGGGTCGGCCACCGCAACACCTTGGAGATGATACTCGAAGAAGTGACGCCCATGATAATTCCCAGGATGCCGCCCATCAGGCTCAACACCACGGCTTCGATCAGGAATTGACGCTGCACGTCGCTTTCGGTGGCGCCGATGGCCATGCGGATACCGATCTCGCGAGTGCGCTCGGTCACGCTCACCAGCATGATGTTCATGATGCCGATGCCGCCGACAATCAGCGAAACCGAGGCGATACTGCCTAACAACAGCGTCATCACCCGGCCCGATTCCTCGGCCAGTTGCGCGACGTCGGCCAGGTTGCGCACCATGAAGTCGTTGTCTTCCTCGGGACGCAGACGGTGGCGCTCCCGCAGAAGCGTCTCAATCTGCTGTTGGGCCAGCGCGGTGGCTTCCTGGCTGATCGCCTGGACGTGGATGGTTTGCAGCCAGGTGACACCCGATAGCTTCTTCTGCACCGTGGTGTAAGGCACAAAGACGATGTCGTCCTGATCCTGGCCGAAAGACGACTGACCCTTAGAAGTGGTCACGCCAATCACCTTGAACGGAAGGTTCTTGATGCGGATGGCCTTGCCGAGGGGATCTTCCCCGGCGAACAGGGTGTCCACGACCGTGGTTCCCAACACCGCCACGTTGGCGGCCCGGTCCACTTCCGACTTGTCGAAGGACGCGCCTTCCTTGATGGGCCAGGAACGGACGTCAAAGTATTCCGGAGAAGTGCCGGTAATGCCCCCGGAAGGAGCCCAGTTCTGATTTTGATAGATCACCTGGGCCCGCGTTTGTACGCCGGGCGCGGCTTCCTTCACCGCGGTACACTCGCGCAGAATCGCGGTCATGTCGTCCACGTTGAGCGTCTTCACGGCCGACGATCCGGTTTTCACGCCGCCCATGTTGGCCGATCCGGCCAGCACCACCAGAAGGTTGGTGCCCATGTTGGCGATCTGCGCCTGCACCTGGCTGTTGGCGCCCTGTCCCACACCGACCATGGCGATCACCGCGCCAACGCCGATAATGATGCCCAACATGGTCAAGCCGCTACGCAGCTTGTTGCGGGCCAGGGCCCGCCAGGCGATCTTCAGAATAGCTACAAAATCCATGTTTGCTCCGTATCGCCGCTCCTGTCGCCGCGCCTACGCCCTACCCGACATCATCGGCCACCAGTTCCTCCACAGTCGGCAGCGTGGGCAGCACTTCCTTGGCGATGGAGCGCTGCGCGTTCATCTGATCCATGCGGATGGTGCCGTCTTTAAAGATCACCGTACGCTTAGCGTAAGCGGCGATGTCCGGTTCGTGCGTCACCATGAGGGTGGTGATGCCTTCGTCGTTTAGATCCTGGAAAATGTCCATGATCTCGACCGACGTCCGGCTGTCGAGGTTGCCGGTGGGCTCGTCGGCCAGCAGAATGGCGGGGGTGTTCACCAGGGCCCGGGCGATAGCCACGCGCTGCTGCTGGCCGCCGGAAAGCTGGCTGGGATAATGGTGCTCGCGGCCGGCGAGTCCGACGCGCTCCAGCGCCCGTTGCGCCCGTTCATGACGCTGCTTGGTGGGCATCGCCGAGTAAATACACGGCAACTCCACGTTCTCCAGCGAAGTGGTGCGGGACAGCAGGTTGAAACCCTGAAAAACGAAACCGATCCGCCGGTTGCGGATGTGCGCTAACTCCACTTTGTTCAGCGTGGATACGTCGGTGCCTTCCAGGATGTAGGTGCCCTTGCTGGGACGGTCCAGGCACCCCACAATGTTCATGAACGTGGACTTGCCGCCGCCCGAGGCGCCCATGATGGCCACGAACTCGCCTTGATCCACATTCAGAGAGACGCCGCGCAGGGCGTGCACCTTCATTTCGCCCAAGTCGTAGATCTTGTGCACGTGATCCATGTGGATCACCGTGCCATGCCGGGCGTCCGACGCCGGAGAAACAGGACGGGAAGCGGTAGCCACGGTTACCTTCCTGGGCCTCGGCCGCCACCCATGGGGCCGCCGCGGCCGGGCTGGTTAAACTGTCCAGTGGAGGCGCGGTTGGGAATGGCCATGCCGGTGATGACGTTGTCGCCTTCCTTGAGCGATCCCTTCAGTACTTCGATGCAGGCGGTATAAGTATAGTCGGTGATGCTGGTGCGCACTTGCACCGGCTCCATTTGCTTGTCGCCGACCAGCTTCCAGATGGTGTGTACTTCGACGGCGCCGCGCTGCGGCTTCATGGACAGGCCGGAAAGATCCGGCAGGGCCGCGCCACCCGCGGCTCCTTTGCCACCGCGGCCTCCCGCGCCCCCGCCCCCACCACCTCCCATGGCCTCGCGTCCGCCCGCTTGGCCCTTCGCTGGCGTGCCATCTCCCCCGCTGGGAGCGGCTGCGGCGGGTCCACCGCCGGCCATGCCTTTGCTCTTGCCTGAGCTGGACACCGAGATGCCGGCCTTTTGCAACAGCGCATTGCGCTCGTCGTCGGGAATATCGGGACGGAAGCGCACCGCGCCATTCGGCAGTTTGAGGGTGTCCTTGGCTTCGCCGATGGGAATGGTGACATAGGCGGTCATTCCGGGCATGAGTTTCAACTCGGGATTCGGGAAGTCCGCCACGGTGTCGTAGGTGACCACGTTCTGCACCATGGTGGCGTTCATGCGCACTTCGCGAATGGCGCCGGTAAAGACGTCCTTGGGAAAAGCGTCCACCTTGAAAGTAACGACGCCGCCTTTTTTCAGATTGCCCACGTCGCTCTCGTCGGTGGCCACGTCCACCTGCATGTGGGAGAGATCCTCGGCGATGGTGAACAAGGTTGGAGCCGACATCGAAGCCGCCACGGTCTGGCCCACGTCCACGCTGCGCGCCACCACCGTGCCGTCAATGGGCACGTAGATGATGGTGTGATCCAGGTTTACTTGCGCCGCGTCCAGGGCCGCCTTCTTCTGCGCTACTTGAGCCTTGGCTTGGGCGACTTGGGCGATCTGCGACTGCAGCTTGGCCAGAGACTGGTCATATTGGGCCTTAGAGGCATCGACCAGCGCCACGTTGCCGTCGTAAGTGGCCTGATCGATCTCCAGTTGTTGTTGGGGGTTGATGCCCTGCGCGGTAAGATCCTTGGAACGCCCCAGCGCCAACTTGGACTGATTCATCACCGCGCGGGCCTTCTCCACGTTAGCCTTTTGCGCGGCGATGTCGGCCTTCTCGACCTCCACCTGCACTTCCAGCGATTTCTGGTTGGCAATGGAGTTATCCATGTCGGCTTTGGCCTGATCCACGGCAGCTTGGAACAACGAGGGTTCGATGCGGGCGATGACGTCGCCCTTCTTGACTTTGTAGTTGTAGTCGGCGTAGAGCTTGTCGATATTTCCGGAAACCTGCGAGCCGACCTGCACCAGATGCGTGGAGTTGATCGTGCCGGTGGCTTGCACTACGGAGATGACGTCGCCTCTCTCCACCTTGGCAGTGAAGAAAGTACGCTCTTGCTTGCGGCTCATGCCAATGGCCAGGGCCACCAGAGCCAACAACGCGGGTATGCCGACCCAAAGGAGCCAGCGATTTCTTTTCATGAATTTCGTAACCTCATCTTGGTCGCTCCGCTGCCGGGAGCGAACTTCCATCTCTTTTATGGTAGCAGTATGTCACCCCCAGTGGGGTGTCGTTAAACCTTTTTAACAAAAGGGGTTGGCAGGGCGGAGCGGTAACGCCGGGCCTTCCGGCCTGTTCTTGCAGTGTGTTGTCAGTACCGTCCGCGGTAGCGGATGGGTTCGTTCCTACCTGAGCGTCGGGCCCATCTGCTACCGCAGATGGTACTGACAAATCCCAAGTACAGGCCGGCCTTCTCCCCCTTTTAACTGCCCACCGTTTCCCGTTTCTCTCCGAAAACGAACCTGCCAATTTCGCGCAAACAGCCAACTGCTTCACGTCGCCGGCAAGACGATTCGATGTCCTCCACAAGAACGAGGAAAACAGGAAGGAGTACCGGGGCAGCCTGCGTCGCGTCTCTTTTGCTCGACCGCTTTGCTCGACCGCTTCTCGGGACTCCGGCCAGCACTCACCGCACCACGAAGAAAACCGTGGCACGGGCAACATCGGCCCGCGCCACGCAGCGGGCCAGGACGCCCGTTGAAATCAGGGATAGGCGAGGACGTCTGTCCTACCTACAACCAATCGGGATCTTAACGCCAGAACTGTGTATCTTGACCAAACAGGCTGGTAACAAAAAACGCCCCGGCAACGCCGTTTTGCCCTTGACTCTACTTCCGCTAGGGTTCAATCTCAACCGTGATAGCAGTATCTGGGGCGGTCGCGTTTGCGAGATAGGCTGTTCATCACAACTATACGGTTGTTTAGGAGGAGGCACCATGTCGCCATGGCGTTTTGCGATGGTTCTGGTTTGCGTTTTGGGCTGCGTGGCGAGTCTGGGGGCGCAAGCCGCTTCCAGCGGCAGCATTTCCGGCACGGTCACCGATGCCCAGGGCGCGGTGATTCCCAATGCCAAGATCGTCATCACCAACAAAGAGACGGGGGTGCCGCGCGAAACCAGCAGCGCGGCCAATGGCTCGTACTCGGCGGTGGCCCTGCCGGCGGGCATCTACGTCGTCCGCGTTGAGGCCGGGGGCTTCTCGTCGCGCGAGCGCGCGGCGAGTGTGGAAGTCGGCAGCGCCACGCGCGTGGACTTCCAGATGAAAGTCGGCTCCACCAAAGACACCGTGACGGTGGAAGCCGCCAGCGCGCAGATCAACTACGACACCAACGCGGTCCAGGGCGTCATCCAGCACCAGGACATCGAGGACTTGCCGATGAATGGACGCAACTACCAGCAACTTGCCAAGATGGAGCCGGGCGTGACCATTGCCACCGGCACTGTCGCGCAATTCAACGTCTTGTTCACGGTCAGCGTGCTGGGCGCCGGCAACCGGACCTCGACCTCCGTTGACGGCGGTAATGTCTCCGACAACATCGACGTGGGCGGGGGTATGTCCTCCATGAATTTCTCGACCGAGACGGTGCAGGAATTCCAGCTCTCCACGGTGAATTTCGACATCTCCACCGGTGTGACCGCGGGCGGAGCCATTAATGTGGTCACGCGTTCCGGAAGCAACACCTGGCATGGCAGCGGATTCTATTACTTCCGCGACCATAACATGGCCGCCTATCCGTATCTGCAGCGCCTCAACGGCGTCCCCGGCGGGACCAACCCTTTCTTCGTACGCCGCAATCCAGGGTTCTCGCTGGGCGGACCGCTGAAGAAGGACAAGCTGTTCTTCTTTACTTCCTACGAGTTTACCAACCAGGTCCAGGCGGTCTCCGTGCAGAGCACGGATCCGGCATTCACGAATCTGGCCGGGACCTACGGGTCGCCTTACGCCCAAAAACTGTTCAGCCTGCGCATGGATTACCATATCAACGACAAGCACAACGGGTTCTTCCGCTACTCCCACGACGGCAACGCCGGCTTTGGGCAGTCGCTGGAGTTCGGCGATCCATCGAATTGGGCGCACAACACCAACTGGGCCGACCAGAGCATCATCGGGTTGACCAGCTCGCTGTCGGCGAACATCGTCAACGATGCGCACTTCCACTTCAACTATTGGAACAACCACAACAACCAGTCTGTTCCCAGCGATTGCTCGGCTCCTTGCGTGGCCGGCAGCCTGCCCAACATTTTCACTTTTTATCCCTCCAACTTCCCGGCGATGGGGCCGAATTTCAACGCCCCGCAAGGACGCAATTCCCGCCGCTATGAGGTGACGGATACATTGAATTGGCAGCTCCACAATCACCGCCTCAAGTTCGGCGGGGATAGCAACCGCATCATCTCCGCGGGACTCTGGGGATTCTGCACACCGCTGTGCACCGGCGCGTACTCGCCGAGCTACATTCGCGCCGTCGGCGCGGCCGCCCTGTTCCCAGGGCTGCCCGGAGTCTTGACGAGCGACTCCCAGGTTCTGAATCTTCCCGATCTCAACATCGGCAGTTCGATCTTCAGCGGCGTGGGTGTCGGCGCGGTTTCCACGCCGGCGCCCTACGACTTCGCCCAGCACAAGGGGCAAAGCCAGTACCGCTTGTTCGTCCAGGATGTATGGAAGATTCGTCCAAACTTCACGGTCAACTATGGCTTTGCCTGGAACGCGCAGGTCGGCCAATTCAATTCCGACCTTCCCAAGCCGGCTTTTCTGTCACCCATCTTGGGAGCCAACAACCTGTCGCCGACCGGGAACAATACCAAAGAGTTCCAGCCGGCGATCGGCTTCGCCTGGAGTCCCGGCAAGAGCGCTAAGACCGTGATCCGCGGCGGCGCGGGCATCTACTGGGACAGTTCGCCGGGATACTATTATTTGCGCGAGGCTCCCGTGATTGGACCGCTGCTAGACGGCCGGTACACGCTGGCCGCCAGCTATTTCACCAACGACGCCACCCTGCAATCGCAACTGGCGCCTTTCGGTCTCCTGAACATAGGCGCAGGTTTGAAACCGATTCCCATAGGCGGGTCCCTTCCGCTGAACGCCCTGACGAACATGACCATCGGCCAGTTCATTGGCTTGGTCAACCGGGAACTGCCGGCCATCACTGCGTCGCTGGGCAGCCCGCCGGCCAGTGGATCCTTTAGCGGCCCCACGGGCATTGACAAGTTTAAACAAGGCGTGGAGATTTTCCCGCCGAATTTCCCGTTCGCCCGCAGCTACCAAACCTCCATCGGCGTCCAGCGCGACCTGGGCCACGGCATGGTGCTGCAAGCCGACTATGCCCGGCGGCAGGGAGAGAACGTAGCCCTCGGCGAAGTGGATATGAACCTTTACAACCGTTACCTGGGATCCACTACGCCCGTCCCCGTGATTCCTCTGTGCACAGGGGCAACGCCGGGCCTCACATCATCCAACCTCGCAGCGCAATGCTCTACAGGCACCATTACGTTCTGGCAGGACGCGGGACGCGCCATCTACAACGGCTTGCTCGTTAAGCTCAGCAAGAGCGGCCGTCGTTACAACTTCGTCGCCTCCTACGCGCTGCAGCGCGCCACCGACGAGATCGTCTGGGACGACACAAACTGGATGGCGGGATACGGCCAGTACCTCCCGCACCAGAATATCAACGTGGCGGGCACCGTTCAGTTAGGGTGGGGTTTCCAGCTCTCCCTGAATTCCACGTATATCAGCAAGACTCCGGCCACGCCGCAGGTCAACGGACTTGACCTGCCCGGCACTGTGCCTCAAGGCGGGAGCGAACCGCTTCCCGGTGTCGCCTACGGCAGCTTGAACGCTGGGACCAGCAAGAGCGATCTAGCCAACGCCGTGAACGCGTACAACACGAACATTGTCGGAACCAAGAATGCTCAGGGCGTCGTCATCGGCAGTACCGCCACCACGCCCAAACTGGCGCTGCCGTCCAACTATGAGTTCGGCGACCCTACCATCTCCCAGGATTTCCGCCTGACCAAGACGTTCACGTTTAAGGAGCGCTACAAGGTGGCGGTGTTTACGGAAATGTTCAACGCGTTCAACATCTCCAACCTCACCGGGTACTCGTTGACTTTGGATAGCGCGGCGTCCGTTGCGGCGGGGACCTACGCCTTCGGCCAGCCGACACAGCGGGCCGGACAAACATTTGGTTCCGGTGGGTCGCGTGCCGTGCAGGTCGGCGCGCGAATCTCGTTCTAACGCAACAACCGTAGGACAGGCCTCCGGCCTGTCCCTGATTCCCAGCGGCGTCCCCGCCGCTGGTTGGGCGCAGGCCGATTTTGGCTGCGCCCAACGTTTTCTTGGAGACGCAGTTTCTTGGAGGGATAATAAAAGATGCGAACCATTGGATCTCTGCTCACCATCCTCGTTCTCGCCGCCACTTCCGCCGTACCGGCGCGCGCCGCGGAACCCACTCACGAGTACTTCACTACTTCCGACGGGATCAAACTGCACTTCATGCGCTTGGGCGACCACGGATCCTACGTGGTTCTAATTCACGGCTACACCGGCAGCGCCCAAGGCAACTGGTTCGACAACGGTATCGCGCAAGCGCTGGCCAAGAATCATCGCGTGGTGGCGATTGATAATCGCAATCATGGACGCAGCGACAAGCCGCAACTCAATGGCGCCGGCAAGGCTGAAGACACTCTGGAGTTGATGGACTATCTGAAGATCGAGAAAGCGCACATCCATGGCTACTCGATGGGCGGCGGGATCACCGGACGCTTGCTGGCCAGCCATCCGGAGCGCTTCCTCACGGCCGCTTTCGGAGGTTCCGGAATTACGGAAACCGATCCGGAATGGATCGCCAAGCTGCCGCCGGATAAGCAAGGCGTAGATCCCGGCGAAGCGGCGTTGTCCAAGGCCTTGCGCATCCATCACGCCATGGACAACGGAATGAACCGCGAGGAAGCCGAGAAACTGGCCGAAACGCCGCCCGCGCCTCGCCCCGCGGCTTCGCCGGCAGGCGGCGGAGCGACGCCGGCTCCCAACGCGCTACAGATTGATCTGACTAAGGTCACCGTGCCCGTGCTAGCGATCAACGGGGAACTGGATCGTCCGCACTTCAAGACCACTCGGATGTCTCGCGAGCTGTTCAACTTTACCAATGTTGTGCTGCCCGGCAAGTCGCACTTGACGGCGATCGTTGCCGGGTCGATGCCTAAAGAATACGTGGATAGCCTGGTGGGCTTTATCAACTCTCACGACCAACCGCGCAACGGGGGAGAGTAGTGGGGCGGGCATCCTTGCCTGCCATGTTCCATGAAGAGAAAAACGGCAGGCAAGGATGCCTGCCCCACAGCCGGAAAGGAACATTGAATGATTCCGCATGCTGAACGCTTCCCTATGAATCGCCGTTCCTTCTTGATCACAACGGCGCAAATGGCCGGCGTAGCGTTGGCTGCCCGCGCCGCTAACGGCAACGACCCGGTTGTTACTATCGCGTCGGGCAAAGTCCGCGGCCAACAACTTGCCGGCATCGATGCCTTCAAAGGCATTCCCTACGGATCGCCAACGGGTGGAGCAAATCGTTTCCTGCCTCCCCAGCCTCCAGCGCCCTGGACGGGCGTGCGGGACGCCCTCGCGTTCGGCCACTACGCTCCGCAATCCAATCGGCCCCGTGGCGAGAAGCAAATGCAATTCTTCGATGTCCTAACTGCGACCAACCGGGGCGACTCCAGCGAAGACTGTCTCTACCTGAATGTTTGGACGCCCACCGTGAACAGCACGCGCCAGCGGCCCGTGATGGTTTGGTTTCACGGCGGCGGGTTGGATCAGGGAACCGGCGGCTCGATTGGCTACGACGGCGCCGGCCTGGCCCAGCATCAGGACGTCGTAGTAGTGACGGTGAATCATCGTCTGAATGTCCTGGGCTATCTGTATCTGGGCGACGTGGGCGGCCCGGACTTCGCGCAGTCGGCCAACATCGGCCAACAGGATCTGGTGGCCTCCCTTCAATGGGTGCATGACAACATCGCGGCATTCGGCGGCGATCCAGGCAGAGTATTGATCTTCGGGCAATCCGGCGGCGGATTGAAAGTTTCCGCGTTGCTGGCGATGCCCGCAGCCAAAGGGCTGTTTCATCGCGCCATCATCGAAAGTGGCGCGGGCTTGACCGGCGGAACGCGCGAAACGGCCAACAAGACCGCGGAAACACTGCTCAAAGAACTGGGACTCAAGCCCGGCCAAGGCCACGAACTGCAAAATGTGCCGCTCGATCGGTTAATGGACGCCGGCAATAAGGCGCGTTTCGGTACCGTGGTGGACGGTCGTGTGTTGCCCGCCAATCCCTTCGAGCCGGTGGCGAGTCCCTGGTCCGCGGACGTGCCCGTGATGGTCGGCTACACGCGCACGGAACGCACGGTCTACGACATCGACACGCCAACCTACGGCAAGCTGGATGACGCGGGACTCCTGGCAAATGCCCAGCGCTTGCTCGGGGACGACGGGGAGCGGATCGTTGCCAGCTACCGCAAACGTTATCCCAAGGCCACGGCATATGAGCTGTCCACAAACATCACCACCGACGCCACGGCCACGAGTTCGATTCACTTGGCGGAACGCCATGCGGCTTTGGGCAAGGCGCCGACATACTTATACATCTGGGCATGGGAGACGCCGGTGATGGGCTTGCGCGCACCACATACGATGGAAATTCCATTCGTGTTCAATCACATTGATTTGTGTGAGAGCATGACCGGGCCCGTGAATCCGAAAATGCACGAGTTGGAGGTGGCCAGCGCCGGCGCGTGGGCGTCGCTTGCTCGCGCGGGCAACCCGAATCATAAGGGTCTGCCCGCTTGGCCAGCGTACACGCGGGAAAAACGCCAAGCGATGATCTTCGACACGCCCTGCCGCGTGGAGAGCGATCCCACCAGCGAGGTCAGACAAGTCATGGAGAAACGCGGTTCCACGCGGGGCCCGGGCGGGCCCGGCTAACTTGTTTTTCTCATCCGACGCTTTTGCCGAGGTTCCAGTCGTCGTCCTTCGTCGTCCTTGTTCCGCGAGTCGCGGCAGCGCAACACGGGTTACAATGATGGTGGGCCTGGAACGCAACCCCGGTTCACGCTGGAGGCAAATTGGGCGGTGTCGGCGGAAGCAGCACAGTAGACGGTCGCAAGGCAGACCTCCTGATACCGGGTACGTTGAAGCGTTCCAAGTCGTACCACAGCGCCTATGGAGTGCGCACTTATGCGGAGATCAAAGCTGCCGCAAGCGCCGGAGATCCCAAAGCCGTTCAGATGAAGAAGCTGATTGAGCAGTCCGTCCGACTGCTTCAGAAGCTAGGGGGTAAGGTATGACAACCACCGACGGAAGCGAAATTCGCCGCCTTTGTTCCGAAGGCAAGTATACCGACGCGGTGCGCCTGATCGGCGATCTTGAGTCCGCGGGCCCGATCTCCGCCGACCTTCTCGTGCAGAAAGCAATGTGCCTCCAATTACTGGAGGATGGATCGCTGGAGGAAACGGAGGAGACCTTCAAGGCCGCGCTGGCTCGGGAACCGGACTCGGTCGAGGCGCTGGTTGAATACGCATGGTACAACCTGAACGTGAAGGACGACGCTGCAGCCGCGGATGAACTTTTCCAACGAGCGCTGCACCTCCAAAGCCGGGTGAATACAGAGATTTTGGCAGGGCTGTTGAGGTGCCGTCGAGAATTGACACCGTCCGTCTCGCCCGACCAAGCGCTGGCAGGGATTCGACCTTGTCTGTTTGAGGAATCGAAGATCAGAGAAGGCCTTTGACGGCCCGGACGCGATGCTCCAAATGTCCAGTAGCGATTCGAAAGGTCGCCTCGGCCTCGGAGCGATCTGCTTCGTCGTCGGGATTTTCGTCGGGTCTCTCGGACTATGGACGATGCAAAAATACTGGCAGCGCTCCGACCGCAGCATACAGAATGCGGACAACGACTTGAAGCACCTCGGTCCGGTTCGCATGGGTGAACCGTGCAAAGGTGAGCTAGGCGCTGACGGTCTCTCCGTGCACACATATCGCCGCCGCACTTCCCAGAACGAGTACGAATTGAAAGTTGGCTGCGGTGCGGACGACCGAGAATCCCAGCTCCATCCGAGCATGCGCGTGCTCAGCTTGATTGTGGTTCCCGACAAGCCTGCTACCGCTCCGAGCCTTGTCGCGGACCTTGCCGAGATACGGACGTGGTGTTCAACGCCCTGCTCATTGGTGTATGAGGAATGGCTGCCGGACGGGCTCGTGGCATACTCTACAGCTCCTAAGGCAGAGGACCTAGGGCTGGCGACGCTTATGGTGGATCGGACCCAGAGGGGCCAAGCCATAAACAAAGACGTTGAGCGTCAGTTTGAGGCTCGCTATCAGCAGTTCACTCAGTTCCTGGCTGCTGGTAAGGACCACATCCAGGTCCTCCAATTGCAATCGAGTCGGTTGACGAACTATCCAAAGCCGCATCCGGCGCCGGCGGTGATTTTCTGGATGTTTCCCTCACGCCAGCCAAACGACTGGCGGAATTTGCATATCAGGGAAATCGAGTTCTGTGGTTTCGAGGTCTTCCCGCTGGTCAGCGAGCCGCCTCCCTGGTCTCACGGCGGCAAGCTACTTGCCGACTGGAGCCAGTAATGCAGCCGCGCACGGGAACAAGCGCGGCGGCGCTGCTGGTGCTGGCCTTTTGACTGATGGTGACGCTGATATGACCGAGAAAATGAAATCAATCATGGAAGCGGCCGACCGCGTTACAGTTCGCAGCATTGCGCAGACACCCTACTGCGTTCAGACGACACAAACGCCAGCCGAGATGCTGGCAGTGGCCACGGAGAGGCGCTATGACTCTCTGCCGATCCGTGAGCACGGCGTCATTCGGAGAATTATCCGCACCAGGGATTTAGAACATCTCGCGTCGTGGAGCAACTTGGCGAGCCGTGCGCGAAAGATAACTGTTGAAGACCTTGTCGCCGGCGATGCACCGATCTTTTCGGCCCTCGAACGCATCGGGCAGAGGCCGTTCCTCTTGTGCCTGGGCTGCTCGGACATCGACGGAATTGTTACGGTCTACGACCTAAACCAACCAGCCGCCCAGTACTTCGGATTCGCCCTAGCAATCATCGTAGAGTCTGAGATCGCACGTGCGATCGAGACCGACCTGCAGGAACTGGTGCCGGGAGACGCGGATGAGGCTGCGATTCGGCTAGCGATTGAAGTCGATGTACGCGGCTGCCGCAGCAAGGTTGACAAATGGCGAACGCAAAGGCAGGAATCGATACAGTTGAGTTTCTTAAACTCCTTGAGCTTCGGCGATAAGCTCAAGATGGTTAAGAGGGGCTTGTCACATTTGACTTTAAAACTCGCCTCGTCCGACAACCAACTTCTCGGGGAACTGGGAGAGGTGAAACGGCTCCGCGATGAAGTGGCCCACGACCTTCCAACTCTTGGCAAGCATGAGGAGGTGTGTCGCCGCCTTCGCATCGCTCACAGACTTGCCCGCGCCCTAACTGGTTTGCAGGACGATTGATTTGGGTTTAGCCTTCGCTTCCAAGACCAGATCTCACTTCGACTCGTGATAGTCCTGCTCCGTGTTCACCGCCCAGATGTTGGACTTGTCCACGCGACCGGCGAGATATTATCCACCGCGGTCATGGCCGTCAGCATGGAATGGTCCTGGTTGTTGTAGTTGTGCATGCCGTTGCGGCCGACCAGGAACAGGTTCTCGAAGCGGTCGAAATAATCGCGGATCTCGCTCGAAGCGGTCGTAGGTGCCGAAATATGCCGGGATAGGTTTTCGGCATGCGGATCACCGTGCGCGTCCAGAACGTCGCGCGGGATCGATGATGCCGATGCGCTCCATTCTCGGTGGCGAGCTGCGATCATCTTCGTCGTCCGGCTTGCGCCAGATCTGGTCGGTGTCGTTGCAGAAATATTCCAGCCCGACCCAGACCGTGTCGACGGATCGGCGACCATGTAGGGGCTCCAGTTGTTGAAAATCTGCATGCGGCCGACCAGCACGTCGGGCTCCTGGACGTAGATCCAGTTGTCGCGAATCAAGCTGCGACCATGGTCGGATTCCTTGTCGATGACTTTCAGTTTCTTGAGCAGCACGCCGACGGTGATGAAGTCGCGATAGATCAGGCCGTCGCTGACCTGCCCGCACGTTGGCGGGAACCGGCGCGCCATGTCGAAAACCAGGCTGCGGATCAGCTCCTTGACGGGCATGGTCGAGAAAACGTAGTCGCCGCGAAACGATTGCCGCTGGCCGTTCGTTCATCCACCGCTTCGACGCCCGTCGACGCGATGGCCCGAAGTCGCAATCTTGTCCACAGACCACCCGTGTGGATCGATCCGCCCATCTCTGACCACGCTTTCCGGCGACGGTCTCCCACAGCTGGCCCGGGTCCGAACTTGGGATACAGGAATTGTTCGATCAGCGAGGTTTCGGTGTCCTTTTGTGCGATGTCGCTGGCGCGCGCCGCGGCAAAGCTTCTTGAGCATGTGCATCACCGCCTTGTAGATCGACAGGCCCTTGATGCGCTGCGCGCCCCATTCCGCGCTGATTCGCTGCAGGGCACGCCCCACACCTTTTCCGTGTACGACTTGAAGAACGTCAGATACAGCTCGCGGCCGAAGCGGTTGATGAAGAAATGCTCCAGGGTCTTCTCGTGGCGGATCGGGAACAGCACGGCTCTCGACATAGCTGACGCCGATCTTGAGGGTCGCGCAGCAGCCCCAGCTTCGCAGCGTTTCGGGCTAAGCGAAATGGGATATTCGAAGAACTTGCGCAGAAAATAGATCCGCGATTTGCGGTTGCGGATCAGCATCACCCGGTCGTGCACGCGCGGGATCGGGCCCCCGGCGCGATGTCGCTCGTGTGCGGTTCTGATAGCTGGTAAGTGATCTCGCCTCGGCCGCTGCGCTGCTGCAGCGGCAGAATATCCAGCCACCAGTCCATCACGCGGTCGGATTTCGAAAAGAAGCGGTGGCCGCCGATGTCCATGCGGTTGCCTTTGTAATTACCGTGCGGGAGATGCCGCCCAACGTAGTCGGATTTCTCCAGCACGACCGGAAGAATGTCGGTGCGTTGCAGCAGTTCGTAGGCGGCGGTGAGGCCGGCGGGTCCGCCGCCAATGATGATCGCCCGCTTCTTCATGGTTGACTCTCTGTTTCGCGAGCCGTTCTTTGGAGTGCGGTAGCTTGCTACCGCTTTGCGTTGCCGCAAGCTTGCTTGCGGCGCGCGGGGCTAGCCCCGCGCCGGCGCTGGCAGCAAGCTGCCAGCGTCAAAAGCGGAAGCAAGCTTCCGCACTCCAAAGAAAAACCCTAATCGTAGAGCAAGTACGGTTGCCGCAGCTTGCCAAACGCCGCCAGGTCCTTTTGGATGGATTCGTTCACCGCCGCGCCCTCCTCGCCGCGTGTAAGCCGCGCCGCGGCGTCGTCGCTGCCCAGCAGGCGAATGCCTGCCTTCACGTCGAACTTGCCGGGATGGAATTTCAAGCGTCGCGGCGATCAGCTCCAAGCCCAGGCGTCCGTCGTCCAGGGCGTCTCGATTCACCAGTTGAATATCCAAGCCATCGCAATCTTCATCTTTGTACGGAGCCTCGCTGGGACGGAAACGGTGCGCCAGAAAGCGCACGCCCGGGATGTTCCGCGAGTTCAGGTACTCGGCCACTTCGCGACCTTGAAACCACGGCGCGCCGATAATTTCGAAAGGCCTGTCCGTGCCGCGTCCCACGGAAACTTGACGGCCTTCCAACATACAAACGCCGGTATATAGAATTGTCGCGGTCAGGCTGCGCAAGTTGGGCGAGGGATTCTGCCACTCCAGGCCGGTCTCGTCGAACCACATGGTGCGATGCCATCCCTGCATGGCGATCACGTGCAAATCGGCGTTGAGTTTGTTCTCGCTGTTGTACATCCGCGCCAGTTCGCCGATGGTCATCCCATAGCGCGCCGGAATGTGCATGTTGCCGACAAAAGAGAAATGACCGGGGTCGAGCAGCGGTCCTTCGATGGCCACGCCGTTCACGGGATTAGGGCGGTCCAGCACATAGTAAGGGATATGCGCGGCAGCCGCGGCTTCCAGCGTGTATTCCATGGTGGTGGAAAAGGTGTAGAAGCGCGCCCCAACATCCTGAATGTCGAAGACCAGCGCGTCCACGTCTTTCACCATGTCCGGCGATGGGCGATACGATCCTGGTTGGTACAAGCTGAAAATGGGAACGCCCGTGGCTTCATGACGGCTGGAGGCGACCGTCGCGCCGTCACGCGCGTTTCCGGTGATCCCATGCTCGGGTGAGAAAATCGCCACCAGCTTCACGCCCGCGGCTTTTGCTTCGGGCGACGCCAGCACGTCAATGATGTGGCGGCGATCATAGGTGATGGCGCTGTGGTTGGTGATGACGCCGACGCGCTTGCCCGCCAGCGGCGCGAAATGCTGCTCCACCAGAACGTCCAGGCCGGTCTTGACTCGCGCCTGGGCCGGGGAAACCGAGAGCCACAGCAGGCAAAGCAATGCCGCTACGGGGCGCATAATTCCCATGATTCCCTACTTCCCATAATTCCTATTTGTTGGTAAAACTACGCGCGCTTCCTCTTGAGCACGCGCCGCGCCGCCGCCAGCACTTCCTTCGCGGTTAGGCCATACTTCTCCAGCAACTGTTCTGGTGTGGCCGATTCCGCGTAGGTATTATGAATGCCCACGTATTCCATCGGCACCGGCATGATCTCCGCCGCCGCGCGCGCTACTTGTGAACCCAGGCCGCCATCCAGAAGATGCTCCTCGGCGGTGACAATCGCACCGGTGCGGCAAGCCGCGGTCACTGCCGCGGTGTCCAGAGGCTTCAGCGTGTGCATATCCACCACCATGGCACTGACTCCCTCGGCGGCCAGCGTTTCAGCGGCGCGCAAGCATTCCGCCACCATGATCCCGCAGCCAATCAGCGCGACGTCCGTGCCCTCGAGCAGCACCCGCGCCTTGCCCAGTTGAAAATCGTCGTCGCCGGCGGCATAAATCAGCGGGACTTTGAGGCGGCCTACGCGCATGTAAATGGGACCAACATGCTCGGCGGCGCGAAACACCAGCGCGCGCGTGGATACCTCATCCGCGGGCGAGATCACCGTGAATCCCACCAAGCCGCAGGCCAGCGCGTAATCTTCCACGCTCATCTGCGACGGGCCGTCTTCGCCGATAGAAATTCCTCCATGGCTTCCGACGAACTTGGCGTTCAAGTGCGGCAGAGCCACGGCCACTCGCATCTGATCGAATCCCTTGCACAGCAAAAACACAGAAAAGCTGCTGGCGAAGGGAATTTTTCCGCACGACGCCAAGCCGCCGGCGATGCCCACCATGTCGGCTTCGGCGATACCGCAAGTGAAGAAGCGGCCGGGAAATTCCTTGGCGAACACGCTGGTCTTGGTGGACTTGGCCAGATCCGCATCCAGCACCACCACGTTGGGATTAGCGCGTCCCAGATCGGCCAGCGCTTTTCCGTAGGCGTCGCGGGTGGCCGCGCCCATTTTCAACTCAAACTTCGGAATGGCCAGTGTGCTCATGCTAACGTCGCGGCCTCCTTCTCCAGTTCGGCGATGGCCTGCTTCACTTGCTGCGGGTTGGGAGCGGTGCCGTGAAACTCCACGTTGTTCTCCATGAACGACACGCCCTTGCCCTTGATGGTGTTGGCGATGATCACGGTAGGCTTGCCCACAGTCATCTTGGCCTGCTCGTAGGCGTCCAGCACTTCCTGCATGTCGTTGCCGTTGATGACCAGGGCGCGCCATCCAAACGATTCCCACTTGGCCGCCAGCGGTTGCAGGTCGAGGATTTTACTCACCCAATCGTCGAGCTGAATCTTGTTGTAGTCCACGATGGCGCAGAGGGTGTCCAGCTTGTGGTAGCCGGCGAACATGGCCGCTTCCCACACCTGGCCCTCCTGGCATTCGCCGTCGCCCATCATGACGTAGACGCGATAGTCCTTGTCGTCGAGCCGTCCCGCGAGGGCCGCGCCCATGCCGATGGAGAGTCCGTTACCGAGCGATCCGGTGGACGCTTCCAGAATCGGCAAAAAGCGGCGATCAGGATGTCCTTGCAGCGGGCTACCCATTTTGCGCAGGGTCATCAGCAGCGCAGGATCGAAATATCCGGCTTCGGCGTAGGCGCAATAGAGCACCGGGCAAGCGTGTCCCTTGCTCAATATGAAACGATCGCGATCCAGCCATCCGGGACGTTTGGGATCGTGGCGCATCACTTTGAAGAACAGCGCCGCCACCAGCTCGGTAGCGGAAAGCGATCCGCCGGGATGGCCGGAACCTGCTTCCCCGATCATCTTGACAACGTTTTGACGCATCCGGTTGGCGATGCGCTTCAGTTCTGCCAAATCTTCCACGCGCTGCATAGGAGGATCTTATCATCGTAGCGAAGGCCTTCAGGCCTGTTCTTTTCCTGAAGGCTTGCGCTAGCTGTACCCTACAAGAACAGGCCTGAAGGCCTGCGTTACTTGGCCACCGGACCGTAGTAAATGCTGTTGAATAGTAACTTGTACGTCCCGTGGGGCTGCGAGCGGAAGGTGATCTCGGGACCAAACAGGTATACCTTGCCCTTGCCGACATCGGCCGTCGCCGCGACGACGCCTTCCTTCAGGTAATGCTCGCCCCAGGCCCAGCCGCTGCGCAGCGGCGTGTCGCTGTCGAACCACATCAGCGGGCGGACGCCCTTCAACGACGCTTCCGGCTCCAGGTCGTACACCGGGCTGTTGTCGAAGAACACGTCCGCCGTTTTGTCAAAGCCGTAGGCGATGGGATTGCTGTTGTCAATCGCCGCCCGAAGCACCGATCCCGGCACGTAATACTTGGTGCGCGAGAGCGGCGTAGCAGTGGGATGTTCCACCAGATGGTTGCTGAGCGGCAGATGTAGCAACTCGGCCAGATCCGTGGAGGGTCCCACGGCTACCGCGGTGCCGCCCGCCTCGATGAACTTGCGGATCTGCGGGAGCGTGGTTTCCGGCGTGATGCTGCCCAGCATGTGTTGATACTCGGCCGGTACGCGATCGGGCGACACTTGTCCGCCGAAGAACGCAGCGTCGGGTCCGGCGGGCGCGCCGCCACCTCCTCCACCGCCTCCTCGTCCACCGCCGAAGCCGCCGCGGCCTCCGCCGGCGCGGATTGTGCCGCTGGGAAACACCAGTACGTCGAACTTGGAGTTGAGGTTGCCGGCATCCAGTTCCTTCGAGAACACCACTTGATACGGAAACTCGAACTGATCGAAGATGAAGCGCGTCCAGCCGCTCGGCATCGAGCCGCCGTACGTATCCACCAGTCCGATTCGCACCGGCTTCAGCTTGATCACCTCACCGGCGGGTTGCGACGATACACCGGTGAAATTCAGTCCCAGGTCGGACGCCAATTTGTCGAGAATCGGCTTAGTGGAGGGTCTCGCCGCAACGTACATCGTCTTCGAGCCGATCCACATCACGTTTTCGCCGGCCTTCAGCAGCCGATTCACGGCCACGAACGAGTCGTTGACGGCGTGGCTGAAGACATAACCCGCGGGACTGGCCGGACCGCTCACCGGCTCCTGCCGGGGGCTTGGCGTATCCGTCGATTTTCTCGAACGGACCATCGAATTTCTCCACGATGCGATCGAATTGCACGCCCATGGTGAAAGCCAGCGTGTAACCGGCGGCATCGTAGGGCGGCGTGGGCGCGCCGCCGGGATAGGGGATGTCGTCGGGGTGATCCTGCGGCTCAAACATGTCGAGGACGTGCGGTCGAAACGCCTGCGCGCACTGCACGACGTAGGAACCGGCTGGATAATTCTTGCCGTTCACCGCGAACGCCGCCGTGGCGCGGTGAATCGTGATGCCGTTCTTCACCAGCGTGTTGATGAACTTGGTGGCAGTGAGAAAGTCCGGCTGGTCGGAAGGCAGGATGTACCCGCGCGCGTCGCGGAACTTGGGATCGTGGACCACCGTTTCGTAGTATTTCGGCGGCACATTTCCAATCGTCAAGTTCGCCGGACCGCCAATCACACCCGGCGCGGCGCTGCCGCGCCCGCCGCCCGGCTCAGGCGCCGCCACCGGCGCCGCTGCTCCGCCGCGACCTCCGCGGCCGCCACGACCGCCCGCCGCGCCGCCTTCGCCGGCATTGGCCATATCCTTCTGGATTTCCGCGACGGCGTTCAACATGCGCTTGGGTGTCAGCGTCCAATGATCCTGGCTGCCGCGTTCAATCGAGTTGCGGCCCATCAAATAGATGTTGTAGAGGAACTCGTCGCTTCATGCGCGAGGCCAGATCCAGCACCGCGCGATTCGCGGTAACGGAATAATCGATGGACTGCCGGAAATGCCACGGTTGCGGGGCGATCGGGAAGGGCAAGTCGTCGTTGGGAAGCACGCTGCTCGGGGCGGAAGGGAATTTCCATCGGCGTGGGATTGCCGATGATCTCCGTCAACAGGCCGATCATGTTGTGGAAGTAGGTAGTGGTGCGCAGTCCGCCATTGAACCATGTGGAGTAGGTGGTGCCTTTGCGCATCGTGGAACCGGGCTTGTTCTCGACGATGAAGCGGTCATGCATGGCCGCGCCCACCAGGTCGAGTCCGACTTGCATGAGCGGATCGAGATTGTAATTGTGCGGACGGACGGAAGGGTGGCGCGAACAGCACCGTGCCCGCCGGTCCGGTCTGGTGGTGGTTGTACATGATCTGCGGGCACCACTCCAGATACAGAACCCTGTTCATGTTGGTGGATTCACTCATCGCCGACATGTAGAAATCGCGATTGTCGTCGTGACCCGATGTACTTGGAATACAGGCGCGGCAGCCCGGCCATGGAGCGCTTCAGCGGATCTTTTTCGCGCATGTACCAGTTGGCGACCAGTTCGTGGCCGTCGGGATTGGCGTCCACGAAGAGAATGATCACGTCGTTGAGGAGGCGCATGGTCTCCGGATCGGTACGGCTGACCATTTGATAGACCATCTCCATGAGCTGCTGCCCGCCCACCACTTCGGTGGCGTGCAGGCTGCCGTCAATCCAGATCACCGCCTTGCCCTCGGCGGCCAGCGCGTGCGCCTGGTCTTCCGTGAGTCCCTCGGCGTGGGCCAGTTTGTAGGAGATCTCCCGGTGATGTTCCAGATTCTTCTGGTTTTCCGGCGAAGTGACGATGGCCATCCAATGCGGGCGGCCTTCCTCGGTCTTGCCGATCTCCACCAGCTTCATGCGCGGGGATTCCTTGGCCAGTTTCGCCCAGTACGTTCCTAATTGCGTGTAGGTGGCGAGCTGGTAGTCGTCGCCGAGATTGAATCCGAACTCTTCCTTGGGAGTCGTGATTCTGGGCGCCGCGTCGGCCGCGGGCTTGACAGGTTTTTTCTGCGCAAATGCTGGCAGCGTGGCGATCAGGAGCAGGAAAGCAGACAAGGGTAGCGGGGTCTTGCGGGTCATGATGAGATCCTCCCAAACGGAAATCATCATACCGCCTCTGGAGGTGGATTCTGTAAAGAATGGTTGAGCCGCCGGCTGTTAAACCGCGGTGGTTCAACGCGCCTGTTGCCGTCTGCGGCGCGCAGGGGCCAGCCGCTGCTGGATGTGATCCTGGAACTCGTACTGTTCCAGGACATCCGCCGGCAGGTGCCGGGCGCCGCGAATCAGCTTCAGACAACGATCGCTGCCGCAGTTGCAAACGAAAGGCTCGGCCATGTCCCATTCCGTCGATGGGTAGAAGTAGAAAAATTCATCGCCCGGCTGGATCGGCCGCAAGGCCCGAACCACGCGGCGCTGCACATCGAATGCCACATTGGGATGGCAACTATGATTGATGTAACGCAGTTCTTCCGGCTCCACCAACATATGATCCGAATCGCTCACCTGGATCGAGTGACGGGTCGCGTACGGCTGACAGGCTCCCACAAACCCGCATAAGAGATCGCCCTCGGAAAGGGCCACAGCGGAGCTTAGACTCTTACTTCCGCACTTCGCGATACGCACATGAAACGGATGTTTAGGAGGCTCCATAGAGGATTATGGATACTCTCATGTTTTGGCGATTTGCGCTAGCTTTTTCCAATGCTTTTTTCCAATGCGCGCAGTGGGTCAGTTTGCTGTGCGCACACGTTCGGCGGCGGAAAACGCGGGGCGCGGTGATATCTGCTAGACTGCCTTTACTATGGGATTCTCCCGGAAACTATCCCGCCGCCGGTTCCTGGCCGCCGCTGCCGCTCTTCCGCTGGCCGCACATGCTGCGATTCCAGACTCCAACGCGCCCAGTTCAAACCCACCGGAGGCCCATTGGCCCGTCTTTCGCGGACCGGGCGGACGCGGCGTCGCCGATGGTTTCCCAGTGCTTTCTTCGTGGGATCTGGAAACCAAGAAGGGCTTGCTCTGGCGGACGCCGGTTCCGGGCCTCGGTCACTCCAGTCCGATCATTTGGGGCGATCGGATTTTTCTCCCCTCTTCGGTTTCATCCGCAGGAGCGGTTCCACTCAAGTTGGGACAAACCGGGGAGCCTACGGCGGCCGACGACAACGCCGAGCAGCGCTGGGTTATCCTTTGCTACGACAAGAAGACGGGAAAAAGGTTGTGGCAGCAGATCGCGCACCAGGGGGTTCCGCGCGCCACGCGCCATGTGAAAGCGACCCATGCCAACACCAGCCTGGCGACCGACGGACGTCATCTGGCGGCTTTCTTCGGCTCGGAAGGATTGTACTGTTACGACCTGGACGGCCGCTTGCTTTGGAGCAAGGATCTGGGTGTGATCAACGTCAGCAAGTATGGGATCGGCTGGGGCTTCGGGAGTTCGCCGTCCATCCACGAGAACCGTATCGTGGTTCTGTGCGACGATCCGGAGCGGCCCTTTATCGCGGCCTTCCAACTCTCCGATGGCCAAGAGATTTGGCGCGTCTCGCGAAAAGAGATCTGTGAACGAAGCTGGGGAACGCCTTACATTCATTCCGACGGCGGCCGCACCCAAGTGGTGACCAACGGCTGGCCCTGGATCGTCTCCTACGACCTGGCCGATGGCAAAGAGTTGTGGCGTCTTCGCGGCGGCGGCGATAATCCGATTCCCACGCCCTTTGCCGCGCACGGATGGATCTTCGTAACCAACGCGCACGGCGGCAAAGCGCCGATTTTCGCGATCCGTCCTGAAGCCAGCGGCGACATTTCCGATCGCGACGAGCCTGGCAAGACCGGCTCGCTCGTCAAGAACGATGCCATGGTGTGGAGTACACCGCAAGGAGGCTGTTATATTTCCACACCCGTGGTTTACGGCGACTACATCTACCTGGGCAATACCAACGGCGTGCTGCGATGCTTCGAGTCCCAGACTGGCCGGAAGATCTACGAGGAGCGCTTGGGGCCGGACGCGTCGATCTATTCCTCGTTGGTGGCGGCCGATGGCAAGATCTACTGCGGTTCCGAAGATGGCCTGGTGTACGTAGTGAAGGCTGGCCCGCAGGTCGAGATTCTAGCGCGGAACGGCTTGGGCGATCCCTGCTTCGCGACGCCCGCCCTTTCGCGCGGAGTCCTCTACTTCCGCACTTCCGCCGAGTTGCTGGCGATCGGAAGTTAAGAAGCTTCTGTTCCGGTGGAATGCTCCTGCGGAGAAAATGCCAGCTGTCCTGCATCGCATCGTAGGTCCCAGATAACACTGCGTCTGCTAGGCGACCTTCTTTGCGGCGCGTTCCAGGAGGTCGTGAATGAGAGTCTGGTATGGCTTGGACTGCTTAGCCGCCATGCGGCGCAGATCGGCTAGCAGGCGGGGTGCAATCCGGATGGCGATCAACTGCTTCGGATTACCTGTCGCGGGCCTGCCGACGCGTCGTGCCCGCTTCAACTCCTCATCCGTTGCTTCCGGCATGTCCGAGAAATCTATACTGCTATCCGGCATATGCTTCGCGTTCCTTGCTGCTTGCCTGCCGCGCGCTGATGATCCGAATCGTTTCTGTGCCATCTTTGAACCTCCTCAACGTATAAACCACAAATAGAACTCGGCCATTGTCGAAAATCCGACCCGTGTTGCGCGGCGTTCCCCTTCGGAATGCTCCAGATCGTCCCAATCGAGGGCGTCCGGATCGCTGAAGACGGTCGAAGCTTCCTCAAAAAGGATGCTGTGCTTCTGATGGTTCTTGAGGGCCTTCGACGCATCCCAAGAGAACATATATCTGTATATACGCTAATTCGGCGCGTCTGTCAATGTGGCTTGCCGTATGGTTTGTAAACCCGTCGAATTCGACGGGTTTGGAGGCGCGTGTCGGCAAGACGTTTCCAGGGCGAGTTGACGCAGCGGAGCATTGTGCGGTACGGTAGGAAAAGAGAACTAGCCTGGAGAGGAGTCGCCCATGACCATAGAGATCACAAAGCCCGAAGTTGAGGCGCTTATCAACCAGCGTCTCGAGAGCGGCTCGTTCCGGGACGCTGAAGACGTCATTCTTAAGGCGCTCCAGTCTTCTCCCTCAACGACGCCGCTACCTGACGCCCCGCCGGCGAAAGATATCGTCGAACTCTTTGCGCCACTGCGGGGACTGAATCTGGATTTCGGCCGTAACCCATCTACCGGACGACCGGTAGACTTGTGAACGGCTATCTGCTCGACACCAACGCCCCCTCAGAATTCAGCCGGGACCCTCCCGATCTCAGTGTTGTACGATGGCTCCAGGCCTAACCTGTGACGATGCGCTTTCTGAGTGCCGTCACGATCGGCGAAATCCGCAAGGGGTTGGTCGTGCATCCCCAGGGTTGTCGCCGCGCCGACCTGGAAGCGTGGCTTCATACCGAGGCAGTCCCCGTGCGCCGCTGCGGGATCATTACCGAGACAGCCTCAGCTTTCCCTTTTGCGCTTCGGTTACCTGCTTGATGCCGGGATCCGCGTGATCCCAGAGATCCAAGAATTTCAAGTAGTCCTTCAGAGCGTCTTGGTTTTTCCCGAGCTTCTCGAGACACTCAGCGCGCAATAAAAACGACAGAGGCCAGATTGACGGGGGACACTCAGAGATTATCGCACCCTTAGAACGGATCAACCTGTCCAGCGTCTGAATTGCGTCGGTCCACCGACCTGCTTCCATATACGCCTGGGATAGTAGATATTCAGCTTCAAGATCTCGATGCCGTTCGGAAGCTTGGGTCAACTCATCAATCGCTGCCACTGGCTGGCGGTCGTGCCGGAGTGCAATCGCGCCGATAACGAAGTGTTCGGCAGATGCGTCATCAAGAGTCGTGGCGCGCGACCGTTTCGATTTCCACCGCTCAAGAGCGCTCATGGTTTCGGCGCGAGCACCTAGGTCAGCAAGAACTCTGATGGCCCTAGCCTGGACACTGTGGTCGTCCGACCCTCGGATCGCCCGGGTCGCGAGCGACTCCGCCTCTGTTCGGTTGCCGGCCAGCAATTGAAGCTTCGCCAAGTAGACCATGTGACCGCTCCGGTCCCCGGCGGACTGGTCGGGCTCGTCCAGTACCTCTTCAAGCCGGTTTCTCGCCTCGGATAGCTTCCCTTCGTAAAGCGCCATGTCAATGAGCCACAGCCGCGACTCCTTGAGGTGCGCGGGACCATGCACACCGACGCCGCGTACTTTCGCGTTGCCTAGCTCCGTTAGCTGTTGCGCCGCGCCACTCAAGTCGCCTTTGCCCCACAGGGCCAAGGCTACCGGCTCGGAGAACCACGCGTACGATATTCCTCGCTGTTGCAATGACCTATAGGAGCCAAGGATTGCGTCGAACTGGTCGGATTCTACAAGGAGCATCATTAACTCGTAATTACAGTAGGTACTGTTGGGTTGGAGATCTATGCACCGGCGAAGTGGCTTGATCGCGTCCTCAGGACGTCCCGTTTCGATGGATGCGGCCGCCAAAAAGAGGTGTCCGTCAGCGTACGTTGGGTAGGAATCAACCAGTAGCTGATAGATCTTGCGGGCCTCCTCCCACTCATCGTCGCACTCGTGCCGTAAGCCTTCCGAAACCAGACGCAACCGCGGAAGGGAGGCTGAGAGCGCTAGCGCCTTGCTAGCCGCGGCTCGACACTTCTCGCGCTCCTCGCTGCCATACAGGTCGGCAAGCTCGACATACGCTTCGGCAAATTCTGGGTCCAGCGTTGTTGCCTCCGTGAAACCTCTTATCGCTTCGTCATCGTCTCCCTTCGCTGCCCAATCGAGCGCCAGCGTGTAGAGCTGCTTCGCCTGGGGAGACTTAGTTGAGAGGGTTTCCGCCGGCGTGACGCCCTTTCGGAGTCGCAATAGAACAACGAACGCTGCCCCTGCCAACAAGAGGCCAAGGAGGACCAGACCCACGACTTGCCACTGTGCCCATCTGGATTCCACCGCACCTGAGCCGCAAGAGACAGTTGCGACCCAAAGATATCCCTCACGGGGAATCGTCTTTATGTATCGCGACTCTTCCGGGCTATCTTGCAGTGCTTTCCGCAAGCTTGAGATTGCCGTGTCCACATTGCCGAGTTCGACATTGCCATCGCGTCCCCAGACCCGGTCCAGCAGCTCTTCTCTCTTGAGCGGACGGCCTTGGCTCTCGATCGAGCTCTCGGAGAACGCCGAAGGCCTTGGACGAAACCGTTTTCTTTCGGCCGTTTTCAAGCAGCTCTTGCTTCGCGAGGTTCAGCTCGAAGGCTCCGAACTTATAGATATCTGGGGGTTTATCAGCCATTCAGAACTTTTCAGAACTCCCTAGAGTGTTTTACCACGCCCTACAGGACATTTCAACGGCACTCGCCTCATGCTGGGCCGCACGATAAATCATTCCGCCCCAGGGCGGAAGAAAAAAGGAGCACGTATGAACCAAGTGTTTGCCGTTTTCTTTACTTTGTCGCTCGTCGCGCTGATCGTACTGGTAGGAATCCTACTCAGAAAGGCTAGTGTATCATCGCGGGCACAGATCGATTTCTCACCATTGATCCCCCGGCTAGAAATCATCGGGCACAGCCAACAGGAGTCCGACCGCTCGATGCGCGAGGAGCAGTTGAGCAGTCGCCGTGAGGCTGCCGATCACAGTCAGAACCTACGGACCGAAGTGTCCGCCTCGCTGAAGTCGTTAGGAGAGCTGCTTCTAACTCAGGTCAGCAATCTCTCCCAAACAAACGATCAGAGAATCGAAACCTTAAGAGGCGGGCTTGAGCAGCGTCTGGAATCTTTCGGAACCGATTCAGCAGTCAGGGCGGACCACCTTGGTCGGGGGCTGAATGATTCAATAGCGTTGCTGCAAGGGGAGGTCGGAAAGAAACTCGACTCTTTCCGGGCGACCCTTCAGGAAACCGTAGCTCAGACTCATACGCTTCAACATCAGCAGTCATCCGCACTGACAGATACGCTCGAAGCCTTCCGGTCGAAACTGGACGAACGCCAGAGTGAATTCCACCAATTGGTAGACACGAAGTTGCAACAAGTGCGTGAGGAAACAGGCGCCGCGCTCGGTCGCTTCAGTGACTCGGTTTCCGCAACACTTACCGAGGCGCTGCACGCCCAGAAGGCCGAGTTGGTCGAGATCCGCGTCACCATGGACCAGCGACTGGCGGCTATTCAAAGCGACAACGAGAAGAAGCTGGAACAAGTGCGCCTAACTGTGGACGAAAAACTACAGGGAACCCTGGACGCCCGCTTGGGCGAGTCCTTCAGAACCGTCAGTGAGCGGCTCGAGCAGGTCTTCAAGGGCCTCGGTGAGATGCAAACGCTCGCTACCGGAGTCGGCGATCTCAAGCGCATGTTGTCCAACGTCAAGGCCCGTGGCACCTGGGGTGAAGTCCAGCTTGGCGGCCTGCTCGAACAGGTCCTCGCGCCCGATCAATACGAGAGGAACGTGGCGACTACGGGCACAGGCGAGAGGGTGGAGTTTGCGATCAAGCTCCCCGGCCCGGATGGTGATGGCTCGCCGCTGTGGCTCCCGATTGACGCAAAGTTCCCGATCGAGGACTATCAACGCATCGTAGAAGCCTCGGAACGAGGAGACGCAGAAGCCACAGAATTTGCTGGCCGCCAGTTTGAGAACACGATCAAGTCCTATGCGAAGAACATCAGCGACAAATACCTGGCGCCGCCGGCAACTACGGATTTCGGCATTCTGTTCCTCGCGACCGAGGGCCTCTACGCCGAAGCCCTTCGGCGCAACGGCCTGGCAGAACTGCTTCAACAGAAGCACCGGATCATGGTCGCTGGCCCTACCACACTGGCGGCATTCCTGAACGCCTTACAGATGGGATTCCGCACACTCGCTATCCAGAAGCGCTCCAGCGAGGTGTGGGAAATCCTGGGTGATGTGAAAACTCAGTTCGCCAAGTATGCGTCTCTGCTGGATAAAATCAAGAAGAAGCTAAACGAGGCGACCAACACGGTCGAAGATGCCGAGAAGAGGACGAGGGTGATCGGAAGGAAGCTCCGAGAAGTAGGGGCTCCGAGCGAATCCACTGCTCTCCTCGTGGAATCCGGCTCCCGGTAGGGGACGAGGGGGAGGAGAGCGAGCAGCCCGTTTGTGCTTAGTACCAATCAAATGTCAGAGGGTCGGCTGCACACTCGAACAGCCGACCTCCTTCTTCCCGTGGCCTACCGTATGTCGCCGGCCACGCCGGTTGCGTATCGCGGCGAGACGCTACTGCGGAGAAAAAGCCAGCAACACATTGCCCGGACGGCCGCCCCACTGGCCATACCCGGACGTCGTGAACATCATGCCGCCCACAATCGAGGGACCGCCCGCGTCAAACGATCCGCCCGACCCCGCTACTTTGTTTACGGTTTCGAAGTCGTGCGCGGCATCGTAATCCCAAATCACGCTGCCGTCCTTGGTGGAGTAGGCGCGCATATGGCCATCCACCGATCCCGAAAAAACCACGCCGGGCATCGCCGCGATGGCCGCCGATTGCGCCATGCTGCAGCCGTTGCCGCGTCCCATGCCGCCCGAGGGCGTGCAGTTGAGCTTGGCCGGCGGTGTGTACCACACGCGCTCGCCGGTGGCGATCTTGACGGCGTGCAGTCCGCCGGCGTCGGCGGGAAGCTGGCGATCGGAAATCGGCGCGTAGGCTTGCGTTTCGTCAACTGCGGCGCCCCACTCGATACCGCCCAATGCACCGCCCTTGCCGGCGCGATACTGCCACAATATTTTGCCTTTGTTATCGGGGTCCAGTCCCCAGAGCACACCGGCTTTCTGGCCGATCACCAGGATGCGCTTGCCGCCCGGTAGATTCCGCAGCATCGGGGAAGTGCCGAAGTCGAAATCCGGCCCCACTTCCACAGGACAGTTTTCATTCCCCCCGCGGCAGCCGATCACGAAAGCGTCCTTCGGCAGCGCCTGGGTGGACCACAGCATTCTGCCGGTTTCCATATCGAAGGCGATCACCGAATCGCTGGTGGACGCGGCCGGCTCGGTATAAGCATTGCCGGTGCCCACGTAGACCGCCTTGGCTTTCAGGTCGAGCGTCGGCGCCGACCACACCGACGCGCCCGCGGGAGCGAAGAGTTGCACGCCCTTGGAGTTCAGCTTCGTTGGTTTCGGTTCCTCAGGGATCGTGTAGCTCTTCCACATGACCTTGCCGGTGGCGATGTCCATAGCCACGAGACTCCGCGGAAGGTGCAGCATTGGTAAGTGGCCTGCGCGCCGGGCACTTCCTCCACCGACGACACCGGTACGTACAAACGATCGCCGTAAACCACCACACCTCCGGTGATCCGCGCGTAGGCATGTTTGTCCACGTGTTCTTTCCACAGCAACTCGCCGGTCTGCGCGTTCAAGCCGAAGACATTTCCCGTCAAGTCGCCGAAGAAGACGCCGTATTTCGCCGGCCCGCTCTTCATCGCCGCCACGTGAGGCGCGGAACGAACGCCCGCACCTACGTTGTACATCCAATAGGTGCATCCGGTGGAGGCGTCGAGGGAGTAGAAGCGTCCTTTGTCCGTTCCAATAAAGACGCGGCCCGCCACAATCACGGGTTGCGCGAAAGCCGAGGTGCCGCCCGGCATTCCGAACGCCCACTTCAACTTCAGCTTCGGCACTTGCGCCGCGGTCAGGCCGGCGGTTTTCGCGTCGGCGTAATGGGTTTGCTCCAGTCCGGCGCCCCAACCGTTCCACATGGGCATTTTGGCGGGATCGGGCAAGGGCGCGTTGGGATTGGCGCACATGCCCTCCAGCGCCGGACTCCCTGGCGCGGCGGGCGCCGCGCTCAACTTTTTGCCGGTGACAAACTCCGCCACGGCGCGCTTTTCGGCGTCGCTTAAGATGGCGCCTTGTGCCACCATGGTTCCGGTTTGCAGCGACGCCAGGGCCACCTCGGCGGTGCGTTGCGCCAGCGCGGCGCGGTCGGGTGCGCGCGAGGCCGCGCCGTTGTCGTGACACAGGGCGCACTGCTTCTTATAGATGGCCTCGCCGTCGGGCGCTTGCGCATTTAGCGCTACTACACAGAGAAACATTCCAAGACATGTTGTTTTCATAATCGCTGGCACGAATGTACCCCAGCGCGGCAGTAGCCGCAACCAAAAAGCCAAAAGAGCTTCGGTTGATTCGGCGGCCCTCAAGATGATCGGCCTATATGGAGTGCGGCGGCTCGACGCCGCCTTGGACGGCCGAGGCTTGCCTCGGCCGGCGCCATCCAGGCGAAGTTCGCCTCCCGATTCCCCGGCGCGGGCAGCGCCCGCGCGCGCTGCGGCCAGAACCGGCGCAGAGCGCTGGCCTGCGGTCGGCCAGCGCTCTGCGCTGGTTTGGCCAGACAAGCTCGCAGCGGCCCGAGTCAAGTCTCGGGCATCCAAGGCGGTGTCAGGCCAGCGCACTCCATATAGGAGCCACCGCGTTGAAGCTTCGACTCGTCTCCACAGGACCAGTGGCTTATCGGCCATGACCGTTCGTTCCGGCGCGTGCGCACTTTCGACACCAGACGCAAATGGCCGAGCAGCTTTTCCAGGCAGTCGGTGACTTGCTCCATGCGCTCGGTCTCCGAGCGCATGGCTAACAGGGACTGCTTAAAGTCGTTATCCACCGGCAGCGGCCCCAGGATCAGGAAGGAGAGCTGGTTGGCCTCCGGATGCACTTCATTTTTCTTGCGATCCTCCGGGTCGGTGAACAGCAACTCCAGAACTTCGGCGTGAAGATCCAAGGCGCGGCGACGATCGACGGGAGCGGGTCGGGGATCTTCGTCGTCGAAGAACTGCACTGCGGCGCGCAGAAACGAGCGCTCCTGGTCCAGGAACAGCAATTCGAACCGCCGGCGCCCACCCGTTTCGATGTCCATGCGGCCATCGTCGTAGCGGCGGGTGACCTCCGTGACCAAGGCGGTGCATCCAATGTTGACCAGGGAATTTTCCTTGGCCTGGATAATGCCGAACTCGGTTTGGCCCTTGAGGCACTCTCCGATCAGCTCTTTATAGCGCTCCTCGAAGATGTGCAGGGAAAGCGACTGGCCGGGGAAAAGCACCAACTCCAGCGGGAACAAAGGCAGGAGCAACGACTCCATCCCGGAATTATACGCCGGAATTATCCGGCAATGATACGACGAATGGGAGGAATGGGAGAAATGGAAGGATTGGGAGAAATTTGTAGTGTCTCAGTCTCCAGCCAGCGTAGCCGGCGGCATAATTGGTAGCCAGGCTGCTGGTGTATTTCAAGCCCGCGAACGCGGGCGGGAGAGGGTGGCCCAGGGTGGAGCGTATACTGCGGAACCCTGGGTACACGATGAGGGAAAAGCGAGCCTGCGAAGCGGGCGAAAGGCATCTTCGCAGTTGCCCTGGCATCTGCCGCCCGCGTCGCGGGCTCTGTTTTCTCGCGGTGTACCCAGGGTTCCGCAAAACACGCTCCACCCTGGGCCACACTCTCCCGCCCGCGTTCGCGGGCTTTGCTCATCTCTTGGCTAACCCACAGTTTGCGCTGGGCTACCGATGCACCGCCGGCTGGACCACTACTCGCTTGCTGCCATGGGATTTTTCGGACAGAGACAGTACCGAGAAATTGCTCAGCCCAATTCCATTAACGCCGCTTGCATCTCCGAGGCGGCGTGTTGGTCGCCCACGCGAGTGGCGGTCTCGATTCCCGCGTGGTAAAGGGCGCGGGCGTCATCGCGGCGTCCCAGTTGCTCCAGGGTGCGCGCGCCGTGGAAGTAGGCCGCGCAATAATCGGGTTTGACGGCGATCAAGCGTTGGTACTGCGCGGCGGCCTCTTCCAGGCGGCCCAGACCCGCCAGTTCCTGTGCCAGGCCGTAACCTAACAGCGCGTTGCCGGGATCTTGCGCCAGGAGCGCTTCCAGCTTATCGAGTCGTGTAGACATTACTTCGATCCGCCGCCTTCTCCTACGGGCTGCCGATCAATCGTAAAAGTGATTCCGGTATACTGCATCTCCTGCCAAGTCTGCTGACCCCAACGGACCATTTGGTCGGGTCGGGATTCGACTTATTGGCGGTGGAGTTGTCGTAGTGCGCGATACCCAGCAGGTGCGCACCCTTGGGAACGGCCAGCGGTTTGGCGAACACGTAGTAGGTCTGCCAGTTGAAATCGTACTTGGGAACGGACAGCACCACCTTGTCACGGCCGTCCGGATAGATCAGGTGATACTCCCAACTCTTCCCGCGCAAATGAGTGTGCGGCAGCAAGGCCCAGATGTGCGAATCGGCGGTGAATTCGATCTCCGAATCCACCTCTTCGTTATCCGCACCGGGCTGGATCTTCAGCGTGGGATTGCTGAATGCGGCGTTGCGCATTTCCTGCTCCGGAGGATGTTTGGCGAAAATGATCCCCAGGCTGGAGCGATCCTTGGTGGCCGTGCCATTCGCGGTGTAGTGGATCTGGAAGGTCACCTTGGAACCGGCGCGGATCAACATGGCTTGGCCGGGAGGAAAGGACAGGGCGTTGGTGCCGGGCGCGGTGGAGGCGATCAGGGTGACGGACTCCGTGCGCTTGCCGGTGCGCTCGGGCATCTTCGGTATCACCATTTTGTAGGCTGGCGGGCGCGGCTCGCCCGGTTCCTGGCAAAATACCAAAATGTGATGCACCACGCGGCGCGCGCCGGGACGCACTTCAATCGCTTGCACCCACTTGTCGGTGGTGAAGTTGGTCGGCATGGTGAACATCTGATAATCGATCGTGCCCTCAGCCGGCACCTCGTACGGCTCGGCCATGGCAATCACCACGTCGGGCGTGCCGATCTCCCAACCGGCCGGGAATTTCGGCGCTACCGGCAAATCTTTGGGATCGCCTTTCGGGCGCCGCCCGCGGCCCAGCGGAGCAGCGTTTCTTTGTCCTGCGCGCTCAAGGCGGCGGTCGTTGGAGAACGTTCCTGCCGGCTGCGTGGCGTGCCAGGGAGGCATCTCGCCGCCAGCCACTTTTTCCTTGATGGATTGCCGCCCACGGACGCGCTTCCTCGTAGGTCAGCAGCGACATCGGGGCGATCTCGCCGGGACGGTGGCAACTGGCGCAGTTCTTATAGAGGATGGGGGCTACATCTTTAGAGAAGGTCGGAACCGCCGCCGGATCGGAAAGCGTCGCGGCCAAAACGGCAGACGTTAACAAAGATGCCAGTAGGGGCAAAAACTTCATAGGAGACGCTCCCAGTAGGATTGCTGATCAGTGTAATTCTAAGACAGAAGTGCGGGTTGGCGCAAGCGCGCCGGAATGGGAAGAATGGATTTATTCGTCGGAACCAAGCGACGCCCGCAGCCCGGTATTCTGGAAGGTGCTGCCATGCCCCAAATACTTCACGGGATTCACCGGACCGCCGTTGACGCGCACTTCGTAGTGCAGATGCGCGCCGGTGGAGCGTCCGGAACGGCCCACGTAGCCGATGGTCTCGCCGGCTCTGACCGCTTGGCCTTCCGAGACCGCAAATCCCGAAAGATGCGCATAGCGCGTCACCACGCCACGGCCATGTTCGATGTCCAGCATCATGCCGTAGCCGGCATAGCGGTCGGCGAAAGTCACCACACCGTCGGCGGTGGCCTTCACGGGAAGCCCGTAGGTGGAGGAAATGTCCACACCGGAGTGGAAGGCGCCTTCTCCGCTGAATGGATCCATGCGGTCGCCGAAGGACCCCGTGATGGGACCTTCCACCGGCCACATCGCGGGCAGCCGCAAGGCGGCCCAGTGATCGCTGAGCATGTTTTGGCGCTGGAAAGGGTTGGCGTAGCTGGCGCGGATCAACAGACGGTATTGCTCCACGGAGTTGCGATATTCGCCCGGAGCCACCAAGTCATTGCCGGCTTCGGTCTTGGTGACTTGCTTCAATCCGTAGGCCATGGAAACTTCGCTGGCCAGCGATTGCAGCGAGGCCAGTTGCTGCTGCTGTCCGCTAAGGTCCCCTTGCAGGTCGCTGTAGCGCTTCTGAAGCGCTTCCACCTCATTGCGGAGATGGTTGTAGTGGGCCGTCTTCAGCAACATCCGCGAGTAGGAGAGCACCCCGCCCAGCACCGAGACCGATCCCACCAGGGCCAGGGCCGCCACCACGTAAAGGGCGTAATAAGGCACGTGGATCCGGCGGATGCGTCCCTTGATGCTATGGGCTACAACAAAAATAAAATAGCTCTGAGGCAACCAGCACTCCCTTGCAGTCACTCGGCTTGAAAAACGCAACGGCGGACTCGTCCGCTTCCTTGGACCCTGGCGTTACGCTCGTTTCGAGCGAGTGATGTCTTGAACTACTCGGATGAACCCGAACTGCTGAAACTCTACGGCTCTCTCGGTGGCGACAGCGAGTTGTTGAACCGAGTCGTAATGTATCAGAGCCGTTAAGAGCCTGTCAACCCTGAAATGATTTTTTGTAGATCCGCAACCAGCTGAAAACAAAGAGTCACTGTGATTCGAGGCTTATTGAGGTATAAGTTAGTGCGGCGAAGCGACGGCCCAAGCCCGGTTTGGGACAGCTGGGGGTTGGACAATGTCGAGGTTGCGGTAAAGTGAGGGCCACAACGATGCCAGAGCGCGAGCTAATCGCGGCAATTCGACGAATGGCGGGCGGGCGGCACGCCGGGCTGCGAGTGTCCATCGGCGACGACTGCGCAGTGTGGCGGCCGCGCGCCGGTTGGGAGGTGATCGTCACCACCGATCAGTTGGTGGAGGGGGTGCATTATCCGCCCTTGGAGGCGGCCGTATCTCCTGTGAGGCCCGAGGCGCGAGGCCCGAGGCCCGAGTCGGTGCATTATCCGCCCTTGGAAACGACCCTCCTCCAACGACAAGGCTACGCCTTGTCGGGCCAGGCGCAGCCTGGCGAAAAAGCAACATTCGGAAAGGCAGAGCCTTTCCGAACGAAGAGGCGGCACAGCCGCCGGCCAAAGCGTTGGGCGCACGTTTGGTTGGCCGGGGCCTGAGCGACATTGCGGCCATGGGCGGGGAGCCTCGTTTGGCGTTCCTGAACGTAGCCTGGCCGACAACCTTGCCGGAGCGCTGGCGCCTGGACTTCCTGCGCGGGTTTGCCGCCGAGACGCGGCGCTGGAAGACCGCCTGGGCGGGCGGGGACGTCAGCGGCGTTTCAGGACCGGCGGTTGCCTCGATTACCGTGATCGGCGAAGTGCCTGCGGGAAAAGCGCTGCTGCGGTCCGGCGCGCGTCCCGGCGATTTGCTTTACGTCAGCGGGCGGTTAGGTGCGGCGGGCTTACGGATCACGCCGCGATTGCCGTTGGGCCGGGCGCTCCGCAGTCTGGCCACCGCTTGCATGGACTTGAGCGATGGCCTCTCGACCGACCTGCATCACTTGTGTGAGGAGAGCGGCGTCGGCGCGCTGCTGGAGGCGGCGCGAATTCCAACCGTAGCGCAAGCTTCCAGCCGGCGCGCAGTTTTTTCTTTGGATCGCGCTTTGAATTGCGGCGAAGACTACGAACTGCTGTTCACCGCCAGCCCGGTCACGCGCATTCCCGCGCGGATCGCCGGGGTGGCGATCACCTGCATTGGCCGCTGCACGCCGCGCTCTGGCGGCGTACGGATCGCAGACGCGGATGGGCGTCGCGCGCCGCTGCAACCTCGCGGGTGGCAGCACCTGGGTTAGGAGTTATTAGAAGGTCTAGTAACATTCGCTGTGTCAGGATAGGATTACCTCATGCACATCCAAAGCCAAGGCGTCCTGCTGGACATTGACCCAACGCTCCTCGCCCAGTTGAAGGAGAAGGGTGTTCCATTGATTCTTTCGGTGGACGGCAAGGCCGCGGTGGTTCTACAGGATGCGGCCTCCTACCAGAGGCTGGTGGAGGAGACGGACGTGCGGCTGGCACTGGCCGGGATCCGTCGGGGACTCGCGGACGTAGACGCAGGTCGCGGGAAGCCGCTGGAGGAGTTTGAGAGGGAGTTCCGTGGCCGGCATGGAATACCGAGTCATTCTGACTGATTCAGCGATGGCCGACATCGAAGAGATCTTTGGAGCCGTATTTCAGGAAGCCCCCGTTGGAGGTTACGCGTGGGCCAATGGGTTGCTCGCGGCCCTGAACTCTCTTGGGACGTTCCCTAATCGGTATCCTCTCGCGCGGGAAGCTCAAGCGACGGGGCGGCCCATTCGCTGCTTGCTCTTCGGTAAGGGACACGGCATCTACCGCTCGCTGTACCAGGTAGAGGAGCATCCGAAGGGGGTCTGGATACTTCATGTGCGCCATGGCGCGCGGGCCGACCTAGAGCCGGATCAAATAGCCAATCCAGGGTGGAGTTGACATAGGCGCGCCCCTAACCCGATCATCCGAGAATCCCACCGTAACGCCGGCTTCCAGCCGGCGCTGGCCGAAGCAAGCTTCGGCCCGGAAAAGCGGTAGCAAGCTACCGCACTCCAAATAACCAGATACAATTGTGGAATGAGGCATGGCTGGACGATTCTGGCGCTGTGCGCCGCCAATCTGGCGGCGCAACCCGCGCGTCCGCAAGACAACCAGCGCGATCACCCGGCCGAGCGCTACCAATGGTTCGTGGAACAACGCGCCGATCCCAGCGGCGCGCTGGCCGGACACCTGCGTCTGAAAGCCTTGCGGCAAATGGATACCTTGGCCCGTCCGCAAGCCGTGCGCCCACGCTCAGGCGTGGCCGCCATCGCCGGCCAGTGGACCTCCATCGGGCCGCAGCCGATCAGCGGCAATCCGGTTTCCTCCGGACGCATCGCCGCCCTGGCGGTGTCGCCGCAAAACGGCAATCTGGTCTACGCCGGCGCGGCCGACGGCGGCGTGTGGAAAACCACCGACGGCGGCACAACCTGGACGGCCCTCACGGATACACAACCCTCACTGGCCCTCGGCGCGCTGGCCATCGATCCGCAAAATTCCAACATTATCTACGCCGGCACCGGGGAGGCCGACAACTGCTCGCCCTGCTATTACGGCGCGGGAATCCTGAAATCAAGCGACGGCGGCGTTACCTGGACCAACATCCAAGCCCCGTTCGTCGATTCAGTAGGCCGCGGCGTGAAGATTTCCTCCCTCGCGGTGAGCCCGCAGAACAGCCAGATTCTGCTGGCCGCGGCCGCCAGCATCATGCCGGCGTACCAGGGTGGCCCGAGCACGATTCACGGCGGCATCTATCGCTCCACCGACGCGGGCGCTACGTGGGCGCTGGCGTTGGACGGAGGATTGCTGGCCGGCTCGCGCGTGATTTTCAATCCCGCCAATCCCAGCCAGGCATTTGCCACCATCTCGGGAGTGGTCAGTTCCGTGTACCCGCTGATGGCCGGACTGGGCGTGTTCGTCTCGAACGACGCCGGAACCACGTGGACGGCCTCCAACGGCACCGGCGCCAACACCATTTCCCTGGTTAACTCGGGGCGCATCGAACTGGCTCTGGCGCCGTCCAATCCGCTGATCCTGTACGCCTCGGTGACCAACAATAATCCGTCGCCCGGCAACTTGCTGGGCTTCTATACCTCCATCGACGGCGGACAAAACTGGAGGCCGCTCGCCAACACGCCCGACTATTGCCAGCCGCAGTGCTGGTACAACAATGTGCTGGCCGTCGATCCCACTAGTCCCAATATTGTCTATGCCGGCGGCATCGAGCTTTACCGCAGCACGGACGGCGGACAAAGCTGGAGCGACGCCGGCAGCGGGGCGCTGCACGTGGACCATCACGCTCTGGGATACACGGCCGGCGGCGCGCAACTCTACGACGCCAACGATGGCGGCGTGTGGAGCACCTCCTCGTCGCGGGCCACGCCGTTGGCCTGGAATAATCTCAACACTACGCTTTCCATAACCCAGTTTTACCCCAGCCTCTCGATCCACCCCGGCGACCTGACCTTCTCGCTGGCCGGCGCGCAGGACAATGGCACACAACTCTACAGCGGCTCGCCGGCATGGAGAAACGTCACCTGCGGCGATGGCGGCTGGACGGCGATGGATCCCACCCAGAGCAACACCGTCTACGCCGCCTGCCAGTATGCGGCGATCGAGAAGTCCATCAACGGAGGACTTTCCTGGTCGCAAGCGGAGACGGGAATCAGCCAAAACGATAGCGTGGCTTTCATCGCTCCAATGGTGATGGATCCTTCTAACGCTCAGCGGCTGTACTTCGGAACGTATCGCTTATGGCGAAGCACCAACGGCGCGGCGTCCTGGGCGGCGGTATCCGGCGATCTTACCCAGCCCGCCGCGACGCTCGGCGCGCAGACGATCCGCGCCATCGCCGTGGCTCCCAGCAATTCGCAAACCGTCTACACCGGGTCGTCGGGAGGACAAATCTTTGTAACCACCGCGGTCGATTCCGGCGATCCGTCATCGTGGGTGAATCGTTCCCAAGGACTGCCGCCGCGCTTCGTGACCCAGATCCAAGTGGATCCCGTGACGGCTACCACCGCTTACCTATCGTTCTCCGGCTTCAGCGGCTTGATCACCGGCGATACAAAAGGCCACGTCTTCCGCACCCAGGACGGCGGCGCGACCTGGCTCGATATCAGTGGGAATTTACCCAATATTCCGATCAACGACATGATCCTGGACCCCGACGTAACCGGCACGATTTACCTGGCCACCGACATCGGCGTATTCGTAAGCGGCAATGCGGGCGTGAGTTGGCAAGTGCTGGGCGCGGGCCTGCCGCGCGTGGTGGTGATGGGTCTGCGCCTGCACCGCGCCACGCGCACCTTGCGCGCGGCCACACATGGCCGCGGAGTTTGGGACATTCTTGTTCCGCTGCCCGCTGGATTTAATCCCGCGTCAGGTCTGCGCTCGATGGCACCGGCATCTTTAACTCCCAGCACGAGCGGCGTTACGCTGACGCTGAACGGCGCAGGATTCCTCGCTTCCAGCACCGCGCTGTGGAACGGCCAGAGCCGCCCAACGACGGTGGTCAGCGGTTCGCAATTGTCCGTGGCGATTCCGGCCAGCGATTTGTCCGCGGCTTCGATTGCGCAAATAGCGGTCATGAATCCGGCGCCGGGCGGCGGTGTTTCGAACGCGCTGAGTCTCCAGATCGGCGGCGGACCCGCCGTCAACAGCGGCGGAATCGTTAGCGCGGCGAGTTTCGTGCTGCCCTCGGCCGGACTCGCGCCGGGATCGCTGGCCTCTCTCTTTGGAACCAGCCTGGGCTCGATCGCCGGCGGCACAACGCAGCTTCCCCTGCCGTGGACGCTGAACAACGTGACGCTGAATGTGAACGGCGCTCCCGCGCCGCTGGTGTACGTTTCGCCGCGGCAAATCAATTTTCAAATTCCCTGGGAGGCTGCGGCTCCTTCGCAAGCCAGCATCGTTGTAGATGCTGCTGGCGCTAACAGCCCCGCGGTCACGCTGTCGCTGGGTACAGTCAGTCCCGGCATCTTCACGCTGGCGCAGAACGGCGCGGGACAAGGCGCAATCCTGATCGCAAATTCCGCCACGCTGGCCGCTCCGGCGAGCGTCGCGGGGACGCGTCCCGCGTTCAGGGGAGAAGCGGTGTCCGTGTTCTGCACTGGGCTCGGCGCCGTGTCGGCCACGCAGGCAAGCGGTCAGGCGGCCTCGGGCAGTTTGGTGAACACTGTGGTTACACCGACGGTGACAATCGGTATCGGTACACAGCCCGCCACAGTTTTGTTCTCCGGCTTGGCACCGGGGTTTGTGGGCCTGTATCAGGTCAACGTCACGGTCCCCGCCGATGCGCCGTCCGGCGACGCTGTGCCGTTGATGCTGACGATCAATGGGGTGTCGTCGAATACCGTGACGATGGCGATTCAGTAAGGCAGCTTTTACCACGAAGACACAAAGAGCACGACGAGGTCAGGAGCACGCTCGAACCTCTTCGTGTCCTTCGTGTTTTCCTTTGTGTCTTCGTGGTAAAAGACGCACCGTGGAACAGGCCGGCTCTGGGATCGGATCCCAAAGCCGGCCCGAGGGGTGTGGTTAGAACTGATATTTCAGCGAAAGCTGCAACGTACGATTCAGACCGCTCTTGCCGGTGATCATCCCAAATTGGCTGGAGGTGGGGTTGAGATTCGGCCCGTTCAGGTTGGGATGGTTGATGAAGTCATATGATTCCGCGCGGAACTGGAAGGAGTTGCGCTCGTTGATCGCAAACGTCTTGAACAACGAGAGATTCCAGTCTTGCTCGCCCGGCTGATAAACCGAGTTGCGAACGCCGGGGGTCAGGTTGAAGGTACCGGGGGCCGGCTGTGTCGCCGCCACTGTAAGGTACTTTGGCGACGACGAGTTCGTCACGGGACCCGCAAACGTTCCGGTGCTGATCTGGGGCGTTCCCCCCAGGGTCCAGAACTGGCCTTGCGAACCGCAACCAAAGCTGCCTACTTCGCCGATGCCCGCGTAATCGTTGTTGGTGCCGATCCCGCAGGGCGTGCCGGTTTGAAATTGCATCGTGCCGCTGAGCTGCCAGCCGCCCAGAAGTTTCCCGGTCAGCTCCTTGTTGCCTTTGAAGAACGGCAGATCGTAGAGGTAGTTGATCATCACGACATGGCGGGTATCGTATTCCGACGGTCCCCACAGATTGCTGGTGTTGTAGGTGTCGGGAACGATGTCGCGGTAGTTGGACGTGTTGTCCATGCTCTTGGACCAGGTGTAGGCGAATCCGAACATCGAACCGTTCTTGTAGGCGCGACTCCATTGGATTTGCAGGGCCTTATAAAACGACGACCCGGCGCTCTCCTCTTCCTGGATAGCGGCAAAGCCCTTGTACGGACGTAGCGCGTTCACGTTCACGCCCGGATTTGCCAGCAACGCACCGACGGTCGGCTGGTTGATGTCGTAAACGTCCCAGATGTGCAGGCCGCGGCGGCCCACATAGCCCACCGTCAGCATGGAACTGGCCGGCAGTTGGAACTGCCCGGTGAAGTTCCAGTTCCACGCTTCCGGCGGCTTCAGGTTGGGATTCAACGAGGTAATGGTCAACGGCGCGGCGGTTCCCGAGGTCAACGAGGCTCCCGGATTATCCACCTTCACGTTATTCACGGTCACAAACGGCTGGAAGGGAGAGTTGCCGCCCGGGAAGACGTTGTCCAGCATTCCCATGCGTGTCTCAAAACGTCCCAGGCCGGCGCGCAGGACCACTTTCGGCGTGACCTCATATGCTACACCGAGGCGCGGTTGAACCGGCGTCTGGGGGTTGACGTAGTTCTGGGAGAAGTTCGGATTGAACAACGAGTTGCAGGACGCGCCGTCGCAAATGTTGGAACTGGCGGCCAGCACGCGCCCCATGGCAGAACTCGGGAAGGAGCTCAGTCCGGGGATGAGCATGCCGTTGTAGGGATTGCCTGCTCCCAAGATCACGTTGCCGGTTTTAGGATCCACCTTCACGGCTTGGGCCGGGTTGTACAGCGTGCCATTGAAGTAATCGGCGTTGCCCCACAACGGATGGTAGCCGTAGATGCGGGTCACCCGTAGACCGTAATCAAGGTGCAGTTTGCTGGTGACTTTCCAGGAATCCTGGGCGAAGAACTCATACACCGCGCTGCGCCAGATGGTTAACGCGCGCGGTCCGATCTCCGTGTAGCTGTCGGCCAAACCCATGGCCAGATTGGCCATGCCCACGCCGGCTGTCCCGCCCAAACCGGTGCGCGCATCCGAAAACTGGAACGTGCCGTTCTGATTGCTGCTGCCGCCGGGAACCGTGGCCACGTTGATCTGATCGCCGTCGTTCTCCCCGGAGTATTCCGAGGCGTATCCGAACTTGAAGGTGTGGTTGCGGAAGACCTTGGTCACAGTATCGGACTCCGTCCAGATGGGGCCGGAAGAATGCGACGGATAGGGTCCGCCCGACAGGGTGGAGAAGGTCGGCATGTTGGCCGTGGGGATCTTCCCGGGGATGTCCTTGCCGGCGAACAGGAAGGGGAAGTTGATCCCAAACTGCGAGCGGTTGAAACCCACCAAAGCGGTGTTCACCGGAATGTAGACATCGTCCAGACTCAGGGTCATGCGCGCTTCGTTCAACAACGTGGGACTGATCGTCCAGGTCCAGGAAACGGCGTTGGTCTGGTTGGGACGAATGAAGTATTTTCCGGTCTCGCCCGATCCCTGATCGAAGGGCTGGTACTCGAAGTAGGAAGCATCGATGCGGCGCGCGGAAATATGGTTCTTGTCGTTAGCCAGGATGTCGAAATTCTCGACTCCCTTGCGCTGGTTGATGGGATGCGCGGCCGTGGCCAGCCAGTTCTGGGTGCCCGCGAGGTAGCCGGGCGTGGGCGCCGGATAGGCGCTCATGATGCCCACACCATTCGGGCTCGAGCAAGCCGCTGGGAATGACGTTGTTCGTAAAAGGTAAACCAGTGGTCGGGTTCGTGATCACCGTTCCCGTCTTGTACCAAGGATTGGCGCTCAGCAGCTCGCTGAAGTTGCCTTGCCGCATCAACGTGGTGGGCACGGCGAGCGTGGCCGTATCGACAAAACGATAGCGGATCCAATCTTCGGCCACGAAAAAGAAAAACTTCTGGCGCCACTTGCTGGGCAGGCCCTTCCACCACACCGGTCCGCCGATGGTGAAACCGAAATCGTTGTAGCGGAAGGGCGCGGCATTGGTGGTGGAGGTGCTGAGGTTGCGCGACCAAGTGTTGGCGTTCATGTCCGAGTTTCTCAGATACTCGTAAAGGCTGCCGTGGAAATCCTGCGTGCCACTCTTGCCGATCATGCGAATTTGTCCGCCGGCGGCGCGGCCGTATTCGGCGTTGTAGTCGGCGGTCATCACTTCGATGGAATCGGTGGCATCCACGTCGGCCACGCCGACGACCGCGCCGTTGGCGCGCGTGCGCACGGAAGGCGCGCCGTCGAAGGTCACGATGGTGTCCTGCGCGCGCGCCCCGTTGATCTGATAAGGCACGCCCGCGCCCACCGCGAAGTTGAAGTCGCCCATGGTACCGCCCGCGCGAACGCCGGGCAGCAGTTGCGCCATGAACAGCGGATTGCGGCCATTCAACTCCTGGAAGTCAATCTGTTTGCCGTTGACTTCGTTCTGCACTGCGCCGGTGTCGGTCTGCAACACCACGGCGGCGGCGGATACTTCCACCGTTTCCGTGGTGGCGCCGATGGTCAGCGCGGGATCGAGTGAAATGGTGCTGTTGGCATCCAGCTTGTTCTGCTTGCTTTCGTATTTCTTGAACCCCGTGGCCTCGACTGACACCGTATAGAAGCCCGGCAGGAGGTTGGGCATGACGTAGTAGCCGGACTCGTTGGTGCTAACGGTACGCACTTCGCCCGTCCCTTCATTGCGAATGGCCACCTTGGCTCGAGGAACCGTGGCGCCCGATGGATCTCGCACGAAACCCGTGATGGAGCCGACATCTGATTGTGCTCCGGCCAGCGAGGTGAACAGAATTACCGCCACCAGCAGAGAGAAAGCAGCAGCACGCTGAAAGCGCATGGAAGACTCCTCCTCATCGTTAATTTCCTGCCAAGGGGGCCTTCGCAATCTCGCCATACTGGACCCCTCCCGCAAGTTAACAGCATTTTGCCCTCCGGCAGGGATGATGTCAAGTAGGATTTTGGTAAATCGTTTTACTAGAAACGGACTCGGCCTGGTGAGCCAGGATGGGAGCCCCCTGCGAGCTTCCTGCAAGGGAGGGGAAAAGGGGCCGAAATCGTCATGGAACGCTCGTGGATTGGCGCTAGACTGGATCGGAGAGGCCACTTATGGAACGCAATATTACCGTCATTCGCACTTCATTCATTCTATCTTTCCTGCTGCTCTTAGCCGGCCTGGCGCCCGGCCAACCGCCCGCCCGGCCGGCGGCGGCGGGGCCCGACATCACCCGCGACCCCGTGCTCTACGTGGTACCTTACGCGCATCTGGATACCCAGTGGAATTGGGACTTTGTGCGCACCATCAAGGAGTACCTGCCCAAGACCACCAAGACTAACTTCGACTTCTTCGAGAAGTATCCGCACTACATCTTCAACTTCACCGGCGCCAACCGTTACCGGCTGATCAAGGAGTATTACCCGGCCGATTTCGCCAAGATCAAGAAGTACGTGGCGGAAGGCCGCTGGGTGCTGGCCGGATCGTCCATGGAAGAGGGCGACGTGAATGCGCCGAGCGCCGAAGCCATCTTCCGCCAGATCCTCTATGGCAACGATTGGTTCCAGCGGGAGTTGGGACCGCCCCCACCCATACCCCCCGAGAGATCCAGCAGTAGTTCGCTGAAAGCGACGGCCAAAGTAACCAGCGCGGAGTACATGCTGCCGGATTGCTTCGGCTTCCCCGCCTCGCTGCCGAGCATCCTGGCACATGCCGGAGTTAAGGGTTTTTCCACGCAAAAGCTTTCCGCCAATTGGCAGCCCGCGGCGCGCGTGGGAGGACCCGGGTCGCCGGAGCAGACGCCGGAAGGGATTCCCTTCAACGTTGGGCGATGGATCGGCCCCGACGGCAACAGCGTGATCGCGGCGCTGAATCCAGAAAGCTACGGCAGCCGCGTGACCTACGACTTCAGTAAGACACCGCCTGCGCCCAGCGCCAGTCAAACTGGCGGGTCCGGACGCGGCGGACAAGCGCCCACCGATTGGGTGAAACGAATCGGCATTGACGGTGCAGCCACCGGATTGTACGCCGACTATCACTACATCGGTACCGGCGATACCGGCGGCGCAGTGGACGAGGATTCCGTGAAACTGCTGGAAGCGATTGTCACTAAGAGTATGGGCGTGATCCCCCCGCCCCGCGCTGGCCGCGGTGGACGGGGCAGCGCCGCACCTCAAGAACCGCCTCCTCCTCCGGGACCTCCCGTGCAAATGGGCGATGGCCCGGTCCACGTGCAGGTTTCCCGCGCCGACCAAATGTTTCTGGACATGATCAAGACGGGCAAGACCGACAAGCTGCCCACCTATCAAGGCGATTTGGAGTTGATCAATCACTCCGCCGGCTCGCTGACTTCGCAAACCTATCTCAAGCGCTGGAACCGCCAGAACGAAGTGCTGGCCGACGCCGCGGAACGAGCCTCGGTGGCGGCTTACTGGTTAGGTGCGCGCCCCTATCCCATCAACCGTCTCACCGACGCTTGGACTCTGGTGATGGGCGGCCATTTTCACGACACCATGGCGGGAACCGGAATTCCCAAAGCTTACGAATACGCGCAGAACGACGAGGTCATCGCCTTGAACCAGTTTGCCGGCGTGGTCACCAGCGCCGCCGAAGGCGTAGCTTCGGCGATGAACACGCAAGGCAAGGGCGTCCCGATTGTCGTCTTCAACTCCTTGCAGATCGAACGGGAAGATGTGGTGGAAGCGAACGTCAATTTGCCGGCGGTGCGGGTGATCGGACCGGATGGTAAGGAAGTGCCGTCGCAGGTGGCGCACGACAAAGTGTTGTTCCTGGCCAAAGCGCCGCCCAACGGCTTCGCCGTATACGACGTGCAAGCGGCCGAGTCCCAGGGACCTTCGGAACTGAAAGTCAGCGAGTCCTCGCTGGAGAACGGGCGTTACCGCGTGCAACTCGACGCCAACGGCGACGTCTCCAATATTTTCGACAAGCAGGTGAACAAGGAACTGCTGTCCGCGCCCATCCGCCTGGCCTTCCAGTATGAGAAACCGGTGCAGTGGCCGGCCTGGAACATGGATTGGGCCGATCAACAGAAGCCGCCGCGCGGGTACGTTGGCGAATCGGGAGGCGGACTTCGCCTGGATGGCGCCGAAGGCAAGGCGCAGGTGCGCGTCGTGGAGAATGGTCCGGCGCGGGTGGCGGTGGAAGTTTCCCGCGAGAGCGAGGGATCCAAGTTCGTGCAGACCATCCGATTGTCCGCGGGCGACGCCGGGAATCGCGTGGAATTCTCCAATGCCATCGACTGGAAAACGGCCGAGACCGCGTTGAAGGCGGTCTTCCCGCTGGCGGCCGAGAATCCGCTGGCCACCTACAATTGGGATGTCGGCACCGTGCAGCGCCACAACGACAAGGAACGCCAGTTCGAAGTGGCTTCTCATCAATGGGTCGATCTCACCGACAAATCGGGCCAGTATGGCGTGACCATTCTCACCGATTGCAAGAACGGCTCCGACAAGCCCGACGATCGCACTCTGCGCCTGACGCTGCTCTACACTCCCGGCGTGCGCACCAGCTACACTTATCAATCCAGCAACGACTGGGGACATCACCAATTCCTGTTTGGCTTGGCCGGACACGCCGGCGATTGGCGGCAGGGACAGACGGATTGGCAAGCCTATCGCCTGAACCAGCCGCTGCTGGCCTTCCAGAGTCCCGTGCATGGCGGCCATTTGGGCAAGGAGTTCTCGTTCCTGAAACTCAGCAGCAGCCGCGTGCGCGTGCTGGCCGTGAAGATGGCGGAACGCCAGGAAGCGATGGTGGTGCGCATGGTGGAGATGGATGGCCAGACACAGGACGATGTTCGCCTCACGGTGGGCGATGGCATCTTGACAGCCTCGGAGTTGAACGGCCAGGAAGAACGCTTGCATTCCGTGCCCGTTGCCAAGAAAGAACTCAGCCTAAGTTTCAAACCCTATCAAGTACGCACGGTGGCTATGATTCTGCGCAAACCGCCAGAACCGTTGGAGGTAAAGACGAGCGCGGGAACTCGTTCCCTTACTCCGGAATGCGTGCCGTTGAGATTGCCGCTTGATCGCGCCATCGGATCGGGGGATGGCTTCAAGTCCGCGCCGGGTTTCGATTCCCAAGGCGCGTCGATTGCCGCCGAAACGCTGCCTTACGAAATCTACTACGCGGGCGTGCGTTTCGCCGTTCCGCCGGCCGGCAGCGGACTTCCCAGCGCGGTAGTTCCCGCGGGCCAGCAACTCGATTTGCCGAAGCACACGCGGCGCATCTACATTCTCGCGGCGGCCGAAGGCGATCAGCCGGCGACCTTTCTGTTGGACGGCAAGCCGTTGGAGTTGACGATCGACAACTGGGGCGGCAACATCGGCGTGTGGGACACCCGCCAGTGGAAACCGCGGGAGATCGAATTACCGGCGTTCCCGGGCGCCGCGGATAGCCGGCCGCGCACCCGCACCGAGCCGTTCGGCGAGCTGACCGGGATCGCGCCCGGCTACGTCCGGCAGACGCCGGTGGCCTGGTTCGCGTCGCATCATCACAACGCCAAGGGCGAGAACCTCATCTACGAGTACGCCTATCTGTTCGCCTACACTGTCTCTGCCCCGCGGGACCTGAAAAAACTAACCCTGCCGGCCAACGACAAGATCCGTATCGTGGCCATTACGGCCTCGGATGAGGGCGACGAGGTTCGCGCGGTGTCAAAGTTGTACGACACGTTGGAGCGCTAGACACAGGTGATAAACACAGGCCCGAGGCCCGAGTCCAACGAAGCCTCCGGCTCGGGCCTCGGGCCTCGCGGCTCGGGCCTTGTTCTGGTAATCTGTGGATATGACCTGCCCGATCTGTCAGCACGAACACAATTGGACGATGGAAGAGGCGCTGGACCGCCTGGCCAAAGGGCCGGCGGCTATCCGCCAGGCGATAGCCAACGCGAGTCCCAAGGAGTTGCGCTGGTCTCCGGCGCCCGGCAAGTGGTCGGTGCTCCAGGTAGCGGTACATCTGCTGGACACCGAGATGGTCTACGGCGTGCGCATCCGCAAAATCCTGGCGGAGGATAATCCGCCGGTGATCGCCTACGAACAGGACCAGTGGGCCGCGGCGTGCACCGAGGGCCGCGATCTGGAACGCGTCATGCAAGCTTTCGAGTTGCTGCGCGCCGACAACGTCGGCTTGTTCCGGGCGTCGCTCGCGCGCCTGGGACGCACCGGACAACATCCCGCTTACGGCGCGTTGTCGGCCGGCGACCTGATCATGCATCTTTCTCCGCACGACGAGAAACACGCCGGGCAAATCCAGCGGGTGCGCCGGGCCTACCTGGATATCACCGCTTGACCGGAAGAATTAGCCACAGAGGCACGGAGGGCACGGAGACCGGAAACACAGAGGAACACGAAACCAACGAATAGGGTTTCTCTGTGCTTCCGGTCTCTGGTCCCTCTGTGTCTCTGTGGCTAGTTTGAATCAAAACATTTCCCTGTAAACTTGTTTCGGCCCCAAGCCCTGTGATATCTTATGGTTTAATGATAGCTCCACTGTTCCTCGTGGTGAACGTCGCGGATCTGGTGCGGAATTCCGGGCCGGTTGTCCAGGCGGTGTTGCTGTTGCTGCTGGGCTTCTCCCTGTTCTCCTGGACCATGATCCTGGCCAAGTGGAATCATTTTCGCAAAGCGCGCCTGCAAAGCGACCGCTTCCTGGCGGCTTTCCGCAAAGGCCCACGGGCGTTTGAGCTGGGAGCGGTGCTGGACCAGTTTTATCCCAGCCCCCTGACCAAAGTCTTCGAATTCGGACTCGCCGAACTCAGCCAGCAAGCCGGCGGCGGCGGGAAAATCAAGAATTCCACGGCCATCCAGCGCGCTTTGCAGATCGCCGCCAGCGAAGAATCCAGCCGTCTGGAAGGCAAGTTAAGCTGGCTGGCCACCACCGCGTCGGTGACGCCGTTCATCGGACTGTTCGGAACGGTGTGGGGGATTATGGACGCCTTTCAGCTTCTGGCCCAGGCCGCCAGCGCGCGAGCCGTGGCGCCGGGCATCGCCGAGGCGCTCATCACCACCGCGGCAGGACTGGCCACGGCCATCCCGGCGGTGATTTTCTACAACAGTTTTGTACACTCCATCCGCGACTTTGGATCGCGCATGGAAAATTTTGCGCTGGAATTTCAGAATCTGGCGGAGAGACACTATAGTTAGACGCAGACATGGCCTTCAACACCTCCAACGGGCGCGCTCAGACCTCTCTCGCGGAGATCAACGTAACCCCGTTTGTGGACGTTGTGCTGGTGCTGCTGATTATCCTGATGGTCACCGTGCCGGTGATTGAGTCGGGCATCGAAGTCAACGTGCCGCAGACCCGCACCGTGGCCAACAACACCGAGGAGCGCACCACGGTTACGATCAACCGCAAGGGTGGTCTCTACGTGGGAAGTGAACCGACAAACATTAACGACTTGGGACCCAAGCTTCACGCCCTGATGCGCGATCCGGATCGCCAGGAGGTTTATCTGCGCGCCGACAAGGACGTTACTTGGGGCACCGTTGCCACTGTGATCGACACGTTGCGCACCAATCATATCGACAAGATCGATGTCGTCACTAAACCCTATGAACGGGGGCGCCAGTAGATGATGCCGCGCAAGGAAAAAATGAGCGGACCAGCCACTGTTTCACTTGTGCTCCATGGAGCGCTGGTCGCCCTGGCAGTCTTTCCGCTCGGCTTCCGCAGTCGCGAGCCCCTTTGGGGCGGAGAGGGATCAAGCGGCCAAGCGGTATCGGTGACGCTGAAGTCGAGCATCCCTCTTCCGGCCGCGGCGGTTGAAAATCCGCTTGCCAGCGACACGAAATCGGAAAACCTGCCCGAGCCGGCGAAACCGGAGCCGAAAACCAAACCGATCGAGCCGCCGCCCAACAAGAACGATTACCTGATCAATGACAAGAAGGCCAAACAGCAGCGCCTCCAGGACGCGAAGAACAGTTTATTGGCGGAGGCAAGTAAGGACCTGAAGCGTGAGAGCAATGCCGTTCCGGGCAGCGGCGGGCGAGCGTCCTCGCAGATGTATGGCATGGCGGCTCCCAGCGCGGGATCAGGCGGAATCGGATTCGGCGGCGATTTTGGATCGCGCTACTCGTTCTACGTGCGCACCGTGCAAACGTGTCTGAGTAACCATTGGCAGCAAACGCGTCCGGATACCATGGTTGCCAATGTTCCGAAGGCATATGTGGCTTTTGAGATTCTCAAAGACGGTTCCATCGCCAACGAGCACGTTAGCACGTCGAGCGGCATCCCGTCGGTGGACAGAGACGCGATCGGTTCCGTGGTGGGCTGTTCTGGGCGCAGCGGCGCCGACCATCTGCCTGCGTTGCCGCGAGATTTCGAAGCAGCCCGGGTTCCCGTGGAGGTTTGGTTTGCTACGAAACAATAATCAGCGTGCCGCTCTGGCTGCGGGCCTTTGCGCCGCCTTGATCTTTGCGCAATCTGGGACCATTTGGTCCCAGAATCAACAGCAGTATCCACCGCAAGATTTGCCAGACCAAGGCTTCAGAATCACAATCACTCGCCAAGGCCTCCCGCCAATCAAGATGGCGGTGGCCGACTTGCGGCAAACCACCAGTCCGGGCTCCGCCTCACCGGAAGCGCTGGCGAAAGTCTTTAACGACACGTTGTGGGCCGACCTGGAGAACTCCGGCCTGTTCACGATGGTCAGCAAGAGCTTTTATCCCCAGAATCTGCCGGGCAGCCCGGCGGATCTGCCAGGTCCGGCCATGGCCGCCTGGGCCCGAACCGCCCACTACCGCGGAGGCGCTGGCATTCGGTACGCTCATCACCACGGGCGATCGCCTGGAGGTTAATGGTTTTTTGTTTGACGTCACCGGACGCAGCAGCCAGCCGCAGCAAATTGGCAGGCACTATGCCGACGAAGCGTTGCCGGAAGCGGCGCGGGTGATCGCGCATCGCTTTGCCAACGAAATTATCACTCTGCTGGGCGGAGGAATTCAGGGCATCGGGGAGTCCAGGATTTATTTCGTCAGCAACCGCACCGGCAACAAGGAAGTGTGGGTCATGGATTACGACGGCGCCAACCAGCATCGCATCACCCGCTACAACAATCTGACCTTGGGGCCGGCCGTCTCACCGGACGGATCGAAACTCGCCTATACCAGCTACTTCTCCGGGAATCCCAACATCTACATTCTCTCTTTGGACAGCGGGCGGCAGTTGACCTTCCACAATCTGGGACCGCATCTCAATACCGCGCCGTCTTTTTCGCCGGACGGCAATCACATGGCCTTTGCCGCGTCGCGGGGATTGGATACCGAGATCTACCTGGGCGATGCCGGCGGAGCCAGTCCCGTGCAGTTGACGCACGAGCGCGGCGTGAACATTTCACCGGCCATCAATCCGAAGAATGCGGATCAAATTGCCTTTGTCAGCGGCCGCTCGGGGCCTCCCCAGGTTTACCTGATGGATTCCCACGGCGGCAACGTGCGCCGCGTTAGCGGGGGCGGCGGGGACGCTGTCTCGCCGGCCTGGGCGCCCAACGGGCAATATCTCGCTTTTTCCTGGACCCGCGGCTATGCTCCGGGGAACTATAATATATTTGTGATGGATGTATCCAGCGGTAAGCTAGTGCAGTTGACCTACGGGGCGGGAAGGAATGAGCACCCCTCCTGGTCCCCGGACGGCCGCCACATCGTTTTTGAATCCGATCGAAGCGGCAAGAAACGACAAATATTCACCATGCTGGCCGATGGCTCCCAGGTTCGCGCACTGACCTCGACCGGCGAAAATTTTACCCCGGTGTGGAGCGTGCACTAGATCCTGGTCCGCCCGGACATTTCTCTCCTGAGGAGATGGTAACTATATGCGTAATCGCTATCCCCGGCTCTTCGGAACGTGTCTGTTAGCAGTAATGGCTCTGGTATTCGCCGCGGGCTGCAAGAAAAAGCCCGCACCGGCTCCCCCGCCGCCTCCGCCACCCGCACCGCAGGCGGCGACCGCCAAGCCGACGGCGAAGTTGTCGGTGAATCCTACTTCCATTGAACGCGGCCAGTCGGCGACGTTGGAATGGAGCACCACCGACGCCACTTCGGTGAACATTGAAGGCGTGGGTTCCGTGGCCACGTCCGGCAGCCAGTCGGTGCGGCCGACGCAATCCACCACCTACCGCCTGACGGCCACCGGGCCCGGCGGCAGCGAAACGGCCACCGCACGCGTCACGGTCACCAATCCTCCGCCGACGCAGACGACGACCGTTCAACCGCCGCGTAATCCGTCGGAAGAGGAGCTGTTCGCCCAGGAAGTCAAGACCATCTACTTCGATTACGACAAGTACGACGTTCGCGACGACCAGAAGGGCGTGTTGCAAGGTAACGCCAATTTCCTGCGCGCGCATCCCGGCATGAAGCTGGTGATTGAAGGCCATTGCGACGAGCGCGGCTCGGAAGAGTACAACCTCGGCTTGGGCGATCGGCGCGCCGCTTCTCTGAAGGAAGCGTTGAGCGCGATGGGCATCAACGGCGACCGCATCCGCACGCTGAGTTACGGCAAGGAGCGGCCGGTATGCACCGATTCCAACGAGGATTGCTGGCAGAAGAATCGTCGCGGGCAATTCGTGCTGGATCGGTAACCGCGGGAAGTTGGAACACGGAAGGCACGGAAGAACAGCCGGAAGGACACGGAAAACACCGCTGTCCTTCCAGAACGATTCTGTGTCTTCCGTATTTTGTTATCGCGGAGGCAACCATGAAACGTATCGCGCCTGTCTTGACAGTTTTTGCGTTGATGACGGTGTCCACGCCGGCTTGGGCCGCTAGCAAAGAGATCATCCAGTTGCAGCAGATGGTGCAATCGCTCAGCGACCAGGTCCGCGATCTGCAGAAGGCGTTCCTCGAAAAGAACGCGGTGATGACCTCGTTGGTGGAAAAGTCCGCCGACAACACCAATCGCCTGCAAGCCGCCATCGACAACTTGCAACACACCTTGCAGACCTCGCTCGGCTCGCAGGTAACCTCCACCAATCAGCGGCTGGACAGCCAGCAGCAGCGCTTGCAGTTGATCAACGATAGCGTGGACGAGCTCAAGGCGCGGCAGAACAAGCTTAGCGACCAACTCACGCAGATCCGCCAACTCCTGGAAACCATTCAGGCGCCGCCGGCCGCGGCAGTGCCCGTGCCACAAGCCGTTCCGCAGGCGCCGCCCGGTCCCCCACCCGCGCCGGACCTCTATAAGAGCGCTCTCACGGACATAACCGCCAACCCCAAGCAGGCCATGTCCGAACTCCAGGATTATCTGAAGTATTATCCGGACGGGGAGCGTGCCGAGAACTGCCAGTTTTACATCGGCGAGCTGCGCTACACCAATGGCGAGTACCAAAGGGCCATCGACGCCTACAACGATGTGCTGGACCGCTATCCCAACGGCAACAAGACGGCTGCCGCCCACTTGAAGAAGGCCCAGGCGCTGCTGGAACTGCGGCAGAGGGATGCCGCGGTCAAAGAACTGCGCGCGCTCATCAAGCGCTTTCCGCGTTCCGACGAAGCCAAACGGGCTTCGGAACGGTTAAAGGGGTTGGGCTTGCGGTAAAACAGGCCCGAGCCACGAGGCCCGAGGTCCGAGTCCAAACGCCTATTTCCGACTCGGGCCTCGGGCCTCGTGGCTCGGGCCTGCTTTTTAGGGGTTGAAGAACGCCCGCGGAGTGATATTGTCGATCGCCCAGCCGCGGTTGGTCCACTCGAAATCGAAGGTGAGTTGCTGCGTGCGGCGCTGTGGCGCGCCCGTGGAATTTTTCTTGACGACTTCCATGTCGGCGTCCACCGCCACTTGCGCCGCGCCTTCCGCCGTGGGCGGGGCCGTGAACGCGGTGCGGAAATTCACGCGCAGCGAGTTCTCCCGCATCAGCCGTTCCACGTTGTCTTCGAAATGCGGATAGTCGTTGAACTTGTCCTGGTTGATCCGCTGCAAAAACGAGCGGGCCGAGCCGCCTTCTATGTCGAAGCCGATCTCGCGCATCAGCTTGGTCAACTGCTTTTGCGCCTCGTCGGGAGCGGGCGCCGATTCGTCGCCCTTTTTCTTTTTTTCCTTCTTGGGCTTCTTCTGATCGTCCTGGCCCATGGCCAGCGACTGGGGGGCCGGCGCGGCCAACACCAAGGCCAGCGCCAGGCTGAGCAGCATCGCAATTCGTGACTTCATAAATCTCCTTCCAACAGCAAGCTTTGAACAGCTACTGCTAATTCGTTCCGCCACTCCCCACAGTTTGATTCTGCACCGGGATCCATTCCAGGTCAATCATGATTCGCGCGCTCCTCAAGACCTGGTCGGCGGTCCGTTGATCGCGAATGTCGCCCATCAGGCCGGCCAAGCTTCCGCCATTGTGGCGGACGGCCGGATTGCGGGCCCCCGATCCAGAGACGGTGGCCCCCAGTTTGGGATTGATCGTCGAGTTCACCCGGACCACCCGTACCAGGGAGATGTTGGAGCCGGACTTCACCAGGTAGACGTGCCCCTGCTGGAAGGCGGCTTGCGGCGTCAGTGTGCCGCCGGTCACCAGCGAGGGGTCCGGCAGGGAACTGGCGGAGCCCATGTCGAGCAGCCCGCCGTTAGACGCGTTCATGCTGATATTCAGCGTTCCCGCAGCGGTGATGACCGGCTGCACTTCAAAGTCCGACCGGCCGCTGCAAGAGGATTGCGAGGCGCTCGACAAGCGCACCGCCGTGCAGGCCTCGTTGTTGGCGGTCACGGTCATATGCTCGCGCGTGCCGGAACCGGAAGGAGTGTTGTTCCGTCCGCGCCGCTGGACGCCGACGGCCGGGGCGCCAAAGTGGGAAGAGTAGCTCAAGCCGCTACTGGTCAAGCAAACCGTGGCGGTATCGCCAAAAACCGGATCGTTGTAAAGGCCGACGAAAGCCAATGTTGTCGGGGAGCCCGACAGGGTCATCTGAGCGTTCCCGCCGGCGGCAATCGAAGCTTGCGCATAGGTGCTCCCCAGGCCGTTACACGTGCCGATCACGCTGGCGTTCGTCGCATAGACGGTGAGTATTATGCCACTCGCCGCGCTGACCGCGACGGTCGCCGATCCCGTCGTCGCCAGGCTGAAAGTAGAAGAATTGAAGCCGCCGCTCGAGGCGGTAATCGAAAGCGTGGGCCTGTTCACCGTCGCGGAAACCGATGACGTCACCGTGGGAAGGCCGCTGCACGATGACGTCGCGGTGTCGGGAACAACGCAAGCACTGAAGGTGATCGTGTCCGAGCCGGCGGTAATCCCGTGCGAGGTGTTCACGGCGTCCCAGTAGGAAACATTTTGCCCGGAGGCGCCGAATCTGACGGATGGGCTATTGAGGATGCCGCAGGGAGCACCCGCCCAGCCGCAGGAGAAGGTCAAATTATTGACACCTTGGTTGGGGACGAGCAGTAGCACGGAGCCGGAAAATCCCGAGCTATAGCTAACCGTGGCTTGGAGAACCGCGATAATCCCGCCATTAAAAGTCACCGATGTGGGACCACTGTTAGACACCGCCGTCAAGGTGAACGGCGCAGAGACGTTCAAGGGCAAGCCGACGCCCGCGCCGCCGGTGTAAGAAGTCCCGGCAACCGCGGACCCGGTGATCGTCGTTCCGCTGAGGCTGCCCGTGGCGGCTGTCGCGGCCGCCGCCACAGAAAGCCCGATCGAGGGCGAACCGGTGGTAGCGGCGCTGCTGGTCGAAATCGTGATTCCTGTTGGCGCTCCAGCGACCACCGCGGAAAGCCCTCCCGAGGCCACGAATCCCGACGCAAATGTTACGGGAATCGTCAACGCCGCGGAGCCGCCTTGCACCAGCGCCACAGGACTGGCGGAGGGCGTTCCAAACGTGTACGGCGGCACGACCGTGATGGACGGAGAACTGACCTGGGTCGAATAGGTTCCACCGGTACCCGTAATCGAAGCCGTGAAAGAGGCCGTCCCCACTCCGGAAGTCAACGACGCCGGCACTTGCAGCGCCCAGGATTGCGTCGAAGAGCCGGGGAAAGTCCCCGTGATGGCCTGGGTGCAAGCAGCCACTCCAGCTTCGCAGGGAGCGATGTTGCTGCTGCTCACGACGCTCTCGCCGAAGGTGGCTGCGCTAGTGTAGCCGGCGTTGGTCGCCAGGATCACATTAACCAGCGTCTGATTTGGATTCACGGAGTAACCCGAGGCGCCGGAAAAAACGCGCGCATCGCCCAAGCCGCTGGGACCGGTCACCGTGGTGGAAAGGGTGAACGGCGCCGTCACATTTACCGGCGTGGTGGAACTGGTGACGTTGAAATTGACACCACCGGGCGACTGCAAGTTGGGTTTGCCGGAAACGCTAAATTTGAGCAGACCGGGTCCTATTGTCCCGGCATTGGCGTCCGTTCCGGTACTCCCGAAGTTCATGTTGATGTTGCCGATCGTCGCGGTCGCTCCCGAGCTCAGATCCACGGTCGAGCTGTTGGAGGCGGCGAATCCGGTTAAAGGCGAGGTCGGCACGGTGCTGGATAGAGTCGCCGTCCCATAATACGGTTGGCTTCCGGAGGTGACAAACTCGATAAAAAATGTCCCCGGCTGCCCGATAAAGTAAGGAGTCGGAAACCCGCCAACCGCAATGGCAAAGTACATGACGTTGTACTGGGTGGACAAACTCACCTGGTAACTGCCCGCCGCCACGGTGTAGTTCACGGTTTGCAGCGACGGCACAGTGCTGGATCCGCCGGTCAGCGTGAAAGTACAACTGGAAGTACAACTCTGGGATGCCGGGCTGATGGTAATCCCGCTAGGCGAAGTGGGCGCGGTGACCGTAACGCTGCCGGTATAGCCCGTGGTCGGCGAAACATTGACGCTTACCTGGTTGGTGCCGCCGATCCAGGGCACGGTCATCGGCCCGGCGGAACCATCGCTGGCCATGGACGCGGTGAAGGGCTCCGACGCCGCGAAGTTTTGCGTGGCCGAAGCGGTGTAAACGGTGTCGGTGGCCTGGAAAGTCAGCAGGCCTAATCCCGGGCCAGCGCCGGTGACATCGAAGACCACGTTAGCCGTGCCGCCCGATCCGCTGGCGCTCGGTGTGCCGCTGCTGGCGGAGTCCACCGTCACGGAGGCGATCCCGTCGCCGCTGCAAGCCGAGACGGCGGCTCTGGGGCTACTTCTGTCGGTACGCCGGGCCACCGCGGTACTTGCCCCGACACTTCGGCCGGATCGCGCGGGGACCGCGCCGCCCAACGAAGTAATCCCGGTGCAGGCAACCGTCAACGTGCCCGTATAGCCAACGGCGAAAGACACGGTCACCGTGGTGGTGGTGGTCGATCCATCGAAAACGCTCATCGCGCTGGAGGGCGCGCTCAGCGAGAACGGCTCCTGCGCCGTGAAGGACGTTCCACCCTGGGCAGTGTTTCCCGACGCATCGGTGGCTGTGAAGATCAGTTGCCCCGTTGTGGCGCTGCCGCCGACAGCATCCATGAGGATCGTGACCGAGTTTCCGTTCCCGTTCGACACCGCCAGATTGGCGTTGGAGCTATCCACGCTCACCGTGGCGATACCGCTGCCCCCCGTGCATAGCGGCGTCGCGGCCTGGCCCCCTTGACGCCGGCCGGCGTCCAGGCGCCTTCCACGGCGTGCCGGGCTGGCGATCGGCGCGCCGCCCACGCTGCAGGACAGCGTGACCGATCCGGTGTAGCCCTGGGAGAACTGGACCTTAACGGAAACCTGCGTGGCCTGGGTGTCGGTGACCGTCAAGGGATTGGGCGTCACCGTCACAGAGAATGGCGCGCCGCCTACCGAGGTGGGGTTGGCCGATTGTCCGTTCAACGTGAAAGATTGTCCAGCCACGCTGGTATTCAGACCCAGCGTGAATTGACTGTTCGGCGCCAGGTTGGGGTTCAGGGTCACGGTGAATGTCACCGGGTTCTGGCTTGCCGATGAGACCGCGATCGACGAGGGCCCGCTATACGATTGAACAATTCCGGTCGCACCGGCCGGGGGCGTGGGCGTTAAGTTGACCGTGCCGTTGAATCCGTTGGCGACGTTAATCTGGGCCACGAACGCCGCCGATCCGCTCTCCGGTATGAGAGTGGGGACGGTGGTGAAAATGACGATGTAAGGATCCACCATCGCGTAAGTAAGAGATCCGGTGGTAGCCGTCAAGTGGTTGGTGCTGTCGGTGGCAGTGAACGTTCCCGTGCCATTCAGCGTGTTGGGAGTGGAAGCGGCTCCCGTCACGGTGTAGGAGAGTGTAACGCTGGCCGCCACACCATTGGAACTGGCCACGGCGCTGGTGGGCGGCGTGATCGAAGTGATCGCGGTTGCGAATCCCGAAGAGGTCACGGTAACACTGCCGACGTAACCGCTAGCGAATGAAACTACGACCGGAACCTGCACCGCAACGCCGGAGAAGAACCGCGGCAGGAATCCGCCCTGAACTTGAATGGAGAACGGCACGCCGCCCACCGTAACCTGTGTGGTGCTGGGAGTTTGGTTCAGCGTGAAAGTTTGTCCTTGCACCGAAGTGTTGGCGCCGAGAGAGAAAGTGCCGCTGGCGGTGGCCGTCGTGGTCACCGTAAAGGTCGCGGACATGGTGGCCGAGGAACTGATCGTCACGGAAACGGGCCCCGTGGGACTGAAGGTTCCCTGGCCGGCGACATTGGCGGTCGGCGTAACCAGGACGGTGCCGATGAATCCGCTGTTGGGAACCACATTCACCGTGTAGGCGGCTGCAGTGCTTTCCGCCATGGACGACGGTCCCGCGAAGGTCAGCGAGTAGGGATCCTGAACGGTAAAGGCAAACGAAGGTGTGACCACGGAGTTGCCGGCGCTGTCGCTGACCTGGAATTTCATGCTCTGATTGCTCTTGCTAACGAAAGGTCCCGCGATGGTGATCGTGCAATTGGACGTGAGAGTGCCACCGCCTCCGGTGGGAAACAACGAAGGGCAATTGCCGGCGCCCGACACGCTCGGTTGCGGCGTCACGGCAACGCTACCCGAGTATCCGTTGACGAAGGTCACCTGCACGGGAACGGTGATGGCCACGCCGGAGTAAAACGCCGGCAGGGTAATCGCGGGCACCGTAAAAGGCCCAGCCACCGGCTGGCTGGTGGTGGTATTGGAAAGCGAGAACCCGCCAACCGTCGTGCTGGCCGTGAAACCCACGCCGGTGACACCCGCGCCGACGGTCACGGTAAAGCTAACCGAGGTGTTGCCGGACACGCTGACGATCTGCGTTCCGCTGGGACTGAAGCTGACGCTCGAACTGCTGGGAATCACGGTGGAGCTCGGCGTGACATTTACGGCCGAAGAGAAGGTCACCGTGCCGACCGTGTTCGGCTTGATCGTCACGGTATACGTTCCTGTCCCTGTGTCGAACAGCCCGGTGGGGGCCGAGGCGGTCAGCGCGTAAGGATCCTGGAGATTGTACCCCGTGGACGCACTGTTGGTGTTGGGGCTGGGGAGGTTATCCGTGGTGGAGAAAATCAGGTTCCCCGTGGTCAACGAAGTGTTGCCGCTGGACGTGCCCGTCACCGTGAAGCAAGCGCTGTTGCTGCTGGGCGTAACCGTCGCGGTCGCCTGTGCGCCGCGGGGATTCCGGACGCTGGCAATGCGGCCCAACCGGGCGGGCTGGGCGGAAAGCCCACAACCCGCGGTGATCGAGGCAAGGCCGGTGGGCAACGTCGCGGGCGTGGAGATCGTCACCGAAGCGTTGTAAGCGCCGTTATAGGTCACTTGCACGGTGACCGACGTTCCCAATCCGCTGAAGACGTTGGCCGTGCCCGAAGTGACCGCGGCGGTATAGGGCGCCTCCGCGGTGACGGAACCGTTTCCGGTGGAGAGCGAGAAACCGCTGGGGTAGGTGCTGACGGTAGCGTTCAGGTTGAAGCTGGTGACTCCCGCGCCGACCGTCACCGTGAACGTAGCGCCGGTGGTGCCAGACACCGTGATGGTCTGCGCCGCGCTGAGACTGACCGAACCGCCGATGATGCTGGAGGCCGCCGGTGTAATCGTCACCGTGCCGCTGAAGTTCCCGTTAGGGATGACGTTGACGGTGTAGGCGGCCGGGTTGGCATCCAGCACCGGAGACGGCGGTAGCGTCACACTGAGCGTGTAGGGCGCCGTGGTGGAGTATACGGTGTTGGCGGAATGCGTGAACCCGGCGTTGGCGCCCGTGCCGGTTCCGGTGAAGGTCAATTGCTGATTGCTGGCCGCCACCACGCCACCGCTGCCGGTGACCGCGCCCAGAACCGCAAAGGTCACCGTGCCGCTGACGCTTAAGGTGTTGGAACCCACCGCGGTGATCGAAGCGATGCCGAGGGGCAGCGTGGACGGCGGGTTCACCGTGACCGAGCCGAAACCGGAAGCGATGCTCACCGAGACCGTCAGTTGCGTGGTAGCACCGGCCAGCACGGTGTAGGTGAGGGGCGCGCTCAGCGTGAAGCCGGCCAGGTTGTTGGCCGCACTTCCACTGGCCGCGGGCGAAGTGTAATTGCCGTTCTCTCCGCCGACGCTGTACGAGGACGTACCCGTGGCGCTAAAAGTGGTCTGCGAGCCCGCAAAGCCGCTGTTCAGCGTGACCGTGAACGTCACCGAAGAACCTGATGTGGGGCTCACCGTGAAGGAGCGCTGCACGCGCGGCGCGGCCCTCCCCGGAGAGGCAGATCCCCCGCCAACCGTGATCGAACCGCTGGTGGGATTGAAGGCCGCGTTTCCCGACGGTGTCGCCGAGGGAGTTACCGTAACGGTGCCCGAAAAACTGCCGTTCGGCGAAACCGTAACCGTAACCGACCCAGCCACGCCTTCCGTCACGCTGGCCGCTGAACTGACGGAGAGCGCGAACGGATCCACCACCGTATACGATTGCGATCCGTTATTGCGGTTGCCGTTGCCGTCGTTGCCTGAAAAGGTCATGCTGCCGCCGGAAACGCCCGGGCTGGCATTGCTGGAACTGGCGGTAACCGTGAAGGTTACCTGGCTGGATGATTTGGTCGCGACCAGACGGGACGGCGAAATTGCGGAGATCCCCGACAGGTCCGTGGGCGCGGAAATGGTCACGGAACCCACATAGCTGCCGTTGAAGGTGACCGTCACCGGGATCGACTCACTGCCCGAACTGAACAAATTGATGGGGCCCGTTCCCACCGCGATGGAATAGGGCGCTCCCGGCGTGATCGTGCTGTTGCCCGTCGAGAGCGAGAAGCCGTTGGTCCCTCCGGTGCTGGTGACGGCGCTCAGAGTGGCGCTGGTGACGCCGCTGCCGATGGTTACGCTGAAAGTGACCGGCGTGCCGGCGGTCACGCCCACGGTTGTCCCGGTGGGCTGGCTGATGCTGGCCGTCCCGCCGGTCGGAGTCACCCCTGGAACCAGGGTCACCGACCCTTGGAAGCCGTTATTCGGATTGACCGTGACCACATAGGGGACCACGCTGGAATCCGCGACGTTGCTGGGCGGCGTCACGTTGAGCGAGTACGGATCAATCGAGTTGTAGTTTTGCGTAGCGGCGGCCGAGAATCCGCCGCTGCTGCTGGTAAAATTCAACGAACCGGCCGCCGCGCTTACATTGTGGGCCGTGCCGATGACTGTGAAGTTCACTCTCCCGCTGGCGGTGAGGATCTGCGACGGAGGCGTCACCGAGAAAATGCCCGAGGGCAGCGAGACCGGCGCGGTAATCGTAACTGGGGTGCTGAATCCGGCGTTGTTGGCCACCGTGACGCTGACCGTCGTCGCCAGCGAGCTGTACACCTGCGCCGTGGTGCTGGGCATGGACACGGCGTAGGGAGCCTGCACCGTCACGTCGAAGGGAATCTGGATAGTAATACTACCGCCGGTCAGCGTTACCGTGGCCACTCCGGAAGTTGCGCCGCTGCCGGAAGCCGTCAGCGAAAAACTCACCGATCCCGAGCTGCTGAGCGTGTTGCTGCCCTGGACCGCGGCGCTGAGGCCCGCGGGCACGGTGATGCTGGCTGTAACCGAACCCTGAAAGGCAGACGCTAAGGTGACTCCGACACTGACGGTATTGCTGAATCTGTTGAACACGGTCAGCGACGTGGGAGAGGACGCCTGGGCCGTGAAGGCCACTACGATGCTGGTCGTGTAGGTCGCGGTTTGGCTATACGTGCCGGCCTGCGCCGTCACCGTGATCGTGGATGGTCCGACTGCCGCCGAAGCCCCCGCGGTCAGGTTCAAAATCACTTTGCCGGACGCCGTCACCGAGGATGACGCCAACGACGCGCTGGCGGCGCCCGTGGCCGTCACTGCCGACAGCGTCACCGGGCCGTTGAATCCGGCGGCCAACGTGATGCTCACCGGCCCGCTGGTCGATCCTCCCTGGATCATCGAATTCAGCGTGCTTCCCGCGCCCAACGTGAAGGGCGGCGTAACGGTCAACGTGGCCGAAGCATTAGCGGTGAGGGTGCCGCCGGAAAGCGTTCCCGTGAATTGAATCGTTCCACCGCTGGTAACAGCGGCCGGAATCGTGGCCACAAAGTTAGCCGTCGTCGCGCCCGCCGCAACGGTGATGCTACTGGGCGTAATCACCACACCGGTAATGCCGCTGGTCGGCGCCACCACCACCGCTCCGCTAAAGCCGGCATTGCGGGTGACCGTAACCACTACCGGCACCGTCTGTCCGGCGAAGCCGGTGACGGAACCGGCGCTGAGGCCGAAAGGCACGTTGCCGATACTGATGCTTCCGGAACCGGCCACCGCGATGACACCGCCTTGCGCCGTGCCGGAGAAGCCCGCAGTGACACTGCTGCCGGTGTCCGTTCCGGCGATAGCCGCCGTGAAGTTAGCGGTCGTGGAACCGGCCGCCACCGTCACCGAGGCCGGAGACAAACTCACTCCCGCGGAAGATGTTGGCGTGATCACCACCGCGCCGTTAAATCCGCTGGAACGATTCACCGTAACCGTCACCGTGCTTGATCCGCCCGGGAACGTGGATGTTCCCGAAACACCCAGCAAGAATCCCACCACCGGAGTAATGGTCACCGTGGCGGTCTGCGTGATTGTGCCGGCGGTTCCCGTAAACGTGAGGGTTCCCGCGCCCGTGGCGGTGACCGTGTATTGCCCGGAACTACCGGGGGCGATCGTGGCCGGACCGCTGGCTGTGGCGATCGTGCTGGAGGAAGTAATCGCGATCGGCACGGTGAAGGAGCCCACCGGCGTCACCGTAACGGTGACGCATCCGGTGCACGCGCCGCCGCCGTCGAAGATCGTGCCCGTTAAGGAGGCGGACAGATTGAACGAGCCGCCCGCGGTGATGGTTACAGGCACTGGGATGGAATGAGAAAGCGAGCCGCTGGTTCCGGTCACCGTAAACGTCGGCGTCCCCGTGGCCGCCGTGAAGGCGGCTGAGACATTGAAGGTCACCGATCCGCTGCCGTTGGTGGTGGCGCTTCCCGATAGCGTGGCGCTAATTCCGGTGGGGAATCCGCTGGCGCTCAAAGTAATCGGAATGTTTCCCGCGCCACCGCTCTGCGTGACGGTGATGGTAATACTCCCCGAGTTGTTCTGGACCAGCGACAACGAGTTGGCCACGCTCAAACTAAAGTCCGCCGCGGCCAAGGTGGTGAAGCACACACTCACCGGGTTGGAGTAACCTCCCGCGGTAATCGTGAAGTTCGGGCAGACCGTCCCCGCCGCGCTCCGACGGACGGCCTGCACGAAAGCTTGCGATGCTGTCACCGTGAAGGTCGCCGTTCCGGAAGACGCCAGCGGAATCGAAGAAGGGCTGAACGACAAACCCCCGCCGTTGGGCGGCGGCGTGACAGTTACCGTACCGGTGAATCCGGCGCTATATTGCACCGCGATGGGAACGCTGCCCGGCTGGCCCGGCGCTACGCTCACCGGAGCCGGAGCGCTGGGCGTCTTTACCGGAGGAGTCAGGTTCACAAAAACCGGGATACTGTTGGTCACCACTCCATTCACCGACACGTTGACGGTGAACTGGACGATTCCGGTGGTCGAACCGGTGGGCGTTACCGTCAACGTCGCCGTGCCGTTGGCGTTGAGCGGTCCGAGCAACGTGGTAAATCCGGCAACCGGCGTAACCGTCAAGGTTTCCCCGGGCAGCACCGGGCTGACCGTGATTGTCGTGCTGTTCGAGCCGTTGCCGGAGAACAACTGCAATGGGTTTGTCTGCGAGGATCCCGGTCCCGCGACCGTCGCGCTCACCTGCGTCACCGCGAGCGAGATCCCGCCGATGACCGGACCAATCGTGCCGCTGGTCGCCGCATACACCACCCCGGCCGTGCCGGGATTGGCGCTGCCGGCCGCCGCGAAGACATAGTTCACCGTCACCGGGTTGCTACTGGGCACGGTCACGACCGTGGGACCGCTGACCAGCGAAATCCCCGTGGCAAACGTGAAGTTCATGGCCACGCTGCCGATGAAACCGTTCACGGGCGTAATCGTCACCGGGATCGCCGCCGTCTGGCTGCCAACGATGACTGGAATGGCCGCTGTGGGCGTGGTAATCGTGAAACTTGGCACCACCTGGGTTGTCGAGGGGTTGCCGGGTGTCCCGGTGCCTCCAGGACTGACCGGGATGTTGCCGGTTTGCGGATTGTTTGTACCGGGAACACCCACAATGCCGGCCGATCCCAGCGAGCCGCTGATGTTGGTGAACAACCAGCCCGGACCCGGCACGTAGCCCAAGTCCAGAATGGCGTTGGCCTGAATGGACAACGGTTGCGGCTGCGCGGTAAAGTCGGCGCCCGTAATCGCCGCGCCGTTCTTGATGGTCACGGTAATGCTGGCCGGCGAAAAGGCAAAACCGGTACGTTGCGGCGTCAACGTGTAAACGCCGTCCTGCAGGCCGGTGAAGCTGTAGTTTAGGGAGTTGATGGCAGACTGCACAAACCCCGTCTGGGGACCGCTTAAGACCACGAACGTGGCCACCGCCCCCGCCGATCCGCTGATGGAACCGGTTCCCGCCGCTCCCGCGCCGGAGCGCGCCGCCGGCACGCGCAACTGCGCGGACGCAGCTGAACTCCCCAGCGGTGTGGTTACCGGCAACGCGGTGTTCTTCAACGTGTAGCCGATTTGCACCACCACGTTGTAGTGCGCCGTGGCTGCGCCCGTGCTGGCCCCCGCCGCCGTCAATATATTGACACCCGTCACCGTAATGTTGTTGAACGATTGCGTGATGGATTGCGACAGCGCCGAATATCCTATGTATTTCACGGGATCGAACAGGCTCATGAAGGTTCGCAACTGTCCGGTCTGATAGGCCGCCGCCAGAGCCTGAATCGTGGGAGCGGGATCGGGCGCCGCCAGCGCGAACGTAAATGTAACGCTGGCCGATTGTGGAGGAGTCGCGGTATTAGTGACGGTGAGCGTTCCGGTATAACCGCCCGGCGCCCAGGAAGTGGTGTCAATGCTCAGCACCGCGCTGGTGGACGTATAGACGCTCTGGTTCAGCCCGTTAACGATCTGCCAACTGTAACTGGCCACGGTGCCCAAACCGCCGGTGGAGGCGCGTCCGTCGATGGTCAGCGGCTTGCCAATTTGCAACGAGGGCGTGGGGTTGCTCACCGTGGGGTCGGGATTGGTGCTGCCCCCGGTGTTGTTGATCACACCGTTCAACTGCCCGGCGGTGGCTTGCGTCGGGTTGCTGGGCGGCTGACCCTGGTTGACCGTGGTGGTTTGGCCGGGACTCAATTGCACCGATCCCGACACGTTGGGATTGGAGCTTTTCACCGTAACCACGCCGCTGATGGCGATGACCACGGTAGCGGTGGGACTGTTGGCGTCCAGCGCTTCGTCGGTGCCCAGCACGCCGCAGACGGCGGTGTTGGTGCGGACTTCAAACTCGGAATCGGAACGGGAGAGGTGCTGCACGGTGGCGCGCACCACGCCGTAGTTCAACTCGAAGCTGGACTGCTGGGTCTTTTCGTCGTGCTTGTTGACCACCAGCTTGGTCTTCTGTCCGATGCTGAGAATGGAGCCGTCGTTGAGTTGGGCGCGAATGCGGCCGCCGTCTTCGGTCAGCAACGTATCGTGCCAACGGATCGCCGTGCCCGGAGCCGCCCCAATCTGGGTGGGCTTCAGCGTCGCACGCGCCGGCGGCTGCACCACAAACGCCGCACCGGTGGATTTGGTGATCTGACCGGCCTTTTGAGCCTCCGCGGGAACCGCGGCGCATACCAACATACCCAAACAAATAGAGAGCCCGACAAACGCCTTATTAGACATATCTTCCCCTGGAGATGGGAACAACCAGCGCCGTCAGGGGGTGACGAGCCTGGCCGCTTGCTCCCATGTAATCTTCTTGAAATTCTGTTGCAAATTCAGTTGTAACGAACTTAACCCTGGCGGACAATTTACCCCAAAGGGGGCCCGTCCGCGCACAGCACGCGACACACCACACCCCCATGACGAACCGTGGGGGATTCGTAAGTACAACCCAGATTGCCGCATTTCCATCCTCGCTGCCGCTACTTGCTGGTGGCCGTAAAAACTCCGTCCCACACTCCCATTGGCGGCTCCTCCACATACATCTTGCTCCGCCGCGAGAAAACCTTGGCCGGTCCGTCGCCAGGATACGCCGACAAAATATCGTCGAAAATCTCCAGGGCCTGGTCAAACTTGCCGCGGCGATAGGCTTTCAACCCATCCGAAAACACTTGCACCAACGGCTCCCATTTTTTGGCGTCTTCGATAGTGGACATCAACTCAAAGATCGCCACCGGCTTGTTTTTGCCCTTCACCCGGATCAGATCCAGTTCGCGGCAGACAAATTGATCCTTGACGTGCGCGTAGGTTCCCTCGCTGATGATGATCCGCGTGCCATATTCCTTGTTCTGCCCTTCCAGGCGCGAACCCAGGTTCACGGCGTCGCCCATCACCGTGTAGTTGAAACGCTTGGTGGATCCCATGTTACCCACCACCATCGGGCCGGTATTCAGGCCGATGCCGATGTTCAACTCCTGCTTGCCCTCCGACTTCCATTTGGCGTTGAGTTGCTTCAACTGCTCCACCTGGTTCAGACAGGCCGTGCAGGCGCGAAAGGCGTGGTCGGTTTGCGGATAAGGGCGTCCCCAAAAAGCCATGATGGCGTCGCCTTCGTACTTGTCCACGGTGCCCCAACTGGTCATGATGGTGTCGCTCATGGCGGTCAGGTATTCGTTGAGCAATTCCACCAACTGCGGGGGCGTCAGTTTTTCGGAAATGGAAGTGAAGCCGCGCACGTCGCTGAACATCACGGTCATTTCCACTTCCTCGCCGCCCAGCCGCAGCAGTCCGGGATCCTTGAGCATCTGCCCGATCAAGCCGGGGTGGACGTACATGCCGAAGGCCCCGCGAACCTTGCGCTTCTCGCGCTCCTCGAAGATCACGCGGTAGGAAACGATGCCCACAAAGTTGCCGATCATGGTAAACGTGGGAATCACCACGTCCAGCCAGCGTCCATGCCACACGAATTGCCCGTAGATGTAGGACAGCATGGCCGCCAGGGCAACCACCAGGGCGGCCCAGGAAATAGTGGCCGGCATAATCACGAAGATCAGGCCCATGAAGACGCCCGCCAGCAGCACGATGTTCATGTCGGCGAGTCTTCATAAGCGCCGTGCTTCAGGAAGTTGTTGTTGAGGATGTTGTCGCTGACGTTGGCATGGATCTCCACGCCGGGATAGCCCTGCTTTTGGTACGCCGTGGGACGAATATCGGAGACGACGCCCGCGGCGGTAATACCGACGTAGATAATCTTGTCCTTGAAATCTTCCACCGGCAGCTTGCCTTCGGTAACGTCGCTGTAGGTATAGGTCGGATAGCTCCCCGCCTTGCCGGCGAAATTCACCAGCACCTCGCCGGAGACGTTGGGCTTGATGATGAGATTGTTGATCTCCAGATGGTCCGGGCCCAGCGGGCCGAAGTAGAAAATCGTGGAGTCGGGACCGGCCTGCAGATACTGCCGCGTGGTCTGCACCGCCAGCGACGGGAAAAAGTTCTCCTCCAACTGCGTCTTGACTTTTTCGGGATAGCGCATGATCAGCGGCATGCGCCGGAAAGTCCCGTCGTCGTCGGCATAGGCGTTAATAAATCCCGCGTACTTGGAGGCGTCGGCAAACATGCGCAGGTTGGGCAGGATGCCCTTAGCGTCGAATTGCAGTCCCGGATACTCGGGATGCTCCACGTAAAAGCGAAAGCGCCCCTGCGAGGCGATCTTGCGGATTTGCGGATAGGCCTGGTAAGCCAGCACGTCGTTATACTCGGCGATAGTGGTAGGGTCCAAGCCAGCTTGCTGTTCTTCGCTGTCGAAAAACTCATGGCCCAGGGTGACGTTGCCGCACTTCTTCAGCGCTTCCGCGAACTGCGCGTCGCTATCGGTTTGGCCGGCGACATCCGCCACCTTGCCGAAGGCCGCTTCGTCGAAGGGCAGGCCTTTCGCGGTGAGTTGCTCTTTCATCTGCTTCAGCACGGTGGAGGCCGCCGTGGGGTCGTGATAGGGGAAGAAAATATCCATGCCGATGGAGCGGGCCCCGGCGCTGCACAAACGGTCCAGCAAGCGGGCGTGCAGATAGCGCGAGAACGGCCAGCCGTAGCGGTTGATGGTGGCCTGGTCGATGGCCACGATGGCGATACGCGGATCCACCGGGCGCGGGCCGCGCAGGTTGAAACGCATATCCAGCGTGCGCAATTCGTAAGCGCGAACCAGCTTGGTGACCGCATCCCGCGAGTCCAACACGTCCACGCGCAGAAACAAGAACAGCCCCAGCAGCGAGAACGCGCCGCTGATGGCCAGCGTGGACTTGTGCGACTTGACGAACTGCAGCAGGCCGGCCGGCGTCAGGCCTTTCTTCAAGTCGTTGATCAGGTACTGCCATTTCATGGCCTGGCCCTCACTTCTTGTAGCGCCACAGCATGGTGACGGCGAAGACCCGCTCGTCGAAGGCCTGGCCCTGCGCGGCGAAGAAGTTGCTGTTGCGGTCGAAAGAAAAAATCAGTTGTTTGCTGTCGCTGTTGCGGTACTTGTAGGTCAACGCGGCGTGATACTGGGGCCGTCCGAAGCCGTTAGCCAGCAGCACGTTCATGTTGGCCGCCAGGTTGGTGAAGCTGCCGCACTGCGAGGTAGTGGTGGTGGCGCACTCCGTAAACAGCGCCGCACCCACCTGCCGGTAAATCAACTCCAGTTGAAAGTACTTGGGCGCGTCGATGTACATGATGGCCGCGATATTGCGGTTGTCGTTGGCCCCGAACGCGGTGAAGAACACCTCGCGTTCCAACTCATAGCGGAAATTCGGCGAGAACGTCCATCCGCCCAAGTCCAGAATGCTGCGCAGGCTCACCGACACGCGGTTTACGCCGGTGCTCTGCGTGGGATCGTTGGTGGAGTCGTTGGCGCGATGCTCGTAACCCACCGAGAACAACGTCGCGCCCATGGGTATGGAAACGTCGGCGTAGGGAATCCGCACTATGAAGCCGGTGCCGTTGTTGAGGGGAGTGTCGAACGGCCCGGTCTGCCGCCGCTCGCGATACCCGAAGTCGAACAAGGTGCGGCCCAGTTTGGGCAAGCGCCGGAAACTGAAGCGCACTTCCGGAACCTTGAAGATGGTCGCCCCTAACGGTTGTTGGTGTTTCAGATCGTTTTCCGTGTAGCGGTAGGATTCCTCGATGGTCAGGTGCGAGCCGGCATCCTCGCTCAGATTAATGCCCATGTCCTGCAAGTCGGACAGTTGCCGGGCGTTGACCGCGAAGAAGTTCGGCTCCATGCGTGTGTAAGTGGTGCGCATGGTGAACCATCCCTCGCGCAGCCGGGTGTCCAGGCGCGCCGCCCAATCGCCCACTTCGATGTGCTCCTGCTCGATGTTGGGATTGGTGAGACTGTACGCTGCTTCGCCGTCCACGCTGAAGTGGCGGCCGAACTCCATCTTGCTATTCACGCTGAGAATCTGGTTGTTGACGCCGATCAGACCATTCACCAGATCCGGCCGCACCGATCCGATCAGGTCGTGACCCTCGGAGAAGTTCACACCGATGACCTTGTTGGGCGTCATCTTGTACTCCCCGCGGAAGCCGGCCACCGCGCGCGTGAACGGCTGCCCGACAATGTAGTCCTTGAAGGCCGATCCCCAGCGATCGGTGAAGATGCCCCCATTGGCCGAGAACTTCCACTTCTCATTGAACTTGTGGACCAGACTAACGCCCTTGATGTTTTGGTTATAGGTCAGGTTCGAGTAGTTCACCAGGTAGTCGCCGAAGTTGATTTCGCTGTTCTTGTTGTAGATGCGGGCGTAGCCGCGCTGCAGGCTGTTCTGCTCGGGATCCCAGCGAATGTCGTTGGTGTTCCGGAAGATGCCCAGCCACTGGACCCGATTCGTTCCCCAGGAGTGATCCTGGAACATGGTCAAGTCCGTTTCGGTGTTGTTGCCGGGAATCAGGAAGGAGTACAGCGGAAGTCCGTCGGGACCCTTGGTGTTGGGGTTGATCTGAGTGAAATTGTAGACGTCCTTCAATTCCATAAAAAACTGATCTTCCCCGCCCGTTGGCAAGGCCGAACCGGGGCCCGCGCCCCGGTGGTACTGGCACCCGGCTGCCCGGCGCCAGGCTGTCCCGGAGCAGCGGGCTGCTGCCCGGGAAATGCCGATCCCGGCGCTTGCGTATTCGGTTGGGGGGTTGAGCCCGGCAAGGTCTGCGGCGATTGTGCCGCCAATCCCCCAACCACAACCACGATCAGGCCAGCGAAGGCCGTAAAAGAACGCATTATTCCTCTCCACCTCCAACGATGCGCCGGCAGCCCGGATCATCGTGCTCCGAGACTGATCGGCAAACGCCGAACTGCCAACTCAAACCAAACAAACTGGCCAGTCGGAACCCACGTTCCGTTCCAGCCAGGCAACCGTAGAAGTCCCGTCTCTACTAGCGAGAAAGCTCCAATCCCAGGGCCAAAAAGCCCCCGCATTCCACGCTAGGCGACCTCCAACTCAGACACCCGGTCCTGCGACAAATAATGTCGCAGAATAGGAACGTTGCCACATTGGAAACCTGTTGTCAAGGCTACAAAGGTTGTGTCTTGAATAGTCTTGAATGCAGAACCGCTAGTACCAGTGAGGCAGAATAGGGCCCCCTTGAGCAGGGGCGACGGAAGGTCGAAACCGCCGGCGAATGCGAGTGAAACCAGATCGCCTAGGCCGCGACCGTTTCAGTTTTTCTCCCAGCACCCCCTTCCTGCTGGTATGATAAGAAGTTCGAGAACATACAGAGATGCAAGGAGACTGAAGAAATTGGCCCGTATCTCGCGCAAGGAACTGAAGCAGGACGAAGTCGTACTGGAAGTCGGCAAGACCGTCGAATTCTTTCAGGCTCATCGGGATCGCCTGATTGTGGGCGGAATCGCGGCGGCCGTGCTGCTGATCGGCGGTTACGGCGGATACGCGCTCTATAGCAATCGCACGGAAAGCGCCAACGAAGGGCTGGGCAAAGCCCTGCAAACTTACCACGCGCCGGTACGTCCGGTTTCCTTGAGCGACGCACCCACCGAGATCACCTTCACCACCGACAAACAGCGTGCCGAGGCCGCCTTGCGCGAGTTCCAGCAGGTAGCCGACAAGTACTCCATGCTGCGGCCCGCCAAGCTGGCTCGCTACTATATCGGATTGTGCCAGGAGGATCTGGGAAATCTTCCGGAGGCCGACCGGCAGTTGAGCGCGGCGGTTTCCAGCAGCGATTCCTACGTCCAACCGCTAGCCCGTTTGGCCCTGGCCAGTGTGCAGGCCCGCGAGAACAAAGCCGCGGATGCGGAGCAGTCCTACCGCTACCTGGTGGATCACCCCAGCGACGTCGTTCCCAAGATCACCGCGCAACTGGCCCTGGCCGATTTCCTGGGCGCCACCAAGCCGGCGGAAGCCGAGAAGATCTATAAAGAGTTGGAAGCCGGCAAACCCGATGTGCAAATCACCGAATTGATTCGGAAGCAGCGATCGGAAATTGCCAAGTGAACCCAATGTAATGTCCATCGCCTTCCCGGCCGCCTGTAGCCGGGGCCGCCGCTATCCGGAAGCGCCGCATCCCTATCGCAACGACTTCCAGCGGGATCGCGACCGCATCATCCACTCGCGAGCCTTCCGCCGTCTGGAAGACAAGACCCAGGTTTTCAGCGTCCGCTACTCCGATCACTTCCGCAACCGCCTGACGCATACCATCGAAGTCACGCAGATTGCCCGCACCGTCGCCCAAGCCATGGGCTTGAACGCCGACCTGGTGGAAGCGCTGGCGTTGGTTCACGACGTCGGCCATCCGCCGTTTGGACACACCGGCGAAAAATGTCTGGACGAAGCCATGCGGGCGTACGGCGAACGCTTCGATCACAACGTCCACGCGCTGCGCATCGTGGAACATTTCGAGCAACGCTACGCCGGATTCCCCGGTCTGAACCTGACCTTCGAGGTGCGCGAAGGCATCCTGAAACATTCCCACGACTATCGTCCCGGAGAATTGCCGCCGGCCTTCGACAAGTATCTCCTGGAGCAGCGTCCGCCGCTGGAGGCGCAAGTGATCGACCTGTGCGATGAGATCGCCTACAACACCGCGGATCTCGACGATGGCTGTGAAGCGCGCATTCTCGATCCAGCCGGCATCGTCGAGGAAGTTCCAGCGTTCGCCGAACATTATCGTCAGGCCGATAGGATCTGGCCGCAAGCCTCGCAAAAACTGAAATTCAACGAAGCGCTGAAAAGCCTATTGGACTCCCTGGTGGGCGGCTTGATCGAGCACTCCCTGGCCACGATCCACGCCAGCGGCGTGGCGACCGTGGAAGATGTCCGGCGCCATCCCCGCCGCCTGGTGGGATTCGGCCCGGAGATGGCCGCGCGCAACCGGCAAATCAAGGAAATGTTGACGCTCCGGCTGTACCGCAATCCCAGCCTGAATCCGGAGCGCGAGCGCGGCGCGGCGATGGTCAACGAATTATTCCGGTTGTACATGGAAGATCCGGAACGCCTGCCGCCTTCACACCGGGAACGCGCCGCGCAGGAACCGTTGCATCGCGTGGTGTGCGATTACATCGCGGGAATGACCGATTCGTTTGTGGGCAAGACGCTCGACGGGATGGCTTAAGAAAAAAGCAACCGCCGATAAACGCCGATGAACGCCGATAGAGCGAGGTTCTATCGGCGTTTATCGGCGTTTATCGGCGTTTATCGGCGTTTATCGGCGGTTGCCTTTTCCTGTCTCAGGGTTCCCATGACACTTGCCCGGTGATAAGCTCTTATCAATGGGCCACGCACTGCGAATCCTTTCCCTTGTTTTCCTTGCAGCGCCGATCCTCGCGCAAGACCCCGCAGTTGCGCGCGGAAGGCAAATCCTGGACCAGGCCGTTGAGGCGCTGGGCGGGCAGGCCTATCTCAACCTGCGCGATTATCGCACCGAGGGCCGCGCCTTCTCTTTCGACCACTGGGAGGAGATCAGCGGCATGGCTCCCCTCATCAACTACCAGCGGCTGCCCGACAAACTCCGCCAGGTGCAAGGCAAGGACCACGACGTGATTATGGTGATCAACGGCGATAAAGGATGGGACTCGACTTATCGAGGGGTTGCGGCGCTTCCGGCCGCCGAGATCGAGCGCAGCCAACTGAGCCGCAAACTTTCCTTCGACGTGATCCTGCGTTTCCGCCTGAAGGAACCGGGCGCGGCAGCGCTCTTCACCGGCACCGATTTCGTGGACGGCCAACCAGTGGACGTGGTGGAATTCTCCGACGCCGATCTCAACGTTGTGAAATTAGGGCTGGCTCACGAAACTCACCTGCCGGTGCGGCGGGAGTGGGAGCGCAAACTCCCCAACCACGAGCGCGAACAGAACGTGGAAACGCTGGGTAAGTATCACGCCGCGAAAGGCAGCGTCGTGCAGTTCCCCTTCTACGTGCTCCGCGAGCGCAACGGCATGAAGGTGTTCGAGGCCTTCATCGAGGAGATCGACGCCACCCACCGCTTAGACGACTCTTTGTTCGAACGCCCCAAAGGTAAGGAGCGGATCGACGTGCCGTCGCGCAAAGGCAAGTAACGCAGGCCTCCGGCCTGTTTTTTACGCCACCGAAAAGAACAGGCCAGAGGCCTGCGCTACAGTCGCGCTTCACAAGCGTACTAACACGCCGCGAGCCGGCTGCCCCGTCGCGGCCGCGACCGCGGCGGCATACAACGACACTTGACGTTGGTAATCGTCCAAACGATCTTCGATCTCCCGATCAGTCTTGAAATCGGCGACCACCCAAGCGCCGTCTTCTTCAAACGCCAGGTCCACCACACCCTCCAGCAGCGTACCGTCGGGCTGGCGATGGGACACCGGAGTCTCGCGGCGAATGCGCTTGGATCGCCGTACTCGTTTGAAAAATGGATGGTCTAGCGCCGACTCCACCACGCGCGCCGCGGCGGCGGCTTCTTCCGGAGTACAGCCGAGCACGCGTGCCTGCATCGTGGCGATCCGGTCCACCGGCGCGGACGCCGATCCCAACATAGCCGCCAGCACCGCGTGGACCAGCGATCCGAAGCCGCGTCCATGGGGAACGGAGCTGCCACGTGTGATGGCGATCAGTTCGACGCCGTCACTCGCATTGCGCGTGCGATCCCGCGAAATCGCCGTGACGCGCTCCACGCGCATCGACGGCGCACTACCCGCGGCAATCGCCGCCGCGCGCGCATCCCGCCAGGCGCGATGATTGTCGAGATCCCGCGCCACCATCGCCGGATCGGCGTCCTTGCTCAGCAAATCGCGCTGCCGCAGGCCGGACTGTTCCCGCGCGTTGCGCGGCAGCAGGCGGGGATCCCACCACGTGACGCCGTGCGATCCTGGCCAAACATGCCAGCCGGGCGCGATGTTGGTACTGTCGCGCTCGCGTTCTTCGGGCCGCGTCTCCACGCTGTCATCGCCAAACTCCGGACATCCCCGCGAGGGCAGCGCGTTGCGCCGGTGGGCCGCCGGCGGATAGAGCGCATTGTGCAGGGGGGCGATCCACCAGCGCTCCCATCCTTCCCATTTTCCCCGCGGGTCGTCGCCGATCGCGGGAACCACCAGCAAATCGCGGGCCCTTGTCGCGGCCACATAGGCCAGACGCACGCCTTCGGCGTTGTCGCGGGCGATCTCGGTCTGTTCGTGATCCAGCAACTCGGCGGGCGACCATCCGGCGATGCGCACGGCGCACACGCCGCGCCGCTTATCTAGGAAACGCGCCGCTTCCTTGCGCGCCAGCTTGGTGGTGGCGTCGGCCAGAATCACTACGGGAAACTCCAGGCCCTTGGCTTTATGCACGGTCATCAGCCGCACGCCGTCCGAGCCTTCTTCCAGGATGGGCGCCTCGGCCGCTTCGCCGCGCTCGGCTTCCTCGTTCAGGCGCTCCACAAATCCGCGGAACGAAATGCCACCGCGCTCCTCATATTGCCGGGCCAACTCGGCGACCTGCAACACGTTGGCCAGAACCTGTTCGCCCGACGGACGCAACACCAGCGCGGCATGGGCCCGCGCCGCACACAGCAAACGATCCACGGTCGCGGCCACGGGAATCCGATTCCGCCCGCGATGCAACGTGCGCAGCAGCTCCAGCGTTTCCGTTACCGGACGCAGACGCTCCGGCAGTTGGACGTCTTTTGGCTGGCGGAAAGGATGCAAGCGTCCATGCACGTCGCGATATTCCAGCAGCACTTCGTCGGAAATCGCGAAAAGAGATCCGCGCAACGTGGCGTACACGGACAATTCGTCGTCCGGCCACTCCAGGGCAGCCAGTGCCGCGCGCAGCGTTTCGATCTCCTCGCGGCTGTGAAACGTCTTGCCGCCCACCAGCAGGTGGGGAATGCCGCGGGCCTCCAGCGACTGCACGTAGGCGCGCGTGATATCGCCGTCGAACCAACCGGAAGTCTTGCGGAAAAGCAGGCAGAAATGGCGGGCCCTCACCGCTACGCGCCGGCCGTTTTCTTCCACCGTCCAACCGCTGTCGCGGATCATCCATTCGATGAATCCGCCGATGGTTTCCGGCAAGCACGCTTCCACCGAAGCCTCCGAAAAACGCATCTTGCCGTAAGGACTCGCAACGGACAGCGCCACCAGCGAAGGCTGGGATTCGGGATCGGCGCGATGGGCCGCCAGCGGCACGTAGCCGGCTTGCAAAGTCTCGGAGTTACCGTCCATAAGCGGGGCGAAGGCGAAGTTCACGGCGTTCTGGATGGCGGGCGTGGCGCGAAAGCTGGTGGTCAGCGTGAGATGCACCACGCCGCGCCCGCACAGCAAAGCCTTCACTTCCTGATACACACCGACATCGGCGCGGCGAAAGCGATAAATGGCCTGCTTGGGATCGCCCACCAGAAAAAGTTTGCCGGGAACCGGCGTCACGGCGTGCCAATCGCGCTCCCGCGGATCGTCGGCCACCAGCAACAGCAGGATTTCCGCCTGCAACGGATCGGTATCCTGGAATTCATCCACGAAGAGATGGGTGAAGCGCTTCTGGAAATCCGCGCGCACGCCGTCCTGGTCGCGGATCAGATTGCGCGCCAGCAACAGGAGGTCGAGAAAGTCTAATCGGCCGCGCTCGTTTTTGAAGCGGTCGTAGGACTCCAGCGTTTCCCAGATTTCCTCGCGCAGCAGCGCGGCCAGGTCGGCGTCGGCGGCGCGCGCGAAGGCTTTCAGGGCGGTCATCAGCCGCTCGTGGGCTTCCGCCAGCGCTTCCCGCTTCAAGCGCGCCAAACCCGTCGGCGGACGCGTCAAGCCGCGATCGCGCGCCAGTTCCACCAGGCGCGCTTCCAGGTCGTCGTAGGATTGCGGCGAATGAATCGAACGGGTATGGTGGAGGCGATCCGCGGCGGCCACGGAATCGCGGAACAGCCGCACTGGCAGCGGGCAGGCGCGCCCGGTCATTTCCGCGTATTCCTTGATTTGCGTCACCAGCGAATCCACGCTGCTCTGGCGATCGAAGGCGTCGCGCCGCCATTTACCGGGCAGATCGCGCCACTGCAAAAGGTCCCATCCAGCCTGGCGCAAACGCTCGGCGGGCGCCGATTCCCTATCCCCGCCCGTTCCGAAACTCTTGCGCCGCAGTACGCGCCGCACGCCTTCCCTGGGATGATCCAATTCCTTCTGCATCCAGGCATCGAAGGCTTCCCCATACAGACGCTCGGATTCCGCTTCGTCCATGGGTTGAAAGCCGGGATCGACGCCGGCCTCCACGGGACGCTCGCGCAGCAGGTCCAGGCAGAATCCGTGAATGGTGTTGAGTTGCGCTTCTTCCAAGTGCGCCAGCGCCTCGCCGAGGTTGAGGCGCTGGTTGTCGTCTTCCGTGCGGGCCCGAGTGCGCTCCAGCTCCGAGCGCAGGCGCAATTTCAACTCGCCGGCCGCCTTTTCCGTGAACGTGACCGCCGCCAACTGGTTCATCTTGGCGCGGCCCTCGGCCAGAACGCGGATCATGCGGGCCACCAGTTCCGTGGTTTTCCCGGTGCCCGCGGCGGCCTCCACGATCAGGGAGGAATCCAGGCCGCTGCGAATGCGCTCCCGTTGATCTTGATCGTTCATCTCCACAGATTCTAATCCACCGATTACACAGATTACACAGATTCTCGGAACCTGGGGACCGTCAGGTTTGGAAATCTGTGTAATCGGTGGATCGATTTTTCCGGAATCTGTGGACCGGAATCTGTGGACTATTGGAAGGTCACGGCGACGCCCTTGCGCTCCTGATCGTCCTGCGGCGTGTCGTCCAGCCGTACCACGCGGCTCTTTAGAGACACCTCGCTCATTGGACCGCCCAGTTCCGGGCTAACCCGCAAGTGAACGTTGATGTCGTCGCGCGGATCGGGGTCGTGCTTCAACAGGAAATAGCCGCCCTTCAAGGAAATGTTTTCGAGCGTGGTGTGCTCCTCGAAATGCAGGCCTTCCCGGGTGCGTCCATGGACCAGCAGCGGCAAGTTCACGGGATGCCGATTGTCCAAACGCCGCTCGCCGGGGAAGCGTCCGAAGTGTACGCCATCGGGCAGCATGTTCAATTCCATGCCTTCCGAAGCCGCTGTGACATTGGGAAAGTAGCGCGACGTTTCGTGGACAATGGAATCGATAAACGCGTCGTTGTGATCGGGATCGTGATGGAAGAGCACCAGGTTTTTCGCGCGCGCGTCCTTGGCCACGCTGACCGCCTCCCGCCAGGTGCTGTGTCCCCAGCCCTTCTTGCCGTTGACGTATTCCACTGGGGTGTACTGCCCGTCGTAGATAAGCACGTCGGCGCCTTCCGCCAGTTCGCGCACCCGGCGATCGCAGTCCGGCACGCCCGGTTCGTTATCGGTGGCGTAAACCAGAGTTTGGCCGTTGCACTCCAGCCGGTATCCCAGACATCCCTGGGGATGGTTCAGTTGCGCAGTGCGCAGCGTGGCCGCGCCGTAGGCCAGGCTATCGTTGCAGAGATTGTAGAAATGACGGTGCGCGGCCATGGACTCCATATTCACCGGGAAATAGGGATCGGTCATCTGTTCCTCCAAAGCCACCTGCACCGATTGGGCGTGGCTGGGGAAACTGTGGAAGAAGAAGTAGTTCTCGGGATTGTAAAGCGGCTCGAAAAAGGGAATCCCGTGGATGTGATCCCAATGGTAATGCGACAGGAAAATGAACGCATTCAGGCTTTGGTGGCCAAACTCCTCCACCAGGCTCTTGCCGAGCTGACGCAGCCCTGTGCCGCAATCGAAAATGAAGATTTCGTCGCCGGGGGTGCGAACCTCCACGCAGGAAGTATTTCCCCCATAGCGCAGGTTCTCGCGAAGCGGCGTCGGCGTGGAACCCCGTACTCCCCAAAAACGGACCTTCATGAGCTCGACCCTCCCAGGCTACAGGGGGATCAATCGAGTATACGGGAGTACAGGGTCCGTCACACAATTTTCAAGAGGTACTTTGGTACCAGACGTGTACTATCCCGGTTTGGCCATACTCTTGAGCATGGCGGCGATCCCGTCGAAGTTTCCGGCCACCACGTCCCAATTCAAGTTCTTGAAGAAGGCGTCGATGTAGCCGGCGCGCGCCGTGGCGAAGTCCAGATAGTAGGCGTGCTCATAGACGTCCAAGGCCACCAGCGGCGTGGCATTCCACACCGGGAAGGTGTTCTGGGCATCTCCCGCATAGTTGAACAGGTAGCGATAATCCCAATCCCAGGCCAACCAGGCCCAGCCGCGAGAGGCCATTCCGGTGGCCTTCATGTCGGCGCGCCAGTTGTCCACGGAACCGAACCATTTCTCGATCTCCGCCTTCAACGCTCCCGAGGGATCGCCGCCCTTGCCGCCAAGATGGTTGAAGTATACCTCGTGATTCTTGACTCCGCCGATAGCGAAGGTCAGGTCGATTTTCAGCGAACGCACGTCGCTGAAAACCTGGTTGGCCTTGCTCTTGTCGGCGCCTTCCAGTTTCTCCATCACCTCGTTGTACTTGTTGACATACCCCTGGTAGAGCTTGTAGTGCTCCTCCATGGTCTTGGTGGAAATGCCATCGTGCGTCGCGCTGATTGATGCAAATGTTTTTGCGGTTAGTTTAGCCCAGGCCATTGAATGGCTCCTTTCGGTTCGAAAAATCCCTTGAAGTATTTTTATATCACAAGATTACCTGGGAAGGAACGGGAGGAACGGGAGTAGCGGGAGTAGTGGGTCCCTTTGGCTGCTGTGTGCGGCTCTGCCGCCTCTTCGTGCGGAAAGGCTTTGCCTTTCCCGCGGCGGGACGGAGCGCTCCTCGCGCCGACCCGTCACCGCGCGAAGGACCAGAGGCAAGTGCGCTCGGCCTGGTTGCGGTAGACTATCCCCGCCGGGGTCAGTTGGTCGCACATCGGGCCCGTGCCCTAAATAGTAGTCGGCGCGGAAAGGCGGGGGCCGCCGAAACAGAGGCGGGCCCTCCGCTTCATAATGGGTACGGAGGATAGCATCGGAGTCGGACACGGCGTAGAAGAACGCGCGGTCCGCCCCGAAAACTCTGTTGTGAGTGAACAAAGGCAGCGCTGTCATGATCTCGTCGCTGGACAGAACAACGGATTCCGGCGACGTCCGTTCTTCCAGCCAAGCCAACGTTTGAGGCATGCGTAGGTCGAGGGAATAAAACTCCGGATCCTTTTCCCGGATTGTTTCCCAGGTCTTAAAGGAGGCTCCCTGCAAGATGGCGCCGGCTGCGGCGAGTATACCGATGCCGAACAGCGCGAAGCGAGCCGTGTCTAATCGCGGCCAAAGCGCCTGGGCTCCGAAGGCAAGACCCAGGCACCACAGCGGAATAAGCGGATTGGCCCAGTGGTATGCTTCCACCTCCCGGGACGTAACCAGGCTTTGCAGAAAAAAAAACGCTGAGGGAACCAGGAACGGCAGCAGAAAGACGGCCGCTTGAGGGAACTTCTTGCGGAAAATCCACAACCCTAGTATCGGTGGCCAGGACGCCGCAAAGCGAAGCAGAGCTCCCGTCTCGACGGCTCGTTGTAAAACCATCTGTGACTCACGCCGCAGAGCTGCCTGCACGTCGGGATCGCCAAACACTTGCAGAGAATGATAGATGGATGTGGAAGCCAGGACGATTCCGGTTAAGAACACCAGCAGAGTGGTCCCGCGCTGGGCTGGCGGGGAGACGATCGCCAGAGTCGCAACTCCAGTGAAAGCAACCGTCCAATAGAACATGGGTGTTTCCGCCAATAACCCCAGCCCCGCGCCGGCCACCAGGATCCAAGGCCCCACCCTCGCTCCGCGCTTCCAGGCCTGGTTCAGCAGAACCAATGCCAGCAGAAAGAATGCCACATCGGCGGGCGGACTGATCGTTCGAAAGTAGCGGAGAAAGCCTGTGCCTTGCGCCGGCCCGTCGTCCGGAAAAAGATGTCCGACGGAAGGCGCCAGCGGCGGCGCGGAGGCTGCCACCAGAGCCAACCAGGGCGCGAGATGCAACTCAAGGGCGAGCCGGTAGGTCAGCAAGAAGATGGCTAACGGTAACAGCACCCGCGAGATTGCCAGGACGGCTAGCGGTGGAATCCCGGAGGTGCGGGAGAGATTTCCCAGCACTGCCGGAGCCAACCCCGGAAGCCACCGAACCGCGTCTTGGTTTTCCCATAGGTAGGGATTGCCGAGCGATCCGCCGCGAGCCGTCTCCACAACCCGCAAACTGTAGAACGTGTCGCCTTCCACAGAGACATGCATCCATGCGCCATAGTGCGCATAAGCCAGCACCAGGGGGAGGGCATACACGCTACCCACCAGCACGGCGGTCAGCCAGACGGCCATTCGCGGGGATTGCCACGCTTTTATGAAAGATTCATGCATGAAGCCTGCCGTGGTGCGCGTAATCAGGCGTCATGGGAATGATACGGACAATCGCCACCACCGCCACGGTCGCCGCAGCCCACTGCCCAAAGTTGCGATTCATCCGTCTCCCGAAAGCCGCAAGGCCGCGTCGCGCAAGCCCCGCAAATCCAGCTTACCACTGCCCAGATACGGCAAGGCTTCGACACGGAAAAACTGCCCGCGCGCCGGCTTCCACAGATTCGGCAAGTCGCAGGCCCCCAATTTTTCCAACACGTCTTTGAGGCGTTCTTCGGGCAAGATGTGGAGCACAACCAGGCGTTCTCCCTTGCGGGCGTCCGGCACGCCGGTGACCACGAAGGTCTGCTCGGTGACCGCGGCGAATTCGTGCAGTTTATCCTCTACTTTGATGTGTGCCACCATCTCGCCGCCGATTTTGCTGAAGCGGCTCAGGCGATCGGTAATGCTCAGGAAGCCGTCTTCATCGACGGCCGCGATATCGCCGGTGATGTACCAACCGTCGCGCAGCACCTCGGCGGTTTTGTCGGGACGCCCCAGGTATCCGCGCATGACGTTGGGTCCGCGCACCAGCAGCAATCCGCTTACGCCGGGAGGCAAGGGCTGGGCCGCCAGCGGATCGGGCGATTCGGGGTCCACGATCCGCACGCTCACTCCCGGCAGGGGATGTCCGATCCGTCCGCGCTTGGCGCCCACTTGGCGGAAGCCCGGAGCCCGGAAGTCGCGCGTGTTTACGGTGACCGCCGGCGAGCATTCCGTGCAGCCGTAGGCTTCCAGCGGACGCAGGCCGAAAGTTTCCTCGAATGCGTTGGCGACGCGCTCGGAAAGCTTTTCCGCGCCTACCAACACATACTGCAAGCTGCCGAAATCCTCCGGCGAGCAGCGCCGCGTGTATCCCTGGATGAAGGTCGGCGTGGCCAGCATCACCGTGCAAGCATACTTGGCCACCAGGCCGCCAATCACGCGGGCGTCCAGCGGATTGGGATGATAGACCACGCCCAAGCCGAGCACAGCCGGCAGACACAACGTCCCCGTGAATCCGAAGGAATGGAAGAACGGCAACACGCCCATGATGCGATCGCGATGTCCCAGGAAAAACGTCTGCCCCAGTTGTTCAATGTTCGATCCTACGTTGTAATGCGTGAGCATTACGCCCTTGGGATCGCCGGTGGACCCGCTGGAAAAAATGATCGTGGCGGTGTCGTCCAACTCCACCGGCCGGTCGCGTCCCAGCGCTTTCTCGAGCCAACTCACGGGCAGCAGAAAGGCCATCAGCGCGGCAACCAGCCGTTCACCGCCGGTGGGATTCGCCGCCAGATCCTCCAACAGTACGATCTCGCCGGGCGGCTGCACTGGCACGCGCTCCAAGAATGCCTTCGAGGTGATTACCGTGCGCAACTCGCACTGCTTTCCGCACGACGCCAGAATCTCGTTGGACGCCGTGTAGTTCAGGTTGACCGGCGTCTTACCCATGAGCATGGCGGCGAAGTTGACCAGCCCGCCCGGTACGGACGGCGGCAGCAAAATGCCCACCATCGCTTGATCCTTCCAGACGCCCCTGGTGCGCAGACGCCGCGCCAGCAGCACGGTGCCGATCAGCGCGCGTCCGAAGCTAGTGTGCTCGGTGCGGAAATCCGCGGCGAAGAAGCGCCACGGCCGCCGCCGCGCGGTGCGCACGAAGCCGCGATGCAGCGTGGTCATGCGCTCCTTGCGAAGCAAATACGCGGTGCTGTGCAGCTCCTGCACGGCCTGCCGGACTTCGAACGCCGTGGACGCGGCGGGCATCGGCCGGCCGAAGCTGACTGTCACCGGATAGGGAATGCTCTTGGGCTTCTTCCAGACGAAGCGGCCTTTTTCGTAGCTGAAAATGCTGCCCCAAACACCGTCCAGGTTGACCGGGATAATCGGAGCGTCCACGCCCTTCATGATCCGCTCGAACCCGCGGCGAAACGGCAGCAGTTGTCCGATGCGCGTGATCTGCCCTTCGGCGAAGATGCACACCACGCGTCCTTGCTGGATCGCCTCCGTGGCCGTACGCAAGGAATGAATCATGTCGCGCGGCCGCAGCGTGGCGGAGATCGGAATACAGCGCAGGATCTTGGCCCACGGTTTCACCAACGGATGATCGTAGATGTCCTTGAAGATCAGGAAGCGGATGCGCCGTTCGGTGGAGGCGATCAGCAGCAGCCCATCCACCAGCGAAAGGTGATTGCAGACGAACAGCGCGCCGCCGCGCGACGGGATGTTCTGGCGTCCCTCGATGCGGATGCGGTAGATCGTGTGGGTGAGAATCCACAGCAGAAAACGCAGCAGCGCGTCGGGCAGCAAGAACAGTAGGTAGACCGTCACCGCGATGGTCATGGCCGCGGCGGTCAGGAAAATATAGGGAGCGGGAAAGTGCAGCGTAACCGTCAACAGGTAGAACACGCCCGACGCCGCGCCGACACCCACGAAGCTGAGCAAGTTGGCGGCGGCGATCACGCCGCCCTTTTCGTGCTCGTCCGGGCGGTGCTGGATCAACGCCATGACCGGCACGATAAAGAAGCCCGAGAAAAATCCCACGCCCGCCAGCAGCGCGACTACTTGCAAATAGGACAGCCCCGGTATCGCCAGCATGAATCCCAGCACCGTGATGCCCAACGATCCTAGCGGCACTAAGCCGTACTCTATTTTTCCGCCAGAAAGATAGCCCGCGCTCATGCTGCCCAAGCCAATCGCCAGCGCCAGCGTGGCGTTCAGATAGCTGATCTGTGTGGGACCGATCCTCAGGACGTCTTGGCTGAAGATGGGAATGTTCTGTTGCAGCAGCGCGCCCAAGAACCAGAAGTAGGTATTGCCGGCTACCGCCAGCTTAAGCACTTCATCGCGACGCACCACGCGCATCCGCTCCCACAGATCGCCGAGGAAGTTCACGCGGAAGGCCTTGGCCGGATCGGCCGCGGGAACCCGCGTCACCGCCATGCTGACCAGCAATCCGCAGGCCGCCAGCGACACCAGAATCACGCCGGAGTATTCCTGATGTCCGCGAAAGGTCTCGAAGAGCCAACCGCCCGCCACCGTGCCCAGGATGATGGCCACGAACGTTCCCAACTCGATGACGCCGTTGCCCCACGACAGCAGTTCTTCCGGCAGCAACTCCGGCAGCACGCCATATTTCGAGGGTCCAAAAATGGCACTATGCACACTCATCAGAAACATCGCGGTGATGGCCAGGTACAGGTGGCCGGTGGCCAACCCGGCGAGCGCGGTGAGCATCACCGGAATCTCGAAGATTTTTACGCCGATCATCACCGAGCGTTTGGAGAAGCGATCGGCCAGGAATCCGCCGAACATGGAAAACAGAATGAACGGCACGGCGAACAGCGCGCCAACGATGGAGACCAGCGTGTTGCGCCGCTCCACTGAGAGAGCCATGGACAGCACCCAAAACTGGATCAGCCATTTCAGCGCGTTGTCGCTAAAAGCCCCCTGGAACTGGGTCGCGATCAGGCTCCAGAACCCGCGCTGCCAACTCCGCCCGGACGTGTCGGCCATGGGAAGGGTTATAGCACATCGATCCACAGATTACACAGATTACACAGATTTCGGGCACACCAGGCCACGGTGACGCGTGTTCCTACGTTCCGGAAATCTGTGTAATCTGTGTAATCGGTGGATCGTTTCCGGTTGCGGACTTGCGATACCATATATCTGTGGACCCCAAATCCCCCAAGAAACCAACCAACTATACCAACGCCTGGGCCGAAGCCAAGTTCCTGATGTACCACCATCGCTGGAACCTGGCGCTAGGCTTTGGCTTGATGCTGATCAGCCGCCTCGCCGGGTTGGTGCTGCCAACCACGTCGAAATACTTCATCGACAACGTGGTCCGGCAAGGACAGACGCAATTGCTGCCGAAACTGGCCCTGGCGGGAGGCGCCGCCACGCTGGTGCAGGCCGTCACCTCCTTCGCCAATTCGCAGGTCATCAGCGTGACCGCGCAGCGCGCCATCACCGACATGCGCAAGAAGGTCATGGAGCATGTGCCCGTCTGCCGGTGCGTTACTTCGATTCCACGCAAACCGGCATCCTGATCGCCCGCGTCATGAACGACGCCGAAGGCATCCGCAACCTGGTGGGCACCGGCTTGATCGAACTGGTCGGTGGATTGTTTACCGCCGTCATCGCCATGGGCGTGCTGTTTTATCTGAACTGGCGGCTGACCGCTTCCATTCTGGTGGTGCTGGCGGCTTTCGGCGGGGCCATGTCGCGTGGCTTTCACGAAGCTGCGGCCCTTGTTCCGCGAGCGCGGCAAGATCACCGCGGACATCACCGGACGGTTGGCCGAGACGCTGGGCGGAATCCGCATCGTCAAGGCCTACACCGCGGAGCGCCGCGAACAGTTGCGTGTTTGCCAAGGGAGTCCACAAATTGTTTCGCAACATCGCCAAGTCCATCACCGGGGTCTCCGCCACGGGGGCCTTCGCCACGCTGGTCATTGGCGCGGTGGGCGTGTTGATGATGATCGTGGGCGGGAACGCCGTCGTCAATAAGCAAATGACGCTGGGCGATTTCATTATGTTCATGTTCTTCATTGGACTGGTGGCCGTGCCGGTGATTTCCATCGCCTCCATCGGCACGCAGATCACCGAAGCCTTCGCCGGTCTGGACCGCATCTACGAAATCCGCGCCATGCTCACCGAGGATCAAGAGGACGACAAGTTGGACGACCTCGGGGAACTGCGCGGCGATGTGGCCTTTGAAGGCGTAACCTTCGAATACAACACCGGCGTGCCGGTGCTGAAGGGCATCGGCTTCCGCGCGCCGCTGGGATCCACCACCGCGCTGGTGGGCTCGTCGGGATCGGGCAAGAGCACTTTGATCAGCCTGGTGATGGCCTTCAATCGGCCTTTAAGCGGGCGCGTCACCATAGACGGCCGCGATCTGGCGACCATCCCGTTGCGCGACTACCGCCAGCATTTAGGCGTGGTGATGCAGGACAATTTCCTGTTCGACGGCACCATCGCCGACAACATCAGCTTCTCGCGTCCCGGCGCTTCCCGCCAGGAAGTGATGGCCGCCAGCAAAGTGGCGCACTGCGAGGAGTTCGTGGACGGCTTTGAGAAGCAGTACGATACCGTGGTGGGCGAGCGCGGCGTGAAGCTATCCGGCGGCCAGCGCCAGCGCATCGCCATTGCGCGGGCCATCCTGGCCGATCCGCGCATCTTGATTCTGGACGAAGCGACGTCCAGCTTGGACAGCGAAAGCGAAGGCATGATTCAGGACGGCTTGCGATCGTTGCGGCAGGGCCGGACAACGTTTGTGATCGCTCACCGGCTCTCTACCATTCGCAGTGCCGATCAGATTTTGGTTCTCGAACACGGTGAGATCGTCGAGCGCGGCACGCATCACCAGTTGTTGGAGGCCAACGGCCGCTACCGGCAACTCTACGACAAGCAGTATAAACTGGAGTTAGACCGCTTCATCAATCCCGGCGAGGATTTTACGCCAGAGTTGCCGAAGCCGATGATCCCGGCCGTCCGAGGGGGCGGTGCGGGAGCACCGGCGTTGTAACGCCTCTCATCATTCCACCAAGCCTAGGCTGATCCGGATCGCCTGATTGACTTGGTGGAGGCTTTGGTTATCTACAGCGCCCAGCCGCTTAATCAGGCGTTGCCGGTCTACGGTTCGGATCTGGTCTAACCGGATGGCTGACTGCAAAGTCAAACCGTTGCTTCTGGAAGGCGCGATCCCAACTTCAACTGGGTACGCGACCTCGGATATCTTCGAGGTGATCGCGGCCACAATCGTCAGCGGGCTGTATTGGTTCCCGATGTCGTTCTGAATGACCAGAGCTGGCCGCGTCTTTTGGATTTCATATCCGACGGTGGGATCAAACGCGACTAGATAGATCTCGCCGCGCCTGATACCCGCTACTTTTTCTTTGTGCTGGTGGCGCGAGATCTTCGCCATGCTTCCTCCTCCAAAGGAAACCACTCCATGGCGATCCGCAGGCTCTCCTCGGCATTAGCCTGATAGCCAGCTTTGAGCTGCCGGCGGAGGCTCCGTTTGCCCTGGCTCTCTACGAAATGGAGCACGGCGCTGGAGATAAAACTCGACCGCTTGCCCTTGGGAGCTACACGGTCGAGGATCGCCACCGTCTTCTCTGGCAACATGATGTTGACGCGTTTGCTCATAGGTGGTTCTTTTCAGTCCTTCCCTCAATCTCCGAAGATACACACTTCGAGTGTGGATGTCAAACTGGGTCCCGGAGTTGCCGAAGCCGTTGATCCCGGCCGTCCGAGGGGGCGGCGCGGGAGCACCGGCGTTGTAAGAGCTTCGGTGTTAACGTTCTGCACTGGGGATTCCAGTCTTCGCTGGCCCGTCAATGATCAGGTTGGTGGTGTTGAATCGATTTGACCGGCTTGCGGACCGGGCTGCAAGCTGCAAGCTTTTCTCTTGCGTTTCCCCACGGGCGTTTGATATGGTTAAGCGATGTCGCGCACGCCCATCTACGGATTTCGATTTAGCTGGTCCTACTGGTTTAGCAACCAGGCGGCCGGCTGAGCGCGCGTTTCGGCAATCATTCACGCAGCGGCCCGCCTGGATCAGCAAGTGACACAGGCGGGCCGTCGCATTTTCAGACCTCTCCTTCCTGTTCCAGACCAGCCGCTAGAAAAAGAGGATCGCAACCATGATCGTTTCCATGAAGCGCGGCGCGTCCCGCGAGCAGATCGAGCACGTTCGCGAACGCATCATCGCCTTCGGCTACAAAGTCCATTCCATTGAAGGGGAGGAACGCGTCGTGATCGGAGCCGTGGGAGTTGGGGACACCACCCCTGCTATTGAACAACTGGAATCCACGCCGGGCGTGGAGACCGTCACGCCGATTTCGCAGCCATTCAAGGTGGTCAGCAGACAGATGCATCCATCGAAGACGGTCATTCGCGTCAACGGCTTTTCCATTGGCGGCGACACCTTCACGGTGATGGCCGGCCCGTGCTCGGTGGAGAGCGAGGAGCAAATCCTGACCACCGCGCGCGCCGTCAAGGCCTGCGGCGCGCAAGTGCTGCGCGGCGGCGCATTCAAGCCGCGCACTTCGCCCTACGATTTTCAGGGCCTGGAAGAGGAAGGCCTCAAGCTGCTGCGCAAGGCCAAACAGGAAACCGGACTGGCCATCATCAGCGAAGTGATGGCCGATTCCGACGTGGATCTGCTGAACGAATACGTGGACATCGTTCAAGTGGGCGCGCGCAACATGCAGAACTTCGCGCTCTTGAAGCGGCTGGGATTGCTCAAGAAGCCGATCATGCTGAAACGCGGCCTCAGTTCCACGCTGAAGGAACTGCTACTCTCCGCCGAGTACATCGCCAGCAAGGGCAACACCCAAATCATCCTGTGCGAGCGCGGCGTGCGCACCTTCGAAACTTATACCCGCAACACACTGGACCTGGCGGCGGTTCCGGCGCTCTCGGAACTGTCGCACTTGCCGATCGTGGTGGATCCCAGCCACGGCACCGGCCGGCGCTCGCTGATCCCGCCGATGGTTCGCGCGGCGGTGGCCGCCGGCGCCGACGGCTTGATGGTGGAAGTGCATCCCAATCCGGAAATGGCGTTCAGCGACGGCGCGCAATCGCTGACTATCGAGGCGTTCACCGGAATGATGAAAGGTCTACAGCCATACTTGGATCTTTGGAAGGCCGAGCGCCAGTAACGCAGGCCTTCAGGCCTGTTCTTTTTGGTTCTTCAGAAAAAGACACAGGCCTGAAGGCCTGCGTTACTATGAATCATGGCTCGTCGACTCGCGGTTCTGCTGTTTCTGAGTTGTGCATCGCTTGGATGGTCGCAGGCTCCCATTCGCCTCTACGTGGACGCCTCCGACGCTCCGCGCAAACTGCTCCACGCCCGCATGGTTATTCCGGCGCGGCCCGGACCGCTCACGCTGGTTTATCCCAAGTGGATCCCCGGGGAGCACGGGCCTACCGGCCCCATCGTCAATGTGGCCGGACAATGGTTCAAGGCCGGCGGAAAAAACATCGAGTGGAAGCGCGACGGGGCCGACATGTACGCGTTTCACTTGGACGTACCCGCGGGCGCCACGGAAGTGGAAGCCCAACTGGATTTCCTCGGGCCGGCGTCCACCGAAGGATTTTCCAGCACGACATCGTCAACGCCGCAGCTCACGGTCATCAGTTGGAACCAGCTGCTGCTCTATCCCCAGGGCGCCAAGAGCGACGAGGTGCGCTTCATCGCTTCGCTGAAGTTGCCTAAAGGGTGGAAATTCGCGACATCCTTGCCCGCCGCGCCGCTGGCCGGTCGCGTGAACGACGATGAGACGCAGTTCCAAACTGTTTCCCTAACCACGCTGGTGGATTCGCCGGTGCTGGCCGGCGCTTTTCTGCGGCGCGACGAACTGGCTCCCGATACTTACTTGAATATCGCCGCCGACAGCGCGGCGGCGCTGGAGATGACGCCGGAACAACTGGCCTCCTACAAAAATCTGGCGGTGGAAGCCAACGCGCTGTGGGGCGCGCATCATTACCGGCAGTACAATTTTCTCTATACCCTCAGCGATTATGTGGCGCACTTTGGCCTGGAACATCATGAATCGAGCGACGACCGCATGCCGGAGCACAGCCTCACCGACTTCACGTTGTCTACGCTGGCCGCCGGCCTGCTGCCGCATGAAATGACGCACTCTTGGAATGGCAAGTATCGCCGTCCAGCGGGATTGGCCACGCCCGACTACCAGCAGCCCATGCGCGGAGAGCTGCTGTGGGTCTACGAGGGACTCACCAACTACATTGGCGAAGTGCTCACGGCGCGCAGCGGGTTGTGGGGTTTGGAAATGGCCCGCGAACATCTCGCTTATGTCGCCGCGCAACTGGATCATCGTCCGGGGCGCCAATGGCGGCCGCTCCTGGATACCGCGGTGGCGGCGCAGTTGCTCTACGACGCGCCCAACGAATGGGCCAACTGGCGGCGCGGCGTGGATTATTACGACGAGGGAACGCTGATCTGGCTGGAAGCCGACACGCTGATTCGCAAGCAGACCGGCGGCAAGAAATCGCTGGACGATTTCTGCCGCTGGTTTGCGGGCGCGCCCGGCGGCCCGCCGATGGTCAAGCCCTACACCTTCGACGACATTGTCGCCGGAATGAACGCCGTCGCGCCTTATGACTGGCGGTCTTTCTTCCAATCCAGAATCGACCGAACAACGTCCGCTGCGCCGCTGGGCGGAATTGCCGGCGGCGGATGGAAGCTGATTTACAACTTCACGGCCAACGAGTATGGCCGCGCCGACGAAGCCGGCAATCGCGGCGCTAATTTCGTTTTCTCCCTGGGCTTGGATCTGAAGGACGATGGCACGGTGCGGGACGTTGTCAACGGCATGGTCGCGGAGAAAGCGGGCTTGGCCCCGGGAATGAAGATCATCGCGGTGAACGGACGCCGCTGGTCTCCGGTGCAGTTGCACACTTCCCTGGCCGAGGCGCTCAGGACACGCCAGCCGATCGAAATGATCGTGGAAAACGGCGAGTTCTACAAGACCTATTCGTTGGCTTACTTCGATGGCGACGTGCAGCCGCATTTGCAGCGAGAGCGCTCCCAGGACGATCTGCTGACGCAGATTTTCAAGGCGTTGAAGTAAGCCGGCGGTCTTTTTCACCACCTCAGGGATGATGCCCCTGTACGCGCCTCAGCGACTTCATGAGTTCCGGATCGTTGGGATGATAGCGCAACGCCTTCAGGTAAACCCTTTCCGCTTCCGTAAAGCGCTTCTCGATGTACATGGTATAGGCCAGATCCAGGGCCGCGGTCTGCGAGCTGGGAGTCACTTCCAGCGTGTCGGGCCCACAACGTCTCGTTGCTTTCCCAGGTGTAGAGCTGCAGAAAGATGCCCAGCGCGCCCATCGGCGCCAGGAAAAGGCATCCCAGAAATAAACCGTGGCGGGGCAGGCGTGCCAGTAACACCGCCGCCAGCAGGCACGCGCCGGTCGTCGCCAGGTAGGCGTAGCGATCCGGTGCTTGCAGCCAGTGGCTCATCAGCGGAGAAGTGAGCACGGGAATGACCAGGGGCAGCGCGATGAGCGCGCCGCACAGTGGCAGGTCGTCAAGCAGCGCGGGGATGTTCAGCATGGCCACAATCCACAAGCCCACCACCATCAGCACGACTAACTGCATCGAGATTCCCGGCAACTCGTAGTTCATCGCCAGCGGCCACGGCCAAAACAGCGCTTTCAAATAATGAGCCGCCGATCCGGGAATCGCCGGCCATCCCTCGCGCATGGCTTTCTCCAGTGCGCCTTTGGGAGGATGCGGCAGCAGCGCCCACCGTACCGCCAGGTAAGCCGCGGCCAGCACGGCGTAGGGAATGGCGGCGGCGACGGCCGCGCGCCATTTCGGCCAGCGTCGTTGCTCGGAGCAATACAAGAGGGCCAGCACGAAAATCAGTGCCGGCAGAATCAAGGCCGCTTCCTTGGTGAGCATGGCGGCGACGGCCAGCAGCAGACTCCAGCCGCGGCGGCCGTGCGCGAAGCAGGCCAGCGATCCCAGCATCAACGCGCCGACTTGCGTTTCGGTCATGCCGGACATCCACTCCACCGACTCCACGTGCAGCGGATGGACGGCAAACAGCAGCGCCGCCGCCATCGATACCCCGGTACCGTAGCCGAGTCCCAGCAATAGCCAGTAGAACGCCGCGGTGGCCGCGGCATGCAGCAGGACGTTGGCGGAGTGAAAAGCAAACGGCGAAATTCCAAAGAGGCTATGGATGCCCGAATACGCCAGCATCGCCAGCGGCCGGTAGTGCATCGATTTCCAGTTGTTGAGCGGCGGACCCCAAAAGTCGGAGGTGAAGGCCAGCCGCGGCGTAGCCGTCACCAACCGCGAACTCTCGACCATCAGTACTTCGTCGTCGAAGATGAATCCGCTGCCCAACCCGGAAGCGTAGAGCAGCACGGCCAGTAAGGCCGGCCAAATCGCCGCGCGGAACATATCCTCTAATATAATGCGAACTGACGCCATGCGTATCGCGAGTCCCATTCATCCCATTCGTCCCATTCTTTTGGGACATCGCGGTTCGCCGCACCAGGCGCCGGAGAATACCATGGAATCGTTTCACAAAGCCATCGAAGCGGGTGCGGCCGGCTTCGAGTTCGACGTGCGCAGATCGCGCGACGGCGCGCTGGTGGTGATTCACGATCCCCGCATACGAAAAGGTCCCGGCAGGCGGCTGAGTGTGGCCCGCACTCCGGCCGCCGCGCTCGGCCTGCCGCTGCTGGAAGATGTGCTGCGAACCTTCCGCACCGCCTGGCTGGACATCGAAATCAAAGTCCCTGGAATCGAGCGGCAGGTGTTGGAACTGGCCCATCGCTATTTGGACCCCGCGCGTTTCGTGATTACCTCGTTCCGCGCCCGCTCGGTGCGCGAGATCAAGCGCCTCTCGCCGGCCACTCCCGCGGGATGGCTGTTCAAACGTACTCTGCTGACTTTGCCGCGCTGGATTTCCTCGTCCGGGAAATTTGGCCTGCGGCCGCTCGATTACCTCTGTCCGCATCATTCTGTTCTGACTCGCCGCCTGGCCAAGCTGGCGCAGCGGCAGGGGTTGGGATTGATTACTTGGACCGTGAACAACCCGGCGGCGCTCCGCCGGGTGCGCGCGCGCGGCGCCAACGTGGTGATAACAAATTTTCCGGATCGCTTTGCGAGGCTCCCATGAGACGCTTGCCGCGAGCGTGGGCAATCGCTTTTCTGCTGGTGATGCTGTGGGCAGTGTGGGTGGCGTTTTGGCCTAAAGCTAGGTGATTCACTTGCGGTTGGGACGCAATCCCATCCGATATTCGATCATGCGCGCCGCTTGCGTCAGTAAAGACGCGTCTTCCGGCGACAGACTGGCGTTGAGCAACATGCGGCGTAGCCGCCGCAGATTCCCCGCCTTGGGACGCGCCTCGAAAAAGGCGGATGCCTCCAGCAGCGGTGTGATGATTTGCAGCAGCCGGAACAGCGCATCCGCGGGAGCGCGTTTCCCCGCCCCGGCGGATCGGACTGGCTGCTTACCACGCGCCCATTCGTAGCAGCACACCGCCACGGCCTGCGCCAGATTCATGCTCGGCGCGGCGGCGGTTGTGGGGAGCCGGACCAGAAAGTGGCAATAACTCAACTCGTCGTTACCGAGTCCCGTTTTCTCCGAGCCAAACAGAATCGCCAGGCGGCCCCGCGCCGCGGCTCGGCGCAAGACCGCCGGCGGCTGCAACGAGCGGCCCAGATTGCGGCGCGATCCCGCAGTCGTTCCCGCCACGCGGGCGCAACCATCGAGAGCCTCCTCAAGGGTGGGAACGCAGCGGGCCTCGCGCAGCACCGCTTCCCCGCCGACCGCCGAGCGGCGCGCTTCTTCCAGCGCGTCCGCCCATACGGGCGGGTGCGGATCCACTACCATCAACTCGTCCAATCCGAAATTGGCCATCACTCGCGCCGCCGCGCCGATGTTCAAGGGATTGCGCGGGCGAACCAGCACGATGCGCGGAGGCGTGGGCATAGCGACTATCTAACTATAGCGAACCCGCGGCGGTTTTTTTCACCACGAAGGCACGAAGAAAGGCAAAACCAAGAACACGAAGTGGAATCATCCGTGTCCTTGGTTTTGTCTTTCTTCGTGCCTCCGTGGTGAAGAAAAGCCATGGCCACCAGGCGTGTCATAATTCAAACCGAGATCCCATGGTGAAATGGCTGTCCCAACATTGGAGCGATCCGGTCCCCTCACGATGGCTGTACGCGGGAGGTTGGTTAGCAATCCTTTGCGCTTGCATCTTGCGCGCCGGAATTGGTGCGGGCGGGGCCCGCCAGTGTACCGCGGATCTGTTCAACTTTTTCGATGGCGGATGGCGCGTATTACACGGCCAGGTTCCTTACAAGAACTTCTTTACCGACATGGGACCATTCATCCACCTGCTGACGGCTCTGGGGATGCGCCTGGCCCATGGCCGCGCGGAAGGCTTGGGTTACGGACAAGCCATCCTGGGACTGAGTTTTGGCATTTGGTCTTGGACCTTAACTGGCCAGCGGCTGCAACCGATACTTCGAGTTCTGTTTTGCGTGAGCGTGGTGCTGCTATCAATGTCTCCCGTGGTGTTGGGCGACCCTCCGAATGTAACCTCCCATGCCGGATTCTACAATCGCAACGGTACCGCGCTGATGGCCCTGGTGATCGTGGAAGCGACGTGCCGGCGCAAGGAGGAAACCAAGCGATCGCGGTTTCTCGGAGGGTTCTCCAGCGGATGCGCGGTGGCCCTGGCGCTGTTTTTCAAGGTCACCTACTGCCCGGGAGGCAGCTTCCTGGTCTTGGCCCTGATCCCCTGTGTGCCGCAATCGCGAGCGCGTTGGGTGGGCCTCGCCAGCGGAGCCGTCGCCACGGTGTTTCCCTTTTGGCTCCTGATGGGTGGGACGTTCATGCCCATGATCAAGGTCCTGTCGCTCTTGGCAGGCGCCAAGCACGTCGCCATCGGCGGCGCGGTGTTCGACGCTGGCATCTTTTACGTGCTTCCCGTTGCGGTGTTCGCCCTGATGTTAGCCGCGTTGCGTTGGCAGGACGGCGCGCGTGCAGAGGTTGGCGAAATCGTGATTGCGCTGGTGGCGGTGAGCGCGGCGGGGCTGTTCTTCCAAATGACCAACGATCCCCGCATGGCCATGCCGTTGAATCCGATCCTGGCGATTGTTTTGGCGCAGCGCCTGGCGCAGGCCGGCAACAAGGAGGCCGGCGCGGATGCACGTTCCGCGGCGGCGATCCGCGTGTTGCTGGTGGCCTGGATGATGGTCGTCGCCGGAGGTTCGCTCGCCGCGGACGGCGCCAGCCTGCTCTATGCCTTGCACAACAAGTCGCAGATTGAGCGAACGCCGGGGACTTCCTTCCATGCCGCGGTCCTGAGCGGCGCGTCGTCCGCCCAAATACCGTACGTGGCGATGGTCAACGAGGGCATCGATCTGTTGAGGCCCCATCTGCGCCCTGGAGATACCGTAGGCACGTTGGACTTCACCAATCCTTTCTCCTACTCCCTGGGCCTGCCGCCGCAAGAGGGCGGCACTTCGTCCGCTCTCGCCGTTGGCTTCAACTTCAGCGATCGCAGCAAACCTTCCGCGGAATACATGATGGGAACCGTCACGGTGATGATGGTCACGCAGTACTTCGCGGGTGGGGAGTTTTCGCGCGCCTATGGTCCGTACCTGGAGACCCATTTTCATTTGGAAGCGCAATCGGCCCGGTGGCGCCTTTACCGGCGCAATTAGGTCCGCCAAACGCTTCCGAAGAACGAATGCGAGACACTTCGCGTGCTATTCTAAAAACATCTGCGTGTTGAGCCTTGGCATGGACCGTTTTCTTCCCGTTGCGCGGCGCGTGATCGAGTGTTGCCGGACGCTGGCCCTGTGCAGCGAAGAGCCGGGCGTCACCACGCGGCGGTTTCTCTCCCCGCCGATGCGGGAGGTTCACGCGCGCCTTAGGACGTGGATGGAACAGGTGGGAATGGATGTTTCGATCGACGCCGCCGGAAACCTGCGCGGCCGGTACGCCGGCGCTACACCCGGGCCAGCGTTGTTCATCGGGTCGCACCTCGACACCGTGCCTGACGCCGGCGCGTTCGACGGAGTCCTCGGCGTGGTTTTCGCGATCGCGCTGGTGGAATGTCTGGAACGGCGGCGCTTAAAGTTTCCGATTGAAGTGGTGGGATTCTCCGAGGAAGAGGGCGTACGCTTCGGGACGCCGTTCATCGGCAGCCGCGCCCTGGCGGGATCTTTCGATCCGGCCCTGCTGGAACTTCGCGACGCAGGTGGTGTATCCGTCGCCGATGCGATCCGCGCATTTGGGCTCGATCCCGCCGGAATTCCCGGTGCCCGCGCGGGCGATGCGCTGGGCTATTTGGAGTTTCACATCGAGCAAGGACCGCTGCTGGAAAGCCGCGGGTTCCCGCTGGCGGTGGTTGAAAAGATCGTGGGCCAGAGCCGCTTGGAGTTTGTGTTTGAAGGCCAGGCCAATCATGCCGGGACAACGCCGATGCGCTTTCGCCGCGATGCCCTGGCCGGCGCAGCCGAATGGATCAGCGCATTGGAAAGTGAGCCGGCGGTGGCTCCGGCCGGGTTAGTGGTCACGGTGGGACGGCTGGAGGTGGCCCCGGGCGCCAGCAACGTTATCGCCGCCCGCGCCAGTGGCAGCTTGGACGTGCGGCATCCCGACGACACGGTGCGCCAACAAGCCGTGGAGCGGCTCAGCGATTGCGCGCGGCAAGTCGCGGCGCGCCGCGGACTGCGCGTGTCGGTGCATCCGCAACTGGACCAGCCGGCCGTGGCCATGGACGCGCGATTGTCGGAAAAGCTGGAACGCGGCATGGCGGCGGCCGGGCTTGCCGCGCATCGAATGTCCAGCGGCGCGGGTCACGACGCCATGATCTTGGCGCCGCGCATGCCCGTGGCGATGCTGTTGCTGCGGACTCCGGGGGGAATCAGCCACCATCCGGAGGAAACCGTGCTGCTGGAGGACGTGGCCGCCGCGCTGGCTGTGGGAATGCATTTTCTGGAGGAGTTTTGAACATGCAGCAACTGGGACAAACGCGTAGCGCTCGCCGGAGCGATCACATCTTGCAAACGCCGGACACGTTTGTCCGCACACCGCTTCCCGGAATGCGCGGGGCCACGGCCATCGTTCACGTCAACCCGGCGGCCGGTGCGCGATTTATGCAATACACCGCTGAATTCGAACCCGGCGGACAGCTTGGACCCGCGCAGAGCCAGCGGTTTGTCTATGGGCTGGAAGGAACGTTGGCGGTGGAAGGCCGTTCCCTCGGCGCCGACGAGTACGTTTATCTGCCGACCGGAAATCCGGCGGTGATTTCCGCGCCGGACAAGGCGCGCGCCGTAGTAATCGAGAAACCGTATCTGCCGCTGGCTGGCAGCGCCGCCCCGGAAATTCTGTTTGGCGACGAAAGCCAGGTGACTCCCCAACCGCTGATGGGCGATCCTTGGCTGAAGGTTCGCCCGCTGCTTCCCGATGAACCGGCGTACGATTTTGCGGTCAATACCATGAGCTATCAGCCGGGCGCGGCACTCTCCATGGTGGAGATTCACGTGATGGAACATGGCTTGTTGATGTTGGCGGGCGGTGGGATCTATCGCCTTGGAGAGGCGTGGTACGCGGTGACGGCCGGCGATTTCATCTGGATGGCGGCGTACTGTCCGCAGTGGTTCGGCGCGATCGGCAAGACGCCAGCGAAGTATTTGATCTATAAAGATTGGAACCGGCATCCCTTGGCATGAGGCGCGCCGCGATGAGCCGCGACAGTTATGGAGCGACGGACACGGTGGTGCGTGTTGAACGTGCTCACGAAAACCCGCCACACCCGAGTATGCGGGTAGGCGTGTTTTCGGGGGAGCGTTGCAGACGTACGAAGGAACCCCTCGCTCCATAACTGTCGCGGCTCATCGCGGCGGGTAGCATATAATGGACCGAGCGCGATGGACTCTTCTCTACACATTAATCTGGATGCCTATCAGGGGCCGCTCGACTTGCTGCTGGATTTGATCCGCAAGCAGGAGATCGACATCTATAACATCCCGATTCACAAGATCACCGCGCAGTACCTCGACCTGCTTCACAAGATGACGGAGTTAGACATCGAGGCCGGAGGCGAGTTCGTGCTGATGGCCGCCACGCTCATCCACATCAAGTCCAGAATGCTGCTGCCGGCCGATCCCACCATCCCCAAGGATCAGCAGGAAGATCCGCGCGCCGAGTTGGTGAATCAACTGCTGGAGCACGAAAAGTTCAAGCAGGCCGCGCAAATGCTCCAGCAGAAACAGATGCTGGAACAAGCCAGTTGGTCCAACCCGGCGCTGAAGGATTTTCTGGATCCCGGCGAAGAACCGGGCCTGGCCGTGAGCGTGATCGACCTGGTGGAGACGTTCAACAAGATTCTGGAACGCGCCCGCAACCGGCCGCAACTGAACATCTCGACCGAGGAATTCACCGTCGAGCAGATGATGGAGAAGGTCCGCGACCGCCTGGCGGAGACCCGCGGCACGGTGGTGCTGGGCGAGTTGTTCGCGCCCTACCACACGCGCCGCACGCTGATTACCATGTTCCTGGCGATTCTGGAGATGGCCCGCTTGCACGCCGTGCTGCTGCGGCAGGAGGAAAACTTTGGCGATATCTTCGTGAAGAAGGGACAAAAGTTCGACATCCTGTTCGAGCCCGGCGCGCTGGCCGCGGCCATGGGCGCGCTGGAGGATAAAGCGCCCGAGGCCGAGGGCGACGTTTTGCCGATCGACGAGAATCCGGATAATCCAAGACCTGAATTAACCGACTAACCGAATGAGCCTGAAAGCACAAATTGAAGCGATCATCTACGTGGCTGAAGAGCCGGTGACCCTGGCGCAGTTGAGCGTGGCGCTTGGCCCGCCGCCCTCGCCACCTGAACCTGAAGCGGCGGCCTCGCCGAGCGACCAAACTCCGCCTGCGGACTTGGTGCTGGAGCCTCCCGCTCCCGAACCGCCCGTCGGACCGACACCGGAAGCCATCCGCGCCGCCGTGGATGAGTTGATCGCGGAACATCGCGCCGACTCCCGCGGCATCGAGATCAAGGAAGTCGCCGGCGGCTACAAGATGGCCACCAAGCCGGAGCATCACGAATCGGTGCGGCGATTCGTGAAGTCGCTGAAGCCGCCGATGAAGCTATCGCTGGCGGCGTTGGAAACGCTGGCCGTGGTGGCCTATCGCCAGCCCGTGACGATACCGGAAATCGGGGACGTGCGCGGCGTGAGCACCGGCGGCGTGATCAAGACGCTGCTCGATAAGCGGCTGGTTACAACGGCGGGCCGCAAGAACGTGATCGGGCGGCCGATTCTCTATCGCACCACCAAGGAATTCCTGGTGCAATTCGGCTTGAAGGATGTGAGCGAGCTTCCCAGCCTGAAGGAGTTCGAGGAATTGGCGCGCTCGTTGACTGAGGAGAGCCAGTAAGGTGTCTTTGGAACACGGAAGGACACGGAAGAAAAACCGGAAGAACACGGAACGACTGACGGCTTGCTTGTTTCCGTGCCCTTCCGGTTTTTCTTCCGTGTCCTTCCGTGTTCCAAAAAGCCCTGGAGTCTAAAGGAACGGCAGCAGAATCGAAAACCATGCCAGCAGAACGTTTGCAGAAAATCCTTTCGCGGGCCGGCGTCACTTCGCGCCGCAACGCCGAACAGATGATTTTAGACGGCCGCATCACCGTGAACGGCCAGCAAATCCGCCAATTGGGCGCCAAAGCGGATTTTGCTTCGGACCACATAAAAGTGGACGGGAAGCTGGTGCGTCCGGCCAGCGAGATCTATTACCTGGTGATGAACAAACCGCGCGGCTACGTCACCACCATGTTCGATCCGGAGGGACGGCCCAAGGTCATCGATCTGCTGAAGGGCGTGCACGAACGGGTTTATCCCGTTGGCCGCCTGGATTTTAATTCCGAAGGCTTGCTGCTGCTCACCAACGACGGCGACTTCGCGCAAACCATCATGACTGCCGGACCGGAGATTCCCAAGACCTATTGGGTGAAGGTCAGCGGCAAACCGGCGGAAGCAAAAATCGAAAAGCTGCGCCGCGGCATTTCGCTGGACGGACGACAAACCGCGCCGGCGCAAATCCGTCTGCTGCGCGACGCGCCCAATCCCTGGTACGAAGTAGTGCTAATCGAAGGGCGGCAGAACCAAATCCGCCGGATGTTCGGGCGAATCGGCCATCTGGTGGAGAAGCTGAAGCGGGTCAAGATCGGTTTCCTGGAACTCGGCAATTTACCGACGGGAGTGACCCGCGGCCTGACGTTGCGCGAAGTGGAAAGATTCCGCAAGACCAAGAGGAAGCCGGAAGCCGCTGCCAAGATATGGACGAAATCGAGCACATCCTAACCCATTGCCGCGCCATTGCCGTGCCCGGCCTGTCGAGCAAGCGTTTTCGCGCCGGCTATGGTGTGTCCGACTATATGCAGGCGGCCGGCTATCGGATCATTCCGATCAATCCGCGGGAGATTGAAGTGCTCGGCGAGAAGAGCTATCCGACGCTGGAAGCCGTGCCGGAGAGAATTGATTTGGTCAACGGACTGGTTATGGCACTGCTGCTTCTCTGGTTTACATGCGCCGCCGCGCAGACTCCGCAATTCCGCTATGAACGCGCGATCCTGCCGGGCGGCGCGGGCGCCAATCGCATCGCTCCCGATGTTGCGCTGATGAGCGGCGTGGCATCCGCCGACCTGCGCGACTTGCGGCTTTTCGACGCGGCCGGAAAAGAAGTTCCGTATCTGACGATTCCGCCGGAGCGACCTGAGCCGCGCTGGAAATCCGGCGCGCTTCTGGCGATTGCGCCCAGCAAGACCAGCAGCGGCTTCGAGGCGGACTTGGGATCCGCGTCGCTGGTGGATCGAATTCGCGTCACCGGAATTGCCCCGCCCTTCCTGAAGCGATTCCGCCTGGAAGGCAGCGGCGACCGCAGCCACTGGACCATGCTGGTCGAGGAAGGGACGCTGTTCGATCTTCCCGATGAAAACCTGCATCTATTGGATATTCCCTTCCGCGCGGGCGAGTACCGCTACCTGCGGGTGACCTGGGATGATCGCGAGAGCGGCGTTGTTCTTTTGCCCCGTGGTGTCGCGGGCCGATTGGTGGAGTGGCGCGGCCCCGCGCCGCCGTTAGTCGCGCCGGTGGAGTTCCGCAAGTTGTCGGCGGGTCCGGGAAGAAGCCGCTTTCAGGTGCGCCTGCCGGGCCCTCATCTGCCGCTGGCGGCGCTGGAGTTGAACGTTAAAGAAGACCGGCTTCTGCGAACGGCGCGCATTACCGAGGGTCGTTTGGCGGAGGGAGAAGTGCTTCCGCAGGCGCTGGGCGGAGCGACGTTGCGGCGGGTGGTGCGCGGGAACGCCACGGCTTCCGACTTGCGCATCCCTATTCGCGCGCCAGAGGGCCGGGAGATCGAGATTCTCGTGGACGACGGCGACAATCCGCAGCTCAACCTTGCCGGCGTCACCATGGAGTTCGTCCCGCTGCCGTGGATTTACTTCGAGAGCCACGGCGGGGAGCAACTCACCGCGCGCTACGGCGATTCGCGATTGTCCGCTCCGCGATACGACCTGGAAGCGATGCGCGAGTTCGTCGGTAAGACCGGGATTGCGGAAGGCCGCTGGGGAGACAGCCGCGACACGCAGCCCGGCGATTCGGTGACGGATGCAAACCTGCCGCCGATCGCCGGGGCGCCGGTGAACCGCCAGCCGTTCCGTTTCTCTCGTCCGATCCCCGCATCTCCCGCGGGCCTGACGGCGCTGCTGCTCGACGCCGCAGTCCTGGCCCACAGCCCGGCCAGCCTGGCCGATTTGCGTATCGCGGACGGTACCGATCACCAGATCCCCTATCTTCTGGAGCGATGCGAAGACGTCTTGTCGCTGAATTTGCCGCCGCTTGTGAAAGAAGCGCCGCAAGAAAAGAAAGCTGCGGCCCCGCAATCGCACTATCGCCTGACGCTGCCCTATCCGAACCTCCCGTCGCCGAAGCTGGTTCTGACGACCACGGACAGAGTATTCGAGCGAACGGTATCCTTCGAGATCTCTCGGCCCGCCGCCGATGCTGGGTCGCGCCGGAGTGCGGAGCCCAATGTGGAAATCCTGGCCGAGGCGCATTGGCGTCACAGCGACCCGGAAACTCCCGCGCCGCCGTTGATCGTGGAACTCCGCCCGCTTTCCACGACGACGCTCACCGTGGTGGTGGACGAAGGCGACAATAGTCCGCTGCCGCTTTCCGCCGTTCGGCTGGAATTGCCGCTGTACCGGATGCGTTTCTTCTATCCCGCCGGCGCCAAACTGACACTGCTTTACGGGCAGAACGGCTTGCCGGCTCCGCGCTACGATCTGGCCTTGCTGGCCCCGCGCCTGGTGGGAGTGTCCAGCCGCGAGGCGGCGCTGGACCAGGAGAATGCCGCACCCGCCGCGCCCGAGAAGGGCGCTACGCAGACGCGCGTGTTCTGGGCCGCGTTGATTGGCGCGGTGGTCGTGCTGTTGGCGTTGCTGGTGCGCTTGTTGCGGTCCTAGACTGTGGCGTAGCTTGGCTTGCGTCAATCTCGCCAAACGCCTCCGCGGAGACGGCGAGCCGCCAGTGTTCACGCTATCTTGCAAATGCTACGTCGTACGGGCGCATAAAGGTCGCAGCGACCTTCCATCCGCCGCCCTCTTTCTGCCAGACCCGAAGCAGACCAAGGTCGAAGCTGACGTGCTCTCCGCTCTTCCTATCGAACTCGAAGGTGCCCTTGCTGTATTCGTAGGCGAGATCGCGACTGTCGGCGATGACAATCCGGATTGGCTCGGTCTTCGTTTTTTGAGATCCGGCAACGCGATCATCGGCGCCGGGGAAACGTTCCCCCTTTTCGGTGCCCACAATTGGCCGCTTGAACTGACCGCTCCAGAAGATGCCGTCTGCCATTGCCGGTCCGGCAGACCTGCCTGTCTGATCGCCAGCGGCAATGAGCTTTCGGATTGCCGCCTCCTCCGCGGCGTTGCTGCCTGCCCCACGCACCCTAGAAGATGCGACGGCGAGAAAGCCGATCACCAGGACGATGACTACGAGTTTACGATGCATCATTTTCCTATCCTTTCAGCCGGGATTTTCCATTTTGGCTCCCGGCGCGGAACATTATAAGACACAGCGCGGCGAAGCCGCAACCAAAAGGGCCCACCACCGTGTTCGTTGACCCCGGAGGGGGTCGCCGCTTGTAGCCGGTGGTTGAGCGTCGTTTGCGAAACCACCGGAAGGCTCGCAAAAGCACGCGTCCCCTGACAGGGGGACCAGCGGATCTGCGGAGGGTGCTGGGACCCCTGCCTGGGGTCCTCGCTTTCATTTTCTATTACCGGTGGTGTCGCACCAAGCGCTCGACCACCGGCTACAAGCGGCAATCCCTCCGGGATATTTTTTCACTCCGCCTTTCGTGCTTTTCGTGTTTTTCGTGGTTAGCTCCCTCCGGGATTCTCCAGTGCTGACGCAATTCCCGGCAGTCGCGTCTTCACAGAAATCTTCGCGGCGCTCGACGAAATCCACGGTTAGTAGTAATAGTACAGAGGACCAGAGACAAAAGTCTCAGGCGGCCCCATGGTCTTTCTTACAAATCAACGAATCCGGCGCCTCGCCACAAGACCAGCCAGGCCCGACGCTACTAACAACAGCGACGCTGGCTCGGGCACAGTGGCAGGCGCCGCCGGAGGGGCGTCAACCGTCACCGAGAATGCCGTGGACGATCCGTAGTAGGAGTAGGAATTATCGCCAATCTGGGTCCCTCCGCTCAGCGGGTCGCCATTGTAGACCTGGAAGAAAAACGTAATCTGGCCGGTATCCTGCGCGCCCGGCGTCGCAACGCTGTGATCGCTGCTGATCTGGTAAGCGCCGACGCCCTGCGATACCCCGCCGAAGGCTTCCGTCCATGGGCTGGAGCTGGGACTGAGAGCAAAATCGACGGGTCCTCCCTGGGGACCGATAAAATCCGAATATGACGCCAGAAGGCCCGGATTCGTCTCGTTCTGCGCCAACGATCCCAGGCTGCTGCCGGTGAACGAAAGCCAATCGCCGTTAGTGGAGGTCCAGTTCACCGTGAATCCCCAGCCCACCGTGGCGCCGGCCACTCCGTCCACCGCGCCATTCACCGGGCTCAACAGAATGGAGAGCGTGTCTACGTCGTTGGAGTTGGGCAGGTCCGCGATCGTAAGTACATCCGCCGTAAGATTCCCACAAGCCAGGAATCCGGCGACGAATGCGGCCAAGAAACAGGTTTCCAATGTTTTCATTTTGTAATCTCCCTTAATACAAAGTAGTGATTCTGCTGGAACCCGAGTAACCGCCGTCAGCGGTGAAGTTGACGGTGAAGCTGACCCGGGCGGCCGTCGATGGCCAGTTGAACGTGACGGTGGTTGACGCCGAAGCCCCCGGATTGATGGTGCCGAGGTTGACCGGCGTTCCCGATGCCACGGTAACTGTGCCGGAGCCGGAGACCAGGGTGATGGCTGTAATGCCGGTGATAGTGGCGTTGGTGGCCGCCCCGAGGCCGGTATTGGTGAGCGTCAAACTCACCAGCACCGTGGAGCCGGCAACGGTTCGCGTGCCAACGCTGGCCGCGATATTCGGCGTGAGCGGCGTGAAATTCGCCACCACGTTGGTGGGCCCATTCAGCGTGACGTTCTGCGGATTGCCGCTTCCCGTCAGCGCGCCCGAGAAATTGGCGAAGCGGTAGCCCGCGTTGGCGGTCGCCTGAACGCTCACGACGCTGCCCGGATTGTAGAAAGTTCCGCTGGACGGCGTCACCGTGCCGCCCGCGGATGGTGAAGCCGCGGTGGTCAACTGGTACTGTGTTTGGAAGGTCGCGGTGTACGTGGCCGCGGGCCCGCTTACAGTGATGGAGTGAGAAGCGGCGCCGGCATCGCTCCAACTGCTGAAGACATACTGCGTACCAGGCGATCCCGCTTGCGTGGCCGCCACGGCAATCGTGTGCGTTCCCGCCGCGAGCTGGACGCTGAACGGCGTGGCTTGCGCCGCGCCGCCATCCACGCTGACCAACCGGCCGACCGGGCTGCTTTGCAGCGTCACTGGAAGCGCGTTAATCACCAATGTGCCGCTGGCCGAGCCGGTATAGTTCGAATCGTTGATCGTCCCCACAACCGTGTAGGAGCCGGCAGCGGTGGGAGCGGTGGAACTGCCGTTATAGGTGAGAATCACCCTCAGGCTCGAGGGAATGGTGGTGGCCGTCGCGGAGATGGGACTGCCGCTGTAGGTCGCGCTGAGATTGCCGAGCGTCACCGTCGCGGTGGCTGGACTGGCGGTCACTGAGATCTGTTGCTGCGCCGCCGCGCTGTAATTGCCGTTGCCCGCCTGGTTGGCGTCAATAGTGCAGGTTCCGGTGCCGCTTAACATGGTCACCGGCGCGTTGGTTACGGGGCTCACTGTCGTCTGCGTCCCCAGCGAGCAGACGCCCGTGCTGGCCGCATCCACCGACAGCGCTACCGCCAACCCAGAGGTGGACTGCGCCGCCACCGTGAAACTGCCGTTGTAGGTGATGCTGGCATTCGGCGGCGGAGCCTGGGTAAACGAGATGGTCTGGGCAACCAAAAAGGGCATGGCCTCAACTGCCCCTATGTCGCAGGCCGGGCCCTGAGGCCGCCTGATCCCGCGCTGGTCGGTTGTAACAGGCTGGCCGGTCACGTCCGTGCAGGAGCGCACGGGGATGGCATCCAGAGCGGGGCTGGTTGCCAGCAACGCAATCGTCTGGGTAAAGCCGCCGTTGTTTTGCAAGCCGTTGGGATCGAGCCCCGCCCCGCCCGACGGGTTGTTCAAGTCCGAGGAGATGAAACCGCCGGAACAACTCGCGTCATCGGACAGATTGTAGCCTTGGGAAGCGACGGTGGCGCCCTCGGTAGAACAATTAGCCGGTGAATTCATCGCCAGAATCGTGCTCTTCAGCGTGGCGTTCCCAGCGGGATCGTTGAAGATGCCGCCAGGAGTCAGGCAGGTGTTGCCGGCTGCGCACCTGGGGGCGTTTGTGACCGAGTTGCTGAAGAGGGTGCTGTTAGTGAGCCATAACGTTGCTCCCGAGTCGTTGTAAATCCCAGCGCCATCGGCGTTGCTGTAGTTGCCCGAGAAAGTGCTGTTAGTGACGGTGAGCATGCCGGCGTTGAAGATTCCGCCGCCGCCGTACTGGCAAACGCTACCGGCTTTGCAAGCCGGGGTTCCCGCCCTCGGCGAGCCGTTGCCGAAAAGGGTGCTATTGGTCACGGTCAGCGTGCCTCCGCTGGCGTTGTAAATGCCGTTGCCGGCGTAGGAGGCGATGTTGTCGGAAAGGGTGGAATTGTTGACCGTCAGTATTCCATTGTTGAGGATGCCGCCGCCGTTGCCGCTGGAGGAGTTGCCGGAGAGGGAGCCGTTGTTCACGGTGAGCATGCCGTCGTTCTGGATTCCGCCGCCGTTGCTGTTCGCGCCGTTCTGAATGGTCAAACCGTTAATGAAGACGGTGGCTCCCGATGTCACGTGCAACACCTGGAACGAGCCGGCTCCGTCCAGCCAGAAGCCAGGGCTGGCGAAGCTGACGTTGGCCTGAACCGGCGGCAGCGGGGAGAGCAGCGTGATGTTAGCGGTGAAGGCAATCCTATCGCCGCTCAGTGCATTGGCGATTGCCGCGCGCAGGGTATCGTCGGAGTTGACGTTGACGTTCCCGGGCGTTCTCGTCACGGTCAGCGTTCCGGCAACGAAACTGAACGTATAGTTAGCCGCCGACAACGTCCCCAGCGCCGCCGTGATCGGATAAGCTCCTGCCGGTGACGCCGATGTCGCTGTCGTCGTCAAGCTGGGCGACCCGGTAACCACGTTCGAGTTGTCCCCGTTGACGAAGCCGGTAATTACGTACGTAAGCGCCGGCAACGTGCCGCCATATGCCATGGAAGCGTTTTGGGCTGTTACCGTCAGTACCGCCTGATTGATCAGCAGCGTGCCGGTCGCCGAACCGGTATATCCCACGGAGGTCACTGCGGCGACAATTGGGTAGCTGCCCGCGGCGGACGGCGCGGTACTTACGCCGTGATACGTGATGGAAACAGTGAGACCGGGCGGATTGGTGGTGGCGGTAACCGTTTTCGCGGTTCCGGTGTAAGTTGCGGTCAAGCCGGCCAGCGTTACCGTCGCGGCAGTGTTCACGTTTTGGGGCAGCGCGGAAGACGTGCTGGCGGTATTGTTGCCGTCCCCGCCATAGACCGCCGTCAGGGAGTGCGCGCCGGATGCGAGCGCCGAAGTGGCGAAAGTCGAGCTGCCGGCGCTGAGCGTGCCGGTGCCCAAACTGGTTGCGCCATCATAAAAGGTCACGGTCCCGGTGGCCGTGGATGGTGTCACCGTGGCCGTTAGAGTGACGCTCTGCCCCGGGTTGGACGGATTGGCCGAGGAACCCAGCGTGGTGGCTGTAGTCGCCAGGGGCACGCCCAGCACAACGCTCAGGTTGCTGCTATCGGCGTAGGCCACAGCCAAGTCGGTTCGACCGTCCCCGTTAAAGTCCCCCACCACCACAGAGAAGGGATCGGTCCCGGGGTAGTTGACGGTGTAGTTGACCGCCGCCTGGAAAGTACCGTCGCCGTTGCCCAGCAGCACGCTCACGTTGCCAGAAGCGTAGTTGGCCGTAACAAGGTCGGGCTTGCCGTCCCCGTTGAAGTCCCCCACCGCCACAGAGAAGGGAGCTGCCTGCGGTGTAGTTGGCTGCCGCCTGGAAAGTGCCGTCGCCGTTGCCTAGCAGCACACTCACGCTGCCACCAACGTAGTTGGCCGTAACGAGGTCGGGCTTGCCGTCGCCGTTGAAGTCCCCCACCGCCACTGAATCCGGATAGCTTCCTACGGCGTAGCTGACCGCCGCCTGGAAAGTACCGTCGCCGTTGCCCAGCAGCACGCTCACGCTGCCACCAACGTAGTTGGCCGTAACAAGATCGGGCTTGCCGTCCCCATTGAAGTCCCCCACCGCCACGGAATAGGGAGAGTTGCCTACGGCGTAGTTGACCGCCGCCTGGAAGGTGCCATCGCCGTTGCCCAGCAGCACGCTCACGGTGTTGTCAAGATAATTGGCCGTAACAATGTCGGGCTTGCCGTCCCCGTTGAAGTCCCCCACCGCCACACAGAAGCTTCCGTTTGAAGAGGTGGAGTAGTTGACTGCCGGCTGGAAAGTGCCGTCGCCATTGCCCAGCAGCACGCTCACGGTGCCGCCCACCGAGCTACCCACAACAAGATCGGGCTTGCCGTCCCCATTGACGTCCCCCACCGCCACGGACTCGGGGGAGACTCCCGCAGTGTAGCTAACCGCGGTTTGGAAAGTACCGTCGCCGTTGCCCAGCAGCACGCTGATGTGGTTGCCGGGCCCGGTCACAACAAGATCAGGCTTGCCGTCCCCATTGAAGTCGCCCGCCGCCAAGCGGCCGTTTCCTGCGGGATAGTTGGTGGCCGCGGAAAACCCACTGCTCCGCAGCGCCGCCACGGTCTGGACCAGCTTTGCGGACGTGCCCGGTGCGTAAGTGGAATCGCCAAGGTAGTAAGCCGTCAGCGACTGTGTTCCGCTCGCCAGCAGTCTGGTGGTCAGCGCGGCAGCTCCGCCGGCGAGCGTCGCCGTGCCGAGTACGTTGGTTCCCATGTTGCCAAATACGTTAGTTGAATCGTAGAACGTTACTTTGCCGGTGGCCGCCGAGGGCGTGACCGTGACGGTCAAGGTCACGGACTGCCCCAGTGTGGACGGATTTGGAGAGCTAGCGAGCGTGACAATCGACACGGCGGCCTTGACCGTCAACGTACCGCCAACAAACCCGAACGTATAGTTGGCCGCCGACAACGTCCCTAGCGCCGCCGTGATCGGATAGAGCCCTGCCGGCGGCGCCGATGTCGCGGTGGTCGTCAAACTGGGCGAGCCGCTAGCTACCGCAGAGGTGTCCCCGTGGACGAAGCCGGTGATGACGTAGGTAAACGCCGGCAACGTGCCGCCGGAGGTCATGGAAGCGTTTTGCGCCGTCACCATCAGCGTTGCCGCGCTCACCGTGAAGTTCTGGGTCACGTTCGGAGCGGCGGCATAGGAGGCGTTGCCTGCCTGGCTGGCAATGATCGAACAGGTTCCCGCGGCGACGATGCTGACCATAGTTCCGGAAACTGTGCATACCGGCGTCGTGTTCGACGCGAAGCCGACCGTGAGTCCGGAAGTGGCCGTAGCGGAAACGGCGAAATTAGCCGCGCCAAAGGTCTCATTGCTGAGCGCCCCGAAGGCGATGGTCTGGGGCAGCAACACATTCGTCAGCGCAAAGCTGGCGGTGGACGGGCTGGCTTGGTCCGGCGTCGTGGCGCTGGCCATCACGAAATAGGAGCCGGATATCGCGTTCGCCGCAAAGAATTGGGCAGTGGCCACGCCGCCGGCATTGGTGATCGCGGTATTGACCCCGCCGGCGAAGCTTCCGCTCGCTCCGGAACCGGGCGCGGTGAACGTCACCGTGACGCCCGGCACGGCGTTGTTGGTACAGGCCGCGCAGGATTCCGTCGCCGTCGCCGCCAGCGCGTTGGCGAACGTCGCGTTGACGTTGGCGTCTTGCGGCGTTCCCGCCGTGGCGGCCAGCGTCACGCCCTGAAGTTGGACCGCGCCGATATCGGTCTTGCCATTCACCAGCCGCAGGAAGCCGGCGCCTCGCTGGTCGGTGCTTGCGGAGGTAAACAGGCTGGCATTGCCCGCGCCCAGCGCCGGGCTGTTGCCGTTGGGCAGCATGGTCTGGGTCGGCCCGCCGTTATTGGCCAACGAGCCTAGTTGCGGGTTCAGCGGCGTTCCCGATGTCCCTACTAAGTCGCCGTTTACGCCGTTCGTGAATCCTGTGATGCCGGTGGGATCGCCGATGAGATTGTTCCCACCATCGGTGAATGTTCCGAAGCCATCGGCGCTGTATGGGGCCGTGTTGCCCGCCAGAATCGTGTTGGTCAGTGGGTTGGTCTCGTAGCCATCGAAATATATTCCCCCGCCCAAGGCATAGGCTCCAGCACCGGTTAGACCGTTGCCCGAAATCGTACTATTGTTCACGATCACTCCGCCCCCACTCCAAATTCCGCCACCCTGGGCGTAACCTGCGTTAAACCGATCAGTCACACTGTTTCCTGCAATCGTGGAACCGCTAATCATAGTAGCCGAGCCTCCAAAAGTTCCGATCGCCCCTCCCTGCCCGCCAAGGCCTGCTACACCAACCGCGGTATTGCCGGAAAATGTGCTATTGGTAATAGTTGCCGTCGCCTGATTGAACAGGCCGCCACCAAAATAAGCAGCGGTATTCCCGGAGATCGTGCTGTTGGTAATGGTGGTATTGCCTCCGGCGCCATTGTAGGCTCCATTGTACAAGCCACCGCCATCGAAGCCCGTATTCCCGGAGATCGTACTGTTTGTAACGGTGACCGTACCGCCGGAATTGAATAGGCCGCCAGCGTATCCGTTATTGGCGGTGTTGTTCGAAATGGTGCATTCGTTGACGGTCAGAGTTGCGCCGCGGCTGTTGAAGATGCCGCCGCCGGAGTAGCTGCTCGTCTGGTGATTGCCGGTGATCACGCAAGAGTTCAAGGTCAACGTGCCGTCGTTCTGGATTCCGCCGCCGCTGCTGCTGGTGTTCTTGCCGTTCTGAATGGTCAGGCTGGAGATGGAGACCGTGGCCCCCGACGCCACGTGCAACACCTGGAAGGAGTGGGCGCCGTCTAGAAAGAGGCCGCCGCCGGCGATGGTGATGTTCGCCTGAATCGCCGGCAGCACGGACAGCGGCGTGATGTTAGCGGCGAAGGTAATCGTGTCGCCGTTCACGGCATTGGTAATCGCGGCGCGCAGAGTAGCGTCGGAGTTGACGCTGACGTTGGCGGGCGCTCTGAGCACGGTCAGCGTGCCGCCAACAAACCCGAACGTGTAGTTGGCCGCCGACAACGTCCCTAAGGCCGCCGTGATCGGATAGAGTCCTGCCGGCGACGCCGAGGTCGCCGTTGTCGTCAAGCTGGGCGAGCCGGCAACCACCGCGGAGGTGTCCCCGTGGACGAAGCCTGTAATTACGTAGGTAAACGCCGGCAACGTGCCGCCGGAGGTCATGGCAGCGTTTTGCGCCGTCACTGTCAGCGTTGCCGCGCTCACCGGGAAGCTCTGGTTCACCGGTGTCGCGGTGGTCCAGTTGGCGTTGCCTGCCTGCGTGGCTTGGATGGTGCACGTGCCGACGGCGACCAGCGTCACCGTCGTACCCGATACCGTGCAGACCGATGCGGTGGTCGATGCGAAACTTACTGTCAGGCCGGAGGTCGCGCTCGCACTGACCGTGAACGGCGCGGCGCCAAATACCTGGTTCGAAAGCGCGCCGAAGGTGATGGTCTGGCTCGCTTGCAGCGCGACCTCACGAATGCGCTGGTTGTAGGTGTCCGCGATATAAACATTCCCGATCGAGTCCACGGCGACGCCGTCAGGATAGGTCATCTCGGCGCTCGCCGCCGCTCCGCCATCGCCGCTGTAGCCGGAGATCCCGGTCCCGGCAATGGTCGTAATGATGCCGCCGGAAACTTTGCGAACCCGGTAGTTACTGCTGTCGGCGATGTACAGATTGCCGGCGGAATCCACCGCGACGCCTCCGGGATAGTACAACTGCGCGCTGGAGGCAGAGCCGCCATCGCCGCTGAAACCGGAGGTCCCGGTCCCGGCAATGGTCGTGATGATGCCACTGGAAACCTTGCGAACTCGCTGGTTACCGCTGTCGGCGATGTACAGAATTCCGCTGGAATCAACGGCGATACCCCGGGGATTGGACAACCCCGCGCTGAGGGCAGAGCCGCCGTCGCCGCTGTCGCTGCAAGCGCCGTTCCCGGCGATCGTCGTAATGATGCCTCCTGAAACTTTACGGATTCGGCAATTAACTGAGATGTACAGATTGCCGCTGGAATCCAACGACACGCCGGCGGGGTAAGACAAATTCGCAGTTGAAGCAGAACCGCCGTCGCCGCTGTCGCTGCAGGTGCCGCTGCCGGCAATGGTCGTAATGATGCCACCGGAAACTTTGCGAATTCGGCAATTATTGGTGTCGGCGATGTATAGCGTGCCGCCGGAATCCACGGCGACGCCTTCGGGATAATATAGCTCGGCGCTCGGCGCGAAGCCGCCATCGCCGCTGTAGCCGCACGTGCCATTGCCGGCGACCGTGGTGATGATACCGCCGGATACCTTGTGGATTTGGCAGTTATCGGTATCGGCAATGTAAAGGTTGCCGCTGGAGTCCACGGCGGCGCTTTGGGGATAATATAGCTCTCCGCTCGTCGCCGCGCTGCCCTCTCCGCTATAGCTGTGGGTTCCGTTTCCGGCAACGGTGTTGATGCTGCCGCCGGCGACCTTACGGATTCGATTATTGTAAGTATCGGCGATATACAGATTGCCGCTGGAATCCACGGCGACACCGTAGGGCAACGTCATCGCGGCGCTGGTCGCGGCTCCGCCGTCGCCGCTGTAACCGTAGGTCCCGTTCCCGGCAACGGTCGTAATGTTGCCGCTGGAAACCGAAACCATGCGGACCCGTCGATTATCGCTGTCGGCGATGTACAGATTGCCGCTGGAGTCCACGGCGACACCTTGAGGCTCCGAGATCTCGGCGCTGGCGGCGGCTCCGCCGTCGCCGCTGTAGTTGCAAGTTCCGTTCCCGGCAATAGTCGTAATGATGCCGCCGGAAACTTTGCGAATTCGGCAATTACTGCTGTCGGCGATGTACAGATTGCCGCTGGAATCTAACGCAACGCCGCCGGGGAACGACCCTAACTGGGCGTTGGTCGCCGATCCGCCATCGCCGCTAAAGCCGGAGGTCGGGCCTCCTACAACAGTAGAGATGACGTTACCAGCCGAGATTTTACGAACGCGTGGATAGTAGAGATAGTAACTATAATAATTGAAGCCGTTGTATCCGCAGTCGTAGCAATAATAATAATAGTTATCGATAAAAAACATGTTTCCGCCGGAATCCACGGCGATGCCAGTGGGTTGTCCAACGCTGGCATTCGCGGCAGTTCCGCCGTCGCCGCCATCGCCGAAGTTTCCATTCCCGGCGATCGTGGTGATCGTGCCATTGGAAACCTCGCGAATGCGGTTGTTGTAGGTATCGGTAATGTAGATGTTGCCGCTGGAATCCACCGCGACGCCTTGGGGACTATTCAGCTTGGCGTTGGCCGGAGCTCCGCCGTCGCCGCCGTAACCGCAGGTCGTCCCGTCCCGATCACCTGGGTCACCGTGCCGCTGGAGTTCACCACCCAGACCTGACAGGAGCCTGTAGCGGCTATATAGAAGTTCCCCGCCGAGTTCGACGGCCACCTTTTGTGGACTATTGACGCCCCAGGCGGTGGCCGTGACGCCGGGTGTGGGAACAGCGCCGCCGGCAACGGTGTTGATGATGGGAACCTGGGCGTTGGCTGCAACGGCTGCAACGGCGACGGCGAGAAAAAGCAGTATCCTGGTTCGCATGGTTCGCATGGTTACTTTTCCTCCGCAATCGCCGGCACGCGAATCAACTCGACCGTGCGGCGTGCCATCGTGCCGTCGGCGTCCGGCCACTCGATGGCAAGCGCCGGCCCTCGCCGCTGCCAGCGGGCAAATTCGCCGGCGGGAATGGTGATCTTTGCGCGCACCACTTTGGGCGCATGATTAGCGAAACCGACGTTCTCCGCCAGCACCGTCTCCGGTGCTCCGGCATGCAGCAGCAGCCGCGCGCCCTGAATGTCGCGGCCGGAGTGGTTCATCACCCGCACCGTGAGCATGGCGCTGACCGTGCCGTCGCTTTCCACCACGTTCGAGACGGCGTATTGGCCGCCGAAATCGCGGCCGTTTTCCGGCGGTGGGAACACGCCGGCGGCCGCCAGAAGATCGCCGGGCCATGCCAGGATCAGGAACAACCCAGCCGCTCGCAACGCGCGGACGATCCGCAGATTCATCGGGTTTCTCCCTTGTTCTGTTGTCTCGTTTAGAAGGACGCTGAAAACGTCACATTCCCCTCCGGATGGCAAGATACGGGCGACTCTCTGGTTCACGTTCTTTTGAGCGGCCGCTTGGGTGAGGATATCCATGTAGAAGGACGCTGAAAACGTCACATTCCCTTCCGGATGGCAAGATACGGGCGACTCTCTGGCTCACGTTCTTTTGAGCGGCCGCTTGGGTGGGGATATCCATGACGTGGCCCGACACCCTGGAAGCACACACCGGCTCCGTTGCCACGCTAATCGGAAATGGTGATGCATTCGCAACAGACGACGCCAAAGAGGAACTACGCGCGTCAGGATGCGGCCATCCTTCCCCAGAGCTGGTTGCAGACGTTTCTTAAACGCCCGTGCTGAATATAGGCAATCCTGTATCCATCGAGGCCGCGCCTTATGTGATCTTGTTGGCGTGAGCAATTGAGTGACCATAATAGTCCATTTAGAATCAGTACCCTATCTTGTTAAGAATCCTGAAAGGTGCAAACTATTGCAGCTTTTGGAAAAAAAGGGACTGCTTCCTTCCCAGATAGAGTGTGCAGTTCCTGTTTTTCCTGACGGCCACAAAGAACCACGAGAAACGTCGCATCAGATTCCCCCCTCGGCGACATCGGCGTTGGCCAGATCGATCACCGTTGAAGTCGTGCGCCGTGATCGTCGGCAGGCTGTCCGCCAAGCTGAGGAGAGCAACAAACCAGCCGCTAGCAACGCTAGCAACGAGCGGACGATCCGCTGATTCATCGGGTTCTCCCTTATTTCCTTGTTGGTAGGGGGACGCCGTGGCGTCACCCCTACACGTCGCGACCAAACTAGCAAACGACTCTCTGGTTCATGTCACCGGATTGTCAGGACTGTGTCTGGTTTTAGCAGAATCTTTGGCGCGGTCGCCTGGATCAGAAACGCTATTTGGTGCCGGGATCTGGCCACTATCGGACTTCGAACGAAACGCTGTACACGAACTGCTTATCGGCGCCGACGTACATGCTCAGGCTGTACTGGCCGCTGCTGAGGTTCTTCGTGCTCAAGTTGAAAATGTAGCCGCCGGTTCCGCCAATGGTTGGGTCAAAGCGGAAGTCGGAATCGGGATTGCTGTTGCCGGAGTCGATCACGGTTGTCGCACTGCTATCTTGAAGGCGCAAGAGCCCGCGTGCGCTCACGTTCAGCGTGGCCGAGGAGATGCTGCCATTCGCCGCATTCATCACCTGCAACTTGACCGGGACCGTGCTGCCCAGCTTGTAGGCTTTGGTCTGATCGAACAGCGGCAATATGTGCTGGCCCTGGCGTGCGATGTAGAAGGGGCTGAACGAACTCGTCGTCCCGTAGATGGTTAGCCGCGTGTAGTCGTAGCCGGTCGTAATGTCCACCAGGGTGCCGCTCGCGCTATGCAGGATGCGCAGATTGTTGAAGTCTGCCTGCGAAACCGGGATAACGAAGCCAATTGTCACTGGCCCGGAGAAGGTTGACGAGGTGCTGATCTGGTAGGCGAGGGTGTCCAATATTGCAAATCCTCCAGGCACTTGCCCGGAGCTGCTGGGATCAATCTGCAGCACCGACGTGGTTCCCGAAGAGGTTACGCTGCTGAATTGCAGGAGTGTGTTTCCCGACTGCACTTGGACGTTGGAACCTGTCGGCGTCGTGGCGATAGGGGAAAGACGCAGAAGATGGGAGCTACCCGATGGATCAGTTCCCTAGACGAGTACTTGGCCAGCATCGTTGATGGCAGCACCCGATTGCGCTGTCCAGCCAGACGGCAGGAGCGAGCTTGGTATTGCCGAGTTGGAACTCGGCGCCGTTGGGGTCTCTGGGAATCTCCACGAGAATCAGGTCCATGATCCGTCGAAGAAGGTTTGTCTTCGGATGGGCGGAGCAGGTCTGGGGTTGCTGCTGCCGGAGATCCTCGACGGCGTGGATCAATTCCTCCAGCGGTTCCCGGAAGGCCGGGTGCAAGAACAGCTTCCATCCGTTTTTTTCCGCGTAGATATGGGCAGCCATTTCCGCATTCTAAAAGGAAACGCCGTTGGGAAGACGATCCGTGTCCCTTACTTTGACCTTGCGAATCAACCTGGAAGCGCGCGACGAGCCGCTTCGATAGGGGGGTGATCCTCTTCGGATGGACGGTCATGTCATGTTCGAGAAAAGCCAGGAAAGCCTCTACCACAGGGTCTTCCTCCCGTTGGGCTGGCTCCGCCAATCCCACAACGGAGATGAGAGCGTGCCCCGGCGCAATGACGTGGGCGCGAACCTTGGCTTTTTGGCGGAACTCGGGATGCAGGCTGAATAACACCTTTTCCAGGCGTATCGCTTCGGACTTGCCCGTCGTGGCGATGGATCCCTGGAACGTAGCCATTTCGCGGAACCTCTCGATACGTATTATGATACGTACCTGTGAGTGGCGTCAAGCGAGTAGCGGTTCGGTTCCGAGGCGCTTAACCGTTTTGGGGAAACACCGATCCAAGACGCATTAAGCACCCTGATCCCGGAGGATCTGTGAAAAAATATCCCGGAGGGATTGCCGCTTGTAGCTAACCACGAAAAACACGAAAAGCACGAAAGGCGGAGTGAAAAAATATCCCGGAGGGATTGCCGCTTGTAGCCCGTGATTGAGCGCAGTTTGCGAAACCACCGGGTCTCCGGCGAGAGATTATGTGCCCCGGCAGGGGCACCAGCGTGTTTGCCAGGGCGCCGGGACCCCTGCCTGGGTCCTGGTTAGGAACGTTTCTTACCGGTGGTGTCGCAAGACCCGCTCTACCACCGGCTACAAGCTGTGATCCCTCTGGGGATCTAAGGGTGCTTAACCCGTCTGGATCCGTGTTTCCCCAAAACGATTAAGCACCCGCGGCTCCGAGGTTTCTTGCGTCGTGTCTTCGTGCCAATGTTCAATCCTGCCGTCGTTCCATCGCTGCATAACTGTCGCGGCTCGCGGCGCCGTTTCCGGCGCTTCGCGTTACATTAGTTGTAATACAGTGGTGAAGTGAGTGAAGATCCCCTTCTCCGCACGGTCCAACTCGCCAAGCGTTTCCACACCGGCGGCGAACCCCCAACTCCGCTGGTTATCTTCGAAAACCTGAACCTCACCATCGCCCCCGGCGAGATGGTGGCCATCGTCGGCGAGTCCGGAGCGGGCAAGAGCACGTTGTTGCAGATCCTCGGTACGCTGGACAGTCCCAGCGACGGTGAGCTATACTTTAAAGGTAGTTTGGTTTCCGGGTTGCGCGAGGATCAAAGGGCGGAGTTGCGTAACCGGGAGATCGGATTCGTCTGGCAATTCCACCGGCTGTTGCCGGAGTTCACGGCGCTCGAAAACGCCTCCTTCCCGTTGCGCTTGCGCGGCATGGCGGCAGGCGAGGCGGAAGAACGAGCCGCGGAACGGCTGAAGGAAGTGGGATTGCAAGGGCGGTTGCGCCACCGTCCGGGTGAGTTATCCGGGGGAGAGCAACAAAGAGTAGCGTTGGCTCGGGCCTGGCGGGGAGTCCTAGCTTGTTGCTGGCCGATGAACCGACCGGCAACCTGGACCATAAAACGGGCCAAGCGGTGTTCGATCTGATCGAACAGATGCACGCCAGGCATGGGCTGACTTCGGCGATCGTGACGCACAACCCCGCGTTCGCCGCGCGATGCCCAAGAGTTTTGGAAATGGTCAACGGAGAATTGCGGTCCCGAAGTTAAAGGTTAGCGTGAGTGATCAGTTCAGGGTCCAGGAGGCTGCCCCCTAATGTTCGAGCGATATACGGAGAAGGCCCGCCGGGTCATCTTTTTTGCCAGGTACGAAGCCAGCCAGTTCGGCAGTCCTTATATTGAGAGCGAACATCTATTGCTGGGCTTGCTGCGCGAAGACAAGGCTCTCACCAACCGATTCCTTCGCTCCTACTCGTCGGTGGAATCCATCCGCAAACAGATCGAAGGACACGTGCAGATTCGCGAGAAGGTTTCCACTTCCGTGGACCTCCCGCTGTCGCACGAGTGCAAGCGTGTGCTGGCTTACGCCGCCGAAGAGGCCGAACGGCTCTCCCACAAGCACATCGGCACCGAACACCTGCTGCTGGGATTGCTGCGCGAGGAAAAATGCTTCGCCGCGGAGATCCTCCACGAGCGCGGCTTGCGGCTCTCCAACATTCGCGAGGAACTAGCCCGCCAGCAGAGCGAGAAAGTGTCCAGTTCCCGCAACAAGGAAAGCTCCCTGCTGGCCGAATTCAGCCGCGACCTGACGCAATCGGCCATGGATAACCTGCTCGATCCGCTGATCGGACGGGATCGCGAAGTGGAGCGGGTCACCCAGATTCTGTGCCGGCGCACCAAGAACAATCCCGTGCTGATCGGGGAGCCCGGCGTGGGCAAGACCGCAATCGTCGAAGGATTAGCGCAACGCATCGCCGACGGCGACGTGCCCAGTTTTTTGGCCGACAAACGCATTCTGGCCCTGGACCTCTCGCTGATCGTCGCGGGAACCAAGTATCGCGGGCAGTTCGAGGAGCGCCTGAAGACCATCATGAAGGAGTTGATGGAGAATCAGAACGCCATCATCTTTATCGACGAGCTGCACACGCTGGTGGGCGCGGGATCGGCGGAGGGATCGCTGGACGCCGCCAATATCCTGAAGCCGGCGTTGACGCGCGGCGAAATGCAGTGCATCGGGGCGACCACGCCGTCGGAGTATCGCAAGAGCATCGAGCGCGACCGCTCGCTGGAGCGCCGCTTCCAGGCGGTGAAGGTCGCGCCGCCCAACGAAGCCGACGCCACCAAGATCATGTTCGGCATCAAGGACCGCTACGAGAAATTCCATGCGGTCAGTTACACCGACGAAGCCATCAACGCTTCGGTATCGCATTCCAACCGCTACATCCCGGATCGCTTCCTTCCCGACAAGGCCATTGATTTGGTGGACGAAGCGGGCGCGCGCGTCAAGCTGCGCCAGACCACGCTGCCCGAAGAGCTGGCCGACATTCAGAAGCGCATCAAGTTCATCGTACACCGGATGGAAAACGCCATCGCCAACCACGAGTTCGAAAAGGCGCGTTTCTACTCCGACGAAGAACGCAAGGAGCGCGAACACCTGCGGACACTACGGGAGAAGTATCATCTGGACGAAACCTCCACCGGCGTCGTGACCAAGGAAGATATCGAAGACGTAGTGGCGCGCTGGACCGGCATTCCGGTCAATTCCATCAAGGAAGAGGAAATGCAGAAGCTCCTGCGCATCGAGGAGGAACTGCACGGGCGCATCATCAGCCAGGACAAATCCATTTCCGCGTTGGCGCGGGCCATTCGCCGCAGCCGCGCGGGATTGAAGAGTCCGGCGCGTCCGGTGGGCAGTTTCCTGTTCCTCGGTCCCACCGGCGTGGGCAAGACGGAAGTGGCGCGCAGTCTGGCGCAATTCCTGTTCGGCTCGGATAAGTCGCTGATCCGTTTCGACATGAGCGAGTTTATGGAGAAGCATTCGGTCAGCAAGCTGATCGGCTCGCCGCCCGGCTACGTGGGTTACGAGGAGGGCGGGCAACTCACCGAGCGCGTCAAGCGCGCGCCCTATTCGGTGATCCTGCTGGACGAAATCGAGAAGGCTCACCCGGACGTCTTCAACATCCTGCTGCAGGTCTTCGAAGACGGACAATTAACCGACGGTTTAGGAAACACAGTGGACTTCAAGAACGTCATTCTGATCATGACCTCCAACATCGGCGCGCGTTTCTTGCAGAAACGTAGCGGCCTGGGCTTCCAGGCGCCGGGCGAGGATGCCTCACAGGCCAAGGTGGAGGACATGGTCAAAGCCGAGGTCAAGCGGGTGTTCAATCCCGAGTTTTTGAACCGCTTGGACGAAATCATCATCTTCAACCCGCTGTCGGACGAAGATTTACTGAAGATCGTCAACCTGATGGTGGGGCTTTTGAACAAGAATCTGGAGCCGCGCGAGATCACCGTAAAGCTGACCGATCAGGCCGGGCGGTGGATCGTGGAGAAGACTTGCTCCGATCGCAGTTACGGAGCGCGTCCCCTGCGGCGGGCCTTACAGAAGTACCTGGAGGACCCGCTGTCGGAAGCGTTGATTCAAGGAACCATCCCCAAGCCCGCGGAATTGGAAGTGATTTTGGAGGGAGATGGGTTATACTACCGTCCAGCAGGTTCCCAAACCGAAGGCGAGCCTTTGGGTGAACCAGTGCTTCTGTATCGGTAAGGGAAAGTCCAGAGAGTTCTGCGAGAGCGCACAGGCCGAAGTAGTCTTTGGAACGAGGCAGCTAAGGCTGCGCACGGTTGGTGCGTGGGTCATTGTTGTCCAGGCAGGTTGTCCAGGCAGGGTTCAGGCCGGGAAATCGTGAAAGGTGCATGAGAATCCCATCGTTGAGTGTCGCATTGCGCGCTACTTCGTCGTGTGTGCGCACGGTGGCTATCAAGGCGAATGGAGAAACTGACCGAGTGACGCGCAAAGGTTTGGTTGTGGCCGTAGGGATGGCGGTCCTCTTGGTGTCGGGCCTGGGTGTACCCGCGGTCCATGCCGAGCGCATTGTTCTGTTTCAAATGCACGGCTACGATCCCTTGGACGAGCCGCCGGCCATGCAATGGCAGGATGAAAAAGCCCCCAGCTTGCAGACAGCCGTGCCTCCGCAGCAAGCACCGCAGCAGCAAGCACCCCGGCAGCCTAATCTGCAAGCGCCGGGCCAGGCACCGCAGCCTGCGGTCCCGCGCCTGCCCATGCCGTTGGCCGGGATTCCCAACATTATCGCTTCGGACATCGGTTTCTCAGGCAACCGCCGTTACACGCGAGACATGCTGCGGACGCGCTTGTTCACGCGCAAGGGCGATAACTTCGATCCGACGTCCCTGCAACGCGACTTCATGAACCTGTGGAACACCGGCTACTTCGAGGATCTCCGCTTGGAAGACGAGCCTAGTCCTCAGGGTCACAACCTGATGTTCGTGGTCAAAGAGAAACCGCAGATCCGTACCATCGATTACGGCAAGGGCATGAAGTCGGTGTCGCAATCCGACGTCTTGGACCGCTTCAAGGAACGCAAGGTCGGACTGGTGGTGGAGACGCCCTACGATCCCACCAAAGTTCGCCATGCCGAAGTGGTGTTGCAGGAGTTCCTGGCGGAGAAGGGCCACCAGTTCGCCAAGGTGGAAGCCAAGGCCACCCGCGTGCCTCCCAATTCCATCAAGCTGATCTTCGACGTGGATGAAGGTCCCACGGTGAAGGTGGGTGATATTTCGTTTAGCGGCAACGGCGCGGTCAGCGACCACGACCTGATCGAGGCCATGAAGTTCAGCAAGCCGATCGGCATTCCCAAGAGCATTTACCTGGAAAACCTGTTTCGCCGCACCTACGATCAGTCCAAGCTGGGCTACGACCAGGAAATGGTGCGCGGCAAGTTTCAGGACATCGGTTACTTCAAGGCCCTGGTGTTGGATCCCCAACTGACCCTCTACGACGTGGAACCTTCCGGCTTCCTGCATGAAGTGACCATGGCGCCGGTCAAGCTATGGGATAGCCTGCGGCGGAAGAAACCGGGTCCGCCCAAGCCCGGCAAGCGCGTGGACATCGCCATCGCCATCGAGCAAGGCGATTTGTACCACATGGGCGCGATGAAGTTCGAAGGCGTCAAGCTGTTCCGCAAACCGGAACAGGTCTTAGCGCCGCAATTCCGCATGGCCGAAGGCGACATCTTCAACGTCTCCAAGATCCGCAAGGGCATGGAGGCGGTCAAGGACATCTACAAAGAGTTCGGCTACATCAACGAAGTCACCGAGCCGAACCAGGACATCGACGAAGCCGGCCACAAGATCAACATGACCTTCAACATCGACGAGGACAAGCAGTTCTTCGTCAAGCGCATCGAGTTCAGCGGCAACGTCACCACGCGCGACAAGGTCATCCGCCGCGAGATTCTGCTGGACGAAGGCGACATGTTCAATCATCGCCTGTGGTCCATCAGCATCCTGCGCCTGAATCAGTTGGGATTCTTCGAGCCGATCAAGAAGGAGCAGGAAGACGACGGCGTCAAGCCCAACAATCGCGACGGCACGGTGGACATCAACCTGAAGGTTAAGGAAAAGGGCAAGAACACCATTGGATTGACGGGCGGCGTCAGCGGCATCGCCGGAACATTTCTGGGCCTGCAATACCAGACCAACAATTTTCTAGGCTTGGGCGAGACGCTGACCTTCGACGTGCAGTTGGGAACCATCGAGCGCAATATCATGTTCGGATTTACGGAACCGCACCTTTTCGACAAGCGCTACTCCGTGGGTTTCACCGTTTACGACCGGCGCTACAGCTTCGACCAGGCGCGGCAGGCCTCCATTCTAGCCGGCCAAAACTTGATTGGTTACTACAACTCCCTGGGTCCGCAGAACCTGCTGAACTACCGGCAAAACTCCAAAGGCGCAACGGTGTTCGTCAGCTATCCGGTGGGCCGTGGATTCTCCCGCGTGGGCATTACCTACGGCTACGACCAGTCCAACATCACCACGTTCAGCGACGCGGCCGCCTCCTACTTCCAGTATCTGAACTACAACAACATCAGCGGCCCGAATTCGTTGCAGGGCATCAGCACCAGCAAGATCACTCCCAGCTATACCTACAACACCGTCAACAGTCCGCTGAACCCCACGGCGGGAAGAAACATCTTCGTGGGCGGTGAGTTTGCGGGCATCGGCGGCACCATTCGTCTGATCCGGCCCTCGGTGTCGTACACGCAGTACTATCCCAGTTTTCACAAGCGCAACACCATTGGATTCCGGTTAATGGGATCGTGGATGACCGGGTACGGCGGCCGCGTGGCGCCTCCCTACGAACGCTTTTACACCGGCGGCGAACAGGACATCCGGGGCTTCGACTTCTTTACCGTCACCCCGATCGGGTTCATTCCCAGCACCACGTCCATCAACGTGCTGGATTCGGACGGTGCGCCGCGCTCCACTCCGGTATTGGTCAACGGCGTGGTGCAGTCCGCGCCGCAGACCATGACCATCCCCATCAACCAGATGACCTTCCCCGGCGGGGACACCAAAGCGATCGGCAACTTTGAATACCGCATTCCGATTGCCGGTCCGGTAACGCTGGCCGCTTTCTACGACTTGGGCATCAACATGGCGCTGAACCGCAGTCAGTTGAACATCACTGACACGCGGTTGGCGCAGTTGCAGTCCCTTTATCCCAACACCGGTTTCACGCAGCGGATCCAGTTGGTGCCGGGAACCAACTTCGCGCCGCGTGGATCGGCGGGATTGGAAATACAAGTGGTGCTGCCGGTGGTCCAGGCGCCTTTCCGGCTGTACTATGCCTACAACGTGCAGCGCGTGGAGACCAATATCAACCCCGCTCTGGCGGTGGATCGCAGCCAGTTCCCAAACAACGCCACGTATCAACAGGCGTTGCAGTACGGTGTGGGAACGCCCTATTCGGAACCGGCGCATGTATTCCGGTTCACGATCTCCCGGACGTTCTAAGTGAGGCCGGGCCGGAAGTTGAACTATAATGATAAGATTGAGAATTCTGCCGCCAGCGATGCGGATTGGAGACAGCATGAACAAACGAGTTTTTGTATGGACCGCGGGAGTCCTTTTGGCCTGCAGCGCAATGGTTTGCGCCCAAGCAAGCACGTCCCCCGCCACGCAGCAGCCGGCCGCGCCGGCGCCAACCAAGCCGGCTCCCCCGGCGGCAACTCCCCAAGCGCCTTCAACCACGGGAATGCCGTCGGGAGCCACCACGCCCCCCACGGGGGCGAACAAGGTTGCCACCGTTCACATCCAGCAAGCCATCGCCGAGTGCGCCGAAGGCAAGAAGGCCACCGACGACCTCCAGAAGCGCTTCGCTCCCAAAAAAGACGAGTTGGAGCGGAAACAGAAGGAGATCACGGACCTGCAGCAGAAACTGCAACAAGGCGAAAAGCTCTTGAGCGACGATCAGAAGAACCAGCTCATGCGCGACGTGGATCGCAAGACCAAGGACTTCAATCGCGACAACGACGATGCCACCGCCGATTACCAGCAGGCCGTGGACGGACTGTTCAACGCCATCGGCAGCAAGATGCTGCAGGTAATCGCGGTCTACGCGCAAAAGAACGGGTTCGACTTGGTGTTGAACTCGGCCCAGCCAGGCACGGTTCTGTGGCAGAAGCAGGCGGTGGATATCACCGACGAGGTCAAAGGGGCCTACAACATGACCTTTGGCACGGGAGGCATGACCGCTCCGCCGACCACTCCCAGCGGGACCACCGGCGCACCGCGGCCCACCAATACGCCGTCCAAGCCTCCGGCGCCCACCACTCCACCGGCTAAGAAGCCTTAACGGCAGCGGATGATTTTGCGGCCGGCGGGAAACAGGTGGTTTCGACTGCTGGTTCCGTTGTTGCTGTGCGCGGGTGCGGTGGGTTCGGCCCGCGCGCAGGACGGTGGGGAGCTGGCTCTGATTGTCAACGACTATCTCCCCGGATACTGGGCCTTCCGCCCGGTTTCCGCGGCCACTCCGGCGGGCGTACATTCCCAAGACAAATTCCTGGAAGACTGGTCGGCCCCTGCCGTGGAGCGGGAGATTGCGCGTAATCGCGCTTTTCTCGCGCGGCTCGAAAAGTTAGATGCCCGGCAGTTGTCGCCGGCATCCCGCGCCGATCGCGAGAATCTGGCCAGCCAGATCCGCTTGGTGCTGACGGATCTGGAGAGCCGCCATGCGGCGTCCACGCGGCCGGACCGCTACGCCTTGCTGCTCGGCAACGCCGTATGGAGTTTGGCCTCGCGGCAGTTCGCGCCAGCCAGCGTACGTTTCGACGCCGTCTACGAACGCCTCAAGCAATATCCCAAAGTGTTGAAACAGGCGCGGCTGAATTTCGATAACCCCGCGGAAATTCACACTCGCCAGGCGCTGGAGATTTTAGCGGCGGTGGCCGACTACCTCGACAAAGGCGTGCCCAACGCCGCGGTCACCCAGGGCGTGGAGAAAAAGTCGCTGGCGCGCGTGCAAAAGGAAGCCCACACCGCCGCCGCCGCGGTGCGCGACTTGCGGGCCTGGATGGAGTCGCAACTCCTGCCGCGATCCAAAGGGAATCTCCTCACCAGCGAGAAGGACTACCGGCAGAAGTTTCACGACCTGCTGGGTACGGAAATGAAGCCGGAAGACGTGCTGGCCGAGGCGGAGAAGGAATTGGGAGCGGCGCCCGTGCCTGCTCCCGCGAATCGGGAGGCGAACTTCGCCTTGATGGCGGGCGCAAGCGAAGCGCTCAATTCCCTGCATGTCCTGCAAGCCTTCCGGCAACAGGAGCGGGAGCCGCGCCTGTTCGTGGAGCAGAAGCGCATCGCGCCGATTCCCATGCCGGATCGCCTGCAAGTCGAAACCGCGGCGCCGTTTTCGCAACGCCACAGCGTCTGGCTGGATCCAGCCGGTGCCTTCGAGCCGGATCTGGCGTTTTACATTTACGTACCGGCCGGCGTGGCGCTTTCCGGCGACGGCGTGAAGGCGTCCCTGGTGCGGCTGGGACACCCCGGCGGATACTTGCAGCGGGCCGCGATGAACCAGACCGATTCGGTGATCCGCAAGGTTTTTCCGAACGCCGCGTTCATCGCCGGATGGGAAGAGTACGCCGCCGTGCTGATGAAGGAAGCCGGATACGCCGCGCCCGATCCCGTGCACGATCGCGCCGTCTGGCTGGACGCCATCTTCGACATCCGCCTGCATCTTGGCCAAGTGACTCCCCCGGCCGCCGTCCAACAACTGACCGGACAATTCAGTTGTTCCCAAGAAGACGCGCAGGACCGCGTGTGGCGCGCGTTGGGCTCACCGGCCGCGCTTTCCGCCCCGTTTGTGGGTAAACTGGAACTGCTCCGTTTGCGCGAAGACATTCGCAAGAACCTGGGCGCGGCATTTATCCTGGGCGAGTATCACACCCGCTTGTTGTCTTTGGGTGCGCCATCATTTGCCGCGGCTCGAGAGCTGTTGCGGTAGAGTCAGGTCATGAAGTTCTTTCTCACCGGACGAGGCCCCGCCGTTGACCGCATTCTGTTGGTGGAAAGCGGATCGCGCCACGTGCTGGAGCGCGCCATCGCCGGCATGCAGCGCGGTTTTCCCGGCGCGCGCCTGGAGTTGTGCACCTGCTTCCCGGGACTCCCCGCCTCCGCCACGGATTTCGATCGTGTGTGGCGCGTCACGGATGCGCCGTCGTTGGGCGCCAAGTGGCGCATGGCCCGGGCCATCGCCGCCAGCCGTCCGCCGGTGGCCGCGATGTTGTTCTCCGGCGAGCCGTTTCTGTTCAACTGGAAGGCGGGGTTGTTGTTCCTGCTGCCTTCGAAAATCCTGTTGATCAATGAAAACGGCGACTTCTTCTGGCTGGACCGCCCCAACCTGCCCACGCTCCGCCAATTCATCGGCGCGCGCCTGGGCATGAACGGCGAGGGAATGCTGCGCGGCGTGTGCCGCGTGGTGACGTTCCCGTTCGTGTTGGTGTTTCTGCTGCTGGCGGCGGGCGTGACTTACTTGATGCGCTGGTCGCGTTTGTTGTACTGGAAACTGACGGAGTAACGATCCACAGATGATCGATCCACAGATTACACAGATTACACAGATTAAGAATCAAGCGTAGGTTCCGTAATCTGTGTAATCTGTGGATTGAAATCTGCGCAATCCGTGGATCACTCCGCGCGCAACGTCACCGCCGGATCCAGACGCAGCAAGCGCAGCGACGGAATCGCGCCGGCCAGCAGCGCCACCACCAGCAGCGCCGCCGATACCAGCAGGAACGTTATGGGATCCCCGGCCGGCACGCCAAACAGCAAATCCTTTACCAGCGTCGTGGACCAGCGCGCCAGCACGGCACCGGCCGCCACGCCGAACAGCGTTAGCCACACCGCCGGGCGAATCACCGTCCACATGGCGTGGGACATTGAAGATCCCAAGGCCATGCGGATGCCCATTTCACGTGTGCGTTCGGTGACGGAATGCGAGATCAGCCCGTACAATCCAAGGGCGGCCAGGAACATCGCCAACCCGGCCAGGGTGGAGAAAACCGTGGCTTGATAGCGCTGGCTTTGGAAGGCGCTGTACTGCACCTCCTCCAGGCTTTGGAATTTCGCAAAGGGAAGCTGCGGATCAATCGTCTGGACGGCCTCTTCCATGGAGTGCTGCAGTTCCGCGCCGGGCGCGGAGCGTGCGCGTACTACCCAGTTCGGAGCAAACCAGGTGTGGATAAGTTGGAAGAACTTGTCGCTCTCCTGCGCCGCCGGCGTGTACACGGTGGGCGTCGCGCTCATCAGTCCGTACCAGCCGACTCCGCTGTGCTGCTGCGTGTCGCCGACCACTCCCACGATTCGCCGCACCACGCTGCCCATCCGCAAATGACTCCCCACCGCTTCCTGACCCTTCAGGAAGCGCTGCGCGAACGCTTCGTTGATCACCACCACCTGCTCGGATTCGGCGCGATCGGCCTCGGTAATCACGCGGCCGGAGATCAACGGAATGCGCAACGCTTCCAGATAGCCGGGCGTAACGTAGATGTCGTCCATCGGTTTGCCTTTGCCGTCCGCGTTGACACCGTCCATCACCCTAAAACCCATGTTGAGGGGACGCTGATACGGCAGCGTCAATCCGATTCCGGCGGCTGCCACGTCCGGCCGCTCGCGGATACGCCGCAGACTCTCGTCATACAGGTGGTTGACCGCTACGCTCGTTTGGTAGCGCGCATCCAGCAAGGAGAGCGACGCGGAGATCACGTTATGCGGATCGAAACCCGGCTGCAAGCCCTCCAACCGCTCCAGCGTGCGGACCAGCAATCCCGCGTCAATCAGCAGCATCAGGCTGAGCGCCACCTCTGCGACAATAAGTGCGCGCCGCGACCAGTGCCGTGATCCGCCGGCGGCACCGCGGCCGCCTTCCACCAAAACGGAGCGAAGATCTACCCGGCTCGTGGCGAAGGCCGGCGCCAGTCCGAAAATCAAGCTGGTGACCAACGACACACCCAGCATCGCCAAAAGCACGCGCCAGTTCAGTGTGACCGGATGCCAGTAGTCGAATCCTTCCGCGCCGAGTGCGGAGAGTCCCTGGATTCCGGCGTAGCCGGCGATCACGCCCAACGCGCCGCCGGCCAGTGCCAGCAGCAGGCTTTCGGCCAGCAACTGCCGCACGATGGCCCCACGGCTGGCGCCCACCGCCATCCGTGTAGCGATCTCGCGCGATCGCACCGCCGAGCGCGCCAGCAGCAGTCCGGCGATATTCACGCAGCCGATCAGCAACACCACTCCCACCGCGGCCCACGAGCCCAGCAGCGCGGTTTGCAAATCGGAGGTGAGGCCCTGTTGCAAGGGCGCCAGGCGCGGACGGGCCACCACGTCCTTGCCCATGTTGCGCTGGATGACCGCTGTGGCAACCACGTCCAATTGCGTTTCCGCCGCCGCCCAAGTCACGCCCGGCTTCAACCGCGCTACCACCGAGTAGTTGGTGCCTTGTCCTTCGCCGGTATTGGAGGGTTTGCGCGGCGTATACAGATCCGCGGGCGATTGCGTGCGGAACCCCTCCGGCATCACACCGATCACAGTGTACGGTTCACCGCGCAGCAGGATGGATTTGCCAACGGCAGCAGGGTCGCCGTGGAACAAGCGTTGCCAAGCCGGGTAGCCCAGCACGACCACGGCTGCGCCACCGGGAGTATCTTCTGCGCGGGTGAATTCGCGGCCCAGAAATGGAGGAACGCCCATCACCCGGAAGAATCCCGCGGAGACGCGGCACTGCTGGATGTATTCCGCCCGGCCGTCCTTGGACAAGTTCACGCCTTGCGATCCGCCGCCGATCGCTGCTTCGATCAGGCTGGCGTGATCGCGGACGGCTTCCCACGTTGGGCCGTCCTGCGAGTCGCTGGTCCAGTTGCCCTTGGGGTGATGGGCGTCGAAAACCATCAGGGCCAGGCGGTTCGGTTCGGGGTAAGGCAGGGGGCGGAGCAGCACGGCGTCCACCACCGAGTAGATTGCAGTGTTGGCGCCGATACACAGACCCAGGGTACACAACACGGTCAAGGTGAATCCTGGGGACTTACGAAGCTGCCGGGCGGCGTAGCGGAGGTCGCGGAGAATCATGTTCATTTGACGGTCCACAGATTCGGCGGTCACCAAGAAACGATCCACAGATCACACAGCGTGGCCGGGGGCCGCAATCAAGAAGATCAATCCACAGATTACACAGATTTCACAGATTAAGACGGCGCCAGCCCATCCGGCCAGGAGAATTAGAGACGAAAGAGCGCGTGTGGGCAGTGGTGGAGGAAAAACTGGTTTATCCGTTCTGCGGAGACGGCTACTGCTTCGGCGTCTACACCTCCACCGCGAAGTCGCTCCGCTTGCTCCATTCGTCCCACGATCCATCGTACATCTTCGCGTCATAGCCCAGGAGGCGCGCGACGAACCAGATGACGGTGGCGCGTTGCCCGATGTAGCAGTAGCTCACCACTTGCGAACCGGGCTTCACGCCTGCGCCGCGAAGCAACTCCTGCAGCGCGGCCGGCGACTTCAGCCGCACTTGATCGTCGGTCATCATCTCAATCGGCAGATTAGATGCCCCGGGAATGTGGCCGCGGCGGCTCATGCTGCGCGGCGTCTCCTCACCGGCGTAGTCGGGCGCGAGACGGACATCGATCAGCGCGAATGACGGCTGGTGCAGGTGTCCGGCGACATACTGCGCGTCGGCGAGGATCTCGGGATGCAACTGCGGCGTGAGCCGGCCGCGCGCCGGCGCCTTTACTTCGGACGTTAACGGGTAGCCTGCGGCCCGCCACGCCGGCATACCGCCGTCGAGGAGGGAGGTGCGGTCGCCGAGCCCCACGTAGGCGAGCGTCCAGATGACCCGCGTCGCGGTGGAGACGGTATCTTTGCCGAAGTACACGACGATGCGAGAATCGTTGGAGATTCCGCGCGTTTCGAAAGCGTCTTGCAGTTGCGTGACGGGCGGCAGTTCGAGCATCAGGGAGTTGTCTGTCATGTTGTGCGGCGTGGAGATGGCCGCGAGTGCCAGGAACTGGGCGCCGGAAATGTGCTGTTTCTGGAATTCGTCTTTGTCGCCGATCTGCAGGAGCACCAGGTTCGCATCGTGAAGGTGTGCGTTCAGCCAGGCGGCGGAAACCAGCAGGTCGTTGCGGCGCTCGGCCATCTCACCCCTGGGCTTCTTCGATTGTGCGGCCACGCCGTTCGCCGCTACAAATGCTATCAGCAAAACTGCCCACGCCGATCCCATAAAGATCCTTGGTCCTTCGACACTGACGGGTCGATCCTTCGGTCGATTCTCAGGATACCGCACGCTCTTGTCCAATGCCAAGGGAAGCGATGTAATAATTGTAATAAGATGTTGCGGGTTGCGCCGTCTCAGGCCGCGCTCAGGCTCAGCGGTGGAACCCAGATTGGGGAGCGGGAGCCGTGGGCTTGACGAGTTTTGCGGCGCGGGCCAGCGCGCCAAGCACCACACTGCGCGTCTCCCGCGGGCCGCAGGATTTCGGAAGTAGGTCGTAGGCGCCGCTGGAAAGAACCTCGATCCACATCCGCTCATCGGCTAAGCGGGACAACAAGACGATCACGGTGTCCGGCTGCATCTCTAGAATCTGGCGCACCGCAACTTGCCAGAAAATTCGTTGGCCGCCGATGGGATGGTCGGCGTCAAGAAAGACGACCGCCGCTTGGGCGGCCTCTTGCAGCGTGCCTGCAGGCACAACGTTCACACCTTCCTGCCGCAGGGGATCGAACATCCTGTGCGTGGCATCGTCGCGTGTCAACGCGGAGAGTGAGAGATGATCTTCGTGTTTCATGTTCTTGCTCATTACCTTTTCCGCAGCCTGCGTTAGGTTGGCCCACCATTGTTCGTCAGAAAAATAATATCACGCGCGCTGAAGCGATGAAACACACTAAATAAAATGCTATACATAATTATCGGTAATATGGGCATTTCTTAACCTGGCGGCGTCTCCCTCGTCTGCTGGGCCGGCGTTTGTGGCGCTCGCAAGGCTGGCTCTTGCGTGAGCCGCGACAGTTATGGAGCGACGGACAATCTGGTACGGAATGCCGGCCGAGAACACCTCACTCGTGAGTGCTCGTGTCCGCGTGTTTTCGGGCCAGCTTTCCGGGGTCCGGACCGTCAGTGCGTCGCTCCATAACTCTCGCGGCTCATCGCGCCATTTGACACCTCCGGTGTAGGATTATGCGTCAATTGGCTCGGTCGATTGCCGGAACGCCGGATAACTCAACAACTTACGCCGAAGATTCGCGGACCCCGAATTGCAACCCAGCAACCACACAGGGATTCGAGCAAAGGGATTCGAGAACTATGGACACCAATCGTCGCGGGCTGTTCCAGTGGCTTCTGGGAGGGGGAATTGTCGCCTCGGTAGCCTCTTTCCTTTATCCTGTTATCCGCTTCATGATTCCGCCGCAGGTGGCCGAAGCCGCGGTGAACGAAGTGGGCGCCGGCAAGGTGTCCGACCTGAAGCCGAACTCCGGGAAGATCGTCAAGTTCGGCAGCAAGCCCGCCCTGCTGGTGCGGGTCAACGACACGGAATGGAAGGCCTTCTCGGCGGTCTGCACGCATTTGAACTGCACCGTGCAGTATCAGGACGCGAAGGCAGCCAGATCTGGTGCGCCTGCCACAACGGCACTTACGACCTGAACGGCAAGGTGGTCTCCGGGCCGCCACCCCGCGCGCTGGAAGAGTACGCGGTGCGCGTGCGCGGCGAAGAAGTGGTCGTGAGCGGCGTGCCTAGTGGAGCGTCGCGCGGAGACTCGGTAAGGAGGTCATGGCGGTGGAACGAAATCCCGAAGTTCCAGGGCCGAATAAGGCGGTCCCGGCTTGCTGGCCTGGCTGGACGAACGGTTTGGGCCTGCCCGATATCCGCGAAGTTGCTGGCCCACAAGACCGTGCCGCTGCACTCCGCCACCATGTGGTATTACTTCGGCGGCATCACCTTGTTCCTGTTCACCATCCAGGTGCTCACCGGAATCCTGCTGCTGCTCTATTACCGGCCCACGTCCGCGGAGGCCTTCGAGAGCGTGCAGTTCATCATGACGCGCGTGGAGTTCGGCTGGCTGATCCGCTCGATCCATAGCTGGTCGGCCAACCTGATGATCTTATCGGCGTTCATCCACATGTTCAGCGTGGTGTTCCTGCACGCCTATCGGCGGCCGCGCGAGATCACCTGGCTCAGCGGGATCGTGCTTGCTGGGCTTGGCGCTGGGCTTCGGTTTCAGCGGCTACCTGCTGCCCTGGAACAAGATTTCCTACTTTGCCACCAAGGTGGGGACCGACATGGCGGCCAGCGTGCCGGTGGTCGGTCACCAGCCTCGCGCGCTTCCTGCGCGGCGGCGAAGATGTGGGCGGGGCGACGCTGACCCGCTTCTTCGGTTTCCACGTGGCGGTGTTGCCGGGCTGACCACCATGCTGCGTGGGTGTTCATCTGTTGCTGGTGCAGAGCATCGGGATGAGCACGCCGCCGTGGCATCGAAGCCAAGTTCAAGGAGAAGGGCGAGCCGATACCGCAGATGCCCTTTTTCCCCAACTTTTTCTTGCGGGAATTGATGGCTTGGTATGCCGCGCTGGCCGTGCTCGGCGTCGCTGGCCGCGCTGTTTCCCTGGGAACTGGGCGAGAAGGCCGACCCGTTTGCGTCGGCGCCCGCGGGCATCCGGCCCGGAGTGGTATTTCCTGGCGCCGTTCTACACCTTGAAGCTGATTCCCAGCCACGTGTGGGAATGGAAGGCGAACTGGTTGGCTTTGTGGGTTTCGGATTGCTGGCGGTGGGCTGGGCGCTGTTGCCGTTTTGGGGCGCGGACAGCAGTGGGAGAGTTCGCTTCAAGGCGGTCACCGGCGCGGGTCTCGCGCTGGTGGTGTACTACCTGACATTCACCATCTTGGGGTACGTCAAATGACGTCCGCTCTACTGCTTTTCTTCTTTTTCGGCGCGGGTCAAGCACCGGCTGCCCAGCCGGACTGCTGCGTTACTTGCCATGCCGCCTTGGATGACAAGTTGGGCGCGCCGGCCAAAGCTTTCTCCGCCGGCGACGTGCACCAGCGCGCCGGTTTCTCGTGCGTCGATTGTCATGGCGGCGATCGCACCACCGACGACATGAGCCTGGCCATGAGTAAGGGTCGCGGTTTTATCGGCAAGCCCAAGCGCACCGCCATTCCGGCGCTCTGCGCCAAGTGTCATAGCGACGCCAACCTGATGCCGAAATACAAGCCGCAACAGCGCGTGGATCAATTCCAGGAGTACAAGACCAGCGTCCACGGCAAGCTGCTATCCACGGGCGACGAAGGCGTAGCCACTTGCATCGATTGCCATGGCGCGCATGGCGTGCGCGAGGTCAAGGATCCGCAGTCGGCGGTGTATCCGCTGCATATCCCGGAAACTTGCGCCGGGTGTCACGCCAACGCCGAGCACATGGCCAAGTACAAGATTCCCACCAACCAGTTTAAGGATTATCAGACCAGCGTGCACTGGGAAGCGCTCTCCAAGCGCCTGGACCTTTCCGCGCCCAATTGCGCATCGTGCCATGGCAATCACGGGGCTAAGCCTCCGCAAGCGGCGTCCACGGCGGCGGTCTGTGGCACCTGCCATGCGCTGGTGGAGCAGCTTTATAACGGCAGTCCGCACCAGCCGGTTTTCGCTTCCATGGGCTTGGCGGGTTGCGTGACGTGCCACCAGAATCATGCGGTCAAGCGGCCGACCGACGCTTTCCTGGGCGGCAAAGACGCGGTCTGCGCGGGTTGCCACGACGCCGATTCGGCGGGCGGGAAGGCTTCCGCGGCCATGTACAAGAGCATCCACGATCTGGACGATTCGCTGAATCGCGCCGAGGCGATTCTCACTCAAGCGCGCCTGGCGGGAATGGAAGTATCGGAGCCGCTGCTGCAACTTCAGGATGGCAAGGATCGTTTGATCAAGGCTCGCGTGGCAGTGCATAACTTCCGCCCGGCGGCCGTGCGCGCTCCGGTGGACGAAGGCTTGAAGATTGCGGAAGCCAGCTACAAGGCCGGCGAAGAGGCCATGGGCGAGAGCAAGTTCCGCCGCCTCGGGTTGGCTGTTTCCCTGGCCGCTATCCTGCTGACGATGGGCGGGCTGTTCCTGGCGATTCGCGCGATAGAGGCGCGAAAAATGGGTTAGCGGAAATGGGAAAGTATGGGAATGATGGGAGGAATGGGAGGGATGGGGCCCACGTTCCGTAATCTGTGTAATCTGTGAAATCTGTGGATAGAAGTTTTTGTCTGTGGATCGGAAGAGACATCTGTGGACGAGATAGCTGCCGCGTTAGAGCGTCTTTCGGCGGGGCTGAAAGCGTTGGAGGAACGTGTCTCCGCGTTGGAAGGAACGCCTGCGCGAATTCCGCCGGACGCCCATCTGGGTGATTTCCTTACCGCGCCTTCACAAAAAATCCTGCAAGCCTTGGACGAACCGGCGGACGCCGTGGCGGTGGCCGTGGAGCGCGAGACCTACGTTCCCGTGCTGGGCAAGGCGGTGCTGGGAATGGCCGGCGCGTATCTGCTGCGGAGCTTGGCCGAGTCAGGAACAGTGCCATTTTGGGTGGCGGTAACCCTGACGATCCTCTACGCCGGTGGCTGGCTGGTGGCGGCGGTCAGAGCCCGGCGGCCACAACGGTTTTCGACCGTGGTATTCGCGATCACCGGGATGCTGATCTTCACGCCGATGCTGTGGGAAACCACGGTGCGGTTCCACGCCGTGCCGGCAGGGATGACGGCGGCGCTGCTGGCGGCGTTCGCGCTGGCGGGACTTTTTCTGAGCGCGCAACAAGATCGCCGGGCAGTGGCGTGGATTGTCTCGTTGCCGGCCATGGCGCTCGGCCTGGGGCTGATGGCGGTCACTCACAATCTGGCGCCGTTCATCGCGGTGTTGCTGGTGCTGGCGGCGGCCGTGGAATACGCCGCCGCCCAGGGACTTTGGCCGGGCTTGCGATGGGTCGCGGCGATCGCCGCCGACATCGCCGTGCTGAACCTGGTCTACGCCACCGTGCGCCCCGAAGGATTGCCGACCGATTTCGTGCCCCTGGACGGGAGCGTCGCGATGGGCCTGGAAATCGCCCTGCTCCTGATTTACGGCGGCAGCGCCGTGCTCCGCAGTGCGCTGCTGGGTTTCCCCGCCACGCTCTTCGATTTGTGGCAGCCGCTCATTGCCATATGGCTGGTGTTGCAGACCACCGCGGCGATGGTGATGGTCTTCAGCGCGGCGGCGATCGCCGCGGCGTGGATGGTCAGAGCCGGCCGCCGGACGCTGGCTGCGCATGGCGCGGCTTACTTGATCGCGGCGGTGCTGTTGTCCGGGCTATTGCCGTTTGCGGCGCGCTCGCTGGCCGGAACGCCGTTCGATGCGCGGCCTCCCGCAGTGGTGTGGATCGTCGCGGCCGCTGCACTGCTCTGCTACGTGCTGGATCGCGGGTGGGCCGCCGTGGCCGTAACGGCAGTGGCCGCGTTTTCACTGGCGGCGTTTGGCGTCAGCGTGCTGGAAGGCGGCGCCAACGCCAGTGCGTCGCTGCTGGCCACCTCGCGGACCATCTTGATTTGCGCCACCGCCATCGTCCTGGCTCACAGCGGAAAACGATGGGACCGCACGGAGTGGTTGTGGGTAGCCCGCGTCGCGGTATTGGCGGCCTTCGTGAAGATGCTGGCCGACGATTTCCGTCACGCCGGCCCGGCGGCCATCGCGGTGTCGCTATTGTGCTTGGGCGCGGCATTGATCGCCATGCCGCGATGGACCCGGTTCCATTCCTCTTGACGGCTCCTCATCCCTTCTTCGACATCAGCGGCGAATCCGCCGTCCAGCGTGACTCTGGAACCGCCGGCTTTCGCGGAAGCGATACATTCGGAGATCGGCCGGCCAGGGGCTTTGCGGACCGAACAACTGCGTCAGGCTGATGATCGTGCTCGACGACAACCACCACGCCGTCACGGACCCTCGCCAGCACATCGGCGAAATTTCCCGATACCTCGGCCTCGGTCATGTGCAACTGCCTCATGATCCCACCATACCCCATCGTGCAACAAATCGTGACGCTCGGGTAGTGGCTCAGTTTGGGCGAAGTGCGTCAGACGGTCCGCATTTCCCTTTCTTGACCTCTCCTTTCTTGGACTCTTGGTCCGCAGAACGGCTCATAGCCAACATTGCAAGGCGGGGTGTGTGGCACGGGGCCCGGTTTTGCGATAAATACCGTGAATTCAGTGGGATAATCATCAGGGTGGGAGCCCTGATGATGGGGCTGATGATCGGGTCCGGGCGACCCGTTTTCCCCGTCGCCGCTGCCGCCTTTTCCCTCCATGTGGTGAACTGAACTCTGGGCGGCCCGCCGGACTGGCGCGCTTCCTGCGGCGTTTTTTGTTCCGGCAAAGGCGGCTACACCCGCGACCGGACTTCCTGGCAGAAAAATCTGACCGCCGAACAGATTGTAGCCTCCTTGAAATCGCCATCCGGGTGCGTAGATTTCGCTACGCGCGACGCCACGCGACCTGGAAAAAGGGGCAGCCCGACGGCTAGCGCGCGCGGCGCGACATCGCTCTTCCCAAGACCCGAACCATTCTCGACGTTGGCGGGCAAACCATGAAAGCCACACGGCTGGATGACGCCGCCAAAGTGAAGTCGTTCCTCCTGAACGATGAGTGTGATGCGGGCCGACCCATTTTTCCCAGCCAAATCGCGAAGTTCGTCTGACCTTTTTTCCTGCCATCTCCTCACCTGGAAGATTGGTGGCGGCTGTACGAAAGATCCGATGCCCCGGAGTATAACCCTGGCACTATGGGACAAAGGAGGCTTGGAAGTGCGGTTCATTCATCGACTCACGCACATCGCGCAACAGGCGCTTTCCGGCGTCCTGGTCATGATTCTCACGATGCTCGTCCGGCTGTTTCCACGTGCCAAGGACAGCTAGATCCCTCCGGTCCGCAACGCTCCACCAAGACACGGCGCAGGTTTAGGCTCCCCGTCCTGTTCTTGCTTTCTGGTTCCGGATATGCGAACCTGGATGCTTGAGGGTATTCAGCCATAAGCCGATCGTTCAATACAGCCTGAAGCATCCCGAGGCGGCGGCTTCGTTGGATACTTGGTACCGCGTGACGCGACGGGCGGATTGGAGTGGTTTCGAGGATGTCAGGAGCGTGTTTCCGTCCGTGGATCGGGTGGGAGGCAAGTTCGTTTTCAACATCGCTCACAACCGCCATCGGCTAATCGCCGAAATCAATTTCACATACCGGGCGGTCTTCGTCAGGGCGATTCTCAGTCATGCCGAATACGACCGGGGAGGATGGGAAAAGTGAGCACAGCCGTCATGAATCCAGTGAAGTATGGCAAGCTGCTGGTGAAAGTTCTGCCTCGGCCCATTACGACCGAGCGCGAATACGACCAGGCCATGAAACTGGCGGGTCAACTGATGGAAAAAGCGGAAGGCAAGCTTTCTCCCGAAGAAGGGAAGCTCCTGGAGCTTCTCGGCATCCTGATCGAGGATTACGACGACCGGCGCTATCCAATAGGGAATCACAACCCCGTCACGGTTCTGAACGAATTGATGGCCGTGCGGAGCCTGACTGCGAAGGACCTATGGCCTGTTTTTGGAAGTAAGGGCGCCGCTTCCGACGTATTGAACGGGAGGCGAGCCGTTAGCAAGAGCCAGGCTAAGAAACTAGCCCAGTTCTTTCATGTGACCGCGGACCTGTTTATCTGATTCTGTGATTCAGCCGCTACCTATTTTTTCAGGCCGGCTTGCGCTTTTCCAAGAAGGCCTTCAATCCCTCGTGGGCGTCTTCGGTTTTCATCAGCTTGCCCAGATAGAGATGCTCCGCGGCGGCCAGGCCGTCCATCACTCGTGTGCAGGCTCTGGTCTACGGCGCGCTTGGTCAGTTTCAGCACCGGGCCACTGAGCGCCGTTAGCGTGGCGGTGAATTCCTCCGCAGTACCTTGACGTCGTCCCGGGACTGAACCTGCGCCAGAATCCGTTCCGCAATCATGGCGATGTCCAGGATGTTCAAAGGCGGCCGATTCAGCGTGACCCTGGCCACGCCGTCCCGCCGTTCACAAGTGACGCTCGAATCGGTAGTTGACGCGAGAGTTGCCATGATCGCCCTCAATGCCTTTCTACGACCCGCTCAACAGCCAGGTGTATTATAGTGTGAAGTCGCAGGTGTATCCGCCGGGATTCGGGTAGTGGCTCAGTTTGATCGTCAGCGGTATGTGTTGTCAGAACCGCCTGCGGTAGCAGGTGGGTCCACCTCGTGACCCATCCGCTACCGCGGACGGTTCTGACAACACGTTTACTTCAAACCGAGCCACTACCGGGATTCGATTGCGGCGGGGGAGGGAGACTCCTTGAGTACAGAACTCACCGAACTGATCTACGACTGGAATAACGCGGGAACGAAGGGACTGTTCCCCATCCACTCCGTACAAATTACCGATGAGACGCTGCGCGACGGCCTGCAATCGCCGTCGGTGCGCGATCCTTCCACGGAAGAGAAAGTCGAAATCCTGCACCTGCTGGAAGCGGTAGGCGTGGAAGCCGTGGACATCGGCTTGCCCGGCGCCGGACCACGCGCTCGCGCCGACGTGGAACGGTTGGCGCGAGAGATCGTCGGCAACAAAATGAAGATCCGTGCCAACTGCGCCTCGCGCACCGTGGAAGCGGACATTCGGGCCATCGCCGAAGTGGCCGACAAGACCGGACTGGATATCGAAGCGGCCACCTTCCTCGGATCCAGCCAGATCCGCCGCTTTGCGGAAGGCTGGAACGTGGATTTCCTGCTGCGCACCACGGAAAAAGCAGTGCGCTACGGGCGGTCGCTGGGCCGTCCCGTCACTTTCGTCACGGAAGACACCACGCGCACCGATCCCGACACGGTGAAGCGCATCTATCGTATCGCGATTGATTGCGGCGCGCACGCCGTGATCGCCTGCGACACGGTGGGTCACGCCACGCCGGAAGGCGCGGGGCACCTGATCCGTTTCATGCGCAAAGAGGTGATCGGGGGCGATCCCGTGCGGCTGGAATGGCACGGCCACCGCGATCGTGGCTTGGGTTTGGTGAACGCCTTGGCGGCCGCTGCCGCCGGGGCCGATGTGATCCATGGCACGGTACTGGGTATCGGGGAACGCACCGGAAACGCGGAAACCGATTTGCTGCTGGTCAACCTGCGGCTGCTGGGTTGCATCGAGCGCGATCTATCGCGCCTGAAAGAGCTGTGTGACAAAGTTTCGCGGGCCGTGGGCATCCCCATTCCCTCCGGGCATCCGGTGTTTGGCTCCGACGCCTTCCGCACCGCCACCGGCGTGCATGCCTCGGCGATCATCAAGGCGTTTCACAAGAACGACGAGGCCTTGGCCGACGCCGTGTACTCCAGCGTTCCGGCGCGGATGTTCGGCTGCCAGCAGATTATCGAGATCGGTCCGATGTCCGGCCATTCCAACGTGCAGTTCTGGTGCGAGCGTCACGGAGTTCCGTTCAGCACGGAAGTCGCCGAACGCATTTTCCGGCGGGCCAAGTCCGCCAATCACACACTCTCGCACCAGGAGATTCTGGAAGCCATCGGCGATTCCGTGACCGCCAACAAGCATTGATACAATGGTCTTGCGCTTTGGAGGCTTCTTCTCATGACGTCCCGCATTCATGTCTTACCTTCTCCTGCTCCACAGCAGCCCTTGGCTTACGATCCGCTCCTGGACGACGTCGGGTACATGACGTGCATGACCCTGGTGCTGCTCGGCAATTACGCGCAGACCGGACATCTCGGCGGCCCGCTGGCGTACACGCCCTACAACGTCGCCGTGCATTTGATCGGGCCCGGAGTACGGCGGTTTGCGCTACGACTATCGTCGTCCCAAGCATCCTTACTCCGATAAGTTCATGCTGGCCGCCGGTCACAGTATTCCGACGTGTTACGCGCTTTGGATGATCATGGGCCAGGCGCTGGAACGCAAGTACAAAGCCACCGGCGATCAGCGCTATTACGTGGACCCTCACGTGGCCATGCTGCCGGTGGATGCCCTGGGATTCCGGCGCGGCGCAGGCGCGCTGAAAACGCTGCTGCAGGAAACCGGCTTGCAAGACCATCCCTTGTTCGCGCAGGCCAAGGGCCGCGGTATCCGGGCGCTCTCCGGTCACGCCGAAAGCACCGACTGCACCAACGACGTCAACGGCGGCCCGTCGGGCATCGGCATTGCCACGGCCGCCGGCAAAGCGACGTTCTGGGATATTGCCGGCGCTCCGGCTTCGCCGAAGGTTATCGCGCTGGAAGGGGAATTCGCGCTCACCGAAGGACACGCCCAGGAGCTGAAGACGCAGGCGCTCGCACTGCAAGTGGGAAAACGGCTGCGCGTTCTGGTTTCCGACAACAACGCCGGCATCGACGACCGCCTGATCGGCGGCGTGATCGCCGCCAAGTATGAGGGCTACAATTTAGTGGATCAGTGGGCCTCTTACGGGTGGAACGTCTTCACGCTCTCGCGCGGCAACGACTACGGCGAAGTGGTGGCGGCGCTGAAGGCGATGGATAAAGTGGATCCCGAAGACCGCCGCCCTATCGTGGCGATCGGCAAAACCACCAAGGGTTACTGGCCTGCCGCCATGGACGGAAAAATCCCCGGCTACGGCGAGCAGTTGGTCAGTTATCCCAGCCATCCCTATGCGCTGAAGATGAACTCGGAGTACTTTGTCGCGCTGGCGCAAACTTTCGAGCAGCGTTACGGCGTGGAATTTCAGGGCATCCGCAAGGGCGCGGTCAGCGACAACCGCGAGCGGCTGATCCAGTTCAAGACCAATATGGACGTGGTGATGTCCTTACTGGATCGCGGCGGCGTGGGCGACCGCCTGGCGGATCGCCTGGTGGAACTCGGCGACATGGTACGCGATGACGTGCCGCTGCGCATTTCGGCCAGCCGCGATCCCTTCCAGGACGAACGCCTGCGCGTGGCCCAGCTTCCTGAAGAGCCTCAAAAGTTGGCGATTCGCAACGCCGTATCCGGCGCGGAAAAGCAGGTGGGTATCACGCTGTTCAAGAAGGCCGGTGAAATGGCCGGCACGCGCCGCGCTATTTCCGAGATCATCAAGTGGATGAACTACGTCACGGAGAATCGCTTCTTCACCGTGGCCGCCGATCTTTCCGAGTCCATCAACGTAGAGCACGGCAGTTTGTGGGGCCATTACGATCCGGTCACGAATCCGCTAGCCACGCGATTGAAGGCGCCGATCCAGGAAGCCGGCAACGTTTCGACGGCCATCGGACTGATCAGCCAGAGCGCCTCGGTCGATCCGCAAAAGTTCGCCGGAGTTTGGGCGCTCAGCGGCACCTATGGAGCGTTCACGCCGCTCATGTACACGCCGGCGCGTGTCTGGAGCCAGCAGAATCAGGACAGCAAGTTCCGCATGGGTGTCCTGCACATTCTCACCGCGCACTCCGGCCCGGAAACCGCCGCCGACGCGCGCACGCACTTCGGCATCTTCGCGCCGCAAGTATGGAAGCTGTTCCCGCGCGGCCAGGTGATTAACCTGAGTTTTTGGGATTACAACGACGTGGCCCCCGGCTACTTCGCGGCGGCGGAAATCGCGGCGCGCGATCCGCGCGTGGGGATTATCACCTTGGAAGTGGCGCGGCCGGATTTCGCGGTCGCCGACCGCGGCGCTTTCGCCGATTCCGATTTGCGGGCCGCCGCCAAAGGCCTGTATGTGATCCGTGATTTCGCGCCCGGCCAGCCGCGTCACGGCTACGTGATCGCGCAAGGATCCAGCTCCACGGTGAATCTGGTGAAGGTGCTGCCGCGGCTGGAGGAAGCTGGAGTGAACGTAAAAGTGCTCGCGGCGATCAGCGAGGAACTATTCGACCGCCAGCCGGAAGCGTATCGCAACGCCGTGCTGCCTCCCGAAGCGCGCTACGATTTGATGGTGGTCAGCACGGGCACACGCCGTGTTTGGCCGATTCGCAACCTCGGTCCGCTGACCGACGATTACTCGCTGACCTCCGATTGGGACAACTCCTGGCGCACCGGCGGCCTGGAGCCGGAGGTGATTGCGGAAGCGCATCTCGATCCGCAGTCCATTTTGGCGGGCGTGCAACGTTTCGCCGGCGATCGGGAGCGGAGGTTGAGCGATCAAAGGAAGTTGATTGGCTAGACTAAAGAAAAACCTTGAACCACAAAGGCACAAAGGACACAAAGGAGGATCTTGGTTTTCTTTGTGTTCTTTGTGCCTTAGTGGTTCAAGGTTTTGTCTTTCCGAAACGTTACTTCACGGACTGCCGCACGTACGGCGACACATGATCCCCGTAACGCTCCCGCAGCTCCGGCAACAGGTAATCGGTGCCGCGCACCGTTATCCGGCAAAGCGGCGACGTGCACAAGCACTCGAAGGGCTTCATTCCCGGGCCGCAGAAGGTGGCGTAATCCAGGCACAACTCTTCGCCGGCGGCGATGTCGCGGCGCGCCACCATGTCCAAGCCTTCCAGCCAGCAGTTGGGATCGCAGGAGTGATTGATGGGCCGCCACTCCGCGGCGTTGGCGCTCCAGATTGCGTGCAGGCCGTCGGCCAGCGGCCAGGCGTAGTGCTCGAACCAATCGCGTTTGAATCCTCGCCAATGGCGCGCCACGTATTGCGGAGTCACCATCGAGCAAGGTTGCTCTTCATCTCGCGCCACCACCTCGCCCGCCCGGATGTTGCGCGTCGCATAGAGCCCAAAGCCCGTCTTGAGATCGTGCTGAATTTCCCACAGACGTGCGGCTTGTGCCTGCCGCCGTAACGCGCACATCAGCAAATGCCGCGCGAATCCGGTGTGTCCCGCCGGATCGTTGGCCAGGATCAGGTCGGCGCTGCCGAAGGAGTATTCGGGACAACAAATCTCGCAATTGGCGTTGATCTCCAGCATGTAGAGGTCGCCCGCGGAGTCCATGCGAATGTCGCAGCGCCCGAACCCGCTGCCGTTGAGCGCCGCAAAGGTCAAGGACCCCACTTCCCGCAAGCGTGCCGCCAGTGCGTCGTCTTCCACCAGGCGTTCTTTCATCTGCTGGTAGATGACCCATTTCATGTCGAAGTGCTTGAAGGTTTCTCCGTCCGGAAACGTAAATTCGATTGGCGTTAAAACCCAAGGATCGTTCTCGCCCTCGCGCGGTTCGGCCGCCAGCACCGTGAATTCGCGGCCTTCGATAAACTCCTCCACCAGCGCCCCGCCGTAGGCCGCCATCATTCGCGCGATCTCCCGGCGCAAGGCCGCCTCATCGGTCACGCGCGATTCCCGGGTCAGGCCCACGCTGGCGTAGCTGTTAGGATGTTTCACGATCATCGGATAGCGCAAGGTGCCGGCGGCCCGCTCCGCGGCTTGCTCCTGGTTATGGGCGTTCACCGTGACGTAGGCCGGGAATTTTACGCCCACCGCGAAGCAGGCCATCTTCATGGCTTGGCGCGTCGGCTCGTAGAACTGCGATCCCGCGCCGGTGAAGGCCAGATTCATACGTTCCATCGTTTGAACCACTTCGATTCCGGGGCGGTCTTCGGCCCAGGCGCCGTCGCAGAGGTTGAAGAAGACATCGAAGCCTTGCTGGGCGATCTCCAACACTTGCTGGACGGCGGTGCGCTTGTGAATCTCGAAGTCGGTGCACGAGAAGCCCGGCAAATAGCGCGCCGGATCGCAAGGCGGATCGAGATCCTTAAACGGAGAATTGGACTCCTGGTAGGAAGGATGGAGAACGGCTATCTTAAGTTGATCGAGCTCCCTGTGCATCGCACAAGGATACCTGGGATGAAGGCAAAAGGCAAAAGGCAAGAGGGAACACACGGTTCGGCGTTCCATCCTCACCGCGCGGCTCACCGACACATCGGCGGTTTCTTTCTATCTGTACTACTAACCGTGGATTTCTTCGAGCGCCGCGAAGATTTCCGAAGGAACCGAAGGAACCATGGATGAACATGGAAGGACCCGAAGAAAAGCAACCGCCGATGAACGCCGATAAACGCAGATGGGAACCGATGCTCATCGGCGTTTATCGGCGTTCATCGGCGGTTGCTTTTTTTATCCGTGTTCATCTGTGTTCATCTGTGGTTCCATTCTCCGATCTTTCCAACTCCGCCGACAGCGACTCCCATTCCGCCACCATCTTCTCCAACTCCTTGCGGCCCTGAGTGAGCAGGCGGGTGACCCGCTCGGTCTCGGCGGCGCTGATGAAGTGCATCAGGGCGGCTTCGTGATCGGCCAGGGCCGCTTCGCGGCGCGCGATTTCCCGCTCCAACTCCTTCAAACGGCCCTGCATCTGGCGCAGCTTGATGGGATTGATGCGCTTGCGGGGCGCTTTCGTCTCGACTACCGGCCGAGGCGCCGCGACCGGCGTTGACTTGGCCGCTTCGGCCACGCGCCGCGACTCCGTGGCGGCCGCCAAGGCATCCGCGCCGCCGGCTTTGCGCCACAAGTAATCCTCGTAGTTGCCGGGAAAAACATGCACTTCGCCGCCGCCGATTTCGAACACGCGCGTGGCCAGCTTGTCGATGAAGTAGCGGTCGTGCGAGACGAACACCACCGTGCCGGTGTAATCTTCCAGCGCTTCCAGCAGCACGTCTTTGGCGCGCAGGTCGAGGTGGTTGGTGGGCTCGTCGAGCAGCAGAAAGTTGGAGGGGTGCAGCAGCATGCGCGCCAGCGCATAGCGATTGCGCTCGCCGCCGCGAGAAGCACGCCAATGCGCTTGAACACATCGTCTTCGGTGAACAGGAAGCACCCCAGCAGGCTGCGCAGTTCGGTCTGCGTGCCGACGCGGCGCGACGCTGCGCGCAGATCGTCGAGCAGGCGCGCCTCCGGGTCCAGCTCCTTGTACTGGTCCTGCGCGAAGTAATCCGGCCTCGACGTTGTGGCCCAGTCTGATAATTCGCCCGCGCGTGAGCGGCTCGATGCCCGGCCAGCAGCTTGATCAGCGTGGATTTGCCCGCCCCGTTCACGCCCACCAGCGCCACGCGGTCGCCGCGCTCGATCGGTGAAGCTCACGTCGCGGAAAACGTGCTTCGCGCCGTAGCTCTTGGCCACGTCGCTGGAACTCCGCCACGATCGCGGCCGCTGGGCTTGGGCTGCGGAAACTTGAAGTGGATGGTCTTCTCTTCCTTCGGAATCTCGATGCGCTCGATCTTTTCCAGTTCCTTGATGCGGCTCTGCACCTGCTTGGCCTTGGTGGCCTGTAGCGGAAGCGGTTGATGAACGCTTCGAGCTGCTCGATGCGCTCCCGCTGGTTCTGATAGGCCGCTTCGATTTGCGCGCGCCGCTCCGTCTTTTGCTTCAGGTACTTTTCGTAGTTGCCGGTGTAGAAATGGACCTTCTTGTTCCAGATCTCCACCGATCTTTTCCACCGTGACGTCCAGAAAATAGCGGTCGTGCGAAATCAGCACGAAGGCGTGCGGATAGTCGTGCAGATATTCTTCCAGCCAGTTGCGCGCTTCGAGATCCAGGTGGTTGGTGGGCTCGTCGAGCAGCAGCAGGTTGGGTTTTTCCAGCAGCAGTTTGGCCAGCGCAATGCGCATCTGCCAGCCGCCGGAGAACTCTTCCGTGCGGCGATGCCAATCGTCGCTGCGGGAATCCCAGACCGCCCAGCACCGTGCCCACCTGCGCCTCGAGCGCATATCCGTCGCGGTGCTGGAATTCGGCTGTCGATGGCGATGAAAGCGGTCGGCGACCTGCGCGTACTCGGGACCGGCGGGATCGAGCTTCCGCCATCTTGTGCGTCGAGCTCTTCCATCTCCTGCTCCATGTCGAGCAGATCGGCGAACACCGACATGCATTCCGCGAACACCGTGCGCCCGGAAAGCGTGCAGGCCGTCCTGCGGCAGATAGCCGGCGGTGATGCCCTTTGGCGAGCTGATCGCGCCGTAGTCGAGCGGTTCAAGCCGCGCCAGGACCTTGAGCAGCGTGGACTTGCCCGTGCCGTTCGCGCCCACCAGGCCGACGCGATCGTGCGGCGTGATGAGCCAGTCGAGATTTTCGAACAGCAGTTTGGGGCCGAAGCGTTTTCCGGCCCCCGAAAGTTGAATCATGCGTGGCGGTCCATGAGAGCGGTTGGTTTGGTTTGATGGAAGCTCTACTGATTCATTATATTCCAGCTCCGGGCTGTTTCTTGGGATGCGAGACATTTTGGAGTGCGGCGGCTTGACGCCGCCTTGGATGGCCGAAGCCTTCGGCCGGCGCGGGCGATGCCCGCGCGCGCTGCGAGCTCTGGAGTTTCTACATTGTCATCGGGTGTCCGCGAAGCGGGAGTCCAACCGGCGTAGCCGGTGGCATGACTTAGCCCTGGGGATTGTGAGGAAATAAAATGAAGCCCGCGGAACGGGCCAAAGGCAGTCTCGCCGTTGCCCGCGCGTCCGCCGTCCGCTGGCAGGCCCGCCCAGCTACGCCGCAGCCCCGCCATCAGGCGTCCGCGCTCAACACGACAATTTATTCAATCCATTCAAGGCCGCTACCTTGTACCCCTCCGCCAGCGTGGGATAGTTGAACACCGCGTCACGGAAATATTCCATGGTGCCGCCCAGCGCCATCACCGCCTGGCCGATGTGCACCAACTCGGTGGCCCCTTCTCCGAGAATATGCACCGCCAGCACCTTGTGCGTTTCGCGATGGAAAATAAGCTTCAGAATTCCCCGGTAGTCGCCGATGATTTGGCCGCGCGCCAACTCGCGATAACGCGCCAGCCCCGTTTCGAACGGCACCTTTTGCTCCGTCAACTTCTGCTCGGTCGGTCCAACGTAGGAAATCTCCGGCACCGTGTAGATGCCGAAAGGCAGAGTTTCCGGGATGTGATGGGTGGTGACTCCGAAAGCGTGATTGGCGGCCATGCGGCCCTGTTCCATCGAGGTGGAGGCCAGCATGGGAAAACCAATCACGTCGCCGGCGGCATAAATGTT
>CAVVEL010000004.1:0-395027 GCA_963747095.1 Terriglobia bacterium
TCCTTTTGACCACGGTAGCACGAAATCCGTCTGCGCTTCGATGAGCATATTGGGAGGCATCTCATTTCTTCGAGATGATCCCGGAGGGATCTAGCCGTAGCCGGTGGTTGAGCGTTTTTTGCGGACACCACCGGTTAGCCCTGCCGACATCCTTCGTACCCAGGAGCGGTACCAGAGAAACAGCGGTCAACCCATCGCAAATTCAAGAGAGGAACGCCGGACCCCTTCAGGTGCATCGCTCTGGCGAATATACCGGTGGTGTCGCAAAAAACGCTCAACCACCGGCTACAAGCTGATTTATCCCTCCGGGATCAAACGGAACTGGTAGTCCATATCGGACCGGCGTGCGACCGGCCCGCTGGCGTGCTCCAAACTGGGCGAAATCTTATGTTTTCCCCAAAAACGGTTAAGCACCCGTGGCTTCTCCCTCTGTGGACGATGGCGGGCCATCCTGCTAGAATCGCGGCATGTACTTATTCCTCTCTAGCGTTTCTGGAGGTATCGTTATGGCGGCGTTGCAACTGACCAGTTCCGCGTTCCAATCCAATGGCGACATTCCCAAGAAGTTCACCTGCTCGGCAGAGGACGTTTCTCCCGTACTGGTCTGGAGCGAAGCTCCGGCCGGCACGCAAGCTTTCGCGCTGGTTGCCGACGATCCCGACGCGCCGGCCGGCACTTGGGTTCACTGGGTGATCTACGACCTGCCGGCCTCGGCGCACGGCCTGCCCGAGGGCGTCCCCAAGCAGGAGATCGTGCCGGGCGGTGGATACCAGGGCCGCAACGATTTCGGACGGATCGGCTACGGCGGACCATGCCCACCGCCGGGATCGCCCATCGTTACTTTTTCAAGTTGTACGCGTTAAGCGCGAAAACCGGACTGAAGTCCGGCGCCACCAAGGCGGAACTGTTGCGCGCCATGGAGGGAAAGATCCTGGCGCAGACGGAACTGCTTGGGAAATTCCGCCGCTAGCGCGGTGCTGGCGGTCCGAGGCCGAGGGATTGAGCCAGGAGGACTCCGCGAAGATGTGAATAGATTTTAGCTTGGGGTTCTCGATGACCCTCCGTAAACGAGGCTCGGCGGCTGGTCCTTTGATTTGGGCATATGCCGACGTCACGTCACCAGGATTGAGCAGCGGCGAGGCATTTTCCTCGATCGAATCAAGCGCTTCTTCAATTGCAGGAAGAGCAGCATGCCCATCGCTAGGAAGGCGTCAAATGCTGGCTGGTTCTCCTCAATCTCTTTCAGAGATTGTCCGCAGTTGGTAGAGAGAGACCAGAAAACTGGAGTCCGAGTAGGGCCTCAATGGGGCCCTCGCTGTTGGGAGATCAGCTCGGCGCCCGTGAGCTTGTGAACCTTATCGCCGTAAATCTCCTTCAGCATGGCCATGAAGTCCGGCACCTTCGGGCGTTTGGCCCGCTTTGGGGGCACCAGGCGAGCAATCACCTTCTTGCGCTTGGTGATCTCGATTGCTCCTCCATCCCGAAGAGCAGCCTCGATCTCGGGAAACTTATAACGCAGGTCGCGGATGCTGGCGGTTCTCATGTGATCTATATTTTTGTATCACAAAATCGCGGAGAGGAGCGATGAGTGGGCCGGGCCATGACCCCGGGCAGGCTTGGCCTACCCGGGCCGACTGGCAGATCCCACGTTCTGTAACTAATAAGACGAGTCGCAGCCAGAATACGTTGCGTCGAGACCCATCTTTCGACCCTGCATTTACTTAGCAAGTCCCGCCATCTCCGTTTCGCTGCCCCCGTTTCGCCCCCCCAGAAAAACGCGCGGCGTGTTTCACGCACCCCGGCTCCACGGTAAGATGGAATTGTCATGAGTGAAACCGATGCCCAGATACCGAAGCCGGCGCTCCAGTTGTCCGGGGTCCGCGGTTGTGCTGAAGCCTACGCCATCCGCGACTTTCTTCAGCGCAGCGACATTCCCTTTGAATGGACGGAGCTAAGCGGCCACAGCCACCTGCCGGTCTGCGTGTTTCCGGACGGGACGCGGATGGAGCATCCCACGATCCGCCAGATTTCGGAGAAGCTCGGCTGGTTGAAGAATCCGTCGCTGGCGGAATACGATCTGGGCATCTACGGTGCGGGACCCGCCGGGTTGAGCGCCGCCGTGTATGGCGCCTCCGAAGGTCTGAAAACGGTGGTCATCGAGCGATCGGCGATCGGCGGGCAGGCCGGCACCAGTTCGAAGATCGAGAACTACCTGGGATTCCCCGAGGGCATCACCGGCGCGGACATGGCCCAGCGCGCTCGCGAGCAGGCGGCCAAATTCGGCGCCGAGATTCTGCTGCTGCGCGAAGGTGTGCGCGCCGAGTTTCTTCCCGGCAAGGGGATCGGCTATCTCGACGACGGAACCAAGATTGTCATGCTGGCTACGATCTGCTGCACGGGCGTCGAGTATCGGCGCATGAACGTGCCCAATGAGCAACGCTTCCGCGGCGTGGGCGTCTTTTATGGCGCGGGCGCCAGCGAAGCCTCGATGTGCGTGGATGAGCACGTCATCGTGGTGGGCGGCGGAAACTCCGCCGGACAAGCCGCCTTGCACTTTGCCCGCTACGCCAGGAAAGTCAGCGTGGTGATTCGCGGCAGCGGCCTGAAGCAAACGCTTTCCAACTATTTGATCGATCGCATCCGTGCCTCGCCACAGATTGAAGTGCTGGCGCGCACCACCGTCACGGGCCTGGACGGCGACCATCTGCTGCGCAGCGTCACGCTGACCCACAGCGAAACGGGCCGGCAGCAAACCATCGAGACGAGCTGGCTTTTTCTGTGCCTGGGCGGATCGCCGAACACGGCGTGGGCGGAAGAGGCGGGCATCGTGCGCGACGAAGAAGGATATCTGGTGACCGGCCCGGACCTGAGAATCGGCGGCCGCTATCCCGAGCGGTGGCCGTTGAACCGCGAGCCGTACTACCTGGAAACGACCATGCCCGGATTATTCGCGGCCGGCGACGTTCGTCACGGCTCGGTGAAGCGTTGCGCCGCGGCGGTTGGGGAAGGGGCCATGGCGGTAACGTTCGTACATCGCTACCTGGCGCACAAATAAGGAGACATCCCATGACTACATCGATGACCCGTTGCCAACATGTGAACCAAATCAAGCCGGTGAAACCGCACACCCGCGGCTGCGAGGAGTGTCTGAAAACCGGCGACTCCTGGGTTCACTTACGCCTGTGCCTGGAGTGCGGGCACGTCGGCTGTTGCGATTCCTCCAAGAACAAGCACGCCACCAAGCATTTTCATTCCAGCGGACACCCGATCATGCGCTCGATCGAGCCGGGAGAAGACTGGGGCTGGTGCTTTGTGGACCAAGTGGAGTTGGAGTTCGGCTAATCCCTCACGGAGAACTCCGGCCGGAGAGTAACGGATTACGCCGATACACTCTAGAATCGCTTTCATCCACCGTGATGACGGTGTGCCGCGGATACAGTTCACTCATCCGAACCACACACAAATCCGCCACGTCCGGCCGCCGATCCTCGTAGCGTCGCGCCAGGAATCGCGAACGAGCCGTTCGGATCGTGAGGAGACACGCCGAGTTACAAAGCAGGCAGAATAGATGATTCAAGTAGCCCACTACCCAATTCTTGTCGCTGGTGAAAATCAGTTGGTGAGTCGGATATCATCAACCCATGGCGATTCCTCCTGACGCCGGGCCGCGAGGAGGCGGGTTCCGGCTGGCGACCCTTGTCGCGCTGGCGTCCTGTGCGTGGTTCATCCTGACGGCTCAGCCGTTCATCACGCGGATCGGCGTTCAGAATGACGAAGCGGCTTTTGCCGCGCCCATCTATTTGCCGAACTCCGCGTTGTACTATTTTCGAATCGGACCTGTCCGCCTCCCAATGATGTTGGCGAGCTATGCCGGCACCCTCAAGACTCTCTTGTGGACTCCTGTTGTTGGCCTGTTTGGTCCGAACGCCTGGTCGGTCCGCGAGCCGGCGGTGCTGCTGGGGGCCCTGACGATTTGGTTGTTCTTCCTGCTGCTGCGCCGCGTGGCGGGAGAGCGTGCCGCGGCGGTGGGAGCCGTCCTGCTGGCCGCCGACTCGATGTTTCTGCTGACCAGTTGCTACGACTTTGGTCCGGTAGTTGTGGGGCACGTTGCCTTGATCGGCGCCCTGCTGCTCCTGGTCCGTTTTTTCGACAGTCGCCACGAATCGCACCTGGCCGGCGCGTCGTTGCTTGTCGGCTTGGCGTTATGGGACAAAGCGCTGGCGCTGTGGTTGCTGGGCGCGATGGGAGTTGCCGCCCTGGTGTTTTATCCGCAGCACGTACTGAAGCCCATCACCCCCCGGCGCGTCGCCCTGGCACTGTTTTGGATCGCCTTGGGAGCGCTCCCGCTGGTGCTCTACAACATTCACTCACGACTAGGCACGCTGCGCCAGAACGTGCTTCCCGACAACGCTCCAATCTCCATCAAGGCCTGGGTGCTGAAGGGCACCTTCGATGGTTCCGGGTTCTTTGATTTCTTGAACGCCGCAGACGACACTACGCCAGCGCCGCGACAGCCGTCTACCGCAACCGAGCGGATGTCGGCGTGGGTGTCGGACGCCGCGGGCCATCCGCGTCATTACTGGATCATCTACGCTTTTGTGATGGCCCTGTTTCTCGCGCCTCTGGCGAGCCCTGGGGATCGCCGCCTCATCTGGTTTTGTCTGCTGTCGATGGCCATCACGTGGGCGCAGATGGCGTGGACCATGAAATCGGGGACTTCGGTTCACCATACGATCTTGATGTGGCCATTGCCGCAAGCGATCATGGGTGTGTCTTTCGCCGCGGCGTCGCGGCGCCTGAAGAGCGCGGGAGTCCCGGCGCTGGTGGGCTTGCTGATCGTGCTGACGATCTCCTGCGCTCTGGTGACCAACGAGTATTACACGGCGATAGCGCGCAACGGCGGCGCTCCTCAATGGACGACCGCGTTGGCCCGGCTCGCCGATTACCTCAAGACGCAGCGAGTCCCGGTGATCTACAGCATGGACTGGGGCTTCATCAACACTATTGCGATGCTGGATCGTGGGCAGTTACCGCTGGCGCTGGAGGTTCCCGACGACAAGCGGAATATACCGGCGATGCTATCGCGCCCGGACGCCCTGTTCGTGGCGCATCCTTCGGAGCAGGCGTTTTTCCCCGAACGCAACGCGACCTTTCTGGAGTCGGCGGCGCGCTTGGGCTATCGGCCCAACGTGATAAAAGTGGTCTCCGATGAATATGGACGGCAGGTGTTTGTGGTCTATCGGATGGCGCGGTAAGAAAGCCTATCGGAATAGGTTGCAGTGGATCCGCCATCAATAACTTACGAACTTCTGCGCGCCTGTAAGTAATCGATCCTTTGTTCATACGCGGCAAGACCGTTTTGCTCATAAGGGAGAAGGTTGGGAATGGCCCTCAAAGGATCACCTGCAATCCGGCCGCCGGCTCATGCGTTCCGCCGGTTCTGTTCTTTCGCTGGGTAGAAGCGACGAAAACAGCAATCGAACCGAGCGCCCCCGTTGACCACACATATGCCGCCCACATCGCAGCGACGGCGGCTGGACCAATTTGAGCAGGTTTGTTGATCGACAGTCTTCGAAGCAGAACGTCCATCTCGCTGATCAGCGTCTTGACCCGGAAGGACTCCAGGGATCCCGATGCGCGATGGCCGATCATGCCCGCGTAGTACGGCATCAGCAGAAAATGGACGGTGTAAAGATCCAGGGCAACTGCCAGGACGCAGACACACGCCATTGCCAATGGCGACCACTTCATTCCGAAGAGTCCTGTAAACCCTAAGGCCAAGAGAACCACTTCGGGTACTACTACGGAGTAGAGATACCAGCCGTTCGCTGTGCTCGTGTTCTGTACCAGGAATATGACGAGCGAATGATATGCCACCGCGAAGCACATCAGAATGTAGGCCGTCACGAGGATGCCAGCCGGATTCGCCAATGCCCGTCGGATACGCCCTCGCGGCGTGCTGCCGACCGTTCTGATCAGAAGCATCAATAACCCAATTGCAGCCAGCACGGCAACGAGTTCGCAAACACGGTACATCCAACTGCGGACGACCAGGAAGCTCCAGCCGCCCACCCAAATATGCGAGAAGGCGCCGACATCGACCACGGCACGCCAATCGACGCGATAAGCTGCTGATAGCTTTTGTACGAACGGGAACTCCCCCGCAGCAACATGAAGTTGCTCGCCGGATAGAGTTCCGGTAGTCGCCCAAGTTCGCCAGTACCACCATCCTCCGATTGCCATGGCTGCAACGTAGGCAGCTCCGCAGAATGCGGCCGTTTGCTTCCACGCCTTCGGACGTCTGAGTGTCCGCAGCAGGGCCACAACAGCAGGCAGAGGCACGAACGCAACTGTGTACGTCTTTGTCAGAAGAGCAACTCCCATAAGCATACCCAATAGGAGCCAGTCCAGGGCTCTGGATCGGCGTCTAAACGCTTTAAGAGAACAGAGGATCACCGCGGAAGTTAGGGCAATCGACAGGCTTTCGTTGCCGATTCTGCAAATATCAATGTAGAGCCCGGGAAGGCATGCGAGCAGGACGGCAACGAGTAGGGACAGCGCTCGGCTGCGCAAAACGAAACGTGCGATGGCATATCCAAGGAAGACCACGCTCGACGCAATCACGACACTCAGGATTCGAAGCACGAAAATTTGTGCCGGTAAGGACAGGCGCTCAAGCATCAAGTAGAAAGGTGCTAGCATCAAGTAATAAAGCGGTGGTTGTTGGGCCTCATATTGCCTGGCGAGGATGCTCGGGTCACTCGTTCCCAACGCAGAGGAGGGCAGTCGCCGGAGTTCTTGCTCCCGCCGGGCCTGCTCCTCGGGGGCTAACTGCCAGAATAAATCGTGGGTGATGGTGCCGGGGCTTACTGTGGCGGCGAACTGAGACAACGGCACAAGTTGCAGCGACCGTCGCACCTGGTTCGACACCAAGTCAGTCCTGGAAGGCAGCGTGCGATGTTCGGCAAGGTGTTGGACGTAAGCAAAATGCGCCCACTCATCATATCCTTCCCACATCGGCTGCTGCACGCAATAGAAAAGGCCGCGAGAGAGAAAAGCGAGCCAGATGACTACGAGAAGGACTCTGTGCTGCCGGTTCGCTCCCATGTGGACTTTGTCCAACTGTAACACAGCGTGTGTCTCCGCAGTGAGACGTCGAAATGTGGGCTGCCGCTGGCGATTCGTACCAACAACCTGGCGCGTGTACGTGCTGCCCGCATGCACGCGGCGTTTTTTGTTACGCTTAATCTAGACGCGACGCACTTCGTGGCTTTGCCGTACGGCGTCGGTATCGCGGCTCACAGTGCCGCAGGAACGTTATCGACTTTCCACAGGCATCAGGCTGTTTCTCTTGGATGGTCGGCTTCACTTGGCAAAATGCCGGAGTCGGAAGTTCCCGTGCCGCCCGCCGGCAAGGAGTTGGATGCGGAAGGCCGGCAGACGCTTCAGTCTCAGGGGTTTCGGCACCGGCGCTCTGAAAAGCTCAGCGGCCTGGTGCCGGACTGGTATCAAACCACCTGGCACTCCCGGGAATACATCGTCACCCGGCTGTCGGCATGGTTTGGAGATGTCCGGTACTCGGTGGTTCCCGGAGGGCTGCAAGATGTCGTGACAGCGAGAAAGGCCGCCTTTTCTGGTGGCACAAATGGGTAGTTGTCTCCGTTTGAATGCCGAGCGGCTTTGCCGCTCCTTCGTGCGGAAAGGCTTCGCCTTTCCAGCGGCGGGCCCTTGGCCCGCCGCGAGCGGTTTTTACGCGTACGGGTATGAAGCTTTTTGCGCCCGCAGCTATCCGGGTTCTAGGGAACTCGGGTTTGACAAGCGCGGCGCAAAAAGCTTTAATGGAAGTGCTCCCCGATTTCGCAAATGACCTACCTGTTGCTTTTTGTTACATCAGCGGCCATCACTCTAGCGTTGACGCCGGTGGCCCGCAGCCTGTTTCAGCGCATGGGTTGGGTGGACCATCCCGACCAGAAGCGCAAGCTGCACCGCGTTCCCATCCCGCGGCTGGGGGGCATCCCCATCTCGATAGCCTTCCTTTGCAGTATTGGCATGCTCACCTGGCTGCATGGATCGCTGGCCACGACATTTCATAAATCGTCCGGCGAGTTGTACCACGTGATGTTGCCCAGCTTGCTGATTCTGGCCGTGGGCATCTGGGACGATATACGCGGGTCCTCGCCTTACCTGAAGATCTTGGTGCAGGCGTCCGCCGCTTACTGGCTGTGGACGCAAGGCATTTCCGTGAGTCACATCGGCATTCCGGGAACCGGTGGAATCCACCTGGGATGGGCCGCGCTGCCAGTGACGGTTCTGTGGGTGGTCGGAATTACAAATGCGTTGAATCTTGTGGACGGGCTGGATGGATTGGCGTCCGGCGTGGCCTTCTTCGCCGCCACGACCATGTTCGTGGTGGCCATCATTCAGAACAACGCGACTCTGGCGATTCTGACCATCACGCTGTCGGGCGCCACGCTGGCTTTCCTGCGCTTCAACTTTAATCCGGCCACGGTCTTCCTGGGAGATTCCGGCAGCTTGTTTCTGGGCTACCTGCTGGCGACATTCTCCATCCTGTGGTCGGCCAAGGCCTCCACGTTGGTGGCCGTGGTGGCGCCGCTGTTCGCGCTGGGCTTGCCAATCGCCGAGGTGGGCATCTCGGTGTTCCGGCGATTCGTGCGCGGCCAGCCGATCTTCGCTGCCGATCACGAGCATATTCATCATCGCCTGCTGCTGCAGGGCATGACCAGCAGGAGGGCCGTGCTGCTCCTCTATGGCGTCTGCGCGGCGCTGGGAATCGTTTCGTTGCTGCTGGCCACTTGGTGGACTCGCCAAGTCGGGATGGTTCTGCTGGTGCTGGTGGCGGCGGGCTGGTTGGGGATTCAGCAACTCGGTTATCACGAATTCGGCGAGGTCGGAGAGAGTCTGCGCCGGGGATTGTTCCAGGAACGCCAGGCGATCAACGTGCATGTTCGCCTGCGCAATTTGCCCGCGGTGCTCAACGGCGTCTCCGACTGGAACGACATGGTGGACACTCTTCGCGGCCTGGGCGAGGAACTAGGTTTCCACGAAATTACTTTGGATCTGGCGGGGCGCAGCGGAAAACTGCCGCCGGGAATGTTGCGGCGGCAGACCTTCCCGTGCGGGGAGAACTCCGGACCTGCCGAAAGCCGCTGCTGGCGCGTGGAAGTCCCCATCGGCGGCGGCTCCGACAACCAAAGCGCGATTATCTTCTCGCGGCCGGTGGCGTCCGGAACCACGCCGTATGTGCTGTTCGTTCTGGTGGACACCATCAGTTCCACGTTGCCGGCGGTGCTGGATCGCCTCCTGCAAGCATCGGCTCTGCCGGCTCGCGAAACCGTTCCCTCGCCGTGAGAATGCTCGTGCGGTTCCCGGGTTTGGCCTTCTTTGGTTGACTGGCTGTGTTATCGTCTGAATGGGCCGAGCCACTTCCAGCCCACGGGATCAACCCATGCGATTCATTCAGGTCACCCTATGGCCGATGTTTTTCATAATCTGCTTCGGACTTGGGTATGCCGGCCTGAACCGCTTCGACCCGCCTCATGCTTCCGGACTTTCAGACTCGGCCCAATATTTCCGGCTGGTGGTTGACGGTCCAGACGCCGCCGAAGGTCATTGGCGCTACCGCGTCCTGGTGCCGTATTTGGCCAAACCCATTTATCACGCGGCGGTTGGTCACCTGGGAACGTGGAATCCCGTTTCGTTCTCCCTGCTGGTGGTGGATTCCGCCTTCTGTGCATCTTCGGCAATGGTGTTGATCTGGATCGCGCAAGAGTTCGGATTCTCGTGGGCGGCTGGACTGATCGCGGCGTTCTGTTATCTGCTTAATTTCGAGATTGCGAATTTCCAATTGGCGGGCATGGTGGATGCCGGCGAGGCGTTCCTGATGGTCTGTCTGGCGCTGGTGTTGCAGCGGCGAGCCTGGAACGTGCTCCCCGTTCTGGGCGTGCTCGGCGCGCTGGCCAAGGAGACCTTCGTACCGATTGCGTTCCTGTTTGCCTGCGGTTGGGTGTATCGGGAGAAACGAGCGCCCTGGCTTCAGATTGCTGGAATGGCCGTGGCCGGTATTGCCACCGTAATGATAGTCCACTCGATCGTAGACGGTCATCAGGTTACACCGCTGCAGATCACCAGTGACGAGAGAGCGGCCTACGGATTGACAGACATGGTACGCAACTCCTTCCACATCCTGGGATCGTGGGTCACTTGGATCACCTTCCTCTGGATGGCGCCGCTGGCCGCTCGCGGGATGGCGCGTCTGCCGAGACAGGCTATCTATGCTTCGGCCCTTGGGCTGGCTGCGGCATTGGCGCTGGCCGTATGGAACGACTCGGGACCGAATGGCGCCCGCCCGCTGTTCGATATCGCGGGACCATGTCTATGTTTGGCTTTCGCGAAGGGCGCGACAGATCTCTCCGCAACTGGATTCCCGGGGTCGAAGGTCGAGTAGGGCGCCGGGGACTACAGCATCGCCGTCAACGGCTGCCCGCGCTACACCCGAGAGCGTCTGCCCCTTCGACGATCGACAATCAGGATCTCACCCCGCCTGTTCATGGGCTCCTGACTCCCTTTCGCCGACGCTCAAGCGCTGAAGCGCCACGAAGCAGTATGCCGCAATCGACAGCAACGCCAAGACGACGCCGGCCAAGGGCAACATCGGAACACCCATCCACGCAGCCGAATTGAACCATACATTGACGGTGTTCGAGGCATAGGTGTCCACGGGAGAAGCGCCCGGCACGGTGGATCCCGGCGAGTGCTCGATCATGTTGCGGAGGTTTGATGCGGCGGCCCGAACCATGTCCCACGCTTGCCCGCCCCGCAACGACCAAGACATGTCTTCCTCCCGTCCCTGCATCTCGGCTAGCGTTCTGCGGAAGTGCCAATTCCCGATGATCGAGGCGCACGAGAGCAAGGCGCCCCAAGCAAGCGCGCCGAAGAAGAGGGCGCGGCGAAGGATGGTTTGCGTCATCGCGTCCCAGAACACGCATACGGGCAGAGCAAGGATTGGCGCGACCGTAATGAAGTACCGCGGTCCCCAACCCCAGTCACCGGACCAATCTTCAAGCTTGGCATGAAGAACCAGCCACAGCATGGAGAGGACCGCTATGAAGACTGCTTCCGGCCTGTAGGAAGTCCAAAACCGGCGGAAACAGAAGACCGACAGCAGCGCCAGCGGGCAGTATAGGAAGATGCTCTTGCCGGGACTGAACAGCAACCCCGTTAATCCGGTCATGAGATCGCCGATCAAGGGATTGTCTTTGTGTATCGCCGATAGGAGCCAATTGCCCGTCCGCAGGTGATTGTAATAAAGCTGCCACACGGCAAACGGGGAAAGACCCAACCCTCCCAAGAATGCCAAGCGAATCAGTTGGGCCCGGTCTCTCCAGAAGCCGACCAGGAGATACACGGCGAACGCCGCCAGGGCCAGAAGCATAGACAACCGGGTGATCACTCCCAATCCGAACAGAGCAGTGGCGATCAGAAAGAGGCGGATGTCCTTTGTTTTTTGAAACTGCATCATCGCCAGCATCGCCCCGGTCAACAAGGCCATGCAAAGTACACCATCGTACAGGTTTCGCGAGTAAGTCCACACAAACGTGCAGAACGTGAGAGCGAGCGAACCGCGAAGGGCCTGCTCGATGGATTTGAGAAAAAACGAGCGGAGCAACGCGTAGAAGAACGCGGCCGTAGCCGCACAGTAGACAGGCGCAACCAAGGCGACAACGAAGCCCGTTGCGTAGCCCATTGTTCTTCCATCCAGCCGGTTTGCGAGCCCCCTCTTTCCAGGGCCACGTTGAAGCAGGCGACGGGCAGAAGAAAAAACGTGTTTCCAAATTCATGATGACCATAGGCGCGCCCGTTTGGGGCCACCACAAAGAGGCTGTCCGGTGGGCGGCTGAAGCCCAGGGAACCTTGTGTCACGATCTGATAGGCAATCTGGTAGTGGCTGGTGCCCTCGGACGTGTCGAACCCAGCCGACGTGATTAGCAACACCGAGAGAACCATCAAGAAGAAGAGAAGGACCTCGGATTGCAGTGTTCGGATCGCCGCGGACTTCTCGCTGGTTCTTCCGCGGGGCGCCCGCACGGGATCGGTCGCACGAGACATTTTCGGATACTATACCATCTTGGACGGCAAGAATGAGGAGTCGGGCGCCACAAGAAAAAACGGGAGTTACTCCATGGCCGCGTTGCCCGGCCGCTCGGAAGCAGCCGGAGAATCAAAGGCCGTTGCGCTGGATGACGCCGGTGCCAGCAACTGCGTCTGCCACGGAATCCGGGAAAAAACCAGGCCGTATTCCGCCAGATTGTGTCCGAACTCTCCGCTGGAGTCAATGATCTCAAAGGACACCAACTGCGTGACCTCATGGTAAATCTCAAAATCGTACTGTTCGGCCGTCACGTCCACATGATACCTTCCCGGAGCCAGCATCTCACTCCGGAACTCACCCTGAGCCCGGTAGATCCCCGGAAGCAAAGCGGCCTGAAACGCAACCCATGAAAACAGCACGCGAACGCCCAGCGAATTGACAATGGCAACCCCCAAGGATAATGGCGGCAGACGCCGCGTCACGCTGAATTCCACAGCAACGGCGATCGGAGAGTGCCAGTCGTAGTGTTCGCTGGGAACTCCTCGCACATCCGAGACCGTAATGCGGGCAATGGCCACGCCCTTGTCAACGTGCGGAGGTTCGATCTCCGCCGTGACAGCCTTCGGATAGATCTCCGCCAGATAGCGATGGATGACATCGTGAGTATTGCCATAGTCGGCCACCCGGCCCTTGTCCAGCAGGATCGTTCGGGGGCAGAGTTGGACCGCCTTCTGCAAACATCAGCCCTGCCGGCGCCCGCGTCCGAAACCGTCCCCGCGCCGCGAATGTAGATATCATCGGCGGCAAGCGAAGACTCTAGCGCAGGCGTTGGCAAAGACCGGCTGCTCCTTCCAAATCCAACTGCTGGGCGAAGCCCACACTGGGTCGTCCATCTGGACCACGACATAATCCAATGGAAAAGCACGGCATACACGAACAAAATCATTGGAACCCGCCGGACCGGTAAACAAAGGGCGTAGGGCGGCTTTGATCGCTTTACAATCCGCGACCCGGCCGCTATAGGCATCGCACTCCACTCCCATGGCCAGCCCGCGGCGATCGGAATAAAGCCCGAATCCGTAATTGAACAGGGTTTCGGGAGTGCTCTGCAGGACGGCGCTTCGGTTCGTTCGCTGGCGAATCCAAGAGTAAGCTTGCGCTATGGACAAGGAGGTTCGTCCGTAAAGGTGATCCCGATTCACTCCCCCCTCTAGCCGGGCGAATAACGCGCTGTCTTCGAACAGGGGAAAGAATCGCAGCGAGACAAGGTTGAGTGCGGCACCAGATGCGCCGATCACCAAGAGCAGAGTCAACAGGCCACGGTCCACGGCTCCCAGGTGGCGGCGAAGATCCAACACTTGGGCGGCCCACAAGAGAAGGATGAATTGCGCCGGCAGGAGTGCGCGTAAATTCAGGTCGTTCCCGGCGCGCGAAAGGAGGAATGTTGCGATGAAGAAGCTTGTGAGTAAGAGGAGAACCACCGGCCTGTCGGGCCGGGCGAGTGCGCTCCGCCAGCGGAGCCGCCAGTGGATCGCGGCGGCATAGAGGAAAAAACCCAGTTCCATCCCGTAATTCAACGGCAACGTGGCCAAGCGCAGTGCCGCTTTCAGAAAAGGATCGGAGGTGCGCGGCAGCAGAGAAAAGTCGCGCACCGTAAGCGAAAGACTTCTGGCCGGCGGTCCGCCAGCCAGCAGTTCCAGACAAAACGGGGCAACCAGAGTGCCCGCCACCGCGGCAACCACGAGGGTCGCCAGCGCCGCGGCGAATTCCTTCCTCCAGCCTAGGAACAGAAACCACACCGCCAGGGACACTCCGAAGACAAAGCCGAGATCCACGGACAAACCAACGGTCGAAGCCAGCGCCATTGCCGCGAAAAGCATGGGGACCAGTCGCGCAGACCGGCTCTCGGTGTTGGTTTCTTCCCACACCAGGAGTAACGCCAGCAATCCCGTAACTAGAGCGGCGATGTGATGGGGCACCCAAAGCATGGCATCTGAGAAACCGGTTACCATCTCGTTCCACCACTCCAGCATCGGGAGCATCTCCGATGGCACATCGCGAGTGGCCAGATTGCGGCCTAGGAAAGGAATAATGTCGAGGCCGGTGACGCCGAGCAGCGCGAAGGCGACGGCGTATCGCCGCCAGCCACCGCTCCAGCCTTGGAAAAACCGCACGAAAACGGCAATGACGCAAATGAGCGCGGTGCCGCTCCACACCGTCCCGGCGATCACGGCGGACCTGGTGGGGGAACCGTCTCCACCTGCGACCTGCGCCAAGCCGCAGATCATCGGCCAAAAGTAGTGATACCGGAGTTGGGCGGGGTATCCAGGATTTAGAAATGGCGATTGGGGAGGAAGCTTGGTCTCCCTAGCGAGCCCCTGCCGCGATGGGCGCGCGCGACAAATAATCCAGAGCTGGTTCGGGCTGATAGAGCCGGGCCCCAAGACGAAGATCGGCCAGCGAAGCCACCGCTATGATTGCCCAAACCGCCGCCGCAGCTATACCGGTGATCCAACCCGCCCGGCTTCCCCAATGGCAACCGCCCCCATGTCGGATCCTCTTCCAAACAAGAACCGCCACAATCCAGAAGAAGCATAACCAGACCAGCGCGAAGTAGCACCAGACGAAACGAATGGAAAGAAAACGCCAGGGCAGATAAGTACAGATCGGAACAACGGCAACCGAGAGCGGGACGCTCAGGGCCATCTGACGGAGCACCGATCCGCGGCGGAATTCAAAGATGTTGGCGGCCCACCCTGCGACATAGCCGGGAATCAACGCGAACAGGCCAAAGGCCATCATCGCTTTGAGAATAGGTCCCAGATCGCAGAGAATCCAACCGCTGGTTAGGCAGTCCACAGCGGCAGCTTATCACAGTGGCCAAACGCCTCTACCTTGGGTAGTTGGCCGTTCATGAGCAGGCCTGCAGCAAGCATATCCAACTACATATGCAACCCTCAAATTGGGTGATTATCCCCATGAATCTTCGGTAGTTAGTGCGAAACGGTTCGTTTCTGCGCACACCCCTGGGGGCCCTTTTCTCGGCCGCCTGCTCACGGCATCCTATTGTAAGTCAACGATCTTTCTAGCTTCCGACTCACCAAACATACCCCAAAAGACACTCGGAATTGCACCAACACAGGTTGACCAGACAGACGTACTGATCCTAAGTTAGTCTATTGTTGTCGTGGTGCGTGGACAATCAACACTACCTTTGGTAGACTCGGGCGGCGTGGACGGAAGGATGGAATCCAAATCACTTATGCAGGACGACGGCAACGCAGCGGCGCAGTCCAACGCTAATTCGTCAGTGCCCCTGGAGATCATCCGCACCCAAGCCGATCCTTCTGCGGCACGTCAAGCAGCGCTGCCCTCGTTGCTCTTTGCCTTGCTCTTGTTCCTTGGCGCCCTTCTACTCCACCTTACCCTTCTAAGCATCGCCCACCGCAACGTCGCGGAAATTGCATTCACCATCTATGACAATTCATTCTATCTGGAGGTCGCAGACCGGCTGCAACACTTCGGCTTCCAGAGTTATGAGCCTAAGCATTTTTGGGGATTTCCCGTGGCGATCATGCTCGTATCCTGGCTCCTGCGGATCCCGGAAGTGTCGGCGCTGATTCTGGTTTGCTTTGTGAGCGGCGTCTTGGCCGTGCACCTGAGCTACAAACTGTACGGCGGTTATGTCGCATCGCTGTTTGCGGTGGGAAACTATCTCTGGCTGACCTACTGCCTGGAAGGAAGTAGCGAGCCGTTGTTCGCGGCTTTGGTCTACGGGGGATCTCTCAGTCTGAGGAGCCAGAGTTGGATGCTGGCCGGTCTCCTGCTGGGTTTCGCTACGGTTGTGCGGGGCGTGGCGTTCCTGGCGCTGCTTTGTGTCGGCATCGTGCTACTAGGGCGGCGCAAGTACCGGGAGCTGGCTATTACCGCCGTGCCGGCCGCAGTTGTCGGTCTTGCCTATCTGGCGCTGCTGTATCGGGCTACCGGAGATCCCTTCGTGCAGTTCAAGAGCTACTCCTCCCTTTGGGGAGGCGGATGGTGGCTGTTCTCTTGGCCGGTGATCACCTCGGTCAGGGCCCTAGCCTTGCTTCCCATGACGCGCTGGACGGACATGGTTTATAGGATCTTTTGGCTTGTACTCACGTTTGTAGGTCTCTGCGCGATGTGCTTGGGCCGTCCCTACCGCGTGTTGTGGCGCGAGCGCCCCATAGAGGCTGCATTCGGCTTGGTCTACGCGATGTTCTTCGCTTCCTTCAATCGCCCTCCGGATGGCGGGATCGACTCCCGGCTGATCGGACCGATTCTGCCGATGATCCTGGTGAGTTTCGGACGCTGGGCGCAGTGGAACCGGATAGCTCTGGTTGGCCTGGGTGTGCTCGCCGGCGTGTTGTCGGCATGCGCGATGGCCGGATTCCACGCGATTTTTGGGTTCGGCTTGCCTTGAAATCATTACCCAAGAGGTCAGGTCATGCGATTCGAACACGTCACTCTGTGGCCAATGTTTTTCATAATCTGCTTCGGGCTTGGGTATGCCAGCCTAAACCGTTACGACCCGCCTCATGCTTCCGGACTGTCAGACTCGGCACAGTATTTCCGGCTGGTGGTTGACGGCCCAGACGCCGCCGAAGGCCATTGGCGCTACCGCGTCCTGGTGCCGTATTTGGCCAAACCCATTTATCACGCGGCGGCAGGTCACCTCGGAACGTGGAATCCCGTTTCGTTCTCCCTGCTGATGGTGGATTCGGCCTTCTGTGCGTCGTCGGTAATGGTGTTGATCTGGATCGCGCAAGAGTTCGGATTCTCATGGGCGACTGGACTGATCGCGGCGTTCTGTTATCTGCTCAATTTCGAGATTGCGAATTTCCAATTGGCGGGCATGGTGGATGCCGGCGAGGCGTTCCTGATGGTCTGACTGGTGCTCGTGTTACAGCGTCGAGAATGGAACGCGCTACCCATTCTGGGCGTGCTGGGTGCGCTGGCCAAGGAGACTTTCGTCCCAATGGCCTTCCTGTTTGCTTGCGGTTGGGTGTATCGGGAAAAACGAGCGCCATGGCTTCAGATAGCCGGAATGGCCGTAGCAGGCATTGGCGTCGTCCTGATGATCCGCTCGATCATCGACGGCCGTCTCGTTACGCCACTGCAAATCATCAGCGGCCTGAGAGCTGTTAACGGTCTGAGAGACATCTTGCGGGCGGCCTTCCACATCCTAGGAGCGTGGGTTACTTGGATTACCTTCTCTGGATGGCGCCGCTCGCCGTCCGCGGAATGGCGCGCCTGCCGAGAGAGGCGATTCATGCTTCGGCGTTTGGGCTGACCGCTGCGCTTGCGATTGCCGTATGGGCCGACTCGGGACCGAACGGCGCCCGCGCGCTGTTCAACGTCGCGGGACCATGCTTATGTTTGGCTTTCGCGAAGGGCGCGACGGACATCTCCGTAAGCGCGTTCCCTGGATCTCGATAGGTCGTGTAGAGTGTTATGGCTCCCCGGAGCTAATCGGAGCTACCAACTGCGTCTGCCAGGGAATCCGGGAAAAAACCAGGCCGTACAACTCCAGATTGTGTCCGAACTCTGCGCTGGAGTTAATGATCTCAAAGGAAACCAACTGCTTGACGTCATGGTAACTCTCAAAATCATATTGTTCGGCCTCCACGTCCAGGTGATACCTTCCCGGAGTCAACATCTCACCCCGAATCTCACCCTGGGCCCGGTAGATCCCGGGAAGGAAAGTGGCTTGAAACGCGATCCATGAAAACAGCACGCGGATTCCCAGCGAATTGACGATCGCAACTCCCACGGATAGCGGCGGCAAACGCCGGGTCACGCGGAATTCCACGGAAACGACGATCCCAGAGTGCCAGTCGTGGTGTTCGCTGGGAACTCCTCGCGCATCCGAGACCGTAATGCGGGCGATGGCCACGCCTTTGTCCAGGGCAGGAGGTTCGATGTCCGCCGTGGCAACCTTGGGATAGACCTCCGCCAGATAGCGATAGATGACCTCGTGGGTGTTGCCATAGTCCACCACTCGGCCGTGGTCCAGCAGGATCGTTCGAGGGCAGAGTTGGCGAATGGCCGTCATGTTGTGGCTGACAAACAGGACGGCGCGCCCGGCCAGTGCCATGGATCCCATTTCCTCGATGCATTTCTTGTGGAAAGAGGCATCCCCTACGGCCAGCACCTCGTCGGCCAGGAGAATCTCGGTGTCCAGGTGGGCGGCGACGGCAAACGCCAGGCGCACACGCATGCCTGTGGAAAAGTGCTTGATGGGAGTGTTCAGGAACTGCTCCACACCCGCAAACTCGACGATCTGGTCCATCTTGCGCCGCACTTCGCTCCGGCGCATTCCCAGAATCGCACCATTCAAGTAGATGTTCTCTTTGCCGGTCAGTTCAGAATGAAAGCCGGTGCCCACATCCAACAGGCTGCCGACCCTTCCGCAGAGGTCGGCGAAGCCGGATGTTGGCGTGGTAACGCGGGCCAGGATTTTCAACAAGGTGGACTTTCCGGCGCCGTTGTTGCCAATGATGCCCACCACTTCCCCTGGCATGATGTCGAAACTGACATGGTCGAGAGCCCAAATGAATCGCTCGGGGCTGGCTCCCTGCCGGCGCGCCGCCAGGTTCTTGAACGGACTCGCCAGGCTCTCCATGATCTCCTCGCGCAGCGTGGCATATGACGCTCCGGCGGCGCCGATCCGGTAGCGCTTGCTGACATCTTCCAAGTGGATGGCCGGTTGCATGATTAGATCAGGTCGGCAAAGGTCGCTTCCGCCTGCCGCATCGAGCGCATGGCATACCGCAGAACGGCCAGCGTCAAAACCACGGAAACACCCAAGGCCGGCCAGGGAAACGGCCAGCCAAACAAGGATGCGCGGTATCCTTCAATAATCCCGGTGAGGGGATTGAGCATCAGCAGCGGCCGCCACAGCGGCGGCAGGAACGAGGAGGGATAGATGACCGGAGAAGCAAAGAGCCAAAGCTGGATGAGGAACGGCAAGGCATGCCGCACATCGCGGTATTTCACGTTAATCACGGCCATCCACGTGCCTATCGCGAAGGCGAAGAGGGCTGTCAAGATCACCAGGAGGGGCAGCAACAGTACCCTGGGAGTCAGGGCAACGCGATAATACGCCATCAGGCCGAACAACAGCATAAAGGCAATGCCGAAATCCATCAGACTGGCCACAATCGCCGCGCCCGTGACCAGGGGACGCGGCACATACACCTTACTGAGCAGGTCCGGATTGGCGATCAAGCTGTTGGAACTATTCGTGACGGCGGTGGAAAAAAAGGTCCACGGCAGCAGCCCGGCGTAGGCGAAGAGCGCGTAGGGAATGCCTTCGGAGGGCATGTGCGCCAGTTTCCCAAAGAACAGAGTAAACAACAGCATCGCCGCCAGCGGCTGGAGGATCGCCCAAGCTACGCCTAATAGCGTCTGCCGGTAACGGACCAGAATATCTCGCGCAGCCAGGAGATAGAGCACTTCCCGGTAATGCCACAGTTCCTGGAGCCGTTTGGCCAACGGCTGCGGACCCGATCCGATGCGCGTCACCGGCCATTCTACGGGCGTTTGGGAAGTAGGGTCGGGCACGGATGGTCGGGAAGCGGCAACCCTCTGGATGCATGCTTCTTCTTGACCGCTACCAAGCGGCGGGAATCATTCTACCATGGGTGTTCAGGGCCTTTCGACAATCGGGGTCGTAGGCAGTGAGCCACAAGATTCATGACTTGTTAACGAACTGCTTCAGCCTGGGCCACGGCGGGGCCTACCGGCGGGACACCGCTTGCGGAGAAAATGTCGGGAAAAGCAGAAACGGCGACCAGTTAGGCCGCCGTTTCAAAACTGAACATAATCCGCTGCTCTACGCCTTGCGCAAGCGGCGAGCCACAACGATGAGACCCGACCCCAGCATGAGCAACGTCGCTGGCTCGGGAACCGAAGAAGAGGGAGGTAACTGGGGCTCTGATAGATTAACAACACTGACATCGTCAAGGTACCAAAAGTTGGGATCGTTGCTAGAAGCAAAGTCCAGAGTCGAAGTTGTTCCGGTTGCGAAGGCTAAGAAACTCTCGCTGGTCCACCCGAAAGGGTTTTCGGCGGGACCTGTGCTGAATCCCGGCTGGGCGGTACCGAACGACGCGGCGAAGGATGCGTTGTCCCCCGGGCCTGTCCCGCCCGCAGTGCCATCATTCGCTAAGTAAAAGCTGACAGAGTAAAGGTCGCCCGTTACGGTGGTGAAGGACTGGTTGATGTCGCCCGGGTTCAATGTGAATTCGCCCGTTGCCACTTCGTAAGTTCCGGAGTGGGCACCATAGGTGTCGGTGCCGGCGTTAACTGTGGTGTAAACGACGCTCGGAGCTATTACATTCCAAGACGTGAAATCACCGGTTTCAAACCCACAATTAGACACCAAGTTAAAGGGATTCGTGCCGCACGACCCTTGAGTGGGGCCGAATAGCGACCCAGCCGACAGACTACCCGCACCCAGCGCTAGCAGTGCTACCGCAAGAAAGCCGATTCTCTTCATGGTATTCTCCTCAGGCTAAACTGACTCATGCTTCTGGAACTGCTGACATCCGCCTATTGGTCAGCACTTATTGTTCCAAAGGCCGCCCGCTGATAAGACTAGACTTATCCCGCCGGGAGCACCCGCGTGCGCACGAAGTTGCAACTTTTTCCCGGTTTCTTGGTTTCTACCGCCAGTGCCGCAACCAGTACCACAGGCTGATCCGAGGGGTGTGACCTGAGAGGCCCGACCTGTCCCGGAAGCGGGATTTCATGTTCTAGCCGGCTCCCGCTCTCGCTATCCCGGATCGCCCGTCTTCGCCTCTTCCACGAAACGTGGCACGATTGGGATAAACTTGCGAAATGATGCCAGGGCCGTACGTGACAAGCGTGATCCGGCGGTTCCTCGCTTACCAGCGCGCTCTCGGTTTCCTCGAAGCCGCGTGGTGGATGTTGGTCGGCTTTCTAGTCAACAGAAACCTCTTGCCTTTCCGTAGCATCAAGGTTCGCGCGAAACATATCACGCATCCTATGGTTATCCGGATGCAAAGGTCCAGCGACAGCGAGGTCTTTGAGCAAGTCTTCTTGCAAGGACAACTCGACTTCGCCAAGACCCTCCGTGAGATCGGCTTGATCGTAGACTTGGGCGCCAACATTGGCCTGACGGCTGTTTATCTCCTGAACTTGTTCCCGACGGCTCACCTCATTGCCATCGAGCCCGATCCCGCCAATGCGAAAGCCTGCCGCGCGAACCTTGCACCCTATGGATCTCGCGCTCGGTTTGTCGAGGGTGGGATTTGGCACCGCCGAACCGGATTGATGTTATGCCGTGGCACGTTCGCAGACGGGCGGGGTTGGGCAACCCGAGTGCGGGAGCCGAATCCCGGAGAATCGCCGGAGGTGGAGGCTTACGACTTTCCGAGCCTGCTGGAAGGGTTTGAAGGAAAGCGAATCAACTTCCTGAAAATTGATATAGAAGGCAGTGAAGAAGCCCTTTTTTCCAGCGGCACTGGCTGGCTCGGACGCGTTGATAACCTCTGCGTGGAGATGCACGATCAGGGGTGCGAAACTGCCGTCCGGCGCGCGTTAGAGAGCTACGAGTTTGAAGCCGGAGCATCTTGTGACTGCACTCTGTTTCTGAACTTGCGGCCGAAGCGTGAAGCCGTTTCTGCGCCTGATGAATGATGCCCGACAACTAAATGGCGATGGCCGCAGCGCCAACCGACGAAGGCTCACTGCCAAGCTGTCCGCTGTGGCTTCTGTGCCGCACTGCGTCCTGCAGCCGGACGACTGTGCTAAACTCTTTTTCAGGCGGTGGGGACATTGTTCCGGCCGAGCGTGGTGTTTAGCGGCGAGGGAGCCGCTTGGATTGTCAGTGATTCCTTTCAATCGCTTTTGCCCCGTCGGCACCGAAGAAAGCCTTATCCGGCAGGCCATCAGCCAGGGCCATGTCTCTGGTGACGGGCCGTTTACCAGGGAATGCCAGCGCATCCTGGAAGAGAGCCTGGGGGTGGTCAAGGCGTTCTTGACGACGAGTTGCACCCATGCCTTGGAAATGGCGGCCCTGCTGCTGGATATTCGGTCCGGCGATGAAGTGATCGCGCCCGACTTCACTTTCGTCTCTTCTGTGAACGCTTTTGTCTTGCGGGGAGCCAGGCCCGTCTTTGCGGACATTCGACCCGACACCTTGAATCTCGACGAGGCAGGCCTGGAAGGTCGGATCACGCCGAAAACGAGGGCCATCGTGGTCGTGCATTATGCCGGTGTCGGTTGTGAGATGGACACCATCATGGCGATCGCTTCTCGCCACGGGATTCCAGTGATCGAAGATAACGCCCATGGTCTGTGGGGTCTCTACCGCGGCCGGAGCCTCGGAAGCTTCGGCTGTCTGGCCACGCAGAGCTTCCACGAAACGAAGAGTTTCTCTTGCGGCGAAGGAGGAGCGCTGCTGATCAACGATCCTCAATACATCGAGCGGGCCGACATACTGCGCGAGAAGGGAACGAACCGTAGCGGCTTCTTTCGCGGCGAAGTGGACAAGTACACTTGGGTGGACGTTGGGTCGAGCTATTTGCCTTCGGATATTCTGGCCGCCGTTCTGTACGCGCAACTCCGGGCCCGCGACAACATTCAGCGCGAGCGCCGTACCATCTGGGAGTCCTATAAGGCCGGCCTGGAACAGTGGGCCAGCGAGCATGGCGTGAGCCTACCTCTTGTCCCGGAGCATTGCGAACAGTCTTATCCGATGTTCTACATGCTCATGCCTACGCTCGAGCTCCGGCAGAGGATGATCGCCCATCTGAGGCAACGGGAGATCGTCAGTGTATTTCATTACCTGCCGCTACACCTTTCTCCAATGGGAATGCGTTTGGGAGGTAAGACGGGCGACTGTCCAGTTTCCGAGTCGGTGAGCGAACGCCTGCTCAGGCTGCCGTTCTACAACCTCTTAGGGTCGAACGAGCAGGCACGGGTGATTGAAGCGATCAGCGACTTACGATTTTGAGACCTGTATAACACTCATCGAGTATTGGTTAAGACCATGATTCGACAATAGGGCCGTCGAGGTGTCTAACTTGGGAAACATGCGGCAGTGGTGAGCGGGACGCTACGATGACGTGGCCGAACCGGAAGGACGCACGCAATGATCCAGCCTAGCGACACGGCGGAGTTAGTGTCCGTTGTCATCTGTGCCTACAACAATTGGCCAGACTTGGAACTGACGATTGAAAGCGCCTTAAACCAATCTTATCGCCCTGTGGAAGTGATCGTAGTAGACAATTCCTCCGTCGACCGGACCCTGGAGGAAATTCCCAAGCGATTCAGCAACAGGGTCCGTTATGCTCGCCAGGCGACTAATACCGGCAACTATGGCGCTTACAATGCGGGCTTGGCCATGGCACGGGGGGAGTTCATTCAATTTATCAATGGCGACGACCTGCTGACGCCGAATAAGATCGCCAAACAAATGGAGATTTTCCGGGCCGAGCCGTTATTGGACATTGTTTACGGCGATGTGCGCAAGTTCGGGGCGCTCGCCGGCATTGCCGATTGGGAAGACGCGGCCACGCAGCCTGAGGAGGACATGCTGAAGACCGTCATCGCCCTCGATGGACTCGGACTGAATACCATCGGTATGCTCTTTCATCGCAGGGTCTTTGACAAGGTGGGCGTTTTCGACGCGAGTTTGTGGGTCGGCGATTACGACTATTGGTTGCGCGCCGCTCTTGCCGGCTGCCGCTTTGGCCATTGCTCTGGATCGCCGATGGGATTCTACCGCCAACACACGGGTCAAATGAGCAAGGACTTCTCCACGCTAATGCGTGGCGTCGAAACGGCTTGGCGAAAGGCCCTAGGCTATGCCCGGGAACCCTATCGGAGCATGATCGCCTACAGGCTCGTGGATTCCGTGTTCCACAGATCGGTTTGCAGAATTGGCAAGTTGACCAGGCAGCAAGCTTTGGCCGAACTCGCCCTGGCGCGGGCTACGTGCCCGGAGTATCTTTCCGCGCCTGTTTATGCTATTGGCCGGGCGGCCATTGTTCTACCCGGCGGGGCCACGCTGTTCCGCTCCCCGCGGCTCAGGGCGATGCGCCAGTTCTTCGGGCGCTGGTTGATCAGACGTCCCGAGGACCATTAGCGAGGGGCGGGGGCACGCGGCATGTTAGCATCTCTACTTAATACGACAAGAATTGGCTGGAGGTTCTTGGCGCGAAAGCTGCGATATCGGCTCGCGTCGCGCTGGAAGCGTCCCACGAAGCTGACTCCCGCCCTGAGAAAGGAGATGGTGGCGTTGTTCGAAACCGAAGCGGCCCTAAGATCGGAGTCGATCGAGCCTTGGCGGCTCACCCATGCCGAGTTCCTGGTGGAATGTCTCGGCGACCTTGGCGGGAAACGGGTGTTGGACGTCGGCTGCGGCGCCGGCCGCTTCGCGAGCTTCGTGAAGGAGCGGAACCGCGACGTTTCGATCTGGGGAGTAGATGTCTCGCTACAATCCTTGCGGCTGGTTCCCGGTTTCGTAAACACCCAGGCCGCGTGGATGACCGCGCTGCCGTTTCGCGATGGATTCTTTGATACGGCGTACGCAATCGAATCGCTGGAACATGCCGTCGAGATCGACTCGGCCATTCGGGAGATCTGCCGTGTCGTCAAGCGCGGTGGAAAAATCGTCATCATCGATAAGAACGCCGCGGAAGCCGGCCGCGTGCCGATGCCTTACTGGGAACAATGGTTTGATCGTCGCGAGCTGGAGCGAATGTTGGGAGGCTGGTGCACATCGGTCTCCAGCCAATCTCTTGCTCATATCGAACCGGACGACCCTCTCTTCATTGGCTGGGTGGCGCAAAAATGAGGCCTGCGTCAGTCGCCTGATGCAACCGGGCCAGCCCGTCGGCTCTCGTAGCAGGCTTCTGCTATAATGATCCCGCCTTCTCCTAAAGTCTGGAAGCACCCAGCAATGAATCGCCTACGTGCATCCGTGCGTCGTTTGATGGTCAGTAAAGAGCGTTCGAGGCGAGTCTGGCACGCCCTGTCAACGTGTGTCGAAGAAGCCAGGGGTACCGGACTTGCGGGATTGCGTAGCTGGTTGACGTGGCCGCATGCCAAAGCCCCCCTGGGGGCCTTGAACTGGCTAAGACGAAATGAACTGCCGACCGGCGGCATCCGCGTTCACTCTCGCCACCGAGCCGCCTACGCAGAGGTGACCGGATATCTGATTCCGACGCTGCTCGATTACGGCGAAGACGGCTTGGCCTGCCGCTGCGCAAGCTGGCTGGCGCGAATCCAGGGACCAGATGGTTCGTTTGCCGATCCCAATGACGGCCTGCCGTTTGTCTTCGACACCGGGCAGGTACTCCGGGGTCTGCTGGCAACAGTTGACATGGTACCGGCCGCGGCTGCCGCAGCGCGACGGGCGGCGGAGTATCTCTACGCCAAAGCCGTAGACGGAGGCAAGGCCGGGTTCGATGTTAGATACCCAAACACCGATCCGCATAGCACCCACCTGTATGTGCTGCCCCCCCTGCGCCAGGCGGCGGCATTTTTTGATGAGCCTCGTTATCGCGAGATTGCAGACGCGTGTCTGGAATACTATCTCGCCCGCCCGGACGCGCTGCAAATCGCCACACAAACCCATGAGCTCGGATACGAACTGGAGGCCCTGATCGATCTGGGCCGCGAGGATAAGGCGACTCCCGTGCTGGAGCAACTGTCCGCGCTGCAGGGCGCGGACGGTTCGTTGCGTGGCTCGGGCTCGCAGCAGGCGGTCTGCACGCCGGGTCTGGCACAGATCGCCGTGTGCTGGTACAAGCTGCGGGATCGCCGGCCCGCCGACAAGGCTCTTGTCTGGCTCGAACGCCATCAGCTCCGGTGCGGTGGTTTTTTTGGCAGCTACGGCCCCGGCGCGAACTATTTTCCGGAAGTCGTACCGGCATGGGCGGTGAAGTTCTATCTGGATGCGCACAGGCTTCGGACAACTCTTGCAGGGCAGGCTCGCTAATGGATCGCCCGTTGGTTTCTATCGTCCTGCCGACCTGGAAGGAGTGCCCATATCTAGGGCAAGCGGTGGAGAGTTGTCTTTCGCAATCCTATCAGCAGATGGAACTAATTCTCGTGGACGACGGCTGCAGTGAGGCGACCCGCGCGTTGATCGAAGATTGGGCGCGTTCCAATCGACGGAATCCGCATCGTCACCCACCGCGAGCACCGCGGGCTGCCGCAGGCCCTTAATTCCGGCTTTGCGGCCGCCCGAGGGAATTACCTCACCTGGACCTCCGACGATAACCGCTATCGCCCATTAGCCATCGAGACTATGGTGAATGCTCTGGAAGAGAGGCCGGACATTGACATCGTCTATGGCGACATGGTGGTGGTTGATGCGCAAGAAGGTGTCCTCCAACGAAAGCCAGCCGGCGACTATCGGGAGCTGCTGTCGGATAACTGCGTTCGCGCCTGCTTTCTATACCGGCGGAAAGTGCAGGAGGTCCTCGGCGGTTACGCGGAGGACCTGTTTCTAGCGGAGGATTACGATTTCTGGCTGCGCGCATCCGTTCAGTTTCAGATGTTACCCATCCGTCAGGACCTGTACGACTACCGCGAGCATCCCGGCTCGCTCACGGCCCTCCACAAACAGCGGCAGCAGGAAGCGGCCGCGCGATGCCTGGAGAAGAACCTGCCGCACCTCACTTGGGCGCCGGTCGCCGAGAAGGCGGCTGTGTACCTGTCTCTGGCACGAGCCGCACAACGCGCCGGAGACTTGAGGACCGCATGCCGATGTGCCTATTTTGCATTCAGGCTGGCTCCGTTGCACATCCTCCAAACGGTGGCACGAAAGATGTGGCGAAGCTAACTTCTTGGCTGTTGGCTCGGCTGCTGAAGCCCCATGTACAACTCCTCGAACCGGCGAGCCATTAGGCGCGAGTCGTACAGGTTCTCCGCTCTGGCGCGCCCTGCCAGTCCCATTTCGCGGCGCGTCTTGGAATTGCCGATGGAATCGCCGATGAAAGTGTCCAGCGCCGACTCCAGCGCCCGGGAATCGCCGGGCGGAACCAAGAAGCCGGTCTCACCATCGCTGACAGCCTCCGGCGTGCCGCCCACAGCCGAAGCCACGACCGGGATACCCAGAGCCATCGCTTCCAGCACGGCAAAGGGCAAGCCCTCCGATTCGCTCGGCAAAGCCAGAACGTCGAATAGTGGGAACCAGTCCAAGCTCTTGCACCAACCTAAGAATCGGCAACGGCCGCCCAAGGACTGCGCTTGGCGTTCCAATTCGGGGCGAAGCGGTCCATCTCCCAGCACCAGTAAATACAGATCCGGATGACGCACAACCAAGCGTTGCGCCGCTTCCAGAAGACAGCCCACGCGTTTGAGCGCGATCAACCGGCCGGCGAAGCCTACCACTGTAGCGTTGCCGGGGAATCCCGCTGCGAGCTTCCGCCTCCGCCTCTCCTCCGGAGTGACAGGCCGCCATTGATTCAGGTCAACCCCGTTGTGGATCACGGAAATCCGGCTTTCGAGTTCCGGGCAAATCCGGGAGAAGGCCTGGGCGACGAAATGGGCGCAGGCGACAATCGAATCGGCGCAAATGCCGAGACTGTTTTTGAATTCGCGCGACAACCTGGGATCGCCTTGGGCAACGCGATTCAAACAATCTTCCGGCAGCCCGTGAGCGTGAGCGATGACGCGACAACCCGCCAGCTTAGCAGTGCAACGGGGAATCCGGGAACCGAAGTGGGCGTGAACTATATCGTAACCCCCCGCGCGAATCCCGTGAAGGTATCTCCCGATTGCGGCCCAATCAAAGCGTCCCTGGCGATGTAGGGTGAACACTTCGGCCAGATGGCTCATTTCCTCCAAGACAGGGCCTTCGCTGGAGATGGAGCAGACCCCTGTCTGGAAACGAGACCGATCAATGGAACGGAGCAACTCCAAGACAAAAGTGTTGGGACCGCCCGGCCAGCCTGAATCGACCAGATGCAGGACTCTGACACGGTTATCGGTCATAAGGTGGTGGCGAGTCGTAACCCGCGGGCGCGGAAAATGGTTGCGAACTTTTCCTGGTGAACGGCGGCCCTCAGTCTACCAAGGCATTGTCCGACACCGGACTTGACGCCTCTGCCATTACCGGCGCCGCCGGAGAGGCGGTCTGCCGCGCTTCCCGGTCGAATCGCGACCGGATATACCACAGCGGACCGGAGAGCAACGCCGCCAGCAGGCGCCAGGGAGACAGCAGGCGCGGCGCCACAGCGGTCGCGGTCGAGTGGCAACGCCACTTCCGCCGTCTGCCCAGCAAGCCGCTCAGAGCATACTTCACCGTCGCCCACCGGTAGGCCGGTTGTTCGGCAAACATCAGGGTCAGGTAGGCCATCGACGAGATGGCTTGGGTAAGATGACGATCCCGAATCTGCTCGACGGTCTTGGGATAAGGGTGACGGATGACCGCCTCTGGGGTATAGACGGCGCGGTATCCCGCGGCGATCAGCGAGAAGAACGCGTGGTGCTCTTCGCCGAGGATCAGAATCGCGCCGCGGCCCAAGCTCAAATGAAAACCCGGCCAGCAATCGAACGCCCAGCGGCGGAAGGCCATGTTCCCGTCGCCCAAGCCGCCAAAATTGGCCAGCTCGAACCAATGCGGGGTCTGGCGGTCCACCACCCGCCGCTGTGCCCCGTGATCGAAACCACCCATCGCGGCGAACAACTTCTCTCCCTCCGTTTCTACGCGAAGGGAAAGGATGCGGCCTGATACGGCCATGACCTGGGAATCCTGGAATTCCCGAACCACCGCCGCCAGCCAGCCGGGTTCAGGAACGGCATCGTCGTCGAGATAAGCCACGATCTCGGACCGGCACAAGTGAGCGGCCCGGTTGCGCGAGCGGCTGACGCCGGCAATCGGTTCAACCACGTAACGCGCTCCCCAGCACGCGGCGATCTCGCGGGCTCGATCGTCGCTGGGTGCGTTGTCTGCCACCAGGATGTCGAAACGACCGTACTCCAATTTTGAAACCGCCGACAGGCACTGATCCAGGAGTCGGGGCGGTCGCGGGTACAAACAACCACCGTACAAGTAGGCTGGTATGCTCCCGCCGGGCCTGCCGACAGACGAACCTTACCGTTCACTTGCGCCGAAGGCGCGAGCGTTCCCGGCAAAAAAGAGGAGATAGAGGAACGGGCTACGTCCACGCCAAGCGTATCTATCGAAGCTGCAGGCGAAGCTGCGGGATACCGTCCACACATGTTTTCAGGCTGTCTCTCGATGGGTATACCCTCCCAAGCTTATAATGAGAAACGTCAACCGGCATTGGGGGCATGTTGACGGTCAATCCAAGGTACCGTATTCACGGCTGCAATGTCAATCCACAGATTACGAGGATTCCGAGGATTGCACAGATTAACATGGGCGTTCCGGCTTGGTCTGCATTCCTTATCGTTGACTATCGTTGACTCTTGATTCTTGATTTGCCCGATCGCTACCGTGGGGCGCGGTTGGAGCCCGTGGTCAGAAAAACTTCCTGTCCAGCGCTGCTGTTGGCGGAGACGCCCAGAAACCGCACCGCCTGGGATCCCGACCCATAGACATACCCGAGCAAGACGCGGTCGCCAGCCTGGGCTTGCCAGCCGCTCAACCAAGCCATTGTCAATATGCCGGGCAGCCCGGAGTCGGTCAGCGAAGGGGGATCGCTTACGGCATGGAAGGTCAACTGGACCGTGGTCTCCGAACCGCCTCCCGATTCGCGGACGCCCTCCAGGCGATTTCCGCCTCTCGATTCGCCGACGCGATCCAGGCGATTTCCGCCTCCCGATTCGCGGCCGGCCGCGATGGAGACAGCCAGCCCGCTGAGTGCCAGATCGGCGGTCGCTTGCAAATAGATGGCCGTGCGATCGCCGAGCGGTATCGCTTCGAAAAACCCTTGCGCGCGGTGTGGCGCCGGAACGGCTTGCAGTTGTTGGACGGCGCAGGCTTGGCCACGCACCGTACGCGTAGGCCGCGTCGTGTCCAACTTCGTCACTCGCTTCAGCGTCTCGATCAGGTCCAGCGTGTTGAGACCGTCCCCGCCGCCGCGTGTATTCGCAGTGTCCACGGGGTAGCTGTCCATGGCATCGAAGCGGTCGGAGCAAACCGGAGGTTTGGAAAGGTTGGTGACGGCGCGAAGCGTCGCAATCAAGTCCAGAGTATTAATCTGGCCGTCACCGAAAGCTCCGGCCACGTCGTCGGTATACGGGAAGACATCGCTCACCAGGTACGTGAGAGCCGCGAACAAAGTTGTGTTCAAACCGGCCCCGACCGTGCCGCTCGCGGTCTCACTCAAGACACTCACGCTGACGGCGTAGGATTGGCCCTGCGTGGCCGTTGATGGAATCGCCAGAGCCACGCTGCCAAGATCCCAGAATCCGGTCAACGCCGGGGAGATTCCGGAATAGGTCAGCGTGATGGTGCTCGCGGTGACGTTACTTTGACCGGGCGCCGGCGTGCCTGTTGCTGTCCCTGGCGTAAAGGTGAGTGCTCCCGCCGTCAGCGCCGGTCCGGAAACGGCCGTGACCGCTACCGTGAAGGTGATTCCGGTAACGCTGACGCCGCCGGGCAGCGACAGCACAACCGGAAAGTTCGCCGTGCCGCCGGGGGGTGCCGCGCCAGAGCCGGCATAAACCAGGCTGGCGGCCGTAACCGTGGCGGTATCGGTGGCGGTATCGTTGGCAGTGTTGGTTTCGCCGCCGCCGGAAACGGAGACGGAGTTGATCAAGGTCGTCTGAGCGTTGTTGGCCACGCCGGCAGTGACATTGATGTCCGGATAGCTCGTCGAAGCGGCCAAAGCGTCCGACCGCGTACACGAGAGCGAGCTCAGCGTGCATGTCCAGCCGGTTCCGCTCATGGCCGTAATGATCAGACCCAAGGGAGGGTCCTCCGTGACAGTCACCGCGCCAGTGGTGGCCAAAGTACCAATGTTGCCGACGGTGATCGAATAGAGCACACTCTGTCCTTGAGAGAGCGTCACATGTGACAGGGTGATGTCCAGATCGGGAACTGGCGGGATTCCGAGTAGTACGTATAGCTCGCCGGCGGTCGCGTTGTAATCCGCCACCAGCAGATCGCTGATGCCGTCGCCGTTGATATCAGCAACCCCAAAGGATTCGGCGCCTGGCAAGTTGTAGTTCACCGCAGACTGAAAAGTACCGTTGCCGTTGCCGAGCAAAACACTGAAGTTGTTGCTGAGGTAGTTGGCGACGACCAAATCCAGCTTGCCATCGCCGTTGATGTCTCCGATCGCGACAGAGTACGGTTGGGACCCTGTTTGGTAAGTCGTCGCGGTTTGGAAGGTACCGTTCCCGTTTCCCAGAAACACGCTCACCGACCCGGCGTTGGTGTTTCCGTCAAAGCCGGCCACCACTAGATCGGCATGGCCGTCGCCATTCAAGTCGGCCACGGCGATCTCCTGGGGAAGGCCGCTGATCGTCAGGGACTGCGCAACTTGAAACGTCCCGTTGCCGTTGCCGAGTCTGATAGTCAAAGTGTTCGAGGTGTTGCCACCACCCTGGTTTCCGGTAACCAGGTCCGGAATCCCGTCTTCGTTCAGATCGGCAACGGCAATGTAGTTGGGGAGCTGGCCCACAGTGATCTGAACCGGGGACTCCATCGTGCCGTTGCCCACGCCGAGTAACAGAGTCACAGTATTCAAGTTGCTGTTGCTGACCAGCACGTCGGGAATGCCATCCCCATTGACATCCGCTACCTTAACGGAATAAGGGCCGCCATTCGGCTGATTGGTCTGGTGGGTAACCGCGGTACCGAGGGTTCCATCCCCCTTGCCGAAAAGCACGCTGATGGTGCCGTCCCCGAAATTAGCCGTGATGATATCGGCGTCTCCATCTCGATTCAGGTCAGTCACCGCCATTGTAACTGGCCCATTGCCCACGTTGTACGTTGCCGGCGAAGCTGCCCGAAATGTTCCGTCTCCGTTACCCAAGAAAATGCTGATAGTATTGTCAAGATAGTTGGCAACTGCGACGTCGGCCTTCCCATCTCCGTTGAAGTCGGCCAGCGCAACGTAATTGGCGCCTAACCCCACTCTGTAACCTACACCCGTCTGAAAGCCGCTTTGAAGGTTTGCGGTGACCGTTTGCGACACCGTGGCGGAAGTACTGGCGCTGTTGTTGGTGTCACCGGCGTAGTAGGCCCGCAAGGAATGGGCGCCAACCAAAAGAAGCACCGTGGTGAGAGAAGCGTGGCCGCCAGCCAGCGTGGATATGCCGAGAATGCCAACACCGTCGTAAAAGGTGACCTTGCCGGTGGCCGTGGTGGGAGTTACCGAGGCCGTCAGCGTGACGCTTTGCCCCAGCGTTGCCGAAGGCGCCGAGCTCTGTAAAGTAATGGCGGAAGTAGAAGCGTGCAGGCCCACCGCCAAGGCTGCCAAACCCAGCACCAGAAGTACTCTCATGGCGGGAGGCCAGCGCTTCAAGGTCATTTCTGTATCTTACTACTTGCTCTGGAAATGAGAAACCGTCAAGAAGACTACAACTTCACGCCGACGCGAGCCTCAAAGTCCGCGGTGGACTCCATGACGATGGCGTCCCAGGGGCAGCCGTCGAGGAAGGCGCCGTCGGGACCCTTGCTGGTACACTTCTTGCAGCCGATGCACAGCCAGGGATCGATCAGGATCCGGCCGAAAGGCGGAAAGTCCGCATCCGGCACCCAGAACATACAGTCTTCCATGGGACAGTATTCCACGCAGGCGGGGGAACCGGCGCAGCCGGTGCAACCGTCGGTGATCACGGCGATCTCTTTGGGAGCCTTCTTGGGCTTATCCTTGCGGCCGGAAGACTTCGGCCGCATCTTCTCCGGTAAGACGAAAGGTTCGACAACCGTGGTGGCCATATCAACTCCAGTATAACGGGATTCATGAAATTCTGCAAAGCCTAGAGCAGCGCTCCCGCTATCCGCGGGCGTAAAGCATCAGATACACGATCACACCGGTGACCGACACATACATCCAAATCGGCCACGCCCAGCGCGCCACGGCGCGATGGCGCTCGTAATTGGCCCGCAACCCCCGGGTCAGCGTGACGGTCGCCAGCACCGGCACGGTGAACGCCAGGGTCACGTGCGAAATCAGGATCGCGAAATACACCGGCCTAAGCCAGCCTTGCCCGGTATAGCGCACCGACCCCACCTGGACGTGATAAATCACGTAGCAAATCAGGAAGCACACCGACACGGCAAAGGCCGTAATCATGCACGCGCGGTGTACGGCGATCCGCTTGTTGCGAATGGCCCAGTATCCCGCGCCGAGAAAAACCGCCGCGGTGAAGTTCAGCGAAGCGTTCACGCCCGCGAGATGCGACCAGTCCATTCGGTGTTCCGTTCGCCGCAATTCCCCAAAACCGGGCCGGCAAGGATGCCCGCCCTACTTCTCCGGATTGTCGGCCGGATCGACGGCCTTGTCGATGCCCTTGTCGATCGGGGTCAACTGCAGCATGTCGTTGCTCTTCTGGCGATCGCGGCCCTGCTCGCGCATCCGCACGCCGTCGGGGAAGAAAATCCCCAACAGGCAGATGCACATCACCAACAGGGGGATCAGCGTCAAGACCATGCTCAAGCGCTCGAAGCGCAAGTGCATGAAGTAGGCGATGATCATGGCCGCCTTCATGATGGAAAGGCCCATCAGCGCCAACAGCATGATCGTGACGGCCACCTGCATTCGCGCCAATCCCACTTCCAGCAACGTCAGGAACAGCAACACGCCCCACACCTTCATAAACAGCGGGATCGAAGCGCCGTGGGCGTGGTACTCCACGGATTCGTCCACCGCGGGAGGCAGCGGGTACAACGCCAGCACTTCCGGAGCGATGGCCACGCCAAACACCACCGACACCAGCAGCGAGATCAGCCCGAGCGACAAGCCCTCAATGTGCAGCAGCCTTCCGGTGACCGCCAACCACGCTGCGGTAGCCAAGCCCGCCAGGACCACCAAACCCGACATGCTGACTAGGATTTTTCGTTCGGCCATGACGGCAATGCCTCCTCGTTATCTCCCGCGCATTCCCAATCCTTATCGGAATCGCCATCCAGCGCCAGAGTCTTGGGCTGCGGCGAGTCCGGCGCCATCCAGGCGAAGTCCGCCTCTCGATTCGCGGGCCCTTCCTTGCTGCGCCACACGAAAAAGAACACTCCGCAAAAAATCCCCAGCGCCGGCGTCAGCAACACCAGGATGCCGACATCCAGCGCATGCTTGCCCTGCGCGCTCTGCTGCGCGGCGGCGGTATAGCACATCGTGCAACCCTGGCCCTGCGCCGATGACGTCAGGCACAGCGCCGCCAGCACCAATAACCATGCCACCGTCAGGCGGCTTCCTTGTAACCCTGGCAATATCTCTCTCATGCCTCGCCTCGCTCCTCGGAATTAAAGTTTCATCGACAGCAAATAAACCATCGGGAAAATGAACATCCACACCAAATCCACGAAGTGCCAGTAAAGTCCGCTGACCTCGACGTCTTCGGCGTCGAACTTGCCCCACCGGAATCCCATGGCCACGAAGCCCAGATAGAGCACGCCGATGGTCACGTGCAACATGTGCATGCCGGTCATGGTGAAGAAGGTTCCGCCGAACATCGGCGTACCCCACTTGTTGGAGAGCGGGGTCATGCCTTCCTCCACGATCAGGTGCCGCCATTCATTGGCGTGCAACACCAGGAAGCCCAGCCCTCCCAGCATCGTCGCGGCGATCCACGCCGCGGCCCGGGTGCGCAAGCCCTTCTGCGCCGCATCCACCGCCAGCACCATGGTGATGGAGCTGGAGAGCAGCAGGAAGGTCATGATGGTGGCCGTAATGACGCTGCTCCAGGTGAACGGCGTCGGCCAGTTGGGCGTGGACACGCGCATGTAGGCATAGGCCATGATGACGGCGGAAAAAGTCAGCGCGTCGGAGACGATGAACAACCACATCCCCAGCTTCTTCGAACCGACTTTGAAGGGCGAGATTCCGCCGTTCCAAAGCGTTTCCCGCGCTTGCGTTGCTCCCACATTGGCTGCCATGTCGGACAAAGGCGTTTACCTCCAGTAGAGAAGAACCATCAGCAAATAAATCCACAAACCGTCCATGAAATGCCAGTACAGCGCGATCGCTTCCACGCCCACGCGGCTGGGTGTCTTTCGCAGGGCCACGGTAAAAAACGCGATCACGCCGCCCACCAAATGCACTCCGTGCGCGCCGCTCAGCAAATACAGAAACGAACTGCTGGGATTGCTCGACAGATACACGCCGGCCGCGGCCAACTGCCGCCAGGCCAGAAACTGTCCACCCAAAAACGCGACTCCCAGCGCGGTGCTGATCCACCACCACTGCCGGAACGATTCCAGCAAACCCTTGCGCAAAGCCTGGCGCGCCGATTCCACCGTCAGACTCGACATCACCAGCAGGCCCGAGTTCAGCCACAGGATCCGCGGGAACGCCGTGGGCTGCCAATCCAGCGAAACACCGCGCCGCACAATCAAAGCGCTGGTGAAGGCGATGAACACCATGGTGATGCCGCCCATGGCCAGCCACACGCCCGTCAAATACGTTCGCAACGCCACGTCCGCCGATCGCCCGCGAAACGAGTGATCGCCCCAATCGCCGCCCCCGCCCGAGGGCGGTGCCGGCGGCCTGACCGGCGGTTCCGCTAACAACGTATTCGACATAAGCTAGGTCGTTGGAACAAGAAAACACAAAGGAAAAGCAACCGCCGATAAACGCCGATGAACGCCGATGAAGAACGATTCCCATCGGCGTTCATCGGCGTTTATCGGCGGTTGCTTTTTGTGTTTCAAAACCGTCTCCCTTAGTGATGTTCCGGTACAGCCTGCGGATCAGTCTGCATGATGAAATCTTCCTTGGCGCCGGGGACGCTGTACTCGTAGGCGCCATGGAATACTTCCGGCTCCACGCCGCCGAAGTTATCGTGTACCGGCGGGGAATCGCAAATCCATTCCAGCGTGGTGCAATTCCAGGGATTCTTGGGGGCCTTCGGCCCTTTCCAGAGCGAGTAGATCAGGTTGCCCAGGAAAAGCAACTGTACCGCCGCCGTCGCGAACGCCGCGTGACTGATGAACATATGCACGCCGTCCAAACTCTTCAGATAATCCACGCCGGTGGTCTCCGAGTAGCGCCGGGGATGTCCGGCCACGCCCAGGAAGTGCATGGGAATGAAGATGGCGTAGGTGCCGGCGAAGGTCAGCCAGAAATGGATCTTGCCGATGGTTTCGTTGAGCATCTTACCGAACATCTTAGGGAACCAGAAGTAGGTTCCCGCGAACATGCCGAAGATCGCCGACACGCCCATGATGATGTGGAAGTGCGCCACCACGAAGTAGGTGTCGTGGAAGTAGGAATCCAGAATCGGCTGCGCCAGGATCACGCCGCTGATTCCGCCGGTCACGAACAGGCTGACGAAGCCCAATGCAAACAGCATCCCGCAGTTGAGTTGAATCCGGCTGCCCCACAGCGTGCCGATCCAGTTGAACGTCTTGATCGCCGAGGGGACCGCGATCACGCCGGTCATCAGCGAGAAGGCCATCGCCGAGTAGGGGCTCATGCCGCTCATGAACATGTGATGGCCCCACACGAAGAAACCCAGGAAGCCGATGGACATCAGGGCGTAGACCATGGCGCGATATCCGAAAATGGGTTTGCGGCAATTGGTGGAGAGAATCTGCGAAGCCGCGCCCATGCCCGGGAGAATCGCGATGTACACTTCGGGATGTCCGAAGAACCAAAACAGGTGCTGCCACAACAGCGGCGATCCGCCCTTGTGATCGATCACCGGCGCGCCGTTGACCACCAGGCCGCCGGGAATGAAGAAACTGGTTCCCGCATGGCGATCCAGCAGCAGGAGGATGCCGCCGGCCAGCAACACGCCAAACGCCAGCAATCCCAGGATTGCCGTGATCAGCCAGGACCACACCGTCAGCGGCATACGCATCAGGGTCATGCCCTTGGAGCGTAGTTGCAAAGTGGTGGCGATAAAGTTGAGCGCGCCCAACAGCGAGGCCAGGCAGAAAAGGGCGATACTGGTGATCCACAGCGATTGCCCCAGGCCTTCGCCGGGACCGGTGGATTCGCCCATTCCGCTGAGCGGCGGATAGGCGGTCCAGCCGGACAGCGGCGCGCCTCCCGGCACCCAGAACGCGGCCATCATCACCACGAAAGCCACGAAGGTGATCCAAAACGACATCATGTTGAGGACTGGAAAAGCCATGTCCGCCGCGCCAATCTGGATGGGCAAGAAATAGTTGCCGAAGCCGCCCTGCGGCGCGGTGGTCAGCACGAAGAAGACCATGATGGTGCCGTGCATGGTCATCAACGTGAGGTACATTTCCGGAGTCATCTGCTGGCCGTTGAACACGCTCTTCCAAATCGGAAGATTGAACATCTTGGCCGTGGGATAAACCAGGTGGAAGCGCATCAACACCGAAAGCGTCAGACCCACAAAGACCGCCACCAGCGCCAGCAAATAATACTGGATGCCGATGATCTTGTGATCGACGCTAAAAATGTATTTGCGCCAAAAGCCGGTGGGCGCGGCGTGAACGTGCGCTCCGGCGTGCGCGGCGGTATCAGCAGAGTGTACCGTTTCAGACATAATGGCGTTACCTCGCATGCTCCTTGAGGAACTTCTCGTACTCTTCCTGCGTGACCACCTTCATGTAGGCGCGCATCTTGTAGTGACCCAATCCGCACAACTCCGAACAAGCTACTTCGTAGTGATCGCCCAAGACCGAGGGCGTAAAGTGAATCCGCAAATCCATGCCCGGAACGGCGTCCTGCTTGATGCGCATCTCCCGGACAAAGAAGTTGTGGGTGACATCCTTGGAGTGCAGGATCACTTCCAGCGGCTTGTTCACGGGAACTACCAGGGTGGAAGTAATCACGTCGTCCTTGCCCGCTGGATCGTCAGGATCCAGGCCCAGGGGATTGCCGGCGGAATTATCCACCTTCATGAAATCGGTTTTGCCGAACTTTCCGTCCGCGCCGGGATAGCGGAAGTTCCAGGCAAACTGTTCTCCGGTGGCTTCCACTTGCAGGGCATCCTTGGGAGCGTCGGTAAAACGCTGCTCGGCCCACATGCTTTGGCCCAGCGCGTTCATGCCGATGAAGAAGATCAACGCCAGCGACGTCCACATCACTTCCATCATGTTGTTGCCGTGAGAATAGACGGCCTTGGCTCCGCCCCTATCCTTGAACGCCACGATGCAGTAGGCCAACGCCAGTTGCGCCGGCACGAAGATGATCAGACACATCACCATCGACGTCAGGAAGTGCTTGTCGAAGTTGGCGCCTTGCACCGAGGCCAGGATGGGAGTCCACCACATCTTGGTCAGCAACGGCCACACCAACCCCGCGGTAATGGCGACAATCAACAGCGCTAAAAGAATGGCCATGATTCGCTATCCCCTCTTGTCCAGCATCAATAACGTATACACCAGGGGCAAATAAACAATGGACGCCTTCAGCAACAGGCGCGCTTGCCCGGCCGTTCCCACTTGCGACAACCGCACGCCGCTGTAAAAGAAGTACGCGCCCAAGGCCAACGCGCCCGCGGCATACCACAGTCCCGCCATTCCCAGAACCACCGGCAACAGACTCACCGGAATCAACGCCGCGGAATAAGCTAAAACCTGCCGGATTGTCCCCGGCGTGTCGGACACCGGCAGCATCTGGATCCCTCCGCGCGCGTAATCGTCGCGATACATCCAGGCGATGGCGTAGAAATGCGGGAACTGCCACATGAACAGGATGGCACCCAGCACCCATCCTCCCAGATCCAGCGTGCCGCGTGCGGCGGTCCAACCCATCAGGATCGGGAAAGCGCCTGGAAAAGCCCCGACGAAGGTGCAGTAGGTGGTCCGTCGCTTCATCGGCGTATACAGGAACAAGTAACTGGCCCAGGTAAGCGCGCCGAGCGCGCAGGTCAGGACGTTCACCGCCAGCAGCAGGTAAACCGTGCCCGCCGCCGCCAGCGCCAGTGAGAACAGCAGCGCGGAGTTGGGATGCAGACGTCCCGCGGGCAGCGGACGCATCTCGGTGCGGCGCATCTTGGCGTCGCTATCCACTTCCAGATAATGATTGGCCGCCGCCGCACTGGCCGCTACGAGCGCGGTGCCGATGAGCGCGTTGATCAGCAGGACAAAATTCCAGGTCCCATGAACGGCCATGAAGAATCCCACCAGCGTGCTCATCAGAATGAGCGAGGTCACCGACGGCTTGGTCAGTTCCAGATAATCCGAAACGGTGGATCGATCGATCGTGCGGGCCCAGGCGATGGCGGCTTTCATGGACGGCCCTCCCCAGCCCGGAACAAAAGCAACGTAAGCACTACGGCGGACGCCAGCGTCAGCGCGCCCAGCGCCACGTGAACGGTGGTGACGTAAACGAAAATCGGCATCGGTTGTGGAGCATCGGCGTAGTACAGCTTGGCGCCCAACGATCCACCGCCGAGAAAAAGTTGTCCCACCAACAGGCCGCCCACCGTCAACGCGGCGGGCAGGACACCCGGATCGCGCTGATGATAGCGCAGTGCGCGGACCACGGTCCAAAACACCGCGACAGTTACGATGACTGCGCCGGCCAGGTGCCAGGTCATCCCCAAACCTTTGTGGCGATAACCCGCGCCGGCCAAAAGCTGCAAGAAGACCGCGACCACTACCGTCATCGCCAGTTTCTCAGTTGTGCCGGCATTGCCGAAACGCAGACCCGCCGACGGGCCCCACGATGGCGTGGTGAATACCGCCAAACTCACCATCACACAGAAAAACGCCTGCGCCAAACAGGCATGAGCAGTGGAAACCCACGGAGGCTGAAAGAACAGCACCGTCAGGCCGCCCAGCGTCGCTTGCGCGACGATCAGGCCCACGGCGGTCAACCCCAGGCGGCGCATCCAGCGGCGGGAATCCCCGATGTAAAGCCAAACCGCCAAGCCCACGGTGAGCATTCCCACCGTACCGGCGATGGCCCGGTGCGTCCATTCATAGCGGATGCCGCCGATCAACGGGGGCACCAGCTTGCCGTACGACAACGGCCAATCGGGGATGGACAGTCCGGCGTCATTGCTGGTGACCAGCGCGCCGGCCGCGATCAGCACCAACGTGCAAAACGCCGCCAGCGTGGCGTAACGATGCAGCCACAACCCTGCCGGCTGAGGCTCGCCGGCGCCGGTCATCGCCATATTCAAATGCGCTGTCTGCAATCTGCTCTCCTCATTTGGAGTGCGGTAGCTTGCTACCGCTTTTCCTCGCCGAAGCTTGCTTCGGCGGCGCGGCGCGTGCGCCGCGCGCGGCAAGCAAGCTTGCCGCAACACAAAGCGGTAGCAAGCTACCGCACTCCAAATCAACCCTTAAAGGTAAAGTCCAATTTCGCCTCGTCCTTGCTCTTCACCGTGATCTTCTGGGTCTGCTCGCCGTATTTCTCCTGCCACGCGCCGATCGTATATGTCCCCGGCGGCAGGCCCTTGATCTCGAACGTGCCGTCTTTACTGGAAACCGAGAAGAAGGGATGGTTGAACACCGCGATATAGCTCTTCATCCAAGGATGAATATTGCACTTCACCGGGATAGGCGGCCATTCCACTTGCGTGAACTCCTTCTTCTTTACGTCGCCGGCGGGCTGCGACTCGTTCCATTCCCGGTTGATCTTCGGCAGCGGGTGGATGTTGTGCGTGGTCTGGTCCTCGTTACTGATGTCCAACTCCTGTCCGGCCACCAGGCCAAGCACGTGCGGCTCGTAGAGGCAGCCGTGCTGCGCCAGTTTCTCCACCGGATCAATCGGTTTGTAGCTCTTGTTACCCAGGCCGTCCTTCACGTAAACCATCACGTAACGCAGCGTGCCGTTGTCGTTGAGCACTACTTCCTGCGAGGGCACGTTGTTGTGCATGCGCGCACACACCGGCTCGGCGTCCATTTGGATTTTAGGCGGATTGGGCTTGGCGCCGGTGAAAAGGATTTTGCCGGTAAGCGTCGCGCCGCTGGCCAGGTCCACGGCCACGGCCGGGGCGGCCGCCGCCGACGCTCCGCTATCGTCCTCGTCGGCGCTATCTTCGGCGCGCTCCGTTTCCTTCTTCGAGCAACCGACCGCCAACACCAGGACGGCGAAAAACATAAGCGCGATCCCAGTGAAATTCTTCCATCTCATCATGATGATTCCTTCCTCAAACCACGAGCGGGACCCATCCGCTACCGCGGATGGTACTGACAACCCGCTAAATTACCTCGTCCCGCCGCTGCCGGCACCCGCGCCGACCAGGCGCCGTTGCTCGTCCGCGGACAACTGGAACAGATAGCGCACCAGCAATTCGGCGTGATCGCCGGTATAGCCGTTGAAGCTGGGCGGCGTTTGTCCGTTGAACACCCAGCGGCCGCCGTCGCGCTTGAACAATCCCGAGGGCATGGATGTGCCCGGCGAAATCAGCGCCGGATTCAGCAGCCAGCGATCGGTCCAACCGGGCTTCAAGCGCTCCTTGGCCAGCAAGAAATTCGGCGCGGTGGCCTTGGCGTCGTGGGCCGCAACTCCGGTGGCGTGGCACTTCAAGCAGGGCGCTTCCTTGGACGTGAACAAGGCCCGCGCCATGGCTTGCTCGGCCGGCGTGAGCGGTTCCAGCTTGGTCTGGATATACGGCTGCGGCTGATAGGAGACCGCCGCGAAAAAGCGTACCAGCTTGCGGACTTCCCCGTCCGACAAATAGAACGTCGGCATGCGCACTTTGAGATACGAGCGCACCCCGTCGCGATCGTTCTCCGCTTCGCCGCTGCCTGGCGCCAGCGAAGGATTCTTCAGGAAATGCACCAGCCAATCGGGCGATACGCGCGCGCCTTCACTGGTAATCTGCGGCGGCAACTGCTCCTTCCAGTCGGGATCCTGGTACTTCGGCAGATCCATCAGGATGGAGCGCTGCCCGATCTCCACCACGTGACAGCCCTGGCAGTTGTATTTCTTGACGATCCACCAGCCCTCCTGGATGTCGTGCCGCTGATCCGCCGGCTTGTAAAAGAACGATGGCGGCATGGTGGGATCCACCGATCCCAGCAGGAACGTGGTCAGCGAGCGGATGTCCTTCTTGTCCAGATTGAAGTTGGGCATCTTCAACTGCTCGATGTGCATTTTGGATTTGCCGCGATCGAAAACCTCGGGCTGCGTCAGTTTGCGTTCGAAGAAGCCCTTCTGGCTGTACCACGGCGCCACGTCCTTGCCTTTGTTGGGACCGAGCACTTCCACGCCGTCCTCGGCGTCGCGGGTGAGCAGCGCGAAGTCCAGGCGCTCGATGGGCTTGGAACCTTCGTTGGTCAATTCGGTGCCGATGCGCGATTCATCTTCCATGCCGGCGATCTCGTGACATCCCGCGCAGCCGTAGTTGCGCACCAGCACCAGGCCCTTGGCCTTGAGCTTGGGATCGTCCATGTAAGGCGCGGCTGGAAATTCCTTATCCGGATCGGCCTTCTTTTTGGTCATCAGGTAGCTGGCGATGTCGCGCACTTCCTGCATGTTCAAACGCAGGTTGGGCATGATGGTTTGCTGCTCCACCTGCAACTCGTGCCCATCGGTAGGCGACTTGGTGTGATCCAGATCGAAGACGAAAGGCACGCCCTTCTTCTGATAGTCGGCGGGCGTGAGATCGCGATGCTCGGTGGGACTGTAGGGCAAGGTGCGTTGCCGCGGATTGTGAATCCACCGCACCAGGTAGTTGTAGTTGATCTTCTCGCCTTCCCGCGTCAGGTTGGCGGCGAAATATCCACCCACCTTGTCGGAGTCTTCGCCCATGGAGTGACAGGCCATGCAGCCGCGCGTCTCGAAAAGATCCTTGCCGCGCAGCGGATCGCCGCCCGTGGCGGTGTCCACAGGACCGCTCACGCCCGATTGCCAGATGAACGCGGCGATGGCTTGGATTTCGTCGTCTTGCAGCCGGAACGTCGGCATCTTGGCGCCGGGACGGAAGTCTTGCGGATTCTTGATCCATACCGGAATCCATTCCTTCCGCAACTTCATCTTCACTTCCTTCAGGCTGGGTCCCACCTTCTTGATTTCTTGCAACAGGTTCTTGGCATCGGCGTCCAGTTCCTCGATGCGGGAGTCCACGCGAGACATGGACACGCGCATGTTCTGCGCGGTCTGGTTCATGCGTACGGCGGCGTCGCCGGACAGGTTGTCGGCTTGCTTCTCCATGCGGCCGGCGTTCCGGAAGGCGTCGGCGCGATCGATTTCGAGCTGCTTGATGGTTTGGTTGACGTTGAATAGACGCTCCGGTTCGGCGTCGAAACCCTCCATGCGGTGGCAACCCATGCAACCCTTCCAGCGGAACAGTTCCTTGCCGGAGCTCAGCACCGGCGCCAGGCGCACCACCATGTCGGCGGAGTGACACTGATTGCACCCGGCTTCGCGATTGACCGGGGCGTACAGCGGGAACAGCCAATGTTCGTTCTTGCCGTGCGCTTTCTCCACGGAAGTGGTGGCGCGTCCGTTGCCGCCATGGCAGGGCGAGCAGCCAAAGCGCTCCGGATCGTGAATCTTGAGCAACTCCAGATTGGGATGAGTGGTGAAGGCGCGACTGCCATCCTCGATGCCCGAGCGGCCGTTCTTGGAGAGCGGGCCGACTTCGCGGCGCGTCAGAACCACCGGCTCGCGGGCGCCCACGTGACAGGATTCGCAACGATCGACCAAATTGCCTTCCGGCACGTTGATCTGCTTGATGTCGTAATCGAACTTGTCCATCTTATCGATCAGGCCCTGCATCTGCTGGCGGGTCAAGCCCACCAACTGATCGGCCATGTAATCGTCGCGCTGCTTGCGCAATTCCGAAGAGGGACGGAGCAAGGCAGCCTGCTCGGACAGCAATTCGTTCTTGCGGTCTTTCAGGCGGTTGTATTCCTTTTCTAACTGCTCGTAGTTAACGCTGAGTTCTTCTTCTCCGCCGCCTTTTTCCAGCGGTACGCTCTTCTTGGTGACCTTGTCCTTGCGCTCTTGAATTTCCTTGGCAATGGATTCCTTGCTCGACCCGCTGGAGGTCTCCATGTCGTAGATGCGCGCGCCCACCCAGCCGCGCTCGCCCTGGAACCAATCGTCGATCACGGATTTGCGCGTGGCCAGCAGGGCCAGATCGTGGTTGATGCGGTCGAAATCGGGACCGGCGGCTTTGTCGGCCGCCTGGAGTGCGGCGTCCAGTTTTCTGTAGGTTTCCGATTGCTTGACCGCCTTTTCCGCTTCGGATTGCTTGGGAAGATTCTTCTTCAGCCAGCTCGCGTAAATCGCCACGAAGCGGCGCTGGTAATCTTTCCACGGCCGCATGCCATAGTACTCGTCGTACAGGGCCCAGCCCAGCGAAGCCAACAGCAGCAGCGCCGAGACCATGTACGGAAGACTCAGCGATTTACTGACGATCGGATCCTGCTCGGATTCCTTACCAACGTCGGGGCGTGTCTCCTCGGGCACCGTTCCTCCTAAAAGCTGAAAGACAAAATTCCGATTCCAGACTCGGCGCTACAAATTCGACCTTACAGATTCAACCACGGCGTCACCAAAATGTACTTGAAGTTGAGGGTCAGCCTCAAGATCATCTTGACGGGCAGCAACATCATGGTGATCAGGAAAAACTGCAGCGTGGCATACTGCACCAGGCTCATGCGCTTGTAAACCTTGCGGCTGAAGTCGTCGGACTGGATCCACTTGTGGATCAGCCCGCCGGTGATCGCGCCGAAAGCCCCCAGAAATGCCAGACCCATGACGGCCTTGCCCCAAGGGTTCACGACTCCGAAGAAATCCGGCAAGTCTTTATTCGGCTGGTAGACCACGATGTTGTGATCCCAGGTTTGCCCGGGCCAGAACCACACCCATCCGGGCCCTCGTATGAACGTGCCGATCACGATCATGGAAATCCACAAGACCAGGAATCCGAAACAGAACGCCAGAATCGCGAACTTGCGCTGCTTGTAAGTGTAGTAGCCGTTCCCCAATGGATTGGTGTCGAAATAGGGAATGGCCATCATGCCCACGATGATCAGCGACGGCAACACTACGCCGGCCATCCAAGGATCGAAATAGACGAGCATCTCCTGCAAGCCTAGAAAATACCAGGGCGCCTTGGAGGGATTCATGGTCAGCGTGGGATTGGAGGGTTCTTCCAGCGGCGCGTTCAAGGTGATGGACCAGACCATCAGGATGACGGTGACGATGATCGCGGCCAGAAACTCGACGCGCAGCAGATACGGCCACACGTGAACCTCGGAGGCCCAGCCCGGTTTCCACGGCAGGGTCTTGCGGTGATGGGTCTTGGCCAGTTCCGGATCCTTTTCCAACTGGTCGATGAGCCGGTCGTTGGCGAAGGCCTGCCGCAATCCATACCAGGTGTAGAACGGAATCAAGAACAGCAGCGCCACGATGGGCACGTTATCGGGCGTCGAGGTGATTCTCCAAAGTTGTCCCCAATCCATATGTTCTTCCGAGCTACTTGAATTCCTTTAGATCGTCTCACCAACACCACGGGCGCGGGACCGGAAATACCGCCGTCCTTGCGCACTCGCCAGAAATGCACGGCCATGAAAATCGCCACGATGAACGGAATGGCGATGCAGTGCCAAATGTAGGCGCGCAACAAGGCGTTAGCGTCCACGATCGAGCCGCCCAACAAGGCGAAACGCACGTCGTTGAACGGGGTCATGCCCAATTGCGGACCGAGCGGTCCTTCGGTGCCCAGCATCGGCGTGGCCCGCGCCATGTTCGTTCCCACGGTGACGGCCCAGAATCCCAACTGATCGTCGGGCAGCAGGTAGCCGGTGAACGATAACAACAGCGTGAACAGCATCAGGATCACGCCTACCGCCCAGTTGAACTCGCGCGGCTTCTTGTACGATCCGGTGAGAAACACGCGGAACATGTGCAGCCACACCGTGATGACCATCAAGTGCGCGCCCCAGCGATGCATGTTGCGCAGCAGTTTCCCGAAAGGCACATCGGCGTCCAGGTACAGGATGTCGCGGAAGGCGTCGGCCTTGGTGGGATGGTAGTAATACATCAAGAGGATGCCGGTGAAGGTCAGGACGATGAACAGGTAAAAAGTGATCCCGCCCATGCCCCAAGTGAAGCTGTAGCGCACTGCGTCGCGGTTGATCTTGGAAGGATGCAGGTGCAGGAAGACGTTGGTCAGCACGCTCAAGGATCGCGAGCGCGGCGTCTCGTCGTGCTTGACGCGGAACACCGACTTCCAGAGGTGCGTCTTCTGGACATCCTTGTATTCCGCGGCCTCGGTGAGGGCCCGTTTCTGAAGCGCTTTGCCTTCCTCGACGGCCTTCTCGATGATGGTGGCAAGTCCCTTCTTGCCGTTGCCGTTCGCGCCGTTGCTGCCGTTCTCGTCCGCCATTGTCTCTCCTTGATACTTTCCGCTACAACTTGATATAAGCGTCGGGAAGCTCGAAGTCGTCCGTGCCGCCCTTGGGCCATTGGTACAACTTAACGGTGTCGACCACGATCTGTCCTTCCGGGTCCAGGCCCACCTTGCAGCGATCCATGGGCCGCGGCGCGGGTCCTTCGAAGTTGATGCCTTCGCTATCGTAGCCGCTGCCGTGGCAGGGGCACTTGAATTTGTTTTCGGCCGGCTTCCAGTCCGGCGTGCAGCCCAGATGCACGCAGCGAGCATAAATCACAAACAGCCGGCTGGCTGTCTTGACCACCCAGATGCGGTATTGCTTTTGGAACTTGGTATCCACGCCCAGGCCAAAATCGCTGGGATAACCGATCTTGAAGACGGTTTTGGCTCGAACAACGTTCGCGGAAAGAAGAAACGCAGGAACATCAGGAAATTGGCGCCCAGATAACCGATCACGCAACTCCACACGATGCGGCGGCGCGTTTTGTCCAGCGTGTCGCCGCTCCCGCCCGCCGCGGTTGTCGCCGTGGTCTTGGCGGGATTGCGGGGCGCGGCTTTAGTGGCAGGGCCGGCCGGCGGCGTGGCAGGCGTGGCCGCTGCTCCTTCAATTGGATTGGACATGTCTTGCAACTCCTGTCCGCCGGGCACACACCGTCCCGGCTAAAAAAACCCTACTCTCGCAGAACGAACACCTGTTTTGTCAACCTGAGTCAGAGGCCATTCCGGCGCCAGTGCGACGGCCCTGGGCCGGCACGGCCTGCTTCCCGACAGATTGATCCCAGCTTGCAACTGCAACACAACTTTCAACAGGGCTTCGTGAACCGGGGCATGCTGTGGACAGCAAGCGGGAGAGGATGAGAATGAAGGCCGACCTCTTATTAATAGACTGCGGCCGCCATCCCAGCAACTACCCCTTCATCTAAACCTGTCTGACTTATGTTGTAGAGCAAGCCAGCCTGCGTGTCAAGGAAATTTCAAAACTTGTAAACGGGCCTTGAGACCCATGGGGTCCACTCAAGCTTCGTTGGAACACGGAAGCACACGGAAAAACACCGGACACGGAAACAGCCGGGAAACGGCAACTGCTCGAGAAGGTCGATCGGTTGTTGGTCTCATCCGCGCTGGGACCACGCGTTGGCGGGGGTGACGGTTGCTTTTCCGTTTTCCGTGTTTTCCCGTGTCCGGTGTTCTTCCGTGTCCTTCCGTGCTCCAAAAGCCCCAGAGTCCACGCGCTTCAGTTCACCGTGATCTCGCCCTTGGGTGGGTAGTATCCCGGCTTGGCCACCACTTTCAGCTTCACTTCCTTGCCCTTCTGATCCATCATTTTCAGCGGGGCGCCGTTATTGTCTACCACGTCGATCTTCAACTTGCGGTACTTGCCGTCTTTGGCGGGGTTGGTGGAAACAAAGCCGATGGTGTACTGGTGGCGCAGGCGCTGCGAGATATCCTGATAGATGCCCGGAAATTCCCCCTCGAAGCGCGGGTAGTAGGCCTTGCCGCCGGAATCGGTGGTAAAAACCTTGAGGGCGTTGTCGGCTTGCAGATAATCCATGCGCGTGATCGGGCCCATCATGCCGGCGGCGTCGCGCATTTCACGGGTCAGTTGGCCGATGCTCATGGCGTAGATCGGCACTTGGCCTTCTTTCACTTTTTTCATGGCGGTGTCGTAGGTAATCTTGCTCAAGGTGTCGCGGCCGGTTGCCACCAGAACAATGCCCTTCTTGCCGGCCACGTCCTTGAGCCGGTCCATGGTATCGGCCAGGGCATCGTAGAGGCAGGACTCGGAGAAGCCGGGAAACTGCAGTCGTCCCAACGCGGCTTGGGCCTCGGCGCGATTCTGGCTGAAGTCCATCAGGATTTCCGGCTTCAAATCGAAGGCGGTGATGGCCAGCCAGTCCTCCTTGCGCAGCGTCTGCACGAAACCATAGGATGCCAGCAAGGTTTGATACCACATGTAGGAGTAGAACTGCGTGAAGCGATTGTCGAACTCGATCAACAGCACCACGGTCATGGGCGACTCGCCCGCTTCCATGGTCTGCAAGGTTTGCGGCACGCCGTCTTCGATTACGCGGAAGTTGGCCTTCTTCAAGCCGGGGATGAAGTTGCCGTTGTTGTCTTCCACCTGCGCGTCAATGGTGACCAAGTCCACGCTGACGGCGATGGAGTAGGGTGTCTCTCCCGGCGGCAATTCCCCGGGCGGATGCGGTTTGGCTTTCTGTTTCTTGGGCGGTCCGGGACTGCGTGGAACCACCACCGTTTCGCCGACCTCCGGCTTGGGACCTTGGGAATCGGCGTTGGGATCCTGCGTCGGCGCAGCCTTCTTGGGCACGACGGTGCCGGTGGGCTGGCCTTGCCCGGGTCCTTGCGCCAGCAAAAAAACTCCGCAAGCGATACCCACAACAACAACGCCCAGCAATACCACGGAAAACCTTGACCGCGGGTGACGCGACGGAACTGAATCGGGCTTGATATCCTGCATGGTTTATTCCTCTGCCTGTTATGATAACAAGAAAAGGTCATGGAGAACAGAACCCGTATGAATCGGCCGCAATGACTCGCCTGCTATGAACCGCAAAGCCAAGATTGTCTGCACCCTCGGGCCGGCCACGCGCTCTCTGGAAATGATCCGGGCGCTAGTGGACGCCGGCATGGATGTGGCCCGTTTGAACTTCTCCCATGGAACGCGCCAGGAATACGCCCAAGCCTTTCAAAATCTGCGCAACGTCGAGCGGGACACCGGGCGGCCGCTGGCGATCCTGCAAGATCTGTCCGGCCCCAAGATCCGCACCGGGCGCTTGCGCGGCGTCCAGGCAATCGAGTTGAAGGCCGGTGCGAGCCTGACGCTGACCAGCCGCGACGTCATCGGCAGCACGGCGATGCTGCACATCAGTTATCCCGGCCTGGCGCGCGACGTGCGGCGCGGCGATCGCGTGCTGCTTTCCGACGGGCTGATCGAGTTGCGCGTGGAGTCCGCGCGCAGTCAGGAAGTCCGCTGCCGGGTGGTGAACGGCGGCGAACTGGGCGAACGCAAGGGCGTGAATCTTCCCGGCGTCAAACTGCGCGTGGGCGCCATGACCCCCAAGGACTACGAAGACCTGGCCTTCGGCCTGGAGTTGGGCGTGGATTACGTGGCGCTCTCCTTCGTGCGCTCGGCCGCCGACGTTCTGGAATTGAAGCGCGCCATCGCCGATGCGGGCAAGAGCGTTCCGGTCCTCGCCAAGCTGGAGAAGCCGGAAGCCATCGAGCATCTGGAGAAAATCCTGGAAGCCTCCGACGGCGTGATGGTGGCGCGCGGCGACCTGGGCGTGGAAATGGCGCTGGAGTGCCTGCCCGTTGTCCAGAAGCAAATCATCGAGCGCGCGATTGCCCACCAAAAGCCGGTGATTACGGCCACGCAAATGCTGGAGTCGATGACCAGCAACCCGCGGCCCACGCGCGCGGAGGCCAGCGACGTTGCCAATGCCGTCTTCGACGGAACCAGTGCGTTGATGCTTTCCGCGGAAACCTCCACCGGCCAGTATCCCGTGGAAACCGTGAAGATGATGAGCCGCATCGTGCGCCAAGCCGAGGCACACGCGCGCACGCAAGTCCCCAAGCGCCGCCGCGAGCGGCAGAGTCATCGGACGATTGAGGAAGCGATGTGCGAAAACGTGGCTCACACCACGCAAGTGATGCCGGTGAAAGCGATCGTGGTATTCACGCGTAGCGGCGAAAGCGCGCGTTTTATTTCCAGCCGCCGTCCCGCGCCGCCGATCTACGCGTTTTGTCACGGCCGCGCGGTGGAGCGCCGCCTGAAACTCTACTGGGGCGTGGAGCCGCGCGCTTGTCCCATTGAAGGCGACATTGACACGGTGATCGCCGCCGCCGAGCGCATGTTGCGCCAGGAAAAACTGGTCCGTAAAGGCGACATCATCGCCTCGGCCGCGGGCACGCCGTTTGGGTCGCCGGGCAGTTTGAATTTGTTGAAGCTCTCCAGAGCGAAATAGCCCGATGAGCCGCGACAGTCATGGAGCGATGGACAGCCGCATAGGCTTCGCAGATGGACCGAAAACCCGGGGACTCCATAACTCGATGGTATGACTCGATGGTCCGGGTTTTCGTGGAAAGCTCCAATACTGACGACCAGTCCGTCGCTCCATGACTTTCGCGGCTCATCGCGCTTCTAGTCACACCTTAGTCACATCCCCTTTTGACTAATTATCTTCCTTCTCATCAACAACTTGCCACAATTTCACGCGCTTCCGCGGCAATGACACACTTCTGGTACTGATCGAAGTAGCCGCCGCGGCAAAACCGGCCGACGGAAGGAGGCCGTATCCTCACGGGCGATCGTCTGGGGGCTGCCGACGTGGAGTGATTCTTTCGCTGGCCCGCGCCACGACGGCGCGCCAATCGGAATGCGAACGGAATTGCTGCGATTCAACGGCGCTGTCGAGCGGGATCCCGCCATCGATGCGTGGATGAAAGAGCATGCCGGTGAATTGGGAGCCATCGCGCATCATTGGTTTGAGGTGATGCGAAAACGCGGGGACGAAGCCGGGAGCTTTTGCATGACGGCTGTCCGGTTGCCTGTTTGGGAGATGCGCCCTTCGGCTACGTCAATGGATTCACTTCGCAGCGTAAACGTGGGGTTCTTTCACGGCGCAGCGTTGCCGGATCCGGCTCACTTGTTGCAAGGCAACGGCAAGTTCATGCGCCATGTGAAGCTGAGACCGGGAGCGGCCACGAACGCTGCAGCGCTGGGCAGGCTGATCGACACGGCGTACTCGGATATAAAGGCGCGCGTCGAGAACGGTACGCGATTGTAACCGGCGGCAACGTGTGGTAAGACTTGCGGATATCCACTAAGGTCGCGCGCATGCCCAACAAAGGCCCGTTCTCTCGGCGCCAGTTCATCGCTGCGGTTGCAGCGACTGGTGCTGTATCGGCGGCACCGCAGGGCCAAGCGGCCCCCGCGGAGATTCCGGCGACAGCGAAACGCCAAGCTGCCCCCGACATTGCTGCTCCCGACATTGTTTTTCCGCGCGTTTTCAGCGGACGGCATCTGGGCGCCATCGCGTTCCCGTTGGGAGGTGTTTGCGCGGGATCCATTAGTCTCGGCGGACGCGGTGAACTGCGCGATTGGGAAATCTTCAACCGTCCGGACAAGGGCAATGGGCCCTCCTACGCTTTCCCGGCAATTTGGGCCCGGGCAGGGAATCGCAAGCCCGTTGCCCGCGTGCTGGAATCGCGATACCAGCCGCCCTTTGTTGGATCGAGCGGTCTTGGCACGCGCAACGCTCCCGGCCTGAGCCGCCTCGCGAGCAATACCTTCACCGGCCAGTTTCCGACCGCGCGAGTCGATTTTGCGGACTCCTCACTTCCCGTGAAAGTTTCCCTGGAAGCATTCTCTCCATTCATCCCGCATGAACCCGACGAGTCCGGCTTACCGGTGGCCATCTTGCGATACCGCGTCGGTAATCCCGGAACCTCGGCTGCGAAGGTATCGATCGCCTGGTCCATCGACAATCCTACCGGCCGCACCCCGAGCGAAGGATACGCGCGTCGAACGAGTATCGATCTTCGTCGCAAGTTGCCGGCATGTTCATGAACAGTCCGGAGCTGCCAGAGAACGATCCGCTCAAAGGGAGTTTCGTGCTCGCGGTGCTGGACGCTGCTGCCGCGCACGTAACCTACCTGCGTGGTTGGGAACGCAGCCGCTGGTGGAACGCGCCCATGTTCTTCTGGGACGATTTCTCCGCCGATGGCGAACTTGGCCCGGTAGCCAAGGAAATGGGTGCAGTCGGCGCACTCGCGCAGAGTCGGGAGATCGCACCGGGAAGTCACGCCGATTATGCTTTCCTGCTGGCTTGGCATTTTCCCAACCGCACTCCGCGCCGTTGCGGTTGGAGCGCGGCGCGCGGTGACGAAGATACGCTGATCGGAAACCACTACACCACGCGATTCTCCGATGCCTGGGCCGCTGCCGAATACGCCGCGGCGAACCTCGCTGTCCTGGAGAAAAAGACCCGCCGTTTTGCCGCCGCCATTGCCGAATCGACGATCCCCGGCGCTATTAAGGATGCCGCTACGCCAATCTCTCCACTCTGGTCACCCCGGTTTGTTTCCGCACGGCCGATGGCGAATTCCACGGCTTCGAAGGCGCCAACGATCACTCCGGCTGTTGTCACGGCAACTGCACCCACGTATGGAATTACGAAACCGCAACGACGCACCTGTTCCCCACATTCGCGCGGTCTCTCCGAAATGTCAGCTTTTGGATATGAGATGGATGAAGCCGGCGGCATCCGCTTCCGTGAGCGCTTGCCGCACAACGGCGAGAGCTTTGGTTTCGCCGCAGCCGACGGTCAGATGGGCCAGATCATGCACGCTTACCTCGACTGGCGGCTCTCCGGCGACAGCGCTTGGTTGCGGCAGATGTGGCCGCGCATCAAGAAGGCCATCGAATTCGCCTGGATGCCGAACGGATGGGACGCCGATAAGGACGGCGTCCTGGAAGGCGTGCAGCACAACACCTATGACGTGGAGTTCTATGGTCCGAATCCGATGTGCGGCATCTTCTATCTCGGTGCATTGCGCGCAGGAGAGGAGATGGCCCGCGTCGCGGGCGATACCGCGTCGGCCGCCGAGTACCGCGCCCTGTTCGAACGCGGCAGCAAATGGATTGACGCGCAATCTCTTCAACGGCGAATACTACATTCAGCAAATTCGCGGCGTCGCCAAGGATAAGATCCCGGCAGCGTTGATCAGCGACATGGGTTCGGCCGACACGGAGAATCCGCAATATCAAGTTGGGGGCGGCTGCCTGATCGATCAGTTGATCGGCCAGTATCTCGCCGAGGTGATGGATCTTGGACCATTGGTCGCGCCGGATCACATCCACAAGACTCTGAAATCCATCCTACGCTACAACTACAAACATTCGCTCACCGATCACGATAACGTGGAGCGCACTTACGTTCTCAACGACGAAGCCGCTCTGTTGGTCTGCGATTACGGCAAGGCCCCGCGCCCGCACGTGCCCTTTCCTTACTACGCCGAATCCTGGACCGGGCTGGAGTATCTGGCGGCCGCGCACATGATCTTCGCCGGCATGATCCGCGAGGGAATTGAAGGCCGTGCACAACGTACGCGCCCGCTACGATGGAGAACGCCGCAATCCCTGGGACGAGCCGGAGTGCGGACATCATTACGCGCGCGCCATGTCGAGCTGGAGCACGCTCCTGGCCATCAGCGGATTCCGATACGATGGCGGAATGCAGGCCGTCAGCATTAAGGCCGCGCCGGGATTCCGCTGCTTCTGGAGCACGGCAACGGCGTGGGGCACGTTCCGCGTGACCGCGGGCGGCGCCCGGCTGCGCGTCGATCACGGCACGCTGGCGCTGCGCGGCGCCAGCGTCAACGGTAAAAAGTCCACGCCGAATACCACCGTCAGCGAAGGACAGGAGCTCCGCCTGTGAAGCCGGTGATTGCCGTGGTCGGCGGTTTTCTGGGAGCGGGCAAAACGACGCTGATCCTCGCGGCGGCGCGCACCCTGCAGCAACGCGGAATGCGTGTAGCGGTGATCCTCAACGATCAGGGCGACGATCTGGTGGACACTCACTATGTGGAGTGCTTCGGTCTGCCGAGCGCGCAAGTGACGGGCGGATGTTTCTGCTGCCGCTTTTCGGATCTTGTTGATGCGGCCGGGCAACTGGTGGCTGCGGAACCCGATGTGATTTTCGCCGAAGCCGTTGGCAGTTGCACCGATCTCGCCGCCACCACCTTGCGCCCGCTTCTCAACAACCATCACGAGCGCTTTCGAATCGCGCCGTTGACGGTGCTGGTCCATCCATCGCGTAAGTTCGACGACCCGAATCTGGATTTTCTGTTCCAAAACCAAATGGCCGAAGCTGACCTGATTGTCGAGCGCGACGTCAGCGTAAGCGCTTGGCTTGACCAACTGTTATCTGGGGCTGTGCCGGCGGGCGGCAGGCCGCTGAACCTCGATTACGCCCGCTACGGCGAGGCGGAGAGCGCCTTAGCCTGGCTCAATGCACGCGTCACGGCGCGCGCCAGACCACCCGTCACTCCCGGCATGCTGGTAGGTCCGCTGTTGGATCGCCTGGAAGCGCAGATCCGGATCATTCATCTGAAGCTGTTTACGCAATGCGATGCTGGCTACTTGAAGGCTGCCCTGACCGGCAATGGCCAGGAGCCAATCGTCGATGGAGCGCTCGACGCATCGCCGTCCGCGGAGCATGAAATCCTGATTAACGTGCGTGCGTTGACGGAACCCGAATCGTTGCGCATTATTGTCGAGCGGGAGTTCGCGGCGCTGCCCGCCCGCGTCACGTGGCGGCACATGCAGTGTTTTCGCCCTGCGCCGCCACAGCGCCCGCCAGGTGATGGCTCCCCGTAACTATGGCTCATCGCAAGCGTCTAGACTTGCATGGGAAATCATTCGCTGCTTCTGTTCCTTCTTTTTGCGACCATCGGACTCGCTCAGGAGACGACCCAGCTCCAGAACACGTTCGGGAACAGGGTCGTGAGCTCGACGGGGTTCCCAGGCCACGTCTATCTTCTGAACGACAAGACTCACAAACTCCCGCAAGGTACCTAACGCCGTTAACCGACCGCGCCGCTCCGCTACCGACAGTAATATTTGTCTTGACAGTATTTATAGTTTGGCGTCTAATGTCTCTATGGTCACCACGGTAGAGAACGCGTCAGGGCCGATTCAGGTAATACAAAGCGCGGATACCGCAGCGACGCTCTTTAGTCCCGCGCGCATGCGCATTCTGGAGCATTTGTCGAAGCCGGATTCGGCCGCCGGAGTCGCCCGGCGCTTGGAGCTACCGCGACAGCAGATTGGCTATCATCTGCGCGAACTGGAGCGGGCCGGACTCGTCGAACTGGTCGAGGAGCGCCGCCAGGGCAATTGCATCGAACGGGTGGTGCGAACCGCGGCCCAGAGTTTTGTGATTAGTCCCATCGCGCTGGGGAAATTGGGGCTGATCGAACCGGGAAAGATCGACCCGGCGCAACGAGACCCCGCACAGCAGCGCGATCGCTTCTCAGCAGCCTATCTGGTATCGCTCGCGGCGCGGGCGATCCGCGATCTGGCGGTGATTTTCACGCGCGCGCAGAAATCGCCGGAAAAGACGAAGAGGCGCGTCTCGACGATGGCGTTGGAGGTCGAGATTCGTTTCGCGTCGGCGGAATCTCGCCATGCGTTTGCGAAGGAACTGGCAGAGCACGTGGCCCGGCTTGCCGCCAAGTATCACGACGAGTCGGCGGAAGGTGGCCGGAAGTTCCGGTTCTTTGGCGGCGTCTATCCAGCCATCACGCGCGAGGAGCCGGTGGAAACCAATTCAATCCGGATTCAATAAAAGGAGAACCCAATGGCCAGCGAGACGGAAATGAAAAAGCAGATGCGGCAACACGAAATGGAAATCGAGATTGACGCGACCGTGGAGCAAGTGTGGGAAGCCGTGAGCACAAGCCAAGGCATCGCCAGTTGGTTCGCTCCCGATGTAAAAGTGGAGCCAGGTGTCGGCGGAAGCGTCTCTGTGTCGATGGGACCGGGCATGGAGTCCACCTCGCGAATCGAAGTGTGGGAGCCGAACCGGCACATCCGGATTGTGATGGACCGTCCCGAAGGCGCGCCGCCCAGCGTGATCGACTATTACGTTGAGGGCCGCGGTGGTTCAACCGTCATGCGCCTGGTCCATTCCGGTTTTGAGTCGGCAAACTTTGACGGCGAGTTCGAATCGTATGGCCGAGGCTGGCCGGTCTACCTGAAAATCATGAAGCACAGCGTGGAGCGTGGCGTGGCCTCCTGCAGGCATGTCATGATCTTCAGGATGCTCTCCGTGCCGCACACCGAAGCCTGGGAGAAAGTGCTGGCGGGAATCCCGGAAATGCAGCAAGGAGTGTCCAAATACTTCAACGCCGCCCACGGCTCCTGGGCCGTGGAGTTTCCGGATCGCAACCACGCCCTGCTGGTTGTGTGCTGCGAGAAATGCGGCGATTCTTCGATGCTAACCCTGATGTGGCTGCTTTACGGCGCGACGCCGGCCGAAGCCGAACAGGTTCGCGAGGATTGGACGAGTCGAATCGATGGCATGTTCAAATCGTAGGTAGGCTATGGTGATGGTTGCGCGTCATCATTCCGGGTTGACTCAGAAGCCGACATAAGGTGAGGGGACGGCCGTCGGCGTCGGCTATCGCATCAAATCCCGAAGCGCAGAGGCTGTCTGCACCAGCCCGCGTGCCTCCAAAGCCGCGAGATATTCAGCAACGGTCATCGGCGGCTTCTTCAAGCTCTCGCGATGATCACTCGCAGCACCTGCCACGGCGCTCGGCGCAAGATCCACCAAGCTGACGACGAATTCATCGGGATGTTGCGCCACGATTCCGTGTGGCTTTAAAGCCTTCGCTGGGAAGTCCTGGAGATTCATGGTAACGATTACATCAGCGCGTCCGCGAATAGCTGCCGCCAGAACGTGACGGTCGTCGGGATCGGGCAAGTGTAAGCCCTCGATCAAGTCCTCATAGCCCGTGACCAACGCGCCGCTCGCATGTTTGTCCATGAGCGTTCTGGCCCGCTCCAACTTCTCACGCGATAAATCCGGACGCCGGCGCAACAACGCGCGAATCCATTCTTCATGCACGCCAGCCGACCATCTGGCGCGAAATAGGCCCGTCAACGCTAAATGCATTAGGAGATTTCGCAACTCGGAAGGAAAGAGGACACTCGCGTCGTAGAATGCCGTCAACATTGAAGGAGGGGGGACACAGGGGTGACCTAAATGCCAAGTTCCTGGTCGTAGGCCGCTAGCTCCGCGAGTGCGGCACGCCGGGCGGCATCTGCTTCGCGTTTATGCTTCATGAGCGAATCGAATCGGACGCGACGGTGAGTACCGATGCGCCGATACTCGATCTTACCTTCATCCAGAAGTTGGATGAGGGAAGGTCGCGAGATATCCAACATGTCCGCCGCCTCCTGCGTCGTCAACTCCGCGCGCACCGGAATGAGCGCCACTGCATTTCCCAGGGCCAATTCTTCCAGCCCACGAAGGAGGAGACCCACAGCCGGCGCGGGCAAGGTCAGAGTTTCTCGCGACGAATCTCCCACGATCCGAACTTGTACAGGCCGACCCTTGCGCAGCCGGGATGCCAGCGCTCGCCTCGTTTCTTTGGCCAAGACGGCGTCTGCTTCGGAAGGCTGGGATGTCGGCGGTGCGGTATGATGCATCAGGGATTCTCCTGCGGATGATCTTAACACCCAATCGAAGCATCCGCAAGCAATCGCAGCAGATTGTAGTGGGTCAGTTTGCAACGAGTCGGCGGCGTAACGCGGGGAGTGCCGTCTTTTGGAGTGCGGTAGCTTGCTACCGCTTTGGGCGTCGAAACTTGCTTTTCTTGGTGGGGACGCCCGCGGCGCATGCGCCGCGCGCGGCCAGCAAGCTGGCCGCAACACAAAGCGGCAGCAAGCTGCCGCACTCCAAAGAAAGGCTTTTCAAACTGAGCCACTAACGCATATTTTAGCCCACGGCGCAAGCCGTGGGTATTGGGTATCATGGACCGATTCGCACTCTTCTCGGAAGGAGGATGGGATGCTTTTTCTAAGACGCCAACTGTTTCGAACTCTGTCATTTGCCTTCGGGTCGAGCTTCCTCTTGGGGCGGAACCAACTCGGCCTATTGGCACAGACAGCCGCACAGACAGCCACACCGCCAAAGGTCTCTCCTCCCCCTGCGGGGGCCGCGGTTCGCGAGGGGATCGCGGGAGGAACGGAAATGGAAAAAGTGACGGGTATTGGAGGACTGTTCTTCCGAGCTCACGATCCGAAAGCATTGGGGCGTTGGTACCAGCAACACCTGGGGATCTCCGTCATACCATCGGGCCCGGGAGATTCCGTTTGGCAGCAAGAGGCAGGACCTACAGCTTTTGCTCCTTTCAAGGAGACGACCGACTATTTCGGAGATGCCCACAAGTCCTGGATGGTGAACTTTCGAGTCCGGGATCTCGACAAAATGGCCGCCCAGCTACAAGCTGCGGGAATCGCGATCAAGATTGACCCGCAGTCTTATCCCAACGGCCGGTTCGCCCGCCTGCATGACCCTGAGGGAAATCCCATCGAATTGTGGCAACCGGAGGTTCCAGACGCTAAAGGCTAGGTTGAACAGCAATTCAGGACTTTCTGGATTTCTCTTGGTTGCTGCCAGATGCGGAAGTAACCGAATTGCTTCCGGCTTGCCGACCATCCTCTCGGAATGCTATCCATGTTGGCGAATGCATCAACATGGGCTTTGAATGCTATGCCACTGCTCCGCTAGCATAGCCTTTTGCACTCATGGTGGGGACTACTTTGTCTGAATTCTGGGCGAGCGACGGGCCATCAGCGGTACCGGGGTGCGGAACGACTTCGCCGTAGCGGATGCCGCAGCGCGAAAAAGCGCCGTCCAGATGGTCAAGGACTGGATCGTGGCGGCCAGCGGCTGGGCGCGCCGGTGATTCGCGTTTTCTCGGGACGCGCGCGGCCCGCCGGGCACAGCTTCGACGAAGCACTCGCCTGGCGGCCGACTTCAAAGAGTGCGCGGCTTTCGGCCAACAGCACGGCGTGGTGATCGCCCTCCAGCAGCACAACGACTTCCTCAAGACGGCTGCCGAGACCATCCGCTTCATCGAAGCCGTGGTGTCGGATTGGTTTGCCTGCATTCTGGATATCGGCAGCTTGCGCTCCGGCGACCCGTACGCCGAAATCGAGAAGCTGGTGCCTTACGCGGTGTCGTGGCAGATTAAGGAAAAAGTCGGGCAGGACGGCAAGGAAGAGGACACCGACCTGGCCAAGATCAAGGCCATCATCGACCGTTCCGGCTATCGGGGTTACGTTCCATTTGAAGCGTTGGGCGGTGGCGATCCGCAGGTGAAGGTGGCCGGATTCCTGGAAAAGATCCGCCGGGCCTTCGCGTTATAGGTGCACGCGAACGCAGCTCGTGCGGTATCGCATCTGTGCTTCCAGTGCCCGACGGAGGCGGAGCCTGTATGGAGTGCGGCGGCTTGACGCCGCCTTAGATGGCCGAGGCTTGACTCGGCCAGCGCGGGCAACGCCCGCGCGGTGTCCGCTTGGCGGCCGCGCCCGCGTCCAGCCGCGGGCATCCAAGGCGGCGTCAAGCCGCCGCACTCCATACAGGTGCCACCGGGGATGGTGCGAACAACTCAACTGACCCAACACAAAAAAAAGCCCTCGACCCTGACGTTGTTATCCGTAGTATAATCGCCAACGATTTGGGGATGAAGATACCGCCAGCGAATGACGGTCTGTTGGAGCTGCGCGTAACCAGCTCTCCGCGCCTGCTGCACATTGTGCGGTCGGTGGTGGGACAGGTGGCGGCGTTGCGCGGATTCTCCGAGGAAGAGACGCAGTTCATCATCCTGGCCGTGGATGAGGCTTGCACCAACGTGATCCGGCACGCCTATCGCGAGCGCCAGGACGGCGAGATCGTGATTAGCTGCCGGCAGCGCCCAGATGGGATAGAGTTCCTGTTGACGGATTACGGGAGGCACGCCGACGCCTCCTGCTGGCCGAAGCGTTCTTTGGATGAAGTTCGGCCCGGCGGTTTGGGAATCCCGCTGATCCAGGCGGTGATGGATCGCGTGGAGTACCGCCGCGGCGACGGTTGCAATGAGTTGTTGTTGGCCAAGACACTGCACAGTTCCACCCTCTTGACCAAGGATTCTTAGCCCGGGATGAATCGAGAGCGGCACACGGACCCTATATGGAAATCAGCGTTAAAAGCGAAGCGGAAAAACAGACGGCGGTGATCAATGTCACCGGCGACATTGACCTGTACTCTTCTCCCCAAGTGCGCCAGACGATCCTGGACACTCTGAACGACAAGACCGCCAAACGCGTGATCGTCAACCTGGCGGCGGTGCGCTACGTGGATAGCTCCGGCGTGGCCTCGCTGGTGGAGGGTCTGCAGCTTTCCCGCAAGTCGCAGGTCCGCTTCGTGCTCTGCGGACTGAACAAGGCGCCCCGCCAAGTGCTGGAACTAACCCGCCTGGTGAAGGTGTTCGAAATCCACGAAACGCTGGAGGCCGCGCTGGCCGCGTAGGCACAACCATGAGATCGCCACTGGCCTTCCTGGGGAATCGCACGATCCGCTTTTTTTCCTACGTCGGAGGTGTTTCGCGCCAGACCAGTTCCGGCTTGTACTGGACCTTCGTCGCGCCGTTCCGCGGCTATAAGCTGCGGGCCCGCGCCGCCATTCATCAAATGGTCATGGTCGGCTACGAGGCCATCCCCGTGGTTTGCCTGATCGCGTTTTCCATCGGCCTGATCATGGCTTTCCAGGGCGCCTATGAAATGCGCAAGGTGGGCGCGGTGCGTTACGTGGTGGATCTGGTGGCTGTCTCCATGACCCGCGAACTGGGGCCGCTGATGACCGCCATCATCGTGATCGGGCGTTCCGGCTCGGCCTTCGCGGCGGAGATCGGCACCATGAAGGTCAGCGAGGAACTGGATGCCCTCACCACTATGGGCTTGAACGCCGTACATTTTTTGCTTTCGCCCAAGCTCCTGGCAATGCTGATCATGATGCCGTGCCTGACCACCATCGCCGACATGGCCGGCATCCTGGGCGGCTGGACCTTTGCTTATACCAGCGATCTGCACATGAGCCTGGGCCAGTACCTGCAGGCCACCGGCGAAGCGCTGGTGGGCCGCGACATCCTCACTGGGCTGATCAAGAGCGTGATGTTCGGATTTGTCATTACGCAGATCGGCTGTTACGAAGGATTCACCGTGTCGGGCGGACCGGAAGGCGTGGGCCGCTCCACCACCGAGTCGGTGGTCACCTCGATTTTCATGGTGGTGCTGGTGGATATGGTTTTTACGGCGTTGTTTTACGTGATCGGCTAATTTATGGCGGCTTCCGCGATGCCCAATCCGGCTTCTTCCAGCGCCTCGGGGGCGATGCCCTCCCCGGACGTCACCATTTCCGTGCACGACGTGGTGACGCACTATGGCACGCGCGAAGTTCTGCACAAAATCAACCTGGACATCCACCGCGGCGAGACCATGGTCATCCTGGGCGGCAGCGGATCGGGCAAGAGCACGCTGATCCGCCACGTGGTGGGTCTGGAGCGCGTCACCTCCGGAGAGATTCACGTGCTCGGAAAAAACATTTGCGGCTTGCCGGAAAGGGATTTCAACCAGATCCGCAAGAAGATCGGGATGTCCTTCCAAGGCTCGGCGCTGTTCAATTCCCTGTCCATTGCCGAAAACGTGGCCCTGCCGTTGCGCGAGCACACCGAACTGGAGGACTCCACCATCCGCATCATGACCCGCATCAAGCTGGAGTCGGTGGGCCTGGCGGGGTTTGAGGACTATTTCCCGTCGCAGCTCTCGGAGGAATGAAAAAACGGGCGGGTATCGCCCGGGCCCTGGCCATGGACCCGGAGATTCTGCTGTTCGACGAACCCTCCGCCGGCCTGGACCCGGTGATCGCGGCGGGCATCGACGATTTGATTGTGAAACTGAAGCAGGCGTTCCAGATGACCATCGTGGTGGTCACTCACGAACTGGCCAGCGCGTTCCTGATCGCCGATCGTATCACCGTGCTCGACAAGGGATACTTGATCGCCACCGGAACGAAGGAAGAGGTCCGCGCCAGCACTCACCCGCGGGTGCGGCAGTTTCTGGACCGCGTTCCCGACCAGGACGCCGGGGGCGAAGAGCAGTACCTGGATTCGTTGCTCAATTAGGGGTTTGTTTTACCACTAGGGGTTTGTCTTACCACGAAGACACGAAGGAGGAAGAACCAAGGTCACGAATAAAACAAGCGCGAGGAAGGAGATGATCCCGTCTCCTTCGTGTTCTTAGTAGTTTCTTTCTTCGTGCCTTCGTGGTAAAAAAGACCGCCGGGTAAATTGCAAATGAATGAACAAGCCAAAGTCGGGTTGGTCGTGCTGGTCACGGTGGTGCTGTTGACGTCGGCCGGGTTTGCCATCGCCAATATGCATTTCGGCGGCCAGTTCAGCACCTATCGCGCCTACTTCAAGTTCGCGGGCGGCCTGGAGGTCGGCGCTCCGGTGCGTTTTGCGGGATTGAAGGTGGGACGGGTCAACGATGTCCACGTGGATCCAAAGGATAAAACGCGGGTCGAGGTGATGTTGGAAGTGGCCGGGGGCACGCCGGTAGCCGCCGATAGTTCGGCCCAGGTGACGCAACTCACCATGCTCAGCGAGAACTATGTGGAAATCACGCCCGGCAAGCAAACCGCGCCGCTGCCCAACGGCTCGGTGGTCCCCACCGTGGAAACGCAGACGCTGAACTCGCTGATCGCCAAGATGAGCGGCATGGCCGACCAGGCGCAACCGTTGATCACCGACCTGCACAAGAACCTCAACGACATTTCCGCGCGTGCCGACAAACTGCTGGCCAACTTGCAGGAAGTGACCGGCGACAAGAACCAGCAGCATTTCGCTTCGGTGCTGAGCGAAAGCGACGCCATGCTCAAGGACAACCGTCCCAAGCTGGATGCCACCATGAGCAATCTGCAAAACGCCAGCGCCGGGATGGCGAGCCGCTGCTCGGCGATCTGCGGGAAACCACCGCCAAGCTGCAAAGAGTAATGGACACCGCCAACGGCATGCTGGACGAGGATCGCGACAAGGTCAAGGGCAGCATCGAGGAACTGCAAAAGACGCTGGTGACCACGCGGTCCACCATCGAGCAATTGCAGTCCATGCTGGTCGCCAACGGCGACAATCTGGACCTGATGCTGGATAACTTCCGGCAAGTTTCCGACAACTTTCGCGAGTTCACCGACACCGTGAAACGGCAGCCGTCCAGCTTGATCTGGAAGGACACGCATCCCGACCGCAAGCCGCCTTCCGCACCCAAAGGGAAGGTCAAGGCCGGAAAGGACGAACACCCATGATTGTCAAACAGGCGATGGGCGGAGCCATGACGGGGAAAATGCCGGCGGCGACCATCCAGCGCCAGCGCTTAAGATTCGCGGCGACGATTCAGTGCCAGCGCTTAAGATTCGCGGCGATACTGCTGCTGGCAGGAACGCTCTTGGCGGCGGGCTGCGGCAAGGTTCCGGTTACCCATTTTTACTCGCTGGAGCCCCCGGCGATGTCTGCCACCGGCAAGAGTCTTCCCTACGATGTGCAAGTGGCGCGCTTCCGCGCCGCCTTTCGTCTGGCGCAGGATCGTTTGGTGTACATGCCCACGCCGTATCACGTGGACTATTACAACTACCATCGTTGGGCAGGCTTCCCCGCCGATATGGTGACGTCGGGGTTAATCAGCTCGCTGAAGCATGCCGGCGTTTTCCGCTCCGTGACCGGCGTAAGCAGCAACGGCAAGCCCGACTACATCCTGCGCGGCGAGATCGAAAACCTGGAAGAGCAGGATTCCGGTGGAACGGTCACCGCGCGCGTGGCGCTGACGCTGGATGCCTACGACGCCCAAACCCGCGCCGTGGTCTGGACGGGCGCGGCCGATTATCAGAAGCAGATCCCCGCCGGTTCGGTGGACGACGTGGCCCGCGAGTTGAGCGCGGGAGTCCGCCAAAGTCTGGATAAACTCACCCGCGATCTGGCGTCGGGATTTCCGGAAAAAAAGGCCGTTCCCTGAAAATGCGATTCGACGTGCAGAAGGAAGTCGCGCAGAATTCTTTCGACTACTTCGAAAAGACCCTCATCACCGGCAACGGATTCCGCGAGTACGACGTCCGCTGGCTGCTCGGCCAGGAGATTAACCCCAACGGCTTCCTGGTGCTGGGAAAAGCCTTCGGAACCTTTGCACGCAAGGTCCTGAAGGAATCGAACGTGGTGGTGGGCCACGATTTCCGCGCCTACAGCCAGGATGTTTGCCGCTCCTTCGTGGTAGGACTGCTGTCTACCGGCGTGCGCGTGGTGGACCTGGGACTGGTGTTGTCGCCGATGCTCTACTTCGCGCAGCATCATATGGAGATTCCCGCCGCGGCCATGATCACCGCCAGCCACAACGAGAACGGCTGGACGGGACTCAAGCTGGCCGACGGACTGTCCAGCACGCTTGGTCCCGAAGGCATCCTGCAATTCCAGGAAATCGTCCAAGGCGGGGAGTTCCGGATTGGCGCCGGAACGTATGAGGTGTTCGAGGATATTTTCCATCCTTACTTGGTGGATATCGTCGCCGGCTGTAAGATCAAGCGTCCGATTAAAGTTGTGCTGGCGGCCGGCAACGGCACGGCGGGACGCTTCGCGCCGGCCGTGCTGCGCGAACTGGGCTGCCAGGTTATCGAGCAAGATTGCACTCCCGACTGGAATTTCAGCAAGCACAATCCCAATCCCGAAGACATCAAGTTCCTTCACTCCATCAGCCGCACAACGGTTGAGGCGGGCGCGGATTTGGGCATTGGAATTGACGGCGACGGCGATCGCATCGGCGTGGTGGACGACCAGGGGCACGAAATCTTTTCCGACAAACTGGGCTTGCTCTTAGCGCGCTGGATGGCGCCGCGAGTTCCCGGGCGCGCCGTGGTGATTGACGTGAAATCCACCGGCCTGTTCTACTGCGATCCCGTGCTGCAAGCCGCCGGCACGCCGGTGGTCACCTGGAAGACCGGCCATTCTTACATCAAGGCCAAGGTCGCCGAAACCAACGCCTTCGCGGGATTCGAAAAATCGGGACACTGGTTCTTGAATCATCCCTTCGGACGCGGCTACGACGACGCGCCGCTGGCGGCGGCTTATGTGGTTCGCTATCTGGCGGACGCCGGGCGGCCGCTGTCCGAGTTGGTCGCCGCGCTTCCCAAAACCTGGCAGTCGCCGACCATGGGTCCGTACTGCGCCGACGATGTGAAGTACAACGTGGTGGAAGATGTCACGCGACAGTACGAAGCGGATCGCGCCGCCGGCGTCAAAATTGCGGGCCAGCGGATCAAGGACATCATGACGGTGAACGGCGTGCGTTTCGTGCTGGAAGACGACAGCTTTGGGCTGGTGCGGGCGTCGTCCAACAAGCCGCAGTTGGTGATCGTGGCGGAAGCGCGCACCTCGGAGGACCAGTTGTACGAAATCATCGCGCAGATCCGGGCGCGGCTGGCCGCCACGGGCCGCGTCGGCGAGTACGATCAAGAAATGCCGGAACGGAAGAAGTAAGCGTGCCTGATCGCGCCTGCGCAGTGGATGCCAGAACCCTGAAAGCCTGCGGCATCCCAGCCTGCGCAGCAGGCGGTAGAGCGTGGTAGCTTAGCTCAGGCGGCTTTCAATTTTTTCTTCTTCAGCGGAACAAAACGAATCTCGACCCGGTGTTGGGTCGAATCGCCTACGGCGGCATCAGCTAGCAAACGGAGACCGCGACCGGAGCCTTCTTCCAAAGTGGTCACGATACGGCTTCCCGTTTCCGATATCGGCTGGTCTCGTGCGCAAGCCAAGAAGAGAGGGTTGCCCTACCAGACGTACATGATCCCTTCTGCACCAAGCGCTGGCAAAGAACGCCAAGGCTGGTTGAAACGCCCTAGTATAGCGTTTCAATAAAACATATTCTGTTGGATCTGTTTTCTGCTATGCTGAAAGCATGGCAGGCAAATCGCGACGACCGAAGCTTAACCTGACGCCGGAACAACAGGCGCAACTACAACGGATTCGACAGTCGGCCAAGGCACCGATCCGGGAGGTGCAGCGGGCGCAGATCCTGTTGCGTTACGCGGCCGGCGAGACGGTAGCCGGAATTGCCAGAAACATGGGGACAACGCGAAAGAGCGTTGCCAAATGGGTCAACCGAGCGTTGGCGATGGGGCCGCTGGCCGCACTGAAGGACACCTGGCATCGTCCCAAAGAACCCGTCATCACCGAGGAAGCGCGGGTCTGGGTGGTTCATGTGGCTTGCACGAAACCAAAAGATCTCGGTTATGCGGCCGAACTGTGGACGCGGAGCGCTCTGGCCAACCATGTTCGAACCCACGCCGTGGAGGCTGGCCATCCTTCCCTGGGCAGGGCCGTTAAGGCCACCGTCCATCGCATTCTGGCCGACCAACCCCTGCACCCCGAACGGATCCAATACTATCTGGAGCGGCGCGACCCGCGGTTTGAAGAGAAGATGCGCAATGTCCTGCTGGTCTACCAAGCGGTGGCCCTGCGGAATGAAGGGCGCCAAGCCTCCGACCAGATCCTGCCGGTGGTCACGGTTTCGGTGGATGAGAAACCCGGCTTGCAGGCCATCGCCAACACCGCGCCAGACCTGCCCCCCGTTGCCGGCAAGCATCCCACGGTCACCCGCGACCACGAATACAAACGCTTGGGGACCTGCTCGATCTTGGCGGCTTTGGATCTGCACGACGGGCACGTTACGGCGCGCGTCGAGCGGCGCCATCGCAGCATTGAATTCATTGCCCTGCTGCAAGACCTGGATCACCACTATCCGCCGGACTGCTCCATCCGTCTGATCCTGGACAATCACTCCTCGCACATTTCCCGCGAAACCCAAGCGTGGCTGGCGACCCGCCCCAACCGTTTCCACTACGTCCTGACGCCTACGCATGGGTCCTGGCTCAATATCGTCGAGAGTCTATTTGGCAAGATGGCGCGGACTTTCCTCAAGCACATTCGGGTCCACTCCTGGGAAGAGTTGCGAGACCGTATCCTGCTGGGCATCGCCGAGATCAATGCGGCCCCCGTGGTCCACCGGTGGAGGAAGTTCGGAGCTCTTGATGAGATGATATTTTAATGAAACGATACACTAGTTAGCTGGCCACAGCACCGTGGTAGTGAGCCAGCGTTACGTTCATGCGTCCCCGGAATCACTGGAGCGGGCCTTCGAGAGGCTTGATACAATGAACCGGAACGCGGCCAAGGCTTTGCCGGAAGGCGAGAATGAGCTAGAAAGTCAGGGAGTCCCTACAATTCTCCCTACAGTCACGGAAGCCTGCCAGCGCTCAGTGCAATAAGTTGTTTCTTTTCACTCCGCCCGGGTGGCGAAACTGGCAGACGCAAGGGACTTAAAATCCCTAGGTCCGAAAGGACTGTGCGGGTTCGACTCCCGCCCCGGGCACTTACTGGTTCGGCTGTTGCATCTGCCACTCCAGATCAATGTTGATTTGCGCGCTGGCGACGACGCGGTCCATTTGTTGTTGGTCGCGCATGTCGCCGAATAAATTGCCGCCTGCGCTACGAGCTACGCTGGGGCTGCCAGTACCCCGCGCACCGCCGCCATGGACCACCGCCAACCGCGTAATCCACGCTGGAACGAATCCGGGCCACACGAACCAGCGCCAGTTGATTTCCCACCTTCATCAGATAGGTGTGGCCTTGCTGGAATAGCCCTTGCGGTTGCAACAGCGCCTGCCCTGGTTCGGAAGCCGCCGGAAGCTGCGCTCCGGCCAGAGGCATCGCCCCTAAGTCGCGGATCCCGCCGTTAGGAGTCGAGAGCCGCACTTCCAGCCCGCCGGCCGCGGTGATCACCGGCTGAATTTCCACGTCCACTGAGCCGCCACATCCCGACTGCGAGCCGCCGTCGAAACGTACGCCGGTACAGCTCTCGTTGTGCGCTACAACGGTCATGCGGTCACGCTTGTCGGCGTTCGCGTTCCGCAACGAGGCCGGACTAGCCCCGGGGATCGAGAGCAGGCCGTTGGGGCCCGCCACTAAAGTCACCGCCGTGCTTCCCAGGCTGCCTCTGGCGCCGGTGATGTTCACGGTATAAGATTGCCCGCTGATCGAGGTGGCCGGAATCTTCACGACGACGTTGCCCAGCGCAACATTGCCGCTTAACGCCGTGGTCAGATTCAGCCACGACACGTTGATGATATTGGGTCCCGCAGAAGTGTCCACGAGGCTCGGCGCAGGCATGCCGCCGCCGGGGACAAACGAGAGCGTGCCGGTGGTGATCGCCGGCGCGCTTCCATTGGCCGTCACTTGGAAGCCGAAACTCACCCCGTCTACGGTTACGCCGCTGGACAGGCTCAGGGTTATTGGAACGTTAACCGAGTTTCCGGGCGTATCCGTCGTCGATCCGGCGGTGACAGAACCGCCGCCCGGCGGCGCCGCCTGCGCCGTGAACGGCGCTTTGTAGGTGGCCGAGTTTCCCGCCGTGTCGCTGCCTTGGAAGTTGATCACACCAGTGCCGCCGCCGGAACCCGTCACATCGAAGATGAGGTTCGCCGGACCACTCGAGCCGTTGGAGGATACCGTGGCGCTGCTGTTGGCGGCATCGGGAGCCACCGATCCCAGGCCGAGCCCGCTGCAACCAGACACTACGGCCGCGACGCGCCGCCCATCCGGACGTTTGGCTGCCGGACCCACGTTGGACACGGCCACTCCCGACGCCGTCACGCTGGAACAGGAAACCGTCACCGATCCCACGTAGCCCGCGGCAAAAGTCACCGTGACCGTCAAGTTGCTGGTCACCCCGTTCGACACCGCCAGCGGATTGGGCGTCGCCGACAGCGAGAAGGGCGCGACCACGGTGGTCGCAGTCGGCGACAGGCCGTTCAACACAAACGACGCGCCGGTGCTCGTATTCAGGCCCAGGTTGAATTGGCTGTTCAGAGCAAGGTTGGGGTCCAGGGTTACCGTGAAAGTCACCGGGTTCGAGCTTGCCGATGCGACCGTGACCGAGGAAGGTCCGCTGAAAGATTGCACGAAGCCCGCCGGATTGGCGGCGCCCGCAACATTGACGACACCGCTGAATCCGTTGGCGGTCTGGATGTTGACTACCAGAGTAGCCGATGTGCTCGACGCCATGGTCGTGGGAACCGTGGCGAAACCCAGGCGGTAGGGATCGATCATCGGGTAGCCCAGCGATCCCGTGGTAGCGGTCAAATGGGTGGTGCCGTCGGTGGCGATGAACGATCCCGTGCCGTTGACCGTGTTAATCTGAGGGCCCTGTCCGGTTACTGTGAAGGTAAGGGTGACGCTGCCCGCCACGCCATTCGAACTGGCAACGACCGTGGGAGCCGTGATCGATGCGATGGCGGTGGCGAATCCCGCGGAAGTCACCGTGACGCTGCCGACGTAGCCGGTAGCAAATGTTACTACGACGGGAACCTGCACCGCCACACCGGAGAAGAACCGTGGCAGGACGCCGCCCTGCACCGCAATCGAGAACGGCGCGCCGCTGATCGTGATCTGGGTGGTGCTGGGAGTTTGGTTCAGCGTGAAAGTTTGTCCCTGCACCGAAGTGTTGGCGCCGAGAGAGAAAGTGCCGCCGGCGGTGGCCGTCGTGGTCACCGTAAAGGTCGCGGACATGGTGGCCGAGGAACTGATCGTCACGGAAACGGGCCCCGTGGGACTGAAGGTTGCCTGGCCGGCAACATTGGCGGTCGGCGTCACCAGGACGGTGCCGGTGAATCCGCTGTTGGGAACCACATTCACAGTGTAGGCGGCTGAAGTGCTCTGCGCCATGGACGACGGTCCCGCAAAGGTCAGCGAGTAGGGATCCTGAACGGTAAAGGCAAACGACGGCGTGGTGACGGAGTTGCCGGCGCTGTCGCTGACCAGAAATTTCATGCTCTGATTGCTCTGGCTAACGAAAGGTCCGGCGATGGTGATCGTGCAAGTGGACGTGAGAGTGCCACCGCCGCCGGTGGGGGACAGCGAAGCGCAATTGCCGGCGCACCGACACGCTCGGCTGCGGCGTCACGGCAACGCTACCCGAGTAGCCGTTGACGAAGGTCACCTGCACGGGAACGGTGATGGCCACGCCGGAGTAAAACGCCGGAAGGGTAATCGCGGGCACCAAAGGGACCGTTCACAGGCTGACTGGCGGTGGTATTGGAAAGCGAGAAACCGCCCACCGTCGTGCTGGCTGTGAAACCCACGCCGGTGACACCCGCGCCGACGGTCACGGTAAAGCTGACCGTGGTTTGGCCCGACACGTTGACGGTCTGCGTGCCGCTAGGGCTGAAGGTGATGCTGGAAGTGCTGGGGGTCACGGTGGCGCTCGGCGTCACCTTCACGTTGCTCGAAGTGAAGGTCGCCGTGCCGACCGTGTTGGGCTTAATCGTCACGCTGTACGTTCCGGTGGCCGTGTCGAACAGCGCCGGGGGCGCCGTCACGCTCAGAGGTGTAAGGATCCTGCAAGGAGTACCCCAGCGTCTGCGTTGGTTGGTTGGTAACGCCGCTGGCGCTCGTGGCAAAGATGAACTGCCCACTGACCAACGACAGGATTGGAGGCATTCGACGCGGTCGCGGTAAAGGTGACCGAAGTCTGCGACGGTGTGATCGTTCCCGTCAGACCGCTGCAGCTACTGCCATTCTGGACGCAGATGGTAACACCTGAAACAACGGGCGCGGTCACCAAAATGGTGCCGCTGAAGGGCGAAGTGTAGGCGGCCGATATCGTGATGCTGGCGCCGATTCCGGTGAACATGTTCACCTGCGACGCCGGGTTGGAAGTCAACGTATACCCCTTGATGTATTGGGTGGGGACGTTCTGAGTCAAACTGAAGCCGCCCACGCCAAAACTGACGGATCCCGAGAAGCTGGTGACGTTGGTATCCGGATTCGCATTCACCGTCACCTGCGTCGCAACGGAAACGCTCACTGGCGAGACGGGATTTGAGCTTGGGCTAAGCGTGCCTCCCACCGAGGTGAGTGAGGGAGTGATCGTCACGAATCCGGTGAAGCCATTGTTCGGAATAATGTTCACGTTCACGCCTTGGGCCGGTTGGATGTTCGAAGGCGCGATGCTAAAGGGATCCACGATCGTGTAGGAAGCGGCGGCGCTACTGTTGTTGTTGGCGCCATCGGTGGTGGTGAAAGTCAAGGTTCCCGCCGATCCCGGGGAAACATTGCCGCTGGACGTGCCGTTCAGCTGAAAACAAACCGAGGTGTTGGTGGGCGTAACCGTCTGCGAGGCCGCGCCGCCGCGGGGAGCCCGAACGCTGCCGACGAAGCGGCCGCGCTGCGCGGGCTGCGCGCCGCCGCAACCCGGTGTGATCGAGGCGATGCCGGCCGGCAACGTTGCCGGCGCGCTGATCGTCACCGTGGCGTTGTAGGAGCCGTTATAGGTCACTTGCACGGTGACGCCCGTAAAATTCGTTACCCCGCTGAAGAGACTGAGCGCCTCCGAGGTCACCGCCACGGAATACGCCGCGGCCGTCGCGATGGTGCTGTTGCCCGTGGCGAGCGAGAGACCTCCGCTGCTCGTGGAGGCGCTCAGAACGACACTGCTCACGCCGCTCCCGATGGTCACGCTAAAGGTAACTCCCGTGGAGGCGGTCACGCCAACGGTTGTTCCTGTGGACGGGCTGATGCTGGCCGTTCCGCCGGTCGCAGTCACCGCTGGAACCACAGTTACCTGACCTTGGAAGTTATTGTTCGGGTTGATGGTGACCAAATAGGGGATCACCGTGGAGTCCGAGAAAGCGCCGGGCGGCGTGACGCCCAGCGAATACGGATCAATCACGTTGTAGTTTAGCGAAGCGGCGGCTGAGTATCCGCCACTGCTGCTGTTAAAGCTAAGCGAGCCGATCGAGGCAGTGACATTCTGGGGCGAGCCGGTAACGATGAAGCTGGCCGTCCCGCCGGACGTGGTCTGGGACGGAGGCGTCACCGGAGAATGCCCTCGGCAACGTGGTTGGCGCGGTAATCGTAACCGCACTGTTGAATCCAGGGCTAAGGGTCACGGTGACGCCGACCGTCGTTGGCAACGAGCTGTACACCTGTGTTGTGGTGGCGGGCCCGGACACGGAGTAGGGAATCTGCACGGTCACGTCGAAGGGAATCTGGATATTAATACCACCGCCGGACAACGTTACCGTGGCGGTGCCCGAAGATCCGCCGGAGACGGGAGCCGAAAGCGTAAAGCTCACCGATCCCGAGCTGCTGAGAGTACTGCTGCCTTGCGCCACGACGTTGAGGCCCGCGGGCGCGGAGATGCTGGCCGTTACCGGTCCCTGAAAGGCAGACGCTAAGGTGACTCCCACACTGACGGTATTGCTGAATCCGTTGAACACGGTCAGCGACGTGGGAGAGGACGCCTGGGCCGTGAAGGCCACCACGATGCTGGTTGTGTAGGTCGCGGTTTGGCTATAAGTACCGGCCTGCGCGGTCACCGTGATCGTGGATGATCCGACCGCCGCCGAAGCCCCCGCAGTCAGGTTCAAAGTCACCTTGCCGGAAGCAGTCACCGAGGACGATGCCAGGGAAGCGCTCGCGGCGCCCGTGGCCGTCACTGCCGACAGCGTCACCGGGCCGTTGAATCCGGCGGCCAACGTGATGCTCACCTGCCCGCTGGTCGATCCTCCCTGGATCATCGAATTCAGCGTGCTTCCCGCGCCCAACGTGAAGGGCGGCGTAACGGTCAACGTGGCCGAAGCATTGGCGGTGAGGGTGCCGCCGGAAAGCGTGCCCGTGAATTGAATCGTTCCACCGCTGGTAACAGCGGCCGGAATCGTGGCCACAAAGTTAGCCGTCGTCGAGCCCCCCGAAACCGTGATGCTGCTGGGCGTAACGATCACCCCGCTAATGCCGCTGGTCGGCGCCACCACCACCGCTCCGCTAAAGCCGGCATTGCGGGTGACCGTAACCACTACCGGCACCGTCTGTCCGGCGAAGCCGGTGACGGAACCGGCGCTGAGGCCGAAAGGCACGTTGCCGATACTGATGCTTCCGGAACCGGCCACCGCGATGACTCCGCCTTGCGCCGTGCCGGAGAAGTTGGCGGTGACGCTGCTGCCGGTATCCGTGGCGGCGATGTTCGCCGTGAAGTTGGCGGAAGGGGAACCGGCCGTCACCGTCACCGAGGCCGGAGACAAACTCACTCCCGCGGAAGATGTTGGCGTGATCACCACCGCGCCGTTAAATCCCGTGGAACGATTCACCGTGACGGTCACCGTGCTCGATCCGCCCGGGAACGTGGATGTTCCCGAAACACCCAGCGAGAATCCCACCACCGGAGTAATGGTCACCGCGGCGGTCTGCGTAATTGTGCCGGCGGTTCCCGTAAACGTGAGGGTTCCCGCGCCCGTGGCGGTGACCGTGTATTGCCCGGAACTACCGGGGGCGATCGTGGCCGGACCGCTGGCCGTGGCGATCGTGCTGGACGATGTAATCGCGATCGGCACGGTGAAGGAGACCACCGGCGTCACCGTAACGGTGACGCACCCGGTGCACGCACCGCCGCCGTCGAAGATCGTGCCCGTTAATGCGGCGGACAGATTGAACGAGCCGCCCGCGGTGATGGTCACAGGCACTGGGATGGAATGAGAAAGCGCGCCGCTGGTTCCGGTCACCGTAAATGTCGGCGTCCCCGTGGCCGCCGTGAATAATGCCGAAACATTGAAGGTCACCGATCCGTTGCCGTTGGTGGTGGCGCTACCGGCCGGCGCGGCGCTGATCCCGGTGGGGAATCCGCTGGCGCTCAAGGTAATCGGAATGTTGCCTGTGCCGCCGTTCTGCGTGACGGTGATGGTAATGGTCCCGGAACTGTTCTGGGCTAGCGACAGCGAGTTGGCCACGCTCAAACTAAAGTCCGCCGCGGCCAAGGTGGTGAACGATACTGCCACCGTGGTGGAGTAACCTCCCGCGGTGACCGTGAAACTGCCAGGAGCCGCCGCGCCCTGGCGGAGGGCCTGCACGAAAGCCTGGGAAGCCGTCACCGTGAAAGTCGCCGCTCCGGAAGTCGTCAGAATGACCGAAGACGGGCTGAACGACAACCCTCCGCCGTTGGGCGGCGGCGTGACGATCACCGTACCGGAGAATCCGGTGTTGTATTGCACCGTGATGGGGGCGCTGGCCGGTTGGCCGGGCGCTACGGTTACGGTAGCCGGAGCGGTGGGCGTCTTCACCGGAGGTGTCAAATTCACAAAGACCGGGACACTGTTGGTCACCACTCCATTCACCAACACGTTAACGAGGAACTGGACGATGCCGGTATTGGGTCCCGTGGGCGTTACCGTCAACGTGGCCGTGCCGTTATTGAGTGGCGAGAAGGCCGTGTTGAATCCGGAAATGGGCGTAACACTCAAGGATTCCCCGGGCAGCACCGGGCTGATCGCGATCGAGGCGCCGCCCGAGCCGTTGCCGGCGAACAACTGCACTGGGTTTGTCTGCGAGGATCCCGGTCCCGTGACCGTGGCGCCGACCTGGGTAACCGCGAGAGAAATCCCGCCGATGACCGGACCAATCGTGCCGCTGGTCGCCGCGTACACCACGCCGGCCGTGCCGGGATTGGCGCTGCCGGCCGCGGCGAAGACATAGTTCACGATAACCGGACTGCTACTGGGTACATTCACCACGGTGGGACCGCTGACCAGCGAAATGCCCGTGGCAAACGTGAAATTCATGGCCACGCTGCCGGTGAAGCCGTTCACGGGCGTAATGGTCACCGGGATGGCCGCCGTCTGGCTGCCGACCAACACGGGAACGGCCGCCGTTGGTGGAGCGATCGTAAAGCTGGGCACCACCTGGGTTGACAAGACGTTGCCGGGAGTGTTAGAGGCGCCCGAACCCACAGGAATGTTGCCGGTTTGCGGATTGGTGGTACCGGGAACACCGACAATGCCGGCCGATCCCAGCGAGCCGCTGATGTTGGTGAACAACCAACCCGGACCCGGCACGTAACCCAAGTCCAGAATAGCGTTGGCCTGGATGGACAACGGCTGCGGTTGCGCCGTAAAGTCCGCGCCCGTAATCGCCGCTCCGCTCTTGATGGTCACCGTGATGCTGGCCGGCGAGAACGTAAATCCGGTGCGCTGCGGCGTCAACGTGTAAACGCCATCCTGAAGACCGGTGAAGCTGTAGTTTACGGAGTTGATGGCAGACTGCACAAAGCCCGTCTGGGGACCGCTTAAGACCACGAAGGTGGCCACCGCGCCCGCCGATCCGCTGATGGAACCGGTTCCTGCCACGCCCGCACCGGAGCGGTCCGAGGGCACCCGCAGTTGCGCGGGCGCCGAACTCGCGCCGACCGGCGTGATCACCGGCAACGCGGTGTTCTTCAAGGTGTATCCGATTTGCACCACCACGTTGTAGTGCGCCGTGGCCGCGCCCGTGCTGGCGCCCGCCGCCGTCAAAATATTGACGCCCGTCACCGTAATATTGTTGAACGATTGCGTGATGGATTGCTCCAGCGCCGCATAGCCGGCGTAATGCACCGGATCGAACAGGTTCATAAAGGTTCGCACCTGTCCGGTCTGATACGCCGATGCCAAGGCCGGTATCAACGGAGCGGGATCGGGCGCGGCCAGCGTGAACGTAAATGTAACGCTGGCCGATTGCGGCGGCGTCGCGGTGTTGGTGACCGTCAGCGTGCCGGTATAGGCCCCCGGCGCCCAGGAAGTAGTGTCAATGTTCAGGACCGGGTTGGCCGAGGTATAAACCGACTGGTTCAGCCCGTTGACAATCTGCCAGTTGTAACTGGCCACCGTGCCCAAACCGCCGGTGGAGGCGCGCCCGTCGATGGTCAGCGGCTTGCCAATTTGCAACGAAGGCGTGGGATTGCTCACCGTGGGGTCGGGAGTGGTGCTGCCGCCGGTGTTGTTGATCACACCGTTCAACTGCCCGGCGGTGGCCTGCGTCGGGTTGCTGGGCGGCTGTCCCTGGTTGACCGTGGTGGTTTGGCCGGGACTCAATTGCACCGATCCCGCCACATTGGGATTGGAGCTCTTCACCGTAACCACCCCGCTGATGGCGATGACCACGGTAGCGGTGGGACTGTTGGCGTCCAGGGCTTCGTCGGTGCCCAGCACGCCGCAGACCGCGGTGTTGGTGCGGACCTCAAAGGCGGAGTCGGAACGGGAGAGATGTTGCACCGTCGCGCGCACCACGCCGTAGTTCAACTCGAAGCTGGACTGCTGGGTCTTTTCGTCGTGCTTGTTGACCACCAGCTTGGTCTTCTGTCCGATGCTCAGAATGGAGCCGTCGTTGAGTTGGGCGCGAATGCGCCCGCCGTCTTCCGTCAGCAACGTATCGTGCCAACGGATCGCCGTGCCCGGAGCCGCCCCAATCTGGGTGGGCTTCAGCGTCGCACGCGCCGGCGGCTGCACCACAAACGCCGCACCGGTGGATTTGGTGATCTGACCGGCCTTTTGAGCCGACAACGGCGCTGCCAAAAGCACAGCCACCAGTGATAATACCGATAAGTAAGTTGTTTTGCTCCGCATCAGATCCCTTAACCCCCTCACGCCAATCAGCAGGCGACTGCAAGGAGCCGGCGTGCCGGCTCGACTTGGGCGCCTTGGCTGAAAGCCTGCATTCCAAAACCGACACCTACTTCGTGTCCGGCCTGGTGTCGCTGGTTCTATAGGAATAGCCCCACCAACGTTGCTATAAGCCATCATTTTTGTCAAGGTAACCAAGGTTTGCCTGAAACCAGTACTAAGGTCCCAGGGACGAGTTGTACCATTCGGAAGTACCAATTAAATTAGACCTTCTTTACCATTGCCTTCTCCCATGGCGATGGTGCATAGTATGCGGTGATCCATTAAAAAGGGGCGAGCTATGCATGTGCATGGAAGGTTCGGCCGTCATTATCTCCTGGCTGTAGTGTCTCTTCTCGGCGTCTTGGCCGCCAATGCCCAACCGCCGAATAACCTGATCGTGACCTTCGCCGGTACGGGGTACGCCGGCTATTCCGGTGGCGATGGTCACACCGGCTCGGCCATTGAAGGTCCGGCTCGCTTTTCGGCACTGAATCACCCCGAGGGTATGGTGTTCGACAGCAACGGCAACCTGTATGTCGCCGAGTCTGCCGATCACCGGGTGCGCAAGATCGACGTTAACGGGAACATCACCACCGTGGCGGGTGGGAACGGTCCCGGTTTCTCCGGGGACACCGGTGCGGCCACGCTGGCTCAGCTCAACTACCCGATCGGTTTGGCCGTCGATGGAGTGAACAATCTGTACATCGTTGACCGGAGCAACGTCAGGATACGTAAGGTTGACGCGACAACCGGCAAAATCACCACTGTGGCGGGCAACGGCGGTTCAGGACCCGCCGGTGATAACGGACCGGCCACCAGCGCGCAACTGAATTTTCCCTGGGGCGTGGCTTCGGACGCGGCCGGCAACCTGTATATCGGCGACGAGGACAATTTTCGCGTCCGCAAGGTCGCCGTTTCCACAGGCACAATCACGACCGTCGCCGGCAACGGCACGCAGGTACCACCGGCGACGGGGGCCCAGCCACCAGTGCGGAACTGAATCATCCCTCCAGCGTGGCGTTAGATAGTACGGCAACCAACCTTTACATCAGCGAAAACCAGGGCAACCGCATTCGCCAAGTCGTCCTCTCCACCGGCGTCATTAATACATACGTGGGCACTGGCGTGGCAGGTCCCCTGGGTGACGGCGGCCTGGCGACGGGTGCGCAGTTGAACGCCCCGCTGGGAATCTCGGTGGACGCTTCCGGCTACCTGTACATCTCCGACCGTGGTAACCAGCGCATCCGCATGGTCACCCCGGGGGGCAGCCCAACCATCACCACGATTGTCGGAACCGGCACCGCGGGATTCTCCGGAGACGGTGGTGCGCCCACCTCCGCTGAGATCCAGAATGCCATTCAGGCGGTCGTTGGACCTGGACCCAACAGCACCCTGGCACTCTACATCAGCGATTGGGACAATCACCGGATCCGCCAGACGATCGCCACGCCGACCGGCAATACGACAGCGTCAGCGACGTCCCTTTATCCATCGAACATCGTGGCCGGCTCCAGCGCGTTCACGCTGACCGTGCGGGGAACGAATTTCGTGCCCGGAGCCACGGTGCAATTTGGAACCGGGAACAGCAAAGCCACCACCTTCGTCAGTAGCAAGATTCTGACCGCCTCCATTCTGCCCGGGGATGTCAATGCAGCGACCACGGTGGGGGTGACGGTGACGAATCCCGGCGTATCTGCTTCCAGTCCGCAGACGTTTACCGTACTGGCCTCGGTGCCCACCTCGCCCGATACCACCATCATTACTTTTGCGGGCAACGGGATTAACAGTTTCGACGGCGACGGCGGCCCGGCCCTCTACGCGTCTTTCTCCACGATCGTGCAGTCGGCGTTTGACAGCAGCGGCAACATGTACATCGCCGACTGTGGCAATAACCGCGTCCGCATGATTAATCCTGCCGGCACCATCACCACCATTGCCGGCGGCGGCAACAGCACCCAGGAAAGCATCCCCGCCACCGCGGCGCAACTCTATTGTCCCCATGGCGTGGCTGTGGACAGCGTGAACAACATCCTTTACATCGGGGAGTACAACGGGTACCGCGTCCGGAAGATGCTGCTGTCCACCAACACACTCACCACCTACGCCGGCCCCACGCCGGCGGCGGGCAATAATCCCGGGTTTGGCGGTGATGGTGGTCCGGCCGCGCAAGCCAGCTTCGGTCATATCTCCAGCCTGGTCCTCGACACCGCGGCAATCTCTACGTTGTAGACCGCGGCAATAATCGCGTCCGCAAGATCACTCCGAACGGCGCCACGATCACCACGATCGCGGGCAATGGCACCGCCGGCTTTTTCGGCGACGGCGGTCCGGCCATCTTCACACCCTTGAACGACCCCTACCAGATTGCCCGGGATACCGTGGGCAACTTGTACATCTCCGAGGCCAACGGGTACCAGGTTTGGAAGGTGGACGCCGTTACGGGTTTTGCCACTGTGGTGCGCGGGACTACGTACTACTGCTGCTTCGGTGGAGACGGCGGCTGGCGATAAACGCCAATCTGGAAAGTCCCAGGGATTGGCAGTTGACGCCAGCGGAAATGTGTACTTCGGCGATGCCGGCAATGCCCGAGTGCGCATGGTCAGCGGCGGCGTGATTACCACGGTGGCCGGAAACGGCAACGCCTCTTTCGGCGGCGATGGCGGTCCCGCCACGGCTGCGCAGATTTCCAACAACCTGCCGGGCATGTCGATTGACGCTCAGGGCCGCGTGTATATTACCGACAACGGCAACTATCGGATCCGCCGCCTGCAGCCGGCTACCGGCGGCAATACCCCTGCCTGTGCTGGCCACCAACGCGCTGGTGCCCGCGGGCATCCAGGCGGGATACGGCCAGTTCACGCTGAACGTCTACGGCAGCACCGCGGGCGGCGGCACCTTCGTGCCGGGCGCAGTGGTGCAGTGGAATGGCCAGCCCCGCGCCACTACTTTCGTCAGTTCCACGCAGCTCTACGCCACCATCACCGCCGTCAACGTCCAATCGGCCGGCACAGTGGCCGTTACGGTGGTCAACCCGCCCAGCCCCGGCGGGACCTCGGCCGTCGTCACGTTTACCATTTTCAATCCCCCGGCGGCGCCTACCTCGCTGATCATCACTTATGCCGGCAACGGCATCACTGGATACACCGGCAATGGCAGTAGCGAGCCGGCGATTGATGCCACCTTCAACAACCTGCAGAAGATGGTTTTCGATTCCTCCGGGAACCTCTACGTGGCGGAGTACCGCAATCACGTGGTGCGGAAGATCAACGCGGGAGGCGTCGGGGTCAGCACCGTGGCGGGCAACGGTAGCTCGGGCTTCTCGGGCGACAGCGGCACGGCGATTTTCGCCCAATTGAATGGGCCCGTCGGCGTGGCTCTGGATGGCAGCAACAACCTGTACATTAGCGAGTACGATGGCAACCGCATCCGCAAGGTGAACCTGACCACCGGAATCATTACCACCATCGCGGGCGACACCACGAGCGGGAGCGTGGGCGCCTCGGGCTCCAGCGGCGACAACGGCCAGGCGGCCAATGCGCTGTTCTGTCAGCCCGCCGGCATCGCCTCGGACGGGCCTGGCAACCTGTACGTCGCCGATCACTGCAACCAAAAAGTGCGCAAGATCGCCACTTCCGGGATCATCACCACGGTGGCGGGCAACGGCGTGGCTGGATACTTCGGTGACGGAGGCCCGGCCACCGACAGCCCCTTGAATTACCCCAACGATGTGGCCTTGGATGCGAGCGGGAACCTCTATATCGGGGACACCAACAACCACCGCATTCGCAGAGTGGACGCCAGCGGGAACATCCAGACCGTGGCCGGCGGCGGCGGGAGCTTTGGTGACGGCGGCCCCGCCATCTTCGCGCAGCTTTACTATCCGGTCGGCGTGACCGTGGATGCCGCGGGCAACCTGTACATCGCCGACCAAGACGACTATCGAATTCGCAAAGTAAACACCCTGGGAATCATCACCACCATCGCCGGTAATGGCAGCTATGGGTATAGCGGCGACGGCGGACTGGCGACCAGCGCGGGGTTGAATAATCCCATATTCGTGGCCGTGGATCCCAACGGCAACGTGTACCTCGACAGCGGCAACAATCGCATCCGTGAACTGGTTCCGCCGGCCACCAGCACCACTCCGCCGGTGTTATCCGGCATGATGCCCTCGTCGGCGGAGGTGGGGAGCGCCGCTTTCACGATCACCGTGAACGGTTCCAATTTTGTCACGGGCGCCTACGTGCAGTGGAATGGCTCGCCCCGCAACACCACGTTCATTAGCGCCACCAGATTGCAGGCCGCCATCAACAACTTCGACGTCGGCAGCGTGGGCACCGCGGCGGTCACCGTGTTCAATCCCGGCGGCGGCGGCGCGTCGAATCCTGCTCTCACGTTCAACATCATCGCCGTGCCAACACCCTCTACCGCGCTGATTATCACCACGGTGGGTAACGAAATCGGCAACTACTCCGGCGATGGCGGTCCCGCGCTGTTTGCCACGATCCACAACCCGGCGGGTCTGGCCTACGACCAGTCGCATAATCTATACATCGCCGATTGCGACAACAACGTGGTGCGCAAGGTCACCCCCGGCGGCACCATTACGACCTTCGCCGGGACGGAACCCCCGGCTACAATGCCGACGGCATTCCCGCCGCTTCCGCGCAGTTGTCCTGTCCGGTGGGCTTGGCTTTTGACAGCTCCAACAATCTGTACATAGCCGACGGGAACAACTACCGCATCCGGCAGGTGAATCCCGCGGGGTTCATTAGCACCGTGGCCGGCAATGGCAACAACAGCTTCAACGGCGATAATGGCCCGGCGACCTCGGCGGCCATGTCTTTTCCGGTTGGTGTGGCGCTGGACTCCGCGGGCAACCTGTACTTCTCCGACTATAACAATCACCGTGTGCGCAAGGTGGTGATCGGCGGCAACATCACCACAGTGGCGGGCAACGGAGGGAGTGGCTACTTTGGCGACGGCGGACCGGCCGTGAATAGCACGTTGAGCTTGCCCCAAGGTCTGGCGTTTGACTCTTCGGGTAACCTGTATATCGCCGACGACACCAACTGCCGCATCCGCGTGGTGGACACCAGCGGAAACATCAACACGGTGGCCGGTAATGGCAGTTGCGGCGGCGCTGGCGACGGAGGTCCCGCGATAGCCGCTCAGATCGATCACCCCTACGGCCTTGCCATAGACGCGCAGGGCAATTTATATATCGCCGACAAGGACAACTGGCAGGGTTCGCAGGTTACCCCCGGCGGAATCATATCCACGGTGGCCGGCAACGGAGTGCTGCGGCACCTATTCCGGCGATGGTGAGCTTGGCGATCAACGCGGGTTTGAGCTATTTCAGCTTTGTGGCGTTGGAACCGGTGACCGGGAACCTGGTCATCAGCGACTCCGGCAACAACCGCATCCGCAAGCTGGTGCCGCCGCCTACCACGTCCCTCACTCCCACGCTCAGCTTCCTGAATCCGGCGCGAGCCCCAGGTCAGCGGCGGAGCCTTTACGCTGGCGGTTTATGGCGCCGACTTCGTGCCCGGCGCGCTGGTGCAGTGGAACGGCGTAAGCTCGGCGCTCACCACCACGTTTGTCAGCGCCAACGAGTTGTTGGCGTCTGTTCCCAGCTCGTCGGCCTGGTCGGCACGCCGACCATAACGGTTCTGAACCCTGGTAGCGGGGGTGTCTCCGGCGGCCTGACGTTCACGGTCTACACGGCCCCATCCGCGCCGACGGCGTTGATTTCGACCTTTGCCGGTAGCGGGTATCAAGGCTACTCCGGCGATAACGGCCCGGCACTGTTCGCCTCGTTTGACGCTCCGCAAGGCCTGGTCAGGGATAGCAGCCTCAATTTCTACGTCGCCGACACCACCAACAACCGGGTGCGCAAGATCACCCCTGGCGGTGTCATCTCGACCATCGCGGGCAACGGCACGTCCGGCTATAGTGGCGACGGCGGCCCGGCCACCCAGGCCCAATTGAACGGCCCTGCGGGATTGGCGCTGGATACCTTCGGGAACCTGTACATCACCGACTACGATAACAGCGTGGTGCGCAAGGTTACCTCCGGAGGAACCATCACCACGGTGGCGGGAACCGGCTCGGCAGGCTACAACGGCGACAACATCTCAGCCATCACGGCAAAACTCAACAACCCCTTCGGAATCGTAGTGGACAGCACCGGCAATCTCTATATCGCCGATCGCTACAACAATCGAATCCGCAAGGTGGATACCAGCGGCAACATCAGCACTTACGCGGGCACGGGTGTGGCGGGCTACTTCGGTGACGGCGGTCCAGCCACCACCACGCCCATTAACCAACCCCTGGGTTTGGCCCTGGATCTAACCGGTAACCTGTTTATTGCCGAATACGGCGGCAACCGGGTCCGGAGGATCGGGACTGACGGCACCGTCTACACCGTGGCGGGTAATGGTTCGTGTTGCTTTAGCGGAGACGGCGGCCCGGCCACCAGCGCGGAGGTCTACAACCCGGTGGGGATTGTTTATCGACTCCAGCAATAACCTGTACATCTCGGGCGGCTACTACTATGACCAGGGGCTCCACGTGGTCACCGGCGGTGTCATCAACTCGATCACCGGTAACGGCACCCAAGGTTTCTCGGGCGACGGCGGCCCGGCCATCGACGCCTCGGTGTCCAACCCCACAGCTATGTTTGTGGACGCGGGCGGTAACGTCTATTTCGCCGACACCGGCAACCAACGCATCCGCAAGATCGGAGCGCCGACCAGCAACAACCCGCTGCCTGCGATCACTTCGATGCAACCGTCCAGCGCGCAGACCGTGCGCCGCCTTCACCATGGTGGTGAACGGCACGAACTTTGTGCCTGGTTCCGCGGTGCAGTGGAACACCTTCCCACGCGCCACGACCTTCATCAACGCCAATCAACTCCTGGTGACGATCAACAACTTCGACATCGCCATCGTCGGTTCGCAGAGTGTGACGGTCACGAGTCCGACCACTGGCGGAGGCGGCGGCACCTCCGTCGCGGCCAACTTCCTGGTCTTCCCGACGCCCACCCCATCGACGGCAACGATCAACACCTTCAGCGGAAGCGGCATCGGCGACGTGGACGGCCCGCCCGCCACTGCGAAATTCAATAATCCCCAATTTATGACCTTCGACGCCCAGGGCAACCTGTACGTCGCCGAGTGCGGCAACAACCTGGTGCGCGAGATCATCCCCAACGGCACCGTTTTCACGGTGGCCGGCGGCGGCAGCGTGTTGGGCGACCATGGCCCGGCCACTTCCGCGCAGCTAAACTGCCCTGTAGGTGTGGCCTTCGACGGCCTCGGCAACCTGTACATCTCGGAACAGAACGGCCATCGCGTCCGCAGAGTCGCCGGCGGAACCATTTCCGGTGGAACCGTTACTCCCGGGACCATCACCACCATCGCCGGTAACGGAGTCGCAGGTTTCGCCGGCGACAACGGTCCGGCGGCTAACTCGCAGCTCAACGAGCCCAACGGTCTGGCCCTGGACTCCCACGGCAACCTGTACATTGCCGAGTATCGTAACTATCGGATCCGCGAGATCACCATTGCCAATGGCGTCGTCGGCAACATCAACACCGTGGCCGGCAATGGCATCAGCGGCTACTACGGCGACGGCGGTCCGGCCATAGACAGCCCCTTACAGGGTCCTGCCGGAGTCGCCCTGGACGCTCTCGGCAATATCTACATCGCCGATTACGACGGCAACCGGATTCGCATGGTAGACACCAGCGGAATCATCCATCTGGTCGCCGGCACCGGCCAATACAATTGCTGCGGCGATGGCGGTCCGGCGATCTACGCCACCTTCCGGAATCCCTCTCAACTGGCGGTGGATACTTCCGCCAACATCTACGTGGCAGACCCTCACAACGAACGGGTCCGCAAGATCGACGCGACCGGAGTCATTACGACGATCGCCGGCAACGGCACGCAAAACTTCTCGGGCGACGGCGGCTTGGCCGCTAACGCGACTATGAATAGCCCGACCGGCGTAGCCTTGGACTCCGCCGGCGACCTGTTCATCGCCGATGCCGGCAACAACCGCATCCGCGAAGTCGGGGCGGTGGCCGGGCAGACCTGCCTGTTTTCGATCATCCCCAGCAGCGCGTCATTTGGCGCGGCAGCTACGACCGGCAGCTTTAACGTCAACACCTCGTCGGGATGCCTGTGGAGCGTCCACAGCAACGTGGCTTGGCTGACCGTCACGACGCCCTCCACGAGCTCCTCCGTCGGCGCGGGCCCGGTGAACTTCTCGGTGGCCGCCAACCCCAACGCCGCGCCGCAGACCGGAACCATCACAGCTGCCGGCTTGACTTACACCGCGACGCAGTCGGGCACCGGTTGCAGCTTCGTCCTGACTGGCACTTCGACGGTGGGAGCGGCATCCTCCACCGGCAACACGGTCGCCGTGGCCACGCCCACCGGTTGTCCCTGGACGGCGGTCAGCAACGCGACGTTTATTCACATCACCGCCGGCAGCAGCGGCACTGGTAACGGCACGGTGACCTACACCGTGGACGCCAACAATACCGCCGCGACGCTCACTGGCAGCCTGACCATCGGCGGACAGATTTTCCAGATCACCCAGGCGGGAACCACCTGCACTTACTCGCTGCTGACCACCAGCGCGAACTATACCTCCAGCCAAGCCACCGGCAATGTCGGCGTAGTAGCCTTGACCGGATGTACCTGGACGGCCGTTAGCAGCCAGTCCTGGCTGACCATCACGGCCGGCACTTCGGGCAACGGCAACAGCTTTGTGGCTTACACGGTCGCGGCTAACACCCTGAGTGTCGCGCGTAGCGCAACCATCACCGTCTCCGGCACCACCGGGCTCATTTTCACGGTGAACCAGCAAGCCTTCGTGTCGCCCTCGGGCACCGTGACCGCGAGCGCTGCCACGGGCGCTCCGAGCGGCACCGCCAACATCCCGATCGTCCTGAATCTGCCCACCGGGCAACTGGACAGCATCAGCTTCGGTGTCACCGTGACGCCGGTGAGTCCGGCGCCTGCGATCGCGACAGCGCTGGCTTTTGCCGCCGATCCATCCATGCCCACGCCGACCATCACGGATAACGGCGTGATCGGTTCGATCAACATCTCCTTCCTGAGCCTGGCGACGCCCATCACCGGCACGGCAACGCTGGGAACGGTGCAGGTGACTATCCCCGCCACCGCGTTGATCGGGCAGAGCTATACCATCACCGTCACCGGAGCCACCGGCAGTTCCGCGAGTACGCCGGTGTCGCTCGGGGCGGGCGCCAACGCCACCTTACTGCTCAGCAACAACTACCTGGTAGGCGACGTCTACCCCTACACGGGCAATAGCGCCGGGCAGTTCGGCACGGGTAACCTCACCACCTACGGCACGCTGGATCTGATTTACGCCCTGCGGCAGTCCGTGAACACGCCCGGCTTCACCATACCGACTTGCACGGATCGCTACGACGCCATGGACTCGTTCCCCGTTGACACCGGCTCCACGCGCGGCGGCAACGGCGTGATTGATAACCTCGACCTGATCGAGACGCTACGCCGCACCACCAATATCGACACCTCCCGTCCGACGCGCGGCACACGCGGATTGTGTCAGGCCGACCCCGCTTCGACCGACCCCGCGTCGGTGGACACTGCTTCGGTGAAGAGGCCGGACGGCCCAACGGCCGGCTGGCTGGAGATGGGACCGGCGCGCGAAGGGCGCATCCCGGTTTACCTGAGCAGCGAGGGTACCTTGGCCCTGGTCGGTCTAAGCTTGTCGGTTAACGCGAGCGAACAGAAGGAGCTGAAGGAGACACCGAAGCTGACCTTCGTGCCGGCGGAAGGCTTCAATCCCACGCTCACTGACACTGGAGTAGAAGGTGCACTGGCGCTCGCCTGGCTGGAAGGCTTGTACGTTCCTCCTGGGCGGACCCTGCTCGGCTATGTGGAGGGCGTCCACGGCGCGGCACTGAAGTTCGGAGCCGCGGTCGTCAACGCCCGCGACGGCAGCACGCCGCGCATCGATTTCCGGGAGGCGCGGTAAATGTGCATGAAAACGAGAGGCCGGTAAAAACCGAGTAGCAACGATGTCAGCTTTCACTCGCTGCCGCTTGATTTTTCTAGGGATGGCTGTCCTCCTGCTGCTGCCGGCGGCGCTGCCGGCGCAGCAGGGGTACCTCAACACCAGTTCTGTTTCGGGCGCGCCGGGCAGCACCGTGAACATCCCGGTGACTCTCGTCTTGAATTCCACAGGCGGGAACGGCAAGCCGTTGAGTATCGATTCGCTGAGTTTCGGCTTAACGGTCACAGCGCCGACCGGCGCGCCCTCTATTTCTGTCGGGCTCCCTTTCACTGTTGCCCCCGGCATAAATCTCTTGCTGGTCGATACCGGCGTTCCGGGGACGGCTGACGTACCACTGAGTATGAGCCCGGCGGTGAGCGGGACCGTTCTGCTGGGCCAAGTTCAAGTGCCCATCCCGGCCAGTGCTGCCAGTGGACAGCAGTACACGATTGCCTTTACCTCAACAACCTTTCCGGCAAGCTTTGGAACACAGAACCTGCTTATCGCCGCTGGGCCGTCGAATACTCTGACCATCACCCCTAGCTCGTCCACGCCCACGATTTCCCTGAACCAGTCTGCGCTTCAGTTCTCCGCGCAGCAAGGTGGAGCGAATCCCGCCAGCCAGATGGTGACGATTTCCAATTCCGGCGGCGGAACGTTGAACTGGACGGCGGCGGTCACCAGCGGCGCCGCCTGGTTGAGTGTCGCGCCGCAGTCCGGGACCGGCACCGGTACTCTGACGATCGCTACGAACATCGCGGGACTCGGCGCCAACACCTATTCTGGTGCGATCCAGGTGGCGACCACGGGAGCGACCAACACTCCCCAAACGATCAACGTGACGCTGACCGTCTCCGCGATCATACCGCCGTCGCCGGTGCTGTCGTTGAGCACGGCGGCGCTTACTTTTACCGCGCAGCAAGGTGCGACCAATCCCGCCAGTCAAACCGCCGTAATTTCCAATTCCGGCGGCGGAACGTTGAGTTGGACGGCGTCGGTCACCAGCGGCGCATGGTTGAGTGTCTCTCCGGCCTCGGGTACTGGCACCGGCACTCTGACGATTTCCACGAACATCGCGGCACTCGCCGCCAACACCTATACCGGCGCGATCCAAGTGGCCGCCAGCGGAGCGAGCAGCTCTCCCCAAACCATCACTGTGACGCTGACCATCACGGCGCAAGCCGCGCCGCCGGTGATTGCGTTGAGTCCCGCTTCCTTCTCGTTCGCGGCGCAACTGGGCGGAGCAAATCCCGCAACTCAAACTTTGGCGATCTCCAATTCCGGTTCTGGAACATTGAACTGGACGGCGACCGTGCTGGGCAGCACTTGGCTGACTGTTTCTGCGCCGTCGGGTACCGGCCCCTCCACACTGACGATCTCCACGAACATTACCGGACTGAGCGCGGGCCCGCATACGGGCGCCATCCAGGTGGCGGCCACCGGAGCGACCAACACGCCCCAAACGATCAACGTGACGCTGACCATCACGACCGTTGCCCCATCGCCGGTGATTTCGTTGAATCCTCTGTCGCTCGCTTTCAGCGCGCAGCAGGGTGGGGCGAATCCGGCCAACCAGACGGTTCCCCTTCTCAACACCGGCGGAGGAACGCTGAACTGGACCGCCTCGGTCACCAGCGGCGCGTGGTTGACGGTCTCTCCGGCGTCGGGCACGGGCCCCGGCACGCTGACGGTAGGCGCAAATGTCGCGGGACTCGCCGCGGGTTCCTATAGCGGCGCGATCCAGGTGGCGGCCGCCGGAGCCAGCAATACGCCGCAAACACTGGCGGTCACTTTGACCGTGATTCAAGCCTCGGCATCCGCGATTTCCCTGACTCCCAATTCGCTCCAGTTCATCGCCGCGGCGGGAACGAGTCCGGCCACGCAAAGCTTCCAGGTGCTCAACAGCTTTCCCGGCGCGCTGGGATGGACGGCGGCCGCCAAGACCCTGGTGGGAAGCAATTGGTTGTCGGTTAGCCCGACTGCCGGTGTGGCGCCCTCCACGCTGACCGTTTCGGTAGCCTCGGCATCGTTGGCCAAGGGCATCTACCTGGGAAACATCACCATCACCGCCCTGGCCAGCGCCAACGCCCTCAACAGCCCGCAATCGCTGCTGGTGGCGCTGGCCGTGGATGCGCCGGTAATCGGACAGAACGGCATTGTCGACGGAGCAGGCTTTTCGTCCATGATCAGCCCCGGCGGGATCGCTTCGCTCTTCGGCACCAACCTGGCGGCGGGCACAGGGTCGGCCACAGTGCTGCCGCTCCCCACGACTTTGGCGAATACACAAGTGTTGGTAAACGGCGTGCCCGCGCCGCTCTTCTATGTCTCCCCGACGCAGATCAATTTCCAGATGCCCGCCGAGACCGTGGGGGCTAGCGTGTCCGTGACGGTGGTGTCCGGCGCGATCACCAGTCTCCAGGCCACGGTGAGCATAGCTGCGGCGGGTCCTGGAATCTTCACCAACACCTCGGATGGCAAGGGACAAGGCGCCTTGTTGAATCAGGATTTCTCGCCCAACTCGGCCCAGAACCCCGCGGCGGCAGGGTCGGTGATTCAGATTTTCGCGACCGGCCTGGGACTCACCAATCCATCGGTGGCGGCGGGCCAGCCGGGAGCTTCGTCGCCGCCACTGAATATGACCGTGAACACGCCGCTGGTCACGATTGGTGGTGCCGCGGCACCCGTGCTCTTTTCGGGATTGGCCCCGGGCTTCGTCGGGCTGTATCAAGTGAACGCTCAAGTTCCGCAGGGCACTCCGTCCGGCTCAGCATCCCTGCAAATCCAGATCAACGGTCAAACCAGCAATTCCGCAACTGTGGCGATCCGCTAGTTTTTTTTGGAGTGCGGTAGCTTGCTACCGCTTTTCCGGGCCGAAGCTTGCTTCGGCCGCCGCAAGCAAGCTTGCGGCTATACAAAGCGGCAGCAAGCTGCCGCACTCCAAAGAAAAGATATAATGCCGGTCATGGACCGCCGCCAGTTCTTGAAAACCGCCGGCTTGGCCGCTTGCAGCCCGTTCTGCGCGGCTATGCCGCCAAGACCACCCAACATCGTGTTCATCTACGCCGACGATTTGGGCTACGGCGATCTGGGCGTCTATGGCTCGCACATCCGCACGCCGAACCTGGACCAAATGGCGGCCGAAGGCGCCCGCTTCACGCAGTTTTATTCGGCGAATCCAGTTTGTTCGCCATCCCGCGCGGCGCTGCTGACCGGCCGCTATCCCACCCGGACCGGCGTTCCCATGGTGCTGTTTCCCACCGACACCACGGGACTCGCGGATTCCGAAACCACCATTGCGCAACTCCTGAAGCCGCAAGATTACGCGACCATTTGCATCGGTAAGTGGCACCTGGGACATCTGCCGCACTACCTGCCGACCAACCGCGGTTTCGACGAGTATTATGGGATTCCCTACAGCAACGATATGAAGCCGCGTCCGCTGCTGCACGGCGTGGGGCAACAGATCGAGCAACTGGAAGAACCCGCCACTCTCGAAACCTTGACGCCGCGCTACACCGAGCAGGCCCTGCGTTTCATCGAGCGCTCCAAGGACCGCCCGTTCTTCCTGTACATGCCGCACACGTTTCCGCACATCCCCCTGGCGGCCTCGCGGCGTTTCCGAGGCAAGTCCGGCTTAGGGCTTTACGGCGACGCCGTTGAGGAACTGGATTGGAGCGTTGGCGAAGTGCTGCGGGCCGTCAAGCGCCACGGCCTGGACGGCAACACGCTGGTGATGTTTTCCTCGGACAACGGACCGTGGTATCAAGGCAGCCCCGGCCGGCTGCGCGGCCGCAAGGGCATGACCTACGAGGGCGGCGTGCGCGAGCCGTTCCTGGCGCGCTTTCCCGGACGTATTCCCGCGGGCCTCACCTGTGCGGGCGTCTCCGGCACCATCGACATTCTTCCCACGGTGGCCAAACTCACCGGCGCGGCCTTGCCCGCGTTGCCGCTGGATGGAATCGACATTTGGCCGCTGCTTTCCGGACAGCGACCCAGCCTGGAGCGCGAAGCTCTGCTCTACTTCGACGGTTGGAATCTGCAATGCGCGCGATTGGGCAAGTGGAAATTGCATTTCGCGCGCTACAACGCCTTTGCCTACAGCCCCGCGCCATCCGGAGGTCGTTTCAATCTACCGTTGAAATCGCCGGAACTCTACGACATCGAAAACGACGCCGACGAATCCTACGATGCCGCCGCCGAGAATCCCGAGGTGGTCGCCGAAATCCGCGGCCGCGTGGAACGGCTGCTGGAAACCTTTCCCGCCGAGGTCAAGAAAGCCTGGGCCGATACCCAAGGCCGCCAGGTGGTGGACACTCCGGCCGGGGCGTTGCCGAGGCAGCGCTAGAGATATCGCGAGTTATGGTAGCACCGACCCATGACGGTTCAACTCAAACCGGAAGACGAGCAACTCGTCCAGAAAAGGCTGCAAAGCGGGGCTTTTTCGAATACTGACGAGGTCATCCACCATGCGCTCCAGACTCAGGATGCCGAGGAGTCCTGGCTGGCATTGGAAAAAGACGTTATTCAGGAAAAATCGCGCGTGGGCTCGCGGAACTCGAACGCGGGGAGGGGATGTCCGGAGACGAACTGAAGACTCGCATGCCTGGCCGCCAAGAGGGGTTCGAGATAAATCGCCCACCTTGCTTCTAACGTCTTCCTTCTTTCGGCCCTGTAAAACTCAACCACGAAAAACACGAAAGACACGAAAAGAGAGCGGCCCAGGGTTTCCGATTTCGTGTCTTTCGTGTTTTTCGTAGTCAAAAAAATATCATGTCCGAACACTTCGCCCCCGCCGAGTTCCAGAAAGACGGGCCGTTCCCTCCGGAGGCCGCGCCGATCGTGGAACGTCTCTAGCGGATTCCGAGAATCTAACCAACAACACCATCGTGATTTACACTTCCGACCAGGGCTTTTTCCTGGGCGACCACGGCTGGTTCGACAAACGCCTGATGTATGAGGAATCGCTGCGCATGCCCTTCTTGATGCGCTACCCGGGCGCGGTGCGCCCTGGCTCGGTGAATCGCGACATGGTTCTCAATATCGACTTTGCGCCGATGTTCCTGGACTATGCCGGCGTCAAGACACCGGATGAAATGCAGGGCCGCAGTTTCCGCGCCAACGTCGAAGGGCGGACGCCGCGCAACTGGCGGAAGTCGATGTACTACCGCTATTGGATGCACAACACCAGCGATCATCATGTGCCCGCGCATTACGGGTTGCGCACCGATCGCTGGAAGCTGATCTATTACTATGGTAAGCCGCTGGGCATGACCGGCGCCAACCCGCCCGACACCACGCCGGATTGGGAACTGTTCGACGTGCGCAACGATCCCCGCGAGATGTGCAATCTCTACCACGATCCGAAGTATGCAGGCCTGGTGAAGAAGCTGACTCTGGAGTTACAGCGGCGTCAGAAGGAGGCTGGGGATGTCCCGGCCTGAGTCCATGGTTCGAGTGCGTTTCCCAGAGACTGAATATCCAGTGAATATCCAGTCCCCCTGTGGATTTCTAAGCCACTGAAGCGATGCCCACTTGTTGGCAATATCCAGCGTCCGGGCCGGATTCATTTTTCTGGATTTGATTCCCGGCCACCTTCCCTCCTGGCCGGCAACTCTGATAGACATTAGATATGCCGGGCGCTTTCCATGTGATGACCAAGCCGGTGGGGCCGATCTGCAACCTCGATTGCAAGTACTGCTTCTACCTGGAAAAGGAAAAGCTGTATCCCCAGAAGGATTCCACGCCCGCGCATTGGGCGATGAGCGAAGCGGTGCTGGAGAGCTACATCCGGCAGCACATCGAATCGCAGCCGGTCCCAGCGATCACCTTCGCATGGCAAGGCGGCGAGCCGACGCTGCTCGGAGTTGACTACTACCGCCGCATCGCGGATCTGCAACTGCAATACGCCGCCGGAAAACGGATCGAAAACACGCTGCAGACCAACGGCGTGCTGCTGGACGACGAGTGGTGCGAATTTCTGGCGGCCAATGCGTGGCTGGTGGGCCTCTCGATCGACGGCCCGCGCCGCTTTCATGATCGCTATCGTGTCAACAAAGGCGATGCGCCGACCTTCGATAAAGTGATGCGTGGCCTGAAGCTGCTGAAGAAACACGGCGTCGAGTTCAACACGCTGACCGTGGTGCAGTGCGACAATTCCCAGAGTCCGCTGGAAATCTACCGTTTCCTGAAGCAAATGGGCAGCGGCTACATGCAATTCATCCCCGTGGTGGAAAGAACCGGCGGCCAAGTGACGGAATGGTCCGTCGATCCCTTGCAGTATGGAAGGTTCTTGTGTGCCATCTTCGACGAGTGGGTTCGTCACGACGTGGGCCGCGCCTACGTGCAAATCTTCGACGTAGCCTTGGAATCCTGGATGGGGATGACGCCCAGCCTGTGCGTTTTTCGTGAAACTTGCGGAGAGGGTTTGGCGCTGGAGCACAACGGCGATCTGTACTCCTGCGATCACTTCGTCTATCCGCAATACCTGCTGGGCAATTTAATGGAGCATCCTTTGGGCGACATGGTTCGCGGCACGCAGCAAGTGCAGTTTGGATTGGACAAGCGCGATACCCTGCCGAAGTATTGCCGCGAGTGCGACGTGCGTTTCGCCTGCAACGGGGAGTGTCCCAAGCATCGCTCCACGCAGACCCCGGAAGGCGAAGAGGGGCTGAATTACTTATGCCCGAGCTACAAACTTTTCTTCCACCACATCGATGCCCCGATGCGCTTCATGGCCGGCGAACTGCAGGCCCGCCGCGCTCCTGCCAACGTCATGCAATGGATGCGCGCGCAAGCCCCTCGCGCCAGCCGCAACGACGATTGCTCCTGCGGCAGCGGACGTAAGTTCAAACGCTGCTGTGGGAAATGAGTTGCTGGTCAGGCCGTTATCGCCGTCCGTGCCGCCCGCTTAGATCCGTTAGTCCACCTTCGACCTTTAGCGCCAACCCCAGCCGGAATCAGGCTCATCAGCCCGCCACGAAAAGGAAACCTAGCATAACAATTCCCAGGTCCGGCGCGCCGCCAACTACGCGTTCATCACCCGCGCCATGCGCTCGATGGTCTCATCAATCTGCGCGGTGCTGGTGAAACCGATGGTCACTGAGTCCACGCAGCCCAGGTTCATGGCGAAGCGCATCGCTTTGTCGCGATCCTCGAAGGAGATGAAGCGGCCCTCGCCGCACAACTTCATGCTGATCACGCCCATGCCCTGCGCATGGACCTTCTTGGTGTGGCTCACAACTTCGTCCACTTGACCGAGTTCGTTTACATCCTGCATGCTCGGCGTATCCATCTTGGTGCCGTTGTGATTCATGCGAATCATGGCGATGTCCAGCCAGGGATTGCCGGGAATCGTGCGCAACGCCGGCAGCCCGTGAATTGACGCGCCGTGGCAAAGGATCACTTTCTTGTCTTTGGCTTCTGACATGCCGTCCTGCATGGCGCGATAGTCGGCCACCCAAGTGGGCGGGCGCAGGCAGTGCAGCAGCAGAATATCCAGGTAGTCGGTGCGAAGCTGGCGGCGGAAGGCGTCGATTTTTTCCCGCGCGGGATCGCCGTGTGCCGGCGTGCTGTACTTGGTCATCAGCCGGTAGCTGTCGCGGGGTAATCCTTCGAGCGCGATGCCCAGCATTTCCGGCATGCCGGAATAGCTCTCCGAAGTTTCGAAGAAGCGGATGCCGTGATCGTAGGCGTAACGTACCAAGCGCGTGAATTGCTCTTGACCCAGCTCGCGCTGCGCGCGTCCGCCCATGGTGCCAGTGCCCAACGCCAGGCGTGTCACCTTCACGTTGGACTTGCCCAGCGTTACCCAGTCGGTGGCCGCTCGTTTTTCCTCGGCATGGAGCAGCGGAGCGCCGAGACCGGCAAGACTCGCGGCGGCGACGCCGGCCTTCAGGAAATCGCGTCTGGACGATTGGTTCATACCGATTGTCTCCTCTATGGCCGAGGCTATCACAGGAGACGGCCCGCGCTCAATGTCTGGCGGTGGACTTCGTGGTGGGTTCGGGGGATCTAAGGCTGACCGCTCCGATCAGTGCCTATCGGCGCTATGAGCGCCTGGAGAGAAGCTGAAAGAAAGACTCCGCTTGCCCTTCGCACACTTATGTGCGATGCTGAGATTGATGAAGGCAAGCGAGTTTCTGCGACGCGTCCAACGTGTGGCTCGCGCGCGAAACCTGAGCTTCCATTTTGACGCAGGCCTGGGAAAAGGGAGCCACGGTCGCGTGCTCCTGGGTCCCCACCAAGCTACCGTCAAGGATCTGCGGAAAGAACTGGGTGAGGGCCTTTTGAACGCAATGTGCAAACAGTTGGGGATCGAGAAACGCGACCTCTATTGAGAAGAAAACATGGTGACACTGAGCTATCCCGCGAACTTGGAGCCGGAAACCAAGGGCCGCGGTTATGTAGTGACATTTTCCGATTTGCCGGAGGCGCTGACGGGAGGCCGAACTTTGTCGGAATCCCTGCGCGAAGCGGCCGACTGCCTCGGTAGCGCGCTTTCGTTTCGGATGCTCGATAAGGCCCAGATCCCGCTTCCTTCAAAGGCCAGAAAAGGTCAGGTTTCCGTGCAGGTACCTTTTTCCGTGGCTCCCAAAGTGGCTTTGTACATGGCCATGCGCCAGTTGGGGATCAGCAACGCAGACCTTGCCCGCCGCTTAGGCTGCGGGGAGACGATGGTGCGCCGGATGCTCGATCCCAAGCACGCCTCGCGGCCGGAGAGCCTGCAACTGGCTTTGGCGATCCTTGGCAAGACAATTACCCTGCGTATGGACGACGCAGCATAGCGTGCAAGTCAATCCTGCCGGCCGCAATTCCGCATTTCAAATCGATGGCCGGGGAGTTGCCAAGTTTATCAAAGATGATAAGGTAGTTCCGTCGAGCTAACCTTCCATGGATCGCTGGCCAATAGAGTTTTTTGAAGAGGGCGATGGCAAGCGGCCGGTGCAGGCTTGGCTCGACGACTTGCCGAAGGACGTTCGCGGAAAGGACCTCGCTCGGATCGAGCTGCTCGCCCAGCACGGTCCGTCTCTGGACTATCGCTACACCTCGCAGATTGAGGGCAAGCTCAGGGAGGCCCGACTAAGGTTTGGAAAGGTCCGCTATCGCGTCTTGTATTTTTTCGATGAAGCGCGAACGGGGATTTTGCTCCATGGCTTTACCAAGAACACCGAAGCCATCGAGGAAGCGGATCTGAGGATTGCCCGGTTCCGAATGGGCGCGCACAGGGCCCGGAAGAGGAAAGCCGCGGCCAGAAAGCCGGAAGGAGATCGCAAGCTATGAAAAGCTCGTGGGACGTCTATCTAGAACGACAACTCCGACAACCGCAGGTGAAGAAGGCTTTCGACGTTGAGCTTCAGAAGATCGGCATGGCCAGCGCAAGTGGAACGGTCTTACCCAGGACGAAACCGCCCAGCAAATCGGCAGCAGCGCGCCACAGGTGAGCCGGACCGAGCATATCTGGGACTATGAACGCAGGCAAACACCACATTCTTACTGAGATCAAGCGGCTAGCCGAGGCCCACGGCAAGCCGCCCGGTGTCCGGCTGTTTGAAAGCCAGACGGGCATTAAGTATACCGATTGGTACCCGGATTTGTGGCTTCGCTGGGGAGATGCTCTTCAGGAAGCGGGTTTTGTCCGCAACGTCATGCAGGAGCGGTTGAGCGACGATCACTTACTGGAGCAATATGCGCGATTGGCGCAACGTTTGTCGCGCCTTCCTGTTGAGGGTGAGAGGATTCGTGAGTCGAAGACCAATCCTTCATTTCCAAGCGAAAAGTCATTTCGTCGTTTCGGGGGAAAAGCGAAGCTCCTGGATGCCGTCGCCGCGTTCTGTCGATCGAATGGCGAGCTCAGCTCGGTCTTGAAGCTCTGCGAAACGGCTTTGCAGACAAAGGAGCACGACGACGGGTCGTCGGATTTGCGCAAGAACCGAATCACGACAGGCTTTGTTTACCTGATGAAGTCCGGCCCACACTACAAGATAGGGCGGACCAACTCGCTGGCTCGCCGGGAGTGGGAGCTTGGAATAAAGATACCGGTGCCGCCTCGCACGCTTCACTACGTGGAGACCGACGATCCGGTCGGCGTCGAGCAGTATTGGCACAAGCGCTTCGACGCGAAGCGTGGCGAAGGTGAGTGGTTCAAGCTGACACCGGAGGACGTGCTGGCATTCCGACGCTGGAAGCGAATCGTCTAACGCGGGCATGCTTTGCGCTCGTCTCCGTATTGGCAAGGGATCTCATCGGGATTCTGAAGTGTTGGAACCCTGATCCAGAAGGGCCAGGAACTCCAGGTCGCCCATGATGCGGATGCCGTGCTCAGCAGCGAAGGCCAGCACTTTTTCGTCGAAGAAATCGAGGTCATTGGTGCACAACACCTCGACCCCGCCGGCCAGAGCCGTTCCCAGTACCGGTTCATCCTTGGAATCGCGCAAGAGGCCTCTGGGAAGATCGGCCGGAACCACAATGGTTGCGACGCTGGCTATCTCGCTGAGATACGCCGCCATTTCTAATTCCGTGAAGCCTGAGCGTTTCACTAGCCTGGGGTACAACAGAACCCGGCCCAGTTCCTCGCACATTTCACGTGAGAGAATTAGATCTCCCTGGTTCGCTGCGATTCGTAAGAAAAGCCGGCGGGCGGGACCAGTGGAGCGAGGATATGCGCGCGCCAAAATGTTGTTGTCGAGGACCGATTTCAACGGCGTTCCTGATAACCGGACCGCACGCTCCGCATGGCTTCGAGTAGGATCTCATCCCATTCCGCTTCAGGGATGTCTTTCGTCCTCTCGTCTGCCTGCGTGAAGCGCTCCTCCAACCGCCGGATCACCGACCGATGCTCTTGATCCGTCAGCGTGTCCTGGGCCGGGAAAGCCAGGATAACCACTCTCTCGTTGTCCTGGAACGGCCGCCCGATTTCCGCCCTCAGCGCAGCTCGAGTTTCCGGCTTTAAGTCGTCGGCTTGGCGCACCAGTACGCTGTGCATGGTTGAGCTCCCTATGGCCAGAGTAACACAAATGCGCGCATAGGTAGCGTTCACCGCCTCAACATATTGTTGCATGGCAAAACAAATGATACGATACCTCGCTGAGTGAGGTTGCGAATGAACTCATACCATCGTTTCTCCAGCGCGGCCGCGCTGGCCGCCGCGCTGCTGGCTCTTCCGCTTTGCTTCTCCCAAACTCCATCGTACAAAGACCCGAAAGCGCCAATGGAAAAGCGCGTTGACGATCTGCTGTCGCGCATGACGCTGGAGGAAAAAATCTCCCAACTGATGAACGACTCCGCAGCCATCCCGCGCCTGGACGTTCCGGCCTACAACTGGTGGAACGAGTGCCTCCACGGAGTCGCACGCGCCGGACGCGCGACCGTGTTTCCGGAAACCATCGGGCTGGCCGCGACCTGGGACATCGATCTGATCCATCGCGTCTCTTCTGCGATCTCCGACGAAGCTCGCGCCAAGTACAACGAGTTCGTTCGCCGCGGCAAGCGCTACATCTACCAAGGACTCACTTTCTGGACGCCTAACATCAACCTGTTTCGCGATCCCCGCTGGGGACGCGGCATGGAGACGTATGGCGAGGATCCGTTTCTCACAGGGAAAATGGGTGTGGCCTTCATTACCGGATTACAAGGTGACGATCCCAAGTATTTGAAGACCATCGCCACCGCCAAGCATTTCGCGGTGCACAGCGGGCCGGAACCGTCGCGCCACACCTTCGACGCCGTGGTGGACGAACAGGATTTGCAAGAAAGTTATCTGCCGCACTTCGAGATGGCCATCAAGGAGGGCAGCGCCTACTCGGTGATGTGCGCCTACAATCGCGTGGACGGCAAAGCGGCTTGCGCCAGTCCTAAACTGCTTCAGGAAACTCTGCGTAAGGATTGGGGCTTTGCGGGCTACGTGGTTTCCGATTGCGGCGCGGTGGGCGATGTCTACAATAACCACAAGGTCGAGCCGGACGCGGAGCACGGCGTCGCCGCCACGCTGAAGACCGGCACCGACTTGAACTGCGGCACGGAGTACACCAACTTGTTGGCGGCAACAAAAGCCGGTCTGGTGTCGCAGGCCGACATCGACACCGCGCTGCGCCGGCTGTTGATGGCCCGCTTCAAGCTGGGACTCTTCGATCCGCCGGAGATGGTCAAGTACGCGCGCATTCCGTACACCGAAAACGATAGTCCGGCGCATCGCCAATTGGCGTTGGAGACGGCGCGCAAGGCCATCGTGCTGCTGAAGAACGAAAATCACACGCTGCCGCTAAGCAAGTCGCTAAAGACGATCGCGGTGATCGGCCCCAACGCCGACGATACCGATTCGCTGGTCGGCAACTACAACGGCGAGCCTTCCGATCCCATCACGCCGTTGCGCGGGATAAGAGAAAAGATGAGTCCAGGCACGCGGTTAATCTACGTGCGTGGCAGCGATTTCGCTGACAAAATGCCAAACTTCGAAGTGGTGCCGGTCGCGGCGCTGTTCACGAGCGATGGGGCGGACCGCCAGAACGGTTTGAACGGCGCGTATTACAACTCCAGCAACTTCGATGGCAAGAAGCATCAGCCGCGCGAGCTGACCTATCCCAGTTCCGGTGAAATGACCGGCACGATCCCCAGCGATTCCCAGCCGTTGTTCACGCGCATCGACCGGCAAATCGATTTTCACTGGTGGGACGGAGCGCCGCGCGCCGATATGAAGGATGATGACTTCGGCGTCCGCTGGACGGGCTTTCTCTCCGCGCCAGTCTCCGGCAGGTATCAACTGGGCGCCACCGGCATGAATGCATTTGAGATTTATCTCGATGGCAAGAAACTGCTGGACTTCAATAACATTCACGAGCGCGCCTATCGCTACGAAGGGGTGGACTTGCAGGCCGGTAAGTTTTATCCCATCCGCGTGGATTATCACGAGTACGTTGGCGACGCCGACATTCAATTGGTCTGGTCGAAACCCGCGGACAATCCCGTGCCGGCGGCTTTGGAAGCCGCCCGCCAAGCCGACGCCGTGGTCCTGGTGCTGGGTCTCTCGCCGCGCCTGGAAGGCGAGGAGATGAAAGTTCGGTAGTGTCCTAATTTAAATTTTTCTTCCGCCGATTTCCCTTGACCATGCATTAGATCGCCCCTTGGGTGGCCGTGTCCGCCGTCGCTCTGATCCATTCAGAGATGGTCTGCCTGCTGGCCTTTGCCGCCGCCGTCATGCGCTTCAATAGGTCCGGGTTGACGCGCACGCGCACCACGTCACCTTTGGCGTGGCCCTTCGGCATCTTTGGACGGCCGACTTTTCTAGCTTTCGGTTGCCTCAAGGCTTCCCTCCCTAAACTCTTGTACGATTGCCGCTCTTACCGCCAACAGTGGCGACGTGACCGGGTTGGTGTGGAGTACGGTAACGTGTCGCCATGGTTTCGCCGGGTCATCCGTCTCATGCGCCCATGCGTACAGCCTGTTGGCCGTAGGATGGCCGATTAACTCGAATACCTCTACGACACCCTCCCATACCGTCCTACCTTGGAACGTTTCCTTCACTGGTACGCTTTCGACATGTACGGCATCTACTCCGTGCAACCGTCGAATCACGTCATGCAGACCTTCCATGTAGGTCATGCGCTCGCCGCCTCTACCAACTCTCCCACGCTCCAAAACGACTTCTCAACGCCAGCGGCCATAGCCGGAGTGCAACGCAGCGTCCCATGCCGCAACACCAGATTGTAGTAGGCAAAGTGGAGAGCAACCGCCGCTTCAAAGTTTTCCAGCTTCTTGCTGAAAGCGTAGGTCAACCGAGTCAGACGGCGCATGTGCAAGCGGGTCGTGCCGTTCAACCGCTCAACATAGCTGGTGGAAACCTTTCGCATGTCCGGGTTGCCGATGATGACCTTTTTCTCCGTGGTGACGATTTCTGGCGCGCTGTAGCGCCGTTCCGGGTGAATCGAAGGATCGGTAATATAGGTCTTGACGATTTGCGCGTAGTCCACGTCTACGAACGATTCATCAATGGCCCGGATGTAGGCCGCGAGTCCATCCGTGGAAATCTGTACCCGGCTGCGCATCCGAGACGCCGTATCCGTCACAAAGGCATCGCACGTCGCGTTGTCGCGCTTGCCAACCTTAAACGACGGGACTAGTTTGGTGTCGGAGTCAATCGCGCAGAACGTCCAAACGTCGCCTAGCGTTTCATCGTCGCCGACCATGAGGTTGCGTTGCTTCTTGCCGATGAAACCCCAGATTTCGTCCATCTCCAGACGCTCACACGGAAGGTCACGCATCTTGGCATCTAGGACCTTGGCGCATCCCTGCCCAACCCGAACACCTAACCGCATGATGGTATCGCGGTGTACGCCAGTCATCCGCTCGATAGCCCGGATGGAGGAACCCTCGCATAGGGAACCGATGATTGCCGCCTGCTTGTCAGTGTTGAGTATGTTGCTCATAAGAATTACTGTACCACGGTAATTAAAGCGTGTCAAGAGATATTTGTGTGGTACAGTATTATTTCTATGAGACTCTTGGCCTTGGCTGTCCTGATTGCCACACAGGTGCAAGCCACTTACATCCCACGGAACGGGAGCAAGCAAGAGAAACCATCCCACGGCGAAGACTCCTTGACTCAGGCATTCCGCCAGACGCGTATGGGCATAGTCCAGATACCAGTACAATCCTCCAAGCAGGCAGGAGACAGCAAGGACCAATCGGACTACTGGTATAAGGCTATCGAGCCAGCAACGTTCTCGAATTGGGCTGTGGTCTTGCTTGGCCTGATAGCCAGTTTCTTGGCCGTTCGTAGCCTCAAGGTCCTTGAGCGGCAAGGCGCGTCGATGAAAACACAGGTTGCCCTCATGGCCCACCAATGGGTGGATATCGAGAACTGGAGTGTGTATCTCATTCAAGCGCAGCCGATAAACCTCTTGCAGATTCGATTCGAGATTTTCAACAATACAGCTTACCCGCTGAATCTCGTTCTGGTCACTGCTAAGGTGCTTCAAGCCGCTACCGTCCTCGACAACGAGGTAACCGTCAACCCAAAGGGATGTTTTCGGGTTGCCGTATCGCTTGAGTTGAGCAAAGACTTGGAGAGAAAATATCTCAGTGGCAGACTTCTTCTTCCGATCCGTGGAACGGTGTCCTTTCGGGATGTCATCAGGAACGAACAAGACCAAGATTTCATGGGGGCGGTCGGCTGTGGCAATGGTACTGTGACCACCTTCATTGCGCTGAAGTTTGTTGACTCCGATCAAGGCGAATCTGAGAAGGCCGTCTAATTCTTGTGGTACAGTATTGCCACCATGAAATACATTGTCTTGACGCTGCTCGCCGCATACCTGCTTGGGGGGCCACAGATGGCCGAATGTAAGGACGCCCGCTCCGACGCAAACCAAGAGCAGGGCAGTAAGGATAAGAAGGCTGTCCCACCAACGCATGTGATTATTGAGGAGCCGCTCCCAACTATTCGCACCGATCCAAAAGGCAGCGATACACAGGACAAGCCCCAGGAAAAACCTCTGCCCCGGTTCCTCAGGCCGGAGTGGGTCATCGTATACATCACGGCAATTTACGTATTCATCGCTGGCTTGACCCTGGGGGCTATTTGGCGGCAGGCTAACCTGATGGAGAGCCAGATCGAAGAAATGAGGCGGCAAGCGAAGGACCAAAACTCTATCCTTGAGCGGTCTGTAGGAGCCGCAGAGACTGGCGCTACTGCTGCCAAGAACAGTGCGGACGTTCTCGTCAACACCGAACGGGCTCGGCTGTTTGTATGGTTGGCTTCTGAAGACGCAAGACTCAAGGACCTGCCAGAGTACAACCGCTACACCTAGCCCCAGGACCGCTGCCAGCAGTAGCAATGGCAACGCAGCATACCCGGATGTGTGTCGCCTAGGAGGTTCGTCTGGGTTGGACGCATCGCTGGATTCGGCAGCGTCTGGGCAAATTAGGACACTACCGAAAGTTCCGGTAGAAGGATTTTCCGGTGGCGATCGTGTTAGTTTGGATATTCCGAAGGCGCAGGAAGACTTAATGGAGCAAGTGGTGGCGCTCGGCAAGCCTACCGTGCTGGTGCTGATGAACGGCAGCGCGGTGGCCGTGAATTGGGCTCGCGATCATGTGCCGGCGATCGTGGAAGCGTGGTATCCGGGACAAGCCGGCGGCACGGCGCTGGCCGACGTGCTGTTCGGCGACTACAATCCCGCGGGCCGGCTGCCCGTCACGTTTTATAAGTCCGCCGATCAGCTTCCGCCCTTCACCGATTACAGCATGAAAGGAAAAACGTATCGCTACTTTGCAGGCCAGCCGCTGTTTCCTTTCGGTTTCGGGCTGAGCTATACAACGTTCGCCTATGGCAAGCTCATTGTGCCGAAGCAAAGGACCACCGGCGAGGCCGTGAAAGTCTCCGTGGATGTTGAGAACACCGGAGCCAAGGCCGGCGAAGAGGTTGTGGAGCTCTACGTGAAGGCCAAGGACGCCAAGTGGCGCGCTCCGATTCGCTCGCTGCAAGGATTCCGCCGCATCGCGCTGGCGCCCAAGGAACACCACACGGTCGAGTTCACGCTATCGGCGAAGCAACTGGCGCACGCCAACGCGGCGGGCCAGTGGATCGCCGATCCCGGCGTCTATGAAATCTCGGTGGGCGGCAAGCAGCCCGGGTTCACCGGACTCCTTGACGCTGGAACCAGCGGAGTAGTGACCGCAAATCTTCGCGTGGTTGGGGCAGGGAAGAGAGTACACTGAAGCTTCGCCTGAACGGGCATTTTGCGAGCAGGTCGCCTTGGCGACGGAGAACCCTTACATGAACGATCACTTGATCGCACTCAGCGGCATAGACATGGCGATTATCGCCATCTATTTCCTCGCGGTGCTGGGGATCGGCTTTTACCTGAAGCGCTTCGCCGAGAGCGGCGAGGATTTTTTCCTGGCCGGCCGCGAGATGACCGCCTGGGTGGCGGGACTCAGCTTCGTTTCCGCCAACTGGGCTCGCTGGAATTGCTGGGCTGGGCCGGCTCGTCGTATCAATACGGCATCCTCGCCGCGCACTGGTATTGGATCGGCGCGATTCCGGCCATGCTTTTCCTCGGCATCGTGATGATGCCGTTCTATTACATTTCGAAAACCCACTCCGTGCCCGGCTATCTGCAACTGCGCTACGGCCCCGCGGCCAGCGGGCTCAGCGCGGTCAGCTTCGCCGTCATGACCATCCTGATGTCCGGCGTCAACATGTACGCGATGGCCGTGGTGATGAAAGTGATGCTGGGCTGGAATATCCATTTCAGCATCTGGGTTTCGTCGCTCACCGTCGGCGTCTACGTCGCGGCGGGCGGATTGTATTCGGCGATCTTCAATGAAGTGCTGCAATTTTTTCTGATCTGGTTCGGCGCGCTGCTGATTCCGATTCTCGGCCTGATCGAAACCGGCGGCTGGAACGGCATGGTGGCGCGCATCCAGCAGAATTTTCCCGGCCAGGATTTCACGCACCTCTGGTGCACGCTGGGCCATTTCGGCGACAACCCCATGGGCATGCACTGGACCGGCATCGTCTTCGGCCTCGGCGCGGTGATCTCGATGGGTTATTGGACCACGGATTTCCTGGTGGTGCAGCGCGTGCTCGCCGCCAAAGATATGCGCTCCGCGAAAATGGCGCCCGTCATCGGCTCGTTTTTCAAGATGGCGGTGCCGCTGATCGTGATTCTGCCCGGTTTGCTGGGGCTGGCGGTGCTGCCGAGCATCCTGCCGCATCCCTTGGTGCCGGAAAGCGCGTTGCAGCCCGGCCAGCATAGTTACAACGAAGTGCTGCCGCTGATGCTGGCGCGTTATTTCGGTCCCGGCCTGCTGGGCCTGGGCGTCACCGCGCTGGTCGCCGGATTCATGGCGGGCATGGCCGGCAACGTCAGCGCCTTCGCCACCGTGTGGACCTACGATATCTACCGGCCCTTCCTGCGCAAGACCGCGCCCGACGCGCACTACGTTTCGATGGGCCGCTGGTGCACCATCATCGGTCTGGTCATCAGCATCGGCACGGCGTATCTGGCGATGGGATTCGCCAGCATCATGGATTACGTGCAGGCGCTGTTCAGCTTCTTCATCGCGCCGCTGTTCGGCACGGTGATGCTGGGCATGATGTGGAAGCGCGTCACGGCCGCGGGCGGATTCTGGGGCTTGCTGGCCGGCACGTCGTCTTCCGTCGGCATGTTCTTCGCTGGTGAAGTTCGATCCCGACATGCTTGCCGTGATCGCGTTGTCGCCGCACGCCAAGGCGACTGGCGCGAGGACATGTACCGAGCGCTGTGGTCCGTGCCTGATCGGCGTCGATCGTAACGGTGGTGGTGAGTCTGGTGACCAAGCCCAAGACCGATTCGCGAACTGAAAGGCCTGGTCTACGGCGTGACGCGCGATCCCCAAGGAAGAGCACGCCGGCTTGTTCAGCAGGCCGGTCTTCTGGGCCGGCGTTGCGTTCGTCGTTTTCCTGATCCTGCAATGGATTTTCTGGTAAGACGCATATGGAAAAACATCACATCATTCCGGTTTGGTTTTTCGTCGGCCTGCTGCTGGCGGCGTACGGAGTGTTGATCTGCCAGCGGCCTGGCCGAATGGTCGCACCCGGCCAACACGGTTCTGGCGGAGTTGCACGCGCCGGTTTGGTGGGGCGCGCTGATGATGGTGGTTGGCGCGATCTACATCGCCGCCAACCGGCCCAAGTAACGCAGGCCTCTGGCCTGTGTTGTTTTGCGATGAGAAAAGAACAGGCCGGAGGCCTGCGCTACATGAAACCCGTTCCCGAAAATCAACAGCAAGCGCTCGTCTCCCGGCTGATGAAGGCGTGCGGCGGCGCGTATACGCCGGAAACACGCCGCAAATATTACATCTCCGGACCGCAATGGGCGGCCGCCTATCAAGGGCAGGCGCTGTTTCACGCGCCCACGCGCGAAGCCGTCGGCTTCGAGGAGGTGATCCGCAAGTATGGCGAAATCGGCATCGGCTATTGGACCACCCACGATACCGACGTCATCCCGACCGAGGCGCTGGGCAAGGACCGAGCAGGCGGAGATCGTCGGCCGCATCGGCGCGGCGTTGCACGCGAACGGGCTGAAGTGCTCCATGGTCACCACCGAGACGTTTTATCACGCGGTGTGGGCGGCCAGTCCCGCGGCGGAAGCGCCGGAGGTTCGCGAGTACGCCAAGTTCCGCGTGCGCAACACGGTGGACATCGGCCACGAACTGGGCGCGCCGCTTCGCGGTCTACTGGCCGGGATCGCTGGGCTACTACGTGCAGGGCGCGGTGGAGGAGACGCAGACGCTGCGCTGGTACGCCGAGGCGCTCAATGCCGCCTGCGAGCGCGATATCGAGGTCGCCGCCGCCAGAAAACGCGCCCGACGCTGAAGCATTGCCTGGAGGCCAAGCCATTCGAGCCGCAGGCGGAGATTCTACTGCCCACCAGCGACGCGATGCTGGCGTTCATTTCCTCGGGATTGTTGACGCATCCGGAGATGGTCGGCCTGAATCCGGAGTATCTGCACGAACTGATGTGGGGCGGCGCGCCGCGGGCCGCGCTGGCGCGCGCCCTGCTGGCGGGCAAGCTGTGCCACTTCGATATCAACGACGGCTATCGGTTGAAGCACGACGTGGATATCGCGGTCGGCCTGGTGAATCCGCTCGACTGGCTGAACGTGCTGGTGCTGCTGCGCAGCCACGGCTATAACGGTCCGTTCAATCTGGACTACAAGCCTCCGCGCACCACCAGCAGTTCGGCGTGTTCGAGGTCAGCTTCCCGACCGCGGTGGATCGGTTCATCACGCTGTGGGAGATGGCCGGCGAGGTGATCGCGGATCCGATTATCAAGGAAGCGACGGATGCGCTGAAGGCCGGCGGCGGCGCCACGGATTATCGCGACGCCGAAGCGATTACGCGCGCCAATCGCGAGTTGCTGACGCTGCATGAGTTGATCGCGCATCGGCTGGTGCAGATTCTGCTGGGATTGCATCGCGGGCGGGTTTATTCCGTATAGAGGCGATTTTTTCACCACGAAGACACGAAGGAAAAGACAACAGCCAAGAACACAAAGGGTCGCCTCCGTGTCCTTGGCTGTTGTCTTTTCCTTCGTGTCTTCGTGGTAAAAAAACACCTTACCGAACCTTGATATAGCGCAGAATAGCTTTAGTATGCCACTCAAACTATCCTTCCGATTCAGTTGTATCACGGCGGCGCTGGCCCTGCTGATCAGCTATCCGCTGGCCGGGCAAAGTCTGCGCGACCTTGCGGAGCAGCGCGGCATCCGCATCGGCGCGGCGGTGGCGCCGGGTCGTCTCGGCGAAGAGACTTATGCCGCCACGCTGGCGCGCGAGTTCAATCAAGTCCAACCGGAAAATGTCACCAAGTTTGGCTTGATCCATCCGGCGCGCGACTCGTACAACTTCGTGCCCGCCGACGCCCTGGCCGCTTTCGCGCGCGAACACCACATGGCCATGCGTGGGCACACCCTTTTGTGGCACCGCCAAACCCCACCCTGGCTGACCCAAGGAAATTTCAAACCCGAGGAACTGTCGGCGATCCTGCAAGAACACATCAAGACCGTAGTGGGACATTTCGCGGGGCAAATCTATGCCTGGGATGTGGTCAATGAAGCCTTCAACGACGACGGCACTCTGCGTCACACCATCTGGTACGACACTCCGGGCATCGGCGTATCTAAAGCGCTAACGCTGGATGGCGCAGGCTCTGCGGGGACGGCCTACATCGAGCAGGCCTTGCGCTGGGCGCGCGCCGCCGATCCCGCGGCCTTGCTGTTCTACAACGATTACAGCGCCGAGGCCATGAATGCCAAGTCCGACGCGATCTACAAAATGGTCCAGGATTTCAAGGCGCGCGGCGTGCCCCTGGATGGCGTCGGCCTGCAAATGCATCTGACGGCCAAGCCGCCATCGCTCGATTCCATGGAAGCCAACATGAAACGCCTGACCGATCTTGGCCTGCAAGTGCAGATCACCGAGTTGGACGTGCGCCTGCCGGTGGACGCCTCGGGCGCGGCATCGGCCGCCGACCTGGCAACCGAGGCGCGCATCTACCGCGACGTTGTGGCGATGTGCTTGCGATTCAAGAAGTGCACCGCCGTGCAAACCTGGGGATTCACCGACAAGTACTCCTGGATTCCCGGTCAATACCATGGTCTCGGCGCGGGCTTGGAGTTTGACGCTGCCTATCAACCGAAGCCGGCGTATGAGGCGCTGCAGGGCGCGCTGGCCAAGGGCCGGGTGCTGGTCTACACCCGCAACGGCAAGGGCTACGTGCACGAAAATATCGCGGACAGCGTCGCGGCCATCAAGAAGATGGGCGCGGAAAATGGCTTCGACGTTGATTCGACCGACGACTGGAGCGTCTTCACGGACGCCAAGTTGAAGCCGTACAAAGCCATCGTTTTCGCCAACAGCAATAACGAAGCGTTCGAGAAAGACGAGCAGCGCGACGCCTTCAAGCGATTCATCGAGGCCGGCGGCGGTTTCGTGGGCATCCATTCGGCGTCGGGATCGGAGCGCAACTGGCCGTATTTCTGGGAGATTCTCGGCGGGAAGTTCGTCCGCCATCCCAAACTTCAGACTTTTACGGTGCGCGTTCAAGATCCCAATCACCCCGCGACCCGCGGACTTCCGGCAACGTTTCAGTGGGAAGACGAGTGCTACTTCATCGGCAACCTGAATCCCAACATTCACCCGCTGTTGGTGACCGACCCCGTGAAGCTCGACGATTCGGAACGCACCAAGTACCCCTGGACGTTAGTCGGGAATGCGCTACCGTTGGCTTGGTATATGCAGGAGGATGGCGGGCGCGAGTTTTACACGGCGCTGGGCCACAAGAAGGAAGCCTATGCCAACCCGATTCTTTACCAGCAAATCCTGGGCGGGATTCTGTGGGCGATGGGCGAAAAGAACTGACCATAAGGAGGCGGCTGTAATCTCCAGGGGGCGATCCGGCCAGGCCATCTGACCCGGTTGCTCGAAACCAGCCGGCACATGCGTTCCCGCCGTGCTCTGAAAACGACGCTCTGTGAGCCGCGACAGTTATGGAGCGACGGAACGGCAGTACGGCTGGACGTTGATCCGAAAACACGAGGAATCGAGTACTCGGCGTGGCGGGTTTTCGTGGGGACGTTCAACCGTGCTCACCGCGTCCGTCGCTCCATAACTGTCGCGGCTCATACTCCAGGAATCACGTTGCCCAACTTTATTTTCGGTAAGGGGTTGACTTTTTCTCCGTAGTAGTTAAAACTTTGTTTGAGACCACAACAAACTGTGGCGCTTGGGAGGGTATACAGCGGTAGTGCGTACACGGACCTTTGCTCCGTTGGGGTATCGCGTTGCTCGGGGCAGCGCTCTGTTGTGGCGCCGCGAACGCCACGGTTCTTTACGGCTTGCCTACCGCGTATCCGGAAGAACTTCCCAATCTGCATGGAGCCTGGACGTGTTGCGGCCGACTATCGCGCCTTCTGCTGACACGACATAACCCAGTGCGATGATTCTCGAAGAAAAGCCGCGTGTAGCAGTCTGATGTCTTGTTCCCAGGGGTAGCGTTCTTGCGTCCGAAAAGGGGAGGTTCACATGAAGAACTTGGGTTGTTTTTTCGGCATGATTCTCTTGATCGCAGTAGGCGTTTATGGCCAGGGCGGCGGCAATGCCGCCATTACCGGAACGGTCACCGATCCGAGCGGCGCGGTGATCGCCGGCGCGAAGGTCACTGTGACCCAGCGGGCCACTGCCGTAAAGCGTACGGCGATGTCGAACGGAAGCGGTCAATTCAACGTTCCGTCGCTTCCACCCGCCGCCTACGACATAACGGTTGAGTCGAAGTCGTTCAAGACCTATTTGCAGCAGGACCTGACGTTGCTGGCCGATCAGATCGTTTCTCTCCAGATCCAGCTACAGTTAGGACAATCCTCGGAAACCATCACGGTGGAAGGGAGCGCCGTGCAGATCAACACCGTGACGCCGGTAATCAGCCAAGTGATCGAGCAATCGCGCGTGGTGGATCTCCCGCTGAATGGACGCAATGCCGCCGATCTGACGACGCTCGTCGCCGGCACGGAGGTCGCCAACGGGCACGGTGCGCAACAAGGCAACACCAAGCAGGTTCCTGGCAACGAGTCGATCTCGGTGAACGGCGCGCGCCCCGACCAGATCAGTTACAACCTGGATGGCGCCACCAACGAAGACTTGATGAGCAATGTCAACAATCCCTTCCCGTTCCCGGATGCGGTCCAGGAATTCAGCGTACAAACCAATAGCTTCGACACGCAATACGGCAGCAACTCCGGCGCGGTCGTGAATGTGGTCACCAAGTCGGGCACCAACCGTTTCCATGGGGATGCCTTCGAGTTTGTCCGCAACCGGGAATTCAATGCCCGGAACTATTTCGCCAACGTTGTCGATCCCCTGAAGCGCAATCAGTTCGGCGGTACCATCGGCGGCCCGATCAAGAAGGATCACACCTTCTTTTTCTTCGGCTATCAGGGTACGCGGATCCGCACGCAGAACAGCGCCAATAGCACGATCCTGCCCACCCCCGCCAACATGACCGGCGATTTCTCCAATTACCTGACCGCGAATTCCGGGGTCAATCCCCAGGGCAAGGTGATCCAAATCAACAATCCCGCTACGGGGCTGCCGTTCCCAGGCGACATCATACCGGGCCCCATGATCAATTCCGTGTCTTTGGCCATGGCCAAGTATCTGCCGATCTCCCTGGCCGCGCCGAACGGCCGGATCACTTACCAGACTCCCGACGTTGAGAATACCAACGAGTTCGTCACGCGAATCGATCAAACGATTCGCGGCCAGGACAAGATTTTTTTCCGGTTCGATATCGTCCCTTATACCAACGCCCCTCCCTATGACGGGAAGAGCTTGCTGACCGTGGGCACCGGATCCAGCGTCCAGTCGATGAATTATGCGCTGGGCTACACCTGGATCGCCAAGCCCACCCTGGTGAACAATTTCGTGATCGACGTGGTCCGCCAGGCCTCCGACCGCACCCAGGGTGGCAACGTGCCCCAGTTTAGCGACTTCGGAGCCACCGCCCCGCAGCTGCCCAAGGCGGAAGGCGGAATTCGCGGCTTTGGACAGCAGCAGGGATACTTCGGCGTGGGGAACTTCACCGACGGCGCATTCTACCGCAACACCGGTGAAATCCGGGACCAGGCCACCTGGACGCATGGGAAGCATACCATCAGTTTTGGCGGGAATTTTGAACGTGATGAATCCAATGTTCGCAACACCGACTTTGAAGATGGTAACTGGCAGTTTGCCTCCAACCTGTCCAACCTGGACCTGGCCAATTGGGCGATCGGCCACATGGCCAGCTACAGCCAAACCTCCGGAAATTTTTCCGACCAACGGGAGAACGTCATCGGACTCTATGTGTCCGACCAATGGAAAGTCCGGCCGAATCTCACCTTGACGGCGGGGCTGCGCTGGGAGCCGCAAGGCGTGATGACGGAAATCTATGGCCGCACCGAGCAATTCAACCCGGTGGCCTATGCCGCCGGCTTTCGTTCCACGATCCTTCCCACCGCTCCCGTGGGACTGATGTTCCCCGGCGACTGCTTCAGCGGCTACTGTATGCCGGCCTCCGGCCAGACAGGAGACTACAAGAACTTCGCGCCGCGGTTGGGCGCTGCCTACAGCGTGAACAGCAAGACGGTCATTCGCGCCGGTGCCGGCGTCTTCTATTCCAGCCGCTTGCCTGGTTTGTTCCTGAACGATGCCTCGATCAGCCAGCCCTTCAGTCTGCGCATCGACCTGGCCGAGTCAACCAACACGCCAAACAGCCTGATCCCTTTCAACAATCCGCTGGCCAGCAGTCCCGCCTTCGCGGCCGCATTTCCGGAGCGCTACGTTCTGAGCACAGTGCCGAAGAACGTGACGTTCATCGGCTCGGACACGGCTTACGGTTTGGAGCCCATGAGGAGTTGGGTCACGCCTGTCACCTATGACTGGAATCTCACCGTCGAGCACCAGTTGCGGCCGGACACCTTGATTAGCGCATCCTATGTCGGCCTGCGCGCGGTCCATCTTCGTGAAGACGTCAACCTCAATCCCAGGGCCACCGGCGTGGGAACCGACGCCAGCCGTCCATACAAGGGGTATCTGACCATCTACCAGAATGAGAACAACGGGATGTCCGACTACAACTCGCTGCAACTGGGTATCCAGAAGCGTCCGGGACAGGGATCCAATGGGATCCTCATGGGCCATCTGACGCTGCTGGCCAACTACACCTTTTCCAAGGCGATGGACATCGCCCTGGCCAGCAACGGCGGCATCACCGACGTGGGATCGAGCGTCGGTTCCGGCATGCCCTTCGGCAGCCCGAATCAAGGCCATTTCGATACCGGCCCCTCCGATTTCGATCGCACCCACAAATTCGTGGCTTCCTACGTTTGGGATCTCCCCCGGCTGAACGGGGCCAACGCCTTCGTTCGTACCTTTCTGGGCGGCTGGGCATGGACCGGTATCTTTACTCACCTCTCCGGCGATGCCATGACGATTCTTGCCGGAACAGACCGCTCCCAAACAGGTTTGGGCCTAGATCGCGGGCAGTTCATCGGCAGCAACTCCCAGTACGGGGGCCTCAACGCTTCCAGTTCGCCCACGGGATGCACGACCGGCGCGTGCGTGCCCTTTCTGAATGGAAGTTTGTTCGCGCTTCCCGCGATCGGGACGTTCGGCAATATCGGCAAGGGCGCCTTCCGCGGACCAAGCCTGACCAACTTCGACATGGGTCTGATCAAAGATTTTACTCCCATGAGCAGTCATGAGAACCTCCGGCTTCAGCTCCGCGGAGAGTTCTTCGATCTCTTCAACCATCCGTCGTTTGCCGACCCCGATCTCAGCGTCAACGATGGCGCGAACTTCGGAGGCATCCGTGCGCTGGCGGCTGGCCCGAGGATCATTCAGTTGGCGGTGAAGGTGTTCTTCTAAACCACTTCTAGACCGGGAGCGGTTGTTTGTTGGGGCTGGCGGCAGGCTTTGCCTGTCGCCAGCCTTTTTTCTGGTGGGACTCGGGCAATCAAAGGCGCTTGCGCCGGATGGCATAGCTGGAAAGACGCTGGCCCAGCGCCACTGACATCGCCAGCAAGTTGCTCTCCAAAGCTTCGGCGATGCGTGCGGTATCGTCGCGGGAAAGAAGCGGCAGGCAATCTTGCGCCAGTTCCACGATTTCCGCCGTCAACGGCGGCGATAAACGGGGCTCTTCCAGACCTATACCCAATCCACAGCGTTCTCCGTATTGGTCGGCCAGGGCCACGATTCCCGTTAGGGCAGGGTCCAGATGGGCTTGCCGCGGACGATGATGGGACTCCAAGGATTCGATCAACTCCGGCGGAAAGTTCCAGGCCGTGGCCAGCAAACGTCCGATCGCAATGTGGTGATCGCCTCCGTCCCCGCCGTAATCTGCAAACACGCCCTCCAGCATTAAGGGCACTTTGCCGATGTCGTGGAGCAGGCCGGCCAGGTAGGCCTTGTCCGGATCGGAATAAGCGGTCCATTCGGCCAGTCGCTTGCTCAGCAGCGCGGTCCAAGGGCTGTGCTGCCAGAACGCGTACAGCAGGTGCTGGGTTTGACGGGCGTTCCGGCCGGGTGTTTCCGGAGTCAGGAAGAGCGGGTAGGTCAGAGCCATGGCCTGCAAGCGCTCTTTGCCCGCCATGGCCACCGCACCCTCGATGCTGAGCACTGGCTTGGCAAACGGCAGGGCGCGGCAGATGCGCAGGACCTGCGCCGAAAGGCAAGGGTCCCCGCCGATCAGCCAGGCTACCGCCTTCAGGTCCACGGGATCCTCTCTGAGCAGCGCGTCCAATTCGAAAACGTAATTGTGCAGCGTCGGCAAGCCTTCGCTGATAATTTCCTTAAGCCGGCTATCGCTGGGGGCAGAACGGGGGATAGGGAGCGTCCGCAGATCCGCCAGAGCTTCCGGTTCCAAGATAAGGGTGCTTTGCGTTGACATTATTGGGTCCAAGCCTTAGATCGGCATCGGGGGACGGCACCTTAATGAGCTGTCGCGAAATGGGACGCCGGCCTTCGGCTCTCTCTTGCGAATTGTCAGAACCGTCCGCGGTAGCGGATGGGTGTGCTCTAACCTGGGCGGGGAACCCATCTGCTACCGCAGATGGTTCTGACAAACTTGCAAAAAGAACAGGCCTGAAGGCCTGCGTTACGTTTTGACACGTAGCGCCAAGCAGATTAAGCTGGTGTCGGCGATGCAACGCACCATTATTACCGTGGCGGAATTGCCGGAATCGGGCGAACTATTGGTTCCCTTCGACGCCATACTCACGCCTCTGGCGCGCGACAAGGCGGAGCGCCGTGGACTGACCATCCGCGAAGTGGCTGCCAAAGACGCCGGGCGCGTCTACCCCGCCGAAAAGACCGTGGCCCTGGCGGCCGACCATGGGGGATTCGCGTTGAAGGAACAGCTCAAGCCGCTCCTGGAGCAACTCGGGCTGGTAGCGCTCGATTTCGGCGTATACGAAGAAAAGCCGGTGGACTATCCCGACATGGCCCTTCTGGTGGCCGAAGCGGTGGCGGACGGCCGTGCGGCGCGCGGTATCGTGGTGGACGGCGCGGGGATCGGATCGGCGATGGCCGCCAACAAGGTGCCGGGAATCCGCGCCGCGCTTTGTTACGACAAGGCTTCGGCGCGCAACAGCCGCGAGCACAACAACGCCAACGTCCTGACGTTGGGCGGACGCTTGCTGTCCGCGGAGACGGCGCTGGAGGCGGCGGCGACTTGGCTCACCACGCCCTTCGGCGGCGGACGTCATGAGAAGCGCGTGGCGAAAATCACGGCGATCGAGCGGCGTTACTCGGCGCGCTGAGGCTGTGCGTTCACCCGCTATGCTATGATGAATTCCGCGCGCTAATCTGTGAAATCTGTACTACGAGCCGTGAGTTTCTTTGTCTGGCGTGAAGATTTTTAACATGGATGGACAGGATGAGACATCTCGGGATGGCTTTCGTCCATCCTGTGCATCCTGTTCATCGATGTTAAATCTTGGGCCGGAATCTGAGGACTGGCATGACCACAGCCGATCAAACACGCTTGGTGGAATCGCTGACCGACGAGATTTGGCGGCGGCTGAACGCGAGCCGACCCGCAGCCACGCAGGATCACGCTTGCTCTTGCCAGCCAGCCTCCTCGCCATGCGACATCGGCGAACTGGTGGATCACTTGGCGCAACAGGGCGCCTGCCGCGTTTCCCTGGTTCCGCCCACTCCTTCAGTGGATCCGGCCACGGCGGCGCTGATCGACCATACCTTGCTGAAGCCCGACGCCACGCGCGAGGAGGTCGTCAAGATCTGCGACGAAGCGTTTCAGTACGGCTTTGCCAGCGTGTGCGTGAATCCCACTTGGGTGCCGCTGGCCGCGGAAAAATTGCGCTGCACCACGGTGAAAGTATGCACGGTGTGCGGATTTCCCTTGGGCGCGACGCTGCCCGCGGCGAAGCGCGCCGAAGCCTGCGAGGCGCTTCGCATGGGCGCGCAGGAGGTCGATATGGTCATCAACGTCGGCGCGCTGAAATCGGGCGAGTGGGATTTTGTGCAAGCCGATATTCAAGGCGTGACGGAAGTGTGTCACGCCGCGGGCGCGATCGCCAAGGTAATCCTGGAAACCTCGCTGCTCAACGACAAGGAAAAGGTGGCCGCCTGCCTGTTGGCGCGCGCCGGCGGCGCGGATTTCGTGAAGACCTCCACGGGATTTTCCACGGGAGGCGCCACGCCGCGCGATATCGCTTTGATGCACTTTGTGGTGGGCGACGGCTTGGGCGTAAAAGCCAGCGGCGGCGTGCGCACGCTGGAGGACTTGCGCAAAATGGTGGCCGCCGGAGCCACACGGATCGGCGCCAGCGCCAGCGTCAAGATCATGGAGCAGATCAAGTCCGGCTCCGCGGGGAAGTCCTAGTGGAGCAGGCCTTCTGGCCTGCCTTGGCCTGAATCCGATTCCCATGCCGCACCCTTTCCATCACGACTCCGAAGACGAAACCACGCATTTCCTGCTGGAAATCGCCGACGCCGCCAACGCACCGCTCGATCTGGACCACTTGCTGGAGCGCATCGCCGGCGTGGTCAAGAAAGCGATTGACTACCGCATCTTCGCGATTTTGCTGGTCACCGAGCGGACCCAGGAATTGCGCATCCGTTACGACATCGGCCATCCGCCGGAAGCCAAGAAGCTGCGCATCAAAATCGGCCGGGGCATCACCGGCCGGGCCGCCTCGGAACGCCGCGCGATTTGCGTCAACAACGTGGGCGAGTTCCCCGATTACATCAGCGTGGTGGAAGGCGTACACGCCGAACTGGCCGTGCCGATGATCCTGAAGGAACGCGTCATCGGCGTGATCGATATTCAAAGCAACCAGCCGAACTACTTTACGCCGCGGCACATCGAGCTGGCTGAACTGATCGCCGGACGCGTGGCGCTGGCCGTGGAGAACGCCCGGCTGTACCGTTCCACGGCGCGGCTGGCCAAGACGATGGAGACGATGATCGCCATTGGACGCGAATTGAACGGTCTGCTGAAGCAAGACGAGTTGCTTCCCAAGGTCGCCGAGTTAATCCGCAAGCTGATTGGTTACGACGCTTTTACCATCATGAAGGTGGACGAAGACCGCGCGGTCCTGTACAGCTATTTCAGCCTGCAATTCGACCAGCGCGTGAAAGAACGCGGCGTGATGCCGCTGGGCATGGGGATTTGCGGCCTGGCGGCGCAGCGGCGCGAGGCCCTGCTGGTACCGGACGTGACCAAGGATCTGCGCTATATCAACATGAATCCCGCCACGCGCTCGGAGCTGACCGTGCCGCTGATCAACAAGGACCGGGTCATCGGAGTAATGGACCTGGAGAGCACTCGCAAGAGTTTTTTCTCCGGCGGACATTTGCAGATGATGGAAATGCTGGCGCCGCAAGTGGCCATCGCCATGGAGAACGCGGCGTTGTATGAGAAATTGGCCCGCGAAGAAAAACGCCTGGAGCGCGACTTGGCCGCGGCGCGCGAGCTGCAACTTTCTCTCTTGCCGGCTTGTTGTCCCACGCTTCCGGGACTGCAGATTGGCGCGCACTACCAGCCGGCGCGGGAGATCGGCGGCGATTTGTACGACTTCGTGGTGCATCCGGGGCCGGACGGCAGTCCCGCGGATCTGATCATGTTCGCCGGCGACGTCAGTGGCAAGGGCGCGCCGGCGGCGCTCTATGCGGCGATGGTCAGCGGCCTGCTCCGCAACGTGGCGGAGCAGCGCATGTCACCCGGCGAGATGCTGGCGTCGCTGAACGACGCCCTGTTGGCGCGCCAGATCGAATCGCGCTTCCTGACGCTGCTGTGCGCCCACGTGGACGTGGCCACCCGAACCCTGGACATGGCCAATGCCGGCCTGCCGCATCCCATCTTCTGCCGGCGCGGCGAACTGATTCCCGCGCGCGTGGAAGGCGTGCCCTTGGGTTTGTTGCCGGCCATGGAGTATGAAACCCACGTGATTCCATTGCAACCCGAGGATGTCGTGGTGTTCTGCTCGGACGGCATTGTGGACAATCTGAACCACTCCAAAGAGGAGTTTGGCGCGGCGCGCCTGAAGGATCTGGTTCGCAACAATTGGCAGGAGAGCGCCGGGGAAATCGTCGAGCTGATTTTCGAACATGCCATGGCGTGGAGCGTCGGCCGCACCCAGTACGACGATATGACGGTGATGGTGCTGAAAGCGCTGGCCTAGAGAATGGAGATAGTGTCTCAGTTTGAAAAATCCCATGGCAGCAAGCGAGTGGTCTAACCGATGAAGCCGGCGGTGCATCGGTACGCCGGCGCAAGCTGTGGGTTAGCCAAGAGATGAGTAAAGCCCGCGAAGCGGGCGGGAGAGTGTGGCCCAGGGTGGAGCGTATTTTGCGGAACCCTGGGTACTCCGCGAGAAAACAAAGCCCGCGAAGCGGGCGGCAGACGCGCCGGCAACTGCGAAGCTGCCTTTCGCCCGCTCCGCGGTCTCGCTTTTCCATTATCGTGCACCCAGGGTTCCGCAAAATACGCTCCACCCTGGGCCACATTCTCCCGCCCGCGTTCGCGGGCCTAAAATACACCCACAGCTTGGCTATGGTGTGGGCTGCCAATATGCCGCCAGCTGCGCTGGCTGGAGACTGAGACACACCAGAACGGACCAGCACGGCGCTTCTATTGTCCGGCGGCCGGCGCGGGTATATAGTTGGAATCGCCGCTTGGGATCGCCAGCCATGCCCCACACAGAATCGCGCCACGCGCAAGTCGCCTCCAGCGAGGTGGCACGCGAGATCAATCGCCGCATTGTGCTGAACTTGATCCGCACGCGCCAGCCGCTTTCCCGCGCCGATCTGGCGCGCGTCTCGGGATTGCAGCGCAGCACGATTTCCTTGATCGTGGAAGAGTTGGTGCGCGAGCACTGGGTCCTGGAAGGACCCACCGGGCGGCTTCCGCGCGGCCGGCGTCCCACATTCCTGCGCCTCAACGACGATCGCGTCATCATCGGCGTGGACATCCGGCCCATCCAGACCACGGTGGCCTTGGCCGACGTCAACGGGCATTTCAGTTCGCAATCCACCATTCCCACACCCTCCGATCCTCGAGTTGCGGTGGTGGAAATCGCCAAACAAATCCAGCCCATCATTCGCGCTTGCCGCGACAAGAAAATCGAAGGCATCGGCATCAGCTTGCCCGGGCGCTTCAACGTAGGATCGGACCGCCTGGTTTTCGCGCCCAACCTGAGGTGGCCGGAGTTCGATATTCGCGCGCCCATCCACGACGCCACCGGAATCGAAGTAGAGGTGGAAAACGCCGCCAATGCTTGCGTGCTGGCGGCGGCCTGGTTCGATCATCTGGAAACCAACAATCTGGTGGTGGTGACGGTATCGGAAGGCATTGGCACGGGAATTTTTGTCGGCGGCCGTTTGGTGCGAGGATGGAATGGAATGGCCGGCGAGTTTGGCCATGTGCCGCTGGAGCCGGACGGGCCGCAGTGCAATTGCGGCAGCCGCGGATGTTGGGAAGTTTTTGCCTCCAACAACGCCGCCTTGCGGTATTACCTGGAGTCGAGCGCACAGCCTGCCGGTTTGCGCTTTGTGGATCTTCTCAGCCTGGCAGACCAAGGCGATGCTCGCGCCGTCAAAGCGCTGGAGACGATGGCGCGCTATTTGGGCCGCGGCATGCGCATGATCGTGGCGGGATTGGCGCCCGAGCGCATCGTGGTGATCGGCGAATTGACGCGCTCCTGGCATCGTTTTGGCCCCGTGATCGAAGCAGAGGTAAGAGCGCAAGTGCTGCCCGGCGGCGCGCCACCGATGCTGATTCCCGCCCACGAAGACGGCATGGCGCGTTTGCGTGGCACCGTGGCGCTGGTCCTGCAAAAGCATTTTGGCGTAACGCGGGAAGTGCCGGCGTAACCCAGGGGTGTGTAGCGCAGGCCTCCGGCCTGTTCTTTTTCTATGCCCTGCAAAGAACAGGCCGGAGGCCTGCGCTACAGCAACCCATGCTAATCTCTCTCCATGGCTTCTTGCGGCCCGCTGGCGGGCATTCGGGTACTGGACTTTTGCAGCTTCATCAACGGATCGTTTGGCGTACAACTCATGGGCGATCTGGGCGCGGAGGTCATTAAGGTCGAGCCTCTCACCGGCGATCTGGCGCGCCATTGGGCGCCCTTCATCGACGGCGAAAGCCGCTTCTTCCAGGGATGGAACCGCAATAAGCGCGGCATGGCGCTCGATGTAGCCAGCCCGAATGGGCGCAAGATCGTTCACGAATTGGCGCGGCGCACAGACGTTCTGTGCGAAAACTTTCGTACCGGCGTTACGGAGCGCTTGGGCATCGACTATCCCACCATCCGCGAGATCAATCCCCGCATCATCTATTGCACGTCAACGGGTTTCGGCTCCAAAGGACCGTTGAAGGACCGGCCGGCCTACGATCCGGTGTTGCAATCCATGGGCGGCGCGGTGCGCTTGAACGCCTGGCCGCGCTTTGCAGGACGGCCGGCCGTGCTGCCCATCGCGGTATCGGATTATCAGGCGGCCATGCAAGTGTTCGGAGGCGTTTGCGCGGCGCTGTATCATCGCGAACGCACTGGGGAAGGTCAGCGCGTGGAAACGTCGTTGCTGCAGGCCATCATGGCGATGCAATCGCACTATTACGTCGAGGCGCTGGACCGGCAAGAGGAAGGCGAGGTCGGCATCTGTCCCTACCGGTTGTTTGAAACGGCCGACGACGTGATTTTCATCGGCGCGGGCACCGACAAATTCTGGCGGCTGCTATGCGACGCCATCGGATTGTCCGAATTGGGCGCCGATCCGCGCTACGCCCGCAATGGCCAGCGCGTAAACGCCGCCGAGGAACTGATGAAAACCCTGGTACCGCACTTCCGGACCCGCACCACGGAGGAATGGCTAGAGCGCATCGAACCGGCCGGCGTGCCTTGCGCGCCGGCATGGACCAGTCACCAGTTCCTGCATCATCCCCAGGTGACGGCTATGGACATGAATCCCGTGATGGAGCATTCTACCATTGGACGGCTGCGCGTACCCGGTGTGCCCATCCATTTCGACAAGACGCCGGGAGAAATCCGCGCCGCGGCGCCGACGCTGGGACAGCATACCGAAGAAGTGCTGCGGGAAATCGGATACGACGATGCGGGAATCGCGGCGCTCCGGCGGGACGGGGTTATACAAGAAGCGAAGAAAGGCTAAACGAAGAGGTAAAACATGCGCGAAGTTGCGGACATTCACGAACTAGCTAACTTGGCGGGCCAGGAAATCGGCGTGGGCGAATGGCTTCAGATTACGCAGGAACGCATCAATCAATTCGCCGACGCCACCAACGATCACCAATGGATCCACGTGGACGTGGAGCGCTGCAAGCGCGAGTCGCCGTTTGGCACGACGATCGCGCACGGATTCTTGACGCTGTCGCTGATCCCCGGCTTGACGCGGCTGGCGTCCTGCTTGCGGAAGACGCCCAAGCACACGCTGAATTACGGGCTGAATCGTGTGCGCTTCGTGAATCCCGTTCCGGTGGGCTCGCGGGTGCGCGCGCGCGTCACCGTGCTGGAGGTGAAGGAAGACAAGCGCGGATGGCTGGCCCGCTGGCAGATCACCGTGGAGATGGAAGGAAACGATAAACCGGCGTGCGTGGCGGAGACGCTGTCGTTGTATGTTGCGTAACGCAGGCCTTCAGGCCTGTTCTTTTTCCCCGGCGCCAAAAAGAACAGGCCTGAAGGCCTGCGTTACTTCACGACCCCTGTTGCCGATAACTGCTCCAGCTTCTGCGCCGCCAGCGCTTTGACCTTGGCGATGGCCTGCCGCCGGATATCCTCGTATCCCCGGATCTGGTCCGGCAGCGCGGCGATTTCCAGCGCCAGCGCGCGATTCTCGGGTGTCATCCGCGCCATCACCGTTTCGATCAACTCGCGATACCAGCCCACCAGCGCGCGTTCCTCGCGGCGCAGCGCGGTGTAGCCAAAAACGTCCAGCGGGCCGCCGCGCAATACTTTGAACCCGGCCAGGATTTGCAGCGGCGCGCCAAACCACGATCCCAGGCGAAGCTTGGTCTTCATTCCCCAGGCGCGCAGCAGCGGCGGATGCAAGTTGTATTCGATGGACTCGATCTCTTCCCATTGATCGCGCAGGCCGGCTTCGAATTGCGGATCGGTGAGCAGGCGCGCCACTTCGTACTCGTCCTTGTTGGCCATCAATTTGTAAAGATAGCGCGCCACCACGGGCGCCAACTCCGGCGCGCGCTGTTCCACGGCGGCTAGAAACGCGCGATATTGCTCGGCGTAAGCGCGATCTTGATACGCTTCCAACAGTGCGGCGCGGTCAACCGGCGCCTTGGGGGCGGCGTCAGCGGGACTCAGCAGGTTTTCGACAAACGCGGCGTCCTGGTAATACTTGCGGCCCCACAAAAAAACGCGGCAGTTGCGCTCCGCCTCCACGCCGTTCAAACGGATGGCTTCCTCCAGTGATGCGGCCGACACCGGTACCAGGCCGGCCTGCCAGGCCGCGCCCAGCATGAACAAGTTCACCGCCATGTGGGTGCCGAACAATCCTTCGGCTAAACGAGTGGCGTCGAGAAAAAGATTGTGTCCGGGGCGCGTGGCGCCGTTAATCAGATCCACCAACCGTTCGCCGCCTAATAGAGAATGGGCCCGAATCGATTCGCCGGTAGGAATCTCCGCCGTGTTGACCACGGCAACCGTAAAATCCTCCCGCGCGGTCTTCATGTTTTCGGGCGCGGCCGCGCCCAACAAATCGAAGCCCAGAATCAAATTGGCGTTGCCGGCGTTGATCTTGTTCGATCCCTGCACCGGATTGTCGCTGAGCAGCAAGTGGGAAACTACCGCGCCGCCCTTCTGCGCGAGCCCGTTTGATCCAGAGTTTGCACCGTCAATCCATCGAGCATCGCGGCGGTGGCCAGCAGCGCGTTGATCGTCACCACGCCGGTGCCGCCGATGCCGGGCATCAGGATGCGATAGCCGGCGCCGGCGGCGGCAATCCGCGCGGGCGGCGGCACTTCAATCTCCGGCAACCCGGCCGCTTTGCGGCGGCGCAGCCCTGTGCCGGGCTTCAGATTTACGGTGACAAACGACGGGCAGTCGCCGAGGGCGCAGGAATAGTCCTTGTTACAAGATGACTGGTGAATGCGTATCTTCTGGCCGAACTCGGTTTCCACCGGATGCAGGCTCATGCAATTGGATTGCTTCACACAATCGCCGCAGCCTTCGCAGACGCCTTCGTGAATCACCAGCCGGCGCACCGGCTCCGCTTGTTTCCCGCGCGAGCGCATGCGCCGCTTTTCGGCGGCGCATTGCTGGTCGTAGATAATCACGGTGACGCCGGGAACGTTTTCCAACTCCGCCAGCACCGTTTCCAGATCCAGGCGATCGCGCACTTCGCAGTTCTCGGCGACGCGCACGCCGTGATAGAGCGTGGCGTCCTCGGCCAGCACCACAATCTTGCGGACGCCTTCGGCCTCCAGCTTGCGCGTCAACTCGGGGATGGGCAGCGCGCCGGCGGCTTGCTGGCCGCCGGTCATGGCCACCGCGCTGTTGTAGAGAATCTTGTAAGTCACGTTGACGCCCGCGGCGATGGCCGCGTTCACCGCCAATTGTCCGGAGTGCGCGAACGTCCCGTCGCCGATATTCTGGAAGATGTGGGCCCGCTCGAGGAACGGGGCCATGCCGATCCACGGCGCGCCTTCGCCGCCCATCTGCGTGATGAAACTGTATCCACGATGCGGCCTCCACCAGACCGATGCCCATGCCGTGACAGCCGATTCCGCCGCCGGCCACTTGCCCTTCCAGCAGCAGCGTGGAGCGATTGTGCGGGCATCCGCTGCAATAATTCGCCGCGCGCCGCGGCACCACTCGGCGGCAGCGCCGGTTTTCTGCTGGCTGCCGGTTTGCGTGGGGCCGGCAAGCCGAAGCGCGATCCCCCAAGCAGGGTTGCGATCATGTCGGGATCGAGCTCGCCCACCGGGGAAACCAGGGGTTGACCGTGTTCGTCCTCTTTGCCGATAATCGCGGGACGCGCCAGCAAATTGTACAGCGTCTCGCGAAGCTGCATCTCGAGGAAACTGCGTTTTTCTTCGATCACCAGGATCGTGGGCAGTCCTTCGGCGAACTCGGCGGCAAAGCGTGCGCTCCAGCGGAAAAATCATGCCAAATTTAGCGATGCGGATTCCTGCAGCTTCCAATTGCTCCGGCCCGACGCCAAGATCGGCCAGCGCCTGCATCAAGTCGTAGTAGGTCTTGCCGGCCGTGGCGATGCCGAGTTTCGCGCCTGCACGCGCGCCGAAACAACGGTTCACGCCGATTCAGGCGTGCAAAGGACTGGGCCGCAGCCAGGCGGTGACGATTCACTTCCATCTCCATGGCCAGCGTGAAGGGCGGCACCAGCCGTGCATCGGTGCGCTTTTGATAGCCCTCCGGCACGGCAATGTTCAAGCGCTCGGGATCGACGTTCACCGTGCCGCCGCCGTCGCAGACGTTGGTGATCATCTTCATGCCCGTCCAAGCGCCGGAAAATCGCGACAGCGCGATGGCCAGTAAGCCATAAGTCGAGCGTCTCCTGCGTATTGCCGGGATAGAAAAACGGGATGCCCACGTTGTACAGGCTGAGATCGCTCTGATGCGGAATGGTGGAGCTTTTCGCGGCGGGATCGTCGCCAGCCAGCACCAGAGCCGCGGAGTTGCGCCCCGCGCCCGCCAGGTTAGCGTGACGCAAGATGTCGCCGCTGCGGTCCACGCCCGGGCCTTTGCCGTACCAGATGCCGATGATTCCATCCACGTTGCGCGTTCCCACCACTTCAGCGATCTGGCTGCCGAACACGGAGGTGGCTGCGAGATCTTCGTTCACGCCGGGCATGAAATGGATGCGATGTTCGGCGAGCAATCCACGGACGCGGCTCAAGGCCATGTCGTAGCCGCCCAGGGGCGAGCCTTCGTAGCCGGAAATGAACGCGCCGGTGTTCATCCCCGCGCTGCGGTCGCGGCGGACTTGGTCCATCGGCAGGCGCACCAGCGCCTGTATACCGGTGAGATACACCACACCAGCCTCGCGGGTGTAGCGATCGTCCAGGGAGAACTTCGGCATGATTCGACTGTAGCACGGGTACGCGGTTCGCAGCACGGCGTCGAGCCCGACTGGGTGAATTCGAGTATCATTGGTACGAGCACCCGGGTATCGGCAGAGTTGAACTGAAAGAGAAGAGAGTTAGCCGGCGATGATCGTCAAGCTACGACACAAGAAGGCGCATTATCCGGATCTCACTCCGGGGCAACGCTACGTCGTGATCGGCATTGAAGGCGATGAATTACGAATCCTGAATCATGCCGGCCGGCCCTATCTGTATCCGCCTGCTCTTTTCAAAGTGATCGACGCTTGTGAACCCGCAGATTGGGTCACCGACCTTGGTGACGACGGCGAGCGTTACGCTTACCCTGCTCCGCTGAATGCGCCCGGTTTTTTTGAGGATTTCTTCGACGACAAGGCCAAGGCGGTTAAGACATTCTGGCATGTGGTGAACCAACGCCTTGCGACTGTAGACAAAGTGGCGTAGCCAATCCCTACTTGTCCTTCTTCACCGCCGCCAGCCCGATCGAGCCCATCCCCGCGTGCGTCAGCGTCTCCCAATTCATGTGATGGTTGCCCCCCGTGGGCCGCATTCCCGGAAGCACCGCCGCCATTTTCGGCAAGCTGTTCCCCAACCGGTCGTGGAAATGGTTGTAGGCGATCTCCCAGGTTGGATGGATCTCGAAGGCCAAACCTTGCGGCGGCGCTGCGTTATTCGGCGGCAAGTACTGCGCCTGAAACTCCAGCGCCGCCATGATGCGCCGGCCTTGCTCCGCATACAAATCGAGTCCCTGCTGGCGCGCCGTCTCGGCGGCGTCCACCAAGCCGGATAACGCCAAGTTGGCGTGACCGGAATCGCGGGCGCTTTCCTGCAACAAGCCCTCGACAAGCTCGGGCATGAATCCCTTGTTGCCCCAGAGCGCCATGCCGCAACCCGGCGGCTCAACCGGCTTCGGTCCGTCCGATTTCAGATAGATGTAAGCCGGTGCGCGGCCGCGCCAGATCTTTACACCCTGATCGAACGCCGAGCGATTGTCGGTGAACACGCCGATGTTGATCAGCGCCTCGCTGATGGTCAATTCCTTGTTGCCGTTCTCGCAAGTGCCGTGAATTAGCGACGGCAGGAACTGCGTGGTCAGCATGTTCTGAAATTTCACGATAGAAGCATCCGGCCAGCCTTTGTAGGCGTAGCGGATAATCTCCGCGGCGCGCGGAAAAACGTCGCCGGTCCAGGAGGCTTGCACCTGGCCATTGTTGTTGGTGTGCCCGCCGGTTAGCGTGCCGGACCACGCGTCCATAATCTTGATGGCGTTCTGGGCGTACACTTCGTTGCCGGTGATCGCCCACATCAGGGCCTGCGCGTAGGCGGCTTCGCTATCGGCCTGCTCGTCTTTGCATCCGAAATCGGGACGGGAATTCGATCCGCACTCCACCGTGGCGCGGGGATGCGGTGTGTAATCGAGCGCCGCCAGTTTACTAGCCTTCATAGCCTCAAATGCCGTTTTTTGTGGCTCCGTCCCCGCGGCCACGCGCTTCTTGATCTCTTCCAACTGTGCGCGATTCAGCAACACGCCGGGATGCACAAAGCCCGCCGAAGGCGCGGGCTTGCCGGTGGTATTCACGGCCATCACCACGGAGGTTGTGGCATAAGCCGGGTTGCTGGTATCGGTACCAGGTTTTTTCTGAGAAGAAACGGCCGTGACCGCGGTTATCGCGGCCATCGAGACGAGCAGAGACGTGGAGAGGCGCATCCCCTGAGTATAGCCCGCCTTATGCTTTCCTGATCGCCTCCAGCAAACCGACCATAGACTCCCGGCTGGACTGCTCCTTGTTGTGCGCGGCATTCGAGTAGTGCGTCTCCAACGACAGCGATTCGTTGTAGCCGTCCGCCAGCAGAGCCTTGAATTGACCCACAAAATCAATCGCGCCGCTACCGATGGGACGCCACACGCTCCTGCCATTTTCCAAATGGGCGTCTTTCAAATGGCAATGCCAGATGCGTTTCTTGTCCAGTGGCTTGTAGCCGTCGGGATAGGGCGCGAGCTCGCCGGCGGCAAAGGCATTGCCGGAATCCCAGTTCAACCCGAAGGCCGGCGACTTGACGGCGTTCAAGATCTCCACGCTTTCCGCGCCGGTGGCGATGTTGCAGGCGGTCTCGTTCTCCAGCACCAGGCGAATGTGTTCTTTCTGGGCGATGGCCGCGGTGTTCTCCAGTTCGCGAGCAATTCGATCGAAGACCGCCTTGGGATCGGGACAGCGCCAGAAGGAAAAGATGCGCACTTTGTCGGTGCCCAAATCCTTGGCGCGGGCCATGGCCCGCTCCAGCAGCGGCTTCTGCTGATCGTAGGTGACCGAGTCGCCCTTGCCCTCGCGCCGCGCCGGCGTGCCCGTTCCCGGCAGGACGATCTTGAAATAGGCGGAGTCCAGCACCGACACTTTCATGCCATGCTTGGCCAGCAGGTCTTGGGCGCGCTTGACGTTGTCGGGGTCCATCTCGGTGACGTACTTGCCCCAGACGTTGCGCAGCTCTACCCACTCCAGGCCGAATTCCTTGGCCCACAGCAGCGCCGGTTCCAGGTCGTTGGTGACCTCATCGCTGATCACGCCGAGCTTGAATTTTTTCAGTTCGGCGGCCGGCAACCGGGCGGCCCAAAGCGCCAGCGCGGCGGCGCTGCCCTTTACAGTTGTTTCCAGAAAATCGCGACGTTTCATTATTCCTCCCCAAATCTCGCAAACCTCTACAACACTTTCGGCGCGCCCCACGATCCGCGCGCGATCAACTGCCCCGACAGCACCACGGGCGGCTGCGGCGCGCCCTTCTCTTTCAGTTTTTGCAGCAACATTTGCGCGCAAGCCACGCCCACTTCATGCGTCGGGACGCGCACGGTGGTCAGCGGTGGATCGGTCCAACTGGCTTCCTGCACGTCGTCGAAGCCGACCACGCTGACGTCGTCCGGAACCCGGAATCCGGTGCGGCGCAACGCGCGCCAGGCGCCATAGGCGATGCCATCGTTACCGCCTACCACCGCCGTTACGGGTTTGCCCGAAGACAAAATACCGGCCAGCGCCTGCTCGCCATAATCAGCATAATCCCGCTGATCGGCGCCGGAAGGGGAGAATTCCTGGGGCGTCAGGCCGTGGCCGCGCATGGCTTCGCGATAGACGCGGGCGCGGCGCAGGAACCAGGGCATCTCCACATCGCCGGCGAACCAAATGTCGCGATGCCCCATGCCGATCAGCCGTTCCATCATTTGACGCTCCGCATCGCCGTCGTCGTAGTAGACAGAATCGGGGCGCGGCTGGCGCAGGGACGCGGCGCGCTTGGAGTTGGCCGGCCGGTTATCCACCAGGTTGCTGCCAAACAATACGTAAGGCACGCCCAGCGTGTCCAGGGCTGCCAGCAGGTTGGGGTAGTTGGTGCCCGAGACGATGAAGCCATCGGCGATGCCGCGATGGGTCAGGATGCGGGGCAGCGCCAGATCGCCGGGATCCGCGCTGGGATCGTAGTGCAAGTTAGTGAACACCACGTCGTGACCCATGCCGCTCAGGTAGCGCTCCACGCCATAGAGCACGCCGGAGTGGAAAGGATTCATGAACTCGCGATTGCACAGGAGAAAACTCACCATTTCGGTGGACTTCTTCACCAGCCGCCGCCCGGTGGCGTTGGGGCGGTAGCCCAGACGGTGGATGACATCCCTCACGCGCTGGCGCGTGGCCGGGTCCACTCGTTGCGCGTTGTTGAGAACGCGCGAAACCGTGGCGATACCCACTTTCGCCTTGCGAGCCACGTCTTTGATGGTTATATGCGCTTGCATAAAGTTCTCTTATACATCCAGATTCGCCGGTTCCAGGCGCGGCGCCAGTATCTGAACCACCAGCAACGCCGACAAGTAGGCCAATCCGGCGATCAAAAAGGAATCCGGTAACTGCCGGTATTCTGCAGTACATATCCCACAATCTTGGCGATGAACATCCCGCCGAGGGCCCGGACATGCCGCCCAGTCCCGTGACCGAACCCACGGCGCGGCTGGGAAACATGTCGGAAGTCAGTGTAAAACAATTAGCGGAAAATCCTTGGTGCGCCGCGGCGGCCAGGCCGATCAGCAACACGGCGGGCCACAAGCCGGCAACGGTGGGAACCCAGATCACCGGCAGCACACACAGCGCGCAAGCCAGCATGGAGAGCTTGCGGGCGGCGTTGAGGCTGAAACCGCGATTCAGGAACTGCGTAGGCAGCCATCCGCCGGCCACACTGCCGACGTCGCCGATCACGTAGATCACCATGATGGGCACCGACACTCCGCTCAGTTTCAAGCCGTGCGTTTTCTGCAAGAAATCCGGGATCCAAAACAGATAGAACCACCAGATGGGATCGGTCATCCCTTTGGCCATGACGAATGCCCAAGTCTGGCGATGCGGCAGCAGGCGCAGCCAGGGAATATTCTCGGTTCTCTCTGGCGGATCGCTTTGGATGTACTGGAGCTCCGCGCGGGACAGGCGGGGATGATCTTCCGGCTTTTTGTAGATGGCCAGCCAAAACGCCAGCCAAACGAATCCAATGCCGCCGGTGATGATGAAGGCCCATTGCCAACTCAAGTGCGTGACGATCCAGGCAACCAGGAAAGGCGCGGTAAACGCGCCCACGTTCGTTCCGGCGTTAAAGATTCCAGTGGCGAAGGAACGCTCCTTTTTCGGAAACCATTCCGATACGGTCTTGATGCTGGCGGGGAAAACTCCGGCTTCCCCAAACCCCAGCGCCGCGCGAGCCACCATGAAACCGGCCAGGCTGCCGGCCGCGGCATGAGCCATCGACGCCAGGCTCCAAAAAGCCATGGCCAAGGCATATCCCAGGCGCGTGCCAACGCGGTCAATCAGGCGGCCCACCACCACCATGCCGAGGGCGTAGGCGATTTGAAACGCGGAAACCAGGTTGGCGTAATCGTTCTCGTCCCAGTGCAGATCGGATTGCAGGGTGGTCTTGAGCAAGCCCAAGACTTGACGATCCATGTAGTTCTTGGTTACGCCGAAGAACAGCAAGGCGCAAATCACCCAGCGATAACGCCCAATCACTCCCGCCGATTTTGAATCGTCCATGTCGTGGGCCGTCTTTAGGTCTGCCTCGGCCAGGCGTGATCGGGATCGTCGGCCCACGCTCCGTACTTGCGGGCCTCGCCGGCCAACGCCCATACGTAGCTTATCCGATATCCGGGCGCCGCGACCACGGTATGGTATCCGCGCGGAATCAACACCGTGTCGCCGTCGCGGATCAGCATGGTTTCGTCGAAGGCGTTTTCGGCGGAAGGCTTAGTGTACAGGCGCATGAATCCGAAGCCCTGCTTGGGATGAACCTGGAAGTAGTAAATCTCTTCCATGGGCACCTCGGCGGGCGAATCTAAAGCGCTCTGGCTGGATGTCGCCGGAGGACTGAACTGATCGTGTTTGTGCGGCGGACTGGAAGACCAGTTGCCCGGCGGATTCAACGTCTCACCCACCAGCAACCGCATCGCCGCTACGTTCTCGCCGATGGAGCTATAGACGTTGCGGAACCAGTTGTTCTTACCGACCTTGTTGTTAGCCGCATCGCCCTTCTGGATCACCACCGGCGGTTGGGTCACGCCAGCAGCCGGCGCGCTGAACAGCGTGACTACGGCGTTCTGCGAAGCAATTGTGTAAGCGGTGGCCGGCGGGATGTAGAACATCACCGGGGCGTCGTCGAAGACGCCTTGGCGCGCTTCGCCCTGGAGCTTTCCGGCGGCGGTTGTCACCGAGCACTGGCCGGACAACACGTCAATGGCCACCTCGCGATCGCCGGAGGAAGCTGAAAAAGAATGGAAACGGCCGTCGAACACCAGACGGTCGAAGCTCAGGAACTGGAGGTCTGCGATGTGCTCGATTCCTGGAGTTAGGGCGGTGGACTTGATGTGTACACTCATAAGAAAACGTTTCCGCGCCATCATGGCACAGAAGCATGGTCGGTTACAAGGAGGGCATTGCCTCCCATTTTTCCCATACTTCCCATTCCTCTCATGGGACGTATGGGAATCATGGGAACTATGGGAATTATGCTATTCCTTCACCCATTTCTTCAGGTTGAAATGGTCGCCCGCGGTAAGCAAGTAGTAAGGCTGGCCGTCATGGTCCCGGCCATCGGTGATGGCCACCTTGCTGGGACCGATCACCTCGAAGTGATCGCCGTGCACCACGATGGCGGTGCGCTCGTCGATGCCGATCCCCAACAATTGAGGATGCGCGTGAATCACTTGCGACAAATCTTTTTCCCGATGCCGGGCGATGATGTGCTGGTCCACGGCCACGTTTTTCAGGTAAGCGAACCCTTGCTCGTGTCCCGGCGACATCATTAGGGTATTGCCTTGCACCGCGCCGCGCACCAGGTACGATCCCTGGATGGTGGCTCCCGCGGAGGTTCCGGCGATCACGCCGCCGCGATCCAGCACTTTGCGCAGTTCTTTTTCGGTGCGCGTTCCCAGGTAGGAGTCGGCCAGGCGCCACTGGCGTCCGCCGGGGAAGAACACGGCGCGCGCTTTCCTGATCGGCGCCACAAACGCCGCCGAGTTGGCCTCCTCCTTCTTGCGCGTGTGCAGCATGGTGACCTTGGTCAAGCCGAAGCGCTTCTTGAAATCCTCGAGATCCTTGGGCGTCGGGTCGTTATCGTTGGCCGTGGGGATCAGCACCACGGGCGCGTCCGGTCCGCCGGCCAGATCGTCGAAGCGCTTGATCACATCGGCGCCGAACTGCCCGCCGCCGATGACGATCAGCGTACCGTGCTTGGGACCATGGGAACTTTGCGCCGCCGCGACGGCGGCGAGGGTCAGCAGAACCAGCAGACGAAGACGTTTCATGCTGGTATTTTATGCGAGCCGGGAGTCGGAAGGGAAGCTTGCTACTGCCACGGTCTAGGCGTCGCGATCCACCCGCGCGTCATGTAGTCGCTGATGGTGATTCCCAGCATGATCACAAAGAACAGGAATCCGGCGGCTACGTAAACCTTAACCATGTTGCCGCTATACTTGACATGCATGAAGAACAGGATGACCAGCGTCGCCTTGGTAATGGCGATTCCCAACGCCACCGCCAGGTTCAGCGGACCTAAGTCCAGTGTGGCCACAAACACCGTGGTGGCGGTCAGGACCATCAGCGCGCCGAAGACGGCGAAGTAAACCTTCAGCGGAACAATGTGTTCCCTGTGCGACGGACTGCTGCTTTGGCTCATAAGTTGGGTTGTCCTATCAAGTAAAGTAGCGGGAACAAGAAAATCCAGACGATGTCCACGAAGTGCCAGTACAATCCGAACAATTCGATGTGCGTGTGATACTCCGCCGAGAAGGTATCCTTCGCGGCCATGCGGATCAGGATGCAAATGCCCACCATTCCGATGATCATGTGCAGGGCGTGCATGCCGGTCATGGCAAAGTAGAAACAGAAGTAGAGCATGGCCTGGTGCGCCCAGGGACCTTCAAATTGGAAGTTGGTTCCCGGGATCAGGTGATGGTCGAACTTGTCGGCATACTCCTTGGTCTTGATGCCGAGAAATACCAGACCCAGCAGCAGCGTGGCGATCAGGAATAGAATCAACAGCCGCTTCTTGCCGAGTTGCGCGGAATGAACGGCCAGCGCCATGGTCAAGCTGCTGAGGATCAGCACCACCGTGTTGATCGCGCCCAGGGTTACGTTCAGCTCATGTGCCGCTTCTTTCCAGGCCTCCGGATACATGAAGCGATAAATCCCGTAGCCCGTGAACAGCCCTCCGAAGAACATGATTTCGGTGAGCAGGAACAGCCACATTCCCAGCGTCGAGGATTCCCTCTGCTGCTCCAGGTCGATGAAATGATGGCGGAGCGCGGGATGATGCGCGTGACTCGAGACATGACCCGAGACCGGGGGCAGCGCTTGATCAGCCATGCTTCACCTCGTGACTCGCGGCGGCCGCCGCGTTTCGCCTGGCCAAAGCCTCGAAATCGTAGGCCTCTTCGGTGACCACCGGAAGCTCCTCAAAGTTTTCCGTGGGCGGCGGCGAGAGCGTCGTCCACTCCAGGCCCGTGGCGCCCCAGGGGTTTGCCGGCGCCGGTTTTCCGTAGCGCATCGACCACACGAAGTAAATCATCGGAATCAGGTAGCCCAGGCCCAGAATCGACGCGCCCGCCGTGGACATCACGTTGAGCACCTGAAACTCCGCGGGATAAGCGTGATAGCGGCGCGGCATTCCCAGATAGCCAAGCATGAATTGCGGAAAAAACGTCAGGTTGAAGCCCACGAAAATGATGCACGCGGCAAAACGGGCCCAGCCTTCCGGATACATCCGCCCGGTCATCTTGGGCCACCAGAAATGCATGCCGCCCAGGTATCCCATCACCGCGCCGCCCACCATGATGTAGTGAAAATGCGCGATCACGAAGTACGTGTCGTGCAGATGCACGTCCACGGCGAGGGAAGCCAGCAGCAGGCCGGTCAGCCCGCCCATGGTGAACAGGCCGATAAAACCGAAGCAGTAGATCATCGGCGTGTCATAGGAGATGGATCCCTTGTAGAACGTGGCCGTCCAGTTGAAGACCTTGATGGCCGAAGGAATCGCCACCAAAAAGCTCAACACGCTGAACACCAGGCCGGCGTAAATGGATTGGCCGGAAACAAAGAGGTGGTGTCCCCATACCAGGAACGAGAGCACGGCGATGCCAATACTCGAGAACGCGATCATGTTGTAGCCGAACACGCGTTTCTTCGAGAAGCAGGCCACCAACTCCGAGATCACGCCCATGGCCGGCAGGATCATGATGTACACCGCGGGATGCGAGTAGAACCAGAAGAAGTGCTGGAACAACACCGGATCGCCGCCAATGCGCGGATCGAAAATTCCCACATGGAAAATCCGCTCGGCGGCCAGCAGCAACAGGGTAATCGCGATCACCGGCGTGCCCAGGATTTGGATGACGCTGGTGGCGTACATGGCCCACACGAACAGCGGCAGGCGGAACCAGGTCAGCCCGGGCGCGCGCATCTTGTGTACGGTGACGATGAAGTTCAGCCCGGTCAGGATGGAGGAGAATCCGGCGATGAAAGCGCCCACACCCATGATGACAACGTTGCCGTTGGAGTAGGTGCTGGAATACGGCGTGTAGAACGTCCAGCCGGTGTCTACGCCGCCGGTGGCCGCGGCGGTCAGGGCCATCACGCCGCCGATGATGTACAGATACCAACTCAGCAGGTTGATCCGCGGAAACGCCAGATCTTTCGCGCCCACCATCATGGGTATCAGGAAATTCCCCAGGACCGCCGGAATCGAGGGGATCAGGAAAAAGAAAATCATCACCAGGCCGTGCATGGTGAACAGCTTGTTGTAGGTCTCGGCCTGCATTAGCTCTCCATTGGGCGTCAGCAGGTTCAGGCGGATGAGCACCGCAAAGCAGCCGCCGATGAAGAAGAAAAACGTGATCGAGGCCAGGTACAGCAGCGCGATCCGCTTATGATCGGTGGTCAGCAGCCAGGACTTGAATCCGTAGCTGGCGTTGAGATAATGCAGGCGGCGGTCGTGGCCGGTTGGGCCGGCGGCGGAGGTGCGTGTGGTGCGGTTAGCGTTGTGCTCATTTCTGTTTACCTGCCGCTTTTCCGGGCGCTTTCCCCGCGGTTTCACCGGCGCCTTCCGCGGAGCCTGCCGCGACGCTCTGATCTTTCGTCAGCGACTTGATATAGGCGATCAGTTGCAGAATCTGTTCCTCGGTTACCTGTCCTTGGAAAGTGGGCATCACCGGCTTGTATCCGGCGACCACTTTCGCCGCGGGAGTCAAGATGGATTCGCGGATGTAGTCGTCGTCGGCGATGGCCTTGGTTCCGTCCTCGAACAGCACCGGCTTGCCGTAGATTCCCGGCAGCGAGGGGCCGCGCCCGCCGCCGCCCGCCACGTGACACGTCGAGCAGCCCAAGCGCTGGAACAAGCGCTCGCCGGAGGAAGCCATGTTGCCGCCGCCGCCGCCGCTCAACCAGTTCTCGTAATCGCGCGGCTGCATCACGTAGACCCATCCGATCATTCCGGAATGTACCGTGCCGCAATACTGCGAGCAGAACAGGTGATACTGGCCGGGTTGATCCGCCTGGAACCAGACCGTCGAGTAAGTTCCCGGCACCACGTCCTTCTTCACGCGGAAGGCCGGCACGAAGAAGCTGTGGATCACGTCTTCGCTGGTCATCACCAGCTTCACGGGACGCCCCACCGGCACGTGCAGTTCGTTGATCTCGCGCTGGCCGCCGGGATGTTGCAGCTTCCACATCCATTGTTTGCCGACCACGTAGATCTCCATGGAGCCTTCCGGCGGGTTAGCGTTGCGGAAATACAGAATGGAGGCCCATGCGAAAATGAACATGCAGATGATCCCCGGCCCGATACTCCAGATCAGTTCCAAGGGGAGAGAGCCGTGAATCGGTTTGGGAACCTCGCTTTCCACACGACGCCGATAGCGGATGGAGAAATAAAAAACCGCGCCGAAAATAACCACCGAAAAGAAGATGGAAATGAAAGACAGGAAGTAATAGAGATAGTCCACCTGCCGCGCGATGGAGGACGCTTGATCGGGCTGGATGGGAATTCCTTGAAACATGACTACGCTAGAGTCCTCCGCTCATTCCACACGTTCGTGCCGATAAATCCGCCGACCAGCAGCAACGTGGCCAGTGCGGCCAGGCGCATCACGTTCATGATGGCCACGCCGTACTTGCCGGTGGCGGGATCGTAATGAAAGCAGTACAGCAGCACCTGGTCGGCGGCCGTGCCGATCTTGCCGGCCGAAGCGTCGATCAGCCCCAGGCGCAGATCGCGTCCCGAAAATTCGATTCCGTAGAAGTAGCGCGACATCCGGCCGTCGGGCGTGAGAATCATGATGCCCGAAGCGTGCGCGAACTGCCCGCCCGATTCGTCCCAGCGATAATTGAATCCCGCGGCGCGGGTCAGCGCGCGGATGGAAGGCTCGTCGCCGGTCAGGAAGTGCCAGCCTTGCGCGGCGCTGGGGCGGCGGTAGGAATTCAGGTACACGCGTTTCTTCGATTCCGCCAGCGGCGCGGTTTCCTTGGAGTCGAAACTCACCGTCACGATCTCGAAGTCGCTGCCGGGATTCAGACTCACGGGACGCAGGCCGCGCACCAGGCCGTTCAGCACCATGGTGCAGAGCATGGGGCAATCGTAGTAGACGAAGGAGAGGATCACCGGGCGCTTGCCGAAATAGTCTTTGAGCTGCACGCGGCGGCCTGCTTCGTCCGTGAAAAATAAACTGAGCGGCATCTGAGCGTTCAGTTTTTGGTCGATGCCCACATCGCGCAAGCCGTCGGGCAGGCGCGTGGGGATCACCCCGCTGGTCTTCGAAGGCACCATCGGCAGCGGCGAGGGCGATTGCGCGCCGAGCGTTGCGGCCAGGAGCAAGCCAGCTGCTACCAGAGACGCTGTTATCAAGGAACGCCTCACTTGGCCACCGCCTTCGCGGGAGGCTCCGGCTTGCCTTTTGGCAAGCCGCGCTCGGCTAGCAAGTCCATGGCGTGATCAATCGGGATGCGCACGACGCCTTTGTCTTTTTCCACCCAGCCGTAACTCAACAGCAAATCGCGTTCCTGGTCGCGAGTATCTTTCAGGTCGATGGAGGGAGTGATTTGCAACCGCGGCGAGGGCGGCAGCGGGCGCAACCCAGCCAGGGGCGATCCCCGCAGCTCGCCGGTGTCATGCGTCTGGTAGGCCATTACGCGCCACATGATGGCCACGCCGGTCAGGGAGATCAGCACCAGCAGGCCCACGACGACGCCCAGCACGGCCAGAGGGCCGATCTGGGCATCGGTGTGCTCGTAGCCGTCTTGCGGTGAGGCAGTCGGGTTGTGAACTTCTTCGCTCATTTTCTCCAAACTCGCTAGAACGACGGATCGCCTTGCGGGTTATACACCGGCATCATCGGGCGAACCTTCAGTTGCCGCAGGAACATCCATACCCAAAGTCCGCCGATGGCCAGCGGCAACGTCAAATCCTGCCAGTGGATGGCAGGGCGCCGCCAAAGGCCGGGCGCACAACCCAGAACAAGTCCACCATGCGCATAAACAACATGCCGATCGCCAAGGTGGCCAGCCGCGCCATCTTGGTTTTGACGTCGCGGGAGAGCAGTACCAGGAACGGCACCGCGAAATGGAACAACACCAGGACCAACGCGATGCTTTCCCATCCCACGCCCATCCGCTTCACGTAGAACGGCGTTTCTTCCGGCAGATTCCCGGCCCAGATGAGCAGGAATTGCGAGAAGGACATATAGGCCCACAGGATCGTGAAGGTTAGCATCAGATTTCCGAGGTCGTGGAAGTGCGACGGTTGAAGCACCTTGTCCATCGGCGACGCCATCGCGAAGCGGCGGGCCGCGAAAACCATGACGGACAAGGCGGCCAGTACCGCACCGATGATAAACCACAAGCCGTAGATGGTGGAAAACCAGTGCGGCTCCAGAGACATGATCCAATCGACCGCTGCAAAAGTCACGGAGAAGCCGAGCACGATCAAGCCGGGAGCGCTGATCGCGGCCAAGCGGCGGGCCGGTGCGGGATCGTCGCTATGGTCCTGCTCTGCCGACCATCTGCTGAGCAGCCAAGCCATGCCGATCCAGATCAGGAAGTACACCGCCGTGCGCACCGTGAAAAACGGCACGTTGAGATAGCTCTCCTTGCGCTGGATCAATGGGTCGGCCGCCGCCTTGACCGGGTCCGCCCATTCATAGAGTTGCCGGGGATTCCAGAGCACCGGCAGAAACAGCACGGCCATGAGCGGCAGCGTGCGCAGGGAGGCTTCCAACATGCGGCGGATCACATAGCCCCAGTTGCCGCCGGTCAAGTGATAGAGCATCAGCAGCACGGCCGATCCGAGCGGAATGCTGATCCAGAAAAGATAAGCCAGCAGGTAGGAGCGCGAGAATTGCACGTTGGCGATTGTTCCAGCGCTGATCAGGAAAGCCGTCGCGCCGGTGATCAAAGCGCGCTTTTGAATGCGTTCCGCAGCGGGAGGAAGGTTCATGGCTTTTCCTCCTTGGCGGGCTCGGACTGGCCCGGCTTGCGATCCAGTTTGTCGCGCTCCGCGGCGGGCACGTCGTTGATGCTGGCGTGCTGGCTGTATTGCAGCGCCCGGATGTAGGCCGCGATCCGCCAGCGATCTTCCGGCGTGACGCGGTCGGAAACGTCCTGCATCGCCCCGAAGCCGTGGGTCATCACGTCGAAGAAGTGGCCGAGAGGCGCGTTCACCAGGCGATCAATGTGATAGGACGGCGGATGGCGGAAGCCGCGCTGCGCCACCAATCCGTTGCCGTATCCGGTGCGGTCGTGGCAGGGCACACAATTGATGTTGAAGCGCTCCTGGCCGCGTTGCAAGTCGGCGCGAGTGATCGGGAAAGGCGGCGTATCGATCAACTGGCCGCCAACCATGCCGGTGTACAGCTTTTCATCCGCGTGGAGTTGCCCACGCGCGATCGTGCCGGCAATCAGCGGACGCGCCGAGCGGCGGTCGCCGAAAAAATCGGAGGCGCGCAGGGGATTGTAGCGCGGCTGCGTGGCCATGTCCTGCGTGCAGCCGCTCAGGCCAAGCACAATCGCCGCCAGCGCCGCAATGGAAAAGCCGGCCCTCAAACCGTCACCTCCGACACTTCGCGGGCTCCCAAACCCTCCAAGAACTGGCGCGTCCCGGCACGATCGAACTGCGGGTCGCGCGCTTCGATGCACAAGAAAAAGCGGTCGCGGCTGGCGCCCTCAAAACGATCCACATTGAACACCGGGTGATAGGGTTGCGGCAATCCGTTGAGCGCCAGCATTCCGAACACCGCTGAAAGCGAGGCGAACAAAATGGTGCATTCGAAGGTCACCGGAATGAAGGCCGGCCAACTGTTCATCGGCTTGCCGCCGACAATCACGGGAAAGTTGATCACCGAAACCCAATATTGGAATGCGAATCCCGTGAGACATCCGATGATGCCGCCGATCAGCACGACCAGAGGGAGCCGCGTCTTGTCGAATCCCAGCGCTTCAGACAGCCCATGAACCGGCAGCGGAGAATAGGCGTCCATGCGGCGATAGCCGGCGGCGTAGGCGCGCTTGGCGGCGTCCACTACCTGTTCCGGCTGTTCGAACTCAGCCATGATTCCGTACAGGGGCAGTTCCATCTAGTGGTGTCCCCCTTCCTTTTTCTCGCCCGATGGCACCATGGCGCGCATCTCCGCGATGGAGATCACCGGCAACAACCGCACGAACAGGAACAAGAGCGTGAGAAATAGCCCGATGGACCCGGCAAAGGTCATGATGTCCCACTTGGTGGCATGGTACATGCCCCACGAGGATGGCAGGAAATCGCGATGCAAGCTGGTCACCACGATGACAAAGCGCTCCAGCCACATACCCACGTTGATCACGATAGACATCAGCCAAAGCCCGAGGACGTTGGCGCGTACCCTGGGAAACCACAAAAGTTGCGGGATGATGATGTTGCAGGTAATCAGCGACCAATAAAACGGCGCATACGGACCCTTCATGCGGTTCAGGATCATGTAGATATCGTACTTGTCGCCGCCGTAGGCAGCCATGAACCATTCCATCATGTAGCCATAGGCCACGATCAGCCCGGTGGCCAGCATGACCTTGGCCATGGTATCGAGGTGCCGGGCGGTGATGAAATCTTCCAGGCCATAGACCGCGCGGATCGGAATGGTGAGCGTCAACACCATGGCAAAACCGGAGTAAATCGCGCCGGCCACGAAGTAGGGCGGGAAGATCGTGGTGTGCCAACCCGGCACGATGCCCACGGCGAAATCGAAGCTGACCACCGTGTGGACCGAAACCACCAGCGGCGTGGCCAGGCCGGCCAGCAACAGGTAAGCAGTCTCGTAGCGATGCCAGTGTTTGGCCGATCCACGCCAGCCCATCGCGAAAATTCCGTACAGTTGCTTGGCCAGCGGAAACTTGGCGCGATCGCGTAGCGTGGCCAGGTCGGGGATCAATCCCACGAACCAAAACAGCAGCGATACGGTCGCGTAAGTGGAGACCGCGAACACGTCCCAGATTAGCGGACTGCGGAACTGCGGCCAGATGCGCATGGTGTTGGGAAGCGGCAAGAGCCAATACCCGTACCACTGGCGCCCCACGTGTAGTAACGGATACAGGCCCGCGCAGGACACCGCGAACAGCGTCATGGCTTCCGCGAAACGGTTGATGGAAGTACGCCATTCTTGCCGCAGCAACAACAGAATCGCCGAGATCAGCGTGCCGGCGTGGCCGATGCCGATCCACCACACAAAGTTGACGATCGCCCAGCCCCAGTACACGGGAGCATCCACGCCCCAAATTCCCACGCCCTTGTACAACAAGTAGATGACCGAAACGATCAAGAGCTGCATCAGCGCAAACGACGCCAGGAAGCCGAACACCCACCCTTTGCTGGTGCGGCGAGTCAGGGCGATCGCCGCGATCTTATCGGTGACCGTGGCAAAGGTGTAGTCGCCCCCGATGAAGGGATTTTCGCCTTCGGTGACGGCAACGGGTTTGTGTTGGTCGCTCAAGCTTTCTCCAACTCTTATTCTAATAATTCAGTATTAGGGTTGCGCAGCCGCGCCTGGTAGGAGGTCCGCGGACGAGTTTGTAAATCCGCCAACAAGCCGTAATTCAGCGGGCCGGCCTTCAGCTTCGACACGCGGCTGTTGGGATCGTGAATATTTCCGAAAACAATGGCCTGCGCCGGACAAACCTGCTGGCAAGCGGTTTGAATCTCACCGTCGCGCACGGGGCGATCCTGCTTCTCCGCTTCGATCTTGGCGCCCTGGATACGCTGCACGCAGTAGGTGCATTTTTCCATCACGCCGCGGCTGCGCGTCGTTACATTGGGATTGCGCATCAAGTTGAAGCTGGGCGTGTCCCAGTCCTGGAAGGCCAGATAATTGAAGCGCCGCACCTTGTAAGGACAATTGTTGGCGCAATAGCGTGTGCCCACGCAGCGGTTGTAGACCATGTCGTTCAGGCCTTCCGCGGAGTGCGTCGTGGCACCCACCGGACAAACCACTTCGCAGGGCGCGTTCTCGCATTGCTGGCACATCACCGGCTGAAAGTGGGCGTCGGGATTGTCCAATTCTCCCTCGTAATAGCGGTCGATGCGAATCCAGTGCATCTCGCGCCCGTTCGACACTTGCTCCTTGCCGACAATCGGAATGTTGTTCTCCGACTGGCAGGCCACCACGCAGGCGTTGCAGCCGACGCAGGAACTCAGATCCACCGCCAGTCCCCAACCGTAGCCGTCGTGCTTGAATTCGGGGTAGAGCGAGAGCGAGCGCGGCGGATTCTCACCCATCTTGGCGGCGAATTCGTGATCCTTGGCAAACTCCGCCGCGGTGCCCGAACGCACCGGGTTGCGTCCGGCCATGCTGTCGATTGTGTTGTGTCCGGGCGTCCCCTCCATCTGATGATGGGTGTGCGTGGCCGACAGCGGATACTCGCCTTCCAGGGAAGTAAAAGTGAGATCGGTCTGGAACCAGGGCGACGCCGCCGAGCGCAACTCGTAAGCGTTGAACCCCACGCCTGTTCCGACGCGTCCGGCGCGCCAGCGGCCGTATCCCAGCGTCACGGTGATGGAGCCCGCCGCTTGTCCCGGCGTGACCCACACGGGCGCTGTCACGGAGCGGCCGCTCACCACCAGTTTGATTTGGCTGCCGTTGGAGAGCTTGGCAGCCTCGGCGTCGGCGAGGGAAACCTGCGCTACGGCGTCCCAGGTCAGGCGCGTCATCGATTTTGGCAGCTCTTGCAGCCAGCCGTTGTTGGCCCAACGGCCGTCGCCGATGGTAGAATCGGGACGGAAGACCAGTTCAAACTTTGTGGCGCTGCTGCTGGCGTTCGCCGCCGACAGCGATTTCAATGCGGGAGTTTTCGCCGCCGCCGCCGTGCCAGGAATCACTCCATCGTGCAAAACGCGCCGCCAGGCCGGCTCAAAATCAGCGGCCGTTTTGACGCCAGGAAGGTGTGTTTTCCAGTATTCGCGGACAATGTCGTACCCGGATCGCCCCGGCTTGCCAAGCAGTCCGGACACAATCTCGACGGCCGAGCGCGTATCATAGAGCGGCGCGATCAGGGGCTGCACCAGCGACACCGTGCCGTCGAAGGCCCGCGCGTCGCCCCAGGATTCCAGATAGTGCGACAGCGGCAAGTGCCAGTGCGACCACTCCGCGGTCTCGTCCTGATACATGCCGACATGCACCACTTGGCGCGCTTTGCCGAAGTGCGTGCGGAAGTCCAGATCGCCGGGCGCGGAGTAGCGCGGATTGGCGCCGATCACAATCAGCAGTTGTACTTCGCCGGCCTTGAGCGCTTCGCTCAGCGCGATCAGCGAATCCGCGGTCGAGCCTTTTGCGGCTTGCGGCGCGGCTTCCACCGGCGCGGTATAACTGACCGTCTTGCCCACGTTGCCCAAAGCCTGATTCATTTGATGCGCCAAAGCGTGTACTATGGCGGGCTGCTCGTCGCCGGCGAGCACCACACTGGCTCCGGCATTCTTCTTAAGGTCGCGCGCCACCGCTTCGATCCACTTCTGATGCTGGTCCGCCGCGACCGGCTTGCCTTCGATCCCCGCCGCCAGCGACCGCGCGAACGCTTCCATTTCTGAAGCGCGCACCGGCAGGTGGTGATCCGCCGTCGCGCCCGTGGACGTGGGAGTGGTCTCGGCCACGTACAGCCGCGTCATCGCCGGGCTGCTCTTGCCCTCCTCGATGGCCGCCGCCGCTTCGCGCCGCCGCGCCGCGTACTGCCGCGTGTAACGCACCGATCCCGCGCCGGAACACAGGAAATCGGAACCCAGCGAGACGATTACCGCGGCCTTCTCGAAATCGTAAATCGTATTGACGGCATCACCGAAGGCCAACTGCGATCCGGCGCGCGCCATGTCGCGTCCCGCCGGTTCGTGGACGTGCCATTGCATTTGCGGCCATAACGCCTGCATCTGGGCAAATTGATCGGCCAGCGTCGGCGACGCGATCGTCTCCGTGAGAATGTGCAGCCCTTGTCCTTTCCTCGCGGCGAGGCCGTTCTTTTGCTCGTTGAACCAGGCTTGAAACGCCTCCCAACTGGCGATGTTGCCGAGATGCACCACGGTTGGCGAGCGGTCCGGATCGTAGAGTTGCAAGATGGACGCTTGCGTAAACGCGTCGGTAGCGCCCAGACTGGCGGGATGGTCGGGATTGCCTTCGATCTTGGTGGGCCGTCCCATGTTACTTTCCACCAGCACGCCGGTGGCGAGTCCGCCCTGCTCGAAGGCGGTGGCGAAGTACAAGGGCTTGCCGGGAACCATGAACTCCGGAGGGGTGACATACGGAACGATCTTATCGTCTTGACGCGTACATGCAGTGAGGCCGGCCATGGCCAACGAGGCGCCCATCAGCGAAATCATCTGGCGGCGATTGACCGCTCCGGCCAGCCCCAACGCTTCGGCTTGTTCGGAGTGCTGCGGGAACTCATGGTCGAGAAACGCCTGGAACTCTGGCGTCCCGGCGAGTTCTTCGAGGCTGCGCCAGTATTGCCGGCCCTTTTGGCCGGAAATTCGCTGGCGCAACGCCGCGAGATCGAGTTGGTCGTGGCCGTTCATCGTTTTCGCCTTGAGTAACGCAGGCCTTCAGGCCTGTTCTTTTTTCAGGCCACAAGAACAGGCCTGAAGGCCTGCGTTACCTATGACACGTCGAGCAATCCGTCAGTCTCTGAACTTTGTATTCCTTGGCCAGGGCCGCGCCCAGCGTAGCCTGGTCGGTATAGATGGCCCCGCCGATCACTAGCGGCGATTCGCTGCTGGGCTGCTCGTAAGCCATGTTGAAAACTTCCGCGCGCGGCCGCAGGTTCTGTTCGGGCTGTTGATGGCAGCCGATGCACCATTCCATCAACAGAGTATGCTCGCGCCGCATCAGCGGCATTTGGTCCACGCGTCCGTGGCAGGTGGCGCATCCCACGCCCTTGTTGATATGGATACTGTGGTTGAAATAGACGAAGTCCGCCACCTTGTGCACGCGATTCCATTCGATGGAGCGATCACTGCGGAAACTGGCGCGCACCGGTTCGAGCGTCGGGGAATCCGCCCAAATCTGGGAGTGGCATCCCATGCAGGTCTTGGTCGGCGGGATTCCCGCGAAGGAGGACGTTTCCACCGAGGTGTGGCAAAAGCGGCAATCGATGCCCAATCCGCCGACGTGATGCTTGTGGCTGAACGGCACCGGCTGCTCCTTCTCCACGTAGATTTGGGTGTAGAACCCCGAGCGGATCAGCAAGGACGCGATCCCTCCCAAACCGGCGAGGATGAACACAGCTCCGAAGATACTCACCTTGGAGACAGTGTTCGTGCTGCGATGAAAGATCTGCGCCATCCGAACCCCAGAAGAACCCTGAAACCCAGAAACGCCCAATCAGGGAAAATCCAGTATACTCACGTCAAGAAAAGAATCAATGCTAAAAGTTGGGTCTAGTTACCTCCAGGCGCCGAACGCCGCAAAGACGCTGTTTTTGTGGAGAATCTCTACACCCGCGAACCCCGCTTCCCGCAGAAGATCGAGTTGGAACACCAGCGGGCGCGGCGTATCTTCTTTGGTCACGTATGCGAAGACGTGATCGCGATAAGCGGCGTCCTTGAGGCCGGCAAGGTACTCGCCGTAGCGTTCCCACATGAGCGCTTGCACGCGCGGGTCGGTATGTGCAATCAGGTCGGAGATCCACAGTGATCCGCCGGGCCGCAGCGCGCCATACATCTTGGCGAAAACCGCGCGCCACTCGGCCTCCTCGCGAAGATGGTGGAGCACGGCGGCGGCCACGATCACGTCGTAGCTGGTTTGGCCGATGGCCAGGTCGCGAATGTCTCCTTGGAGCGCGGTCACTTGTCCGGAGGTTGCGGGGGTCACGCGCTGAACGGCGCGATCGAGCATGGGCCGGCTGAGGTCGACGAGTGTCACGTCCATGCCGGGGAGTTGCGCCAGCATCTTCAGCGCATAATTCCCCGCGCCGCAACCCACATCGAGAAGCGCTGTAGCGTGCGGTGTGGTGCGCACCGCGGCCGCGGCGATCAACTCCAGCGCCAGCGGCGCGTCGATGGTCGCGGATTGGCCGGTTTCCAGGTTGGAGAATCGCTCGACGTCTTTGTCGAAGCGTTCGCGAATCTCGGCCACCGTGGATTTGAGCATAATGTGGTTTAGTATATCCAAGCCTGCATAGGAGAAGCGTTGCCCTTCTGTGTCTAGCGTTGTCAGAACCGTCTGCGGTAGCAGATAGGTCAAGCAGATGGGTCCGGCGCTCAGGCATTACCCATCCGCTACCGCGGACGGTTCTGACAACCTCCAAGAGAACAGGCCTGGAGGCCTGCGTGACTATCGGCTCCATAACGACAATTGATTGGACTTCGTACCTCCCACTGTATAACCTAGGTATACAGAAAAAACCGTTGCGCGCGCCCCGTCTTTTCAAACACATGGAGGTGTGTAACGAATGCTGCACGACAAGCTTGGAAAAACCCGGCATTACCTGTTTGCCAGTGATTTCGATCAGACTTTGAGTTTTCACGATTCCGGACGTATCCTCAGCGAACTGCTGGGAACCTCCGGCTTCGACGAGAAAGTCGCCGGACTCTCGCGCATCCACCTGGTGCAGCAGGGCGGGGAATTGTCTTACCTGCTTCTGCACGATCCGGAATATCGCCAGGTTCGCCGCGAGCATCTCGTGGAAGCCGGCAAGCGCATTCGGTTGAAGCACAACATCGCCACGTTGGAGCCGCTGCTCAACGCCGTGGAAGGATACCGCTTCTCGTTCTACGTGATCTCCGCCGCGCCGGAAGAAGTGATTCAATCGGCGCTGGAGGGAATCGTTCCCGCCCATCACATATACGGCACGCGGTTCCACTACGACGCCTCGGGCGAAATTCAGGCCATCGTGCGCGTGCCCGCCGGTTACGGCAAAGTCGCCGTGCTCGAGGAAATCCGCGAGCAACTGGAAGTCAGCCCCGATCGCGTGGTCTACGTCGGCGACGGCAGCTCCGACGTGCATGTGATGCTGCACGTCAACCGCCGCGAGGGTTTGACCATTGCGGTATCGGAAAACAAGTACATCACGCCGATCGCCCGGCGCACCGTGCTCAGCGAGGACGCTCTCAGCGTGGTGGTGCCGGTGCTGGAGGAGATCGCCGGTTGGGATTCGGCGCGCATCCGCGGTTTTTTCGACGCGCACGGGTTTGTGGTTCGCGAGTGGGACAAGGTGCAAACCGATTCGTTGACCATCGCCACGGCCTGATCGGTGGGCGGGAACGGGCCCCGGAGTGTCGAAAGCGGACACCCGGGCGTCCCTTTGAGCGACACAGCCTCTTATTTTCAACGCCTTCCAACCCCGGCGACTGGTTCGGAAGATGCCATGTAAAGCCCGGGAGGATCTCTCTTCATGTGGCAAGACCTTCGGTATGCCGCGCGCACACTGCGCAACAGTCCCGGGTTCACGCTGGTCGTGATTTTGTCCTTGACGTTGGGTATCGGCACCAACACGGCGATTTTTTCGGTGATCAACGCGGTGCTGCTGCGCTCGCTGCCAGTGGCCAAGCCGGCGGAATTGTCGTTGATCCACCTGGAATCGCGCTTGCCGCAGTCTCAGCGATTCTCCTACCCGATGTTCCAGCTTTTGCACGACGCCCTTCCTGCGCCATCGGGCGTTGCGGCGGCCAGCAAGATCCAGCGGTCTTACTCGAACCTCGAGGCGGGCCGCGAGCCGGAAACCACTTGGGTTCAGCTGGTCTCCGGGGAGTTCTTCGCCGTCATCGGCTTGCCGCCCGTGCTTGGCCGCCCGCTCAACCCGGACGACAATCGCATCGTCGGCGGACACCCGGTTGCCGTTTTGAGCGAGGGGTTTTGGCGCCGGCGCTTCGGCGGCTCACCCGATGTGCTGGGCCGCGAACTGACCATCAACGGCGCACATTTCACCGTGGTAGGCGTAGGTCCCGCGGGATTCACCGGGATTACGCTGGAACAACCCGTGGACATTTGGGTGCCGGTGATGATGCAGGCCGACGTGCGCTACAAGCAGAACTACAGCGCCAGCAACTCCCAGGATAGCAAGCCCTGGGTGAATCAGCCGGGTATCCGCTGGCTGGACCTGATGGTGCGCCAGAAAAACACCGCCGCCGTTACGGCGCTGAACGTGGCGTTTCACCGGCAGATCGAAGAGGACAGCCAGCGGTACAGCGATCCCGAGCGGCGCAAGCTCTTTGTGCAACAAAGTCTCGTTCTGCAGCCCTTTGGCCGGGGATTCTCCTACCTGCGCGCGCGGTTCGAAGGGCCGTTGTACACATTGATGGCCATGGTCGGACTGGTCTTGCTGATCGCCTGCGCCAACACCGCCAACCTGCTGCTGGCACGGGCGTCCGCGCGACAACGGGAAGTCGCCGTGCGCCTCTCCCTCGGCGCGCAGCGCGCCCGGCTGATTCGGCAATTGCTGACGGAAAGTTTCTTGATCGTCTCGCTGGCCGCCGGGTTGGGGATCTTGCTGGCCTGGTGGGCCGGCGATCTTCTGGTACGCATGACCTTGAACCTCGGCGGCCAGACCAACGTCACGCCGTTTTCCGTGGGCCCGATGCGCGCGTGCTGGGATTCACGATTCTTCTTTCCGCGGTGACCGCCCTCTTGTTCGGACTGGCGCCGGCCTTCCGCGCCACTCGCGTGGATCTGAACAGCGCTCTGAAACAGGCCGGACGCGGCGTGCACGAGGGCTCGCGGCTGAGCGCCGCCAAACTGCTGGTTGCCGCGCAGGTGGCCTTGTCGTTGCTGCTGCTGGTGGGCGCGGGATTGTTCGTTCGCAGCTTGCAGAATTTGATGCATCTGGAGATGGGTTTCCAGCGCGAGCATCTGCTGGAGGTGCGAATCGATCCGGAAACCGCGGGGATTCCGCCCGCCCAACTGCCGGGCCTCGAGCGGTCGCTGATCGAACGGTTGGAAACGGTGCCCGGAGTGCGTTTGGCGACCGTGGCTATGTGCGGGATCGCCAGTGGATGTACCTCCCGCTCCGACGGCATCCAAGTGGAAGGGTACCAAAGCCGCCGGGACGAGCCGATGAGTATCGAGGTGAACTCGGTTGGCCCAAACTATCTGCCCATCGTCGGAATGCATTTGATCGCCGGCCGCGATCTGGACCTTCGCGACACCGCGACCTCGCCTCCCGTGGCGATCGTCAACGAGGAAATGGCGCGGATGTACTTCGCCGGACGGAAGGCCATCGGCAAGCGCTTCGGCTTCCAAAAACCAGACATTGAAATTGTCGGGATCGTGCGCGACGCGCGCGTCAACGGCGTGCGGGAAGCGGTTGAGCCGATGGTTTGGTTTCCGATTCGGCAGCGTCCCTCTCCGCCGGAAAGCATCGAGATTCGAGCCGCCGGCGATCCGCGTGCTTTAGCTACGGACGTTCGCAAAGCCATCCAGGAAGTGAATCCCGATCTTCCGGTGACGCGCATTCGCACGATGACTGAGCAGATCGAGGCCAACCTGGTGCAGGAACGACTGGTCGCGCGGCTGGCCACGGTCTTCGGCGGATTGGCTCTGGTTCTGGCGTGTTTCGGCCTTTACGGTGTGATGTCCTATGCGGTATCGCGGCGGACCCCGGAATTGGGGATTCGCATGGCCTTGGGCGCGACACCCGGCCGTGTACTGAAGGCTGTCTTCGGCGAGTCGTTGGTTCTGGTCGGCATCGGATTGCTGATCGGCGGACCCTTGGCGCTGGCGGCGGCAGGCCCTCTGTCGAAGATGCTCTTCAAGGTAGATGGGTGGGATCCCTTCATTCTGATTTTTGCCGCTCTGTCACTGGCGGTTGTGGCGGCACTGGCCGGCTACGTGCCGGCGCGGCGGGCGGCACGAGTGGATCCGCTGGTGGCGTTGCGATACGAGTAGTCCGTCGTGCATCGTCCAAGCTACAATGGGCGGATGCGAAATCCTACTTGCTGCCTGTTTCTGGTGGTGCTGGCCACTTGCTTGACCAACCGGGGAGCCGCGCAAGCGCCCAGCATCGAGCAATCGCTGAGTCTGAAAAGCGTCTCCAACCCCAAAATCTCGCCGGACGGAAAACGTGTCGTCTACGAAGTTTCGGAAACCGATTGGAAGGAGAACGCCTTCAAGACTGAGCTGTATCTCGCCGACGTCGCCACTGCCCAGCGTCTGCAACTGACCAACAGCAAGAAATCGAGTAACGCCGCGGCGTGGTCGCCGGATGGATCGCGCATCGCCTTCCTCTCCGATCGCGAGACCAAGCGCCAGGTGTGGGTCATCTCTCCGGCGGGCGGGGAAGCCGTGCGCCTCACCAACACGGAGAACGGCGTCGGCGCGTTCAAGTGGTCGCCGGACGGAAAGAGCATCGCATTTTCCGCCGCCGAGCCCGATCCCAAGGAAGACAAGAAACGCAAGGAGACCTACGGCGACTATGAAGTGGTGAAAAACGATTACGCCATGAGTCACCTGTGGGTGTTGGACGTGGCCGCGCCCGAAAAGCCGCGCCGCCTCACCGGCGATCCCGACCCCGGCGTGTACACCATCACCGGATTTTCCTGGTCGCCCGATTCCACGCGCATCGCTTTCAGCGCGCAGCACGATCCCAGTCCGGCCTCCGGTGGTTCGCAAGATATCTACGTGCTCGATGTTGCCGCCCAGCAAGTGCGGCCGCTGGTCACGACGCCGGGGCCGGACTCGATCCCCATGTGGTCTCCGGACGGCAAAGAGATTGCTTTTCAAACAGCTAACGGCAAAGAGTTCTACTATTACTTGAATTCCAAGATCGCCGTGGTGCCGGCCGATGGCGGCACGCCGCACGTGCTCAGCGAGGCCTTCGACGAAGACCCCGCGCTGGTAGCTTGGAATGCCGATGGTATCTACTTTGCGGCGGCGCAGAAGACCTGGGCGCACCTCTTTCACCTGGATCCACGCACCGGCAAGATCGACCGGATCAGCGGTCCGGAAGATCGCGCCGATTCCGGCTTCTCCCTGACGCCCGACTCCCGCCACGCCGCGTTCGTTTCCGCCTGGACGGGAAACTACGCTGAAGTTTATGTGTCGCCGGTGGCCGCCTTTGCGCCGCAACGTCTGACTGCGATGGCCGATCAGTTGAAGGATTTCAGGCTGGCATCGCGAGAACTGGTGCAATGGAAATCCTCCGACGGAACGACGATTGAAGGTGTACTGATCAAGCCGCCCGACTTTCAAGCTGGGAAAAGGTATCCGCTCCTCGTCGTAATCCACGGTGGACCCACCGGCGTGGACCGCGCGGTTCCCACCGCCGACCGCAGTTATCCCGTGGAGGCGTTCGCCGCCAAGGGCGCACTGATCCTGCGTCCCAACTATCGCGGGTCGGCGGGATACGGAGAGAAGTTTCGCTCGCTGAACGTGCGTAATCTCGGCGTGGGCGACTACGCCGACGTGATTTCCGGCGTTGACGCTCTGATCGAGCGCGGCCTGGTGGATCGCGAGCGCGTCGGCGCGATGGGCTGGAGCGAAGGCGGATACATTTCGGCGTTCATCACCTGTTTCAGCGACCGTTTCAAAGCGGTGTCGGTAGGCGCTGGCATTTCCGATTGGTCCACCTATTACGTAAACACGGACATCACGCCGTTCACGCGCCAGTATCTGCACGCTACTCCGTGGGACGATCCGGAGATTTACCGCAAGACTTCGCCGATCACCTACGTGAAGAACGCGCGCACGCCCACTCTGATCCAACACGGCGAATTGGACAAGCGCGTGCCAATCCCCAACGGCTATGAACTGCGCCAGGCGCTCGAAGATCGCGGCGTGACGGTGCGCATGGTGGTCTACAAGGGATTCGGACACGGCATCGACAAACCCAAGCAACAGCGCGAGGTGATGGAGGAGAATCTGAAATGGTTCGGTAAGTGGATCTGGGGAGAATAGTAGATAAGGAGACGACATGGACATTCAAGAATTAGCCAGCGAGCAGATTGTCAAGCTTTCCGCCAACCCGACTGCGGAGCAGGTGGCCGCCTCGACGGCGATGGCGCTTTGGGAGATCGTGAAGGCGTTGGACGGGATTCGTGACGCCATGCCGAAGCAACCGGAGCTGTAGACGTGCCGCCCATGCTTGACAACCGTGCGATTGAACCGTTTTAATAAGGCACAGGAGAGTAATGGCGCCATGACTCGACGACTCACCACCGCGCAGGCGGTCATTGAATTCCTGCGTAATCAATACGTGGCCCGCGATGGCCGCGAACGCAAGTTTTTCGGCGGATGTTTCGGCATCTTCGGCCACGGCAACGTCGCGGGAATCGGCCAGGCTCTGCACCAGGTCAACCGCAACGGCGCCAACGGATTTCCTTATCGCCTGTGCCGCAACGAGCAGGCCATGGTTCACACGGCGGCGGCTTACGCCAAAGTATCGAACCGCTTGGGCGCGCTGGTTTGCACGACTTCGATCGGTCCGGGCGCCACCAACATGATTACCGGCGCGGCGGCGGCCACCGTGAATCGCCTGCCGGTGCTGCTGCTGCCGGGCGATATTTTCGCGCGCCGGCTGGTGGCGCCGGTGTTGCAGCAACTGGAGTCGCCGGCCTCGCAGGATATTTCGGTGAACGACTGCTTCAAGCCGGTGTCGCGATACTGGGACCGCATCAATCGTCCGGAACAAATCATTACCGCGCTGCCGGAAGCGATGCGCGTGCTGACTTCCCCCGCCGACACCGGCGCGGTGACGTTAGCCATGCCCCAAGACGTGCAGGCCGACGCCTTCGACTATCCGGTGGAACTGTTCACCAAGCGCGTCTGGACCATTCCCCGCGCGCGCGGCGACGCCGAAGGCCTGCGCCGGGCCGCGCAAATAATCCGCGCCGCGCGCCAGCCGCTGATCGTCGCGGGTGGTGGGGTGCTTTACAGCGAAGCCAGCGCGGCGCTTGGGGACTTCGTCTCGCGAACCGGCATCCCGATCGCCGAGACGATGGCCGGCAAGGGATCTTTGCCTTTCGACCATCCGCAACAGTTGGGCGCGATGGGCGTCACCGGCACGCCGGGCGCGAATATTCTGGCGCGCGAGGCCGACGTGATTATCGGTATCGGCACGCGTTACAGCGACTTCACCTCAGCGTCGAAGACCGCGTTTCAGAATCCCGGCGTGCGCTTCGTTAACATCAACGTGGCCGAGTTCGATGCTTACAAGCACAGCGCTGTGGCGCTGGTGGCCGATGCCCGCGCCGCACTGGAGGAATTGACTGCCGCGGTGGGCGATTATCGTGTTTCGAGGGAATATGCCGCGCGTATCGAGCGTTTCCGGGCCGATTGGGAGACGGAAGTGGATCGCATTTACAACCTGCGTCACGGCCCGCCGATCAGTCAAGGCGAGGCTATCGGTGTGGTGAATCGAGTGTCGCGACCGCAGGACGTGGTCCTTTGCGCGGCGGGCAGCTTGCCGGGCGACCTGCACAAACTTTGGCGTACCCGGAGCCCCGGCGGCTATCACCTGGAGTACGGCTACTCGACGATGGGCTACGAAATCGCCGGCGGCATGGGCGTGAAACTGGCGGCGCCTGAGCGCGAGGTTTACGTCATGGTGGGCGACGGATCGTACTTGATGATGGCCCAGGAAATCGCCACCTCGGTGCAGGAGGGAATCAAGATCAACATCATTGTGCTGGACAATCACGGATTCTCGAGTATCGGCGGCTTGAGCCAAGCCGTTGGGTGCGAGGCTTACGCGACGAAGTACACGGTCGCGGTGGATTTCGAAGCCAACGCGCGCAGCTTGGGCGCGATCGTTTGCCGGGCCCGCACCTACCAAGAGCTGGAGACGGCCGTGGCGGCCATGCGCGGCCATGATCGCACTTCCGTGGTCGTGGTGGAAACCGATATCGAAGCCCGCGTTGCCGGCTACGAATCGTGGTGGGATGTGGCGGTGGCGGAAGTGGCGGAAACGGAATCGGTCGCGAGCGTGTATCCGGATTATGTGGCGGGTCGGAAAAAGGAAAGATATTTCTTGTAGCGCCTTCTACTCACCAAAAGTCATGCGCGCCAGTTCTTCCTTGATTTTCTTCTTCTCGGCTGGATCGCCGGACGAAAGCAAGCGGTCGGTGAGGGCAAAGAAGCGCTTTCTTTCTTGATCGACGCTTTCAAGACCTGTTTGAACCAGACCAGCGATGACGCGGCTGGCCGAGGTGTTTTGGCCCCTCGCCAGGGCTCGGACTCGGCGCGCCACGCGAGAGGGAAGTGTCACGCTCTGTCGCACGGCCCTTTCAAGGGTTGGCATGCCTTCAGGATACACCAGCCTGCACCAGCTTGCACCAGTAATCGTGGGTGGGTAGTGGGTCAATTTGAACATGACGCTTCGACTGCGGCTGTGCCGCTCCTTCGTGCGGAAAGGCTCCGCCTTTCCGAAAAGTCCGTTAGTACTTCGCACGGCTGCGCCGTGCGGGCAAGGCGCAGCCTTGCCAAATGAGGGCGGGTCCGGAAAGGCGGAGCCTTTCCCTGGAGTTTCTACATTTTCAGTCATCTTTGCTGGTCAGGCGTCCGTGAAACGGACGCCTTGACAATAGCCCAGCACTTTAGTGCTGGGGACGGAACCAAGCAGGAAGCGAGTCCGTGCAACGGACGACTGAGGTTTCTATATTTTTGAGCTTGGCTCCGCAAAGACCTCAGCCGTCCGTTGCACGGACTTCATCGGACACGGCCATTTTCCCAGCACTGAAGTGCTGGGCTACTGTCAGGGCGTCCGCTTCACGGACGCCCCTAGCGCGCCGCTTCGCTGCGGGCAAAGAAAGGCTCTGCCTTTCCCGGGAGTTTCTACATTTTCAGCCCGCGAAGCGGGCGCGAGAGTGTGGCCCAGGGTGGAGCGTTTTTTGCGGAACCCTGGGAACACTGTGAGGGAAAAAAAGAGCCCGCGGAGCGGGCGAAAGGCAGTCTCGCAGTTGCCAGCGCGTCTGCCGCCCGCTTCGCGGGCTTTGTTTTCCCTCACAGTATTCCCAGGGTTCCGCAAAAAACGCTCCACCCTGGACCACACTCTCGCGCCCGCGTTCGCGGGCTTTGCTCTTGCTTCCTGTTTACCCACAGCTTGCGCCGTGGGCTACCGATATGCCGCTGGCTACGCCGGCTGTAAATGTAGAAACTACAGGGAAAGGCTCTGCCTTTCCGCACGAAGGAGCGGCGGAGCCGCACGCTTTCAAATTAACCCACTAACCGTGGGTGGGACGTGGCGGTGGCCGAAATGGCTGAAACGGAATCGGTCGCGGGTGTGTATCCGGCTTAGGTGGCGGGCCGTAAGAAGGAAAGATATTTTCTGTAACGTTTGCACGTGGGCATCGTCTTAGGGGATGTCGGGGAGTGCTGGGGTTTATGGGCGCAATATTTTCAGACATCCGCTATGGCGCGCGATCGCTGCTGCGCCGTCCCGTGCTGGCCGGCGCGGTGGCCATCACGCTGCTGGTGGGAATCGGCTTGAACACTGCGGTCTTCGCGGTGGTGGAGGGAATGTGGTTCCGCCCGCGCATTGAGAAAGATCCCGATAGTTTCGTGCAAATGCTGGCCGACTATCCGGATGGCCCCGGCTCTCCGGAGAAGCCGGGCGAGCCGTGGACCACGTCGCTGGCTGGGTACCGGGCCTTTCGTGAAGGCGCTCATTCGATCAGCGATTTTGCGGCCTGGCGGGTCATTCAGGCGAGAGTAGACGACGATGTGCAAGTCGAATTGCCGCTGCTGGTGACTTGCGAGTTCTTTTCCCTGTACGGTCTGGAGCACGCCAGCCAGGGCCGGCTCTTTCGGCCCGACGAGTGCACGCAAAAGGGAGCGGCGCGCGTTGCGATCGTCAGCGAGGAAATGTGGCGAAGCCGCTTTCTGTCGGCGCCGGGAATCGTTGGCGCGCGGATTCGCTTGAATCAGCGTGTTTACACAATCGTCGGCGTGGCGCCCAAGAACTTTCCCGGGAGGCTGCGCGGCGGAGGGATTTGGATTCCCTACACGATGCAGCCGGACTTCTACGCGGGCCGCGACCTTTTCCAGGAGCCCGAAACACCTTGGCTATACGTGGAAGGACGTTCAACGCCCGGGATTCACCAAGGCCGCGGCCGAAGCGGAGATGAACGCCCTCGCCGCCGGCATTCCAGGAAAGCCGCGCATGATTCTCACCAACGGATCGTTTTCGCAGCATCCGGCGCTGCGCGGCATGATGCTGGGAATTGTTCCGTTGCTGGGCGCGACCATGACCTTGCTGCTATTGCTGACCTGCTCCAATGTCACATTGCTGTTACTGGCGCGCGCCGCGGCGCGTCGGCGCGAGATCGCGGTGCGCCGGGCACTCGGCGCGGATCGCGCGCGGCTGCTGCGGATGTTGCTCACCGAAGGCTTGCTGCTGGCGGGCGTCGCGGGAAGCGCGGCAGCCGGCTTGGCCTACGGAATCCCCGCGGCGTTTCATTGGCTGTTGTGGCGCGCGCCTTATTATCCAATGAAGCCGGATGGCGTGATGTTCGGCTACCTGGCTGGAATTACGTTGGTCGCGGGTTGTCTGGCGGGATTGGGCCCGGCGCTGGAATCGTTCCGCTCCGATTTGTCGCCGCTTCTGAAGAAGCAGCCGGCGTTTATGCGCATGGGATCGCGGCATACGCGCTGGCAAGTCCGCGACATTCAGGTAGCGGCATTGGTGGCCTTGAGCATGGTGCTGGTAACCGGAGCGGCGTTGTTTGCACGCTCGCAATACACAATGTACGCCGCGGCCTTGGACGCGGATACAGCGCAAACATTGGTTGTTCCTTTGCGCGGACGGCCGGCGACGGAGACGCCGGGCGTCTTCGAATCGCGAATTGCAACAGCGAGTGAAGGCGCTTCCCAACGTGGAGTCCGCGGAAATCTTGCTGGTCACGCCGATGGCTCGCCAGTTAGGCGTTTCGGTTGCTCGTCACGGGCGCTTCCTTTCCGTGCGTGCGCAGGGCGAGGCGTCGGCCGTGGCGATTCAACTAAGCGCCTTGCTAAGGAAATTGGATCCCGAGCAGGTGCGGCGCACCGCACACGTTGCAATCCGAGATTCAGGAAATGGGATCGCGCTTCCGCACGCTTTCCGGCATGGTGATTTTCCTGGGTGGGATCGCGCTGTTGCTGGCGGTGGTGGGCGTTTATGGCGTGGTCGCTTTCGCGGTGAGTCAGCGGTCGCAGGAACTGGCGATCCGCGTGGCGCTGGGCGCGCGCCGCGCCGACATCATGCGCGCGGTGCTGGAGCCGGGCATGCGGCCGATTCTGGCGGGGATTCTCGCGGGATTGTTGTTGTCGATGGCGGGATCGGCGGTGTTAGTCGTGGCATTCCGCGGTTCGCCGGTAGCGCTGAAGGCGTGGGATCCGCTGGCTTACTTGGGCGTCTGCGTGGTGTTGGCGGGCGCGTCACTGGTGGCGATGTTCCGTCCGGCATGGCGCGCCGGCGGCGCCGATCCGGCGGCGGCGCTGCGGGAAGAGTGACGAGGGAACGCCGGAAAAAGGATCCGCAGATTACATCTTCCGATCGCCTCGCCGCGTTGGGTCGGCCAAGGCGCTCAATGCAACTCTTGCATTCGAGCGCTGTGCGTCAAAGGCCCTGGCTACACAAAACAAAGGCCCCCGCTTTGGCCCAGCGCTTGCCTCAGTGGTCAGTGTGGAGCCGAGATTCCCACGACCTCGGTCCCTCCCGTCCCTCAACAAGGAGGAAGCATGAATCGGCTTTGCAATCCGGCAATTCTCTGGATATTGGTAATGGCAGGTGTGGTCCAGGCGCAAAGTGCGCTGCCCGTCATCAACGCGAGCGGCGTCGTGGAAGGCGCCTCGTTCTCCCAGCGGGTTGCGGCCGGAGGAATTGCCAGCATTTTCGGCAGCAATCTCGCGCCCAGCGCCGTCACGGCCACGACCATACCCCTGCCTACGGCGATGAACGGCGTTACCGTGACCCTCAACGGCAACCCGTGCCCGCTTTTCTATGTTTCCCCCAGTCAGATCAATTTTCAGGTGCGCTGGGAAGTGCTCTCACTGAGCTCGGCGACTCTCGTCGTAACCACTGCGGTGGGAAGTTCGAATTCCTACACCATTTCGAATTCCTACACCATGGCGCTGGCCCCGGTTGCGCCCGGTGTATTCTCCGTTGGCATTCCGGCGCAGGGCGCGGTATTGATCAGCAATACCAGCATTTACGCCGCGTCATTCGGAAGCATCCCGGGAGCGAACGCTCGTCCCGCAAGGGCCGGTGAGTACATCTCTATCTACTGTTCGGGACTCGGCGATGTCATCAACCAGCCCGCCGATGGCGCTGCCTCGCCGGCGGGCAAGGGTCTAGCGACGATCAAGGCCCAGATCGAAGTAGGGATCGATTTACACTTCACGACTCCGAGCTTCGCCGGGATGGCTCCCGGATTCGTCGGCCTATATCAAGTGGATGTTCAAGTGCCGTCCGGCTTGCCGGGACCGACTGCGACGGTGACATTAGTCGTCAACGGCGTGAATACCAGCACCGTAGCCATCGCGGTTCAGTGACGTTGGAGGGTATCCACAGATTGCGCAGCGCGGCGAAGCCGCAACCAAGAGGAAGGGCTTTTCTGGAGTGCGGAAGCTTGCTTCCGCTTTGTGTTGCCGCCAGCTTGCTGGCAGCGCGCGGGGCCAGCCCCGCGCCGCCGAAGCAAGCTTCGGCGCGGAAAAGCGGTAGCAAGCTACAGCATTCCAAATCTTCGCGCCACGAGAAGAAACTGAGCGTTAGTAGTACTAATTACACGCAGCACGGCACATGCGGCGATGCCGATTCGCAGGCAAGCCGAAATCTGGGTAATCTGTGGATCGGGCTCCTGCCGCAATTGGTGGACCATTTCCAGGCGTGGTAAAATGGTTTTGGGGTAAACCCTTCCTGCTTGGACCATCATTCGTTTCGGAGCCATTCATGACCACCACAGCACCCAGCACAATCGAAAGCTACCTCGGCGATAAGGCCGAATCCTTACTCGGCTTCAGCACGCCGAAAATTTCCAGGAGCCAACTGAATCTGCCCGGTCCCGACTTCGTGGACCGCGTCTACGCCCTGTCCGACCGCAACAACCGCGTGCTGGTGAATCTGCAGCGCATGTTCGGCCATGGACGCCTGGCCGGCACCGGCTACATGTCGATTCTGCCGGTGGACCAGGGCATCGAGCACTCCGGCGGCGCCAGCTTCGCCAAGAATCCCGAGTACTTCGATGCCGAAAACATCGTCAAGCTGGCCATGGAGGGCGGATGCAACGCCGTGGCCTCGACGTTTGGCGTGCTCGGCGCGGTGTCGCGCAAGTACGCGCACAAGATTCCGTTTATTGGTGAAGATCAATCACAACGAGTTGCTGACCTATCCCAACAAGTCCGACCAGATGATGTTCGGCACGGTCAAGCAAGCCGTGGACATGGGCGCGGCCGCGGTGGGCGCAACCATCTACTTCGGATCGGACGAAAGCGCCCGCCAGATTGTCGAGATCAGCCAGGCTTCCCGCGGCGCACGAGCTGGGACTGGCCACGGTGCTATGGTGCTATCTGCGCAACAGCGCCTTCAAGACAAGACAAGGATTATCACGTGTCCGCCGATCTCACCGGACAGGCGAATCACCTGGGCGTGACCATTCAGGCCGACATCATCAAGCAGAAGCTGCCGGAAAACAACGGCGGATACCAGGCCATGAACGCGGATGGCACGAGCTACGGCAAGTCGACAAGCGTATGTACACCGACTTGTGCAGCGATCATCCCATCGATCTGTGCCGCTACCAGGTGCTGAACTGCTACATGGGCCGCGCCGGATTGATCAACAGCGGCGGCGCTTCCGGCGCGCAACGACTTCGCCGAAGCGGTGACCACGGCGGTGATCAACAAGCGCGCCGGCGGCACGGGCCTGATCTCCGGGCGCAAGGCTTTCCAGCGTCCCATGCGAGAGGGCGTGACGTTGCTGAACGCCATCCAGGATGTTTATCTCAGCTCCGAAGTGACGATCGCCTAATGAGACAATTCGCCGACCTCTCCCACCTCGCCGACGACCAGGGCCATCTGCGCATCTTGACCATTGATGCGCGGGCGGCCTTGCTCAAGGCCATCGCTTCCGTGACCGGAAGCACACCCGATCAGGTGTTGCGCAGCGACGTCATTGAGTTCAAGCGCGCCGTGCTGAGTAATCTGGCGCACTTGGCCACCGCTGTTCTAATTGACGACGACTATTGCTATCCCGATTGCATGGACGCGATTCCGCGCGGCGTCGGCGTGTTGTTCCCGGCCGAGGAGAGCGATTACGAGCGCGCCGGAAGCAAGGAGTTGGAGTACAAGGAACGCATCGGCTGGAACGAAGCCGACGTCATGGCGGCCAAGCCGAACGGCGTCAAATTCCTGGTGCATTACCGCGCCGACGGTTCCCCGGACGTGGTCCGGCACCAGCGCGAGATGGTCCAGCAACTGGGCGGGTTCTGCAAGTCGAAGGGGCTGATCTACATCATCGAGCCGATCGCCTATCCGCTGTTTCCCGATGAAATATCGGGTGAATCGGCCAGCGCCACCTGGGCTAAGCGGCGGGCGGATATCGTCCTCGATTTCGCCAGCGAGTTTTCCCAGCCGCAGTATCAGGCCGATCTGTTGAAAGTGGAGTTTCCCGTAAATCTCCGCCATGTTGCCGGGAGCCTGTACGACTCCGCGCCCACGGAGAAAGTTTTTACCGTGGATGATGTGCGGCGCTATTGCCGGCAGGTGGATGCGGCGTCGCCTTTGCCGTGGGCGATTCTGAGTTTCGGCGTGCCGCTGGCGGAGTTTGTCGCCCAATTGGAGTTTGCCGCGGAGGCCGGCGCCTGCGGATTTCTGGCCGGCCGTTCCATCTGGAGGACGGCGCTGGGGCTGTGGGGAAGTCCCTCGGCGATGGATGCCGAACTGCGTTTTGCCTGTGCCGACAACTTCGAGAAGATGAACGCCGCGATGGCCAAAGCCACGCCGTGGCATGCCAAGAGCCTGGCGAAAACGGGCGTTTCCTGATCCCAAGTCAGAACAACAAAAGCAACCGCCGCACCCACGCGCTCGCGTGAACTGTCCGACCGGGCATGAGCCGCGACAGAGTTAATGGAGCGTTGTGAAAACGCGCGAGCACCTGCCTATCCCGGAGGGATTGCAGCTTGTAGCCGGTGGTGGAGCGTCCTTTGCGACACCACCGGATAGCCAACGCATTTTCCGGACCCCGGAAGGGTCCCAGAGCGCCACCCATCTCGCTCAATGGTTATAAGATGTGCTGGTGCCCCTGCCGGGGCACCGAATACTCATTCTCGATTTCCGGTGGTGTCGCAAAAGACGCTCCACCACCGGCTACAAGCGGTGATCCCTCTGGGATCAGCGGATACTCGCTTGTTCCATGATCCCCATTTTTTCACGACTTCCAATTGTCGCGGCTCATGCCCGCGTTTTCATCGTCCCAGTAGCCGCCTCGCGGGGGCCATGCCGGTTTATCGGCGGTCGGTTTTCTGCCTCATATTTCTCTAAGCTCTAATCTGGCCCTTGCCGTGCATCGTATCCAGGCATGGCGCAGAAGTTGCCCACAACCCGGCAAAAGAAACCCCAGCGCGAGACCGGCCAGACGGTCGCGCGACTGGCTAAGTCGAAGGACTTAAATGAAGTCTTTCCGGCGTTCCCGCAAGTCGCCGCGTCGTTGGAAGCTTCTTATCATCTTCTTAGATTTTCCAGCCACGCCGGCGCGCCTGAGGCGGCGAGCATTTCGAGGTTAGCGGCATGACTCTCATCCCTCCCATGACTCCCATCAAGTCCCATGATCGGGAAATGATCGGCAAGTCTCCGGTCATGCAGCGCTTGCGCGAGCAAGCCCGGCAAGCAGCGCGTTCCGAAGCCGACATTCTGGTGGAAGGGGAAAGTGGAACCGGCAAGGAGATGCTGGCGCGGTTGATTCATCGCCTCAGCCCGCAAGCGGAAGGGCCGTTTGTGGCGGTCAACTGCGCGGCGCTCTCCGACACTTGCCTGGATGTCGAATGGATGTCGCAGGCTCGCGGCGGTACGCTGCTGCTCGATGAAATCGGCGAGATGCCGCTGGCCTTGCAGCCGCAACTGCTGCGCGCCTGGGAAGAACGCGACTCCTTGGTGCGCGTGATCGCGGCCTCCTCCCGGCCACTGGCGCCCTTGCTCGAGGACGGCCGCTTTCGCGCCGACCTCTACTATCGTCTCAACGTGATCCCCCTGCGCGTCCCCCCGCTGCGGGCGCGGCGCGAAGACGTTCCGGACCTGGTGCAGCAATTCCTGATCCGGCATGGCAACCTTCCCGGCACGCCGGTCGAGGAAGCTTCGCTTCCCGCGGGATTCCTCGGGGGCCTCGCGCATCACAACTGGCCGGGTAACGTGCGGGAACTGGAAAACCTGGTGCGCCGCGTGCTCGCGCTCGGTTTGGAAACGTGCGTCATTCCTGCCAGGGAAGAACACTGGCAAACGATTCAAGCGGGACGCTCCTGGCGCGACGTCGAAAAGCAAATGTTGGAAATGACCTTGCAGGCGACCAAAGGCAATCGTACCCACGCCGCCGCGATGCTGGGCGTGAGTCTGCGCACGGTGCGCAACAAGATTCGGGAATTCGGCTTGGCGAAGCTGGACGCGGCGCAAGCCACCCTGGCGCCATTGCCGCGCTAGAGTGTGGCCGGCGATGTATCCGGGCGGGAACTGCCCGCCGACCCGGCAATCGTTGCCGGGTTGACAGCCGGGATATGCGTGAGGGACGGATCCGCGTTTGGCACTCCTGGTGCAAGTAGCAATGCCGATGATAGCAATTTCTAACTCGGCCGAATTGCGGTGGATTTCCCGCGCGTGGCGGTCCGCTCTGCGGCGGAGATTCCGCCAATCGTGCAGGTGCAGTCTTTCGGAAAGGTGATCTGAGGTGCATAAATCATGAACGCTGCCAAGAAAGCTTACGAAACCGTTTGTCAATCTAACGAAGAAGAGCGCAATCGCTTGCTGTTGGAGCAGCTCCCTCAAGTGCGCTACATCGCCCGGCGAATCCACGACCGTTTGCCGCAAAGTGTATGCGTGGAGGATTTGGTTAACGCCGGCGTGCTCGGGCTGATCGATGCGCTAGCCAAGTACGATCCCGCCAAGAACGTGCAGTTGAAGTCCTACGCCAAGTTCCGCATTCGCGGCGCCATTCTCGACAGCTTGCGCGGCTTGGACTGGAGCCCGCGCGATCTGCGGCGCAAGGCCCGCCAAATGGAGACCGCCCACAGCCAGTTGAAGGCCGAGTTGGGACGCGCCGCCAGCGAGACGGAACTGGCCGCGGCGATGGGCATGGAGCTGCACGATTTCTACATCTTCCTGCGCGATCTGCGTGGTCTGGACTTGAGCAGCCTGCAAACGGAATCCTCCGAGGACGGCCACGAGACCGTGGCGCTGGCCGGCGCAGCCACCGATTCCGAAGACGATCCCTTCCATCTCTGCATGAAGAGCGAAATGAAGGAACTGCTCACCGGGTCGATCGCCGAACTGCCGGAAAAGGAACGCCAGGTACTGGCGTTGTACTACTACGAAGAACTGACCATGAAGGAAATCGGCCAGGTTCTAGGTGTGGGAGAATCGCGCGTCTCGCAGATTCATTCCGCCGCCGTGGTCCGGCTGCGAGCCTCCCTGAAGCCCACCTTGCAAGGAAAAAAGGCGTTTAGCGTGGCGGCGCCCAGTTGCGCGGCGTAGCGGCGCGCCCGTGGCCGCCATCTTTCCAAACAAGGACCTCAGCACGCGCCCACGGTCTGGCTTGTACATAATTTTGGATGACATGCGAAAGTGGGAACGTGGCAGATTGGGCTACAAGGATCAAGGACTATCCATTGCATAGGGCTAAGCGAGGGGAAGCCTGGCGGCGACACAGCCCTCGACCAGCCTTCTGTCTCCTAGCGTAGGGCGCCCAAATTCCATGCCTTATGATCCTTCCCGTCCGGTGGATAAGCGGCCAATCCAAAATCCGCGAAGAATACAACCACGCCGCTCTCGGCGGCCGCGGGAGTCGGCGAAGCCGGATCGTTCGCGTGATAGGTTTTGGCGGACCGCTCGCTGGCAAGCAGCCGCGCGTGGCGCTCCCCGGTCAGAAGCTGGAAGCGCCCGCCATGTTACCCGGCTTTTCTATTGATCCATCGGACCTGCTGCCTCAATAGGGCAGAATAGCTTGTCGCTTAGGTAGCGCCAGTGGTAGGTTTGTAGTGCACCCACTCATGCGCGCCGAAATCATCGCCATTGGCTCCGAGTTGCTCACGCCCTATCGCCTGGATACCAATTCCCTGCTGCTTACCGAGCGCTTGAATCGCCTGGGTATCGAGGTTTGCCGCAAGGTAGTGGTCGGCGACGATCGCGAGGGGCTGGACGCCGCCATCGACGGGTCATTGCACTCGGAGCGCGCGGGCTCCGCGGAAATCCTGATCCTGATGGGCGGCCTGGGTCCCACCGAAGACGATCGCACGCGCGACGCCGTCGGCGCGGCGCTCGGAAGGCGGCAGTATCTGGAAGAAAACATCGCCGCCCGATTGCGCGCACGCTTCAAGGGCCGTGGCATGGTGATGCCGGAGATCAACCTGCGGCAAGCCATGATCCTGGAAGGCGCGGAGATTCTCGAAAATCCCAAAGGGACGGCGCCGGGACAATGGATCGCGGATTCCGGCAAATTTATCTTGCTGCTCCCAGGACCGCCGCACGAGTTGGAAGCGATCTTCGACCAGGAGGTCATGCCGCGCCTGGAAAAGATCGCTCCGGGGCGGCATCTGGTAACGCGGGTGCTGAAAATCGCCGGACAGTATGAGTCGCACGTGGATCAACTGGCCGCGCCGATTTACCGGCAGTACGACAACCCGCAAACCACGATTCTCGCTGCCCCGGGTGAGATCCAGCTTCACTTGCGGGGATCTGCCGCGACCGAAGCGGAGGCCCGCGAGTTGGTCAACGAGCTGGCGGACAAACTGAAGCTGGCGCTGGGGGACGGCGTTTTCTCCGAAAACAACGAAACCATGGAAGAAGTGCTCGGCCGCTTGCTGCTGGTGCGCGGCCTGACGCTGGCGGTAGCGGAAAGCTGTACCGGCGGCCTGATCGGCGAGCGCCTGACGCGGATCGCGGGAAGCAGCAAGTATTTTCTCGGTGGCGTGGTCAGCTACAGCAATCAGGCCAAGATGGAAATGTTGGGCGTGCCGCATCGAGTGTTGGAAACGGAAGGCGCGGTCAGCGCCGAAACGGCGCGCTTGATGGCCGAAGGCGTACGGCGAGCGTTTCACGCGAGCATCGGGGTGTCGGTGACCGGCATTGCCGGCCCCTCGGCGGACGGCTCGGACAAAGCGGTGGGCCTGGTCTACGCGGCCGTCGCCGACGACGCGGGGAATCGCGTCAGCGAGCGCAAGTTTCCCGGCGATCGCGAGCGCGTCCGCGTGCAAGCATCCCAGCTAGCGCTGGACATGGTGCGGCGCCGCCTGACATCGCTGGCTCTGTAACGCAGGCCTCCGGCCTGTTCTTTTGGCCGGAAGAAAGAACAGGCCGGAGGCCTGCGTTACATAAAAGAACAGGCCGGAGGCCTGCGTTACATAAAAGAACAGGCCGGAGGCCTGCGTTACATAAAAGAACAGGCCGGAGGCCTGCGTTACATAAAAGAACAGGCCGGAGGCCTGCGTTACATAAAAGAACAGGCCGGAGGCCTGCGTTACATAAAAGAAAGGCCGGAGGCCTGCGTTACATGCGTCTTTTTGTTGCCATAGATCTTCCGAACGATGTGAGAGCGGCGCTAGCCGCTTGGACGAATCAAAACCAGCCGGCCGCGGCCGGTTACAAGTGGGTGAGCGCCGACAATCTCCACGTCACGTTGAAGTTCATCGGCGAACGGCCGGACAGCGACGTAGCCGCCATTTCGCAGGCGCTGGTGAAAGCGGTTTTCCCCGCCCCCATCGCACTGGCCGTGGATGGGGTGGGCAGTTTTCCCAACGTACTCTTCGCCAACGTGCGAGCTCCCGACGCGCTCAGCGCGCTGGCGCGCGACATCGAGCAGTGCCTGGAACCGCTGGGGATCGCGCCGGAAAAGCGCCCCTTCACTCCGCATCTCACCCTGGCCCGCCGCAAGGAAGGCGGGCGTTTTCCGCGCGACGTGGGAGCCACCGAGAAATTCGGCGAGTTCGAGGCGGATGAGTTTATTCTTTATCAGAGCCTGCTGGGAGCGAAGGGCTCCACCTACACACCATTACGGAGATTCCGATGCCTGAAAGCTTAACTAGTCAAACCCAGAGCCGTCAAATCGTGCTGGCCGAACGTCCGGTCGGCTGGCCCACCGATGCCAACTTCCGCCTGGAAACCACCACCCTGCCGGCGCCCGCCGACGGCCAGTTCCTGGCGCGCAATCTTTACATGTCGGTGGACCCTTACATGCGCGGGCGCATGAACGGTGCGGCCTCCTACGTGGCGCCGTTTCAAATTGGCAAGCCGCTGGAGGGCGGCGCCGTGGCGCGCATCCAGGAATCTCGCCATCCCGGTTTCGCCGCCGGCGATTACGTGATGACCATGAACGGATGGCGCGAGTATTTTCTCTCCGACGGCCGCGGCGTGAACAAGATCGATCCGCGGTTGGCGCCGGTCTCCGCGTATCTCGGCGTACTGGGCGTGCCGGGCTTGACCGGCTGGTATGGACTGAAGTACATCGGCGAGCCCAAGGCCGGCGAGACGCTGCTGGTCTCCGGCGCGGCCGGCGCCACCGGATCCATGGTCGTGCAGATGGGCAAGATCCTGGGCTGCCGCGTGGTAGGCGTGGCCGGCGGCGAGGCCAAGTGTAAATTCCTTACCGAAGAGCTGAGGGCGGACGTGGCCGTCGATTACAAGCAGGAGCCGAATCTGTTCGAGGCCCTGAAGCGGGGCTGTCCCAAGGGCATTGATATCTACTATGAGAACGTCGGCGGCGAGATTCTAGACCACGTTCTGAGGCTGGCCAATCCCTTTGCGCGCATTCCGTTCTGCGGAATGATCTCGCAGTACAACAACGTGGAGATGGCCCACGGCCCGCGCTACATGGTGATGGTGATCGGCAAGCGGATCAAGATTCAAGGCTTCATCGTATCGGATCACCTGGCCAAGATGCCCGAGTTCCTGACTGAGGTGGGCGGATGGCTGAAGGCCGGCAAACTGAAGTATCGTGAAACGATAGTGGAAGGAGTGGAAAACGCCCCGCGTGCGTTCCTGGGCCTGCTGCGCGGCGAGAATCTTGGGAAGATGCTGGTAAAAGTGGGTGAATAGCCCTTATTTGGAGTGCGGAAGCTTGCTTCCGCTTTTCTGGGCCGAAGCTCGCTTCGGCCCGCGCGGGGCTAGCCCCGCGCGCCGCAAGCAAGCTTGCGGCAACACAAAGCGGCAGCAAGCTGCCGCACTCCAAAGAAAGGCGTCCGAAGGGTAGAACCAATGACGCCGTACTTTGTCCTGCTGGCCAGCTACATCCTGGGAGCGATCCCGTTCGGCTATTTGATCTATCGCCAAAGGACGGGCCGGGACATCCGCGGGGAAGGCAGCGGCAATATCGGAGCCACCAATGTTGCGCGGTTGGCCGGCAAGGGCGCGGGCATCGTCACGTTGCTGCTGGATGTCGGCAAGGGCTTTCTGGCCGTGAGGCTGGCGGTCTGGTTCGTCCCCGCCGATTCCGATTGGAAAACGTACGCGGCGCTGGCCGTGTTGGTGGGCCACATGTTCCCGGTCTTTCTACGATTCCACGGCGGCAAAGGCGTCGCCGCTGCGCTGGGATCTTTCGCCGCGCTGGCGCCCTGGGCGGTGCTGGCAACGCTGGTGGCTTTTGTGACCATCGTGTTCACCCGTCGTTACGTATCCTTGGGGGCGATGGTCGCGGCAATCCTGTTTGTGCCGGCGGAGTGGATCTTTTATCACCCGCCAGCGGTGCAGATGGTGGGATCGTCGGTCGCGGTGACGTTGATCCTCTACAAGCATCGCGCCAACATCGAGCGGCTTATGGCCGGCACGGAGAGCAAGTTGCATCTGTAGCGCAGGCCTTCAGGCCTGTGTCTTTTCTTGTGCGACGAAAAAAAACAGGCCTGAAGGCCTGCGTTACCATGCACATCGCCATCATCGGCGGAGGAAGTTGGGGCACGGCGCTGGCGCTGGTTCTGGCCCGGAGGCATGACGTGTCCCTGTGGGTCCACGATGCCGATCTCGCGGTACGGATGCGCGACTCGCGCGTCAACGACGTCTACTTGCCCGAATTTCCCCTACCGCCCGCGATCCACGTGGTTTCCGAGTTGGAAGCCGCGCTGGAGGGGGTGGAAATCGCGATCTTACGTTGCGCCCAGTGAGCATTGCCGCTTAATCTTCACCCAGATCCGACCGTTTCTCCGGCCCACGATGCGATTGGTCAGCGCCACGAAGGGACTGGAAGCCAACACGTTACTGACCATGTCGCAAATGATACTTGCCGAACAGCCCACCGCGCGCGTGGGCGTGCTGTCGGGACCATCGTTCGCGCACGATGTCGCGCGGGGCGATCCCACTGCGGCAGTCATCGCCGCCGCGGACGCGGAATTGGCGCGGGACGTGCAACAGGCCTTCGGCGGATCGAACGTCCGCCTGTACACCAGCAGCGATCCCCTGGGCACCGAGTACGCCGGCGCGTTAAAAAATGTAATCGCTATCGGCGCGGGCATCTGCGATGGCCTGGGCCTGGGCAGCAACTCCCTGGCCGCGCTGATTACGCGCGGACTGGCGGAAATCACGCGTCTGGCCTGCGCGCTGGGTGGCCGCCGGGAAACCCTGGCGGGTCTGGCCGGTCTGGGCGACCTGGTACTGACCTGCACGGGCGCGCAAAGCCGGAATCGCACCTTAGGCGGCGAGCTGGCCCGCGGCCGCAAGCTGGACAGAGGTGGTGTCCGCAATGCGAATGGTAGCGGAAGGCGTGCGCACCACCCAGTCCGCACTGGCGCTGGCACATCGTGCGGGTGTGGAAATGCCGATCACGGCGCGGATGCATGCGGTACTCTTTGAGGGGCAGGCGCCACGGGAGGCGTTGCGCGATCTGATGGAGCGGTCCCTAAAAGGCGAGTAGACCGCCAAACTTGACAAAGGTGATAACCTAATCTCAAAGGCGCGCGTCTATAGCAGTGGAAGCTTGGAGGTGTCTTGTGAAGATCATCGCCTCTCATACGAAATTCACCCTGGTAGCTTGCGTATTCATGCTGGCTGCCGCTGGAACGCCGGCTCTGGCGCAGGAACCCGCCTACCAAGGCGACCAGCCATCTTACCCGCCCTCTTATCCAAGCACCTACCCCGGACAACAGCCTCAGCAGATGCCCACGCAGCAAATGCCTCCGCAACAGTTGATGGCACCCGAGCAACTCAACGACTTGGTAGCACCCGTGGCGCTCTACCCCGACCCGCTGTTGGGCCAAGTTCTGGTGGCCGCAACCTATCCTTTGGAGATTGTGGAAGCCAACCAGTGGCTGCAAGCCAACGGTGGCCTGCGCGGTCCGGCACTGCTGGACGCCGCCAAGCAGCAACCTTGGGATCCTAGCATCCAAACGCTGGTAGCGGCTCCCGAAGTGCTGGCGAGGCTAGCCCAAAACATCCGTTGGACCACCGACCTGGGCAACGCTTTCCTGGCCCAGCAGGCCGACGTGATGAACGCCGTGCAGACCATGCGCGTGCGGGCCCAGAATCACGGCCAGTTGTACTCCACGCCCCAGCAAACGGTCGGCGTCAACACCGCGCCTGGGCAGCAGGCCATTTCCATTGAGCCGACCGATCCTCAGGATCTCTACGTGCCGGAGTACAATCCGGCTTACGTCTATGGACCGCCGGCTTACGGCTACTATCCGCAGATGTATTACCCTTCGGGATTCTACTTCGGACCGGCCATCAACTTTGGCTTCTGCTTCCCGGGATGGGGCGGCTGGGGCGGGTTCGGCTGGGGACCAAATTGGTTTGCGCGTACCGTACTGCTGAATGGCTTGTTCTTTGGACGCCACTTCGGCGGGGCCTTCGGATTCGGCGACCGCTACCGCGGATCGGGATACGCAGTTTGGGCCCACGACCCGAGCCACCGGATGGGAATCGCCTATCCAACGCGGCAACTGGCGGCACGGTATCAAGGCGCATCGCTGGTGGGTCGCGGAAGCGCGTTCTCCGGCAGAACACCGCTGCCGCAGTCGAGTGCGGCGGGTTACGGCAATCGGCCGTCAACGGCCTATCGTGCCGCGGCGCCGGCTCAGTCGTACGGACGAAGCTTTCAAGCATCGCAGGGCGGCAATCAACCGGCGCGAAGCCAGAATTTCGCGTCCTCCTATTCCGGGCAGCGCTATTCGGCTCCGAGTTATTCGGCGCCACGCAACTCGTCCCCCAGCTATTCAGCGCCGCGCTCGTCTGCTCCCAGCTACTCGGCGCCGCATTACTCCGCCCCCAGCCATAGCTCAGGCGGTGGATCTCACGCCAGCAGCAGCGGCGGTGGCGGCGGACACTCGGGTGGCGGCGGCCATCACCGCTAGAGCCCAGCAGGTCGGCAACCCGATTGCAACCCTAAGACGGCTGTGCGCTGCGGGCCAAACGCTGCGGGCCAAACAACGGGCCGCCAGTGAGCAAAAGTGCACAGCTTTGAGTTCGTTTTGAAGCGTGACTTTTCCTGGACGCGTCGTATACTGAGACTTCCAACAAACTTGAAACTCACCAATTGGAGGCATCCATGAGCAAAGTCAGGCTTCTCTTGTTGGCGTTGGCCGTCATTGCCATCGCAGCATTCGGACAGCGTCCTCAGGAACACCAACAACAACAAAAGTCACGTCCCGCCAGGCCGGAGGAACACGTTCCGGCCCGCGGTCCGGCACCGGTTCGGCAAAACCGATCCGCCCCGGCGCAGCAAAACCGTGCCCCTCAGCAACAAAACCGTGCTCCGGAGCAGCAAAACCGGTCCACCCCGGCGCAGCAAAACCAGGCCCCGGCGCAGCAAAGGAACTTCAGCGACGCGGCAGGACACCCCAATGCTCCCCACGTTCACGCCAATGGCCAATGGGTCGGGCATGACACGGGAAGAAACGATGCGAACTACCATGTCGATCGTCCTTTTGAACACGGCCGCTTCACCGGCGGCTTCGGGCGCAGCCACGTTTGGCGTATGTCCGGCGGAGGCAGAGACCGCTTTGGGTTCGGCGGCTTCTACTTCAGCGTCTTCCCATCCGACTATGGCTATGCCGACGACTGGAACTGGGACAGCGACGACGTATCGGTCTTCGAAGATCCCGATCATCCGGGCCTCTACCTGGCATACAACGTGCGCTTGGGCACCTACATCCACGTGACGTTCCTGGGACGCTAGCCCGCGCCTACTTCGGAATTAACATCAACTTCTCGCTGGCGACACTCTCCACGGCCTTTCGAGTGTACGCCAGTGGAAAGTACTTTCCCTTCGCCCACAACGGTAACAGGTCGCCATAATGCGGGCTGCCCGGCTGTCCCGATTGTCCTGGCACGTTGATGGCGCGCGAGCGGTCCCAGTCGGCGAGGTCGAAAATCTCGCGATAGGACGCCCCCGAGGTCTGCTGATAATTGTTGTTGAAGGACGTGGCGTTGGGCGTGGTGGAATCGCCGCCGCGTTCCGGCGCTTCCAAATCAAACTCCTTCGATAGCGGATGGTTGAAGGGCGTCTTGTGCAGATCGCCCCATCGCCAGGAGCGCTCGTCCGATCCCAAGCGATCGCGCAGTTCGGTCTGTGCCTCCTCCAAAGCCTGCGTGAACATAGACCGCCGCAGGCCTTCCGACAGTTTCGCGAGCACAGCCATCCACACAGCTTGCGAAATACGGGCTTGAATTGGGCCGGCGGTTTCCGCTGGAAACATGGTATTGATCGCCTTCGGCCGCAACTTCCGCACGGTTACTTCATAGAGCGCCGCGGGTGCGGAGTCCGCCGATAGGTTGCCGTCCCACTTGCGCAGCATTTCCGGCGCGAACGCCGGCAGCATCTTGACGAACTGGCGCGCCGGCAGCGACACTTCGTCGTGCTGGAGGCGCTCCATGTCCTCGATCGAGAACTTGGGCTTCGAACGCAGTACTTCGGTGATGCGATTGACTCGGTCCGGCGCGGACCACTCGTAGCCGATGGCTTTCTTCTCGTCCGCGGCGATGGTGCGGTTGTTGGCGGTGGCGATAAATCCTTCCGGGGGATTGTAGCTGTGCGGCAAATCGTCGAGTGAGAGGAAGCCGTTCCACTCGTAATTTGCACCGCCGGGAACGGGCAACAGCCCGCGCCAATTGTCGCGCCGCGGAACCAGGCCCGCCGATTGCTCGCCGATGTTGCCGTCCAGATCGGCGTAGACCAGGTTTTCCGGCGGCAGCTTCCAGCGCTCCAGCGCCGCGCGGAATTCCTTCCAGTTGGCGGCGCGATCGAGCGACAGCGACGCTAAGTATCCGGCGGTCCCCGGCTCGGCGCCGATCCAACGCAGCGCGTAGGCGCGATGGGCCGCGTGATCTTCGAAGATCACCGGGCCGTGCCGCGTGAAATGCAACTCCGCGGCTACCGGCTCGGCCCGGCCCTTCACACGAATTGGCTCGGTGATGGCTTTCATTTTCTCCCATGCGCCGCTGGTTGTCTTGTAGCGCAGGGGATCGGCGGGATCGGTCTCCTCGACATACAGGTCCTGCATGTCGGCCGGGAAAATCGTGAATCCGAAGGCCACGCGTTCGTTGTGACCCACCGCAATCCCTGGAAGCGCCGGCTCGCCGGAGCCAATCACATTCCATCCCGGCGCGACCAGATGCGCCATGTATCGAAGCGACGGCAAGGCGATAGTACGATGCGGATCGTTGGCCAACAGCGGCTTGCCGCTGAGGGTGCGGCGTCCCGCAATGGTCCAGTTGTTGCTTCCGGCGTCGCTTTCCCTTACTTGCCGCGCCACAAACGGCGCGGAGGCCGCGCGGCTACCGGCGAGAATGCGTTGGTCAATACCCTTAAGATCTAAACTTGGCGCCACCTCAATGGGCACGGGAGGATCGGGCGGCATGAGTTGCGCGGCGCGCTGTGTTCCCACGGCGACGACCAATTGTGCGCGAGCCACTTCGCTGGAGGCATTGCCGGTCATCACGTATCCTGCCAGGCGCGTGATGCATACTTCCGGCGTCCACGGCTCGGGACGGAAACCCATCATCTGAAACTCCACGGGCAGCCGGTCGCCGGCATTGGCGATGTAGGCGTTTACGCCGTTCACAAACGACTGGATGATCGCTTTGGCGTCTGGTGCGTAGCTGTTCCATTCCGCATTCATGTCGCCGCGATAGCGCAGCAGGCGCGCGAAGCGATCGCGTTCGATGGCGCTTTCTCCCAGCACTTCGGCCAGGCGTCCTTCGCCGGCGCGCCGCCACATCTCCATTTGCCACAGCCGGTCGGAGGCCGCCACCCATCCCTGGGCGAAGAACAGGTCGGCGGAGTTGGCGGCGTAGATGTGCGGTACGCCCCAAGTGTCGGTGATCACCTCGACCGGTTGTTGCAGTCCGGCCACTTCAATGCGTCCGGAGCGCTGCGCCAGCACGTTCTTAGGATCGTGAGGTGAAGGCTGAAACAGGCTGAACGCCAGGAAGACAATAGTGATGAGTTGGGAAAGATGCATTCCCGATTGTAACGCAGGCCTTCAGGCCTGTTCTTTTTGCCAGAGAAAAAAACAGGCCTGAAGGCCTGCGCTACTGACAGGGTTTCGGTGTACTGTCAAATGTTGCATGTTCCGCATATTCACCAGCCTGCGCCCCGACCAACGCCACGCCTTCTTCGCCGCCTGGGGCGGCTGGGTGCTCGATTCCATGGACGCCAGCCTGTATGCTCAGGTGCTCGTGCCCGCGCTGCGCGAACTGCTGCCCCGCTCCGGTTACACCGCGGACGTGGCCGAGCTGGGACGCTGGGGCGGCGTGCTGTTCTCCCTGTTCATGGTCGGCTGGGGATGTTCTCTGGTTTTCGGCTGGCTGGCCGACCGCATTGGACGCACGCGCACCCTGATGCTTTCCATCGCTATTTACTCGGGGTTTACTTTTCTCTCGGCGATGGCTGCCAATGTTTGGATGCTGGCCATCTTCCGCGTGCTGGCCGGATTCGGCGTGGGCGGCGAATGGGCGGTGGGCGGCGCGCTGGTGGCGGAATCCTGGCCGGAAGAAAAGCGCCGCTGGGGTGCGGGACTGCTGCACACCGGATGGCCGATGGGATGGTTCCTGGGCGCGGCGGTGCAGTTTCTGGTGATGCCGCGTTTCGGCTGGCGCGTCACCCTGGCGACGGGCGCGGCGCCCGCCTTGCTGCTGCTCTATATCTACAACAAGGTCCGTGAACCGGAGCGCTGGCTGGCGGAGCGCCGCTCCCGCCGCGATACCCCACGTTTCAGCGAGATCTTCTCGCCCGCGCTGCGCCGGTCGTCGCTGGTGACCGCGGCACTGATGACGGTGTGCATCATCGGCCTGTGGGCGGGATTGATGTGGGCGCCCGCAGCGGTCCTGTTGCTGGCCCAGCGCGCCGGCTACGACGCCGCGCGGGCCGCGCGCATCAGCGCGCTGGCCGTGATGGGCTTCAACCTGATGACGATTGCGGGATGCCTGGCCGTCCCCTGGCTGGCGGAAAAATGGGGACGCAAGAAGTTGCTGGCCGCTTATTTCGTGATTGGCGGATTGACGGTGGCGGTTGGTTTCGGCGTGTTCTTCCACGCCGCGCCGGTCGCTGCATTGTGGCTTTTCATTGCCACGCTGCCGCTGATGGGCATCGGCACCAACAGCGACTTCGCCGTCTTCACGCTGTGGCTGCCGGAATTGTACCCCACGCGTCTGCGCGCCACGGGTTTCGCGTTCGGCACGTCGGCCGGACGGTTTCTTGGGGCGCTAGGCCCATTTGTGGTGGGCAATCTGATTGCGCACTATAACAACCTGGGGACGGGCGTGGCGTCTACGGCGTGGGTGTTTCTCATCGGACTGCTGTTGATTCCTTTTGCGAGGGAAACAAGGGGATTGGAGTTGGTGTAACGCAGGCCTTCAGGCCGGTGCTTTTTCTTGAGGAAAAGAACAGGCCTGAAGGCCTGCGTTACAACTTCTTGATAAACAGCGAGATCGCCATTACCCAGCCAATGACAATCACCGCGCGGCGCACCGCGGTTCGCCCCACGCGGCGCGCCACTCCGGCACACCCGTAGCCGCCCAGCACCGCGCCGGCGGCCATCACCGTCACGTACGGCCAGTTCACCATGTGCGCCCAGACGAAATACACCGCCGCAATGCCGTTGATGCACACGGCGAAGGAGTTCTTCAGGCCATTCATCTGGTGAATGTCGCTCAGGCCCAGAATGCTCAACGCCGCCAGCATCAGGATGCCGATGCCCGCGCCAAAATATCCGCCGTAAACTCCCACGCCAAACTGGAACAGCATCGCACCCACCAGCCAACGCGCCGATTCATGCTTCGGCCCCGTTGTGCCGCGGGAGTCAATGCCCAGCGCCTTCTGCAATCTGTCCTGAACCATGAAGAGAATCGTGGCGAAGGCAATCAAATACGGCACCAGTTTGTCGAATACGCCCGGTGCAGTGCGCGAAAGCAGCAATGCGCCGCTGATCCCGCCCAGCAGGCTGGGCGCGATCAGCGCCAACATGCGCGGCGCGGTGGTGCGCAGTTCGCGGCGATATCCCCACATGCCGCCCATCGATCCGGGAACGATCGCTACGGTGCTGGTGGCGTTGGCCGTCACCGACGGCAGACCGAGCCAGACCAGCGCCGGAAAGGAAACCAGCGTCCCGCCGCCGGCCACGGAGTTGATGGCTCCGGCGACAAAAGCCGCAAGAAAAGCCACGGCAGCGGAGAAGGGGTGCAAAGTGGTCATGGTGGTCTATTCACCACGAAGGCACGAAGGAAGGATAGTAGCGCAGGCCTCCGGCCTGTTCTTGGTGAGGCAGAGACAAAAAGAACAGGCCGGAGGCCTGCGCTACTCCCTCTTCCTTCATGATGAAAAAAATCAGTTCGTTCGCCTAAATCATCTCGTTCAACAACTCGGGCCGCGGACTGGGGATCACCACTTTGTTCACCAGCATGCCCTTCTGACCCACGACCGTCGCGCCCGCTTCGATGGCGGCCTGCACGGCCGCGACATCGCCGGTCAGCGTGACGAAGGCCTTCCCGCCCAGAGCCATGGCCAGGCGGATTTCGATCAACTGTACGTCGGCCGCTTTTACCGCGGCGTCGGCGCCCTCGATCAAGGAAGCTACCGAGAACGATTCCAAAATGCCCAGCGCTTCCAACATTTCAATCTTCGTTGTGCCGCTGATGGCCGGGAACACCGCCTCGTGCAGGTTGGGGATCACAAAGCAGTCAATCACCGAGAAATTGCCGGCCGCGTTGCCCGCCGCCACCGCGGCTTCCACAGCGGCAACGTCGCCGCACACCATCACCATGTATTTGCCGGAGCAAATGGAACGCGACAGCAGCATTTCAACGTCCGCCGCCTTCAACATCGCATCGCTCACCAGGTAGCCCGCCGCTATGCTGGTTAGCTCGATCAAGCCGATTGAGTTTTTCATCAGGCGCCCACCTCGACGAATTCCGGCGTCGCCGCGCGAACTTTGCCGGCGATGCTCGAATGCACGTCCACACCCAGCTTCGATTCTTCCACGCGGCCTACCACCTGTCCCAGCGTCACACGATCCCCCACGCTCACTACGGGCGCGGCAGCCGCTCCAGTGTGCTGGCGCATTTTGAGGCGGACGACGCTGGGCCGCAGATCCACTTTTTCGAATGGCGCTTCCCGCTCGTACTCTTCCACTTGCAAACGGCGGCGCAACTGCGCCAGCGGCACGCGGCGGTACTCCTTCATGGGATGCACTTGCACCGGCTTCTGCTGCACGAATTTCAACCCTGCCTCGCGGCGATCGTGTTTGCCCTGGTCGCAGGCTTCCTTGGGATACAAATCTTCGGGACACGCGTACAGCGTGCATAATCCGCAAGAGCAACACAGCTCCGACCATTGATTCCAGATGTCGCCGCCGGTGAGCGTGAAACCCAGACTGCGCATCACCTTGTGCGGCACGATCTCATAGCCCAGCAGATAGCGCGGGCAAAACTCCGTGCAGTAGCTGCACTGGTCGCAGGCCGATTTACCGATGCGGTTCATCTCCTGTTGCGAGCGCGTCTTGCGCGTCAGCAAGTAATGATCGCGCGGCAGAACAATCAGGCCGCCGGTGGTCTTGGTGACCACGTCGTCCAGGTCGAAGGTAAGCGTGCCCATCATCAGGCCGGAGATGAACACACCGTAATCGGCAACCGTTGCGCCGCCGGCCGCCGCGATCAGTTCACGGAACGGCGTTCCCACCGGGGCCCAAAAGGATTTTGCTTCCCGCACCGCGCCGCATACGGAAAGGAATTTCTCCGTGACCGGCCGCCCGCTGAGCGCGCCATGCACGTTGTAGAGCGTCTCCACGTTGCTGACCACGCAGCCCACTTGCAGAGGGATGCCGGCGGGTGGAATGAGCCGTCCGGTGGCGGTGTAGACCAGTTCATATTCGTCGCCGGAGGGATAGAAATCGCCCAACTGGACGAACTCGATGCGCGCATCTTTGAGATTGGCTTCCAGCGCGTGCAGCGACTCGGCGTTCTTGGTCTTGACCCCGAATTTTCCGCTACGCGCGCCGGTGGCGTCGATCATAGCGGTCATTCCGGCGAGAATCTCGGCGGGAAAATGGCGCATCAGTTCGGCGTCTTTGTGGATCAGCGGCTCGCATTCCGCGCCGTTGGCGATCATGAACTCCACTTGCGCCTGGGCCTTCACGTAAGTGGGAAAGCCGGCGCCGCCGGCGCCCACCACACCGCACTCGCGAAGCTTCTGGCTCAGCATGAAGCTTCCAGCATAGCACCAGTAGGACAGGCGTCCGGCCTGTCCTACTTTCGGATACAATAGAGTCATGGCAAGCCGTCCTTCCTTCGCCTTCCTTGCGACGGGTGTCTTTCTAGCGACCGTCGCCTTGGTGCTGCCTCCCAGCCTGCGCTCCGCACAACAGCAGCGTCCCCCACAACCGCCGCAGGGAGAGATGCCGGTCTTCAAGGACACCGCCGAACTGGTCAACCTGCTGGCCACCGTGCACGACAAGAAAGGCCGCTTGATCAGCACCCTGGAAAAACAGGACTTCCAGATTTTCGAAGATGGCAAGCCGCAAGAGATCAAGTATTTCAATCGTGAATCCCAGTTGCCCTTGACCATCGGCCTGCTGTTCGATTGCAGCGGATCGGAAACCAATATGATCCCCATGGAGCGGCAGGGCAGCATGGAGTTCTTCAACACGGTGCTGCGCGAGAAGGACATGGCGTTTCTCATCACCTTCGCCACAGACGTGGACCTGATCGAGGATTTCACCGCCGACAAGCGGCGGCTGGAACGCGCTCTAGACACCATCAAAGTAATTGGCGGCGGACCCGGCGGCATCGCTACCAGCGGGCCCTTCCCTTCCACGCGCGTCGGTGGAACGCATCTCTTTGATGCGTTGTACCTGGCGTCTCACGACCTGCTGGCCCGCGAAGTCGGCCGCAAGACGGTGATCCTGCTGACCGACGGCGAGGATGAAGGCAGTACGCTCAAAGTCGAGGCCGCCATTGAAGCGGCCCAGAAGGCCGATGTGGTGGTCTATGGCGTTCACTATGTGGATCGCTCGTTCTTTGGCTTCGGCGGGTTCGGTGGAATGTCCTATGGCGGCGAGGGCGTTTTGAAGAAAATGGCCGAGGAAACCGGTGGACGCCTCATCAGTCCAACTAAGAACAACGATCTGCGCAAAGCGTTTCAGGATATCGCCGACGAGTTGCGCAGCCAGTACAGCATCGGATACGCGCCGACCAATCCCAAGCGCGACGGATCGTTTCGCAAGATTGAGATCAAACTCAACCAGGCGGACCTGAAAGTGCAAACGCGCAAAGGATACTTTGCGATGCCGAACTAGAAACCGGCAGGCCCGGAGGCCTGCCCCACCAAGAGAGGATCATCCACAATGATAATCAGAGGTGCGGTGTTGTTGCTCATGCTGGCCGGAGGCGTAACCGCGGGCTTCCTGGCGGGAAGTCCGCAGGCCCCGGGCTTCGTTCTCATTCCCGCCGCGCAGGTGGAAGCCAAGCTGAAGACGCCGCCGGCGCGGTTGCTGCAATCCGGCAACTATACGGTGATGACCATGCGCCGCACCGACGCGGGTCAGGCGGAATGGCACGAAAAGGATACCGACGTGGTCTACGTGATTGACGGTGCGGCCACGGTGGTCACCGGCGGCACGATGCCGGATGCCAAGATCACGGAACCGGGCGAAAAGCGCAGCGCCACGATTGCCAAGGGCACCGCACATCGTATCTCCAAAGGCGATGTGCTGACCATTCCCAACGGCATGCCGCACTGGTTCAGCGCGGTGGAGGGATCGGTGACGTATTTCATCGTGAAGGTACGGTAAGTCAGGCCCGAGGTCCGAGGCCCGAGCGAAGAAGCTGAAGCCGACTCGAAAGATGTTTCCCGACTCGGACCTCGCGCCTCGGGCCTCGGGCCTGAACTTAACGCTCCACGGCAAGGGCCACCGCGTTCCCGCCCCCCAAACACAGCGCCGCCGCCCCCGTCGTTGGCGCGTTGCCCGCGGACACTACGTTTCCCATTACCACCTCGTCTACAGCGCTGGGGTCGATTAAGGCCCGTGCCACGGCCTCGCGCACGGCAATGGCGCCCAATTGAGTCGCGGACAACGCAGCCAAAACGCCTTGAAATCTGCCGATGGGAGTTCGTATCGCCGATAGGATCACAGGGCAGTCCATAGGCCATTCTACACCCCCCTGGGGTAGGGCTAGTACTACCCCTCACATGGACCGAGAGGACTATTGTCAAGATGTTGCTGAAATATCTATACTGCGATTGAGAAGTATGGGTTAATAATGTGAGAAAGGGTGAACAACAGTGGTTGAAAAAAGACGTGCAACGCGCTTTCCCATGGCCCTGCCGGTGATTCTTGCCCGCCCGGCGGAAGCTGAAGAGCCGGCTCAGACTCGGGACGTCAGTTCCGGTGGTGTATATTTTGAGGTCGCGGAAGCGCCCTCGCCGGGCAGCCGCTTGGAGTTCGTCCTGACACTACCTACCGAGATCACCCTCACTGGGCCCGTGCAGATACGTTGCGTCGGCAAAGTGGTGCGCGTGGATCATGGCCTGGGACGCCAGGTCGGCGTGGCGGCGACGATTGACCGCTACGAGTTCATACGCAACCGCGAGATGATGGACGAGCCCACGACGCAGCCGTTTTAGCAGTCAGGTTGACTCTCCTGGTACGTCGAGGAAGGCCCGGAGCGGACGCTCCGGGCCTCTCGTCTTTATGGAGGCTTCTAATGTTGGCTGGCTGGGAAGGATTCGAACCTTCGTAGCAGGATCCAAAGTCCTGAGTCCTACCGTTGGACGACCAGCCAGTATCTTACTATTCTCTCCTAAAACCCAGATTCCCGCAAACCTTCCCTAGGCGGGGTAGTGTCAGTTTGCAGAAAGCGTGTTGTCAGAACCGTCCGCGGTAGCGGATGGGTCACCCGGTGGACCCGCCTGCTACCGCCGGCGGTACTGACAAAGCATGCCGGCCCTACGATCAAACTGACACTACCCTAAGCGGGCCCGCCGTTGGCGGCGTCTTCAAGATTTCCTGCCGGCGGCGAGGGCGGTTGCTGAGAATTCGTTTCAGAAACAGGATCGGCTGGCGCGGCTATGTTTGGGCCGGCTGTGGCGCTCGGCAATTCCGGCGGCGATGTCTCTAGCGGCGCCGGCAGAGGATGGCGCAACAGGCCGCGGGCGAAGTCCGGGTAGAGTCCCAACATCATTCCGGCCAGCAAATGGACGCCGGCCCACTCCAGCCGCGAGGCATTCCTGGCCATGATCGGGGCTAGCCGCGAGAGCAGCCAGCCAAAAGTAAAAAAGTAGCAGCCGAAGGAGAATAGCAATCCGGCGTTGGTCGCCAGCAGCGGACGCGTCCGCGGTGAAAGCAGCGAGGCGAAAATCATGCCGTGGATCCCGGCCACCACCAGATGCAGCGAGAAACCGGCGATGGTCGGCAAACCGAACGAGAGGGTATACCCGGAACGTCCCAGAATCGCGGTGGAGACCAGGTTGAGCGCACTCCAGGCATGACGGCCGGCCCGCGCGCTCTCAATCACCAGCCACGCGGCGCTAAACACGCCGGCCAGCACACCGGCCTGCAATCCCGCCATCCAGCGCGCGGACCACTCGCCTCCCAGCCACGGCTGTGGCACGGCAGGACGTTCTTCCGCTACGCTTTCCGATTCCACTGATTACGACTATATCATTCGGCAGCCACAGAGACACTGAGAACACAGAGATCGGAAACACAGAGAACGAAAAAACTCGAGAAGAGCTCTCCTGGGTTTTTTGTTCTCTGTGTTTCCGGTCTCTGTGTTCTCTGTGCCTCTGTGGCTAGAACATTCCTATTTCGCGGGGAGGTCCGGCAACTCGATTTCCACCCGAGTTCCCTGCCCATACTCAGAAGTGACCCGGAAATGGCTGTCCGGGCCGTACAGCATCTTGACCCGCTCCTGCACGTTGTTCAAACCCACGCCTTCGTCGTAAATCCAGCCGATCTTCTCTTCCGGATCCCTTGACCGTCGTCGCTGATCTCCAACCGCAAGCGGCCCTCGTGGTGCGATCCGCGAATGCGAATCGTCCCGCCTTCCACCTTCGGCTGGATGCCGTGTTTGATGCTGTTCTCCACCAACGGCTGCAGGAGCATGCTGGGTATCGGTGTGTCCAGCGCGGCCTCCTCAACTTCGCGAATCACTTGCAGTTTTTCGCCGAAGCGCACCCGCTCGATGCTCAGGTAGTCGTCCACAAAATCGAGTTCCTCGCGCAGCGGCGTCAAGGCCTCGCTGCGGCGAAGCAGGCGGCGCATGATGTTGGAGAGCTTTTGGATCAACACCCGCGCCAGTTCGGGATCGGTGCGCACCAGGGAAGAAATGGAGTTCAGCGTGTTGAACAGGAAGTGCGGATTGATCTGCCGGGTAAGCGCTTCCAGGCGCGACTCCATCAGCAGGCGATTCTGCTCTTCGATCTTCAGCTCATTGCGGATGCTGTTCCAGATGCGGATGGGCACCGCCATGGCGGCCACACCACCGGCCACAATCACCACCAGCAGCGGCTTGGAGGAACTATGCAAAGCATACAGCTGCCCGGGGAAAAAATGCGCCAGCAGCATCACCAGGGCTTCCACGGCGCAGATCATCAGGAAGAAGAACAATTGCCACTCCCCGCGCGGTTTGCCGAAACGGCGGCGCACCCAGCGGTAAATGTTCATGTCGATGAACGGCGAGAAGTGCCAGATGTGTTCCACGTCGGGGGCCAGCGCGCCGGCTCCCTTGCCGATCAAACCGACCACGATCATCACCGGCAAGGTCAGTGTCTCCCAACCGCTGCTGGTGCGGGCAAACTGGGCCGGCAGCGCGGCCAGGATTCCGGCGGTGACGCCGGTAACGCCGCCGCCCAAGGTGCCGGCCAACAGCGCGCCTTCCACACTGAGGTCGGGGAGCGAGTAACCCAACTGCGTCCGCAGGAACACAAAAAAGGCCACCGGGATTCCAATGTAAAGCCCCAGCATGATCTGTTCGCGTACCGTGCGCCTGGCGGCAAAGACAATCTGCCGGAAGCGCGCCGAGCGAATCAGAACGCTGGCGATCACGATGGCGATCGTCACCTTTATGAGCAAGGTCGCCAGCAACTGGAATTGGGTCTCGGGCGCGGTCATGGGATGGTGTCACCAGTATAGCCGCAAGCTCGATTGCGCCCATACTTCCCATAGCTCCCATCACTCGTCCTAATTCCCAATGTAGCGCGCGTACAAGCTGCGGGCCACGCCCGGATCGGTGGTGCCTTTGATAATCGCGCGGCCGTCCGGGAAAAGAGTAATCTGCGTCGCCGTTCCGTTCACCGTCCCCTCTCCCGCAACATGCGGCGCAAACTGCAAGGCGAAGCGATTGGCTTTCACGCTGCCCAGCGACTCCAAACGGCGCCGCATCTCGCCCAAATCCACCGGGCGATTGTGCTCGTGAATCTGCACCTGATTGCGGCCGCACATCGTAATCACGGGACGCCCTACGCCCGCCAGATGCGCGAAACGCCTCGCGCCGCAGACCGGACATCCCGCCACCGGACCACCGGTGTGGATGGCGCTCCCGCGGCCGGTCCAAACGTCCAGCGATCGCAACACCGGCGGCACTGGCACGCCGGCGAGCACTTGAATCGCGCTGATCGCCTGGAACGAAGCCACTGCCGAAACGGCGCTGAGCAGGATGCCCGCGGTGTCGCAAGTTTCCAGCGGTCCGCCGGGCAGCCCCGGGAAGACGCAGGCCAGGCAGGCCGTGCGTCCGGGGATCACCGGCATGGTCACGCCATAGCTGCCCACGGCCGCGGCGTAGATCCAGGGAACCCCATGCTTGATGCAAGCGTCATTTAATAAGAAGCGCGTTTCGAAATTGTCGGTGCCGTCCAGCACCACGCCGGCGCCGGCGATCAGCTCCTCGACTGTGGACGGCGTAATGTCCATGATGCGGCCCTCCACGCGAACGCCGGAGTTGAGGGCGCGCAGATGCGCCTCGGCGGCGGCCGCTTTAGGAAGGGCCTGGCGCGCGTCACTTTCGTCGTACAGGGATTGCCGTTGCAGGTTGCTGGCTTCCACGTAGTCGCGGTCGGCCACCACCACCGTGCCGACGCCCGAGCGCACCAGCGCCTCGGCGGCGAAGCTGCCCAGGGCCCCGCATCCCACTACCACTGCGCGGGCGGCCAGCAAGCGCTCCTGGCCGGTCTCGCCCAGGGGCTGGAACAACACCTGGCGGGAATATTTTTCGCGATCCTCGGGGGTCACATCGTTATTATAAGCTGGGTACACGTGAATCGAGCCGCGCTGCTGTTCGCGATGTCATTCTGGACGTTAGGAACGCTCTGTCTGTCCGCGCAAGTAGGACCGGCCGGACAGCCGGTGCGGGAGATTCGTTTCGATCCGCCCGCACTCGGCGAGCGGTTCCGCGACCGTGTGACCCTTCAGCCCGGACAGGATTATAGCGCCGCCGCCGTGCGCGAAAGCATCGCGCGGCTCTACGCCACCGGACGATTCGCGGAAATCACCGTGGACGCGTCAGCCTCCGCCCAGGTTGGCGGCGGGCTGGCGATTACTTTTCAGTTGCAGCCCAACTTCTTTGTCGGCGGCGTCACCATTCTCGGCGTGAAGGATCATCCCACTCCGGTGCAGACGGTAAACGCCAGCAAGTTGCAACTGGGCGAGCCCGATACGGAAGCTAAACGCATTGCCGCCATGGAAGCGATCGGCAGGCTGATGGTCGCCAACGGCTATCACCGGGCCAGTGTTGGCGAGAGCGTCACGAAACATTCCGATACCCAGCAGATCGACGTGGTTTTCTCGATCGCCCCTGGCAAGCAAGCCCGCATCGGCAGCGTGCAGTGGAACGGCGATCCCGGATTCCCGGCCGAGAAGCTGATGGCCAAGAGCGGCCTGCGCCCGGGACGTCCGGCCAACGCTCCGGCGATCCAGAATGCCTTGCAGAAACTGCGCAAGTTTTATCAGAGCCAGCAACTGCTCAGCGCCCGCGCCGAACTGCTGGATCGTCTCTACGATCCCAAGACCAACACGGAAGCTCTGAGCTTTCGCTTGATCCAAGGACCCAAGATCCTGGTGCGCGCCGACGGCGTGAAGATTTCCGAAAAGAAGCTGCACAGCCTGCTGCCTTTCCAGGAAGAAGGCTCGGCCGATCTGGACCTGGTGCGGGAAGGGGCGCGCGAGTTTCGCGACTACTTGCAGAGCCAAGGATATTTCGAATCCGACGTTCAGGCCAGCATGCAGGAAGATTTGCGCAACGGCATTATTCACGTCGTCTATCAGGTTGACCGCGGCCCGCGCCATCAGCTGGACCGGGTGGAGATCCACGGCAACCAGTATTTCAACGAAAAGACTTTGCTGGAGCACATGAGCATCGCGCCGGAAAATCCCGCCGGACGGGGCCGTTTTAGCCGCACTCTGTTGGATCAGGATGTGGCCACCGTCAAGGATACCTATCGTTCCAACGGATTCCGCAAGGTATCGATCGAGGTCAAGGTAGAGGACGACTACAACGGCAAGCCCGGGCTGACGCACGTTCGGATGGATATCACCGAGGGTCCGCAGACGCGCGTCGGCGAACTGCACTGGGAGGGCAACCATCAGATTCCCACCGGCGAACTGCTGGGCGTGGTCCAGCAGCAACCCGGCCAGCCCTACAGCGAGGAGCGTGCCGCGCGGGATCGCGACACCTTGCTGGCGTACTACTACGATCGGGGATTTGCCAATGCCCAATTCTCCTGGCACGCCACGCCCCAGCCACTTGGTCCCAGCGCCCCTGATTCGACCTCCCAGATTGGCGGCGAAAAGAACGAGGGCGACAAAGTCACCCTGCTTTATACCCTCGACGAAGGCGCGCGCGAATACGTGGATCACATTCTGATCGCGGGCTTGCATCGCACCCGCCTCGGCCTGGTGGAAAAGCAGATCGAGATGAAGGAGGGCCAGCCGCTTTCCCAGACCGAGCGCCTGGACACGCAGCGCAATCTCTACGATTTGGGCATCTTTAACCGCGTTGACATGGCGGTGCAAAATCCCGACGGCCAGGAGAGCGGCCGCACCATGTTGCTGCAAATGGAAGAAGCCGGCCGCTGGGTGCTGGCCACCGGCTTCGGCTTGGAGTTGGCGCAACTGGGCGGCGGCCAGATCAGTTTAGATGAACCCCAAGGCACCCAGACCGTCTCACCGCGCGTTTCCTTCGATGCCACCCGCGTGAACGTGTTCGGGACCGGCCAGACGCTGGCGTTCAAGTCGCTGGTCAGCCTTTTCGAACAGCGCGGTTCGCTCACTCACACCGCGCCGCGTATTTTCGATCATCCCAAACTGACATTGTACCTGACCGGCCTGGCCGACCGCACCAGCGATGTGCGCACCTTCACGGCGGAGCGCTACGAGGCCTCCGCATCGCTGGCCTGGAAGCGCAACCGCGCCGATACCGTGATCTATCGCCTGTTCTACCGGCGCGTGGGGATTGACGCCAATTCCCTGAAGATCGAACCATCGCTGATTCCCGTGGACAGCAAGCCGGTGCGCGTGGCCGGACCGCAGATCACTTTTATCCGCGACCGCCGCGACAATCCCGCCGACTCCACGCGCGGCTATTACTTCACCGCCGACGCCTCGGTGGCCGGCAGTTACTTTGGGAGCCAGGCCAACTTCACGCACCTGTTCCTGAAGCACAGCAACTATTTTCGCCTGGGCAAGGACGTGGTGCTGGCCCGCAACACCTTGTTCGGCATGCAGCAAGCCTACGGCGGCCTGCGCGCGGTACAGGTGACCAATGCAGACGGAAGCACTTCCACCGATTACACGCGCGTCATTCCGCTGGCCGAGAATTTCTTTTCCGGCGGTGCCACCAGCGACCGCGGCTTCAATATCAATCAGGCCGGCCCGCGCGATCCGGAAACCGGATTTCCGATCGGCGGAAACGCGCTGCTGATGAACAGCGTGGAATTGCGGTTCCCCGTCAATCGCCCCAACCTGGGAGGCGTGGTGTTCTGGGACGGCGGCAACGTTTACGACAAACTGGGCGACATCAGTTTCCGGGTGCACCAGCGCGACGTCACCGATTTCGGCTACATGGTGCATGCCCTGGGCCTCGGCGTGAGGTATCGGACGCCGATCGGTCCCGTGCGGGTGGATATTGCATGGGCCTTCAATGCTCCGAATTTTTACGGCTTGCTGGGGACCGAAAACCAGCTCATCGCCGGGACCGCGCCACGGGTGTTCCATAATCTGGGGCACATCCAGATCTTTTTCTCGATCGGGCAGACCTATTGATGCGCACCTCCCGCAAATTCGCGTACCTGATTCTGTTGGCCCTGGCGGCGCGCGCCGAAGAAGTGGACCGCATCGTGGCCACCGCCGGGAAAAGCATCGTCACTCTCAGCGACGTGCAGCAGGAACAACGCATGACTTGCTTCCTGAACGGCGCACCGCCCTCCGTGAGCGATCCGGCGCGCGTCAAAGAATTGGCCTCCAAGCTGGTGGACCGCATCTTGATCCGCCGGGAGATGGAAGGCGGCGTGTTTCCCTCCAGTCCCAAGTCTGAAACCGACGCTGCCATGCGCGCCGCGCGCCAGCGTTTTCCGACCGAGGACGCCTACCGCGCGGCGCGGCAACGCTGCCGTATTTCGGAAGTGGAACTGGTGCGCTACCTGGAATTGCAGAATCAGGTACTGGACTTCATCGATTTTCGGGTGCGCCCGGGCTTGCAGATTTCGGGCGCGCAAATTCGCGCCTACTACGACGAACAACTGCTTCCCGCATGGAGCAAGAACGACGAAGCCGTGCAGCCGCTGGAAGCGGTCCGCGAACAGATTGTCGCCTTGCTCACGGAACGTGAGATCAACTCCCGGCTGGACGCCTGGATGCAAGAGCTGCGCGCGAACGCGGAGATTCGGATCCGATGAGAATTCCCTACCTCAGCTCGATGCAGGTGGCGCTGCGGCGCATCTTGATGCTGACCGCGGTGGCGGGTCTGGCGCTTTTCTTCTACACCCAGACCAGCGCTTTCCAGCGGCAAGTCCGGGACCGCGTCGTGCTGGTGCTGGAGCAGGCCACCGGCGCGCGGATCACGCTGGAAGGGTTTCACGCCAGCGTCTGGGATCGCGTGCTGGTCATGCGCGGGGTCACGGTTCGCAGCCGCGGGACATTTCCGGGAGGCGCGGCATCCCCGCCGTTTTTCCAAGCTGAGTCGGTACTGGTGCAGATGCGCTTGAACACGTTGTTCATCGCCGAAAAGGAACTGAGCCGTTTGCGCATTGAAAAGCCCCGCATCGCCGTCGTGTTCGACGCCCAGGGCCGCAGCAATGTCCCGCAACCCAGTGACGTGCGCGATCCCCGCCGCAGCCCGCTCGATCCGCTGTTCAACCTGGCGGTCCGCCGCCTGGAGGTGGTGGACGGTTTGTGGATCTGGAACGACCAGAGCCGCCAGTTGGATTTCACCGCCGAAAACGCCACCGCCTCGATGGCCTATGAGCCGGCGCGCGATCGCTATGCCGGCACCATTGCGGTGCGCTCGGCGGCCTTGACGGAGACCGAGAAAACGCCGCGTTCCTCCCCTTCTTCCCATTTGGCCCATGCCTCCCATTTGGCCTGGACCACCCGCCTGCGCTTCTTCCTGGATCGCCGGTCTTTGGAGATTACCGACGCGGCCTTCGAATCGGGCCGTACGTCGGTGAAAGCGCAGGGCACGCTGCGCGATTTCCGGAACCCGGTGCTGCAAGCCGATTTTAAGGCCGCCGTGGATGTGGCGGATGCCGGCGCGTTGTTCCAGCAATCCGCGCTGCGCGAGGGATTGTTGACGGCCCAAGGTTCGCTGCGCTTCGATCGTTCCAAGGGCGGGCTGCACGTGAGCGGAGACGCGCGTTTGGAGCGCGCCACCTTGCTCTCCTTCCACGATCTGGGCGCCAGCGCGGCGTTCGAGGCGACTTCCGACAGCATCATCTTCAAACCGTTCACCTGCCAGGCGCTGGGCGGAAGCGCGGAAGGCCGCATGCGGATCGTCAACCTCGGCCGGGCCCCGCGCTACTCCATCGACGGCCATGTCACGGGGATCAGCTACACGCGCCTGGCGGAAGCCATCGAAACGCTGTATCCCACGGTGCCGCTGACGCGCCCGCGGATCATGACGTCGATCAACGGCGACACGGAAATCAGTTTTGGCGGCGGCGCTTCGGTTGAGGTGGCCTTGCGGGGAACGCTCAGCGAACCGGGCGCCACGCCGCCGGGATACGTGCCGGTTCACGGCCACACCGATATGCATTTGGTCACCGCTAACGAGTATTTGGTTCTGCGCGACACCGAACTGCTGACGCCCGCCTCGCGCATCACCGGAGAAGGCGCCGGCCGCTTCCACGTTACGCTTTCCACCAGCAACGTGAAGGAATTTGAGTGGGCCGGCAAGCTCCCGGCCACCAAGATCCGCCGCGCCGATCTTGATGGCACGCTCTCCGGCGCGCTGCGTTCCTTGCAGTTCGACGGGCGCGCCGGACTGGAAGGACTTTCCTGGATGATCGCCGGAAAGGAGTATGCCTTCGACGCCTTCCATGGGAACGTGGTGCTGGCGCCGGGACACCTGGCGATTCACGACGGCCGCCTGGAGCGCGGAACGTCGCAGATTCTGTTCAACGCTTCCGCACCGCTGCTGGACGGAACGATTCCGGAAACCGCCGCGATCGACGCTTCCGCCGAATTGCGGCAATGGGATGCCAAGGATTTGCTGGCCTGGCTGGAGCTCAAGTATCCGATCAGCGGCGCGGTGCGCGGCGCGGTCACCGCCGGTGGAACGCTGGCTTCGCCCGCGGCGCGCGGCAGTCTGGAGATTACCGGCGGCCAGGCTTGGGGAGAATCGTTCGACAGCCTGGCCGCCAACGTGGTGTGGTCGGGGGGACGTTTTGAGGCCAACAACATTCGCGGCTTCCGAGGGCGGGCGCGCTTGACGGGAAATTTTCAGTACCGCAACGACACGTCCTTCTACAGCTTTCAAGCCTCCGGAACAAATCTCGCGTTGCGCGATTTTCCACGCCTGCAGAAGGCCAACCTTGCGCTGAACGGCGAGGGCGACGTGCAAGCCTCGGGATCGGGCGTCTGGGATGCTCATCGGATTGCCCCCAACGGCCGCGCCACGCTGGCGATACGCGATCTTACGGTGAATGGCGAAGCGATGGGCGCGCTCACCGGGTCGGTTGAGGCGGATGGCGGGCGCGCCCTTTTCCTGTTCCGCGCCACGCCTGCGCCATCCATCGCCGGCGCCCTTGGTTCGCCTGTGGCGCCTTCCGGGACGGGGTCGTTGACGATGACGGGCCAGGTTGCTCTGCAGGAACCCTACGTTTTCCAGAGCAAAGCCCAGGCCACAGCCATCGACTTGGATCCGCTGCTGTTGCCGTGGCTGGAAGGCCGAATCACCGCGCACGGTCATTTCGACGGCGACGCAACTCTGCGTGGCGAGTTGCAGCATCTGGAAAAAGCCAGCGGCGCAGTGGAGATGCGCAGTTTGGACATCGGCTTGGAAAACGTGGACATTCACAACGAGGGCGCGTGGCGCGCCACCCTGCAGGATCAAACGCTGAAACTGGAGCCGGCCAAACTCACCGGCAAGGATTTTAGCGCCACCCTGCACGGGACCATCGGTTCGCCCTCCGGGACGAGCGGTTCGCCCTCCGGGACGAGCGGTTCGCCCTCCGCGGTCGCGGCGTCGTCCTGGCCGCTCGACCTGCGCTTCGACGGCAATCTGAATCTCAAGTTGCTGGAGACGTGGCAGCCTGGAATTTATGCCGGCGGCACGGGCCGTTTACACCTGCGCATGCAAGGAACCGTTCAGAATCCGCAATGGGATGGCACCGCGGTTCTGGAAGAAGCGCAGATCGGCTCGGAGACATTTCCGAACTCCCTGAATCACTTCAACGGCTCGTTGATATTTGACAAAACCGGAGTGCGCATCCAGGAACTGACCGGAGAATCCGGCGGCGGCCGGTTGAATCTTACGGGAGTGCTCGATTACACGCGCACCCCGCCGACGTTCCAGATTCACGCCGAGGCTCGCGATGTCCGGATGCGCTATCCGCCCGGCGTAAGCACGCTGCTGCACGCCGACTTGAATCTGATCGGAACGCCGCAGCGCAATCAATTGACCGGCGACATCACCATTTTGCGCGCCGGCGTCAACGCCAACTTCGACTTGGCCGAGGCGCTGGCACAAGTGAAGCAGGCGTCCGCGGCTCCCTCGGAGATTTCCTGGGCCCGTTCGCTGGGACTTTTCGTTCGCGTGGTGTCGGCGCCGGAAATCCGCTTCGAGTCCACGGCCACGCGCAACCTGGAAGCGCAATTCGACTTGCGGGTGCGCGGCACGCTGGCCGATCCGGCGCTGCTCGGCGACGTCAACATCATGGACGGGCACGTCACCTTCGGCGGCACGGAGTACAGCATCAATCGCGGCGAAATCCAGTTTCTGAATCCTTTTCGCATCGACCCGATTATTTCCATGGACGTGAGCACCCGCAAACAGAAGTACGACATCTCGCTCGATTTCACCGGCCCTCTCGACAAGCTGCGCGTCAACTACCGTTCCGACCCGCCGCTGCCGGTTCCCGACATTCAGTTGCTGCTGGTGCTGGGCCGCACGCCGCAAGCCGGCTCCACGGGAGCGGCCAATCCCGCGCTGGCACAGGTCGGCAGCGCCACGGTGCTCTCCGATACCACGGCCGCGACGGTCAACAGCCGTCTGGGCCGCTTCTTCGGCGCCAGCCGCTTCAAGATCGATCCGCAATCGGGATCGCCGGACACCAATCCCACCGCGCGCATCGCGCTGGAGCAGCAGGTGACGCCCAACGTCACGCTCACCTACATCACCAGTCTGAACAACGCGCAGGAGCAAATCGTGCAGATCGAGTGGATCGTCAACCGGCGCCTCTCGGTGCTGGCGACGCGCGACCAGAACGGGCTGTTCGGCGTGGATTTTAAGATCCGCAAGGAAATTCGGTAACAAAATGCAACCGCCGATGAACGCCGATAAGAGCGTTTCCCATCCGCGTTCATCGGCGTTTATCGGCGGTTGCTTTTGCGTTGTTCCCTGATCCGAAAAATACCTATGGTACTCTGAACATCAACCCATGCCCCCTGTTGCGCGCGAGCGTCTCTTCCTGCTGGATTCGATGAACTTCGTGTTCCGGGCTTTTCATCAGCCCCAAACGCAGGGATTTCAGACTCACGACGGTTTGCCCACGGGTTGCGTGCTGGTCTTCCACAACATGCTGCGCAAGTTGATGGACGAGCAGCAGCCGGATTATTTCGCGGCGGTCTTCGATCACGCCGCGCCTACCTTCCGCGACGATCTGTTCGCCGATTACAAGGCGAATCGCGCGGCCATGCCCGACGAGTTGGCGCGCCAGCTTCCCTACATCCGCAAGCTGCTGGAGGCGATGCGCGTGCCGATCCTGGAACAGCCCGGCTTCGAAGCCGACGACATCATCGCGACCCTGGCCGTGGATGCGGCGCGCCGCGGCACGGAAGTGCATATCGTTTCCGGCGACAAAGACATGCGCCAATTGGTGCGTCCTGGCATCCTTATTTTCGATCCGATGAAGAACCTGCTCTACGACGAAGCCAAAGTCCTGGAAGTAACCGGCGTGCGTCCCGGCCAGATTGTGGACATGATGGCGCTCCAAGGCGACGCCGTGGACAACATTCCCGGAGCGCCCGGCATCGGTGCGAAAGGCGCGAAAGACCTGATCGCGCGATTCGGCTCGCTCGACGCCCTGCTGGCCTCGCCCGGTCAAGTGGAGCGCAAGACCTATCGCGAATCGCTGCAAAACAATCGGGAGCAGATTCTGCAATCGCGGGTGTTGGTCACCGTGCGAACCGACGCGCCCGTCCCGCTCGATCTCGACACGCTGCGACGCCAGGATCCCAATCGGGCGGCCATGCGCGAGTTTTATCGGGAGATGGAATTCCACAGCCTGCTGAAGGATTGCCTGCCGGAATTGGAATCCCGGCAGCACGATTATTCCGAGCTGCCGGCTGGGGCGGAATTCCCGCCGGCGGCCGCGGTGGCCGTGGCAACCTACGAAGCCGAGGCGTTCCTGGCGATCTCCGCGCGGCCCGGCCAGGCGCGGACGTTACCGGCCGCGCGATTGCCGGAGATTCGCGCGTGGTTGGAAGACGCCGGCCGTCCGAAGAGCGTCCACGACGCCAAGGCTACGCTGGTGGCGCTGCGCCGCCACGGCATCGAGTTGCGCGGCGTGGCGCACGACACGATGCTGTACTCTTTCCTGCTTGATCCTACCGAAACGGGATACGAGCTGGAAAAACTGGCCGAGCGGCATTTTGAAGCGCGTCTTTCGGGATCCCTGGCCGAGCGCGCCGACGTGCTGGGACAGATGGCCGGCAAGCTGGCGGAGAAAGCCGGCGAAGCCGGCTTGACGCCGCTCTATCGCGACGTCGAGTTGCCGCTGGCGGAGGTGCTGGCCGACATGGAGTCGCGGGGCGTGCTTCTGGATTCCGATTTGCTGCGCAGGCTGTCCGAGGAAACCGGCGCGCAAGCCGACGACTTGGCCAAGGAAATTCATCGCCTCGCCGGCACGGAGTTCAATATCAACTCCCCGCAACAGCTTGCTCATGTGCTGTTCGACAAGCTGAACTTGCCGTCGCCGCGGCGTCCTGGAAAGGGTAAGGTGCAATCCACCGCCGCCGACGTTTTGGAGGAGCTGGCGCAAACCTTCGATCTGCCACGGAAAGTTTTGGAGTATCGCCAGCTCACCAAGTTGCGCGGCACCTACATGGACGCGCTGCCCGCGCTGGCCGACGCGCAGGGCCGCTTGCACACCAGCTTCGAGCAAACCGGCGCGGCCACCGGACGGCTGTCCTCGCGCGATCCCAATTTGCAGAATGTGCCGGTTCGCACCGAACTGGGCTTGCGCATTCGCTCCGCGTTCATCGCGCCGCCCGGATGGAAAATTCTTTCCGCCGATTACTCGCAAGTGGAGCTGCGGCTGCTGGCGCATTTTTCCCAAGATCCCGCGCTGGTGGAAGCGTTCCGCCGCGGCGAAGACATTCATGCCCGCACCGCCGAAGCGATTTTCGGAGTAGGGCCCCTGTTGCAAACCGGCGAGCATCGCCGCGCTGCCAAGGCCATCAATTTCGGAATCGTCTACGGCCTGAGCGCCTTCGGATTGGCCCAGCAGTTGGGCATTCCCAAGAACGAGGCGCAGCGCTTCATCAACGAATATTTCGCTCGCTACGCCGGCGTACGGACTTATCTCGACCAAGTGCTGGAGGCCGCGCGGCGCGACAATTTCGTCACCACGATCCTGGGCCGCCGCCGCCCCATCCCCGGATTGAACAGCAAAAACGCCACCAATCGCGGATTCGCCGAGCGCACCGCCACCAACACTCCGTTGCAGGGATCGGCGGCCGACTTGATCAAGGTGGCGATGATCAATCTCCATCGCCAGTTGCGCGAGCAAAAACTGGAAGCGCGCCTGCTGCTGCAAGTACACGACGAACTGGTGCTGGAAGCGCCGGACTCCGAAGTGGAGCAAGTGAAGCGCCTGACGCGGGAGAACATGGAAGGCGCGATGCAGTTGAACGTCCCGCTGGTGGCGTCGGTGGGTGTGGGCCTGAATTGGCGGGATGCCAAGTAAGAGGGGAAGGGTTAGCCACAGAGACACAGAGAACACAGAGACCGGAAGCACAGAGAAAGACAGATGACAGGAAGGCCCGGTTTTCTCTGTGCTTCGGGTCTCTGTGCCCTCTGTGTCTCTGTGGCAATTCTGCCTTCGTGGTGAATTGGGCTCAAATTTCGCATAAGCTAAACACATGAACCTCTCCGCCATTCAATCCGCTCTGCGAGAACAAGGCGCCGACGCCTGGCTGTTCGCCGACTTCCGTCATTCCGACCCGATCGCCTATCGCATTTTAGGCCTGGAAGGCGCCGGCCTCACCACGCGGCGCTGGTTTTATCTGGTGCCGGCGCAGGGCGAGCCGGTGAAGTTGAATCACCGCATCGAACCGGGCAAACTCGACGCGCTTCCTGGAAGCAAGCTCATCTACAGCAAGTGGCAGGATCTGCACGCCGGACTCCGCCAGATGGTGGCGCCTTACAAACACGTAGCCATGCAGTATTCGGCGATGAACAACATTCCTTATGTCGCTACTGTGGACGCCGGCACCATCGAATTGATTCGCAGCCTGGGGGCCGAGGTGGTTTCCTCCGCCGATTTGGTGCAGATCTTCGAGGCGCGCTGGACCCCGCAGCAGAAAGAGATGCATTTGGCCGCGGCGCGCATCGTGGACCAGATCCGCGCCGACGCCTTCGCCGAAGTAGGACGCTTGGTCCGCTTGCACGGCTCAACGGACGAGTACACGATCGCGCGCTACATCCTGGACCGCTTCGAGGCCGCGGGGCTGGCTACGCACGATACGCCGATCGTCGGCGTAAACGAGAACGGCAGCGATTGCCACTATGAGCCCGCGCCGGGGCGCAGCAGTCCCATCCGCCGCGGCGACTGGCTGCTGATCGACATGTGGGCCAAGGAGAAGAAACCGGGCGCGGTGTATTATGATATTACTTGGTGCGGATACATCGCCGCCAAGCCCGGCGATAAACCATCCGCCAAGCATGAGAGCGTCTTTCAGGTCGTGCGGGAAGCCCGCGATTCGGCCGTGGCCTTTGTCAACGGCGCGGTGAAAAGCGGCCGCGCGATCCAAGGGTGGCAGGTGGACGACGTGGCCCGCGGCGTGATCGCCAAAGCCGGTTACGGTGAGTATTTCGTGCATCGCACCGGGCACAGCATTCAGGTGGAGATCCACGCCAACGGCGCCAACATGGACAACCTGGAGACGCGCGACGAACGGCGCGTAATACCGTGGACCTGCTTCTCCGTGGAACCGGGCATCTACTTGCCGGAGTTCGGCGTGCGCCTGGAGGTCAACTGCTTCGTGGATGAAAAGGGCGCGGGGACCACCGGGGCGGTACAGACGGAACCAGTGATCATCGAAACTTAGATCGTAACTTATGGCTCAACCCAACGGATTCAAGGCATATATTCCGGCGCTCGTCGGCTGGGTGATTCCCGGCGGCGGACATTTCTGGCAAGGGCGCTGGGGCCGCGGGCTGCTGCTGCTCGGTTCTATCTTAGGGATGTTTCTTTTGGGGATGGGAATGAGCGGAAAACTGTTCGTGTGGAACGGCAGCGACATCGTGGACTGCCTGGGCTGGCTGGCGCAGGCCGGTTCCGGCGGGCTGTTTTTTGTCACCGGGTTTTTCGGCTACAAGGTTCCCGAGCCGGCAACGGCCATGGCCGACTACGGAACAAAATTTATGTTGACCGCGGGATTGCTGAACTGCCTGGCAATCATGGACGCTTACGATATCGCCGTGAAGCGCAAGGACTAGCCGCACATGAACATTTCACTCACTCACTTCGAAGCCGCCGCGCTATTCTCCCTGTTCACTTCGGTGGTGTTCGCGATCACCTCGAAGAACACGGATCGGGAGCGCCTGCAATACGGCGCTATTACCTTCGCCACCTTTCTGGCGGTGATTTTCGGCGTTGGTTGGTTGATTCATTTCATCTAGTGTCGAATCTAATCACCAGGGGAAACCCGCCGTCGCCGCGCTGGCATGCCATCCGGCATTTGCTTTGTCCGCGCTGTTACACGGGAGCCATTTTCCGTGGTGTCCTGGCCATGAACGAACGCTGTCCGGTGTGCGATTTGCGCTTCGAGCGCGAGCCGGGATACTTCATCGGCGCCATGTACTTCGCGTACGCCATGAGTCTGCCGACAGGCGGCGTGCTGATCGCATTGATCTGGTATGTGACGCGTTGGCCGTTGTGGCAGTGCATGGTCATCGCTTTGGCCGCCTACTTGCCGTTCGTGCCGCTGATTGTGCGTTACTCGCGGGTGTTGTGGCTGCACTGGGATCGCGGGATTGATCCTGAGGGGTAATTAGCCACAGATGAACACAGATGAACGCAGATAGGAACGAGAAGGCATCTGCGTTTATCTGTGTTCATCTGTGGCAATTTTTATTCTTGATGCAACGCAATCGCCGGATTGGTTCGCGACGCGCGCCAGGCCGGAATCGCGCAAGCGGCCAGCGCCACGATCGCCAGCAAGAGTGCCGCGCCTCCAAACGTGACGGGATCGAGAGGCTGCACGCCGTAAAGCAGAGTCGCCAGGAAGCGCGTCAATGCCGCCGCGCCAAGAATTCCCACGGCCACGCCCACCGCCGTGATGGTCAGGCCGTTACGCAAGACCAACCCGAGCACATTGCCGGCGCGCGCACCCAACGCCATGCGGATTCCGAACTCGCGCGTGCGCTGGCCGGCCGAGAATGCCAGTAGTCCAAAAATTCCGACCGTGGCCAGCACCAGCGCCAAGGCGGCGAAGGCGGCCATCAGCCCGGCGCGGAAACGCGGCTGCACCACGGTTTCCGACGCGACTTCTTCCATGGTTCGCACGCGCGTCACCGGCAGATCCTTGTCCACCCGCGCGATCGCCGCCTTCGCCCCAGTCAGCACCGCCAACGGATTGCCCTCGGCTCGCACAGCGATAGCCGTCCAATACCAGGAGTTCTGCGTGAGCGGAACATAAACCTCCGGCGAATTGATCTTCTCACCCAACCCCTCCACTTTCACCTGGCGGATCACACCGACGATCTCGCGCTCCACGCTCTTTGGCCCTGTGGCACCCATCCCCGAGACCACTAGATGCGTCCCGATGGTTTCGCGCCCTTGTAGGAATTCGTGAACCAGTTCTTCGTTCACGATGCAGACTTGCCGAGACTGCGCCGTGTCTTGATCGGTGAAGGCGCGTCCTCGAATCACCACGATGCCCAAGGTCTCGAAATAATTGGGATTCACCATTTGATAGTTTGCACTCGGCGCCTGGGATGGTCCCAGTGGCGGCGCGCCTACCACCGTGAACGGCTGTCCGATCTCCCAACCGTCTAGCGGCAGCACGGTTGAAAAGCCCACCGACTTCACTCCTGGAATCGCGGCGATCTCCCGCTCCACACGCTGAAATAGCACGCCTGTTTGAGATGGATCTTTGTATCGGCTGTTGGGCGGACTCACCTGCATGGTGATCACGTTGCCCGCGCGAAATCCCGGATCGACGCGGTCAAGCGAGACGATGGTGCGCAGCAGCAATCCCGCACCCGCTACCAACATTACCGCGACAGCGATCTCACCCGCCGCGAGCACCGTGCGGAAGCCGGCGCCGCTTGTCACGCCTCGACCGCCTGCGCGCAACGTTTCGGCCAAGGAGAGCCGCGACGCTTGCCATGCCGGAGCCAGCCCAAACAGCAGGCCAGTCGCCAGTGTGGCGATGGAAGCGAACGCGATCACGCGAAGGTCGAGAAACAACTTCACCCCGACGGGCAGCGTTTCCGACGGCAGGAATGAAGGCGCGGCGCGGACAATCATCCAAGCCAAGAACATGCCGGTCGCGCCTCCCAGCACAGCCAGCAGCGTGCTTTCGGTCAGCAACTGTTGTGCAATACGGCCCGGACTGCCACCCAGCGACGCGCGCACCGCGATTTCCCGCGTGCGACCGACGCCGCGGGCCAGCAGCAAACTGGCGACGTTGGCGCAGCCCATCAGCAACACAAACGCGGCGACTCCCGCCAGCACCAGCGACGTGGTTCGGAGATCCGCGCCGATCGTCGCTTGGCGCAACGAATCCACCGTCACACTCCAGCGTTGGTTGGTTTCAGGGAAAGCCTGCGCCAGGTTTTCGGCGACCGTGGACATGTTGGCGCGCGCTTGCTCGATCGTCACGCCCCGCTTCAGGCGTCCATAGACGCGCAGGTAGTGGATTTTGCGCTGCTCCGGACTGCGGCGCACGACATACGGCTCCCACAACTGGCTTTCTTGCCAGATTTGGAAATCCGCGGGGATCACGCCGACCACGGTCTTGGGTTGCCCGTCCAACAGGAGCGTGCTGCCGATGGCCGACGCCGAGCCGCCTAGATGCGATTTCCAGAATCCTTCGCCGATCATCACCACTGGCGAGTTCGGAACAAAATCGCCGGCCACGAAGGTGCGCCCCAGCACGGGCGTGACTCCCAATAGATCGAAGAACGATGCCGTGACGGCCTGTCCGGGAATCCGTTCCGCGCTGGCACCGTCGCGCGTGAGCGTCCGCGACGCGCCCGACAACGCCGCCATGGAGGAAAACACCTTGTTCTGTTCGCTCCAATCGAGAAAATTGAGCGGCGATACCGCGTTGCGGTCACTTCCCGGAGCACGTTCCCAAAGCCTTACGAGCTGTTCGGGTTGAGTGTAAGGCAGCGGACGCAGCAACACGGCATCCACCAAGCTGAAGATGGCGCCATTGGCGCCGACCCCGATGGCGATCACCACGATGGCGGTCAGTGTGAAACCGGGCGACTTGCGAAGCAATCGCGCGGCGTAGCGGAGGTCTTTCCCCAGAGTGTCCATAGTGAACATACGCGCGAACGGCGTTTCGGTTAGCAAAAAACGTTGCGCATTCGCTATACTGATGGCTCTATGGCTGCCCCACGACTTACTCCCACGCAATGGCTCATCTGCGGCGTCGCGTCGCTTGGATTCGCCTTCGACATCTACGCCGTGTTGATGCTGCCGCTGATCGTCGGACCGGCGCTCGGCGAGTTGGGCCATCTCAAGCCCGGCACGCCGCAGTTCAACGATTGGGTGGGATACCTGTTTTATCTACCCGCCGTGTGCGGCGGAATCTTCGGCATGATCGGCGGCTATCTCACCGACCTTCTGGGACGCCAGCGCGTGCTGGTGTGGAGCATCCTGCTGTACACCGTTTCGGAAGCCGCCGCGGCTTACTCCACGTCCTTGCCGATGCTGCTGGTGCTGCGCTGCCTGATCTTTGTCGGCGTCTGCGTGGAGTTCGTGGCCGCCGTCGCCTGGCTGGCGGAGATCTTCGACGATCACAAGCAGCGCGAAAAAGCGCTGGGATGGACGCAAGCGTTCTCCTCCTTCGGCGGATTCATGGTGGCGGGCGGATATTATGTCGCGGTAACCTACGGCGCCAAGCTGCCGGCGATTCTCGGCGGACATGCACCCTGGCGCTACACGCTGCTGTCCGGCGTGATTCCGGCCATCCCGCTGATTATTATTCGGCCGTTCCTGCCGGAGTCGCCGAAGTGGAAAGAGAAGAAGGCTGCCGGGACGCTCAAGCGCCCCAGCATCGCGGAATTGTTCCAGCCGAAGCTGCTGCGCACTACCATCGTCACCTGCCTGATGTTTGCGTTCGCCTATGGCGCGGCCTTCGGCGCGATTCAACATTTACCGCGCATCGTTCCAGGACTTCCGGGTGTGAGCAACTTGAAGCCGCCGCAGCAGCAGCAAATCGTCGCCAAAGTCCAGTCCCTGCAGGAGACCGGCGGATTGGTGGGCCGGATGGCGCTGGCGCTCCTCGCGGTGGTCGTGGTAGGGCGCAGAAAGCTGCTGTGGATCTTCATGATTCCGGGAATGGTCGTCCTGCCGCTGGTGTTCTTTTTTCCCGCGGTGAACGATCTGGCGATGCTGCGAATAGGAATCGTGCTGGCGGGATTTTTTACCGTGGCGCAATTTAGCTTCTGGGGAAATTACTTGCCGCTGGTCTATCCGGTCCATTTGCGGGGCACGGGCGAAAGCTTTGCCGCTAACGTGGGTGGCCGCATGATCGGAACGTCCTTCGCGTGGGTGACGGCGCAACTGGCCAATCACACATCGGGAGGCACGTCATTTGCCAAGACGGCGTACGCCGCGGCCATCGTGGGATTGTTTGTCTACGTAGCTGGGTTTGCGCTGAGCTTCTGGCTGCCGGAGCCGAACGAAAAGATGCTGGATGCGGATTAGCAAGACAGGCCCGAGGCCCGAGTTCCGAGGCCCGAGTCGTCCACATCTTCTTGACTCGGGCCTCGGGCCTCGGGCCTCGTGGCTCTCTGTTACTGTCCCCGCAAGAATCTGGCCGCCGCGCGATCCACCATCCACAGCAGGCGGCCGTTCGCCGGACACACCAACTGCGCCGGGAAAGGCGGCTCGCTTTTTTCTTCGAGCACCACCTTCAGCACCGAAGCCTTCTCCATACCACCAGCCATGAAGATAACATTGGCGGCGTTGTTGAGCACCGGAAGGGTCATGGTGACGCGGAAACCGTGCATCTTCGGAACCCACGGCGCGGCCACCAACGCGTGACGCTCACTGAGCACGTCGGTGCCCGGAAACAGCGACGCCGTGTGGCCATCCGGTCCCATACCCAGCAACACGACGTCGAAGCGCGGCAATTCGCCGGCGCTCAGATGAAACACTCGCTGGAGCTCCGCCGCGTAATCCGCGGCCGCCGCCGCGGCATCGGGATTTTCCGTCTTGATGCGATGCACGTTGGACGCCGGAACCGGAACATGCGCCAGCATCGCTTCCTCGGCCATGCGGTAGTTGCTGTCGGGATGGTCGGGGGGGACGTGGCGTTCATCGCCGAAAAAGAAATGGATCTTGTCCCAGGCGATGCCGTTGCGGCCGGCCAGCAGTTCATAGAGCGCCCGAGGCGTGACGCCGCCGGCCAGCGCCACCGTGGCGGGCGCCAAACGCACGAACTCTTCGGCGGCCGCGGCAGCGATGGCGGCGACGTCGGGGAAAATACGGATCTCTTTCGTCATCGCTCGTAATCTAACACAGTCTAAGGCAACTTGCGCTGACAACGACGGATGAGGTACGAGTCTCCGTTAACAGTGCGGCGGTCGCAATGCGACCCCTCGAAAGTTTTTGCTTGACAGTCTTTGCGAACTGTCATACTGTCCTATGACAGAGAGCCGAATATGATACTTCAAATCAATTTCAAGTCCGGCATGCCCATCTATCTCCAGATCGTGGATCAGGTCAAGGCCGCCGCCGCTTCCGGGGCGCTGCAGCCCGGCGAGGCGCTGCCCTCCATCCGTCCCCTGGCGGAGGAACTGCGCGTCAATCGCAACACGGTCGCCAAAGCCTATTCCGAGCTGGAAAGCCTGGGCGTGATTGAGACGCTGCCGGGGCGGGGTTGTTTCCTGAAAGAGAATCAATCGGCATTGCGCAAGGAAGTCCGGCGCAAGCTGCTGATCGAGGAGATCGACCAGGCCATCGTGCAGGCGCACCATTTGCAGGTGCCCCGCGATGAGTTCCTCGAATTGATCCATGAACGACTGGATGTGCTCGACGACAAACGGCGCGCCCATGAAGACCATGAAGGAGGATTGACCGCCATGAACTCTCCCACTCCCGCCATCCAAATCGAAAATCTCACTTACGCTTACGGGCGCGCGGAGGCGGTGCATGACTTGAGCCTGACCGTGCAGCCCGGCCGCTGTTACGGACTCTTCGGCCGCAACGGCGCGGGCAAGACCACCACCATGAAGTGTCTGCTCAATCTGCTGCGTCCGCAGCGCGGGCAGGTGCGCGTCTTCGGCCTCGATCCGGCAAAGCACGAAGTGGAGGTGAAGCGCTCGCTCTCCTACGTGCCGGACCAGGTGGCGTTCTATCCGTGGATGAGCGTTCGCGAGACGCTGGATTACCTCGCTTCATTTCGCGCGAATTGGAACCGGAAGATCGAGCAGGAGTTGCTTGAGCGTTTCCGGCTCGATCCGGCGCAGCGCACCGGAAGTCTCTCCAAGGGCCAGCGAACCCAGGTGGCGCTGGTCGCCGCGGTCTGCCCGGAGACGGACTTGCTGGTGCTCGACGAGCCGACCTCGGGCCTGGACCCCATCGTCCGCCGCGAGTTCATCGAGGCGGTGATCGGCGCGTACCAGCAAGGCATTCCGGGCAAGCGCACGATTCTGGTTTCCACCCACCTCATCACCGAATTCGAGGGATTGATTGACGAGTTCACGATCATCGATCGCGGCCGCGCCGTGCTGACGCTCGACGCCGACCAGGCCCGCGAGCGTTATCAGAAAATCCGCGCGCGCTTTGCCCAATCGCCGCCGGAAATCGACCTCAAAGCGGCATTGCGCGTGCGCCGCGACGGCCGCGAACTGGAGTTGATCGCCAATGGCGCGGGCGCCGAATTGATGGAGCGCCTGCGGCAGCACAATCCCGGAGTCGCTCTCGACAGAGTCGCTGACGCTGGAGGAAATTTTTGTCGCGACCTTGAAGATCGTAGGAGACGAGGATGAACACCAAGACCACGAGAATCTTCAAGGAAGCACGCCCGCTGTTCTGGCCCTGGTGCGCCGTGGCTGCTCGCCGGCGCGCTGCCCGTCGTTCTCGCGACCCGCTATATCAATGCAGAACTCAGTTGTATCTGGCCTTTTTCTTTGGCTCCCGACTCCTGGCGACTCTCCCGCTCGGCAACGAATTCCAACACCGAACGCTTTCCCTGCTGCTTGCTCAACCCGTCGGCCGGATGGAAATTTGGGGCGAGAAGTTGAGCGTCATGGCTCGTGGCGGTCCTGTCGGCGGCTCTGGTTTTCGATCGCCTGGCGGCTTTCCGGCGCCTCAGCTTCGACCTCACGTGGAGCGTTGGCCTTGGAGCTGCGTGGATCGTCGCCACCACGGCTTCGGCGACATTTTGGACGCTTGTCACAAGATCAACGTTGGGCGGTTCGTCCTGATCATCTTTACGGTCCTCGCTTCCTGGTCGATTGGAAATGGCTTGGCGCGCGCGGTACCATGGCTCGCCAGCGGCTCTTCCCGCCGCAGCCATCACTGCTCATCTCCGTCTTCGTCATGTGCTACGCAGGTCGTGATGCTCTGGCTGGGCGCGCGAAAGCTGGCGCGGTTTCAGGTGACGGGAGGCATGGCCGGCGATGATCTGCTGATGGCCGGTCCGGCCGTGATGCCGGAAGGTTGGCCGGGTGGTTGCGCTGCCGGCCCTCCGGAGCGTTCTCAACTTGATCCGCAAGGAACTTCGTTTGCTGCGGCCGGTCTGGTTGACCACGCTGTTGTCTCTCTTGTACCTGGCTTTCGCCGCGATGTTCCGGCTCCTGACAACGTTTCCTATACATCCCGGCGCCCCAGATTTCACGGTTGGATTCGCTGTATTCGTTACCCTGGGTTCGCTTTTTCTATTGGCGCCGGTTTTCGCCGGACTTCTTTCGCTGGGGGAGGAAAGAGCGTCGGGGACACAGGTTTGGCACATGACCCTGCCGGTTTCTCCATTCCGCCAATGGCTTATCAAGCTGGTCATGGCCATGCTCGCGGGATTTGCCGGCTCGGTGCTGTTTCCCCTCCTGGTGGTCATCGCCATCGGAGCTGTTTTCGGATCGCCGTTCCTGTTTGTGGACTTCCGTGAGTTACGGGAATGGATGCTCCTGGTTCCGGTGTTGACCTTCGCTGCATTCTGGTGTGCATGTGCGGCAAACGGGACCATGCGTGCCTCCCTCTGGGTTGCTGCGGTTCCAGCCGCGATCCTGGCAGCCCGGTCCGGAGGCATGTGGCTGGGACGGCAAGTGGCGCGCAGCACGGGAACCGTGCTGGACCACTCTCTTTCATGGTTCCATCTCAGTCCCTTCGCATTCAAAACCATCACCGACTCCGCCCGCGCCGGGGTGCTCTGGCTGTTTGTCCCGGCCTTATTGGTGGCTCTGGTCCAAAGTTACCGGCTCTTTCGAATCCAGCCCGAGGACAGCGCCTTGTGGATTTTGCGATGCGTGGCGCCGGCGGCCGCGGTGACCCTGCTGTGGAGTTTTTCCGTCTCCGCCGGGTTCGTCTCCTCGACGTGGGAGCCACTCTCAGAAACCCGCCAAGCGCTGGATAAACTTCAGCCTGCTACGGTGAAGCTGGAGCTCAGCGGGGAGGATCTCGCCAAGAACTCTCCCCTAACTGCGCTCACGCGGCGCTGGCTGAGCGGCTCGAGCATTGTTGTTGTTCCGGACCATGCTCATTCATCGGCTTATCTCGCTACGATCCGTTTTGCCAGCGGACTGGAGTGCAAGCTAACCGTTGCCAACTGTGGAGGGACTGCGGCATCCTGCGCTTACCAGGGTACCTAGGAGACAAACATGAACCCCACCACCACAAGACTCACCAAGGAAGCACGCACCCTGTTCCCGTTCTGGTGCGCCGTGACGATCGCGGGCTTGGCGCCGTTCGTTCGGGGACAGCATTGGCCTAGAGGCCCGGTCGAAGCCATCGGTTTCCTGGACTTCTTCTTGGGCATCCCGTTGCTGGTAACGTTCACGCTGGGTAGCGAATTCCTGTACGGAACATTCTCTTCCCTTCTGAGTCAACCTGTCGGACGGCTGCGGATCTGGGGCGAGAAGATGAGCGTCACGATCCTCGCCGTCGCATCGGCGGCTTTGGTTTTCGGCTATGCCTGGCGGTCCGAGCTTTCGCAACCGGTGTTGTGGGTGGGTGTTCTAGGGATTGTGGCCATGATCGCCTCGGCGACGTATTGGACCCTCGTCGCTAGATCCATGATGGGCGGCCTCATGTTGAACTTGACAGCTCTTTGGGTCTGGGGAGTCTTGATTGGTGTCATTCGCCCTTTAAAGGGCGAGGTCATCTCTGCGACTTGGATTACCATCATCGCCGGTCTTCTCTATGCGGGCGTAATGCTCTGGCTCGGCGCGCGAAAGTTGATGCGTTTCCAGGTGACCGGAGGAATGGCCGGCGATGACTTGATGATGGCCGGACCGCAGTTCCTACCGGAATCCCTGGCTCGCTTGTTCCGCTCCCAGCCGAGCGGAGCGCTTCGCAACTTGGTCCGCAAGGAATTCCGTTTGCTGCAGCCGGTCTGGCTGTTCACGCTGCTGGCCGTTCTTGCCTGGCTTTACCTGACCATCTTCGGGGTTGTGCCGGAACGCGGATCGCCCGAGTATGGCGCGGCCCCGCCGGCAGTGGCGATCCCGATGGTTCTCGCGGGTTGCCTCAGCCTATTGATCGCGATTCTCGCCGGCTGCTTGTCGCTGGGGGAAGAAAGAACGGCCGGAACGCACTCCTGGCAACTGACCCTGCCGGTGTCCGCCCGACGCCAGTGGCTAATCAAGCTGGTCATGGCCCTGTCCACGAGTCTCGTTGGTGCGGTGGTGCTGCCGGTATCGGTTTTGTCGGCGGTTGGATTTGTCCGGGGAACACCGTTCATCTCTCCGCGTGAGCCAATGGTCTGGATGTGTACGCTGTTACTCCTGACCCTTGGGTCATTTTGGTGTGCCTGCGCGGTCAACGGAACGTGGCCCGCGGTGGCGTGGCTCTTTCCGGCGATGGGCGCGGTTCTTCTTGCTGGTGAGTGCGGCAACTGGGCTGCCCAGCAACTGTCGCAGACTACCGGCACTCTGAGGGAGGTCGCTGTTTCATGGCTCCATCTCGATCCGCAAGCGTTCCTGGGTATTCCCGCCGTCGTCGCCTCAGTGCTTTTGGTGATCGTTCCGGCGTCACTTCTCGCCATAATCCAAAGCTACCGGATGTTCCGGACCCAGCCTCAAGACAGCGTTTGGGGGATCGCCCGCGCCGCGCTGGCGTTGGCCTTGGTTGTGCTATTCTGCAGTTTTTCTGTGAGCGCCTCTGGATTTGGCGAAGGCGTGTTACCGGTGCTGACCGGCTTCGAAAGATGGCATCCAATCTCTGAAACCCAACAAGCGGTCGAGAAACTTCAACCTGACGCGGCCAAGCTGGATGCCGCGCTTCCGCTGCAATTCACGGTGGAAGATCTCGCCAAGGCCGCACCGCTGTCGGCGCTCACCGAGCGTTGGCTGCATGACGCCAGAATCACGGTGGCCGCTGGCCAAGCACCTCTCGGACATCTCCAGGTCCACCACGCGACCATCATCCGTCTTGCCAGCGGCTTGGAGTGTCGGATAGCGGTCAGTTATGTCCCTGCCCTTGGCGGTAAACCGATCCACCGCTGGTTATCCTGTGCCCGCACCCAGCCGTAACGCGGCGCTGTGAGAAAATGCCTAGCATGTTGCTCCGGATCGATTTCAAGTCCGGCAGGCCGGGCGTATTTCCAGATCGTTGATCAGATTGAAGGCTGCCGCATCGGGGGCAATCACGGAAGAACGGAGACGGAAGAACCGGCTGCAAGAACGGCGGAAGAACGGCGGAAGAACGGCGGAAGAACGGCGGAAGAACGGCGGAAGAACGGCGGAAGAACGTGGGACTGCCTGATTTGCAACCCGACTCCCGGGCGATTACCCACGCACCAGCCGGAACCACGTCAGCTTGCCGACTTTGACCATGCCCTCGCCCTTCCACTCCACGGACGCCTTCTCGCTGGACACTTTTTCGCCGTCCACGCGCACCGCGCCTTGTTGCACCAGCCTTCGCAAGTCGCCGGCGGAGTGCTCGGGCAGTTCGCGGCGCAGCAGTTCCAGCCAGGTCATTTCGGAAGGTACGGTCACGGGCCGCGCGTCGCTGGGCGCGGTTTTTTTCGAGAAAGTCGTGGTGAACCACTCTTCTTCTTGCGTGGCGATTTGTTCACCGTGATAGCGTGCCACGATCTCCCGCGCCAGGCGCTTCTTCCAGGTCATGGGATCTTCGATGTTGGCGGCGCGCAGGGCTTCCAGTTCCGTCAATTCCACCAGCGTGTACACTTCGAAGTACGAGAGCATCAACGCGTCGGGAATGCTCATGATTTTGCCGAACTTGTCGCGCGGCGAGTCGGCCAAGCCGATGTAGTTGCCCAGGCTCTTACTTTGTTTCTCGATGCCGTCGGTGCCGGGCGTGATGCGCGTGGTCATCACCACTTGCGGCGGCTGGCCAAATTTCTCCATGAAGAAGCGGCCCATCAGTTCGTTGAAAAGCTGGTCGGTGCCCACGATGGTTAAGTCGGACTCCAGCATCTTGGAGTCGTAGCCTTGCACCACGGGGTAGAGCATTTCGTGGAGGTAAATCTCCTCGCCGGCCGAGATGCGGCGCTGGAACATGTCGCGGGCAATCAGCTTGGAGTGCGTCACCATCGAGAGGAGGCGCAAGAACTCCTCGGTGGGCATCTTGCCGAACCAATCGGAGTTGCGGCGCACTTCAAACACCGCGGGATCGGTCAACAGCACCGCCGATACCTGGCGCAGAAAGTCCTGGGCGTTGCGCTCGATTTCCTCGGGCGCGATGACCGGGCGCACTTTCGATTTCCCGGTGGGATCGCCAATGCGCGTGGTGAAATCGCCGAGCAGGAACTGCACGATGTGGCCGTGCTCCTGCATTTCCCGCTGCATCCACAGATTCACGGCGTGGCCGATGTGCAGAAACGGCGCGGTCAGGTCCACGCCGTACTTGATTTTGAGCGGACGCCCGCTTTCCAGGCGGTCGCGGAATTCGTCGAGGTTGTAGACTTCCTCGGTGGTCCGGGCAAAGCGGTTCAGGATTTGCTGGGTGGCGGCTTTCATGGCGAACCACCAGTGTATCGCGGGAACACGGAAAAAAACGCAACCGCCGATAAACGCCGATGAACGCCGATAAGAACGGAGTGTGGGTTTTATCGGCGTTTATCGGCGTTCATCGGCGGTTGCTTTTCTTTCCTTGTTAGCCGGTGACAACCATCTTCTCCGGATCCCAATGGCAAATCTTGCCGCTGAACTGGCTGGTGTTGCACAGCAGCGCCGGTCCCGCGGCGCGTAGGCCGAAGACGGCGTCCTCGACGCTGGGCTTGTGCGCGCGCACCGCTTCCACAAACGCCTTGTGATGCTCCGAGTGCATGTTGTAGCCGCCGGGCGTCACAAAGTGCGTTTCGCTATTCTCGGGTATGGTGGCCGCGGCCGGCTTCCAGCGTGGATATTTTTCGCGGTGCGCCTGGATCAAGCGATCCTGCATGGCTTTTGCAAAACTATCCACGCTCATTCCAGGATCGGTTTCCTTGGGTGGTTTCGAGAGCGTCAATTCCGTGGGCGTCACGTTGATCACGCCTTCGCGGCCGTAGAATCGCAATCCAAACTGCTCGGTGGCCGCGCCGCTGGCGAAGTTCACCTGCAAGCTTAGCGAGAACTCCGGATGGCGGTCGGTCTTGGGATAATCGAGCAGCGAAAGCTGCACGTCGGGAGCGTCGCGGCCATCCTTCCAATAGCGCGTGCCGCCGGTGGCGTAGACGCGCACTGGCCCCAGCGATCCGGTGGCGGTGTGCAAGCCGCTCAGCAGATGCACATAAAGATCGCCGGCCAGGCCGGTGCCGTAGTCCGAATAATTGCGCCAGCGAAACAAGCGGATCGGCTCGAAAGGCCGCTTGGGCGCGCTGCCCAGGAAAGTGTCCCAGTCGATGTTTTCCGGCGTGGCGTCCAAAGGCAGCGTGTATTGCCATGCGCCGATGGCCGAATTGCGGTCCAGCCAGGCTTCCACCAGGTTCAGGTCTCCGATGGCGCCCGCTTGCAGCAGATCGCGGACCTTGTAGAAGATCACGTTGCTCACATACTGGCTGCCGACCTGGAACGTTCGCCCGGTCTTTTGCTGCGCCGCAACCACGGCCGTCCCCTGGTCGTGCTTCTGGACCATCGGCTTCTCGCAATAAACGTCCTTGCCCGCTTCCATGGCGTCGATGGAGATGCGGGAGTGCCAGTGATCGGGCGTGGCTACGATCACCGCGTCAATGTCGCGGCGCGCCAGGACCTCGCGATAGTCGCGGGTCACGAACACCTCGCTGCCCCAGCGCTCCTTCACGCGCGTCAGGCGTCCTTGATAAATGTCGGCCGCGGCCACCAACTCGGTCGCTCCGGTGTCGAGCGAGGCGCGCGTGTCGCCCTGGCCCATTCCACCCGCGCCAATCAGCGCGATGCGGATCTTGTCATTCGGGGAGACGGGCTTGCCCATGGTGGAAGATGCCGCGTAAGTGGCGGCCAAGGGAGCCGCCATGCTGGTCTGCAGAAAAGTGCGCCTGGTAGTTGACATGGATCATTTCTACCACAACTGCTGATACACTACCGCAATGTCTTCGCCAATATCAGGGGAGGAAGTGCTCTATGAAGCGTCGGAACACGTCGCCACGATCACGCTGAACCGTCCCGACAAATTGAATGCCTGGACCATGCGAATGGAGCAGGAAGCCACGGCGGCGTTCCACGCGGCCGCTGGCGACGCGGCAGTTCGCGCCATCGTCTTCACCGGCGCGGGACGCGGTTTCTGCGCCGGCGCCGACATGAGCCTGCTCAGCGCGCTCACCCAATCGGACGGCGTCAGCGGTTCGATGTCCCTCCGCGTGCCGCTCGATTCCGGCGCGCGCGAGGATTTTCATCGCAAGCACGCTTGGCTGATGTCCATTCCCAAGCCGGTGATTGCCGCGGTCAACGGCCCCGCGGTGGGCTTGGGGTTCGTGCTGCCCCTTTACTGCGACATCCGCATTGCCAGCGAGAAGGCGCTGTTCTCGACGATCTTTGCCAAGCGCGGCCTGGTGGCCGAGTATGGTTTGGCGTGGATTCTGCCGCGCATCGTGGGTCTGCCGGCGGCGATCGATTACTGCTTCACGGCGCGCAACGTGGACGCCGCCGAGGCGCTGCGCGCCGGCCTGGTGCATCGTGTGCTGCCGGAGGAAAATTTCCTCGCCGCAGTGCAGGACTACGCCAAGGAGCTGGCCGCCACGGTGTCGCCGCGCTCGCTGGCGGTGATGAAGCGACAAATCTACGAAGCGCAGTTCCAGGGTTTGGGCGAAGCCATGGATGTCAGCTTCCAGGAGATGCTAGCCAGTTTCAAGGGCCAGGATTTTAAGGAAGGCGTGGCGCATTTCCTGGAAAAACGCCCACCGCGCTTCACGGGCAAATGACGCTTACAGGAAAAGTCGTTGTCGTGACGGGCGGCGCCAGCGGGATCGGCGCGGCGTTGTGCCGCCGCTTTGCGGCGGAAGGCGCGCGCGCCGTGGTGGTGGCTGACTTCAACGCCGCCGGCGCGCGCGCGGTGGCCTCGGAAATCGGCGCGTCCGCGTTGGCCATTCCCGCTGACGTTCGCGTGGAAGCGGAAATCGTCCGGCTGGTTTCGCAGACCATCGTGCGCTTCGGGCAGATTGATTTGTTCTGTTCGAACGCCGGCATCGCCATTGGGGGCGGGGAAGAGGCCGGTAACGACGACTGGCAGCGCATCTGGGAAGTGAACTTGATGGCGCACGTCTATGCGGCGCGCGCCGTGCTGCCCGCCATGCTGGAGCGCGGCGAAGGTTATCTGTTGAACACGGCCTCCGCCGCGGGACTGCTCACGCAGGCGGACTCCGCGCCCTATTCGGTCACCAAGCACGCCGCGGTTTCTTTCGCCGAGTGGCTGGCGATCGCTTACGGCGATCGCGGCATTCGCGTGTCGTGCTTGTGCCCGCAGGGCGTGCGCACGCCGATGCTCGGTTCGACCCGCCGGACGGGGGTCGGCGCGTTGTTGCAGGATGGGTCGATCTCGCCGGAAGAGTTAGCGGAAGCCGTGGTCGCGGGATTGGCGGGAGAAAAATTTCTGATCCTCCCGCATCCCGAAGTCGCTGAATACTTTCGGCGCAAGGCCGGCGATTACGATCGTTGGCTGCGCGGCATGCGGCGCCTGCGGGCCAGGTAACGCAGGCCTTCAGGCCTGTTCTTTGGCTTTTCGGGCGCACCACAGAAAGAGAACAGGCCTGAAGGCCTGCGTTACAACTTCGCCGACACAATTTTGCGCTGGTCCTGATATTTTCCGGCGCGATCGGCATAGCTGGTGGTGCAGACCTCGCTGCCTTCCAGGAAAATCACCTGCGACACGCCTTCTTCCGCATAAATCCGCACCGACGTGGAACTGGAGTTGGAAAACTCCAGCACCAGGTGGCCCACCCACTCCGGCTCCAAGGGCGTGGTGTTGACGATCACCCCGCAGCGCGCGTAGGTGCTCTTGCCGTGGCACAATCCCAGCACTTCCCGCGGGATGCGGAAGTACTCCATGGTCAGGCCCAGGGCGTAGCTGTGCGGCGGCATCAGAAAGAATTGGCTGCCGTCTTCGTCCTTATAGGGGGGAGCATCGAGCAGGGTGCGCTCGTCGAAGCGCTTGGGATCGACGATGCCGGCGTAGACCGGCGAGAAAATCTTGAAGCCATGCTGCGCCGAAAGGCGGATGTCGTAGCCGTAACTGGAGGTCCCCGCGCTGATAATGCGGCGGCCGTCCACCTTGCGCAGCAGTTCGGGAAGGAACGGTTCGATCATTCCATGGTCGCGGCACATGCGGGTAATCCAAGCGTCCGATTTAACAGGCATGGATTAGATGATACTCATAATTAGAGCCGGTTTCCAACCTCGGGTTTTAAGGGAGGATTTGAGGTACTCTATAAGTATGCGGTCTGCGCTACAAGTGTGCCTGGCCGCCGGGGTACTGTGCGTCTCGGCTTGGGCGGCTCCGGAGATCCATAACCTGGAGTTGGTCGGGCAGTTGCCGCTCGGTCCCGGCTTCAACGCCGGGGTGTGGGTGCAGCAGAACACCGCGTACGTCGGCACGTGGGGAACGGCTTCGGCCTGTCCCGGTTTCGGCGTGAAAGTGGTGGACCTTACCACCCCGGCATCGCCGCGGTTGATCCAGCGGCTGGCCGCTTACCCTAACACCAGCGCCGAAGACGTGGTGGTCCGTTCCGTCGACAATCGCAACTTCCGTGGCGACCTGCTGGCCGTGGGACTGCAAAGTTGCCGCAGCGGACAAACGTCGGCCCGGCGCGGCGTGGAGTTGTACGACGTGAGCGATCCGCGCAATCCACACTTGCTTTCGTTTTTCGAAACGGGGTCCGAAAGCCGCGGCGTTCACGAGTTGGACTTGGTGACGGGCCGTTCCGATGGCCGCGTCTTGCTGTTGCTGGCAACGATCGCGCGCTTCCGGTTGCTGGACGTTAGCGATCCCGCGCATCCCCGGCAGCTCTCCGATTGGAACCTGGCGGAGCGCACCGGCGAGGCGGCGTCTTCCTCGAGATTCGTACACAGCGTGCAGGCGTCCGCGGACGGCCAACTGGCGTACCTTTCCTATTGGGATGCCGGCGTGCTGCTGCTGGATATCTCCGATCCGACCAATCCGAAAATCGCGGGACGCACGGGCGCGCCTGCCACGGGCGAAGGCACGGCGCATTCCGTGGCCGTTTCGCGCGACAACCGGTTGATGCTGGCGGCCAACGAAGACCTCGATCCCGGCTCCTCCGCCGACGGCTACACCGATTGGGGTTATTTGCGCGTCTACGACGTAGCCGATCCCGCGAATCCCCGGCAGGTCGGTGCGTTTCTCACCGCCAACGCGCATACCGATCGCCTGAACGGCCCGGCTGATTCCGGCACCTACAGCATTCGCGACGCGCACCTGCAGGGCAATTTCGGCTATCTCTCCTGGTACAGCGACGGGTTGCGCGTGGTGGATCTAGCGAATCCGCGGTCGCCGCAAGAGGTCGGATCGTATGTTCCGCCGGACACGCCCGATCCATACGGTGTGTTCGCCAACAAGGCGCAGGTATGGAGCGTGGTCACGCAGCCGGAGCGGAATCTGGTGCTGGCCAGCGACATCAATTTTGGATTGTACGTATTGCGTCCGCTGGAACCGAAGCCGGATCGCCGTGGAGTGATGAACGCCGCGGCGCTACAGGAAAATCAGGCGGTGGCGCCGGGATCGGTAGTCACGGTGTTGGGATCGCAGTTGGCGGCCGCGGCACAGGCCGCGGGATCGGAGCCGATGACCACGCTGGCTGGTGCGTCGGTCCTCGTGAATGGCCAAGCCGCGCAGATTCTGTACGCTTCTCCGGAACAAATCAATTTTCTGGTACCGGGCGGGACGGCGTTAGGTCCGGCGCAAGTTACGGTGGAAAATCTCGGACGTCCCAGCGTGCCGATTGTAACGGAAGTGGTGGAATCCGCACCGGGGTTGTTCACTGCGAGCCAGGATGGCCGCGGAACCGTGGCGGCGTTGCGCGTTTCCGATCACGTCGCGATTGGCGCCGCGGTTCCCGCGCATGAGGGCGACACGATTTGGCTGCATGTGGCCGGGCTAGGCAACAACCCGTCGGCCAACCAGGTTGAGGTGCTGATCGGAGGCCGGTTGGCGCAAGTGATGTTGGCGGGTCCGCCGCAGATCGGCGTCAGCATGGTGATGGTGCGCGTGCCGGCCGGCGTGCGCGGCGAGGTTCCCGTGGTGGTCGGCGCGGGCGGGCGGGTTAGTAATACCGCGTCGTTGCCGGTGGAATAATCCGAGATATTCAAGCCCTAAGCTGATCTCTACGCTTTGAGGAAGTCCTCCCAAGCGATACCGAGTTGCCGCAATGCGGATCGAACGGTTCCTAGCTTAAGGTCCTTGCTACCCCAGTCGGGCACGACACCTCCTCGGCCGTTCACGGGGTTTTGCCACTTGCAATGGGAGCCTCCGGATCGTCTGGGAATCTCAATGCAACCAAGCGCCTTGAGTTTCCGCTCTACGTCGCGGTACTTCACGGGCAGGAAACCAAGCTCTCGAAGGAAATCTCAGCGGATTCCGGGTCCAGGTTAAGGCTATCGGGGAGACGCTTCCCGAGGTCCTCGTATAGCTCGACTACGGCGCGCAAGGCGTCCCGGACGTTCTCAAGCGCCTCCTCCACCGTGTCACCCTCGGTAATCAATTCCGGAAGAACGGGACTGGTAACTGTGAATCCACCCTCTGGCTGAGGGGTTAGTGTAAGCGGGCACTTGAGCAACATGGCCATAAAGGAAGTATAGCCGAACCCGACCTCGTGATTAGCCACCGCTTGGCGCAGACCAGGGCTGGGCAGGCAGATCATACCCGGTTCCAAGAAGCTTTATTATGTCGAGTGGTTTTTTCCATGGCACAATGACGGCCATGAGGCTCTTGCGCTATTCACTGGCACTACTCACTGTTGTCTTCTTGGCCCACGCTCAGGAACCCAGCGGCCGCCGCCTCGCCGACGCCGCCAAGGAGCCGCAGAACTGGCTCACCTACTTCGGTACCTATAACGCCTGGCGATATAGCCCGCTCGACCAGATTAATCGCGCGAACGTGAAAAACCTCCAACCGGTGTGGGCCTTCCAGACCGGCAAGATCGAGGGCGGATTGAACGCCACGCCGCTGGTCATGGACGGCGTGCTGTACCTGGTGGGATCCTACGATCGCGTCTTCGCGTTGAATGCCGTCACCGGCGAGCTGCTTTGGCATTATTTCTACACGCTGCCGCAGGGCGCGCTTCCTTACGGGGTTTCCGTGCGCGGTCTGGCGCTGGGCTACGGAATGGTCTACCTTGGCACGCTCGATAACCACCTGGTGGCGCTCGATGCTAAATCCGGTAAGGAAGTTTGGGACGTGGAGATCGAAGACAGCAAGCAGTGCGGCTGCAACATCACCGCCGCGCCGTTGGTCGTCAACGACAAAGTGGTGGTCGGCGTCACCGGCGGCGACAGCGCGCATCGCGGCTACTTGAACGCGTTCGACGCCAAGACCGGTAAACACGCCTGGCGTTTCTACACCATCCCCGGCGCGGGCGAGCCGGGCGTGGAGACGTGGCCGGGAGACTCATGGAAAACCGGCGGCGGCGCAACGTGGATGGTGGCTCGTTCGATCCCGCGGCCAATGTGATTTATTGGGGCGTCGGCAACCCCTCTTCCGATTTCGACGGCGATGCCCGCCAGGGCGACAACCTTTACACCGATTCCATCGTGGCGCTCGACGCCGACACCGGCAAGTTGAAGTGGCATTATCAGGAAATTCCACACGACACTTACGATTTCGACGCCGCCTACGAGCCGGTGCTGATGGAAAAGGAAATCGCCGGGCAGAAGCACAAGATCATCGTGCATACCAGCAAGAGCGGCTACACCTGGGTGATCGATCGCGATACCGGGAAATTCCTGAATGCCTGGCCGCACGTGGAAACCATCAACTGGGTGAAGAGCATCGGTCCTCATGGCGAACTGATCGGGCGGCTGGACTTGACGGAAAATCAGGTGTCCACGGTTTGTCCTTTTTGGGGCGGAGGGCGTAGCTGGAATCATTCCAGCTACAGCCCGCGTACCGGATTTCTGTATAGTCCCGGCACGGAGTGGTGCGGCAAGATCACGCCCATGAAGCAGGAAGCGCGCGAGGGCAAGGGCTTTGTCGGCGGCACGATCACGCCGCTGAATCCGCCGTCGGGGCCGTCGTGGAGTCACATCGATGCCTTCGATCCCGTCACCGGCAAGAAAGCCTGGACGTGGAAGACCAAGTATCCGATGATCTCCTCGCTGCTGACCACCGGCGGCGATTTGCTCTTCACCGGCGACATCGAGGGGCGCTTCCTGGCCTTCGACGCCAAAACCGGCGAGCAACTGTGGTTTTTCAACACCGGCTCGGGACATCGCGGCTCGGCGATTACTTATTCCGTGAACGGACGCCAGTACATCGCCGTGCCCAGCGGGCTGGGGTCCATTTTTGTAAGCGGGCTGCCGGTGATGTGGCCGGAGGCGCGCAACTTCATGCCCGGGTCTACGCTGTTTGTGTTCGCTTTACCGGAGAAGAAATGAATTTAGCCACAGAGGCACAGAGAACACAGAGGTCGGAAGCACAGAGAAAACCAGGAAGGCGCGGCCCTGCTTTCTCTGTGTTTCCGGTCTCTGTGCTCTCTGTGTCTCTGTGGCTAGTCTTGTCGGTCTCACTCGCCGCTCAATCCGACGCTGCCGCGGGATCGAAACTGTTCAATCCAGTTTGTAGCAACGGTTATTGCCACGGCGCGGGAGGCAACGGCGGCGGAGCGCCGTCGCTACGTGCGAAGAAATATAGCGCGGAGTTTCTGATCCGCGTCATCAGCGAGGGCGTGCCCAATACGCCGATGCGCGCTTTCAAAGAAGACTACAACAAAGACCAGATTCGCCAGCTCGCGGCATACGTGCAGTCGTTGTCTGGCAAGGCCGCCGACGAAGCACCGCCCGCACCTATGCAAACGGCCGAAATTCCGCGTAGTCCGGTCCTGGACGCCGGCCGCGAAGTATTCGAGGCACACTGCGCGGCTTGCCACGCCATCCGTGGTACCGGCGGCAAGGTTGGGCCGGATTTGAGCGTGATCGCCGGCGAATCGAGAGGCGGACTTCGCCTGGATGGCGCCGGCCAGGACGGCCTGCTGAAGCGCATCGTGTCGCCGGCGGAAAAATCGGATTCGGCTTACGCGCTGATCAGCGTTACCACCAAGGATGAGCGCGTGGTCACCGGCGTGAAACGGCGCGAGACCGACGAGCTGATTCAAGTGTACGATGTGTCCGCGCTGCCGCCGGTTTCGCGCAGCATCGCTAAGGAGGATGTCGGCACGATTACGGCCACGGGCCGCTCGGCCATGCCCGGCGATTTCGGCAAGCGTCTGACCCCGAAGCAACTCGCGGACTTGGTGGCTTTCCTGAAAGGGAAGTAACGCAGGCCTTCAGGCCTGTTCTTTTGTGTTCTCCGGAAAAAAACACAGACCTGAAGGCCTGCGTTACAATGGTTCCATGGCCGAACGGTTCTTTAGCTACGAGGAAGCCGAGGAGATGCTCCCGCGCATCGAGCAGATGCTGCGGGCCATCCAGGACTCCCGCCAGGCGGCCATGGATGCCGAGGAGTTTATCAACCAGGCGCGCGCCAAGGTGATGATGGCCGGCGGCATGATTCCGGATCACGCCGCGCTGGTCAAGCACAAGTCGCAAAAGGATAAATCGTTGGAAGCGCTGGAAGCCGGGTTGCAAAAGTTTCAGGAGAGCGGCGTGCTGCTCAAGGATCTCGATACCGGACTGGTGGACTTCCCGTGCCTGGTGGAAGACCAGGAGGTTTACCTGTGTTGGAAGATCGGCGAGCCGCGTATTGGTTTTTGGCACGACGTGGAAGAGGGCTTTGCCGGCCGCAAGCCAGTGGACGCCAAGTTGCTGGAAACGATTCGCAAGCAGCGGCCGAATTAGGGTTTTGCGGTAACGTAGAGTTTTTTGGAACACGGAAACACACGGGAAAAAATCTCTGAAGAACACGGAAGACTCCGGCTGAAGCGAGCTTTCCGTGCCCTTCCGGCAGTTCTTCCGTGGCCTTCCGTGTTCCGGTTTCCGGTTTTCTCTTTAGAACAGGAGCACCACCAATGAGAAGCGAATGGGTAGCCAAGCGGCGAGGTCAGGAGTGCGTCACGCAGATGCACTACGCCCGCCAGGGCATCATCACGGAAGAAATGGAGTACATCGCGAAGGAAAGCCTGCCGGCGGAAACCGTCCGGGAGGAAGTGGCGCGCGGCCGCATGATCATTCCCGCCAACATCCGCCACGTCGAAGCTGGAGCCCATGGCGATCGGCGTCGCGGCGAAGTGCAAGATCAACTCCAACATCGGCAACTCCTCCACCACTTCCAACATCGACCAGGAACTGGAAAAGCTGCACACCTCGGTCCACTACGGCGCGGACACGGTGATGGACCTCTCCACCGGCGGCGACATCCACGAAATTCGCGAGGCGATTCTGCGCGCAGCCCCGTGCCCATCGGCACCGTGCCGATTTACGAGGCCCTTGCGCGCGTGCAGCAGGGTGCGCGACCTGACCGCGGAAATCATGCTGGAAGTCATCGAGGAGCAGGCCGCGCAGGGCGTGGATTACATGACCATCCACGCCGGCGTGCTGCGCGCGCACATTCCCCTGACGCGCAAGCGCATTACCGGCATCGTCAGCCGCGGCGGCGCCATCATGGCGCAGTGGAGCGTGGAAAACAACCAGGAGAATTTTCTCTACACCCACTTCGAGGACATCTGCAGGATTTTCCAGAAATACGACGTCTCGCTTCTCGCTCGGCGACGGCCTGCGGCCCGGCTGCCTGGCGGACGCCAGCGACGAAGCGCAATTCGCGGAACTGAAGACCCTGGGCGAGCTCACCAAGAAAGCCTGGGAATACGACGTGCAGGTGATGATCGAGGGCCCCGGCCACATTCCCCTGGATCAGATCAAGCTCCAGGTGGACAAGGAAAAGGAGCTTTGCTACGAAGCGCCGTTCTACACGCTGGGACCGCTGGTGACCGACATCGCTCCCGGCTACGACCACATCACTTCGGCCATCGGCGCGGCCATGATCGGCTGGCACGGCGCGGCCATGCTCTGCTACGTGACCCCCAAGGAACATCTGGGACTGCCCAACAAGGACGACGTGCGCCAGGGCATCATCGCTTACAAGATTGCCGCCCATGCCGCGGATGTGGCCCGGCACCGCCCCGGCGCCCGCGACCGCGACGACGCGCTCAGCTACGCGCGCTTCCTCTTCGATTGGAACAAGCAGTTCGAGCTTTCCCTCGATCCGGAAACGGCGCGCTCCATGCACGACGAAACGCTTCACGACGAGTACTACAAGGAAGCCGCGTTCTGCTCCATGTGCGGCCCCAAGTTCTGCTCCATGAACACCACGCAGGTCATGGAAAAGCATCTGGGCATGGACCAGAAAGACCGCGAGCAGAAGTTTGTGGAGTTGCTGACGAAAGTGCAAGGGAATTGAAAATCGGAACACGGAAGGACACGGAAGAAAGAACGGAAGGACACGGAAGCTTTCCCGTGTTTTCCGGCTTTTCTTCCGTGTCCTTCCGTGCTCCAATTCTTTAAGTTCAGGATGGAACTCTCACGTCTCGCGATTTCCCCGAACGACCGCATCCTCCACTACCCCTGCGGCGACGGCTCGCTTTGCCGCGAGATCGCGGCGCTGGCACCGCTGGGCGTGGTGATCGGCTTGGACTCCGACGACAACGTGCGCACGGCTCGCGTGGCGGCTCTTGATGTGGAGAACGCGATGTTCGTTCCCTGCGATGGGCACGAGATTCCCTGGAAGGAAGATTTCTTTTCCCACGTGATCGTTGGCAATCAGGAACTGCCGCTGCGGGAGATCGTACGCGTTTTGGCGGAAGGCGGGCGAGCTTTTCTGGACTCCGGCGAAATCATCGCAGTGAAGGAACATCCCACCACCTCGGCGGGCCTCAAGATCCTCGCTTAGGTTGGCTCACCACAGGGTACGGAGGAAACGAAGGCGCTGCACCGGCCCGACCGCGTGCGATATCCGCAAAAGAGGGCGGCCACTGGCGTATACTGGGTCGATGAAGACGTCGGTCCGCAAGTTTCTGTACGGCTTGTCAATGGGCGTCGTCTTGCAGGCGTCGCTAGGAGCGCGCGTCTTAAACGCTGAGCCCCAAGCCCAGCGCGGAGCCGCTGACCCAACCGATCTCGAGGCGATCGCCACTTCGTCGTTCGTCATCCACGTTCGAGCGGCCGGCGGCGGGCCGATCACGGGACCCGCCCAAGTGCGGCTAACCTCGCCGACGCATTCCACGCCCTACTACCAGTCAACCGATGCCGCCGGCTCGGCGACCTTCCCCGGCGTCCACGTCGGACCCTACATGTTGGAAGTGAGCGCTCCCGGATATCGCACTGTCAATGAGGAAACCTTGCTGACCTCACTGGGGACCAACCACGCCTTCATCGACCTGCGCCCGGAAGGTGCGGCCGACAAGGACCCGCCGCAAAACGGCGTTCCCTTGCTGGTGGGAAAGGCCCGCAAGGAATTAGATTTGGCGATGGTGGCGCTACGCGCCGACAAGCCCGCCGAAGCCTCCAAGCACATCGAGTACGCGCTGAAGCATGCGTCGGGGAATCCCGACGTCCAATACGCCGCGGCGCTCTGGGCGCTCGGGAAGAACGACGTGCCCGGGGCGACGCAGCATCTTGAGGCGGCCATCCGCGCTTACCCCGACCATTTCGGGTCCCGAATGGCCCTTGGCCAGATCCTTCTGCAACAGCGCAACTTCCCCGGGGCCGTTGCGCAACTGGAAAGCGCCGTTGCACTTGATCCCTCGTCGTGGCGGGGCCACCAATTCCTGGCTGAGGCGTTTCTCCGAAGCGATCCCGCCAAGGCCAAGTTCCACGCCGCCCGAGCCCCTCGACTTAGGAAAGGATAAGGCCGCCAGAGCGGAGATCACCTTGGCGATTGCGGAGGCTTTGACAGGTGCAAAGGAAGCCGGCCGGGATCGCCTGCGAAGATTCGCGCAAGATCATCCGCAGCATCCCGAGGCGCAGCGAGCGCGAGCGCTTCTCGACGCCGCTGAGTTCCAGCCTGCGAAAGCGACCCTCTCTCCATCGGCGGAGGTCCTGGCGCCGCCGGCACGCATTATCCTTCGCAACGACGAAAATGGGCTGGCCGACGTCCCGCTCAGCTCGATGCGATGGTTGCCGGACCCGATCGACAAATCCATGCCGCCCGTAGAGCCGGCGGTGGCGTGCTCTCTTCCCCAAGTCTTAGAGGGCGCGGCGCAGCGCGCCGGCGAGTTCACCGAGGCCATTGAACGCTTTACGGCGACCGAGAAGTTCACGCATAGTGAACTCGATGCCACCGGAGCGGAGCGCAGTTCCTACCAGGATTCCTTTCCGTATATCGCTACCCTCCAATGGCCGCGGCCGGACCTAATGATCCTCAAGGAAATGCGCAGTGCAAGGTCTTCGCAAAACGACGCGCCGCCCTTCCAGACCGGCGGACTCCCAGCCATCGGCTTGGTGTTCCACCCGGTTCACGCCAAGGATTTCCAGTTCACCTGCGAGGGTCTTGGACATTGGCGTGGCCAGCCGGCTTGGCAAGTGCGCTTCGAGCAGCGATCCGATCGCCCGGCACGCCTCCACGATTGGGATGTGAGCGGCCGAGCCTACCCGGCGTCACTAAAAGGACGCGCCTGGATTGCCGCGGCATCCTATCACTTGCTCCGCGTGGAGACCGACCTGGTCCAGCCGATGCCCGAGATTCGCCTCGATCTTCACCATATGACGATCGAGTACGCCGCCGTAATGTCCCCGAGCAAAACGATGACGCTGTGGCTGCCGGCTCACGCCGAGGTCTACGGACGGTTCCGGGGGCGACTCTTCCGGCAGCAACACGATTTCAGTAATTTTGTACTGTTCAACGTGAGCACGCAGCAAGACTTGAAGAAGAACCGGTAACAAAAGAAAAGGGCCGCCCGCGAGGGCGGCCCTGGGAACGACTTACGGCGGCGATTAGAACTCGTAGCGCATGCTGAACTGGAAGACGCGCGGATTTCCAAGCGTGCCGGTGTACTGGCCAAAGGTCGCTTGGTTGGTGATATCCAGGTTTGCGCTGCGCGGATCGAATCGCACCGAGTTGGTCACGTTGAATGACTCTCCACGAACCTGCAGCGTGTGCGGCTGGTCGTGGAAGTTGAACAAATGGAAAGTCTTGCCTAAGCTCATATCGATGGTGAAGAATCCGTCGCCGCGCAGGCCGTTGCGCTGTCCTGATTGGCCGGCGTATGTTCCCACTGTGATGCCACCACTGGTAGCGCATCCTCCACAGTAAGCGTCCATTCCGGCAGTCGGATTGGCAAAGATGTTTGGTCCGCCTTTCGACCCTGGAAGGGCAGAGGGAGCGTTCTTGGTGGTCTGCGTTGCCGGAACAACGCCGGTCGGCGTGGCGTAGCTCCCGACTTCCCAGTTGGTGGGCCAGCCAAGGCCGTCGCTTACGCCCACGGGGAGGCCGCTCGTATTGCGGAAGATACCGCTGAGCTGCCAGCCGCCCACAAAACCGTTCACGATCGGATTGACATGGCCCAGGAATTTCTTTCCTTTGCCGAAAGGAAGCTCCGCGACGGTCTGCGCAGTGAAGATGTGCGTTGTATCGTAATTGGAGATAGCCTTCATCTGGTTCGGATAGTAAGAGTTCAAAATCTGACCCGTGGTAAAGCTGGAGGATGTGGGTGAGGAGGTCAGATCGATACTCTTCGACCAGGTGTAGTTAAAGTCGAACTGGTATCCCTGGGAAAACCGCTTGCGGATCGTCCACTGCATGGCATTGTAGTTGCCGTAGCCGATGGAGCGGAGCGTGGCCAGCGAGCCATACTGCGGGTTGAAGATCGCATAGGGTCCGAAGATGCTGCAAGCGGGCTGACACGTGCCGTCCAAGGTGCCCTCGCCGTCAATGTTGCTCAACGCTGTGGTGAAGTCGCCGCCAGAGCCGGCATATTGCTTATAAATCTGCTGCGTGGCGGAAAGCCCCCCACCCGCCGCCGCCGGCCACAGGTTCTCCCAATACGGAATCTTCGGCACCTGGCTCACCGGCGTGCCGGCGAAGGTATACTGGCTCAGCAACCCCGCCGCCGTGTTGTAGTCCATGCCCGACTTCTTATCCACCAGGTTTGTGGCCATGGCTAAGTCGTCTTGGGCCAGCGAACGGTGGGAAAAACGACCCACGTACGCGCCTTGGACAAAGAAGCCTCCCTTAAACTCCCGGCCAATACTAAAGTCGAAGTTTTCGGTGTACGGCGCCTGCAACTGGTCGTCGAGGCCGCTGGTAATTGCAAATATGTTGGGGTACGTCTGGGGGAAACCTCCCTTGGGAGCCGCCAGGTAATATGCGCTGCTCGTGGGAACGCCGAAGAAATCCGTGAAACGCGGCGAAGCCAGGGCCGTTGCGTTAGCTGGATTCGTCAGTCGGGTGGCGAAGCCAAAAGCACTGGAATCTACACTGGTGGCCAAGGCTTGCCCGACCAAATCGTAATACATGCCGTAACCGGCGCGAATCGAGGTGTGACCAGCACCACCGAAGAGAAACTTGGAGAGTCCATCGTTGCCCTGTGGCGAATAGGCCAACGCGATACGCGGAGCGAAGTCCTTCTTATGGAACGGATAGAGCGGTCTGCCTCCCGACTTGCTGGAAAGATCGTAGCTGATCACTGGGGCAATGGACTGCGGCTGGCCGTTGGCGGCGAGATTCCCGCGTTGATCGAACCAAGCCCCTAGCGGAACGTTCGCGCTGGTCTGGTAACCGTTCAGTTCGGAGATGGGCGGTTCCAGCGACCAGCGCAAACCGGCCGTAACGGTCAGGCCGCGCGTGACCTTCCAGGAATCTTGCGCGTACATCTCATACTGTTTCACGCCGAAGTGGCGTTGGATCAATGCCCCCTCCGGCAATACGCTGCCTTGCAGGTCATAATTCACTTGGTGATCGACCTGTGTGAGCAGACCGAGCAAATCGGACATCTGCCGCTTGTAAGGCGTGGAGTTTTTGGCGTCTGGCACCAGCAACGTGCCCCCCGTGCCCAGCAGCCAACTGGCATTGCTGAGTGCATCGCTGAAGGAGTTCTGCGTGCTGCCGCGGGCGTTCGTGATCACGTGGATGACGCCGCCGAAACTGACGGTATGCGATCCCTTGGTCCAAGTCATATCCTCGGAGATGGTGTGGACAGGGATGATTCGGGCCAGACCTCGGCTCGTCGCATAAAAATTGCTTAAGTCGCGCAGCGTGGCCGCCGGGGCGCTTTGCACACCGGTGTTCTCCACGCCCTGGCGCGTATAACCGTAACGGAAGGTGCTGATCAGCGTGGGCAGGATCACTGCGGTGTATCCGGCTGCATAGCCCTTGCTGTTTTCCAGGAACACGCTGGAGGGGGGCTGTCCCGGAAAGGTGGGCACGCCGTTGGCGTAGTTGTCATTCTGCAGGTTGCCGCGCCAGAAAAGCTGGTGCTTGCCGGCACTATCCAGGGTGTAGTCGATCTTGGCGATGTAGGTGTTCCAGCGAAGCGGCGTGGAGGCGTTGAAGATATAACCAGACGTATTCAGGCCATCGCCCGCGTTGCTGACGTTAGGCAGAGGATATTTCTGCAGCAGGGACAGCACGGCGGGATCCTCGCCGATGTGCGCGGGATCGGCCAGCGTCTTGACATCGGTCGGAGCCAGCACGCCGGTGCTGCCGTCCTTGCGGATATAGGTAAACAGCCCGGTCCGGTAGGTGGCGTTGGGAACGGTCTGCGGCCCTACCACCGTTTCGCTGGCATCCCGGCGTCCCTCGTAGTTTACGAAGTAAAAGAGCTTGTTCTTCTTGATCGGGCCGCCGACCGTGGCCCCGAACACGTTGCGATTCAGTTTGGCTCGGGGAATTCCCGCCGAATTGGAAAAGAAGGCGTTCGAACTGGTGTCGGTGTTGCGGAGATACTCGTACAGGGATCCATGAACCGTGTTGGTTCCGCTCTTGGTGACCAAGGCAACTTGAGCCCGGAAGACCGGCCCATATCCGCGCCGCCATTTGTGGTGGTGGTGCGAAATTCCTGCACCGAGTCCAGAGTCGCGCGCAGCACACTGGTGAAGGCCGCGCCATTCTGCTGGTCATTGACGTCAACGCCATCCATGGTGATGTTGGATTGATCCGATTTTCCCCCATTGACCGCGCCGCTGCGGGCATCGTTCAGTTTGCCGGGGGCAGGCTCGCCCAAGAAGACCACACCCGGCTGGATGGCCAGCAGGCCAACCACGTTGCGGGCCTCGAAAGGCAATTGCGTGATCACGCGGCCGCCCACGGCATTCCCCAGCGAAGCATCGACCGTGTTAACTTGGATCGCCCCGGCTTCCACCGTGACCGTGGTCGAAGTCGCGCCGACCTTCAACGATACCGGCATCGTGGCCGGCTGGTTGACCAGCAATTCAACGTTGCTGATGACCTCTTCGGCGAACCCTGGCGCCTTCACCGTCAGGTTATATTTTCCGGGCGTTACTTGCGCAAAAGAGTAGCGGCCTTGCGCGTCGCTCTTGGTTTCGCGCGCTACGCCAGTCTCTGTGCTGAGCAGGGAAACCGAAGCGTTCGGGATGACCGCGCGCGAGGGGTCCGAGACCGTGCCGTTGAGCGAGGTCGTTTGCGCCACAAGACTGGCAGCGAGAAGTAGAGAGAATACGGCAGCAAGAACGCAAGCAGAAGCTCTCATGGATCCTCCGTTATGTTGTAAAGGCTCACCCAAAAGGACACCCACCTCAAACCAAAATGCCGATGCTTGACTTTATACCCGCCCACCACGGGCAATGTCAAGAAAAAACGTAAACTGTGCCGCCTCGGTGGAACAGTGGCAAACCTCACAGTAGGGGAGCGGCCTGGGAGGCATCATTCCCTTTTCAAATACCCAACGATCAAATCTCCGAATGCATCGCCGGGCCGTTCTTGCCTATACTAAGGGACGGAGGAATCAAACCGTCATGAGCGCCTGCAAGACCCCGAACGACGTCTTGGCATTCGCCAAGGCCAACAACGTGCAGATCCTCGACCTTCGCTTCACCGATCTGCCGGGCCTTTGGCATCACATCAGTTTCCCCATCGGTCAACTGGAAGAAAGCTCCTTCGAGAACGGCTTCGGCATCGACGGATCGAGTATCCGCGGCTGGGCCGCCATTCACGAGAGCGACATGTTGTTGATCCCCGATCCCAAGACGGCCATGCTGGATCCCTTTACCAGCGCGCCGACCCTGGTGATGATCGGCGACATCAAGGACCCCCTGACCAAGCAGCGCTACGAGCGCGATCCGCGCTATGTCGCCATCAAGGCCCAGGATTATTTGAAGTACACCAAGCTGGCCGACGTCGCCTACTTCGGCGCGGAAGCGGAGTTCTTCATCTTCGACAGCGTGCGCTTCGATCAGAACCAGCATTGCGGCTATTACTTCATCGACGCCGAGGAAGGCCGCTGGAACTCCGGACGCGAAACCAATAACCTGGGCTACCGCCCCCGTTTCAAGGAAGGATACTTCCCGGTGCCGCCCACCGATCACTACATGGATCTGCGCAGCGAAATGACGCTGACCATGATGAAGTGCGGCATCAACATCGAGTGTCACCACCATGAAGTGGCCACCGCCGGCCAGACCGAAATCGATCAACGCTTCGACGAACTGGTCATCTCGGCCGACAACATGATGCTCTATAAGTATTGCTGCAAGCAAGTCGCCAACAAGCACGGCAAGACAGTGACCTTCATGCCCAAGCCGCTGTTCCAGGACAATGGTTCCGGCATGCACACGCATCAGAGCTTGTGGAAAGAGGGCAAGCCGCTGTTCGGCGGCGATGGCTACGCCGGCTTGAGCCAAATGGCCCTGTAGTACATCGGCGGATTGCTGAAACACTCCCCGGCGCTCGTGGCGTTTGCCGCGCCAACCACCAACTCTTACAAGCGCCTGGTGCCGGGCTTCGAAGCGCCGGTGAACCTGGCGTACTCGCGGCGCAACCGCAGCGCGGCGTGCCGCATCCCGATGTACTCGGCCAGTCCCAAGGCCAAGCGCGTGGAGTTTCGCCCGCCCGATCCGTCTTGCAATCCGTATCTCGCGTTTGCGGCGATGCTGATGGCCGGCCTGGACGGCGTGAAGAACAAGATCGATCCGGGCGAGCCGCTGGACAAGGACATTTACGATCTGTCGCCGGAGGAATTGCGCGAAGTTCCTTCCTTGCCGGGATCGCTGGAGGAGTCCCTGAAGGCGCTGGAGAACGATCACCAGTTCCTGCTGGAAGGCGACGTCTTCACGGAAGAACTGGTGCAGACCTGGATCGAGTACAAGATCAAGCAGGAAGTGAACGCCATTCGGTTGCGCCCGCACCCGTATGAGTTCGCGATGTACTACGACATTTAGGTCAAGCCCGGAAAAATGCAACCGCCGGGTCGCCCCTTCAGGGCTATTGAGGGATCCGGGGGACGGATTTTTTGCTAGCCTCCCGGTGGTTTCGCAAACGACGCTCAACCACCGGCTACAAGCGGTGACCCCTCCTGGGGTCAACGAACACGGTGGTGGTCCGCTTTGGTTGCGGCTTCGCCGCTGTGTTCATCTGTGGCTAATTCCGTTCTTTGCCGTCAGCTCCCGAACCCGCCACCCATCTCAAACGCGTGCGCGGCCGAGAGCAGCCGCGCCTCATCGAAATGCTTGGCGAGCATCTGCATTCCCACGGGCAATCCTGCGGAGGTCACCCCACAGGGCACACTCAGCCCGGGAATCCCCGCCAATGAGGCGGTGATGGTATAAATATCGGAGAGATACATCTCCAGCGGATCGGCGGCCTTCTCGCCGATCTTGAATGCAGGGAACGGCGAGGTGGGTGTGACGATCAAGTCCACATCGCAAAAAGCCTCTTCGAAGTCGCGGGCGATCAGGGTCCGGACTTTCTGGGCCTTCAGATAATAGGCGTCGTAGTAGCCGGCGCTGAGCGCGTAAGTTCCCAGCATGATGCGGCGCTTGACTTCCTGGCCGAAGCCCGCGCCCCGCGTGCCGCGATACATCTCCGCCAGTGTGGCGGCGCTTGCGGCGCGCGCGGTGTAGCGCACGCCATCATAGCGCGCCAGGTTGGAACTGGCTTCCGCCGTGGCGATCAAATAGTAGGCGGCGATCGCGTACTTGGTGTGCGCCAAATGAATGTTGCGGATCTCCGCACCCAGTTTTTGCAGGCGCTCGATTCCGCGATGCACGCGGCCGCCGACCTCGGCATCGAGCCCTTCGGCAAAGTACTCGCGCGGCACGCCAATGCGCACGCCGTTCAAACTTGTTTCCATTAGTGCGGGATAGTCCGGCACGGGCATGGCGGCGGACGTGGAATCCAGGGGATCGCGGCCAGCGATGGTTCTCATCACCGTGGCGCAATCCTTCACCGTATTGGCGAACGGACCGATGTGATCGAGCGAGCTGGCGAATGCCACCAGGCCGAAGCGCGACACGCGTCCATACGTTCCCATCATGCCCACGATGCCACAGAAGCTTGCGGGCTGCCTAATCGACCCGCCAGTGTCGGTGCCCAGCGCCGCTACGCAAAGTCCCGCCGCCACCGCGGCCGCCGATCCGCCGGACGATCCGCCGGGGACTCGCGTCAGGTCGCGCGGGTTGCGCGTGGGAAAGAAGCCGGAGTTCTCGGTGGACGATCCCATGGCGAACTCGTCGCAATTGGTTTTGCCGATGATCACCGCGCCGGCCGCTTCCAGGCGCTCGACGACGGTGGCGTCGTTGGGAGGGACGTAGTGCTCCAGAATCTTCGACCCGCAGGTGGTGCGCAATCCGGCGGTCACGATCACGTCTTTGACGGCCATCGGAACGCCGCCGAGCGGCGGCAGGAGTTCGCCGCGTGCCAGCGCGGCGTCCACGCGATCGGCCTGGGCCAGCGCGCGCTCCGGCGCAAAGGTCAGGAACGCCTGGATCTTGGGGTTCTCCGCCTCGGCGGCCGCCAGCGCGACTTCGGCCAGTTCGCGCGCGGAAAACTGCTTGGCTTTCAGTGCCGCGTGAACCGCGTCGATGGTAGCGGGGATCGGCATCAGCGTTCGATCACCTTGGGAACTTTGAATTGTCCTGCGCCGCGCTCCGGCGCGTTGCTCAACGCAACTTCCACCGGCAGCGACGGACGCACCACATCGTCGCGCAGCGTTTCGTTTTCATGCTGGGCGACCAGCACTTGCGCCATGGGAGCAACGTCGCGGGTATCCAGTTCGTTCAGTTGCTCGACGTAAGTAAGGATGGAATCCAGCTGCGCGCCGAAGCGCGCGCGTTCCTCCGGCGTCAGATCGAGATGCGCGAGGTCGGCGACATAAGCGACGTCTTTGTCCGTGATTCTCATAAGGCTTCGATCCACAGATTACACAGATTGAACCCTGGTTGGTTCTTAATCTGTGAAATCTGTGTAATCTGTGGATCGATAATCTGTGGACCCTAGCGCATCATGCGCATTGCCTGGCGCAGGAACAACTCGCGCAACTCAGGATCGGCGATGCCGCCTGCCGCATCCTGGACTGCCGGATCGGCTTCCCGTTGCGGAGGTATCCGTGGAGGTGCTTCCGCAACCGGCAAATCTGTGGATACCAGCGCGGGATTCAGTTTCCAGTCAATGCCGGTGATGGAATCGTCGCCCAGCAAATGCTGGATGCGATCCACCAGCGCGCGCTCGTAGCTCACCAGTTGCACGCGCCAGGCCACGCTGGGCACTTCCACCACCAGGTGTCCGGCCACTACGCTGAGGGGCCGCGTGTGGTTGACCAGCAGTTTGCCGACGATATGTTCCCAAGCCGGCTGGATAATCATGAGTGGCGGAAACAGTTGCCGGGTGCCGAAGCCGAGCCGCGATCTGCGCCGCGAGCGCTTCGGTTTGAAATCGCCGATCAGGCCGGGGAGAATCTGGTGAACCGCTTCCATCCGAACACCTTACCACAAGGTTTCGACCTACGATGCAGCGATGTCGGAAAATGGAAGATTTGCTGTGGCAGGCGTCGTCAGAACCGTCCGCGGTAGCGGACGGGTCCTGCGCCTGACCCACCTGCGACCGCAGGCGGTTCTGACAACGCTCCGGCACTCGCGATAAAATGACGCTGGAACATGAACGCTCAGCTTCCGTACGTGATCCTGGCCTCCGCTTCGCCGCGCCGCCGCGAATTGCTGCGCTTGCTCGACGTGGAGTTCGAAGTGCGGCCCAGCACGGTCCAGGAACGCCAGCTTCCCGGCGAGTCTGGAACGTCTTTCGTGGCGCGCCTGGCGCGCGAAAAGGCGGAAGACGTGGCGCGGTCTTTCCAGCAGGCGCCGCCCGGCGCAGTCGTGCTCGGCGCGGACACCGAAGTGATCCTGGACGACCAGGTGCTGGGCAAGCCGCAATCCGACGCTCACGCCGCCGAAATGCTGCGCCGCCTGGCCGGCTGCGCGCACGACGTGATCACCGGCATGTGTCTGGTTCCGCTGGCGCCCGGCACGCGGGCGTTACTGGTGGAAGTGATATCCACGCGGGTTTATTTTGGCGCGATGAGCGAGAACGACATCGCCGCCTACGTCGCCAGCGGCGAGCCTCGCGACAAGGCGGGCGCCTACGCCATCCAAGGCGGCGCGGCGCGCTTCATTGAGCGCATCGAGGGCTGCTATTACAATGTGATGGGACTCCCGGTGGCGGCACTCTATCGCCTGCTTCGCCGTGTGGAGTTAGAATAAACGGAAGGGGAAAAATCGGGAACAGCGCTACAGAGGTTTCTTCGGTTCGTCGTCTTTCAAGGCGTCCTTGAAATTCCGAATACTGTCGCCCAGGCCCTTGCCCAGCGCGGGGAGGTTCTTGGGACCCCAAATCAGCAGGGCCACCACAATGATGATCAAGACCTCCGGTAGACCAAGGCGCAAGGGAAATCCTCCCAGTCCAAGTGTATGGTAAAAGGTAGGGAGAACACAAGGTCAGTAACGCAGGCTGTTGTTGCTCGTTGCGAAGTTCATAACTAACGGAGCGGGTCGCGCGTCATCTTGTATTCGCCGGTGCTCTTGGTATCGTCGAATTCGATGATGACGTCTTTGCCCACGCCTTCGATGTAGCGATACCTCCACTGCTCGAACGGACACTTGAAAATAGTCCCGCCGCCCTCTTCGGGAGGCCGGGTGTAGTTTCCAGCGTGGGGATGAGCTTCAATCTCGTCGGGCGGGCCGTAGATGATGTAGATCCGGCCGCGATCGGTCTTCCAACCGGCCTTATTTTCGCTAAAACGCTCGTTGGCATAAGCGATGCGGCGGTAGTGCTCATCTTTGTACTCGTTCGCGGCGGTGCCGGGAGTGGGATCGCGCTGCTCCCAGAACTGTTTGATGAAATCGTCGCGATCCCCGTCGGTCTTCAGCGCTAGGAAGGCGGCGCGCTCCTCTTTGGTAATGATGTAGACGACGTCCTCGTTGAGCCAACTCCGGTAAGGCTGGGGGATATCCGCGGCGGCGGCCTTCTGCGGCGCTTGCTTCTGTTGCTGAGGTGTGGCGACGGGCAGCGCCGGCGAAGCTCCCGGGGTAGTCGCCAAAGCAACCGGCCGGCCGGCGAATCGGGAAGCGGTCATCGCTGAAATGGAGCCGGCGACAACGATCAGCAACAGTCCTACGGCTAAAGCCGGCGCGACGGCATGGTCGGCGCGTTGCGGTTCTTGAAGTAAACGGTGAATGCGTTTCATGAGATTTCCTCCAGTAGCGGCGAGGACGGCCTCGCCGGCGATTGGGCGATTCTGTTCAAGTGTTGCCAGCGCCGCGGCGTAGGCGCGAGCATCGGGGCAGTGAGCGATGACCACGTCGTCGCAGCAGTTTTCGCGCTCGGCGCGCACCAGGCGCGAGATCCACCACACCGCGGGGTGGTAGAAGAGCAAGCCTTCCACAAAGCCTTGCAGCAGGTTTACGGCGTAATCGTAGCGCCGGATGTGCGCCAGTTCGTGGACCAGGATAGCCTCGACTTGGCTTTCAGAGAGTCCGGCCAGCACGCCGAGCGGCGCCAGGATGACCGGGCGAAACCAGCCGATCACTACAGGAACATCGGCGAGGCAGGACTCCAGCAGCACCACGGGGCGCGACAATTTCAGCCGCACGGCAAGTTTGTCGAGCCGCGATTGCCAAACTTCCGGCGCGGCGCAGACTCCCCGGCGTCGCAGGCGCAAGGCCGCCAGCCAGCCGATAAAGATGCGAACATAGCAAACCAGCACGCCCGCCATCCACAGCGGCACAAGCCATGAGACGCCGTCGAGCGCCGTGGGGGGAGAATCGGGCGCGGCCGCGGGAATGGCGTAGGCGCGCATTTGAGGCGCGCCAGGCGCACGACGGTCGCGTCGCCCGCTGTGGGTACACACAACGCCAGCGTGACGCCGAACGCCAGCGGCATTGCCAGCAGCGCGGCGACGGCCAAGCCGTAGCGCAGCCGCGCGGAGCGGACGGCGCCGGCATAAAAGATCGCCGCCAGCAGCGCGGCGACGGTGGCGCCTTCCCACACAAAGTGAGCCAGCGCGCGTCCCAGGGCCAGCGCGAGCGGCGTTGCGATCCAGGTTTGGAGTGTGGCAGTCATCGGATTCCCTTTGCGTAATCGTCCAGGAACTTGCGCAGTTCCAGCAGTTCTTTCGGGGAAGCTTTGCGTGCCGAGAGGGCCCCAACCAGCAGGCTTTTCGCGGAGCCGGCGAAGCCGCGCTCCAGCAGATCGCCGGCCAACTGGCGTTGCGTCCATTCACGCGGCCGGCTGGCCTCATAGATATGGGCGCGATTCTTCTCGTCGCGGCGCACCAGACCTTTGTCGGCCATGATCTGCAGGAACTTGAGAACCGTGGTGTACTGGGTGTCTTTGCGAGGCGGCATGCGGCGCGACAGCGTCTCGTGCACCTCGCGGACCGTGGACGGCCCGCGGCTCCACAGTACGGTGAGGATCTCCAGTTCCGCGTCGGTCGGGCGAGGCGGCGACGGGGGTTTAGCGGTCATCTACGAAGATAGTACTACGAAAGCTTTCGTTGTCAAGTAATATTTTTCCCAGAGGGGCCTGGATGCTCTGCGGCGCAGGGACAACAGCGGCCCCAAGGGACGGGGTGTGCGACGTAAGAGTGAGACTTGATCCCTGGAAGGGATGATAGCTTGTAGCCGTCAGCCCTTGGTCTTCAGGAACGTTCCTTGCTCCAGTTCCTGGTAGGCCTTCTGAAGCTGCTCTTGCGTGTTCATAACGATGGGTCCGTACCAGGCCACCGGCTCTTGCAGGGGTTTTCCGGAGACCAGCAGGAAGCGGATGCCCTCCTCGCCGGCTTGCACTTCCACTTCGTCGCCGCGATCGAACAGAATCAGCGAGCGATTTTCGGCTTCCGAGGGAGGCTTATCGTCGGCCCAGCCCACCCCTTCGGTCGGCACGGCCAGCGGTCCGGAAGCGTTGCAGAATCTTCCCGCGCCCGCGAAAACGTAGGCGAAGGCGTGCCGCGTGGTTTCCACGGGCAGCGTCTTTCCTTGGCCGGCAGGAACCGACACATCGATATAGATCGGATCGGCGGCGATTCCATCCACTGGTCCCGACTTTCCCCAGAAGCTGCCGCAGACCACGCGTACATGGGTGCCATCGTCGTCGGTGATCTCCGGAATCTCTCCGGCCTTCACTTCCTGGTAGCGCGGCGGCGTCATTTTCAGCGAGGCCGGAAGATTGGCCCACAACTGGAATCCGTGCATCCGGCCGGTCGGGATCGCCCTTGGGCATTTCCTGATGGATGATGCCGCTCCCCGCCGTCATCCACTGAACGTCGCCGGCGGCGATAGCGCCGCGATTGCCCATGCTGTCGCCGTGCTCCACGGTTCCCGCCAGCACATAGGTGATGGTTTCGATTCCGCGATGCGGATGCCACGGGAAGCCCGCCAGATAATCTTCGGGAACGTCGTTGCGAAAATCGTCGAACAGCAGAAAGGGGTCGAAATCGGACGTATTGTCGAAGCCGAAGGCGCGGCGCAGATGTACGCCGGCGCCTTCCAACACCGGTTGAGCTTTCGCCAGTTTCTTCACGGGCCGTAGAGACATGGTTGACCCTCCAGCATCTATCTTACCCCAGGTGTTTCTTTCACCACGGAGGCACGAAGGAAAGAACAGCCGAGAGCACGAAGGATTCTCCGTGCCCTTGGCTGTTTCTTCTTCGTGCCTTCGTGGTAAAACAAACTGCTTGGTCTTCGCCTCACCTTGTGGTGAAATCGTTTCCGTGACTCTCGACATTGGTTGCGGCCGCAACAAGCACCCCGGCGCCATCGGCATCGACAACAATCCCGGGACCGCCGCCGACGTGCTGTGCGACTTGGACCGTCCACCGTACCCGTTCCGCGATAGTTCGTTCGACAAGATCCGCGGCATCCACGTGATCGAGCACGTCGCCGACGTGCTGGCCACGATGAAGGAACTGCACCGCCTGGCGCGGCCCGGCGGGTTGATCGTGCTGGTGACGCCGCACTATACCGACTTCAGTTCCTGGTGCGATCCCACGCATCGCTGGCATCTGAACAGTTTCAGCTTCCGGCACTTTGGTGAGGACCATGGTGGGTTTGGCTACTACACCGACCGCAAGCTGAAGGAGCGCCGCGTGCACGTGCGCTTGCTGGCCTTCTGGCGCTGGCTGGGCTTCGAGTTTTTGGTGAACCATTCCCGGCGCTTCCGGCGTTTCTGGGAATACTATCTGTGTTTCGTGGTGCGCGGGAAAGTCATCACTTTCGAGTTGGAGGTCGTCAAGTAATGCCCGAGTTACGCAAGGACCCGATCACCGGACGCTGGGTGATTATTTCCACCGATCGCGCGCGCCGTCCCAGCGATTTTCTGCGCGAGCACATTACTCCCAAGGGCGGCTTTTGCCCTTTCTGTCCCGGCCAGGAGGATCGCACGCCGCGCGAGATTATGGCCTATCGTCCCAGCGGCGGCGGAGCGAACTCGCCCGGCTGGACCGTCCGCGTGGTGCCCAACAAGTTTCCGGCGCTGGGTATCGAAGGCGACCTGGCCCGCCGCGGCGAAGGGATGTTCGACAAGATGAACGGCATCGGCGCGCATGAAGTGATCATCGAGTCGCCGGAACACGATCAGACCTTGGCCACGCTGCCCGTCAAGCGCGTGGAAGACGTGCTGTGGGCTTTTCGCGACCGCATCCTCGATCTCAAGAAGGACAAGCGCTTCCGCTACATCCTGATCTTCAAGAACCACGGCGAGGCCGCCGGCGCGTCCCTGGAGCATCCGCATAGCCAGTTGATCGCGCTGCCCATCGTTCCCAGCTATGTGCGCGAAGAGATGGACGGCGCGAAGGAGTATTACTCGCAAAAGGAACGTTGCATCTTTTGCGACGTGATCCGCCAGGAAATTCAATCCTCGGTGCGCGTGATCGACGACAGCCCCGACTTTCTGACCATCGCTCCCTGGGCTCCGCGCTTTCCGTTCGAGACGTGGATCCTGCCCAAACAACATGAATCGGCCGTCGAGAATTCGCCTTCGGGACATTACGAAGGTTTAGCGCGCAGGCCTCAAGGACGTGCTGGGCCGGCTGAATCAAGCGCTGGAATCGCCGGCCTATAATTTGGTGATTCACACCTCGCCGGTGATGGAATCCAGCAACGACTATTATCATTGGCACATCGAGCTGATGCCGAAGCTGACCAAAGTCGCCGGTTTTGAATGGGGCACCGGATTTTATATCAATCCGACGCCGCCGGAGGAGTCCGCCGCGTTTCTGCGGGAGGCGCAGGGATCGTAACGAGCTTGCTCTTGTGCGCCGTGGCGGATAGGTCCTGACAATGGCTCGTCTCAACAGGCCGATACCCTTCTTCCGTTTTTTCCAGGACCAAACCCACGCTGACCACTTGTCCCTCAGCCCATCCCACCACTATTCCATCTGGCCAGGGGACATGGCACCGCCGAAAGGTTGGAAGCCGCTTGGCGTGTACAGCTTACTAGAGGCGGAGAAACACCTCCCCCTTGAGTCTGCCAATGGTCCTTCACCGCATACGTTCGGGTCAGGAGACAGGGAAAATCGGGTCGGCCCGACTCGCCGGCGTGCTGATCGTTCGTGGACTTCATCGGCGGCCGGCCGGCAGGATACGCCGGGCGGTTGAAGACGTAAACCACGTAATCGTGCGGCGTGGCGAGTTGGGCCTGCGCAAAGAAGGGCAATAGATGAACGTTACCGCCGTGTCCGTTCACGATGACGATTTTCTTGCATCCGTTGCGCGCCATTTCATCGGTGGTTTCCTGCAGCAACTCCAGTTGCAGCTTGGCGCTATAGGCCATGGTGCCGGGCTCGTGTTTAGCCTCGAAGATCTGGCCGAAGTAGTATTCGGGAAAAACGATGGCGTATTCCTGCTCGGCTCCGTGCAAGGCGACGTAGCGGACGTTGATCAAATCCGTGCCGAGCGGCAGATGCGGGCCATGTTTCTCGATGATTCCGAATGGCAGGACGCAGGTGTTCTGGGCCCTCTTCATGGCCTGCTGAAAATCGGCCGCCGTGAGTTCCTCCCACTTGACGGTAAGGGACTGCGCGGAGGCGAGCATGGTCCAAAAGCTGAGGATGAGCAAGGATTTCGCAAGAGTCAACATGACGCGATTATACCGCCGTGGTGCTGCGGCTTCGTGAAATAGCCAAGTTCAGTCTGACCCCGCTCCCCTCAAGTTCGGGCCGACGCCATCTTCCAGCGGCCAAGTCTCGCAGGCGCGGTCCTTCCAGTCCTTCCCCAGACCTCTACTTGACGGACAGAGATGGGTAATGTAATGTATTACTTGGCCGTATGCGTATATCCGAGTTTGAGTGGGACGATGGGAACCTGCTGCATCTCGCGCTTGGACATGGCATCGAGCCGGACGAGGCAGAGGAGGTGTTCGCCGAGGCGCCCCTTTACCGGAAGACCAAACGCGGGCACTATGCGGCGTTCGGTCCCACTTCGGCCGGGCGACTGCTCGTGATCGTCTTCGAGACAAAGGGCGCCGGGCTCGTGCGGGCCATCACGGGCTGGGACATGGACCGCGCTGAGCGCCAATACTACCAGCGTTACATGCGGAATTGAACACAATGAAGCGAAGAACGAAAGAAGATTTGGCGGCGTTCTACGATCGGCGACCCGTCCTGGGACAGATAGAAGAACGCCCGGTGATCTTCGCGCTCGATGAAGAGTTACGTGGCCGTATCAAGACAGGCCAAACCAGGCGGCGCCTCCAGAATGTCTCCATCAAGCTCGACCCCGCCCACGTCATCGCCTTGCGAAAGATAGCGGCAGTGAAATCCATTCCCTATCAGACACTCATCCGATTGTGGCTCGCCGAGGGCATTCGCCGCGAGCTGCGGTTTTCGGACCGGTGATACGTGAAGCCGGGGGACATCTTGAGGATCTCGTACCTTTCCGGTTGGCGAGTACGTCATCGTGTATTGCATCGCGGAGGAAGACATGTTGATTCTCCGCGTGGCGCACGGACGGCGCGACCTGGAAGAGTTGTTCGATTTCTGACCACACTCTCTCCGAGAAACTCCAGCGCGGAGACAAGGGGGACAAGAGTCAGCGCCCGAACCTGGACGGGGCGGGTTGTTTTGGGACGCGAGGGGGACGCGAGGGGACGCGAGGGGTCGGCCTGGACTTGCCGATTTATTTTTTCTGTCAAGTCCGTTCGAAACTTTCCAAGTGACGTTGCGATTCGATATCGACAGCGTGAGGACCTCGGCGACCGCGTCAGCGTCTCCGCATTCAGGCGTATCCCCTGCGCGAGCACCCGTCCCCACGGCTGCGGGCAAGCCCAGCAAGACCGTTGTGGACGGTTTCCCACGGACGATTTTCTCTGGGACGGTGACAGTCGAGCCGCTAAGAGGGGGCTTTCAGCCAGCTTTCCGATCGGTTTTCCCTTAGGAGACGGGGTCAGACGGAACTTCGTGGTTTATTTCGTGCCAAGAGGGACCCGTTCCAGAAAAATGAATCCGGCCCAGACGCGGGGTCTTGCTAACAAGCGGAAATCGCGTCAGTGGTTTAGAGATCCGTGGTGAACTCCACCGGAGATTGGAGAAGCACGGCGGTTGCCCCGGCCTGTTCAAAATGGTGGTCCGTGGTCAGTGCCAGTTTGATTCGGTCCTGCTCCATCACGACGAAGGAGTAGCCAGTCCGTGAGGCTCCAACGCTTGTAGGCGAGCTACGCCGATGTCTGGTTGATGGAACGCTCTACTTGTGGGTGAGCGCTGTTTCGACCGCACCCGGGTTTCGCGCGATCACCGTCAAGTACGCCCGGACTGCGCTCTCCGGTTTGCGCCGACCCTGTTCCCATTCCTGGAGCGATCGGCTACTGATTGAGTAACGCTTGGCGAATTCGGCTTGCGACAAACCTAGCTTGGATCGGATGGCGCGTACGTCCACGTCACCCTGCACATCTGCGTAGCGGATCGGAAGGGCAACTTTGCCCTCGGCGTGAGCGACCACTTCTTTCATCGCCGCAATCAGGCGTTTCCCCGCTCGTGAATGCTTTGCTTTTTTCATTGGACACCTTTCAAGCGATTGACCAGGGCCTTCAATTGCTGCTTGTCGGCCGTGGTCAGATCCGCCTTGACGTTCTTCGCGTAAACGTCAAGAAAATAGACCACTCCCGCGGTGGATCGATAGAAATACATCACGCGAATTCCGCCTCGTTTGCCCATCCCTGGCAGGCCCCATCTGGCCTTGCGAACGCCGCCGGTCCCTTGCACAACCGGATAGATCTCAGGATTGTCGGCCACATGCAGTTCCATCGCATCGCGGTCTTCCCGCCGAAGAATCGCGTCAACCCGCCTTTCATACACGCTGGTGTAGGCAATGGACGCGCTCACCTTCTGAATATACGTCATTGACGGACACAGTGTCAAGACCGTTGTGGCCGGTTTCCCACGGACGATTTTCTCTGGGACGGTGACGGCGAGCCGCTAAGAGGGGGCTTTCAGCCAGCTTTCCGAATCGGTTTTTTCCCTTGGTTAGGCGTACTTGGCTATGCGCCACGGACCCGAAGCCCCTAACTGGCTCATCCAGAAGCTGATCCGGCGGAATGGGCGCAAGAAACGGGTCATGGGCAGTTGTCGGAAAAGTTTTTACGCGGCCGACAGGGCGGCGTAGCGGTAAGTCCTGCCGGATCATGATCATACTGCTTCAGAGCCTACCGGAGGATGGTCCGGAGTAGCTCCGGAGGATCGCGGTCAAAAAGCTCCTCCAGCGACTCCCCGCGGGGATGGGGATCACACGTCGCACAACACTTACCGCTCCCCCCGCAGCGACACCACCGGCTCGCGCTGTGGAATGAACTCGTGCGCGAAATAGCCTTTGAATCCGGTGTCCTGGAAGGGCTGGACAGCCAGCGCAGATTTCGCCAAATGCGCAGGGAAGATCGTCGAATTGCTGCAACTTCCGTCCGGTTGGAATTCCCACTCCGCAATGCCCATCGCTCCGCAGAACGCCAGCCAGGCCATCCAACTACTCGCGGAGTTCCTTGGTCCCGACACGCCGGCTCCCGTAATCGTTCCCAGAGTTCAGGGGGGAATTCAGTTGGAGTGGCACAGCGGAGCCACGGACATTGAGGTTTACATAGACGCTCCCGGCAACGTCAGCTTCTACGCGGAACAGGCTGGCATGAACGATATGGTTGAAGGACTGCTTTCCGGCAACGAGAGCGTTCTGCGAGCCTGAATCAACCGCATCTCCGTGGAAATGGGTTCGGCTTGAAGGTGACGGCCAGTCCTTGGCGCGCCATTCCGAGGCGCTAGCTGGTCAGCCGCTCTTCCTCCCGAACGAGCGCCTCATGAACCAGCGTCTTGAGATAGGCCTCGTAGTCCAAGCCTTTCTTCGCGGCAATGGACTGGGCGCGCGCAACGTCGGTGGGATCAATGCCGATGGAATGCGCCAACGCATTCCTCGACCGCTCCCTGGCTCTCTTTAGCACAGCGTCAAGTGTAGTGGTTTCGCCGGCCCGGATCGCCTCCAGCATCCACTCATCGTGCTCGTCACTGTGCTGGTCCCACCAGTTCGCTTCTTCCTCTTCGGAACTAAACTTCGGGATTGGTTTTTGAATCATGTGGCTCTAATCGTGCTTGATGAAAGCAGCCGTTCAGGGATCGGCAAGTCGATTGCACCAGTGGTCCTGACTCACGGTGCAGGGGTTTTTTGACGCAGAGACGCAGAGACGCAGAAAAAACCTGGTTATCTCGCGCGCCAGGTTTTCCCCGCGTCTCTGCGTCTCTGCGTCAAAAAAACCTTCCTATCTGTGTTCTCGTCTGAAGCCTGAGGGGCTATGATGACGGAATGAATCGCCGCAACTTCATCGCCTCGACCGCCGTCACCCTGGCTGCTCCGAGTTTCGCACAGATCCAGGGCAAACTTGGACAACCCCGGCTGGGCTGTCAGAGCGCTCCCAGTAGCGAGAAACATTTCCAGTATTTCGCGCGCTATGGCGTGCAGGGCATCTGCGGCTACCCGGAGGTCGCGGACGGCCGCCTCTACGCCACCAAAGAGGAATTGCAGCGCCTGCGCGACCTAGCGGAAAAGCACGCCTTGACGCTGGATACGGTCGCGCCGCCGTTCCTAAGCTCCAGTCATATCGACCGCGAGAAACATCCCGCGATCATGCTGGCCGAGAGCCCCGAACGCGACCGCGACATCGAGGCGCTGCAAATGCTAATCCGCAACTGCGCGGCCGCTGGCATTCCGCAGATCAAGTACAACATGAGCATCCTGGGCGTGCTGCGTTCCGGGCGCGCGCCCGGCCGCGGCGACGCCACCTACAGCCAGTGGCGGTTGCGCGACGCCCATCCCAATCCACCGCCGACCCGCGCCGGCCGCGTGACCGCCGACGCCGCCTGGGAGCGCATCACCTACTTCCTGGACCGCGTCATCCCCGTGGCCGCCGAGAACAAGATCCGCATGGCTTGCCATCCCCACGATCCCGGCGTGCCGCCGGAGGGTTACCAGGGTGTCACGCGGGTGCTGGGCACCGTGGATGGTCTGAAGAAGTTCCTGACCATACGAGAGAGTCCGTACCATGGGCTCAATTTCTGCCAGGGCACGGTTTCGGAGATGCTCGCGGAACCGGGCCGGGAAATCTACGACGTGATCCGTTACTTCGGCTCCCGGCAAAAAATCTTCAACGTCCATTTCCGCAATATCCGCGGGCATCGCGACGATTTCGTGGAGACCTTCCCGGACGACGGCGACGTGGATTTCGTCAAGGCTATCCGGGTTTACAGGGAGGTCGGCTACTCCGGCTTGCTGATGCCCGACCACGTGCCACAGGCGCCCGGCGATCCCGGTGGCGGGCAGTCGTTCGCCTTTTGTTACGGGTATATTCGGGCCCTGATTCAGGCGACGGAATCGTGACCATGGGATATTGGGGGTACCCCACCCCCGTTACCACTCTATTCTCTTACGCTGGATAGGTTGGACGGGCCCCTTGACCTTGCTGGCCAATACCGTATACTTTGGTTACGCCACTACGGCACGCGTCGGTGGAGGTATGGGTGTGCGACGCGGCGTTGGCGAATCTAAAAGCGCTTGCGCTGGATGATGGCAGCGGGAGACTTGAACAGGAATGTCCGCTCGAATCGGCGATCTTTTAATTAAAGAAGGTGTTATCACCGCGGCGCAGCTGCAGCAGGCGCTCGAGTACCAGAAGAAGAACCCTGGTCGGCTCGGTAGCTGCCTGGTGAAGCTGAATTTCGTCAGCGAAGAAGACGTCACTACGTTCCTGTCCCGCCAGTACGGCGTCCCTTCCATCAATCTGGCTTACTTCGATCTGGACCCCGCGGTGGCCAAGCTGATCCCGGAAGATACCGCGCGCCGCTACGAGGTGCTGCCGCTCAGCCGCGTGGGATCGTCGCTGACCATCGCCATGACCGATCCCACCAACGTGTTCGCCATGGACGATATCAAGTTCATGACCGGCTTCAATATCGAGCCGGTGGTGGCGTCGGAAGCGGCCATTCAGGAGGCCCTCAAGAAGCTTTACGGAGCCGAAGGGGACTCCGTGAAGAACATGATGGCGGAGCTGGAGACCAGCGAGGACGGCGCGCTGGAAATGGAGGCGGAGGAAGAACAGCTCTCCCTGGCGGCCCTGGAGAACGCCGCCGACGAAGCACCCGTGGTCAAGCTGGTCAACGTGATCCTGACCGAAATCGTGCGCCGCGGCGGCAGCGATATCCACATGGAGCCGTACGAGAAGGAATACCGCGTCCGTTACCGCATTGACGGCGAGTTGCAGACCATCATGAACCCGCCCATGAAACTGCGCGACGCCATCATTTCGCGCATCAAGATCATGTCCAAGCTGGACATCAGCGAGAAGCGCCTGCCGCAGGACGGACGCATCATGCTGAAGATGACCATGGACGGGCGCAAGAAGCAACTCGACTATCGTGTCAGCATCCTGCCCACATTGTGGGGCGAGAAGATCGTCATCCGCTTGCTGGACAAGGAAAACCTGCGCCTGGACATGACCAAGCTCGGTTTCGAGCCGGAGTCCCTGGTGAAATTCCAGGAAGCGGTGCTCAAGCCTTACGGAATGGTGCTGGTCACCGGACCCACCGGCAGCGGCAAGACCAACACGCTGTATTCCTCCGTGGCGCTGCTGAACAAGCCCAATACCAACATCGTCACCGCCGAAGACCCCGTGGAGTTCCAGCTTCCCGGCATCAACCAGGTGCAGATGCGCGACAACATCGGGTTGAACTTCGCGGCGGCCTTGCGCTCGTTCCTGCGGCAGGATCCCAACATCATTCTGGTGGGGGAGATCCGCGACTTTGAAACGGCGGAAATCGCCATCAAGGCGGCGCTCACCGGACACCTGGTGCTCTCCACCCTGCACACCAACGACGCCCCGTCCACCATCAGCCGCTTGATGAACATGGGGATCGAGCCGTTCCTGGTGGCTACTTCCGTACACTTGATTTGCGCGCAGCGTTTGATCCGCCGCATCTGCTCCGGCTGCAAGGTGGAGGACCCCCACTCGCCGGAAGCGATGATCCAACTGGGGTTCACGCCGGAGGAGTCCAAGACGTTTAAAGTATATAAGGGCGCGGGCTGCGATATCTGCCGGGGATCGGGCACCAAGGGCCGCTGCGGATTGTACGAGGTGCTGGCGATCACCGACGAGTTGCGCGAACTGATCCTGGTGGGCGCTTCGTCGCTGGAAATCCGCCGTAAGGCCATCGAGCAGGGTATGATTACCTTGCGGCGCAGCGGATTGCGCAAGGTGATGGACGGCGTCGCGCCGATCGAGGAAGTGGTGAAGGAAACAGTGCTGTAAGGTTTTAGTAGCGCTACTCGAAGACCAAGAAAGGGATTCTGCAATGGCCGTTTCACTGAGCGAACTGCTCAAGACGATGCTGGAACTGAACGGCAGCGATCTGCACGTTACCACCAACAGTCCGCCGCAGATTCGTGTCCACGGGCACATGACCCCGCTGGACATGGAACAGTTGACTCCGGCCGATACCAAGGCCCTGGCCTACAGCGTTCTGACCGACGCCCAGAAGCACAAGTTCGAGGAAAAATGGGAGTTGGACTTCTCCTTCGGCTTGAAAGGCCTGGCGCGCTTCCGCGGCAACCTGTTCAACCAGCGCGGTGCGGTGGCCGCGGTGTTCCGCGTGATTCCCTTCGAGATCAAGAGCTTCGACCAACTGCAATTGCCGCCGGTCATCTCCCGGCTGTGCGACAAACCGCGCGGCCTGATCCTGGTGACCGGACCGACCGGCTCCGGCAAGTCCACCACCTTGGCGGCGATGCTCGATAAGATCAACAGCGAGCGGCACGAGCACATGATCACCATTGAAGACCCCATCGAGTTCGTGCATCCGCACAAGAAGTGCATCGTCAACCAGCGCGAGATCGGCGCGGACACCTTCAGTTTCACCAACGCCCTGCGCGCCGCGTTGCGCGAAGATCCCGACGTGGTGCTGATCGGCGAGATGCGCGACTTGGAAACCATCGAGTCCGCGCTACGCATCGCCGAAACCGGCCACTTGACCTTCGGCACGCTGCACACCAACTCGGCGTCTTCCACCATCAACCGCGTGATCGACGTTTTTCCCTCGCACCAGCAGTCCCAGATTCGAGCCCAGCTTTCGCTGGTGCTGGAAGGAGTCCTCTGCCAGGCGCTGCTGCCGAAGATCGGCGGCGGACGCTGCTGCTGCATGGAGATCATGGTGCCCAATAGCGCCATTCGCAACCTGATCCGCGAGGACAAGATCCACCAGATCTATGGTTCGATGCAGGTCGGGCCAGGAGAAGTCCGGGATGCAGACGTTCAACCAGTCGCTGGCCACCCTGTACTTCGCCAAGAAGATCACGCTGGAGACGGCGCTGATCCGCTCCAGCAATGCGGATGAGTTGCAGGAAATTATCAATCGCGGCACGGCGGCCGGGGCCGGGGCTGCGGCTCCCGGCGCCAAGCCGGGAATGCCGGTGAAGAAGTAACGGAGAGAAGAGCCGGACGACAAGGGAACGAAGCAACGTTGACGAAACACCTGGGAGGATCACATGCCGACTTACACCTATACGGGCAAGAACGCCAAGGGAGCCAGCGTAACCGGGGAGCGCCGCGCCGAGAGCAAGGTGCAACTCACCCAACTGCTGCGCAAGGAGCAGATCACCCCCCAAGTGATCAAGGAAAAGGTCGAACTCAAGAAGGTCGTCAAGGGCAGCGTGCCGGCCAAGGACCTGGGCATTTTCTTCAAGCAGTTTTCGGTCATGATTGACGCCGGCTTGCCCCTGGTGCAGTGCCTGGAGATCATGGGCAACAATCAGGAAAACAAGTTTTTCGCCCACGTGATCAACGAAGTGCGCACCTCCGTGGAAGGCGGCGCCTCGCTGGCCAACTCCATGCGGCCCTTCCCCACGGCCTTCGACGACCTGATGGTCAACATGATCGAGGCCGGCGAAGCGGGCGGCATCCTCGATACCATTTTGGTGCGCCTGGCGATGTACGTGGAAAAGGCCGTGAAGTTGAAGGCCGCGGTGAAATCGGCGCTAATGTACCCGGTGTCCATTGTGGGCATCGCCGGATTGGTGGTGTTCGCCTTGATGCGATTTGTGGTGCCGATCTTCGCCAACATGTTCGCCGCCATGGGCGTGGACTTGCCGCTGCCCACCAAGATCGTGATGGGCATCAGCCATTTCACGCAAACCTTCGGCTGGATGCTGATTCCGCTGGGCTTCGGCCTGGGTTGGGGTTATAGGCAACTGTATGCCACGCCCGCGGGCCGCTGGAACATCGACTCCTTCATGTTGAAGCTGCCGGTCTTCGGGATGTTGATCCGTAAGATCGCGGTGGCGCGTTTCACGCGCACCCTGGGCACGCTGATCACCTCCGGCGTGCCGTTGCTGGACGCCATGAGCATCACCGCGCGCACCAGCGGCAACGCCGTGATCGAAGCGGGCATTATGGGCGTGCGCAAGGCCATTGAGGAAGGCCGCAACATGACCGATCCGCTGCGCGAAACCAAAATCTTTCCGAACATGGTGGTGCAGATGATCGGCGTGGGCGAGCAAACCGGCGCCATGGACGCCATGCTTTCCAAGATCGCCGACTTCTACGAAGAAGAAGTAGACAACGCCGTAAAGGACATGTTGACGCTGCTGGAACCGCTGATCATCATGACGCTGGGCATCGTCATCGGCGGCGTGGTGGTCTCGCTGTACCTGCCCTTATTCTCGCTGATCGGCAAGTTGGCGGGGTAGCGCCGCGGCCGGCGGTGCAGCTACACGGTTGTTTTGACAGTTGTGCGGCAATGCCTGGGAAACGGGGGGCAGTGGGCTGCCCCCCATTTCTCGGCCAGCCGTCCTGATTGGTCTTATTTTTCACTCCCGCCGATCGCCGTCGGGTCCAGCACGCATACATCGCGCAGATTCCGGTAGCGCTCGGCGTAATCCAAGCCGTAGCCAACTACGAAAGCATCGGGGATCGTGAAGCCGACGTATTCCACCGTCACCGGTTGGATGCGCCGGGAGGGTTTGTCCAGCAGCGTAGCGATCTTGAGCGATCGCGGCCCGCGGTTCTCCAGTAAACCGCGCAGATAGTTGAGAGTCAAGCCGGTGTCCACGATGTCCTCGACGATGATCACATCCATGTTCTGGATGGCCGCGTCGAGATCCTTGGTGATGCGCACTTCGCCGGTGGTCTTGGTGCCTTTGCCGTAGCTGGATACGGCCATGAAATCGAGCGACACCGGCAACTCGATGGCCCGGGAGAGATCCGCCAGAAACAGGCTGGCGCCTTTCAGAATGCAGATTAGATGGACTTGCCGGCCGGCGTACTCGGCGGTGATCTGCGCGCCCATTTCGGCGATGCGGCGGTCAATGTCCTGGCGCAACAACAACGGCGTGAGTTCCCTGGGCAAGTATCGTTCTCCTTACTTAAATCCAAACCCTTCGATGATCGCGCCCAACTCGCGTACGTCGCCGCCGGGAACCGGGGGCTTGGCCTTGCTGACGCGCAAGGTCACCGCTACGGGGCCGGGCGAGACCATGCCGGGAGGCACGGTTTTTTCGAAAACAAAAACGCCGTCCTTTTTGTAGACCGCGTCACCCAGCGTTTTGCCGTCCAGCACCACGGTGAAGGTGACCGGCTCGCCCGCCGCGTCCATGACCGGCTTCGGCAGCGTCAGCCGGACTTCGAACTGCGCCGGGAAAACGCCGGGATTCTTCAACGACGCTTGCGACTCCTTAGCCATCCAGCGCCAGGCGCCGTCCTCCACGCCATACCAGCCCGTGTTGAGTTGCGGGGCAATGCGCAGATCGTTGGTCTGCGCGTAGGAATAGAGCGGCGCGGCCGGCGTGGCGGCCGGCGCCGCGGGACTTTCGGCGTCTTTGGGCTTGGAGCAGGCCGCCACCGTCAGGATCGCCGCGAGTAAGAACGGGAGAGCAAAGGTTCGATAAGCCACGGAGGCATTTTATGATTGGCGCGGCTAACTTGCAAGGCCAGAACTGCGGGAAATTTAGCCACAGAGGCACAGAGGACACAGAGGTCGGAAACACAGAGGAAACCAAAGCTCTGGATTTTCTTTTCTCTGTGTTTCCGGTCTCTGGGCCCTCTGTGCCTCTGTGGCGATGCCGGCAAGCGGTTATACTAAGAGCGAGCGTCCAGGAGAAAATATGGCCTTTCCGTTTCGTGGCGTGGACTACATGGAAATCGACTCGCTGTTCAGCGAGGAAGAATTGCTGGTGCGGCAAACCGCCCGCCAGTTCGTGGAAAACGAAATCATACCAATCATCGACCAGCACAACCGGGAAGGCAAGTTCCCCAAACACCTGGTTCCGAAGTTCGGCGAACTGGGATTCCTCGGCGCCAGCCTGCAAGGCTACGGTTGCGCCGGCATGTCGGGCACCGAATACGGCTTGATCATGCAGGAACTGGAGCGCGGCGATAGCGGGCTGCGCAGCTTCGTGTCCGTGCAAGGCGCGCTGGTGATGTATCCGATTCATTCCTTCGGATCGGAGGAGCAAAAACAAAAGTGGCTCCCGGCTATGGCCAAGGGCGAAAAGATCGGCTGTTTCGGACTCACCGAGCCGGACTTCGGTTCCAATCCCGGTGGCATGCGCACACGCGCCGTCCGCGACGGGAATCATTACGTGCTGAACGGCGAGAAGACCTGGATCACTTCGGGCACCATCGCCGACGTGGCGGTGGTCTGGGCGAAATCGGAGGAGCATGGCGGCAAGGTGCGCGGATTCCTGGTGGAAAAAGGAACGCCCGGATTTTCGGCCGCCGATATCCATGGCAAGCTTTCCCTGCGCGCCTCGGTGACCTCCAGCTTGTATCTCTCTGACGTTCGGATAGCGGCCGAGAACCTGCTGCCCAAGTCGGACGGTCTGAAGTCGGCGCTGGCGTGTTTGAATCAGGCGCGTTTCGGGATCGGCTGGGGCGCGCTGGGCGCGGCCATGGCCTGCTACGAGTGCGCGCGGCAATATACCATCGAGCGCAAGCAGTTCGAAGGACGGCCCATCGCCTCTCACCAACTGGTGCAGGAAAAGCTGGCCTGGTGCATCACCGAAATCACCAAAGGACAGTTACTGGCGCTGCACTGCGGACGCCTGAAAGACCGGGGCAAGCTGCATCACAGCCACATTTCCATGCTCAAGCAGAACAATGTGGCCATTGCCCTGGATGTGGCGCGGCGCTGCCGCGATCTGCTGGGAGCCAACGGGGTGGCCGACGAGTATCCCATTTTCCGGCATATGTGCAATCTGGAATCGGTGAAGACCTACGAAGGCACCGATCACATTCACACGCTGGTGATCGGCGAGCGCGTCACGGGCATTGCAGCGTACATGTGATCCACCGATTGCCGGAAATGGTATCCACAGATTACGCAGATTACGCAGATTTCAAAAAACACCAATGGCCAACCGCACACTACTCACCGCTCTCGCTGCTTCGGTTTGCCTCGCTGCGACCGGCGCCGGCCCGGCGCACTGGACCGTAGTGCAGATCCTGTTTCACGCGCTGTGCCACCAGATTCCCGAACGCTCTCTATGGATCGCCGGCGCGCCGATGGCGGTCTGCGCGCGTTGTGCGGGGATCTACTTCGGCGCGCTGGCGGCGCTGGTATCGCGCGCCAAATGGCGGCGTGACGGACTGCTGGCGGCCGGCCTGCTGGTGGCGTTGGACATGGCCAGTGAAGCCGTGGGCTTGCGTCCGGCAATCGCGGTTTTGCGCGTGGCCACGGGATTCGGCTTGGGATGGTTCGCGGCGCCGGCCCTTTGGAGTGCGGCGACTTGTCGCCGCTTTTTCCAGCCGAAGCGAACGAATAGTTTTTCGGAAAGCGGCGACAAGTCGCCGCACTCCAAGGAAAGCTGGCTGGTTGTGGAGCGGCGGGTATGAGCGAAACCCGCAAGAAGGAAACAAGTCTGGCGCCCATCTTGATCGGCGCTTCGGCGATCGGCGTGGCGCTGGTTTTCACGGCGGTGTATTTCTTGTCCGGCTACATCACCCGCCAGATGTCGCGCGACGTGCCGCACCTGGGACCGCAGCGGGAGGGACCTCCTATCCACAACGTTTTTCCCAGCGGCATGTACCCCACCGCCAAGCCCGTTGCCGACTCCCAGGCCAGGATTGCCGTGGAACTACCGTCCGCCGGCAGTTTTCAGGCTGTCACCGCGGAGTTCGAGACCCACGACGAAATGGACGAGGTGGTCGCTTACTACCGGAAGATGTTCGGCAAGGAAGCCGAAGAGCGCCGCGAAGGCCCCGACCCGGACGGCACGCCGGGCGGCACCCGATGGATCTTGAAGGATCCTACCCGCATTATCTCGGTAAAGGAAGTGGAAGGCCGGCCCCATATCCGGCTGGTTTGGATCGCGGAGGATGAACCGTAAATGGACGAAATGAACCAGCCCACGCCGCAGCCGCCGGCGGATCAAAAGCCTGCCGCCGACTATCTTCAACCGGCATTCTGGGCGGGCTTCTGTTCCGGCCTGCTGACCGGCGTGCCGGTGCTGAGCGCGGGATGCTGTCTGTGGATGGCCGGCGGAGGAACTTTGGCGGTCTATTTCTTCCAACTGATGAATGGCTTCTCCTTGCAGCGTCCCGCGGATGGCGCGCGGTTGGGAATGATTACGGGCCTGTTCGCTTTCCTGGTTTGGAGCGTGGTCAGCCTGATATCGAATGTCCTGATCAGCCGCGGCTTCTGGAATTTTGCGAATTCGTTCAACGAACAGTTCCGAAAATCCTTGCCCAACGATCCGCAAACGCGGGAGTTTATGGCCTGGGCTTCCACCACCGACGGCATGATCACGATGTTCTTGTTTGTGGGCCTGGCGTTTCTGACGGCGCACATTCTGCTGGCCGCGCTGGGCGGAGCCACGGGCGTGCGGACGTTCAATAAAGAGAAGAGAAACTAGCCACAGAGGCACAGAGAACACAGAGACCGGAAACACAGAGAAAACCTAGCTCTTGGTTTTGTGTTCTCTGTGTTTCCGGCCTCTGCGCTCTCTGTGCCTCTGTGGCTAGTTTTTCCGTTTCCCGATGCGCACCTTGCGGGTCACCCCGATCAGCGCTTTCACGGCCTGCGGCAGATAGTCGTCGCGGCGCACGGCCAGCCCGATTTCGCGCGCCAGCTTTTCGCCGGCGATGGGGATCAGCTTCAAGCGTCCGGCGGCTACCTCTTCCGCGGCATAGATCTCGCTGAGCAGAGTCACGCCCATGCCCTCGGCCACGAAGCGCTTGATGACTTCGATCCCCGATACTTCAAAGGCGATTTTTGCGCGGCGGCGATGCGGGGCCAACAGCCGGTCCATCACCTGGCGGGTGTGGCCGGACTCCGGCAGGATGAAGGGAAATTGCAGCAGGTCTTCCACGCGGACCTTTTCGGCGCCCGCCAGGGGATTATTGGCCGCCACGGCGGCCATCCAACGGTCCTTAAATACCGGCGTCACTTGCAAGTCTTCCGCGCCAATCGGCAGCGAGACGAAGCCGGCGTCCAGCGCGCCCTCCGTCAGCTTGCGGACCACCCGATTGGTATTGTGCCGGAAGATGCTCACGGCCACGTTGGGATGCAGATTCTGGTACTCCTTGATGACCGACGGCAGCACGTAGGTGCAGATCGCTTCCGTGGCGCCGAGCAGCAAGCGTCCCGCGGGACCGGCGTTCAAATCGGTGAGTGCGCGCAGCGCTTCACGGCGGTATTGCATCAGGCGCCGGCCGTAGTCGGCCAGCACCGACCCGGGCCGGGTCAGGTAGACGTTGCGGCCCAGGCGATCGAAGAGGCGGAAGCCGCATTCTTCCTCGGCGGCGCGCACCTGCGCGCTGATGGCCGGTTGGGTCAGGCCCAAGGCTTCCGCGGCGCGCGAAAAGCTTTGCAAGCGCGCCACTTCCACCACCGCGCGAATCTGCGCAAAATCCATGATCTTTTACTATAAGCTATTCAGGATGGATTTCGACCAGATCCTGGCGTTTCTAAAGATCGTGGAGGAGAAAAGCTTCTCGCGCGCCGCGGAGCGGCTGTACCGTACCCAGCCGGCGCTCAGTAAACAAGTGCGCCAATTGGAAACCGAGTTGGGGCAGCGCCTGCTGTCGCGCCAGGGCAAACAGGTGGAGCCGACCGCCGCCGGGAAAATCTTCCTGGAGCATGCCCGCAAGATCGTGGACACGCGCACGGAAGGGCTGGAAGCCCTGAAGCGTCTGCGAGATCGCCCGCGGGGGCGGTTGTCCATTGGCGCCAACGAAGCGACGCAGCTTTACGTCTTGCCGGCGGTGTTCGCCGAATTCCGGGCCCGCTATCCGGACGTGCGCCTGACTTTGCGCCGTAACTTTACGCGCAAACTGGTGGAGCACGTGCTCGCCAACAAACTGGACTTTGGCGTGGTCTCGCTGCCGGTGGACGAAAAGGACCTGGTGGTGATCCCGCTGCACAAGGACGAATTGGTGGTGGTGGCTCCCCCCAAGCACCCGCTCACCCATTTTCGCGCCGTGACCATGGAACAACTGGCCCAGTATCCCATGATTTTCCCGCGCACCGGCCGTACCCGCGTGCTGTTCGAACGGGTGTTCTCCAGCCGGAATCTGGAACCTCACATCGCCTTGGAACTGGCCAGCAACGAAGCCATCAAAAAATTTGTGGCCGGCGGCCTGGGGATTACTTTGATGAGCCGCAGTTTCTTCGCCCAAGAAGCGGCCATGGGCAAGCTGGTCCCGATCGCCCTGAAAGGCATCGAACTGGTGCGCGAACTGGGATTGATTCATCACCGCGACAAGTACTTGGATCCGGCGATGCTGGCGTTCCTAAAAGTCGTGGAAGATGTGCGGCCCAAGTTGCAGCCTGCTGGCGAGAAGAATAGTTAGCCACAGAGGCACAGAGGACACAGAGACCGGAAGCACAGAGAACACAAAACCAAGCGTTCTAGGTTTTCTCTGTGCTTCCGGTCTCTGTGTCCTCTGTGCCTCTGTGGCACGTTCTCCCGTCCCGGAAACGGACACCGCTTCCCGCCAACGGCCAACGGTAAGCCTGCAAACGTTGCACAAACCTCGTGCTGCCAATACTTAGCGGAGCTATACTTGTGGCATGGAAGTTGCTTTCCAGAGAGCGAGGGACTCACAGTGGACAAACCACGCAACATTGCCGGACGTAAGCGCCTAATACGCATTCTTGTCACCGTAGGCGTGCTGTTGGTCGGCGGCGCCATCACGCTCGGACTTTCCAAGCTGAAGCCCGCCGCTCCCACCGTGGAAGCGGGTACGCTCTATCCCGACTCCGTGAAACGCGGCGAGATGGTCATCGAAGTTCGTGGTTTGGGTACCCTGGTTAACGAAGATGCCATGCTGATTCCCTCCCTGACGGACGGGCGAATCTCCCAGCGCTTCTTGCTGGCCGGCCAACTGGTAAAGGCCGATACCGTGATCTTCCAGATGACCAACCCGGATCTGGAATTGAGCGCCGTGGACGCTGCCAACGTATACAAATCGTCGATCGCCGATCTGGCCAGCTTGAAGGCCAAATTGGAATCCAGCGTTCTCGATCAGCGTTCCACCGCGGCGGGCGTCAAGTCCAACTTGGACACCGCCAAGGTGCAGTACGAGGCCGACAGCCTGCTGGCTAAGGACGGACTGATCCCCGAGGTAACCGTGCGCCAGGACAAAGTCAAAGTGGACGGCTTGTCCGAGCAGTACAAGATCGAGGTGGCGCGGGTGGCCGTCAACGAGGCTTCCATGACGGCCCAACTGGACTCGCAACTTGCCAGAATCGAGCAGTTGAAGGCCGACTCCGAGATCAAGAAGCATCAAGTGGAAGCGCTCAAGATCAAGGCGGGAGTCGATGGCACGGTGGCCCAATTGATGGTGGAAGTGGGCCAACAGGTCCAGCCCGGCACAACGCTCGCTAAGATCGTGCAACCACGGCACTTAAAGGCAGCGCTGGCAATCCCGGAGACGCAGGCCAACTTGGTGCAGATCGGCCAAAAGGCCTCCATTGATACGCGCAACGGAATCATTCAGGGACACGTGACGCGCATCGATCCCTCTTCCATCAACAGTACCGTCACCGTGGACGTCAAACTGGACGGGGAGTTGCCGGATGGCGCCCGGCCGGATCTGAGCGTGGATGGCGTCATCGAGATCCAGCACCTGAACAACGTCTTGTATGTGGGGCGTCCCGTTCATGGACAGCCCAATAGCGTGATTACGCTATTTAAATATGAACCTTCGGGTGACGAAGCGGTACGTACGCGCGTCAAAATAGGGCGGACCTCCGTGAACACCGTCGAGATTCTGGAAGGATTGAAAGAAGGGGACAAGGTGATCCTCTCGGATATGTCGGCGCAGGACGGGGTGGACCGCATCCGGCTGAAGTAAGGCCGCCGGGACAAACCGCGAAAATTACCCGGAACTAGAACGGGTTTCGGTTCGTTCTATCAGGGGAGGAGAATAACATTGAGCGCTGAAACGCCAACACTGCTTCGTATGAACGGGGTCACCAAAGTTTTCTTGACCGATGAGGTCGAGACCCACGCCCTTTCGGGCATTCACCTGGAGATCAACGCCGGCGAGTATGTCTCCATCGCCGGACCTTCGGGCTGCGGGAAGTCCACGCTGCTCTCGATTCTGGGGCTGCTCGATTCGCCCACCGACGGCGAGTATCTGCTGAACAACAGTCCGGTGCAGGACCTGAATCTGGGCGAGCGGGCTCGCATCCGCAACCGGGAGATCGGCTTCATCTTTCAGGCCTTCAACCTGATCGGCGATCTCACGGTATTCGAGAACGTGGAGTTGCCGCTGACCTATCGCGGCATGCCCGGCTCGGAGCGTAAGAAGGCCGTGCAGGAGGCGCTGGAACGGGTGGGCATGGCGCATCGCGTCAAGCACTATCCTTCGCAACTATCCGGCGGTCAGCAACAGCGTGTCGCCGTGGCGCGCGCGCTGGTGGGCAAGCCGCTGATCCTGCTGGCGGACGAGCCCACCGGCAACTTGGACTCGCAAAACGGCGAAGCGGTGATCGAGCTGCTGCAGGAACTGCACCACGGCGGCGCGACCATCTGCATGGTCACGCACGATCAGCGCTACAGCAAGCACGCCGACCGCACCATCAACCTGTTTGACGGGCGCATCGTGGACGAGATCCCGGCGGAGCAGTCCGCGTCGTTTCATTAAACGCGCGGTGGCATCGGAGCGTTTGGCAAAGTCGGCGTAGCCGGCGACGATATCGGTAGTCCACAGCGCAAGCTGTGGGTCCACTGAAGGAAAGCAGCAAGCCCGCGAACGCGGGCGACATAAAAGCTCAGTGAAGCGGGCTCCATTCTCGATGGAGTTGCGCTGCACATGGCTTTTGTGCCGCCCGCTACGCGGGCTTCATCATTTCGGTTTGTTTACCCACAGCTCACGCTGTGGGCTAAAATATGCCGCCGGCTACGCCGGCTGGAAAGGCACCATGCTTCAAGACCTGCGTCTTGCCATTCGCTTGCTGAGGAAGAATCCAGCGTTCACGCTGGCCGCCGCAATCACCCTGGCGTTGGGCATCGGCGCAAATACCGCCGTGTTCACGGCGGTCAACTCCGTGGTGTTCCGATCCATGGGCGTGGAACGGCCCCAGGAGCTGGTCTCCCTGAATCTTCGCGGGCAGCGCGAAACGCCCACCCTCTCCTACCCGGACTACCGCGACATCCGCGATCGCAATCAGGTTCTAACCGGCTTGGCAGCATATGGCTTCAACGGTATTTCCTTGAGTCAGGGCCCCGGCAATAACAAGATCCTGTGGTCCTACATAGTCAGCGGGAATTACTTCGATGTGTTGGGCGTGAAGCCGTTCTTGGGACGCTTCCTGCATCAGGAGGACGATGTAAAAAAGGGCGCCCATCCCGTGGCCGTGATGAGCTACGCCTGCTGGCAGAATCGTTTTGGCAGCGACCCAGGTGTGGCGGGTAAGCACATCAAGCTGAATGGTTTCGACTATACCGTGTTAGGCGTGGCTCCGCGGGGCTTTTTTGGCACCGAGCGCGTCTACACACCCGAGCTTTGGGTGCCCATGGCCATGCAAGCGCAAATCGAACCCGGCGATTGGCTGGAAGAGCGCGCCGATCATGACATTTTCGTGGTCGGCCGCCTTCGGCCCGGCGTTACCCAAGAGCGTGCCGAAGCCGCGCTGAATGTGATCGCCCAAAGGCTGGGACAAGAATATCCAACCAGCGATGCGGGATTGAAAATTGTGCTCAGCCCACCGGGACTGGCCGGCAGCTATCTGCGTGGACCGGTCCTGGGCTTTTCCGGTGTCTTGATGTTGGTGGCTGGACTGGTGCTGCTGATCGCCTGCGTCAACCTGGCGGGATTGTTGCTGGCGCGGGCCACGGATCGCCGCAAGGAAATTGCGGTGCGTCTGGCGTTGGGCGCGTCGCGCCTGCGGCTGGTCCGGCAAATGTTGATGGAAAGCGCGGTGCTCTCCCTGGTCGGCGGCGCGGCGGGTTTGCTGCTGGCCAAGTGGCTCACCGATCTGTTGGTAGCCTGGCGTCCGCCGGTGAATATCCCCGTCTTTCCGCCGCTATCCTTGGATTCGAGGGTACTCATTTTCACGGCCGGCGTCTCCGTGCTGGCGGGATTGCTGTTTGGATTGGCACCCGCCTGGCAAGCAACCGGCGGCGACCTGACGCCCGCCTTGAAGAACGAGGCGCTCACCCGGCGATTTGGGCGCTGGCACGCCCGCGACATGCTGGTAGCCGCGCAGGTGGGACTTTCGGTCGTCCTGCTGGTCGGCTCGATGCTGATGGTGCGCAGCTTGAAACACGCCCTGAGCCTGAACTTGGGATTCGAGCCGCGACATGCCGCCTCCGTCTCGTTCGACGCCAGCCTGCACGGCTACGATGCCAAACGCGCCACCGATCTTCAGCACCGGCTGCTCGAGAAAGCGCGTTCGCTCCCGGGAATCGAGTCGGCGGGAATCATCGACGATTTACCGCTGAATCTCCATATTCAAGACAGCTACATTTTCGTGGAAGGCCGGCCGGTACTGGAGCCCGCGCAGACACCCGTCGCCACCCACTTCAGAATCAGCCCCGGTTTACGGGAAACCTTCCAGACCAGGCTGCTTTCCGGCCGCGATTTCGACGATCGTGACCGGGCGGAGTCTAAGCCCGTGGCCATCGTTAACGAGGCGTTTGTGCAGCAGATCCTCCTCCACAATCAGTCTGGAACGAACCCCGATGCGCTCGGAAAACGCTTTCGCTCGGGCGCGAAAGATCTCCCTCTGATTGAGGTGGTGGGCGTAGTGGAAACGGGCAAGTACGAGGCCCTGGCCGAAAAACCGTCGCCGGCGGTGTTCCGCCCCATTTTTCAGGTGGCCGACACGGACACCACCATCGTGGCGCGTTCCTCGCTGCCCGAAGCGGCAGTGGCCGCCATGCTCAAACGTACGGTGGAGGAATTGGACTCCGAGATTGCGCTCACGTCCCAGGGCAGTTTGACCGAGCAACTGGGCCTGGCGCTATTCCCGGCCAGACTGGCGGCTTCGGTGCTGGGAGCTTTCGGAGTGCTGGCGATTGTGCTGGCCGGCACGGGCGTCTACGGAATGATGGCCTACAGCCTGGCGCGGCGGTCGCGGGAAATCGGTATTCGCATGGCTCTGGGTGCGCGCCATCAACATGTGATGAGCGCGATCCTGGGACGGGGCGCGGCGCTGCTGGGCGGCGGCGTGCTGGCCGGCGTGGTTCTTTCGCTGATTGTGGGACGCTTCATGACCGCCATGCTGTACGGCGTCAGCGCCCTGGATGCGCCGGCGTATGCCGAAGCGCTGGCGCTGATCGCTCTGGTGGCGGCGGGCAGTTGCTGGTTTCCGGCGCGCCGCGCGGCGCGCGTGGATCCCGCCATGGTTTTGCGCGCGGAGTAGGGCGGGCATCCTTGCCGGCCCGGTTTCTGGGAGTTATGGGATGAATGGGAGTTATGGGGTCAATGGGATGGAGGAACCGTGTTTCAAGACCTGCGTTTTGCCTTTCGATTGTTGAAGAAGAATCCAACATTTACGCTGGCCGCCGTACTCACTCTGGCGTTGGGAATCGGCGCTAACACCGCCGTCTTCACAGCCGTCAACTCCGTGGTGTTCCGATCCATGGGCGTGGAACGGCCGCAGGACCTGGTCTCTCTCAATTCCCGGGGACGCACCGAAACACCGACGTTTTCCTATCCCAACTATCGCGACTATCGCGACGGTAACAACGTTTTCCAAGGCCTCACGGCCTACGGTTTCACCGTGGTGTCGCTGAGCCAGGGCGCGGGGAACAACAAGATCCTGTGGTCTTACATGGTGACCGGCAATTACTTCGATTTGCTCGGCGTCAAGCCTTTCCTGGGACGTTTGCTGCATCCCGCGGACGACGTGAAGAAAGGCGGCCATCCCTTGGCCGTGATCAGTTACACGTGCTGGCAGAATCGCTTTGGCAGCGACCGGAACGTAGCGGGCAAACACGTGAAGCTGAATGGATTCGACTACATCATCGCGGGCGTGACTCCGCCCGGCTTCTATGGCACGGAGCGGATCTTCACACCCGAGCTTTGGGCGCCCCTCGCCATGCAAGCGCAAATCGACATCGGCGACGATTGGTTGGATAAGCGCGGCTCGCATAACCTTTTCGTAGTGGGCCGCCTCCAGCCCGGCATCACTCAATCTCGCGCTGAAGCGGCTCTCAACGTGATCGCGCAACGGCTGGGGCAGGAGTATCCCGCCACCGACGCAGGATTAAAGGTCAGGCTATCCCCGCCGGGACTTGCGGGCAGTTACCTGCGCGGCCCGGTCATTGGTTTCTCAGGCGTGTTGATGCTGGTGGCCGGATTGGTGCTGCTGATTGCTTGCGTGAACCTGGCTGGATTGTTGTTGGCGCGGGCCACGGATCGCCGCAAGGAAATCGCCGTGCGTCTGGCGCTGGGCGCATCGCGGATGCGGCTGATTCGGCAGATGCTGATGGAAAGCATGCTGCTTTCCGCAACGGGCGGTGCAGCTGGCCTACTGCTGGCCCGCTGGCTCTCCGATCTGGTGACCGCCTGGCAGCCGCCCGCGAATTTCCCGCTGTTCCCACCGCTATCGTTGGACGCCCGCGTACTCATTTTCACAGCCGGGGTGTCTATACTGGCCGGAGTGCTTTTTGGACTGGCTCCCGCTTGGCAAGCCACGGGCGGCGATCTGACGCCCGCTCTGAAAAACGACGCACTGACCGCACGCTTGGGGCGCTGGCACGCCCGAGACGTGCTGGTTGCCGCACAGGTGGCGCTCTCGGTGGTGTTGCTGGTGGGTTCCGCCCTGATGGTGCGCAGCCTGGAGCGCGCTCTGAGCCTGAACCTGGGGTTCGAGCCCCGTCAGGCCGCGTCCGTCTCGTTCGATTCCGGCCGGCACGGCTATAACGCGGCGCGCTCCGCGGATCTGCAGCGCCGTCTGCTGGCCAAGGTACGCGCGCTGCCAGGAATCGAATCGGCCGGCGTGGCCAACGAACTGCCGCTCAACCTCCACAATCAGGGCAGCCAGGTTTACGTGGAGGGTGAAGCGGTGCTCCCGGCGGCGCAAATGCCCAGTGCCACGGACTACGCGATCAGCCCCGGTTTCCTGGAAACCTTCAAGACCCGGCTGCTGGCGGGCCGCGACTTCGTCGAGAGCGACCGGCCGCAATCCAAGCCCGTGGCGATTGTCAACGAGGCGTTCGCGCTACAGCTCCTTCACGCCAAACGATCCGGCGCGGGCTACAGCCCCGACCCCGTAGGAAAGCACTTCCGCGATTCACCGGCGGACGGTCCATGGATCGAAGTAGTCGGCGTCGTCGAAACCGGCAAGTACCATTCTCTCGGCGAGAGCCCCTTGCCGGTGGTGTTCCGCCCCATCCTTCAAATGGCCAGTTCGAATACCACCATCGTGGCGCGCTCTTCCCTGTCCGAGGCTGAAGTCGCCGGCATGTTGAAGCGCGCGGTGGAGGAGTTGGACCCGGATATTGCCCTCTACGCCCAGGGCAGCCTGACCGAACAACTCGGCGTGGCGCTGTTCCCGGCGCGGCTGGCGGCGTCGGTGCTGGGAGCCTTTGGAGTGCTGGCGATTGTGCTGGCAGCCACCGGCGTCTACGGGATGATGGCCTACAGCGTGGCGCGGCGTTCGCGGGAAATCGGCATTCGCATGGCTCTGGGCGCGCGGCATCACGACGTAATGAGCGCGATCCTGGGGCGCGGCGCGGCGCTGTTGGGCGGCGGCGTACTGGCCGGCGTGGTTCTCTCGTTGGTCGTGGGGCAATTCATGACCGCGATGCTGTACGGTGTCAGCGCGCTCGATGCGCCGGCTTACGCCACAGCGTTGTTGCTGATCGGCCTGGTAGCGCTGGGCAGTTGCTGGTTCCCGGCGCGCCGCGCCACGCGCGTGGACCCGTCCACCGTGTTGCGCTCGGAGTAGAGCGTAGGGCGGGCATCCTTGCCGGCCCGGTTTCCGGGAGTTATGGGATGAATGGGAGTTATGGGAGGATAGAGCTATGCTTCAGGACTTGCGTTTTGCGTTGCGCGCCGCGCTGCGCAATCCCGCGTTCACGCTGGTCGTAGTTGGATCGCTGGCCATGGGGATCGGCGCCAACACCACCATCTTCACGGTGGTCAACGCCGTTTTTCTGCGCCCCCTGCCGGTCGCGCATCCGGAAACACTGGTGCAAGCTTTCACCACAGACTCCAAAAACTCCGGCGGATTCTTCGCCGGCCAGTTGCCGACCTCCTGGCATAACTACAAAGACTATCGCGACCAGATCAAGGCTTACGACGGCCTGGCGGGTTACACTTTCATGCCCGCGAATCTGGGCAGCGGCAGCGAACCGGAGCAGATCTTCGGACAACTAGTCACCGGCAACTACTTCGACGTGCTCGGCGTGAAGGCCGCGCTGGGCCGGACGTTTCTGCCGGATGAAGACAAGATCGACGGCGCCGTGCCCGTCGTCGTGCTCAGCGACGGATTATGGAAGCGGCGTTTTGGCGGTGAACGCGGCATCCTGAATCAGCCGATCCTGCTCAACGGCCGGCAGTTCACCGTGATTGGCGTCACGCCGGAGGGCTTTCACGGACTCATCACGCTGGGCGCCGCCGATTGCTGGGTGCCGGCGGCCATGCACGATCAGATGCTCACCGGATTGTCCAAGACGTTCTTCGATACGCGCCGCTTCCTGGACTGGTTCATCGTGGGCCGCCTGAAACCGGGAGTCACGCAGCAGCAAGCCGAAGCGGAAATGCAAACGCTGGCCCGGCATTTGGAGCAGGCTTTTCCCAACGACAACGAGAAGCGCGGCATGAAAGTCCAGTCGCTGACCGATTCCGCGCTGCCGGCGGGCTTTCGCGACGGTTTGGTGAAATCCGGCGCCATGCTGCTGGCGGCCACCGGTGTGGTGCTGCTGATCGCTTGCGGGAATATCGCCAGCCTGTTGCTGGCGCGCGCCGCCGCGCGGCGCAAGGAGATCGCCATCCGCCTGTCGTTGGGCGCGCCGCGCTGGCGGCTGATTCGCCAGTTGCTGACCGAAAGCACGTTTCTCGCCGTACTGGGTGGAGCGTTCGGGATTCTGCTGGCCTATTGGGGCCGCGACATCTTGTGGTCCTTGCGCCCGCCTTTTCTGAACCCCAATGCGCTGGAGCTGACCCTGGACCCGCGGGTGCTGGGTTTCACGCTGGGACTGTCCCTGGTCACCGGAGTGCTTTTCGGCCTGGTTCCCGCGATTCAAGCGTCGCGCGCGGATTTGGTTTCGGCGGTCAAGAACCAGACCGAAGCGCCTAGTCGCATGAATGGACGCGTGAACAAATGGATCAACCTGCGTAGCGCCCTGGTGGTGGGACAGGTGGCGCTCTCGCTGGTGGCGCTGATCGGCGCGGGATTGTTTGTGAACAGCTTGCAAAGCGCGCAGCAAATTAATCCCGGCTTCAACACCCGCGATCTGGCGGTGATGGGCGTGAACCTGGAGGCTCAGGGGTATCCCAAGGAGCGCGGCTGGAATTTTTTCCGCCAGGCGCTGGAGCGCGTCCGGGGCCTGCCGGGCGTGAAGGCGGCAACTTGGACCGAAGCCGTGCCTCTCGGCGCAGGCGGCGGATTCGGACGCAGCGTTTTTCCGGAAGGACAACAGCAGCCCGGGCAGCGCGGCATCCTGGTGACGGTGGCCGGAGTGTGGACCGGCTACCTGCCAACCATGGAAATTCCGTTGGTGCAAGGCCGCGACCTCAACGACGCCGACCGCGACGGATCGCAATTGGTCGTGGTGATCAACGAAACCATGGCGCAGCGTTTCTGGAAAGGCGATAGCGCCGTCGGCAAGCGCTTCAAGTTTTATGGCGACGATCGCTACTGGCAAGTGGTCGGCGTAACCCGCGACATCAAGTACAACGCCATTGGCGAAGACCCGCAGCCGTATCTCTACTATCCCGCGCAGCAAACCTACGTGGGAACCCTGAACCTGGCCGTGCGCACCAGCGGCGACCCGCGTCCGGTGTTGGCGGCCATGCAGCACGAGTTGCGCGATCTGGATCCGACGCTGCCGATCCTGAATCCGCAAACCATGAGCGAGATCATCTACGACAACCTGTGGGCTCCCCGCATGGGCGCCATGTTGATGGGACTGTTCGGCGTGCTGGCGTTGGTTCTGGCGACGGTGGGCATCTACGGCGTGATGTCCTATTCGGTCACGCGGCGCACCCGGGAAATCGGGATTCGCATGGCGCTGGGCGCCAAGGCCGGCGACGTGCTCTCCATGGTTCTGCGCGAGGGTATGATGTTAACGCTGGCCGGAATGGCGTTGGGGCTGGCCGGCGCGCTGGCGGTGACGCACTTGGTATCCAAGCTGCTGTACGGCGTCAGTCCCACGGATGTGCCGACCTTCGCGGGCATCAGCCTGCTGCTGGCGGTAGTGGCCCTGGCCGCAAACTATATTCCGGCGCGCCGCGCTACGCAAGTGGATCCGCTGACGACGCTGAAGTACGAATAGATGACCACTCTGCTTCAAGATCTGGGATACTCCGTGCGCCTACTGCGCAAGCAGCCGGGCATCACTGCGCTGGCCTTGCTGGCGTTGACGCTGGGCATCGGCGCGAACACCGCGATTTTCAGCGTGGTCAATGCGATTCTGCTACGTCCGCTGCCGGTGAAAGATCCCGATACTCTGATGTTCGTGTGGGGCGCCAATCCCAAAAAAGGCTGGGGACAGGAGGGTGTCTCCGCGTCCAACTTTTTAGACTGGCGGGCCCGGAACCATTCGTTTGAGCGCATGTCGGTAGCGGAGGAAGCGGGCTTCAATCTCACCGGCAAGGATTCCAGCGAATCGGTTAGTAGCTTCCGGGCAGATGGGGAGTTCTTCAACACCCTCGGCGTCCCGGCGCTGTTCGGAAGAACGTTCCAGCGGGATGACGACCGTCCCGGCCACGAACAGGTAGTCGTGCTCAGCTATGGATTCTGGCAACAACATTTGGGCGCCAATCGGAAGGTGCTGGGCCAGAGTATTTCGCTGAACGGGAGGCCGTTTGAAGTGATCGGCGTGATGCCGCCGCATTTCGAAATGCCCGATCGCACCTTGTTATGGACACCGCTGGCGCTGGGTCCCGCGGATTTCGCGACGGCGCAACGCAGTCACAAGCGGTTCCTGACCGTGGCGCGGCTGAAGCCGGGCGTGTCGGTGGCGGCGGCCCGCGCCGATATGGATGCCCTGGCCAAACAACTGGCGCGGGAATATCCGCAGTACAACGGCGACTACGGCATTTGGGTGATGCCGATCAAGATGGAGTACACGGGAGACATTCGCACGCCTCTGCTGGTGTTGCAAGGCGCGGCGGTCTTCGTGCTGCTGATCGCTTGCGCCAACGTCGCCAACCTGCTGCTGGCTCGCGCGGCGTCGCGACGACGCGAAATCGCGGTTCGGGTAGCGCTGGGCGCCAGCCGGCCTCGCTTGATTCGACAACTCCTCACCGAGTGCCTGTTGCTCGCGACGGCCGGCGGAGCCGGTGGAATTTTCGCGGCATTGTGGGGCGTGGATGGAATTGTCGCGCTGCTTCCCGACGACACGCCGGTCTTCTGGAAAGAGCAAATCGGCCTGGACGGTGGCGTACTCGCCGCCACTGCGGCGACGGCGCTGTTGACGGGGATCGTCTTTGGACTGGCTCCGGCGTGGGCCGGTTCGCGGCCCGATCTGGTGGAGCAACTGAAAGACGGCGGGCGCGGCGGCTCCGCGGGCGTCTCCCACAATCGCTTCCGCAACGCGCTGGCGATCGCCGAAGTTGCGATGTCCCTGGTGTTGCTGATCGGCGCGGGGCTGATGACCCAAACGCTCCTGCGCCTGCGGAACGTCCCCCTCGGATTCAATGGTGCGGGAGTCGTGGACATGGTGATCACGCTGCCGGACACCAAGTATAAGACCGGTCCCGAGCAAGCCGCGTTCTATGGACGATTGCTCGCGCGCGTGGAAAAGCTCTCGCCCGTGCGTTCGGCCGGCATCGTCAATGAAATTCCGGTCAGCGAAGGGAACGCGGCCAGCGACATTACCCTGCGCGGCATGGCCGAGCCGCCTCCGGACGAATACCCGTCTGGGGAGTGGCGCAGTGTAACTCCCGGCTACTTCGCGACTCTGGGCATCGCCCTGGAGCGAGGCCGTAGGTTTACGGCGCAGGACGGCGCCAACACCGTGCCCGTCTGCATTGTCAGCCGCGAAGCGGCCCGCCGCCTCTGGGGCAAATCCGATCCGCTGGGCCGGCAACTTCGGCTCGGCAATCTCCAAGACAAACAGCCCTGGCTGACGGTCGTCGGAATCGTCGGAGATGTGCATCATTTCGGACCCAACGGAACACAAACGCCGATCGTCTACGTACCCTTCGTGCAGCGGCCGCAAGCGGCCATGTATCTGCTGGCGCGTACGGCGGGCGACCCCCTGGCGCTGGCCGGTCCCATCCGCGCGGAAATAACGGCGATCGATCGCGACATGGCGGCAACATCGTTGGAAACCATGAATCATCGAGTCGCGGAGTCGGTTACCGGCGAGCGCATCATGTCCTGGCTGTTGGGAATTTTCGGCGGTCTGGCGCTGTTGCTGGCGGCGCTGGGTGTTTATGCGGTGATCTCCTATTCGGTAGTCGAGCGTACCCGGGAAATCGGCATCCGCATGGCATTGGGCGCGCGGCCGGCCCAGGTTCTGCGCATGGTCATCCGCCAGGGTTTGCGGTTGGCCGGAGCGGGAGTGGTCATCGGCTTGGCGGCGGCATGGGGTCTGACGCGGTTGCTTTCCGACTTGCTTTTCGGCGTCACGCCCACCGATCTGCCGACGTTTGTGGGGTCTGCGGCGTTCTTGCGGCGGTCGCCGTGGCGGCGTGCTACATTCCGGCGCGTCGCGCCACGCAGGTTGATCCGCTGACGACGCTAAAGTATGAATAAATAGTGATGACTGGAAAACGACATGCCTGAGACCATCATTCGACTGCGCGACGTGGAAAAATCTTACCCCACCGGCCCGACCCGCACCTACGTGCTGCGACGCTGCAATCTGGACGTATACGACGGCGATTTCCTCACCATCATGGGGCCGAGCGGCGCAGGCAAGTCCACGCTGCTGGGCATTGTCGGCATGCTCGACGGCGCGTGGTCCGGCGAGTATCACCTGTACGAGCACAAGGTTCACGCCCTCGGCTTGAAGCAGCGCTCGGAACTGGCCAAGCACTACATCGGGTTCGTTTTTCAGAGCTATCACCTGCTGGATGATCTCAGCGTGGCCGAGAATCTCGACGTGCCACTGAGCTACAAGAACATCAGAAAATCGGAGCGCGATGCCATGGTCGCCGACGCGCTGGACCGCTTCCACATTGTCGGTAAGAAGGATCTTTATCCCAGCCAGCTCTCCGGCGGACAACAACAGCTTGTCGCCGTGGCCCGCGCGGTCATCTCCAATCCCAAAATCATCCTGGCCGACAAGCCGACCGGCAACCTGCATTCTTCCCAAGGGCGCGAGATCATGGATTTGTTCCAAAAGCTCAACGCCGACGGCACCACCATTATTCAGGTGACTCACTCGGAAGCCAACGCCGCCTGCGGCAAGCGCATCATCAACCTGATGGACGGCTGGGTGGTGAGCGAGCAAAAGACGGGAGGCTAAACGCCGGTGTCCAAGGATCATCCGCCTCTTGTCTTGCTGGCCGACGATCAGCGCGACGTCCTCGACTCCTTGCGCCTGCTGCTCAAAGGGGAGGGTTTCAAGATTGAAGCGGCGACCTCGCCGGCCGGCGTGTTGGGCCGTAAAGCCGCGGACTTCGATGCCTTCTGATGGATTTGAATTACGCGCGCGACACCACCTCCGGCGAAGAGGGCCTGGAACTGCTGGCCCGATCGCCGCCATTGACAGCACGCTGCCGGTCGTCGTAATGACCGCCTGGGGCACGGTCGGACGTGGCCGTGGAGGCGATGCGGCGCGGGGCGCGCGACTTTATCCAAAAGCCCTGGGAAAATGCGCGTCTGCTCTCGATTCTGCGCACCCAGGTGGAGCTAAGCCAGGCGCTTGCGCCACGGCCAGCGCCTGGAAGCCGAGAATCAACTGCTGCGCGGCGCGGACCTGCCCAAGCTGATCGCCGAGTCGCCCGCCATGCGGCCGGTGCTGGAACGCCTGGCGCGCATCGGCCCCTCCGACGCCAACGTCCTGATCACCGGCGAGCACGGAACCGGCAAGGAGGTGGTGGCGCGCACTCTGCACGCGCTCTCCGCACGCGCCACGACTGCCGCTGGTCACCGTTAATGCGGGCGGCCTTTCCGAACACGTGTTCGAGAGTGAGCTTTTCGGTCACGTCAAGGGCGCGTTCACCGACGCGCGCACCGATCGCGTGGGCCGGTTCGAGCTCGCCGACGGGGGCACGCTGTTTCTCGACGAAATCGGCAATCTACCTCTCGGTCAGCAGGCCAAGTTGCTGCGCGTGATGGAAACCGGCGAGTTCGAGCGCGTGGGCTCGTCGAAGACGCGCCGCGTCAACGTGCGGCTGATCTCCGCCACCAACGCCAACCTGCGAGAACTGGTAGCCGGCGGCAAGTTTCGCGAGGATTGTTCTTCCGCCTGAATACCGTGGAGATTCGCCTGCCGCCGTTGCGCGAGCGCCGCGAGGACATCGTGGCGCTGGCCACCCACTTTCTGCGCCCAGCACACCGGGCGCTATCGCAAGACCCTTGACCGGATTCAGCGAGGCCGCGCATGAAGGCGCTGATGGCGCACCTTGGCCGGGCAACGTGCGCGAGATCGATCACGCCGTGGAGCGCGCCGTGCTGATGGTCGCACGGGACGCAGGTGCGGCCGCCGACCTGGTCTCGAGTCCGCGCGCGAGGACAGCGCGCCGCGCATCGAAGAGATGAGTCTCGAGGATGTCGAGTGCTTCCTGATTCAGAAAGCCCTGGCGCGCTTCGACGGCAACGTCAGCCAGGCCGCCGCCGCCTGGGACTCAGCCGCAGCGCGCTCTATCGGCGGCTCGAGAGGTATAGGCTGTAGAGCGGGAGGTTGCCACAGCGGCGATAGAGAACACAGAGACGGCGCCACAGAGTAAGCCCGACTATGGAAATCGATCTGAGCGGGCCTCTGAGACCACAAGCGCCACTGTGGTTTACCGCTTGTTCGCATGAAGGCCAAGCGCCGTATTCCCACGATTGCGATTCTCTACGCCTTGCCGGCCGGCGCGCCCGCCGTGGCGCTTCGCATGTGGATTTTGGACCGAGCGACATATACCACCAAGGTCAATGGACGCTGGCCGTTTCATCTTCGGCTTTTGGCTGGGATTCGCGTTCGGCTGCGGGAAGAGCGTGCCAGCCGCTGCAAACCCTATCCAACTGCTGTCGGCGCTACGGCGAAGGCGATTATTCGCTGCGCGCGCGCGGCGCCGCGTCCGCGATGACGCGCTGGGCGAATTGATTCTCGAAGTCAACGCGCTTCGAGTTACCCTACACGACCAGCGATTGGGCGCGCTGGAAGCCGCGGCCCTACTCCGCAAAGTAATGTAGGAGATCGAAGTGGGCGATTTACGCCTTCGACGGCGAGCGAAGGCTGCGCCTGATGAATCGCGCCGGTGAGCGACTGCTGGCCCAACCATCGGAGCGGTGTTGGGCACGCACCGCCGCAGACCTGGGGCTGGCGGATTGTCTGGAGGCGAAGCGCCCGCGTACGCTCGATCTGAATTTCCCCGGCGCGCAAGGCCGCTGGGGCATGCACCGCAGCACCTTCCGCGAGCGGGATAGCCGCACCATCTTGCTGGTGATCGCCGATCTGACGCGCGCCTTGCGCGAGGAAGAATTGCAGGCCTGGCAACGCCTGATCCGCGTGATCGGCCACGAGTTCAATAATTCGCTCGACGCCGATCAAGTCCATGGCCGGCAGCTTGAGCGGTATGTTGATAAAGGACCCGCTCCCGGAGGATTGGAGAGAGGACATGCAACGCGGCCTGGCGGTGATCGGATCGCGCTCCGAGTCGCTAAACCGCTTCATGGGCGCGTACGCCGCCCTGGCCAAGCTTCCGCCGCCGCACAAGCAGCCCATGGAGGTGGCCTCCTGGGTGCGCCGCGTGGTGGGTCTGGAAACGCGCCTGGCGGTGGCGCTGCGTCCCGGCCCGCAAGTTTGGATCAAGGCCGACGAGGACCAACTGGAACAATTGCTGATCAACTTATTGCGCAACGCCGTGGATGCTCGCTGCAAACGGGAGGCCGCGTGGCCGTGGAGTGGAGCACGCGCAATGCGCAGTTTGGAAGTGGTGGTAAACGACGAAGGTCCAGGGCTTTCGGGAACCACCAATTTGTTTGTTCCGTTCTTCACCACCAAGCCGGGCGGCTCCGGGATCGGCTTGGTGCTTTGCCGTAAGATCGCCGAGGCGCACGGCGGCGGGATCACCGTGGAGAATCGCGTAGGGCATCCGGGTTGTGAGGCGCGATTGAGTTTGCCGCTGTGAATTGGCGAGCGGGGTCTATGCTATAGTTACCCTGAGAGACTTATGGACAAGCGGATCGAGGTCTGAAGAGACAAGATCGTGGAGCTCGGGCATCCTGACAAGATCATTTTGTTTGGGTCGCACGCCCGGGGAACCGCGACGGAAGATAGCGACGTCGATCTGTTGGTGATCGGACCGTCCGATCTGCCGCGACGCCAACGGCAGATGCGCTTCACGAGGGCGCTCTTTGGATCAGGCATTCCCTACGACTTGATCGCTTTAACGCCCGAGGAAGTCCAAGCCCGGCTCCAGATCCGCGGTCCGTTTATTCGCGAAATACTGTCCACGGGCAAGGTCATTTACGAGCGGACATGAGCGAACAGACAGGTCTTCCGGAAGGTCGTCCGGATATCGCGAGGCGATATAGTACTGAGACAATTGTTTCGCGTCCTCGGCCAATTCTCGAAGAGCGGGATCCAATTCGCGAGGAAGCGTCCGCGGCCTATGAAGCAGCCTCCCGAATCCGGGCGCGCATCTTGGTCAACGTAGACCGGCTGCGAGAACCGCCGGAAAACAGCTAGAAGGCCTTTATCTCCGGCTGAAACGCCATTCAAAGAAGCACAACTTTTGCTTGCACACTGCCATCTGCTCATAGGAGGCTGAAACCATGACATACGAATTCCCAATCGTTGCCCCTACCAGCGGCTCCCAGGGTATTCTCGCGGGAGTCTGCATTCTTCTGCTGGTCATGCTGTTCTTTTTTGCGCTGCTGGCTTTTGGAATTGGGCGCGAGAAGTTTGTGATCACTGGCGAAGGCCTTAAGATATCCGCGTTTCTCTACGGACGCACCATCCCTCAGCGCGACCTGGACGTCCAGCTGGCGCAGGCAGTCGATCTAACCGCCGATTCGAATTACCGCCTAAGCATGAGAACCAATGGGACCGGCTTGCCGGGATACCAAGCCGGATGGTTCGCCATGTCCAACGGCGGCAAAGCCCTAGCTTTCGTGACCGACAAACGGCGCGTGGTGTGCATTCCCACGCGTCAGAATTACACCGTGCTGCTGAGCGTCGAGAATCCGCAGGAATTTCTGCGCGCGTTGAGATCGAACATTCGGTAAAACGCCGCCGGCACGGCTTATCTCTTCGGAGACCACCCCAGCGTCATCGTCAGGGTGACGCTGCGCCCCGCCTGTAGGGTCACCATATCGTCCGGCGACACCGTGTAAGGCGCAGCGGCCGTCCCGGATAAATCTTACTGGTCCAAATATCGTTCGTGACCGTGCCGCGTGGGACGTCTGCCTGTCGTTGGAAGTCCGGACCGAGGGTGTATTCTTGCGCGCCGATTAGCGAGAAAGAATTGAGGACGAGAGCAATGGTCGCGAGGCTACGCATAACACAGCATTCTACGAACACTGAAGTACGCTATCTTGCGCCGTACCCGAAACCAAGGTGATCTTACGGCTGAAGTCTACACGGACAGATCCTAGTCTCATGTCCCGGAAATATGCAACATCCTCCTAGACTTTCGGATCGTCCCTGTCATTTCACAGTACATTCACCTCACCTTAATTCGGCTGTAACACAATGATGGCAAAGTCACGCTTTGCTCGTTAGTCCCGAGTCCCAATAACAGTGGAGGAAACTGTGAGCCTCTTCGCCGTGAAGCGCCGTTGTGTATTCAGTGTCATTGTGACGCACGTGCTCGCGCTCGTTTGCGTCTTAGGCCTCGGCGGATCGTTCGCCGCGTTGCGAGCGCAGGAGAGCGGCGGGGGCTCCGTGCGCGGTACCGTGGTGGATCAGACTGGTAAGGGCATACAGGGGGCTGCGATTGCGATTCGCGGACGCGATCGGGACAATCCGGTGGTCGTCAATGCCGAAGGTCAGTTCACGATATCCGGGCTGTCGGCCGGCACGTATTCGCTGCAGGCTTCGGCGGCGGGATTTGCCGTTTTGGAGCGGCAAGTCACGGTCACGGCTGGGAACGCAACCGAGATTTCGCTGTCTCTGAAACTGGCTTCGGTTTCCGAGGAAGTGACCGTTGAGGCCGAGGCCGATACTTCTTTAGCGTCGCAGATGGCGCCCATGAAGGCTTTGCTCGACGCGGAGTCGCCTCGCACCGAGATTTCCAGCCAGTACGTCCGCCAATACACTACGCCGACTACGGACTTTGCCGACATCCTGCAAGCGGCTCCGGGCGTCGTCACCTGGGCCCCCAACGGCGTCGGCAACGGCGATTCCAAGGTCAGGTTCCGCGCCTTCGCCGACGGCACCTTTACGACGACTTGGGACGGTGTTCCCTGGCAGGACTCCAACGATCCGACCCATCACTCGTGGGCGTACGTGCCGGCGCCGGCCATCAGCTATGTGGACTTCGATCGCAGCCCCGGCACGGCCTCCGATGTGGGCCCGACGAACTTCGGCGGCTCCGTTCACATGTTCTCGCCCAGAATGGGCGATGACATGACGTTCAAGCTTTCCGAATCTTATGGATCCTTCAACACCAACCAGATCCTGGGTGAGTTCGACTCCGGCAGATTCCTCAACAATAAGGCTAACTTCTGGCTAGAGGCCCACCACAACAGCTCAGACGGCTATCTGACTTACGACGACCAGCAGCGCACCGCCGCCACCGCAAAGTTCAACTACAAGTTCTCCGACAAGACTTATCTTACCCTGATCAGCACAGTCATAGTCGTAGACAGTAACACGCCCGACGCCGATCCCACCCGCCAGCAGATCCTCGATCATGGTCTGAACTACATCGCGGATGGCAACAATTACAACAAGGATGGCACGTGGAACTCGCAGTACTACAAGAATTTCAGGTACCACGTGCCGACCGCCTTCGAAATCGTCACCTTCGGCACCGAGTTCGGCCATGGATGGAGGTTCGAGACCAAACCTTATAGCTACTCCTACTCGAACCACGAGCACCTGATGAACGACCAGACCCAGGACTCGCTGCACGAAGTTGCCGTGGGGTCTGCCAGTTGGAGAGACAAACTGAATCAGTACAATCGCGGCGGCGACATCACCACCTTGAGTGAGGTATCCAAGTATGGCGTCTTCCGGCTTGGCGCGTGGTACGAGTTCACAACCACCGACCGCTTTCAGCAGAACGCCGATCCCCGCACGGGGATCGACTCTCCTCTGCTCAAGGACCTCAGGTTCCACGAGCGTTTCATTACCAACTCGACGCAGCCTTACATCGAGTACCAGTTGGTCGCCATTCCCAGGTGGACCATCACTGCTGGGGTGAAGAGCGCGCTCTATACCATGGGCCTGACGCAGTTTGCCGACGGCGGCAAGGTCGTAGGGCCCCTTGGATGCACCTCAACCTTGATCGCGGGTTGCGCGGGAATCTCCACGAAGCACAACGCGTACTACAACAACATCCTGCCCTCGTTCGCGGCCAACTACCGCATCACCAATATCTGGTCGGCGTATGGCCAGTACGGCCGCGGCAGCCAGATTCCTCCCAGCGCCATATTTGATGTCACCGGCGCGCAGGTCGCCGTCACCCCCAAGCCGACCGTTGCCACCACCTTCCAGGGCGGTACGGTGGTGAAACTCAGCCGCTTGAGTTTTGATGCGGACGTTTACCACGTTCATTTCGATAACGCTTATGGAAGCTATAAGGTGACGGATCCCACTCAGTCCAATTTCGGCGATTCGTTCTACTACGCCACTGCGCCTACGAACGGGACGGGCTTTGAGGCGGAGGGCAACGTGTATGCGGGTCATGGGCTGAGCTTCAACTTCACCGGTACGGCCGGCCGATTCAAGTACGAGTCAAGTGCAGCTCAAACGTTGGGCAATGGCTCCGTGCTCGCGGCGACTCCGTCACAATGGGTAGCTGGCCAGCCGAATTATACGGTCTCAGCGGGCGTAACCTACACGGACAGGCACTGGGCAATCGGTTTCTTCAACAAAGACGTTGGGCCCCGATACGTGGACAACGGCGCCGTCCACGAAGCGACTCAGTTGAACTCTTTCTGGATGAATAACTTGTACTTTAATTACACGTTGCCTACGAAGTCGATTTTCAAGGGGTCGAAGATCAAGTTGAGTTTCAACAACCTGTTCAACTTTCACGATATAGTTTCGCTGGCGCCTGGCGTCAGCGCAACCGCCGCGGTGCCCTACGTCCAGAGCGGAAGCGATACGTTGCAATTGCTTCCTGGCCGCAGCGTCATGGTCACCTTCGAGATGGCTGTTGTGCGGGTGAAGCGCTAATGGCGCAGCTCGGCCAGTAAAGCGCACTTTGACCCGAGTCGGAAACTTTCTAATGAACAAGGGGACCGGTTCCACCGTTCAGCGCATTGCCAGGACCGAAAAAAACGCCTCGCCCGAGTACCAGGCGTGGCACCGTCACATAGCAGAAGTACGAAGTGTACATCTCTATGAATACCCTGCGGGATGGCGCCCATCGCCCACAAAGGAAGACATAGACCGCGTCCGTCACGTCTACCTCGATTTCGATGACAACGGTACTGCGGCTGTTCAGGCCCTGCTGAAACGCGAAGGTGGCGGGTCAAGGAACAAGGTGCTTTAACCGGTGAGCATGGTGGTCGCCGTAAGAGCGAGAAGTTCAAGAGCCGAGGCCGCCCAAAACGACCAGACGAAATAGCCTCGTGATCGCGGGCGGGTCAGTAGAAACGTGGCGCTGCCGCACTCCAACTCCCCGCCCATGGCTCACAACCGCCGCGCCACCAGCAACGTCATGTCGTCGGCCGCCTCCGGCGAATCGCTCCACGACTCCACCGCTTGCAAAATCGCTTGCGCCACTTCGCGCGGCGGGCGGTCCTGCACCTTTTGGATCACTTGGATCAAACGGTCTTCCCCGAATTCGCCGCCATAGGAATTTTCCGGCTCCGTGATTCCGTCGGTGTAGCAAACCAGCAAATCGCCGCGCCGCAAAATCACAGACTCCGCTTCATACTCCGCTTCCGGCAAAATCCCCAGCACCAGTCCGCCGCGCGTCAGGCGGCGCGTACCGTCGCGTCCCACGATCAGCGGCGGCAGATGGCCGGCGTTGCAATAGGTCAGGCGGCCTTGGGCGTCGTCGTAGGTGAGATAGCAGAACGTCGCGAAGGTGTTAGCCGCGGTGCTCTCGTAAAGCTGCCGATTTAACTGCCCGACCAGGCGGTCCGGCGACACGGTTTCGAGCACGCTTTCGCCATGGTGATCGGCGGAGGCCGCCCTGCGCCGGCCCTGATACAACTGCGCGTGCAGCGCCGACTGCACCCCCGCCATGACCAGCGCCGCGGAAATGCCCTTCCCGGCAATGTCGCCGATGGCCAGCGCCAGGTGCGTGTCGTTGAAAGCCACAAAATCGTAGTAGTCGCCGCTGACCACGCGCGCCGGGCGGCAGATTCCCATCAACTCCAGACCGTGCAGACTGGGAAGCTGCTTGGGAAACAATTGCCGCTGCACCTGGCTGGCGATCTCCAACTCCGACTGCAATTTCTGGCTCTCCTTGGACTCCCGCACCAGCCGCTCCAGCGATACCGTCATGGTGTTGAACGATTCCGCCAGGCCGCTGAGCTGATCGCGGGCCCGCACCGGAATGCGGTAAGAAAAATCGCCGCGATTCACGCGCTGCGTCCCTTCGTGCAGATCGTCCACCGCGCCGGTGATAGTGCGGGTCAGGTGGATGCCCACTACCAGCGATCCGATTTCGATCAGCAGGAACAGGATCCCTACCGTCTTCAGAATCGTGAACGGCAATTGCGAGAGATCGCTGCCGTCTTGCGGCGAATTAGAGCCGGCCGAGGCGTTCTCCAAGTGACTGCGCAGGCGCTCGTTTAACAACGACGGCCGGGAATGGACAATCAGCAATCCTTCCTCGCGGCCGCCGGTTTCCCAGTCGTAGACCGGCTCGGTAAAGGCCCAGGTGATTTCAATGTCCCACCAACTGGCCGGCGGCGGAAGCGTGGGACGCGCCAGCGGGACGGTGCGATAACTCCTGTTTTGCAAGGTAAACGGCTGGCCCGCGCCGGTGCGAGCGGTGCGCGATTCCGTGGCCAGCGTGACCACCCCGATATTGCCGGGCATCCACGCCGAAATGGTGCGCTCCAGAGCGGCCGAAATCACCAGGTAACCTTTGCCGGAATGCTTCACGCTGCGCACTTCAAAACCCTCTTCGGTGCGCACCAGGCCATTCTCGCCTTTGGGTTGCTTGAACCAAGCGGCCACGTCTTGCGGTCCCAACAAATGCGCTTCCGGCTCCAGGCCTTTCAGATTCGGCGCCAGATGCTCGGCGAGAAAACCGCCGATATCGTCCTGGCGGAGGGCGCGTTGTTGAACGTCCAGCGCCACGGAGTGTCCCGCCTGCGCCAACTCCTCCTCCAGGCGATGCACTTCCGCCGACGCCATGTAGGTGGCGGTCATCCCATAGAAGATGTACATCGATACGCCGGCGATGGCCACCAGCAAGGCGATCGGCACGAAGGCGATGAAGACGTAGGTGATCAGCAAGCGATGGCGCAGCCGCCAGATGGCCAGGGAAAGCAGCTTGCGGACATAGCGGAACAGCAACGCCAGAAAGCATCCCGCCACGGAGAAATGCAGCAGCAGCGTTAAACGAGGGAAGGCGTCGCCGGCCAAGGCGTCTCCCGCCAGAGAGACGGCCAAGACAATCATGGCGGCCTTCTCCAGTTGGGAGCGGTTTTTCCAGAAGCCCGCAGGCCTGCGCCGCGAGCCAAAACCTTTGTCTGTCAGCCCGACGGCCATGACTTGAGTCTATCTTAGACAGGCCCGAGCCGCGAGGCCCGAGGCCCGAGTCTGAAACTCAGGTGTCCGACCCGAATAGATCACAGTTCCTGGCTCGGGCCTCGGACCTCTGGCCTTGCCTGTTACACTTGCAGCTTGGAGTGATGCCGGCTGTAGCCGAAATACACGGCCATGCCGATCGCCAACCATACCACCAAGCGGATCCAGGTGTCGACCGGCAGACTGGCCATCATGGCCAGCGATACCACAATGCCCAGGATCGGAACCAGCGGCACAAACGGCGTCTTGAAGGGACGCGGCATGTCCGGCCTGCGTACGCGCAGCACCCACACGCCGCCGCACACGATCACAAACGCCAGCAGCGTGCCGATACTCACCAACTGGCCGAGCACCGAGATCGGCACCAGACCCGCGAAAGCGGCTACGAAGATTCCCACGGTGATCGAGGAAATGTAGGGCGTCTTGAAGCGCGGATGAATTCTCCCGGCCCACTCCGGCAGCAATCCGTCGCGCGACATGCTGAAGAACACGCGCGATTGTCCCAGCAGCATCACCAGCATCACGGAACCGAGGCCGGCGATGGAACCGACCTCCACCAGGTAACTGCCCCAGGCCACGCCCATGGCGCGGGTTCCCACGGCCACCGGCGCGGGATCGTTCAGTGCGCGATAGGGAACCACGGCGGTTAACAAGCCGGAAACCAGCGATGTAGAGAACCGTGCAGATCGCCAGCGATCCCAAAATGCCGATGGGCATATCCTTCTGCGGATTCTTGGCCTCCTGCGCGGCCGTGGACACGGCATCGAAGCCGATGTAGGCGAAGAAGATCACCCCGCCCCTCGGAAGATGCCGGATATTCCGAACTTGCCGAATTCTCCCTGGTTCGGTGGAATGAAGGGTGTCCAGTTGGCCAAGGCCTGATCGTGATGCCCCAGCACGTACGACGAGGCCAGTCCGATGAAGACCAGCACCACTCCGACTTTGATCATCACCACGATGGAGTTGAGAGTGGCCGATTCCTGAATGCCAATCACCAGGATCGTGGTCACCGCGACGATTCCCAGGAAAGCCAATAGATTAAAGATGGCGGAAACTTGCGGCATCTGGCCGAGGGTCGAAGCGATCTGCTCTGGCGACAGTTTCTGCGCTTCCAGCAAGCCTTTCACCGAGTCGTACAACTCCCAGCGACTCTTGTAGAGCACCAGCTTGGTTCCGGGAGAGGCGACCCATCGCGGAGGAATGTTGATGCCGATGTCCTGGAAAAAGATATTCACGTTGCCGGCCCAGCCCACGGCCACGCCGGCCGCGCCGAAAGCGTATTCCAGAACCAAGTCCCAACCGATGATCCAGGCGAAGATCTCGCCGAGCGTGGCGTAGCCATAAGTGTAGGCGCTGCCGGCGATGGGAATCAGCGCGGCAAACTCGGCGTAACACAGCCCTGCCAGCGCCGAGCCGATGCCCGCAATGACGAAGGACAACACCAAGGCGGGTCCGGCGTAGTTGGCGGCGGCCGAGCCGGTGAACACGAAAATGCCCGCGCCGATGATCGCGCCGATTCCCAGCGAGATCAAGTGAAACGGGCCGAGGGCCCGTTTAAGTCCATGCTCTGTGTCGCTGGCTTCCGCGCGGAGCAGGTCCAGCGATTTTCTTCCCAGCAATGTTGATGGCATCCATGTCTCCCGTTCTTCGTTTCTCAGACCTCGGGACTCAGCACGTTCCCCCGGCTGCGCAACCAAACGTACACCGGAATCCCCAGCAGGACGATGACCAAGCCTGAGAAGGTGTAGCGAGGTTTGTACCACAATAAGGCCACTTCGATGAAGAAGGCCAGCAAAATATACAGCGCCGGAAGCAGGGGGTAGCCCAGGGCGCGATAAGGCCGCTCCATTTCCGGGCGGCGGATGCGCAAGGCAAACAGCCCGGCCATCGTCAGAATGTAGAACAGCAGCACGGCGAAGATGACGTAATCCAGCAGTTGGTTGTAGGTGCCGCTGACGGTTAGCAGCGCGGCCCAAACGCATTGCGTAATCAGCGCGGCCACTGGCACGTGGGTCTTGGGATGCAGGCGCGCGGCGGCGGGAAAGAACAAGCCGTCGCGGGCCATGGCGTAGTAGACGCGCGCTCCCGCCAGGATCAGGCCGTTGGCGCAGCCGAAGGTGGAAATCACGATGAACGCGGCCATCACTTTTTCGGCGCCGCCACCCAGGATCACGGCGGCGGCCGCCGTGCCTACGCGATCATTGGGGGCGTGCTGGATGGCGTCCATGGACAGCACGCTCAAGTAGGTCCAGTTAGCAGCCAGATACAACGCCATCACGCCGCCCGCGCCCAGCAGCAGCGAGAGGGGAACATTGCGGCGCGGATTGCGGACTTCACTCGCGGTGAACGTGATGTTATTCCAGGCGTCGGCGGCGAACAGCGATCCTACCATGGCCACGGCGACGACTCGCAGCGTTTCGAAATTGAGTCCCGCGCCGGCCCAAGTGTTGGCGCCGAAGTTGGCTTGCACGGCAGCGGCGTTGTGACCGAAAAAGTATCCCATGACCACTAATCCCAGCAGGGCGGCCACCTTGGTAAACGTAAACAGATTCTGTACCGCCGCGCCCGCCCGAATGCCGAAACAATTGACGATGGTCAGCACCACGATGCAGAGGATGGCCACCACTTGCTGCTCGCGCGGCGTGAAGGGAATGAATACAGCCAGGAATTTTGCGAATCCCACGCAGACCGCCGCTACCGTGCCGGTCTGGATCACCAAGAAAAGCGCCCAGCCGTAGAGGAATCCGTAGAGCGGAGAGAAGGCTTCGCGCAGGTAGACATACTGTCCGCCTGTCCGCCGGCCTGGGGCATGGCCGCGGCCAGTTCACCGTAGCTGAGCGCCGCGATTAGCGTCATCGCGGCGGCGATCCCCCAGACCACCAGCAGCAATCCCGCGGAATTCACGGTGCGGGCGATTTCCGCCGACACGATGAAAATGCCGGACCCGATCATCGAGCCGGCCACCAGCGTAGTGGAACTGATCAGGCCGAGGCCTTGCAGCAGTTCCGTGCGGGTTGGTTGCGCTGGAGTCAACCGCTGGAGTATATCAGCATCGTGTGTCGTCTAAGGGTTTTTGGAACACGGAAGCACACGGAAGAAAAGCCGGAAAGACACGGGAAAGACAAGAACAGTACAGCAGGAGCTTATTCAGACAGGCTTCCGTGCCCTTCCGTTCTTTTTTCCGTGTCCTTCCGTGTTCCAAAGAACGTTACCTGCCGGTGAAACCTAAGCCGCCACGTGCAGCGGCAGTTCCACCGACACCAGCAGGCCCGGCGACATATTGCGGGCCTGCATCGTGCCTTGATGCAGAGCCACGGCGCGTTGCGCGATCGCCAAACCTAAGCCGACCCCGCCGCTGGCCGTGTCGCGCGCCTGGCCAACCCGGAAAAACGGTTTGAAGATTTCGGTCAGCAAATCTTCGGGAACACCGTCGCCGTAATCGCGAATGGAGATTTGCGCAACTTCAGGATTGGGATCCAGCTTCACCTCGATCGCCGTGCCCTCCGGCGCATATCGGATGGCGTTGCGCAGCACGTTTTCGATGGCCCGGCGCAATAGTTCGCGGTCGCCGCGCAGGATCACCGGCTGGGGCGCGTCCAGCAGCACGTCGCACATGCGCTTCTCGGCTTCGATGGAACAATCCTCGGTCACTTCCCCGAGAAGCGCGCGCAAGTCCACGTCTTCCATCTCGCGCTGAGTCAGGTCGCCTTCGGCGCGGGTTACTTGCAACAGCCCGCCCACCAGGCTGCTCAAACGATCCACTTCTTTCTTGATGCGCGCCACGGCGGATTCGCGGTCTTCCGCGGTGCGCGCCAATTCCACGCAGAAACTCAAGCGCGCCAGCGGCGAACGCAGTTCGTGGGAGATATCCTGCAACAGGCGGCGTTCCGCGGTCATCAGCGTTTCGATGCGGCCGGCCATCTGATCGAAGGAATGGGCCAGATTACCAAACTCGTCGTGGCGGCGGGAGTTCACGCGCGCGGCCAGATCCCCCCGGCCGAAACGATCCACGGCCCGGCGCAGTTCCCGCAGGGGAGAACCAATGTACACCGCCAGGATGTACCCAAAAATCACCACCACCGCCAGGACCAGCAAATAATAGGGGAGCGTATCGGTGAATGGCACCGGGCGCTTGATCGCGCCGATGAAGTGATACTTGCCGTCCTCGGAAGTCTGTTGGAACACGATCGGATCGTCGGCGGAACGGAACCACTCGCTGGGCGGAGTACTCGCCTGGATCAAAAGCGAGGTGCGGTTCGTGCCGTCAATCAGGTCTTTGCCGTCGCTATCCACCAGGTAGTGCTCATCGCCCTCTTGCGTGTAGTGATGCAGGCGCTGCAGATAGGCTTCCAGTTTTTTCGCTCCACCCGTTTCATAGGCGGCGCGGGCGTCATCCAGTTGCATGTAAGGTCCGGAGCGGCGATTCGGAAAACGCCCGAACGTGCCGCCTCGCCGCGTGGCGTTACGTTGTACGAATCCGCCGATCTGGCGAACGCCCACCAGCGCCAACGCGATCACCACCAGCGACAACACCGTCAGTTTCGCAAACAGCGATCTCATAGCTCGGGACTCTCCCTTTCCGAACAGAACAAATAGCCGACGCCGCGCACGGTCTTGATGAGCGCGCGATCTTTCTGCTCCAGCTTCTTCCGCAAATGGCTGACGTGCACGTCCACGGAACGATCGAAAGGCGAGGCTTCCCGCTGGTAGAGCACCGCGGAAAGCTGGTCGCGCGACACAGGGCGCCCCGCCGAGCGCATCAACAGGTCCAGGATATCGTATTCAATGGAGGTAACTTCCACCGGTGAACGATCCAGCCAGACTTCCCGCGTGCCGGGATTGATGCGCACCCCGTTGACTTCCACAACATCCGGCTGATAGGCGGTCTTCTGCGTGCGCCGCAACACCGCCTGGATGCGCGCCAGCAATTCTTCGGGACCGAACGGTTTGGGCAGATAATCGTCGGCGCCGGCATTCAAACCCATCACGCGATCGGATTGCTCGGTGCGCGCGGTCAGCATGATCACCGGCGTGGAACTGCGCCGGCGCAACTGGCGCAGCAGTTCAAAGCCGTCCAGGCCGGGCATCATCACGTCCAACAGAATCAGATGGAAGTTTCCGTCCAACGCTCGCGCCAAACCGCGGCGGCCGTCGTGGACGGACTCCAAGTGAAATCCGCGCTGAGAAAAAAAATCGGTCATCAGCGCGCAGAGTTCGGCGTCGTCATCCACCAGCAGAAGGTTCGTTTCGAACTTGCCGGGAAGGTCGCGGGAAGTGGCTGTGGGACTCATGTTGATCCAAGTCGTCTGCATTACCTTATTCATGTTAAACCAATCGCGCAAAAGGTCACGCACCGATCTCTCCGATTAACGATTCTTAACAGGGAAATCAATGCGTTAGCGAGAAATTCACGGTAGTGTGAAAGAGTCGAGACGAAAGCGGGAGTCCTCCAAAAGGGTATCAACCATATGAAACTCCACAGAACATTTCCGATGGTTTTTGTTGCGGCCGCGGGAGCGGCATTTCTGTGTGCGGCGATCATCCAGCCGCAGAATCCTGCTGGAACAATTGAACCGCAGGAAGCCACGCGGATTCTCAGTGCCGGATCGGCCTGGTCGCAGAAAGCCAAAGTGACGATGCCCAGCCGTCCGCAGGGCGGCGACATGGGCGGTGGCGGCGGCATGGGCGGTGGCGGCGGTATGGGTGGTGGCGGCATGGGCGGTGGCGGCGGCATGGGTGGCGGCGGTATGGGTGGTGGCGGCGGCATGGGTGGTGGCGGCGGTATGGGCGGTGGCGGCGGTATGGGCGGCGGCGGTATGGGCGGCGGCGGTGAGAGACGGCGTGAAGGTGGAATGGGGGGCGGCCAAGCCGCGAAGGCGCCTGACATCACGTTGCGCTGGGATAGTTCCAACGCCGCGAAACAAGCGCTGGCCAAAACCTACGGCCTCGAAGCGGCACCGAATCACGACGACTACTATGTAGTCTCGGCCACCGGTCTCAACATGGGAATGGGTGGGCGCCGCGGCTCCTCCGACGACGGCGACGCTCAAAACGCGCAGGAACGCGCGCAGCGGGTCTTGGCGCAGATGATCGCCGGCGCCAAACTCAAGATCAAGAACAAGCCCGACATCCCCGCGGTCAAGGCCCAAGTGGTGCAGCGCGGCGGTGAGCGCGCCATCCTCTTCCTGTTCCCGCGCGATACCAAGATCGGCGCGGAGGACAAGGACGTGGAGTTCGAATGCAAGATCGCCACGCCCGCGGGCAACGTGGAAGTGAAGGCCAAGTTCCATCCCAAAGAAATGTCCTACAGCGGCAAGCTGGAGTTATGAAGGCGGAATGGCAAGCGATGCGCAGATTCTTTCTCAAAACGATGGCGGTGCTGATCCTGGCGGCCGCGGCCGGATCGTCCCAAACGGCGCAGACGCCCGCGGCGCCGCGCGGCGCTATCGGCGTGGTCAGCGAGATTGACGCCGCACACAAGGTTATCAAGGTGAAAACCGATGCCGGCGCCATGGTCGCCGTGGTGATGCGGGAGAGCACCAATTACCGGCGGGTTGCTCCCGGCGTCAAGGACATCAACACGGCTCCGGAAATCGCCTTCACCGATTTGAACGTCGGCGATCGTGTCGTGGCCACGGGCCGGACCAGCGAGGACGGCAAAGAGGTGTCGGCCTCGCGCGTATTGCTGATGACCAAGGAAGACGTGGTCAAGAAACAGCAAGCCGATCAAGCGGAGTGGCAAAGGCGCGGCGTTTCCGGGCCGGTGCTTGCCGTGGATGCCGCCGCCAACAAGTTGACCATCAGCGCGCGCGGAGCCGACGGGGTCAACAAGCCGCTGATCGTCGAGGTTTCACCGAAGACCGAACTGCGGCGCTATTCACCGGACTCCATCAAGTTTGACGACGCCAAGGCCGGCCAGTTTTCCGACATCGAAAAGGGCGATCAAGTGCGCGCCCTGGGCAATCGCAGCGCGGACGGCTCGACCTATGCCGCCGAGGAAATCGTTTCCGGCGCCTTTCGCAACCTGGCGGTGACTGTGGTTTCTGTGAACGCCGCCGATAACACCCTTATGGTGGCCGATCTCGACAACCGCAAGCAGCCCGTGATCGTGCGCGTGAAGCCCGATTCCGATCTGAAGAAAATGCCGGCGCAAATGGCGGCGATGATGGCCGCCCGCTACACCGCCATGGCCGACGCGGGACGCGGCGGCGCAGCGCGCGGCGGAGAGCGCGGCGGCACGGAAGCCGGCGGTGCGAACACCGGCGGAGCAGGCCGCGGAGGACCGGGAGGCGGACGCGGTGGTGCCGGAGGACGCGGGGGAAGCGGCGATATCCAACAAATGATGGAGCGCATGCCGGCCTTTACCCTGGCCGATTTGAAACCCGGTGACGCCTTGATGATTCTCGCCGCCAAGGGCGCGGGTCCTGGAAGAGTCACCGCCATTACCATGCTGGCCGGAGTGGATCCGATTTTCAGCGCCACGCCCGCCAGCCAGCGGCCGATGATGCTGGGCAATTGGTCGGTTGATATGGGCGGCGGTGGTGGTGGAGTTCCATAGCGAGGTCTGCCCGGCAGGGTCTTCCGCCGGGAGTTGTTTTTCGCGTAGCAGGTTCCGAACATATCCATTGGAGTGGACATGAAACTTTTTTCTTCTTTACGTATTCCCGTCTTAATGGCGGTCTTTGTAGCCAGCCTCCTGCTGTTTTCCCTGGACCTAACAGCGCAGGGCACCACCCCACAGCAGCCGGGGAAGAAGCCAGCGCCGACTGCGCCTGCTGCCGCTCCCAAGGCGCCGGCGCCGGTTCAGGCGCTGGCGCCGCTCCCCCCGGGAACGGCCGGCATCCATGGCCAGGTGATGGATCAAACCGGGGCGGTGATTCCCGGTGCTACGGTGGCGATCATGAGCGCGGATCTCAGTAAGGACATGAACTGCAACGATTATGGACAGTACAGTTTCCGCGGCATTCCGCCGGGCAGCTATACGTTGTCCGCGTTTGCCACGGGCTTCGCTAACTTGCAGATCAGTTCGGTGCAGGTGGTGGCCGGCCAGGATAAAGCGCTGGACCTTAGTTTGGTGATCGCCGCGCGAACCGAAGAAGTGAAAGTGGAAGAAACCAACATGGCCCAGCTCAGCGTGGACTCCGCTTCCAACGTTGGCGCGATCGTGATGAAGGGCGAGGATCTGGAAGCCTTGCCGGACGATCCCGACGATCTGCAAGCCGACTTGCAAGCGCTGGCCGGGCCGACTTCCGGCCCCAACGGCGGCCAGATCTACGTGGACGGCTTCACCGGAGGACGGCTTCCTCCCAAAGAGTCCATTCGCGAGATCCGCATCAATTCCAATCCTTTCTCGGCGGAGTTCGACCGTTTAGGTTTCGGACGCATCGAGATTCTCACCAAGCCGGGCTACGACAAGCTGCGCGGCTCGGTCAGCTTTATCTATGGCGACAACATTTGGAACGCGCGCAATCCTTATGCCAACATCAAACCCTCCGCCGACCACAAGCAGTACGGCGGGAACCTGGGCGGTCCGATCGGCAGCAACCACAAGGCGTCGTTCTTCCTGGACTTCGAGCGCCGCGATACCAGCGAGGGAACGCTGATCAACGGCTTCGTGCTGAATTCCGCGTTGCAACCGACCCCCTACAACCAGAGCTATCCCATGCCCAGCCATCGCACCACCATCGGCCCGCGGCTGGACTATCAGCTCAGCAAGAACAACTCGCTGACCATGCGCTATAGCTTCACCAACTATGCGCAGGACAATCAGGGCTTGAACAGCGGTTTTGCGTTGCCCGATCAAGCCTACAACCAGGTTTCCAAGGAACAAACCGCCAACATCGTGGAGACCTGGATCGCCAGCGCCAAGATCGTAAACGAGACGCGGGTTCAGGTCCAGAGCGCCCGGCTCGGCCAGTGGGGCGGCACCGGGGCGCCGACCGTCCAGGTGAACTCAGCGTTCACCAGCGGCGGCGCAGGGGAGGGTTTCAACTACACCAACACGGTCAACAACGAGTTCAGCAATTTCACCTCGATCAACTCCGGCAAACATTTCCTCAAGTTTGGCGTGCGTTTCCGGACCAACAACATCGCCGACTATACGCAAAAGAACTATAACGGCCAATACGTATTTACTTCCATCACCACGTACCAGGCCACGCTGGCGGGACTGGCGCTTGATCCGTCGGCGAACGGCATGCTGAATTCGGCGATCACAGCTCCCTGCGTCAGTTCGTCTCCCATTTACAGCGGCATCCCGGTTTGCGGCGGCGGACCCAGCCAGTTTTACATTTACACCGGGCAGAATGCGGCTGGCGTGAGCCAGTTCGACGCGGGGGCGTTCGTCCAGGACGATTGGCGGCTGCGCCAGAATCTCTCGGTCAACCTGGGAATGCGCTACGAGGCGCAAGACAACATCGGCGATCATGCCGACATTGCTCCGCGCGTGGCCTTTGCCTGGGGTATCGGCGGCGGCAATACCCGTTCTCGCACGCCCAAAACAGTGATCCGCGGCGGCTTCGGGATGTTCTACGACCGCTTCGGCATTGGCAGCACCCTGCTGGCGGAACGGCAGAACGGTATCAATCAGTTGGTGTATCAGTTGAACAACCCGGCGTTCTTCTCGCCCACGCTGATTCCACCGATCGGCGCTTTGCAGGCCGCCAAGCCCACCATTCACGAAGTGGACTCCGCCTTGCGGGCGCCCTACATCATGCAAGGAGTGCTCACCGTGGAGCGCCAGTTGCCGAAGAACACCACGCTTTCCGTGCAGTACATGAGCTCGCGCGGAGTTCACGAACTGCGTTCCCGGAACATCAACGCGCCGCTGCCAGGTACCTACGTTTCACCGGCCAACCCCGGCGTGCTGCCTTACCCGAACCTGGGCTTGTTGGAGTTGTACGAATCCAGCGGATTGTTCCAACAGAACCAGATTGTGACCAGCGTGAACACGAGATTCAGCAGTAAGGTGAGCGTGTTCGGCTACTACACCTACGGCGTGGCCAACAGCAATTTCGATAACGTCAACAGCTTTCCGGCCAATCAATACGACGAGAGCACCGAATGGGGCCGTGCGTCGTTTAACGCCCGCAACAGCGGATTCGTCAGCGGCACGATCACCTCTAAGTGGAACGTGCATTTCAACCCGTTCATCACGATGGCTTCGGGCAGGCCTTTCAACATCACGGATGGAACGCAGTTCAACGGCTCCGGCATCCTGAACTCCCGTCCTTCCTTCGCGACCAGCGCCGACCCTGCTTCCACTGTTCGCGTAACACCATTCGGCGCCTTTAATCTGGTGCCGCTGCCGGGAGAAACCATTATTCCGCGCAACTATGGAATCGGTCCCGGAAACTTCTCGGTGAACTTGCGCGTGAGCCGGACCTGGGGCTTCGGTGAAAAGAGCAACGGCCCCGCTCCGGGCGACGATCCAGCCGCGCAACAACGCCGGGCCCAAGCCATGGCGGGCGGCGGACCGGGCGGTGGGCGCGGCGGCCCCGGCGGTGGTGGTCCGGGCGGTGGCGGTGGCGGCGGACCGCGCGGTGGCGGCGGTGGACCTGGTGGCGGGCGTGGCGGCATGGGCGGCGGCGACAGCGCTCCCGGACGCTACAACCTGACGCTCTCGGCCAACGCGCGTAACATCTTCAATCACGTGAATCCGGGAGCGCCGATCAACAACTTGGCTTCGCCGAATTTCGGCGAGTCCACGGCGCTGGGCGGCGGCGGTTTCGGCGGCGGACAAACGGCTAACCGCCGGATCGACCTATCGCTGCGGTTGACGTTCTAGGCGTCGTCATTCGTGTTATCTTGAGCCCGGCTCCACTTTACGGAGTCCGGGTTTTTTTCTTGAAGCCCGGTCCCTCAACGATTTCCCAACATGGATCGTCCTAAACTAAGGGAGATGAATGCGCCTGGCGTCCCCCCGAGCGGAGCCGCGGCCAACCGGCCGGGTGTGTCCGTACGCCCGAACGATAGCGAGGGCAGTCCGGCGGACGCGGAAAGCTGGTTTGCCGACTTGGTGCAGGGCCACACGCGGCGCGTGTTTGCGCTGCTGTATCGCATGATCGGAAATGCCGGCGACGCGCAGGATCTGTCGCAGGAGGCATTTCTGAAAGCGTGGCAGAACCGCCGCCAGTTGCGCGACGCGGCGCGGCCAACGCCTTGGCTGTTGCGGATCGCCGCCAACTGCGCGATTGATTTTCAGCGCTCGCGCGCCTCGCAGCGGCCCGGGTCTCCCCTGGCGCCGTCGCTGGACGACGAGAATCAGGGAGCGCTGCGGGATCGCTTAGCCGCCGATGGCTTGACGCCGGAAGCGGCCAGCCTGCGCGGCGAAAGCCAGCAGCGCTTGTGGGCGGCACTGGAAGTGCTGTCGCCCAAGGAGCGCGCCGCCATTGTGATGCGCGACATCGAAGGCTGTCCCAATCGCGATGTGGCCGCCGCGCTGGGCTGCTCGATGATTACGGTGCGCACGCACATCGCCAGTGCGCGAACGAAAATGCGCAAGTTTCTCTTGCGGGCCGAGCAGAAGCGCGGCTGATGGGAAGAATGGGAAGTATGGGAATGATGGGAAGTATGGAATGAGGAAGTGAACAAGCAAATGAACCATCCCAAAGAAGAATTGCTGGCGTTGTCCGCGGGCGGCGATTTGCCGATGTGGAGCGCCTGGCAAGTGCGCCGGCACCTGCGGTCCTGCGCGGCGTGTCGTGAGACGCTCGAGGCCTACGCGAATTTGCGAGTGGGGCTATCGGCGCTGCCGGCGCCGGAGCCGCCGGTGAATCTGGCGGCGTCGATTCTGGCGGGTATCCCACGCTTCAGCGATCCGGCTCCGCGCTTTTCGCTTTTCGGTCGGTTGGCGTTCGGCGGGTTGGCCGCGACCGCAGCCCTGGCTGCGGCCGGAGTGTTGGCCGTGCTGGTGATGCCGCACCAACAGACTTCCCTGCCGTCACTGGTTCGAGCGCGTGTGGCGCCGCCAACGCCATCATCGCCCTATCCCGCGATAGAGACTCCCGTGACCACGCCGGAGGAAGCTCCGGCGAAATCCGTGGCGACCCTGGTTGCCCGCTTCACTACAGTAAAGGACGCCGAAGAAGATCGCGATCGCCGCTATCTGGCGGGTTTCGCGTCTGCCCTGGCAAACAGCAACGCGCCACGAACTAATCCCGTCCTCGATCAATGGATGGAAGGTTTGCGCGCCCAGGACCGCCATCTTCCCCGCCCCGTGGTGGGCCTGCGCGCCGAGATGTTTCGCAGCCACGCTTTGCCGGCCCGCGTGGAAGTCGTAGCCTTGCCCGGATCGCCGCTCGAGATTGTCTCGGCGGAAGCCTTGTTCGCCGAGGGACATTTGATCGATCCGGTGGTGGAAGTTCGCAATGCCTCCTCGCGCGTGATCCGCGACTATCAAATCGTGTGGGTGTTCCGCGACGCCACCGGCGCCGAGTTTCGCGGAACCCTGATGGCGGCACGCCTCGGGGCCAAGGGTCTGGGGCCTGGAGCGCGCGCCAAACTCAGCGAGACCATCGTATTGGAAGCGCAGAAGAACACTCGGGAGTCGGCCTTGGCCACGGCGCGGGTATTCGTGCGCTCGGCGACCGTCGCCGGGAGTGCCGCCAGGAACGAAGCCGTTTGGGTTCCCGACCGCACGATGCTGGAAGCGCGCCATCTGGGCGAATTTCTGCCGCTGCCCGCGCAGACGGCGCGCCTGCTGGACGATTATCGGCGCTCTGGTGTGCAAGCTCTCGCGCAGCTAAGATGATCGGGTGAGGAAACCCGCCGATCTGCTGCTGGAACGCCTGCGGGCCCGCGACCTGGCGGGGGTGCGCGCCATATTGAAGAAGGAACCTGCGGCGGCGCGTGCTCAGCGCCCCGTGGGAATGGCCGGCGGCATGGCTTGGCGCCAGGCGCTGGAGCTTCTCCTGAAACATGGCGCGGATCTCAACGCCTCCTGGCGCGGCTATCGCCCGATGCACGCGCTGATCCAAGAAGCTCCGCATGCCCATCATGGCCGGCCTGCCCCGGAGCGGGTTGCCTGCCTGCGTTGGTTGCTGCAAAACGGCGCCGATCCGGAGTTGGAAGCCGCCTGGCCTCCGTCGCGCGCCCTGTTGATCGCCGCATTCACCGGCATTCCCCTTTACATTGACGTGTTGCGCGACGGCGGCGCCAAAGTGGACGGCTTCGTCCACGCCGCGCTAGGCGATGTGAAGCGCGTGAGGAAACTGGTGGAGTCCGATCCTGAATTTGTGCAGGCGCGCACGCGGCAGCGAGGCACCACCGCGCTACACTGTTGCGCAGCCTCGCGCCTGCGCGAGGGCAAGACTCCGCAAAACCTGCTGGCCATCGCCCGTCTGCTGCTCGATGCCGGGGCCGACCCCAACGCTCTGTGCGACGGCTGGAGTCGCGAGCTAGACCCTGCTTATTTCGCCGCTGGCTCCGGGCAGAAGGAAACCTTTGACCTGCTTCTGGAACGCGGCGCCGACGCCGATCGCGCTTTGGTCCACGCCGTTTGGCAGGAGGATCCCGCCGAATTCGGCGCGATCGCACTGCGCCGCGGCGCGAACGTGAATCGCGCGCGCGACGGCGACAAGCCATTGCTGAACCAAATGGTCCGCTGGGGCCAATTCCCTGCGATGTACTGGTTGATCGCCCAAGGCGCCAGTCCCAACGAGCCGGACGACCGTGGCTGGACCGCCGTCCACCAGGCGGCCTCACGCGGCAACGAGCGAATGCTCCAAGCCGTGCTCGACGCCGGCGGCGATCGCCATCGCAAGACTAAAGAGGGCCATACGCCGCTGGACATTGCGCGCCTGCAGAGAGCGGCCAAGATCGTGAAGTATCTGGACCGGAGCCTGCGTCAGCAGGCGCCAGAGGAATAGCCCCAGGCGAGGCGCAGTTCAGCCGAGCCTGGGGCAAATACTTTACCGCCTGCTACGCAGGCTCAGCGTCCGCGAAGCGGACGCCATGAAAGTAGCCCAGCAATTTATTGCTGGGAAAAAGAAGAAAGCAGGCCAAGTCCGTGAAACGGACGGCTGAGGTTCTTGCTGGCGGCGCGATGTCCGACGGCAGAATCTCAGTCGTCCGTTTCACGGACTCGCCCATGCCTTTGGCGATACCCAGCAATAAATTGCTGGGCTATTTTCATCTCGTCCGTTTCACGGGCGGAGAAAGGCCAAACCCGAACGCCTGCTACGCAGGCTCTCGAGTTTGGCTCTTCACTGGCGAAGTCGGCCCAGGCTCGCTAAGGACGTGCCTACTTCGCCTCCGGCACGGGCAAGAGTTGCATCTTCCGAACTCCCGGTACGGTTGCGGGCGCGGAAACCATCCCCTCCGGCGCCGTCGCTTGCGGAGCGGTCTGCCGATACTTGCGCAAACGCGGAGGGCGAAATTCCGGTTCCAAAAGCCACGCTTTGCGATCCGGATAGTAGCGGATCAACTTTTCGTTTTCCTCCGGCCCCAAGTCCCTGGCCCACACGATGCGCGCGCCGTCGATATCGGCCTGGTTGTAAACCCATTCATCCTGGAAAAGATGCTGCGGGCGGAAGTAGCGGACAAACACCAGCATTTTTCCCGGCATGGCGGCCAGTTGCGCCCGCACGGCCTGGTGACGATCCGGATAAGGGTGGTCGATCGCCGGCCCGCTTTCAAACTGTCGCAGCGATTGCGCCGCTTCAGCCGGTTCGAACAAGTGCGTTCCGTACCAGAAAACAAAGTGAGCGGCGCAGAACAGAACCCCCAGACGCGCGGCGTCTCGTCCAGCGGGCAAACCGCGCGGCGCGAAGCGCCAGAGTTGGCGGATCGCGGTGACACTCACCAGCAACAGCAAGCACGTAACGCCGCCCAGATAGTGATACTGAAACGCCGGGAAAAAATTGGTTCCCACCACAAAGACGACCAGCGTTATCAGAACCCACACCGTACTCCATTCCGTGAGCGCGGTGAAGAACAGCGGCAGCATTAAATACAAAGGCGGGAGATAGAAGAAGCGGTAGAACCGCGCGTCAAACTGCAAGCGCTCCAGGTAAGATTTCAGGGTTTCCACCGGAGCGCCCTTGAAAGACATTTGGATCTTGTACTCGGTTTGCTGGTCCGGCGTCAGCGCGCGATGCGGCGCAGGATCGGGCAGAAACGTCAAGGCGGCGGGAATGCCGTACTGCTCCTGGCCGAGCATTTCCGGCATTTTGAACCATTCACCGGTAACGCGCTTGTCGTGCAGCAGGGTCAGCGCGATCGCCGGAAGCGCCGTCAACGTGGCCAGCAGCGCGGCACGGGAGAGCGCTCGCCAAGCGTCGGGAAATCGCCCCTCCATTCTTGGGCGCGTATTCCAAAGGAACGGCACAAAGTAAAGCATCACGCCCACGCACAGAAAAATAGTCTCGAAGGGACGCGTCAACCAATGGATGCCCAGCCCCAGGCCGAGCCAAACCGCGTCGCGAGGCCGGCAGTTCGCGCGCAGGCGTGGCAGCGATCCAAATACCAGACATCCCGCGACGCCGGCCAGCGATCCTCCCCAATAGCTGTTCATCCAATAGCACAAGGGACCGAACTCGATCACGGTAAGCAATCCGCCCAGCAGCGCCCATTCCGCGGGTATCGACGCGCAGAGCATCCAATAGCTCAGCGCGCAAAACAACGCGGTGGTCAGCACTACCCCTGCCCAAGGATGTCCGAAGACCGCGCGTGGGGCGGCCAGCATCGCGCCTTGACCTATGGGATAGATGGAGGCGTAAGACGGTTCTTGCAGCGTGAAGGCCGTCTCAAAAAACTGATTCAGCGGATGCGCCGGATTGGCCAGCCGGAAATGCCGCAAGGTGTCGGCAACGAGCAAGTGGCTGGCCTCGTCGTAAACTTGCGGCGACGGCACGGGATGATTCGGCAGCAGAAGCAGCCGCAACGCCACGGGCAGCACGGCCAGCAACACCATGCACGACACGGTACGCCGCGCCAGCGCCCGCACACCCGGCTCGATCCAGGGACGCCAGGCGAGTGTGCCCAACAAAAGTAGCAACAACCAAGAGAGTGCTCAATGAAATCCGCGGCGCCAAACCCGATGGGGTTTTGGCGAGGGATGAAGGAACGAAACAGGTCGAACAGGTACATGAGGATCGGAGGGTCTCAGTGGGAAGCTTCGCCGACCAAGAGACAGTAAAAGGATACCGCAACCGCCGGAGTTCGTCGGGCCATGTTAGCCAGCGGCCTCGGCGAAACCTGCACCTCCGTACGAGACAGATCCAGAAGACTTTAGCTGCATCGGTAGGTTCGTTTTGTCCAGTTAACTGGGTGGGAAAACGGTTCTCGGTGATTTCCGATTTTATTCCCGCTAAGCTTCTCGATCTGCTGCCGTTAATCCCCTCCGTTAGTTCGTTCTGTAATTTTACCGATTGCGCGCCCGCGAGAGATCCTTGTTCACAGTCCCTCCAAGAAGGCGAATGATCCACTCTTCGAAGCGCGCGAGCTTGATATAGACGCTCCTACAGCGAGTTTATCAGCCAGAAATCATCACTTCGCCCCTCGTGGGCCGCCACCGTCAGATTCAGTTCGAGAAAAAAAGCGCAGTGTAGGAAGGTAACATCCACCAGCTTCTCGTATGTCGTTGAGGGAAAGTCAGATAGATTTTCACATCCGACGGAGCCGCGCGAGTTTGTCAAGCCCCCGCTGAAGAATTCAGGTGGCTCCGTGTCGAACGGCGGGGACCTTGGGCACGTAGCGCTTGACTTTGATGCTGGCCGCGCGATCGCGGGCCTCGGCGATCTCGTAGGATGTCTGCATGCGAAGGAGCGTGTCCATTTTCGGACCGAAAGCTTTTTCGATTCGCAGAGCCATTTCGGAAGAGAGGGCGGCTCGGGCGTTCAGCAGCGCGGAGAGTGCAGGCCGGGTGACGCCAAGAATCTTCGCGGCCTGCGTTACGGGGGAAAGGGGGGAAAGGAAGGGAAAGGGGTCGGCTTGGACGGGGCAGATTTCTTTTGAGACGTCGTGTTTCTCGAAACGAGGAGAACCGGGCCGAGCATTAACTGGCCTTGGCGTTTCTTGCCAACGCCTGGTGCAAAAGGGATTTCATGTAGGTCTGGTAAGGCAACCCTCTGGCCGCGGCCTGCGCACGGGCCCAGTCGATGTCCGAAACCGGAAGCCGGATCGTGATCACCTTGGAGGAAGGAGACTTGGTTCGGCTCAGAATCGTCTCGCGATCCAGCACTTTCAGGGCGCCCGCCTTCGCTGCGGCGGCGAGATCGCGTGAAATCATTTTCCGGTTTTCAAACCACCAGGCCGCTTCTTCTGCTTCGGTTTTGAACTTCTTGCGGTAGATTCGCTTTGCCATGTGCTTGTTCCTCGATGTGCCAAAAAAACAGCTTGATCCTGCCGATCGGCGTCGAAGGCCGTTACGATTCGAGCGGCCTCACGCCGCATGGTCCAGACAATGACCAGGCAGCGGCCTCTTTTGGTTTGTCCTACCGCAACCCATCTATCCTCGTCTTCGAATTGATAATCCAAATCGACCGGACCGCCCAGAAAGACAGCCTCCGCCTCTCTCGGCAAGACCCGATGCGCCGCAAGATGGTTGATGTTGGCTCCATCCCCATCGAACCGGACATTCTCCACACCCCACATTGTAACGCGGCGTAATGACAATGTCAGTATGGTTTTTCGAACCGCTCTTGACGACCATGTCATGTGCTGCAAGAAGCAGGATGACTTTTTCCGCCGTTTCCCCCGCGTGCTGCAAATACCTGGCGAGGCTGAGCTTTGTTCTCTTGGAGAATGGTGTCAGCCAGGGCGACAACGTGGACGGCCTGAACGGGGAGGGTTTCGTTTCGAACGGTTGTCTATATGTGAAAGGCGATTCTCTCAAATCACAATCTTCTCCCTCCAAGCCGACCCCATTTCCCCAGTGGAACGACGGCGGCGAAGAAAGATAAGAAGAGGGAAGGCCGAGAAGGCCCCACCCACGATCCCGACGATGACTTGGGGCTCCCAGAGTTGGAAGAAGGAATCGATGTGGGCGTTTTCTGGATCGTCTGGCTGGTAAAGAACACGGACCGCGTCACCGGACTGCCAGGGAGACGGGCTTTGGGCGATATTGGAAACTACCGTGAAGCTCATGCCGTTCTTCGCGGTAAAGCGGAAGACAGGCGCGCGGGACTTGTCCGTAGAGCGGCGGGAGGGTCGAACGACGCGAAGCCCGACAATGACGCCATCGGCGGATAAGCTGGAACGGAGAAAAAGGGCCCGCTCAATGCCGGTGCCGGCGGCAATAAGGAGCATGACGGGGCCAGCCGCGCAGAAGATGCCAACGAACAGATAACCGACGATGCGCCCGGGCAAAGATGGCATTGGTAGAGATTGTAGCACGGGATGAATCCTGCCCCAATAAGCCGGGATTTTCTGCCATGCGCGCACTTCCTCCTCAAACACAATCCAACCATCTTCCAGCCTGATCGCGCGCTCCGCTTCACGGAGCCAAGAGCGCGAACATTTGCCGGGGCCGTGGTGGATTCGCGGGAACCGTTGGCTCTGCCGGAACCCCCAGCATGACCGCCGGGACATAACGGCGCGTCTCCGGCGGCAACAGGCCCAAGAGCCCGTCGAATTCGCGAAGGCCGGTCCGCCCGATCGCCTGCTCGACGCGCGCTTCACCGGCGTTGTATCCGGCCAATGCCAGGCGCCAATCGCCGAAACGCGCGAATAGATCCTGGAGATAGCGCGTGGCCGCCGCCGCCGACTTGGCGGGATCGGTACGCTCGTCCGCCGTGGAGTTGACGCGCAGACCATAGCGGCGCGCCGTGTCGGGCATGAACTGCATCAGCCCGCGAGCGCCTTTCGGCGAGAGCGCCCGCGGATCGCCGCCACTCTCCACGCGCGCCACGGATCGCACAATCGCCGGCAACGGATCGGGCACGACCGCTACCGCCATGGGATCACGCCCCGGAGCGAGCGATTGCACGGGCGGCAGGTCCGCGCTCGCGTGGATGCGGTCGATCGCTTCGTCCGCCAGGCGCGAGATGCGGTCGCGGTAGAGCCGGCGCCACAATTCGTTGTAGACCTTTTCCTCCAGCGGCTCCTTCAACTGAAACTCGTAGTTCTTCTCGCCCGAGTACGCCACGATAGTCAACTCATAGGGACCGCTGCTGGAGATGGTCTCGATGTCGCGATAAGTCCAGGTTCGCGAATGACCTTCTTCCTTCGAGGCGAAACTTACGGCGTCCTGCGCGAACGTCAACCCGCCGTTGCATCCTCCGCGAAGGTGACGGTGTTTCACTTCCGCCCGGAACAGGGCATTCTTCGCCGGCTCCGGCTTGGGTTCCGCTTCGGCAACGACCAAACGCCGGTCGAGGTGGGGCGCGGCGATGTCACGCAACTGTTCCCAAGAAGCATCCTTGGCGTCGAAGCTGAAGTCGAAAGGGCGTTCACCACGCAAGAGCCTGCGATCCTCGTAAGTAAGGATGTGAATTGCACCCGACCCAAGCCGCAACTCCTGAATGTCGGTGAATTTCCAATGCCGCGAATGGTCCTTGCGCTCGGAATCGAAGGTGATTCCCGATTCGTCCACAGTGAGACGTCCATCGCAGCTCTTGAGGCCATGTTCGTGAGTTACCCCGAAGCTCAGCGTGACAGCGAGCAATCCATTAAGCAGCAGCAACATGTTTCACCTCCGAGTGCCATTTCCAAATCTCGTAAATCGCGGGATAGACCATCAGTTCCATCAGGAAGGAAGTAAAGATTCCGCCGATCATCGGCGCGGCGATACGTTTCATCACGTCGCCGCCGGAGCCGGTGGACCACATGATGGGCACCAGCCCCATGAACATCACCGCCACAGTCATGAATTTCGGACGCAAGCGCTTCACGGCGCCGTCCTCAATGGCCAGGCGCAAGTCTTCTTTGCTCTTCATCAGTCCTTGCTCCTGCCGGGCGTGGTACGCCAAGTCGAGATACAGCAGCATGAATACGGCGGTTTCCGCGTCCACGCCCATCAGCGCAATCAGGCCCACCCACACGGCGATGCTGGTGTTGTAACCCAGAAAATAGAGAAACCAGATCGCGCCCACCGCCGAGAACGGCAGCGCCAGCAGAATGATGATGGTCTTGACCGCGGACTTGGTGTTGAGGTACAGCAGCAGGCAAATCAGGAACAAGGTGATCGGAATCACGATGAGCAACCGCCCGGCGACCCGCTGCATGTACTCGTATTGTCCGCTCCACACCAGCGTGTATCCGGGAGGAATCTCCAGCTTTTCGCGGACGATCTTCTTGGCCGCGGCCACATAGCCGCCCACATCCCGGCCGGTCACGTCCACGTAGACGTAGCCGCTCAAGCGCCCATTCTCGTCCCGGATCATGCCGGGTCCGGTGACCATCTTGATGTCGGCCACTTGGGTCATGGGAATCTGTGCGCCGCTCATGGTGGGAATCAGGACCCGGCGAAGCCGGTCCACGTCGCTGCGATAATCACGCGAATAGCGGACATTCACCGGGTAGCGCTCGCGGCCCTCGACGGTGGTGGTGACGTTCTCGCCGCCCACCGCGGACATGATCACTTGCTCGGCCTCGCCGATGGTCAATCCGTAACGCGCCAGTTCTTCGCGCTTCAGCGAGAAGTCCAGGAAGTAGCCGCCGGCGGTGCGTTCCGCAAACACGCTGGCCGTTCCCGGCACGTCCTTCAAAACCATTTCGATCTGGCGGCCCATTTCCTCGAATCTTGCCCAGGTCCGGTCCAAGGATCTTGACGCCGACTGGCGTGCGAATGCCGGTGGTCAGCATGTCAATACGGTTTTTGATAGGCATGGTCCATGCGTTCACGACGCCGGGGATTTGCAGGGCCTCATTCATCCCTCCCGCGCCGTAGATCAACTCTTGGGTGCTCTGATGATCCGGCCAGGCCCGCCGCAAGATTCGTTGGAGCCGCTCCGGGCCGAACTGGAATACCAGCGCGGGATCTTCGGCCACTCCGCCGGCGGCCTAAGAGCGACCACCGTCTCCGTCATTGAAAACGGCGCTGCATCGGTGGCCGTTTCGGCACGGCCGGCTTTGCCGAAGACTCTGCTGACTTCCGGAAAGGATCGCAGGATTCTATCCTCTATTTGCAGCAGCCGCTGCGCTTCGGTTACGGAAATGCCGGGCAGCGTGGAGGGCATGTACAGCAGCACGCCTTCGTCGAGCGGAGGCATGAACTCCGAGCCCAATCCAAAGAATACGGGAACCGTCAGGGACCACGATCAGGACCGCGCAGAAGATGGTGGCGTATTGATGCCGCAATACAAACTCGACCACGGGATGATAAATCCGCATGAGCGGCCGGCTGATGGGATGGTTCTCTTCGCTGTGGATCTTGCCGACCAGCACGGCGTTGGCGACCTTCGACAGCCAGCGGGGCCGGAACGAGAAGTTGCGCATGTGCGTGAAGAGCAGCCGGAGGGCCGGGTCGAGCGTGATCGCCAATACCGCGGCGATGATCATGGTGAAATTCTTGGTGAAGGCCAGCGGCTTGAACAATCGTCCTTCCATCGCCTCCAGTGTGAAGACGGGCATGAAGGCCACAGCGATCACCAGCAGCGCGAAAAAGCTGGGGCCGCCGACTTCCTTGACCGCCCCGATCACCACGTCCTGCACGTCGCCGGGCCTTCCCGCCGCTTCCCAATGTTCGAGTTTCTTGTGGGTTTGCTCGACGACCACGATAGAGGCGTCCACCATGGCGCCGATGGCGATGGCGATCCCACCCAGCGACATAATGTTGGCGGTCAGATCGATTCCGTACATCGGCATGAACGCGATGATCACGGCCACCGGAATCGTGATGATGGGAATGATGGCGCTGGGAATGTGCCAAAGAAAGATCAGGATGACCACGCTGACGATCACCAACTCCTCGATCAGAGTGCTTTTCAAATTCTCGATGGAACGATCAATGAGTTCGGAGCGGTCGTAGGTGGCGACCACCTTGACGCCCGGCGGTAGAGCCGGTTCGATCTCGGCGAGTTTGGCGTGAACCCGCTCGATGACCTTCTGGGCGTCTTCTCCGGCACGCATGATCACGACTCCGCCCACGGTTTCACCACGGCCATCGAGTTCGGCGATGCCGCGTCTTATATCGGGGCCGAGCGTCACAGCCCCCACGTTCTTCACCAGGATCGGCGTCCCGGTCTCCAGGTTGGCTCCCACCACGACATTTTCAACATCGGCCGCCGATTTGACGTAGCCGCGTCCGCGAACCATGAATTCCCGCCCGGTAAACTCCACCAGACGTCCTCCGACATCGTCGTTCCCCGCGCGGATCGCGGCGACTACCTTGTCGAGCGGCAGCTTGAAAGCGGCCAGGGTGTTGGGGTCCACATTGACCTGATACTGGCGGACAAATCCGCCCACCGGGGCCACCTCGGCGACTCCTGGAATAGCTTGCAATTCGTAGCGCAGAAACCAGTCCTGAATGCTGCGCAACTCGGCCAGGTTGCGCTTGCCGGTGGTGTCGCTCAGGGCGTACTCGTAAACCCAACCCACGGCGGTTTCGTCGCGCGCCAGCTCGACATTCACGCCTTGCGGCAGCTTGGGCAGGATGTTGCTGAGATACTCGAGAGTCCGCGAGCGGGCCCAGTAGAGGTCGGTGCCGTCTTCAAAAATGATGTAGACGTAGGAAAAACCAAAATCCGAGAATCCGCGGATGTCCTTGACCTTGGGAGCGCCCAGCAGCGATCGGATGATGGGGTAGGTTACCTGGTCTTCCATGATGTCCGGGCTGCGATCCCACTTGGCGAAGATGATGACTTGGGTATCGGAAAGATCGGGGATCGCATCCAGGCGGATGTTCTTCATTGCGTACACGCCTCCCAGTACCGCGGCGCCGACCAGGAGGAACACCAGGGCTTTGTTGTGCGCCGAGAAGTCGATAATCCGGTTAATCATGACGAGGGCCTCCCGCCGGGGCCGAGGGCGATTTTGGCGGGGCGTCCATCTTCATTCCAGGCATGCTGTCCGAACCGCCGCCCATGGCAGTGGCCGCGGCTTTGAGCTGGCTTTCCGAATCCACCAGGAAGTTTCCGGAGGTGACCACGCGCTCGCCGGCGCGGAGACCCTTCCGAACGATGTACCAGCCGTCCACTTTTTCACCCAGTTCAACTTTGCGCGGTTCCAGACGGCCCTCGCCGCGGTCCACGAAAACAGTGCGCCCCGCGCCCGAATCGAGGACCGCTTCCTGCGGCACGGCCAACTGCGTTCCCAAGTCGCTCGCGAATTCCAGGTTGGCGAACATCTCGGGATGCAGACGATACCCGGGATTGGGGAACTCCAGGCGAACCTTCATGGTGCGTGTCAGCGGATCGAGTTGCGGATAAAGATAGGTCACTTTGCCGCGATACTTAGTGTCCGGAAAGTAGGAGAGCGTCATCGTGGCTGGTTGTCCCAGATGGATATCGGGGATTTCATATTCGTAAACGTCGGCCAGCACCCAAATAGTGGAAAGGTCCACGATGGAGTAAAGCTCCGTATCCGCGGTGATCCGCTGCCGTGGGAAAGCGTTGCGGGCGGTCACAAAACCGGAGAGCGGCGCGTACAGTGTGACGGCTTTGGTGGGTTCATTGGCGCTCTCGATTTCGCGGATCTTGTCGTCACCGATGTCAAACAGCTCCAGCCGCTTGCGGGCGGCTTGGTAGAGCCGTTCGGCTCCCGAAGATACCTCTGCAAACGGGTTGCCGGCAAGTTGCCGGCGAGCCCGCGCGGCCAACAGAAATTCCTGCTGCGTGGCCAGCAGTTCGGGACTGTAGATGGTCAGCAACGGCTCGCCTTTCTGGACTTCCTTGCCCGTGAAATCGGCCATCACCTGTTCGATCCAGCCATCGATCTTGCTGTGAATGCGCGCCACGCGGGTATCGTCGAAGGCTAGTTTCCCAACGGCGCGGATGGTGTGCGTAAGGTGTCGCCGCTCCACTTGGCCGTATTGCACGCCGATCAGTTGTTGCTTGTCGTAATTGATCCGGATGGTGCCGGGAGGCAGGCTCCCGCCGGAGTCCATTGCGCTGTCGTCGCCGTAGACCGCGACTAGGTCCATGCCGTCGGGCGCCTTGCCCGGTTTATCGGACTTGTGCGCGGGATTCATGGCGTCCTGGTAATACAGGATCTTGCGCTCTCCCGGTTTTTTCGGCGGCGCGGTCTCTTGATCGGCGTAGATCGGGATTAAATCCATGCCGCAATCCGGCGCTTTGCCGGGCTTGTTGGACTTGTAGGCGGGATGCATGGGATCCTGGTAATAAAGGATCTGCGGTTGGGATGCCGCGACCGTTCCCGGCTTTTTCACATCTTCAAAGCGGCGGTACGCCGCCCAGGCGATGCCGCCGGCTATAGTGAAAAGGGCGATCCAAAATATGGCCTTCCTCATGGCTTTACCTCTTCGCTGGGAGACGGACCTTCGAACTGGCGCTCCAATTGGCTCCAGTTTTCGATCTTGCCGCCATGTTCGCGATGGAAAGCGGCGGCATCGGCGGGATTCCGAAAGGCCATGATGGGCGGTTCACAGCGGTCGAAATTGACCGGCATCGGGGTCTTGGTTTGATCCATCACCATTTCCTGATGCATGCAGACATGGTGGTCGCCGCCGACAACGTAGGTTGCGCGCTCCGGGCCGATATGCTCGCCTGAGGGATAATCCGTGACTTGCTCCAAGGTGGCCAAATGGCCCGTCTGGCGGCTATTGGCGAAGACGCAGGCGATGCAGCAAGTGGTTCGCCAGCCATCCTGTTTGCTGTGGTACAGGGCCGCCATCTCGGCGTGGATCGGACGAAGGCAGATACTGCATTTGCCAAACGCCCGCATCTCCGGCGGCTTGGCCAACCAGACCACCACAGCCGCGGTGATGAGCAGCGCGCAGGTCAAGGCGACGATTCGTTTGATGTTCATGACATTCCTCACTCGGTCAGGTGCAGGCCGGTCAATTGTTCCAGGCGGGCCAAAGCCTTGTGATAGTTGGCGAATTCCTCGTAATAGTTCAAATCGCTGTCCAGCATGGCCATGAAGTTGGAGAGCAGCGTCAGGAAGTCCGTGGTTCCCACTTCGTAGCTGGAGATGGAAGACTCCAACGTCAGCGCGGCTTGCGGCGACACGCCTTTGCCATACAGTTCGACCAACCGCTCGGAAGCCTGGGCGGCCAGGTAGCTGTCTTTGATCTGGAAATTCAGCGTCTGCGAAGCGCCTTCGTATTCGTGGCGCGCCTCGCTAACCAGGGCGGCCTGCTCTTTGACCATGTAGCGCTGTTTACGCCAGAAGTACAAAGGCACCTTCACCTCGAAGCGCGCCTCAAACATGCTGGGGTAGCCGCCGTAGTTGGAGTATCCTCCCATGATGCCGAAGTCGGGATAGTAGTCGCGCCGGGCCAGGTTAAGCGCCAGCGCGGTCTTGTCCACTTCCACTTGCTGTCGGCCCAGTACCGGCGATTGCTTTTGAGCTCGCGCGTAAAGGTCCTCGAGGGAATAGTTCAGCGCAGCTTTCGGATAGTCGGCCACCAGACCCAGCGGCGTCTCCGGCTTGCGGTTGAGGAGCGCATTGATCTCCGCGGCGGCGGCGGCCTGCTCCTGATCCAGTTTGACCACGCGGATGAGCAGCCGGGTGACTTCGGTTTGCGCTTTCAACACGTCGGCCTGCGATCCTTTGTTAACCGCGTAGCGAGCTTCCGCAATGCGCGCAAATTTTTCCAGCAGATCTTTATTGCGCACGATGATTTCGCGCGCCCGGACCAGGTAATGGGCCTGATAGTAGGCCTGCTTCAAGCGCCCGGTGATATCGAGCCGCATCGCTTGATACGCCTGGAGTTCCTCCGCCGCCTCCTTCTGCGCGATTTCTCCGCGCAGTTTGAGTTTGCCGTTAAACGGCAACTCCTGGCTGATCGAGAGGCCCGCGTAACTCAGGGGGTCCTTGCCGATCTGGGTAAACGGAAGGGGATTGTTGGCGTTCATGTAGCCGAACGCGATGGTGGGATCGGGCAGCGAGGAAGCGATGGAACGCCGCGCCAGCGCGGCCTCGAATTTTTTCTGCGCCGCCAGAATCTCCGGATTGTGGGTGAGAGCCTCGGCGACCAGGTTCGTCAACCGTTCCGAATCTGCTCCTTGAGCATAGGCCATAGTCGAGATGGCCAAAGCCAATACTAGTCTTTTCATGAAAATCTCCCTTAGCCGATATCAAAACAGACGCAATACGGCTAACGGAGACTAGACGCGCAGGTTGAGAATGGGTGGAAACGAACCGTCAGGACGACTCACGGCGTCGGGCAGTGAAACCCGCACCGCAACTAACTCCAGGGCGGTGGAACCCGTGGCGTTGTCCATCACGCCCAGCGCTGATTTGCCCCTTTGGGTGAGAGCGGCCGCTTGACCGGTGGCGAATCCGTTGCGGCAGCAATCGGACTTGGACTTTACCGGTTGCTGGTGCTGGTGACACGAGGGAGTCCCTTCGCAGGCTGGCATCCTGTAAACACAGGCCAGCATCCCGGCCATGGTCATTAGGCCGGAGCCAAAGAACAAAGCGAACGTGGCCACACAACGTTTCACAGCATCCCTTCCTGCAACTGTCGTTCCACCTCTATTCTAAGCCGTCTTTTGCCGCATTACTAGTCATCTGATGGTTGCCCGGTTGCCAGAGCGAGCGCGCTGGGCCATATCGCGCTGACGGCTGCGCCATATTCCGCTATAGGTATTGCCCGCAGTTGTCGGGAGGGATGGCAGCTCTCTACGTTACCCAGACCGAACCGGAAAGGGAAGAAGTACCAAGAGATCAAGGCCGAGCGGAAGTCCGCCGGCAGCAGGAAGAAGCAGTAGCAGGAAAAAAAGGCGTCGGAGTCACTCCCGTAATGTCCTGCACAAGACCACGGTGACATCCTTGGGAAGCGAGCTGCGGCTCTTCATCCGGATGAGCGCTTCGAAGTAAGGAAATTCGGAGTCCTTCCCGCCCGCTTTGGCGGGTAACATGGCGCGCAGGTGGGCCAGGGATTGCTCGTCGGCCAGAAAGTCGCCGGCGGCGCCAACGGTGCTGCCTCCGGTTCCCGAGATAATCAGCACCTTGCCCGTTCCGGTCAGGTTGGGCAGCAGCGCGACCATACAATAACCTTCCCGGGCTTCCGCCGGATCGGCCGGCACGCGAAAGCGATTCTGCTCGCTGGCGCTGGCCAGAGTATCCACCGGGTAATAAATCCCCAAGTCGTCTTGAAACGTCCAGCGGATTCCCAGGCGGTTCTGGAACGGTTCCATCCAGGGATTCGAGCTGCTGTTGCCCAGCAGAATCACATTGTTGCTCTTGATACCGCGGAAGGTGAAGTCGCGCGCGAAATACACGGTACTCTGATTCTGGAGCGAACCCGCGGCCTGGAACAAGCGCCACAACAGATGGCTGCTGGAGTAGCTGGAGTGCCGCCGGGAAACGATGACGTTGGCTTGTTTGGCGTTCAGGCGGCCTTCGGAGGCCATCTCCTCCACCTTGCGCAGATAGCTGCGATCGAAGTACTCCGTCAGGCCAACCTGACGGCCCGTCAGTTCCTGGTAAAGACCAACGGTGGCGTCGTCGAGCACGATGTCGGTCGGCTGGCCGGAGCGAAAAACCTGCGACCAGAAGAGCCGCACCGTGGGTTGGTCCAGCGCCGCCACATCCAGTTTCTTGGCGGAGCGGGCCTGAATCAGCAGGAATGCGGTGGTGGAAGCGAACACCAAGACCAGCGCCGCGAGCGTCCAGATTCGCCAGTCCGTGTGGGCCGGGGCGGAGATTAGCTCCGGCGCGGAGGCGGCCAGCGCTGCTTCGTGCACGGCACGCTCCCTAAAAACCGGCGCGTAGTTCCCCTTGGGAATTTCGATGATCCACGGCTCATCCGCGCCTTCTGCGGCGAAATATTGCTCCAGCCGCTTGCGAAGCTGCGAGGCATGCACCCGGACAATGTTGTCAACGGTGGTATCGTAATCGGCGGACCGTTCGAAGACCTTGCAGCCAACTTCCTGCTCATGGATCTGGTCGGCCGATTCATCCAGAACCCTCTGGCAGAGATAGATCAACAGATCCCGCAGGCGCGCCGACTTAGCGATGTAGCGCGAAGAAGCCACCCGCTCCACCAGTTCCTTGTGAGCGGCGTGGCGGCCCGGAATCGCCAGCGTTTTGACCATTGGCCCGATTCTACACCCTTTACCTGGCTCTTTACATACCCTCTTGAAATCAGGGAGACCCCAAGGATTTGTGTAACTTGCACCCTTTACCTCGCCGCAGACAGTGAATTCACTTGCCGGACCTGCCAGGGAGGCGGAAAATGCTGGCACGTCGCATTGCGAGCGCCGGTGGGAGTTTCGACTGGGGAGCTGACATGAACAAAATCGTTTTCATCCTACTGCTATCATCTCTGTGCGCCGCTCAGGAAGTGAAACGACCGCACATTCTCGGCGTCGCGCACATGGCGCTCTACGTCAGCGATCTGGCCAAGGCCCGCGTCTTTTACGAGGACTTTCTGGGTTACAGCGAGCCCTATCACTTGATGAACAAGGAAGGCACGGCCGAGCGAATCGCCTTCGTCAAAATCAACGAGGACCAGTACCTGGAACTTTTTGCCGAGAAGCCCAGAGAAGAAGGTTTCCAACTCAATCACATCTCCTTCTGGACCGACGACGCCGAGGGCATGCGCGTGTATCTGTCCTCCAAAGGAGTGAAGGTTCCAGAAAAAGTGGGCGTCGGACAGATCAAGAACAAGAATTTCAACGTCAACGATCCGGACGGCCACATTGTCGAGATTGTGCAGTACATGCCGGACGGCTGGACGCGCCGCGAAAAAGGCAAGTACTTGCCCGACACGCCCATCTCCACGCAAATGCGGCATATCGGAGTGCTGATCGACAACCTCGATCTGTCTTTGCCGTTCTACCAGGGCATTCTGGGATTCACCAACATCTGGCAAGGCCCTCCGAAGGGCAAGACGCTGAGTTGGGTGAACATGCAAGTGCCGGACGGCACGGACTACCTGGAAATGATGCTCTACAGCAAGCCGCCCGAAACGCACGCGCAGCGCGGCACCAAGAATCACATTTGTCTGATCGTGCCGGACATCGAGAAAGCCGTGGCGATTCTGGAAAGCCGCCGCGCCAAAACCGGCTACGCCCGGCCGATCGAGATTAAGACCGGACAGAACGGCAAGCGCCAGGCCAACCTGTACGATCCCGATGAAACGCGCGTGGAAATCATGGAACCGAACACGTTCGACGGCCAGCCAGTGCCCTCCTCAACGGCTCCGGCGCCCCGCTGACCAACGATTATGAAACTGACCATTCTTCCCATAGCTCCCATAGCTCCCATAATTCCCATCGGCGCTGCGCCTGAAAAAGGAGTTTTTATGCGAATCAAATTTGTGGTCTTGCTGCTGGTGGGCGGTCTGGCGGCCTTTGCCCAAGCCCCTACGGCGACCTTGGTGGGCCGGATCGTGGATGCCAGCCACGCCGCCGTCCCGGGAGTCGCGATTAAGGTTCGCGCCGTGGACACCAATATGATCCGCACGGCGCAAACGACGGGGGAAGGCGAATATACCGTCTCGGCTCTGGTGCCCGGCTTCTACGAAGTGAGCTTCGACAAAGCCGGCTTCAAGAGCGTCACCGAGAAGAAGCTGGAATTGCAGGCCGACCAAACCGCGCGGCTGGACTTGGAACTGGCGGTCGGCGCGGTCACCGAGAAGATTGAGGTAGCGGCAATCGTGCCGCTGATGAATACGGAAACCTCCTCGCGCGGCGACGTGGTGACGCCGCTGGAAATTGCCGAGACGCCGCTCAACGGCCGCAACTTTAACGACCTGGCGTTCACTGTTGCGGGCGTTCAACCGGCCGAATCGGGAGCCAAGGGGTCTCCCTACGTGGTGAATGGCGCGCGCGCCGACGCCAGCAGCGTGCTCATTGACGGCATCAACGACAAGACGCCGCGCGACGCCGCCGCGCAAGCGCAGCCGCCGCTGGATTCCTTGCAGGAATTCAAGATGATGACCTCCGGATACTCGGCCGAATACGGACGCCTGGCCGGCGGCGTGGTCAACATGGTGCTGAAGTCGGGAGCCAACCAGCTCCACGGGTCGTTGTTCGATTACTTCCGCAACGACGCAATGGACGCCCGCAATTTCTTCGACGGCGCCATCAAAAGCGAGCTGCGCCAGAACCAGTTCGGCGGCACGCTCAGTGGCCCGGTCGTCATTCCCAAGCTCTATGACGGCCACGACCGCACGTTCTTCCTGGTCAGTTGGGAAAGTGAGCGTCAAGTGGCGGGATCGAACTCTATCGGCGTCGTGCCCAGCGCCCTGGAAAGAGTGGGAAACTTCTCGCAGTCCTACGACGCCACGGGCAAGTTGATCCTGGTCAAGGACCCTCTGGTGAAGGGATCTTGCACGGCCACCGTCACAACCGCTTGTTTCTCAAACAACATCATTCCCTCCGCGCGATTCAATCCGGTATCGGTGGCTCTGATGAAGTACTATCCCACACCCAACCTGACCGGAGCGAACAACTTCATCTCCAACATCCCCAGCTCCGACAACTGGGATAATTTCCTGTTCAAAGTCGACCAAAGTCTGGGCGCCCGGGACAACCTTTCCGCCCGCGCGTTGACCCGCTGGGGAAGCAGCTTTAATCCGTACTCCGGTACGGGACTGGGTGGATTCAGCTCCACCACGGACAGCACGCAGGAACTGTACAGTATTTCCGAAACGCGGGTTTTTACTCCGACCTTGATTAATGAATTCCGGATCGGCGTCACCCGCACGGTCAGCGCCGAGAATAGCAGCAACCAAGGAACCTATTACGCGGGCCAGTTGGGCATTCCGGGCACCACCACGGACCCCAACCTGGTGGGCTTCCCCAAGGTTACGGTGACCGGCTTCGAAACCATTGGCGACAGCACCTCGAACCCCATCCGCTACACGGTCACCAACTACGACACCAACGACGTGATGACCTGGAATAAGGGAAAGCACAGCATCAAGTTCGGCGCCGATTATCTATTCACCGAGTATTACCAGCCCACCAACTCGAACTTTAACGGGACGTTCGCGTTTAACGGCAAGGACACCAACGACGGAATCGGCGATTTGCTGCTCGGATTCACCAGCAGCACCTCCCGCAAGATCGGCACGGTGACCAATCACATCAAGGAGTACGCTCTAGGCGCCTTCATCCAGGACGACTACAAGATTTTCCCGAGTTTGACTCTGAACTTGGGCCTGCGCTATGAGATCCAAGGCGCTCCCTACGAGAAGGACGGGCAGGAGACCAGCTATGTTCCTTCGCTCGGCAAGGCCATTGTTGGCAGCTCGGCAAGCTTGCCGAATTTCGCCGCCGTGGTGGCTAGCGCCGGCCTCACGGGAGAGGTCGGGGTGGCCAGCGACTACGGGCTGCCTGCGTCGCTGATCAATACCAACTACGACAACTTCGCGCCGCGGGTCGGCTTCGCCTGGCGGCCTTTTAGCAACAATAAAACGGTCCTTCGGGGTGGTTATGGAATCTTCTACACCGGATCGCGGCTGAGCGCGATGCGCACCGATATCACCGGCGGATTCCCGTTCTCCGTCGCACAATCCTTTACCGGCACCACGACCACCCCGGCCGCGCTGACGATTAACAATCCTTTCCCGGCGGCGCTGGCCAAGGTCACGGGAACGGCCACCACCAGCGGATACGAAGTCAACCCGCCGTCGCCATATTTACAAAGCTGGAATCTCACCGTGGAGCGGGAACTTGGCAGCGGGGTGGTCGTGGAGGTTGGCTACACGGGATCGAAGGGCACGCATCTAGGGCGCAAGTACGACATCAACCAGGAAATCCGGACACCGACCAACGTGCTTTCCAACGGTCTCTACCCGCGGCCGTTTCCAGGATTCACCGACATCGAATATTACTCCTTCGGCTTCAACTCCAGCTACCAGGCCGGAACGGTGACGGTCAGGAAGCAGGTGAGCCGGCTGATGTTTTTCCGCGCCAACTACACCTACGGCAAGTCGATTGACGAGAACTCCGGCTTGAATTACGCCGGTGACGGCGGCTATCAGGGAGCGCAAGACTCGAATAACACCCTGGCCGAACGAGGACGCTCGGACTTCGATATCCGCCACGTCTTCAGCATGACCTTTGCCTTGCGGTCTCCGTTCCAGCACAACGTTCTGGCCAAGGGATGGCAACTTTCCGGCAGCGGAACCGCCTACAGCGGCCAGCCCTTTACCCCCAAGCTTTCCGGACCTTCCGCCGACCTGGCGCAAGCCACGCGGCCCGACCGGATCGCCAACGGTTCCCTGGCTAATCCCGATCACAACGACTGGTTCAACCTCAACGCGTTCGTGATCGTCCCCGACAGCGCCTTCCGCTTCGGCAACTCCGGCCGCAACATTCTCGACGGGCCCGGCACACTGGCCATCAATCTGGCGCTGGCCCGGGAATTCTTCATCGGCGAACGGAATCGCTTCCAGTTGCGCTTCGAGACGTTCAACTTCACCAACCACACCGACTTCGACCTTCCCAATATCACGCTGGATAAAGCCAACGCCGGAACCATCATCGGCAATAAGCCCGCCCGCCAGTTGCAACTGGCGTTGCGATATCAATTCTGATTTGTCGAACAGGAGATCCCATGAATCTGGCGCGTAACGGAATTTTAACGGCATTACTGGCGATCGCTCCGGCGATGGCCCTGGCTCAAGAGGCGGCACCCGCGAAGTGCGAGGGTCTGCCTCCGGGTAAGCACGCCAACCTGGAACGCATGACCGCGGCCATGAAGCTGACTTGTGAGCAGCAACTCAAGATCGAGCCTCTGCTCCACGACGAGGAATCGGTATCCAGGCCGCTGCAGAAATTCTCCTCCTTCTCCGCCGAGGAACGGGGCGGGGTGATGAACGTCGTCAAGATTGCGGCGCGCCGCCAGATCAAGTCGGAACTGACGCCCGAGCAGCAGAAGTGGATGGACGGGGACATCGCCTCGGTCAAGGGCGGCGGCGGTGGCGGCGGGAAAAAAGGCGGCGGCAAAGCCGCAGCTCCGGCAGAGCCGGTCACCGCGGCCAACGCCTTGGACAACGAAGAAGCTTTGAGCAAGGCGGTGACGGCCTATGCGGCGCTGTCGCCCGATGAGAAGCGGGCGATGCTCCTGCAAGTGAAGAAGGCCGCGCGCAACGACGGCAATTTGCCGCTGACGACGGAACAACAGAAAAAGCTGGATACGGAGATCGCCGAGTTGTCCAAGGGCAAGTAGTCTCGTATGGAGTGCGGCGGCTTGACGCCGCCTTGGATGCCCGCGGCCTGACGCGGGCGCGGCCGCGAGCGGCCGCTTAGGATCGTAGACGTGTCGCGATCGTTTCACACACGCTAGGCATGTGCTTCGCCCGCGCCCGGCCGAGTCAAGCCTCGGCCATCCAAGGCGGCGTCGAGCCGCCGCACTCCATACGGGCTCAGCCTTCGCCGAACTTGGGAATCCAGAACAAAATGACATTCCGCTTGACCCACTACATGACCTGGAGCGTGCTGTTCGCGTCGGCGGCGTGCGCGATGGCTCAAGCCCCCGCAAACTGGCCGCAGTATCGCGGACCGGGCGGCACCGGCATCGCGGCAGACGGCGATAATCCGCCCGTCGAGTTCGGACCGGCCAAGAGCGTCCTCTGGAAAACGGCGATTCCCAGTGGCCACTCCTCGCCCAGCATTTGGGGCGGCCGGATTTTTCTCACTTCCTTCGACAAGCCCTCCAACAAACTGGAAGTCCTGGCGCTGGACCGCGCCAATGGAAAAATTCTCTGGCGGCACAACGTTCCCACGACACAGTTCGAGGAAATTCATTCCATCAACAGCCTGGCCACGGCGACTCCCGTAGTGGACGGCGAGCGCGTCTATGCCTACTTCGGGTCGTACGGCATCATCTGCTTCGATTTTGACGGCAACCTGAAATGGAGCGTGCCTCTTCCCGTGGCGCATATCGTCCCGCACGGCAGCGGGGCGTCGCTCCTTCTGGCCGGCGACCGCGTCATCTTGAATCGCGATGAAGTTCCCGACACCTACCTGCTGGCGGTGGATCGTCACACCGGCAAAACGATCTGGAAACAACGCCAAAACATGGGCCCGCCGGAAAGACGCAACGGCGGCAAAGCCACGCCCGTTCTTTGGAAAGACGAGATCATCCTGCACCGCCGCGGAGAAATCGTCGGTTACAACGTCGCCACGGGCGCGCGGAAGTGGTGGGTGAAAGTAGAGACCCAAGGCGCGGGCACGCCGGTGGTCGCCGCGGACGCCGTCTATGTAGGCACCTGGTTCAATGGAGGCGAGCCGGACTTGCGGGTGCCTCTCCCGGATTTCGACACGCTGCTGAAACAGTACGACAAGAACGGCGATGGCGTGCTCGACGCGGCGGAGTTTCCCGCACGAATCGATACGGCGCGGCGCATCGGCCTGGAAGGAGTGGAAGGCGCCGATACCTCGCGCCCCGGCCGATCCGTCTTTCAAGCCGCCGACAAGAACAAGGACGGCAAGCTTACGCGTGCGGAGTGGGATGAATATACCGGCAGTTCCACCGCCCCGGCGTCGGAACACGGTCTGCTGGCCATCCAGCCGGGCGGGCAGGGCGACGTGACTTCGTCGCGCGTGCTGTGGAAAGAGACGCGCGCCGTACCCGAAGTGCCCACGCCGCTGTATTACAAGTCGCGCGTCTACACCGTAACCAATGGCGGCATCGTTTCGTGCCTGGACGCCGCCAACGGCAAAGTGATTTTTCGCGGACGCCTGGGCGCCGGCGGCGCGTACTTCGCTTCACCCATCGAGGCTGCCGGGAAAATCTACTTGGCCTCCGGCGAAGGCACGATCGCGGTGATCGGAGCCGGAGACAAACTGGACATACTCGCGAGAAACGATCTGGAAGAGCCGCTCTTCGCCACTCCCGCTGTGATCGGCGGCGTGATCTACGTGCGCACGCCCACGCTCCTGTATGCCTTCGCAAACTAAGAGGACGATTGGCCGGCTGGAAAAATCCGCGCCCTACAGCAACTTGTCATAAGCAGGCGTGTTAAATAACTTGAGCACTAATTTTGAAAAGGTAGGTTTTACCCACATGAACAAACGGACAATTTTCGCACTCTTTCTCTCGGTGGTATTGCTCTGCGGCGTCTCAGCTTTTGCCCAAAGTGCACCGCCCGCCAAGGGCCACTTCGGCGGCCGCGGCCAAGGCGAATTCGCCGATCTGAACCTGACGCCGGACCAGCGGGCGCAGATTCGGACCATTCATCAGGAACAGCGTACCAAGATGGAAGACCTTGCTAACCAGAAACTTACGCGCGCTGAGTTTCGCAGCCAAGCCATGAGCATCCGCCAGGACACGCGGACCAAGATCCTGAACGGCGTGCTGACGGAAGAACAACGCGGCCAAGTGCAGCAACGTCAACAACAGCGCCAGGAGCGTTTCAAGAACAGGGCGCCGAGCAGCAATCTGTAGATCCAGCGGCAAGCCATAGCGGCCCGAGAGCCGAGCCGGGGGGAGTGCCTCCCGGCTCGGCGCGGGCGTTACAGGCCACGAGATTTCCCCGCTTCCCACCGGTCATTTCCCCGCCATAGTTTTCTTCAAGTGTGGGTGCTTCAGGGGGCCGCTCCTGGCGTATACTAGGCGCCATCCACGGATCGCCCTGGAGACCAGCATGAAACTGGGCCTGTTGATTTTGACGGCAACGCTGCCCGCGTGGGCGGCTACATCTTGCGAAGATCTTGCCAAACTGGCGTTGGCCAACGCCACCGTCACCATCGCCGAGGCGGTTCCGGCCGGCGCGTTCAAGCCACCCGAGGGAGCGGCCTTGCGCGATCTTCCGGCTTTCTGCCGCGTCGCGCTCACCCTGAAGCCGTCCAGCAACTCCAATATCCAGCTCGAAGTATGGATGCCGGCCAGCGGATGGAACGGCAAGTTTTACGGCGTGGGTAACGGTGGATTCGCGGGCGCCATCGGCTTTGGCGCGCTCGGGCAGGCCATCACCCATGGTTACGTGGCGGCGTCCACCGATACGGGACATCACGCCGGCGGCAGGGACGCGACGTGGGCGCTAGGTCATCCCGAAAAGATTGTCGATTTCGGCTATCGTGCCATCCACGAGTCGGCAGTGCAGGCCAAGGCGCTGATCCGCGCGTTTTACGGCGACGCGCCGAAGCGCTCCTACTTCAGCTCTTGCTCGAACGGCGGCCGCCAGGCGTTGATGGAGGCGCAGCGCTATCCCCAGGATTACGACGGCATCATTGCCGGCGCGCCCGCCAACTATTGGACCCACTTGCTGAGCGCCGCCATCATCAACAATCAAGCCTTGCTCAGCGATCCGGCCAGTTATATTCCGTCCGCCAAACTGCCGGCGATTGAAGCGGCCGCGCTGGCGGCCTGCGACATGAATGACGGTGTGAAGGACGGTGTCATCGAGAATCCCGTGATGTGCAAATTCGATCCTGCAGTGCTGCTTTGCAAAGGAGAAGAGTCCGGCAATTCCTGCCTCACCGAGCCGCAAGTGACCGCACTCAAGAAAATCTATTCCGCGAACCACACCTCCAAGGGAGAGCAGGTCATGCCCGGCTATTCGCCCGGCGGCGAAGCGGAACCGGGCGGATGGGCGCCTGGATTACGGGGCCGGCGCCAACGCAGTCCGCCACGTACGCTTTCGCCACGCAGTTCTACAAGAACATGGTTTTCCTCGACGCCTCCTGGGATTTCAAGACCTTCAACGTCGATCGCGACATGAAGGTAGCCGAAGAGAAAACCGCCGCCGCGCTGAATTCCATCGATCCCGACCTGAAGAAATTCAAGGCGCGCGGCGGGAAACTGATTCTCTACCACGGCTGGAGCGATGCGGCGATTCCGGCAACCAACGCCATCAATTATTACGAGAGCGTGCTCAAGAAGATGGGGCAGAAGGATGTGTCGGCCTTCACGCGTCTCTACATGGTCCCCGGAATGCAGCATTGCGGCGGCGGGGCCGGTCCCAACGTCTTCGGACAAAACGCGGTACCGACCGCCTACGCGCAACATGACATTGCAGCGGCGCTGGAACGCTGGGTGGAGCAAGGCGCCGCGCCGCAGGAGATTATCGCCACGAAGTACAAGACTGGCAGCAATCCCGCGAGTGGCGTGACGCGGACCCGTCCGCTGTGTCCGTATCCGCAGACGGCGCAATACAAGGGCAGCGGCAGCACCGACGATGCCGCGAATTTCGTTTGCAAGTAACGCAGGCCTTCAGGCCTGTTCGTTTTCGGGTGCAACAAAGAACACAGGCCTGAAGGCCTGCGCTACTTGGGTGCCACTTTGTTGAGATACGTCCAGCGCAGCAGCGGGGTGGTCATCAGAGTGGTCAGAATGGCCATCGTCACCAGCATCGAAAACACTCTTTGCGGCAGTAGTCCCGCCTCGTAACCGATATTGAGCACTACCAACTCCACCAGTCCTCGGGTATTCATCAGGATTCCCAGCGCATTGGCTTCCCGAGCGGGCAGTCCCATGGCCCGCGCCGCCAGCGTCGCCCCCAGCCACTTGCCAGCCACGGCCGTGGCGACGATCAAAGCCGTGTAGAACAACGATTCCCGGTCCAACACCATCCCGATTTGCGTGCGCAGTCCGGTGAGCGCGAAAAACAGCGGCAGCAGCACCACGGTGTTGAACGGCTCCACGGTAGCGCGCACGTACTCGATCAGCGCGAGGCGCTTGGGCATCACCGCGCCGGCGAAGAACGCGCCGAACACCGCGTGAATGCCGATCCATTCAGTAGCTACGGCCGAAGCCACCGCCGCCAGCAAGAGCAGCGGCAATGCTTGGTTCGATTCGGAGTGCGATTCGGTTTCTTGACGCGCCCGGACCATCGGAGCCACCATCCGGCGCAACAGGAACATGCCCGCGACGTAGATCGCCAACCGCACCAGCGTCGTGGCCAGCGAATGTTCCTGTCCGGAAACGTGGACGAATCCCAGCACCGCGGCCAGAACCAGCCAGGCGCTCACGTCGTCCACCGCGGCGCAAGAGATGGCCACGGAACCAAGCGGCGTTTTCAACATGCCGGTGTCGGTCAGAATCCTCGCCAGCACCGGAAACGCCGTGATGCTCAAGCAGACGCCGAAGAAAAGCGCGAACGCCGCGGTGGAGACTCCCGGAGGAGCCAGTTGTGGGCGAAGCCATACCGCCAGAGTCCCGCCCAAGGCGAACGGTCTGACAATGCCGGTCAAACTGGTGGCCAGCGCCACATTGCGGTTATCGCGCAGATGATCCAGATCCAGCGTGGCGCCCACCAGAAACATGTAGAAGACCAGCCCCAGTTGTCCGATCAATCCCAATGGCGTGAGACTGGCGACGGGAAACAACGCGTCGTGCAGATGCGGGGCCACCCATCCCAGCAGCGACGGTCCCAGCACGATGCCGGCGACCATTTCTCCAATCACCGGCGGTTGTCCAAAGCGCCGGAACAAGCGTCCCAGAGTCTGGGAGGCCGCCATCACTACGCCGATTTGAATCAAGAAGAGGATCATGCCCAAAGGCTGGATAGTATCAGGAACGACAATATCAACGGTAGGATTGAAGAATCACGGACCTAAGGTGAGACGAATGGGATGATCGCAAGCGGGGCTGGCCCCATTTCTCCAGAGTCGCGGGCGCTCACGGAGAGCAAGGTAAGAGCCTGTTGAAATCACTGCACGGCGATCGTCACGGTGTTAGAAGCCATGCCACTCGCGGTGATCACGATAGCCACCGAGTTTCCCGGTGTCACGCCTTGAGGTACCTGCGCGTTTACCTGGTAGAGTCCGACAAATCCCGGCGCCAAGCCCGCAAAACTGGGCGTGACCGCCACTCCCCCGATCGTCATTGTGGGCAACGCGAGGATCGGTTGTCCCGACCCGGCCGCTCCACTGGCTGGCGGACTCTGCACCGCCCCGAGGCCACTGCAATAGATGGTGATGAACTCGCCACGTTGCGCCGGCCGCGCCGAGGCCCCAGGAATGCTATTGGCTGGAGCTGCGAAGATCGCAGTATTGGAGATCTGCACCGCACCTTGGCCCTTGCCGGAAGAATCGAGCGTAAACACTCCAGGGGCGGCGGGGCTCAGATTGATGACCAAGAAGTTCCCAAGGAATTTGGAAGTTGACCTGATTGATTCCCACAAAGAACAGTGGCGCGGCGATATTGTTCAGCTTCACCGAAACACCACCGAGAGTTGTGGGCAAAGGGACAGTGGTGGCGAAGTTGTTGCCGATGGTGAAGTTTGTGCCGAACGCCGAAGCAATTCCAGCCGCAGCGAGAAACGAGGCGAAACTGCCGCCATTCACCGTGCCGCCCGCGTTCACCGTGGGCACTGCGAACGAAATCGTCGAAATGAAAGAAGAGAAGATCGAGCCATCGAATGAGTCTATCCCGTTTGGCGCAATCGCAAAGTCCAGGATATCGCCAACCGCTAGCGTCGCCGTCACAGCGTAATTGACACCCGTGAAGTCTGTTCCCGCCAGGAAATGCTCGTAGATGAGCGTGTGATTGAGATAGATGCGGCCGAAAACACCGCTGCCCAGTGGGCTGGGGTTGTCTTTCCCAAGATGCCCGGTGATCTCCGCTGCACCGCTAGCCGTGCTCATCCATCGGCGAGTTGCCCACTCTTCCGTTCCTCCGTTGTTCGCGCCGTTCGGAGAATAGCGAGAACCTACTCCCAAAGCCGTGTGAGAGCCCAAAGTCGTGTGCTCCCATTGATTCGATTGAGTGTTGTACGTGGGCAGTAACGTGAATGCACTCACGTTGCCCGACGGGAAATACCCGTAGTACCAGTTATTCGCACCTTGCGTGTCTGAAAAATCTGTGTTCGAGCCGGCCACAACAGACACATAGGCAACGCCTCCCACTTTCGCAGTCGGTGCCGCCTGGACGAAGACGGTATTAAGCGCACCCAACTGAGAAGCTGTGTTGCCCTGGAAGTTGACATTGTCAGACTTGGTAACGAACACCACTGTTCCGGGAATCACATCTTGCCCAAGATTAGCGATAGCAAACACACTGGCGTTTTCTAAATTACGAAAAATGTTATTGCTTACTACCACCCCGCTGGCTGAACTGATGAACATGGCCGTAGTGTCAAAGTTCTCAAACACGTTAGCGTCTATCAGGAGATTCTGAAAACCTCCCGCCGCCGTCAAGCCTTGATCCGGGGCAATCAAAAGCGCTGCCGTTGAATTGCCCCAATATCCAACGTTCCTTATCGTGTTGTTGCGTATGGTCAGATTTCGGCTGTAGCCAGATTCACTAAAATAGAACTCGGGCCCAACTCGAATTCCCGCTGCGGTACTCCCGTCGATTACATTGCCCTCCACCGTACCGCTATCGGCCTTCAATATCATTCCGTACCGCCTGTGGTTCTTGATCGTGTTGTTGCGCAGCACGAATCCGGCTCCGCTCGCGTTGGGATTGGCGGCCAGGTAGTCAAAATCGGCCTTCAAGGCGCGGTCGAGCGTGATCTGATAGTACGGTCCAACGGTGAAGTCCTGCGACGTTTGGCGAGGACTCCTGCGGCTGTTGCGATAGTTAGGAAGCGGCGTAACGTTGGTCACCACAGCTTCTCCGACGAGTTCGTCGTTCGAGTCGATTAGGCGCAGAGGATCCCCTACCACAAAATTAATTCCGCCCGGGACGAACGTGTTGCTCACCACCAACGTGTTACCTGACGACTCCATTACCCATGAATACTGGCCATGAACGGCGATCCCGTCGTCAGGCATGGATTCGAAATAACAATTCTCAATATCGGGTCCCTTGCGGGCATCCGTGCTATGGAAGCCGTCTGCCGTAGTGGAAAACAACGGGTCGGTAGTCGCCCCTGGCGGCCTGAAGCCGCGCTTTACAGTGATGGAAGTGTAGTGGTTGGGGCCAAGATCGCCTCCGAGGGATTCCTGCACGGCATAGTTCGACGAATTCAAAATTGTCAGATCCAGGAGGGTCATGCGAGAGCATAACTCCACGCGGACGGTGTGGTCCCCAGTGCCAATGCGAAAACCAATCAGGTCGCCGACCGCACCCCCAGCGAGGAAACTCGTGAACACCCGGAAACTGTCCGGCCCTAACCGCTGGGTCCTTGTACCGAGGATGTCCCCAAAGACATTCCGCTTCCACCAGCGTGTTGTGCTGTCAAACAAGTGGCCGAGGATTTGCGCGGAGAAGTACTTGGGATCATCGAGGTTGGTCGGGTATCCTTTTTCGATCTGAACATCGAAAGAAGAGCCATCCGCGGCTACCGCCTGGATCACACCTTGACTGAAAGGTGGGGTTCCATAATACAACGTCGCGCCGTGAAACGTGACCCTGTCGCAATTGCGAAAGTAAATTCCCGTGGCCGTCACATCCAGAAAGACGAACGTGGCGCCTCGGGCGTCGATCTCGAAATTGGTCATGCCCTCCAGATCAAGGTGGCGCCTGCTCGAGAACATCTGTGAAGGAATCAGATAGACGCCTGCTGGAATGACCACGGACTTCTGTCCGGCAGCATAGGCTGCCGCTATCCCCTGCTGCAGCAACTCGGGATGGTCAGGCGAAATAGTCCCTTGTGCGCTTGCACTGCAGGCCAGCAGGAAGCACATCGCGGAGTTGGCGCACGTCAGTCTCGTTAGGCTCACGCTCGGCATCCCGTTCGATCTCTTCTAGGCTAAGGTTTCCATGTTGCCTCGTTGGGGGCCTCACCTGGCATTGCCATCTTGACGCCAGCGGCCTATTTGGAATCATGCACCCGCTGTCGTCTTCGACGCAAGTTAAATGAGCTGGCTCCCAAGGGATTAAGGGGATTGGATTACAAGGCACTTGCCCACGTCCCCGCAACTAGCGTACGATGCTGTCATGGCTTCCAACAACCTGAACCGCAGAGATTTCGTTAAGGCGGCCGGCGTTGCCGGCGTTGCGAGCGCGGCCCTTAAGGCCGCCGCCAAACCACTAAACATGTTGCGACCCGCCGGGCCCCGCATTATCGGCGCCAACGATCGCATCAATCTTGGCTTCCTGGGCACCGGAGGACGCGCCGGATCGCTGTTGCGCGAGTTCTCCGCCATCGGAGCCAAGGACGACAAAGTGAAGATCGTCGCCGTCTGCGACGTCTACGAGAAACGCAAGAAGGCCGCGGCCGAGAAGTATAGCGCCCAAGGATATCTGGACTACCGCGAGGTGATCGCGCGCAGCGACATTGACGCGATTGTCATTGCCACGCCCGATCATTGGCACGCCCCCATGTCCATCGCCGCGATGAAGGCGGGCAAAGACGTCTATTGCGAAAAGCCCATGACCCACACCGTGGACGAAGCCCGCGAGGTTTACGAAGCGTCGGTCAAGTACAAGCGCGTGCTGCAAATCGGTTCGCAAACCACTTCCAGCGATCAATGGTGGAAAGCGCGCAAAGCGATCCAGGACGGCATGATCGGCAAGATGATCATGAGCCAGGGTTCCTACCATCGCAACAGCGTCAAGGGCGAGTGGAACTACGACATCGATCCCGAGGCCGGTCCCAATGGCAAGGGCGAGAATTACATCGATTGGAAAATGTGGCTCGGCTCCGCGCCGAAGATGGACTACAACGCCGACCGTTTCTTCCGCTTCCGCAAATATTGGGATTATTCCGGCGGCATCGCCACCGACTTGTTCTATCACGTGATGGTGCCCCTGAACCTGGTGTGGGGCGGCGGCGAGTTTCCCTGGCGCGTGGCCGCCACCGGCGGCATCTACGTCTTCAAGGACGAGCGCGAAGTGCCCGACACCTTCATGCTGACCGCCGACTATCCGAGCGGACACAGCGTGGTGCTGAGCTCCTCGATGGCCAACAGCACGCACATCCCCGGATTGATTCGCGGCCATGAGGGCACCATCATGATGGTGGAGAACGGCCAGTTCGAAAGCCACGTCGACCACATCACCGTGACGCCGCAGAGACAGGCGGCCAAGGATTTCGAAGCCAAGTATGGAACCACGGAACTGAAGATCATGGTTGAGCCGCGCGTCTCGCACTATCAGAACTTCATCGATTGCATGCGCTCGCGCGAGAAACCCGTCCTGGACGGCTTGACCGCTTACAAGGCCATGACCACCATCGGCATGTCGGTGGATTCCTACCGGCGCGGCCAGACGATGTACTTTGACCGGGCCAAACAAAAGGTCACCGACAAGCCCTCGCCCCGGCCGGCGGAAGGGGAATAGTGAGTGAGGAAGGGAAGGCCAAAACAGAAGACTGGCGAAAGAAGCTCACGCCGGAGCAGTATCACGTGACGCGCTGCTCCGGCACCGAGCCGCCTTTCACCGGCAAGTACTGGGACAATCACGACCAGGGCGTGTACCGCTGCGTCTGCTGCGGCGCGGAGTTGTTCAGTTCCGACACTAAGTTCAACTCCGGCAGCGGCTGGCCCAGTTTCTATCAGCCGGCGAATCCGGAAAACGTGGCCGCGCACACCGACAACTCCCTGGGCATGGCGCGCACGGAAGTGTTGTGCGCCAAGTGCGACGCCCACCTAGGACACGTCTTCGAAGATGGTCCGCGGCCCACCGGGTTGCGGTATTGCATCAATTCGGCGTCGCTCGATTTCGAGAAGAAGGGTTAGGTTCGTAACCGGCGGTTTTTTTTACCACGAAGGCACAAAGGAAAACACGAAGTACACGAAGAGATCTGCGCACCTTCGTGTACTTCGTGTTTTCCTTTGTGCCTTCGTGGTAAAAAAATCACCCAGTCATCACCGCTCCACCTCCGTCTCCGCGCGCGCCGCATCGCGATCCGGTTGTCCCATCACGTGCGGCATGCTGGGCGCTTTCCCTTTGTAAACCAGGGTGCCTTGCCCGGGATTGAGCGTGACTTCGCCGGCAATTCGGGAATCTGCGGAGCGCACCTTGACTTGCGATCCGGAATCGAGCGGGCTGATGTTGATGACGTGGGAAAACTTTTCCCGGCGGTTGTGATCCACAAACAAAGTGGTGCCCAGCACGCCGCATATCGCCGTTGAAGTGCGAACCTCGAACGCCGCGCCGCCGGCCATGCGCTTGGTGACCTCGGCGCGGATCTTGCCGTAGGCCAGTTCCACGGTGCCGGCCTGCGAGGCGCCGGGCGACTTCTTCACGGTTAGCAGGCTGTCTGCTCCGACACTCAGAATCGAGCCGTCGGAAAGAACCAGGCGGGCCCGGCCGCTGGCAGCGGTCTGGACCTGGTCGTTTTCCCAAACAGGGTCGAGCTCGTTGAGCCACGACCTTTTATGACCGTGGTTCAACTCCACTCTCGGAATCACGCGCGTGGCATGTCCCACTTCGCGGCTGGGGGAGGCGGCGCTGCCCGCCAGCGAAACGAGCAGCAGAACGGCAATCGTTGTCTTGACCATCGCCATAGTATACGAGAGTCCGGCCTCGCTTGGATTTCCGTAAGCCCATACTAATCTGTGGATCGTTGTTTTGCGGTTAATCGTCTGTCGGCGCCACCGGAGGAGCGCCCGCGGGGCGTGGCGGCGGCTTCGGGAAAACCACCAAACTGCGATGGCCTTTCCCATCAATCGCCCGAACACCAAAAAAGTAATTGTCTTTGGACAAATCCGATTTGAAGCGAAGTTCCTGACCAACGGCTTGGCTGTGCTCCCAGCGCGGCGCGGTGGTGTCGCGCCATACTACTTCGTAGCCCGCGGCGTTGTCGGGCGAGGCTTCCCAGGAAAGGGAAGTGTTGTTCTTGCCGCGTTCGGTCACGTAGCGGACATTTTCCGGGGGCGGCGGCGCGGAAGCCAGGCTGGCCAGCGTCAAGGCGTTCAAGCGCGCCACATTGGCGGTGTACTCGGGCGTTACGAAGTCCACCAAGTCGCCGTACTTCACGCCGTTGTCTTCCTTGACGTTGGCGTGCTGCCGGGTAAAATCCTCCACAGCCTCGCAGAAACGAACCGCCGGATAGCCGGCATCGGAGAATGGCGAATGATCGCCGCCGCGGCCGAAACGGTCGCGACGCCAGATCATCCGCGCCGGAAAGCCGGGCAAATAAGCCGCTTGAATCTCTTCCACGTAGCGCGCCAGTTGGCGTTGCGGTGTATCCACTTCGCCGCCGCCGGCGATTCGCGCGGTAATTTGCTCCGGAGTTTCCTTGCGCGGCGGACCATCGGAGAATACCCGCACCCAGTCGTTCGGGGGCGCGCCGGGACCGCCTTTGTTGCCGCCCACAATGTCGTTGTTCAACATCGTGACTTTCAGATTCTGCTTCTTGGCTTCCTCGGCGAAATGCGTTGCGCCGATCAGTCCCTGCTCTTCGCCGACAAATGTCACAAACACGATGGTGGCGGGAAAAGACCGCTTGCTGAGGACGCGCGCGCACTCCATGGCCACGGCGGCGCCGCTGGCGTCGTCGTTGGCGCCGGGCGCTTCGCAGGTCACATCGCTTTGCGTGCCACAGATCGAGTCGTAGTGACCGCCCACCACAAAGACGCGTGCGGCCGCCTGGGGATCGGTTCCGGGCAGCGTGGCCACCACGTTCATCACTTCAGTGGGCTGCGGAATGCGCCGGCCGGCCGGCGCGGTGAACACGTCGAACTCCACTTTCAGGCGTCCACCGGAATCTTTGGAGTAACTTTCAAACTCCTGCTTGATCCAATTGCGCGCCGCGCCGATGCCGCGCGACGGGTCCTTGGTATCGGAAAGCGTATGACGGGTGTGGAATCCCGCCAGGGTGCGGATGGTGTTGGCGATCCGTTCGGCGGAAACTTCCTTGACGATGGCGGCCAGTTCCGGGTCGGCCGTGAAGGTCGCCGTTGCCGGGCTTTCGGCGAGAGCGCCGATGGGGAACACTGCGGCTAGAGTAAAAGCGAAAGTCCGGGTGAGCATTTCAAGCATGGTTCACAACATATCTTTTGTCGAGGCCTGCTGCCCAACCGTAACGCAGGCCTTCAGGCCTGTTCTTGTCCTCCAGGCCGCCAAAAAAGAACAGGCCTGAAGGCCTGCGTTACCAGGCCGCCAAAAAAGAACAGGCCTGAAGGCCTGCGTTACCAGGCCGCCAAAAAAGAACAGGCCTGAAGGCCTGCGTTACCAGGCCGCCAAAAAAGAACAGGCCTGAAGGCCTGCGTTACAGCGCGCGGCCCTTCACGCGATCATAGTGATAGGTCGTGGAAACCGTTCCCAACGATTCATTGTACAGACTGGGCGCACCCAAGGCGGCCTCCAGCGCTTCCTGGAACGCATGCATCCGGCGAAGATGCTCCGCCGTGGCCGGCACTTTGCGGGTGGGCGTGAGCAGGAATTTTTGATAGCCGCCGTCGAGCAGTTGGCCTACTTCGGCGCCGATCTGGAATCCCGGCTGTCCGGTCAAGCGTAGGCCATCGGACGTTTGTTCCAGCACGGCCACACAATCGTCCTTGTGAGCACTCCACCGCCCGGCGGCTGTGGATGCAGCTTCAACTCCATAAGAACGAAGACTTTGTAGTTGCTGCTCCAGCGGCGGAACGGACTTGGGCTTAGACATATGAATCCCTACAAGTTGACAGAGATTGACTCTCTAGCTACTATAGCTCTCAGGGTAGGATTCTGCACCCTTTTTCCGCCCCACGCAATCTCTTTCCTATGATCCTTGAGATGCCAGCGGAACTTGAAATGGGCACCGCTACCAATCCGGCCCTTGCTGTCTTCGACCAGCACATCGCAGTGCCGGCGTCGGTGGTGGATTGCGTCGGGAACACGCCGCTGCTGCATCTGAAGAAAATCGCCGCCGACTTCCCCGCGATCGAGATCATGGCCAAGGCGGAGTGGGTGAATCCCGGCGGATCGGTGAAGGATCGCGCGGCTCTGGGCATGATCCTGGACGGCGAGCGCAATGGATTGCTGCGTCCCGGCAAAGTGATCCTGGACGCCACCAGCGGCAACACGGGAATCGCTTACGCCATGCTGGGAGCGGCGCGCGGATACCACGTGCGGCTCTGTCTGCCATGGAACGCCAGTCACGAGCGCCAGCGCATCTTAAAGGCTTATGGCGCCGACCTCGTCCTGACCGACCCGGCGGAGGGCACCGACGGGGCCATTCGCAAGGCGCGGGAGATGTACGAGAACGATCCGTTTCTGTACTTCTATCCCGACCAGTATAACAATCCTGCCAACTGGATGGCCCACTACTCCGGCACGGCCGAGGAAATTTGGAAGCAAACCGAGGGAAGCATCACCCATTTTGTGGCGGGACTCGGAACCAGCGGCACGTTCATGGGAACGTCGCGGCGGTTGCGGGAGTTGAATCCCCGGATTCGCATGATCTCCTTCCAGCCGGACTCCGGATTCCACGGCATTGAAGGGCTGAAGCACATGGACACGGCCATCAAGCCGGGAATCTACGATCCGGCCCAGGCCGACGAGAACTTGCTGGTGGCCACGGAGGACGCTTACCGGATGGTCAAGCGTCTGGCGCGGGAAGAAGGAGTGTTGGTGGGCGTGTCCAGCGGCGCGGCTCTGGCTGCCTGCTTCCTAGTGGCCGAGCAATTGCGGTCGCGCGGCGAGAGCGGCGTGATCGTGACCGTTTTTCCCGACAACGCCGACAAGTACTTGAGCGAAAATTTTTGGGAAGAAAGATAGTAGCGCAGGCCTTCAGGCCTGTTCTTTTCGCCGACAAAAGAACAGGCCTGAAGGCCTGCGCTACTTAAGAAAATGACGACCATTGAACTGCCCAATCAGGAGTGGGAGAAAATCCGAGGGCACGGTGCGCGCGATTATCCCAACGAATGCTGTGGTTTTCTGCTGGGCGTTCAGGAGGACGGGCGGCGAGTGGTTCGCGATGTGTGGCCTGCTCCGAACTTGCATGAAGAGACCACCGATGAAACACGGCGCAGGCGCTACACGATCACGCCTGCCGACATGCTCGCCGGGCAGCAATATGCGGACGAAAAGGGTCTGGACATCGTGGGCGTCTATCATTCCCATCCCGACCATCCGGCGCGCCCGTCCCAATACGACCTGGACCACGCCGTATGGCCGTGGTGGTCCTATATAATCGTAAGTGTTGAGAAGGGCCGTCCCGTGCTGCTGACTTCCTGGGTGCTCGCCGAAGATCGCAGCAAGTTTGAAGAGGAAACCGTAGAAATATGCCAGCCAAAATCCTGATCCCTACTCCGCTCCGGCCTTATGCCGGGAAAAACTCCGAAGTGCACGTCGCCGGCTCGACCATCGCCGAAGCCATGGACAACCTCACCGCGCTGCACGCCGGCCTGCGCCGCCATCTGTTCACCGACGATGGACGCCTGCGCAGCTTCGTCAACGTGTATGTGAACGAGCAGGACATCCGTTACCTGCAAAAGGAAGCCACCGCCGTCGCCGACAACGATGTCATCAGCATTGTCCCCAGCATCGCTGGGGGCTCGAGCGCCGCGGTTGCGGAGCCGGCTGTGAAGCTCACCAACGACGAGGTGCTGCGCTATTCGCGGCATCTGATCATGCCGGAAGTCGGCATGGAGGGTCAACTCAAGCTGAAAAAGGCCAAGGTGCTGTTGATCGGCACCGGCGGCCTGGGATCGCCGATGGCGCTGTACCTGGCCGCGGCCGGTGTGGGCACGCTCGGCCTGGTGGATTTCGACGTCGTGGACTTCACCAACCTGCAGCGGCAAATTGCCCACGGCACCAAGGACGTGGGACGTCCCAAGATGGCCTCGGCGCGCGACCGCCTGGCGGAAATCAATCCGGAGGTGAAAGTCATCGGCTTCGAAACGCGGCTGACTTCAGCCAACGCCATGGAGATCCTCAAGGATTTCGATATCGTGGCCGACGGCACCGACAATTTTCCCACGCGCTACCTGGTGAACGACGCCAGCGTGCTGCTGGGCAAGCCTAACGTCTACGCCAGCATTTTCCGCTTCGAAGGACAAGCCTCCGTCTTCGGCATGCCGGGCGGTCCTTGCTATCGCTGCCTGTATCCCGAACCGCCGCCTCCCGGCCTGGTTCCGAGCTGCGCCGAAGGTGGCGTGCTGGGCATCCTGCCGGGATTGCTCGGCATCATCCAGGCGACCGAAGTGATCAAGCTGATTCTGGGCGCGGGAGAACCGCTGGTGAATCGCCTGCTGCTGGTGGACGCGCTGGCCATGAACTTCCGCGAACTGAAGCTGCGCAAGAATCCCGAATGTCCCATCTGCGGGCCGAACCCGACCATTCACGAGTTGATTGACTACGAGCAATTCTGCGGCATTCGCGGCGAAGAGTTCGTGGAAGAAATCTCGGTCCCGGAGATTACCGTGCAGGAGTTGAAGGCTCGCATGGATCTCAAAAACGCCCGCAAGGACGATTTCGTGCTGGTTGACGTTCGCGAGCCGCATGAATATCAGATCTGCCATCTGAACGGCTTGCTGATCCCGCTGGGCGATTTGCCGGCGCGGGTTCACGAGCTAAACTCGGCGGACGACATCGTGGTTCACTGCCGCAGTGGCGTGCGCAGCGGCAAGGCCGTGGATTTTCTGCGCAAGGCCGGATTCCGCAAGGTGAAAAACCTGAAGGGTGGGATCCTGGCGTGGAGCGATCAGGTGGATCCGAGCGTGCCGAAGTATTGAAAGCCTGACTATCGCGGGGGCATGAGCAGCGGAATTTCGCGCCGCCCGTTCCTGCGGTAGATCCGTTTCTTGCTCACGGCCGCAAGACGACCTTGAGCATTCCGGCCTTGGCGGCTTCGGTCATGGCGCGCGGGCCTTTCGACAAGGGGAACTCCGCCGCCAGCAGCGAGGCCACTTCCACGCGGCGGCGGCGCAGCAATTCCAGCGCCGGTGCGAAACGGCCGCAGCGCGACCCGACCACGGTGATCTCGTTCACCACCAGCGGAGCGGCGTCGAACTTCGCCGCCCCATGATGCGTGGATTTCCACACGATCATGCCGCGCGGACGCACCATGTTGAGGGCCCGCGGCATCCCTTCCGGCGATCCGGATGCCTCCACCACCAGATCGAAGGAGGCCGGCTTGATCGGATCCTTCTTGCCTTTGGGCCGTCCGACCAGCGTTACTTCGGCCCCGGCGCTGCGCAACACTTGCGCCACCAGCCGTCCCAATTTGCCGGGACCCAGCACCGCGGCGCGCGTGCCAATGCCCACGGCAATCTGGTCCAGAATCTCGCACGCCGCCGCCAGCGGTTCGGTGAACAGCGCTTCTTCGTCGCTGATTTCGAAGGGAACTTCGTGCAGGTTGACCTCCGGCAGCGACAGCCATTCGGCATGCGATCCGGGATGCTTGGCGATTCCCAGCACCTTGCGATTGGGGCAGTGGCGCCCCCAGCCCTTGCGGCACCATTCGCAGGCCCGGCACGCCAGGTTGATTTCACCCACCACGCGCTTGCCGATCCACGTACTGCCCGTGGGACCCTCCACGCGTCCCACGAACTCGTGGCCGGGAACGCCCGTGAATCCGTAGTAGCCGCGCAGCAATTGCAGATCGGTGCTGCAAATTCCGCTGGCGATCACGCGCACCAGCGCCATCCCCTCAGAAACGGGCGGCAGCGGCACGCGCTTCAGCGTGGCGCGCTTGTCTTGAAAGTACAACGCTTGCATTTTTGATTTTTGCCTTTTGATTTTTGATTTTTGATTTCCGCCTCAAGGCACCAGACCTTTGGCTTCGTCGTAAGTCCGTTTCACCGCCAATTCGTTTCCGAGCGGCGCCTGAAAGCCCGCCAGGCTGTCTTTGTACTTGGAGAGATCGAGCGCGGCCTTGACCTGATCGAAGGTTTTCCCTTCGTTGGCCATCTTGCGCACCGATCCCACCATGTCGTCCATGTAAGCGATCAGCCGCAGCATTTGCGACTTGCCGGTCTGCACCGGGCCGTGCCCGGCCACTACCGTTTCGAAGTCCAGATGCGACACGCCTTTCAGCGTGGAGGTCCATTCGGCGGGATAGGCGTCGCGGAAAAAGGGAATGCCATTGGTCACCAGATCGCCGGAGATCAGAATTTTTTCCTTGGGCAGGAAAACGACTACGTCGCCGGCCGTGTGTCCACGGCCGAAGTAGAGCAGTTGAATCTCGCGCCCGCCGCGGTGCAGGATCATGCTGTGATCGAAGGTCAGCGTGGGCAGCGTGATCTGCATTTTCTTCAACTCCGCCAAGTACAACTTGCGGTCGGCGATGGCCGCCTCCTGGCGCGCCTTGGCCGCCGGATCGGTGGCCGCCGCCGCGGCCGTCTCCATCTTCTGGATGTCGCCGGGCAGGGCGGCCAGCGACTCCGCGATGCTGGGAATGGCCTTGGCGATGATGTCCCGCCGCGTGTTGATGTGCGACAGATACTCCACGTTGGGAAACGCATTGACGTAGGCGTCGTTGCCCTGGGTGTGATCGTTGTGCCAGTGCGTGTTGACCACGTAGCGGATCGGATTGGGCGTGAGCTTCTTCACTTCCGCGATCAGCTCCGCCGCCATGGACGGCCGATAGTGCGTGTCCACGATCAATACATCGTCCTTGTTGATGATGACGGCGCCATTCGATCCCACGAAGTTGGGCGGCTTAACGATCACGGCGTAAACGCCGTCGGCGATCTTCTGGATGTCGAAATTAGTGGAAGCGGCGAGTCCCACGGGTACCAGAACCGCCCCCAGTAGCACAGCAAGGATTTGTTTTTTCATCGGGATAGAGTAGAAAGGAAAGAGGGGTGCGCTGTCAAGGGTTGCCTTGAGAATTCGTAGAAGCTATTTATTTACTTTGTGTTACGCTGGCTATTGCGGAAAGCCCCGTCTTTTGTTATAGTCGCCTTCCGCAGTCCGCAGGCGCGTCTAGCGCAAGCGCCTTTGATTTGCAGGCGTTGTCTAGCGTAAGCGCCTTGGATTCACAGTTCCGATAACCCAGCCGAAGGCGGTATTCCGTGGGTGCTAAAGCACTGAAAGGGAAGGCTTTGAAGGCTAAATCGAAACGAGGGACTAAGCCTCAGAAAGGGACCTCGAGCAAGAAGCGTGCCTCACGTTCCCGAATACCTCCCCCGCCGCCACGAATCCTCAAGATCGTGGAAGATCCGCGCATCAAGCTGGCTCGCGAGCAGTACGAAGCGGCAGTGGGCTGGTTGAGTACTCACAAGTACGAAAGAGCGCTGGGGCTTTTCGAAAAGGTTTTGCAGTCGCCGTCCGCGGAGTTGGCGGAGCGCGCGCGCGTACACTTGACCGTCTGCCGGCAGCGCATGGAGCGCAAGGCGCCGCCGGCCTTCAAGACCGCCGAAGACCATTACAACTACGCGGTGGCCCAGATCAATGCCGGAAACCTGGCGGATGCCGAAGAGCATCTCCACAAGGCCATGAAACTGACGCCGCGCGCCGGGCATCTTTACTATGCGCTGGCTGCGGTGCTGTCGCTCCGCCGCGACGTGGAGAGTTCCCTGCAAAGTCTGAAGCAGGCCATTGATTTGGATCCGCGCACCCGTTTGCTGGCCCGCAGCGATAACGATTTCCACACGCTCTATGAAGACCCCAGGTTCGCCGACTTGGTGTATCCGGAGAGAGATTAGCCTGTAACGCAGGCCTTCAGGCCTGTTCTTTTTCCGGACGAACAGAACAGGCCTGAAGGCCTGCGTTACGGTACCGACTATGCTTTCCGCACCGGTTTAACCCTATGCTGAACGTCGTCGCCATCGGCGGCGGTACCGGTCTCTCCACGCTGCTGCGGGGTCTGCGCGAGCACGTCCTTTCCCGATTCACCGTTCCCTCGGCGCGCCTCAGTGCCATTGCCGAGCTCAGCGCCATCGTAACGGTGGCCGACGATGGCGGCAGTTCCGGCCGCTTGCGGCGAGCCTTCGGCGTGCTCTCTCCCGGCGACGTCCGGCGCTGCCTGGTGGCGCTTTCCGAAGACGAGCACATGCTCGGCAAATTGTTCGAGTACCGCTTTCGCCGCGGCCGCGGCCTGCAGGGCCACACGGTAGGCAACCTGCTGTTGACCGCCTTGACGCAAATCACCGGCGACTTCGGCCGGGCCCTGGAGGTTGCTTCGGAAGTGCTGGCGACGCGCGGGCGAATCTATCCCGCCACGCTGTCGCACGTACGCCTGCGCGCCAAGCTGCAGGGCGGACGCATGGTCACCGGAGAAACGCGCATCAGCCGCAGCACGCAACCGATCCTGCGCCTCAGCCTGCTGCCGCCGCGCTGCCAGCCCGTGCCGGAAGCGATCGCCGCCATCGAGCGCGCCAACGTGATCTTCCTTGGTCCGGGATCGTTGTACACCTCGATCATCCCCAACTTGCTGGTGATGGGTCTGGCCAAGCGCATCGCCGCTTCCCAGGCCATGAAGGTGTACATTGCGAATCTGATGACCCAACCGGGCGAGACCAGCGGCATGACGGCTTCCCAGCATATTCAGGCGATTTACGACCATGCCGGCGCGCAGATTCTGGACTGTGCGATCCTCAACGGGTCGGCGATTCCGCCCAGGCTTCTGCGACGTTACGCGGTGGAAGGCTCGCAGCCGGTGCAAAACGATCTGGAGGCTGTGCGGAAGTTGGGGGTGCGTCCGGTTCTGGCGGATTTGGTGACCACCGGCACCGTGGCGCGGCGAGCCGTACTGCGTCATAATCCGGAGAGCCTGGCGCGCGCCGCGTTGAGCCTGGCGTTGGGAGCCGGATTTGCGCGGCCGTAGTAATACGGAGAAACCATGAGCGAAGACCTGGATCTTGCGGTAGTGATTCTCGCTGCGGGCTTAGGCACGCGGATGAAATCGAAACTGGCCAAGGTGCTGCATCAGGCCGGCGGGCGCACCCTGATTGAGCACGTGGCCACGACGGCCGCGAAACTCGCCCGCCCGGAGCGCATCTTTGTAGTGGTCGGCCATCAAGCGGACGCCGTGCGTCAAGTGGTGACTAGCGCGCCTGGTTTGCAGCGCGTTCAATTTCTGCATCAGCCCGAACAACGAGGCACCGGCCACGCGGTGATGATCGGCCGCGAACAACTCACCGGCATCGCCAAGAACCTGCTGGTGCTCTACGGCGACGGTCCCCTGTTAGGCGAGGCCACCCTGCGCGGCTTGGTGCAGGAGCACTGCAAGAACAATGCCGCCGTAACACTGCTGACCACTGAACTGGACGATCCCACGGGATATGGGCGCATCATTCGAGACACGAGCGGGCGAGACGCCCACGGCAAGCTGGTGGAAATCGTGGAGCAAAAAGCCTGCACGCCGCAGCAAGCGGCGATCCGGGAGATCAATCCGGGGATTTACGTTTTCCAGACTCAGGCGTTGTTCGATCACATCGGCGAGCTTGGCACAGACAATCCCGCGAAAGAATATTACCTGACCGACATGGCCGCGGTGCTGCGCCGCGCCGGCCACCAAGTGGAAACGCTGCGCGCCGCCGACGCTTATGAAGTCCTGGGCATCAACACCCGCGCCGAACTGGCCGCCATGGACCGCGAGTTTCGCGACCGCAAGGCGCGCTCTTTGATGCTGGCGGGCGTGACCATCTATCGTCCGGAAACTTGCGTGATCGATCAGACGGTGGAGATCGGCCCGGACACCGTGATCGGCCCCAGCGTGGCGCTTTACGGAAACACGCGCATCGGCGAAAACTGCATGATCCGCCCGTTCAGCACCTTGCGCGACACGGTGATTGCGGACGGCGTGACCATCCACGAAAGTTGTTGGATGGAACAAGCGCGCGTGGAGCGCGGCGCCAATGTGGGTCCTTATTCGCGCTTGCGTCCCGGCGCCGAGGTCGGCGAGGAAGCGCACGTCGGCAATTTTGTGGAATTAAAGAAAACGCGTCTGGGACGGGGCAGTAAAGCCAGTCATCTGGCGTATCTAGGCGATGCCACAGTGGGCGACAACGTGAACATCGGCGCGGGCGTGATTACCTGCAACTACGACGGCGAGAAGAAGAATCAAACCGTGATTGAAGATGGATCGTTTGTGGGCACCAACAGCTCGCTGGTCGCCCCGGTGAAGGTAGGCAAGGGAGCGTATGTGGCGGCGGGTTCGGTGATTACGCAAGATGTCCCGGCGGGCGCGCTGGCTTTGGGGCGGGCGCGGCAGGAAGTGAAACCTGGATGGGTGGAAAAAAGGAAAGCCAAGAAGAAATGCTGAAACAAAAGCAACCGCCGATAAACGCCGATGAACGCCGATAAAACCAAAGCGGTTATCGGCGTTCATCGGCGTTTATCGGCGGTTGCTTTTGTTTTTGTGTTTTTCTCTATTTACCAACCTCCCGCGCATAAATCATGAACGACGCCTTGGGCGGTTCCTCGCCGCGATGGTAGCGGCGCACGCGATCCCGAATCTTGCGGTCGGACTCGGTCAACCGTTCGCGCTCCCGCAAAAACTCCAGCCACGATTCCGTGACGAATTGCTCGACGATCCGCTCCGGTCGCGCCGTATCGCGAAACACGCCCCAACGCGACGCGCCGTCGCGCAGCCGCACGTGGCGCAGGCGATGAATGGCCCGCGTGAACGCCTCGTAATCTTCCGGGTCCACCAGATACTCGATGCTCACCTGCACCGGTCCGTCATCGGGATCCGGTTCCATTTGCAAGACCGGCGCGGGCCGCGCAGGTTGGAAAGGACTCATATCGGGTGGCGTTCCGCTCCACAGATGGAAGCGCCGCACCAAGGGTAGCGCCAGCAACATCCCAACCGCCGCCACCAGCAACGATTTCCAAGTTACGAAATGTTCGGCGATGTCTCCCCACGCCCAGCTTCCCAGCGCCATGCCGGCCCAGAAGATAGTTTGGTAGGCGCCCAGCGCGCGCGCCTGCACCCACGCCGGCACCGAGAGTTGCACCGAAATGTTCAGCGTGGAGGTGGTGCTGGTCCAGGCCATTCCTGTAACCAGCAGCGCCAAGACGATCACGGGCACGTTGTGCACCAACGCCAGAATTATCAATGTGGCCACGAAAACCAGGCTGCAGATGGTCACGATTTCATCGGCGTCAAACCGCTTGCGCACCTTCGGCAACAGCACCGCGCCGGTGACGGCGCCCACGCCCAAGCACCCGTTCAAGAGTCCATATCCCATGGCGCCCTGGTGGAGATCCTGCTGCGCGACTACCGCCAGCAGCGCCCAAACGGCGCTGGCGAACAGTGTAAACGCGAAGACGCGGACAAACGTGGCTTGCAAGCGCGGAGCATGCAAGATATAGCGCACGCCGGCGCGCAGCGATCCGGCCAGGCGCTCGGCCGGCAGCGCACTCTTGAACATCGGCTTCCGTTTCCAGAGGTAGAGCACCAGAATCACGCCAATGAAGGAAACCGCATTCAGCAGAAAGACAATCCCCGCGCCGCGGACCGCGGTGGCGAACGCCGCCACCATTAGTCCTCCGAGCGCGGGTCCGACGGCGCGGGTCAGGTTGAAGCCGGCGCTATTAATCGAGATGGCTTCCGGCAACTCCGGGCGCGGCACCAATTCCGGAACGATGGCTTGCCAAGCCGGACCGTTCAACGCGTTTCCGATATTCAACAGGAACGTCAGCGACAGCAGCGTCCAGGGACTGACGATACCGGCCAGCGTCAATGCGCTGAGCGCCACGACGCTGACCAGCATCCAAGTTTGCCAGAACATCAAGAGGCGGCGGCGGTCGAAGATATCGGCGGTGGCGCCGGAGACGAATCCCAGCAGCAGCACCGGCATGCTGGCGGCGGTCTGCATCAGCGCGATCAGCAGCGGCGAGGCCGTCAGCGAAACCATCAGCCAGGTGCCGGCGGTGTCCTGCATCCATCCGCCGATATTCGAGACAATGGCGGCCAGCCACAAATTGCGGAACGGCGGCCGGCGGAGCGGCGCCCAGGGGGAAGGCGGATCGAGTTTGACGGAGGAAGTCAAATGCTCAGAAAAACCTTGCCGAAACATACCGGCAAACAATTCATTTAGAGTATCAGCAAACCAACGTCCGTCGGACATCATGAGAAGATCAGGTCCAGGCAGTTTCTAGCCGGCGGAGCCGGCGGCATAATTTAGCCCACAGCGCGAGCTGTGGGTTAGGAACGAAAGCGGCACAAGCCCGCGTAGCGGGCGACATAAAGGTTCGCCATAGACGGGCGCTAGCTGTGGCGCGGTACGACACATGTTAGACTCAGGCTTATGGATTACGCGATCCGGTCTGCTGCCTCTCTCCGTAAGCTTGACCGCGAGGCCGCCGCCTTGAGCGCCAGTCCACAATTCTGGAGAATCATCGAAACGGCCCGCCAGCAAGTCCGAGAAGGGAGAACAACGTCGCTCGAGGAGCTGGAAAAGAAGTTCCATGCCGCCGTGCCCGGCAAGGGCGCGTCGCGGAAACGCGTAACCCACCGCTGACGCGGCGTCCTCGGTGCGACTCTGGCTGGGATTGCACTCCCCTACGTAGATAGCGTAAGATCATACGTATGAAGCGTACATCTCCGGTCCTGGACGCGTTGCTGCCACAGACCAGGCAGCACTTGCTTTCGGCGATTCTGCTTCAACCGGAGCGTTCCTGGTACCTGAGCGAGCTGGCGCGCCGCCTTCATGTCCCGCCTTCGAGTCTTCAGCGGGAGCTCGCGCAGTTCTCCGAGGCCGGAATTGTAACCAGGCGCCTGGACGGAAATCGCGTCTACTTCCAAGCCGATCCGACATGCCCTATCTTTCCGGATCTTTCCCGGATGCTCGCGAAAACAGCCGGCCTTGCCGACGTTGTCCGTTCCGCCCTGGCGCCGCTCCGGTCAAGGATCGAGATTGCCCTGATCTATGGCTCGATTGCCTCCAGGCAGGAGCGATCCTCAAGCGATGTGGATTTGATGATTATCGGGAAAGCCGATCTTGCGGCCTTGGCGCTTGTTCTCAGGCCACTCGAGGAAGAACTCGGGAGAAGCGTCAACGTCTCGGTGTACACTATCTTGGAGTTTCGGAAGCGCCTCAAGGAGAGGAATCACTTTCTCAGCTCCGTTCTAAAGACCGAGTTGCTCTTCATTCTCGGCAAACCGGATGACTTGACGAGACTTGCTAACCGCGCAGCGCGTAAGGGCTCATAAGGCAAGCCCAGAGGAGAGTCAACATGCACAGTGAACCCAAGAACGAAATGAAAAACCTTCCTGACGAAGTCTCGATCCACTTCCGCGACGATCTGCGCGCGGCTCGCGCCGCCACGCTGCGGAACGGTGAGGATTTCCAGGAGCTCCTGTGTGCGATCGAACGTCTGGGGAAATACCTGAGCGAAGAGCAACGTCCAGGTCTTGGCGCGTACCAGAAAGACCTGCGCAGAATCGTTAAGAACGGGCGCCGCGATCTGGACGATGATTTCTTGCAGCTGTTCAATAACGTACGCGACGGGAGGAACGACGCATTCCACGATGGTGCTGCTGCGCGCGTCTTGACGGCGAATGCCACAAATCTGGCGATCATTCTGGAGGACGCCCTGATGGCCAATGTTTGTTTTATTGGCAGCTTCATGGTCCGCAACCCAGTCTGCGCGTTTGGCTGGCAGCCCCTCAGTTTGCTGCGGTACATGTTGCTTGCACACTCGTTCTCATTCCTCCCTTTCTATTCGAAAGAGGAGTCCCGCTGGCGGCTCGTTTCTGATTCCTCTCTTGCGAAGTACCTCCGTGCGGGCGATAGGTCAAGGCTTCTGCCACAGACCCTCGGCCAAGCGCTTCCGGACGTGCTTCACCCCGATCGCCCTTTCGTGTGCGAGGAAAACACGCTGCTGAGCAAAGTGATCGAAGAGTTCCGCGGCTTGCCCGTCCTCATTCGGGCAAGCGACGAAAAGCAATTGTTGGGCATCGCAACTCCATTCGACCTGCTGTGACGGGATAGCTTGATTCGCTCGCCACCAGACGCCAATTCGCCCCGTACCCGCCGCGCCCGCAGCCGCAACCCGGCGCGAGGCAATAGGGGAACGGGTGTATGCTGATCGTGACCAGGATTCCAAGATAGAAATCTCGGGCAAAAGATCCCAGGGGAAGCGAGAGATATAGGCCAAGCAAGCGACTGAAATCACGCGCTTCTTCGGACGGCCTCCGGATGAATTCTTACCGATCGCACGAGCGTTTTGACCGTGATTGGATTGTCCTTGCTGCTGGGTGCGGCTACGGCATTCTTCTCCTCGACCGCGACCGGCATAGCGCTGCAGAGTTCCCCGAATCCATCCAACTTGGGCCAAGCCGTGACCCTGACGGCCGCGGTGACGCCGGAAGCGGCTACCGGCAAGGTGACGTTCTACGACGGCACAACGGTGCTGGGCGTCGCGACACTCTCCGGCGGGGAGGCAGTGCTTACCACGGCCCTGCTGCCGAGTGGGAGCCGCGTGCTCCAGGCATACTATGGCGGCGATACGACCTACGCGGCGAGCACATCAACGCCGGTCGCACAGACGGTCGTCGCGTTTCCACAGAGCGGGTTCCAGGCGCCAGTCAACTGCGGAGAGGGCGGCTGGCCTGCCTCGGTCGCGGTGGGTGACTTCAACGGGGACGGCAACGCCGACCTCGCCGTCGCCGACTTCCAGGTGGGTGGCGTGGACATACTGCTGGGCAATGGCGATGGGACCTTCCAGTTCGCGGGCCAGTACGTCTCCGCCACCCGCCGGAGCTTTGGTTACTCCGTAGTAGCGGTGGGAGATTTCAACGGGGATGGTAAGGCGGACCTCGCCCTCGCCGTTGGTGGTGGTGGTTTGAGCGTGCTGCTGGGCAACGGCGATGGAACCTTCCAAACGGCGGTCGGCTACGACACTGCCGCCGTCTCCGTGATGGTGGGCGACTTCAACGGAGATGGTAAGGCGGACCTCGCCGTCGTCAATGTTGGTGTGAGCATACTGCTGGGCAACGGCGATGGCACCTTTCAATCGGCGGTCAACTACAATGCCGAAACCTCCTCTCCAGCCAGCATAATGGTGGGCGATTTCAACGGGGATGGTAAGGCGGACCTCGCCGTCACCAGTGGTAATGGTGTGAGCGTGCTGCTGGGCAACGGCGATGGGACATTCAAGACAGCGGTCAACTACACCACCGGAAGCGGTTCCTGGTCCGCTGCGGTGGGAGATTTCAATGGAGATGGCAAGGCGGACCTCGCCGTCACCAGTGGTATTGGTGTGAGCTTGCTGCTGGGCAATGGCGATGGCACCTTCCAGGCGGCGGTGAACTACACCGCCGGAAGCAATCCTGTCTCCATAGCGGTAGCGGATTTCAACGGGGATGGTAAGACGGACCTGGTCGTGGCCAACAAATTCACCAGCAATGTCAGCGTGCTTCTGGGCAACGGCGATGGAACCTTCCAGGCGGCGGTCAATTACGATGTCGGCGGACCCTCCCAGGCAGTGGCGGTGGGAGACTTCAACGGAGACGGTGTGGCGGATCTAGCGCTCGCCGGCACGCAGCCGCCTTACGGCACCGGAGTCATCACAAGCGGAAGTGTGAATATTTTGCTTGCTGTGCCATTGGGTCCCGACCTGACAATCATCAAGACTCACATCGGCAACTTCACCCAAGGGCAGACTGGGGCGATCTACTCGATCACGGTTTCCAACATCGGAGCGACGCAGACAGAGGGTACCGTGACGGTTGCGGATGCGCTGCCGGAGGGCCTGACCGCAACGGCCGTCAGCGGCGTGGGGTGGGGCTGCACGCTGGGCACACTGACATGCACGCGAAACGATTCCCTGGGAGGGTTTGCCAGCTACCTTCCGATTACCGTCACCGTAAGTGTGGCGAACAACACTCCTCCGAGCATAACCAATACTGCAACAGTGTCGGGCGGGGGAGAGTTGAACAACGCCAACGACACAGACAGCGATCCAACCAAGGTGGTCCAGACGGTTGATCTGACCATCACAAAAACTCACGTGGGCAACTTCGTTACGGGCCAAACCGGGGCCAACTACACCATCTCGGTTGGCAACATCGGAGTCGGGTTAACCGCCGGTACTGTAACGGTCACTGATACTTTGCCGGTTGGCCTGGCGGCCACGAGCATGACCGGCGCGGGTTGGAGGTGCACGGTCGGGGCCCGAACCTGTGTGCGCAACGATCCGCTGGTTTCGCTGGCGAGCTACCCGGCGATCACCGTGACAGCGAATGTCGCGAGCAACGCTCCCGCGAGTGTAACGAATACTGCTACGGTGTCGGGCGGCGGTGACGTAAACACCGCCAACGACACCGCCAGCGATCCTACCACAATTCTTCAGCCGACTACCCTGGCCCTGGGAGATTCCCCGAACCCCTCGGTGTTTGGTCAAGCTGTGACTTTGGCCGCCACAGCATCGCCCTCGCCGGACATTGGCAAGGTGACCTTTTACGACGGAACAACGGTGCTTGGCACCAGCGCGATGTCGGGCGGAGGAGCCACGCTGATCACGAAATTGCTGCCGAGCGGCAACCACTTGCTGAAGGCCCACTACATCGGCTCTGGAGCGTTTGTAGCGAGCACCTCAGCGACCGTGTCGCAGACGGTCGCCGCGACGCCCCAGAACGGGTTCATGGTAGCAGCGAATGTTGTCACTGGATTGAGTCTCAATTTCCTAGTCGCTGGGGATTTTAACGGAGATGGCGTGACAGACCTCGCGGTGGCCAACGACCTTGCCGGCGGCAAGGTGAGCGTACTCCTAGGGAACGGCAACGGGACGTTCCAGCCGCCAGTCAGCTACAACGTCGGAACATTTCCTCAATCCATAGCGGTGGGGGACTTCAACGGGGATGGCAAAACGGATCTCGCTGTGGCCAACATCGGAAGCAGCAGCAATGTGAGCGTGCTGCTCGGCAATGGCGACGGGACCTTTCAGGCGGCGGTCAACTACAGCGCCGGGACCGCTCCGGAATCGGTAGCGGTGGGCGATTTCAACGGAGATGGCAAGGTCGACCTCGCCGTGGCTAACCAGGGCAGCAACAACGTCAGCGTGCTGTTGGGTAATGGCGACGGGACCTTCCAGCCGGCGGTCAACTACAACGCGGGTGCCGGTGTGCAGTTCTTAGCGGTGGGTGATTTCAAGGGAGATGGCAAGGCCGACCTTGTCGTTGTCAACCAAGGCGGCGGCAATGTGAGCGTGCTACTGGGCAACGGCGATGGAACCTTTCAATCGGCAGTCAACTACAGCGCCGGAGGCCAACCGCAGTGCGTCGTGGTTGGAGACTTCAACGGGGATGGCAAGCAGGACTTGGCTGTCGTCAATTCCACCACCAACAATGTGAGCGTGCTGCTGGGCAACGGCAATGGAACCTTCCAGGCTGCTGTCAACTACAACGTCGGAAGCAGTCCTCTTTACGCGGCGGTGGGCGACATCAACGGCGATGGCAAACTGGACTTGGCCGTCGCCAATCGTGGCAGCAACAACGTTAGCGTGTTGCTGGGCAACGGCGATGGGACTTTCCAGGCCGCGGTCAGTTACGCGGCAGGAACCGCTCCTTTCTCCGTTGTGGTCGAGGACTTCAACGGCGACGGCAGAGCGGACCTCGGCGTGGCCAACTTTAGCAGTAATAACGTGAGCGTACTGTTGGGCATGGCAAACCCCGACCTAACCGTCTCCAAGGCGCACAACGGGAATTTCACCCAGGGCCAGACCGGAGCGACCTACAGCATCACGGTGAGCAACGGCGGAGCCGCGCCGACGGCGGGAGCCGTGACAGTGACAGATGCCTTGCCGGTCGCCATGACCGCGACTGCCATCTCTGGTACCGGTTGGAATTGCTTGTTGGGAACGCTGACCTGTACCCGTAGCAATGCGCTGGCCGCGGCCGCCAGCTATCCGCCGATCGCCGTGACGGTGAACGTCGCAAGTAATGCTGCCGGGAGTGTAACCAACTCCGCTACCGTCTCGGGCGGCGGTGAAGTGAACACCGCCAACGACACCGCCAACGATCCGACCACGATTGCGGCGCCTTACCTCGTCGGCGACGTCTTCCCGTATACCAATGACACAGTCGGCAACTTCGGCGATGGTCTGATCAATACGCTGGATCTGATCGCCACGCTGAGAGCCGTCACCAATCTGCCGGGATTCGTTCCCGCAGCATACTCTGATCGCTTCGACGCCATGGACGCGTATCCAACCGATACCACGACCACACGCGGCGGCGACGCGTTGTTGAACACATTGGACCTGATCGAGACATTGAGACGGGCCACCAATATCGATACATCGCGGCCGACGCGAACTTCCCGGGGGTTGCCGTGTCCATCTGCAGCGCCGGCGGGAATCCCCGAGGGGACGACCGCAGTGAGTGGGACGCAGGCGGAAGGAGTGCTGGAACTGGTTGCGGTGAGTCCCGGCAGTGATGGCTGGCAGCGTAGCGCGATCTATTTGCGAGCCCGCGCGAACCTCGATTTGGCGGGCCTCAGCTTCTCACTGGGCATGGACTCGAGAGAACTGCGCTTTATCCCCGCGAACCCACCACCGTCCATTGCAGATACGGCCCTGACGGGCAAACTGGCTGTGGCATGGCTCAACGGATGGAGTGCTAAATCTGGTCAGAGCGTCCTTCTGGGCTATGTAGAGATTCCGCAGGGCGCACACTCTCCCACGTTTTATGGAGCCTCGGCAAATGCCGTTGATGGAAGGCCCGTGAATCTCGGCTGGGGATCGAACCGAGTGCGATAATCCCTTCACGCCTACGCCGTCAAACCACCTAATGAAAACGGCTCACTTGCCGATGTTGTTCGTTCCGCGGTTGGGCCGCTCCGGTCAAAGATAGACGTTGCCTTCATCTATGGCTCGGTTGCCAGCCCCAGCCCATCGCTAGTTCCTGGGAGAAGCTCAACTCAGAGGTACCTTGTTGGCGCCGCCCTGTTCTGCTTGCGTTCCCCATTCCAACTTTACGGGTGACATTACGTCTCAACCCTCCGTGGTGATAGGTAGTCTACTACTTCTTTCGCGTTCTTGGAACATAAAGACCGCCGGCATAAGGTCCGAGACAGGGTTCGCCATCGAAACGAACCAGGTACGGAGGAAGATTCGGGAGCCGAGCGCCTAAACGGCTCTCTCCTTTTTCAGTTCGTCCTCTAGTTCCTCAATGGTGGGTAGGTTCCCCTTCAGGCCTGCCGGCAGGCTTTCCGTCACGCGGAATCCCGATATGCCGATCGGTTTCTTCGCGTCGCGCAATGCGTATTCGGCCACGATCGCATTTTTCGATTTGCAGAGGATGAGGCCGATGCTTGGCTTGTCGTCAGGATGGCGCAGAAGGTCATCAACGGCCGACAGGTAGAAGTTCATCTTGCCCGCGTATTCCGGCTTGAACGGCCCCATCTTCAGGTCGATGACCACGTAGCAGCGGAGCTTGAGGTGGTAGAACAGTAGATCGATCCTGAAATCCTCGCCGCCCACTTCAAGCGGATACTGGCTGGCCACGAACGCGAACCCTACGCCGAGTTCCAGGAGAAATTCCCGGATGTGTTCCAAGAGGCCTGATTCCAGCTCCTTCTCATGGCGTCCTTGGCCAGCGTGAGGAAGTCGAAGTTATATGGGTCCTTGAGGAGCTGCTGCGCAAGATCCGACTGGGGTGCCGGGAAGGCCGCAGGGAAATTCGTCTGCGCTCTCCCTAAGCGACGGTAGAGAGCAGACTCGATCTGAAGGACAAGGACGTTCCGGCTCCAGCCGTTCTCAATCGTCTGCTGCACATACCAGAGTCGCTCGTCCGGCTTCTTGACGAGTTCCAGGAGCCTGACGTTATGGCCCCACGGTAATTTTGCAACAACCTGTTGCAAAATTGTCTCGTCCGGCCACGCTTCGGCGAAGGCCTTCATATAGCCGAGGTTCCGTGGCGAAAACCCCTGCATGTCTGGAAACTCCGAGTGGAGGTCCTGCGCCAGGCGTTCGATGACCCGAGTCCCCCAGCCGTCCTCCTTCTGCCGGGTTAAAATCTCCTTGCCGATCTGCCAGTAGAGCAGGACCAGTTCCCGGTTTACGGCGAGAACGGCACCCACTTGAGCAGCCCGAATCTGCTGCTTTAGATCACGCAGGAAATCGTCGTATCCTACGGGGCGCGCGCGGAGAGAACGAGTCATGAGTTGAATGGCTTCATGCTACCACCATGAGGGCAGCATCCATGCGACTCCATCTATTTCGTTGGCCGCCGGCACCTTCGATCCTGCCATGAAGCCCATGCTACAATAAAGAGTATCCCATCTTAAGCAATCACCATGGTCCATACCGTCCTAGCCAAGATTTTCGGCACTCGCAACGAGCGTGAGCTCAAGCGGCTGGCGCCGCGCATTGTCAACATCAATGCGCTGGAGCCGGAACTGCAAGCCCTCTCCGACGCCGACTTGCAGGCTAAGACCGACGAATTCCGGGCCCGCGTGATCCTGGCCCTGGAAAACATTCCCGAAGAGGAAGTGGAAGCCCGCGCCGCCGCCGAAAAGCAAATCCTCGACGAGTTACTGGAGCCGGCCTTCGCCGTTTGCCGCGAGGCCGGCCGCCGCGCGCTCAACATGCGCCACTTCGACGTGCAGTTGGTCGGCGGCATCGTCCTGCATGAAGGCACCATCGCCGAAATGAAGACCGGCGAGGGCAAGACGCTGGTCGCCACGCTGCCGGTGTACCTGAACGCGCTGGCCGGACGCGGCGTGCACGTGGTCACCGTCAACGATTACCTGGCTAAACGCGACTCCGAATGGATGGGCCGCCTGTATCGCTTCCTGGGACTCACCGTGGGCGTGGTGGTTCACGACATGGAAGACGAAGACCGCTTCCTGGCCTATCGCTGCGACGTTACCTACGGAACCAACTCCGAGCTGGGCTTCGACTATCTCCGCGACAACATGAAGTTCCGCAAAGAAGAACGCGTGCAGCGCCCGCACTTCTTCGCCATCGTTCACGAAGTGGATTCCATCCTGATCGACGAAGCGCGCACCCCGCTGATCATCTCCGGAGCCAGCGACGAATCCACCGACAAGTATTACCGCGTGGATCGCATCATTCCCAAACTCACCCGCGACACCACCGATAAAGACGATCCCACCGTGGGCACGGCCGGCGACTTTACGCTGGATGAAAAGCATCGCACCTGCGCGCTGACCGAAGAAGGCGTGGCCAAGGTGGAACGGCTGCTGGGCGTCGAGAACCTGTTCGACCCCGCTAACATCGATCTGAATCATCACACGCAACAGTCTCTGAAGGCGCACAATCTCTATCAGCGCGACAAAGATTACGTGGTGCAGGATAAGCAAGTAATCATCGTGGACGAGTTCACCGGCCGCCTGATGCCGGGGCGGCGCTGGTCCGATGGTCTGCATCAGGCGGTGGAAGCCAAGGAGGGCGTGAAGATCGAGCGCGAGAACCAGACCCTGGCCACGATCACCTACCAGAACTTCTTCCGCATGTACAAGAAGCTCTCCGGCATGACCGGTACCGCCGAAACGGAAGCCGCCGAGTTCGACAAGATCTACAAGCTGGACGTGCTGGTCATCCCCACCAACCAGAAGATGATCCGCAAGGAACATCCCGACATGGTGTACCGCACGGAGCGCGAAAAGTTCGACGCCGTGGTGAACGAGTTGAAGGCGATGACGGAAAAAGGCCAGCCGGTGCTGGTGGGTACTATCGCCATCGAGAAATCGGAGCACCTTTCCAAGCTCCTGAAGAAGGCCGGCGTGAAGCACGAAGTCTTGAACGCCAAGCAGCACGAGCGGGAAGCCTACATCGTGGCGCAGGCGGGACGCAAGGGTGTGCTGACGGTCTCCACCAACATGGCCGGACGCGGAACCGACATCCTGCTGGGCGGCAATCCCGAATTTATGACCAAGGACGCCTGCCTGAAGGAAAAACTGGCCGAGCGTCTGCCGCCGAATCAGGAAGCCTTCGGATCCGACGAGCATTTCGTGCATTTCTTCCACCTGGAATCTTTCTATCGCGTGCCCACCCCCAAGTGGACCGCGCTATTGGCCAAGTTCAAAGAGCAGTGCGAGCGCGAGCACGAGGAAGTGGTGGCGTTAGGCGGCCTGCATATTCTGGGCACGGAACGCCACGAGGCGCGGCGCATCGACAATCAGTTGCGCGGGCGCGCCGGACGCCAGGGCGATCCGGGCAGTTCGCGGTTTTATCTGTCGCTGGAGGACGACTTGCTGCGCATCTTTGCCGGCGAGCGCATCAGCGGGCTGATGAAACGGCTGGGCATGGAAGAAGGCGTGCCCATCGAGAGCAGGCTGATCACCAAGCGAATCGAAGCCGCGCAGAAAGCGGTGGAAGCGCAAAACTTCGAAGCCCGCAAACACCTCCTGGAATACGACGACGTAATGAACAAGCAGCGCGAGGCCATCTACGGCTTGCGCAACCAGCTTCTGGAGAACGACGACCAGCGCGATTTCATCCTGGGCACGGCCGACGGGATCATCGGCGCGATGCTGGATACTTATTGTCCGGCGCAAACGCACGCCCAAGAGTGGGACATGACCGCGCTGCGCACCGACATGTCCGGGCAGTTCGGCATCGACGTGGATCGCGAAGGCTTGGGCGGTCAATTGAATCGCGACGAATTGCGCGACGCGCTGGTGGCCATGGTCCGCGCCCGTTATGAGGCCAAGGAAGCAGTGTTGCCGGCCGGACAAATGCGCCTGAGCGAGCGCATGATCATGCTGCAAGTGGTCGACAACCAGTGGAAAGACAACTTGCTGGCCATGGACCACCTGAAGGAAGGCATCGGCCTGCGCGGATACGGCCAGAAGGATCCGCTGGTTGAATACAAGAAGGAATCCTACATCATGTTCCAAGGCATGATGGACCGCATTGAGAGCGAAACGGTTCGCGTGCTCTGGACCATGCAAGTAACTGTGACGGCCGGGGGCGGCTCGGGCGCCGAACAGCGGCAGACTGCCTCGCAGCCCTCGCAAATGGACGACTACGTTCGCGACCTGGAGCGCAAGCGCCAGCGCCAACTCGACGAGATCCGCCTGTCCACCGGCGGGGACGCTCCGGTGGAGCAGGTGATCCGCGGCGACAAAGTGGGTCGCAACGACCCGTGTCCATGTGGCAGCGGGAAGAAGTATAAAAAGTGCTGCGGCGCGTAACCGCCATCTGCTGCGGCCACACGGCGTTATACTTGATCCATGAAGGAACTCCGAGCACTCACGCCCGAGGAATTCGCCCGCGCCGAACGACGGCTGCGATATCCCGCACCGGGTAGCAAGATCGAAGCAGCCAAGCGCTTCGGCGTGGACCTTTTCTCGCTCATCGAACAATTGCGGCTCTCACCCGTTGAGCGCTCGCGCCAAATGCAGAAACTCGCCACGGCTGCCGAATCTCTCCGTGGCGCCGCCCGGCAGGTTAAGCGGTAAGTAATGGAAATCGACCGGCTCATCCAGATACTCTCCGACGGCGGGGCCGAGTTCATTGTGATCGGTGGGTGGAGTGCGATTCTGCACGGCAGCGTTCATGTGACCAACGACCTTGACGTCTTCTTCTCGCGCGGGCCCGGGAACGTCAAGCGCTTGGCACAAGCGTTGGCTCCGTATCATCCTCGTCCGATCGACCTGCCGGAAGGTTTGCCCTTCATCTGGGACGAGGCCACACTGCGTAACGGAACGAACTTCACGTTAATGACGGACTTAGGTAGAGTGGACCTCCTGGGCGAGGTTAGCGGACTCGGCTCGTTCCCTGAAGTTTATGCCGCATCGATCCCCATGGAGAAAGCCGGCCGGGAAGTGCGCGTTCTCGACCTACGCAGCTTGATCGAATCGAAGAAAGCGGCAGGCCGGGTTAAGGATCTGCTCGTGATTCCCGAGTTAGAAGCGCTGCTTGAGGCTCAAGAGAATGAGCCTGGAGATCCTGCGGATCGCTAACCATGAACGGCGCGCCGCAAAACCCGGTTCCGCGGAAGCGTAGTCTGCGTGGCATCGCGGTCGTGTGCATCGCGTGCCTGCCGCTATTTGGGTATGGGCTCACCGCCGCCACGCCAACCCGCCCGCCCGCCGCCCAGATTCGCGCGCTGTGGGTGGACGGATTCCACGCCGGATTCCGCACGCCGCAGGAAGCCGATCAACTTGTCGCCGACGCCGTGGCCGCGCACCTGAATCTGCTGATTGTGCAAGTACGCCGGCGCGGCGATTCGTTCTATACCCATTCCATCGAGCCGCCGGTCGAGGACGATCCCTACCGCCCGGACTTCGACGCGCTCGGCTATCTCCTCGAAAAAGCGCACGCCGCGGGATTGCAAGTCCACGCCTGGGTGAATGTCACACCGATCTGGCGCGGTGGTCCGCTGCCGCCTCGGGATCCCCAGCACATCTTCAATGTTCACGGGTTGAACGCCCAAGGCGACGAGAACTGGCTGACTCAAACCGATAGCGGCGAAAAGAAGTTCTCGGTGGGATATTTTCTGGACCCCGGCCATCCCGCCGCGGCGCAGCACATGGTCGCGGTCATCCTGAATATCGTGCGCAACTATCCGGTGGACGGCATTCATCTCGACTACATTCGTTATCCGGAGGTGGAGGGCGCGACCGAGGCGGCGGGAGCGCACGTCGGATACAACCCGGTGAGCGTGGAGCGATTCCACAAGCGCTACGGCGGAACGGGGCTTCCCGCGGCCAACGATCCGCGCTGGTCGGCGTGGCGGCGGGAGCAAGTGACCAATCTGACGCGGAGGATTTACCTGGAGATTCACGCTTTGAAGCCGGGCGTGCAGCTCTCCGCGGCGCTGGTTCCTTGGGGCGACGGCCCGCGGCGCCGCGGCGACTGGCCGCATGCCCATCCTTACTGGCGCGTTTTCCAGGACTGGCTGGGATGGCTCGACACTGGCCTGCTGGACATGGCCATACCGATGAATTACGACCGCCAATCGGACAAGCGCACCCGCGCATTCTTCGAGCATTGGGTGGAACTGGAGAAAGACAACAAGAAAGACCGTCTGATGGCCGTGGGCTTGGGCGCGTACATGAACACGGTGGAGGAAAGCGAAGCGCAATTGAAACGCGTGCAGGCGCGCTCGCACCACTGGAAACACGCCGACGGCTTCGCGCTGTACTCCTATTTTGCGAGCGCCCGCGAGGGCGGCAACGGCCTCCTCCTGCGGATGGCGCAGCAACCTGGCTTGGCTCCGTCGCTTCCCGTGCGGCCATCGTCGAAGGAAGGATCGCTGGCCGGAGTTTTTCCGGACACCGACGGCGCCGTGGTAGAAATATCGCGCAAAGCCGGCAAGAAATGGTCGCGGCCCATTCGAGTGCTCACCGACGGCAGCGGTTTCTTCGGCGCGACGCGCTTGAAGCCAGGCCTGTATCGCGTGAAAGTTGGGGATCGGGCGCAGGATGCGGAGGTTGTGGCCGGCGACGTGGCCATCGTGTTGCCGTGATTTTTTTGGAGTGCGGTAGCTTGCTACCGCTTTTCCCAGCCGAAGCTTGCTTCGGCCAGCGCGGGGCTAGCCCCGCGGGAAAGGCGTAGCCTTTCCCTGGAGTTTCTACATTTGCACCCCGGCGTCCGTGAAGCGGACGCCGAGCCAGCGTAGCTGGCGGCATGATTTAGCCCACAGCGCAAGCTGTGGGTCAGGGTCGAGGCAACCCAAGCCCGCGAAGGCGGGCGACATAAAAGCCTGTTGGCACATTGTGCCGGCCCGAGAACCGGCTTTTATGTCGCCCGCCTTCGCGGGCTTTCGGCCTTTGCTGATGGACCCACAGCTTGCGCTGTGGGCTAAATCATGCCACCGGCTACGCCGGTTGGACTCCCGCTTCGCGGACACCCGATGGAAATGTAGAAACTCCAGCGCTGCGAGCAAGCTCGCCGCAAGGCAAAGCGGCAGCAAGGTGCCGCACTCCATATTCACTTTCCCTTCAAGGCCGCCCACTTGGCCATCAATGCGGTGTAGAAGGCTTGCTGCTCGCCACACGCTTTCACCTCCGCTTCCGACGGCGGCATCTCGGACGACTGCATGGCGTTCGCGGCGGCAACCATGCGCGCCGCAATGTTGCTCAGGTTCGCCGGCGTGGGCGGCTCCGGCGGAGCACCAAACCCACCGCGTCCTGCACCGCCGGCCGGCGCGGCAACCTCGGGCGCGATGGCTTCGAGTTGTTTGATGAGCACATCATTCCCAGCGGACTGCGGCCGAGCCTTGGCCTTGGCCAGCAACTCGCGCGCTTCTTTGTACGCGCCCGCGGCGCTACGCGCGCCGTCCTCCATCTGCGTGGTCAACGTGAAAATTCCCTGCACTTCGGGAGTGACTTTCACCCGCGGATCCAGTTTGATGGTGATGGGCTGCGTCTGGCTCTGACCGTTCACAGTGAGACGCACCATATAGGCGCCGGGCGCCACCCATGGCGAGTTGACGTTGGGGTAAGTGCGATGCGGAACGGCTTGATTGCCTCCACCTCCGCCGCCCCGTCCAGCGCCGCCTCCGCTGGGCAGCGGATCATAGTGCATGTCCCAACCGAAGCGATGCATGCCGGCGGTCGTCTTCACAACCTGCTGCGGCGCGGGCCAATAGAGTGGGACACTGCAGTCGGCCGCGTTGGGACTCTTCTGGCAAACTTCTTTGTCATAGGCGGCCGGATCAACGGCTGGATCAGGCTTGCGGATCGGATCGCTACTCGAATAGCTGCGAAGGACCTTGCCTAGACCAGCGCCTTGGGTGCCCAGGATTTCCAGTTTCACGTCGCCGGAGGCGTCGGCGGGCAAGTAGTAATCGATCAGCGCGCCGTACGGCGGGTTTTCTCCGGCCGGCCATTCCGGCGGCCACGGTGTGGGATCGTTGGTCGCGAAGCGAATGCGGATGCCGGTCGCTGGCTTGAACAAATAAGCATTGGATGCGGCAGCGGCCTCGGCCGCCTGACGCAGCGGGGTTACGTCGTCGAGAATCCAGAAGCCGCGGCCATGCGTGCCGGCCACCAGATCGGAACACAGACACGAGGCGTCGTCTTTCACCTGAATGTCGCGCACCGAGATGGCCGGCATGTTGAGTCGCAGCGAATGCCAATGGTCTCCGTCGTCGAAGGACGCCCACACTTGCGTGTCGGTGGCGGCGTAGAGCAAGCCCTTCTTGCGTGGGTCTTCCCGGATCGAGTTCGTGACTGCACCGCCGGCAATGCCATTGTCAATTTCAGTCCAAGTTTTGCCGCTGTCGTGAGTACGCCAGAGATGTGGGTTCATGTCATCCAGGCGCAGGGTGTTGGCGGCGGCGTAGGCCGTCTGCGTGTCGAAGTGGCCGGCGTCCATATTGAAGATGCGCGTCCAGGCCTTGATTTGCGGCGGGGTAACGTTATTCCATTTCGCGCCGCCGTCGGTGGTGACTTGGATCACGCCATCGCCGGTGCCCGCCCACAGCACTTTCAGGTCGAGCGGCGAAGGCGCCAGCGCGGTGATCGTGCCGAGCGGAGTTGGCGTTACCGTTGACGCGTACTTGCCGGCGTTGGCGGGGATGTCCCAGCTTTGGCGCGTGAGATCACCGCTAATCGCCGTCCAGCTACGGCCGCCGTTGGTGGTCTTCCACACGCCGGCGGTGCCGTAGAAGAGCGTGTTGCGATCCACCGGCGACCAGATCAACGGCTGCGTGCGCACGGTGCGCGCCGGCGGTCCCGACGTTGTTTCCGCCGCGCCGCCGCGCCCTGCGCCGGGCGGGCCAACACTGGCTCGCTGTCCGGTGCGGCGATTGTAGACCGTCACTTTCCCGCCGTAAACCAGGTCGGGATCTTTGGGATCGGGCGCGGCTTCACCGTATTCTTCGATGCCCACCGGATGCCAATCGTGGAAAGTGATCTCGCCGTCCATGCTGCGACTATCCACGCATGCGGAGCCGGAATCCTGTTGTCCGCCACAGAGGCGGTAGGGGAAAGCATTGTCGGCAGTCACGTGATACATCGCCGCGGTGGGTTGGGTATACCAATTACTCCACGACTCGCCGCGATTGGCGGAGATCACGCCGCCCTGATCGGCGACCAGCCCGATGATGCCGGGATAATTGGGATTGATCCAACTCTTCTGATAATCATCGCCGCCCGGAGCGCCGCGCACGGCCGTCCAGGTGGCGCCGCCGTCTTCGGTGCGCCAAAAGACCGTGGAACAACTGTAGACGACGTTCTCGTTCTTAGGGTCCACGGTGATGGTAGGCAGATCGCCACCGCCAATCCGGCCGAGGGGCCGCGGATCGCGCGAATCAGCCGCGCTGGTAGGGGACCAATGTTCGCCGCCATCGGTGCTCTTGTAAAGCGCGATAGCGCCGCCACCGCCTCCGCGTCCTCCCCGTCCGCCACGTCCTCCCCCAGTGCCCGCGGGAGCCGCTGCGGCAATCGTCGCGTAAAGGACTTTCGTATTGCTGGGAGCCAGGGCCAAGTTTGCTTCGATAATGGACGGTAGACCGTCACTCAGTTGCTTCCAGGTATTGCCGCCGTCGGTGGATTTGAAGATACCGCCATCCGGTCTAGTGTCTGCAGCGGGGAACGCGCCGTTCTCGTAGAATCCCTGCTGCTGCTGCCAGAGAGCGGCGTAGACAATATCGGGGTTCTTGGGATCGATGCGCACGTCGTTGCCGCTGACGTACTCGTCCTTGTAAAGCACCTTTTGGAAACTGGCGCCGCCGTTCGTGGAGCGGAAAATTCCGCGCTCCGGGTTGGGCCCGTAAGGATGTCCGAGAACCGCGACAAAAAGGCGGTTCGGGTTCGTAGGATCCACTTCCACATCCGCGATCATTTGTGAATCGCGCAGGCCGAGATGGGTCCAAGTCTTGCCGGCGTCGGTGGATTTGTACATGCCGTCGCCGGTCGCCAGGTCCGGACGGATGATTCCCGCGCCGCTACCGACGTAAATGATGTTGGGATCGGAGGGCGCCACGGCGATGGCGCCGATCGAGCCGCTGGATTCGTGGTCGAAGAGCGGCGCCCAGGTGGAGCCGAAGTCGCTGGTGCGCCAGACGCCGCCGTTATCGAAGCCGATATAAAACACGTTGGGCTGGCTGGCCACGCCGGAGATGGCCCGCGCGCGCCCGGCACGAGGCGGTCCAATGGAGCGCCAATGCATTTCCGAATACAGCTTGGCGTCGATCTTGCTGTCATCGACCTTGGGGTAATCGACCGGGGCGGCGGGTTTGGCCGCAGCGGGCCTGCTCTTATCAGATTTAGTGGCGGCTGATTGGGCCAGCATCAACAGAGTCAGCGGAACCAGTGCGAAACCGAGAAACGCGAAACGGCGCATCCATGGGTGCGAGATAGGCACGGTGGCAAGTCCTCCTGAACCCCCGAGTGTATCCGATTTGGGGGCCAGTAGGACAGGCCTTCGCCGGCTTCCACCGTATAGCAGGAACCCGCGTTTCTTTGGACTCCTTCGAGGAGTTGCGGGTGATCTGGGAAGCAAGCGATCTGGAAGAGCGTGACCAGTTGGCCTGGGTTCCGCTTTGAGCGCGATCCACGGAGCACCATCGTACGATGATCGTATCCTTTATCGTCGTTCTCCCTTGACAGCGAAGCGCTCTCGGCTATGATATCGCAGGAGGATTTCATGACCGGACTCGACGCGCTATGGCTCCCTCTGCTGATGTCATCGGTGTTCGTGTTCATTGCCAGCTCCATCATTCACATGTTTTCGCCCTGGCATAAGGGCGACTATCCCATGCTGCCCAACCAGGACGCCATCATGGACGCGCTGCGGCCGCTGGGCATCCCGCCCGGCGACTACATGCTGCCACGCCCCAAGGATCGCGCCGAAATGGGTACACCGGAGTTCAAGGACAAGCTCAAGAAAGGCCCCGTGGTGGTCATGACGGTGATGAACGGCGCGATGAACATGGGTAAGAACATGGCCCAGTGGTTCGTCTACATCGTGGTGGTCGGGGTTTTCGCCGGTTACGTGGCGGCACGCGCACTGCCGCCTGCAAGCGACTATCTGCAGGTCTTCCGGTTCGTCGGCGCCACGGCCTTTGCCGGATACTCGCTGGCGCTGTGGCAATTGTCGATCTGGTACAGCCGGTCGTGGAGCATCACCATCAAGTTGACCATTGACGGTTTGATCTACGCCGGCCTGACCGCCGGTACGTTCGGCTGGCTCTGGCCGCGCTAACCCACCACTCACCCACCACTGACCCACCAAGGTTGGAGACTCGCCCGACTCCGTGATACTGTGGTTTTGGAGGGGGAGTTGCCATGGAAGTGGAGATGCGCATTCGCGGCTTGATGATGGACCCCGTCACCAATATGCCCATCGTCATTCTCAAGGACGTTGGCGGCAGCACTATCCTGCCGATTTGGGTTGGCATCTACGAGGCTAACGCCATCGCCCTGGAGATCGAGAAGGTAACCACGCCGCGGCCCATGACGCACGACCTGATTAAGAACTTGCTGATGGGTTTGAACACCGCGGTGCGCAAAGTGGTGGTCAACGATCTGCGCGAGGATACTTTCTACGCACTCATCTGGCTGGAACGCGACGGCCAAACCATCTCGATTGACTCCCGCCCGTCTGACGCGCTGGCTCTGGCGTTGCGTCTGGACTGCCCCATCTTCGTGGAAGACACCGTGTTGAAAACCTCCAAGCAGGTGGTCTGGTCTCCGAAAAAATCAACACCGAGGATATCCGCAAGTGGCTGGAGAATCTTCCCGACGAGGACATGGGCCGCTACAAAATGTAAGCTTGGGTGGTTGCGGCCTCCCATTCTTCCCATTCCTCCTATTCCTCTCCCTGTTTTCCGCGGCCGCCCAGGAAACGCCCGACCCTGTCCTGGGAACGGTGCCCTTCGAGCGCTGGATGGCCAGTGGCGATCACGCCCAGATTCCCTGGAAGATGACCATCGCCCCGGCGATGCTCGACAACCACCAGCGCCTGCGCGTGACCATCGCCATCAGTGTGGATGGTCGGGAACTGCTCAAGCGGCCGGCCCGCGGACAATTGCGCATGTTGGTGCAGTTCAACGACGAGCAAGGCGGAACCTACGAAGATCACGGAATCCTGGAAATGAAGGACGTCACGGCGCACCTGCGTTCCGCGGGGTTCTACTACACCCACGACGCTTTTGTCCGTCCGGGCGATTATCGCGTGGGCGTCGCCCTGGTGGACACCGCGACCCGCGAGCACAGCTTCGCGCGCCGCAACTTGCACGTGGACGAATTGAAGGACGATCCCCTGCCGCTGTCCTGGAACGCGCTGGCGCCGGTGGAGATTCTGTCCCACGACGACGTTCCGGAGGCTTGGTATCTTCCTTACATTCAGGGGCGATTGTATCTGCCGCTACCGACGGCACGGCCGGTGCGCATCGAATTGCTGATGAACCTTCCGGCCGAAGACGCCTCCGCCAAGCTGTACCGCAACAGCATGAGCGCGCTGGTGCCGGCGTTTAAGGCCCTGTTCCAAATCGGAGGACAGGCGGCCCTGCTGGAAGCCGCGGTACTCGACCTGACGCGCCAGCGCGTCAGTTTCGAACAAGGGCAAGGCCGCGACTTGGATTGGTCTCTGTTGAAGACCGCGCTAGGTCTGGCCAATCCCAACGTGATTGACGTGCACTCGCTCAGTAACCGCGGCAAGAGCGTGGATTTCTTCCTGTCCGAGATGAACCGGCGAATCCAGGCCGGAGCCAAGTGGCGTGCCGAGGCCGCGGTCCCACGCCAAGACACCGCGCCGCGCAGCGAAATTTCCAGCCGTCGGGCGCCCGAGGCCGCCGTCCTCGATGATTCCAGTGCCAAACCTCGCGGGCCCCTGCACGTGGTGATCGTTCTCAGCAGTCCCATGATGTTCGCGAAGGGTACGGACTTGCATCCGATCCAGTTGGATGACAGCCCGGATTACCCGGTGTTTTATATCCGTTATCACACGCCGCTGGAGCGCCGCGTGGTTTCCTATTTGATGCCCACGGCGCCGGTGGCGCAGCGCGCCGCGGTCGGCCGGGGAGGGCGCGCCGCGGCTCCGGAATCCGCAACGCCCACAACCGTTACCGCCGTAGACCCATTTTCGCCGGAAGAGGCCGATGCCCTGGAGAACACCCTGAAGCCGCTGCGGCCGAGATTATTCGACGTGGCTTCTCCGGAGCAATTCCGCAAGGCGCTGGCGGCGATTATCGAGGAGATTGGCCGCTTGTAACGCCGGGTCTTCCGGTGTCCAGCCTGCGGACCTGGCCAATTGCCTGGCCGGAGGCCTGATAGAATATCTCCGCCCATGAATGGAACGCATGCCAGATCGCTGGAACGAACCGAGGTGCATCGCTATCCAGCATGGGCGATGATCCTGGTTCCTTTGCTGGCCTTGTCCATCCAGACACGGCTGGCGGTGTATTCCCAGACCGCGTCGGGACTCGACCTGGCTTTGCTCGTAACGGTCTATTTCGCCAGCAACCGCCGCAGCCAGATCGTGGGGTTATTGCTCGGCGCGGCCATCGGCCTGGTCCAGGACGCCTTGAGCCGCGGCCTGATCGGCGTCTTTGGCATCGTCAAAACGCTGATCGGCTACATCGCCTCGTCGCTGGGAGCTCAGATTGACGTGTCCCACCCGGCGATTCGGGCCATCCTGGTATTCGTGTCGTACTACGCGCACTTGGCGATTTATTTCGTGCTGGTGCGGGTCTTGCTGGATCGTCCCATGGTTCTGCCGCCGTGGGCCGGAGTGCCCCGCGCGCTGGTCAACGCCGGTGTTGGCGTGGTTCTATTCGACTTGCTGGATCGTCTGCGGATTAAGGAATAGTTCTGCTAACGCGCTTTGCGTCCAGTGAATGTCTTTCCATCTTGATGCAGGACGATGCGATCAACCACACCGTCGCTGTTTTTCACAAATTGGATTTCGGGGCCGGGCGGGCGGGAGAAGAATCGCGTTTCATCAGCCATCTGGAATAGTTCCAGGGCCGGCTGCCCGGCCGCCTGCAGGAACAGGCGGGGGCCCTGGCGCGTCACCGTGAAGGAAAACTCCGGGGCGAGCACGTACGTCCCAATGAACTCGCCGAAAACGTTTGGACTGCTAGTCCCAGCCGCCCGCTCCGAGGGAGGCTCGATTTTCTCGCCAAATAGAATTCCAGCCAGATCCGCGTTCGTGGACGGCGGCAGCGGGCCGGCCACGTTGCGCAGATAAACGAACATGGCGTTGTCATCAGGGAAGCGGCTGATGTAGGATGCGAACCCGTTGGTCTCGCCCGCGCCGGCGAGGTTGCGGTGTCCTTTCACGGTGGAGATCGCCCAGCCATAGCCGTAGCTGCCGGAGCCGCCCACGGAAACCCACGGCTTGAAAATTCGCTCCAGCGTAGGCTTGCCGACCAGCACGTTGCGATAGAGCGCCTGATCCCACATATAAAGATCCTCCACCGTGGAGTAAAGCGATCCCGCGGCATAGGATTGATCCAAGTTCAGATAAGGCGCGTTCCGCATCTCCGGCTCGCCCGCCTCGTAGCCCGAAGCGCGATATTTCAGTACCGGACGCCAATGGTTGGGGCCGCTATCGTCCATTCGCGCGGCCTCCAGGATGTTTACCAGCACGTAGTGATCGTAGGACCCTCTGCCCAGCTTGTCGATGATGGCGCCCAGTAAGAAGTAGCCCGATAGAGAGTACTTGAACTGCGAACCCGGCGGAAATTCCAAGGGCTTGTCCTTGAATCGCGCGATCATCTCGCGAACCGTGAAGTGATTGGCCATGGATTTCCTGTAATCGGGATCGTCGGTGTAGCTGGGAATACCGGAAGTGTGGGTCAGCAGATGATGGATGGTTACCTGGTCCGCGGCAGGCTTGGGATAATCGGCAAGGTACATGCCGATGGGATCGTCCACCTTCAGCTTGCCTTGCTCTTCGAGCTGCATGATCGCTACGGCGGTGAACTGCTGGGTTAGGGATCCCAGGCGGAACTTGGTGGCCGGCGTGTTGGGATCGTCCCACTCGAAGTTGGCCATCCCGTAGCCCTTCTTGAGGATGGTCCATTTGCCGCGATGCAACAGCACCGTGCCGTTGAAGCGCCTGGCTTGAAGAAGCGCGGTGAAGTAAGCGTCGGCGCGCGCGGCGATCTCGCGGTATTCCGCCGGCACGGGCTCCGGCAGCAGGCTGTCGTGCGCCTGGCCAAAAGCGATGCCCGCTGATACCAGGGCGCCAAGAAGAACGAGCGGGAACACCCGTTTCGTGGTCATCCCGCTATTTTACGGTGGTTTTGTGTGGCCAGGCTAGCGGAGCCAGTGCAACAACTCCATCCCGATGCCGCTCATTCCCAGCAGACCGGCGACGAGCTGCGCGAATACATCAAACATCCACACTAGCAGCGCGGGTCCGGAACTGGTATTCAGCACTTCTTTGATAACCAACCAACTCAAAAGAAGTCCCAGCACGGCGCCCAAGGACATGCCCGCCACCGGCACACTGGAAAACACCGTCATGCACAGCCAAGCCATCCCCGACGCGGCGAACGCCGCGAGCAAGGCGCGCCCCAGAGTTACGTACTTCAGTCCGGCTGCGTGAGCGCCTATCCACATGAGGAGGCCGGCGAGAAGCCAACTGATCGCCAGGCGCACCCAGAGCGAGCCGAAGACGTTGCCGAAGAAAGCAGTTGCCATTGGAACAGCCATCTATTTCTCCTTACCCTTCGTCCCTGCTATAGAGACGGCGGCTGGAAAACGATGGTTCCAACGTGAGACAGTACGGGCGACTCAGACCAACAGTACGGTTGAGCCTGTGGTCTTTCTCGCTTCCAGATCGCGATGCGCTTGCGCCGCTTCGCTGAGCGGATAGGTTTGATTCACGCTGACCTTCACCGCGCCGCTGCCTACCACAGCGAACAAGTCCTCGGCGGTGGACTCCAATTCCGCGCGCGTGGCGATGTGATGCATCAGCACGGGGCGGGTCAGGAACAGCGATCCCTTGGAGGCCAGTTGCGCAATCGCGAAAGGCGGCACCGCTCCCGAAGCGTTGCCAAAGCTGATCATCAGCCCGCGCGGGCGCAAGCAATCGAGTGATCCGATGAAGGTGTCCTTACCCGCGGAGTCGTAGACCACCGGCACACCGGCGCCGGCGGTGATTTCCCGCACGCGCTCGGTAAAATTCTCTCGCGTGTAGACAATGGCGTGGGTGCATCCATTGGCCCTGGCGAGCGCGGCTTTTTCGTCGCTCCCCACCGTGCCGATGACCGTGGCGCCGAGGTGCGCCGCCCACTGGCACAGGATCAACCCCACGCCGCCGGCCGCGGCGTGAACCAGAATCGTCTCGCCGGCCTTGAGAGGATAGGTGCGGCGCAATAGATATTGCGCGGTCATGCCCTTGAGCATCATGGCGGCGGCCTGCCGATCGCCGATGCCGGTGGGAATCGTCACCAGCTTATCGGCGGGTATCAATCGTACTTCGCAGTAGGATCCCATCGACGACGGATAGGCCACGCGATCGCCCACCTGCAACTCCGTTACGCCTGCGCCGATTTCTTCGACCACGCCGGCCGCTTCCATGCCCAGCACCAGAGGCAATCCACTATTGGGATAGAGTCCGGTGCGAACGTAAGTGTCGATGTAGTTGAGTCCCACGGCGGTATGGCGCACGCGAGCCTGGCCCTTACCCGGCTTGCCGGGATCGTAGTCTTCCCAGACCAGCACTTCCGGTCCGCCGGTTTGATGCATGCGAATGGCTTTTGGCATATTGGGATTATCTCCAGCTTCGATTTTAACGTATACTTTGCTAGAGGAGCCTTGATGTCATCACCATCGCAAATCGTTCTGGAGGTGCCCGACGGGCTGGACGAGGGGCTTCGGGCGGAGTTGACCGCCAAAGCGAAGAACACGATTGTGCTAGCTCTGTTTGAAGCTGGAAAGTTTCATCGGGGTATGGCGCGCGAATGCTGGGGATTACCCGGCGGGATTTTCTGGATTTGCTCTTCGAGCACAAGATTTCGCTCGTCAACTATCCCCCAGGCGCGCTAGAGGAGGAGATGCGGCTGGCTAAAAAACTCGGCGAAGAAGTTCGGCGCCGACGCGAACTGGGCCAGTAAGCACCGTCGCCGACGGCACCCCCCTCATTCACCTCTCCTCTATTTCTGCTTTGACTCTTGTCCGCGATTTATTTCGAGAAGTCGTGCTTCCGCCGAGCGTAGTGGATGAGGTTGTTGTTCGCGGCCGCGGACGGCCGGGTGCGGCGGAAGTAGAGAACGCGATCGGCGATTGGATCAGTATCCAGACACCTCGTGTCTCGATGCCCGCTCCTCCCGAACTGGACCTGGGGCCGGGTGAGCGGGAAGCCATTTCGTTGGCGCTGGAGATCGAGCCACGCTATCTCTTGATGGACGACCGCGAACCAGTCGGCCTCGCTAGGTCGTTAGGCATCCCCGTCCTAACCAGTCCATCGCTCCTGTCGTTGGCAAAAGAGGCGGGCTTGATCCCTACTGTCAGAGATCGCTTGGATGCTCTCCGCACTGCCGGCTTCTGGCTGCAGGAGCGCGTCTATCAGAACATTCTCCAGGCTTGCGGGGAGGCCGACAATTCCTGACGCGCCCCGCGCCGCGATCGGTAAAACCCTTCTGTCTACTTCCCCGGCGCGAACCGATCTCTCGGCCCCACACGCCCGTCTTCCGACGTCAATTCAAACGGCAACCCATCGGGACTGTCGATCACCGCGAAAGTATACGGCGTGGGCTTGCCGAAGTACTCCAGGCGCATGGGCGGCACGGCAAACTGGCGGCCCTTGGCCATGGCCGCTTCCACGGCGGGATGAATGTCGGAATAAAGGAAGCTCAAGTGATCCGCTTCGAAACGGAACTTGTCCGGCGAGCGCTCCAGCACTTCCTTGGGATCCAGGTCCAGCCCCGCGGGATCGCTCAGGGCCACCGGAAATCCCGCGACATTCAGAATTGCGCCGTGATCCCAACGGTTGACCACCGTGGCGGAAAACACGTCCACGAAAAAGCGTACGTTCTCGTCCACGTTCTTCACCAGCAATTGAACGTGATCCAGCCCGAACTCGCCGCTGTCGCCGTGCCGCCTGGGGCGCTCCACCAACGCGAAAACGTTGAAGTTCGGTCCGAAGAACGAAGCCGCTTTGGCCTTGGGATCAATCGGCAGGACCAGGTTGCGCTCCTGTAAATAGACGCCGCGCGATTCGATTTTCTGCACCGTCTTCTTCAGCGATGTGGTGCGAATCCCCAGCCAATAAACGCCGTAACGCGGCGGCAAGGTCGTGGAGGACTCCACCAACTGTTTGTTCCAGCGGTTGGCCTCCGGATCGCTGAGGCCTTCGAACGGTCCGGGCGGCGAGATTTCAATGGCGCCTCCCGCGGGTTCCAAGCCCAGAATGGTGACAAACTTCAGCGGCAGCGCGCCGGGATGCGCCAGTTGCCGCGCGCCAAAATGGGTTTCGAAAAACAGAACCGCGGAATTGGGATCGGTAAGGTAGTAGTGTACTTCGTCCAGCATCAACGGCAACAGCGGATCAGGCGGAGGCTTTTTCTTGTCCGCGGCTCCCAGCAAAAGCGCCACCGTGACGAGCGGCACAACACACCACGCGAAACGGAAGGCTTTCAACCCGGCGTTCAAAGCGGTTCTCAACGCGCCTTCCAGCGCAAAACCGGTTTGCGGGCCGCGGCGACTTCATCCATCCGCGACACGCGTGTGGAATGGGGCGCCGTCTTCACCGTTTCCGGCTCCGTGACGCACTCTTGCGCGATGTCGCGCATCGCCGCGATGAACAGATCCAGTTCTTCCTTGCTCTCCGTCTCGGTGGGCTCGATCATCATGGCTCCGGCGGCGATCAGCGGAAAACTCACCGTGTAGGGATGGAATCCATAGTCGATCAGGCGCTTGGCCACGTCGCCGGTACGCACGCCGTAGGCCAACTGCCGCTTATCGTTAAAAACGCACTCATGCAGCGTGGGACCGCTGTAGGCCAAATCGTACAAGTCGGCCAGTTTGGAGCGAATGTAGTTGGAATTCAGCACCGCGTCCAAAGTGGTTTGCCGCAAACCGTCGCGGCCGTTGGCCATGGTGTAGGCCAGCGCGCGGACCAGCACGCCGAAATTGCCGACGTAGGCGCGCACCCGGCCAATCGATTGCTTGCGCTTGTAGTTCAGCCTGAGTTGACCTTTGCCGTCCTCTTCCACCACCGGCACGGGCAGGAACGGCTCCAGGTGCTTCTTCACCGCCACCGGACCCGCGCCCGGTCCGCCGCCGCCGTGCGGCGTGGAAAAAGTTTTGTGCAGGTTCAGATGCATCACGTCCACGCCGAAATCGCCGGGACGCGTCATGGCCACCAGCGCGTTCATGTTGGCGCCGTCCATGTACAGTTGCGCGCCCTTGGCGTGCAAAATCTCCGCGGCCTGGGCGATATTCTCCTCGAAGATCCCCAGCGTGTTGGGATTGGTCACCATCAGCGCGGCGACGTCTTCGGAAACGGCCGCTTGCAATGCTTCGAGATCGAGACAACCCTTGGCGTTGGAGCGAATCGGCTCCACTTGATATCCGGCGATGACCGCGGTCGCTGGATTGGTGCCGTGCGCGGAGTCGGGAATCAGAATCTTGGTGCGCGGATTTCCCAGCGATTGCAAATAGGCGCGCACCAGCAGCACGCCGGTCAGTTCGCCATGCGCGCCGGCGGCCGGTTGCAGGGTGATCGAGTCCATGCCGGTGATTTCCAGCAAGTAATCCTGCAACATCCGCATGATCTTCAAACAGCCTTGCGCCAGCGCATCGGGTTGGTAGGGATGCGCAACGGCAATGCCTTCCAGGCGCGCCACGTATTCGTTGATCTTAGCGTTGTACTTCATGGTGCACGATCCCAGCGGATACATGCCGTGATCGATGCCGTAATTCCAGGTTGACAGCCGCGTGAAGTGACGAACCACTTCCACTTCGCTCACTTCCGGAAAATCGGGAATCTCCCCGCGGACGGCGCCCTGGCCCAAGGCCGCGGCGGGATCGAGTTCCGGTACTTGCGCTTCCGGTAGCTGATAGCCGTACTTGCCCGGCGAGGAGCGCTCGAAGATGAGTCCTTCGTTCTGGCTGATGTGGCGCGAGACTTTACGAACCATAGGCCTCCACCAGAGCGTCCAGCGCCCATTTGGGCTGGGCCTCGGTCACGCAAACCAGCAAACAATCCTTCAACTCTGGATAAAAGCGTTTCAACTCCAGACCTCCGATGATCTTTTTCTTCAACAGCGGGCGATTCTTCTTGCCGGGCGCGCGCACCACGAACTCGTTGAAGTGCGCTCCGGAAAACCGCAAAGGAAGTTTCGCGGAAACATAGTGCGACTGGCTGACGTTGCGCGCAGCGAGGTCACGCATGCCGCGCTTGCCATAGAGCGTCATGAAAATGGTGGCCATCAGCATGAACAGCGATTGATTCGTGCAGATGTTGGACGTGGCTTTCTCACGGCGGATATGTTGCTCGCGAGTTGCCAGCGTCAGGCAAAAGCCGCGGCGGCCTTGCGTGTCGACCGTCTGTCCGGCCAGACGCCCGGGCATCTGCCGCACGTATTGCTCGCGCGTGGCGATGACTCCGGCGAACGGTCCGCCGTAGCTCGGCGGAATGCCGAAGCCTTGCGCCTCCAGAATCACGATGTCGGCTTCCGCCGGCGCCCGCAGCACTCCCAGCGAGATCGGCTCGGCGATCACTACGATCAATAGCGCACCGGCGGCGTGCGCCTTTTCGGCGGCCGCGGCTACGTCTTCGATCACTCCGAAGAAGTTGGGCGATTGGATCACCACGGCGGCCGTTTTCTGGTCGGCTTCGGGAATCTCGGCGGCACCCGTTTCCGGGTTCCATCCGAATTCCTTCACCTTCATGTTTTGATGCTTGGCGTAGGTCCCCAGCACCTGGCGATACTCCGGATGCACGGCGCGCGAGACTAACGCTTTATGACGTCCGGTGACGCGTGCGGCCATCATCACCGCTTCCGGCAGCGCGGAAGATCCGTCGTACATGGAGGCGTTGGCCACTTCCATGCCGGTGAGCTGGCAGATCATGGTTTGAAATTCGAAAATCGCTTGCAGCGTGCCTTGCGCCAGTTCCGGTTGATAGGGTGTGTAGGCGGAGTAGAATTCGCTGCGCGAGATCAAGTGATCGGCCACCACGGGACGCAAGTGATGATACACGCCTGCGCCCAAGAAACTCTGGAAGCCGGGCGCGTTTTCGCGGGCCCGCTCCTTGAAATACTCCATGATCTCGAACTCGGAGCGGCCGGGAGGCAGGTTCAGCTCGCGATTCAATCGGGCTTCCGGCGGAATACTCGCGAACAACTCTTCGATATTCGCGACGCCGATGGCCTTCAGCATTTCCTGGCGTTCGCTGTCCGACTTCGGTAGATAGCGCATCTTTTTTCTAGAAATTCTCCCGGCTCTTAGGAATGCTCCTGCGCGGCGTGGGCGGCGTATTCCTCGGCATTCATCAGCTGATCCACTTCGGACGGCTGCGACAGGCGGATCTTGATCAGCCAACCCTTACCGTAAGGGTCTTCGTTGACCAGCTCGGGCTGGTCTTTCAGCGTCTCGTTCAACTCGATCACTTCGCCGGAGGCCGGTGAGAAAAGATCGGAGACCGCTTTCACCGACTCGACAGTGCCAAACACTTTTCCGGCGTGGCACGCCGCGCCCACTTTGGGCAGATCCACAAACACGATATCGCCGAGGGCATCCTGGGCGTGATCGGTAATGCCGGCGGTGCCGGTGTCGCCTTGCACAAGAATCCATTCGTGATCTTTGGTGTAGCGAAGGTTGGCAGGACAATTGTTGGACATATTCTTGGGAACCCTGGGGGGGAATCTTACTTCTTCGACCTCTTGTAAAAAGGCGTGGGCACAAGCTGCGCGGCCACGCGTTGGCCTCGCACACCTACCCAGACGGCGCGGCCGATTTCTGTCTCGCCTGCCGGGAGGTACGCGAATGCAATATTTTTCTTCAGGAACGGAGCAGGCGATCCGCTGGTAACTATGCCCGTCGCGTCGCCCTCTTCACTCAGGTACACGGGATAACCGTCCCGCGCGATTCCGCGTCCGGTCATTTCCAGACCCACCAACTTGCGGCGGAGGCCTTCGGCTTTCTGGCGCTCCAGGGCCTGGCGTCCGATGAACTCGCCTTTATCGAATTTCACGTAACGGTCCAGGCCGGCTTCGAGCGGCGTGTGCGTGGCGTCGATCTCATGGCCATACAGCGCCATGCCCGCTTCCAGGCGCAGCGTATTGCGCGCGCCCAATCCGCAAGGGAGAATCCCGGCGGCCTGACCGGCATCCATCAAGATGTTCCAAAGTTCCTCGGCGGATTCGGGCGCGCAGAACAATTCGAAGCAATCTTCGCCGGTGTATCCGGTGCGGGCGATGCGGCAAGCGATGCCGGCGACATCGCCGTGAGTGAACCAATAGTACTTCAGCGAACTGAGATCGGCCTTGGTGAGAGGCTGGAGAGTTTGCGCGGCCATCGGGCCTTGCAGCGCCAACAGGCAGTAGCGATCGCCATTGTTTTCGAGCGTTGCTCCGACGGCGGCATTGTTCTCCCGCATCCAATCGAAATCCTTGTCCTGATTGGCGGCGTTGACCACCAGGAAAAAATGATCGTCCGCGATGCGATAGACCAGCAGATCGTCGGCCAGCGTACCGTGCTCGTACATCAGGCAGTTGTAGTGCGCCTGGCCGATCTTCAGCTTGGAAGCGTCGTTGCAAGTTGCCTTTTGAACCAGTTCGAGAGCGTGCGGGCCGCGCACCTCGATCTCGCCCATGTGACTGACGTCGAATAAACCGACCGCCGTGCGCACCGCCAGATGCTCGCGAATCAGGCCGCCGTATTCCACCGGCATATCCCAGCCGCCGAAATCAACCATCTTCGCGCACAGGCGTTTGTGGACGGAGTGCAGCGCGGTCTGTCTTAAAGTTGTGGTCAATCGGTCGTCTCCGGAGAGCGAGGGCTAATCCTTTACGCTAACACAGGCGGGGAGGAGAGTCTACAGACAGTCGTAACGGCTGGCCAGAGACATGGCGCGGCCAGGGCCGCAACCAGAGACGGGGCTGGAACCACAGATGAACGCAGATAAATACGGATAAGAAAGGAATCACCCCGGCGTCTGCAATGTCTTGGTGAGCGAGCGAATCCGCTCGACGCCATTCTCACGGCACCACCCTTCCATTTCCTTGACGATCCGCGCGGGTGCTTGCGGGTCCCAGAATATGGTGGTTCCCACTTCCACGGCGGCGGCGCCGGCGACCATGAACTCCAACGCGTCGCGGCCGTTGGCGATTCCACCCATGCCGATCACCGGAATCTTCACCGCGTTCGCAACTTGATAGACCATGCGCAGCGCGATCGGTTTGATGGCCGGTCCGGACAGCCCGCCGGTGATGTTGGGTAGTGCGGGACGGCGCGTGTCCAGGTCAACGGTCATGCCGACAAACGTGTTCACTAAGGAAATGGCGTCCGCGCCGGCCTCTTCCGCCGCTCGCGCCAGGACCGCGATGTCGGTTACGTTAGGAGAGAGTTTTACGATCACGGGTCGGCGGGTCGCCTTGCGCACCGCGGCCGTCACTTCGTGCGTCAGCGCGGCGTCGGTGCCGAAGATGATCCCGCCCTGCTTGGTATTGGGGCACGACACATTGATCTCGTAGCCTGCCAGCCCGTCGGCCGATTCCAGGCGCTCCGCTACGGCCACGTAGTCTTCCGTGGAATATCCAAAGATGTTGGCGAACACTGCGGTGTCATACTTCCGCAAGTCCGGCAGCTTGTCCCGAATAAACGCATCCACGCCCACGTTTTGCAGGCCGATGGCGTTCAACATGCCCGCCGCCGTCTCGACGATGCGCGGCGCGGGATTCCCGGCCATCGGCTCGCGGGAAAGTCCTTTGACTACCAACCCGCCCAGGGAGTTCAGATCCAGCAAATGGGCGAATTCCAGGCCATAGCCGAACGTGCCGCTGGCGGCGATGACGGGGTTCTTCAGCCGGATTCCGGCAACCTCAACGCTCGTATCCATGGGTTGTGCAAGTTTATCAGCAGGCGGTCGCTTTTGGTAACGCAGGACCTTCAGGCCTGTTCTCTTGTTCTTCGGGCCCCAGAAAAAAAAGAACAGGCCTGAAGGCCTGCGTTACTGCGGCTGCCAAGCCTGACTTCTGGTATCATCTCACTGGTATCCTTCCAATCCGCCATGCCCATTCGCGAGAAAACGCAGCTCATGTCGGCCTCGGAGATCGAGCGCACCCTGGTGCGTCTGGCGCACGAGATCGTCGAGAAGAATGCTTCGCTGGAACGCCTGGTGTTGATCGGCATCCGCCGCCGAGGTGTCCCGCTGGCGCAGCGTCTGGCCTACAACATTTCCCAAATCCAGCCGCATCCCCTGCCGGTAGGGATTTTGGATATCACGTTTTATCGCGACGACCTTTCTACCGTCGGACAGAAGCCGGTGCATACCGCCACCGAGATCCCCTTTACCATCGCCGACAAAGACGTGATTCTGTGCGACGACGTGTTGTACACCGGCCGAACCACGCGCGCCGCATTGGATGCCCTGTTCGATCACGGCCGCCCGCGCCGCGTGCAGTTGCTGGTGCTGATCGATCGAGGACACCGCGAAATCCCCGTGGAAGCGCAATATGTCGGGAAGTTCGTGGAGACCACCGACAACGAGATCATCGAAGTAAAATTCCGGGAAGTGGACCAGATGGAGAAGGTCCTGCTCGTGGAGAAGATCGACTGACGCCCATGGCCACCGAAACGATGCCCAAGAGTCTTTTGGGCATCGCGCAACTCTCCGCCGCCCAAATCCAGGCCATTCTGGAACGGGCCCGCATTTTCAAACCTGTTCAGACGCAAGGCCGCAAGATGGACCGCCTGAAAGGCAAGACGGTCATCCATTTGTTTTTCGAAAACTCCACGCGCACACGGCTCTCGTTCGAACTGGCCGCGCGGCGTCTGGGCGCCGATACCACCAGTATCACCGCGCAATCCTCCAGCGTACAAAAGGGCGAGTCCCTGCTGGATACGCTGAACACGCTGGCGGCCATGCGGCCCGACGCCATCGTGATGCGCCACGCGGCCAGCGGCGCGCCGCATTTCCTGGCGCGACATTTGGCCACGACCATCATCAATGCCGGAGATGGAACGCACGAGCATCCCACGCAAGCGCTGCTCGACGCCTTCACGATTCTGGAGTACAAGCCGGTGCTGGCGGGTCTGACGGTGGCGATTATCGGCGACATCGCCCACAGTCGCGTGGCCCGCTCCAACGTTTTACTGCTGGGAAAATTCGGAGCCAGGGTGGTATTGTGTGGGCCGCCACCGTTGTTGCCGCCGGAGTTGAAGGAACTGTCGCCCTGCGTGAGCCTGTGCTATTCCCTGGACGAAGCCATTGCCGCCGCCGACGTGATCATGATGCTGCGCGTGCAACTGGAGCGCCAGAACGAGCCGTACGTACCGTCCACGCATGAGTACTTCCAGTATTACGGCTTGCAGCTCGAGCACATGCGCAAGGCCAAGCCGGACGCCATCGTCATGCATCCGGGGCCGATTAACCGCGGCCGCGAGATCGCCGCGGAGGTCGCCGATTCGCCGCGTTCGGTGATCTTGAACCAGGTGGAAAACGGAATCGCGGTGCGCATGGCGGTGTTGGATCTGTGGATTGGCCCGGATAGCCAGCCCGACCCTGAAAAATGAAACCGACGAAAAAGTAACCGCCTTTGGACGCCGATGAACGCCGATGGGCAACGTTGTTATCGGCGTTCATCGGCGGTTGCTTTTGTCTTGGAGGCTATTGTGTTGCTGATTAAGAATGGCCGCGTGGTCGATCCCGCGCAGAACCTGGATGGGCCGGCGCAAGTGCTGATCCGCGACGGCCGCGTCGCCAAGGTCGCGCAACGGATTGCCGCGCCGGAAGCCGAAGTGCTCGACGCCACGGGATTGATCGTGGCTCCGGGTTTTATCGATTTGCACGTGCATCTGCGCGAGCCTGGCAACGAGCACGCCGAGACCATCGAGACCGGCGCGCGCGCCGCCGCGGCCGGCGGATTCACTTCCATTTGTTGCATGCCCAATACCACGCCGGTCAACGACAACGCCGCCCTGACGCAATTCATCGTCGCGACGGCGCATCGCGTGGCGCCCGTGAATGTGTTTCCCATTGGCGCGATATCGTCGCGCAGCCAGGGAGAAAAACTGGCCGAGATCGGGCAGATGCAGCGCGCCGGCATCGTGGGACTTTCCGACGACGGCCGCCCGGTGATGTCCAGCGGCCTGATGCGCCACGCCATGGAGTACTCGCTGGCCTTCGGCCTGGTGCTGATCCAACATGCCGAGGACCTGACGCTCTCCCACGGCGGACAGATGCATGAAGGCGCGCAATCCACGCGCTTGGGATTGCGCGGCATTCCCGGATCGTCGGAAGACGTGATGGTGGCCCGCGACATTTTGCTGGCGGAGCAAACCGGGGCCCGCTATCACGTGGCGCATCTTTCCACGGCCCGTTCGCTGGACTTGGTGCGCGACGCCAAACGCCGCGGCCTGCCGGTGACGTGCGAGGTGACACCGCATCATTTCACGCTCTGCGACGAAGATATCCGCGACTACGACAGCAACTATAAGATGAAGCCGCCGTTGCGCTCGCGCGCCGACATGGAGGCGATGCTGGAAGGCTTGGCGGACGGAACCGTGGACGCCATCGCCACCGATCATGCGCCGCACGCCGGCAGCGAAAAGATGCAGGAGTTCGACCTGGCGCCCTTCGGCATTATCGGGCTGGAGTCGGCCCTGGGGCTGGCGTTGGAAAAGTTGTTTCACACCAAACGCATGACGCTATCGCGGCTAGTCGGCGTTTTCTCCAGCAATCCCGCGCGCATTGTGAATTTGAAGGAACGCGGCACGCTGGCGCCGGGCGCGCATGCCGACGTGACGCTGTTTTCCACCGATCGTCCCTGGACGCTCGACGTCAATCGCAGCGCTTCGCGCAGCCGCAACACGCCGTTTGATGGACGCGAGTTTCACGGGGGCCCGGAAGTCACGATTGTCGAGGGGAAAGTGGTTTGGAAGAGAGCTTAGTTAACTGGGAATCGCTAAATATCCGGCTTCCAGATGCGCGCCAGTTCCAGCACGAAACCTGGCAACTCAGGATCGCCACTTAGGCGCTTGGGATGATCCAGGCATTCCACGCGCTTGCCCCGCCGATAGATATAAACCTTGCGCTCCTGCGGGTCAATCAACCAGCCCAGGGTCGAACCGTTCTCGCGGTATTCTTCCATCTTCTCTTGCAACCTCGGCAAACGGTCGGAAGGTGACCGGACCTCGATGACGAAGTCGGGACACAGCGGAATGAACTTCCTCTTTTGCCTGGCGGCGATCTTGGCGAGGCGCGACATCTTCACCCAGGAAGCGTCCGGCGCCCGATTGGCCTTGTTGGGAAGGATGAAGCCGGCGTTAGAGCTAAAGGCGCGTCCCGTGCCGTCCCTTCCCGACCAGGCGTATAGCTGCGCGAACACCGTTCCCTCGCGATAACTACTCTCTCCTCCGGCAGGCGCCATAACCAGGATGTCTCCTTTCGCGGTTCGCTCGAACTGCCATTCGTCATTGGCTTGGCAGAAATCGTAGAACCAGTTGGCATCCTTGCGTGGAGGACCGGGAAGCGTCAAAACCAGCATTTGCGCGTCTTCTCCGGGGATCTTGAACAGTTGCTGCGTGGTTGCCATGGCGTTATCATACCATCCCAAGAACAGAAGGAAACGGCGGCGACAGCCGTCCATTGCGCACGGTCAATCGCTGTTAAACTTGGAGGAGCGATCGAATGCCTCTCACCCGTCGTGAATTCGTGGCAGCCGCATCGGCGGCGCCGGCTTTGCTTGGCGCTGAACAATCCGCCGCGCCGGCCGGCAAGCCTTGGTACGCCACCATGCGCCGCTGCGGGCAGATCAACTTCAATGAGCGCGATCCGCTGAATCTCGACGTCAGGGCCTGGACCGACTATTGGGCTTCGCTGAAGGTCAACGCGGTGCTGATGAGCGGCGGAGGCATTGTGGCTTTCTATCCCAGCGAAATTCCTTACCATCATCGCAGCGAATTCCTGGGATCGCGCGACCTGTTCGGTGAAATGGCGGCGGAGGTGAAACGCCGCGGCATGCGCGTGGTGGCGCGCATGGACTGCAACTACGCCTACGGAGACGCGCTCCAGGCGCGTCCACAATGGTTCGAACGCAATCGCGACGGGTCGTCGCGGCCGCACAATGAATCTCCGCAGCTTTACAAGACCTGTATGTTTTCGAGCTACTTCTCCGAACAGATGCCGGCCATCTATCGGGAGATCGCGGCGCGCTATCCGGTGGACGGCTTTTTCACCAACGGCTGGCCCGGCACAGGCGCGCTGACCGTCTGCCATTGTGAGAATTGCCAGAAAGTCTATCGGGACCGCGTGGGAGGCGTGCCGCCGGATCGGACCGATGGCGGCAATCCGCTCTACCGCAAGTATTACGCCGTGTACATGGAACGCGTGCTGGATATTTGGAAGCAGCGGGATTCCACGGTGCGCGAGAAGAATCCGGAATCGGTGTACGTGGGCAATCTCGGCGGCGGCATTCGCACGGTGAAAAACGTCAAAGCGCTGGGAGAGGTCGCTGGATGGTTCAACGCCGATCACCAGGGACGAGCCGGAGACACCGTGATTTGGAATTGCGCGCAACAAGGACGCGTGGCGTACTCGGTGATGAAGGGCCGCACCGTTACCAACGTGACCGGGGCGTACAGCAACAGTCGCATCACCTGGCGGCACACCGCCAAACCCGCCGCCGAAACCACCATGTGGATGGCCCAGACCGCGGCCAGCGGCATGGTGCCGTGGTTCCACTGGCTGGGAGGGTCGCCGGAGGACAATCGCTGGCGCGAGACGGGCCGCTCCTTCTTCGCGTGGCTCGCTCAACACGAAGAGCATTTCCGCAATCGCACGTCGATCGCCGATCTGGCGGTGCTGTATCCGCAAAGCACTATCGCGTTCGGGCGAGCCGCGGGCACGACCCAGATCACGGATCACCTGGATGGGATGTACCAGGCGTTGTTGGAAGGGCGCTTTGTTTTCGACTTGGTGCATCAAGAGGACTTGTCGTCCGCCACGCTGGGCAAGTATCGCGCGCTGCTCTTGCCGAACGCGGCTTACCTGCGCGATTCGGAGTGCCAACAGATTCACCGCTACGTTGCCGGCGGAGGGTCGCTGCTGGCCACCTTCGAGACATCGCGCTACAACGAGTGGGGCGATCGCCGCGGGGACCTGGCGCTCGCCGACGTGTTGGGCGCCAGCATCGCGGGCGAATCGGGAGGCGGACTTCGCCTGGAGGGCGCCGGCGACACAATTGGTCCGCACGGCAACAGCTACTTGCGCGTGGAGCGGGATCATGCCGTGCTGCGCGGGCTGGAAGGAACGGCCTTGCTGCCGGGCGCCGAGTATCGCGTGCCGATCCGTGCTCATGAGTCGTCGCCGCCATTATTCACGGTGGTTCCCTACTATCCCGCGTTTCCGCCGGAGATGGTTTTCCCGCGCCAGCCGCATACCGACCAGCCTGGGGCGGTCTTCCGCCAGCAAGGAGACTCCCGCATCGCCTACTTTCCCGGCGACATCGAAGCGACGTCCTGGCGATCCGGCAGCGCGGATCTGAGCCTCTTGCTTCAGAACACGGTGCGATGGTTACTGGGCAACCGCCGCCAGCCCGTGGCCGTGTCGGGCCAGGGCATCGTTGAGGTATTCGCCTGGGAAACGGAACCGGGATACGCGGTGCATCTGCTGAACTACACGAACCCGCACATGACTCGCGGGCTGATGCGCTCGTTTTTCACCGTGGGACCACAACAGGTGGAGGTACACATCTCCGGTGGACGAAAGATTCGGTCCGCCCGCGCGCTACGCGCCGCGAAGACGTTGCCGTTCCGTCAAGACGGTGCGACGGTAAGCTTGACCGTCCCGTCGGTGACAGACTACGAGGTCATCGCGCTGACTTGATTGAATCGCCCGCCCCCAGGTGAACGCAACGCTTGAATGGCTCGCCAACCCAGGGATGCCCGGGGACGGGGGAAATGCGGGGCCGTCTTGAGGTCTGAGGAAACGGGGTCAGCCCGTTTCCACAGCCGCGTTTCTCCGCCCCGAAGCGACCCGTTAGTCACAGCACTAGTATAGCGTTTCAATAAAACATATTCTGTTGGATCTGTTTTCTGCTATGCTGAAAGCATGGCAGGCAAATCGCGACGACCGAAGCTTAACCTGACGCCGGAACAACAGGCGCAACTACAACGGATTCGACAGTCGGCCAAGGCACCGATCCGGGAGGTGCAGCGGGCGCAGATCCTGTTGCGTTACGCGGCCGGCGAGACGGTAGCCGGAATTGCCAGAAACATGGGGACAACGCGAAAGAGCGTTGCCAAATGGGTCAACCGAGCGTTGGCGATGGGGCCGCTGGCCGCACTGAAGGACACCTGGCATCGTCCCAAAGAACCCGTCATCACCGAGGAAGCGCGGGTCTGGGTGGTTCATGTGGCTTGCACGAAACCAAAAGATCTCGGTTATGCGGCCGAACTGTGGACGCGGAGCGCTCTGGCCAACCATGTTCGAACCCACGCCGTGGAGGCTGGCCATCCTTCCCTGGGCAGGGCCGTTAAGGCCACCGTCCATCGCATTCTGGCCGACCAACCCCTGCACCCCGAACGGATCCAATACTATCTGGAGCGGCGCGACCCGCGGTTTGAAGAGAAGATGCGCAATGTCCTGCTGGTCTACCAAGCGGTGGCCCTGCGGAATGAAGGGCGCCAAGCCTCCGACCAGATCCTGCCGGTGGTCACGGTTTCGGTGGATGAGAAACCCGGCTTGCAGGCCATCGCCAACACCGCGCCAGACCTGCCCCCCGTTGCCGGCAAGCATCCCACGGTCACCCGCGACCACGAATACAAACGCTTGGGGACCTGCTCGATCTTGGCGGCTTTGGATCTGCACGACGGGCACGTTACGGCGCGCGTCGAGCGGCGCCATCGCAGCATTGAATTCATTGCCCTGCTGCAAGACCTGGATCACCACTATCCGCCGGACTGCTCCATCCGTCTGATCCTGGACAATCACTCCTCGCACATTTCCCGCGAAACCCAAGCGTGGCTGGCGACCCGCCCCAACCGTTTCCACTACGTCCTGACGCCTACGCATGGGTCCTGGCTCAATATCGTCGAGAGTCTATTTGGCAAGATGGCGCGGACTTTCCTCAAGCACATTCGGGTCCACTCCTGGGAAGAGTTGCGAGACCGTATCCTGCTGGGCATCGCCGAGATCAATGCGGCCCCCGTGGTCCACCGGTGGAGGAAGTTCGGAGCTCTTGATGAGATGATATTTTAATGAAACGATACACTAGTCACGCCGTTAGTCACACGTTAGTCACAGCCTCTTTGACTAGTTTTTGCCCTAATCCCTCAACAACTTACCGCGAATTTTCAAGCCACGGCGGCAACTCCACGTCCACGGCCGATTTTGCGAATCAATCCTAGAGTCGCTCGGGTGATGCAGCAGGCGACGGGTGAGCTGTTGATGCTTCCCGGGCATACGGTGACGCTGACGCGCAAGCAAGGTTACCATGGCCCGACCTTGAGGAAGTCGCGCGCTGAAAAGTGACTACGCAGATCAGGCCGTCCCCATTTCCCCCCGTCCCCATTTCCCCCTGCTTCACGGAAGCGGATGCATTTCCTCGGGCGTGCGCGGGGCACTGGCGGACCGCGAAGCCTATGGCGCCTTGTCGAGCAGGGAGTCCTCCGGCTTCACGAAACCACGCCGTTGGAAATCCAGCGAATGATGAACCTGATGGAAAAGTACGCCGATGTCCCGATGGACTTGGCGGATTCCTCCATCGTCGCCGCCGCCGAGACCCTTGGTGTCCATCGAGTATTCATGCTGGACAGCGATTTCCGGATTTACCGCATTGCTGGAACGCAGACCTTTGAGATCGTGCCGTGAAGATGGAGAGGGGAAAGCAGGATGCCAGGAACCAGTGGCGAAGATGCCGAAACGCCGAGGCAATCGGGTTGCTTGTTGTGCCGCTGCATCAGAAATAATTCGTCAAGTTCCGTCTGACCCCGTCCTCCCGTTTTTCCACGTTTTTCCGACCCGCCCGGATAAACAGGAGGGGACCGCCGTGCTTTTTGGGCCGTGCTTTTTGTGGTTGCCAGAAGCAACGCTTTCCCGTACTCTGAAACCATGGACGTACAGTTCACCGCAGATCAACAGGCTTTTGTGCGCCAGGCGATAAAGAACGGCCGGCTACGTAGCGAGCAAGATGCAGTGCAGGAAGCGCTCGCCTTGTGGGAAGAACGCGAGCGCCGCCGTATCGCGTTCCTAGCGACTCTCGATGATGCCAGAGCTTCCCTGGCGCGCGGCGAGGGCCGCGCCATTACACCAGAGTCCGTGCGCGAACTTGCCGCCGGTGTGAGGGAGCGCGGTCGTGCCCGCCTCATTGCCGAACTGAGTGCGCAAGGCTGATGGGACATCGCATCGCGCCCAGGGCAGAGACTGACCTTGACGACATCTGGCTGTATATCGCAAGGGAAAGCGGCAGCATGGAAATTGCCACGCGGTTGGTCGATTCCATCACAGACCGTTTCTTTCTTCTTGCGAGGTTCCCTTACCTGGGAACGGCCCGCGATGAAGACCTCGGCCCAGGATCCCGCACCTTTCCGGTTGGCGAGTACGTCATCGTGTATTGCGTCGAGGAAGAAGACGTGTTGATTCTCCGCGTGGCGCACGGACGGCGCGACTTGGAAGAGTTGTTCGACTTCTGACCACCCTCTCTCCGGGAAACTCCAGCGCGGAGACAAGGGGGACAATGGGGAAGAGCGGCTGATTGGGAAAATATGTTACCTTGTGGTCGTTGCTGCCTCTTGCAGCCTCTTTCGCGTGTCTGCTCAGCCGCAGGTATTACGCCATGTCAGGGTGACCGTTACCAGCGACATCTCTGGGTTACAGCCGCGAGACGATGGTTAACGGGCACTGCTGTGTTCTGCCAAGAGAGATCAAGCGCGCGAGGGGATGATCGGAGGACGTTGAGTGGCGAACCGGTATCCTGGCGAATATGGATTTGCAGGGACACTAGATCGAGCCGTGATAGATCGGCAGCGCATCCTGAAGCGTCTGGACCAACAAGAACAGCAGAACGAACGGCTGCGCCAAGAGAACGAAGAACTGCGCAGGCAGTTGGCGGAGGCCTTGCGTGCGGCCAAGCGGCAAGCGGCTCCCTTTCGTAAAGCGCAGAAGAAGAATCCTCAGAAGCCCGGCCGGAAACGCGGGGCCGCTTACGGGCTGGCACACTGCCGGTCCAAGCCACAGCCGCAGCAGGTCAGCGAAACCCTGCGAGCCGCGCTGCCGAAACAATGTCCGCACTGCGGCGGAGCGGTGCGGGTGGAAAAGGTTGCCGAGCAGATCAAACGGAATTGCCGCCGGTGACCGCCATCCAGCGCCGTTTCCAGGTGGAGTTGGGGCGCTGCCGGAAATGCGGGAAGCACCTGCAAGGACGCCATCCCGAGCAGACCTCCGACGCCTTGGGCGTGGCGGGCGTGACGCTCGGTTCGCGGGCCATCGCGCTGGCCGCCTACTTGGATACCAGTCTGGGTTTGTCTCACGAGAAACAGAAAACCCTGCTGGCCCACTTCGGATTGCAAGTATCGCGGAGCGGGTTGTGCCAAGCCATCGCCCGCGCCGCCCAGAAAGCGGAGCCCAGCTACCAGCAGTTAGTGGAGCAGGTGCGCCACAATCCGCAAGTCACGCCCGATGAAACCGGCTGGCGAGTGAGCGGACAATCCTGCTGGCTGTGGGCCTTCGCCACGCCGTTGGTGACGGTGTATGCGATTCTGCCAGGCCGGGGTTTTGAGCAGGCCGCTACGGTGTTGGGAGAAGACTACGCCGGGCGGCTGGTGCATGACGGTTGGATCGTCTACCAACAGTTTGGGAAGGCCTTGCATCAAACTTGTCTGGGACATCTGTTGCAGCGTTGCCGGGAGATGCTGGAAGTGGCTTCGCCGTGGAACGCGCACTTCCCTCGGCAAGTGAAGGGGATCTTGCAACACGCCCTGCGCTTGCGGGATCGTTGGGAACAGCAGCGCATCAGTCCTCGGGGATTGGCCGTGGCGCGAGGCTTGTTGCAACATCGCCTGGAACAGGCTTGGTCGCCCAACTTTCGCTGTGCGGCCAATGAACGGCTGGCCAATCATCTGTACGCCAATCGTCCGGCGTTGTTCACCTTTCTGAAACATCCCGGCGGCGACGCCACCAACTGGCGCGCCGAGCAGGCCTTGCGTCCGCTGGTGGTGACACGCAAAGTTTGGGGCGGGAATCGCACCGAGAACGGTGCCGCAACGCAGGCCATTCTGAGCAGTGTGTTGCGAACTTGCTGGCAACAGCAGCGCTCCGGAATCGAAGTGCTCCGTCAGATCGTCTGCCTCCGCGTTCCCCAACCCCTGCCGCTCCTCGGCAGCGATCTTCCCCCACCAGACCCCCACACAACCGACAATCTCATCTCGCCCGCTGCCGTACCGCGCCGGAAGGCACACTCGTGTCGGTCAGCAGGCTAGACAATTACGTTTTAGGCATCATTTCAGCAATGTGTCTCTCAACAAATGAATCCCTCCGTCCAGGCTGCCCCTTGCCGTCCAGAATCTCCCGAAGTCGGTGCTCGTTTACTTGCAGCGCCGGCATCGACCGGACTGGCAGGGCTATCCGCCACATTCAGGCAAGACTCGCCAAGAGGGCGTGAGACCTATCAGGGAACGTCGGGAACGGCCGGAAGCGGCACCGTTCTCGCTACGTTGTCTTCCCTCGGCCAGCACTCGGCTGCTTGCAGGCATAGGCGGCGGAGCAGAGCGACTCCGAATAGGAAACCCGGGAAGGGAGAACGGGGGCAGCCGTGCGCCGGGATAAACCGGCATGTTGTAGGGGATGAAGAGCCTACAGGAAAGGAGCAGCGACTCCATCCTGACCTCGAGTCTTGCGTGGACCGCCGCGAGGCGGTTGGCGAAGCGTAGACAGGGGCATTGATGGGCTGGGCAATTGAGCTTCGAAAACCTAAAACTCGGGTGCCGACCCCTTGGCTGTGGCGGGAAGGCAACATCGGCGGCAGCGTTAATCGCGAGCGAAAGCCGGACCCGGCGTAGTCAGAGAACCCAGCACGTCGAGAAACAACATGCACGAGAACCGGGAGATCTCAGCGGTGTCCCGCAACACAGGGACCGGTCCGGGAAGGCGATATGCCGCACGCCGGACATGAACGCCGTTGAGGGGTCGGACCGCGCTGTAGTACCGATGACGCTGCCGAACAAAGAGGCGCCTGCGCCTCGGCGGAGGTGGTGGAGGGACGAGCGCGGACCAAGGAGAACGTTGCGCAACTCTACACGAGCCCGACACAGAGCGGGGAAGTCCGTGTCCCAGGGGTTACGCGGCGTGCGCGAAGTGAAACACGCTTCGATGCCACTATCCAAGGTAAGAGCCGTATGCGGTAATGCCGCTCGTACGGATCCGTGCGGGGGGCGGTCAGCAATGGCCGTCCCTACCGCGACTGGCCGGGGAAGGTTTCGTGGTGTCGCACCAGGCTCGTCGCCGCTGTTGGCGCATCCTGAGGACGCATTTCCCCAGGAAACAACGCTCCCTGTCTAGTTTGTCCCCGCGCACCTTCAAGCTTAGCGCGCTTCATTGACACTGGCGTCTTGTCCTTGAGACCTTGCAAAGTATGAACGTACGTCTCACGCCCGAACTGCAAACGCTGGTCCAGACCAAGGTCAAGGCCGGTCTTTACCCTTTCGCGAACGATCTGGTCTGCGAGGCGGTCCGTCTCTTGGATCGGCGCGACCGTGCGGGCCGCCGTCGTCTGCGGGAAATTCGCGAACAGATTGACGAGGGCTGGTTCTCCCTCAGGAAGGGCGAGAGCGTGGACGGCGAAGAGTTCTTCGAATCTTTGGAGCGGCGTGAGAAGGCCTTAGCTCAAAAACGCAAGCGGGCATGAAGCACTTCCGACTTTCGATCCAGGCGACCCGCGACATCGAACAGATCTGGGTTTACATCGCTGAGGACAATTTCCCGGCCGCGCGACGGGTCCGTCTCCAGCTGCTGAAAGCCCTTCGCATACTCGCGAAGAACCCACAAATCGGACACCACCGGCCAGATCGGACTGACAAGCCTCTCCGTTTTTGGCCGGAGGGTTCGTGCTTGATCGTTTACGATCCCAACCCAGGCCGATCAGAATGAAACCTTTAACCACGAAAGACACGAAAGGCACGAAAGGCACGAAAAGGAGCGGGGCAGCTTCCAGTTTCGCGTTTTTCGCGGCTTTCGTGGTTATCTTTTCCGAGATCGTTCGCGTGATCCATGGAGCAAGGGATGTCGCCAGCATGCTATAAGCAGGAGGGGGGCAGCGGTGGCTGAGGGGCAGTCGGCGTTATCTTGAGAAACGCATTCCCCTAAAAAAAAGCAACCCTCCCCGTCCAGCCTGACACTCTTTCCTCTTCTCTTGCAGCTTTGGCAGCCGATCGGAGGGCGAACGTACTTCGATCACGAAGTCGGGACAGAGAGGAATGAATTTCCTTTTCTGCCGCGGAGCGATCTTCGCCAGACGCGCCATCCTCACCCAGGAAGCGTCGGGGGCCCGAGTAGCCTTGTTCGGAAGGATGAAACCGACGTTGCCGAACGCCCGTCCGGCTCCATTTTGTCGGCCCAGCAGTGCAACTGGTCTCGAGCTTCTCCCACGCGATAACCACCTTCGCCGCCGGATAGTGGAATAACGAGGATGTCATCTTTAGCCGTCCGCTCGAACTGCCATTCGTCGTTGGCTTGGCAGAAATCGTAGAACCAATCGGCGTCCTTGCGCGGGGGACCGGGCAGCGTCAAGACGAGAGTTGCGCGTCTTCTCCAGGAATCTTGAAAAGTTGCTGCGTCGTCGCCATGGCGTTATCATACCATCCCGCTACTTCCGGTAATATCCCATGCGGGCCAGCACATTCCATTCTTTGGGATGAAGCGGACCATCCGGTGCCAGCGCAACATGGAGTTTGCAGAACGTGGCTGGCGCCTTTGTTTGGGAAGGCTGAAACCCGATCGTGTATCGCGACCGCAGTTCGTCGATCAGATCCGCCAGGCGGCGCTCTACGTCCTTGCCTCCCAGGCTCATGGCTTCACCGCCCGTCCACTCGGCGTAATGTTTGGCATTCCCCGGGGGATGCGATTTGTACCACAACGATTCATAGGCCCGAATGGGCGCGGTCGCGATCAGGCTCGCGGGATCCGTTAACAGCAGCGGCGCCACCATGGTTCCGGATTCGTGCAAGGCGCGCACCGCCTCTTTCTCCGTGTGCAGACTCCCTTCCGGCACACTTGCGCCAACGTGGGCGCGGTTCCACTCCGTGGGAACGTTGGCCAGATTGTCGGTCAGCCAAATGATCACGCGGCGGTTGGATTCGCTCTCCGATTGGCGTAACTCTTCGGCCGCCTGGTAGACCGCTTCGTTGAAAAACGCCGCTTCGTTCGCCCTCATATCGGCGGCCCGCTGGATGGCGTCCACGGTCCGCCGGCGATCTTTAGTGAAGCCGTCCAGAATACGGGCCGAGGCCGAGTAGGCCATCACTGCCACTTCGTCCTCGGGCTTAAAATGCGTCAACGCGGATTTCGCGCCGAGGGCCAAACGATGCAGCACCGGCCGCACGCTATCCGTCAGATCGAACAGCAGCACCACGGAGAGCGGCAGTTGATCGCGGCTGAATGATTTGATCTCCTGCGATTGGCCGTCTTCATAGACTTGGAAGTGGCGCTGTTCCAGCAGCGGCGCGGAAGTTCTCATTTTCTTGTGGACAACTTGTACGTCCACCAGCACCAACTCTGTTGTGGAGCGGAAAGTCGGGACTTGTTCCTGGCCGAACAGGCGGCAAGCCAACAACAGTGCGAAGCAGATCTCAGGGAGCGCCGCGGATGGAAGTGCGGCAGTAAGAGTTCGGCGGCGAAACCGTGGAGGCCGTGGCAATGGCACGAGCCGTTTAGCGATGTCCCGCATCCATGTGATGCGGCTCCGAACCGCCGGCGCGCGCCAGCACCGGCATTTCCAGCCGGTACAGATGATTGGGCTGTCCCTGGCCTGCGCCTACAGCGTATCCGTGTTCAATCGCTTTGAACACGTAAGCCTTGGCCAGAACAGCGGCCTCCACCACACTGTGTCCCAGCGCCAGATTCACCGCCACGGCGCTGGAAAACGCGCAGCCGGTTCCGTGAGTGTTGCCGTTCTTGATTTTCTCACCGGGAAGCATGGTGTGATCCGTGCCGTCGTACAACACATCCACGGGACGCTCCAGGTGTCCTCCGGTGACGATGGCGTTTTTGGCGCCGGCGCCCACCAGTTCCGTGGCGGCGCGCTTCATTTCTTCCACATTGGTTACCGGGAATCCCGCCAGCGCGGCGGCTTCTTCCAGGTTGGGTGTGACCACGGTGACGCGTCCCAGCAGATGGGTACGCAATTCTTTCCAGGCTTTCTCGCCGATCAGCGCGGCGCCGCTGGTGGCGTGCAACACGGGATCGAGCACCACCGGTACATCCGGCATTTTCTCCAGGAAGGCCACCACCGCGCGGACGTTCTCCACGCTGCCGAGCATGCCGATTTTGATGGCCGCGGGACGGATGTCTTCCGCCAGGGCCTCCAGCGTTTCCGCCAGCAATTTGCTGGAGACCGCTTCAATGCGTTTCACGCCCTGGGTGTTTTGCACGGTCAGCGCGGTGATCGCCGCAACGCCGCGGCCATTGTGCGCGGCAATCGTTTTGAGATCGGCGGCCACACCCGCGCCTCCCGAAGGATCAAAGCCCGTAATTGTCAGCACCGTGGGGTGATGACCGTTCACGCCATTAGCCATTGCTTCTGTTCTCCCTGAGACTGTGTTCAAAGTTAACGCACGATTGGGCTTGCCGCAAGTAAATATTTTTGGTACACTTACAGATGTTCAGTAAGCCAACCGGCCTATCCTCCTCATCTGCCGGTATCCCTGGTATTAAATCAAGTCGTTCTGGGTCGCTTCTCCTATGGAAAAAAACAAAGTCTTGCGTGGGGCTATTGCCTGTGGAAGTGCATTTTTGTTAGCCATACCCGCCATTGCGCCGATTCATCAGGCTGCGGCGGCGCCGCTGCCGTCCGTCCCGCTCGCGGAGTGGGGCCAAGCCGAGTTTGGCATTGCCACCTGGTATGGCGAGAAATTTCACGGTCTGGAAACGGCCAGCGGCGAGATGTTCGACATGTTTCGCCTGACCGCCGCGCATCGCAGGATTCCGCTGGGAGCAATGGTGCGCGTCACAAATCTTAGGAACGGCCGTTCCGTGGTCGTGCGCATCAACGATCGCGGTCCGGTGGTGGAGTCGGCGATGCTGGATCTTTCCTTTGCCGCCGCGCAGAAGCTGGGAATCGTCGACCAAGGCCGCGCCCAGGTGCGGCTGGATCAACTCGTGGAAGTGGCGGTGGCCTCGCCCCAGTCTCCTTCCCGCAACTAATCGCGTGATACTGCGGCAGGCACAAGGCCAAGACCTCGTTAGTGCGGTTGTCAGCACCGTCCGCGGTAGCGGATGGGTTCTTGACGGTCATCACTGAGCATCACCGGCTCTTGCTTCCGGACCCGAGTATTGTGGTCCTGCCATTTCCTGTTCGGCGGAATGTGAGGCGTCCTGTATTGATTGTGGAACCGGTCGGTAGAACCACGCTCGTCCCCGTGTAACCACGTTCCGTGACAACGGAAGGTGAACAGATACGCCAAGGGGACGTTTGTGTTATTCCACATGGTCGTAGAACCGGGTAAACCCATCCGCTACCGCGGACGGTACTGACAACCTCTTCCAGTACGGAGCGTCCGAAGTGTTACAATAGCGTAGATCAAATGGCTGCCGCCTACCAAATCTCCGTTTTGCGCGACCGGGCGCCAGGTTCGCTGATTCTTCAGTTCGAGGGCGGCAGGGGCATGACGCGCGATCAGTTCTTTCGCTTCTGCCGGCTCAACGACGACTTGAACATCGAGCGCACGGCCCAAGGAGAGGTTCTCGTTATGGCTCCAACTGGCACAGGTGGGGGTTATCGGGATACTCGAGCCGTTGTGCAGCTCGAACGGTGGGCGGCCAAGAACCGCACCGGTGTGGCGTTTGGAGCTAGTGTTGGCTTCGAGCTTCCCAATGGAGCCACACGTTCCCCGGATGCATCGTGGATCAAGCGAAGCCGTTTGGCACAACTATCGCCGCGGGAAAAAGAGCGTTTCGCGCCGCTGTGTCCGGATTTCGTGATCGAGGTTCGTTCCTCCTCGGACCGCTTAGAAACCTTGAAGAAGAAGATGGTGGAGTACTGCGACAACGGAACGCTGCTTGGCTGGTTGATCGATCCACGCATGTTCAAGGTTCATGTCTATCGGCCGGACAAGGCTCCCGAAATCCTCCATCGCCCCAAGCGCATATCGGGAAATCCGGAATTACCCGGCTTTGTGCTGGAGTTGGGTGAAATCTGGAAGCCCGACTTTTGACGGCTCGCGTTCGCTCCGCCAGGGATTCATATGAAGGCCGCCTTGCTGCTGTTCCTGCTTGCGATTCCGCTCACGGCGCCGGCCGTCGAGCCCCCCCGCGCCCCGGTACTGGTGGAGTTGTTCACTTCCGAGGGTTGCTCCAGTTGTCCGCCTGCCGACGCGCTGCTGATGCAATTGGACAAGAAGCAGCCGGTGCCCGGCGCGGAGGTGATCATCCTCAGCCAGCACGTGGATTACTGGAATCACCTCGGGTGGACCGATCCGTACTCCTCGAAGGAGTTCAGCCAGCGCCAGGACAAGTATGCGCTGGCGCTGCACACCGACGGTCCGTACACACCGCAGATGATCGTGGATGGCCGCAGCGAGTTCAATGGCGCGGATGCCCGCGCGGCGCGCGAGGCCATCACGCAAGCCGCGCGGAATCCCAAGGCCGCGGTGTCCGTTACTCCCTCGCCGGCGCCGGAGGGCGCACGTTTGCAGATTCGCGTGGACAGCGCGGATTTTGCCAAGCTGGCCGGGAAGGCGGACGTGATGCTGGCAATCACTGAAAACGATTTGAGCAATAGCGTGACACGCGGCGAAAACGCCGGCCACAATCTGTCGCACAACGGCGTGGTCCGGCGCTTGACGCTAGTGGGTACCGCCACCAAAGCCGGCTTCACAGCAGATCAAGTGGTGGTTCTCGACAAGTCCTGGAAGCGCGAAAACCTGCGCGCCGTGGTTTTCCTGCAAGACCGCACCAGCCGGCGAGTTTTCGGCGCGGCGGAAGTGGGATTGTAGCGCGTTTGGCGCATATGGACTGCGGAAGCTTGCTTCCGCTTTTTCCCGCCGAAGCTTGCTTCGGCCAGCCGCAAGCAAGCTTGCGGCAACACAAAGCGGCAGCAAGCTGCCGCACTCCAAAAAAACCTCGTTAGGTAGCCACAAAATCGCGGGCGTCGCGGAAGGGCATCTCGCGATTCGTGAAATCGGGGCGATAGTAATCGGCGGCCTCTTCGTCCAACGGCTGGATCCAGCCGTTTTCAAAACCTAGTTCCTCGGCCCACTCCAGCACGCGATCGAACTCCCGCGGGCGGATGCGCCGGTTGATCAGGGGGAACAACTCGTCGCCCTTGCTTTCCACTTTGTGGGTGACGTAATACTGCGACATCAAGCTGATGGTCACGCGCGGCGATAATTCCTCGCGGATCCACTCCAGCGTTTCGCGGACGCCGGCCATATCGTTGGGCAGGACGAGCAAGCGGATCACCAGGCCGCGCCGCAGTAACCCGCGATCGTCGTAGACCGCATCGTCGCCGAGTTGCCGGTGCATTTCCTTGACGGCCGCCCGCGCGCTTTCCACGTAGTGCGGAATCTTGGAGTACTCGTGGGCTACGGCTTCGTCGCTGTACTTGAGATCGGGCAGATAAACGTCGAACACACCGTCGAGAAGCCGCAGGACTTCCACGCTATCGTAGGCGTTGGTGTTGTACACCAGCGGCAGCCGCAAGCCGCGCCGCGCGGCGATGGCCACGGCGCGCATGATTTGCGGCGCGAAATGCGTGGGACTCACAAATCCAATGTTGTGGCAGCCGCGCTCCTGCAACTCCAACATCATTTCGGCCAGGCGCTCGAAGCTGGTTTCGTGGTTGGGCCGCTGGGTGCGGAAATCCTGGCCGATCTGCCAGTTTTGGCAATAGACGCAGCGCAGATTGCAATGTCCCAGAAAAATGTTGCCGGCGCCGCGGGCCAGCGCGCCCAGATGCGTGCCGCTCAAGGCCGGCTCTTCACCAAAGTGCGCGGAGTAGGAGGAAACAATCGGCAAGTATCCCGCCACGCACACCTTAGTTCGTCCGCGCAGCCGGTTGACGTGGCAATCCCACGGGCAAACCGTGCAGGACTCGAGCAAGCGGTCGAGTGCCTCCACGCGGCGGTTCATCTCATCCAGTGTAAGGCCCAGGTAGGAAGGCATTGATCTATTGTAACGCAGGCCTTCAGGCCTGTTCTTGGCGTTGTCAGAACCGTCTGCGGTAGCAGATGGGTCCGGCACTCAGGGAGAACCCATCCGCTACCGCGGACGGTTCTGACAACCTCCAAAAGAACAGGGCTGAAGGCCTGCGTTACGCGACCAATACCGCGGCGGGGCGGCGCGCCGATTTCGGCGCGAATCCGGTGATGCCCCAACGATCCATCCACAGCAGCAGCGTCAGCAAACCCCACAGTTGATAGCCGGCGTTAACGCGGCGGTCCAGGTGATCGCGAACCAGCGCCCAAACCTGCGTGGGGTAGAACAAGCCGCTACGGCGGAGTACGCCGTCGGTGAGGGTGTCCAGCAGGAGCGTTTTCAGCGGACCCCGGAACCAGTCGTGGATCGGAATGTCCAGGCCCTGCTTCTTGCGCTGCAAGATGCGTGTGGGCAGTTTGTCCCGCATCAGGCGATGCAGCAGGAACTTCCTGCGGAAACCGCGCACTTTAAAATTCTCCGGCAGCGACGCGGCAAACTCTACGATGCGGTGATCCAGAAACGGCGGGCGCACTTCCAAAGAATGCGCCATGCTCATGCGATCCACCTTGTAGAGGATGTCGTCGGGCAGGTAGTAGCGCTGATCGAATACCAAAAGTTCGGTCTGGGATCCGGCATCGCCGTGCGGCACACTGCGCAGCAAACGGCGCAACACGTCGGGATTGCCGTACCGGAAAATGTCGTTCTTCCCGGCGTCGGAAAATGTGCCGTTCCAAAGGTGTGCGCCAAGCAAGGTTCGAGCAGCGATCCTTCCAGGAAGCGCTTGAGCTTGTACTCGAAACCGATCTTTTCATCCGAGACCGGCAGCAGATTGGCCGCCGCCAGCGCCAACTGCCGCAAGGGTTTGGGCAGGAAGCGCGCTGGAGCGGCCAGCTTGTCGGCCAGATAAGTGATGTAGCCGCCGAAAACTTCGTCGGCGCCTTCTCCGCTCAGCGCGACGGTGACATGCTGCCGGCTCATCTTCGACAGGAACCACACCGGCAGCGCGCCGGCGTCGGCGCTGGGCTCGTCGGAATAGGTTGGCAATTCTTCGATGGCGCCCCGCAAGTCCTGCTCGGGATTCAGGTCGAAGGTGCGATGTTCCGCGCCATAGCAAGCGGCCGCTTCCGCCGAACGTACGAAGACTCGTCGAAGCTGCGGCCCTGGAAGGTGATGGAGAAGGTCTTCAGCGGTGTGGAACTGGCTTGCGCCGCATAGTGCAACACCGTGGAAGAATCCAAGCCGCCGCTCAGCCAGATCCCCAGGGGCACGTCGGAGAGCATATGCTCGCGCACCGCGGCGTCCAGCAGGCCGTCGAGCCGCTCTTCGGCCTCTTCCAGGCGCATGGCTCGCGGGCGCATCTCCAGATTCCAGTAAGCCTCCGTGCGCACGCTACGGGCATCTGGTGCACCCAGGGGTAGATCGCCGCGCCATTCCAGCCAGTGTCCCGGCAGCAGTTTTTCGATGCCCGACACCAGCGTATACGGCGCCGGGACATAGTTCAGCGAGAGGTAGGCGTTGAGGCCGTCGAGATCGATCTGGCGCTCGATTTCGGGAAGCTCGAACAGCGCCTTGAGCTCCGACCGAAGGCGATCGCCGGCCCTTACGGCAGAAATACAGCGGCTTGATGCCCAAGCGGTCGCGCGCCAGCACCAGGCGCTTGGTCCCCTGGTTCCAAATGGCCAGTGCGAACATGCCGCGCAACTTTTCAAAAGCGTGCGTGTTCCATTGGAGGAAGGCACGCAGCACTACTTCGGTGTCGCTGCGCGAGTGGAAGCGGTGGCCGCCTGCTTCCAGTTCCGTGCGTAGCTGCCTGTGATTGTAGATTTCGCCGTTGAACACCAGGACGGTATCGCCGTCATCGGAGATCATTGGCTGGGCGCCCGCTTCCAGGTCGATAATTTTTAACCGAACCGCGCCCAAAGACACGTCCGCGCTCTCGTACACGTCCTGCTGGTCGGGTCCACGATGTGTTAATGAAACGGTAGCCGCTCTTACATGGCCCCGCTCAAAAACACCCCCCTTATGGGTGTATCCTACGATTCCGCACAATAGTCTTGCCCTGTTTCCAGGGTCTTTCCCGTCTATAGCAACATCAGCACACCAGCCGCCCTGCCTCCAGGGCCTGCCCTGTTTATATCACAAAGATGGTTTCTCTACAGGCCCAACTTGGCGAGAACCTCCGACGGGCAACCGTCCCAGTGATCGAGCGCGGTGTTGCCTTTGAACTGTAAGTCGGCAATGCCTATCTTGCTAGTGTAAAAGCCGCTGGCCGCCAGGTCGCGGAATCGGTTGAAGAATGCCACGCCTTGGGAATGTTCTTTGGCTGCTCTTTTGGGCCACGCGATCAAGTCCAGAATTTCCCGTTGTTGGTCCGCTTTGCAATCCGCGAAGTCATGTTGGAAGCGGCGGCGCGCTTCGGCGTCGAGCCAGGCCAGCCCGCCTTTGATCTCCGCTTCAAAGCGGCTCTCCACGCCGCCGTGATTGTGGCGATCGGTGACCACTTCGTCGATGTACTCGGGAACGCCGGCTTGCGTGGCGCTCCCTGATTTGTCGTCGGCGGGGATGACCAAATCGGAGAGCACTCGCACGGTGCGCCATTCCTGCGCCGAAAACGACTTGGGATGGTACGGACCGGCCGCCGGTTTTGCGGTGGTATCGTGCGTTGGCATAGTCATGTGATTGTGCGGCGCGGGCGTTTGCGCGAGCGCCAGAACGGGAGTCGCGCCCAATACTTTGAGGAGTTGGCGGCGATCGGTTTTCATGATTGGCACCTTGGTTTGCACCTTAGAGTTCCTTCCTCTTCACTTTATCGGCGATGTACTCGCTGGCGCGCCAGGCCACCGCCATGATAGACAGCGTGGGATTCTTGTCGGCGTTAGAAGCGAAGCAGGCGCCGTCGGTGACGAACAGGTTCGGCACGTCGTGCGCCTGGCAGTATTGATTCAGCACGGACGTCCGTGGGTCGCTGCCCATGCGCGCCGTGCCCACTTCGTGGATAATCTGGCCGCCCGCGGCGATACCGTAGGTGGGCGGGTCCACTCCGCCCATCACCTGGCCGCCGGCGGTTTCGATGATGTCTTTGAACGTCTCCTGCATGTGCTTGGCTTGCAGGATTTCGTGATCGTCCCACTTCCAGTGAAATTTCAGCACCGGAATGCCCCACTGGTCCACCGTGTCGGGATCGATCTCGCACCAGCAGTCCTTGTTGGGGATCATCTCGCCGCGCCCGGAGAATCCCAGGAAGCAGCCGTAGTATTCGCGGTAAGCCTTCTTGAGATCGGCGCCGTATCCTCCGCCGAGGTGGCGATGCGATCCGCCGAAGATCCCCGGGCCGGGCATGCCGCGCGCCTGCCGCCGAACTCGATGTGATAGCCGCGCGGGAAATCGAGCTTCTCTTCGATAATTCCACCACGGCATGTAGAGATGGCCGCCGCCCACGCCGTCGTCGTTGTGCGGCGGCAACTTGCCAAGTTCGGGAAAATATCCGGTGAGATGCGATCCCACCGTGTCCATGAGCGCTTTGCCCACTTCGCCGGAGGAGTTGGCCAGTCCTTTCGGGAATCGCGCCGAGCGGGAGTTCAGCAGCAGCCGCGCCGACTCGCAGGCGCTGGCGCACAGCACGATCACCTTGCCGCGCACCTGATGTTCCTGGCGCGTCTTGCTGATCAATGTAGGAAACGGCGGTGGCGCGGCCCTCGCTATCGGTGAGGACTTCGCGGCACATCGCATCGGTGATCAGTTCCGGGTTGCCGGTGTGCATCGCGGGCGGAATCAGCACCGTGGGCGACGAGAAATTCGCGCCCACCGCGCACCCGCGGCCGCACTGTCCGCAGTAGTGGCATGACGGGCGGCCATTGATGGACTTGGTGATAATCGAAAGCCGCGACGACACGCAAGGAATGTTTAACTTGCGGCAGGCGCGTTGAATGAACAACTCGGTGCAGCGAGGTTTGGGAGGGGCTTGAAACTTGCCGTCGGGCGCGTTCTCGATGTTTTCCATCGATCCAAACACGCCGATCATTTCCTCCACTTTGTCGTAGTACGGCGCGAGGTCTTCGTAATTGAACGGCCAGTCGAAGCCCAGGCCGTCGCGGGTATACGGCTTGAAGTCGTAGGGACCCATGCGCAGGGAGATGCGTCCCCAGTGGTTGGTGCGTCCGCCGAGCATACGCGACCGCCACCACAGGAAGTTGGTTCCCGGCGCGTTGGTGTAAGGCTCGCCTTTCACTTGCCATCCGCCGATGGAAGCGTCGAAGTATCCGAACGGCTTGTCGTCGGTGGAAGCGCCGCGCAGCGGCGCTTGATAGGGCCATTGCAGCATCATGGATTCCTTGGCCGTATCATAAAAGCTGCCGGCTTCGAGCATCAGCACCTTGGCGCCGGAGCGCGCCAGCACCAGCGCGGTGATACCGCCGGCCGCGCCGCTGCCCACGATCACCGCGTCGTAAACTTTGGGAGAACGTATGACGTCCATGGCTTGTCGTTCCGGGTTCGATACCGCGGGAGAACCCGTCCCAGAACCTCCTCTGCCCGCGTGAGCAGGCATTCGAACTTTACCTTTTTGGGATGGGTTGTGTCTAGAGGAAGGTTAGAGGCGCCTCGCACGGCCGCAAAGGGTTCTTCCGGCGCTCTGGCATAGGCCAGGCCGTTGGGCTGAGAACCTAAGGGCCTGGGATGTTCTTGCGCGCTGCTGCCTCCTCGCGCCCTGCAAGGATTGCGACGCCCTGGCTTGCCAACGTTACCGGTTTTCCCCCGTACAAACTTTGGTTCCATCCCTTCGACCTCATCGATACCCATTTTTCCTACGATATAGTAAAGAGACAACCTCGAATCTGGAGGCAGATTTTCGGAACTGGTAGATCGGGATTTCTTATGGCCTTCAAACCTCCGGCGCCGCCAGACTCCGCGTCCTCCAAGTGGGATCAACTGGAGCGCAAGGAGCGGCAACTGTGGAGCTACGCTCTGTGGCTGGGCCTGCTGATGGCGGTGGCCTGGGCCGGCTCTGAGTGGGAACATTTCAAAGCCTTGCCCCTGAATTTGATGGGCATTCCCGGCGGCGTGGTGGTGCTGATGGTGCTGTTCGCGGTCTACGCTTACCGCAAACGCCAAGAGATCCTGGAACTTCGCAGCTTCGTCCAGGGACTTCGCGAGCGCAACGAAGCTCCGCCCACCACGCAGCAGTTGGAACGGCTCTTCGACATCGTGGAGAAGTCGCAACGCGGCTATCGCGAGCTGATTGACAGCTTCGACGACATTGTTTTCGCCGTGGACTTGGACGGCAAACTGCAAGCCGCCAACCGCAGTCTGGAACACTTGATGGATGAACCGATCGGCGCGCTGGTGGGGCGCAATCTCGGCGAGTTGCTGGTGGAGCCCAGCCGCGAGATGGCCCTGAAGGGCCTGCCTCGATTCCTGGAACGACGGCACTGGAACGGAATCGTCAAGGTGCGGGTGGGCAAGACCGGAGGCGTGCGCTATTACGACATCATCCTGCAAGCGATCGCACACGAGGGACAGGTCATCGGTGTCAGCGCGCTGGCCCGCGACGTCAGCAAGGTGCGGGAAGCGGAAGTGCGCTTCACGGAGTTGTTCGAGACCTTGCAGGAGGGCATTTACGTGCGCACGGCGGACGGCGAGATCTTGAATGCCAACCCGGCCTTGGCGCGCCTGTTGGGTTACCAGAGCAGCGAGGATCTGCTGGGCATCCCCTGGCAACAGCTTTGCGATGTCTCCGTACAATCGGGACCCGATCTCTTGGGGGCCGGTCCGCTGACTGGCGAGATCCGCCTGCGCCGCAAGGACGGCGGCTTCGTGCTGTGCCTGGCTCACACTACGCCCCTGTACGATTCTGCCGGCAACGTGGTGCGCTACCAAGGCACGCTGCTGGACATCACGCAAAAGAAGGAAATGGAAGAACACCTGCATCGCGAGCAGGAATTTGCCCGTCGCCTGGTGGCCAGTTTTCCGGACATCATCACGGCCATGGATCGCGAAGGCCGCTTCACCTTTCTTACGCCTCATTACACGGAAACGACCGGCTATCCAGTCGAGGAAATGCTGGGCAGGCCATTCGGCTCGCACATCACGCCGGAGGATTTCGCCCGCGTGCGCGATGCTTTCCAGGATCTGATCGGCGGAAGGCAGCCGCAGGTGGCGTTGGAATACCGCATCAGTCACAAGGACGGCAGCCCGCGCATCGTGGCGACCATCGCCTGCCCGCTCACCGACAGCACTGGACAGATCACCGGCGTGGTGGCTTCCACGCGCGACCTCACCGAACGCCGCCGCTTGGAGCAGCAGATCATGCAAACCGAAAAGCTGGCGGCCGTGGGCCGCATGATCGCCGGTGCGTGGCGCACGAACTGAACAATCCACTCACGGTGATTTTGGGCGCCAGCGACCTGGCCGCCACCCAGGTCCTGGATGAAGGCACCAGCCACCGCTTCGAACTGATCCAGCAGCAGGCCCGGCGCACCGCGGAGATCGTCAAGAACTTGCTGTCCTTCTCGCGTCCGCCCTCGCCGGAAAGAAAGCCCGTGGACCTCGACGAGTTGATCCGCCGCACGCTGCAACTCTGTGATTATTCGCTGCGGGTGAACGGCATCGCCGTAGACATGTCTTCCGCCCAGGGGTTGCCGGCGGTAGTGGGCGACGCCGCGCAGTTGGTGCAGGTTTTCGTGAATCTGATTGTCAACGCCGAGCAGGCCATTCGGGAGATCCGCGATCGCGGCACGATCCGCATCCGCACGGGCAGCGGCGGAGGCCGGGTGTGGGTGAGTTTTCAGGATGACGGCCCCGGCATCAGCGCCGAGGTTCTGCCGAACATCTTCGATCCGTTTTTTACCACTAAGCGTCCCGGCCGCGGGACGGGTTTGGGGTTGAGCATTTGCCTGTCCATCCTGCGCGAACACGGCGCCACGATCGAAGCCCACCCGGCCCCAGGCGGAGGAACCCTGTTTACCGTGACGCTGCCGGAAGCCAAGGACGCGGTGGTGCGCCCGGACACGTTGTCCACGCCGCTGCCGCTTCCCGAACTGCGCGAACGCACCATCCTGGTGGTGGACGACGAGCCGGGTATCCTGGACTTGATCCGCATGACGCTGCACAATCGCGGCATGTCCGTGGAATGCGCCCGCAGCGCCGAAGAAGGCCTGCAAATGATGGCCTCCCACAAACTCGATTTTGTGCTCTGCGATATGAAGATGCCCAAGGCCAGCGGCAAAGATCTATATGATCGCGCGCTGGCGCAATTCGGCGCCATGCCGCCTTTCATCCTGATGGCCGGCGATCCCACCGATCCAGTTACGGTGGAGTTCGCCCGCACGTCCCCGGTAACACTGCTGGCCAAACCTTTCACCATTGCCGACCTGCTGCGTGTGCTGGGAACGCGGTAGGACGTCAAATCAAAAATCAAAAATTAAAAATCAAAAAATGGGGAACCGGAAGGGCGCCTGGCCACAGGTCGTAGCCCGTTCCTTCATTTTTGATTTTTGCCTTTTGATTTTTGATTTTTGATTTGCCGCCTTACACGGCCACGGCCTGCAAACGCAGCGCGCGTTTGGGTGCGCCATGCCTTGATTCACGCGCGTACTCCAGAAACTCGGTGATCGAGCGTGTGGCATCGCGATAGCCCTGGAGAATGGCGCGGGCCGTGGCTTTGCCGCCGAAGTCCAGGGGACTGGCGTCCAAGGGACGTTGCGGGCTGATGGTGAACGCCTTCACATAGCGGTAGCGGCGCGTGCCGACATCCACTTCCACCTCTTCGGGACGCAGGTTCAGCGATTGAGCCGCCGCGACACACATGTCGTTGATGCCCTCCAGCGTCTTGCGATCTGCCAGGAAAGTTTGCAGCAGCAGAATGTTCAATGCGCGCAGACCCATGTCCACAAACGTGCGCACCGTTTGGCGGCGCGGGATAAGCGGTTCCATCAGCACCAGGAATACCACGTCGGCGCCCAGCCGCACCGCCGGACGAATCGGTTGATTGGCAACCAGGCCGCCGTCGGCCAGCAACCGTCCCCGATACTTGATGGGCTCGAAGGCCAGTGGCATGGCGGAGGTAGCGGCCAGCGCCAGGATCAAGTCGTGGGGGCTAGACACGCCTTCGGCGAAGGCGCGGTCGGCGCCGGGGTCGGCGGCTAAGGCGCTGGGAAGGGCGTTGCTGAAGAACAGCGCGGGACCTTCGTTGACGTCGGCGGCCGGAAAAACCACACGGATCGGCGACTCCCGCAATTTGCGTTCGGAGATGGCGCGGCGCAGCAGCCGGGTGCGGTTGAAATTGTTGAACAACCCGCGGCGGAAGGGCGCGCGCAGCAGCTGGTGCAGCGTGGTTTGCAGCAGGCGCGGCGCGAACAAGCGCAGTCCCACGCTTCCCCCTACCGCCACAACCGCGGCCGCGGCAACCGCCGGGTGCATCAACTCGGCCAGAAATTGCAACGCGCCCACCGATACGAGCAGTGCGGTGAACGATCCCCAAACCAGCGCGTTGGCGCCCAGGCTGGCCAGCGCCTTGCCTCGTTGCGGCGAGAATCCAGCGCGCCGCAACGCCGCGCGGTCGAACAGATTGCGCACCAGGTAACCAAAGTACGGCAGGGAGTCGTAGAACAGCATCACCGATACTCCGGTGAGGGCCAGCAACGCCCAGGTAATCAGCGGATGAAGCAGGTTCAGATGCACGCCCTGCATGTCCAGGCCCACACGCAGCAGATTTCCAAGGCCCGCGGACAAGGCCACCAGGCCGACCAGTTTCCAGACGTAGCGCGACCAATCAATGCCCACGGCCAAAGGCGTCAGCCGCAGCCAGGTGTGCATCAGATGCTCGGCGTTGCCGACCAGCCCGTTGGAATGCGCCGCGAAGCTGGCCGCATTGATGCCGCCAATCGACGCGCCCGCGATCATGTGGGTGGGCATTCCGGCGTCCTGGAACGCCAGCAATACGCCGGCTTCATACGCGCCACGGCCGCCGCCGCCGGCCAGGACTACGCCGATGCGTCCGCCGAAACGGTCCCAGACCCCGCGCGCCCCTTCCGTTTCCATGCGGGCGCGGAAGGCCTCGCGAATCTGGAACAGGCGTTGTTTGATGGTTCGCGACTTCATGTTTTTTCCTGAGCATGGGAAGTATGGTCATCCTCATAGTTCCCATGCTTCCGCTTCCCATAATTACCGCGCCTGCCGAGTTGGCATTTCTCCGTCTCCTATGGCATAGTCAACTCATGTTGCGTATTCTCCGATTGTTTGAGCCAAACCTGTTAGTTCTTTTTGCAGCTATTTTTATGACCGGACCCTTACACGCCCAAGACGCCCTCGCCGACCGCTCCACGGACCGCTGGACCGCCCGCTCCCAAGTGATCTCCAAGCAGGGAATCGTGGCCACCGAGCATCCCCTGGCGTCACAAGCCGGTGCCATGATTCTAGCTCATGGCGGCAACGCCGTGGACGCCGCCATCGCCGCCAACGCCGTCATGGGCGTGGTCGCGCCGATGAGCAACGGCATCGGCGGCGATCTGTTCGCCATCGTGTTTGAAGCCAAGACCGGGCGTCTCTATGGACTCAACGCCAGCGGATGGGCTCCCAAAAACCTGACCATCGAATTCCTGAAAAGCAAAAACCTGCTCGAGAAAGACGCCGCCGGCGATCCCATCATGCCGAAAAAAGGCATCCACACGGTGACCGTGCCCGGCGCCGTGGACGGATGGTTCGCGCTCCAGAAACGTTTCGGCAGCAAGAGCGTCGCGGACCTGCTGGCCCCGGCGATCCACTACGCCGACGACGGTTTCCCGATCACTGAAATGGTCGCGGGACGCTGGAACGCCGGCGTGTCCCTGATGAAGAAGAACGGTCCCGGGTTGATCACCTACTATCCCAAAGGCACGGTCCCGAAAGCCGGCGACGTTTTCCGCAACCCCGACCTGGCGCGCAGCTACCGGATGCTGGCCAGCGAAGGCCGCGACGCGTTCTACAAAGGCGGCATCGCCATGAGCATCTTGACGGTGGAAGAAGAGATGGGCGGTCAAATGTCGCCGCAAGACCTGGCGGAATACTCCAGCGAGTGGGTGGATCCGGTTTCCACAACTTATCGCGATTGGACCGTCTACGAGCTGCCTCCCAACGGACAAGGCCTGGCGGCGCTGGCCATGCTGAACATCATGAACACCTTCCCGCTGCGGCAGTTCGGCCACAACTCCACGAACGCTTTGCACGTGATGATCGAAGCCAAGAAGCTGGCTTACGCCGATTTGCTGAAGTACGTGGGCGATCCGCGCTCCACCGAAATCCCGGTGCGGGGCATGCTTTCGAAAGAGTACGGACGAGAACGCGCCGGACAAATTATTCCCGGCCACGCCAATTGCGACGTCAAGGCGGGAAAGCCGCCGGGGTCGGGCAGCGACACAATTTACTTGAGCGTGGTGGATCGCGACGGCAACATGGTTTCTCTGATTCAGAGCAACTACGAGATTTTCGGCTCCGGCCTGGTGGCGCCCGGGACCGGCTTCGCGCTGCACAATCGCGGCGCGCTGTTCAGTGTGGATCCCCAGTCGCCCAACGCGCTGGCCGGCCGCAAGCGTCCGCTGCACACCATCATTCCCGCGTTCATGACCAATGGCGACGTGCGCATCGCCTTCGGCATCATGGGCGGATGGAACCAGTCGCAGGCCCACGCGCAGTTCGTCTCCAACGTGGTGGATCACGAAATGAATGTGCAGCAGGCCATGGAAGCGGCGCGCTTCACCATGCCCAATTTCACGGGCTGCGATTTGATGATCGAGGAACGGGTTCCGGAAAAAGTGCGCGAGGAGCTAAAGAAGATGGGCCACAAGTTCGATACGCGCGGTCCCTATTCCGAGCAAATGGGCGGCGGGCAGGCGGTGATGCGCGATTTCAAGACGGGCGTCAACTACGCGGCGTCCGATCCGCGCAAGGATGGCGAGGCCATTCCGGAACCGTATAAGCCGTAACGCAGGCCTTCAGGCCTGTTCTTTTTCCGGAAAAAGCAACACACAGGCCTGAAGGCCTGCGTTACTGCGGCGTCTCGAAGGCGATTTTCGAGCTGACGTCGGTCTTGCGGAACTCGCTGTTCTTCACGGAAATCGAGATGGTGCGTTTGTAGAGGAACAGCGCCTTCAAGTAAAACTCTCCGCCGTAGACGGCCGGAAACCACACGCCGTCGGCGACCTTCTTGTAGGTGATCTTAAAGCCGACGTGGTGCAGGTCGGTTCCCAGCAGCGCCTTGACGGCCATCGGAATGCCCCACGCCAGGCCCGTGGTGACCACCACGGGTTGGAACTCCGCGGCGTCAATGATCGCCTCGCCCTTCCAGTCTCCTCGGTCGCCGTGAGGAGACCGGACGGGCCGGAATGTAACTCGATAGACATCGATCCCACGGTAATCCTCGCGGCCTTCCAGCGTGAAGGTGTAGCCACCCTGCTCTCCCTTGGTGAGCGGGAAAAGATTGGCGCGGGCTCCATCCTCTCCGGCATGAGCATTTTCTCCGGCATGAACATGGACATGGAGACCTGCGGATTCGTCATTGTGGGTCTCTTCATTGTGGGTCTCCTCGGCCCCAAAATCCTCGCCCAGATCGCTGATCAGATCGCCGTCCACGTCGATGCCTTTGTACTCGTAGTGAGGATGGTCGTAAGAAATCATCTGGCCCTTGCGCTCGTACTGGCCCTGGAAGTGCTGCATTTCCTTATGGAAGCCTTTGGCCTGGGGCGTGACCACATATTGCCACGCTTCTTCGCGGGCCAACTTGCCGTTGCTGCGGTGCAGCCGCGCCAGCACGTCCTGCTGATACACCCAATCCGTGCGCGCCTGCTTGGCGCGATCCTGGTTTTCGGCCACCCGGGTCATGATTTCGTCCACCGTGAGCGGCGCCGGGGCCGCCTGCAACAGGAGCAATAGGAGAAGGTGCATCATGCCCAAGAATACGGCCATTGGGGACGGAGGTTCCGGAAAATCTTTAGCGTTCCGGCCCGCCGTCAAACGTCATACACTGCCTTCATGCGAGCCTTCATCGCCGGTCTGCTGCCGGCCGGTCTACTGCTTGCGATTTCCGGATGCTCGCCTGCGACTACGCCTACGCCTGCCAGCTCGCGACCCGCATCGTTTGCCGCTCCGTCATACGAGAATCTTCCCGCCGCGTCTGGCGACGTATTGCGTCAAGCCTGGGAAACCGCGGTGCGGAAGCCTGACGATGCCCAGATCGTGGGGCGTTTCGGCATGATGCTGCTGTCCTACGGCCAGCCGCAAGCAGCGGTCGCTCCGCTGCAGCGCGCCGGCGAACTGGAGCCGGACAGCTTCGCGTGGCTCTACTATCTCGGCTTGGCACAAGGTGAGGCGGGCCACCCGGCGGAAGCTCTCGAAGCGCTCAAGAAAGCACTCGCCAAAAAGCCCAGCTTCGTGCCCCTGCAAGTGAAGATCGCGGATGCGCTGCTGGCCTCCGGCCGGCTCGGGAAGCAATACGTCGGGTCGAAGGAATACGCGGTACACAACAACTTCGGCCTGCTTCCCGAGGAGAAGGTACACGAAGTTCATTCCGCGTTTGGAAAACTCTTCAGCGGAAATCCGGTGAGCGAAGATTTGAAAGTGGAAGTTTACAAGTACGCGATCTTTTTGCTCGAGCGGCCGTCGGACAAGCCTTTCGCGCCGCCGCCCTTCTGAATTGAGCGCGCAGGAATTTGCCGCGCGTCATTTGTGTTTCAGCAGGCCTCGCGCGTCCATCCATTCGAGGAAACGGTCGGGCCAGCCCGCGATTGCTCCCGAGTTTCGCGCGCGGATGCCGGAGCCGTGGCCCACGCCGGTGTAGACATGCAATTCCGCCGATACTCCATCGCGCCGCAAAGCGAGATAGAGTTCGGCAAGGCCTTGAGAAATATCGGGACGGTCATTTTCGCCGCAAGTAGAAAACGCCGGCGGCGTGTCCTTGGATACTTTGAAATCGTGGGGCAGCCCGGGATAAATGAGCGCCTCGAACGCGGGTTTCGAGCTTTCGCGATCGATCGCGTCTGTCGCCTGAGGCATGCCGGAGTCATAACTCGTGGCGGCGAGGGCGGCAACTTCTCCGCCGGCTGAAAAACCCATTACGCCGATTCGGTCCGGGTCAATTCCCCATTCGCCGGCGCGGCTTCGAACGAGCCGGATGGCGCGCTGGATATCCGGCAGCGCGTTGCCCTCCACCGTGTACGTCGAACCTTTCTCACGCGCGAGCCGGTATTTCAAAATGAAGGCGGCAACGCCGTGTTCGCTGAGCCACTGCGCGACGTTGTAACCCTCGTGGTCCATCCACAGCTCGACGCGGCCGCCGCCGGGCGCGATAATCACGGCAGCTCCAGTGGCATTTTCTCTTGAGGGAAGATACGGCGTGATCGAAGGTTGATGGACGCTCGAAATGACGTGGTCGCCCTCCGGCGTGACTCGGACCGATTCCGGCGCTGTTTTGCCCTCGGAGCCAGGCGCGCCATTGGGCTATGCGTGTGGCCGGGGCGTGCACCTCGATCAGGCCAATGCGTATCTGGAGAACGAATATCTGGCTTGGTGGAATCAGACCCTGGTGGTGAAGCCGGCCGATACCGCCGATGCCCATCGCCCTCTCGGCAAAGAGCATGATCTGGCCGCGATCCTCAGCCACGTGGAACAGCGTCAGGTGACGAATGACTACACGGTGCGATACGAAGGCAAGCTCTACCCAATCGACCGCCACGACATCGGGTCGGAATGCGCAAAGGATGGGTGCGGGTCGAACAGCGCTTGGACGGCAGCGTCGCCGTGCAGTTTCAAGGTCGTTATGTGCGGGTGCGCCGCTGCGCGCTGCCACTGGTGTTATCCAAAACGCTCGCACCCCCGACACGCTCAACGGGCAAGATCCGGCGCAAAAGCGATTGGATGAAGAACTTTTCCATCCGCTCGAAGCCTTCTCGTTCTCGACCGACTGAGGTGCCCGATGCTCGCAGCTAAACGCCGGCACCGAAACCAAAACCAATCGGAGCGCTGGGCAAAACCGGCCCGGCGATCTTCGCGCTTTATTTATCCGAAGACCGCTGCTCGGGAGCTTCACCAAAGCAGATCTGTCCTCAAAAACCGAAACCCCCAGAACGGGCATCATCGGGCCCGGTTTGACTGGGGGTCTGGTGCCGTCTGCTTCGGAGCCAGCCCCGTCGCAGCGGTCTTCGGATCTGCCCCAGGGAGCGCGACTCCCCCGGAACATCGAATCCACTGTAAGCCCGCTCCTTCGGCTCCTAGCTCAAAACAGGACATTTCTACTTTGCTGGGAATAGGACATTTCTATTTTGCCTTGACAGACCAATTAAATTAGTTGGTGCCTCAAGTTTATTGGCGTTTATTCGTGCCACGGAAGAGCGGGCGAACAGAGACGGACCGGAAAATCAATCATTCAGGCCGCTAACGGACGAAATGCGGAAGTAGCGGACCGGAAGTCAGATTTCGGCAAATTGTGCTAATGGTTTTTCGGAAGTACGGAATTATCAATAACTCGACCGTTGAACGATAGTTGTTGAGAACAGCCCTTCCAATCCAGCAATCGGGCACGAATACACGGCCATTGAAGCGGATCCCGCTGCTCAGAGTGGATGGTCCCCCACTCGGAAACGGGCCCCAGGTAGGCCTTCGAGGAAATCGGGCCTCGATGCGGCCCTCTCTGCCTCTGCCCTCACCCGCCGCAAATCGGCTAGTAACCTTCCGTCCGCCCCTACCCCGCCACCGCCTCCACCGCGGCCGGCGCTGCCCCCCGCTCAAATTTCTTCACCGCCGCCGCTCCGTAGAGCAGGATGGCGCGCGATAAGCTCACCGCGGCCAGCGCGATGAAAGCCCATAGACCACATGGAACACGAATAGCCACCCATAGACCGCCGCGATGGCGAAGCCGAAGAGCGCCTGCCGGCGCGGCGCGATCGGCGTTGTCGCGGGGTCGGGAATCATGTAGAGGGTGAAGAGGATGAAGGCGGCGCTAGTCATCGGCACGAAGGGGACCCGCCACGGAATGCCATAAATCACGCGCGCGATCAGGCCCTGCGCCACAAACCCGCGAGCCATACAGAGTCACCAGCGGCAGACGGCCGACGAATTGCCGTGCATGAGAGATCCGGTGGCGAGGATCGAGGCCGGGGATAACCAAACCCCACGCGCCCACTACGTTTTCGGTGAACTGATAGGGCGGCGCCGACCCCACCGATGGCAACAGCAGCAGGGTGACGAGTAATCCCGAGATTCGACGGGTTAAAGATGTGCTGCGTGTGGCCATTGCCGACCGGCGCGCGCAGAACCACCTTGGAGGCGATCGACGCACCACGCGAAGACCACCGGGAGATGCGCGAGTTGGGGTAGATCAACATGGCGCAGGCGAGTCCGGGGATGATGCCGGCGGCAGGAAGTTCAGGAATTCGTCATGCCGCCGGTGAATCGCAGGGCGCGGCGCATCGCTTGGCATCCACCCATTCGAGCAGGAATTGCGCCGCGCAGGCCGCGACGACCCCGGCGATGGGCTGCGATAGGATTGTCCGAAGCCCAGCACGAATGCCCGGCGATAGTCCACACGATGAGCAGAATGGTGAAATACCAGAGGGCGAAGAACCGCAGCTTGGGATTCCGATTGGGATAGAAGTTCAGGGTGGTGATCATCTGTTCGCGCATTCGTCACCGGCCTTGGCAGGCCGAGAACGACGGTGTGCCAGCCCGGTTGAGGCGAAGCCCTCTCGTGCGGCGCGCCGCGCGGGTCGCGCCAGCGGAGGGCCACCTCGACTACGGCATCCGGGGCGAGCTTCCCAATCCGAAGTGGATTTCGGGAGCGCGCTTGCCGGAGTGTCCGCTGCCGCCATCGATTTGCGCGATGTGCCTGCTGCCGTCGGGGAGCGAAATGGTCGCGGTTGCGCCGACCGCCGGCCGTCCGGGCGTATCGGCGCCGGGATGGCCGGGACGCTCGCGCGTCGGCTCCGGCGCGAGCGGGAGGAGCAGGTGCAGGGCGAGGAAGCTGCCGGTTCGTGGGCTCTGGTTGCGATAGAAGAAGGAATCCTCCCACTGGTTGGCGAGCGCGAAATCGAGGCGGCCATCGCCATCCACGTCGGCGATGGCGATGCCGCGGCTGACCACGGGCTCGGTGAATCCCACGTCGCAGCCGGCGTTGAAGTAGCGGCCATCGGCGCCGCGCACGAAGAACGCCGTGTAGTCGGAGCCGCTGATGTCGTCACCAGCTTTAAAGGCGGGCCAGTTGTGCGGATCTTCCATGAGCTTGTCGTTGCCGGTGCCGAGCGCCTGGAGCTCCGGCCAGCGATTGATTTTGCCCTTTAGAAAGCCGGTGGCCTGAAGTCCTTCCAGCACGCCATCGTTATCGAAGTCGGCCATGCGGGCGTCCCATCCCCAACCGCTGCGCGAGAGACCTAGCTCTTCCGATGCCTGGACGTAAGGCGCGATGCCTTGTCGCATGAGGCCGAGATTGCCGGTGCTGAGCCAGAGGAAGTGGCTTTCTTGCAGCGCGTATTGATCGGCGATATTGCTGACGTAGATATCGAAAACACCGTCGCCGTTGACATCGGCAAAATCCACGCCCATGCCTTTGAAAGAGTCGTGACCCATCACGCACGATGCCGGAGTGGTGAAGCGTGTCCTCCAGGATTTGAAATTTCAAATGGCCGGGCGTGGAGAGATTG
>CAVVEL010000005.1:0-506554 GCA_963747095.1 Terriglobia bacterium
GAATTTTCGTAGCCATCTATGGCACGGAAGCAGCCAACCTGGCGCTCAAGATGATGGCCACGGGCGGCGTTTACGTCGGCGGCGGCATCGCACCGAAGATTTTACCGAAGCTGCAAGATGGTTTGTTCATGCAGGCGTTCCGCACCACCGGCGTGTTGCGGCGTGTTTTGGAAAATATCCCGGTGCGGGTGATCCTCAACGATAAAACGGCGCTGCTGGGGGCGGCGTGCTACGCGAGAGATCAGAAGAATTAGCCACAGAGGCACAGAGAGCACAGAGATCGGAAACACAGAGAACACAAAACCAAAGATAGGTTTTCTCTGTGTTCGGTCTCTGTGCTCTCTGGGCCTCTGTGGCTAATTCCCCTTTACTCCACAATCCGATTACGCAGCCCATCCAGCGTGAAGTCCTTGCTGCGCACGTAAGCCATTAGTTCGCTTTCGCGCTTGCGGATGCGCTCCACCATCTCCGGGATGCGATCGTGCGACTCCTCCGGCACCAAGGCCAGGCCGTTCTCGTCGCCGTGAAGCACTGCGCCGGGATGCACCACCATTCCATGAATCTGTACTGCCACACCGACTTTGGCGATCCGAAAATTGGCGTGACTGGCCGCCGTACCGCGCGCGAAGTAGTGAAACTTCATGGCGCGAACCTCGGGGATGTCGCGTACCGCGGCGTCGGAAACCAGCCCGATGGCGCCGCAGCGCTGGAAAGTGGTGGCCATCACTTCTCCGCAGTGCACCGCGTAGTCGGGATGCGCTCCGATTTCCTGCAATACCACGACCGCCGGCTTGGACGCGGCGTCAACGGCGCGATACAACTCCACGAACGTGCGATTATCGCGTGGCTGCATGCGCGTGACCGTTTCCACCGTGGCGGTAACCGCGATCCCGACCATCCGACCCATCTCCGGGAATAGGCAGCGCACTTGCAGCGGAGTAAAACCTTCCTCGTGCGGGCGGACCTTCAGCAGTTCGATGGCGTTGCAAAGCGTGGGCGTGTCCACGGTCTGGAGATATTCAATAAAGTCATTCATAGAATCTAGCGTAACAGGGGTCGCTCTCGCTACTGACGGCTTTTTCAGTAACGCAGGCCTTCAGGCCTGTTCTTGTTCGCCTGGGCCACTCGCACACTAGGGTAACAGGGATCGCTTACTGACGGCTTTTTCAGTAACGCAGGCCTTCAGGCCTGTTCTTGTTCGCCTGGGCCACTCGCACACTATGGCAAAAGAACAGGCCTGAAGGCCTGCGTTACCAGCGCAACAGGACCAGCTCCGAACAAAATCCTGGACCCATCGCCGCCAGAACGCTCATCGTCCCCGGCGGCGGACGGCGGTTGCGCAGGTAATCCTCCAGCACGAACAGCACCGAGGCCGACGACAAGTTTCCCACGCGGCGCAAACATTCCCACGATGGAGCCAGCGCGCTATCCGGCACGCCCAGCGCGTCGGCGGTGGCTCGCAAAATCGCCGGACCGCCGGTGTGCATGATCCAGGCTCCGATGTCGCGCCGCGTCAAGCCATGATCCGCGAGGAAGGCATCGATGTCCGGCGCCAGATGCTTGTAGACCATTCCCGGAACGTCGCGCGTCAGCACGATGCGGAATCCTTTCTCGGAAATATCCCATCCCATTACGCCTTCGGTGTGCGGATAGAAAACGGATCGCGTGGCCATGATTTCGGGACCGTTGGATGGGGCAGGGAAGTCGCGGCCCGTGACGATCACGGCGGCCGCGCCGTCGCCGAACAGTCCCGAGGAGATGAGATTGGCGACGGTTAAATCGTCCTGCTGCACGGTTAGCGAGCACAGTTCCACGGAGAGCAGCAACGCGGCTTGATCCGGAAACGCGCGCACGTAGTCGGCGGCGCGCGCGATGCCCGCCGCGCCGGCCACGCAACCCAGCCCGAAAATCGGAACGCGCTTGATGTTGCGGCTGAGGCTCAACTCGTTCACCAGCTTGGCGTCCAGCGAGGGGCTGCAAACTCCCGTGACGGAGACGAAAAAGATCGCCGCCAGCGCTTCCCGTTCCATGCCGGCGGCTTCCAACGCGCCGAGAATTGCTTCCTTGCCCAACTCCAAGGAGACGCGGATCCAGGCGTTGTTGACGTCTCCCCAGCGTTCCAGCAACGCCGGATATTCCTCCAGCGGCAAGGCCAGGTGGCGGCGATCCACGCCGGTGTGCGCGTGGAGACGTTCCAGCATCTCGGGATTCTCCAGACGTCCGGCCCAGTGATGTTCGATGGCCGCGAGAATCGTGGCTTGATCGTAACTGTGTTTCGGAAGCGCGCTGGCCGCCGCGGCAATTCTCATTGGTGTTTTCCCATCGCCAGATTCTCACGGATCTTGGCAAGCTCCAAAGTGTAGAGGCGGTTGTGCGGAAATTCACTGGACAATCCCGCTAGCAGGGCCTCCGCTTTGCGCGGGTCATGAGCGCGCAAGGCCGCGACACCCAGCATCAAGCGCGCCAGGGGTTGCAGCAAACGGCCCTTATCCGCGGTGATTTGCAGCTTGGCCACGCCTGTCGCGGAGTCGGTTTGCGCGCCGCCCAGCCGCAGAATCCAGCGCAGCGGCATGGGTTTCAGACTGAGGATGTAGTTCTCCACACCGATGGCCAGGTAGGCGTCGGCGCAACCGGGATGCGTTTGCAACAATTGCTCGGCCTGCAGGCGGCTAGCTTTCATTTCGTCCAGCGACTTGAGGTAACGCTTTTCGATCAGCGCCAGGTAGTCGCTTTCCAGGCCGGCGGAGAAGATCAACGCCAGCGCGGCGCTCTCGTCGTTGGGGTTGTGCGTCAGCGCCGGAGGACCCAGCTTGCGCGCCGCGGCAATCTCCGCGTCGAAGGCGGTCTTGGCCGCGGGATCGGGCGTCAGGCGTTGGCTGGCCGCGAACAAACCGTCGTTGGTGAAAAACTCGGACTCCAGAATGTGCAGGCGCGCAAACTCGGAAAACACCCACGCCGCAGCGTCCGACATGGGACCCAATGGATCTTCCGGATGCGCGCGTTTCCAGTCGGCGAAGATGCGATGAGCCGCTGTGAAGTCCAAGTCGTACATGCTGCGATATCCCGCCATAATCTCGGGCGCGGGGTCGGCGCAGGCGCCGGCGTGTACGGAAATGGCGGCGAAGAGAAGGGTTAGCAAGGCTCTGCAAAACCAGTTCACGCGCAACCGGCCCGATCTATTTGGAGTGCGGCGACTTGTCGCCGCTTTTCCCATTGGCCAAAGCGGCGACAAGTCGCCGCACTCCAAAATGCGCTGCTCCGTAATCACGCCAACCTCCGAAATATCAACACCGCGTTCAATCCGCCGAAGGCGAACGAATTGGACATCGCGTATTCCACCTGCGCTGGACGCGCCACGTTGGGGATCACGTCCAGATCGCAGGCTGGATCGGGCGCGATGAAGTTGGCAGTCGGCGGCAGCAGTCCGTGTTCCAGCGCCAACACGGTGGCGACAGCTTCCAGCGCTCCCGCCGCGCCCAGCGCGTGTCCGTGCATGGACTTGGTGGAGCTGACCGCCAGTCGATCGGAATGCGCCCCGAACACACTGCGGATCGCCGCCGTTTCCGCGGGATCGTTGGCGGGCGTGCCGGTGCCGTGGGCGTTGATGTAGCCGATTTGCTCGGGGTCCGTGCCCGCGTCAAGGAGTCCCGCGCGCATGGCGCGCGCGGGACCCTCCGAGGAAGGCTGGGTAATGTGATGCGCGTCCGAAGACATGCCGAAGCCAGCGATCTCGGCATAGATGCGCGCGCCGCGCGCCCGCGCGCTGTCTAGCGACTCCAGGACCAGCATCGCTCCGCCTTCTCCCAGGATCATGCCCCGGCGGTCTTTCGAAAAGGGCCGGCATGTATCGGGTGAAACCACGCGCATCGCCTCCCAGGCTCTCAGAAAACCCAGGCTGAAGACGGCTTCACTGCCGCCGGCGATGGCCAGATCGACCGTGCCGCCGCGCACCATCCAGAAGGCGTTGCCGATGGCGTGGTTCGACGACGAGCACGCGGTCGAGATGTTGTAAACCGGACCGGTGATGCCCAACTCCACCGAGATGCGGCTGGCCGCGGCGTTGCCCATGATCCGCGGAATCGTCATGGGAGCCACGCGCGGATTGGAGTTGCGGTACAACTCTTCGAACTGGCGATCCTCGGTTCCCTGGCCGCCCACACACCCTCCCGTGACGATGGCGGTGCGGGCGCGCAATTCGGCATCGTCGCGCCACAACTCCAATACTCCCGCGTGCGCGGCGGCTTCGCGGGCGGCGATGGCGCCAAACTGCGCAAAGCGGTCCAGCAGATCGATTTCTTTGGCATCGAAATACGCGGCGGGATCATATCCATGTACCTGCGCGCCATTGGCGAAGCGCAGTTGCACAGGAATGCCTTCGAGCGGCGCGATTCCCGGCCGCCCGGCGGCCAGCGCGTTCCAAAACTCTTCGCGGTTCAGGCCCAGCGCGCTGATCGCGCCCATTCCCGTGATCACGACTCGCTGCGGCATTCTTCAGTTCGCCGTTCCCGCCGCGGCCATCAGGCGCTCCACGCCTTCCACGGCTTGCCGCACCGAGGTGATCTCGCGAGCGGCGTCGTCCGGGATGCTGATCTTAAATTCTTCCTCCAGTGCAAAGAGAATGTTGATGCCGTCCAGGGAATCGATCTTCAAGGCCGCGAAGGTGCTGTCCGCGGTGATGACGGACGGGTCCAACCGTTGTGTCTTGGCGATGACACGAATGACTCGCCCAGCGAGTTCGTCGGACAAAAGGTCTCTCCTGGAATGCGTGTTTCTATTGTACATCTATTGTCAACGCGCCGGCTTGCCTCGCCAGGATTCCTGCAGCGTTTTTCCGGCGATGGTGAGCTGGTTGTTGGGATCCAGGAGTCCGAATTGTTTGACTGGGCCTTGCGCGTTGTCGTAGAGCTGCCAGTAGACGGCATACGGCGTGCGTCCGCTGCGCAACGCGTCCAGGAACGCGCGGAAAATCGGGGCCGGCGCGATTTTCCATTCGCGGGCGTAACCGAATTCTCCGACCAGCACGTGATGCTCGCCGAAAACAGCGCGGCCCAGCGGCGTCACTTGCGGGCGCGTGCGGCGGGCGATGTCGTCCAGGGCCTCGCCGAGTTTCTCGGGATGCTCTTCGATCTCCCAAGCCGAGAACGACACGAAGTCGTAGCGCAATTTCGGAAGCACCATTTCCAGCGCATTCTTTCCGTTCGGAAGTGCCGATCTCCACAACTTCACTTCCACTCCGAACAGCACCTTGAGCTGGGCGCCGGGATATCGCCGGCGGGCGCTCTCGACGCCTTGCCGCAAGCGGTCCAGGTGGCGAATCACGTTGTTCGGATCGCCGCCCGCCCTCAAGATTTCCCGCAGCTTCTCGTCTGTTTCGTTGTTGCTGATCAGCACCACGCGATCCTTCGCGCCGTAGGAGCGATACAGCGTGTCCACCAGGCCGCTCATCTGGCGCGTTTCTTCCAGCCATTCCTTTTCGGGCGGCTTGGCGCGGCGCAAGTCGATTTCCACCGGACCGTTGCCGTAGTCGAAGACCGGATAGGCGGTCAGCCAAACGGTACGGATCTTAGGATTCTCGAACAGCGCGCGATAGGGCAATTGCATGGCGATGCCGCTCAGCTTCAGCGGACGCGCCAGGCCCGGAAAACGGTTGGGTGCGTTCTCGGGGTGCTGGTAGTCGTACTTGCCGCCCAGGAAAATGCGAATGGTGTCTGCGCCGAAAAGATCGAAAGCCGGGTTGACGCGGGGCAGGGAATCCACTGCGCCGGCCCAGTGGTAGATGCCCAGATGCTGCGCGATCGCGGGAACCGCCGCAAGGAACACCAGCACTGCCAGCAGGGCGGCAGCGGCGCGCGGCGGCAAGGATTTCCTGTGGGCGTTTGAATCGGCGGGCGAACTTCGCGCGGACGGCGTTTGTGGATTGGGCATGGACAAAGCTTACCCGTCGTACCCGCCGTCGTACCCGCCGGCGCCCGGAAAAATCCGCTGCGGATCGCTGCCTTGCAACACGGCTTCATACAGGAGCACGTGCCGTTCGGCATAGAGTTTGGCGGAAAACTCGGCCAACGCCACGCGGCGTCCTTCGGCCGCCATGGCGGCGCGGCGATCCGGGTCGGCCAGCAACTCCGCCGCCAGACGTCCTGTTTTCCATGGAGAATCCGGCGCCACCAGAAAGCCAGTTCGGCCGTCCTTGACGATTTCCGGGATGCCGCCCACACGCGTGGCCACCACCGGCAGTCCGGTGGCCATGGATTCGACCAGCACCAACCCGAAGGCTTCCAGCCGCGGTGTGTGCAGAAACAAATCCATGGCCGGAAACCAGCGCTCTGCGTCCGGCACGTAGCCGGCGAAATGGATGCGGCATTGCGGGCGCCGCGACGCTAGTTCCTGCAGCGCGCCGACCTGTCTGGCGGTGCCGCTGCCGATCACCAACAACATCACCGAGGCCGGATCGCGAACCCGGCACAACTCCTGGAACGAGCGAATCGCCACGTCCACGCCTTTTTCGTTGCCGAAGTGTCCCACCGCGCCAATCAGCAATTGCCACGGCTCCAGGCCCAGCTCCCGGCGCCGGATGGCCCGCGTTTCTGGGTCGGGATGAAAGCGATCCAGGTCGATTCCAAAGGGAATCCACACCAACTTGGACGCGCGGACGTAATTCTGTTCCAGGAAATGGGACCTCCTTTCGTGCGAGCCGGTGATAATGGCGCCGCAGAAGGCCGCCGCGAAGGCGTTGCGCAAACGATCGCGGGCGGTCGCCGAATCGAACGGCAAGGAGCGATGGAATGTTTTCACCAGCTTGATGCGCGGTTCCCGTTGGCGCAGCAGCGCGCCGGCAAGCTGGCTTTCGGCGTCGTGCGAATGCACCACATCCACGCCCTGTTGCACGCAGAACTCCAGCAGGCGCGCGATCGATTGTGGTTCCCACAGGCCTTTCTTTTCGAAGGCCGTTACGGGAACCGGAAATCCCGCTGCTTCCTCGGGACTGCATCCCAGTTCATGCAGACAACCTAATTCACAGGCTGCGCCCAAGCGCTTCAGGTCCGCAATCAGGGTCAGGATCGCGGAGCGGCGCCCTCCCGGCGCCATGGAGATGGTGAGATGCAGAACCTTCATTCTCCGCCTCGAGAACGGTTCTCACCGGCGGCGCGCCCAATCCGGGAGGTCCAGGCCTTTTGATGGCGACTCTGTTGTTGACACCGCGGTGCGACAGGCATAAGGTGGGGATAGAAACATCCGGTTCGGAGGTAGATATGGGTGCCGACAACCGTGTGATTGCCGTAGTTCCTTCCCTCCAGGAATTTCAGCAGATCTGTGTAACTCTGGCGGCCGATGACGTCGTGGTGCAGCAGGCCTCCGGTGTGCTGGAAGCGGTGCTGGCGCACGTTCATGCGCAAAGCGCCTCCTGGGCGGACGCTCCCAAGGAATCGGGGGGCGATCTTCCCCTGGATGGAGCCGCCCCGCAGAAAGTCTTCGCGCGAGGCCCGGTGATCCTGTACGACACGGACAGTTCCGACGATAGTTCCCTCCATGGCCTCAAAGACTGGCGCGACGTGCTCCGGCAGTTCTTGAGCCTGCATTCCGGAGCGCGAGTGGTCTTCGTGTCCCGCCTGGCCGATGAGGACATGTGGCTCGAAGTCCTGGAAGCGGGTGGGCACGATCTACTCTCCAAGCCCTTTTCGGAATCGGAACTTCGCCAGGCGGTGCGGCGCGCTTTGCTCCTCAACTCCCACGCCCTGGCGACGGCCGCCTAGTCCCGTGACCGCCTAGTTTCGTTTCTTTGCCGTCACGGTCAAAACGGTAACGATTGCTTCCCCAACGCTTCACTGGGAACTAAATCAAGCGGTCACGGGGCTAGCTGTTCCGAATCCGAAAGGTCCACGACAGTATATCTCACCAGAGACGTAACTTCGCTCTGCGCGCGTGTTCAGAACCGCCCGCCGGAACAGGTGGATCCGCCGCTGGACCCTTCCGCTACCGCGGACGGTTCGGACAACTCGTTTTCTGCCCACTGACCGACTCCAGGACAGTACGGGCGACAGCAGGGCTAATGTATAATTTAGGGCGTGCCGAAGCCGCGTGTTATTCACCTGGTTGAATCGCTGGAGATCGGTGGCGCCGAGAAACTGGTGTCCGATTTTGTGGTTGCTCGGGGACCCGACACGACGTCCGTGATCTGCCTGGAAGTCATTGGAATGCTGGGAGAATCGCTGCGCGCGCAAGGTTTTCGCGTAGACCTGGTCGGCATGAAAGGACGCTGGAATACGGTTCTGCGATTGCGAAAATTGTTGCGGCGAGACCGTCCGGACATCCTGCATTGCCATAATTTAACGGCTCACCTCTTTGGAGCGATGGCGGCCCGCCTGACCGGCGGGATACCGGATTCTGATGACCAAGCATGGCGCGCTGGTTCCGGCCACCAGCGTGACGGGAATGGTGAACCGCTGGTTGGCCGGTTCCACTCAAGTGGTGGCCGTGTCGCCGGAAGCGGTAAATATCATGAAGCCATGGGAGAAGCCCAACGGTAGGCCGATTCTGTATATCGCCAACGGCATCTCTCTGCGGCCCTACGAAAAGCCCGTCTCCCGCGAGGAGGCCCGGGCTCGCTTGGGATGGTCCCCTGACGCGTTCATAGTGGGCATCGTGGCGCGCGTGACCGCCATCAAGGGCCACGTCCGGCTGGTGGACGTCTTCTCCCAGATCTTGCGGCGCATCCCCACCGCCGTGCTGGTGATTGTCGGCGACGGCTCGGCGCGCGACAATGTCGAACGGCGCATCGAGGAATTGGGGCTGGATTCTTCGATCTATTTCGTAGGGGAACGCCAGGACGTTCCCTTGATCCTGTCGGCCCTGAACGTCTTTTGCCTGCCCTCGGAGACGGAAGGCATGCCCATCACACTGTTGGAAGCGATGGCCGCGGCGCGTCCCGTGGTGGCCAGTACGGTGGGCGCCATTCCAGAGGTGGTGGAAGACGGAGTTTCCGGCATCCTGACGTCGCCTTTCGATTCCGACGCCATCGAAAAGGCCCTGCTGTTCATGGCCGAGGATTCCCAACGTGCCGCGCGCATGGGTGAGGCGGGGCGGCGGCGGGTGGCTCAGGATTTCAGCTCGGAAACCGCGCTGCGAAACTACGAGGCGCTCTATGAGCGGATGCTGGCGGCGCCGTAACAAGGATTAGCCACAGAGACACAGAGGACGCCGAGATCGGAAGCACAGAGGAAACCTTATCCTTATTATTTCTTGGTTTTGTTTTCTCTGTGTTTTCCGGTCTCTGTGCTCTCAGTGCCTCTGTAGCTAGTTTCTATCGCGGCGCCGGCGTCTGCGCGATCATCACCTGCTGCTTGAATTGCGACGCCATGTCCGGCGTCAGGCGCACTTCGGTGGGTCGCTTGGCGAGACTCATCTGATCGATTTTGTCTTGCAGCTTGAGCAGGGCATAGAACAGGTTTTCCGGACGCGGCGGGCAGCCACACACATAAACGTCGGTGGGCACGATCTTGTCCACGCCTTGCAGCACGGCATAGGTGTTGAAAGGACCGCCCACCGAAGAGCAGGCGCCCATCGAAATCACCCACTTGGGATCGGGCATCTGGTCGTAGACGCGCTTAAGAACCGGCGCCATCTTCAAGGTGACGGTGCCGGCCACGATCATCAGGTCCGACTGCCGCGGGCTGGGGCGGAACACCTCCGCGCCGAAACGCGCGATATCGAAACGCGAGGTGGTGGAGGCGATCATTTCAATGGCGCAGCAGGCCAGTCCAAAGGTCATCGGCCAGATGGCGGACTTGCGTGCCCAGTTGAAAACGTAGTCCACCGAGGAGATCAGGAAGTTCTTTTCGAAACGATCCTGGAGATAGGGCATACAGACGGATCATATCACAGGGAAAGTGGCGCGGGCATCCTTGCCGGCGCGTATTCCCTACGTCAGGGTCAAGGGATCGGATGAGCTTGTCGGCGCCTACTAAAACACCGGCGGGTAATACCCTGGACGCGCCCGCACTCTGAGACCCGCAACATTCAACTCCACACGGATCTTGTGGAACTTGCCATCGGGCGTGGGATTCAGCGGCGTGTAGGCCAAACTGTATTGCATCTGCAACTCGCGCTGGATCAGGCTCAGCGACTGCGCCAGGTTCTCGGCGGACTCGCTGGAATACTGGCCGGTGCCCAAGCCGTAAACCGAGTTCTGGCCGTCGATCTGCGTGCGCGAAAGATAGCCCGTGGCGAAATCCGCGGAAGGGGGCTTCTTCCAAGGATAGACCACTCTTCCGCCGGTTTCGCTGGCCAGCCTTTGCAGCGCCTTCTCACCGTCGCCGGCGTAGCCGTAGGGAACCGTGGCGATGGCGTAGATGAACACACCGGATTGCCGGGCCACGGCGATGGCCTTGTCCAGCGAAAACTTGCTGGTGTCGTCTTCACCGTCGGTGATCAGCACCGCGACCTTGCGCACTCCACCCACTTCCGCCTGCTTCGCCAGGCGGTCCCGGCAAGCTAGAATAATGGCGTCGTGGAGCGCCGTGCCGCCGCCCGGTTTCAGCTTGCGTACTTTGCCGGCCAACAGGTCGGCGTCGCCGGAGAAGTCGGTGATGAATTCCTTGGTGAAATCGAAACTCATCAGGAACATGAGATTCTTGCTGTTGGCTTCCGTGATGTTGTGGATAAAGTCGATCGCCGCTTCTTGTTGTTGCTTGAAATAGAGCCGTACGCTGTTGCTGGTGTCGATCAACAGGGCCACCCGCAGCGGCACCTTGGTCAGGGAGGTGAAGGAGCGGATCTGTACTTGCGTGCCGTCTTCGTAGACGGTGAAGTTCTCTCTCTTCAGGTCGGTGACCATTTTGTCGTTGAGATCCAGCACGCTGAAGGGGACGTTCACCTCGTTGGTGGTGACCACGAAACTGGGATGCTGCTCGTCCGGTTTGTCGGAGGGCTTGCTGTCGTCGGCCTTGGGAGCTGGTTTGGTCTCGGCCGGCTTCTGCGGCGTCGCGGGTTGGGGCGCCGGCGGCTGTTGTTGCACGATACCGGCGATCATCAGGGCCAGTGCTAAAACCCAGGACGTCATGAGCCCATTCTAGCAGACTACCCGTCCGTCTGCGCCAACCATCGGCTATGATGGGTTTGCCATGAACACTAAACTCCTGCTCCTCGCCGCCGTCCTGGCCTTCATCCCGGCCCATTCGCCGGCCCAGACTACGACTCCGGGCGCCCCAAAGGCTCCTGCACCGCATCGCGTGGCGTTGCGCTGCGGCGCGCTGATTGACCCTCGCGCGTCCCGCAGCGTCCCCAACGCCGTCGTAGTGGTGGAAGGCGACCATATCGTCGCCGCGGGCGCGGGGGTAGCCGTTCCCGAGGGCGCCACAACCGTGGATCTCAGCCATCGCACGTGCCTGCCGGGACTGATTGACAATCACACCCACGTCCTGCTGCAGGGCGATATCACCGCCACCGACTACGACGAGCAATTGTTGAAGCAGTCCATTCCCTACCGGGCCATCCAGGCCACTGCCAACGTACACACCGCGCTGATGAACGGCTTCACCACCATGCGGGACCTGGAGACCGAAGGCGCCATGTACGCGGACGTGGATATCAAGACCGCCATCGAGCGCGGGATTATTCCGGGGCCGCGGATGTTCGTGTCCACCCGAGCCATGGCGCCCACGGGCATGTATCCGCTGCTGGGATACTCGTGGGAACTGCGGGTTCCCGAAGGCGTGCAGATTGTGGACGGCGCGGACAACATCCGCCACGCCGTACGCGAACAGCTCAAGTACGGCGCCGACTGGATCAAGTATTACTCCGACCGCCGCTATTATCTGAACGACAAGGGCGCGCTGCGAAGCTGGGTGAACTTCACTCCCGAGGAGGCCAAGGCGCTGGTGGATGAGACTCACCGCATGGGACACAAGGTCGCCTCTCACGCCATGGGCCACGACGGCATCCAGGCGGCGCTGGAAGCGGGCGTGGATAGCATCGAACACGGCGATGGCTTGGACGAAGAATTGATCGATCTGATGGTGAAGCGCGGCGTCTACTGGTGTCCCACGATTTACGTGGGTGTCTACGTGGCCGAAGGGCGCGCCGCGGCCGGCGCGCCGATCTGGAAGACGATGGTGGACCTGACCGCCAAGGCTTTCGCGCTGGCCGTGAAGAAGGGCGTGAAGATCTCCTACGGCACCGACGCCGGAGGCTACGCCTGGAGCGAGCCGCAGGCGCGCGACTTCACGTACATGGTGAAATATGGCCAGTCGCCGATGCAAGCGATCCAGTCGGCCACCACCGTCGCCGCGGAATTGCTGGGGATGCAGGAGAAGCTTGGCGTAGTCGAGGCAGGGAAGTTGGCGGACATCGTCGCAGTGGACGCCGATCCTTTGCGCGATATCTCGGTGTTGGAGCACGTCAAGTTTGTAATGAAGGCCGGTGTGGTTTACCGCAACGATTAATAGCAGTTATGTAGCGCAGGCCTCTGGCCTGTTCTTTTGCTGAGGCAAGAAACAGGCCGGAGGCCTGCGTTACAGGCAAAAGGAAGAGCATGAAGAAGATCGCTCTCGTTGTTTTCGTGCTCGGAGCCACGCTGGCGGCGCTTGCTGCCGTGATGGGCGCTCCCGCGGCCCTGTGCGCCGCGGCGCGATGGCTGGCCATCGCCGGCCTGGCCGGCTACGCCTGGGAGCGCAAATCGCTGACCCCCTGGATCGTTGTGGCGATGTTCCTGGGAGCGGAAGTGGGTCACGACTGGCCCGGCTCGGCGAACAACCTCCGCGTGCTGAGCCTGATTTTCCTGCGCCTCATCAAGACGGTGATCGGTCCGCTGTTGTTTGGCACATTGGTGGTGGGCATCGCCGGACACGCCAACTTGAAGCAAGTCGGCCGCATGGGGATCAAGGCCATCGTCTACTTCGAGGCGGTCACCACCGTGGCGCTGTTTATTGGATTGGCGGCCATCAACATCAGCAAGGCGGGCGTGGGCGTGAAGGCGCCGGCCGCCAAGGAACAACTGACCGTGGTGAAGAAGACACCGTCGGAAATCATCCTGCACGCCTTCCCGGAGAATATCGCCAAGTCGGTGGCCGACAACGAAGTCTTGCAGATCGTGGTGTTCAGCATTCTATTCGCCATCGGCCTGGGAATGCTGACCCGCAGAAACGCGCACCCATGCTGTCGTTTTGCGAGAGTCTTTCGGAGGTGATGTTTAAATTCACCAACGTGGTGATGCTGTTCGCTCCGTTCGGCGTGTTTGGAGCCATCGCGTACACCGTGGGCACGATGGGTCTAGGCGTATTGAGCAACCTGTTCCAACTATTGGCCACGCTGTATGTGGCGCTGCTGGTTTTTCTCTCTTGCGTCTTGCTGCCCATCGCCAAGATCGCCGGCGTGCCGATTCGTAAATTCATCGCGGCGATCGCCGAGCCGGTGTCCATTGCCTTCGGCACGGCGAGCTCCGAAGCGGCGTTGCCGCTGGCTATGGAAAATCTGGAAGCGATGGGCGTGCCGCGGGCGATCGTGGCTTTCGTGATGCCGACGGGCTACAGCTTCAACCTGGATGGAACCACCTTGTACTTGTCGCTGGCGTCGGTTTTCGTGGCCCAAGCCGCGGGGATCCACATGACCTTCGGCGAGCAGCTAGTGATGTGCATCACGCTGATGCTGACCAGCAAGGGCGTGGCTGGAGTGGCGCGGGCGTCGCTGGTGATTCTGCTCGGTACCGCTGCATCGTTCAATTTGCCGGTAGAACCGATTTTTATTATTTTGGGCATCGATCAGTTGATGGACATGGCCCGGACATCGGTGAACGTGATCGGCAATTGCCTGGCGACGGTAGTGGTCGCGCGGTGGGAGGGCGCGGCGGTGGAGTAGGGAGGGTAAACTTCAACCGAACGGGTTAACGATGCGAACGCTTCCGTAGAGCTGGTTGTGGCTAAAATCTTCCGAGAGAATCTCAGTGAGACCGTTGGTCTCCGCGTACGCCCATAAATGGGCGTCGTACCAAGAAAGACGATGGTCTTCCGCACCCCGAAGTGCCGTGCGGACGATGTTTTCGTTCGGATAGAGAATCTCGTAGTCGGCTAGGAATTCCTCAGCTTTCCGCCGCTTCAGGCAGGGTGAACAGGGGATCTCTGTCTCGCCGCGGCCGAATGACCACGGAAACAAACTCCAGGATCGACTGATGGGCGATTTTCAAGGAGCCGTCCACCATGCCGCGCTCCATGCATTTGCGGGCTACTTCCAACTTGGCCGGGTAGCGATGGTCGAAGCAGTAGACCAGAATGTTGGTGTCAGCGAGGGAAGCCGCGCTCTTCGTAGAGATCTTCACGGTGCCAGCCTCTCTCCTCCCATGCAAACGCGGGGCGCTTATCGGCCGTCTCATCGTACTGTTTCAGCATTTCGCGAAACCTGCCCAGCCGCGTCTCAATACTCTCTTGCGATTCGCCATGCCGCGCGGGAATCAAGCGAATGGAATCGTTCGCAGGAAGCACTTCGAGTTCATCGCCTGGGCGAATGCCGTACCTTTCGGCGATCGCTCTTGGGATCGGCAATTCCAGGTTGTTGTTGACCTTCGCCATGATCCTTACTTTACCGCACTCTGGCGTGCGGGGAAAGTGGGAACTGCGTAGTCGCCTTGTCCTGGGTCCCTGTCTGGATCGCGATTCCTGCGCGTCCGGGAAGCCTTTTGAACTGATGCCAACCGGAATGCGCCGGGAAGCCTTACAATGGTTAAAGGCGGCCCAGGCCGCCCAGACGCGCAACAAGCGCATCCGCAGGGTGTTTGAAGTTCTGGACCTGGCGGACAAGAAGCGGCGGAAGGCGAGGTGCAGCAATGAATCCCAAGAGACGAATAGCGAAGCTCAGGAAGTCCATTCCACCGATTCTGATTCTGGCTGCCGTGATGCTGGCAATTCCCGTCAAAGGGATGGCCGCCTTTCTGAATTTCAAAGGCAATGCCATCGCCATCGCCACCGACAAGCTGGCTCTCGAGACCCCCGATGGCAGCATTCTCACGTTGCGAACCAGCCCCACGAGCCGCTTTATGGAAAAGGGCAAGCCCATCAAGCTGGGACAACTCCGCGAAGGCGACCACCTGGACGTAGACGTGGTCCAGGATCCCAAGGGAGGTTTCGTGATCGTGGAAGCGCGCTTGCAGGCGCGCACCCAGGTGGACGAAAACGCTGGTCCGCCGAGGCTGGCACGGCGTCCGGCTGGCTCGCCGCCACCGCCGACATCGATTACTCCACGCAGTGATGCCCCGCGCACGGACGCCGTGCCGGAACCTGATCGTCCGTCGCGATCCATTCCGGATGAGGGCATTCCGCGCTCTCTGAGCGTGCCGGATCGTCCCGATTCTCCCGATGCTCACGATCGGCCCTACGCGCACCGTTCCAGCGATCCCAAGATGGAGTTGGTCGAGCGAGGCCGCGAGGCCGCCGCGGAATTCGCGCAAAAGCTGCCCAACTACGTTTGCCAGCAACTGACCACCCGCTATGTCAGCCAGGGGCGCCCGGTGAATTGGCAAGCGCAAGACACGGTATCGGCGGCGGTGGTCTACGAAGACGGGCGCGAGGATTATCGCAACATCGCGGTGAACGGACGGGCCGTCAACAAGAAGATGGAGGAGATCGGCGGCAACACCTCCACCGGCGAGTTCGGCACCATCCTGCTGAACCTGTTCCATCCCTCGACCGACGCCAATTTCAAGTGGATCAAGGAATCGGTGACTTCGCGCATGACCACCGCCGTGTACGATTTCTCGGTAACCAAGCCTCATTCCAACTGGCAGATCCACGTGGAAAGTCAGTCCGTTGCGCCGGCCTATCGCGGAACGGTGTGGATCGACACCAACACCGCGCGGGTGATGCGGATCGAGATGGAGGCGCTGGACATGCCCTCGGATTTCCCGATTGACATGATCCAAACGGCCGTGGATTACGACTTCGTGAGCTTGGGCCCGGAGCGGTTCCTGCTGCCGACACACTCGGAATCCATCAGTTGCGAGCGCGGTTCCTCGGTCTGCGGACGGAACGTCATCGACTTCCGGAATTATCACAAGTATATGGGCGAATCGAAGATTATCTTCGATACGCCGAAGTAGCTGCGGCGGCAACGCCGCCGCGCTACAATGAAGATATGGAAAAAGCGACATTCGGAGCCGGTTGCTTCTGGGGCGTGGAGGCGACGTTTCGCCAACTGAAGGGCGTGACGGCCACCGCCGTGGGCTACATGGGCGGCACGCTCGACAATCCTACGTACAAGGACGTCTGCACCGACCGCACCGGTCACGCCGAAGTAGTGGAAGTGCAGTTTGATCCGCAACAAGTCGGCTACGACACGCTGCTCGATGTTTTCTGGGACAATCATGATCCCACCACGCTGAACCGCCAGGGTCCGGATACCGGCGCACAATACCGCTCGGCGATCTTCTACCATTCGCCAGAGCAACAGGCGGCGGCCACGGCCTCGAAGGAGAAGCGCCAGGCCAGCGGCAAGTATCGGCGGCCGATTGTCACTGAGATCACGCCGGCACCGGCGTTTTGGCGGGCCGAGGAGTATCACCAGCAGTATCTGGAGAAGCGTGGGCTGAGTCACTGCCACATTTAGTTGCAACTATGCCGGATTCCGGGGCTGGCGACGACGCAAATTCTGCACGTCTGAGTAAAGCACACGCAGGGATCTTGCGCGCTGTCGTCAGAACCGTGCTAAACTAGGAATGTTGTACCCACCTAATCGGTGACGGCTTGGCGTCAGTCGCCGTGGGCGCTGAATGCGCCTCAAAAACTTGTAGGAGCAAAAAGGAGCGAAACACCATGAAGATTCGTCCGCTACACGACCGGATTCTGATCAAGCGGGTCGAAGAGCGGGAAGCCGCGCGCGGGGGCATCATCATCCCCGATTCGGCCAAGGAAAAGCCGCAGGAAGGCGAAGTGATCGCCGTCGGCAACGGCAAGATGCTCGAGAACGGCACTCGCGTGCCCCTCGACGTAGTGGCCGGCGACCGCATTCTGTTCGGCAAGTATTCCGGCTCGGAGATCAAGATGGACGGCGAGGAATATCTGATTCTTCGCGAAGACGAAGTGCTGGGGATTCTTTCCCAGCAGAGTAAATCGGCCAAAAAGTAATCGCGCTTCGGCGCGACAATATCCACGGAGGAAATAATGGCGAAGCAAATTGTTCACGGCGAGGACTCCCGCAGCAAGATTCTGCGTGGGGTCAATCAGCTTGCGGATGCAGTGAAGATCACTTTGGGACCTAAGGGCCGCAACGTGGTCATCGAGAAGAAATTCGGTTCTCCCACCATCACCAAAGACGGTGTGACGGTGGCCAAGGAAATCGAACTGGAAGACAAACTGGAGAACATGGGCGCGCAGATGGTGCGCGAAGTGGCCTCCAAGACCAGCGATGTGGCCGGCGACGGCACGACCACCGCCACGGTGCTGGCGCAGTCCATTTTCCGCGAGGGCATCAAGAATGTCACCGCCGGCGCCAATCCCATGGCTCTGAAGCGGGGCATCGAGAAGGCTATCGAAGCGGCCGTGGCGGAAGTGAAGAAGCTGTCCAAGCCGGTTACCGGCGAGATGATCGCGCAGGTCGGTACGATCTCCGCCAATAACGACGCAACCATTGGCGGCATCATTGCCGAAGCCATGAAGAAGGTCGGCAAAGACGGCGTGATCACGGTGGAAGAATCCCGCACCATGGATACGGCGCTGGAAGTGGTCGAGGGCATGCAGTTCGATCGCGGCTATCTCTCGCCTTACTTCGTCACCGATCCCGAGCGCATGGAAGTGGTGCTCGAGAATCCCTACATCCTGATTCACGAGAAGAAAATCTCGGTGATGAAGGATATCCTGCCCTTGCTCGAGCAGATCGCCCGCGGCGGCAAGCCGCTGCTGATCATCGCCGAGGAAGTGGAAGGCGAAGCGCTGGCCACGTTGGTGGTCAACAAGCTGCGCGGAACGCTGGCTGGTGCGGCCGTCAAGGCGCCCGGCTTCGGCGATCGCCGCAAGGCAATGCTCGAGGATATCGCGATCCTCACCGGCGGCAAGTGCATCATGGAAGAAACCGGCATCAAGCTTGAGAATATCAAGCTGGAAGACTTGGGCCGGGCCAAGCGCGTCACGATTGACAAGGACAACACCACGATCGTCGAAGGCAACGGTACGTCCAAGACGATTGAGGGCCGCATCAAGCAGATCCGGGCGCAGATCGAGGAAACCACCTCGGACTACGATCGCGAGAAGCTGCAAGAGCGCCTGGCCAAACTGGTGGGTGGCGTCGCGGTGATCAAGGTGGGCGCGGCAACCGAGACCGAGATGAAGGAAAAGAAAGCTCGTGTCGAGGACGCCATGCACGCCACGCGTGCGGCCGTGGAAGAAGGCATCGTGCCCGGCGGCGGTGTGGCGCTGCTGCGGGCCGTCGCCGCGGTGGACAAGCTAAAACTAGAAGGCGACGAGGCGGTCGGTGCGACGATTGTGCGCCGGTCACTGGAGGAGCCGCTCCGGCAGATTGCCAAGAACGCTGGCGTGGAAGGCGCGATTGTCGTGGAGCACGTTAAGGAAAGCAAGAACCCCAACTACGGCTTCAACGCGCTGACGGGCGACTACGAGGATTTGGTCAAGGCTGGAGTCATCGATCCGGCCAAGGTCACGCGCTTCGCTCTGCAGAATGCCGGCTCCATCGCCGCGCTGATGCTAACGACGGAAGCGTTGGTGGCGGACATTCCGGAGAAGGACAAGGCAGCCGCGCCCGACCCGCATGGTCACGGCGGTGGCGGCGGAATGTACTAAAACCAGGCCCGAGTGATTAGGCCCGAGACCCGAGTCAGAGATTGATTCGGGTCTCGGGCTTTTTTTGTTCTTCGCGCACATCTGCCACAGAGGCACAGAGGTCACAGAGATCGGAAGCACAGAGAAAATCTGGTTCTTGGTCTTGTGTTCTCTGTGTTCCGGACTCTGAGTTCTCCGTGCCTCTGTGGCAGATTCCTGCGTAGGATGTTATAAACTCAACCCCTATGATCTCCGACGTCCATTGCCATTTCTTTTCGCAGCGCTTCTTCCAAACGCTCAAGCCCGGCCTCGATCCCACGGCCGAATTGGGTTGGGATGCGCCGGGTACGCCGGAAGAACTGTCCGATCGCTGGATCGCGGAGCTGGATCGTCATCAGGTGTCGCGCGCTTCGCTCATTGCCAGCGTGCCGGGCGACGAAGAATCCGTCGCCGCCGCCGTGGCGCGTCATCCAGCGCGCTTCGTGGGCTTTTTCATGTTGGATCCAACTAAGCCGGATGCAGTCGATCGCGTGAAGGCCACGCTGGCTCGTCCGGGAATGCGCACTGTATGTCTGTTCCCCGCGATGCAGCGCTATTCGCTGCACGACGAACGCGTGTCGCGCGTGCTGGAGGCGATTGCGGCCGTGCCGGGCGCGGCTGTGTTCGTGCATTGCGGCGTGCTCAGCGTGGGTGTCCGCAAGCGCTTGGGCCTGCCGTCGAACTTCGATATCAGCTTTGGGAATCCGCTGGATTTGCACGCGCCGGCCCTGGCGTTTCCCAAACTGCCCTTCATCATTCCGCATTTCGGCGCCGGAATATTTCGCGAAGCGTTGATGGTGGCCGATCTTTGTCCGAACGTTTATTTGGACACTTCCAGTTCCAACGGTTGGATTCGCTATCATCCGGGTCTGACGCTCAGGAGCGCATTCGATCGAGCGCTGGAGGTGTTGGGCCCCGGCCGTTTGTTGTTTGGCACGGACTCCTCGTTCTTTCCGCGCGGCTGGGTTCGCGCGATCTACGAAACCCAGTCGGCGATTGTGCCGGAGGAAGCGGCCAAGAAAGTATTCTACGAGAACTTTGAGCGTCTCTTTCCCGTTTGACGCGCCGTATCCGCCGGCGAGCGTCGCAATCATAGCGTCCGTGCAACGGACGCATGAAATTCTGCCGTTTACATAGCGCCGACAAAGACCTCAACCGTCCGTTTCACGGACTCTTGCACCCGACCTTCCGTTTCCCAGCAATGAATTGCTGGGCTAGTGTGCCTGGCATTGGATGGAATCTATTGGGATGAAAGGAGCTTGGCGGAGCAGATGACGGCAACCGTAGCGAAACCGCAAGGCGTAGCCGTGAGGCGAACGGCGGTAAGTCGCCACTTTTTTTGCCCAAGCCTGCGCTAGCAGGCGACAGAGGAATAGCCCTGGCGAGGCGTAGTTCAGCCGAGCCTGGGGTAGAAGCCCAGGGAAGCCGGAGCCTGCGAAGCTGGCGGCAGAGGCCTCTGCCACCGTCTCTGTCGCCAGCTTCGCAGGCTCAAGGTTATTGCGCCACAACCCCCAGGCTCGGCTGAACTACGCCTCGCCAGGGGCTAAGACTCTACCGCCCTGCTACGCAGGCTTCGGCACCAGCGAAGGCGCCGCCAATGCCAAGCTATCAAGTTCTTCCACGCAGTAAGGGCTACCGTCCGTTATGCGACGAACCTGTAACTCATGACCCTAGCTGCGCAGCGGATTCACCACTTTCATTCCGGCGAAGCGGGAAAAATCGCGGTCAGCGGACCACACAACATTGACGCCATGTTGCTGGCAGATCGCTACGATACGGGCGTCGTGCGTCATGGCCCCGCTAACCTTGCCGGCCGTCAACGTTTGCTTCAGCACTTCCCAGTGCACGGCCGTTTCACCGATCAGCATGGCGGACGGCGACGCCAACCAGGCCTCAACCTGAGCGATCGCCACCGGCATCGGCGATGGCGTCCTAAAGATCCGTCGATTCGTGACAATGGCCAGGAACTCATGCACGCAGGGCCAAGGAATAGCCCAGATCGCGACACCCTCGGCCAGCCGGCGCAGGCAACGGTCGGCTTCCTCGTGCCATGGCATGTCTTGGCGGTGCGCATACACCAGGATGTTGGTGTTGACTCCGGTCATCGCTCATCTCCTTGGTTCCCTGCGGCTGCTTCGCCCCGGCCTTCGTAAATGTGAGCGCGAACCTCGGGCCACGAATACTCTTCGACTAATCCGTCGCCTCGGAAGGAGCATCGTTTGAGCCGAAAGGGTTTCCGGGGAGCCTGGTCCTTCACCAGCAGTCCCTGAATCGACCGCTCCAGGAGCTGGCGGAAAGTCAGGTCATGCTCCCTGGCGTAGCGTTTGGCCTCCCGAAAGAGGGTGTCCGAAATCTCCACGGTTGTCTTCACTTCATTAGATTACCATGGATATGGGCAGTATAGTATGGGTTTATGGGAATCTCGGCAGGCTCAATGCAGGCAACGCCAACTCCGTCGCTGGGAGCCAGTTCGCCGGCCACGCGAAGCGGATATTAATCACTACCGGCAGATGCAGGATCTGGATTGCGCGGGACAGCCTGATTTGCGCGGGGACACGGAGGGGGGGACACGGAGGGGACAGCCTGATCTGCGTAGCCTGTTTTTACGAATAGCACATTGGCAATGTGCCGTACAATTCTCGATGTGCGATGTGCGCGAGAGATCCCGAGCGTGTACAGGAATCCGCGCGCGAAAAACACGCTATGCAGATCAGGCTGTCCCCGTCCGCTCCCGTCCGCTCCCCGTCCGCTCCTAAAAAGCGTAATAACTTACTTGCCTAACCGGACCATGGGTGGCAGGCTGAGACCGCCGTGACAGGGCTACATATACTCGCGAGGTAGCCTGGCATCTTGGCTCGCTTCTTTTCTCGGTTCTTGCGGTTCTTGGCCCTCCACCTGGCGTCGGCCTTCTGGAACGCCGTCTTGGGAACGCTGAGCAACTTACTAACGGCGTTGTCAAAGCGCTCCCATTCGGTGTTACCGGGCACGTTGGGTGCTGGTAGTGGGTTCATAGTTACTTGGGAATCGAGAACGTGTACATCTTTCCAAGTTGCGCGCTGGCGCTGCGAGATTCGGAAACACCGGGAGGTAGCAACCCGTACTCGCCAGGATTGAGGCTGGCTAGTGCGATGGTCCAAGTACGCTGCGCTATGTGCTTGCTCTCGTATTCTATGTTGTCGCGCTCGGTTCCGCCTGAGACGTGGAAGACTCCACCCGTCACCGTGCGGAACTCCCGATCCGATGAATGGTCATGCATCTTGATTAGCTGGTACTCGGTGATTGCCGTTCCTTCGGGCGTGTGTACCAGCAAGTCGATAGGTTCCCGCAATTGTGTCTTACTGGCCTTGCCGTGAATCTTGCCGTTCACGTCTCCTTTGACAACGCCCACTGTGGCGATGGACTTCAGCACGCCACCACTTTTCCAGTTCACAACCTCCGGTGACAAGTCTTCCCATCTACCATCCTTCTGGTAGTAGACGCCAACTTCATCCACGGGCGACGGCGGTAACTTCTCTTGAGCGAAGCAAACGACGGCCACAAGGCCGATGGTTCCAACGAGTGCTTTGAAATTTGAACGATGTACTGCGGACTGCGGTTTTAACTTCATGTCCTTAGTGTACTACTTGTGCCAAGGTGTGCGACAGGTATCTTCGTAATACATCCAAAATATTACTTGACACTCTGGGACTATTGTCCTGTCGTACTATTGAATGGTACGGCAGGCGGTGGTGTCGAGCCACGATTGAGAACAGGGGGCGAAATGGGGTCAGCCTGGGAGTTTGTCGGCGATTGTCGGCGATCACTGCTGTCCGGCTATCGCTTCCGAGCCGCCGATCAACTCTTTTGCGGTCAATGGCATGCATGTGGTTTTGACTTTTTTCGATTCCAACTCTGAGGGGCGTTTCTCGGCCTGCTGAGACCGGTTGGCCCGCCCGAACGGATCGACCCCACAATGGAGCATGCCTACTGGTCGTACCGTTTTCTCCCAGTTGCTTGACCACGTTCCCGCTTACGAGTTTCACAAGTGCGTGCAGCGTTATCGCGGCAATTACAAATCGCGTGGGTTTTCTTGCCAGGATCAGTTTCTGTGCCTGGCATTTGCTCAACTGACGTTTCGAGAAAGTCTGCGCGACATCGAAGCGTGTTTACGTTCGGTTTCCAGCAAACTCTACCATATGGGTTTTCGCGGCAAGGTTTCCCGTTCCACGCTGGCCGACGCCAACGAGGCCCACGATTGGCGCATCTACGCCGACTTCGCTCAAGTCCTGATTCACATCGCGCGGCCCATGTATGCCAACGAGTCGCTGGGTTTCGATCTCGACAGCACGGTGTACGCCCTGGACTCCACTACTATCGACCTCTGCTTGTCGGTGTTCCCCTGGGCCCGCTTTCGATCTTCGGATGCCGCGATCAAGATGCATACGTTGCTCGACCTCCGTGGCCCGATCCCCACTTTTATTGAGGTTACCGAAGGAAAACTGCAGGATGTCAACATCCTGGATCGCATCGTGCCGGAGCCTGGTTCGTTCTACGTACTGGATCGCGGCTACCTGGACTTCGCACGTCTCCACCGGTTCCACCGGGGCGGTGCCTTCTTCGTCACGCGCGCCAAGCGAAACCTCCAGTTTCGCCGACGATACTCTCATGTCATCGATCGCTCCACCGGACTGCGATCCGACCATACCGTTGTTCTGGCTTTGGTGGAATCTCAAAAGCGTTACCCCGATCCTCTGCGCCGAATTCGTTATTACGATGCCGAACAGGACCGCCGCCTCTGTTTTCTCACCAACAATTTCGATCTGCCCGCTCTCACCATCTGCCTGTTGTACAAATCGCGATGGCAAGTGGAGTTATTCTTCCGGTGGATCAAGCAGCACCTCCGAATCAAAGCCTTTTTCGGATCGAGTGAAAATGCTGTCAAGACTCAAATCTGGATTGCGGTGTCGATCTACGTGCTCGTGGCCATCGTCAAGAAGCGCTTGGTGCTGGACGCCAGCCTTCACGAAATCCTCCAGGTGCTCAGCCTCACGCTTTTTGAGCAAGTGCCCATTTTACGGGCCTTCGGCGATGCCGAGTCCCAAGAAAAATTACATGCAATTTCTAAACAATTGAACCTGCTAGGCTTATAGCCGGACGCTAGTGGTCGGCGATAGATTTCGGCGAACGGCGAATCAACAACTTAAGAGACATTGTCGGCAAGAAATGTTATGCAAGTCATTGATTCTTGGTAGCCAAAATCTATTCCCGACAAACTCCTGGACTTGGCGATTTATTTTTCGCGACTGGTCGTGTTTCTTCAGGGAGCGGTGGGGACAGTCCTGAGAGCCTGTCGGAGATGTTGGAGATAGATTTCGCCGAGCGGAGAATCAACAACTTACGGAACATTTCTTGCCACAATGTTTTGTAAGTAGTTGATTCGCCATTCATGCAAATCTATCTCCAACAATCTCCTTGGACGGGGAAGTTTTTCTTGAGCGTCGCATACAGTTCTTCGCGCCATACTGTAAAGCATTATGCCACGACCCGAGCGCCGTGTGTTGCCCGGGAGCGCTGATCAAAGCCAACGGATTCAGTTCTCGTTTTCTTGAGAGATGTATTCCCTCAAAATAAATCCTCCCCGTCTGACCCGTTTCGCCCTGCTCGATCTCTCGGGAGACTTTCCATTCTAGAGACGCCGAGTAGGCCCAGCATATGACGCGACGTAGCCTGCGAGACTCCGAGCGCATTTCATCCTGAAAAGCGTATGATTGACCCATGGCACATGAGCGATGCAGAGGTGGCCCGGAACTTCACTGAAGTTCTGGCAAAGGTGCGCCAAGGCGCGCCGAGATCGTGGTGGAACACGATAGCCAGCCTGTCGCCGTGCTGCGGCCCGCTGTTCCGCCGCGGCGCAAGATCTCGGAAGTGCTGGCGCGCATGTCCAAGACCTCGACGGCAACCATGGACGCCGATTTCGCCCGCGATGTGCAGGCCGCTATTGACAGCCATCGCGAACCCCTGGAACCTCCGGCATGGGATTGATCGTTGACTCTTCCGAAGCAATCAGCGCTGACAGGCAGGGCCTGACAGCCTAGCAGTTGGTGGAGAGGATCGCCCGGCTTGCTGGCGACCAGGAAATTGCGGTCTCTGTGGTCACGGTAATGGAACTAGTTAGGTTGCCCTTTCAGGGCTTAGCGGCGTGGTTACGTCAACCCAGGGCGCTGCCCCATAAGCGCCAACCTAAGCTCACCGCTCCCATCTTTTGATCCCGGAGGGGTACCAGAGAAACAGCAGATCCCATCGCAAATTCAAGAGAGGAACGCTGGCACGCCTTCAGGGTGCATCGCTCTGGCGAATATACCGGTGGTGTCGCAAAAAACGCTCAACCACCGGCTACAAGCTGAGATCCCTCCGGGATCAAACGGAACTGGTAGTCCATATCGGACCGGCAGGTTCCGCGACATCCGCTGCAAACTGACACTACCGGATTGCCACATCGCCCAGTAGACAGCCATCCTCGCATATAATCGCTCGATGGGCAGCGCTCCTTCTCTTTCATCGCTCGGGCCGGACCCGCTCCTGCGCATTCATTGCATCAATATCTATGTCCGCGACCAGGATCGCGGCCTCCGCTTCTACCTCGATCAGCTCGGATTCAACCTGGCCTTCGACGCCAGGTTCGAGCCGGTGGCCGCTGGGTCGCCGTCGACCCTCCCGACGGTTCCACGGTGCTCATGTTGATCGCTCCCAAGCGCGGCACGCAGGAGTACAAGCTCATCGGCCGGGCCACGCAGGTTGCCTTCGTCACCGACGATGTCCTGGCCAAGTTCCACGAATGGCGCAACCGCGGGGTTCGTTTTGGTCATCCGCCGCGCCTGCGGCGTTTCAAGTTCGAGCGGCCCGCCGACCGCGCCGACCGCGCCGCCCGCCGAGGGAAACGCCGGTCTGGGGCGCCGTTTTCACCCGCTTCAAAGACGTCGACGGGAACTCCTTCGCGCTGGTGGGCTTCGACGAAGTGAGCCGCGAATGGAATCGCAGCGCCGCGCCCTCGCCGCGAAGCAGGAAGCCGAACGCCGCGCCGCCCAGGAACTCGAAATCGCCAAACAGGTGCAGGCCCGGCTCTTCCCTCAAGAACTGCCGCCGTTTCGAACCTGGGATACGCGGGCTGTTGCATCCAGGCCCGCCAGGTGGGTGGCGATTATTACGACTTCCTGGTCTGGGCCGCGGACGGCTCGGGCTGGTGGTCGGCGACATCGCCGGAAAAGGAATCGCCGGCGCTCTCTTCATGGCCAATCTTGCAGGCAAATCTGCGCAGCCAGTGCGCCATGGCCTTGGATCGGCCGCAGCGCTTCCTGCAATCGGTCAACCAGCTCTTCTTCGAGAATACGGCGGACGCGCCTACGCTACGCTCTTCTTCGCCGAGTACGATGACCGGACCAGGCGCCTGCGTTATGCCAACTGTGGGCATCTCCCCGCGCTTCTGCTGAGGCGCGAGGCGATCTCGAACGCCTCGATTCGACGTGTACAGTGTTGGGCCTTTTCAAAGCATGGGACTGCGCCATTGACGAACGCCATGCTTTCCCGGGAGACACACTCGCGCTTTACACCGACGGCGTAACCGAAGCGTTCAACGATAGCGGGAGAGGAATTCGGAGACCAGCGCCTGATCGAGGCTCTGCGGCGCCATCGGGACCAGCCTTCAAAGGCTATGGTTGCGTCGATCGTCGATGAAGTGCGCCAGTTCAGCCCTCGGGAACAGCACGACGACATTACGGCAATTGTGGCTAAGTGTAAAGCCCCGCGGAACTCGAGGAAGACTACCAGGACATCAAGGAAACGGTAATGCCGCAGCGGGCGCAACCAACGCCACGACATTTCTCTATGGCGGTCGAGGATTCCTATCCAGTTTGAACAGCGGCTGCGGAGTGAAAGAATGCCATCGCCCGCCGTCGGGAAAGGCACTTGTCCGGGTAAGTCGGATTTTATTCCACGGATACATGGATTCACCCTTGAATCCCTGTTACAATCTTCAGCCATCCTAGGAAAACCAGATGGCCCTGTCAAAGGGTACCAAGCTCGGACCATTCGAGATTCTCGCCCCGCTCGGCGCCGGTGGGATGGGCGAGGTGTATCGCGCCCGGGATTCCCGGCTGGGCCGGGAGGTAGCGATCAAGGTCCTCTCCGCGGCTTATTGCGGTGATCCAGAGCGCATCCGCCGCTTCGAGCTCGAAGCGCGCTTGGTGGGTATGCTGAATCATCCCAACATTCTGGTGCTCTACGATGTGGGAACCCATGAGCAGCGTCTTTATCTGGTCACCGAGCTATTGGAAGGCAATACGCTCTGGGTCCGGCTGAGGGAAGGAGCGCTGTCGAAACGCAAGGCCCTGCAGTACGCCCAGAAGATCGCCAGTGGACTGGCGGCGGCGCACGACAAGGGGATTACCCACCGCGATTTGAAGCCGAAGAACATCTTTATCACCCGTGACGGACTCATAAAAATTCTGGATTTCGGCCTGGCCAAGCTTGCCGCGACCGAAGCCGGCGATCTCGAGGGCCCCACCATGACTGCCGAGACACAACCCGGCGCGGTGCTGGGAACCACCGGATACATGTCGCCCGAACAGGTCAAGGGGCAGCCGGTTGACCCGCGTTCCGACATCTTCAGCTTTGGGGCGGTCCTCTACGAAATGATTTCGGGCCGTCGGGCGTTCGATGCGCGAACCAAGGCAGAGGTCATGACGTTGATCATGCGCGAAGATCCACTTCCGCTCGGGGAACCGGAACCCGTGGAACAGTTGGTGAACCGATGCCTGGAGAAGGATCCCAACGACCGCTTCCAGTCGGCGCGCGATCTGGACTTTGCCATCCAGGGCCTGAGCAGTTGGTACTCTGGAACGGGATCCCGATCGTTCCTTCGCCCTGACGGGCGGCGGCACTGGCGGGATGCCAAGTTCCGAATCGCCGCCGGAATGCTGACAGCGTTGATCTTGGGCATGGCGGTAAGTCGTTTTCTGTGGCCTGTCCTGCCGCCGTCTACTGGGGTGTTCCATAAGATTACCTACCGGCGAGGAACCGTGTATGCGGCGCGATTCGCCCATGATGGCCAGACGGTTCTGTACAGCGCTCGTTGGGATGGCCGGCCGATTGAAACCTTCGCGGTCCGGCCGGAGTATGCCGAATCGCGCTCCCTGAATCTCGTTTCCCGTTTAGTGGCGATTGCCCCGGCGGGAGAAGCGGCCTTGTTGCGGGAACCGCGTGCCGGCTGGCTGTCTCAATGGGTGGGCATGCTAGCGACCGTGCCCATCGGCGGCGGAGATCCCCGCGATCTGTTGGACGATGTGGTAGACGCGGACTACGCGGCCGACGGAAGGCTGGCCGTGGCAATCGAACGGGGTGATCGGAATCGACTGGAGTTTCCACTGGGGAAGGTGCTCTACGAGACTACGTGGATCAGCCATTTGCGCGTTTCTCCGCGCGGAGACCGCGTGGCGTTTCTGGATCATCCCATTCCCAGCGACGACGCTGGATCGGTGGTGATGGTGGAGGCCTCGGGTAAGAAGACGGTTCTTTCCTCCGGTTGGCAGTCGGAACAGGGCTTGGCCTGGACCTCACGCGGGGACAAGGTCTGGTTTTCGGCGAGCCGGGCAGGGGAAGACCTGGGAATCCACGCCGCCACTCTGAGCGGGAAAGTACGCGATGTTTTGAGCGGTCCCGGGTCTTTAATCTTGCAAGATATCGCTGGCGATGGACGGCTGCTGGTGGTTCGCCAATCTCTGCGCTTCGAGATGCACGTCCGGCAAGCCGGAGAAGCACGGGAGCGCGACTTGACTTGGTTGGATATCTCGACTGCCGGCGACCTGTCCAAGGATGGCAAGCGGTTGCTGTTCTCGGAACAGACCGAAGCCATGGGCCAAGATTCAGCCCTGTGCATTCGGAACACGGACGGCTCGCCACCGGTGCGTCTGGGAAGGGGCCTTTTCGGAAAGCTGTCTCCAGACGGCAAGTGGGCCATTGCTTACATCCCGACTCCCATGAGTGGGAGGTGGTGCCCGTTGGCGCCGGGCAATCTCACCGTCTGCAAACGCAAGGAAAAGAGATCGTCCACACCAGATTGGGATGGCTTCCCGACAGCAAACAGGTGATCTGGTACGGCGGAGAGCCGGGAAAGACACCCAGCACTTATATCCAGGAAGTGCCCGATGGCTTGCCACGGCCGGTTTTGAAAGAAGGGCTGCTACCCAATCCGCGGGCGCTTTCTCCCGACGGCGCGGCCGTTTCTTGTCAGGACCAAAACGGCGCTTGGTCGGTATGTCCGTTGGACGGCGCGGCCCCGAAGTCTCTGCCCGGCGTGGCTTCCTCGGAGCGCGTGTTCTCCTGGACTCCGGACGGAAGATTCGTCTATGCTTTCGATGGCCGAACTCTGCCGATTAACATTTTTAGGGTCGAGGTCGCCACGGGACGCCGGACGCTGTGGACGGCGATCACGCCTTCCGATCCTGCCGGCTTGAACGGCGCCGTAGTGCCGCTCATTGCGCCCGACGGCCAGACCATTGCCTACACCTTGAGGCGGGTACTGGGCGACTTATACCTCGTTCCAGGGGTGAAGTGAGTTGGATTCGACGGTGCGGCCCCGCCGAAGACGCGGAGTTGTCCGGCCATCGGTTCTGTAGATATACTTGGCGGACTTGCTATGAAACCTGTTGCCCTAATCAGCATGCCGACGATGTCGGCTCGCTTTCCCTCCTTCCAACTGGCGTTACTGAAGCCTACTCTGGAACGGGCCGGAATCCCCGTTCAGACATTTTCTCTGTTCATGTATTTTGGGGAGCGGATCGGCTGGAAGGTCAACGAAGCCATCTCCGAGGTGTGGTGCGGCCTGATGGGCGAATGGATCTGGACCAAGGCGGCTTTCGGGGACGAGATTGAAGCTCGCGACCAGGAATACTTTCGGTCCCACGAGCGTCTCGTGAAGATCATCTGCCGGCAGGCCGGATGTACCACCAAGCGTTTCCAGAGGATTCGCGATAAGGAGGCTGCCGCATTCGTTCGTTTTTGCGCCGGCGCCGTCAACTGGCGCCGATTCGGGTTGATCGGCTTCTCGGTGGTGTTCCAGCAGACCTTGGCGAGCTTGGCGCTGGCCAAGGAATTGAAGCGGCGTTATCCGGAGGTTCCCATCGTGTTCGGCGGCGCCAGCCTGGATGACGATATCGCCGAGGAAATCATGCGTGGCTGCCCGCAGGTGGACTACATGCATTGTGGCGACGGGGAAGTCTCCTTCCCGGAGATGGTCCGCCGTCTGGATCGCGGGGAATCCATGCAGGGCTTGCGCGGCCTGATGTGGAGGAAGGACGGCCGGATCGAGTATGCCGGCCGCGCGCCCAACTTCCTGGCCATGAACGAAACGCCGGTTCCGGACTTTGACGAGTACTTCTATGCCCGCAAGGAGAGTGGCTACGAAGACTGGCATGGGGCCTGCGAGCCCATGCTACCCATTGAAGCGGCGCGCGGCTGCTGGTGGGGCGAAAAGAATCACTGCACTTTCTGCGGCCTGAACCGCTCCGGTATGGAGTTTCGCGCCAAAGATCCGAGCCAGGTGCTGGAGCAACTGGAAGCGCTCTGGCGCAAGTATGGAGTTCGCACGTTCAGCCCGATCGACAACATCATGGCCCCGGAGTACACCGAGACGCTTTTCCGTCAGTTGGCCGATGCCAACAGCGATTTGGAGCTGCACTACGAAATCCGGCCGAATCTATCGCGCCTCCAGTTGGGACGGCTGCGGAGGAGCGGTCTGTTCTCCGTGCAACCGGGTGTCGAGAGCTTCTCCACGAACGTCCTGAAGATCATGCGCAAGATGACCACGGGAATGCGCAACATCGAGCTGATCAAGTGGTGCACCTATTACGACATTCTGTGCACTTACAACATCCTGATGGGCTTTCCCGGCGAGACGGAGGAGGACTATCGCTTGCAGGCCGGGGCGGTGGCCAAGATCGTGCACCTGCAGCCTCCTTGGACCATCGGGAAAGCGCGGGCCGACCGCGGCTCGCCAATGTTCACCGACCCGGCCGCGCAGTCCATCACGCGGATTTCGCCGGCTGCTTGCTACCAGTTCCTCTATCCCAAGCAACGTTTTCGGCCGGAGCGCATCTCCTACTTCTTCGAGCACGAAATGGAGAACGTAACGGATGAGAGCCGTTACGCCGGTTTGCTCGCCCAAGTCGCCGAATGGCAGCAGAGTTGGACCGCGACCAGCCATCCGACGCTGAGTTATCGCAAGGCATTCTCCAGCATTGCGATTGACGATCGGCGGACCCGGCGGCACCGCACTTACAAGTACGCGGATGGATCCGCCGCGCTTTACGAATACTGCGCCGACGCGCGCACACCCAGAGACGTTGGGGCAGCCTTTGGAAACGGGGCGTGGGTGCAAGCGGCACTGGACGATTTCGTGAGCAAAGACCTGGTCTTGTTCATGGATGGCCGCTATCTGAGCCTGGCGCTGCCCGAGAATCGAAACTTCGAACTTCCGCCGCCGGTGCGCCAGACCGCGATCTTGGCCACGGCCGCCGCGTCCGGATCCGTTGCGGTTCAGGGACGAGCTGTCCAGCGCACCGGGTTGAGCGAGGCCGATGCATGACGGCGGCAGTCCAGCGCGCGTGCCGGGACGAGCGGGAGGAACTGCTGCGGCTGCTGCTGGATCATGCCATTCTTCGCCGGACCGACGCACAACCAGTCATCGCGTCGGACGGGGCCGCGGCGCGCTGGGTGCTCGATTCCTTGGCGGTTAGCATGACTCCCCGCGGCGGCGAGCTGGCCGGGCGATTAATCCTGGATAAGCTTAGTTCCTTCGACGGGCGCCAGGTGGCCACATATGGCCTGGCGGCGATTCCCATTCTGCAATCGGTAATTCTGCAATCCGAGGGGCGCTACCGCGGATTGCTGGTGCGCAAGGAACGTGAGGCCTGGGGTGCACGAAAGCTGATCGAGGGCAGTATGAATCTGGACGAACCGGTGATCGTGCTGGACGACTCGATCGCGTCGGGACAAAGCATTGAGGCGTGCGTCGCGACACTGGAGGCAGCGGGCTTGCGCGTGGAAGGATGCGTCGCATTGGTGCGCTTCGGCTGGGACGGCGGCTGCACGCGGCTGCGCGAACGCGGCTATCACGTCGAGGCGGTCTACGACATCTTCGAGGACTTTATGTCGCACATGGAAGGCGAACCAACGTTGGATCGTAACCCAACCAAGGATTTCCCGGAGAGCGATTGGGGTTCCCGCAGCGCTTCGGAAGGATTGCACCCCGCCCTTCTGGCGCGAGAGGTCATGTGCGAGTACCTGTCAACCGGCAGGCTGCTGCGTCCTCCCGCGCGCCTGGACAGAAGCGACTACGATTCATGCGGAGGGGCGTGGATCAGCGTGCGTTCGCGCGAGGATTCGTCCGATCGTCGCGTCCGCTCCGGCTTCTGGCGCCTTCCCGGCGAGTCATCGGGCGGGCCGGCGGAGGACACGGTACGCGCGGCCTGGTGTGCCGCCAGGGAATTGCCTCCCGGCAACCCGGGGTTGAAAGAGCTGGAGGAAAGCCACGTCGCGGCGATTTTTTTTTCCTCGTTGGAGCAAACCACCGTTGGGCAACTCGACAACGATCGCTATGGAATCGTGGTGCTGAGCCGGGAACGTCCTGGAGCGATCGGCGGTGCGCTTCCTCGCATGCCCGGAATTCGCGGCGAATGGCAGCAGTTTCAGCACGCCCGCATGAGGAACGCGGAATTGTACCCGCACGAGCCGTACCGGATCTATCGGCACGACGTTTGGAAGTACGTCGAACCCGGCGCATCCTGGCCGCCGGGTGGCGTTCCCGGGAGCGACCCTTCACCCGACCTGAGCGCGCTGGCCGAGCGCGCCCGTGAAATCGTTTTGCAGCGGCTATCCCCGGCGCGGCCGCCGACGTCGAGCGAGAGCGCCTTGGATTTGGCGGGGACTGTCCTGCCGGAGGGTCCGAAGCAGCTTTTTGTGACCCTTTACGTCAACGGTCACGTGCGTGGCTGTATGGGATCGGATCTCGACGATCTGAACCAGGACATTCGCGAGCTGGCCGAAGCCACCCTGGCAGACCAACGTTTCGAGCAACTGCGGATTCCATCCGGATTCCATTGTGGCTGTGAGCGTGACGCTGCTGTTCAACGAAGTGGAGATGAGAGATTTTTCGCGTGAGGAAGTCCTCCGGCGGTACTGCCACGGACAGCAAGCCCTGATGGTCGAGCAAAGCAATCGCTCCGGGCTGTTGTTGCCCTGCGTGACGACCTGGCTTTGCCTGGATGCCGAGAGTTTCCTGGACGAAGTGTTGGACAAGGCCGGTATTACTCGTCCGCCGTATGACTGGCGGAGCTTCGACTGCTGCACTTGGCTCGCCGATGCCGAAGGCGTGTCTCCCATGGACGGAGCCTTCAAGCGTCCCTGCCGGCGGCCCCAGGATCGGAGGCTGCCGGAGGGTGTGCCGCTGGCGGCGATGGAAGAGATGGGGCGGCGTCTAGCGGCGTATCTGCAAAGGAATCAGAGCGAGGATGGCTCGCTCTATTTCAGCTACTTCCCCTTCGAAAACATACGGTGCCGGAGCATCGATTCCGCCCGCCAGGCTCACGCGGCGTGGACGTTCGCTCGCGCGGGATTACGGGAATCCGCCGTCGCCGCCCTGGAATGCGCGCTAAGGATGGAGGAAGAGCCGGCCCTGACGCTTTCGCGCAACGCCTTTGCGCTGCTGACGCTCGACGAACTGGGCCTGCCCCACGTGGCAGGATGCGATCGCGCCGCGTTGACCCGGAGGCTGTGGGACGCAATCGACCGCCACGGCCGCGTAACTACGTGGCGTCCCCAGCCGGGCATGGAGGACAAGGAAAGGGAAGACGAGGAAAAGGAGGTCGAGGAACGCTCCTTTGCCCCGGAAGACCTGCAGAACTATGCTCCGGGCCAGGTGTTGCTGGCATTGGCCGGCGATCAAGGCGGGATTCCCAACGCTCACGCCAGAATCGAGCGCGCTTTTGGTTACTATCGTCATCGGTTTCGTTACAAACGCGATTTTGGGCAAGTGTCGTGGTTGAGTCTTGCGGCCGCCGCCTGGTGGCGCCTCACTGGCGATAGCAAGCGGGCCGATCTCGTGTACGAGATCGCCGACTGGATTTTGGAGTTCCAACAGACTGTCTCGGGCGCGTTTCTGACCGATCATCAACCGTGTACGCCAGGCTACACGACTGCGGTGTACATGGAAGCGGTCGCCGCAGCCGCACGGGTTGCAGGATCCAGGTCCGACCCGCTTCAGCAGCGTTACACCGACGCTTGGCGGCGGGGTTTCGCGTTCCTGGACAGACTGGTAATCCACGAGCGCGACTCCTCCATTCTGCCGAATGCGGACTATGCCGTAGGCGGCGTGCGCGAGGACCTATACAGCAGTCACGTCCGTAGCGACTTCGTACAGCACGCTCTAGCCGCAATTCTGCAACTCGACCCCAAGGCTCTTGCCGTTGCCACCTTCTCCGCCGGCTCGTGGCAGACTGGGGAATCCGCCAGCGGGTTGCTGGAAGTGGCTGCAATATTGAATGCACCAGAGAGGATGAGCGAGAAAGTAATTCCACCAGCAGGAGGAAATGAATGAAAAAGAGACGACAGGGCCCTATTATCGATGCCGCTGCGGGCACAGGCGGCGATGCGACACCACTCGAGATGAAGAAAAGAGGGAAGCGTGGCCGTTCCGGCAGTCCGCCGCCTAAGAAAAGAGGCCGGCCGGGCCGCTTCGGCGACACCGCACCGCGCGGTGAGTGCGTTGGCGACACCGCGCCGCCCAAGAAATCCCGTTCCGGAAGGATCACCAAGGAAAAGCGATCGAAGCGGCCGAGGCATCAAGCGATCGAGTATGCGCCGGTCAAGCCAAAACGTAAGAAGTGAGCGATATTGGAAGTAACAATTCGCCCCCTGGCGGATTCAGGTCCAGCCGTTTCCGGACCAGGCGGCCAAGTCGCAGGTCTCCAAGGCCCAAATCTCGCAAGGCAGCCGCTCCGAGCCTCTTTGGGTACGTTGCGAGTTTGACAAAATATCACATTAGATATAATCTAAGTCCTTCATGGACGCCGAGGCGATTAAACGGTCTTTGGAAGGCAGCGGGTTGCGGTGCACTCCGCAGCGCTACGCCGTGATGGCATTCTTGATGGAACACAACAGGCATCCCACGGCTGCGGAAATCTTCGAAGCCGTGAATCGCGTGGATCCGCGCTCTTCCAGGGCCACGACTTATAACAATCTGCGGGACTTGGTGCAGGCGGGTTTGGTGCGTGAAGTGGCCGTCGAGGGCCGCGCCGCGCGATTCGATGCGAAAGGCATGCGGCATCACCACTTCATCTGCGACCGCTGCGGCAATGTTGAGGACATCGAGTGGTACGACGTGCCCAAGCCTGCCTCGGGCTCCCTCGGTAAGCGGATTGTTCGCGAATGCGAACTCATTTTCCGGGGGCTCTGCGCGAAGTGCGCTCCGCGGCATGCTTCCCGTTAAGTGTCGTAGGCTTGTGGATACCGGGTTCGTAGTTCGTCACAGTTTTTTAACTAATTCGAAGGAAGAGGAACATATGGAAAAAAATTCATCACCGCAGTGGGGAGGCCTGTCCCCGATCAGAAGGAGCAAAACTTGCCAAGCGAAGCCAAGTGCCCGTTCTCGGGCGGCGCTCGCAAACACACAATGGCTGGAGCCCCAACAAACGCAGACTGGTGGCCCAATCAACTGAACCTGAAGGTCTTGCACCAACACTCCCCGCTGTCCAACCCCATGGGCGAGGCGTTCAACTACGCCGAGGAGTTCAAGAGCCTTGACCTGGATGCCGTGATCAAGGACCTCCATGCCTTGATGACGACATCGCAGGACTGGTGGCCCGCGGACTACGGCCACTATGGGCCGCTCTTCATCCGTATGGCGTGGCATAGCGCAGGCACGTACCGTATCGCCGATGGCCGAGGCGGCGCGGGCTCCGGAGCACAGCGATTTGCGCCCCTCAACAGCTGGCCGGACAACGTGAGCCTCGACAAGGCGCGCCGGTTGCTCTGGCCGATCAAGCAAAAGTACGGCCGGAAACTCTCCTGGGCCGACCTGATGATTCTCGCCGGTAACGTCGCACTGGAGTCGATGGGATTGAAGACCTTCGGTTTCGGCGGCGGGCGCGAGGACATCTGGGAGCCGGAAGAAGACATTTACTGGGGGCCTGAGGGCAAGTGGCTGGCAGACGAGCGCTACAGCGGCGACCGTCAGCTCGACAATCCTCTCGGCGCCGTTCAAATGGGCCTGATCTACGTGAATCCGGAAGGGCCCAACGGCAAACCGGATCCGCTCGCCGCGGCCAAGGATATCCGGGAGACCTTCGCCCGCATGGCGATGAATGACGAGGAGACGGTGGCCCTCATCGCCGGCGGACACACCTTCGGCAAAGCCCATGGCGCTGCCGATGCGAGCAAGTATGTCGGTCCCGAACCCGAGGGCTGCCGGCATCGAAGAGCAAGGCTTGGGCTGGAAGAACACCTTTGGCAGCGGCAAAGGCGCCGACGCGATCACCAGCGGGTTGGAGGGCGCATGGACCACCAACCCGGTGAAGTGGGACAACAACTACTTCGACAACCTGTTCGGCTATGAATGGGAACTCACGAAGAGTCCCGCCGGCGCTCACCAATGGACGCCCAAGGACGCATCCGCGGCGGGCACCGTGCCGGATGCCCACGATCCGTCGAAGAAGCACGCCCCGATGATGTTCACGACGGACCTCGCACTGAAGGTGGACCCGACCTACGCGAAGATTTCGAAGCGCTTCCACGAGAACCCGCAGGAATTCGCCGACGCGTTCGCCAAGGCTTGGTTCAAGCTGACGCACCGCGACATGGGGCCTGTTTCGCGGTACCTTGGCCCGCTCGTTCCCGCGGAGCCGCTGCTGTGGCAGGACCCCGTTCCCGCTGTGGATCATGAATTGATCGGGGAGCAGGATATTGCTGCTCTGAAGGCCAAGATCCTCGCATCCGGACTTTCCATCTCCCAACTGGTCACGACGGCCTGGGCGTCGGCGGCAACATTCCGCGGCAGTGACAAGCGCGGCGGGGCTAACGGGGCGCGCATTCGCCTCGCGCCGCAAAAGGATTGGGAAGTCAACCAGCCGGCCGAGCTGGCGAAGGTTCTTCAGACGCTGGAGGCGATCCAGAAGGATTTCAACGGCGCGCAGTCCGGTGGCAAGAAGAAGGTCTCGCTTGCCGACCTGATCGTTCTGGGCGGCTGCGCAGCCGTCGAGGCAGCTGCGAAGAAGGCCGGCCACGACGTGAAGGTTCCCTTCTCGCCGGGGCGCACGGACGCGTCGCAGGAGCAGACCGATGTGCATTCGTTCGCCGTACTGGAGCCGGCCGCGGACGGGTTCCGCAACTATCTCCGGAAGGGACACGAGGGATCGAGTAGGGCGGCTGAGCTGCTGGTGGATCGGGCGAACCTGCTGACCCTGACCGCTCCCGAGATGACGGTTCTGGTTGGCGGCATGCGCGCCCTGGATGCAAACTTCGGGCAGTCCAAACACGGTGTTTTCACCAAGCGGCCCGAGACGTTGACGAATGATTTCTTCGTCAACCTGCTCGACATGAACACGAAGTGGCAGAAGTCCGCCACATCGGAAGGCGTGTTTGAGGGGCGCGATCGGGCGACGGGCGAACTCAAGTGGACGGGCACCGTCGTTGATCTCGTCTTCGGTTCCAACTCCCAGCTCCGGGCCCTCGCGGAAGTCTATGCATGTGACGACTCGAAGCAGGCGTTCGTGAAGGACTTCGTGGCTGCCTGGAACAAGGTGATGAACCTGGATCGCTTCGACCTGGCCTGACGGCCTTGGCACGCGCTTAGCCGGCGAAACTGGCGCAGGGCTTTGGCTTTTCGGGTGGTGTCCCAGTTTGCAATCAGCCGGTGGCGCGGCGTCCGTGAAACGGACGCTATGGAGTTTCTACATTTTTCAGTCACCTTGTCGGCTAGAGGCGTCCGTAAAACGGACGCTTTGACAGTAGCCCAGCACTTTAGTGCTGGGGACGGAACCAAGCAGGAAGCGAGTCCGTGCAACGGACGACTGAGGTTTCTATATTCTTGAGCATAGCTCCGCGAAGACCTCGGCCGTCCGTTGCACGGGCTTCATCGGAGACGGCCATTTTCCGGGCACTGAAGTGTTGGGCTACTGTCAGGGCGTCCGCTTCACGGACGCCGAGCCAGCGTAGCTGGTGGCATGATTTAGCCCACAGCGCAAGCTGTGGGTCAGGATCGAGGCAACCCAAGCCCGCGAATGCGGGCGACATAAAGGTCCCAGTCTTGCGACCGACATCGTCATAATCCTCAACCTCTGTGTCGCCCGCATTCGCGGGCTTGATTTGCTTACCACCCCAACCCGGCGTGCCGTTTCTTGATCCACGAAGCGGCAGCGTTGATCATCCCGTGCACATCGGAAATTTACGCACATGCGGACTGGCGATTGTTAAAAAAAGCACAACGCAGATCAGGAGTTTGTCGAGAATGTCGAGAATAGATTTCGGCCGACGGGGATCAACGACTTACGAAACATTTGTCACAAGAAATGTTCTGTATGTTGTTGATTCTTCGTTCGCCGAAATTCTATTCTCGACAAACTCTCAGGCTGTCCTTCGATTCCCCCGACCCCGCTCTCCCCCTGTTGACACCGGCGATGGCGTGCGAGCGGAATACGATTTCTCACGCGGCGTGCGTGGGAAACATCATTTGAAAAACAAGAGCGGGAAAATAATCTTTCGCCGTTCAGTCTGACACCCATTCCTTCCGTTTTAGGTTGGCGGGTGGGTTTCACTCCGCTTCCGTTCCATGAGCCACGCGAGATTGTTCTTCGCCAGTTGAAAATTGGGTTGAAGACGCAGCGCTTCCTCGACCGCTGCAATGGCCGGTTCCCACAGTCCGAGACCCGCGTAAGCGAAACCGATGTTGTTATATGCCTCTGCGTAATCCGCTTTGAGCGCCAAAGCACGCCGAGCGGCGTCAATGGCCTCGCTGTAGCGCTGCTGATTGCATAAGCGGAAAGACTGGTCGAGCAAAGCTCTGGCTCTCGCCGTGATGAGCCGCTCGAAGTGACGCGGCAGCACCGGACCTGCTCCTGGCGCTCCCATGATATCGGTGAGGTCGGCAAGTTCCGTGATCTCGAAGCCGTCTGGACCCAAGTCCCGATAGCCGCGGACGTACGTGTCGGGAAGCCCGAGGATATGCCCGAACTCGTGGGCGAGGACTCGCGGGGCGGTGTCATCCGGACCGAACACGAGCGCCCGCGTGCCGACGATTTGCAAGGTGGTCGCGCCAGTCGTGAGTACAGCGCCGTCCTCGGGGAAGCGCGCGACGTGCGCGTTCAGGTCGATTTGCCGGCCATGCGGAGGTGGCGCGCAGGCACGATTCGCCGGGCCTCCACGATCCGCGCGATCCGGATGTTCGCAATAGAGACGCCGGGGAGAGAGAGTTTGGACGTTCAGTTCCAGGTGAAAATCTTCGCCAGCGTTTTCGCCTGCCCTCCGGACGTGCCACCAGCTTTCAATGCCCTCCCTGACGCTGCGAACAAATGCCGCGTCCTCAATGTCGGTGTAGAGCTTCACTCGTATGATCCACTTCGCTGGCGAGGGATGCTCGATGGCCGCAATGTCGGGCGGCGCGCCGCGGTCCTGGAAGGCAGTGACCGCTTGGTTGTCGGCGAGTCGTCGCGCGCTGAGCGCGCGCCGGATGGACTGCACATCCTGCTGCACGCCCTGTTCCACACCCTTCTGCACATCCTTCTGCACATCCTTCTGCACATCCTTCTGCACATGGGGGGTTGCATCTAACGGAGCCGCGGCGGACTGGGAAGCGTCAATCTTCAACCTGCCGGCTGGATCAAACGCACTGGCGTGCTCGATTCTGCCGGCAACGGTCCGCAGTTCGGCGTCGCTCTGCGACGCAAGTGCGTTGTCGATGGCGTAGCGGTCCTGCAATTGATCCTGCACATTCTGGAGATAGTCAAATGTCGGCCGCTGCTCGGCAACTTGCTTTTGCCAGAGCCAGTTGTATTGGATGTTCCCGTCGATCGACTTGACCCGAGTTGCCAGTTGGCGATAGCCGGTTGCGAGCTTGGCGCTGGCGTCCCGCCTAACGTCCCGACCCACCGAACCGGTCTGCTTCCCCAGCGACAGAAGGTCCGTCTCCAACCCCCGCAGAGCACCGAGTTCCTGCTCAATCCGAGTGTCCGTCAGGTTCCAACTGAAACGAACGATCTTGGCCTGTTCGCCCGGACTCGGGGCAGGAGCGTCCTTGGTAATTTTGGGAAGAATCTGATACCCGTGCACTCCAGGCGGAGGGGGTGCGATGTCGCGCAGTAAGTCTGGGGCGTTGCGGCGGAACGCCCGCGATAGCGCCTGGTAAAACCTCTCCATCTGCTCACGGAAAGCCTTCTGGCGCTCCTCCGTTCTATGACCGCGCTCGACATACGCGGGAGTTGGATCAGGTGCTTGAGCGGCGCAGGAAGCGACAAGCGCGAGCACAGCAACGACGGCAAGCGCGGTTTGACGCATCCGATTCATTTTACCAGCAACCATTCGTCGAGTGGCTCGTTGCCGAGCCGGACGAGTGGTGAGATGGTGGAGGCGGCGCGGGTCGAAGGAAGTGACATCGCTGCCGCCTCTCATCGCGGCCACCCCTCCATTCATCATTTTTGGATTTAGAGGGGCGGGGACGAGAGGGGCGGGGACGGCCTGGTCTGCGGTCTTCGATTCACACGGGAGCGCGGGATCCGCCTGAGGCCGACCCCATTTCCCCTTGTTCCCCAGCGCGCCCTTCCCCCGGGAATGCAATCCCCCGACCGTCCTGCGCTATAATGACCCCATGACCTTCCGCGCTGTGATCGAGTTCGACCCCGAGACGCGATCTTTTTCAGCTGTGTGTCCCGAATTGCCGGGGTGCGCATCCGCGGGTGACACGGAAGCTGAGGCTATGGAGAATATCGAAGAGGCGATCCGGCTGTATCTGGAACCATCTCCTCTAGCGCTGTCGGACGACGCCAAGTTGTTTGAGGTTAAGGTTGCCTGAAAGACGCATTCCGCGTCTTAAGGCGGACGAGGTGATCCGCATCCTTCGTCGCAATGGTTTTGTCCTCGCCGGAACGTCCGGTAGTCACCAAAAGTGGCGCAATCTCGCGACGGGAAAGCAAGTCATCGTCGCTTATCATCGAGGCAAGACGCTTCCACTCGGAACCATGAAGTCCATCATGGAAGGGAGCGGCCTGGAGGCGATCGAGTGGTCGTAGAATTCCCTCATGATGAAACCTGAAACTCTATCCCCAAAGGATTTCCTCCGAGGCCGCCGCCCCGACAAGTTCTCCGACTCAATCACGACCGACGCCCCGGCGCTAGACAGATCACTACTGGAATACCATCTCGCGTCGCTTACTAGCAGAAGCCAAGAGCAAGACTTCGAGCGGTTTGCGCGAGCGGTCGCACAGCATCAGATCTGTCCCAACCTACTTCCCCATACAGGTCCAACAGGAGGCGGCGACAGCAAGGTAGATAGCGAAACCTATCCAGTGGCCGACGGACTATCTCTTGTTTGGTATGAAGGGAATGGTCGGGACTCCGCGTCCGAGCGGTGGGCGTTCGCTTTCAGCGCGAAGAAGGACTGGCGCTCTAAGGCAAAGGCGGATTTCGCCAAGATCGCCGCGACTCAGCGCGGCTACAAGAAGACCTTCTTTATCACCAATCAATTTGTCCCCGACAAACAGCGATCGAAGGTTGAAGATGAGTGCCGCAAGAAGGCTGGAATGGATGTCCGAATCTTCGATCGTAATTGGATTCTCGACGCGGTCTTTGAACGTCATCTTGAACCAGTGGCCGTCAAGGAGCTTCGATTGGAGGTTCCTCTTCGCATTGGTGTACGTAAGGGACCCCTTGACACTCAACGCGAGGCCGACCTCGACGAAATCGACAAACGAATTGAGGCCGCAGTCCAGCAGGGCAATCTCAGTTTTCAATTTGTGGACGATTGCCTTGAGTCTGCCTTGCTGGCGCGAAGTATGGAACATCCGCGTATTGAGGTTGATGGCCGATTGCAGCGAGCGCTCCGGGTGTCCCAAGAGCATGGCGGTCCGCACCAACTTTTTTCTGCCGTTTATCAGAATGCGTGGACGGCGTTTTGGTGGTACGAGGATTTCAAGGCCTTCTCAGACCGTTACTCTGCCGTCGAAGATTTGGCCAGGGGCAGCCGCAACGCGTATGACCTGGAACGGCTCTCCAGCATTTGGAACTGTCTCAATACGGCCGCACGAACCGGAAAGCTGACCGAGCAGCAATCGCTGCTCTCAACGCGGACCGCTACTCTTGCCTCGGAACTTGAACGCCTGACGCAGGAAACCGATCGCGGGAGCAATGCGTTACAAGCGCGAACCTTGCGTCTTCTGATGCAACTGGAGGAGGGCAACCCAAAGACGGTGGACGCGAGTCTAGAAGGCCTGCAATCCGTGGTCTCGCAGAGCGAAGGATTAGTGGGATACCCGTTTGAGCTGCTGGGCGAGTTCATTCCTGAGCTAGAGACGTTCTATGGCCAACGCGTAGCGTTTCACAAGCTCTTCGACAAACTCGTAACGGTTGTGGCGAAACGCAAGAGCGGAATCGAGGCCTCACGCCTGCTCTATCGACGTGGAGAACAGCAGTTGGACGCAGGCCGACCATATGAGGCGATTCGTTCGCTTGGTCGAGCGCTGGAAGGTTTGTACAAGCACGAAAGTCGCGGGGATGTCGTCCGGGCGCTGTACATGTGCTCTATCGCCTATGAACGCGTAGGATTGCTTTGGGCTGCGAGAGGCACCATGCTCGTTGCGGCATCCGTCGCCGCGAACGACTTCTGGACATACTCCGACGTCACGATCCGTCAGGCGGCCTGCTACAACAGGCTCAAATGGCTAGAACTTCAGCTTGGCAGATTGCCTCAAATCCTTGCGTGGCACCACACGAGCCAGGCCGTGTCGGCCGCAGTGAACGAAAAGAGGAACGAAGAAGAGCAACTAGGCGGAGAGCTGGAATTTGATTTCGCGCTTGGCGGACTGTTTCTGAAGACTGACCTCTGGGATCTCAAGGCATGTAGTTTCCTTCCGACAGTACTCGCTCGCGTGGGTCTGGAAGCCTCCCGCACGGCACTGCTTTACGCTCTCGGATATGAGGACCTGCCCCCGGAAGTTCCGACCAGCGAGTTTCCGAGCGTAATCGACTTCTTTCGAACGTGGCGCGAAAAAGTCACGACCGAGGAGCTACCGCCCCAACTCTCTTTCTACGACGCCCGCACAGTAACTTTGGAATCGGTCATCCTCGGCTGCAATATCAAGGTTATAGCCCAAACGTCAGGGCCGTGCGTCGAAATAGCGGAATCCATCCTGAGTGCCTTGGAGAGCATGCTATCAACGCTTTCCATTGATTCGGGGATTGCGTTCGAACCGTCGTTGGAGATCGATGTCAGGAGGGCTGACTTCCTAGACGCGCCGCTTGAATTCAGATTCCACGAAAAGGAAGGAATGCCGGAGGTTCGCGTTTCTTGTGCCGAGTTCAACCCGCACAACCCTTCCGCTGATGTTCAGACCCGAGTAAAAGAACAGTTGTGGAAACTGGTTCTCGCCGTAATCGCTCGGGTCTTCGTCCTTCACGATGTTAAGAAGGTCATGGAGCAGCTTCGAACTGAGATGGCAGCGGAGCGCGCTGTTGCATTCACCACCAGTCTTGCAACGATTGGAAATGTGCTCGGCCATGACCCGAAGACACACCTCTCCGACTGGAAGATTGACGGCGATGAGGAATATCCCCCAAAGCGAGCGGAGAAGTGGGATTCCTCCGAGGCAGACGATCCCGCCACCAAGGCAGCGACTAGTCGATCGGCATATTCTGTTGGTCAAGGTGAACCGCCCGATGAACTGCGGGACTACGAGCGCGTAAAACATACCCAGATCGAGAATAAATCCCACCTCCGAATGACTCTCTGGGACAAGGCTCATTGGGTGGGCGCATGTTATGTGATTATCCCCGACATGAGCCAGCCACCGACGCTGGGACTGGTTTTCCGAGAAGGAGAAGCTGCCACACAGATTTTTGCCAACTGGCGCAAAGAGGCTCGGTGCAAAGGACGAGAAAGAGACGCTGCGAGTGACAATCATCAAGGGCGTGGACCGGCGTCGCGCTGGATTGTACCGCATCATGATCGGCTCCAATCCTACGCTGGCTTTCTCCCGACCAGGCATTAAGTTCAGCGTCATGACAAGTCGAATCCAGACAATGGAGTCCTCTTCAGGTGGCCACTTATCGATGTTCCTGGAAGCCTATAAGACGGTCGGAGCGTACAAGCTCGGCCCCGCCGTCCAAACGGAGGCGGGCGCGCTGAGCCAGTCTAACCTGCTAGTAAACCCACGCCTCGGCATTGAAAAGAAGGAGCTTTATGTTCGCGAAGCATGGCAGATCGGCAGAAATGATCCCGACGCGGCGGCGATCACCGGCGAGGACCACCCTCTTGTTCCGTCCGATGAAAAGAATCCTCCCGTGATGGAGTTGATCCGCTGGAAGGCGAGGCGCCGGACCGAGCGGGGCAGGGCTGCTAGAGGCAGCGAAGAGAACGACGATCCGCTTCGTTCGGAGAAGACCAAGGTCGGAAGGAACGCTCCCTGTACATGCGGGAGCGGTAAGAAGTATAAGAAATGCTGCGGCGCGGCTTGACGCACGACCGATTGACCGCCACCATGGGGGCTGGGGGGCCGGGTCATCCATGATAGGATGCGCCGGGCAGCCTGATCGGCGTATCAAGTTTTTCGTGACGCACCATCTTTTCGCGGATTCACGATTCGCCGAAAAGTGACTACACCGATCAGGCCTTCCCGTCCTTTCCAGATCGCCAACTTTTCGCGGCAAGCTCACAAGGCCTTCTCCTCGCCTGTTTTAGTACAATCGAGTCCATGGACTCGAAGGGGCTACCGCCGGTACCGCTTCCGTATCTACACTTGGTTCGGGCCACTCGTCCTAGCGCGCCGGCTTTGACCGACATTGTCGCCGCTACTCGCGCGACCCTCGACAAGGCCAAGCTCGATTTGCCGGCCGGAGCGCCGGTGGCCGTTGCCGTAGGGAGTCGCGGGATTGCCAACTACGCCAAGATTGCTGGCGCGGTGGTGGCATGGCTGAAGGAACGCGGAATTACGCCATTCATCATTCCCGCGATGGGCAGTCATGGCGGCGCGACGGCGGAAGCGCAGCAGGCCGTGCTGGCCAACTATGGGATCGACGAAGCCCACATGGGCGTGCCGGTGCGATCCTCCATGGAAACGGTGCTCACCGGCGTCACGGAATCGGGCATCGAAGTGTTCATGGACAAGCAGGCATACGAGCTGGGACGTGTGCTCCTGGTGAACCGCGTCAAGCCACACACCACCTTCATCGGCAAAGTCGAGAGCGGCATCATGAAGATGGCCGCCATCGGTTTGGGCAATCTGGAGGGCGCACGCCGATTCCATTCCAGCGCCCTGCGCATGGGTTTTGAGAAAGTGCTGCTGGAGATGGCGCGCGTCAATCTGCGAAGCGGCAAACTCCTGGGCGGCGTGGCCATTCTGGAAAACGACGCCCATCAAACCGCGGGCATCGAAGCTGTGGCGGCGGCGAACCTGGAAATCGAAGAGCCGCGCTTGCTGACCCGGGCGCGGGAGATTCGTCCGCAGCTTCCCTTTCAGAATCTCGACCTGCTGATCGTGGATGAACTCGGCAAGGATATCAGCGGCACGGGCATGGACACCCGCGTCACCGGGCGGAGTATTCACCAAGAGTTGGATGGCGCGGATTCCACCGGCACGACTCCTGGATTCATCCGCATCCGGCGCATCTACGTCCGCGACCTGACCTATGCCACCGAGGGTAACGCTTGCGGCGTCGGCCAAGCCGACATGGTGCACGAACGCCTGTTCCGCAAGACCAATTTCACGCTCACCAACGTCAATGCGACAACCTCCTTGGGGTTTCTGACCGCGCGGATGCCGATGTGGTTCCCCTGCGATCGCGCCGCGATTTTCTTTGCCATGCGCAACATGGGCTTGCCGTCGCCGGAAGAAGTGAAGATCGTATGCATCAAGAACACCAACCGGGTCGATTCCTTTTTGGCCTCGCCCGCTTGCCTGTGCCATCTGCGGGACATCGACCACAGCGACCACAGCGATCGGTATCATGTGGGCAATGGAATCCCCCTGGATTTCGACGAAGTGGGCGACTTGATGAGCGTAGTAGGGATCGCGGGGTCAGCCTGATCTGCGTTGTTCTTTTCCCTTGCACAATTCTCATGAGCGGTTACAATTTCCGATGTGTGTGAGAGGGACGAGCCAACGCTCGTGTATTGAGAAACGGCGCGCGAAAAGAAGAACCGCGCAGATCAGGCGGCCCCCGATTCTCCGAGCGGGATCTTATTTCGAATAGGCCGGGTGGAATCAACAGCCGCGGCAAGGTCGGATACTCCCTCTCCGTCATCCACTAATGGCTAACTTCGTCCGCATCGACAAATGGCTATGGGCCGCTCGATTCTTTAAGACACGCACCTTAGCCGCGCGTGCCTGCGAGCTTGGTAGAGTGGAAATCGCGGGTCATCGCATCAAACCCTCACGCGAAATCCGGCCTGGCGACCAGTTGAAAGTCTCCAACGATAGCGGTGAGTTCGCCATCGAGGTTCTGCTGCTCAGTGAAATGCGAGGACCAGCGTCCACTGCCCAGACGCTCTATCGCGAGAGCGCGGAAAGCCAGGAACTCCGGCTGCAGGCCGCCGCCGATCGCAAAGTCCTAAGACAACTCGAGTCGCTGCCACCCGGCGCCGGCCGGCCAACGAAGCGCGATCGTCGCAAGATCATGGACCTGCGTGGCGAGATTTGACTGCCGCTAGTGCAGTGCGTCGCAAATTCCGCCGCTTATTCAAGGGGCGCCGACAGCCCTGAAGGGGCGTACTATGTCAGCCCAGGCCAACGGCCTGGGTTGATTGTCCGTTGCGTCGAGAGCCCTGAAGGGGCGACCTAAGCCTCTCGGTCGTCTTGGTAGCCGGCAGCGGATTCTAGGCCGCCCCTACAGGGCTTGGGAGATGCCGTTCGAAAACCCAGGCCGTTGGCCTGGGCTGACATAGTTCGCCCCTTCGGGGCGGTTAGCGGTTAAAACCCCAACCACGAAAAACACGAAAGGCACGAAAAGGGTCTTCCGGGGAATTTGCGGTTTGCTTGGGCGCCTTCGACCATCTCCGACAGGCTCTCAGGTTGTCCCTCGCATCCGACCGCTTTTTCTGTTTCGACCTGTTTCGACGGGCTGTGCTGCGGATGAACCTTCAGAGTGATAAGATCCCGTAAAGGAGCAACCACCATGCGCGCTGTAATCGGTGACAAGGCTCTTCGTGACCGGTTTGGTTTTGAGGGGCTGGGGGCCTGGGGAAGGTTAACCCGTTCTCGGGCACGTGGCAAGGACGGACAGCCCTACCGGATCAGGAACCGTTGTGGAAACTTGAAACTGCAAGAATGACTTGCACCAGAGGGCTGAACTCTTGACATAAGGCATTTGATTTGAATAGATTAATGAGTTCACTCGATACTGAACTGCGACTGAACTCTTGCCAGAGTTCAGCCGCGTTTCTTGCCGGCATCCCACCACCTTCGCGGGTGCCGAACTGATGCAACGTGTCATCATAGAATGGGGTTGTAGGAAAGCAACTCCTGAATGCATCGATTCCTAACCAGCAAGTGGACCAAGGCTGTGGTGTTCCTCATCTGTCTGGAACCGCTGGCCGACTTGGTGGTTCGCCAATACCGTCAGGACCTGGGCGCAAATCCGGTGGAGTACATCACCCATCAAACCGGCATTTGGGCGCTGCGTTTCCTGGCGCTCACGCTGGCCATCTCGCCGGCTCGCAAGTTCCTGGCGCTGCCTGATCTCATCCGCTTCCGCCGCATGCTGGGTTTGTACGCAGTTTTCTACGGATACCTGCATCTGACAACCTATGTGTGGTTGGACAAGTTCTTCGACTTCGGCGAAATCTGGAAAGACGTTTGGAAGCGTCCCTTCATTACCGCGGGCGTAACCGCCTTTCTATTGATGTTGCCGCTGGCGCTGACCTCCACAGCCGGTTGGATCCGCCGATTGGGGGGCCGGCGCTGGCAGATGCTGCATCGCCTCGTGTATGGCAGCGCTGTCGCCGGCGTGATCCACTACTACTGGCTGGTGAAGTCCGACGTGCGCGCCCCATTGGCCTATGCCGCCGTGTTTGCGGTGCTGTTCCTGTTGCGCGTGCCGTTCCTTCAAGACGGGAGGCAGACATGAACAATTCCGATGAGCGTTCGCCCGGTGCGCTGGAATGTCTCCTGATTGCCGACGACCTGACCGGAGCCTGCGATGCCGCCGTACATTTTGCGATGCGGGGCTATCGGACCATAGCGTCGGTGTCGATGCGCTTCGCCGACAACGCATCTGTGGTAGCGGTCAATTCCGCCACCCGCAATCTCGATCCGCAACAAGCCGAACAACGCGTCGCGGAAGCGGCCGCGGCGCTGCCGATTCATTCGGCGCGACTTCTATTCAAGAAGATAGATTCCACGTTGCGCGGTCATGCCGGCCGGGAAGTCGCCGCGGCTGTGGACGCCTTCCGATGCGAGGCCGCAGTGATGACGCCGGCCTTCCCCGTCCTGGGACGAACGGTGGAATCAGGCTGGCTGCGCGTGGATGGTAAGCCAACGGTGGAGATGGCCGCTTGGCTGCGCGAGCAACGGGTCACGGATTCGATCCACGTACGGGCGGACGGCCTGGCCGCGGCGATTACTAACGGAGCGCGCGTGGTGTCGCTCGAGGCCACCAGCGATGGCGACTTAGACGCTAGCGTTGCCGAAGGGCTGTCGCTGGGAAAGCGCATTCTGTGGGCCGGATCGGGAGGCCTGGCCTCGGCGCTGGCCCGCGCCATGCCACCGGGACCGGCACAGCCCGCCAGGAACAAGCAACCGCGCGGGCCGGTTCTTTTCTGCATTGGCTCGGATCATCCGGCGACCATCGTCCAACAAGAGCGCTTGCTGGCGGAGCGATCTGTTCGCAATTTCTTGATCGTCAACGCCACCGTGAAGGAAATCGCGGCGTCGCTGCGGCGTGGTGAACATGTGTTGCTGCGAATCCCGCGTGGAGGCATCGCCGCGGGCCGGTTGCGCGAATGCACCAGCGGCGCCCCGGCTGCGGCGCTGATGCTGTCCGGCGGCGATACGGCGTCCGCGGTGTGCCAAGCAGCCGGCGCGCAGTTCATCGCACTTCATCATGAAATCATGCCGGGAGTTCCCCGTGGCGTGTTGCGCGGGGAGCCCTGGACGGCGTCGTCGTGGTGACCAAGTCGGGAGGATTCGGAGCGCCCGACGCGCTCGTTGATGTAGCCGACGCTTTCGCGTCGGCCCATCGGTGACAGGTAAGAGCCATTGGCGCAGAGGCGGGTGGCGAGATCTCTGTCGCCAGCTTCGCAGGCTCACCGTTTTCTATCCACTTCCCCAGGCTCGGCTGAAACCGCCTCGCCTGGGGCTAGTGCTCTGTCGCCTGCATCCGCAGGCTCGCCTGTGTAGCGGTACGTTCAGACGCATCGATTTCCTGGATAATTGCTGGGCGAGCACGACCATGTCGCGCACCCCGAGGCGGACTGGGTGCTTAACCGTTTTGGGGAAACACGGATCCAAACGGGATAAGCACCCTTGATCCCCGGAGGGATCACAGCTTGTAGCCGGTGGTAGAGCGGGTTTTGCGACACCACCGGTAAGAAACGTTCCGAACCAGGACACCGGCAGGGGTTCACCGGCAGGGGTCCCGGCGCCCTGCCAAACAAGCTGGTGCCCCTGCCGGGGCTGTGAATGAATGGAGCGTCGCGAACGCACGTGCGCTTAATCCCGGAGGGATTGCAGCTTGTAGCCGGTGGTTGAGCGTCGTTTGCGAAACCACCGGAAACGGGCAGGGATTCGGAACCCCGGAGGGGCTCCGAGCAAGGTCTTGCGCCCGATGTTCGCGACAAAAATGCTGGCGCCCCTGCCCGGGGCACATAATCTCCCGCCCGAGACCCGGTGGTTTCGCAAACTGCGCTCAACCACCGGCTACAAGCGGCAATCCCTCCGGGATATTTTTTCACAGCTCCTCCGGGATCAGGGGTGCTTAACCCGTCTGGATCCGTGTTTCCCCAAAACGGTTAAGCACCCCGAGGCGGACGCCAAAATCGGATCTGCCTGCATTCTGTGCTATGATGCAGGCATACTATGCCTACAGATGCCAGCGTTCAATACACGGTGCGCGGGATCCCTCGGGAAGTGGACACTGCGTTGCGCCGCCGGGCGCGGCAGCGCCGAATCAGTCTGAATCAGTTGCTGGTCGAAGAACTCTCCGGCGCGGGAGGGGCTGGTCCGCGGCGCCACCGCCAACTGAGCGATCTGCCGGGACGCTGGCACAACGACCCCAAGTTCGATCGCATCCTCGCCGAACAACGACGGATTGACGAGGAGTTGTGGAAGTGAGACTTCTCCTCGATACGAATCGCCTGACGGACGCCTTGCGACTCGATAAAGCAGTTGCCGGGATTGTCGAGCAAGCGGAGGAGGTCTTTGTCCCTTTTATCGCCCTGGCCGAGATTCAGGCCGGCTTTGAGGGTGGAGACCCACGCCGCCGCGCCTGGAACGAAGCAAGGTTACTGGCGTTTCTGAAGATGCCGGGAGTCGTTTGCCTGTACGCCGATCACGAAACCACTCTGATTTACGCGCGCCTGTTCGTTCAGTTGCGCGGCGCCGGGACGCCCATCCCAACCAACGATCTATGGATTGCCAGCCTGGCGATCCAGCATCAATTGACGTTGGCGACGCGCGAAGTCCATTTCGCAAGAATCCCGCAAGTTTCTCGAACCTAGGGTGGTGCGTCAAACAGAATGCCATTTATTCCAGGCGCGCGCAGCCCACGAAGTGGGCGGGAGATTGTGGCCCAGGGTGAAGCGAAGCGAAAACCGTGGGTGCGTTTAGAAAAGGAGAGAGCCTGCAAAGCGGGCGAAAGGGGCTTTGCCAGTCCAAGCGAGAGAGATGCGCTGCGTCTTTCGCCCGCTCTGCGGGCTGCGTTCCTTGTTGACGTTTCCCAGGGCTGACGCCCTGGGCCACACTCTCCCCGCCCGCGCTGCGGGCTGGGATCTTGCTCGTGTCGGTTCGCCACCTGCTCGTGTCCCGATTCGCCACATGGTATCCGATAAGGCGTGGAAGTTTGTGACGAACTACGCTAATTCTCTCGAATCTGAATCCTCGGCGGCAAACCTACTGAGACTCGTTACGAGTCGGCGCCCCCCAACTCCCGCGTCAAAGCCGCGGCGATCATGTTGACGTGATGCTTCACAACCGCCGCTTGCGCGGCCTCTACCATGATCCGCACCAAATTTTCCGTGCCGCTGTAACGCACAATGACCCGGCCGTTATCGCCCAGGTGGTGTTCGCTCTCGCGAATCGCCGCCATCACTCCCGGCAGACTCTCCAGCGGCGGCTTTTCCCGCACCTTGAGATTGCGAATCTCTTGCGGATAAACCGGCATGCCCGCCACCAGATCGGCCAGCGAACGGCCGCTTTGCGCCACAATCAGAGCAACCCGCAGCGCGGTTAAGAGACCGTCGCCGGTACTCTGCTCATCGGAAAAGATCACGTGACCGGACTGCTCCCCGCCCAGGTTCGCGCCGCTGCGCAGCATCTCCTCCAAGACATACTTGTCGCCCACCGGAGTCCGCGTCATGCGAATGCCCTCGCGGGAAAGCGCATTTTGCAGGCCCAGGTTGGACATCACCGTAGCTACCACCAGATCGCTCTTCAGGCGCCCCTGCTCCTTCATCCGGCGCGCCGCCAACAGCAGGACGCCGTCGCCATTCACCAACTCCCCGCCCGCGGTCACGAACAAACAGCGGTCGGCGTCGCCGTCGAAGGCCGCGCCGAGGGTGGCGGCCGAGGAGGCGTTGGAGGAGGCCATACACTCCTGGAGTTTTTCCAGATGTAACGATCCGCAAGCCAGGTTGATGTTGCGGCCGTCCGGCGCGGCGTTCATCACCTCCACTTCGGCGCCCAAGCGCCGGAACAGCCGGGGTCCCAACTCATACGCGGCTCCATTCCCACAGTCCAACACCACGCGCATCCCGGCCAACGGCCGCCCGGCAGGCAGCAGGCCGGCCAGAAAATCCTCATAGCGATCGCCAAACGATTTTTCCGGCAGGAGGGCGGCCTTCATGACCTCCGCGCCGCCGGACTCTTGCAAACGGAAAATCTCGGCTTCGATCTCGTGCTCCAACTCGTCGGGGAGTTTGTAGCCGGAGTGGCCGAATACCTTGATGCCGTTGTCCTGGTAAGGATTGTGCGACGCCGAGATCATCACGCCGGCCACGAACGTATCGGTGCGCGTGAGGAACGCCACGCCGGGCGTGGTGATCACACCGGCGGCGTGCACTTCCACGCCTTCTTCCTGCAATCCTGCGGCTACGGTTTCGGCGATCCAGCGGCTGGACTCGCGAGTGTCTTCGCCAATCACCACACGGGATCGCTCCCGGCCCGGGTGCAGGCGCGCCAGGTTCCGGCCCAGGGCCTTGCCGATCAAAAATACGGTGGCCTCATCGAGCGGAAACTGGCCCGCGACGCTGCGGATCCCGTCCGTGCCAAACAGTTGCTTCACCTTCCCTGTAGCTCCAGCCATAACGATGGATTGCTCCCGCTGTTTGTCTCTTTCTCAGTTTACCAAGCTCGCCAAGCGAGTCTTGCATAGATGGCCGCTAGTGTAAAGACGCAGGCCCCGGCCCTACTCCGATAACTTCTCCGCCACACGGACCACCTGGGCCATTGCCCGCACGTTATGGACCCGCACGACCTGACATCCCGCCACTACCGCCGCAGTAACGGCTGCAGCCGTGGCAAAATCCCGTTCGGCAGCCAAGTCGCCAGGCGCGGCCAGGAAGCGCTTCCGCGATGGCCCGACCACCAAGCGGCAGCCCAGTTCGTGAAACGCCGCCAAGCGGCGCAACAATATATAATTCTCGTCTCCGTTTTTTCCGAAACCGATCCCGGGATCGAGCAACAACTGCTCCCGCGGAAGTCCCGTGGCCAGGGCCGTGTCCCGCAGGGCCCGCAGAGCTTGGAACGTTTCCCGCACGGGATCGGCCATGGGCGGCAGGGTGTGCATGGTTTCCAGACGGCCGCGCACATGCATCAGGATCAGTGCAACCCTGGCGTCGCGCGCCAATTCGGCCATGGCCAGCACCGTATCCCCCGCGTCCTCCAATGCCACATGATTGATGAAGCTGATCGCCCGAGAGGCCCCGCTGGCAACCGCGCGCTTGGCAATAGCCGGATTCCGCGTGTCAATCGAGAGCGGGATCGTCAGTCCCGCGCCCTGGAGAAGCTCCAACACAGGCCCGATGCGCCGCCACTCTTCTTCCTCGCCGATCCTGGTGGACCCTGGGCGCGTGGATTCCCCTCCGATGTCAACCAAGCCCGCGCCCTCCGCCTGCATTTCCAGAGCCCGGCGCACGGCCGCCGGGGGATCCAGGTAATGGCCTCCGTCGGAGAAGGAATCCGGCGTAATGTTGAGGGTGCCCATCAGAATCACCCCGGTGGGGCTCTCTGGGCGGCGCGGGGGGACCTAAAGTAGGCATACTGGAATGTTACCCCCAAGGAGCATTAGGTCCCCGGTACACTTGACACTTCCCGTCAAGAATGTTTAAATCGGCTACAGTCCAACAAGTTGCCCCGGAGACTACGTGCCTACGATCCTACTCGCCGACGATAGCACTCACGCCCAGCGGATGGGTACCAAGATCCTGTCCGCCGAAGGCATCGAAGTAATTGCGGTCAGCAACGGGGATGCCGCCATCAAGAAGCTTCATGAGCTGGATGTAGATATGGTGCTCGCCGATGTGTACATGCCTGGCTTGGACGGGTACGAGGTATGCGAGAAGATCAAGAGCTCGCCGGAACACCCGGGACTCCCGGTGGTTCTGCTGGTGGGCGCCCTGGAACCGTTCGAACCTGATCGCATAGCGCAGGTCCGCGCCGACGGCGTCCTCAGGAAACCCTTTGAGGCTTCCGCGGTGTTGGAAACCGTGTTGCCCCTCCTGCGAGCTTATGTCGCCGCGCGGAAGCCTCCCAAGCCGCCGGCGCCAGTGCCGGAACCGGTGATCGCGGTACCGCCTCCAGCTGCGCAGCCGGCTCACCGCGGAGATACCGTGGAGACGCTTCCGGACACGGAATCCACCGTCCGGATATCTCCCCCGAAAAGACCGGACGACACTGCGGAACCTTCCTTCGCAGTGCCAGCCGGTGTGATGGAAACGCCGGCGCCCCAGCCTCCGGCTGAAGAGGTGCCGGCGCCTCTCATGGCGGAAATGGCTGTGCCCGCGGAAATCCCGGCCATGGCCGAAGCTGTTGCCGAGGTTCCCACGGAGGCTCTGAAGGACGAGACAGCGGCCACCGACTTCTCGCTTCCGGATACCAGTGAGGAATATGCCCCGGGCGAGTTCGCCATCCCCGATGTGGGCGACCATCACGAGGCAAGCGCGGAGAGCGCAGCACTGGCTGGCGTGCTCGACACATTTGCAGCGTCGGCTTCGGCAACAACTGAGCCGGAGCCGCCCCCTGAAGTATCCAGCGAGGTACCCCCTGAAGCACCCGCCGCCGCGCCTCCAGCACCGAAGTGGGTGGCGGAGCCGGTTCCGGTCTCGGCCGAGGATCATGCGCGCTTCGCTGAGATTTCCAAGTCCGATGCTTCTCAACACGCTGAGCCTTCCAAAAAAGGAGCTTCGGACGCGCCGCCGGATTGGGGTGAATTGCTGAAGAGCGTGGAGGGAACCATGGGTAGCTCAATTCCGCCTTCGAAGGCCGCCGCGCCCGTTATAGCGCCGAGTTCCGACCTGGAGTTGGAGATTCCCGCCGAAGAAGCGCGCACACCGGCCGCGGCGCGGCCCCGCGGATTGACGAAGACGAATTGCGGATGGCCGTCCAGCTTTGCCTGGAAAGCGCCATGCCGGCGTTGGTGGACGAAATTACCTCAGCGGTCCTGCGGAGACTCCAGGGGCCCGGGTAGGGCGTCAAATCAAAAATCAAAAATCAAAAGTCAAAAATCAAAAATGAGAACTCGGGCGACCGCAACGAGGTGAGGTGCAGCGGTCCTTCATTTTTGAATTTTGAATTTTGATTTTTGATTTGACGCCCTTACGACGGTTTGCGCTCCCGCTTGTAGGGTTCTTTCAGATATTTTTCCACTTCGGCCTGTGCGCCCTGGGTGTCGTCGCGCGTGCGTTGCGCCTGGCGGTATTCGTTGACGGCGCGATCGCGCTGGCCGGTGATGTCGTAGATTTTGCCCAAGCTGATGTGCGACCACACTTCGGTCCAGGCGGGATCGCGGTCGCCGTTCAGGGCCTCGCGGAAAGCGTTGGCCGCGGTCTGATAGTTGCCTTGATTGAAGAACACTTCTGCCAGGCGGAAATGCGCCAGCGAGCTGTTCTTGGCTTGCTCCAGGGCCTTCTGATATTCCTTAATCGCCTGATCGTATTCGCCGGCATCGGCGAATTGCTGACCTTTGGCGATGGCCACCTTCACCCGCACGCCCGGCGAATACTTCAGGACGCGGTTGTCGGGATCGATGATCACCTTCTTGGGACGTCCGAAACATTCGATGGTGAAGTCGCTGGCCGTTCCGGACACCTCGATCCGTTGGTTCTCGGGGTTGCCTTCCGTTTCGATGCGCACCTCGACCGGCATCTTGAACGTATCCAGGTCTTGGCGGATCTGCCCGACGATCTTGAAACCCTTTTGCGTGCGGTAAACCGTGTAGCTGGCCTTGAATTCCGGCGCTCCGGTTCGACTCGAACCACTGGATGAAGAATCCTTCGAGGTTCTGCTTGGAGGTCGCCTCGAACTCGGCGCGGACCTGATCGGTGGTGACTCCCAAGCCGGAGTACTTCGCGGGAATATTCCGCAAGGCCGCGAAAAACGCTTCGTCGCCCACCACCATTCGCAGCATGTTCATGACTACCGCGGGTTTCTTGGCCAGCACGGCGTCGTACTCCGGTGAGTATTCTTCCAGGTTCTGCCCCCGCGTGATCGCCGTGGCATCGTTGGATAGCGCCAGGATGGAGAACTCGCGGTCCAGCTCTTCGGCCGCCGCCTTGCCCGCGGATTCCTCGGTATAAAGCAGCTCGGCATAAGCGCCCATCCCCACGTCCAGCCACAGGTCCGAGCGCGAGGCCGGCGATACCGTGTAGCGCCACCACTGATGGGCGATCTCATTCGAGAGCAGCCGCGTATTCACGCGTTGTCCGATGCCCATCGGCGAGAGAAAAACAATTCCTGGGGCGGCATAGCTGTTCACCGAACCCTCGTCAATCTCCACCAGCGCCATGTGGGTGACCAGGTTCGGCCCGAATTTCGAAGCGAAGTAGGTCAGCATCTTACCGGCGTCGTCGCCGTAAGTTTCCGACTGCGGCTTTTCCGCGCCGCGGAAATAAACGTCTACCGGCGCGCCGCCCGCGGAGGACTTCACCACCGGCTCGCGAACCACCGCCAGACTGCCGGGGAACGACGGGCGGTCGAATTTCGAGCTGAACACCAGCTTGCCGTCCGGCGCGGTCTTGGGAGTGCCCAGGCTGTTGCCGGGCGTCAGCACGTTGTAGGCGGCCGGCACGGTCACGTTGAATTCCGCCGTGAAACGGTCCACGTCGTAATTGGCGATCGGAAACCAGCGTCCGGGATACAGCAGATAGCTCACCGGATCGCCCACATAAGCCAGCTTCAAACCTTCCACCGGCTGGTTGTTGCCGTCGGCCAGCGTGCCTTCGTACTCCATGGTGAAAGAATCGGCCCGGCCTTTATTCAACGGCCGGTCGAAGGTCAGCCGCAGCGTGCCCTCTTGCGTGAAGCGCTCCACGTTGACGGTTTTTCCCTGCGCGTCGGTGATGCGCTGGGGCTTCAGGTTGTTGTTCAGTTCGAAGACCGTGGAGATGGAATCGTCGTCGGGAATGAATCGCACCAGCGCTTTGGCCTTCAGCGTATGGGTCTGCGGGACCAGCTCCAGGTCCAGCGTATAGCCGGTGACGTGAACCTTTCCGGAACGCGAGAGGGTGCGGCTCTCCTGGGCTGCGAGCGGCGCGGCCAGAGCTAGAAGAAGAAACGCCAGAATCAACGGCACGGCCCGTTTCTCGCTGCCGCTTGATTTTCGATTGGGTGTCATTCGCTCCTCAGCATCTCCGCAACGCGTCCGGCGGCGCGGGCGATGGGATCGCCATCGGTTGCCAATAGCCGGGAGACTTCCGCCAAGCCGCGCCGCTGATCCGCGCGGGCCGACGCCGAGGTGAGCAGACGGCGAGTTTCCGCCGCCACCGCATCGGGTGTGAATGCGTCTTGAATCAGTTCTTCGACAACCTTGCGTCCAGCCACCAGGTTGACCATGCTGTAAAAGGGTGTTCTCACCAACAGACGGCCTAACCGCCACGTTGGTTGCGTCACTCGATAGACTACCACCATTGGCGCTCCCAGCAGCGCCGCTTCTACTGTAACCGTGCCGCTGGCTACGATGGAGACGTCGGCATGAGCCATCAGATTCCAGGCTGCGGATGGCCCAGTCACTTCCCTCAGCCCCGGCGGGCCCGAGCCGAGGACGCCGGGAGCCACGGCGAGGGCGCATTGGGCGTCGAGTTGGCCGGCCGCTTCCAGCATCCCCGGCAAGTTGAGGGCGATCTCCTTGCGCCGGCTGCCGGGAAGCAACGCCACCAGCGGGCGGTCCGGGCGCAAGTTCCAGCGGGCAAAAAACTCTTCCCGCGACGTGGCTGGCTGGATGCGTCCGGCCAGCGGATGCCCGATGTATTCGGCGTTCACGCCGCGCTCGCGGAACCACGCTTCTTCGAACGGAAAAATGCAGAGTAAACGCTTCACCAAGCGGGAAATCTGCCGGGTCCGCCAGGGACGCCAAGCCCAGGCTTGCGGCGCCACGAGATAAAGTACTGGTACACCTATTTTTTCTAAACGCTTAGCTACACGTAAGTTAAAGTCCGGTGAATCCACCAGCACGGCCAGCTTGGGACGGCGGTGCTCGGCTTCCGCCAGCAGGCGGCGGAAGTGCCCGTAGATCCTGGGGATGTCCGTGAGCACTTCACTCAAACCGACGGTAGCTAGGGAAGCGGCGTCCACCACCACGTCGCATCCGGCGGCCTTCAGGTGATCGCCGGCGCATCCAAAGAAGTTGGTTTGCGGATCCTGCTGCCGCACGGCCTCGGCCAGCCAAGCGGCGTAGCGATCGCCGGAGGCTTCCCCGGCAGAAATGAGCACTTCAGGCACTCTGCTATTATATTCTAGGCCCGAGCCGCGAGGCCCGAGGCCCGAGTCAGGAGGAAGTTTCCTCCACTCGAACCTCGCGACTCGGGCCTCGGGCCTCGCGACTCGGGCCTGGTTTTGGAGCTGCCGCACTCCAAAGAGATTCCGTAAACGCCGGGAGCGTTTCTCTCGTCTCACTTTGTAAGACCCATGAAAGTGCCCTCGCTCCTCGCGTTGGTTTTGGGGCTTGCTCGATTAGCCATTCCCGCAGCCGCGCAAACCGATCCCGCGCGTTTGGTTCTGGAGCGGCAGGACTACCAGCTTCGTCCCGGTCATGCCATCCCTTTGCAGGTGTATCCCGCCACGCACGATTTCCTACGCCATGCCCAGCAACGCCGCCTGACCCTGCACGGCCCCTCGGACAAAGGTCTAGCCGCCGGGCCCAACGCCGAGGGCGATGCCATCTTGCTGGCCGCATCGCTGCTGGCCACACCCGGCGACTACTCGGTGGACCTGGCGGCGCAAAGCGCCAACGGCGAAACACGCGCGGCGACGTTTCACGTCCAGGTGCTGGCCAGGGAGTCTGTTCCCGCCACGGCCTCGCAGCCTCCCGTGATCCTGATCAACGGATGGACGCCGGGAACCCCCAGTTGCTTTCTAGCCGCTAACCAACTGGCGGACACATTCGGCAGCCTAGGCACGCAATTGAACAACGCCGGAATCCCACAGATTTACTTCGACACTTGTGCGGAGTGCCCCAATTGCACGATCGAGAATCTGGGCATCATGCTGAATATTCTCATTAACGGCTCAGCGACCCAGAACCCCCTTGAGTACACCAACGGCACGCTCGTTCCACAAATCGACTTGATCACTTTTGACATGGGCGGCCTGGTGGCGCGGGCTTATCTATCGGGCTTAAAACCAAGCGGAGCGTTCTTCACGCCGCTCAACCCGAGGATCCGCAAGTTTGTGGAGATCGCCGCGCCGAACTTTGGATTGTACCTGGCCATCCAATACCAGAACCAGCAAACCCTTGAGTTCGTCCCCGGCAGCCCGCTGCTTTGGAATCTGGCGAGATGGAATCAGGGATCGGACGACCTGCGCGGCGTGGACGCCCTGGCCATTATCGGCAACGCCGGCACGCTGAACGGCATCGCCGGGGAAAGCGACGGGGTCGTATCAACGACCAGTGCGTCACTGGGATTCGCCACGGGTGTGGCTCAAAACCGCACGCGCATCTTGAACTACTGCCACACCAACAATTCCGCGGCGAGCTGCACGAATACAATCCCCATTGCCAATGTGGACGCGGCAACCTTGACCGGCCAGATCCTGCTCTCCTTTCTTGCCAACACGGCCACCTGGACAACGATTGGATTCACGCCCGCTCAAGACCAGTTCTTGTCCCAATTTGGAGGCGTCCTTTTCGGCGTGGTCACGGCCACGAATGGAATCGCCTCGAACCTGACCTCTGTGTCGCTGGGCCCCGTTCCGCTCCAAGCCGGTACGCCGTCGGGTGAATTTTTCTACGTAGATGACGTCAAAGGCACGGGCACGCTTTTTGTGAACTCTGTCCGTCAGCATCGTTTAGTTGCAGCACCTACACCACGGTTGTCGGCCACTACTCTTCGGTGCGATGCAAGTTCCCGCCGCTCATTTCCGGGGTTACGCCGTTGGTATCCAGCGCCGCGGGAACGGTGGTGGCGGCCGGCGCTACAATCACAATTAGCGGCTCGGGCTTCGGCTCGCGCTGTAACAACTGTCAAGTGTACGCCTATCCCAACGCCACCAACCCCACCCCACCGGCAACCACGCTGACCATTTCCTCCTGGACCAATACGGCGATCACCGCGGTATTGCCCGCCACCTTCCAAGGGATGTATCAACTGGTGGTGGCGGCCGCCGCCGGATCGGACAGCGCGAACATCGTGATCCAGCAAGTAACCACGGTCAACGGAGCCAGCTTCGCGGGCGCCGCCATTGCGCCGGGTTCCATCGCCTCGGCCTTCGGCTCTGCGTTGACAACGGACGCCGGCAACGCCACCGCGGTGCCGCTGCCTGCCACTCTGGGTCAAACCCAACTGTTGGTCAACGGCAGCACAGTTCCGTTGTTCTACGTCTCGCCATCGCAGATCAATTTTCAAATGCCGTTTGTCGCCTCCGGGCCGGCCACAATCCAAGTGACTTCCGCGGGCGTCGCCGGCCCGTTGGGCATCGTCAGCATTGCCGCGGGCGCGCCGGGGATCTTCAGCATCGCTTCAAGCGGCGCCGGTCAGGGCGCGGTGCTGAATCAGGATTCGTCGCCGAACAGCGCCGCGAACCCCGCCGCCCAGGGTTCGGTGGTCCAGATCTACTGCACCGGCCTGGGCGCGGTGTCTCCGGCACTGGACGCCGGGTCGCCGGGCCTGACCAGCTCGCCGTATAACTTAACGACCGTGCTTCCAACGGTGACGATTGGCAACATGAACGCCGCCGTGCAGTTCTCCGCTGTAGCGCCCGGATTTGTGGGTCTCTATCAAGTGAACGCGCAGGTTCCGATGGGAGTCTCAGGCAGCGCCGTGACGTTGCAGATCACCTCCAGCGGACAGGCCTCGAATACGGTGACGATTGCGGTGCAGTAGTTAAGCTAGACCGAAGCCTGCGTCAGCAGGCGCCAGAGGAATAGCCCCAGGCGAGGCGCAGTTCAGCCGAGCCTGGGGTAGAGGATAAAGGCGACGGAGCCTGCGAAGCTGGCGACAGAGACCTGAACCACCTCCTCTGTCGCCAGCTACGCAGGCTCAATTTCATTTGCTCCACAACCCCAGGCTCGGCTGAACTACGCCTCGCCTGGGGCTAATACTCTACCGCCTGCTATGCAGGCTCGCCTAGGTAGCAGGGTATGGCCGAAGGAGAGCTTCCGCACTCCAAATCAACCGCTAGCATATGGAGTGCGGTAGCTTGCTGCCGCTTTATGTTGCCGCAAGCTTGCTTGCGGCGCGCGCGGTCGCTGCTTGACACCACCGGCAAGGTCCTATCGGGCCGCAGCCGGCAACGTCCTCGTTATATACTCACGCTGATGCGGCCTCCGCTGAGTTTACAGATCAGTCTATTTGGCGACGACTTTGAACCGGCCAAGACCGGCGCTCCGATTTTCTGCCACCTAAGTTATCTCGAAAAGCTGGAAGAGTACCGCAGCCAACCTATCGCCAAGCGCGCGGAATTGCTGCTCTACCGCCTGGCACTCGACGAGCGGCGGCAGTTCTATAAGAGCACCTCCGGCGTCAACGCCGGATGGCGGAGGTCGCGGCTCGGCGGCAACAAAGGTTCGCACTTCTACGCCTGGTGGGCGCCCGCGGGCGCACCGCCGGTGAAGCGTTCCGGATTGACCGGCGTACCGGCCGGCTCGATCTTCGTGCGCGATATCCGCCATCACGACGATCACTCCGAACTGACGCCGCAAACTCTGGACGACTACATGGAAATCGGCGTGAAACAACTGCTGCGCGCCGACATCGTTCCGCTTCCCTGGACGCCGGCGCAAACCAAGTTCACGCAAGCGCACGGCTCCGTCCGGGTGCTGCGCGGCCATCCGGGATCGGGCAAGACCACCGCGTTGTGGAACGCCGCGATCCAGTCCGGCGCCAACTCCGTCCTCTACATCACCTATTCTTCCGACTTGGCCGCCCTGGCGCGCGACTACTTCGATAAATTCGCGCCGAAGGAAATCCGCTTCGAGGTGGTCACGCTGTCCCGCTTGATGGCCGGCCTCAGCGACGCCAACGCGGAGGCCGCCAGTCTGCACGCCGGCCGCGCGAAAATGTCCACGGCGCTCGGCGACACCTCTCCGCGAGTGTTCGGCGTGTGGCAGGACCATCGCGATGCGCTGTTCGACGAAATCCGCGCCCACATGGTGGGCGACGCGCTGCCCGTAGACGTGGGGCGATTCACGGCGCAGAAGGAGCCGATGGTTCCCGACCGCGCCTATCGCGAACGGCGCGAACGGTACTTGAGCCGCCACGCCGCCGACTCGCTGGTCAACGTTGTGCAATTGCTCCGTCACCGCGAAAAGAACGGCGTCGCCGCGGCCTTCTTCCCCGACTTGGCGCAAGCGTGGCGGGCGTGCGAACGTTTGCTCACGCCGAACGCGCCCCACCTGCTGTCGTCGTTCCTCGATTTCGACACGCTGGCAGTGGACGAAGTTCAGGACCTGACTCCGGTTGAAGCGCTGGCCATCATCGAACTCGCCGCCTTGGCGGGACGCCTGCGACAGCGCCCTTGCACGTTCCTGGCTGCCGGCGACGAAGCACAAACCGTGCGGCCCACGGACTTCGAATGGGGTTGGTTCCACGACTTGCTGCATCATCGCCTGGGCGGTCACGGCGAATTCCAGTTGACGGCCAACCTGCGCAGCCCGCGGCGCATCGCCGACCTGGTGAATCAGGTCAACACGCTGTACTCGAACCTGCCGAAGCACGAGCGGCCCAGCGGAGCGGGCGCCGCGGAAACCGACGACGACGCCAGCGATCAAATTACATTGTGCGCGGCTGCGCCGGGGGCGGATCTCGACTTATTGCTGGACACCTTCGCGAATCGCGAAGGTCTGGCGATCCTCAGCCTGTCCGATCGCTTGCCCGACTGGCTGCCCGAACGTATTCGTCCGCGCGTGTTCACGCCGATGGAAGCGAAAGGCCTGGATTTCCACTCCGTGTGCGTGCTCAATCTCGGCCGCGCGTTAGAGGGAATTCATGGGACGCGCCGGAGACCTGCCGACTTCAGCGTGGAACCCATGACCATCCGCCTGACAATCGATCAGATTCGCGTGGCGGTCAGCCGTCCCGCGGAGCGGTTGTATTGCCTGGAAGTCAATCCCACGGCGTCTATGGTCGGTCTGGTCCAGGAACTGCTGGAAGAAAAACGAGAGGGGCACCCACCTCCTGTGGTGATCCCAACTGCGGTGTTGAAATCGCTGGAGGAGGAACTCCTGCCGGTTGAAGACCGGCTGCGGCTGTGCGAAACCGACGCTCGCCAGTTTCTGGAACCGAAACCGGCGCTGGCGTGGGCCCGCGCGGAGCAGGCCGCCGCCCTGCTGGGGCCCGAAGGCCAAGAACGGGCCCGCCAAGGCGATCCGCTGGCGCGGTCGGTGCTCAACACCGTGGCGCAAGTGGCCTTCTGCCTGGCGTTCCGCAAGGTGTCCCTGGGCCAGGCGCGCGGCTTCGCGAATCTTTACGCCGAGGCCCGCCATTATGCGGCTGTTTCCGGAGACTTCAAGCTTGCATGGATCATTGAAAAAGTCGTGATCTTGGATCAAGGGCGCGGCGAGCGGTCGAATTGCCTGTTCGACTTCGGCGAAGCCCTGGCGGACAACAAGGAGAGCTTTGCTCCCTGGTTGGAGGTAGAACTGGCTGCCCACATTCCGCGCTGGTTGGCGGATCTTGAGCAACTGGCGGAGCATCCGCCGTGGACCTCGCGGGTCATCGAACTGATGCCGCGGCTCTACCCGGTGTTGCGAATCGCCGACGGCGAATCTCGCACCATGCGCCTGACCAAGCGCGGCATCGACGCATTGATCGCCGCGGGCCAGTTCCGGGAAGCGCTGCGGGTGTTGGACCGGCATGGCTTGGATCTGCCGCTGAACCGGGCGGCGTGTCTGGCCGGCTGCGGTGAATTCAGCCTGGCCGCGGAACAGTATTTGCGGGCTGGAGACCTGAACCTGGCGTTGCGCTGTTTCCGTTCTATCCCCGACCTGGGCCGTTCCCTGGAATTGCTCACGAAAATCAAAGACCACCCGGCCGCCGAGAGTCTGGAATGGATTCGCCGCATGCAAGCCTTGGTGGCCGAGAGGCCAGCCAACCTTCCGAAGGTTGTCACGGCGCAGGAATTGCGCTACCTGCAAGAAATTTTGGAGCGCAGCCTCGGAGTGCAACGTCAGGCCAAGAAGACCAAAGCTGCCGGCAAGGTTGCGACGGCCAAGGCGGGAGGCGCGGCGGTGCGGCTGAAAAAATAAACCCGCCCGATGGCCTGCATTCGTATCACTGTGGCTGGCTCTAAAAACAGTTTCGTAGCGTCACCGTCTCACTCGCATGCCAAGACGGAGCGACGGAGGATTTAGCCCAAACGGGGCGCGCTAGGTCAGCCCAGGGCAGCGCCCGGGCAGCGCTAACCTGAGCTCAACCGTTCCCATTTTTTGATCCCGGACCGGCGTGCTGAACTTTAATTTGATTTCCGGTGGTGTCGCCAACTACGCTTAACCACCGGCTACAAGATGGGATCCCTCCGGGATCGTCTATTCACAGCTTCTCCGGGATCATGGGTGCTTATCTCCTTTTCGATCCGTGTTCCCCAAAACGGTTAAGCACCCGTCTGGCATGAGCATCTTGACAGCAATATCGCTGATGCTATGATGCTTGTATGAGAACCACAGTCACACTCGACCCGGATGTCGAATCGACGCTACGCAAAGTCATGCGGGAGCGTGGCGTATCGTTCAAGGCGGCGCTTAACGATGCCGTCCGTTCGGGAACGCGCGGCGTTCGGCCGGCCGCCGGAAAGCCGTTTGTGCAGAAGACTTACAATATGGGTTTCAACCCCGCTTACAACTGGGACAAGGCGCTGGCCATTTCGGACGCCCTGGAGGATGAAGAATTGATGCGCCGAATGAGATTGACCAAATGAAACTCGTTGACGCCAACCTGCTGGTTTACGCGGTCAACGAGCGCGCACCACAGCACGATCGCGCCCGGAAATGGTTGGAGGAAGCCCTGGCCGGAGAGGAGACGATTGGCTTCGCGTGGATCGTGTTGATCGGATTCCTGCGGCTCACAACCCGCGCAGCTATCTTCCCGAGACCCCTGTCAATCCGCAAAGTGCTTGATCTGATCGGGCTTTGGCTGAGTCAGCCGTGCGCCACCATCGTTCATCCTGGTCAACGACACTTCGAGATCCTCCGCAAGCTGCTCTTGCCACTCGGCGCCGCCGGCAATATCACCACCGATGCACACTTAGCGGCTATCGCCATCGAACACAGCGCGGAGGTTTGTTCCTCCGATGCCGATTTCGGGCGGTTTCCCGGGGTTCGATGGCGCAATCCGCTGGTGTGGCCTGACGGAAAGCACTGACGATGGTCTGACTATCGCACGGTTTGGAGCAGACCCACCTGCGGCCACCTGCACGCTCGCTTCCGCTCGGGTTGGGTGAGAGCAGGCGCTTAGTACGACAAACCGTATCCCAGCTTGAACAGCGGTTCGGCGTCTTTGGCGCGCGTGCGCAGCGGCACCTGGTCCATCGATCGCGGCCAGGAATAGGAAAGTTTTCCACTCGGCTTGTAATCGCCGAATAGCACATCGGCGACGCCCGCGCCTTCCGTGCCCGGCAACCACGCGGCGATAATAGCGTCGGCTTTGTCGAGCACCTCGCCCAGGATCATGGGGCGGCCGGAGAGCAGGACCACCACCACGGGAATGCCGGCCGACTTCATGTTGTTCACCGCATCAATGTCTTCCCGATCCAGGTGCAGGTCGGCGCGATCCCCCATGCCTTCCGCGTAGGGGCGCTCGCCAATCACTACCACGCCCAGCGCCGCACCTTGCGCGCCCGATCCATCTTTGGCGAAGGTCACTTGAGTGTTTTTCGACACTGCCTGACGGATCGCCGCCAGCACGGTAGTTCCGCCGGGTGTGACATTGCCGCTCTTGCCTTGCCAATCAATGGTCCAGCCGCCGCATTGATTCCCTAGGTCATCGGCGCTCTTGCCGCCGACGTGGATTCGCGCCGCTGTTTTCGAGAGCGGCAACACCTTGCCATTGTTCTTCAGCAGCACCAACGACTCGCGAACCGCCTGGCGCGCTACCTGGCGATGAGCCGGGGAGCCGAACGTTGCTTGCAGCTTGCGATCGGCCAGCAGCGTCGCTGTTGGATCCATAAGGCCCATGGCGAATTTCACGCGCAGGATGCGCGTCACGGCGTCATCGATGCGCGACATCGGCACGCGTCCTTCCTGCACCAGTTCTTTCAGGGTGGTGAAGAATTTCTTGTAAGTGTCCGGCGCCATGGCCATGTCCATGCCGGCGTTGATGGACATTTCCACGGCTTTCTTGTAATCACGATCCACCTGGTCAATGGCGTTGTAATCGGAGATGAGGAAGCCTTCGAAACCCAATTCTTGCTTCAGGATTTCGGTGAGCAGGTGTTTGTTACCAGAGACCTTGGCGCCGTTCCAACTGCTGTAGGACGGCATGATGGTACCGACTCCGGCGCGCACGGTGGTGACGTACCCGGGTAAGTGAATCAGGCGCAGCATGGCTTCGTTCACTTCGGTATCGCCTTGGTCGAGGCCGGGACCGCTTCCCGGTCCGCCGCGTTTGGTGCCCCAGGCGGTGCCGCCGTCGCCGACAAAGTGCTTGGCGCAAGCCAGCACCGCCAGGGGATTGGCAAGGTCGCTGCCTTGGAATCCGCGCACCGCAGCCTCGCCCAGTTCCGCGACGATCTTGGGGTCTTCGGAAAAGCCTTCGTAAGTGCGTCCCCAACGCTCGTCTTGCGGGACGGTGACGCAGGGCGCGAAGACCCACTGGATTCCCGTGGTGCGAACCTCTTCCGCGGTGATGCGTTCTACTTTTTCGACCAACGCCGGATTGCGCGTGCATCCCAGGCCGATGTCGTGGGGAAAAATCACCGCGCCGAGCACGTTGTTGTGTCCATGCACGGCGTCCACTCCGTACAGCAGCGGGATGCGCAGCCGGGTGTTGCGGGTGTGTTGCTGAATGCGTTCGTAGAGGTCGGTCCAGTTCTGAACCGAGTTGCCTTCCTGGGGATCGGAGTTGCCGCCGCTCAGGACCGAGCCGAGAAAGTAGGTTTCGACGTCCGAGAGGTCCTTGACGAACGACTGGTCGGGCTGGGTCATCTGTCCGATCTTTTCGTCCAAGGTCATTTTGGCGAGCAGGGCCTTGGCCTGTGGGTCGAAGGAGGAAAGCTTTTTGGCGGCGGGGGGTGCAGACGCCAGGAGTACGCCGAACGATATCGATGTCAGGATAGCCAGAGAGATTCGCGTGGACATGGAAAGCCCATGTTAGCCCAGGATCTTTCCCCTGTAACAATTCTTTTGACGCAGAGACGCCGGGGCGCAGAGAAAGACGCAGAGAACCCAAGAACAAGAGGTTTTCTCTGCGCCTCTGCGTCTCTGCGTTGAAAAAACCGTCGATCCACTAGCTATCGTCGGTTTACAGGTGCGCGCCCGCCGCGATGATAGAGTATTGGTCTCATGGACCTGAACCTGACCCCGCAAGAGACCGCGTTTCGCAACGCATTGCGCGACTGGCTGCGCAGCAACGCGCCGGCCGGATGGAAGGCGCGCCAGGACGCCGAGGAAAGCATGCGCAAGCGCTTTGAGTTCCTGCGTGAATGGCAGCGCCAGGTGTTTGCCGGCGGATGGGCGGGCATTTCCTGGCCCGCGGAGTTTGGAGGACGCGGTGCTACGCTGATGGAACAAGTGATCTTCAACGAAGAAATGGCCCGCGCCGCCGCGCCGCCCATGGCTAACACGCTGGGTTTAGCGCTGGTCGGTCCCACCATGATCACCTACGGAACCGAAGCTCAGAAGACGCGCTTTCTACGGCCCATCCTAAGAGCCGACGAAATCTGGTGCCAGGGATTCTCGGAACCCAACGCCGGCTCGGACCTCGCCGCGCTGCGTACGGAAGCCCGCCGCGACGGCGATCATTTTGTGATCAACGGCCAGAAAGTCTGGACCAGCTACGGATGGGCCGCCGATTGGTGCGCGCTGGTGGTGCGCAGCGAAGCGGGATCGGAAAAACACAAAGGCCTGTCCTATATCCTGGTGGACATGCACTCGCCCGGCGTGGACGTGCGCCCGTTGCGCCAGATGACCGGAGAGACCGAGTTCAACGAAGTGTTTTTTCAAGACGTGCGCGTGCCCGTGGAGAACGTTCTGGGTAAGATCGGCGACGGCTGGAACGTGGCCATCAGCACGCTGATGCATGAGCGCGCGACTCTGGGGGCCGGCCTGCACATTATTTACAAGCGCTGGTTCGATCGGTTGGTAGAACTGTCGCACCAGCTTGTGCGCAACGGGCGTCCCGCGGCCGAGGATCCCGTGATGCGCCAGAAACTGGCGCAGGCTTACACCGAAATCGAAGTGATGCGCTTAAACCAGATGCGCATCATCAGCCGCATTGCCAACGGCGGCACGCCCGGCCCGGAAGGTTCCGTGCAAAAGCTGCTGTGGAGCGAGTTGAACCAGCGCTTTCAGCAAATCGCCATGGAGTTGCTGGGAGCCTACGGGCAGCTTACGAAAGGCGCGGCGGGACTGCTGGACGAAGGCCAGTGGGCTTACCAATTCCTGCGCACGCGCGGAAACACCATCGAAGCCGGCACCAGCGAAGTGCAGCGGAATATCATCGGACATTTTGTCTTGGGGCTACCCAAGAGCTACTAAGGTGCGGGCGATCATATGAACTTTGGATTGACGGAAGAGCAGCAACTTCTTAAAAGCTCGGCGCGCGAGTTTTTCTCCGCAGAATGTCCCTCGGCGGAGGTCCGCCGCCTGATGGAAACGGAAACGGCGCACGACGCCGCGCTGTGGCGAAAAATGGCCGAGCAGGGTTGGACCGGCCTGCCTTTTCCGGAAGAATACGGCGGCATGGGTTTGGGCTTGGTGGATCTCGCCGCGGCGTGCGAGGAAATGGGCCAGGCCCTGGTACCCGGCGCGTTTCTGGCCACCGTGCCGCTGGCGGGAACGGCCATCTACGCCGCGGGAAGCGATGGGCAGAAGAAAAAATATCTCGCGCCGATCTGCGGCGGCCAGGCGCAAGCCTCATTGGCGTTACTGGAAAGGGACGCCGGCTGGGATCCCGGGCGGGTGACGTTGGCGCTGAAGAATGGCGTCCTGAATGGCCAAAAACTTTTCGTACCGGATGCCGATGTCGCATCGTTTCTGGTCTGCGCGGTCCGTCAGGGAGCGGAGTTGGCGCTGGTGATGGTGGATCGTCACGCCGCCGGCGTGACCTTGGAAGCGCAACCGGCCATCGACACCACCCGCAAGCTCTACGTCGTGAACTTTTGCGAGGTCGCGGCCGAAGTGCTGGCCACCGGCGAAGCAGCGCGCACGGCGCTCGGCCGGGCCTGGACGTGGCCACCGTTGCGCTAGTTGGGGAAATGACCGGCGGAATGCAGCGCATCCTGGACCTGACGGTGGCCTACGCCAAGACCCGCAAGCAATTCGGCAAACCGATCGGCCAGTTCCAGGCGGTGCAGCACATGTGCGCCGACATGCTGATCATGCTGGAGGGCGCCCGCTCGGCGATGTACTATGCCGCCTGGACGTTGCAGGAAAACGCCGCCGACGCGCCAGTGGCGGTGAGTGTCGCGAAAGCCTATGCCAGCGACGCCTATCGCGAGGCGGGGAATCGCGCCATCCAGGTGCATGGCGGCATGGGTTTCACCTGGGAGAACGACGTTCATCTGTACTATCGCCGCGCCAAGGCCAGCGAGATCGCCTTCGGCGACGCCGCGTTCCATCGCGAGCGCATGGCCAAGACCCTCATCGGTCCACAGATGAATCGATCCACGGATTAATCGATCCACAGATTACACAGATTTCACGGATTCTCGGAACACGCGCCGCACCCTCTGCCAGCGGATCGCATGGTTCGAAAATCTGTGTAATCGGTGTAATCTATGGATGGTAAGGTGTGGATTGATAATCCGTGGAGTGATAATCTGTGGACCCATGCGCAAACAAATCACAACCGACCGCGCGCCCACTCCGCGGGGATGCTATTCCCAGGCCGTGCAGGCCGGACCGTTTCTGTTCATGGCGGGTCAATTGCCGATTGACTGCGAACGCCACGTGGTCGGCTACACGCCGGGCCAGCAGATGCGCCAGGCCTTGCGTAACATGCTGGCGGTTCTGGAAGCCGCCGGCGGACAGCTTGGCGATGTGGTGCAGGTCACCGTCTACGTCTCCGATATGGAGTATTGGAGCGAGGTGAACAGCGCTTACGCCGAGTTCTTCGCTCACGTGGAAATTAAACCGGCCCGCGCCGTGGTCCCGGTGAAGGAAATGTTCAGCGGGTCGCGGGTGGAGGTTCAGGCTATCGCCTACCTCGATCCCGCGAAAAATCCCGCGTAACTCCTGAGACCCATGGGCCTGATATTGAAACATACCGCAAGCGCTACGTTGCTGTTCGCCGCCCTCCTGGCCGCGCAGGCTCCCGATCTAGTTCTGGTGAACGGCAAGATTGTCACGCTCGATGACAAGCATCCGCAAGCCCAAGCTTTGGCGGCGTCCGGGGGCAGGATCATCGCCGTGGGCACCGACGCCGAAATCCGGCGTTTGGCCGGTCCCGCTACGAAGGTCGTGGACTTGAAGGGCGCGCTGGCGGTCCCCGGACTGATTGAGGGTCATGGACATTTCACCGGCCTCGGCCAATCGCTGATGGAACTGGATTTGCGCAACGCGCACAGTTGGGACGATATCGTGGCTCAAGTCGGCGAGGCCGTCAAGACGGCCAAGCCGGGGGAGTGGATTTTTGGCCGCGGCTGGCATCAGGAAAAATGGGACAAGCCGCCGGTGCCCAACATCCACGGATTTCCGGTACACGACACTTTGAGCAAGGTCTCGCCCGACAATCCGGTGGTCCTGGAACACGCCAGCGGCCACGCGGTGTTCGTGAACGCCGCGGCGATGAAAGCCGCCGAAATCACCCGCGGCACCAAAGATCCCGACGGCGGCGAAGTTGCGCGCGACGCCAACGGGAATCCCACGGGATTGCTGAACGAGCGCGCCCAAGGGCTGATCGGCGTGGCGCGAGCCGCCGGCGAAAACCGCCGCACACCCGCGGAGCGCGAAGCGCGGGCCCGCCGCGAGATTGAGTTGGCGGCGCAGGACGCGCTTTCCAAGGGTCTCACCACTTTTCAGGATGCCGGCTCGCCGTTTACCACGATCGATCGGATGCGCCAGATGGCCGCCGCAGGCAAGATCGGCATCCGCCTGTGGGTGATGATCCGCGATTCCACGCCAGCGATGGAGCGCAATATTTCGCGTTACCGGATCATTGACGAGTCCAGCCAATTTCTGACGGTGCGCGCCGTCAAGCGGCAGATGGACGGTGCGCTGGGCTCTCGCGGGGCGTGGATGCTGGCGCCATACAGCGATCAGCCGGACACCAGCGGCAAACTCACCGAAAACCTCGACGACCTGCGCCGCGTCGCCAAGCTGTGCATCGATCACGATGTGCAGTTTTGCGTTCACGCCATCGGCGACCGCGCCAATCGCGAGACGCTCAATCTTTTCGAGGAGACGTTCCAGGCGCATCCGGAGAAAAAAGACCTGCGCTGGCGCGTGGAACACGCCCAGCATCTCTCGCTCGTCGATATTCCGCGCTTCGGCAAACTCGGCGTGATCGCTTCGATGCAGGCCATTCATTGCACTTCCGACGCCCCTTACGTGATCGCGCGGTTGGGCGCGCAACGCGCCGAAGAGGGCGCCTACGTGTGGCGCAAACTCATGGACAGCGGAGCCATCGTCACCAACGGCACCGATGCGCCGGTGGAGGACGAGAATCCCGTGCCCAACTTTTACGCCGCCGTTACGCGGCGCGTGAAAGACGGTACAACGTTCTTTCCGGCGCAGCGCATGACGCGCCTGGAGGCGCTGCGGTCGTACACCATCCTGAACGCCTACTCCGCGTTCGAAGAAAAGATCAAAGGATCGCTGGAAGCGGGCAAGCTGGCCGACGTGACCGTGCTGGATCGCGACATTCTCACTGTGCCGGAAGCCCAACTTCCCGGTGCCCGAGTGTTGTACACCATCGTCGGGGGCAAGATCGCGTATCAAGCCAAATGACGGCGCCGCCCATTGATCGCGTCTATTTGCTCGAAACGCTGCGCGACTTGGTGCGTATCAACTCGATCAATCCCACGCTGGTTCCGGGCGGAGCGGGAGAATCGGAAATTGCCGGATACGTGGCGGCGTCGCTGCAACGCTGCGGCTTGGACGCGGTCCGCTATGAGCCGGCGCCGGGCCGCGTGAGCGTAGTCGGCACGCTCTCGGGCAGCAGCGGCGGCCGGTCGCTGATGCTCAACGCGCACTACGACACGGTGGGCGTCGAAGGCATGGCCGAGCCGTTTTCCGGCGAGATCCGCGATGGCAAGTTATACGGTCGCGGCGCATACGACATGAAAGGCAGTTTGGCCGCCGCAATGGCCGCAGGCAAGGCGCTCGCCGGGACGCCGCTGCGTGGCGATTTGCTTGTCGCCGCGGTAGCCGACGAGGAGTACGGCAGCATCGGTACCGCGGATTTGTGTGCGCGTCTCAAAGTGGACGCTGCGATTGTTACGGAGCCGACCTCGTTGCGCGTTTGCCTGGCGCATAAAGGCTACATGTGGATTGAAGTGGAGACCACCGGTCGCGCCGCGCACGGCAGCAAGTTCGAACAGGGCGTGGACGCCAACATGCGCATGGGCCGCTTCCTGGGCGAACTCGACAAGCTGGAACGCGAACTACGCGCGCGTCCTGGACATGCGCTGGTCGGTCCGCCATCGCTGCACGCCGCGATGATCGCCGGAGGCAGCGGCTTGAGCACGTATGCCGCGAGTTGCAAACTGCAAATCGAGCGCCGCACCGTTCCCGGCGAGACCGAGGCGCAGGCCCTGGCCGAATTGCAGGGTATTGCCGATCGCTTGCGCGCTGTTGATCCGTCGTTCGTCGCAGCGGTGAAGCCATTTTTCGTGCGCCAGCCGTTTGAGGTGGGTCGTGGCGCATCCATCGTACAATGCGTTGACCGCGCGGTGTCCTCGGTGTTAGGTAAAGCCCCGGAGTATTTTGGCGACACTCCGTGGATGGACTCCGCGCTGCTCTCCGCCGCCGGAGTGGAAACCGTGGTCATCGGGCCGCACGGCGCGGGCGCCCATGCCGATGTGGAATGGGTTGACCTGGAATCGGTCGAGCGCCTCGCGGAGATTCTGGTTCTTGTGGCAATCGAATACTGTGAGTATCCTGGAGGTTGAGCCATGCACCGTGTTATGGGCCCAAAGACGCGGCGGGGAATGGGAATTATGGGAAACATGGGAGTTATGAGACTTAGGCATCCCATAACTCCTATAGCTCCCATATTTCCCATACTTCCCAGTTCCCGCTGCTCCGCCCGGGAGAACGCCCGGTGCCGCTAACCGACTCCCTGATCCAGGAGGCCATCGCCTTCCTCGCGCCGTGCATTCGCCGCACGCCCCTGGAGTTTTCCGCGCCCCTTTCGAAGATCGCCGGCGCGCCGGTGTGGATGAAACTGGAGTTCCTGCAAATCACCGGATCGTTCAAACTGCGCGGCGCCTGGTTCCGGATGTCGCGGCTCACCGATGTTGAGCGGCGCAGCGGAATCTTCACCTGTTCGGCCGGGAATCACGGCAAGGCCATCGCCTACGCGGCGCGCGAAATGAAGGTACACGCGACAATTTGTGTGCCCAGTTCCGTGGACGAATCCAAATATCGTGGGATGATTGAACTTGGCGCGGAGGTTCGCGTCTCCTCCTTCCCCGGATACGACGATACCGAGGATTGGGCGTTGGCGGAGGCGGCGCGCGAGGGAAAACCGTTTCTCTCCGCTTTCGACGACTACGCGGTGATGGCCGGAAGCGGCGGCACGCTGGCTCACGAGGTGTTGGAAGACCTGCCGGAGGCGCGCACCTTCGTGATGCCGACCGGCGGCGGCGGTCTGGCGGCAGGCTGTGCGTTTTACGCGCTCGGCCGTCATGCGGATTGCCGGATCGTCTGCTGCCAGCACGAGCTTTCGCCGGGGTTGCGGCAATCGCTCGATCGCGGCCACGCGGTCACGCGTCTGCCGGCGGTAGAAACGTCGGCGGGCGGCATCGAGGGAGGATTGGGACGTCTGCCTTTCGAAATACTGGCTGCCAGCGCGCCGGCAGTCGCGCATCTATCGGAGGGCGAGATCGAGGGCGCGGTGCGCTGGATGTTAGCCACGCATCAGTACCTGATTGAGCCGTCTTCGGCGGTGGCGGTGGCCGCGGTGCTGGCAAGAAAAGTCATGACCAACACTCCTACAGTACTTTTATTGACAGGGAGGAACGCGGGGATGAAAGTGATCGAAAGGATCTTGCTCGCATGAAGGTCATCAGCAAGGTGCAGTTGGAAGCGATGCTCGATCCGCAGGAAGTGATCGCGTTGATGCGCGAGGCCCTGGTGTCCCACTCCCGCGGGGAATGCGATACGCCGATGCCTATGCATCTGGCCATTCGCGATGGCAGTGGGGAGGAGGGCGAAGCCGAGGTCCACGTCAAGTCCAGCTACCGGCATGGCGGCAAGTATTTCGTGCTGAAGATGGCGGGAACGTTTCCCGCCAATCGCGGCAAAGGACTCTCCACCGGCTGCGGCATGATGGTGCTGTGTTCCGCGGAAACCGGCGAGCCGCTGGCGCTGTTCGAAGACCAGGGCTATCTCACCGACTATCGCACCGCGGCGGTGGCTGCCGCGGTGGCGCGCGCCTTAGGCCGGGAAGACCAGGTCCTGGGGATTCTCGGCACCGGCATCCAGGCCCGCTTGCAGGCGCGCCTGCACGCCGCGATTCTGGATCTGAAGAAAGTCGTGGTTTGGGGACGCACTTCCACGCACGTGGCGGAATGCGCCTTCGATTTGGGCGACCTGTTGCCGGGAGTGGAAATCGCCACCGTGGCCCTGCCCGGTGACATCGGCAAGGATTGCAAGTTGATCGTCACCTGCACGGGAGCGCGCAGTCCGCTGCTGATGGCCGGCGGTTTGCAGCCGGGCACGCACATCTCCGCAGTGGGATCGGATGCCCCAGGCAAACAGGAAATGTATCCCGGCCTGGTCAGGCGCGCCGCGCTGCTGCTGGCGGATTCGCGCGCGCAATGCGAAAAGCTGGGAGAACTGCAACACTCGCCCACCGAGCACGATCGCGTCATCGAAGCGGGTGACTTCATGCTGGCGCCGCCGGAATGGGATCGCACCGGCATTACGGTGTGCGATTTCACGGGCCTTGGCGTGGAGGACCTGTTCATTGCCGAGTACTGCTATCAGAAGATCCAGTAGCTACTGGCCTGCCTGCGAGATTGGTTTAGTTAGGATGTTCGGAACGGACGTTAGGTCGCCCTTTCAGGGCTTGCTTTGTTGGCTATTTGTACCCAGGGCGACGCTTCGCTTGCCCTGGGCTGACATAGGTCGGGCCGTTGGCCCTCCGGGCGTTGTCCTCCGGGCCGTTGGTCCTCCGGGCGTTGCCCTCCGGGCGTTGCCCTCAGGGCCGTTGGCCCTCCGGGCGTTCGCGACAACGAAGCCCCGAATGGGGCGTACTATATCAGACCAGGGCAAGCGAAGCGTCGCCCTGGGTAGGTCCAAGTTCCATTCCAGCCCTGAAGGGGCGCACTAAAGTTTTTTGGCCAGATAGGCCACTGGTAAAGAATCCCGTGAAGATCGAACCTTTTGAGATGGAGCGGATGCAATCCACCTGGGAAAACCTGGTGGAATACGACATGAGCGAAAGCGGCGTGCGTCCGCTGACGCTGCGCGAATTGGGCGACTTGGGTTTTGACTTGGAGCACGCCCTGGACCTGCCGCTCGGCTACAGCCAATCGAATGGGACGCTGGAGTTGCGCGAGAAACTGGCGGCCTTCTATCCCGGCGCGACGATCGAGCAAATCGAAGTGACCAACGGAACGTCGGAGGCCAATTATCTGCTGGCGCTCAGCCTGCTGCGCGACGGCGACGAGATGGCCTTGGAGATTCCTAACTACATGCAGCTTTGGGGCGTGCCGCGCAGCCTGGGCGCGCGATGCGACAAGTTCCGCCTGCGGCTGGATCGCGGCTGGGAGCCGGATTGGGAGGAATTCCAGCGCGCCGTCACGCCGGAGACGCGCCTGGTATACATTTCGAATCCCAACAATCCCACCGGTGCGGTGTTATCCGAGGAGGCCATGCAGCGCATCGTGGAACGCTGCGAGGCCGTGGGCGCGTATCTGATCGCCGACGAAGTGTATCAGGGCGCGGAGATCCACGGCGCCGCGGACCACGAGCTTCTGGGGCATGAGCGATCGCGTCATCGTCACCAGCGGACTCTCCAAAGCGTAGGGGATTCCCGGCGTGCGCATCGGCTGGATCGTGGGACCCGCCAAGGTGATGGCGGAATGCTGGGCGCAGCACGATTATCTGACCATCGGTCCGAACAAACTGTCGGATCGGGTGGCGCGCACGGCGGTGGAGACCGCAACCGCGAAAAGTGTTATGCGCGAACGCGCGAGATTCTGCAGCACAATTTGCCGGCGATGCGCGAGTGGATCGCCGCGTTCGCCGGTTTTCTCGAATGGCGCGATCCCGTCGCCGGGGCCATGGCGTTGATCCGTTACGGCGCGGATATCCCGAGTTACGAACTTTGCGAGCGCGTCCGTCAGAATCAAAGCACGTTGATTGTTCCCGGGATTCATTTAGGGCTGGAGGGATATATCCGCGTGTGGATGGGCGGCCGTCCGGAGTTCCTAGCCGAAGGCTTTCGCCGGATCGGTACGGAGTTGCGGCAGATCGCATTGCGGCGCGCCGCCATTTGACAAAAGTCAACAAAGAGCGCATGATTGTTACTGACAGAGCGCATCTGCTCCGTCTTCGAATGATCTGGTCTAAGTCAGGCCATCCGGATCCCACCTCTTAGAGATGTTCAGTAACAGGAGGATCCTCTTTTGACAACCGTAACACACGCAGTAATCGAACCGGCCGCCGAGGAAAGCCACAAGAAGGTCATCAAGAATCAGCAGCTTCAGTACCTGGGATTTGCCACCGTGCCGCACGGACGGGAATACACGTTCCGCTTTGCCGTTCAGGGTCAGGCGGATCGCAGCTTTATCTTGAGCATTGACTCCGCCGGCTTTCTTTCCGGAAAGCTCAAGTACCAGGAGGGGCCGGGGATCGGATATTGGAAACTACTCGGCGCTCTGGCGGCGGAAGTGAGTGAATTTCCCTTGGCTCTTCGCCAGCACGTAAGCGAGGCCGAGATGGCCGATTACTCGGCCAGCAGCAGCAGCGGCAAGAAAAAATCCTGGACCGACGAAAGACGCGCGGAGGCTTCGCGACGCTTCCGGGAGCAATTGGCCGAGCGCAGAGCGCGAGGATAGTCGGGGTCTTCTTTTACCACGAAGACACGAAGCAGAAAACCAAGGATTCGGAGAAATTGTTCGTGTCCTTGGTTTTCTTGCTTCGTGTCTTCGTGGTGAAAAAGAGACCGCGGCTAACTACGCTACCCGAGACCCGCTGTGGCGGCCCGCACCGAAACGGTTCCTGCCAAATGCCGGACGAAATGACGCGCCCCGGAATGGCGGCCTGGCGATCCCGTTGCTACGACTGACTACCGCGCTCGATTCCTCGGTCATCACATCCGATGAACGCGTTTCGCGCTGCAAGTCGGCGGATACTTCGCGGCGAGTCAGCCGGATATTGATGAGCTGCTCGATCTTGCGGATTTCGCCGCGCTCGCTGCGCGTGCCGAAGGTGGACGCGGTGCCGCGAACGCCGGCGCGGCCGGTTCGGCCGACGCGGTGAATGAAATCTTCGGGAACCTGCGGAAGATCGTAGTTGACCACGTGGGCGATGCCTTCGACGTGAATGCCGCGCGCCGCGACGTCGGTGGCCACCAGCACGCGATACTCGCCTTCCTGGAATCCGCGCAGCGCGGTTGCGCTGGCACTGCGTGCGGTTGCCGTGAATGGCGGTGGCTTTCGATGCGCCGCCGCGGCCAGCTTCTTCGCCAGGCGATCCGCGCCATGCTTGGTGCGGGCGAAGACCAGGAACGAACCGCTGTTCGTTCCTGCAGCATCTTCTCGAGCAGGCTGAGCTTGCGGTCCTGTTCCACTTCGTAGACGTGCAGGTCGATGTGCTCGGCCGGCTTGGTGGTGGAGCCGATGGCGACGCGCACCGGATTCTTCAGATAGCTCTGGATCAGATGCGCGACCGAGGATTCGATGGTCGCGGAGAAGAACATGGTCTGGCGCTCGGCGGGCAGCAGCCGCCATGATCTTGCTTGATGGTGGGCAGGAAGCCCATGTCGAGCATGCGGTCGGCTTCATCCAGCACCAGGATGCGCGACCGGCTCCAGTTTCACCAGCGGCGCTCAGGAAATCGTCCGCCAGGCGGCCGGGAGTGGCGATCATCACTTGCGCGCCGCGGCGGATGGCCTGCAATTGGGTTTGTTCGTTCATGCCGCCGACTACGACGGCGGCGCGGATGCCGGTGCCTTCGGCGATCTTGCGAAAACCTTCGCTGATCTGGATGGCCAGTTCGCGCGTCGGGGTGAGAATCAGGGCGCTGATGCCCGGCGCGGCGGGTTGTTGCGGCCAGCCACTCGAGCAGCGGAAGCAGAAAGGCCAGCGTCTTGCCCGTGCCGGTTTGCGCCGTTACGACCAGGTCGCTGGCCGGCGAGCTCGGGCGGAATGGCTTGCTGCTTGCACGGGCGTCGGTTGGACGAATCCTTGGCGGGTTAGATTGTTCTGTAAGACAGGGGAAAGCGAAAGTTCGGAAAAGGTGTTCATTTGTTTTTTGAAAACCGAAATCAGGTCAGCCAACTAATGGTTTGAAGCAGGAGGCGGAATGTGACTTTCAGTAGGCTTTCAGTATAGCACACTTTGGGTGCTGCTGAGTTGAGATCGTTACCATGCTCGACACTATGGTCGAGATGGGACCATTGAAAGAAACACGACGGGGACGCTGGCGCCACTGGCCACGCCCATGTCACCGTGGCAGCCAGACCCGCCGATGGTCACTGCGGAGACGTGACTGCCGGGGCGATCGCGGTGACCGCATAGAAAACGGCGTCGGAAAGGACCACTCGGGCCTCGGCCCTTTCGCCTCGGGCCTGTCTACCACCGGTTTGTAGGATCAGACCCGCCCTGGCATGCTGCTGCTTCACTCATACCAAATCTCGACTTCGTAGCCATCCGGGTCAGCGACGTAGGCATAGGGGTAGCCCGGGCTGAATTCGCCTCGCCGGAGCAGCTTGCCACCGGCGCGCTCGACTTCGTCGACAGCCGCGTCGATGTCGCCGGGTGAAATAAGACGGAAGCCGAAGTGCGCAATGCCGCGTGACTCGCCAGCACCCGACGCCTGCTCGTCGAAGCTGATCACATCTTGGCAGCCTGGCGTTCTGGTGTGGACCAAGCCGTGGGACCGCCCGTATTCCTCCACGCCGAAAACTTGCCCGTAAAACCGCAGTGAGCGCTCAACATCTCGCACCACGAGGTTAATATGCGTCAGTCCGTAAGTGCGCACCATATTGTTCTCCTTCGCGTCTTCGCGAAGTATGTCGGCCCTACCGCGAAGATCGGACGAATGGCAGCGGATCGAGTTCTAACAGAATACCAAAATACCTCTCCAGAAACGCTATGACTCCATTTGGAGGGTACTGGGGGAAGGGCTCGGCCTGGAGTTGACGATTTGTTTTTTCGTTCGGCGAATGTGTGCGGCAGTGAGTCACTCGGCGTGACATCCTTCCGGGAGGCGGCGTGGACGGCGCGCCCTCCAGGGACAGCGGGCCAAGAAGGGTATCTTTATTACCACGGCTAAGTTCAGCAAAGAAGCCGAGGAGTATGTCGATAGAATTGACCCTCGCATTGTGTTGATTGATGGTGCGAGATTGACAAGACTAATGTTTGACTACAACGTGGGCGTTAGCGAGCGCTCCACGTTCCAAGTAAAGGACCTGGATGGGGACTATTTTGAAGATGCGTAGGCGAGGAACTGGCGTAGCATGAGGAGACGGTGGTAGGCGGCACTGTCAGTCAGCCCTCAAGGGGCCCGCTCCGGTCACACCTTCTGCACAACGACTGCCGTGCCGTAACACAGCACCTCTGTCGCCGAGCCTCTGCTGACGACCTCTGAAGCGTCGTACCTCACACCTAGAAGCGCGTTGGCTCCAAGCGCTTGGGCGTGCTGAAGCATCGCATCGTATGCTTGTTGGCGGGCTTGCTCACACATTTCCGTGTAGGCTCCAATCCGCCCGCCGATGATGTTCTTAAGACCGCCGACGATGCCCTGAGCGATTGTCGGTGCGCGCACGATGATGCCTCTGACAAGACCTTTGTATTCGATGATGCGGTATCCCTCGATTGTGAATGTCGTGGTGACGAACATAGTTGCCTCGTAAGGTAAGTCTCTAGGCCGCTTTCAGCTCAGGGAGCCCTGCCGCAGATCACCAATGCCGGTGAGGCCGCCGAAAAGATGGAAGCTCTTACCCCTACCTTTCCGCAGGCCTGGCCAAAGATTGACAGCACCTGGGTGCGCGTTTCATCCATCCACTGTGCCAGTTCGGGGTCGTGGATGCAGTAGTAATTTCCGCTGCCATGGATCAGCCCATGCCTGCGAGCATCATCGTATCGCGACCGGATCGCACGCAACAGGTCGCCGATAACGTCCATCTGGCGGGCATCCACTTAAGTATTCTTGACTCACCAGTCAGTCCAGCACTGCGACCGGCGACGGCGCTCCCGAGGCAACTCGCACGGTGTTTGGCACAACCAAATCCGGCATCGGTTTAGCCTTAAACAGACGCCGGGTTGGGCCCGCCAGCCAGCGTGCCCAACGATTGGCGTTCTTCCGGCGCGCGCTATCGGTGGAGATGCCGGTGTTGGCATACATCTGCCGGTAGAGCTTGGAAACGAAGAGAAATGCCAGACGCCCCTTAAGCGACTTGACACAAGCAGAGCGCCTCCAGATCTGGGAAAAGCTGTAAAAACTGTCCCAGACTCCTTGGGTGCGCGCTTGCATTTCTCTCGCGCCCATGGTCGGATGGGGCATGAACATCTTGGGCCGCAGGGCATGCGGCACCAGCCAGTAACGGGTGATCGGGATGCCTTCTACCTTTTCCACGCCCTCTCCCAGCTTCTTCTCCCAGGCCAGGAAATCCACGGTTCCCGGGAAAGGCGTCATCATCACGAATTGCGCGAACGTCAGATCGGCCTTCCGGGCCAGCGCCGCGGTAGCATCGAATGTATCGGCGCGATCGGACGCCAGACCAAAAATGAAAGATCCCAGAACATGGATGCCGTGCTTCTTGAACAGGCGCAGACGCTCGGCGAGATCGTCGCCCGACAGATTGAAGTCTTTGTGGACGGACTTCAAGCCCTCTTTGGTGACCGCCTCCACGCCGACCAGGGCGCCTTTGATATTCGCTTTGCGCATCGCCTCGAGGAACTGGGTATCCTCGGCAGCTTCCATCGTGATTTGGGTATAGAAGACCAGGTCGGAGGGCAGCTCCGACAGGCGTTCCATCAACTCGAACCGCTCGGCCCGCATGGCCTGAAGCTCCGCCAGACGTTGCTGGTTGCCTTGGCGCTCCGCCAGCTTGATGTCGGTGAGCGTGACCGGATAAAAATTATCGTCGGCCAGGGCGATGAAGCGATAGCCCAGACGGCGGAGCTGAACGATCTCCTCAATGACGGGACTCGCGGTACGCTGGCGAGGCTGTTGGCCATCAGTGCGCCACACGGAACAGAAGGAGCAATGCTTGGGACATCCGCGGACCGTTTGCACCGAAGCCCACATGTAGCTTTTCGGCGGCGTGAGATCCCATCGCGCCGGTAGCAACATTTCGGCCGCCACGCGTCCACCTTCGTAGACTCGCTGCGGCGTCCCCTTAGCGCAATCCGCCAGAACGGAGTTCCAGACGATGTCGCCATCCCCGGAGACAACGGCGTGCGCCGAGCCCAGTTCGTGCGCTTCCGCGGGATAGAGTGTGGCGTGGATGCCTCCATAAACCACCCATGCGCCCCGCTCGCGGGCCTGCCGCCCTACGGCGTATCCGCGAAGAGCGTTGCCGGTATGGATACCGATGCCCACCACATCGCCCGCTTGAACCACGGCGGCATCGAAGGCCTCTAACGTTTCGTCGCAAATGATGGGGTCGCCGTATTGCGTCCCGGTGGCCGCCGCCAGCACGTACAGCCAGCGGGGAGTAATCACACCAATACCAAAAGACACATCGCTTGGATTGACTAAATGGACACGCATCAAGATCGTCTCCGGACCCGTAGGGGAAACCGGCTTTCCGGAGACCAGTCGGGAAGAATCTGCCACTACCCGTTTTGTATGGTAGCACACAATACGCGGTGTGCAAGATGCCTGTAGAATAACCGGATGTCCGCCCCCAGTTCGGTCCAGACGCACAGCGCCGAGTTGAAGAAGGAACTGGGCCTGCGCGATCTCGTCTTTACGCAGATCCTGTTCGTCGCGGGATTCACGAATCTGGGAACGGCGGCCAAACTGGGTCCGTCGCATGTCGTCTTCTGGCTGCTGGGAGTGGTTTTTTTCTATATACCGCTGGCCATGGTGGTGATTCATCTGAATCGCTGGAGACCGCTGGAAGGTGGTTTGTATCAATGGGCGTCGGCGGCATTTGGCAGCCTGACCGGTTTCCTCGTCGCCTGGAATCTGTGGCTATATGCCATCTCCTTCATGTCGGAGCTGGGATTGACTACGGCCACCGGGCTGTCCTACGTGTGCGCTTACGAATCGCAGTACTCCTTTTGGCCGCCATCGGCCCCATTCTTGTGGCGCAGAAGCGGCCCACGCCGCCGAGCGAGACGCACTACCGCGTCATCATGGTGGATTCGGTCATCGTTGACAGCGCGAAGCACACCAGGATGCCGGCGCACGCTGCCGGCAAACTGGGATTCGTGGCCATCTATTCCAAGGACGGTTTGCATTGCTTGGTGGAATACGTGAGCGCCAGCTACGAGGATTTCAACGATGTCCGGTCTCAGGTGGCCGCAGCCAATGACCCCGCAATCAAGCTTTGGGAAAAGGCCCAAATGAAGCACGAGGACCTGCAAGCGGCCGCCAAGGTCGCCGGCTACGATGTGGATTTCAAGAAGTTTTATGTGAGGGTGCCATGAAGAAAACCGGCATACTGATCGCAGTGCTTTTTGCCACCGTCTCGCTGCGAGCCACCGAAACGGCCTTTTACACGGTAAGCTTTTCTAACGGGGGCTGGGCTCAACAAATCCCCACGTACTGGACAGTTGCTGCTGGAACGCCGGCCTACCCAGGTTGGCTGGGAAATGACCCCAGTAACCTATACACACTCACGCGGGTTTTGTACGCCGGAACGGTACCTACACCGGATCACTCGATCTCCGGAACCATGATGTCGTGTTCCATGGGCGGAAATTCTATCTCCACAACTTATCTTCGGGCGTCACCCTTTCCTACACCGAATACCTGGTATGAAATCGATTACTCCTGCGGTTCGGTATCCGTTTACGTGCGATCCAACGGCTACAACACCTACCTCGGCGGAACTGATTTGCCTTCGGGCCAGAACTACGAATACCAATTCGAGTCGGCAATCCAAGGATCGACGATCACGGTGACGGTGGGCGGAAGTCAGGTCCTATCGGTCAGCGATTCCACATTGACCAGCGGCGGTCTAGGCGTCGGAACGGACATGTGCAACGAAAACACGGGCTACGCCTGCGGCTTCGCCGGCCTCACGCTTTCCTACACCGATACCACTCCGCCTACTGTGCCCACCGGCGTGGCCGGAACGCCGTTACCTGCGCGGGTGAACCTCTCCTGGAACGCCTCCACCGATAACGTGCAGGTCTCCGGCTACCACGTTTACCGGAACGGCTCCCTCGTGGGATCCCCGACCACGACCACTTACACCGATCCCACCGTTCAGCCTTTGACCACTTACGCTTACACCGTGTCGGCCTATGACGAGCAGAACAACGAGTCGGCGCAGTCGACGGCGGCGAACATTACCGCCGTGGGATCATCGTATCTGGCGCCGGTCACAGGCGGCCCTTTGGATTACTATCCCACCTGGGGCGGCGGCCCGGAGAAGCTCTCGCTCTTGACCGGGGCGCTGGTTTTCCGGCTGCCCTTGCCGAAGTTGGCGCAGCAGTCCAGCGGTCCGGGATTCCAGATGACCGCGGCCTGGAACTCCCAGTTCTGGAGCAGCGTGAATGGCACGGACACCTTCGACGCTCTGGATACAGGCTACGGAAAAGGATTCTTGTTCCAAATCGGGTCGGTCTATGGCGTCTACGTCAACAACGCGATCGACCACTTCGAGTTTCAGGATTCCATGGGCGTGATCCACAAACTGATGCCCAGCGGAAGCGTATACAAAAGCGCAGACAGCACCTACATGGTCTGGAACTACACCAACCGCACGCTGACCTTCCGCGACGGCCAGGTGTGGACCTTCAACTGCACCAGCGTTTGGCCAGAACAAGATGCCGGGGCCTACTACCCCACCCAATTGGAGGATACAAATGGCAATCAAATTACCATCACTTACCAGCCTGGCACGGGCCAGAGCACGACCAACAGCAGTTCGCGCATCACGCAAATCGTGGATACCCTGACCACCTACCAGTGGTCTTATTACCCCTCGAACTCCTCTTACGCCGGGCACGTCCAGAAAGTATCCCACTGCGTAAGCGGCCCGTGCTATACGGATGCGCAATTCACCTACACTGTGGTGACCAATATCGTCTCGCCCTTCTGCCAGTCGTCCTGCACACAGCAGACCGCTACCGAGCTGACCCAGATCACCTATACAGGTTCGCCGGCGCCGTTCCTGCTCAGCTACGACAACAGCGCCGAGCTAACTAATATTACGTTCCCTTACAAGGGATACTTCAGTTATACCTACACGACTTTCACCTATTCCAACGGCCTCTCGCTGCGGGAGGTCCTGGCGCGTTCCATGTCCGCGGATGGAACGCAGCAGAGCGAGCAAGTCTACAACTTCTCCCATCCCGGCGGCGATTCTTCGCTGGTTGTGCATAGCCAGACCACCATCCAAGACCCCACCGGCAATAAGAAGATCTGGTACTTCATCCATGGCAGCGCCAACGGATGGGACAACGGCCTTTCCAACTGCCTGGAAACCTGGGGAACCGTGAACGGGAGTTTGGCGGTCCTGAAGACGGTCGATACGACCTGGACGCAGGATGTTTTCGTCCAGTTCCATCACCAACCCGCGCCCTTGCGCCGGGACCACGTTCAACGTCGAAGGCCAGCCATCATCGGCAACGCAGTTGACGGCGGAAATAGATGTGGATTCCAACGGCAACGTCACTGCCGTGCGGGAGTACGCGATGGGATCGGGCGGGCCCGCTGCCACAGGTCCGGCCAGCGCGCAGAGCCAAGGCGCGGGTGTGGGCAACGCCGCGGGAGCGCTGTATCGCACCGCCACAACTGCGTACCTGACGGGATCGAACTATACTTCGCGAAACATCCTGAACCGGCCCACTACGGTGACGGTGCAGTGCCAAATAGGAGCGGGTTGCGCGACGCCGGTCACGGTTTCTGTCAAGAGCATCGGCTACGACGGCAATTACCCGAACGACCATCCGGGACTGGCACAACACGATTCCAACTATGGCACTAGCTTCCTGTATCGAGCCAATCCTTGGGCTGTGAGCAACAACAACGTTGCTTCCTATAGCTATTACGACATCGGTGGGAACGTCGTCTCCAGCACAGATGCTCTAGGCCATACCATACAAACGACGACCTTTTCCAACAACGGCCAGTTCACGAGCGGCACGGCAGGTGCGAATTCGGCCAGCGCCACCTACTACAACGACCTCACCACCCATATCGTTACCGGATCCAACGCCGACCAAACCGTTTTTGGATATGCTGCTGAAACCTATCGCCCCTCGCAGGTCACCAACCCGGATAACTCGATCACCAAGTACTCCTATAGCGATTTGAACCAATACGGCCAAACGATCTTCTGGACCTATCCCTACCGCACGACGGTAACCAGCCCCATGGGCAAGATCACCCATACGGTCCTGGACGGTTTCGGCCGCACCATCCAAGTATCGGTGAAAGAAAGCTCGACGAACTGGTTGACCACCTTGACGCAATACAGCGCGTGCGCGTGTTCGGCAACTGGCAAAGCCGTCAGCACCTCGCGGCCCTTTGATTCCGGTACCGACGCCAACGGCAATCCCATGAATACGCCGATCAGCGGCCAGCCTTATTGGACAACCACGACCAATGACGGCTTGGGCCGCCCGGTTACGGTGACGCTGCCCTACACGGGAACCACCAGCGGGCCGGCCCAAACTTCGTACTCCTACAGCACCGGTACAGACACCCTGACCGGCGCCAGCGGCACGCTGACCACCGTCACCGATCCGAACGGCAAGTTGAAGCGCTATTTTTACGATGCCTTTGGAGAATTGATCCGTGTGGAGGAGTTGGCCACTAGCGCAACGCCGCCGTTCACCGTGAACAACCTGACGGAGACGGCGCGATACACTTACGACGCCGTGGGGCACATGACGCTGGTGCAGATGGGCCGCAACGGCAGCAGCTTCACGCAAACACGCACGTTCACCTACAGCCCCTACTCGTCGAGCGCGCCCTTTGGCCTGCTGGCTTCCGCCACCACGCCGGAGAAAGGCACGGTGAATTACTACTACAATTCCCTCGGCCTGCTGGACCACAAGACTGACGCCAAGAGCCAGACCCTCTGGTACGCCTACGATCCTAACCATCGCTTGCTGAGCGTCAGCTACGGCAGCAGTCAGAGCAGCGCCACGACAGCGACCAGTTTTACGTACGATACGGCGACCAACGGCGTCGGCAAGCTGGCCACCGCCGCCAATTGCGATACAACTTTAGGTTGTACCAGTTCGAACTCGTACACTTGGTCCTACTCCTACGACGTCCTGGGCAACGTCACCGGGCAAACGCTGAACACGCCGTTTACGGCGCAAAACGCCTATTTCAACTTCAGCTCGCCAGTGAATCCGGGAGCATCCTACACCTACGATTCCGACCGCAAGCTGACCGCCATGACCGCGCCCGGAACGCAGGTGATGGGCCAATCCAGTTTTTCCTGGACCGCCGGCCCTTCCTACCAGTACGCCTACGACACTGCCGGCCGACCCACGGGAATGAATCAATGGGATCCCGTGAACCAAGTTTGGAATACCGTAACGAGCAATGGAACATTTAACGCTGCGGGACAGATGACCGGCTGGCAAGAGTACGGTTACTACAACCTCAACCGAACCTACGATTCGGCGCGGGGATGGCTGACGGCGCTGACGGCCTCCAACCACGTCAACTTGCAGTACAGTTATAATAGCGGTGGACAGGCCACCCAGGTGACGGACAACATCAATCCCGGCCAGAGCCCTACTTCGTACACCTATGACAACCTGGACCGGCTGGCCAGCGCATCAGCCGGGCCCGTTGGCAACCTCACTTGGACGATGGCCTACACGTACGACAACTTCGGAAACCGCCTGACGCAGACGGGCACAGGTACGGCCTCGTCGCTGACGCAGACGCTGGGCTACGATGGCACCAGCAATCACATTACCAGCATCTCGACGTATTTTTACGGCATAGGCTACGATGCCAACGGCAACGCCTCGCAAATTCCAGGCACCAATGGCCAGTACAGTTACCTGAGCCTGGCGTACGACGTTTTCGACCGCGTCATCCACGAATCAGGCAACTACATGGGCGCGGGTCCCTCGACCGCCTACGATGCCTTCGGGCGGCGAATCGCCAAGAATCTGACCGACGGCACCACGCGCATTTACTTCTACGATCCCGCGGGCCGAGAGATTGCCGAGTACAACTTCAACCCCAACGCGACCTGTAACTATTCCGGCACCTATTACACCTGTACCGCGCTCGGTTCTCCGACAGCCACCTACACCTACTTCGCGGGCCAACGCGTCGGCCAGTGGACCGATCGGGTGGGTAGCAGGCGTTACACGCCGGTGGGAAGCACCGCCTCGAGCTATTATCCCTACGGCGAAGACGTCACAGGAAATCCTACGAATAACGATACCTTCAAGTTCGCGCAGACGTATCGGGACTCGGACTCCGGCCTCGATTATGCAATGAACCGGTACTACGCGAGTGGCATTGGAAGGTTCGTGACCACAGATCCGATGGCTGGCCATTTCAGCTCGCCCCAGTCCTTGAATCTATACGCCTATGTGGTTAACGATCCCACGAACCAGACCGACCCGGATGGTTTGTGTCCACAAGGTTACGTCGAGGCGACATCACAGTACGATATCGCCCTGATCACCAACACGGTAGCGTCTTACGTCAACGAGGGAATCGGCTACAGTTACGGCTCGCATTACCAGCTGAACGGCAACGGGAGTCTGAATGCGATCGACTGTTCCGGTCTGGTGTCGCAGGCACTGGCCGGAATCGAGTACGCTGGGTCCAGCTCCACGTTTGAGTCGGCGTCCTCCATGTTCCAGACCAGCAACTTCAGCACCGACCCCTCAAGTCTGTTCGCCGTGGACGCCTCTCGGCCCCAGGCCGGCGACATTATCTTGACCGCAGGCCACGTCACAGTCGCCACTGCGGTAACAGCGGCGGGCGTTACCTTCGTGGGATCCCAAACGAGCACGGGTCCGGCGGAGGTCGATACGTCCGCCTCCGACCCCAACAGCCAGTACTGGAAGGGCCAACTTGCGGGCGCAACGTATTTTAAGCCTTGCATTCCGGCCGCTCTTCACAAGGACGACCCGCCCGTGGCGGGCGGCGGCGGCAGCAGTCCGAAAGGCAGCAGCAAGGTGGGCGGAGCAGGAACGCCTTGGTGGGTCTGGGCCATGTGGTTCCTGAATGCAACCCCGATTCCGGAATGGTAACTAGGTATGACTAACGAGCTGCCGCGAGCCGTTGTGAGGCGATTCTGCTTGGTACTCCGTCGGGCACCGTTTTTCTTCATGACGATCGCTTGCGCAAGTCAAACCCCACACCCATGCTTTGCCTTCCTGTTCGAAGGCGACGTCACCGTCTCCTGCGGCGGCACAACCTCACGGATTACGCATAGCGGGGACCTTGCGAGTTTTGCGGTCAGCGACGAACAGGCTGCGCTCGCATATACGACGTCTCGTGTAATAAGCCGGAGCGCAGGATCATCCGTGGTTAGTTCGACCGTACACTTGTTCGAACTGAGGAGCCTTGCCAGCAGGAACGTGGACGAGATCAGCCACGTGGTGAGTACATGCGGCGGGATCTTCGGGATCAAGGTTGGTGACAAGGGGATGGCCGATCGAGATCTGTTGAACGACGTGTCGATTGATGCTGGCCCTTATTATTGGTTCCGGTGTAGCTCCGACCGTAGAACCGTGGTCGGGACCAGCCAGACGAAGAGGGAGGACCTGCTCTCAGGAGTTCCCTCGAAGAGAAGGGTCGCGCCGGCGGGCAGCTTCAACGCCTACGGATTCAACATCAGCCCGGATGGTTCCAGAATTGCGTACTACCACCGTCAACTGTGTGTCTCTGCCGAGAATGGAACGGCGGAATGCTCCGGCGAGCAAGGGACGTTCATTCGCAATCCCTCAGTGAGAGACTCCGGTGAGGTGCTCGTTACGACTGGTACTGGTCAGGAGTGCTTCAACAGAAGCGATACGGACTTCTCACCAAAACGTTTCCCTGGCGCGACAGACGAGAACAGAGGACCGTGCTTCGGAATCGGTTACTGGAAGCCAGGCCTCAAGTCCATTCAAGTTTTTGAATCCATCGGTTCCGATCCCCAGTGGATCAATCCCGTGACAGCGCAGTTGTTGCGGGATTGGGCAGCCCGTAACGCGGATCCCTCCCATGCGAAACCATCGGCGCGGCCTTCAAGCGACTAAATGGGAGAAAGCTGCGTTTCTTTTCGTTACCCAATAGTGGCCTGCTGATAAAAACGGTCTCAGAGGGCTGTTTTTCAGTGACGAAACGGGAAACCGGTGTCGGAGACCGGTGTCTCGGAGACTGGTGTCTTCGGAGACTGGTGTCATCCTGGAGTTGACGCTTTATTTTTAGCGGCCCTTCTGCGACTCCCTGGAAATGCGGGGACAGCCTGATCTGCGTAGCCACTTTTCTAAAACAATGATAGTTGGTTTTCTGGCGCAGAGTCGTCAGGCTTCTGCTCGGCTTGGTCCGGGCGACTCCACTGGCGGCCGAACTTGGCGGACATCTCACTGAGAAAGTTTTCGCCGCCAAACGGGCGACCAGCATAGGTGCAAGCGCGCAGCGCGACGTCGGAGTCCGGCTCAGGTTGCTGGCGATGAAGGATTCCACGCCATTCTGCTGGCGCTTCGGCGCGCCACCATCCATATCCAGCAGGCCACTGGGATCCTCCCCCGCCAGGTGCGGCGTCGCACTCGACCACGGATAGTCCTCCGCGACAGAGACGATTCCAGCGCGCACAGGGTTGCGCTCCACATACACGAGAGCGGTCCAGAGGTGACTGGCCTCCAATACGCAAGCGAAGAAGCGATTCTGCCAAAGGTGGCCGGTGCGGCCCGCCCGCACGTTGTAGTATTGTGCGTATCTTCCGTGCACGCGGCGCAGCAGGATACTCAGGGAGTCTTCGCGTTCCGGGACCGCGATCAGATGAACGTGGTTGGTCATCAAACACCATCCCAGTAGACGAGTCTGGGTTTCCCGGAGATTCTGTTGCAGGAGCCGCGCATAGGCGCGGCGGTCGCCATCGTCGGAGAAGGTCTCGCGGCGATCCACGCCACCTTGCGTGATGTGGCAGGCGACTCCCGGAAGGACACACCGACTCCGCCGTGGCATATGTGCTAGGATAATCGGAAATGAATGGTGTATTCTCGAAAAGACGTGGAAAAACAGGCTACGCAGATCAGGCTGTCCCCGCAGTTCCAACGCCGCGGGACAGATGACCGGCTGGCAAGAGTACGGTTACTACAATCTGAGCCGAACCTACGATTCGGCGCGAGGATGGCTGACCGGCTTGACAGCGGCGAGCCATCTGAATCTAAGCTATGCTTATAACAACGGAGGTCAGGCCACCAGCGTGACCGATACGATTAATCCGGGCCAGGGCGTTACGTCTTACACGTACGACAACCTCGATCGCCTGAGCACCGCGACCACGCCGAACTGGGGTTTGTCGTGGACCTACGACAACTTCGGAAACCGCCGGACGCAGACGGGCACAGGCACGGCCTCGTCGCTGACGCAGACGCTGGGCTACGATGGCACCAGCAATCACATTACCAGCATCTCGACGTATTTTTACGGCATAGGCTACGATGCCAACGGCAACGCCTCGCAAATTCCAGGCACCAATGGCCAGTACAGTTACCTGAGCCTGGCGTACGACGTTTTCGACCGCGTCATCCACGAATCGGGCAACTACATGGGCGCGGGTCCGTCCACCGCCTACGACGCCTTCGGGCGGCGAATCGCCAAGAATCTGACCGACGGCACCACGCGCATTTACTTCTACGATCCCGCCGGCCGGGAGATTGCCGAGTACAACTTCAACCCCAACGCCACGTGCAACTACTCCGGCACCTATTACACCTGTACCGCGCTCGGTTCTCCGACAGCCACCTACACCTACTTCGCGGGCCAACGCGTCGGCCAGTGGACCGATCGGGTGGGTAGCAGGCGTTACACGCCGGTGGGAAGCACCGCCTCGAGCTATTATCCCTACGGCGAAGACGTCACAGGAAATCCTACGAATAACGATACCTTCAAGTTCGCGCAGACGTATCGGGACTCGGACTCCGGCCTCGATTATGCGATGGAGCGCTACCTATCAAGTGGGATCGGCCGATTCCTGACGCCAGATCGGGTTGCCGCTGGTGATCCGACCCAACCTCAAAGTCTCAACGGCTACGGCTACGCAAACGGGGATCCCGTAAACGGCGTTGACCCTTCGGGAAGAGACACGTGCTTCCTGAATGGCAGCAGTGCTGAATGCGGCTTTGTTTGGAGTTCCGTGTGTAGCGGTTCGGCAAGCTTCGTGGATACGAACGAGCCTCTGACGGAAGTGCTTTGCGACTTTCAGTTCGGCGTTGTGGCGGGAGCTTATAATGCGGTGAACGCGATTGCGAACGCCCTTAGCCAGCAGGGTCCCACCAACAGCGTCACCCTCCCCAAGAACCCAGGCGTTTGCGCCAACCCTAACGCGATGGGCTGTCAATCAACTTGCAACAGCCAGCAGTGGGATACAAATCCGACGACCATAGTGAAGGTCACACAGCGTCGGATCTTGTCCGGGTCGCCGGTTCCGATTACCCTCGCATTTAACGGCAGCCCCCAAGCTGTATACCTCCCGAACTCAGCGACCACCTCGAACGTTACTGGCTTCGTCACGGTACAACCGGGGGTGACCGTCAGCCCGTTTTCGTCTGGCGTACTCAACATGTCGGCGAGCATCACGGGAACTGGCGGCGACAGCGGTGTTGGTACCCGACACCCGGGCTTTCTCAGCGGCATGGCACCGCTGGGGAGCTTTCAGGAGACCGCGTCGTTCATGTGCGCGGGTGGGTCGAGCTCATCCGCTGTCTCAATCACCTGGACGGTGCTACTCTGGTTTGCAGGTAGCCCGATGTTTCCTCACTAACAGCGGATTCAACGAGGTTCAGCAAATGTGCTCGAGTGTGGCTCTCAAATTGATTGCGTTCCTATTGGCGGGACTGGCGCCGTCATTCGCGCCAAGTGCTGGCCGGATTTCGGTGCCGGTCCGGCAGTTAGGCCAGATCGCTCCCATTCGCATCGAGGCTGTCGGCTTTAGCCAGACGACACTCGCAAGTGATGTGGTCATATCGTTCAAGAATGAGGGCAAGCGTGCGGTGCGGGCGGCGGTCTTTCAGGTGGAGTACCTTGGAAGGCGCGACGAGCAGTTGTCATCTGTCATCGGACTGGGCAGTTTTGGGCCGAAGGGGAGCTTTCAGTGGAACGATCGGCTCCTTCGCGAGTGGTTGCAGCCATTGACTGGGGGGGCCGATCACGATCAATGGGGCGGTGGCCAGAGCAGCGCTGAGCCCGGCCGCTCAATGACCATCCTGAACGTGAGCCAGGAGATTCTTCGCGAGCCGCCTAAGAGCGCGAGAGTTACCGTCTTGGCGTACCTGCAGGAAGGGAGTGGCTGGGAATTTGGACCTCCCGACCTCCAGAATCGCCGGGCGGTTCCCGATCAACTGCCGCTCACGGATTCGGAATATCGGAGACTTGCCGAATGCTGTTCCTGCTGCGACAGGCGCGACATCATTATCTCTGGCAAGGTCGACGAATCAGGAGCCTTTCGTGTTCAAGGCGTGAAGCCACACCTCGGAAACTCCGCCGAACGCGCTGTAAAGGAAATCGCCGGCAAATGGACGTTTCTTCCCCGGCGGGCCGCCGGCAAGGTGGTCGCGCAAGACCTTACATTGCTAGTGTTAATAGCCGGCCCGAAAGAAGCACGCGATCTCGGTGCAATTCCACTGGACGGTACCGCTCGTGCGGCACAGGACAGTGCGATGATGCCAATAATGATTTCGGGCAACTCCGTAATGACCTGGCTTTACAGCCAGGGAGTGTCACGGTGAGCGGCAGTCGAGGAACTGAGTGGGACGTAGAAATGCGGGAGAAATGCGGGAGAAATGCGGGGACAGAAATGCGGGGACAGCCTGATCTGCGTAGCACTTTTTGCGAGGTTCTTTTCTGGAGCAAGCACCAACTAGCGTCGCGCAGTGTGCTACGATAATCGGAAATGGATTCGGCATTGTCGAAACGATGCGAAGTAGCGACTATGCAGATCAGGCTGTCTCCGCATTTCCTAGCTGCGGCAATTGCCGCTCTGCATTAGAAGCAGCCGCACCTTTCCTGCTCGTATTGGCGGCGGTTGACCCGACTTCGGCGACCCTGACGACTCCCACAATTCCTTTCTGGCATCAGGCATGCCAGCCACGATTACGGGCGGCCTGCCGGTACTTGGAGTGACTGTATGAGCGACGTGTTGGTGGAGCAGGTGCGCGCGATCCAGGCTGCGATGGTGGAATCCGCAGAAGCGTGCTTTTCAGCGTCGGAACTGGACCATATGCGCTGCGTTATCAGAGAAATGCCGAGAGAAATGCCGGGTCAGCCTGAACTTGGTGATTTATTTTTTTCCTCCACCAATATATTGTCAAAACAGCGAAAGCTGTTCGGTGGAATCTGGGCTAGGACGTGCGGGCGGTTTTTTCTTGGCCCGGCCGCGGGTCCAGTGGCGATCAAACTGATCGGCCATTTGACGAAGGAAGTCCTCACTTCCGAACGGCCGACCCGCGTGGGTGCAGGCACGCAGTGCTTGGTCGGGCTGGTTGGAAAGTCCGTCGAGAAACGGTTCCCAATTGACGTGCGGTTGCTGTCGCCACCAATCCATGTCGAGGAGGCCGCTCTCGTCCTGACCTGTGACGTGGGCGGCCGCGCTGGACCAGCGGTAATCGCGGGCTCGCGGCACCATTCCCGCGCGCACCGGGTTGCGCTCCACGTACGCGAGCGCCCCCCAGAGATGGTCCGGCGCCAGGACGCAGGCGAAGAACCGGTTTTGCCACAGATGTCCCGTTCGTCGTGCGCTGGCGTTGTAATATTGCGCGTAGCGCCCGTGGACCCGCCGCAAGAGCACGCTCAGGGAGTCCTCGGAGGCGGGCACGGCGATGAGGTGAACGTGGTTGGTCATCAAACACCAACCCAAGACGCTCACGCCGGAGTCGGGCAGATTCTGCTGAAGGAGTCCGAGATACGTCTGCCGGTCCGTGTCGCTGGAGAAAGTCTCGCGACGGTCGACTCCCCCCTGGGTGATGTGGCACGGCACTCCGGGCAACACGCAACGCTTCCGTCGTGGCATAATGCTCTTGAGTATGGCGCAACCATATGAGACGCGAAAGAAAATTCACCAAGTTCAGGCTGACCCCGCTTTCAACGACCTGGAACGCAGTTGATGGGCCAATCCAGTTTTTCCTGGACTTCCGGACCCTCCTACCAGTACAGCTACGACATCGCCGGCCGTCCCACGGGAATGAACCAATGGGATCCCGTGAACCAAGTCTGGAATACGGTAACGGGGAACGGAACTTTCAACGCCGCGGGACAGATGACCGGCTGGCAGGAGTACGGTTACTACAACCTGAGCCGCAGCTACGATCCGGCGCGGGGATGGATGACCGGCTTGACGGCCTCGGGCAGCTTGAATTTGAGCTATGCTTACAATAGCGGCGGCCAGGTAACCAGCGTGACCGATACGATCAATCCGGGCCAGGGCGTTACGTCCTATACGTACGACAATCTCGACCGCCTGGGCAGCGCCACCACGCCGAACTGGGGCTTGTCGTGGACTTACGACGGCTTCGGCAACCGCCTGACGCAGTCGGGCACGGGCACGGCCGCGTCGGTGACGCAGACGCTGGGCTACGATGGCACCAGCAATCACATTACCAGCATCTCGACGTATTTTTACGGCATAGGCTACGATGCCAACGGCAACGCCTCGCAAATTCCAGGCACCAATGGCCAGTACAGTTACCTGAGCCTGGCGTACGACGTTTTCGACCGCGTCATCCACGAATCGGGAAACTACATGGGCGCGGGTCCGTCCACCGCCTACGACGCCTTCGGGCGGCGAATCGCCAAGAATCTGACCGACGGCACCACGCGCATTTACTTCTACGATCCCGCGGGCCGGGAGGTTGCCGAGTACAACTTCAACCCCAACGCCACGTGCAACTACTCCGGCACCTATTACACCTGTACCGCGCTCGGTTCTCCGACAGCCACCTACACCTACTTCGCGGGCCAACGCGTCGGCCAGTGGACCGATCGGGTGGGCAGCAGGCGTTACACGCCCGTGGGAAGCGCCGCCTCGAGCTACTATCCGTACGGCGAAGAAATTACTGGAACGGCCAACGATACTTACAAATACGCAAGCCTATACCGAGACTCAGACTCTGGGCTGGACTACGCGAAGCATCGGTACTACGCGGGCAGCCTCGGAAGGTTCCTGACACCCGATCCGTTCGGCGAACGTGCGGTTTCTCCGACGAAACCGGGATCTTGGAATGCCTATCATTACTCGGGCAACGACCCGATCAACTTCCATGACCCAAGTGGGTTACTGGAAGCGGCTCCCGGCTACTGTCCAGCGGAATATGAGAACTGCGATTGGGATCCAGACCCGGGGGATCCGGGCGGCGATCCGGGCGGCGGAGGCGATCCACCGGCTGATCCGCCACCGAGTTGCAGCGGGAATTTGCGTACTAGCGGGACTCCGGGGTACGGCCTGAGCCTTACTGTACCGCCGCCGCAGTTCGGCTGGCCTAATCCAAATGGCAACCAGCTCGGTTCCTATACGATCGGCGGCCAGCAGCCCGGTGCTGCGGGTTCATACTTCGGTGTCGAACTCGACTTTTCGACATCCGGAGGGAGTGGCTGGAAAGCGGCGCAATCTGCTAGCGGCCAAATCAGTGTCGTCCTCGATGACGGGACTACAGTCAATGTAGCGAATCCTTCGAATCCGAACGATGGCCCCGAGGGTTGGGCCGTCCGGTATCCTGCTGGAACTGTCGCCTGGGTCGATGCTCCTGGAATAACGCAAGCTGAAGTCACCAAGTGGCTGGCTGCGGGCTACAAGAGTTCGGACGGTAAGATTCACAAAGCCACGCAAGTGAACTGGGATGCAACCTTCAAGTCGACAGTGACCTTTAACGGAACGGCGCTATGTGGCGTGAACTGGAGCGAACATATGAGTTTTTCGTCATCTGGTGCGTTGACCAGTAGCCAGGTCCAGTCAACGAGCACATGGCCATGAGCACTATGAAAAGTACTTCCACATTGTTGTTCATTACGGCGCTGCTCTGTGCAAGCTGCTGGGGTTTGTCGCAGTCCGATGACAGTGACCTCGCGCGTTCCCTTTCCTCGTACTCTGAGAGTCGCGCACGTGCGGTCGATCGGGTTGTCGGATCTCCTGAGCATGCTCTTCCACTGTTGCTCGCATGGGCGAAGCAGCCCCCAATGGCCACGGAAGCGGAAACGTCTCTTCTCAACCTCTCGATGATCGAGATATTCGGTCGTCTCCGGACGAAGGACGCTATTCCTTTCCTGGTTGAACACATCTCCTCAGACTCAACGGCAATGAACACAATCTGGATGCGCGGGCCGGAAACAATCGCTGAAGCTCTGCCCGCGATCCAAGCCTTACTCAAGATTGGGCGAGACGCAACGCCCGAGCTCATTCGTGCCTTAGGCAAGATCCCCTATTGCCCGTCCTGGACGGATTGTAAACGCAAGGACAGGATCGCCATCGTCGTGACTCTGGCGATGCTGAAAGATCCGCGAGCAAAGGCAGCCCTGGAGAAGGAAACGGAACACTCAAGCAAAGAAGGCGACATTGCATTCCAGGCTCTAAAATCGATGGATCAGAAAAAGCAGTGAGCCTTGCTCTCAGTCCTGGTTCCTTCGTTCATCGCAAAAAGCAATGCTTTAGCCACATGTGCGCGACCTTCGCGCGCCCCGAAAATGAGTGCGGCCCAAATCCCAAAGCTGCGATGAAAACTCATCAGCCAGGAGCCCCAGCGGGCGGCTAAGGGAAAAGTGCGGATCGAATCGTTACACGATAATGGCCTGTTGGTGAAAAGCCGTGCCGGAGGGCGCTTTCCTGGCACGAAGGAGAGAGCGGAGCCGACCATCAGCGCGGCGAACGGTGAAACGGGCGAGACGGCGATCCGCTGTCCCGGCGCGCGCGGATTCGGGGAGGGACCGAGAACCTACCCGGCGACCGATCCGGCGCGCATAGCCCAAGCGTGCGCGAAGAAGGGCCGATCCAGAGCCGTGGCTGGTGCTCGATGCAGGCGTTTTTTCCTTAGCTGCGTGCTTGCTGTTGATCGTTTCGAAGTTCCTGGCTAGGAACCATAGCGGAATCAGCGGAGTGAGCCGCGCGACAGTGAAGGGAACTGCGGGGACAGCCTGATCTGCGTAGCCATTTTTTCCGCGCAGTTCTTTCCTGAGCACAGACGAACTAGCGTTGCGGCAGTATGCTACGATAGTCAGAAATGGAGGCGGCACTTTCGAAACGATGCGAAAAGGAGCCTACGCAGATCAGGCTGTCCCGCATTTCCCCGCATTTCCCGCGCAGGTGGTGGCTGTTCTGATTCTCCTGAAGATGGCCAGCGCGGTGGCGCAAACCACCATCAGCTTTGCGGTAAACAGCCGCTTGCCGATGGCGGCCGGCTGGGACGAGCTTCTCCCGGTGTGGTTCACGCGCCTGCATCCCAACTATCGGACGCCCGTGAACTCGATTGTCGTGGTTGGCGCGGCGACCCTGACCTTGGGACTCGCCAGCATCAGCGGCGCGGGACGGCAAGAGGCCTTTCAGCTACTGAGCAGCGCTTTGGGAATTTTCTACGCCTTGACTTACCTGGTGATGTTCGCCATCCCGATTTCCGGCTGTTCGGGAGCTCCCATCTGGCTTCGCCTGGCGGCCCTTTCGGGCTTTCTGTTGACGCTGCTTTGCACCGTGCTCTCGATCTTCCCCATTGTTGACGTGCCCAGTCCGCTGACCTTCTCCCTGAAGATTGGCGGCCTGATTATCGGAACCAATCTTATTGGCGCGGGGCTGTATTGGATCGCCAAGCGGCGGTTGTAAGGATCTGCGCGGGAGGGATTAGCCACCGAGGCACGGAGCACACGGAGTTCGGAAACACAGAGAAAAGCCCGGATCTTGGTTTTGTGCCCTCTGTGGTTACGGTCTCCGTGTCCTCCGTGCCTCCGTGGCCAATTCTCTTCAGTTGGGCACCCTTTCGGTCTGGGCCTCCTCGGCCGCGCTGGGAGCTTGCCACTCCGGCGGCTCGACGCCTAACAAATTGTGGACGAAGAAATCGAACATCAGGCGCTGCCCGAAGCGGCCGCCCGCGCCGTGATCGCCGCCGGGCACCACCAGCAGATCGAACTTCTTGTTGGCCTTCATCAGGGCGTTGACCACCTGCATGGTCGAGCCGGGATCCACGTTAGTATCCAGCTCCGGGACCACCAGTTGCACCTTGCCTTTCAGGCGATAGGCGTTGTCCACGTTGGACGACGCCGCGTACTCCGGTCCGATCGGCCAGCCCATCCATTGCTCGTTCCACCACAGTTTGTCCATGCGATTGTCGTGGCAGCCGCTGTTAGCAATTCCGACTTTGTAGAACTCCGGATGGAAGAGCAATCCGCCTAGGGCGTTCTGGCCTCCGGCGGACGTTCCGAAAATTCCTACGCGAGTGATGTCGTAGTAAGGATACTTGGCGGCCACCGCCTTGTGCCACAGGATGCGGTCGGGAAAACCGGCGTCGCCCAGGTCCTTGTAAGCCACGTCGTGGAACGCGCGGGAGCGATTGGCGGTGCCCATGCCGTCGATCTGTACCACGATGAAACCCAGTTCGGTAAGCACCTGCAAGTTCGGCGCGTACTCGGTGTTGGCACCCGGCACCGCGCCGCCGCGGCCCGCGGCGCCGAAACTCTTGGGCACAAACGATCCTTGTGGACCAGCATAGATCGCTTCGATCACCGGATACTTCTTGTTTGGATCGAACTGCCGAGGACGGAAAATGACGCCCCAAATGTCGGTGTGGCCGTCGCGGCCCTTGGCGACAAATACTTCCGGCGGATTCCAGCCCGCCGCTTGCAGCTTCGCGATGCTGGCGTGCTCGAGATCCATAATCTTCTTGCCGTCCTCGCCGGAACGAAGTTCCGTCACGGGCGGAGCATCCACGCGCGACCAGGTGTCCACCATGTACTTGTAATCGGGCGAGTAGACCATGACGTGATTGCCATCGCCTTCCGTTAGCGGCGTCAGGCCCGTGCCGTCGAAGTTGATGCGATAGGCAAGGGTGAAATACGGATCCTTACCGGGGTACATGCCGTTCGCGCGGAACCAGATTTGGTGCTTCGCGTCGTCGACTTTATCCACGTAGCGGACCGCCCATTCTCCCTTGGTGATCTGGTTTTTCACCTTGCCGGTCAGGCCGTCGTATAGATAGAGGTGCGCCCAGCCATCGCGTTCGGAGAGCCACACGATTTCCTTACCGTCGTCTACATCGTGACGGAAGTATCCGCCGGTGCCGGTGGCGGCCGGGGCCAGGCGGCTGTAGGTTATGAAGGTCGCCGACTGCTCGTCGATCAGCGCGCGCGCCTCGCCGCTGTGCGCGTTCACTTCCATCACGCGAAAAACCTGGTGCCCGCGCTGGTTGTAATCGAAGGTGAACCCGCGGCTGTCCTTGTGCCACACCGGCGGCGAAATGCTGAAGGGATTCGAGAACAGACTGTTATCCACCACCATTTCTTTTTTCGCCGCGACATCGAACAGCACCGGTTGCGCGATATCCAATGCGTCGCCGGGCTTGGCGTAGTCGCGGGAAAATCCGCCCAGCGTGCTTGTGGATTCCGATTTCGGCTGGAGCTGATCTTCGGGTGAGGATCGCACGTAGTGAATCTCGCGATGATAGCCGGGCCGCACGCGATACGCCGCCAGGTGCGTGGAGTCCGGCGACCAGTTGATGGATTGCACCGTGTAGTAGTTGCCTTCCGATCCATCGGTGCTCAACGGCCACGCGCCATCGCGGCCGGCGGGCAGGGGCGGCTGGCCGGGCTTTAGGGCGGGGCGCACGAACACGTTGTAGTTGCGGATCAGCGCATCCCACTTGCCGTCTGGCGACGTCTTCACCGCCGGCGGCGTCGCCCCGGCGCCGAATCCGCCGCGGCCTTGCTGCGGATACACCACGCCGTCGAACACGTCATTTTCTCCTTCGTAGGGATTGGCCAGGAACTCGCCGTTATCGTCGTAAGGCGAGGGCGGCTGGGGCGCCGCACCGCCGCGTCCCGGACCGGCAGGGGCCGCCCCGGTTTTCTTGCAGGAATAGTCGGCCAACTCGCAGCGCCAAGCTGATCCTTTGAAGGCAAAGGTCAGCGCCTTTTGCCCGTCGGCGAAGCTGAAGGTATTGAAGGGCAGCGTCACCGCGGTGAATTTTCCGTGGTCCGCCGCGGAGAGCGTCGTGGCCAGCCTTTCATGGTCGAATGCCGGCTTCTTGGTAGCGGTTTTGGCGTCGCCCAGAATAAAATCGTGACCGCCATCCACCGTGCGGCGATACCAGAACTGCTCGGTGTCCGTGATCCATGTGGCCGGGCCGGCTTCGTTCAGCACCAGTCCCTGGAGTTCTTGGCGAAGGTTAGAAGCGCGCTGATAGTCCTGCCAGGTGATTTTCACGGGCGTGTCCGCGGCCGGCGCGGCGGGCTTCTTGGCAGGCTTTTGCGCCACGGCAGTCGCGGCGGTCAGAAAAACGCACAGCAATGTTGCGTGAAAAGTTCGCATGGTGACCTCCGTAACGCAGGCCTTCAGGCCTGTTCTTGTTCCCCAGGTTGAAAAAGGACTGTTGAAAAAGAACAGGCCTGAAGGCCTGCGTTACTGCCATAATGTAAGCGATTCCAGGCAGGAGGGCCACAGGAAAATGACCAACCGCAAGTCTTTAGGTGTGGGCCGCCGGAGCTTTACCACGCTGTTGGCAGGCTCGGTGATCGCCGTGCCGGCTGCATGGGGGCAACAAAATTCGCCCGCGCCGCCCCAGCGCCGTGGACCGCAGCCGGAAATCCCGCCGTTCCAGGCGTCCATCGAGTACAAACGGCGTGAGGTCGCACCAAAGGTCGAGCCGTTCCCGATGGCCCAGGTTCGTCTGCTGCCCAGCGTCTTCACGGAGGCGCAGGAATGGAATCGCGCCTACATCTCGCGACTGCCGGCGGATCGTTTGTTGTACAACTTCCGCGAGAATGCCGGGATCTCCACGGGCTCCGCACAGGCCTTTCGGCGGTTGGGAAGCCAAGTCCGACGGGAAACGCGGTACCGAGTTGCGCGGCCATTTCACGGGACATTTCTTGAGCGCCAGCGCTCAACTGGCCGCCAACGGCGATAAGGAAGCCAGGGCCAAAGGCGACGAACTGGTGGCCGAGATGGCCAAGTGCCAGGAGAAACTCGGCGGCGGATACCTGAGCGCGTTTCCGACGGAATTATTCGATCGCCTCGATCGTCTCTCGGGCGTGCCGCGCGATCCCAATTTGCCCCGCGATCCGAACGCGCCGACACTGCCTTGGGCGCCTTTCTACACCATTCACAAAATCATGGCCGGCATGTTGGACATGTACCAACTGGCCGGCAACCAGCAGGCGCTGAAAGTGGCCGAAGGAATGGCCGGCTGGGCGGACGACTGGACCGCGCCAAAGACGGAAGAGCACATGCAGCAGATTCTGCGCACCGAATACGGCGGGCATGGCGGAATCGCTCTACAATCTGGCTGCGACCACTCTGCGACGACCGCTGGGCCAAGGTGGGCGATCGTTATACCAAGAAGGAGTTCGTCAATCCGCTGGCCTCGCGCCGCGACGAGCTGCGTGGATTGCACGTGAACACGCACATCCCGCAGGTGATCGGCGCAGCGCGGCGTTACGAAATCTCCAGCGACACGCGCTTCCACGACGTAGCCGATTATTTCTGGTACGAAGTGATCGGCGCGCGCGCCTACGTGACCGGCGGCACCAGCAACGGCGGAGTCGTGGCAGAGCCAGCCCCGTCAACTGGCCGATGAATTGAAGCGCAGCGTGGCCACCGCGGAGTGCTGCTGCGCCTACAACATGATGAAGCTGACCCGTCATCTCTACTCCTGGACGGCCGATCCGCGATACTTCGATTACTACGAGCGGGTGCTGTTCAATCACCGCATCGGCACCATTCAGCCGGAGACGGGCCACACCCAGTATTACCTCTCGCTGACACCGGGGACGTGGAAGACCTTCGGTACCGAAGACCAATCCTTCTGGTGCTGCACCGGCACGGGCGTGGAGGAATACACCAAGCTCAACGACAGCATCTATTGGAAGGACGACCAGGGCGTCTACGTGAACCTGTTCATTCCGTCGGAACTGAACTGGACGGAAAAGGGTTTTAAGCTTCGCCAGGAAACCAAGTTCCCGCAAGAAGCCTCCAGCACACTGGTGGTCACCGCGGATCGCCCCGCGCAACTCGCCGTGCGGCTGCGGATTCCGGAATGGGTGGCGTCGGCGCCAGTCGTGAAGATCAACGGCCGGGTGCTGGAAGCCACCGCATCGGGCGGCAGCTATCTCAGTATTTCGCGACCGTGGAAGACCGGCGATCGCATCGAGATATCGCTGCCCATGAAGGTGCGCGTGGAAGCAATGCCGGACGATCCCACACTGCAAGCGTTCTTGTACGGTCCCATCGTGCTGGCCGGCGATCTGGGCTCAGACGGCCTGACGGACGCCATGATTACCGGCCCCAACGCCCCGCGGATTCGTCAAGCGCCGGCGGTCGAGATCCCCGAGTTCACGGAAATGGGCGCCGATCCCGCCATTTGGATCAAGCCCGCGGGCAAAGCGCTCACGTTTCGCACCAACGGTCAGAAGACCGATGTGTCGCTCTCACCGATCAACACTATTTTCGGACGGCGCTACTCGGTCTACTGGAAGGTGAACGGCTGTGCTTGCGGGTGAAATTGGCCACGGAGGCACCGAGAGCACGGAGATCGGAAGCACAGAGAAAACCTGAAGAAGAAGTCGTTCGTCTCTGTGTTTCCGGTCTCGGTGTCCTCCGTGCCTCCGTGGCCAATTTCCGAACCCCTGGGTGTACACGGTCAATCCGACCCTGATCAACTCAGGAGGGTTTCGCCCATCCTGTGCATCCTGTTCATCCATGTTAAGAATGCGTTCCATGGCTAACACGGTGCGAGTGTGTTTTGCCCGCGTTGTCACGCCGCGCAGTTTCGTTGACAGAATCACGCTCCGCTTGATATTCTATCTACTTGTGTGCGCGCCTTCCTTGCCAACAAGGCAGGCGCGGCTCGCTTTTCCCCAAACTCAAACCTTGTCAGGAGGCAGCGCGTGGCAAATCCCGAGGAGCGTTATTTATTTACGTCCGAGTCTGTAACGGAGGGTCACCCGGACAAGATCGCCGACCAAATCTCCGACGCCGTTCTCGACTCGGCCCTCGCCCAGGACGCCATGAGCCGCGTGGCTTGCGAATGTATCCTGACCACCGGCATCGCCTTTATTGCCGGTGAGATCACCACCAAGGGGTTCATCGACTTTCAAGAAGTGGCCCGCCACACTATCCGCGAGATCGGCTATAACAACGCGGACTACGGCTTCGATTGCGAAACTTGCTCCGTGCTGATCGCTGTCCATCAACAGTCCGGGGACATCGCCATGGGCGTGGATACCGGCGGGGCCGGCGATCAAGGCATGATGTTCGGCTACGCCAGCGACGAGACCGAGGAGTTGATGCCTTTGCCATCATGCTGGCGCATCGCTTGACGCGGCGGCTGGCGGAAGTGCGCAAGAACGGGACGCTGCCCTTCCTGCGTCCCGACGGCAAGTCCCAAGTAACCGTGGAATATCGCGATGGCCGTCCGGTGAGCGTGGATACCGTGGTCGTCTCCACGCAGCACGCCGCCGACGTCCCGCAGAGCCGCATCCGCGAAGACGTCCTGGAGCACGTCATCAAGCCGGTCTTGCCGGTCCATCTCACCGATTTCAAGAAGCTCAAGACGCACATCAATCCCACCGGACAGTTCGTCATCGGCGGCCCGGACGGCGACACCGGCCTGACCGGCCGCAAGATCATCGTGGACACCTACGGCGGCTCGGCGCCACACGGCGGCGGAGCGTTCTCCGGCAAGGACCCCACCAAGGTCGATCGCTCGGCCTGCTACATGGCCCGCTACATCGCCAAGAACATCGTGGCGGCGGGACTGGCGCACAAGTGCCGAGGTGCAGCTGGCCTACGCCATCGGCGTGGCCGATCCGGTGTCGGTGATGGTGGAGACGTTCGGAACGGGCACGCTCCCGCACTCCAGATTGGTCGAACTGGTGCGCGAACATTTCAAGTTGACGCCCAAGGGAATCATCGAGTCGCTCGAACCTGCGCCGTCCCATCTATCGCCAGACCGCGGCCTACGGCCACTTTGGCCGCCAGACGGAAGGTTTACCTGGGAAGCGACCAACATGGCCGGGCCCTGCGCCTGGCCGCCAAAGGTGAACGACGCCGGACACAAGTAACATATTCTTGCTGGAAGAAGACAAAAATAAACTATGACCACTACGAAGACTCCGTGTGATGTGAAAGATTTGGATCTGGCCGCCAAGGGCAAGCGACGCATCGAGTGGGCCAATCAGTGGATGCCGGTGCTGCAAATCATCCGCAAGCAGTTCATCAAGAACCAGCCGCTGAAGGGCATGCGGATTTCCGCCTGCTTGCACGTGACCACCGAAACCGCGAACCTGGCGATCACTTTGCGTGACGGCGGCGCGGATATTGTGCTATGCGCTTCCAATCCCCTGAGCACGCAGGACGACGTGGCCTCTTCGCTGGTGAAGGACTACGGCATTCCGACTTACGCCATCAAGGGCGAAGACAACGATACCTATTATTCGCCACATCGTCCGCGGCGCTCGACCACAAGCCGCAGATCACCATGGATGACGGCGCCGATCTGGTGACCATGATGCTGCAAACGGCGCGCCCGATTGGTGCCGAGGAGTCATCGGCGGCACGGAAGAAACCACCACCGGCGTCATTCGCCTGCGCAGCATGGCAAAAGAAGGCGTGCTGAAGTTTCCCGTCGTCGCCGTGAACGACGCCGATACCAAGCATTTCTTCGACAACCGCTACGGCACAGGGCAATCCACCATTGACGGCATTCTTCGCGCCACCAACCTGCTGTTCGCCGGGCTGCACGTGGTGGTGGCCGGATACGGCTGGTGCGGCACGCGGCGTGGCCATGCGCGCCAAAGGGCTTGGGCGCCGACGTGATTGTTACCGAGATCAATCCCACCCGCGCGCTGGAAGCGGTGATGGATGGCTTCCGCGTGATGCCGATGGTCGAGGCCGCGAGGATCGGCGATATTTTCATCACCGTCACCGGCAACAAGTCCGTCTTGATCCGGCGAGCATTTCAGCCTGATGAAGGATGGCGCGGTGGTGTGCGAATTCCGGCCACTTCAACGTGGAAATCGACATCCCGGCGCTGGAAAAGATGGCCACGAGCAAGCGCGAGACGCGCGAATTCGTGGACGAGTACACGATGCGCGACGGCCGGAAGATTTACCTGCTGGGCGAAGGCCGGCTGATCAACTTGGCGGCGGCGGAAGGCCATCCCGCCGTGGTGATGGACATGAGCTTCGCCGACCAGGCGCTCTCCGTCGAGTACATGGTGAAGAACGCCAAGAACCTGGAAGCCAAGGTTTACCCGGTGCCCGAAGACATTGATCAAAATGTGGCGAGGCTCAAGTTGGAATCTCTGGGCATCAACATCGATACGCCTGACGCCGGAGCAGGAGAAGTATCTTGCCTCCTGGTCGGAAGGCACGTAGCTCCGAAGAGGAACAATGAAAGGCAAGTAGGCAACAGGCAAAAGGCTAAAGGTCAAAAGCGAAGAAAGAACACTCTTTTCTTCGCTCACTATTTGCCCATTTGCCTTTGTGCCATTTGCCGTTTGCCTTTGTAACTGTTTGCTGCTTGCTGTCTAGCCTTCGATTCTATCCATGAAAGAATTCGCCAACTTGGGCGCTCGACACCGCAATTGTGCGCGGCGCCACCTACGCCGAGGTGAGGGTGCTGGACTACCCGCCAGCGCTATCTCTCCACCAAAAACGGGCGACATCCCAGGTCAGGGAATCGCAATCCTTGGGAATGGGGATCCGCGTGATTGCCGAGGGCGGATGGGGTTTTGCCGCCACCGACTAGCCTTGACCCGCGAATCGATTGGACCGGCGGCGGCGCTGGCCGTGGAAATCGCCCAGCGCCAGCGCTACTGACCAAGAAGCACGACGTCAATTGGTTCCGGAGAAAAAGATCGTGGACCACTGGGCGCACCCTGTCGAAAACGATCCGTTTTCCATTCCGTGATCGATAACGCTGGAGCTCCTGCTGAAGATCGACGCGGAATTGCGCAGGGTGCCGGCGTGACCCTGGCCGAAGCGGGCGATGGATTTTCGCCGCATCGAGCAACTCTTCCTTTCCAGCCTGGGCTCCGAAATCTACCAGATTGAAGACCCAGACGGGCGCGCGGATATGTGGCCACTTCTTTTGCCGGGATCGGAGATTCAGCGCCGTTCCTATCCCGAATTCTTTCGGCGGGCAATATCCAAACCAAGGGTTATGAACTGGTGGAAGAGCATGCGATCTGCTGGAGAATGCGCCGCGCGTGGCGGAGGAGGCGGTGGCGCTGCTCAAAGCCGATCAATGCCCCGCCGGCGTGAAGGACATTATTCTCGACAGCTCGCAGTTGGCTTGCAGATTCACGAATCCATCGGCCACCCCATTGAACTGGATCGCGTGCTGGGCACGGAGGCAAATTTCGCCGGCATGAGTTTTCTGACCCTCGAAAAGCTGGGCAAGCTCAAGTACGCTTCCGACATCGTCAACGTGGTCGCCGACGCCACGCCTCGCGCACGGCCCGGGCCTCGGCACTTTTGCCTACGACGATGAAGGCGTTCCCGCCCAGTGCACGCCCATCATCAAGGACGGCCTGTTCGTGGGTTACCTCAGCTCGCGCGAGACCGCCTCGGCCGTCGGCCTGAGCCGCGCTCGAGCGGCTGCGATGCGCGCGGAAAGCTGGAACCGGATTCCCCTGATCCGCATGACCAACGTGAGCATCCTCCCGGAACCTGGAAGCCGGAAGATCTGATCGCCGACACCGACGACGGCATCTATATGGAGACCAACCGGAGTTGGTCCATCGACGACCGGCGCTACAACTTCCAGTTTGGCACCGAAATCGGCTGGGAAATTCGCGGCGGAAAGAAAACCCGCATGCTGAAGAACCCCAGCTACGGCGGCATCACCACCGATTTCTGGAATTCCTGCGACGCCATTTGCGGCCGCGATTACTGGACGCTGTGGGGCACTCCCAATTGCGGCAAAGGGCAGCCGCTGCAGACCATGGGCACGGGGCACGGCGCTAGCCCGGCCAGGTTTCGCGGGGTGAGCGTTGGGGCGGCGACGGCTACGTAAAACGGAAGGCAAAAGGCAAAAGGCAAAAGGCAAAAGGCAAAAGGCAAAAGGCAAAAGGCAAAAGGGGAGACGCTTCATGAGAGACCGGCGGAGCAACTCGATGAACCGAACTAGCGGCGCGCAGCCAATGTGTTCACTTTTGCCTTTTGCCTTTTGCCTTTTGCCTTTTGCCTTGGTTTTTCCTGCTGTTCAATGCTGACCAACGCGCAATGCCGGGAGCTATTCGAGAGCGTCCGACGCGCCAGCGCCGCCGACGAGGCAGAGGTCATCGTTTCCGGCGGGCGCAGTGCGTTAACGCGCTTCGCCAACAACACCATCCACCAAAACGTGGAAGAAGAGGGCGTGTCTCTTTCGGTCCGTACGGTGTTCGGCGGACGTACCGCGCGCGCCACAACCAATAAACTGGATCCCGATTCGATCCGGCGTTTGGTAGCGGAATGTGAGGCGCTGGCCAAGAGCAGTCCGGTCGATCCCGACTTGCCCACCATGCCCGGGCCGCAAACCTACGCGGCCGTGAATCGCTATTGGGACTCGACCGCCGCCGCCGGGCCGCGCGGAGCGCGCCGCCGGCGCGCGCGCCATGATCGCGGAAGCCGAGAAGCGTGATCTTACGGCGGCCGGCATCCTGGCCACCGGCGAGGGTTTTCAGTGCTTGATGAACTCGCACGGTCTGGCGGCCTGGTATCGCGATACCCATTCGGAAGCCTCGGTAACCATGATGGCCGCCGACAGTTCCGGCTGGGCCAAGACCAATTCGCCGAATCTCGCGGACCTCGACGTGCAGTCGATGGCTGAGCGCGCCGCCGAAAAAGCCGTTGCCAGCCGCAATCCGGTGGAGATTGCGCCCGGCCTCTATCCCGTGATTCTGGAACCCTCGGCGGTGCTCGACGTGCTGGGCTGGATGTACTACGACTTTGGCGGATTGAGTGTCGCCGAGCAGCGCAGCTTTTTGACCAACCGGACCGGAACCAAACTCTTCGGCGACAACATCACCATTCACGACGATGTGCGCCATCCGCTGCAAACCGGCGCGCCCTTCGACGGCGAAGGGCTTCCGCGGCAATCCTTGACGCTGGTAGAGAAGGGAATTGTGCGCAACCTGGTTTACGCCCAGAAAACCGCGCGGCAGGCCGGCGCCGCGGCCACCGGCCATGGGTTTCCCTTGCCTAACGAGATGGGTGAAGCGCCGATGAACATCGTGATCGAAGGCGGGACATCGTCGGTGGATCGGATGATCGCTTCGACCGAGCGCGGCATTCTAGTGACGCGCTTGTGGTACATCCGCGAGGTGGAGCCCTACGAAAAAGTGATGACCGGCATGACCCGCGACGGCACGTTCCTGGTAGAAAACGGCAAAGTGACGCGCGGCCTGCGCAACTTCCGTTTCAACCAGAGCCTGGTGAAAATGCTGAACAACGTGGAAGCGCTCGGTCCCACCGTGCGCGCCGCCGGCGAAGAGGCCTTCGAAATGGCGGTTCCCGCCATGAAGGTCCGGGATTTCCATTTCACGGAAGTGACCAAGTTTTAGTAGCGCAGGCCTTCAGGCCTGTTCTTGTGGCCAGTGAAAAGAACAGGCCTGAAGGCCTGCGTTACGGAACGGCCAGACCCGCTCGATCGTCTTACTGAGCATCCAACTTTTGTCGTCCGCGTTCAGGAAAGGCATGTCGTCGCGCACCAGCGTCAGGGCCTGGGCGTAGGCGGCGTGCGCGTTTTCCAGGATCGGCCAGTCGGTGGCCCACATCAGTCGCTGTGGGCCAAACGCGTCGTACAGCCGTTTGACCAAACGCTGGGCGTCGCGCCAGGGATACGCCTCCTTCGACAGCGACCAGCAGTGCGAGACCTTCACAAACACTTTGGGATAGCGCACCAACGCCGTGAGTTTCTCCAGTTCTTCCGGATGATCCACCGGACAATCGGCCATGTGATCGATCACCACGGTCAGGTCGGGGAAGCGCTCGACCAGCTTCGCGATATCCGGCACGCGGCTGATCGGCGCCAGCAGCGTCATGGGCACGCCCAGTTGGCGGCAGCGTTCCCAGAGCGGCGGCATGAGCGGGCCGGTGATCCAATCGCCGCTGGCGTCCGCGCTGGGGCTAAGGCGCACTCCGTGAAATCCTTGCTCGGTGTGCTTCGAAAGATGATCGGGGGCCGCCGGGTCCAGCGGGTCCACGCGGCAGACGCCGCGAAAATACTGCGGATACTGCTTCAAGACGGAAGCGAGATAGCTGTTGTCATAGCGATAGTGGATTACCTGGATGATGACCGTCTTTTCCACACCGTTCGCTTTCATCAACGCGAGCAGCGTTTCCGGCGTGGCGTCGCGAGCCGGTACGCGCTGGCCGCTGGCGAAGGGAAACTCCGGATCGTGTTTCCACACGTGTACGTGGGGGTCCAATATGCGATAACGGGCGGCCGGATAGAAGGCGGCTCCGCCGACCTTCAGTACATCGCGGCGGCTGACTTCACGCATAGATCGGCTCCAGCGTTTTCACCACGTACGCGCCGCAGCGTTCGTAGCTGGCGCGCGGACCGTGGCGCGCGATGTCCAGGTCCACGCACAGCCATCCTTTGTAGCCGATGCTCTTCAACACGCGATGGCAAGCGGGAAAGTCAATCTCCCCATCGCCTAAGTCGTAAGTGTTGGGTACGAATCTCGCCGGATCGAGCCCCGCGCGCTTGGCGTCCTTGTAGTCGGCGAGCATCAGTCGTTTCCGATGCTTGTCCAGGATCGCCGCGACGTCCCCGCCGGCCAGATGGACGTGGGCGGTGTCGGGGGAAAAGTGGAACAGCTTGGGGTCGGTCAATTCCATGCAGCGATCGATTTCCGGCGGGTCTTGCACCATTTGTCCCAGGTGATTGTGCAGGCCGGCTTGGAATCCCATTTCGCCGGCCGCCTCGCCGATGCGGTTGAAGCCCAGACACATGGCTTCGAAGGCTGCGGCTCCCTTGCCGCCGATGGCCGCTTCCGTTCCGCGCCGCGGTGAAAAGACCACCAGGTGCTTGGCTCCGAAGGTCTGGAGAAACTGCATGGCTTGTTTGGCGCGATCCACCACTGCGGCGTGCTGCGCGGGATCGTCAGTGGCGCCGTTAAAGGAAATCGTAACGATGTGTACGCCGCGTTTCGAGGCTTCGCGTTCCATTTCATCCGCGGTGATGTTGTAGGTTTTCAGGATCTGCGGAAATTGCGTGACTCGCAGGCCGACGAAGCCGGTGTCGCGCATCACGTCCAGGATGTCGGTGAAGGGAACCCGTGGAAAGGAGTTCCAGAGATTGCTGCCCAGCGCCCACTTTACGTTTTTGTTAGCCGGCAAGCGCTCGGCAACGCCGAGCAGCGCGGCACTCAGGCTCATCACGAAGGAGCGACGGTTCATCGCCTCCATGATATGGCAAATCAGGAATCAATCCACAGATTACACAGATTACGCAGATTAAGGCAGCGCGCTCCGAATCTGTGTAATCTGTGTAATCTGTGGATGGACTGAAGTTATCAGTGGATGGCGATGGTAACCTTGGCCTTACTCGTAGCGCCGCCCACCGTGACTGTAACGGGCACGGCATTGCCGGTGGGAACGCCCGCCGGAAGCCGCAGGTTCAACTGCATGACTCCTTGCACCTGGGAGGGAGCACCGCCGGCGTATTCTACGCTGGCCGCTATGCCGCCCACCGTGGCGGTCACCGCCAATCGCGGATGCTGAAAGGGCGGAACAGCGCCGTTGATGATTCCATCCACGCCGGCCGGCGTCTCCAGGCCTTCGCCGGTGACATACAGAACCACCGCCTGCCCGGCACTGGCCGGTTTGGAAGAGCTATTCGCGGAGCCGTCCTGATTCAAGGCCGCGGCCTGCCCGCTGCCCGAGGAGTTGCTGGTGAAAATCTCCGGCGCGGACGCGGCAATTGGAACCAGGATCACCGCCGTCGTGGCGGTGTTGTCTACCACCTCGACCGTGGCAGTCCCGGCAAAACCCGGCGGATAGTAGGGAACAATGGCCGCAACCTGGGTGGTGGATTCGTAGAGAATCGGCGCGGCTACGGAGTTGAACAACACTTGCAGGCCGTTGATACCGTTATCAATCTGGCCTTGCGGATAGGTGTTGAAATCGATAGTCTGCGGCATGAGCGAATCAATGGAAAGATTCGGGCCGTAGATCGTGACGATCTCACCCGGGGCGATCGCCCCCGGCAGATTGCTGGCCGCATTGGTGACCACCGCCAAGGCCCCCGGCGAAAGCTCGCGGGCGGCGTTGTTTCCGGTGTCGGCCACGTAGATATTCCCGAGGGGATCCACGCTCAGTCCGTAAATCGTGTTCATCTCGGCATTGATGGCCACGCCGCCGTCCCCGAGGTAGCCGGCAATGCCGTTGCCGGCGATCGTGGTGATGATGCCGGTGGTGGAAACTTTGCGGACACGGTTGAGGTCCGAGATGTACAGGTTCCCGGCAGCGTCCACGGCCAAGCCGGTCGGCGCCTTCAATTGCGCGCTGCCGGCCGGTCCGCCGTCTCCGGAATATCCGCTGGAGCCGATTCCCGCGACCGTCGTAACGTTTCCTTTGGCATCAATCTTGCGCACCCGAAAGTTAAACGTATCGGCAACGTAGAGATTCCCCGCAGAGTCCAGCGCCAAGGCTTGAGGGCTGTTGAAAGTGGCTTTCGCCGCCGGTCCGCCATCGCCTGCGAAGCCGGTCGTGGCCGAGCCCGCGAACGTGTTGATGGTCCCACCGGTGCCGTTTACCAATCCCGTCACGATGCGAATGGCGTTGCCGTCGGCGATATACAGGTTGCCCTTGGAATCCACGGCCACGGCGCGGGGCAGGACCAGTTGGGCGCTGGCGGCCGCGCCGCCATCCCCTGAATAGCCGGTGACATTGGGAGTTCCCGCGACGGTGATGATGCCGCCGCCCAACTGGAATTCGCGAACCACGAAATTGGTGGTATCGGCGATGTAGACGTTGGCCGAAGCATCAATCGTCATTCCTTCGGGATAGCTGAAATTGGCGGTGGTCGCCGCCGCTCCGTCTCCGGCATATCCGGAAGCGCCGGTGCCCGCAACCGTGGTGATGACCCCGGAGCCGTCGATCTGCCGCACCCGGCTGCCGGCCGATTCCAGGATGTAGGTCATGCCGTTGAAAGAAACAACCGCCGTAGGCGCCAGAATCGCGGCCCCCGTGGCCGCCCCGCCGTCGCCGTTGGTCACCGCGGCATTTCCGTTGGACACAGCGGTCGACAGGGTTTGCGCCGCCGACGGGGAACCGGCGATGGTCGAGGAAACATACTGCTGGCCCCACAGGGGCAGGCAGGCGCACAGCACCACGGCGAAGAGAAAGGAATAAAGGCGTTTCATTGATTGACCGCTCGTTCGATTATGTACCATTCCGGTGTAAAGACGCAAGTGTCCCGCTCACTCAATCGTTAGCGACCAAGATAGCCAAAACGTGGTTCAGGCCGCCGGCGAGAGCCTCGGCTCAACCCTACTTCACAGCGATCGTCGCAGCATTGCTGGCGACGCCGTTTTGTGTAATGACCACCGCCACTGCCGGCCCCGTGGTGAGGCCCGAGGGAACTACCGCGTTTACCTGATACAAGCCCACATACCCCGGTGCGACTCCGGCATATTGCAGCACCGCCATGGCGCCTCCTATGGTCACCGTAGGTTGCAAGACCGCGACGCCGGAAGTGGCCGTCTGTCCGGTCTGCGCCGGAGGATTGACCGCGCCCAAACCCGTGCAGAAAATGACAATCACATCCAAAGCCGTCGCCGGATTGCCGGAATCCACCAGCTGATTGGAGACGTTCAGAATCGCGCCCTGCGTCCCCGTGGTGGTAAAAATCCCTGGATGCGCCGTGCCGACCACAATCGGTTCCGGCACTCCGTCTAGTTCTGCGCCCGTCGCTGGAATCGCGCGCGGCACCACCTGGGTCTGCGTCGAGCTCAGTTCAAATGGAATCTGCGCGTTCACCTGTCCTTTACCGGCATAAAACAATGGCGCGTCGAGTCCGCCGATGGTGAGCTTGATGTTCGCGAGGGTCTTGGGTAGAGGCAATCCCGGTGCCAAATTTCCATCGGAGTTAGCCAGGTTCGATCCAAACACAGAGACAATCGAGCCGGGCGCCACTTCCGCCCCCGGCGCAAAGCTGGCTCCGTTGACCACTCCGCCCGATCCAATCGCCGGCGGCGGCGAGGAGTTGGCGCCGATTTGGCCGTTCACTTGAATCGTGGCGGGTGGGAGCGGGAACTCGGTGGCCAGCACGGTAACCGTGGTCGCGGCGGCACTTCCGGGTTTCCAAGTGGCCGAATAAATCCCGTTCCCCAAACTGGCCAAGGCCAGGGGCGGATCGCCATTAGAAAAAGTGGCGATCACCGTTGCGGCCAGCGCCGGATTCCCGCAGTTGTCCACGACCTCAGCTTCCAGAGCCACGGGCCAGCCCGTGGCGGAGTTGAAGTTGGATCCCAATTGCCGCAGCACCATTACCAACTTGGTCGGAGAACAAGAGGTGGCCAGCGGCTGGACAGACTGCGTGTGTGTCTCCGATCCGGAAGTCAGGATCAGGTAAGCGTTGATTTGTTGTCCGGAGGATCCATCGGATGGCGTGAGCGTGACAGTTCCGGAGTACACGCCCGCGGCCATCGACGCGGTGCTGGCGTTCACGGTTAAAGAGCCGCTGGGCGAGAGCGACAACGAGCTTGGCGAGGCGCTCAACCATGTTCCGGTGGACGACACCGAGGACGTAACCGTAACCGCGCCTGCGTCTCCGGTCGAGAGACTAACTGTTTGCGGGGAGATCGTCCCGCCAACCGCTCCGATAAAGATCAACCCTTGCGGGTATGACCGCACCGGCGTCGAAGCGGAGGCCGCAAGCACGTTCAGCGTCACACCGATATATTGCGGCGAGTTAGCGGCACCAGAGGCCGAAACTTGAATCAATCCGTAGTAGGTTCCTTGGGGAAGTCCAGTACTGGCTGCCTGAACTCCAAGAGTTGATGAGACAGATGCGCCTGCTGTGCTTGATCCGGAGGTGGATGAAAGACTCAGCCAGCTTCCGTTGACTACAGAAGCTGTCCAGTTCATGGTTCCGATTCCGCTGTTGGCCACACTCACGGGTTGGCTGGCCAGTGTGGCGCCCTGAGCTCCCGTGAACAGTAGGCCGGTCTCACCGACCAACAGAACCGGTGCGGCGCTCGAAACCAACAGACGCACCGGGACCGCGATTGCCCCAGGATTCACGAGAATCGAGCCGGTATAAATGCCCGGTGGCAAGCCACCGACATTGAATGCGACTTGAATCACAACCGGCACAGCACTGGTTCCCCCTTCGGGGGAAACGCTCAGCCAATTTCCGCCGCTCGCGGTGTTGGCGGTTACGTTCCAGGCGACGACGTATGTCCCATTCGGACCATTGGGCAGCGCGCCCACCGGCGCTCGGAGTGTGATGGCTTGCGTCGGCGGATTGGCGTTTCCCGCGAACGCCTGCACCGTGAAAGACGCGGGGGTTACCGTCACCGCCGGCGCGCTGACGCCGATCACGGGTGAGATCATTCGGACAGCCAGATTGTCGCTGTCCACAACTCCCAGGTTTCCGTTCCCCATGTCGAAAACGTCCGTGACCAAATTCAGTTGCGCGCTCGTCGCCGGTCCGCCGTCCCCGGTGTAGCCACCCGAACCGGCGGTGCCGGCGATCACCGTAACGCCACTCGTCGCGCTGGCCGCGCAGACGATGTCGGCATCCCAGCCGGCAATGTACAGACTCCACCGACCACGGCCAATCCCGGAGGGAGATCGAGATTTGCGGCAGACAGGGTAGCGGCAGCACAAGAAACGCCCCTCTGGCCGGAGCCGACAACGGTGGAGATCGTTTCGCTTGCTAACAAAACTTCGCGGATTCGCCCATTCGCTTGATCCGCGATATACAAATTGCCATTGGTGTCCACGGCCAGCCCCACGGGAGTGCCAAGCTCAGCGTTGATGCCCGGGCCGCCATCTCCGGAGAAGCCGAATGTGCCGTTGCCCGCTACGGTGATAATGGTGCCGCCGGAACTGACTCTGCGAACGCGCCGGTTGCTGGTGTCCGCGATGAAGACGTTGCCGCTGGCATCCACGGCTACGCCCTGCGGCGCGTTTAGTTGCGCTGACGTGGCCGGACCGCCATCTCCCGAGAAGCCGGATTTTCCGTTTCCCGCGAGGGTCGTGATGGTTCCACTCGGAGTTACCTTACGAATCGTCGAGTTCAGTTCGTCGGCGATGTACACATTACCGGCGGAATCCACGGCAACTCCCATAGGATTGTTGAGCTGCGCGCTCGTGCCCGCGCCGCCATCGCCGCTGTAACCCGCGGTTCCGTTGCCGGCTATCGTGCTGATGATCCCATTCGGAGCAATTCTCCGGATGCGATTGTTGCCGGTGTCTGAGATGTATACGTTGCCCCCGGAATCCATCACTCCGGCGGAAGGCAGGTTCAGTTGGGCATTGGTCGCGGGGCCGCCATCGCCGACCAACAGGCTCTGGCCTCCCGCCACCGTGCTGATCGTTCCGCCGGGCGTCACTTTGCGGATGCGATTGGCGCCGGCGCCCTGGTCGGCAATGTATAGATTGCCCGACGCGTCCACCGCCACCGAATAGGGCCCCTCAGGATTGCGCTGCTGGCTGGTCCGCCGTCACCGTTGCCGGTGCTGAAAGCATTTCCGACGCCTGCAATGGTTGTCATCACGCCACTCGTGGAAACTTTGCGAACGCGTTGGTTCAGGAGATCCGCAATGTAGAGGTTGCCCGTTGTGTCCACGGCGATGCCGCGCGGGCGTGAGAGACTCCGCGCTAATGGCAGGTCCTCCGTCGCCGGCAAAGCCGTTGGTGCCGTTTCCTGCAATGGTAGAGATGATGCCGCTGGTGGCGACTTTGCGGATGGTGTTGCTGACAAAATCGGAGATGTACAGATTTCCCGAGGTGTCAAATGCCAGCCCGTAAGGTGCGGGAATGCCTGCGCTGGCGGCTGGTCCGCCGTCTCCCGTGGCACTGCTCGACGATCCGTTTCCCGCGAAAGTGCTGATGGTTCCGCCAGGACTGATCTTGCGGACGCGCGCATTCCCCGTATCCGCAATGTACAGATTTCCGTCAGCGTCAAACGCCAGGTTGGCGGGGCCGAATAGCTGCGCGCTGACGGCCGGCCCGCCATCGCCGGAAAAACCGTAAGTGCCGGCACCCGCGAAAGTGCTGATCGCGCCGCTCGGCGTTACCTTACGGATCACCTGACCGCTGGCGATGTACAGATTACCCGTGGAATCGAGCGCCAGCCCGGACGGGACGGACAGCGCGGCGGAAGAAGCTGGGCCGCCATCGCCGCTGGAGCCGGGTCTGCCAATTCCCGCCAGCAAAGTCATCACGCCGCTGGCATTGACCTTGAACACGGAATATTGGCTCGTGAGATAAAAATTTCCTGCGCTATCCGTCACCACGCTATTGGGGCTCACCAGGCTAAGGTTGATCGCCGGGTTCGGCGTGGGTGGCGGAGCACCGCCGGCAAAGGTGGTAATCGTGTACTGTGTTTGAGCCACGGCGGAGTTTGCCGCAAACAACGCCAGAGCAAGAAGGACGGGCCGGACTCGGACCCAATGACCCAGACGCATACGGGCCTCCTGGAGTGCGTATCCTAGCACGTCAAACGGACGAATGCAATTTGGGCTTTGGCCTCGTTTGGGTCTGTTCGTCCGCAGGCTGGCATGTGTTGTCAGAACCGCTTGCGGTAGCAGGTGGGTCACGGGATGGGAATCATCTTAATGAGGCAGTCAGGAGTGTCGGGCGCAAATGGCATCCAAGAGCAGTTGATGCACGCGGCTGTCTTTGCTCAACTCCGGATGGAAAGCGCCGGCCAGCACGTTTTTCTGGCGCACGAACACCGGACGGTCGCGGCAGACCCCCAGAACCTCCACGTCCCGGCCCAGCGCCGCGAACTGCGGTGCGCGGATGAACACCATTTCCATGGGCTGGCCCAGAAAGTCGCCGCTGGCGATGAAACTGTCCACCTGGCGTCCATAAGCGTTGCGGCGTACGGTGACGTCGAGCAGGCCCAGGCTGTCTTGGGGAGGGTTCTCCACGCGCGATGCCAGCAGGATCGCTCCCGCGCAGGTGCCCAGCACCGGCAGCCCGTCGCGCACGGCGCTGCCGATGGCCGCGCCCAGCCCGTCGCGGTTCAGGAATTTCAGGCAGGTGGTGCTTTCACCGCCCGGCAACACCAAGCCCTGCACTTCGGGCAACTGCCGGGCGTGCTTCACCAGCACCGGCGTTACCCCCAAGCGCTGGAGCGCCTGGGCGTGCGCTTCGTAATCGCCTTGAACTGCCAGAATGCCGACGTTCATGGGAAGTAGGGGAAGAATGGGAAGATGGCGGGTGGGTTACCAACCGCGCGTGGCCATTTTTTCCTCTTCCTTCATCTTGGCGATGTCCAGGCCAGGCATGGCTTCGCCCAAGCCTTCGGAGCATTCCAGCAGCACTTCCGGCTCGTTGTAGTGCGTGGTGGCGCGGACGATGGCCTTGGCGCGCTCGTCCGGGTCGGACGACTTGAAGATGCCGGAGCCCACAAACACCGCCTCCGCGCCCAACTGCATCACCAGCGAGGCATCGGCGGGCGTGGCAATTCCCCCCGCCGAGAAGTTCGGCACCGGCAGCTTGCCGTGTTCCGCGACCCACTTCACCACTTCCAGAGGCGCGCCCAGATCCTTGGCTTCCATGACACTTCCTCTTCCCGCAGCGTGGTGAGCGGCGAATCTCGCTCGTGATGGCGCGAATATGGCGCACTGCCTCGACGATGTTGCCGGAGCCGGCTTCGCCCTTGGTGCGGATCATCGCCGCGCCTTCGCCGATGCGCCGCAGCGCCTCGCCCAGATTGCGCGCGCCGCAGACGAACGGCACTTTGAAGGGTCCCTTTAAGATGTGATGTTCTTCGTCGGCCGGCGTAAGCACTTCGCTCTCATCGATGTAATCCACGCCCACCGCCTCCAGCACCTGCGCCTCCGCAAAATGGCCGATGCGCGCCTTGGCCATCACCGGGATCGTCCACGGTCTCCATGATCTCCTTGATGATCTGATGGACGCCATGCGCGCCACGCCGCCTTCCTTGCGGATGTCCGCCGGCACGCGCTCCAGCGCCATCACCGCGCACGGCGCCCGCCTCTTCGGCGATCCTGGCCTGCTCCGCATTGGTGACGTCCATGATGACGCCGCCCTTCAGCATTTCCGCCAAGCCGACTTTCAGGCGGAAGCTTTCTGTCATTTGCCACGTTTCGCTCATATAGTCTCCTTCAAAGCGTCAAATCAAAAATCAAAAGTCAAAAATCAAAAATGGGAACAAGCCTTACACCAGCGACCAGCCTGCTCCCGCTCTTGCCGGGGCCCGGCGCGAACGTGCCACCGTTGCCCGCATTTCCGTGCGAATCGCTTCGCCCAACACCTTCACGCCGCGGGCGATGTCGGTGCCGCGGACGTTGCCGAAACTCAGGCGGAACGTTTCGGGGCGCGGCGCCTGGAAATAGAAATACCTTCCCGGCGTGAAGACCACGCGATGTTCCCGCGACCTGGCCAGCACGGCATCCGCGGTAACGCCCTCCGGCAAACGAAACCATGCCGACAGGCCGCCTTGCGGAGGCCGCCATACAACTTCGCCGGGAAAATGGCGCGCCACTTCCTGAGCGAGCCTTGCGGCGTTGGCGCGGCAAACCGCGCGGACCGCGTCCACGGCGCGGTCCAGCGCCTTATGACGCGCAAATTCCACCATCACGGCTTGCACAAATTGATCCGTGTGCAAATCCGTAGCCTGCTTGGCGCGCCGCAAACGGGCCGTGACTTCCGGCGGCGCGACGCACCATCCCAGGCGCAGGCCGGGAAAGCCGGCCTTTGAAAAACTGCCCAGATAGATGACACCGTTATGACGATCAAGGGCCTTGAGCGGCGGAGCCATCTTGGCGGCGAAGCCGAGCCAGCCGTAGCTGTCGTTTTCCACGAGCGGCGTCTGGAATCGTTGCGCCAGGCGCAGCAATTGCCGGCGCGCCTCCGCCGTCATGGTGGCTCCTGTTGGGTTCTGGAAATTAGGTGTGACCAGGATCAGGCGCACCCGCTGGCCTTCCAGGATCGTCTCGAGAGCCGCCAAATCCGGGCCATCCGCGCCGACCGGCAGAGCCAAAATACGCGCGCCCGCTTGCCGGAAGGGCATGAGCGCACCGGGATACACGGGATTCTCGACCACCACCGCTTGTCCAGGCGACACCAACGCTTTCGCCAGCAGGTCCAGGCTCTGCTGGCATCCGTTGGTGATGGTGATTTCCTCCGCAGGCGCGGTGATGCCTTGACGTCCCAGGCGCGAGCTGAGCCATTCTTGCAGCGGCGGATAGCCGCCCGCCGGTCCAGCCTTGAGCGCGACGTTCGCCACGTTGGCTTGGCCGCCGGAAAGCACGCGGTCGCAGGCACGCCGGAACTCCGCCATCGGCACAACATCGGCGGGCGGATGCGCGGCCGCGAAGGAAATTACTCCAGGATCGCCGGCGGCGCGGATCAGCGCGTCCAGCGGGTCATCGCCGGCCATGGGGCTGCCATCGGGGAAAAAGCCACGCCAGGGAAACGCTTGGTTATCCGTATCCAGGTGAGCTGGGCGTGCCTCCCGCCGCGGAACGGGTTGCGGCCGTCCAGCTACAAACGTTCCGCGTCCCACGTGGCCGATGACTAATCCCTGCGATTCCAACTCGGCGTAGGCGGCCTCGACGGTGGTGCGATGGACACCCAACTCTTGGGCCAGGCCGCGCGTGGGCAAAAGCCGCTCGCCCGAACGCAGCCCACCCGTTTCGATCATGCGCTGCAGTCGGTCCCGCAACTGGATATACAGTGGGACGTGGCTGGCCGAATCGAGCGGTAAGGAATTGGCTGCTTCCACCCGTCCAATTTATCGCATTGGCGGGGGCAGTCAACAGCCAAATTGGCTGGGTCCCAAAAAAGACTTTAACATCGATATACAGGATGGACAGGATGGGAACAACTCACGAAGGCTTTTGCTTTATCCTGTGCATCCTGTTCATCGATGTTAAAAGAGCGGCTATAGTGCTAGACTTACTTTCCTATGACTCGCTTGGTGCTCGCCTTCATCTTTGTTTCAACTTCACTCGCCGCGCAGGACCTGACCGAACAATATCGCGCCGTGGCCAACCGCATCATCGAAGCCGCCAAGACCGACGAAGACGGCTGGCGCAAAATCAGCTATCTGTGCGACCGCATCGGCAACCGCCCCAGCGGTTCGGCGGCCCTGGAGCAGGCCATCGATTGGGCCATCGACACCATGCGCAAAGACGGCTTGGACAACACCCGCCGCATCGCCGCCAAAGTGCCGCACTGGGAGCGCGGGCAGGAAAGCGTGGCGTTGGTGGAACCGGTGGTGTGTCCCCTGGCGATGTTGGGATTAGGCGGCAGTATCGGTACGCCACCAGAGGGCCTCACCGCGGAAGTGATTCCCGTGAGCAGCTTCGAGGAAATGGAAAAACTGGGCCGCGAGCGAATCGCCGGCAAGATCGTGTTGTACAACGTACCCTTTGCCGGCTACGGCCGCACCGTGGTCTATCGCACCACGGGCGCGGTGCGCGCCGCCAAGCTGGGCGCGGTGGCGACGCTGCTGCGTTCGGTTGGCCCCACCAGTTTGCAGACGCCGCACACGGGCACTATGGACTACGAAGACGGAACAACTAAGATCCCCGCCGCCGCGCTGACGATTGAGGGCGCTACGATGATCCAGCGTTTGGTCGAGGCAGGGAACAAGGTTGTGGTTCGCTTGAAGATGGAAGCCAAAACACTTCCCGACGCCGATTCCGGCGACGCCATCGGCGAATTGACCGGCCGCGAGAAACCGAATGAGATTGTGGTGGTCGGCGGGCACATCGATTCCTGGGACGTCGGATCGGGCGCGCAAGACGACGGGAGTCGGCGCGATGGCGGCATTGCAGGCGGTGACGCTGATGAAGAAATTGGGTTTGCAGCCGCGCCGGACGATTCGCGTGGTGCTATGGACCAACGAGGAAAACAAGGGCCGCGGCGAGAAGCCTATCGCGACTGGGTGGGTGACAAGATCGGCGAATCACGTCGCGGCCATCGAGATGGACGGTGGCGCGGAACATCCGCGCGGCTTTGGCTTTTCCGCAGGCGCGGGCTTGCCTGCGGCGGTCCAGGCGAAGGCGCTGGACAAGATGAAGGCCATCGGAAAACTGTTGGAAGGCATTGGCGCGGGCGAAATCACGGCGAGCGGAGGCGGTGCGGATATTGCGCCGCTGATGAAGGACGGTGTCCCGGGCATCGGCCATCGCAGCGTGGGCACCCACTACTTCGAATGGCACCACACTCCCGCCGATACGCTGGACAAAGTGGACAAGCAAGATTTCCGGCTGAACATCGCGGCGCTGGCAGTGGCGACATATGTGATCGCGGATATGCCGGAGCGGTTGGTGGAAAAGTGAGGAGTCGGCATGCCAACCGAGCTTCCGGAAGGGGCTGAAAAGCCATTTTCCTCGGTGTTGCTCTCGATGCCGCGTGCGCTTTACAGGTATGCTGGCGTGGCCGGTGACCGGCTCGAATGGATACGAAAGCTCCTCATCGAGTCGCAGTTGTACTTCACGTCACCTCAAACCTTCAATGATCCATTGGATTGTCGAAGTGTGATCCTTGAATTCACAGCCTCTTCTCTCAAGGCCGAACAATACTGGCGGAATGTAGCCAGGAACGCGCATCCGAACGAGCCGGTCCGATTATACAAGAGGCGCATTCGAGAACTGGTTGCAAAGCCAAGAACGAGCGCTGGAAGAGAGCGCCTCAGGAAGACGTTCCTTGAGACCGTTGCTAAGCAGGGTGTTGTGTGCATGAGTACCCAACCCGCCAATATGCTGATGTGGTCCCATTACGCCGAGGGTCACAAGGGTATCGCGCTTCGTTTCAATATGGACTTGAGGCTTCTCGCGACGCTGCTTGCGCGGTGGATGCCAGTCCCCGTTCAATACACCACGCAGTATCCTCACGTCAACTTTTTCGAGCTACGGGAGAACCCGGATCTTCTTATGCCCATACTAGGCACAAAACCCAAGGCGTGGGAGCATGAGCAGGAATGGCGGCTCGTGTTGCTTGACCAAACGGGATATGTGAGTATACCGCCTCGCATGATTGACGGAGTGATTTTCGGCCTACGAACGGAACTTGCTTGCGAGGAGCAGATTAGGAAGTGGGTCGCTGAAAGATCTGTTCCGACCGACCTGCTACGCGTCAAGCACGAGAGCGATAGCTTTGAGCTCAAAGTAGTTCCGGCATGAGCCTCGGCGTCAAGCGGCGGCGCGGCCAGGTTCGCGGGTCTCTAGACCTGAGGCTTGGTTGAAGTAGGCGGCCGGAACTTATAGAAATGCACCTTGTTGTCTTGCGGTTCCCGCATGTGAACCACGTAGAAGCCAACTTCATCGACAAGATGCATCTGATGGCAGTTCAGCAAATTCATAATCTTCGACCGCCAGATGGGAAGCGTCTTCTTGTAGTAGGCGAAATCCATACCTCTCCCGAAGGGATTCGGGGCGTGAGCCATGACGCCGCACCTACCGTAGGTTTCCTCGAAGTCAGCCTTAGAAAGGTAGTCCGGCGCGCGGGGCTTGAGTTCGCGTGCAACTCCCGGGATCGGCGACGGTGCCTCGATGACTGGTTCCGGATAAAATTGGGGATTCACTTGCTCAAGCTCCCTCAGGATGTCAGCCGCATGCCATACCCTCGAGACTCTTGAGTAGACCGAAGTGTAGGCCTCCTTGTTCGCTACGAGGGAACCGAAGGCGATGAGCTCAAGGATTTTCCTGATTTGGAGGCAAGCTGATTCGAGCGCAGGAGCCTCGTATAGCGTCCTGCCCTTTCCGGAGAGGAAGAAGTCAATGACGCTGACGCGCCGCTTGACCTCCTCCATGAGGTCGCAATACTTCTGGATGTCGGGATCGAGGCGTGTGCTCATCCTATTCCTGTCCGCGGGTCATCGGTCGTTTTGACAAGGGTTTCCTATCCTGGGAAGAATCATAACATCGACGGCAACTCGCTGGAACCACATCACGCGCGAGGCTGAAGGCTCTCACGGGGAAAACTCGGGGACGGCCTGATCCGAGTAGTGCTTCAAAGGCTACCCGCGCAGGCAGACGCGCTACCATACGGAAGAGCGGTCCGACCATCCGGCGAGCACTACTGTGTCCTGCGACATCGTTGGCTTTCGGGGTATACTTTGACGTGGAGGTCGAATTGAAAACACGAACGCATTCCCCGCGTCAACCGGATCGCAAGAGGCCCGTTCCAGTCAGCCACAAGGCCGGAGGCAAGACGATCCAAGAACTCGCTCGTGAGCGCGGTGCCAAGCCGTTCGACCCCCAGGCGTTCGCAGGAATTGTGCCACCAGGCGAGGACATCGGCGCATTCGTCGAAGAAATCTACCGCGCGCGGAGCTAAGAGCTTTGACGAACGATCTTCTGGACATCGTCCTGCTCGACACAGATGTTTTCTCGTATCTGATGGAGCCAGGCGACCCGTGTAGCCGGCTATATCTCCGCCACGTTGAACGGCACACGACGGCTCTTTTGTTCATCACCGTCGGCGAGTTGCTGTTCGGGGCCTTCTGGCGAGATTGGGAGAAGCTGGGTCAGCCTGATCTGGGTAGGGTATACTTAGCTGAATGACAACCGTAACTGAGATCGGCAGCCTGATATCCCGGCGCCCGGAGATCCACGGCGGGCGCCCCTGCATTGCTGGAACCGGCGTCTCCGTTCGCAGGATTGCGCAGTGGTATAACATGGGCCTGATACCGGAGGAGATCGCGCACAAGTTTGGCCATTTGTCGTTGGCCCAAGTTCACGCGGCCCTCGCGTATTACCACGCCAACCAGCAGGAGATTGACTCCGATATCGAAGCCGAGACCCAAGCGGCGGACGCGCTTGAACAACAGCACCGGGTGTGTCAAGCGATCTGTGTAAACGGCCAGCTTCTTTCCAGCGACGTCCCTGGTAGACTGAACGGACCTGAGCGGAGGGTAGGGCTCTGCGGAGACGCAACCCGAGCGCCGACTCAGGGGCCGGGATTCCGGGAGCGCGAGCGCAGCTCGCCTTCCGGTCCAGGAATCCTGGCGCGAAAGCGAAAAATCCCGGGGGTTTGGGGGCAGCGCCCCCAACTCCGGAAATGTTCTTGTTCCGACAAGATTCATGCCACTCCCTTTAGGCCAACACCGCAGCAGGCACGCGGTCGCCAAGCAGAATCGCGAAGCGCTGCAAGGCCGCCTTCCAGTTCTGCACCGGCATGGTCCATTTTTTCGCGATGTGCTCCAGCGCCAGGTACAGCAGCTTCATAGCGGCTTCCTCGTTGGGAAACGAGCCGCGGGTCTTGATCACTTTCCGCAGCGACATGTTCAGCGACTCCACCGTGTTGGTCGTATAAATCACCTTGCGAATGTCGGCCGGATAGGCGAAAAACGGCGTCAGGTGCTCCCAGTTCCGGCGCCACATCTGGCTGATGGTCGGATACGCGCCGTCCCATTTCGCGGCGAACTCGTCCAGCCGCTGTGCCGCTTCTTCCACCGTGCTGGCGCGGTAGATCGGCTTCAGATCCGCGGCCACCGCTTTGCGCTGTTTCCACGATACATAGTTCAGCGAAGCCCGCACCTGGTGCACCATGCACAACTGCACTTGCGCCTCCGGAAACACCGTTTCAATGGCTTCCGGGAATCCCTTCAGCCCATCCACGCAGGCGATGAAGATATCTGCCACGCCGCGGTTTTTCAGCTCCGTCAACACCTGCAGCCAGAACTTGGCGCCCTCGGTCTGGCCGGTCCACAGCCCCAGCACTTCCTTGTTGCCTTCCAGTGTTGACGCCAATCACCACGTAAATCGCCTCGTTGCGCACGTGCCCGGCCTCGCGAATCTTCACTACAAGGCGTCCAAGTACACGATCGGATAGACCGCATCCAGCGGCCGGCTCTGCCAAGCTCTTCACTTCTTCCATCACCTCTTCGGTGACGTTGGAAATCAGCGTCGGGCTCACTTCCACTCCGTAGATCTCTTCCAGGTGCCCCTGGATCTCGCGCGTGCTCATGCCCCGCGCGTACATCGAAAGGATCTTGTCGTCGAAACCGGTAAACCGCGTCTGCCCTTTGGCCACGATCTTCGGCTCGTAACGTGCCGTTGCGATCGCGCGGCGTCTCCAGCGCAATCTCCCCAAAATCGCCTTTCAAGCGTCTTGGTGGTCTTGCCGTTGCGCGAGTTGCCGCTGTTATTGCCAGGCCGGGTCGTGCTTCTCGTAGCCGAGATGCTCGGTCATCTCGGCTTGCATGGCGCGCTCCAGAAGCGCCTTGGTCAACTGCTTCAGCAGCCCGTTCTCGCCAATGATGTCTTCCGGCTTCTTGTAGTCCGCCAATAATTGGTCAACTAGTGTTAGCGATCACTCAAAAACGTAGTTTTTTGGACAGTGGCCGACACTCGACCCTCTGTTTGGCTTGTGAACCAACGCGGAATTGGTGGGAATGGATCGATCCAGTGGCTGTGACAGCCGCAGACCGAACATCTGAGGCTCGCCGTCGGGCGAGTGAGTGTCGGCAAGTTGACCGTTCCGACAGCTTGATCCGTCACGCGAGGGCGACACTGCCGCCTCCGATAGGCGCGCTGACGAACGCGGTGGGTCTGTTTGCCTGGCTCGGACTGCTGGTATCGCCTGTTGGCGGCGCGGCGCTGCTGCAGGCGGGCCCGAGTCCGGCAAGCGGGGCTGCAATATCGCTGGCCTCGATCACAGGAGCGGCAGACAAAGAAAAGCGCACCGCATCCGCAACAACGCCGCGTCCGGAGGATGACCTTCGGCGTGGCCGGTTTCATGCTTGCAAGAATGGACTGCACGAAACCACCATACACGAGAGGACCGATGATTGAACGGATGATTTGCGCCTACGGCGCAGATGATGCTGTCGGCAAAAGTTCAAAAAACTACGTTCTCAGATGATCGATGACAACTAGCTTCAGATCGATTGCCATCAGACGATTCTCCTCGTTTCTGATGGCCGTTTACACAGTTTTTTTTACACCCTCACAGCACCGCCGGTAATCGGCAAAAGTGAGCCAGATCAAGCTCTCCATCGATGAGGACGCAATGGACCGCGACCTCGTCGCGGCTCTTCGCTCTCGATATGTCACAGTTATCACGCCTTTGGACGTCGGCTCCGCCGGGGATCCCGACGAGGAGCAACTGATTCTTGCTGCGGAACGCGGCCTCGTACTCTACACGTTCAACGTGTCCGATTTCTTTCGGCTGCACACAGAATGGATGGCTTCCGGGCGGGGACATGCGGGCATCATCTTGGCTCAGCAACAGCGGTTCTCGGTCGGCGAGCAGTTGCGCCGAATCTTGCATCTTCGGGCAGCCGCGACCAGCGAGGAGATGCGGAACCGAGCCGAATTCCTCAGCAATTGGGGCTGAGGGGCGGCCCGCTCCGTTCCGTTTCCGCGACATTCTTCAGCCGCCCTTCGAGTGCCTACCGCAAGGCCGCCGCGGTCGAGTATGCCTTGGAGTGTGCCATTATGCTGCTCGCCGCAGGGACTCATCTACCATCTTTCGGGCCGGCCCCTGCAGTTGCGTACTCCGCAGCTCTTGGCGCCGGACGAGACCTCGTTCCAGCGCTTGCCGGAGCGCTTGCCGAATAAAGCCGCGTTCAACTGTATCGGCCTCCATCAGGTCGAGGATCGTCCGCAGCGGGCGAGTGAACTTAAATCCTTGTGCTTCTTGTACGTCGCTCGCCAGCAGATTCGCATGGTGCAAGACCAGGATGCCAGGGATCTCGCTGTTCCGGCGGAAATGGCGTGGCACAGTCATGTGCAGTTTGGAGGGATTCAGATCGGAGAGCTGGTGCAGACTGAGCGCGGTCTGATGGCTATAGACACCCTCGACTTCCTCGTTGCGGTTCTTCGACCAAAAGGGCCCACTGCACGAGGTCGGGGCGGTCGGAAAGCGGAAACAGCGCGAGACGGTAGATGCCGCGATGCTCCCGAATCCAGTTGCCTACCTGCACGTGGTAAGGATGGGTGTTCTCCGCGAACCCGGCCGCCTTAGCCTGCTTCGTTGTGAAGAAGCCTTGCTGCCGCTCGGCGACCTCGAAGAGCTGGCGATTGGCTTTCCGGTGAGACTGGGCCATTGCATAATACTACAATATTTATGTAGTTTTATTAAGTCGCCAGAGAGCGCCGGTCAAACGACGTGTGATGGTGACATTGGAGGCGGTGGCGAAATCATGGTGGGTGGAGGCGGTGCGGATATTGCGCCGCTGCTGAAGGACGGCGTCCCGGGCATCGGTCATCGCAGCGTGGGCACGCACTATTTCGAATGGCACCACACTCCCGCCGATACGCTGGACAAAGTGGATAAGCAAGATTTCCGGCTGAACATCGCAACGCTGGCGGTGGCTACGTATGTGATCGCGGATATGCCGGAGAGGTTGGTGGAGAAATAGGCGTTTTCGTCGAACGGAGGGGCAAGGTAAAAGTGTGGACGGTGTAAGATGGGTAGGTGCCGGAGATCAGCCGGTTTTCCGGGATCATTATCCGCATGTATGCTCACGCGGAGCACCACATCATGCCGCTCACTTCCACGCTTACTGTCAGGAACAGGTTGGTATCTTCAGCATTGATCCGGTCGCGATGATCGCGGGCTCGCTCGGAACGAGGCCGCGGCGATTGGTGGAAGCGTGGGCGGAGTTGCATCAGGCGGAATTGCAGGCTGATTGGGATCGGCTGCAGGAAGGTCGCAGGCCCGCGCCGATCGATCCATTGAGATAGGCGGTTTTTATGGCTCATCCGATTTATCGAGTTTGTTTCGCCGAAATCGTCGCTCCTTACGTTGTGTGTCTCCGCTTTGACGACGCGACGGAGCGCATCATCGATTTCCAGCCGATTCTGGCGGGCGAATTGTACGGTCCCCTCCGCGATCTGGAGTTGTTCAACCGCCTCAGCATCGATCCGGAAGTGCATACGCTGGTTTGGCCGAACGGCGCGGACTTCGACCCGGCCACGCTGCATGACTGGCCTGCGCATGAGGCTTCGTTGTTAGAGCTAGCCAGGCGATGGGAGCCAGTGCAAGCCTGAGCCGACTTCGGTGTTGATCTCAGCATCGGCTGGCACGCTGGCGGCCCAAAACGTCCGACAATGTCAAGACAGCTTTACGATCAAACAGAACACCGAGTGGTGTGCTAGGGATGGAGGCATTCTTAGCTAACTGCTGAAGATTCATCCAAATAACCATCCGGGTACGGTGCCGGACGGTGGGGCGGACGGTCGGTTGATTCTGAGTGCTGGCGAGCCCCCTTAATGATATGACGGAGGCGGTCCGCAAAACCCGAAAATCGACCTGTGCTGAACTACTGAACTCTGCCAACAAGTAGGCATTGCTTCAGTAACTTAACCAGTTCAGTGGTGGACTGAACTGGCCCTGAACTCTTGGCTCCGACTGAACTCTTCAAACTGGCCCCCCACTTGCAAGGAGAACACATTAGGAGGTGCCGCCATGGTTATCTTTGCCTGGAGCGCCCTGATCGGTGTGGCCATCCTGATGGCCGCCGGAATTGTCTACATCTACCAGCAAGGCCCTGGAATCATTACCCGTTCTGTGAGATGTCCGGAGAAGGGAGTTAACGCCCAAGTGACCTTTGTCCAAAAGGAAAGGGGCTTCGCGCGCCTGGCGATCATCGACATCACCAGGTGTTCTCTGCTCGGACCGGGCGAGGTCAACTGCAGCAAGGCTTGTCGTATCTAGAAGCGAAAACCGGCAGGCACGGATTACCTGCCCCATTAAGAATAAATCCACCCGCTCGGCCCGCAAGTTAGTGATTCCGATTGCGTCAAGGTACGCAATCCTGCCGTGCCGTCTGGGTTAAGGGACACGAAAGGGAAGGCCCGAGGACCGAGGCCCGAGTCGGAGACTCAGGCGCCGAGCGACTCGGGGCTCGGGTCTGTAAGAATGACGAAGGAATCGCGCATCGCTATCATCGCGGCCGTCTGCGTCGCCCTGCATTTGGTGTTGCGCTACGTGTTTTCCGTTGCACCCGCAATGTACCAGGCTCCTCTGCTGCTGGCGCTGGTGGCGGGCGGGATTCCCCTGGCCTGGGAGTTGATCCAAAAACTCTGGAAGCGCGAGTTCGGTTCAGATCAACTGGCGGGCATCTCGATTGTCGCCTCCATTCTGCTGGGTCAATATCTGGTCGGCGCGATCGTCATCCTCATGCTGTCCGGCGGCGCGGCGCTGGAAGCCTTCGCCTCGCGGCGAGCCAGTTCCACGCTTTCTGCGTTGGCCAAGCGCTCGCCGCAAATCGCCCATCGCCGGCTTTCTGGGACCCTCCTGGACATCGCGCTGGCGGACATTCGCGTCGGCGACAAGTTGATCGTGCTGCCGCACGAGATCTGCCCGGTGGACGGCGTGGTCTCGGAAGGTCACGGGCGCATGGACGAGTCCTACCTGACCGGAGAGCCGTTCGAAGTATCGAAAGCGCCGGGCGCCACCGTGCTTTCCGGCGCGATCAACGGCGAGGAGGCCATCGAGATTCAGGCCGCCCGGCTGCCGGAGGATTCCCGCTACGCCAGAATCATGAGGGTGATGGAAGAATCGGAGCGCCGCCGTCCGCGGCTGCGGCGCATCGCCGACCGCTTGGGCGCGTGGTATACGCCGGCAGCCGTGGCCATCGCCGCCGTGGGATGGGCGGTGAGCGGCGATCCCAAACGCTTCCTGTCGGTGGTGGTGATCGCCACTCCGTGCCCCTTGCTGATCGCCATTCCAGTGGCCATCGTCGGCGCGATTTCGCTGGCCGCGCAACGCGGCATCGTGATCCGCGATGCCGGGGTGCTGGAGCGCGTTTCCACCTGCCGCACGCTGATCTTCGATAAGACCGGTACGCTGACCTACGGCACGCCCGTACTGGCGGAGATTTTTTGCGCGCCGGGCCGCGGCGAAAACGACGTTCTGCGCGCCGCCGCGTCGCTGGAGCAATACTCCAAGCATCCCCTGGCCTATGGAGTGTTGCAGGCCGCCAAGAAGCGCGGCTTGATCCTCGATTCCGCCGAGCATGTGCGCGAGATTCCCGGACAAGGTCTCAGCGGCTTGGTCGGGGGACACACGCTGGCGATCTCGGGCCGCGACTCGGGTGGGAAATCCGCGGCCTTGCCGCCTCCCGAAGGACTGGAGTGCGTCTTGTCGGAAGACGGCCAGTTCGCCGCGTTGCTCCGCTTCCGCGACGAGCCGCGCCAGGATAGCCGTGGGTTCATCTCGCATCTCGGGCCGCGCCACAAAGTCCGCAAAGTGATGCTGCTGTCCGGCGACCGCGAGGAGGCTTGCCGCTATCTCGCCCGTGCCACGGGCATCACCGACGTCTCGTTTGGGAAGAGCCCCGAGGAAAAGCTGGCCATTGTGGAGGCGGAGACGCGGCTCGACCGCACTTTGTTTGTCGGCGACGGTCTCAACGACGCTCCGGCAATGCTGGCGGCCACCGTGGGCGTGGCCTTCGGGCGGGCCAGCGACGTAGCCAGCGAGGCGGGCGGCGCGGTCATCCTGGAAACGTCCCTCGAAAAGGTGGACGAGCTGATCCACATTGGGCGGCGCATGCGCCGGATCGCCCTGCAGAGCGCGGTGGCGGGGATGGCGCTCAGCGTTCTGGGGATGGTTGCCGCAGTGTTGGGATACTTGCCGCCGGTTGCCGGGGCCATCGCCCAGGAGGTCATTGACCTGGTGGTGGTGCTCAATGCCGTGCGCGTGGCGCTGCCTCCGGGCAGGCTGTCGGATTTTGAAACGGCTGTGCCTGTAGAAAATCGCGTCGTCTGAGCGTGCAAGCTGTGAGAAATATCCCGGAGGGATTGCCGCTTGTCGCCGGTGGTAGAGCGCAGTTTGCGAAACCACCGGGTGCCGGGCGAGAGATTACGTGCCCCGGGCAGGGGCACCAGCGTGTTTGGCAGGGCACCGGGACCCCTGTCCGGGGTCCTGGTCAAGAACGTTTCTTGCCGGTGGTGGTCGCAAAACCCGCTCTACCACCGGATACAAGCTGTGATCCCCTTCGGGGATCAAGCACCCCTGTCCCGGTGCCAGGACACGCAACTGCTTGAGCCAATTCCCACACCGAGTGCTGAAGATCTACCTCGACCGCAAGGTGACCACGCGCGCGTCGCGGCCAACATGCCGGGCGTGGGCCGTGTCGCCGAAGCCACCAAGCTTCGCGGCTTGTATCCGTAGTAGGACAGGCCTCGAGCCTCGGGACTCGGTCCTGGAGTATGATTGCCTTTCATGCCGCGACTGCTGCTCACCCTAATCCTCGCTCTGTGCGCCGGCCTGCTTCCCGCCCAGGAAGTTTCGCAAAGCGGGCTGGAATTGAAGGCTGCCCGCCCGATGGTCAGCCAGCCTGAGCGGGCCCCCAAAGCGATGATCGCCAGCGCCAGCGAAGTGGCCTCTCGCGTGGGGCTGGACATCTTGCGCAAAGGCGGCAATGCTGTTGACGCCGCGGTAGCTGTCGGATTCGCGTTGGCCGTGGTGCATCCCGAGGCGGGGAACTTGGGCGGCGGCGGATACATGCTGGTGCGCATGGCCGATGGCACGGCACGCGCCATTGATTACAAGGAAGTCGCGCCGGCGCTGGCGCATCCGGGAATGTTCGTCAACCGTCGGGATTCCTCCGTCGGCTACCAAGCGTCGGCCGTGCCGGGGACGGTTGCGGGAATGGGCATGGCTCACGCGCGCTTCGGCAAACTGCCCTGGAAGACGGACCTGGAGCCGGCGCGCCGCCTGGCGCACGATGGCTTTCCGGCATCGCAGCGCATGGAACTGATCCTGGCCCTGCAAGTTCCGGTGATGAAACAATTCCCGGATAGCGCGAAAATCTTTCTGCACGGCTCCGACCGCCCGTTGAAGCAAGGGGAATGGGTCCGCCAGCCGGAGTTGGCGGCGACCATCGCGCGCATTCAGAAAAAAGGCTGGCGCGAGTTCTACGAAGGCCGGACGGCGCGCTTGATCGACAGCGATATGGCCGCGCACAGCGGGACCATTCGCGCGGAGGACTTGCGTGCCTACAAGGCCATCGAACGCGATCCGGTGCAGGGTGTCTTTCGCGGGAACACCATTCTTTCCATGCCGCCGTCTTCCAGTGGCGTGTCGCTTTGATCGAGATGCTCAACATTTTCGAAACGCATCCGGCGCAATTGGGCTACGAAGGATCGGCCGAACAGCGTCATTACATGATCGAATCCATGAGGCGGGCCTTTCGCGATCGCGCCGAATACTCCGGCGATCCGGGGTTCGTCACGATTCCCGTGGAGATGCTTACCAGCAAGGAACACGCCCGCGAGCTGGCCCAAACCATTTCGCCCGATCATGCCACGCCATCGGGACCGGGCCCCGCGCCGCTGGCTGGATATGAGTCGTGGTATGAGTCGGAAGACACCACCCATTTCTCGGTGATTGACGAGGCTGGCAACATCGTCAGCAACACTTATACCTTGAATAGCTTTTACGGATCCCAGGTGATGGCCCACGGAACGGGCGTGCTGCTCAACGACATCATGAGCGGCTTCAGCAACCAGGCCGGCGGCCGCAACGAAATCAAACCCGGCAAGCGACCGGTCTCTTCGATGTCGCCCACGATTGTGCTGCACGCCGATGGCAGGCCCTGGTTTGCGCTCGGTTCGCCCGGCTCGGCAACCATTCCCAACACCGTCTTCCAGGTGATCGTCAACATCATCGACTCCAAAATGTCGCTGCGCGATGCGGTCGAGTATCCCCGCATCCATCACCAATACCTGCCTGATCGCGTGGACGCCGAACCGGCAGCGCTGGTCCTGGACGTGGCCCGCAAGCTGGAGTCGTTTGGTCACGTCCTGAACCCGCGGCTGCGCTCTCAGGGCGACGTCCATGCGGTGATGGTGGAGGAGGGCAGCGGCTGGCGACTGGGATGGTCCGATGGGCGGCGCGGAGGCCGGGCAGTGGGGCATTGAACCCGAGGCTTCCTTCGAGCGACTATCTCATGCCGGTACATGGGCTTGCCATGAACCCAGTACTATGTTTTCGGCTCTCGACAACCATTTTGTTCCGTTAATAGGCAAACATTTGCACATAGGTATTTGAATCGCCAGCTTAGTGATGAAATCAAAGGACTTCTTATGATTGCAGAATGGCCACAGGATTGCTATGTTGTCAGGGGGTACCGAATGAAACGCTATTGGACTCTTACCGCGATCACTGTAGCTTGTCTCGCGTCACCAAGGTTGGTTCAGGCGACGACGATCACCTTGGGCACGGCTGTGAATTACGGCGTCCTTGGGCTAGTGGGTAGCGAGACGATCAGCAACAACAACGTCACGGTCAAGGGCAACGAGGGAATCTCCAATGGTGGAGCGATTGTTAACACTTCGCCCTCGACGATAAACGGAAACGTTTACGAATCCACGAGTGGGCAATATAGCGGGTCTGGGACGCTCAATGGCACCTTGGAACCCCCCTCGTCGGGCACCCTTGCCCAGAATGATACCGACGTCAACACGGCGTTGTCCGAGATCTCCGGGCTGACCCACACGCAGACTTTCGGCAGTATCACCAGCAGCCAGACGATCAACGGCAACGGCGGCTTGAACGTCATTGACATCAGCGGTGACATTAACCTGGGCAATGCTTCGTTGACTCTCCACGGCACCAGTAGCGACTACTTTGTGGTCCACTCCACCGGGGGCGTAAACCTTTCCGGACTGGCGGGGACGGGGCTGCTGGTAAGTGGCGGCGTCACGGCAAGCCATGTGATCTACGATTTCACGGGGACCAGTGGTTCCGTGACGGCTTGTGCGACCGGCTATCAGATCTGCACCACCACGGCTAATGCAATCTATGGAACGTTGCTGGCGCCCAATTTGGCCTTTCAACTGGGCAACACCGTTAACGGCGAGGTTATCGGTGCGCAAGCGATTTTCCTGCAATCGGGCGGCTCCATAGTTGAAACCTCGTTCACGGGGTACAACGCACCCGAACCTTCTTCCATCCTCCTGCTGGGTACTGGCCTGTCCGCCCTCGCCGGATTCTTACGCAAGCGCCGGACGCGGAGCATCGTCAGCTAAGACCTGATCCCGTTGAGTCTGAGCTGGGGCGATCTTCCGAGGTACACTTCCTTGGTACACTCGGGGTACACTGGGAAGATGAATCGTGGTTCGACATTGACCAAGCATCGAACCGGCGCCCTTCTGATTCCGCTGGTCGCAACACTCCTGATTCTGCCGGCGTGCCGCAAGGCGACGTTCGAGGAGAACTACCGCGACGCCATCGAGGACATAAAGAATAGGAAGTACGAGCGCGCCCAGATCGAATTGCAGCGGGCGTTCCTGCAAAACCCCAACAATATTGAGACCCTGTTTCAGCTCGCGCTGGTCGACTTGAAACTGGGCGACCGGCGCGCCGCCTATTTGCTCTTGCGCCAAGCCGAGCAAAAAGACCGGCCAGGAAAGCTCCGTCAGTGTGGGGATCCGCATCGAACTGGCCAAGCTGTTTGTTGCCGGCAGACAGTTCGACCAAGCCCAGCACCGGCTGCTCTGGGTCCTGGAACAGCAACCCAACAATAAAGAGGCCCGCGTCTTGTTTGCCGCCACTCTGGCCTACCTGGCCCAGCCCGACGCCGCCAGGAAACAAGTGGATCTGCTGCTGGCGGAAGATCCCCTGGACTCCAGCGCCCGGGTGCTCGACGTAGCCTTGCACCTGGCGGCTCACGAAGCCAAGGAGGCGGAGGGTTCTCTGCAGGTAGAAGTGCTGATGTCGCAGCGCTCCACCGACTCGCTGGTCACGCTGGCCAGCTTCTATCAACTGGTGCGGACCCCGGAAAAGGGGATTGCGCTGCTTCGGGAAGTGCTCCAGCGCGAGCCTAAAAATACTGCGGTCCGGTTGCAATTGGGCTGGCTGTACGCCAGCGCAGGCGATCACACCAATGCCGAGAAGACCTTCCGGGAGATGGCCCTGGTGGCGCCACGGATCCGGCCGCGGTTACAGCCTTGGCCAACTACTACATGAATATCGCGGATTGGCCCAAGGCCACCGCGGAGCTGGAGGCCTTAGTCAAGAAACAGCCCGATCCTAATTCGCGCGGCCTGCTGGCCGCGGTGTACTATCGGGGCGGCCGCCTCGCTGACAGCCAGAAACTGGTCGCGCAACTGATCGAAGAGAACAACCAGGACGCCAACGCCCACCTGCTCAACGGCCTGATGCACCTGGACGCGCGGGAATATGACGTAGCCGCCTCGGAATTCGAGCACATCCTCCACTATCGGGCGGATTCGGCCTCGGCCCAATACCTGCTGGCTCTGGCTTCTTACGGCGCCGGCAAGGAGCAGCTCGCCCAGCAGCAAATGGAGCGGGCCCTGGAACTGAACCACGAACTTCTTCCCGCGCGCCTGTGGTTGGTGGACTATCACCTGAGGCGCGGATCGGTCAGCGTGGCGCTGGACCTGGCGCGCGGAGCTCCCGGGCGCCAAGCATACGCTCCGGAAATCATCATCATGACGGCTCTCTGCGACCCGCTCACTCCGCTCAACCCGCAACAGCAAGTAGCCTTGCAGCGAGCGCTCCTGGCCCGGCCAAGACTCATTCCGGCCTACGAGAATCTAGGCATGATTACGCTGCTGCGCAAGTATGGCACTCCTTTGCGCGAGCAACTGGAAGCCGTGGCCGAGAAGCATCCGGAACTCCGCGCGGTGCGGGCCCTGGTGCTGACGATCCTGGAAGCCCAAGGCAAGCAAGATCAGGTCATCGCCCAGATGCAGAAGAAGGTGGCCGCCAATCCCAAGTCTTCTCTCGATCTTTTGACGCTGGCCAAGCTGCAGATCAGACGCGGCGACCTCCAGGCGGCTCGCGCTAACCTCGAACGAGCGATGGCCATCGAGCCGGATAATCCCGCCATGATGGCCCGGATGGCGGAGTTGGAAGAGGACGCCGGAAATATCAATGCCGCTTTGGCCCGCTTGAATGACTTGACCAACCGCTACCCCAAGTTTTCGGAAGGCTGGTCGTTTAAGGCCATCGTCTACGAACAGCGCCGGCAAGCAGCGGAAGCCCGCGGCTTGTACGAGCAGGCTCTCCAACTCGATAGCCGCAACGCCGTTGCCGCGAACAATCTGGCGTGGCTGCTAGCGACTTCCTTCCAAGAGCTGCCGGAAGGCCTGGAACTGGCGCGCCGAGCCCATCGCCTGGACCCGGCCAACGCTGCGTTCGCCGATACCTTGGGCTGGATTCTCTTTCTCGCCGGCAACTACACGGAGGCGCTCGAGCCGCTGGGCGACGCCGTACGGATAAACCCCGAAGATGCCACCATCCGATACCACCTGGGCTTGGCGGAAAGCCGCGCGGGACGCATCAAAGAGGCTCTCGAAAACCTCAAGGCCGCGCTGCTGCTCAATCCAAAGTTGCCGGAAGCTGAGGAGATCCGGGCGGAGTTGACGGGGCTGAGCACCCGAGCGGCTCGGAGCGGCGCGGTTCGTTAGGAGAGGAACGCGGCAACAACTCCGCGCCACGCCATCTAGTCCCGCGAGCGCCTAGTTTCGTTCCTGTGCCGCAAGCCGCCACAACGGGAATGCTTGGTTCCCGACGATCGAATCGAACCAAATCCGGCGGTCACGGGACTAGCGGGCCCGGTTCCGCTCGATAAACTCCGGCCGCAACTCGCTGCCCATGCCCGGCGATTCCGGCGCCAGGATCGCGCCCGAAACCATGCGTTGCGGCTCGACGTAGGTGTTTTGGCTCTTCAGGCTGCCTTCTTCAATGTAGATCGCGTTGGGCATGGCGCACAACATGTGCAGATTGGTGGGGCCTCCGCCGTGACTGGCGATCTCCAGACCAAAAGCGTCGGCCAGCGCGGCGATCTCCATCCATTCGGTTACCCCGCCGGCGCGGCGATTGTCCGGCTGCACCACGTCCACGGCTTTGCGCATCATCAAATCGAGAAAGGAGTACTTGGTGTATTCGTTTTCGCCGGTGGCCACGCGAATGTCGAGAGCCGCGCACAATTCGGCGAAGCCGGACCGGAATTGCGGCTGCAGGGGCTCCTCGAACCAGAAGCATCCCATCTGCTGGTAGACGCGCCCGCGGCGAATGGCTTCGTTGGTGTTGAAAACCTGGTTGGCGTCCACCATCACCCGGCGGTCCGGGCCCGCCAAATCCAGCGCCGCGCGTATACGGCGGACATCGTCGGCCAACGATCCGCGTCCCACCTTGATCTTCACCGCGGGGAAACCTTCCTCGAAGGCGTCGCTAACCGCCTTGCGAAACTGCGTCAACTCGTTGTCGTTGTCGTAATACCAACCGACCATCGCGTAGGCCGGCATACGGTCGCAAAACGCGCCCAGCAGACGATGCACCGGAGAGCCGAGCGCTTTTCCCAGGATGTCCCACAGGGCGATGTCGCAGGCGGCGATGGCGAATTGCGTGACTCCTTGCACGCCCTGATACTCGGTGGCCGCCCACAGATCGGCGCGCAGCTTCTTGATGAACGCGGGATCTTTGCCGAGCAGCGCGGGCTTGCACTCCTTCTCCAGGACCGCCTGCACCACCGCCGGACCGCCCGGGATCATCCCCAAGGAGCTATAGCCCCATCCGGTGATGCCCGCGTCGGTGCGGATGCGCAAGGCCACCGCGCCATGTTCCCCGCCGAAGGCGTGGATGGCGTCGTAGTAAGTGCGTCCCGGAGAAAAGCGCAGCAGATCGGTTTCGACGGCGGTGATCTTCATTTGGCGCTGGATCGGTTCGGCAAGAGCGAGCGCTGGAAGACCGATCACGGCCGCAGATTGCAGGAAGGTTCGGCGTTGCATCTTGGCATCATAGTCCTTTTCACGCTCGTGGGCCACCGAGGAATGCCCGACACCGAGGAATGCCCGATCGATGACGGGCGGGATGGCTGGCAGTGTTTTCGACGCAGAGACGCAGAGACGCAGAGAAAACCACAACTAGAATCATCAAGGTTTTCTCTGCGTCTCTGCGTCTCTGCGTCGAAAAAAACGTAGCGCCCGCAGGGAACCTGGTAGAAAACGCGGTACGCGTTCTCGATACTGGCGGAACGGCTCGCCGATGCGCGCCAACAATTCGCGCTCTTCTTCTTGGGTCAGCAGCCAGTAGACGGGAATCGAGAGTGCCGACAACTGCACCAGCCGCAGCGATCCGGAAAACACCGCCAACCCCAGCAATGCCGACATCGCCGTCACGTAGCGAGGATGCCGCAAGTGCGCGTAGATGCCGGTGTCCACCACGCGGGGAGGAAATTGCCGAGGATCGCGCTCCGCCCATCCCACCAGGATCGGCGCGCCCAACTGGCCTTCGATCCGCGAGACCAGCAGCGGTTCCACCGCGATCAGCGCCGCTCCCAGCAGCCAGAGTTGCCAGGAACGGTCGAAGGTCTCGCGAAACCAAAAAGCTTTCGTCATCCAGAACGCGCTTTCGAAGCTCAGCCACAACAGCACCGCGTACGCCGCGTAGGCGCGTCCGCTCCGCCGTCGCCAGAAGTTCGCGAAGGGATGGACCAGCAGCCAGAAGAAGGGGATGGCGAAGTAGGCGGCCCACATCGTGAATATCAGCGTGTTCAGGGCCGTGCCGAATGTCATTGCTTGGGACATAGAAGAATGGGATGCCCCGTTAAGGTGCGTGAGTGCGCTCACACAGTTCCTTTATACGCTATTTTGTAACGTATCTTCGCAAGCATTGATAACACGGGTGTCGCACGCCCCCATACAGAGGCGCCGGCCTCATCGATTCGAGAAGGTGCATAGTTTACACGCTGGCAGGGCAGTTGCACGTAGAACAGAAGAGTAGTGTTGCTTGGTGCGAAACGCTTCCCTCGCTTGCCAAGACGGAGCGACGGAGGATTCAGCCCCAACGGGGCGTGCTATTTCACCCCAGGACAACGCCCGGACAACGCCCTGGGTTGACGTACCCACTCCGATAAGCCCTGAAAGGGCGACCTAAATGCCGGCCTACCTCCGACGTGGCCCGCCGCCTCTTAGTCCGCCCCTTCAGGGCTTTTCTCTCGGTTGGATTCTGACCCTGGGCGTTGCCCGGGCGTTGCCCAGGGCAACCCGGGCCGTTGGCCCAATGCCATTTAGTTTTTCTCCACGTACTCGTAATTCATTGATTGCGTTGGCTGATGCGTGCCTTGTAGCGCCGGTCTCTGGCCGGTTCTTTTTCCTGCCCTGGAGGAACCGGCCTGGAGGCCGGTGCTACTGGACACCCCTCGTTGTTGAGTTACACTATTTTTCATTGCTATCATGCCTCGAGGTCAAAAGGAGGAACTGGGAAATGACTAGAACCCTGTGGGGAGCTGCCATCTTTGGAATCGCTATCGTCGCGGGAGCGCAATCGCACGATCACGCCGCGGTGGCCGCGGAGGCCGCCCAGAAGCCGGTTGTCCTGTTGCCGGGATTGGGCGCGTATCGTCATCCCATTCACACCGGGAGCGCGGAAGCGCAGAAGTTTTTCGATCAGGGACTGACCCTCTACTACGGATTCAATCACGACGAGGCCATCCGTTCCTTCGAACATGCCGCCGAGCTGGACCCGCTGTCGCCCATGCCGTGGTGGGGGAAATCGCTATCCCTGGGACGCAACTATAACCGCGACGAGGAGCCGGATCTGGAGAAGGCCGCGTATCAAGCGCTGCAAAAGGCTCTGGAATTGGCGAAGAGCGCGCCCGAAAATGAACGCGCTTACGTCGCCGCGCTGGCAACGCGCTATGCCGCCGATCCCCAAGCCGATCACAAGCAACTGGCCGTGGCTTACAAAAACGCCATGGGCGACTTAATGCGCCGTTATCCCGACGATCTGGAGGTCGCCACGTTATATGCGGAAGCGGCCATGAATCTGCGGCCCTGGCAACTTTGGAATAACGACGGCACGCCCGCCGAAGGCACCACGGAAATTGTTGCGGTGCTGGAATCGGTGCTGGCGCGCAATCCAATTCATCCGGGGGCCAATCATTATTACATCCATGCCCTGGAAGCGTCCCCACATGCGGAACGCGCCCTTCCCAGTGCCGCGCGACTCGGCTATCTGGTGCCGGCAGCGGGCCATCTCGTGCACATGCCCGCGCACATCTACTCGCGGGTGGGAGATCATGACGCCTCCGCCACGGCCAACGAAAAGGCCGCCGCCGCGGATCGCGCCTACATCGCTGCCAGCGGCGCACAGGGCATGTATCCAATGATGTATTACAGCCACAATCTCCATTTTTTGGCCGAAGCCGACAAGATGCGCGGCAACTACGCGGGAGCCCGGCAAGCCGCCGATCAGTTGGTCGCCAACGTGCGTCCCGGCCTGAAAGAGATGCCGGTGTTGGAGGCGTTCCTGCCCACGCCGATTTTTGTGGCTCTGCGTTTTCATCGCTGGCAGAACATCCTGGCCATGCCGGCGCCGGGAAAAGACTTCGCTTTGACCACGGTGATTTGGCATTTTGCCCGCGGCGCGGCGCTGGCCGCGTCCGGCAAGGCGGCGGACGCCGAAAACGAGCGGCGGGAATTTCAGGCTGGCGTGAAGGCGCTTCCCGCGGACGCGCCCTATGGGACGTTGAATACCGCGAAAGACGTGCTGGCCGTAACCGGCCTGGAACTGGACGCCCGGATCGCCGCCGCGAAGGGCGACCAGGCGGGAGCCGTCGAGTTCTGGAAACAAGCAGTCGGCGCGCAAGATAACTTGAACTACGATGAACCGCCCGATTGGTATTACCCGGTGCGCGAGTCGCTGGGTGGCGCGTTGCTGCGCGCCTCGCGCTTCGCCGAAGCGGAAAGCGTTTTTCGCGAGGACTTGGTACGCAACCCGCGCAATCCGCGGTCGCTGTTCGGATTGGCCGAAGCGCTGGCGGGTCAAAGAAGTCCGCCGACGAAGCCTGGGTGCGGGCGGAGTTTCGTACCGCCTGGAAGCACGCCGACGTGAAGTTGAGTGTCGGGGATCTGTAACGCCGATGCAGGGCTGAATTGATTGCACGAACGCGGCCGCGCCAGGGTCTCGCGCCGTCGTCAGGGAGTCGCCGATCGCGGAGCGGTCGCGGGAGGGCCGCCAAAAATAAATCATCAAGTTTCAGGCTGACAAAGGTACTGAAGCCATGCCTGCTTGTTGGCCGGGTCCGCTGTTTGGGCCGGATTCATTTTTCTGGACCGGCCTGCCGCTTGCAAGAAAACGACGACGAAGTTCGGTCTGACCCATTTTCCGCCATTTTCCCTGAAGTCGTTTAAGCCTTCCGGCCCCCATCATCAGCCCATCATCAGGGTCCCAAGCCTGATGATTATCCGCCTGAATTCACAGGGTTTGTCGCGAAACCGCGTCCCCATCCCACACCCCTCCCTGCGATGTTGGCCATGAGGAGGAAAAGGGCGAGGAAAAGGGGTCATCCCCCAGTTTGCGTGCCGAAATCGTGTCGGCCATAGAGGATTATCCCTGGTCAACCGCGACGCCACACGTGGCGGGGAAGATCCCAGCGGCCTGCTGGATATGGAAGGGTGGCGCAACGAAGCGCCTGCGGAATGGCGTGGGATCCTTCATCGCCAGCACGCTGAGCCGGACGCCGACGCGGCGCTGCGCGCTTGCACCTACGCTGGCCGCCCGTTTGGTGGACGAGACCTTGTCTCAGCGAGACGTCCGCCAAGTTCGGACGACAGTGGAATCGTCCGGAGCAAGCCGAGCAAAAACCAGACGCCTCCGCGCCAGAAAACCAACTGTCATTGTTTTGAAAAAGTGACTACGCAGATCAGGCTGTTCCCGGCAGTTCCCCCCCGCAGTTCCCCGCAGTTCCCGCAGTTGCCCCCGCGTTCCCCAATAACCGGTGCGCGGCAGTCTGGCAACATAGCAAGGAATCGTGCGATGATTCCAAAATGCGACCCAAGGTCTACTTGGAAACGACGATAGCCAGTTACCTGCAAACGAGCAGGAACATCTTGGTCGCCGCCCACCAACAGATCACCCGCCGGTGGTGGAGACAACGAAACCGCTTTGATCTCTTTGTGTCGCAGGCCGTGCTTCGGGAGGCCGCGCGTGGCGACGCTGGCGCGGCCGCCCGGCGGCTGGCCGCAATGACGGGCCTTCCCGTTCTCGCGGTTGATTCCGCGGCCACGGAACTGTCGGAGCGCTTGGTCCAAAGCTGCGCGTTGCCGCAAAAGGCGCAAATTGATGCGCTGCACATCGCAGTCTCAGTGCTGAACGGCATGGACTATCTGCTTACGTGGAATTGCACCCACATTGCCAACGCAGCCCTGCGTGGTAAGATTGAACAGACGTGCCGAGGCGAGGGCCTACAAGCCCCGATTATCTGCACGCCCGAAGAATTGGAGGCTTAGCATGGCTCGCGATCCCATCGTCGAGGAAGTGCGCGCAATCCGGGCAGCGATCGCCAAGGAGCATGGCTACAACCTCCGGAAGATCGTCCAGACGCTCCAACGAGAGCAGAAGGCACACGGCAGGCGTCTCGTATCATTGGCGCCGAAGCGTTTGACCGGATCCCAGCAGCATAGGCGAGCGAGCTAGGGCTATGTCACAAACTGCATCAATCCGCCGGAAAACTCCGATGGTCCTGAAATTGGACCGCAAGACTCCTGCTGCACCCTCCAGCACCGATCAAAGCGCTCAGGAAGGCCGCTGCCATCTATCAGAGGCTTATCGCGGCGCACCCTTTGCGCGCCGATTAAGAGGGCACGCCTCCCGCGCGCGTCGCATTCCAGGCCATTATACGGTGTCAGCTTTTCAAGAACGCGCAATCGCCCGCGACCCACGCACCAAACAGGGGAATAGAGGATCTACCCGGCAGGCGCTGGACACCGTTCGCCGCGGCACCCACGCCGAAGAGGCGGATGAACGCTTCATAGTCCTTCCAGCCCGTGTGTTGTGCGCTAAAGGAATGAACCAAGAGGACAGCAGCGGCAGCACGATACTGTTCGCCGACAATGTGGAAATGCGGGGACGGAAATGCGGGGACGGAAATGCGGGGACAGCCTGAGAGTTTGTCGGAAATAGATTTGCGTCAACGGCGAATCAATGATTTACAAAACATTTCCATCGAAAAATGGCTTGTAACTTGTTGATTCCTCGTCCGCCAAGTCTATTTCCGACAAACTCCTGATCTGCGTAGTCGCTACTTCGCAGCGTTTCGACAATGCCGAATCCATCGCTGATTATTGTAGCACACCGCGCGATGCTAACTAGCTGGTGCGTGCTCCAGAAAAGAACCTCGCAAAAGTGCTGCGCAGATCAGGCTGTCCCAGCATTTCTCCCAGCATTTCTCCAGCATTTCTAACCAACAACCGCGCCGAACGCGCTTTGCGACCTGCGGTCATCCGCCGTAAAATATCGCAGTGCTCCAAGACCGAGCCGGGCGCCCGTGCTTTCGAGGCATTCTTGAGTGTCCTCCAAACGTACAAGCAAAGATCTCCGGACACTGTCTCACAGTCACTCTTCAACCTCTTCACAACCTCCGGTTCAGCCCCACCCTCCTGATCCGGGGGCCGCTAATCAATTACGTCTGCTCGAAAGAAACCTTGACAGCCGACCGATTAGGTCTACAATGTAGGCATAGTCTATGGCGGATGTTCTTGGCGCTTTCGAACAGGCGGTGTTGCTGGCTATCGTTCGGCTTGCAGAGAACGCCTATGGACGCGCGATTCTGAAAGAGGTGCAGACCCGGCTGGCGCGCGAAGTAGCGGCGGGCGCCGTGCACGCTACTCTCGCACGCCTGGAGAACAAGAGTCTCGTTGCCTCCCGGTTGGGACCTGGGACGCCCGTCAGGGGCGGCCGGGCGCGGCGATTCTATCGACTGCAGCCCAAGGGACTGCGAGCGCTCAACAATGCGCGCGCTGCCGTTGAACAGTTTGTGGCACGGCTTCAAGTGGCCACTGAAAGGATACGCATGGACATTTCCGCGACACCTCCCGATTGGGCTGAAACGTTACTGCGTGTGTTTGTCAGGCCAAGCGATTTCGACAACGTCTCCGGAGATCTCTTGGAACAGTACCGGGACAGCATTCATCCAGCCCAAGGACAGCGACGAGCGGACCTGTGGTATACAGGGCAGGTGCTTGGATTCGTGTTGAGGAGCGTGGGCCTTTGGGCGGCTCTCTTCAGCACCTCGTTCATTGTTAGAGCGGCGCTGGACTGGCTCGCACCACCGCTGGATTTTCACGCTCGATCGACGGTGTCGACAGCTCTCGGCGTGGGCATCCTGCTGGCGGTGGGATTCTTCGCTGCCTGGCGCTCGAGTTCGTTCGCCACAGGTGTGGTCGCCGGAGTCGCGACAGCCGCGATCGCAGCGCCTGTAAGCATTCTAGGCTGTGTTATTCTGCTGGCGATCTACCATGATCCGCAGACGATGGCCGCCATTCGCGGTAGCGGTGGCATGGGAGAGGTCTTCACTTTGCCCGTGACAATGATCCTACGCGGAGTTTTGCTCGGCACCGTCGGCGGCGTTGCCGGCGCGGCAGCTAGAAGGCTGCATTCTGCCTAAGAACGCTGCGTAGCGCGACGGCGTTGGTTCCATGTCCGGCGCCTTGCGACGCAACTCGTGGACGTTCAACAGAAACGTCAGATGCGCGAGCAGGCAATCGGCATAAGCGACGATATTTGGTCTATTGCTTCAGAAATCCTTCAGAATAGCTTGGCATACTGTGCTGGGAGAACTTCATGAAAACACTTGCCTGCGTTACCGCGTTGATTGCACTTTGTTTGAGTGCGGCTTCCGCTCAAAGGAAGCTCGCGCTTAAGGATCTTTCGCCAGCGGTTCAAACCACGATCCAAGCCGAGTTAAAGGGCGGCGAGATCAAGAATATTGGAAAAGAGACGGAACACGGACTGGACCAGTATGAAGTCGAAACGATGGTCAACGGGAAGCATCGCGACTTCAACGTCGATACCAAGGGCAAGCTACTCTTGGTAGAAGAAGAAACCACAATCGCCACGATTCCCGCGGCGGCACAGGCTGCCATTATGAAGAAGGTTGGCGATGGCAAACTTGGCATGGTGGAACTCTTCATCCGTGGCGGCGAAACGATGTATGAAGCCGCCTACACGACCAAGGCCGGAAAGAAGCATGAAGTGCTCGTAAAGGCCGACGGAACCGAAACCAAAGATTGAGAGGAACTCTATGCGTAGAATCGTGCTCGTCATCGTAGCTCTTGCGGTGTGTGCCGGCGCGCAGTCAACGCCGTCCTACCGCATCACCCACACCTACGTCCTCGGTGGAGATGGGAGTTGGGATTATGTGGTGCCCGATCCGCCGAGTCACCGGCTCTTTGTCGCGCGGCAAGATCGCGTGATGGTGATCGACGAGAACGGCGGCAAATTGCTCGGCGAGGTGCCCGGCATCCAGGGAGCGCATGGAACAGCGATCGTCGAAGCGACGGGGCACGGTTTTGCGACCGAAGGCAACGGCAAATCGGTGGCCATGTTCGACCTGAAGACCTATAAAGTCCTCGGGCGCGTTCCGGCCGCCGAGGATGCCGACGCCATCCTCTACGATAAACCGTCGAACCGCGTCTTCACTTTGAATGGCGACGCACACTCCTCGACGGTCATTGACCCAAAGGCGGGATCGCTGGTCACCAACATCGACCTCGGCGGGAAGCCGGAATACGGCGTGTCGGCGGGTGATGGCAAGGTCTACGCGAATATCGTCGATAATGGCGAAGTGGTGGAGATCGATGCCAAGACGGCGACTGTAACGCGGCGCTGGCCCACTGCGCCGTGTAAGCAGCCAGTGTCGATGGCGATCGATACCGCTCATCATCGGCTCTTCAGCGGATGCCGCAGTGGAGTCATGGCGATCTCCGACTATCAAGCGGGCAAGATCGTAGCAACGGTGCCGATCGGTGCTGGTGTCGATGGTGCGGGATTCGATCCAGCGTCGGGTAACGCGTTCGCCTCGAATGCCGATGGGACGCTCACTGTAATTCATCAAGACGGTCCGGACCAATATCGCGTGTTGGAGACTGTAGAGACGCCGCCGGCCTCCCGCAACATGGGGCTAGACCCGACTGATCAACGCGTGTACGTGGTGTGTGCGAAATTCGGACCAGCGGCGGCCGGAGCCCGTCGCGGGACCCTTGTGCCGGGATCGTTCTCCCTGTTGGTGATTGAACGCCAGACACCGGCGCGGTGAGTTGTACCGCAGCCTTCAGCGGCAGCCAGTGCCACTCTTCTTGTCATCGGCCATGTACTGGAGGCAGTCGAGAATGGCTCGGATGTCGTCCGCTGGCACGGACTGAAAGCCGGGCTGCGGCTTCCCGCTCTGACACTCCCTGCACGCCCATGCCCCGGAAACAACTGGCCGGAAGACACTTGTCCGGTTTTCCGACCGGCTAGTACCAATACTGGCTTTCTCCGGCAGCAACGCTGCCCCCAAGTTGCCATAGACACAGGCCACAATGCCTCCGTCTCTGATTCGCGCACTAACGAGCGCCCTCCTCCGTATGGAGGTTTCATCTTCAGAGAATCTTCATCAACTCTCATTACCATAGAGGGATGCCCTCAAGGAAGGTCGCTTTCCTACCGATTACTCTTATGCTCGCCCTATTCGCCCAGGCTCAGTCCGGATCCCTGCAAGGCACGATAACGGACCCGAGCGGCAGCGTCGTACCCGGCGCTTCGATCAGCGTTCTTGATGGAGACGGCAAGGATGTCGTCAAGATCACAAAGTCGGACGGCCAAGGACACTATCAAGTTGTTGGGATACCACCTGGCCTTTACACGATTCGCGCCTTGTTTCCGCGATTTCAGACCTTTGAAGTGAAGAACTACGGAATAGGAGAAGGACGTCCACAGACGCTGGACATAGCACTTGAGCTTCGGGGCGAGTTGGAAAAGGTTACGGTAGCGGGCGATGCCGGGGCGCGCGTCGAGACCGATCCTGGAGCCAACGCCGGTGCCGTGGTTCTCCAGAAGGCCGACATGGAAGCGCTCGCCGACGATCCCGACGATCTCGCTGCCGATTTGCAGGCCCTTGCAGGACCCGCCGCCGGCCCCAACGGTGGACAGATCTTCATCGACGGATTCACCGGCGGACGCCTGCCGCCAAAATCGGCGATTCGCGAAGTCCGCATCAATCAGAATCCATTTGCGGCGCAGTTCGATCGTCCTGGGCAGGGCCGCATCGAGATTTTCACCAAACCAGGGACGGACGAGTTTCATGGTCAATTGACGTTTCAATTTAGCGACGCGGCATTCAATGCGCGCAACCCGTTCGTTACTACCAAGCCCCCCTTTCAGCGGCGGCAGTGGGAAGGAGAGCTGGGCGGTCCGTTAGGAAAGAAGACGTCGTTCTTCTTTGACTTTGAGCGGCGTGACATCAATGAGAATGCCTTCGTGAGTGCATTCATTCTGGATTCGAATCTCAACGTCGTCCCGTTCTCGCAGGCCATCGTCACCCCGATATCGAATGTCGAGATGAACTTCAAGCTGGACCGGACCCTGAACGCGAACAATACTCTCACCTTGCGCTACACGTATGCGCACGATGAAAACGACAATCAGGGCGTTGGCGGTTTCACACTAGCGGATCGCGCCTATAACACGCATGGCGCGGAGGACACGATTCAAGCCTCGGAAACGGCCGTCCTCAGCACGCGAACCATCAATGAAGTGCGCTTCCGCCTGCGCATGCAGCGCAATGACAATAGCGGCGGCACCAATGCTCCCGCGATCAATGTGCTGGACGCGTTTGCTTCCGGTGGTTCGCCGGTGGGCAACTCCTATAACCATCAAGATCGTTACGAGATGCAGGATTTCGTTTCGCACGTGCGAGGCACCCACGCGTTCCGGGTTGGGGGAATTGTGCGCGCCGTGAATGAGTCAGACGATGCCGAACAGAACTACGCAGGTACTTTTACGTTCACGTCCCTCGCGGCGTATCGCGCGGCCCTGCAAGGAACTGCCACACCGAGTCAATTCACTCTGCGGGCGGGCAATCCTTTGGCTGGCATCAATCAGTTCGACGTCGGTCTGTTCGCTCAAGACGACTGGCGAATTCGTCCCCGATTCACCCTGAGCGGCGGTCTTCGTTACGAGACACAGAGCCACGTTCGCGGGTCGGGGGTAGTCGCGCCGCGTCTGGGCATCGCGTGGGGCTTGGGCAAGGCGAAGAATGGATCGCCGTCCAACGTGATTCGCGCCGGCGCAGGAATCTTCTACGACCGGATCTCAGAGTCGCTTACATTGGACGCGCTGCACCAAAATGGAATCGCCCAACAACTGTTCTCGATACCCAATCCGACTTTCTTCCCGACCATACCTTCGGCTCAGACCCTGGCCTCAGGACGACAGCCGCAGACCATCCGAGAAGTAGATCACCAGTGGCAAGCGCCAACCATGGTCCAGGTTGTCGCTTCCTTCGAGCACCAGATCGCAAAAGGAGTGACCACATCAAGCAGCTACACGTACTCTCAGGGATCGCATGTCTTGCGCTCCCGCGATATCAACGCGCCGCTACCGGTCTCTGGCGTTTATCCGTTCGGCACGCAAAATGGCATCTACCTGTACGAGAGCAGCGGCGTGTTCCGGCAAGAGCAATGGATCACCAACCTGACCCTGCGTCCGAATTCGAAGCTTACGCTGACGACCTTCTACGTTCTCGGTTTCGCGCACAGCAACGCCGATGGGGCCGGTTCGTTTCCAGCCAACCAATATGATCTTTCGACCGAATATGGAAGAGCCGGCTTCGACGTCCGCCATCGTTTTCAACTCAACGGATCGTACACCGGGAAGTGGGGACTTCGCGTGAGTCCATTTGTCACACTGGCGTCAGGCCGGCCCTATGACATCACCACGGGAACCGATTCCACCGGCCAAGGCCTTTATACGGATCGTCCGGCGTTTGCGACGGACTTGTCTCGCCCCAGCGTAGTACGCACTTCACTCGGAGTCTTCGATGTCGCGCCGGGACCTGGGCAGCGCATCATTCAGCGCAACTTTGCGCAAGGCCCGGGCTTGATTGCAGCCAACCTTCGATTAGCGAAAATCTTCACGATCGGCGAGAGTTCGCCAAAAGGGGGAAAAGATCCTAAGCAGATCATTCTCCAGTTCAACGCGAGAAACGCCTTGAATCATCCGAATTTCTCCACGCCCGACGGCAATCTCACTTCACCGCTGTTCGCACAATCGAATGGACTCGTTTCGGGACAGGGATCGACCGGCACGCGTCGAATCGATGTCCAGCTTCGCTTCCTCTTTTAAGGGAGCGCTCCGAGGGATTATGCTACTGTAGTGCGTCGAACCGCTTGCTGACGCGCGCGCCTCTAAAGCGCCTGCGCCTTCCGCTTAGGCGCGGGGAGCGCAAGGCGTTCGGTTCAATTAGACGTAAGACAGCTACTTGGAAAAGTCAGGATGGCGACGCGTCGGCGCACTGTTAACCATGATGCGCGGATCGCCTCGACGACGTCATGTCGGGAGGGCGAGTAGTGGCTGTTCAACCCGGTTAGCAAGTCCCGGGCGGAAGCCACTTGTCCGGTAAGCCTAACCGTCAACATGGATTCCTAGACGCCTGCGCTAAGGCAGAATCTTTTGGCGACTGATTCATTTCTTCGACGTAGGCCTACCGGCACCATTCGATGTTGGCCGATCTCTGCGATGAACCGTTGATTTGCGAGGAGAATTAAAACGCCCGGTGGCAGGGACCCAGTCAAAACACACCCAATCTGATTTTGACGAACCACAGGAAGGCGCAGTCTCCTTAGAGAGGCCAACCGCGTCGATTGGAACGACGCTCGGATGTGGCTCTCGCGAAACCGTCGCTTGTCTTAGGGGTGGCACGGCTCGTACCGTAAGCCTTGAAGCAAGGAATGGTTAGCAGTGGTGAATCCAAGCATTCGCGAGACCAATCATCCCATCTTCCCTCATCAATGTTTCTTTACAGCGTCTACATCCTTATCGCCCTTGCCCTTGGAAAACAGGGGGCTACCGATCGTTCCGCCGATTCGAAAGGGAAACTGCAACTTACCGTCTTTTAACGCGGCTCCGGAGAGCCGGGCAATGGTGTTGGTGAAGAAGCTCTCTTTGGTTGTAATCTCCGCCAACCCACGATAGTTCAACTCGTCGGAGCCTGACACGCTGACACTGCCGGAGCCTCCACATCGACACCGTAGCCATCAATGTCTATGACCCTGCTCGAAATCCGTTGATCGGCTAGCTCCAGATCGGTGGTTATCAGTTTAAATGAGGAAGGATCGTTTCGGGCTGGGCCAAGATCGTTAAAGTGCGCCAGCTTCATCAAATTCGCGTTGAGCTTGAGACTCGGCACCTGACCGTTGCGCACCGTCAGGTGTCCGGTTCCGTGGATTCCCGCCAGCGGGCGGAGCGAATGCGCAATTCCTCCCGCTAACCTTACGTCTCCTTCCATCTTCCCGGTCATTCTTCCGCCGCCGTTTGGGTATGCCGCCAGAAGCCGGGCCAGATTAATTCCGCTCAATCGAGCATTGGTTTTAAAGCTTGCGGCCTCGTTCGACAAGTCGAAGGAGAGGTCACCGACGGCACTCCCGCCATAGACGTCCGCCTTGACATCCGTGAAAAAAACGTGCCTCGCCTCCAAGCGAAGTTTGGAATCCAGATTTCTTACCTCGACAGCGCCGAAGCGCAGAAGGCCCGCCCTCAGGCTGCCTTGGCCGTCCATCGAGGACGAAGAAGGATTCATAATTCCGGCAAGGTTTACCTGCTGCAGTTCGCAAGAGATCTCGTGGGCTTCAAAAAAAATGGGACCCGCCGCGTCGGACGGCAAAAGATTTGACGCGATCACCAGTCCCCGCTTAATCTTCACGATCGAAATGGGCGCGAGAGGGAAGACATTCTGGAGACCTCTGAATGAGGATTCTCGAAGTTCCACGGGCCGTCAGGGTCCGAAGTCAGGCTCAGGACCGGGTCCTCAAGTACGAGCGACCTGATGATCACCTGCCGGTGCAGCAGCGCTCTGACGTTAAGCTCGGCATCGATCCGCGCCACCTGGACAATATAACCGGCTGGAAATATCGGAGGGTTCTTCACACCGATATGATCAACGTGAATCGTTACAGGAAAAAATGTGAGGGCCAGCCGTCCGATTTCAACTTGCTTTCCAGTTGTTCCTTGTAGATAGGAGATCACCTGGGGCCGGTAGCGATCCACGTTAATGAGAGCGGGGACAACGAACCCGAGTGGGAGCAAGAGTATCGCCGCGATTCCCACAACTATTCCAACTGTCAGGGGCCGGATGGGCATAGTGAGCTTGAGCTTACGAATCGTTTTGGTGCCAGGGCACAAGAGCAACCGGTGGAGCAACTGGCATCCACTGGTGCGCCATTGAACCAGTCGTTAACCTTAGTACTCTGCCGGAGTCTCGCCTGAGCCTACCTTTACAGAATAGGAGGAAGCATGACCCGCGTCTGTTCAAAAAAGCTCAGACATGACCGTTCGGTGCCGTCACGCGGAACGGGAACCTTGGCGGGAACTGCGGGGAACTGCGGGGACGGGAGAACTGCGGGGACAGCCTGAGTCCCCGCATTTTCCCACGCATCATCTGCCCAGGTTTACTGAACGGCAATGGTGACAATGTTGGACACGATGCCGCCGATCTTCACGACTACCGGCACGGAAGCACCGGGCGGCACACTCGTCGGCACTTGCGCGTTGATCTGGTAGAGGCCGGCGAACCCGGGGCCAATCCGGAATAAGTCACGGTGGCGGCGAACCCGCCGATCGTCACCACGGGAGTTTGCACTGTCGGCGACTCGATCCGCCCGCCGCGCCGTTCGCCGGCCGGTTGCTGACGTCGCCCAGCCCGGTCGAAAATATGGAAATATACTCGCCACCCATCGCCGGCCGCGATCCCGGCAGAGCGCCTGAAGGCGCCGCCATGATCGAACTGTTGGCAATCAGAATCGCTCCTTGCCCGCTGCCGGCGGAGTTGGTGGAGAACAGTCCCGGACTCACCGGAGCAAGCGTGATCGTGACCGCGGGACTGGCGCCGGCGCCGTTATTCACCACGACGCTGGCTTGCGTTGAACGCAAGCGTCTCCCACGGGAACAAGAAGTTGATCTGGCCGGGCGAGACCGAGAGCAACGGCGCGGCAATGCCGTTCACCATCACACTCGTTCCCCCCAGAATTGCGGTCAGCGGCAGGGCCTGCGCCGCCGCGGTGCTTCCCGACAGATTGGTTCCGAACAGCGACCCGATCATCCCGCCGGCCGCCGCTTGACCCGGTGTAAAGCTCGCTCCGTTGACGATCCCGTTGGCCGGGAACGACGGCGCCTGCAGGGCGATCGTGACCGTCAACAGATTCGAAGCACCGCCGCCAGGCGCAGGGTTCGTGACATTCACTTGCGCCGATCCTCCAGCGGCGATATCCGCGGCGGTGATCGCGGCGGTCAGGGTGCCGCTGCTGACGAAAGTGGTCGGCCGGCTCTGTCCGTTCCACAGCACCACCGAGGATGATAGGAAGTTCGATCCATTGACGGTCAACGTGAAGGCCGCGCCTCCCGCTGCCACGTTGGCGGGGGAAATCGAGGTCGCCGCCGGCACGGGGTTCAAGGCCCCGATGGGAACCGCCAAATCCCACATCCCGCGCCCATGCGTGGCGGCTCGCAAGGTGCGCGACGCGCGATGCAATCGCAAACTCATCACCGAGTTCAGCGGTAAGCCGGTCGAGAGCGAGCCCGAGTCTGGCCAGCGTTGCTGGTCCAGAAAACGCCGATGTCCGTGCCGATGTAGAGGGTGTTCGGCACATCAGGATCGATGGCCAGATCCTCCACTGGCGTATTCGGCAGATTGCCGCTCAGGTCGTTCCAGGTCGCGCCCTTATTGGTCGTCACAAAGACATGGCCTAGCGAGTCGGTGTAACCGGAAAAACCCGCCGCCGTTGCGTAGGCCGTCGTGGCCAGCGTTAAGTCCGGGACAATCTGGGTCACTTGGCGCGGAGGCAAGCCGTTGCTCGCATTTGTCCACGTCGCCGACGCGCCCGCAAGGGCATTGGAGGAGACGGCCACATTTCCCGCCCTAGTTCCGGTCCACACGGTGTTTGAATCAACCGGCGACACGGCCAGCGCCGTAATCACGCTGCTGAAAGGCAACCCCGGCATGGCGGTCCAACTCAATGCGCCATCGGCCGTTTGGTACACACGCGAGGTCCCGAAATAAAGGGTCTGCGAGCGGGACGGGTCCATCACCATCGGTGGGATGAAGTTGCTGGCATCGGAAGCGTTGATGCCGCTCGCCGATTTGGTCCAGGTCTGTCCGCCATCTCCGGACCTGAACATCCACCCGGAGTCTTGATCGCAGGAGGCGAAGACGTTGTTGGTGTTGGCCGGGTCGATCGCCGTCCAACCGCCGTCGCAACCGATTACTTCGTTCCAAGTCAAAGTGCCGGAGTATTTGTGAACGCCGAGATCCTGCGTTCCTCCGAAGGCGATGCCGGAGCTCGACGGGTTGATGGAGATGCCCGGATAATACTGCGCCAGCGTGAGCGTGGCATTCAGCGTGGCCCAATTGACGGTTGACGAAGTAACGTCGTTGGTTGCCGAGACCCCGCCGTCGTTTCCAACGTACAGCCGGGCGCCGTCCGGCGTGAAGCCGAAGGAGTGAATATCGGAATGCAGTCCTTCCCCCGAAGGCCCCACACCAATGCTCTGCCAGGTGACTCCTCCGTCCATGGATCGGTAGACCGGCCCCGCCGCTCCTCCGGGCCAGACGCCTCCGACAAAAACAACGTTAGGATTAGTCGGGAGTACGCCGACGCCGCGGTCGCCGTAGCATTGCCCGCTGCAATAGTTCGGCGTACTGGGAAGCTGCGTCCAATTGGCGCCGCCATCCACTGTTTTGTACAAGCCCAGGAGTCCCGACGTGGAGTTGTTCTCCACCGCCGCGTACAGCGTGGAGGAAGACGAACGGGAAATGGCCAACGTCACCGCGCCCAGACCGGTCGCGGGCAAAAGATTGCTCCCGGTTCCCGTCAGTTTGCTCCAAGTCAGGCCTGCGTCCAGCGATTTGTAGACGCCCGCGACTCCCGAAGCATAACCAAGACCCGCGTAAGCGATGCTTCCGTTGTTGGGATCGAACGTTACGTCGGTGGCCACTGTGCCGTGCAGGGTCTGTGTCCAGGTCATTCCTCCATCCGCGGAGCGATAGACTCCCGCGTCGGTGCTGCGGTTAAAACGGTCGATCGCAGCCAGAAGGATCTGTCCGTTAGAGGGATGCACGGAAATCTGGCCAATGCGAGCGGGCGGATAAAAGTTGCTGCCCACAAACGGTCCGGTGGGAAGCTGCGTCCAGGTGGCGCCCGCGTCGGTGGACTTCAGCACGCCCGCGCCGTACATGGTGTCGTAATAAAAATTCTCCTCCCCCGTTCCGGCATAGATGGTGTCGGGATTGGACGGATCGAGGGCCAGCGAACCGATGGCCAGAGACGGCTGGTTGTCGGTGAGTGGCGCCCAGGTGGCGCCAGCATCGGTTGACTTCCACACTCCACCTTGCGCGCCTCCCAGGTATACGACGCCATTGTTGCGGGGATCGACCACGACGGTGGTCACTCGTCCGGAGACGGTTGAATAACGATAGGGCGTGTGGATGGGACGCGGTCCAATCGAGGTCCAGGAAAGGGCCGAGAGCCCGGGCAGAGACAATCGCTCCATGGCTCGCATTTGCTCAATCGCTCGCAGCCGCGCTCCCGATGGCGCCGGCTGGTCCGATCCAGCGATCTGGTAGTGCAGCCATTCCTGCTGACGCAGACGTTTGGACCGCGTGGACTGTTTGGATTGGCCGATCGCGCCAATGGCCAAGGTGACGATGCAAGCAGTAAGCAGAATCTTCATTATACTGGCACAAACATTAGCGTGGCCTGCGTGGGCTGTCAAGCCATACCGTGGCGAGTTGTCCCAAAGCGGCGGTGACACCTCGTGGCCTGTGTGCGAGAAATCTTTAGTTCATTGACGGAATAGTTTTAGGCCGCCTCTTCAGGGCTGAAATGCTCCGCCGATATGACATAGCGTAGCCGCAACGAAACCGCCAGGTTGGTTCGGCGTTCGGCGAAAAGATCACCATATGGAGTGCGGCGTCGAGCCGCCGCACTCCATACAACGGCCACCGGTTCCGGAGGTTGTGGTACCAGGGACGTTGAAAAAACTGCTCAGGACTCGCATCAGTCGTGGCAATGGCATCGGCTGAGGGTACCATGGTAAACGGCCTCCGATATGGCTCTTGAAGAGTACCGCCGCAAACGCAAGTTCCAAAAGACGCCCGAGCCGGGCGGCGAACCCAAAGCGCCCGCGATAGAGGTCGCCGCGCCTGCCGGCGCGCGCTTCGTGGTGCAGATGCACCACGCCACACGCCTGCATTTCGACTTTCGCCTGGAAGTAGACGGCGTCCTGAAATCCTGGGCCGTGCCGCGCGGGCCTTCGCTTGATCCCACACAAAAGCGCCTGGCCATGATGGTGGAAGATCATCCCTTGGATTACATGACCTTCGAAGGCATCATCCCCGCCGGCAATTACGGTGCGGGCACGGTGATGGTATGGGACATCGGCACATTCGAGCCGGTGGTCGGCGTTTATAAGAACCAGGCCGCCGATATCAACTCCATGCTGGCGAAGGGTGACTTGAAATTCCTGCTGCATGGACAAAAGCTGCAAGGCGAGTTCGCGCTGGTACACATGAAATCGCGCCGCCCCGGCAGCAAGGGCAACGAGTGGCTGATGTTCAAGAAGAAAGACGCCCACGCCGATACCGCCTGGACCGTCGAGCAGGCCGACCGCAGCGCGCTGACCGGCCGCACGCTGATGGAGATCGCCGCCGATCGCGGCTCGGCCATGTGGGGCACGGAGAAAGTGCCGCAAGCGGCGCGTAAGGCGGCCGAAAGGACCATCGCCCATGAAGGCGCGTCCCTAAACGCGAGCCTGCAAGGGTTGGCGGACGCCAAGCCCGCGCCGATGCCGTCGAAGGTCGAACCGATGCTGGCAAAAGCGGTCGCCCAGCCGCCGCAGGGCGCCGACTGGCTGGCGGAAATCAAGTGGGACGGCATCCGCGCCATCGTCACTGTGGACGAAGGCAAACTGAAGTTGGTATCCAGGAATCAGCGCAACATCACTAAGCATTATCCCGACCTGGCGGGGATCGTCGCACAGATTCGCGCGCGTCGCGCCGTGCTGGATGGCGAGATCGTTTGCCTGGAGCCGAGCGGACGGCCCAGCTTCGAGCTGTTGCAGCAGCGCATGAACCTGCGGGCACCCGATGCCCGTAAAGTGGCCGATCTGCCAGTCACCTTTTATGCCTTCGACCTCGTGTACCTTCAGCCGGAAGGTGCGGATATCGGTTATAACCTTCAGGGAGTCGCGCTTGAGAAACGCAAGGAACTACTGCGTGCCTTGCTGCGTCCGCCCGAAAAACAGGAGGATCGCGCCCGATTCTCCGACCATCACGCCGGCGATGCGGCTATGCTTTTCCAGCTTGCTTCGCAGCAGGGCTTGGAAGGAATCATCGCCAAGCGGCGGCTGTCCATCTATCAAGAGCGCCGCACCGACGACTGGCTGAAGATCAAGACGGAGCTGCGGCAGGAGTGCGTGGTCTGTGGATGGAAGGAATCCGATGGCGCGGGGCGCCTGATTAAATCGCTGGCGCTGGGCGTTTATGACGGCAAGAAACTGCTCTTCGCCGGAGCCGCAGGCAGCGGATTCAACGAACGCAGCGAGCGCGACGTTTTGGCCAAGTTACAAGAGCTGCCGCAAGGGCCGATGCCCTTCAAGAAAGTCCCGGAAGGCGAGGAACAAACCCATTGGGTGAAACCGAAGCTGGTGGCCGAAATCAAGTTTCTGGAGTGGACCAGCGAGCGCCGTATGCGCGCGCCGGTGTTTTTGGGCTTGCGTCCCGATAAAGAGCCCAAGGATTGCGTCGTGGAACAAATAGAGGCGGCGTCCGATCCAGAAGCGGCGCCCGGTTCAGACAAAGAAAAGAAACCAAGACGCCGCCCCGGCAAGAGGACCGCGGAACCGCCGGCACCGCTCTTTACCAAACGATCCGGCGAGGAAACCGTCACTGTGGACGGCCAGCTCATGCGCATCCAGAAACTGGACAAGGTATTCTTCCCGCGCGACGGATACACCAAGGCCGACGCGATCGAGTATTACTTCCGCATCGCGCCCTACCTGCTTCCGCACATGAAGGAGAAACCGGTGGTGATGAAGCGTTATCCCGACGGCATCGAAAAGCCATTCTTCTTCCAGAAGGATGCCGGCGCGGCCATGCCATCGTGGATTCGCACCATGCCTATTCCGACCGGAGAAGGAACCGGCGAGGCGGGCGGGGGGGTGACGCGCTTCGTGATGTGCGACAATCGCGCCACGCTGGTTTATCTGGCGCAACTGGGATGCATCGATCACAATTTGTGGCAGAGCCGCGTGGAAACAATCGAGGCGCCCGATTTCATCCTCTTCGATCTGGACCCTGGCGATCGCGCGACAATCGCCACGCTGGTGGAAGCGGCGCAATGCCTTCATGCCGTCTTCCAGAAACTTGGTTTGACCTCGTATCCCAAGACCTCCGGCGCTGCGGGGATGCACATTTATGTGCCCCTGGAGCCGATCTACAGTTACGAGCAAGCGCGCAGATTGTGCGAGGTGATCTGCCGCTTGGTGGAGAGCCAGCAGCCCAAGCTCATGACCCATGAACGGTCGCTCGGGCGGCGTCCACAAGACCGGATCTATCTCGACTACATGCAAATCGGCCTGGGGAAAACCGTGCCGCCGCCATACAGCATGCGTCCGCAGCCCGGCGCGACCATTTCCACGCCGCTCGATTGGTCTGAGGTTCGTGCGGGACTGGACCCGCGCGCCTTCACGATTCAAACGATTTGGTCGAGGCTGGCCGAAAAAGGCGACTTGTTTGCGGGAACCTTGGATCAACCGCAACGATTGGAAAGCGCAGTGACGAAATTGGAGTCGCTAACAGGTTGAAAGGATGCGCCGGGGCAAGGCGTAGGCCCAAACAAAAGGCCAAGCACCCTGGGCAGAAAGTTTGCAATCGGGCGCGCTTTGAGCTTTTCCCCCCGCTCCGGTCCCGCCTTCTAAACGAAGGACCCAGGGTCTAATGGGCTATCATATTGCGCAACCAGCACGCGCTCGATCGCGTCATACACTGTGGACATTGAGAAGTCAGGCTTGCCGATAGCGGCACTGTCCAACCCCGCACTAGATCGCCTCTCACCTCAGTAAAAGGCTGAAAAGTAACACTTGCTCATGGGCAGTTTCATTGATTCTGCCTGGGGACACGTTAGTCTTCGTTTGGATCGCTAGATGCGCTGGTAACGGTTTGTCAACAACTCGCTGTGCGGAGCGCTCTCCGCGCTGTTAGGCGTCCGCGGCATCATCGCCGGGCGCCATTTTGAAGAACTCATTCTTTGGTTGGGATTTTTGCGCAGTCGGGCACGCCTTGGCGGTGTTCCTGGCTGCGTCAGCTTCGGGCGGTGGAGCGCCTCGTCTCTCATTCTTATGCATGCAACCATACAATTGTTGAAATTCCCCTGGGGAGCGGAGCCAAGATTGGCGGGAGCGTGAAGCCGCCGCGGGGTACTCGCTCTTACTCTATCCTCGTCATTGAAGACAACCTGTCCGATGTCCTTCTTCTTGAAAAAGCCCTGGAAGGGCAACACATCGACTTTCAATTGACGCACCTGCTAGATGGAGGCGCGGCGCTGGCTTTTATTCACAGGGAAGGATCTTACGCCAATTCGCCTCGTCCGGACTTGATCCTACTGAACATGAACCTTCCCAAGGTCGATGGGGAAGAAGTTTTTCATCAGATCCGCAGCGCCCGGCACCTGGATGGTGTCCCCGTTTGCTTATGGAGCTCCTCCAAATTCTTGTATGACGGGGAGTCTATTCGCGGCTTGGGCGCGGACGAGTTTATTTTGAAACCTTCCGGGCTGGAGGAGTTCATGCAAATCGGGAAGATCGTCAAGGACTTGCTGTCTCGAGTGGGCTCCTAATGTATTCCAGGAAAATGGTCTCGGGAAAAACGGGGTCATCCCACGCAAATCCTTCTTGTGGTAGTGGCTCAGTTTGAATGGGTCACGAGGTAGACCCACCTGCTACCGCAGGCGGTACTGACAACAAATACCGCCTTACGATCAAACTGAGCCACTACCCATCTTTTGGCGGGCCAGTTGTGAAACCGCAGTGGCCGGAGCAGAGTCTCTCATTGAGGAGTAGCTTTTAGTACAATCGAATCAGGAGGCGAGAATGAGGAAGCTTCGATTGAGTGCGCTTTTTGTGCTGGTAACGTGCGGCTTACTGGCGGCGCAGGACCCACCGCCCAGAGAAGCGCCGCCCGCACAGGTCGCGCCGCCCGCGCAGCCCGCGGAACTTGGGGAGATTCCCCCTGGTACGCCGATCCACGTGCGCACCATTGAGGCGATCGACTCAAGAACCGCCAACGCCAACCGGCAGTACGCGGCTTCCCTGGCCGAACCACTGGTGGCCAACGATGTGCAACTAGCGCCGCGCAACGCCGACGTGCGCTTGCGCGTGGTGGAAGACAAAAAGGCCGGCGCGGTTTCCGGACGCACCACGCTGGTGTTGCAAGTGGCTTCCGTGCGGATCAACGGTCAAATGGTTGAAGTCGATACCGGCACCACGGTGAAAGAAAGCGGATCACAAGGCGCTAAGACGGCCGAGCGAGGAGTCCTCGGCGGCCTATTGGGCGCGGGCATCGGCGCGATTGCCGGTGGCGGCAAAGGTGCGGCCATCGGCGCCGGCGCCGGTAGCGCGGCGGGTGTGGCCTCGGCGATGATCAGCGGTGAACAAGTCAGGGTCAGGCCGGAGACGCGCCTGGAATTTACGCTCAGTCAGGCCGCCCCCATACCGGCCCCGCAACCCGGCCTGGCGCCACCGGCAGGCGACCTTACGCCGCGCTACCAGTCACCGTCACCTCCTCGGCCTCCCGAAACCAGTTATCGGCTGGGCGGCTGGATTGTGAGTGTCGATCGCTGTATTCTCAGCCCCGATGGCGACGGCTTGGAATGCCGCTTCTCGGTCGCCAACGAACGGCGGGATCGCGAGATTTGGATCGCCGGCGATTCCAGCATCACCGACTTCGACGGCAACCGCCAGCGCGCCGTCTCCGTGTGTCTTGGTCCCGGCCGCTGCCTGCCCGATTGGGCCAGAGCCCGAGTGTATCCGGACGCCACGGTTAACGGCCGTCTCTATTTTCGAGGCGTGCGCTCTGCCGATACGATTGATCGGCTACGGATCAGGATCCGCTGGCAGGGTGGGGAAGACGCGGCGGAGTTTCGTGGCGTGCCGGTGGTTCCGGGCCGCTAGTTCCTCGTCCCGAGGGCTCCTTCCCGGCGACCGCAGGCCCCCTGTTTTCCGGCCTCGGAAACGCTTCCAAGAGGCCTGGTTTCTGATATTGTCTTGAGTGCCGCATGGTCACTATCAAAGACATCGCTGCCAAGACCGGTTTCTCGCCTACCACCATCTCCCTGGTGATGAACAATCGCCGCCTGGCGCGTTACATGTCGGCGTCTACCAAGAAGACCATCAAGGAAGCCGCGGCGAAGATGGGTTATCGGCCCAATATCTTCGCGCAGTCGTTGCGCTCGCGGCGCAGTTTCATGGTGGGCCTGCTGGTCTACGATATTCTCGATCCTTACTGTGCGCCCATCGTCAAGGAGATTGAAGCCACGCTGATCCCGCACGGCTACACCATGCTGATCTCCGACTTGGGCTACGATCAGAACCGCTACCGCGAAGCCCTGGACGTGCTTACCTGGCGGCGCGCCGACGGCATTATCGCTATCGCCAATCATTTTCCCAACGACATTGCGGCGTTGCGCAAGACCGCCGCGCTCACGCCGGTGGTGGTGATAGGACGCGTCACCCGGGAAAAAGACATACCTTGCTTCGTGGTCAACGATCGCCAAGGCGGATTCCTGGCCGCCAGTCACTTGCTGCAACTCGGCCATCGCGAGATCGGCATCATCTGGGATCACTCCCATTATGAATGGTCCACGCTGCGCTGGAAGGGCGTGGAAAAAGCTTTCGCCGACGCCGGACGGCGCATCGATCCACGCAACGTTTTTCTGATTGAGAAAAAATCCTCCGACGACGGCTATGACGCGGCCGGCAAAATGCTGGCCCAGAACCCCAAGATCAGCGCCATCTGCGCGGTCAACGATCTGACCGCGATCGGTGCGGTTCGCGCCGTCTATGACTCCGGGCGTAGCGTGCCGGACGATGTATCCGTCACCGGCTTCGACGATCTGTCGCTGGCGCGACATTACAATCCGCCATTGACCACGGTGGCGCAGCCCCTGGACCGTCTCGGGCAACTGGCCACTCAGACTTTGCTGGAACGCATATTGCACCCCAAACGAGCGATGAAGGGCGCGGTGCTTAAGCCATCGCTGGTGGTACGGCGGTCCACGGCCAAGGTGAAATGACGGTTCTCTTTCACCACGAAGGCACGAAGGAAGACAAAACCAAGGACACGGAGCGCACTCCTTTGTGTTCTTGGTTTTGTCTTCCTTCGTGCCTTCGTGGTGAAAAAGAACGCTGGGGCTGCGCGAGATGCCCCTAACCCGAACCGCCCTGCGTCGAAAAACACCACAGTGCGCCGGCCTGATCCCTTTACTTGGAAGGATTTGCCCATCCTGAAAATGGCAGCGAAAGTGCTATCCCTTTAAAGGGAAGGCTGCTTCTCGGACAAAGGTGGGCCAAGGGTTCGCTGGCCACCTTGACAGATTTCAATGCTATGATGGGGGTACTATGACCAGGAAGAACGCGCAATTTGGCATCGCCATCGGGATCGTTCTCGCCACGCTGGCTTGGCTGGCCGTGAGCGGCGTGCAACAGAGCAAGACTTACTACGTCACCATCAAAGAGTTGCAGGCGATGAAGCAGGATGATCGCGCCAAGCGCTTGCGGGTGGGTGGCAACGTCGCTGCCGGCAGCATTAAGCGCGAGGGCAAGCGTACCGAGTTCACGCTGGTGGAAGAAGATCGCACCATCCCGGTGGTCTATACCGGATCGGCGCCGCTGCCCGATACTTTCGTTGACAATTCGCAGGCGCTGGCCGAAGGACGCCTCAACAAAGACGGCGTGTTCGAAGCCAACGCCATTCAAGCCAAGTGCGCATCCAAGTATGAGGCCAAGCCCGGTCAGCCTGGACAAATGACGAACCCGAAGCCGGCCGCAGTTCGACCTGGAGCGAAGTCCTAATTGCGTTTGGAATCCGTCCTTGAAGGGGAGTTCTGAATGGAAAATGTTGGCAGTTTCGCACTCCTCCTGGCCCTTGCTCTGGCCGCTTACTCGCTGGGCGGGTCGGCGATCGGCGCGTGGACCAAGCGGCCCATCCTGATCAAAAGCTCCCAGCGCGCCACCATCGCGGTCTGGGCGCTCATCACCATCGGCATCGCCTCGCTGTTCTATCTGCTGATGACCGATCAATTCCGCATGAGCTACGTGGCCGCGCACAGCAATCGCGACCTGCCGTTGTTCTACAAGGCCACCTCGCTATGGTCGGGGCAGGAAGGCTCGCTGTTGCTGTGGAGTTGGATCCTGAGCACCTACGCCATGCTGGTGGTCGTCCTGCACCGCCATCCTTCGCCGGGCGTCAAGCCGCTGATGCCGTGGGTCAACGCGGTAATGATGGGATCGCAATGCTTCTTCTTGTGGCTGAACACGATCGTGGCCAGTCCTTTCCATTTGTTGCTGGCCTCCGGCGAAGGTGCCGTGAATATGGCGGTGCCCGATGGCAAGGGCCTGAATCCGTTGTTGCAGCATCCCGCCATGGTGATCCATCCGCCGATCTTGTATATCGGCTATGTGGGATTCGCCGTGCCCTTCGCGTTTGCCGCCGCCACGCTGATCGTCAAACCGCGCGGCGAGGAGTGGATCCACGTTACCCGCAAGTGGACCATGGTCACTTGGCTGTTCCTGGGCACCGGCATTCTGCTGGGCGCGCGCTGGGCCTACGCCGTGTTGGGATGGGGCGGTTACTGGGGCTGGGATCCGGTGGAAAACGCCTCGCTGATGCCTTGGCTGATGGGCACCGCGTTCCTGCACTCCGTCATGATGCAAGAGAAGAAGGGCATGCTCAAGATTTGGAACATGGCCCTGATCTTCTCCACTTACCTGCTGTGTTTGTTTGGAACCTCGTTGACCCGCACCGGCATGGTCAGTTCCGTGCATGCCTTCGCGCGCTCGCCGATCAGCCCGTACTTTTCGGGAGTGCTGGTGGTCGGCGTACTTTTCAGCGCCTGGCTGCTGTGGGATTCGCGGGCGTACTTGCGCAGTGAAAATCAACTGGAGTCGCTGGTGTCGCGCGAGTCCAGCTTCCTGTTCAATAACCTGGTGCTGCTGGCGGCCTGCTTCACGGTGCTGTGGGGCACCATGTTCCCGGTCATCTCCGAAGCCCTCACCGGCAACAAGATCAGCGTGGGTCCGGCATTCTTTAACAAGGTTAATATTCCGGTGGGATTGTTCCTGCTGTTCCTCACCGGCGTGGGACCGCTGCTGGCCTGGCGGCGCAGTTCCATGGACGGCTTGCGCCGCAACTTCCTGACGCCGGCGGTTCTCGGCGGCGTGGCCGGCGCGGCGCTGCTGATTCTGGGTGTGCGCAGTTTCTTCGCGCTGATGTGCCTGATGCTCTGCGTCTTCGTCACCGCAACGGTCGTACAGGAGTTTTACAAAGGCGCCGCGGTGATCGCGCGCAAGCAGGGCATTTCGCTGTTTCAGGGAGTCGCGGACCTGACCATGCGCAACACGCGCCGCTACGGCGGCTACGTGGTCCATTTGGGCATGGTGCTGATCTTCATCGGACTATCCGGACAGGCCTTCACCGCGGAACTCGAGACGGAACTGAAACCCGGGCAATCGGCAACGCTGAAGAACTATCGCTTCGATCTCACCGACATCAAGTCGGAGGAAAACAGCAACTATGCCGGACTGACCGCCATCATGGATGTCTACAAAGACGGCGAGAAGATTGCCACGATGAACCCGGAACGACGTTTCTACAAGGCCAGCCAGCAGCCGGTTAGCGTGGTCAACATCCGCCAGCGCCTGAATGAAGATCTGTACGTGGTCTTCCTCGGCCCCGGACAGGAAAGCCAATCGGCCGGATTGCATGTCTATATCAATCCGCTGGTGGCGTGGATTTGGATCGGCGGCTTTGTGAATATCTTTGGTACTTTACTGGCCTTGATCCCCGCGCGCGGCGTGCATGAAACGCCTCGCCGCGTGGCGCAATTCGCGGCCCCGCAAGCGGTGCGGGCATAAGTGCATGAAGGCAAGAAAATCATCTCCGGCGTTGGCGATCCTGTTCCTGGCGGCGGTGGCCGTGGCTGGTCCCGCGCCGGGCATCGAGACGGAGCGAGCTTACCATAACGTCGGCGACAAGTTGATCTGCCTGTGCGGATGCATGCAGTCGGTGTATGGCTGTAATCATTATGGATGCCCGCAGTCGGACAATCTCCGCAAGGAACTGCGCGCGGCCATCGCCGGAACGAATTCGGAAGACGAAGCGCTGGCGGTGATGGTCGGCAAGTATGGCGACAAGATCCTCAGCGAGCCGCCTAAGAAAGGTTTCAGCCTGTCGGCTTGGCTGATGCCTTTCGCCGCACTGGGCGCGGGCGGCGTCCTGGTGATCCTGGTCTTGCAGGGGTGGCGCCGGCACTCCATAAAAGTGGCCGCAGTGGCGGCCTCCCGGTCGGCGGTCGATCAGGCGCTGCTCGACAAGTACGCCAAGCGAATCGACGAGGAGATCGAGAAGGAGTAGTTTATTTGGAGTGCGGAAGCTTGCTTCGGCCGCCGCAAGCAAGCTTGCGGCAACGCAAAGCGGCAGCAAGCTGCCGCACTCCAAAAGCGGGCGGGAGCGGATAGGCCGGAGCGAATATGGTTGCTTTCATTTGCATCCTCATGGCGATTGTGGCGCTGGCTTTCGTGCTGTTCGTGGAGCCGGAACCCGTTGCCGTTTCCTTGGTGGACGAGCAACTGATGCCGCTGCTGCGCAAGAAGGAAATCCTGTACGAAAACCTGCGCGACCTGCTCTTCGACTTTCGCATGGGCAAGGTGTCGGAGGCCGATTATCAGGAATCCAAGCGCACCGCCCAGGCTGAGTTGGTGCCGCTGATGAGCGCGCTCGATGAACTGAACGCCCAGAAGCTGCGCGAGGAAGTCACGCCTCCGCCCGGCTGGTGCGTGCGCTGCTCGCACACTAATCCCGACAGCAACGCGTTTTGTGGAAATTGCGGCGCGCCGCTCAAGAAGAGGAAAAGGTAGATCATCATGAGAAGCGTGGCGCGCATCCTCCTTCTTGCCTTTTTAGCCGCAGCCAGTCTCCCAGCCGCCACGATCAACGGCGTGGTCAACAACGGCACCACCAGCAAGCCGCAAGCGGGCGTGCACATCACTCTGCTGAAACTGGATCAGGGCATGGTGGACATCGGCACGGCCGTCAGCGGCGCGGATGGCAGCTTTTCCATCGACGCGCCGCCACCCCCGGCGGACATTCCGTATCTGGTGCGCGCCGATTACCAGGACGTGGCCTATCACGGCGCGTCCCGCGACGCCAACAAGCCGGTCAGCATCGTGGTTTACGATAAGACCACCGAGCGCGGCAAAGTCGCGCTGGCAAAGCACCAGGTGATTGTCGAGCCGCGTCAGGGGCGGATGCTGGTGTCGGAGATTTACGAGATTCGCAACGAAACCTCGCCGCCGCGAACGCTGGTGGGCTCGGGCAGCGTGAAAGACACGTTTCAGTTCACGGCGTCCAAGGGCGTGGTGCAGGATCTGAACATCTCCGTTTCCGGCCCCTCGCAATTGCCTCTCCGCCAGACCGCCAACGAGCGTCCCAACGGCGTGTACGGGTTGGACCTTCCTTTAAAGCCGGGTGCAACCAAAGTGGAAGTGAACTACCGGCTGCCGTACGAAGATTCCTTCCTGTTTGAGCAGAATGTCGGGAAGTCGCAACTCAGCGGCACGCCGGATGTCACCGTGATTGCGCCCCTCGACGTAGTGACCCTGGCGGGCGCCAGTCTGACGTTGACCAAGCGGGAGGCCTCGCAAGGCGCGGCGTTTTACGCCTGGAACTCGGCGCAACCGTTGAAATTCTCGATCAGCGGCGTCCTTCCGGATAACGGCGGTCCCGCGGCGGGTGCGGATGCCGGCGGTCAATCCGGGGCCGGCGCGGGCGGGGAAGGCGGAGGCGACGCCAATGCCAGTGAAACGCTCTCCACCGTGGAGAATCAAAACTTTGTTTACCAGGCGCGCTGGAAGATTCTGATCGTTTTGGCCGCGGCGCTGCTTTTCGGATTGTTCAATCTCTATCGCCAAGGCTCCGCTGAGCAGGTTGTGGTAAACCAGAAGGCCCAGGCGCCACAACCGCCGGCGTCATCCAAGCGAAGTTCGCCTCCTGATTCAACGGTGCTGGCGAAAAAATGAGCGACGCGCCAGCGACATCCAGCGCCAGCGCTTTTGGTTCACCGGCGGTGGAAACACGCGGCCTGTCGAAATTCTTCGGCTCCAAGGTCGCGCTCGAAGGCGTTTCCTTTTCCTTGCCGGCAGGCGGCATCCTGGCCTTGCTGGGTCCCAACGGATCGGGTAAGAGCACGTTGTTGCAAACCTTGGCCGGCATTCTCTCGCCGTCGGAAGGCCAAGTACTGCTGTTCGGCGAGAATCCCGTGGAGAGCGAAGCGGTTCGCGCGCGCTTCGGATTCATGGGTCACAGCAGCCTGCTGTACTCCGATTTCTCGGCGGAAGAAAACCTGCATTTCTACGCCCGCCTCTATGGCTTGAAGGACGGCCCCGCGCGCGCCGCCAAGTGGCTGGACTACTTCCAACTGTCACATGCGGCGCGCTATCGCGCGCGCGCCTACTCGCAAGGGATGCGCCAGCGCCTTTCGCTGGCCCGCGCCATGATGCACGATCCGGAGTTGCTCCTGCTGGACGAGCCGTTCGCGGGCCTTGACGAAGCGTCCAGCCGGTTGGTCGCAAAGTTGTTCGCGGAACTCCGGAGTGCCGGCCGCACCGTGATTGTCAGTACCCATCAGACGGCGCATCTGGAAGCGCTCGCTCCCACCTATCTCTACCTGAAGCAGGGCTTGAAGCAAGGAAGCGCCGCATGAGCCGCTTCTTCCAAGCCGCCTGGACGATCGCCGAACGGGACATGCGCGCCGAGCTGCGCAGCAAGGAGATCTTCAACCCGATGCTGTTCTTCGGACTGATGGTCATCGTGCTATTCAGTTTCAGCTTCGAGCCGGATGCCGAAGAGACTCAGCGCATCGGCGGCGGCCTTCTGTGGATGGCCTTCCTGTTTTCCGGAATGCTGGCGATGAATCAATCGTTCCCGCGCGAGATGGCCGATCGTACCCTGCACGGCTTGCGCACGGCGCCGATCCCGCCCGCCGCCTTGTTTGCCGGAAAATTCCTGAGCAACATGGCCTTTGTGCTGCTGGCGGAATGCGTGCTCTCGCCGCTGTTCGCGATGTTCTTTAACTTTCCCCTACTGCCAATCCTGGGCCGCTTCCTGCTGGTGCTGATTACCGGCACGTGGGGATTAGTGGTCACCGGAACTTTTTTTTCCGCGCTGACGCTGCACATCCGCATGAGGGAGCTGATGATGCCGCTGTTGCTGCTGCCGATCGCCGTGCCCCAGATGATCGCAGTGGTCTCGGCGACTTCCGAGTTGTTCAAGGAACAAACGCTTCCCCAGCTTTGGCTGAACCAATTGATAGGATATGATTTGATTTTCACGACGTTGGCATTGCTGATGTTCCACTTCATCATCGAGGACGTATAGTGACGCGAAACAGATTCTTCACACCGCTGCTGATTCTCACGGCGCTGCTCATGGCCGTGGGATTGTATATGTCGTTCCTATGGGTGCCCACCGAACGCACCATGGGCGACGTCCAGCGCATTTTCTACTTCCACCTGGGATCGTTCTGGACGGCCGCGGTAGCGCTGGTGCTGAATGCGCTGGCTTGCATCATGTACATTATCCGGCGAACCGTGGGTGATCGGGACAAAGCCGCGTTTTGGGACGCCTTGGCGGCTTCTGCGGCGGAGATCGGCGTGATCTTCTGCGCCGGCGGATTGATTTTCGGCACGATGTGGGCCAAGCCGGTATGGGGCATTTGGTGGACCTGGGACGCGCGCCTGACCTTGACGTTTCTCACCTGGCTGATGTACATCGCGTACCTGTTGCTGCGCGGATTCCTGGAGGAATCCGACCGCGGCGGAATCATCAGTGCGGTGTTCGGGATTTTCGCGGTGGCCAACGTGCCCATGGTGTACATGGCCAATCGCTGGTACCGCACGCAGCATCCCCAGCCGGTGATCGGGGGCGGGGAAGGTTCCGGAATGGACGCCAACATGTGGCTCACGGTGTTCGCGGCCTGGGCCGCCACGCTGGCCTTGATGGGAGTTTATTTGATGCTGCGCATGCCGCTGGAACGCGGGCGGCGCGAGTTGGAGTTGTTACGCCGCCGTCTGCGCGTGGAGGACACAGTATGACCAACGCACCTTATCTGTTTGGCGCTTACGCTCTGGTGGCGGCGCTGCACGTCGTCTATGCTTTGACGCTAAGGTCGCGGCGGCATAAACTACAAGAGGAACTGGATATACTTAAAGAGCGAGCCAAGAGGACTGAATGAGCGAATTCGCGGGTAAGAATGTGTTGGTGACGGGAGCGTCCAGCGGCATCGGCTGGCATACGGCGCGGCAATTCGCCGATGCCGGGGCCAAGGTCGTGGCGCATTACAATCGTAATCGCCAGGGAGCCGAGACGTTGCTGGGCCACGGCGTTGTGGCGGTGGTGCAAGCGGATCTCGCGGTAAAGGGCGGCGTCGCGCCGCTGGAAGCGGCGGTCGCCAAGCATTTTGGCGGGCGCGTGGACGTACTCGTCAACAACGCCGGATCGCTGGTGGAACGCAAGCGCATCGCCGAGATGGACGAAGCCTTGTGGGACCGCGTGATGGATGTGAATCTGAAGTCCGTGTTCCTGGTGACGCGTGCGTTCCTGCCGGGGATGCTGGAACGCAAATCGGGTGCGGTGGTGAACGTGGCTTCCATCGCCGGCCGGCATGGCGGCGGACCCGGCTCGGTCGCTTACGCCACCACCAAGGGCGCGCTGATCACGCTCACCAAGGGTTTATCGAAGGAATGCGCCGCCAGCGGCGTGCGCGTAAACGCGGTCAATCCGGGAGTGATTGACACGCCCTTTCACGAACAATTCACTCCTCCGGCGCTGCTGGAGACATTCCGGAACTCGATTCCCCTGGGCCGTTTGGGCAAGCCCGAAGAAATCGCCGACGTGATTCTGTTCCTGGCGTCGCCGCGGTCGAGCTTCCTGACGGGCGAGAGTATCGAGATTAACGGCGGCCAGTTGGTGGATTGAAGCCGAAGTAGGTGTTCGCAAATGAACGCGTTCACGAGAATCACGGTCAACCCTGAGATCATGGGGCGGTAGGCCCTGCATCCGTGGGATGCGCGTCACTGTGCGCACTCTCGTGGACTTGATGGCTTCAGGGCATTCGGATGAGGAGATTCTTAGGGCGCATCCATACCTTGAAGCGGAAGATCTGAAAGAGGCGCTGGATTATGCCGCGGGGGCCGGCGGCATAAGGCGATCCGGAACAGTGATCTGAAGTAGGGCGTTTGGATCTCCACGATCGCAACCTATGAGCGACGATTTCGACTGGGATGACGCCAACCGATCGCACATTGCCCGCCACGGCGTCGCACCCGAGGAGGCAGAGCAGGTGCTCCTCGACAGCCCTTAGACCTCGATCCTCAGTACGTAAACGGCGAATGACGCCTCCGTCGGTCTGACTCGTCCCGGACGTTGGCTCGTAGTGGTGGCCACGGTTCGCGGCGAGAAGACCCGTGTCCTGGCGTCTTTCGACGCACCGAAGAACTTGATCGCCCTGTATCTAAGAAAAAGGCAGGGGGAAAGGGGTAGAATAGATTGATATGGAAAAGCTGGCGATTCCCAAATTCAACACGGAGGTGGAGGAGGCTGAGTGGTGGTATCAAAACCGCGAGGCGCTTGCCGAGGAGTTCGAATTAGCGGAACGGAAGGGCCAGTTGCACTTCGGCTCTACCGCTCTCCGGTTGGCCAAAGGGGAGATCACTGTTCGAGTTTCTCCTGAAGATGCCGCGACGATCCAGAAGCTAGCCGCCCAGAGCGGGCAGCCAGAGGCGGCGTATGCCGGGGCTGTCCTCCATGAGGCGCTCCGACAGAGGGTCAAACAGCTTCAGAAGTAGGTGGATCGGGGGAAGCGGGGCGACAACCGTCTCTGCACTTCACGAACGTCGGCCATCCCAATTCGACAGCAAATGAATCCTCCCCGGCCAGGCTGACACCGTTTCCCCAAGAACCCTTGCCGACATTGCCGGCGATCCTGCGGGCTTGGAACCTCGGCTAACTTACGCCGGCCCCTGGGAAAACGAATACGCAGATCAGGATGAGCCGGCCTCCCGACCGGAATCAATCCTCCCCGTCCAGGCTGGCCCCGTTTTCCGGCTCCGTTTTCCGAATATTGGCGATCCACCTGAACTTGGCGATTTATTTTCTGGCGAACCCAGTCTCACAGCGGCGAGAACCGATCGGTACAACCGCCTTCGGCGCGCAGATTCAACTGATGGCTGATGGGCGCCAAGCCGTGATCGGAAGCAATGCAGATGGCGGTCTCCGGCGTCTCCTGACGCATGGCTTTCTCGATCGCCGCTACCATCTGGTCGATTTCCTCCAGCGCCGCAAAGGCCGCGGGACTATAGGGACCGGCTTCATGCTCGATGTAATCGAGAGCGGCCAGATGCACGCTGATAAAACGTACGTGTTTGCGACGTATGATTGCTTCGACGTAGCGCGTTCGGGTAGCGTCGCCGGCCGCGTCGTTAAGATCGGTGAAGTACGGGCCGGCTGCGGCTCGATCTCGGCGATCAGACCGGGCGTAGCCAGGGCCCGCAGCAGCTTGCGGTCCTCGTCGGTCAGGCTGACCCTTTCGTCCTTTCGTCCCCCCCGACCCCTTTCGTCCCCCTTTCGTCCGAGGGACAGCCTGACGTGCGCAGTCGCTTGTCAGAGAAGAGATGAGCACCAACAAAATGGCAACGCGGATCAGGCCGTCCCAGCCCTCCCGCATTCCCCCCTTGTTGATGGCTTTCTCATGAAGGAGGGAACAGCGCTGGATCTATGGCCTTCGCCGTTCCGCGCCGGGCTACGTACGGAATCGCCTCTTCAGCGTGCCCAAACCACGCATAGACCTCGCGGATCAAGTTAAACGCGGCTGTGCCTGGATGCCGAATCTCAGACAGCGCGCATGACACCACAATTTCGTGTGCGTCTTCCGGTGCGTCGCGCTTGTCCTGCGCCCACCGCGGCGTTCCGCTCTTCGTCCTGCTTCCAGATTGCTAAAGAGGTGATCTCGTCTCCCTGACGGAGATTCAGAAGGCGTATGACGGCCAGATACTCCTCCGGCGGCTCCCCCTCGAAATCGTATGTGATCTCATTGTAGAAGCTTAAGAAATTGTACGTCGCCTCGGTTAGAGCCAGGGAATTGAGCAGCGCCCCGTTCTGTGGAGGCCAGGCGTAGAAGCCCGTGTCGGCGGCACCCACAAATAGAAGGAGCCCGTTCCGGTGAACCTCGATCACTGTCCGGCCGGGTAGCTTTGCCCTCAAGATCTGTCCGCCGACGAGTTCAACCCCGCCTGTCGTTCTCAGATTCCAGCCTGCGAAGCGAGTCTCGGACACGTTCTGCATTTTCCAGCGGACGCTGTCTGGGCCGGTTTGCAGAAAGCTGCGCAGCCGTACGCCCGCCGTCTGCATCGGGTGGATGATGTGGGCAATCAGGCTCCTGCCTTCAAGGCTGAGCGATGGCACGCTGAATAAGCTCATCGTAGTTGAATGACGCCTCCAATTCTACTGCTCGTTCATTACGCCGAGACAAGTCTGCGATTTGCAATTCAATTGCCTCGAGCCTGGCCTTGACAATCTGGTTGAAGCGGCGACCATCGCGAAGATGCCCCTGCATCGCCTCAACTGTCGCGACGTCTGTGTGCGCGCCCGAGCGTTCAAAGAACCCATACGCCCTTCCCGTAACGGCTCCGCCACCCAACGAGGCGGAGACGGTGAGGTAAGGCTGCTCCGACTCGTGAGCGGTTACCTCAATGACAAAGAGTCTCTGCGAATCGTTGCCCTGAACCCACCTCATCGCAACTGTTGGTTTTGGATAGACATGGGACTGGATTACATCGCGGTACTGTTTTGGGTTGACCTTGTCTAGCGGGATGGGTCGGACGCTCGTGATAAGCTCCGTCATAGTCGCGGCGTCTGGTTCGTCCGCAGCCAGACCAAGGATGATGAACCCACCGCGCGAATTCGCCAGTGCGGAAATGTCCTTTGCAAGCTCAAAATTTCTCGTGGCTTCACCCAGCGTGTAAGGCGAGCTTTTGGCGTCGAGGACCTCGCTCTCAGGGTGCCCTATGAAGCGGCCAAACTCACCGGAGCTTAGGATCTCGGCAATCTCGCCGAGAGTGAGCGCCACTGCCATAAGAACCACTAGATCTTACAATGGAAGCACGTAGAACGCAAACTCCGGGTTGTGCCGTGAGCGAACGGGGGGGAGCGGGCGGGGACAGCCTGACTGTCCCCTCGCGTTCCGTCCGCCCCCGTCCGCCCCAGTTTCCGGAGATTAGTTGAGTGGGGGGCTGTGCCCATGATTGGTCCTCTTGCCATCCCACGGTTCAGTTGAGCGATCTACATGTGATGGAATCCTGTTTCCGCGTACAATCCCAAGCCCAGCGCTGTTCTCTCGGCTTGAGCACTTCGACCGAGGTGCCACTAAGACATCCATGGGGTTCCGAGCGAAACTTTTTCAGGGCGTTGGAGTCGGCCCCAATACTCCACCACCATTCTATGGAAGCGTTCATTCTCGCCGAGATTCCCGCAGTCGAGGTCCTCCAGTGCACCGTCTTGGTGCGGCAATGCACTACACTCGCGAACCTCTCCAAGCACCCAATCTGACGCAAAGCGAACCGGGGTTTCACGACTATGGGCCAGTAGGCCGTGAGCCTCCATTTGCTCGCGCGCGGCCAATGCGAGCATGAGAAGGAATATGGCGGTAACAACCCAACTAATGACCCCGCCTGACTCAGTGGAAGTTGCCATCATTTGCTCCGTTCCCTTGGCTCCTCAGTATACACGGGGAGCACGGGAGCACGGGGGAGCACGGGAGCACGGGGTGGCCTGGCCCACGGCGCTGTGTTAACATAAACGAAGGGGATTACCCGTGATGAAAATTGGCAACTTAGCCGATTTCGCGAGATACGCTGCGCTTTCGCCCTCTGACCGCGAGCGGATACACACCCAAGAAATGTCTGGCCCTGACCGGCAGCGAATGGGCGAATTACAAGCGTTCCACGGCTTTGTGAGAGTGACGGGCTTGCCGATTGACGCAGCGTCGGTGCGCTGCTGTAAACCGAAATTGCCGGACATCGAGTGCGTGCTCGGCTCCGCTCCATATTTCTTCGAACTTGGTGAAGTCGTTGACCAGGGGCTGGCACGCGATTACGCCCTCTCACAGCGAACAGGACAGAGCAATGGCGTGTCCTGCAGCGAAGCAGAGGCGCTCGAGTACATGATCACCTCAAAAGCGAAGAAGACCTACCAGACCGGCGGTGTTCCCGTTGACCTGCTTCTCTACTACTGGAAGCAGCACCCGTATGACCCGGTGATCGAGCAGACTCTGACGCGACTGCGGCGGTGATCCAGCAGATTCTCGAAACGGGTCCCTTTGCGCGAATCTGGATCTGCGAGCATCCCAAGAGACTCATCACAGGGCCGATCCAGACGGCACCATTTACCGACATTTCTGTTGCGACGCCCAGCCGGTTGGTGGCGCCAGAGGAAAACGATGGGGAAAAAACTGCCGTGTCCTAGGTGTGGAAGAAAGAGAAGCAGTTTGCTAACGCCGTGTGAGCACTGCAAGAGCGCGGGTAAGCTAAGTACGCAGCTAAAGCGTGTCCCAGAGCGGTCGTCCCCACGGTCCGGCGGAGGGTCCGGCGGGACAGCCTGACCCGAGTAGCGCGGCGAAAGCTGATCCGGCTCGGTTTAGTTAGCGCCCAAAACGGGGCATGGTCAATACCGGAAAAATGAAACTGTCCCAGGCAGCGAACTTTGCCCGGAAGTAGGTATCCCTTCAGCAGCTTAGAGGTTCGGTGTGGCACCGAACCTCGACCGAACTGAACTGCACCCTCGCGTGCGACAGTTGAATAAAGACAGCCACTTACAGTCGGGGAGCGGCAACCCAGCGCGCAGGTCCGGGTACGGGTCCTGCCCTCCTGACCGATGTCGGGAATCTGGGTGCGCCGGAATAGCTGCGATACACTCATAAAGAACAGGTACACCTCTGGGCAACGCCGTCGAGGAGGTCCCATGGACGAAACAGCGATTGCTCCACAGCCCGATGCCACCACGCCGCCAGAAGACACGCGCACCGGTCTCAGCGTCGAGACCCTGAAGCGCGCGTTCATCGACAACCTGCTCTACCGGCAAGGACGTTTCCCCGCCACCTCCAACCGCCACGATCATTACATGGCCCTGGCCTACACTGTGCGCGATCGCTTGGTGCAACGCTGGTTCAATACCGGGCAGACTTATCGCCGGCAGAACGCCCGCGTGGTCGTTTATCTGTCGGCCGAGTATCTGGTAGGCACGCACCTGGCTTACAATCTTCTGAAGCTGGACATCCTCGACCAAGCTCGCCAGGCTATGGCGGAACTGGGCCTGGATTTGCCCGCGCTCATCGCCGAAGAACCCGAGCCGGGATTGGGCAACGGCGGCCTGGGCCGCCTGGCGGCGTGCTTCCTCGATTCCCTGGCGACCCTGAGTGTTCCCGCGATCGGCTACGGAATCCGCTACGAGTTCGGCATGTTCAACCAGACGATCCGCGACGGCTGGCAAGTGGAGCGGACCGACAAGTGGCTGCAATTCCACAATCCCTGGGACATTCCCCGTCCCGACAGCGCCGTCGAAGTGAAATACGGTGGACACACCGAACCGTATACCGACGAGCGCGGCCGTTTCCGCGTCCGCTGGATTCCCAGCCATGTGGTCAAGGGCGTACCCTACGACACTCCCACCATCGGCTTCCGCTCCAACACCGCGAATAATTTGCGCCTGTGGCGGGCGGAGGCCACCGAGTCCTTCGATTTCGAGCGCTTCAATACCGGCGACTACCTTGGCGCGGTGCGTGAGAAGATCCAGTCCGAAACCATCTCCAAGGTGCTCTATCCCAACGATGAAGAACTCCAGGGCAAAAACCTGCGCCTGGAACAACAGTTCTTCTTCGTTTCCTGCTCCCTGCAAGATCTCCTCCGCTTCCACGTCAGCCTGGGGCGCAAGGTCGAAGACTTTCAACACAAGTACGCCATCCAGCTAAACGACACCCATCCCTCCATCGCGGTAGCGGAGCTGATGAGGCTGCTGGTGGATGAGCACGGCATGGACTGGGCGCCGGCTTGGGAGATCACCCGATTCACTTTCGGGTACACCAACCACACGCTGTTGCCGGAGGCTCTGGAACGCTGGCCGCTGCCGCTGTTCGGCGCACTTTTGCCGCGGCACTTGGAGATCATCTACGAAATCAACCAACGCTTCCTGCAGGAAGTGAGCGCGCGCTATCCCCACGACGGCGCCCGCGCCGCGCGAATGTCCTTAATCGACGAAACGGGTCCGCGCTACGTGCGCATGGCGCATCTGGCAACCGTGGGCAGCCACGCGGTCAACGGCGTGGCGGCGTTGCACACGGAATTGCTCAAACGCGAGACCTTGCGGGACTTCTACGAGATGTATCCGGAGCGTTTCAGCAATAAGACCAACGGCGTTACTCCGCGGCGCTGGATGACACTCAGCAATCCGCGCCTGTCCAAGCTGATCACCGAAAAGATCGGTGCGGATTGGATGGTGGATCTCGACCACCTGCGCGGGCTGGAACCTTACGCCGACGACCCGGAGTTCCGCCATCAATGGCGAGGCACGCAAGAGCAGATCAAGGACGACCTGGCTGTGTATATCCGGGAAAAGACCGGCGTGGCCGTCTCTCCGCAGTCGCTGTTCGACGTTCAAGTCAAGCGCATCCACGAATACAAGCGCCAGCACCTGGCGGTGCTGCATATCGTGACGCTTTTCCAGCAGATCAAGCGCAACCCGAATGCGCCGGTTACGCCGCGCACCTTTATCTTCGGCGGCAAGGCCGCTCCGGGATATTTCATGGCCAAGCTGATCATCAAGCTGATCCACTCGGTGGCCGAGGTGGTGAACAATGATTCCGATGTGGGCGGGCGCCTGAGGGTGGCCTTTGTGCCGAACTTTAATGTGACGGTGGGCCAGCGAATCTATCCGGCCGCGGATCTATCGGAGCAGATCTCCACCGCCGGCAAGGAGGCCTCCGGAACGGGATGCATGAAGTTCGCCATGAACGGCGCGCTGACCATCGGCACGCTGGACGGAGCCAACATCGAGATTCGCGAGCAGGTGGGCGCGGAGAACTTTTTCCTCTTCGGCCTGACCGCCGAACAGGTTGCGGAATGGAAAGCGGGCGGCTATCAGCCGCGGGGAATGTACAACCAGAACCAGGCGCTACGCGACGTGCTGGACTCGCTGGTTTCCGGGTATTTTTCCCGTGGCGATCGCAACCTGTTCCGGCCGTTGGTGGATTCGCTCCTGGACCGCGACGAATACATGCTGCTGGCCGACTACCAAGCCTACGTGGATTGCCAGGCGCGCGTCAGCGAGGTCTACAACAACATGGATCGATGGAGCCGCATGTCCATTCTGAATGTCGCGCGGACCGGAATGTTCTCGTCCGATCGCACCATCAAGGAATACTGCCGCGACATCTGGTACACCGAGCCGGTGACGATCCGTACTCCGCAGAGGGCCAGGGAATCGGAACATAAGATGCCCTTTTTCGCGGCGGATAGCCGGCCCATTGACTAGCAGGCCTGTCTGCGCCACCATGGTACTGAAAAGGGGAAGTGACTATGCTGCGAGCGAATCACGCAACGGTCGGCTGGAATTCCCAAAAGAAGCGCTGGGAAGTTCGGATCCAAGTGGGTGAGGAAGTCATGAAACGTTCTCTGGCGGGCGCCGGCGCAAAATCGGATGACGCGGCCCTCAAAGCACAAGCCGTGGAAGTTGCCAAGGACGAGGGTTACGCGCTGGGATCCTGCCAACGTGTCGGTAGAACAGATTCCGGGCCGTGCGGCATGAGCCGCGACAGTGATGGAGCGACGGACACGCGTGGACCTGTTAACCGCCGATACGAAGACCCGCGACGCTTGAGTCGCACAGGTCCCTCGTTGGCGGGAATTGATGCCAAGCATGTGGGCGTGCGGATACACGGGTTTCGTGTTTTCGGGCTGGCGTTCAAGACGTACCGCGGTGTCCGTCGCTCCATAACTGTCGCGGCTCATGGCGCCGGTCTCCGCGCCATGGCCATGGGACAACACGCCGGCGCGCACAGCGCCGGACGCTCGCCTGCGCAGTAGCCACGGATCATCTCCACGATGCCGGCCACGAAAAGCGGGTGCGTCTCCACCGTCCCGGCGCGAACCATGTTCATGCCTAGTTCGCCGCAGGTTTGGCGCGCCAGCACGTCCAAATCGTAAATCACTTCCATGTGATCGGACAGAAAGCCGATGGGCACGACAATTACATCGCGCGCCCCGGTTGCATGATCCTCCCGCAGCGCGTCGCTGATGTCCGGCTCCAGCCAGGGTTGTCCGGGAGGTCCGCTGCGGCTTTGGTAAACCAGGCGGTACCGGGATCGTCCCAGGCTTTCCGCGACCCGGCGGCAAGCTTCGGTGAGTTGTTCCAGATACGGTGAACGATCCGCCATCGCGCGCGGGATGCTGTGCGCGGTGAAGTAGAGCGACGCCCCGTGGCGGCGGGAGCCCTCCACCTCCGGCGGAAACTGTGCGATGGCCTCACGAACTCGCTCGACTTGTGCGGCGATGAATCCAGGATTGCTCCAGAACGGCGGGATTTTGTCCAATACGGGTGCGCGTTCTCCTACTGCGGCGCGGGCCCGTTCGATGTCCTCGAGGTACTGGCGGCATCCCGAGTAGGAACCGAACGCCGACGTCGCCAGCGCCAGGGACCGGCGCACGCCGTCGGCGGCCATCTGGCGCAAGGTGTCTTCCAGGAACGGCTCCCAGTTGCGATTGCCCCAATAAACCGGCAGGTTCGCGCCGGATGCTGTCAGCGCCGCCATTAGCGCCTTATTCTGATCGTTGATCGGACTGCGTCCGCCAAAATGATAGTAATGTTCGGCCACCGCTTCCAGCCGGTCGCGCGGGACACCCTTGCCGCGCAACACGTTTTCAAGAAACGGGATCACGTCGGCGGGTTTTTCCGGACCGCCAAAGGAAATCAAGAGAAGCGCGTCGTAGCTTGACATGGCGTAACGCAGGCCTTCAGGGCGGCCTGAAGGCCTGTGTTATAGCGGCACGGGAACGGTCTCCAAAATATCGTGGAGAATCTGATCGGCCTGATGCGATTTCTTGGAGGTGGAGGCATAACGCGAACTCACCATCACGCGATGGGAAAAGGCCGGAATCACCAGCGACTTCAGATCGTCGGGCGTAACGTAGTCGCGATTGTGCAGCGCGGCGCGCGCCTGCGCGGCGCGGAACAGCGCCATGGATACCGCGCGGACTCACGCCCAACGTCAGATACTCGCTGTTGCGTGTCTTGCCCGCCACTGCTACCAGATAGGTCAGCAGCGAATCGTCCATGCGCACTTCCTTAACGCGCTCCTGGATGGCTACGATTTCCTCGCCGGTGACGACCGGCTGCAGGCTCTCGACTTTTCGTGTGGTGGAAAGCTGGCGGACAATCTCCTTTTCGCTTTCCTCGGCGGGATATCCCATGCGAATGCGCAGCAGAAAGCGGTCCAGTTGCGATTCCGGAAGCGGATAAGTGCCATGATGCTCGATAGGATTCTGCGTAGCGATCACCACGAAGGGTTGCGGCAAGTGATAGGTCTTGTTATCCACGGTAACCTGCTCTTCGTTCATGGCTTCCAGCAACGCGCTCTGCGTTTTCGGCGTGGTGCGATTGATCTCATCGGCCAGCAGCACGTTGGTGAAGATGGGGCCAGGCTTGAATTCGAAACCGTTGGCGGCCTGATTGTAAATGGAGATTCCCACCACGTCGCTGGGCAGCAAATCGCTGGTGAACTGCACGCGATTAAACGCGCAATTGATGGAGCGCGCCAGGGTATGCGCCAGCGTGGTCTTACCGACGCCCGGCACGTCCTCTACCAGCACGTGTCCACGCGCCAGCAGCGCGGTGAGCACCAGCTCGATCGCTTCGTCCTTGCCGCGAATGATCGAAGCGATGGAGGCGCGCAGCCGGGCGGCGACGCCATCGAGCGCGTTCGATTCGCGCGCGGCGACGGCGGCTTCCGATAATGATCGTTGTGGTATGATGATCTTTTCCTTTTTCTGTCGTCTTTTGTCCAAGGGGGCGGCTAGCTCAGTTGGTTAGAGCGCCTGCTTCACACGCAGGAGGCCACAGGTTCAAGTCCTGTGCCGCCCACCACCCACTATCTTAGTAAACGACGATTGTAACACCCCTGGCGTTGATCGGCAGTTCGAACGCGCGAAAACAGAGCCTGCGTCATGGGCAGTCTCTCCAGACCTTTCGACAACCTCCTGAATCGATGGCTCGTGTATGGAGTGCGGCGGCTTGACGCCGCCTTGGATGCGCGAGGCTTGACTCGCGCTAGGAGGATCACCGAGGGGAGATTGACTTGCTGGTTGCCGCGCAGATGGCGCGGGATCCTAAGTGAAGTTTCTGCTCGCCGCCCGCCCTTCCCAGGGAAGTCGATCGCTCACGCTGGCAAGCGACTGGCCTAGTGGCGGGATGCGCCATTTCCAGAGCGGCCTCGCCAGGCTCGCGTCAGATCGCGCACTTCCTTCTTGGTCTCGCGAGACTCTTCCGCCAGCAACCGCATTTCTTCCGTCAGCGAGCGGGTCAGCTTGCGGTCTTGAACCTGCATTGCCGCGGACCTGAGAAGCAGCCGGCGAACTTCCCTGATCTCGGCCTTGTGCTCAGCGTGCAGGGCCTCGTGCTTAGCGTGCTGTACTTCATTCTTGGCCTGCTGCTGAAGAATGAATTCGATGGTCTTTTCTACGTTCATATCAGGCGGCTAGCTTATAACAGAACCGAGCCCAGCGTCCAGCGGCGGATAAGCTAAGCCTGAAAGGAACTCACAGCTCGAGGCCCTCGAAAGCGCCATGAGGCGCGAGCACGGCTGTGGCGGCTCAGCCGCCACAAAACGGGGGTCGCTCCCGCCCTGGGCACGGCCACGACGACGCGGTTTCTGTCACAGCCGCGGTGAGCGCAACGGACTGCTCCGCAAGGGCGATACGCGGGACCACAGGAGGGGGAGAGAGGGGATTTTCAAGTGGTTTTTGCCATCCCCGGGAAAAATCCACGTCCCTACGCTATTTCTTCAGTCTCCAGCCCAAGGCGTGCGGACCTCATTCCCTCTTGCAGAAAGCCTCGGCTTCCTGCGAAATCGCGGTTGAAATACTAACGTTGGAACCGCGTGCGCCATCCTCCGCCAGCCCGAACGATGTTATCCTTAGGCATGCGTGCCGCGTTGAGCTTTGTTTTGCTCGCTCACGCAACTCTTGTCTGCTCTCAAATTCGCATCACGCCGCTTGCCGGCATGCCTGAGTACGCGAGCGCGGATTTATCCCCCGATGGAAAACGCATCGCGTACACCGGCGATTCGGGACTGTACGTTCGCGACCTGGCGGGCGGTGAGGCTTACAAACTCGCCGGTAACGATGGACAAGCGCTCGCCGGATCACCACTCTGGTCGCCAGACGGAAAATGGATCGCCTTCATCTACTCCGACAGCATTCCCGACGAGCGCCTGTATTTGAAATCCCTGGAGGGAGGCAAACCACGATTGATCGCGCGGCTGTGCACCAGGGGCAGCGAGTTTACGTGGACCCGCGACAGCACGGCCCTGATTGTTCCGTTGCCAAGGAGCGGTCTCGATACAGACCCGCCGTGCCGATTGAGCGTTTTGAAGATCTCCACCGGCAAGATCGAGCGTTTCCTGGCTCTCGGCCAAAGCCCAGCGGTTTCTCCGGACGGCAAAACGATGGCTTTCGTGCGTCACCGCGAGGTTCGCCTGCTACCCCTCCCCCCATCTCCGGCCAACCGCGAGGTCGTTGTCGTTCGTGAACCCCGTGCAGTCGGCAACCCGATTTGGACCAAAGACGGCGCTGCGCTGGTTTATTCGCTGTGGGGAGAATGCAGAGAGGCGCATCGAGTGGAGGCTCGCGCAAACGCAGTTCCAACCAAGATTGAGGGCCTTCCTGAGGGACTTCGCCTGTCCGATGCAGCTTCGAATGGCGAAGCCGTAATCGCTGAAGTGCAAGAGGATCAAGTGACCCGCTACAAGTTGGATCTCCAGGCCGCCGAGCCGAAGTTCGTAGCCGAGCGCACCTCCCGTGAGGACGAGTCCCCTCGAGTCCGCTCTCCAGTTGGCAGCCGCATCGCGTACTCTGCATGCTCCATGGGCGCCACCCAAATCCTGACCGCCGGGGCAGACGGCTCGGGTGCGCGAGTGTTGGTGAACCGGCAGAGCGCTCCCCTTTCCGATCCCATGTGGACGCCAGACGGGCGCACCATTGCGTTCACAACACAGCCCGGATCACTGGTTGGTCACGGCGATTCCTCCGAGTCGCTGTGGGTGGTGCCGGCCTCCGGCGGAAAACCTCGATCCTTGTTGCCAACATTCTACGCCGCGCACGACCCTTGGTGGTCGGCCGATTCCCAGATTATGTATTTCTCCGGCGCTAAAGACGACCGCAAGCCCTTTCCTGAATATCTTTGGAGCGTCCGTGTCTCCGACAGCCGGCTAACGCAACTGACCACCCGCGAGTGCGGGCGAGCGCATCCGTCGCCCGATGGCCAGGCTATCTTTTGCGGCTACTATTACCACGTTCCGCATCTCTATCGTGTCTCCCCCACGGGGCAAGAAGGGCCGGAGCTTCCGGGCATTGTGGAAGGTTCCAATCTACTTGTAGGCTCCCGGTATCTCTACTTATTGAGCAAAAGCACGTTGTTTCGATACGATCCTGAGAATGGGTCTTCGCAACGAATCGGAAGCGCCCCGCGCGATTCATGGCTGGAACGTCTTTCGCCGGACGAGCGCTATCTCACAGTGAAGGTGCGTTCGATGGAAAAATCGCGTATCGTCCTGGTCGGCGGTCTACGCTGATCCGCGTTGCAGCGCTCGAGGAGCAAGAGTGAAATGGGGTCATCAATGATAACTCCTTGTCCCGCTTGAGCCGCTGCTCGGTCGCCTCCTACAGGACCTCGCCGGATACGCTTGCAACGCTCAGAGCACTTCCAGCGGAAACGTTGTCATCCAGATATCGAGCTGCTGAAAGCGCTCCTTGAGGATCTTTGAAGCCGATGAAAAGTCGCGGTTCTCTTCCGTGTCGGGTACGTCAACAAAGGTCGATTCGTCACGGTAGACGTGCTCCTCGTGCCGCCACATGCCCTCGATGGTCTGAGTCCCCGAGGAAACCGCGCCTAATCGTCTCTCCAACTCCAACGTTGTGTCGGCGAATGCTTCGTTCGGAACTAGTTGGCCGTTATTGAGCTTGATGGGCAGGAGGAGTTCGAAACACCGGAATGGTTTCCGCATACGTCGCAGGTCCGTCAACCGTAAACGAGATTCCTTCGATGGCCATGGCCGCCAACGCGGGTGCAACAACCAGCATCTCTCCGCTAGCGTAGCTGGTAAACGAGAAACGGCCCGGCAAGTAGCCAAGCGCCTTGCGTTTGGACTCCTCGTCGGGGAATCGAATGCGGATCAGCTTCATGGTCCGATCATAGCCGGTATCGGGGAGTTTAGCAACCGCGCAGCACCCTGCGCAGCACCCCGTTTAACCGCGCCGAAACAGTTACGCCTTAGGATTCACCCGGCCGCAGCACGCTTGCGATCCGTAACCTTATGGGTTACACTCATTGAGTGGCGATCAGGGCATTTCGGCACAAGGGTCTGGAGACATTCTTTGCCACGGGTAGTAGGCGTGGCATCCAGCCGGCTCAGGCCGGCCGTCTTCGATTGATTCTTGGCCGGTTGAACGCCGCTACCGATCCGCGCGACATGAACCTGCCCGGCCTGCACCTTCATGAACTGCAAGGCCCGCGGAAAGGCACCTGGGCGATGAAGGTCAGCGGCAATTGGCGCGTGACGTTTGCTTTTGCGGGCGTTGATGGCACGCAAGTCGATTACGAGGATTACCATTGAGGTGGAACATGAAGATGCACAACCCGCCCCACCCTGGCGAAGTACTCTTGGAGCTTTGCTTGAAGCCGCTCGGACTTACCGTTACACGTGCCGCCCAAGCGCTTGGCGTAAGCCGCAAGACGCTCTCCAGCATCCTGAACGGTCGCGCCGGAATTAGTCCCGAGATGGCCATCCGCCTGTCCATGGCTTTCGAGACGACGGCGGAAAGCTGGATGAACCAGCAGGTTCAGTACGATCTTTGGCGGGCGGAACGAAACCGGAAGAAGTTCCGTATACCGAGGCTGTCAGCGGCGTGAGCCGCCCATTCAACCGCACCGAATCAACGTCCAGGAGTGCGATGGTGCCGACTTCGGTCAATCGCCGGCGCTCCTAGAAAGGTTCGACAGCATTGACACTCGACCGAACGAATCGTAAGATCGAGTCATGAGCTCGATCTCGGAATCCTACCGCTACATCGTCCGCTCGCCCGGCATTCGGAGCGGCAACGCGACCGTGGAAGGTACTCGAATTGGTGTCCATGATGTCATTGGGCTGCTCCAGAATGGCGAGACGGTTGACACCTTGACGGCAAACTGTTTTCCGAACCTCACCAAAGCCCAGGCTTACGAGTGCCTCGCCTACTATGAGGATCACAGAGGGGAGATCGACTTGCTAATCGCCGCGCAAATGGCGCGGGCCCCTGAGTGAAGTTTCTGTTCGACCACGACGTGCCTGAGGACCTGAGCTATTTGCTCGAACAACTAGGCCATGATGTCACCTTGTTGCGCAGAGCGCTTCCGCAAAATGCTTCCGACGAAGCTGTTCTTCAGTTTGCGTACGACAAGGGTTGCTTGCTATTAACTTGCAACCGGGATGACTTCCTCCATTTGGCCAAACAGAAGCCCCATCATGGGATCATAGTCGTTATCCGCCGCAAAACCCGAACTGCGGAACGAGCGGCTTTGTTTCGGCTATTGGAACGTGCTGGGGAAACGGGTCTCAGGAACAATATCAACTTTGCCTAATCGGCCGCTCCACGGGCTAAACGCACCCGTTTGCCCTCAAAGGGACCGGCTACGCCCTGCCAGGAACGGCGGTGAGACGCGCGGCCGCCTTCTCCAGCGTTTCGGTCAGGCGTGCCGCGGTCTTCAGGATCTGCCCCTCCTTTTCCGGGAGTCCGCGCTTGGCGACGTCTTGGGCGAAGGTGTGCATGGCGCCCACCTGCTCCTTGCCGCGCGTGTAGAGCCACAGCAACGCGTCGTAGTGTTGCTTCCACTGATACTCCGAGCAACCCTGCCGCGCCAACTGATCGCTTTCCTCGGCGATGCGAAAAAGGAAAGCCACCGCCTTGGCGAGGCAGCGGGCAAACTCCGCGCGGAAACTGCTGTCTCCCGCCGGATAAGCGGTGCTGAGCGCGCGCGTCTCCCATTCGGCCAGGGGTAATTGCAAATTGCTCAAGCGCACCATGTTCTCGGCACGATGATTGGCATCCTCAAAGGACTCCACCAATGAGCGCATCGCGAAACACAACTTTTGCGACTCGCGGTCCTCATCCAGCCCCAATTCCTTGATGGGGTCCGGCAGGAAGCCGCGAATGATATCGTCTGGTGACGGCGTTGCCTGGTGCTCGCCGGCTTGGGCCGGCGCCGGCTCCCCCACCTTGTTCATATATTCCACGTTGCCGCGATAGTCGGCCACCGCCAGGCGCGCAGCCAGTTCCCCTTTTTGCAAGGCGGCTTCGTCGAACAGCTTTTTGAAGGCCTTCCCGAGCACCAGGTTGTAGTTGACAACGGCGCTGAGTACGGCGGGATGAAAGCGCTCTTTCTGAAGCTGATCTTTCAACTTCCGGCCCTGGGCGATGAGGCCCGAGGCGGTTAGCTGTGGAAAACTGCTGAAGGAATTGATCTCCTTCAGCGCGGTAGTCAACTTCTTGATGATGTTGCGGGCATTACCGGAGAGCGGCGGCTGCGGGAGGTGCGGAAACATCTCCATGATTTGCGCCTCCACGCTCCCGAAACTCTCTCCCGTTCCGCTTTCCAGGCGCCGTTTCAAGATGTAGGTGAGCACCCAGTCGAAGCGATCATGATCCACCCTGCGGCCCTGCCGGATCAGGTAACGCAGCAGTGTGACCAGCGACTGATCGTCCGGATTGCCGTGCTGCACGCCCAAGCGAAGAGCCTCCGGCGCAATACACAAATCCAGCATCATCAGCCTGCGACGGTGAGCCTCCGTCACACCTTGTGCCGTGGAGTCCAACTCCTCGGGTTCTGGTCTTGAGGCCTTGATGCTTTCCTTCAGAACGCCGGTAAAGAGCTTGCGCAACACCAGGAAGTCCTGGACAGAGATGCCCTCTTTGCTCGTGAGTTTGCTCGAGCCGGTACCAATCGAATGATTCACTAAGGCCATAATCGTGCGCAACTCCCCTGCTAGTCTTATCGGCAACTGCGTTGAAAAGGTACAGAGGCCCGTGGGACCCTGCCCTGAGGTGCCTGGAGGCGCCAGGCAAAACGACCCTGAGGCGGTACTAACTCTTTACTGACCAATGGTCTAGCTGAAGGTGCGGCGGGCGCCGTACAAAGTGCGACGGAAAAGGCGCAGTTAACGGATTCTAATGAATGACCACTATCATTATGCGGAGATCAGATCAAACGCCTCGCACTCCGCTACAATAGGCAGATGAAGTGCGTGGTGGTCGGCGGACAGTCGCGCGATGTGGGTAAGACGTCGGTGGTGGCGGCGATCATCGCGGCGCTGCCGCAACTGGGCTGGACGGCGGTGAAGATCACCCAGCATGGTCACGGGATTTGCTCGCGGTCTGGAGAGCCGTGCGGCTGCGCCATCACCGCGCCGGACTGTCCCTACGCTATCGAGGAAGAGTGCGACGCGGCGGGCCGCAGCGACACCTCGCGCTTCTTGCGCGCCGGCGCGCGGCGCTCGCTGTGGGTGCGCACGCCAGTGCATGCCCTGGGCACGGCCATGCCGGCCCTGCGCGCGGCGCTCGACGGATCGGAGCACGTCATCATGGAATCCAATAGCGTGCTGGAGTTTCTGCGCCCCGATGTCTACCTCACCGTGCTCGATCCCGCAGTAACCGATTTCAAGGTCAGCGCGCGGCGGTTTCTGGATCAGGCGGATGCGGCGTTGATTATTCGGCGGATGGGAACGATGGGAGGCATGGGAATCATGGAAGGCGATGTACCTTCCTTGAAACCCGTCTTCCATACGGAACGAGGTGTCTGGCTCACCCCGGACGTTGTATGCTTCCTTCAGCAACGTCTGGGGATCTAGCTTTGCGAAAACTAGGAAACGTTCTCTTGTGGACGGCGATTTCCGTGGCCGGCGCCGGCGCGCTGGCCGTGGTTGCACTGCGCCGCGACGAACCGATCAACGCGCTGTGGCTGATCGTGGCTGCGCTGGGCGTCTACGCCGTGGCCTATCGTTTCTATAGCCGCTTCATCGCTTGCCGCGTGATGGCTCTCGACGACACCCGCGCCACACCCGCCGAACGCCTGAACGACGGCCGCGATTTCGTGCCCACCAACAAGTGGGTGGTGCTGGGACACCACTTCGCGGCGATCGCCGGACCGGGACCGCTGGTGGGACCGACGCTGGCCGCGCAACTCGGCTATCTCCCAGGCACGCTGTGGATCGTGGCAGGCGCGGTGCTCGGCGGATGCGTCCAAGACTTCGTCATTCTGTTTGCGTCGCTGCGGCGAGACGGCAAGTCGCTGGGAGCCATCGCCCGGGAGGAAGTGGGGCCGGTGGCCGGATACACCGGGCTGGCGGCGATTCTCTCCATTCTCACCATCCTGCTGGCGGTGATCGCGCTCGTGGTGACCAACGCGCTGAAAAACAGCCCTTGGGGAACCTTTACGCTGGCCATGACCATCCCCATCGCCCTGCTCATGGGCATCTACATGCGATACCTGCGGCCCGGCAAAATGCTGGAGACATCCGTCATCGGATTTGTTTTGATCATGGCCGCGGTCATCGGCGGGCGCTTCGTCGCGGAGTCAGCGGCCCTGGGGCCGCTGTTCCGCTTCGACGCCAAGACCCTGGCGTTCCTGATCATGGGCTATGGATTCATCACCTCGGTGATGCCGGTGTGGCTGTTGCTGGCCCCGCGCGACTACCTGGCCACATTCATTAAGCTGGGCACGATTTTGCTGCTGGCCTTGGGCATCCTGATGCTGCGCCCGACCCTGCAGATGCCGGCTCTCAGCCGCTTCATCGACGGCAGTGGCCCGGTGTTTGCCGGAAATATTTTCCCTTTCTGCTTCATCACCATCGCTTGCGGAGCGGTTTCCGGTTTTCACGCGCTGGTGTCGTCGGGCACCACGCCCAAGCTAATCGGGAAAGAATCGCAGGCGCGCCTAATCGGCTACGGCGCGATGCTGGCGGAATCGTTTGTGGCGGTGATGGCTATGGTAGCGGCGTGCGTGTTACAACCAGGCGTCTACTTCGCGATCAATAGCCCGGCGGCCATCGTCGGAGCGGATGCCGCCAGCGCCACCGCCACCATTTCCGGTTGGGGATATCCGGTGAGCGTGGCGGAAATGGCCGGCTTGGCCAAGTCCATGGGCGAGACCACGCTGTTTGGCCGGGTGGGCGGCGCGCCGTCGCTGGCCGTAGGGTTTGCACAGATTTTCTCGCGAGCCTTCTCCAGTACCGGCGACTCCATGCACCTTCCGGCGATTTGGTATCACTTCGCGATCATGTTTGAAGCGCTGTTCATCCTCACCGTGCTCGACGCCGGCAGTCGCGTGGGCCGCTTCATGTTGCAAGACCTGCTGGGACACGTGTGGAAGCCGCTGGGACGCAGCAGTTGGTATCCCGGCGTCATCGCCACCTCGGCGCTGGTCGTGGGCGGCTGGGGATATTTTCTGTATCAGGGCGTCACCGATCCGCAGGGCGGCATCAATAGTCTTTGGCCGCTGTTCGGAATCGCCAACCAGTTGCTGGCCGCGGTGGCGCTGTGCGTGGCCACCACCATCATTATCAAGATGGGCCGCACGCGCTACGTTTGGGTGACGCTGGTGCCGATGTTGTGGCTGACCGCGGCAACGCTGACGGCGGGCTATCAGAAGATGTTGAGCCCCGATCCACGAATTGGCTTTCTGGCCCATGCGCGGACGGTGACGGAATCGCTCAGCACGGGTCCGATCACGGCGGCCAATCTGGATGCCGCGCGGCAGGCCATCCGCAACGATCGCGTGGACGCCTTCGTCACCGGGATGTTCGTCCTGATGGTGATCGTCATTCTGGTGGATTCTTTGTTCCATTGGCTGGCCATGTGGAGCGGCCGGCAGAAGCCGGTGTTGCACGAGGCCGGTTATCAACCTTCGAGTATGGGGGCGGATTGAAATGAGCTGGCTACGCGCGGTGATCCATTACCTGCGGCAGATCCTGGGCGAGGGCGCCTATACGCGCTACTGTTGCCATCTGCGGGCGACGGGGCGAGCAGCGGAGATCCCTACGGCGGAGCGGTTCTATCTGGAATCATTGGAACGCCGCTACAAAGGGGTATCGCGCTGCTGCTGAGGGATGCGCGATAATGGAGATCCTATGCTTACCCTACCTTTATTCCTGCTGTTAGCCGGGGCCGATACCGCTGGCGCCGCGGACGTCAAGGCCTGGCGCGCGCACCAGGAACAAAAGATGCGTGGCGACAAATCGCCCTTTGCCGTGGAACGCGTGGAAATCCTGGAGCACGAGCACAATACCCTCGGTAGCGCACCAAATGCCGCGGTGAAGCTGCCCGGTGACGGTATCCCGGCCGTGGCGGGCGAGGTGGTCATCCGCGGCAAGGACGCCGTTCTGATCCCATCGACACCGCAACTAACCGTCAACGGCAAGTTTGAGAAGGAACACACCCTCATCGGCACCGACTGGGTGGCGCTGGGACAGTATCGCTTGCAGATCCGCCATCCCGACGGCAAGATTGCCCTGCGCATTTCCAATCAGAAGGGTCAGGCGATGCTGCGCTATCACGGCCTGAAGTACTTCGATTTCGATGAGCACTATCGCGTGGCGGCGCAGTTTACGCCAAACACAGGGAAGCAGGAGATCACCGTGGAATCGTCGCAGGGCGGGCCGCAGAAACTGCCCTATGCCGGGAAGCTAACCTTTGAGCTATCGGGGCACTCCTACACGTTGGACGCCTTCATCGACGACGATGAGCCGGAAGTGCTGTTCATCATCTATCGTGATGCTACCAGCGGCAAGGAAACCTACGGCGTGGGCCGCTATGTCTACGTGCCGCGCACTCCAGATGGCAGAACCATCCTGGACTTCAACAAGGCGTTCAATCCGTTGTGTGCTTACGGGCCGCTGTTCTTCTGCCCGATACCGCCGCGCCAGAATCATCTGCCGGTGGCGATTCCGGCGGGCGAGAAGCCTTACGAAGTTCACTAGTGTAGTGCGTCACAAATTCCACGCTTTATCCGATAGCATTGTGGCGAACCGGGACACGGGCAGATCCAAGCCCGCAGCGCGGGCGGCTCGAGTGTGGCCCCGGGCGTCAGCCCTGGGACTGGAGTTTCTACATTTTCAGCCCGCGAAGCGGGCGGGAGAGTGTGGCCCAGGGTGGAGCGTTTTTTGCGGAACCCTGGGAACACTGAGAGGGAAAAAAAAGAGCCCGCGGAGCGGGCGAAAGACAGCCTCGCAGTTGCCAGAACGTCTACCGCCCGCTTCGCGGGCTTTGTTTTCTCTCGGTATACCCAGGGTTCCGCAAAAAACGCTCCACCCTGGGCCACACTCTCGCGCCCGCCTTCGCGGGCTTTCGGCCTTTGCTCATGAACCCACAGCTGGCGCTGTGGGCTAAATCATGCCCACTACGCCGGTTGGCCTTCCGCTTCGCGGACACCCGATGGAAATGTAGAAACTCCAGGCCCAGGGCGTCAGCCCTGGGAAATGTCAAGGAAGGAACGCAGCCCACAGAGCGGGCGAAAGACGCCCGCATCTCTTTCTCGCGCTGGCTCTCGCGGGCTCGCTGGAGGGCAAAGCCGCCTTTCGCCCGCTTCGCAGGCTCGCCGTTTTTCTAAACGTACCCAGGGTTTCGCTGCGCTTCACCCTGGGCCACAATCTCCACGCCACTCTGTGGGCTGCGGGCACCCGGAATAAATGGCATTCTGTTTGACGCACCACACGAGCGACCGGAACGATGGTGTCCGGTTGACGCGCGTAGTCTCTTGTTCGCCGCGGAACAGCGCAGCATTTCGGACTATGCACTGAGCACTACGGAACAGACGGTGGCTCTCCCTACTTGATAACCTTCTCTCAGGAGGGACGTTCATGGTAAGCCGTATTCCGCTACTGGGCATGCTGGCCGCGGTTCTGATATTGCCGGCGCCCACCTGCCCGGCACAATCCTCGGTCACACGCGTTGTGCAAACCGATCCCGCGATCACCTATAGCGGCACTTGGTACACCAACAACAGTTCCGCCAACATCGATAGCCTGGTGGCCTTGACGAACGCCAAAGGGTCGATGACCGCGATCACATTCAATGGAACAGGCATCACCTGGATCGGCGTGCAAGATCCCTACTCCGGTATCGCGTGGGTCTATCTGGACGGAACCGTCACAACAGTCGATTCCTACAGCGCTTCCACGCTGTATCAACAACCTCTGTATTCGATTCATGGCCTGGCGCTGGGTCAGCACACCGTCTCGATCGAAGTACCGCACATTCGCGACGCTTTCACACAAGGTTCGTGGGTTTGGGTCAATGCCTTCGACATCGAGAATGGCTCGGCCGTATTGAATGGAACCAGCGCTTCCGCGGGCCGCGTGGAAGAGAATAATCCGGCCGTCAGCACCACGGGCACATGGTCGTCCAAGGCCAGCGCCGTGTTCAGCGGCGGGAGCGCGCTGCTCAGCGATCAAGCCGGCGCTAGCGCTACGATCAATTTCAACGGTACCAGCGTCATTTGGCTCTCCTATCGCGATCAATGGTCGGGCATCGCCAAGGTCTCCCTCGACGGAGTGCTACAGGCCACGGTGGACCTCTACCAGCCCGCGGCTCAGGCGCAGTTTCCCGCTTGGAGCGCCAGCGGCCTGGCTCCCGGCCCGCACGCTGTTACGATCGAAGCGACGGGAACGAGCAACGCAAGTTCCGCCGGCCCGGGCGTTTGGGTGGACGCATTTCAGGTGGTCTTGAGCCCCGTGAGCGCGGGGCCTCCGGCGTTGAGCGCGGGCGGCGTGGTGAACGCCGCGAGTTTCACGCCCGCGCCGAACAATCAGGTGGCCGCCGGTGAAATCGTTTCTATCTTTGGAAATAACTTCCTGGGAAATAACATCCCGGCTGCCGGCCGGGCCGACGCTTCCACGATTCCTCTGCCGCTGCGACTCGGTCCGGGTAACACCACGGTGAATGCATGCGGCAGCAACATCCCTCTGTTCAGCGCGTTACCCGGGCAAATCAACGCCCAGCTTCCTTTCGAATGTCCGGCCAGCGAATCCACTCCCATGACCGTCACCGTTGGCGGGCAAAACAGCGCGTCGCAAACGGTTAATCTCGCGCCGGCATCTCCGGGAATCTTCACGCTCAGTGCGACGGGCGTGGGCGATGGGGCGATTCTGCACGCCGATAACTCGCTGGTCAGCGCGGCAAGTCCAGCCAAGGCCGGTGAGCAGGTAATGATTTTCTGCACCGGGCTGGGTCCGACGAATCCGTTGGTTGTCACCGGCAGCGCGGCGGCGGGCGCGAACACCACCGTGAACCCGGTGATCGTCGCCATAGGCGGGAGTAACGCCACGGTCGTTCACAGCGGCCTGGCGGCAGGATACGTAGGGCTGTATCAAGTCAACGTGCTGGTCCCCAGCGGCATGTCCGGCAGCCAACCCGTTTCGATCGCGGTCGGATCGGCGACTGCCAGCCGTGCCGGAGTGACCGTATCCGTGACTCCGTAGGAAAGACCAAGAAAAGCAACCACCGCACCCACGCGTTCCCGTGGGTCCCAGCGCCGAGAAACGCCGATGAGCATCGGTTCCCATCGGCGTTCATCGGCGGTTGCTTTCTCTTATCCGTGTGCGATCATCTGTGGTTCCAGCTCCTTCTTTGCGTGCGGGGCTATTTAATGGCGACAGTTACGATGTTGCTCTTGTTGCCCAACGAATCGGTGACCTGTAGTTGCGCGCCGTTGCTGCCGTCCAAACCGGTCGGGCTGGGGAGCTGGGCGTTGATTTGATACAGTGCGGAACAGCAGGACGTCACACCGGTATAGACAACCGGCACGCTAATGGTCTTGCCATTCACGCTGAGGGTTACCGTAGCCGCCGCCGTCGTGCCGGTCCCCGCTAAGCCGTCGATTGCCGCGGGAGTCGTCTGGCCCAAACCGGAAGCGTAGATCACCAGGACATGGCCGGCGGAAGCCGGGTTGTTGACATCGGCGATGGGGGTGCCTGGAGCCGAGCCATCTTGAATCGCGCCTTGCCCCGTTCCCGAGCTGTTAATCGTGAAGATCTTGGGCGCCGAGGCCACCACGTTGATCGTGCCGTAGTTAGTGCCGTAATCGAATATTGAATTGTTTCCTACAAGCACTTGCACGTCCACGGCACAGCCCGTGGTGGCGCCCGTGGAGCAGGAAGCCGCCTCATAGGGAATCATGGCGTTGATCTGCCCGGGACTCACAAAGAACAGCGGCGCAAAGCGGTCTCCCACGCGGACGCTGATTCCGCCCAACTGCGTGGGTACCGGAAATACGGTGTTGCCGATGGTCTGGGTGGTCAGATCCAAACCGTAGATAGAGATGAATGCGCCGGCCGCATAGGTCTTGGTGTTCGCCGCGGAGTCGATGATACCGCCGTTACCCACAAAAGGATTCGTGGTGATCTGCAACGAGGACGGCATAATGTCGTTGCCGGTGTTGACGTCGTACCAGCCCGGCACGGTGTTGGCTGGAAACGTGAAGTTACGCGCCAAAACCGCGCCCACGTTGCAAGTGCTTGGGGCGGTGGAACCGTTGGGCACGGCAGTGGGCACGGAAGTGGTGATCTCCCCCGTAAAACCAAATCCGAAAGCGCAAATCCCATAGGCGCCGGTATTGCTCGGATAGGCGCTGCCCGAGCCGGCGCGCCGCGCGCTGGCTACGACGCCGCCGAAAGCGCCAACTGAATTGCCCACCGTTGTTTGCACTACGATATCATCAAACGTCGCGGCGTAGGGAGCGGTTGCCTGGATCGGCGGCAAAACCAAGTTCGCTTTGCCGGTCACCACCGCGGGGCTGCCCAGGGCGAAGGCATTGAAGGCCGTGCCCGGCGCCGCGGAATACTCCGGCGTAAAGTTGCCGGGCATTGTTGGATAAATGTCCAGAGGTTTAACCCAAACGTTGTAAGTGCCGGCCGGGAAACCAACCATGGAAAATGCTCCGGTCGCGTCGGTGATCCCGGCGACCGTGGGCACACCGGTGGTGCTGTTCGTTAATTGAACGGCCGCTCCCAGGACCGGCGTGCCGGAGCCGTCGGCGACCGTGCCGGAAATCGAGCCGCCCAAATTGTTCACGCCATACGCGGCGTTGATCCCGGCGATGTCGTCGCTGCTCAAACTGCGGTTGGGAAATACCTGCTGGGCGGCGGCAATCATGAGCGCGCTGTTCATGGTGGAATGATGCAGTCCTAGAACGTGTCCCATTTCATGCAAGGCGGTGCCTTCAATATCGCTGGCTTGGTTGGTCGAACTGCCGCCCACATAGAGTCCATCGACGCTGAACGGCACGGTGGTGCTGAAAGTGATGTCCGCTTCGAAAATCTGGCCGGGGAAGGTAGTGGTGATCGCGTTCGACCCGCAAGTGCCGGCGGGAATCACACCCGACGTCTCGACCGCAAAGACGTAAGTAAGCGCCAGCACTCCGCTGGGCGGAGGGGGTTGGGACTTGCTGCTGTTCGAGAAGGTTATGATGTTCACGCCGTCGCACGCCACATTTGCGACGCTGCTGTTGGTTCCGCCGTCCGCAAATTGCACCGCGATGTTGTTGGACTTAAGAACGCCGTTCCAAATATTGAGCATGTCGTTACGGAGAACGGCTTGCACCAGAGCGGGGTTGGGATTACTGGAGCTAAACTGCTGCGGGAACGTCAGATTGTAGGCCATGGTAATCTTGGCGTTGGGGTCCCACTTCTGAAAATAACCTCCGAGGCTGTGCATGTTCAAGTTGTATTGCAGAGTATAAGTCCACGCGCAGGTCGCGCCGGCCGCCAGCACGGCGAGAGCTGCCAAAGATTTGAAGACCAGCGATTTCCGGGTTTTCATTATTGAACCTCTTTCCTGGGAGCCGCGCTGCGGCGCACCGAATCGCCGATCTGCGACAATAATTGGTTCAGGTCGGGCGAAGTCCGCGAACCCGTTACCAGGCTGGGATTTTCATCGGAGGCGACGATCTGGCCGCCGTTGGCCAGTGGTTGGCTGTGATTCACGGTCAGCGCTCCGCTTGCGGTCTCGCGGTGGACCCGGAAGACGCCTTGCTCGTAACCGATCGCTTGGTGCCAGTTTCGCGGTCCGTCCGTCTGAATGAAGAGCACCACCGGCTCGCCCACGTGAAAGGAGGGAGCGCCGGGCACCGACCCGACAATATTGCCGACCTGGCCGCCCGGTTCGGTCAACTGGAAGGTGCGGCCCAGATTGCCCTTCAGGTAGCTGTCGGCTTGCACCGTGTAGTAAGTGTAGATTGAGCTGCCCTTGCCGTTAATCCAATCCGAGCGCATGGCCACGATTCGACCTTGAACCACGGCCGAGGCCTGCGCCGTCATTTGATCCAAGGTTAAGATCTGAAGCGTAGCCGCATAGGCAGTGGACACCAATAGAAGCGCAAATACAAACTTCATTTTATTCATGGGCGATACTCTACCACCTTTCGTGAGGGAGTCAAGACCCTCGAGAATGACGCCCACCGCGGCGGAGTTTACTCTTGGCCCACCGGCGGGCGGTGTGAAGCAAGTGGTAGACAGGGGAAGGTCCGCTCCTCAGTGCGCGTAGCGGACGTCGATCTCGCGCTTGATAGCCGTAACTTTCGTGCCCAGGCTCTGCATCTGCTGCGCTTCCAAGGCGATGCGCCGGCACATGGCGCATCCCGCGCCGTGGTTGTCCACGAAGCACTCGTAGTTGCTGGTGTGGGCGTCGGCGGGCGAGGTCATACATCCGCAATAACAGGCCAGTTTCTCCAGCAACTTAGGATTGTCTTTGGCGATCTGATAAGCTTGGCGGGTCTGCGGATCGCTAAACATCGCGGGATCCAGGCTAGTCCGGCGGGGAGTGCGCGGCTTGGGAACGATTACATGCGACGCCGGCGCGGTGGCAGTCTGCGGAGCGGCCAGGAGCAGGGCGACGGCCCCGAACAGCAGCACCAGCAAACTGGCCGCGGACTTGGTTTCCAGAGTCATGATCTTACTTCTTGGTCATCTTCTCGGCGTAGTAGAGAAACGCAAAGGTACTGATCAGAATGGCCGTGCCGATTAAGGTGACCAGCGTCAACCCTTCCAGAAAAAAAGCGACAGCGAACAAAGGAAGCCTCCCGGTTGGTAAGAGCCCATTATGACACAGAATTCAGGCCCGAGGCGCGAGGCCCGAGTCAAAAGCTTCTTTCTTCGACTCGGGCCTCGGGGCTTTTGGCTCGGGCCTGCTTTTAGCCTCCAGTTCGTGCATGAACACGAAGTAAGACGAGCTCCACAGATTTGTGGGAATCATGCCGTGCAGCGCCGGCGTGAAGATGACGCGAAAAGCCTGCTCCTCCTGCTCCCCCGCCGCCAGAGTGTTCCAGTTGATGCCCGGCCCGCCCGGCTGGACGCACGCCAGGTACTCCAGAATCTCCCAAAAAACATCGCCCGCCGGCGCGAACGGCGTGCGCAACTCTTCGGTGACGAATTGCAGTTGCGCGCCGATCTCCTGGAAGTGCCAGGCCAGCGCCGCGCATTGCTCTACAGCCGCCTCGAAACGCTCCAGGGAGGCCGGCGAACGGTCGTTCATGCCGCGATCGAAGATCAGTTGCAAACGGCGCTCATCTTCGCGCGCGAACTCGCGCACCTTCATGACGCCGGTGTGCGCCGAAGCCTTCCAATCCACGTGCCGCGCGGTGTCGGTGTTGAGGTAGTCGCGGATGCTGTAGAGATCGTGTCCCCGCCCGCGCAGATAGCTTTCCAACTCGCCGCTCAGCAACGGCAGAATCTCGTAGAAACCATCGCTGGGCTCGATGGAGGGCAGTACCAGCATGTCCCGCTTGGCGGGTACCTTGCGTACCTTCTCCAGAAAGCCGAAGGGGAAGCGCGAAGAGAGAGCGATGCGCTCCTCGCGATACAACCCGCGCTTGGGAAAGACCACTTCCAGCACCTGCGAACTCTCCTGTCGCGCGCGGACGTAAGGAAAATAAACGCCCTGCCACAACAACGGTGAATCCGAGGCTGCCTCCACGGGTGGGAGGCCGGAAGACTGCTTTTTCTTTTTGTCTTTTTCCGTTTGCCGTTGGCCGCCCACCAGCACGGAGAACGTCGGCAGCAGCGGTTTGCGATTCGCCAGATGAACGCGCGCCAGAACCGGCTGCCGGGCGAACACGCGGTCCGGTAAAACCACTTCCACCGTGATTCCACTCAGGACCACGCGGGAAACCACGCCGGAAACCAGGATCGCCCCGATCATCGCCGCCAGAATCAAGAACAACATGTTGTTGCCGGTGTTCAGCGCGGCGATAGCCACCACGAAAATCGCGCCGAAGTAAACCATGCCCGCGCGGGTGAGGTGATAATCCACCGAAGCGCGCAGCCACTCGACGGAGGTGCGCCGCGCCAGTTTGGGCACCCACACCACACCGACGATGCCGGCCAGCAACAACGCGGTGGATCCGGCCAACCCGGTGGCGAAGGTATCTCCTTCCCGCGCCAGAACGTCGGAATAAACGGCCAGGAAGAAGGCCACGCTGAGCGCGCCGATGGAGTAGAAAAAGTTACGCCAGGCGGCGCGCTCCGCGGCGCGCCGTTGCGGGTCGCGGGCTTGCTCGGCGATTTTTTGGAACCAGGTGCTCATGTGCTGCTTACCGGCCCGTAACGCAGGCCTTCAGGACCTGGCCGGAAGGCCGGCGTTACTTCGAACCGAGCGGATAGAAAAGCAAATCCTCTTTGAGTTCCTTCACCGACGACGCGGCAATCAAGCTGGCCTGATGCACGATGGCCACCGATGGGGAGATCAGCGGGCGAACCTGCTTTTCGCAAAGGGGCGAGATGTACACGCGCCCTCCCGCGCGGTTGATTTCGGCGATGCCGGCGCGGTCGGCGGGATGGACCATGCGCAGGCGGTCGACCTCGGCGGGCTTCAAGTAGTGCGCGAAACTCTGCCGGAAACGCTCCTGGATGGTGGTGTCGGTGACGATCATGGCGAACGGTCCCTTGCGCGCCGAGGCCAGGATCAGCTTCAGGAACTTGGGATCGAGGCGCAGCCGCAGAATCTTCTTGCGATAACGCTGCGCCAGGCGCAAACCTTCCTCCCAATGAAAATCGGTGGTCGCGAAGAAGTCGGCGTGACGCAGTACGCGGTCTAAACCAGGGGGTGGCGCGGCGGCGAATGCTTCCACCGGCTCGGCCTTGACGCCCAGCTTGCGTTCCAGCTCCAGCGCGAACATGCGGGTTTGCTCGCGATTACATTCCAACACCGCGCAAGTGACCAGGGCCGCCGTTCCTTTGCCATGGGCGCGGCGATCTCCATTGCGGTTGCGTAGGGAGAGCAGATGAACCAAGCGGCGCGGTGTCAGATTGAGGCGGGAAGCCTCGCTTTCCACACGCTTCAGAAACTCCATGACGCTGCGGCGATAGACGCTCTCGGCCTTGCCGCGGCCGGAACGGACAAACACTCCCGCTTGCGGCCGGATTTCCACCAGTCCGGCCCGCCCCAGAGCCCGGTAGATCTTGAAGGCGGTCTTGAGATTGATGCCGCCGTCTTCCGCCAGTTGACGCACTGTGGGAAGGCGCGATCCCGGAGAGAGGGCCCCGAAGTGCAGCATGTTCACGAACTGGTCGCGGACCTGGTCGTAGAACGGGCGGTCACTGTGACGGTCAATTTCGAATCGAACCGCGTGTTTACCCTTGGGCATCGTTGATTTCGTTAATCCTCGGGGGAAAGACCACACGCTTCCCGGCAGTCCGAGCAGTAGTAGCAGCCGTCCGAACACAGGCGCGGGTTGTTGTCGGACTTGCAGATCATGCAATACCGTTCACACCGGCAATCCTCCTCGGTGTGCTGGCACATGTTGCAGATATACGCCATAATCGGCCCGCTTCCAGGCTCCCAGAATCACTATAGCATTGGGCCGCCAGGGTTCACGAGCGTAAAACGAATCTTTACGCGGACACCGATCTCGAAGGATAATGCCTTCGCCATGGAATTACGCAAAGATCCTGTCACACAGAGCTGGATGCTGGTGGGCGATGAGGAAGACTCTTTTTTGCGGGAGTCGGCCGGCCCCTGCCAATGGTGCGCGGGCGGCCAGTTTGTGTCGCGCCAGCCGATCTATGTTTCCCCGGGTGGCGTGCCCGTCTACCCGCACCCGCATCCCTTATATCAGATCGAGGGATCGGAGAGCCGCGCGGCCGAAGGCATCTATGATCGCATGCGAACCGTCGGGGGCTCATGAAGTGGTGTTGGAGAGTCCCAACCACGAGCGGCAGATCTGGCTGGGCGCCGAGCGCGAAGCCGCCGAAGTGCTGAACACTTTCGGGGCCCGCATCGTGGACCTGAAGAAGGACCAGCGCTTCCGCTACGTGACGGTATTCAAGAATTACGGCAAACTGGCGGGCGAAGAGTTTTCCCACGCGCATTCGCAAATTACCGCCACGCCGTTCATTCCCCGGCGCATGGTTTACGAGTTGCGCGCCGCGCGCGCCCATTATCAAGCCAAGGAACGTTGCGTGTTCTGCGACATCGTGCAACAGGAAGAAACCCTGGGCACGCGCGTGGTGGAAGCCACCGCCAACTATCTGGCGCTGTGTCCCTTTGCGGTGCGCGTGCCTTACGAGTTGTGGATACTGCCGCGCTACCACGCCGCCAGCTACGAGCAGGACATCGCCGGGCGCCCGGGAGACGTGCCAGAGTTAGCCGGAATCCTGCAGCGCTCACTGGCGCGTTTGCAGCACGTTACCGACACCTTCCACATGGTGCTGCATACCACGCCGAATACCTCCACGCAAAGGGGCGTTACCGTGCAGTGGATCACGCTGCCCGACGATTATCACTGGCACATCGAGATCCTGCCGATCGCGGAAAGGCGCACTCGCTCTTACAGTATCAAGGAGGTCTACTACTCGCCGGTGAGTCCCGAGCGGGCCGCCGAGGAGTTGCGCCGGGTTTAGGTTCTTTCTTGGGAAAAAGAGGAAAATCGGGAATGGGCAGTTTGAGGCTCACCCCTTCTTCGCCGAATCGGGCCACCTTAAATCGTCGCAGGTGGTAGTTCTCCATTGAATCAACACGGAAAACATGCGTTCAGCCGATCGAGATGTTCAGGGACATCGCGACGGCCAGTCGTGGCAAGCCATCATGTGCGAATCCTATGGAGCAACTGAACTACCAACAACTACAATTGTCGCCGTGTTGGAGACGCTGGTACCTGTCGTGATGACCACAGGAACAGCGTTGCCCGACGTGGTGTTTGATGGAACTATCACGTTGATCTGATACAGCCCTACGAAGCTAGGAGCTAAGCCAGCGTAGATTACTTTTGCCGACAGACCGCCAATCGTGACCGAGGTCGGAATCGTGACCTGCGCGGCCGTACTGGCAGGTGTACCGGTTGCCACAGTTGGGCTGACCGGTCCCAAGCCCGTGGCGTAAATGATGATGATGTCACCGGGATGGGCAGGGTTGGAGAGGTTGTTCAGGCTGTAGTCGGATTTTAGGATTGCTCCTGCCTTTCCGTTGACCGTAAAGATGCCGGGCATGGCCGCAGAAACAGCGACAGTCACAGGAGGACTGATTAAGCCATTATTCGTCACGACCACCTGTGTGGTGCTCTCGCCGCTAAGTTCAAACGGCACCTGGAGATTGATTTGCTCTTGGCCACCCTGGTTGACCATCGCGAACAACGGAGCGGGAATTCCTGAAAATGACACGCTGGTTCCGGCGAGTACGGTGGGAAGAGGAAGCGACGTTGCGGCGACGATTCCATTGACGTTCTTGGTCAAAGCCGTGCCGAAGAGGGAAACAATGGAGCCGGGCGCGCAGCCGGACACAAAGCTGGCGCCATTAGTAATGGACGACGCGGAGAAGCTTGGACCATTCGGGGTGTTGATTGTCAGCGTGACTGACACGTTGCTCGGCGAGTCTCGCAGTGCTGCTAGTAGCCAGAATCTGAATCGTTCCCGAATAGTTTCCAGGCGTTAGGCCGTTGATATTGACCGTCAGGTTAAGTGTGCCTGTCCCGGAACCTTGGGAAGGCGATATCGAGAGCCAAGAGCCAACCGTCACTGAAGCCGCCCAGGAAAAATCGCCTCCTGCCGCGTTCGATATGTTGACGGTCTGGACCGGAGGATTGGGGCCTCCTTGAAAAGCAGTGAAGGCGACACTCGAAGGGTTTGCGTTGAGAATCACATAGCGCTGTTCTATGGTGACCGGAGCCGCAACGCTGTCGGCAAAGCTGCCACAAGCACTCGTTACCCTCACCCAATAGGAAGTTGGAGAGCTCAGCGGCGGCGTAAGGAACGAAGCCGAATTCGTTCCGACCGGCGTTGAGGTGTCCGAGGCGGACCCTTGATACCACTGGTAGCTGACGGCTCCAGCCGCTGCCACAACAACAGTCAGCGTCGCTTGCTGCCCTGAAAAGACAGTCTGGGGAACGGGTTGCTGGCTCAATGTGGGGGCTGGGCAACTGGTCATTACAATTGTGCCTGTCTGCTGACAGGATGCCCCTGGCGCGCTTGCCGTCATCGTCCAACCGAATGAGCCTGCCTTCTGATACGTGTAAACCGGATTCTGTTGAGTGCCAAGGGCTGAACCGTCTCCGAAATTCCAACTGTAGGAAGGAGATCCCGTACAATTTGAGGCCGTCGCCGTTGCCGAGAAAGACACTGGATTGCCGGCCATGCCTTGAGTGGGCGCTGAAGCCGTGCAGGTGAGGCTGCACGACCCCGTGGAGGGCTTGGCGGTTTCGATCAAAACTTCGTCGATATCACCGGCAAAACCATAAGTGCAGTTGTAGTCGTCCCAGGTATCATTGCCGATCTGGGTTTGGAAGTAAGCCGTGGCCCAGTTGATGGTCAATGCTTTATCATCGTGGCCGACGTCGCTGTCGTTGATATATAGGGTGAACCGGCTGCCGTCGTATCCCATGGCGACCTTAGTCCAAGTGTTAAGCGGTATTGCGCCTGCCGCGGTGGTGGCACCGGTGGCACCGTTTTCAGCAGCGAGATAGGCGTTCAAGGCGCCTGTCTTAGTCAGCTCAAGGCCGAAGTCGCGGTAATCGGCGCGTTTGCGGAACACCGTACCGACGCAGGACGCTGTGTAGCTGCTGGGGCGGATCGCACGCCTCGACGTAGGCCCCATTCCCAAATCCATTGAACAGACTCTGCGGGAGCAGCACGTTGTCATCGCTGCTGCCGCCTCGGAAATGTAATGCCGTGCCGGAGTATCCGGGTACGTAGGTGGCCCCGCTGATTTTTCCGTCCACGTGATTACCGGAGGAGTCCACGGCGGTGCTTCCGAGCCTTCATCGAAATGGTAGTTAGCTCCACCCGAACCCGGAGGCGGAGGCGGCGATGAAGTGAACGACCAAGTGGCGGAAGGGGCGGAAGCCCCTGCGCTATTCCGAGCCACGACGTTCCAATAGTACGTGGTTCCGAAGACGAGCCCGCTCGGTAGGAAGCTGGTTTGGCCTTGGTTCGTAAAGAAGGGCGGATTGCTGGAGGATCCGAGGTAAAGGTCGTAGGACGTGGCATTCGTCGCGGCGTTCCAATTCAGCGATACGGGAAGAGAGTTGAGCGCAACCCCGTTTGCGGGCGAGATGAGCGTGGGTACATCCGGTGGCACCGCTACCACTATGTCTGGAGTGAACGACCAGGTTGGAGAAGGGGCGGACACCCCTGCGCTATTCCGAGCCACGACGTTCCAGTAGTAAGTGGTTCCGGAGACTAGCCCGCTCGGGACAAAGCTCGTTTGGACCTGGTTCGTAAAGAAGGGCGGATTGCTGGAGGATCCGAAGTAGACATCGTAGGACGTGGCATTCGTCGGTGCATTCCAACTCAACGTTACGGCGAGAGAGCTAAGTACGGCCCCGTTTGCCGGCACGGTGAGCTTGGGTACGCCAGGCACAAGCACTACTTCTGGCGTGAACGACCAGGTTGGAGAAGGGGCGGATACCCCTGCGCTATTCCGAGCCACGACGTTCCAGTAGTAAGTGGTTCCGGAGGCCAGCCCGCTCGGGACAAAGGTCGTTTGGACCTGGTTCGTAAAGAAGGGCGGATTGCTGGAGGACCCGAAGTAGACATCGTAGGACGTGGCATTCGTCGGTGCATTCCAACTCAACGTTACGGCGAGAGAGCTAAGTACGGCCCCGTTTGCCGGCACGGTGAGCCTGGGCACGCCAGGCACAGGCACTACTTCTGGCGTGAACGACCAGGTTGGAGAAGGGGCGGAAGCCCCAGCGCTATTCCGAGCCACGACGTTCCAGTAGTAGGTGGTCCCCGAGACCAGCCCACTCGGTAGAAAGTTCGTTTGTACTTGGTTCGTAAGGAAGGGCGGGTTGCTAGAGGACCCGAAGTAGAGATCGTAGGACGTGGCATTCGTCGCTGCACTCCAGCTCAACGGTACGGCAAGGGAGTTGGGCGTTGCCCCCGAAGAGGGTGACAACAGAGCGGGAGACAATATTTTTGGCGTGAACGACCATACGGATGAAGCAGGGGAAGCGCCAGCGGAGCTTCGGGCCAACACTTTCCAATAGTAAGTTGTCCCATAAGACAAGGCGCTCGGCAGAAAACTGGTTTGGACTTGGTTCGTGAGGAAAGGCGGGTTGCTGGACGACCCGAAGTACAAGTCGTAGGACGTGGCGTTGGCAACGGCATTCCAACTTAGGGGTACCGCTAGAGACGTGGGGGTCGAAGTGTTCGCAGGCGAAAGTAAGCTCGGAGCAGTCAGTGGTGAGGCTTGGGCCTGCATGACCCAGGTAACCCACGTTCCGCTATCTACCCGGGCCCACCACTGGCCTGCTCGAGGCTGACAGGCCGGCCCGGAGGGGACGCATTGAAAAACCCAGTAACTCGCGAACGCGCTGTCAGAGAAGGCCGTTCCGTTGGGGTCCACTACAGTGAAGACCCAATCGGGATTCCCGGCGCTAGTCCTATAAACCGTAATGTCGAACTCGGTCCCGCTGTCGTAGGTGATCGTCTCATAGGTGACGACGGTATGATTACGGACAACGGTCCCGTTCTGTGTGTATGTAATAGTGACATGGTCAGTTTCACCACCGGTGGCCCAGGATCGCTCCGGGAGCAGTACTGAGCACGCAAGGACGGAAGCCACGACTAAACGCCGATAAGCAGGATACTTTGTCGCAATCATGGCGTTATATCGTCGCCGGGAATACCAAGACTGGCAAGACGACAAAGTACGCCAAACCGTGCCGCGTTATGCCAGTATTGATTCTGCGAGCCTTGTTGCGGACTTTAACGTTAGGCGGTTTCTATGTTCAATCGCATCCACGGGTGGAAGGACATTGCCAAGTACTTTGGGCGAGGCGTTAGGACTGTCCAGCGGTGGGAGGCGGAGTTGGGATTGCCGGTTCGGCGGGTTAGGGCGAAGACCGGGGACACGGTCTACGCAGAAAAGCCGGAGCTAGACGGGTGGTTGGCGGCTCGGGGGAGGGAATTGGATGATAATGGTTCCGATCCTCGTGGCAGCGATGTTCACTTGGCGGAAGCACCCCCCAGGCGTCCCGGCTCAATCGTCCTTGGATTGATCTCTCTCTCCGTGCTGGCTGCTTTGGTGTTATCGGGGGTCGTGTACGGATTCAGGCCGATCGCTTCCGGCCTGCCGACTTGGTGCCGCGTGGAGAATAACGCGCTAATGGTCTACGGTTCCGATAACCGGCTTCTGTGGCAGCATGTGTTTACGGAAGTTCTCCAACCCGAGTTTGGCCCGTATAGTGAGATTACGGATCTCGACGGCGATGGTTTGCCGGAAGTACTATTTTTGGCCAAGACTAGGAACCCGTATCGGGAGCGATTCTATTGTTTCAATCACGACGGCTCGCTGCGCTTTCAAGAATCATCGGTGGGACCGATTCGATTTGGCGCCGTCACGTACGATCCTCCTTTCGCACCGCGGTCCTTACGGACCATCGCCGAACCCGACGGCACGCGCTCTGTGTGGCTGCTGCGAATTCACTGGGAGATGTTCCCATCGCTGGCCCAGAGAATTAGCCCTCACGGCAAGGTGTTGTCTGAGTACTGGAACAACGGCCACCTTAGGTCTGTCTCGGAAGCGTGGATCGGTGGACAGCGGGTTGTGCTGCTGGGGGGACTCTCCAACGAAATGAAGTTGGCTGCGGCCCTAGTCGCCCTTCCGTATGAGCGTGCTTCCGGTTCCACGCCGGCTGGCACGCAGGAATTCCGGTGTTCTAACTGTCCCGCCGGCAGCCCGCTATACTACCGAGTCTTTCCCCGGATGGAAGTTTCCACGGTCGGTGGTGGATCGGCGCAGGTGGTGGCCGCTCGCCAAGTGTCCGACGGATCGCTCCACGTTGAAATTCACCAATTAGCAGTGGACGTCCGGCCGGACGCCCGCGTCGTGACGTTCCCGGTCTTCTACGATCTAGATAACCGTTTCAATCCAATCCGGGCACAATTCGGCAACGACTATAAGGAGACCTTGCGACGGTTGGCGGAGAATCGAGTCCTCAGCCGGCCGCTGACCAAGAATCCAGTTGACGAGATGTTCCCGATCATGGCTTGGGAGGGGAACCGGTTTGTCGAAGTGGGCCAACGGTGAAACCGTGAGGCGGGCTTTCGGCCGCGGAGCCGGGCCAGCCACGACGCGCCTGTTCGAGTTTGTTCGAGTGCTATCTCGTCATCTTTGTGATACAAGTACTTATGTTGATTGTCTCCGGCAGGTTAGGAGGCCATGCGTCGCTAAGTCTATATCCAGTTTCAGCAAGGAGGCCATTCGATGTGGAACAAGAAGGAAGAAATAGCGCCGCCGGTCAGGGAAACGCCGCCGGCTCCCATGCGAGAAGCGGCGCGTGAAGTGCGGCTCCGGAAGTGCAGCGGGAGTCTGCCCTGCGCGGAGGAATCGCCACGATCGGCAAGAACCTGGTGGTGAAAGGCAACATCGGCGGCGGCGAGGATCTCTACGTCGACGGCGAAATGGAAGGCTCCGTCGAGCTGAAGGACAACAACGTCACGGTCGGTCCCAACGGAAGAGTCAACGCTAACCTGCACGCCCGCGATGTTGTCGTGCTGGGACGAGTGAAAGGCAACGTGCGCGCCGTGGAACGGCTGGAGATTCGCAAGACCGGATCGCTGATCGGCGATATCATCACCGCTCGCGTGGTGATCGAAGACGGCGCTTACTTCAAGGGTAGCATCGACATTCAGAAGGGCGCATCCGCGACGGCGGGAGCATCCGCGCCGGCGGCCCACAGCGCGCAGGCGGCCGCGGCCTCTTCCGGCGCGCCCGCGTCGGGCGGCGCAGCGCCACCCTCGCTGGCGCCCGCGCCCGTTTCCGCAACCACCCCCCCAGGATCGTCCAGCGGTTTCAGCCTCTCCGGTGAGCCGAAAAAGTACGGAGGATGACCGACGGCGCCATTCGCCGCAGCAATGGACTGCGGGAGTTTTTTGCGCATCTCGAAGGACAGCAAGGCCTGCGAGTGTTGGACATCGGACTGCCCTCGCAGGCCAACGTGAACCTCATCACCGGCCTCGGTCATCGCATTTACAGCGAAGATCTTTTCCGCGAGTTGACCGGCGGCGCCCAGGGTTCGGTCAATCGCGATTTGCTCGATCACAACCTGAAGTATCCCGCCGGTTTATTCGACGGCGTGCTGGGCTGGGACATGCTCGACTTGCTGGCGGAATCCCGACATGGTTCAGCCCTTGGTCCGGCGGCTGGCCGAAATTACGCGCTCCGGCGCGGCGCTTTTGTTCTTCTTTCACACCTCGGAGCCGGGAGCGGAGGTGATGGCTTTTCGCGCCCTGATGTCTTCTCCGGGATCGTTGGAGATCCATGGCCGGGGCGATTACCGCCTCAAGCGGCCCTTCAACAACCGCAACATCGAGAACATCTTCCACGATTTCCACAGTCTGAAATTTTTCCTGGCCCAGGATGGTTTGCGGGAAGTGCTGGTCGTACGTTAGCAGCGGGATGAAACCGACATTTTTCCAATCCGCGGCGGACTTTCGCCGGTGGCTCGAGCAACACCACGCTGCCGCATCCGAGTTGCTGGTGGGATTTTACCGCAAAGAGTTGGGCCGCGGCATCACCTATCCGGAGGCGCTGGACGAAGCGCTTTCGTTCGGCTGGATCGACGGCGTCCGTAAACGATTCGATGCGCAGTCCTACACCATCCGTTTCACGCCGCGGAAACCGCATAGCATCTGGAGCGTGGTCAACACGAAGCGTGTGCGGGAGCTGCTCTCCCTCGGGCGGATGCAGCCGTCCGGGCTCGGCGCGTTTCACGGGCGAGACGAGAAGAAAAGCAAGCAGTACTCCTACGAGCGCAGCCATGCCCGGCTCGATCCGTCGTTGGCGGCGGCCTGGGGCGCCAACCGGAAGGCCGCGTCATTTTTCGAAGCCCAGCCTGCCGGCTACAGGAAAGTCGCGATCTTTTGGGTGATGAGTGCGAAAAAGGAAGAGACTCGTGCGCGCCGCCTGGCTCTTCTGATGGAGCGCTCGGCCAGCGGGAAGCGGATCGATCAATTGCAGCCTAGCCGGAAGTAAGCGAGGAAGGAGAAGGCCGCAGGCAGGGGATGCCTGGGCCACTGGGCTAATCGGGGTTTCCCAGTTTTTCCACGTCGCGCCAGGCGCTGATCTTCAAGCGGCGGCAGACCCAGCAGAGCCTGTCGTCCTTGCGCACCGCGCCGCGGCTGCCACAGACGCGGCAAACCATCTGTTGGGACGCCAGGGCGATTTGGTCGGCCAGCGCCGGATCCGGCGGGGGCATGGGAACGTCGGCCGGCACGATCTCGCCACGTTTCTTCATCGCTTCTAGCATAGCACCGAATCGGTGCGGCTACAATTGCCTTGTCTCTGGCTTCTCTGGCTTGCGGGTAACCCCTCTGGCTCCCCGATTCTCCACGGTTCGAGGTACAATGTCTGGAGCATGATTCTATCGCGAGACTACATCGGCTATCTCTGTCAACAACTGGTCAACGGCTTAGCCAAGCAGCACCTAAAACTCGGCAGTCCGGAATTGGTCTTGCAAAAGGTCAAGGAAGCGTTCATGAACGAAATGACCGCCGAGGACCGCCTCAACGACGAGGTTCGCGTGTTGCTGGACCGGCACGCCGAGGAGATGCGCGATGCCGGGGCTTCCTACCAGGAGGCGTTCAAGCACGTCAAGCGGCAACTGGCCAAGGAAAAGGGTGTAGTCTCGGCCTCGGGCCGGGACACCGACGGCACCAAGATTGCCCGCGATAAGGTCAACAAGCTCTCCCACGTCGTGGCCGATCTGCTGGCCGGCATGAAGAAGGAAGCCGAACTGCTCAAGCCCAAGAACGACGTTCGTCTGGAAGTCTTCCGCATCCTTCAGGAAAACCTTCGCGCCGAGGAGAAAATGGAAGAGCGCGTCCGTCTGAAGATCACTTCGCAAAAGCGCCCCATCGTGGAGGGCAGCCAGGAATGGGATCTGCTCTTCCGCCGCTACTACGGCGAGGAAATGAAGAAACTCGGCGTAGGTTAGTAAAATCATTTCCTACGAATTCCGTTTTGTGGCTCTTTGCACCGCGATGGTGCATGGTGTTTTCCATCCGATTTTATGCGGGTTCCGTGAATGCCTGGGTGGTTCCTGGCGGCGGGCTTGCAATCTTCACCAATGCCTTCAGGGGAGCGTGCTGAAAGAAAGTGCAGCAAAGTTAGAAGTGCTTGAAATCACAGGGCATAAAATCCTTGACGAAAAGTTAAGACGAGTTTAAAACATTACCTGGGTTCCGAGAGATCCCGAAAGCGGGAAGAAGCTCTCGGCGAAGGCAATGGGTTCCGAACAGCCGGATGGAAGCCGCAGGGCAACTATTCGGAAGGAATCGAGAGGAACCTGCCGAAGACCGGCACATATAAAAGTGAGCCGGCAGTAGCCTAGGGGAAATACCGCAGGACCGCGCGAGCGCAGCTGGAAGCCCGCAAGGGGGGAAGGCCAACGACGCGCGCGGGGCAAGTCGAGGAGGAAGTGGCGAAGCGCCAGGCGGATCGATCCGCAAGGCGAATAGGCCGGGTAAGAAGCGCAGGCGGATTCGAGTCGGCGGGGTAAAACCCGAAGTTCAAAGCTAACGACGCGGGTTGGAACTGCGGGGACCGCTCGGACACCGAACCGGCAGCCGTGAGGCGCCGGGTTTAGGGAGAACGCCAAGGAAACCTCGACGCCCGGGTGGGGCCGCAAGGCTCTGCGCGGGACCAAGGAGTAACCCTCGGGACACCGAGCGGCCGGCCGAAAGGCAGGCGGCGAGGTTCGAGCAGGAGAAGATCTGGCGGGGAACGGCGATGTCGAAAGGCTGCGTCGAAACCGTTGGAGATACCTCGGATGACAACCCTGATCCTGAATCCCCGTGGAAAAGACGGGGGCAGGCGGCCCGCAAGGGTGGCCGGGAGAGGGGAAGCGACGACGAGGAAACTGGATCGCCTACCCGGTGAGAAACCGGGGACGGAAGCGCGGAATGACCAGGGCCGAAGCTGAGGCCGTTCACCTGCTGGAGAGGTCGCTTGGAACCCTTTTTCTATTCCTCCAGCCGCGCTTTTCATAATTCCCATCTTTCCCATCTTTCCCATCTTTCCCATCTTTCCCATACTTCCCCATGCATCTGTTCATTGTGCGTGCAAACAACAAAACAAAGATATTGTGTTTCAGGAACCGTGTTTTTAGCTGGGTCTTCCGAGTCTCGCTAAAACATAATAGACCTGTTCTGTAGCGGTAGTGCATCTGAGCCAATGTTTATGCGGGTTTCCTGCACAGGTCCCGGCGAGGATGCCAGTGTGAGGCGCATTTTGCTGAACCGTAGGGCATCAAAATACGAAAAATCACGAAGTCGTTGAAAAGACAAGAACGAAAAGTCTTGACGAAAATAAGAACAGAACTTATAACTGTTAAGTGGGTTCCGAGAGATCCTGAAAGTAGGAAGAAGCTCTCGGCGAAGGTAATGGGTTCCGAACAGCCGGATGGAAGCCGTAGGGCGACTATTCGGAAGGAATCGAGAGGAACCTGCCGAAGACCGGCACATATAAAAGTGAGCCGGCAGTGAACTTGGGGGAAATACCGCAGGACCGCGCGAGCGCAGTTGGAAGCCCGCAAGGGTGGAAAGCGAACGACGCGCGCGGGGCAAGTCGAGGAGGAAGTGGCGAAGCGCCAGGCGGATCGATCCGCAAGGCGAATAGGCCGGGTAAGAAGCGCAGGCGGATTCGAGTCGGCGGGGTAAAACCCGAAGTTCAAAGCTAACGACGCGGGTTGGAACTGCGGGGATCGCTCGGATACCGAACCGGAAGCCGTGAGGCGCCGGGTCTAGGGAGAACGCCAAGGAAACCTCGATGCCCGGGTGGAGCCGCAAGGCTCTGCGCGGGACCAAGGAGTAACCCTCAGGACACCGAGCGGCCGGCCGAAAGGCAGGCGGCGAGGTTCGAGCAGGAGAAGATCTGGCGGGGAACGGCGATGTCGAAAGGCTGCGTCGAAACCGTTGGAGATACCTCGGATGACAACCCTGATCCTGAATCCCCGTGGAAAAGACGGGGGCAGGCGGCCCGCAAGGGTGGCCGGGAGAGGGGAAGCGACGACGAGGAAACTGGATCGCCCTACCCGGTGAGAAACCGGGGACGGAAGTGCGGAAGACCAAAGCCGAAGCCAAGGCCGTTCACCTGCTGGAGAGGTCGCTTGGAACCCATTTTCTATTCCTCCAGTTGCGCTCCCCATAATTTCCATTCCTTCCCATAACTCCTCGTGTGGGTGCGTCATAGAGCGGGCGAAAGACGCGCGCATCTCTCGCAGGGGCCGACAAAACCGCCTTTCGCCCGCTTCGCAGGCTCGCCCCCTTTTTCTAAACGCACCCAGGGTTTTCGCTTCGCTTCACCCTGGGCCACAATCTCTCGCCCACTCCGTGGGCTGCACGCACCCGGAATCAAGGGCATTCTGTTGCGGGCTGTGTTCGTTCGTGACATTTCCCACGGCTGACGCCCTGGGCCACACTCTAGCCGCTGCGGGCTTGGATACTGCTCGTGTCCCGGTCGCCACATGCTATCGCATAAGGAGTGGAATTTTCTGGCGCACTTCGCTAACCGCCGAGAAGCCGCTGCGGCATGTCCCGTGCGTGGCGGCGCTCCAAATCTAGTCGCGCAGTTCGGCGGGCAGAAACTCCTGGGGGAAATCCTGATAGCAGATGGGCCTCGTGAAGCGATAGATCGCCGCCGTACCCACCGAGGTGAAACGCGGATCGGTGGTCGCCGGATAGGGTCCACCATGTTGCGTGGAGGCGCAAACCTCCACGCCCGTGGGATAGCCGTTGAACAACAGCCGGCCCACTTTGCGGGACAGCACCGAGAGCAGCGCGCGATGTTCCCGTAGATCCGCGATGCTGCCGTGGATGGTCGCCGTCAAGCTGCCTTCCAGGCGTCGCGCCACCGCTTCCAGTTCCGCCGGCGATCCGCAGTGAACCAACACCGTGGCAGGACCAAAAACTTCGTGCAGCAGTTCATCGTGCTTCATCAGGCCGGCCGCGGCCGTTTCAAACAGCACGGGCTGGGCCTGCTGACTCCCACTACCACCCGCTGCGGCTCGCGTGGCGGTGACACCCGGCAGCGTGGCGATGTGCTCGGTGGCGCTACGAAAAGCCTGCGCGATTCCGGTGGTCAGCATTGTGCCGGCCGCGCCGCGCGCGAATCGTTCCCGCAATTGTTCGGCGAACGCGGCATCTTGGCGAGCCACAATGATGCCGGGGCAGGTGCAAAACTGTCCCACGCCCAGATTCACCGATTGGCTGAGACCCTCGGCGATGGCCTCGCCGCGCTCGGCCAGCGCGCCCGGTAAAATGAAAACGGGATTGACGCTGCCCATCTCCGCGAAGAAGGGAATCGGGTCGGGACGCTGGCAGGCGGCGTCGAACAACGCCCGCCCGGCGCGCAACGATCCGGTAAACGCGCCCGCCTTGATTGCTGGATGGCGGGCCAGCGCCAGACTCACCTCCGGGCTGGCGCCATAAAGCATGGAGAAAATTCCCGCCGGCAATCCCAGCGACGCAATCGCCTTGGCCATGGCCCCGGCGGTCAGCTCCGACGTTCGGGGATGTCCGGGATGCGCCTTGAGGAGCACAGGACAGGATGCCGCCAGCGCCGAGGCCGTGTCGCCGCCGGCCACGGAAAACGCCAGCGGAAAATTGCTGGCCGCCCACACCGCCACCGGACCAATGGGGATGGAAGTGCGCCGCAGATCCGCGCGGGGCAGCGGTTTGCGGTCGGGCAGGGCATGGTCGATGCTGGTGCTTTTCCAGGCGCCGGCGCGAGTCATTTCCGCGAACATGCGAAGCTGATTCACGGTGCGCCCGCGCTCTCCGGTGAGACGCGCCATGGGCAGCGCCGTTTCGCTGGAAGCCAATTGCAGCAGTTCGTCGCCCAGCGCCACGATTTCTTCGGCGATCTTTTCGAGCAGCGCGGCGACTTGCGATCCCGGCAGCGCGGCGAATGCCTCCGCGGCGTCTTCCGCGGCATTGGCGGCGCGATCGATTTCGGCGAGAGTTGCGTCGGTTCCGTGAAGTTGGGTCATGAAAGTTGTTCCACCGTATTGGCCAGTAGGCCGATGCCGTCAATGGCGATCTCCACGCGGTCGCCGGGAAGGAGTGTGAAGGAGTCCGGGGGCACGATGCCCGTTCCCGTAAGCAGAAAGCATCCATTGGGGAAGGATGCCTCGCGATACAGAAACTCCACCAGTTCTTCGGGACGCCGCTTCATTTCCGCCAGCGTCGTGGAGGCGCGGAATGCTTGCGTACCCGCGCGCAGAATGGTCAAGTGAATACCCGTGGAAGGCGGCGGTGCGTCGCGCGTCACCAGAATGGCCGGCCCCAGCGCGCAGCAGCGATCGTAGGTCTTAGCCTGCGGAAGATAGAGCGGATTCTGGCCTTCGATGTCGCGGGAACTCATGTCGTTGCCGACGGTGTAGCCCAGAATTTTTCCCCCTGGCGATACCAGCAAGGTTAGCTCGGGTTCCGGGACGTTCCATTGGGAATCGCGGCGTATGCGCACGGAGGCTTCGGGGCCCACGACGCGATGCGCCGTAGCCTTCATGAACAACTCCGGGCGCGCCGCGTTATAGACGCGATCGTAAAAGTCGCCGCCGCCGGCGCTTTGCGATTCCGCCATGCGCGCGGAGCGGCTGCGGAAGTAGGTCACGCCGGCCGCCCATACTTCTTGATTCTGGACGGGCACCAGGAAATCGTCCGGCGCGGACTGCGGGTTCCCATGCGCGAGGGATTGCAAGTACTCGAACAGATCCTCACGCGTTGTCAGGCGATCGTCGGGCGGCACGGGTGCGTTATCGACAACCCAGCCTGCGGCGGTGCGGTAAAGAAGCAAGAATCCTCCGAACGTCGATCTTATCCGATCCGCGGATAAGAACAAGATCGATCCACAGATTACACAGATTCCACAGATTCAGGACAAACCAAGTTTTAATCTGTGAAATCTGTGTAATCTGTGGATCGAAGGTTTGAGGAATCTGTGGATTGGTGCGGGGGAGGGGATTTGAACCCCTACGCTTTTGAAGGCGCCAGCCCCTCAAGCTGGTGCGTCTGCCAGTTCCGCCACCCCCGCGTTCTTACTATTTCTTCGGTGCCGTCGGCGGCGCCTGGGCGGGCGCCGCGGGCTTGCTGGTCGAGGTCTTGTCGAGGACCGAGTTGCCGGTGCGGCCGCGCTTCGTGGCCACCATCGAGAGCGCCAGCGACGTGATCATAAAGATAATCGCGGCAGCCGTGGTGGCTCTAGAAAGCATCGTGGCCGCGCCGCGTGGTCCAAAGGCGGTCTGGCTGCCCATGCCGCCGAAAGCTCCGGCCAAGTCGGCGGCCTTGCCGCTTTGCAGCAGCACCACCGCGATCAGGATCAAGCAAACCGTCACGTGCAAAACCGTCAAGGCAATCGCTAGCATCGAAGACCTTTCTTGAAAACTGAACAGGCCTGAAGGCCTGCGCTACTTTAATGATCGCTCACAACGGAACGTGGCGGCGGCACGTTCTCGAACCGTTGAGGACGCCGCCACGTCCTGTTCGCTTTAGAAATTCACGATCGCCGCAAAGGACTTGGCGTCCAGACTGGCGCCGCCCACCAGCGTTCCATCGATCTCCGGCTGGGCCATCAGGCCGCGCGTGTTGTCCGGCTTCACGCTGCCGCCATACAGAATGCGCAACGCATTGGCGGCGTCCTTGCCAAACTTGGCGGAGGCTTGCGAGCGGATGAAACGGTGCGCCTCGGCGGCGATTTCCGGCGTGGCCACCTTGCCGGTGCCAATCGCCCACACCGGCTCATAAGCTATGATTATAGCTGTAAATTCTTGCAACGTCAAACCCCCGGCGCTGCCCGCAAACTGCGCCGCGAGAACCTGCTCGGTGTGGCTGGCCTCGCGCTCGGCGGCCAGTTCACCGACACACACGATGGGCGTCAGTCCCGCACCCAGCGCGGCGCGCGTTTTTTGGAACACGCCGGCGTCGGTTTCGCCGAAAATGTGGCGGCGCTCGGAGTGGCCGACGATCGCGTAACGGCATCCCGCCTCCGCCAACATGGCGGCTGACACCTCGCCGGTGAATGCGCCTTGCTTCTCCCAATAGAGATCCTGCGCCGCAACCGCCACGCTCGATCCGGCGGCTTTGCGCGCGGCCGCGGCCAGCGCCGTGAACGGCGGCGCAATCACAATGTCGGCGTGCGTGACGCAGGAGACCAGCGGCAAAAACTCCGCCAGAAACTGCTCGGTCTCCCCGATGGTCTTATACATCTTCCAATTTCCCGCCATGACTGGACGTCGCATGTTTTATTGGAGCTCCTTCAGGAAGCTTTCTCCTCTCGTGATGTGGCAGCCGAAATTGTCGGCCACCGTTTGGCCAATATCGGCCAGGGATGTACGCGTGCCCAGAGAATGACCTTTCATACTTTGGTGATAGGCGATCAGCGGGACGTACTCGCGGGAATGATCGGTGGATGGTGTGGTGGGATCGCAGCCATGATCCGCAGTCAGCAGCAGCAGATCGCCGGGACCCATGGCGTCCTCGATACGGGGAAGTGACGCGTCGAACTGCTCCAGCGCGCCGGCGTAGCCCTCCACGTCGTTGCGATGGCCATAGAGCATGTCGAAGTCCACCAGATTAGTGAAGATGAAACCGGATCTGTGTTGTGCCATCGCCTCGATCGTCTTGTTGACGCCGTCGGCATTGCCTCTCATTTTGACGTGGCCGGTGAGGCCGCGCTCGCAATAGATGTCGTAGATCTTTCCCACGCCGTAGGTGAACACGCCGTGCTCCAGCAGCTTATCGAGCAGCATACCGGGTGGCGGCGGGATGGCGTAGTCGTGACGATTGTTGGTGCGCGTGAAACTGCCGGGCTGTCCCAGGAAGGGGCGCGCAATCACGCGGCCGACCTCATTCGGTCCGGTAAGTTGCTGGCGGGCGATCGCGCACATGCGGTACAACTCCGCTACAGGGATCACCTCTTCATGCGCGGCGATTTGGAAAACGCTGTCCGCGGACGTGTACACGATAGGAAAGCCCGTGCGCATGTGTTCCGCGCCCAAATCCTTGATGATTTCGGTGCCTGACGCGGGAATCTTGCCGAGCACTTTGCGTCCGATGGCCTTTTCGAAGCGCTCGATCACGTCCGGCGGAAAACCGTGCGGATAAATCGGGAATGGTTTTTCCAGGATGATGCCGGCCATTTCCCAGTGGCCTGTGGTGGTATCCTTGCCGGGACTGGCCAGCGCGGCGCGGCCGAAGTCCGCTGTGGGATTTTCCACCGCCGCCAGGTGCGGGAACGGCTTGATGTTGGCCAAGCCCATGCGCTGCAAGTTGGGGATGTGCAGCGGACGAAGGCGGTCCAGGTTGCCGAGCGTGTCCGATCCGGGCGGATCGCCGAACTCCAGCGAATCCGGCATGGCGCCGATCCCTACGCTGTCCAGGACGATCAGAATGACACGATCGAAGGCCATTCTTTGAGCTTACCATCCACCGATTGAACCCAACACATCAATCCACGGGCCAGACAGGCCCGAGGCCCGAGGCCCGAGGTCCGAGTCGGGCGCTTGAGACGTGGGCTTCCGACTCGGGCCTCGGGCCTCGGACCTCGGGCCTTCTTTTACTGATACCGCAGCGCGACCATGGGATCCACGCGCAACGCCCGCCACGCCGGAATGGCCGCGGCGGTCATGGCCACCGCCACGGTGAAGAGCGCCGCTCCCACGTATACCGAGGGATCCGCGGGACTCACCGCGACCAGCAGCGCCGACACCACTCGCGCCAGCGCGGCGGCGGCCAGCGATCCCACGGCCAAGCCGATCAGCGCCAGGCCCATCCCCTGGCGGATCACCAACGACAGCACATCGCCCGGCCGGGCGCCCAGCGTCACGCGAATGCCGATTTCGCTGGTGCGCTGCGCCACGGAATAAGCCATCACCCCGTACAATCCCACCGCCGCCAGCAACAGCGCCAGCCCGCCGAGGACGCTCAACAGAATCGCGGCAATCTTCTGTCCGTAGAGCGACGCCGACACGTATTGGCTGAGCGGCTCAGAGTCCAGGATCACCAAGCCCGGGTCCAGCGCGGCCGCTTCCCGGCGAATTGCCGCGATGGCGTCGTTGATTGGGCCGGAAGTTCGCACCAGGAACGTTGTCCCGTACTCGGGCCTGTACACTTGGCGAATTGGAATGTAGAAATATGGCTGCGGGCTTTCGGTCACCTGGCGATACTTGGCGTCACGCGCCACGCCGACGATGGTGAACCATTCTCCCCAGCCGCGCACCTTGTGTCCCAGCGGATCGCGGCCGGCGAAGTAACGGCGCGCGAATTCCTGGTTGACGATCATCACCTTGGGAGTGGGATCGTCATGCAGGCCGACGGCGCCGTCATGCAGATCGAAGTCGCGGCCTTCCAGCAGCGGGATCTTCATCAGGTTGAAGAAGCCCGACGCTACCATGTCGCGGTAGGTGTGCATGCTCTCGTTGGGAGCGCGAACGTACCCTTCCACTTCCAGTTCCTCGGTGTTGGCGCCGAATCCCAGCGGTACCGTATCGTCGTAACTTACCGCCGTGACGCCGGGGGTTTGTTCCAGGCGCTCGCGCAGGCTGCGGCAAAAGGAATCGGCCTGTTGGGCGCTGTAGCCGGCGCTGGAAAAATCGAATTGTGCCACGGCCACGCCTTCAACGGCGAAGCCGGGATTCATTCCCCGGGAGGTCTCGAAGTTCTTCAGGAATAATCCCGCCCCGATCAGCGCAACCACCGCCAGCGCGACCTCGGCGATCACCAGAACACTGCGCAGGCGTTGCGAGTGCGCGCCGCTCAAGACGCCGCGTCCGCCTTCCTTCAATGCTTCATTGACGTTGGCGCGCGCCGCGTTCAGCGCCGGCGCCACGCCGGCAAGAATCGCCACGCCCACGGCCAATGCCGTGGTGAACAACAGGACGGTCGAATCCATCGCCGCAGGCAGCAGCCCCGGCGTCGAGGCCACCGGGATCATCCAGCGGAGCGATCCGCCCAGCCAACTGGCGACCAATAATCCGGCCAGCGATCCCGCCAAGGCCAACAGCAATGATTCGGTGAGAAGTTGTTGTGCCAGGCGCACCGGTTTGGCGCCCAGCGCCAGACGAATGCTGAATTCTTTCTGGCGTCCCGCGGCGCGAGCCAGCAGCAAGTTGGCCAGATTGGCGCACACAATCAACAGCACCACGCCGCTGGCGCCCATGAGGATGGTGATCGGCGTGAGAATGATCGATTGCGTGCCGAAGTGCGATTGCCACACCGGCAACACGGTGGCGCTGATTCCCTGATTGGTGTCGGCGTCGGCCACCGCCATGCGATCGCCCAACGCCTGGGCCTCGGCGCGAGCTTGCGCGATAGTCACGCCAGGCTTCAGCCGGGCCATCGCTACGAAGTTGCGGGTATGACGGTCGCGCAGCATCCAGGTGCCGGTGTGGGTGATTTGCCCGTACATGGTGATGGGCGCCCAAAGTTCCAGGTCTAATCCGGCCATCGAGCCGTGAAAGCCTTCCGGCGCCACGCCGATGATCGTGAACGGGGTGCGATTGATCCGCAAAGTCGCGCCGATCGCTTGAGGATCGCCGTGGTATTGGCTCTTCCAGTATCCGTGGCTGATCACCACGACGGCATGGGTGTTCAGCGCATCGTTCTTCTCTTCAGGAGAGAAGAAACGGCCGAGTTCCGGCTTCACTCCCAGCAAGTCGAAGAAGTTCCCCGACACCAGTTCGCCCCAGACCCGTGCGGTATTTGGTTCGTTGCCGACGATGAGTGGTTTCAGATCGCGGACGCTCACGTTTTCGACCAAACGAAGGTTGTCGCGGAAATCGGCGAAGTCGAGGTAGGACGTGCTGAGCGCTTCGCCGCTAGGGGCAGTGTTTTCCAAGGCCACCACGCGTGCAGGGTCTTGTGCACCCGGCAGCGGGTTTAGCAACTGACTCTGGATCCAACCGAAGACCGTGGTGTTGACGCCGATGCCCAGGCCGATGGTGAGCACCGCAATGGCCGTGAAGCCGGGATTCTGAAAGATCCCGCGCAGGCCGTAGCGCAGATCTTTAACCAAGCCATTCATGAAAGCTCCTTGGAACCTCAATGTTCTCCAGTGCACGCCGCGTGCCGTCTGCAACCGATTGACAAGATGGGAGCGTGCCGGTTTCGGTGTTCGAATCCGGGACGGCCTTTTAACGCTACCGGACACGCGGGTTGCGGGTCAGGGCCGCAGCGAAACTTTTTCGGCGGTGGGGAAATCCGCGGGAACCTTCTGCGTGACCTTGCCGGTAGCGGCCCATTCCGCGCCGCGCTGCAAGGTGACGATGAAGTCCACGCAATGCACAGCGTCGCCGGCGTGGCCGAGCGTGGTATGGAAGACGCGGCCTTTCTCAAAGGCGATGGTGAACAGCATGGGTTCGTCGAGGCCGGTGCCGTCGAACTCCGGCGCGGAGTAGGCCGTGGCCAGCAACGTCATATGAGCCGCCGGGCCGCGCAGGCTATCGTACAACTCATCTTGCGCGTGCATCCAGCGCTCCGGCAATCCTTGCATCACGGGATGCGTGGGGTTGCGATTGGCCAGGACAAAGGGATGTTGCTTGCCGTGATGTCCGCCGGCTCCTTTGCGGTCGTGATCCTGGCGCCATTTGCCATTGCTGTACGGCATGGTGGGGCCGGTCATTTCGTCGCGGCCGCCCCAGCCGCCCAGGCCGATCATTTCGTTGAAGGCGACCCAAGCTGGAAAAGCGTTGTCCGCGGCGTGATAGCTGAGCAATCCACCGCCCTCGCGGACGAAAGCCTCAAAAGAGCGATTCACGGGTTCCGGCCATGAATCGCCGTTGTAGTTGAGCACCACCAGAGAATAGGCTCTGAAATCCGGCGTGAAGGAGGACCAGGCCTCGGCGGGCGAGTTCTTCGGCGGTGTGGTTACTACGGTGACTTCGAACAGACCCGTTTCTTCGAGATACTTCTTCAGCAGGGGAGTGGTGGTCTTCCAGGCGTGATTGTTCTGGCCGTCGATGATGAGGGCCTTCATGGTGGCAGACAGCGGCAGCGCCAGCAAGAAAAGCAACGGGGGGAGAATCTTCCGCATGTAGAGATGATACAGCGGTTTCTTAACATCGATGAACAGGATGCACAGGATACGGGTTCCATGGAGGACCCATCCTGTGCATCCTGTACATCCATGTTAAGAATGTGTTTTTGCGGATCGAATCGGTGCCTACGGTGTCAAACTGAGGTATGTTTCACGCCATAGCGTTTCTGTTGGTTCTGCAAGACCCTTCGGGCCAGATTCAAGCGGCCCGCCAAGCCTTTACAAAGCAAGCCTACGCCGACGCCGTTTCGCAACTCACCCCCGTGGTCGAGAGCGCCGCGAAGGAGCCGGCCGATCTGCCGGTCTTGATCGAGTCATCGCGGCTACTGGCGTCGGTCTATCGCGAGATGGGCGATCCCGCCAAAGCCGGGGAAGTCCTGAGCCGCGCTTCGGCAGCGGTGACTAAGAGCGATCCCGGCGACATCCGCCTGGCCGCAATCCTGGACGATTTGGCCGCCGTTCAGCGCGCGCAATCGAGCATCGTTTTGGCGATTACTATGATCGAGAACGCCATTCGCATCCGGGAACTGCATCCCGAATCGTCGCGCGTCGAGCTAGCCCGCGACATTACCACCGACGCGATGTTGCGGTATCAGCGATTCGGCGCGGGCGATGCCATCGAGCCGCTGCAACGCGCCGTGCAGGAATGGGACGCGGCGTTGCCGGGCGATCCGCAATCCTTGACGGCCATCGAAGCGTTGGCGGCCGCCTATCGCGAGGGCAACCACTACGCGGAAGCCGAGCCGCTGCTGCGCCGGGCCTTGCGCTTGCGCGAAGCGGTCAGCGGTCCGGAAGGTGCCGAGGTCATCTCGACCGTCAACTCGCTGGCCTACGTGGAATTCGGCCTGGGAAAAATGGCGGAAGCCGAGGCGTTCTACAAGCGCCTGCTGGCGCTGTGGATCAAGAACGCCGGCCCGGATCATCCCATGGTCGCGTTGACGCTGGACAAAATGGCCGAAGCCTACGCCAATCAACAACGCTACGACGAAGCCCAGCAATGTGCGGACCAGGCGGAGGCGATGCGCGCCAAGATGCATTTGGCCAGCCTGCTGCAAGACGGACGGCTGCTGGTGATGCAGATCAAAGTTCCAGAGGCCGAGGATCTGTATCGCCGCGCCATTCAGATCGGCGATTTGTCCAAGGCCAGCGACGAAACGATGGACCCGCTGCTGCGCATGTACGCGAAAATCCTGCGCGATCAGAAACGGGTTGACGAAGCGGTCGCGGTTGAAAAGCGCATCGACGAAGCGTTGGATAGCAAGGCGGATCGGGAAGGCCGGCGGCCCAAGCCGGTGCCCAAGTAAATCGATCCACAGATTACACAGATTACACTGATTCCGGACTCGCCATGAAAGAGACGACGTGGTTGTCCTACGGTGGTTCCGAATCTGTGTAATCTGTGTAATCGGTGGATGATCTTCTTCGGTATAATCTGTGGATTGATCATTCCCTGCATCGATTTGATGGCCGGACGCGTGGTGCAACTGGTGCGCGGCGAGCGCAAGGCGCTGGAGCGCGAAGACCCCCTGGCCATGCTCGACGAATTCGCGGGATTCTCCCAGATCCAAGTGATCGACCTGGACGCGGCTCTTGGACGTGGGTCGAACGACGTAGCGGTGCGCGCGCTTTGCGCGCGCGCGTCACGCGACGGCATAAAGATCCGCGCTGGTGGCGGCGTGCGGTCGGTCGAGCGCGCCCAGGAACTGCTCACCGCCGGCGCGGATAAAGTCATTGTCGGTACCGCGGCGTTTTCGGACAACGGCATCCGTCACGATTTTCTCCGGGCCTTGGCCGCGGCCATCGGCCGCGATCATCTGATGTTGGCGCTGGATTCGTTGGAAGGACACATCGTAGTAAAGGGCTGGCGGCAATCCACGCTGCTGACGGCGGAGGAAGCGGTCACGCAGTTGGCGCCTTACTGCACCGAGTATCTGTGTACCTTTGTGGATCGCGAAGGAACCATGACCGGCACGGATCTCGATTGGTTCGTGCGCCTGCGCGCCGCCACGCCGCTGGCCATCACCGCCGCGGGCGGCATTCATACCTTGGAAGAGATTCAGGTCCTGGACAAGCTGGGCATCAACGCGGCGCTGGGCATGGCCGTGTACACCGGCACGTTGAGCTTGGATGTTCTGCGCCGGCAGTAACGCCGGCCTTTACTCACACCGCACTATTTGGCGTTCCAGGAATGCGATTTATGGGAAGAATGGGAGTCATGGGAATCATACCTCCCATAATTCCCATACTTCCCATAATTCCCATCAAGACCCCTGCTTGACCACTTCCAGAAACGCCCGCGCGGCGTGCGACAACTGGCGGCGGCTGGGATGCACCAGGCGAATCTTGCGTTCCACCTTTAGCTCTTTCACCGGCACTTCCACCAGGATCCCGGATTGCAACTCCGCCTGCACCGTCATCCGCGGCAGGAAGGCCACGCCCATGCGATGCTGCACGGCTTGCTTGATGGTTTCCAACGTGGGCATCTCCACGTTCATGTTCAACGGAATCTGGTGCTTCTGGAACGCCCGAATCACCATCTGCCGGTAAGGCGAGAGCACGTTGTGGGCGATAAACGTTTCGCTGCCCAGTTCCTTGAGATGCGCTTCCTTGCGCCCAGCTAGGGGGTGGCCGGGAAAAACCACGAAGCACAAGGAATCGGTGTAGATCACTTGCGTATGCAGGTTGCGGTCGCCCGGCTCATAGGAGACCACGCCCAACTCGATGGAGGCGTCCAGGACGTCGCTGGGAATCCGGCTGGAAAGACTGCGCCGTACTTCCACCTTGACCCCCGGATAAAGTTGCCGGAAGCGGTAGATGTGCGCCAATAAATACAAAGCCCCGGATTCGTTGGCGCCGATGGTCAAGCGTCCGGTGTGCAGATCGCGCAATTCGGTGAGCGCATTGGTCAAGCCGCGGCGCAGGTTCTCGAACTTGCGGGCGAACTCGAAGACCACTTTGCCCGCTTCGGTCAGGGTGCCGTCTTTCAGGGAGCGATCCACCAGCGTCTCTCCCAGTTCGGCCTCCAGACGCTGCACCGCCAGACTGATCGCCGGCTGGGTGCGCAGCAACTTCTGCGCGGCCCGCGAGAAGCTGCGCTCCTCCGCTACGGCCAGGAAAATGGACAGTTGGGAGAGTTCCATGAAGGATGTCAGTATAACAGAATGTTATGAACACGTAAGAATTATAAATTTGACTTATCCGCTGGCATAGGGCAAGCTCATCCCAGGGAGCTCGGCTAGGCCATCAAGGAGGTTTTGCTGTGGACAACCGCGTCTATATCTTCGACACCACGTTGCGCGACGGCGAACAATCGCCGGGATGCAGTATGAACACGCCCGAGAAGCTGCGCATGGCGCGCATGTTGGTGGAGCTCGGCGTGGACATCCTGGAAGCCGGCTTTCCAATCGCCTCGCAAGGCGATTTCGAAGCGGTGCGCGCCATCGCCAAGGAATTTTCCTGGGTCCAGGTGGCGGCTTTGGCACGTACCACGCCCTTGGACATCGAGCGCGCCGCAGCGGCGCTGGAGCCGGCCCGCCGGCCGCGCATCCATACGTTTATTGCCACCTCCGAACTGCACATGGCCGTGAAGCTGCGCAAGACGCGCGAGCAGGTGCTGGAAGAAACGCGCCGCGCCGTGGAACAAGCCCGCCGCTACGTGGACGACGTGGAGTTTTCCGCCGAAGACGCCACCCGCAGCGACTTCGAATATCTCTGCACCGTGCTGGAAGCCGCCGTGGAAGTCGGCGCTACCACCATCAACGTGCCGGACACCGTGGGCTTTACCGTGCCCGCCGAATACCAGCGCTTCATTAGCGCCATCGTGGCCCGGCTGCGCGGACGCGCTATTGTCAGCGTGCATTGCCACAACGATTTGGGACTGGCCGTGGCCAACACCATCGCCTCGCTCGATGCCGGTGCCCGTCAGATCGAGTGTACCATCAATGGCATTGGCGAGAGGGCAGGGAACGCCGCGCTGGAAGAGATCGTCGCCATTCTCAATGTCCGCAAGGATGCCGTCCCTTATACCCACGGGATTCGCGCGGAATTGCTGTATCCGGCCAGCCAGTTGCTTACCGAATGCATCGGGGTCGCGGTGCAGCCTAACAAGGCCATTGTGGGACGCAATGCCTTTGCGCATGAAGCGGGCATCCACCAGGACGGCGTCATTAAGGATCGCACCACCTACGAGATCATGAAGCCGCAGTCGGTGGGTTTTCCGGAAACGTTGCTGGTACTGGGCAAGCATTCCGGACGTGCCGCTCTGAACCAGCGCTACGGCCAGTTGGGAATCCAACTCACCAAGGATGAATTGAACACTCTGTACCAGCGCTTCACCGCGCTGGCGGATCGCAAGAAGAACATCACCGACGACGACCTGCTGGATTTGCTGCATACTTCCGCGGGCGATTGGGCCGGTTTCCAGTTGGAGTCGGTGGAGGTGAAGGCCAACGGCGACGGCGCGCACTCCACTGTTATGCTCGCTCACAACAACGAAACGACGGTCGGCGTGGCCAGCGGCAACGATCCGGTGACGGCGATTTGCGCGGCCATTAACGCCGCCGCGGGAACCGCGGGGCATTTGGAATCGTATCGCGTGAATTCGCACCGCGACTCCGGCCGGGTGCATGTGGAACTGGCGGTGCGCTTCTCCGACCGCACCGGCAGCGGCCGCGCCGAAGACAGCGACATGGTCAATGCCGCGGCCGGCGCTTACTTGAAGGCCGTGAACCACTACCGGCGCCACTGCTATCAAACGACGCGCACCGACGAACCGGTTGCCGGAGATTAATCTGTAACCTGTAGCGGCCTTCAGGCCTGTGTTCTGTGTTTCAACGGAAAAGAACAGGCCTGAAGGCCTGCGTTACCTCACATGAAACTTTCCATTGCCGTACTCCCAGGAGATGGTGTGGGCCCGGAAGTTACCGCCGAGGCCGTGAAGGTCCTCAAGGCCGTTTGTGCCGCTCACGAACTCATCTTTCGCCAAGGCTTAATCGGTGGAGCGGCGCTGCACGCCTCCGGCGTGGCCCTGCCTGAGGGGACGCTGGCCTTGGCCATTTCCAGCGATGCCATTCTGTTCGGCGCCGTGGGCCTGCCCGAATTCGACAGCGCGCCGCCGGCGCGGCGTCCCGAAGCCGGGTTGCTTGGTTTGCGCAAGGCGCTGGGGTTGTGGGCCAATCTGCGGCCGGCGCGGATTATCCCCGGATTGGAGCGCTTTTCGCCGTTGCGTCCCGAGCGGATCGCCGGCGTGGACCTGATCGTATTCCGCGAACTAGCCGGAGGTTTGTATTATGGGACTCCGCGCGAAAGGACCGCGGATCGCGCCGTGAATACCATGTCCTACACGCGGCCGGAGATCGAACGCATCGCGCGGATGGCTTTTAAGGCCGCCCAGAACCGCCGCAAGAAAGTTACTTCGGTCGACAAAGCCAACGTTCTGGAGTGCTCCGGGCTGTGGCGGGCCGTGGTGACGGATGTGGCGCGCGAATTCCCCGATGTCGCGCTGGAGCACGCCCTGGTGGATTCCTGCGCCATGCAACTGGTCACCAATCCCCAGCGCTTCGATGTGCTGCTGACCGAAAACATGTTCGGCGACATCCTCAGCGACGAAGCCTCGGTGTTGGCCGGCTCCATTGGCATGTTGCCATCAGCGTCGCTGGGGGAAGGACCGGCGTTGTACGAGCCGGTCCACGGTTCCGCGCCGGACATCGCCGGGCAGGGCAAGGCCAATCCCGCGGGCGCGATCGGATCGGCGGCCCTGTTGTTACGATACAGCTTCGGATTGGAGCGCGAAGCGCGGGCCGTGGAGACGGCGCTGGAAGAGGTGCTGGTTTCGGGAATCCGCACCACCGATCTGGAGGGTAGTGCGACATCCCAAGAAGTGGGCGATGCGGTGGTGGCCGCGCTGAAGAATTAGGAATGCAAGCCTGCGTCAGCAGGCGCTAGAGGAATAGCCCCAGGCGAGGCGCAGTTCAGCCGAGCCTGGGGTAGAAGATAGAAGGAGACTGAGCCTGCTGGCGACAGAGACCTTAACCCACTGCCTCTGGCGCCAGCTACGCAGGCTCAATTTCATGGCCGCCTAACAACCCCCAGGCTCGGCTGAACTACGCCTCGCCTGGGGCTAATACTCTGGCGCCCGCTATGCAGGCTCTCGAATTCGCTCTTCAGGAAAGCAAGCTATCCCACACAACAGGAATTAAACCTGTGCGTGGGCTTGACAGCGGGCTTACAATGAAGGTGGATGGGTAGGTGTTATTGAGGACGCCGCCCAACTCCCCCGGCCCGATGGCTTGGGGTTCTGACGAGTCCTTTCGGGGCTCCGGCAAATTGCCCGAAAGACGGTGTAACCGATAGACTTACGATTGCGTCTAACGGTTGGCTGTGGTATAGGTACCTGGGGGGAGGAACGAACATGAAAACTTGGGCAGCGATTCTTGCTCTTGTGCTGATCAGCCTGCCGTTGGCTGGTCAAACCTTTATTTCCGCAAAAGCCGGCTTGGTGAATTACGAAGAGGGCGTCCAAGCCACTTCTCCGCGGCAACTCCAGGAGGGCGAGGTCTTCTCAACCCCCAACCGCTCCGAGTTGTTGATGATGCCAGGCGCCTATCTTCGCCTGGAACGGAGCGCGGAAGTCCGCATGATTTCCACCTCTGTCAGCCATCCCGAGGTTGAATTGCTGGGGGGCTTGGTTTCGGTGGAAGTCAACGAAATGGCGAAAGAGAGCGCCTTGTATTTGAGCTGGGGCGACTATCGCAGCGAGCAGGCCATTTCGATCACCCACAAGGGACTGTACCGCTTTGAAGTTTCGCAGGATGCCGGTTCCTTGAAGGTGATGGTCCAGACTGGCCAACTGCGCATTGGCACATCCCTGCTGAAAGACGGCGAGGACGTGGTGTTGAGCCCCGGCCAAATGACCTCCGCGTCCAAGTTCGACCGCAAGCTTCGCGACGACTTTGACATTTGGGCCGCCACCCGCGACCAGGTGCAGTCCGTGGCTTCCTATCGGACGGCGTCCGCGGTTGGAAACTCCTACTACCCAGGATCCGGCACATGGGCGTTTAGCCCCATGATGGGGTTCTTCACCTATTTGCCTTTCGGCATGATGACCAGCCCGTGGGGCTACTACTACTACAGTCCGCAAATGGTGGGCTACTATCCCTATCCGAGTTACGGTTATGGCTACGGTTATGGATACGGCTACGGCTATGGCTACGGTAATGGTTACGGCTCTGGCGGCGGTTCGCCGGTTCGCTCGGTGATCGGCACCATGCCCAGCCAGGGGAGGGCCCCTGTGTATGGCACGACTGGCGGCAACGGGTTTAACTCCGCTCGTGCCTCGAACGGGTTTGCCGGAACCTCTCCACGCTCGGGAATTGGTTTCAACGGCAACTCCGGGGGCAGCAGTTCAATAGGAGGCGGAGGATCATCGGGCAGCTCGGTCGGGGCCAGTTCAGCAGGCTTTAGCGGCGGCGGTCGCTCGGCAGGTGGCGGCGGCTTCAGCGGCGGCGGTGGAGCACCGGCTATGGGTGGTGGCGGTGGTGCTCACCACTAAGGCGCGGCTTTTGATTTTGAACACAATGCCCCGGTTCCCACCGGGGTATTTGTGTTTTTGGTCCAACCGCCCTTCCGTCACTGCCTCGATGATTCCCAAAAACGGAAACCTCGCACGAAAAAAAATAAGTTCGCTTGCGCTTCCCAAAGTTGCACGAATATAATGCAATTCAAGAAGGAGGCAGAGCAGGAATGAACGATGCTGGCTACCGCCTGAAAACGGCCCGTCTGCGTTTGGGTCTGACGTTTCGGGGCGTACAACAGGCCTCAGAAGCCATTGCTTCCGCCAAGCATTCTACGGATTACTTCCTGCCCATCAGCCGCCTCGCCGACATTGAGAACCACGCCGCTCAACCGACGATCTACCGAATCTACTCGCTTTGTGCAATCTACCAGATCGCTTTCACCGAGGCCCTCCTGTGGTATGGCGTTGACCTTGGCCAATTGTCCACTGATGCCGCAGAGTTTCAGGCGGCATCGCGGGCGGCCTCACTTAGCCGGCAACCTCAACTCCCAAGAGAAGTTCCAGTAGGACACGCAGATCGCTGAGAAACAACTCGCGGTCCCCACGCCCGGTTTCCGCGGGAGGATACAAGCGGAACGGTTCTAACTTTCTCCACGTTTTCAACACCGTGGGCGGATCCTCGCCCAATTGATCGAGATAAATCAGCAAATCCTCGCGCTGCTCGGCCAGGGTCAGGCGGAGCCATTCATAGAAGAGAAGCCGGTGGCTGAGCAGCAACGCCTGGTGACACTCTTCCCGCTGATAAAGCTTCTCCAGGCCGCAATGGCGGTATTGTCCACTGTTCTTGTCGCGCAGGCCAGCCACATATACTAATTTCCCAAATTGGGAAGGAATGGCCGCCAGGGTGTGTTGATGAAGATCATCCACTATTTCTTGAACAGTCCTATTCTTTTCTTCATTCAACACTGTGTCTCCTTAGACGGCGGAATATTCAAAGGGAAAAGCGCCAAGAAATCGTCTCACTGGTTAGGGGAAGGGAAAAGACTACCCCTAAATCAAAGGAGACCACAAATGCGCAAGTCCATCGCCATGCTGTACCTGCTGGGAACGATTGTACTCTTCGCCTCGGCCGCAAGCAAGCCGGTGACCCGCGGAATACCGACCCCGCCCTGCTTCCCGTGCAGCGATTCCTCGCACTCGGCTCGTTAGTGAGATGACAATAGCAGAAGGGAGCGGAGCGACCGATCCCCTCCCTTCGTTGCTCTCGCCAGAGTCTCTGGTCTGCGCGGTGGTGCGTGTTTCTGTTGAAACACCTCTCTCGAACCATGTATGCTCTCGGTGATGCAAATGCCTCGCCTCGAGTACGTGGTTTGGATAGGGTCGCTGGGTCTCGGCCTCTGCAACATCGTGATGATGGTGCGGCGCGGTTTGCTTGGGCGATTTTCGTGGTTTTTTAGTTATTTGCTGGTGTCCGCGGGCTACGGAACAGTTCTGTGCCTGCTCACGCCGCACCTCTCCAGGCGTGCTTATGGCGAGGCGGGTTGGATCCAACAGTTGGCTTTGTTGGTCATGTCAATGTTGTTGGTCTACTCATTCTGGAGGGACGGACTGGCCAAGTACCAGGGCCTCCATCGCCTTTGTATTGCGCTGCTGGCGTTCGCCGTGGTGGTGGGACTGGTGGTTGTGACCTTCACCACGCGTTCCGGGCCAGGGATTGTATCTACTCCGGCGAACTGGATCAACAACTGGCTGATTCTCTTTTACCGCTCGACGATGTTTGTCGTGACAGGTCTGCTGTGGGTGTTCTTGGGCTTTTTGTCCTTCTTCCGAATCCAAGTCAGCCGGACAATCCGGGACTTGGCGCTCGGCTTGTTTTTTTACGGCTTGGTGCGCGTCGGTACGGACTCCTACAACTACTTTCACGGAGCCTCCACTGGGTCGGGTCAGGACTATGTGAAGCTGGTCGCGGCCTTTCTGATGCAGTTGCTGTGGTGTGTCACCATCGTTCGCCACCGTGAAGATGAACCCGTAGAGACGGTGCCCAGGCTGGCCCTCAAAGGCAGCCCGGAAGATCTCGATCGGCAAATCGACGCCATTAATCTGGTCTTGCTTCGCCTGACCGGCTCAGCCGCCCGCGATAGTGGTGGGGATCCTTCAATTCGTAGGCATTAGGAATTCCGGTAGTGGGTCAGTTTGAAAGCGTGCGGCTCCGCCGCTCCTTCGTGCGGAAAGGCTGTGCCTTTCCGGGCCCGCCCTCATTTGGCAAGGCTGCGCCTTGCCCGCACGGCGTAGCCGTGCGCTGGCGTTTCTACATTTTCAGCCCGCGAAGCGGGCGAAAGGCAGTCTCGCAGATACGCGCGTCTGTCGCCCGCTTCGCGGGCTTTCGCACGGCGTAGCCGTGCGAAGTACTAACGGAGTCTTCGGAAAGGCGGAGCCTTTCCGCACGAAGGAGCGGCAGAGCCGCAGTCGGAGCGTCATGTTCAAATTGACCCACTACCGGAATTCGATCTCCTCCCTGTTCTACAAAACTTCTCGGCATCGCTTTTCCCGCGACGGAGCCTGCGGGAGGCTTGCTGCCAGCAATGGCGCGCGGCCTAATTCTTTCACGGTTCCCGACATCTAGCCGTTCCGGGTAGACCGAAATGCGGGATATAATCGGCGGCCATGGGGAAACCGATAAACGCAGGGCGTCTTTTCGCGGCCAGCTGCATGGCGCTGATCACCACGGCGATGGCCTTTTCCATCCGTGGCGGCATCATGAGCCAACTGGGCAGCGACTTTCACTTAAACGCCACGGAACTGGGCTGGGTGGTGGGCACGGCCTTCTGGGGATTCACCCTGGCCATGGTGATCGCCGGATCGTTGTGCGACGTCATCGGAATGCGCGCCATTTTCTGGGGCGCGTTCCTGGGACACATCGCCGGCATCGTGCTGACTATTTTGTCCACGGGCTTCTGGTCGCTGTTTCTCTCCACGCTCCTGGTGGGACTGGCTAACGGCCTGGTAGAAGCGGCCGCCAATCCCATGATCACGTCGCTCTATTCCACCAACAAGACCACTAAGCTGAACCATTTTCACGCCTGGTTTCCCGGAGGATTAGTGATCGGCGGGTTGGTGGTCTACATTCTCGATCACGCCGGCTTGGGCTGGCAGATCAAGATGGCCACTATGCTGGCGCCCACGGTGGCCTACGGCGCGATGTTTTTGGGCCAGGAATTTCCGCGCACCGAGCGCGCTGAGTCCGGCGTAACCAACACTGCCATGTTCAAGGAATGTCTGCGGCCGTTGTTTCTGTTCATGATGATGTGCATGTGCATGACCGCCATCACCGAGAACGGCACCAACCAGTTCATCACCTTCCTGCTGGAAAAATCCGGGGTGCCCGATCCCATCCTGGTGTTGATCTGGGTGACCGGCCTGATGACTGTGGGACGCCTGTTCGCCGGCCCGGTGGTGCATCGCTTGTCGCCGGTGGGAATGCTGCTATTCTCGGCGTCGTTTTCGGTGCTAGGGCTGGCCTGGCCGGCGCGGGCCCACGGCCAGATGGCTTTTGTGGCGGCGTTCTTCTACGCCATGGGCGTTTGTTACTTCTGGCCCACCATGCTGGGATTCGTCAACGAACGCATCCCCCGCAGCGGCGCGCTGGGACTGGCGCTGATGGGCGGCGTGGGAATGCTGGCCGGATCGTTCGCTCTGCCGGTGATGGGCCGCATCTACGACCAGGCGCTGGCCGCGGCCGTCAGCAACGGCATCGACCAGGCGGCGGCCCAGCTTGCCGCGGGTTCGGCGGTGTTGCGCGACATGACCTATCTCCCGGTCGTGTTGGTCGTGCTGTTTTCGGCGTTGGCGTGGCATCAGCGGGGTAAGGGCGCGGTGAAGATAGGCGAAAAAATCGGGTCTTGATCCCTAGTTGGAGCGCTACCGGTCGCTGCCGAATGGTTGGACAGAAGTGACTATTCGTTTACTTGATGTATCATAGCAATGTGAAGCGAACTCAACTTTATCTAGATGAGCGCCTCCTGGGCCTGCTCAAGGTTCACGCGCGCATTTCGAAGTCCACCATATCGGATGTGGTGACGCAGGTGCTGCGGGAAAAGTATCTCTCCCCAAGACGGGTCGAGATTCTGAAGTCCATGGTCGGTCTGTGGAAGGACCGAGACGACATCGGAGATTCCACGGAGTACGTCAGGAAGCTTAGAAAGAATCGGCGATCGGAGAGAATCCCAAATGAGGTTCGTCCTCGTTGACACCGATATCTTCATTGAAGTGCTCAGAGGCCGCAACGCGGAGATGGTTCACAAATGGATCGCGCTGCTGGAGGGGAGCACTCTGCTGTTCTATTCCCCTGTCACCGCTGCCGAGCTCATCCACGGTATTGAAGAGGCTGAACGACCGGAGCTTCTTCTCCGCTTTGAACAAATGACCTGCGCGCCCTTGGATTTGGAGGTGGGGATCGTAGGCCGGTAACTACCTTCAGCGCTTCCACCCTAGCCACAACCTGGACATCGCAGATGCTTTAATTGCGGCCACTGCGGCCGTCCACGGCATGCGCCTGTGGACTCGGAATCGCAAGCACTTCCCCATGTCCGACGTCTCCTTCTTCTAGAGTGCGTTAGTACGTCTCCGGTCGCAGGCTGTCGCAGGCAGGGATGCCTGCGCCACGGTCGCTTTCTGTCATACAATCCGAGATATGCCCCGCATTCTTAAAATCATCTTCCTGGCGGTGGCGCTACCGACGTGTTCCGCCTTCGCGCAGATTCGCGTGGGCCTGATTGGCCTGGACACCTCTCACGTCACGGCTTTTGCGGAAATGCTTAATAATCCGCAAAGCCCCGATCACATTGCGGGTGCCCGAATCGTCGCCGGCTATCCGGGCGGCAGTCCCGACATCCCCTCCAGCGCGGACCGGCTGCCACAGTACACCGCGACCCTGCGCGACAAGTATGGCGTCGAGATCGTCCCCAGCATCCCCGAACTGCTGGCGCGGGTGGACGCCGTGATGCTCACCAGCGTGGACGGCCGCCCGCACCTGGAGCAGATTCGCCCTGTAATCGCCGCCCACAAGCCCGTATTCATTGATAAGCCGCTGGCGGCCAGCTTCAAAGACGCGCGCGAAATCCTGCGTCTCTGCGCCGCAGCCCAGGTTCCTTGCTTCACCGCCTCCGCGCTGCGTTTTTATCCCTCCATCACGGCGCTGCGCGCATCCCCCGCCGAAACCTTGGCCGTGGACGCCTATTCGCCCGCTCCCCTCGAGCCGCACCATCCCGACCTCTATTGGTATGGCATTCACGGCGTCGAGATCCTGTACACCTTGATGGGTCCGGGCTGCCAGTGGGTGGAACGATCCTTCTCTGACGATCAGGAAGTGGTCACCGCGCAGTGGACCGACGGGCGGATAGGCGTCTTTCACGGCTTCCGTAAAGGCGATCATGGTTATGGAGCAACCGTTTACACCACCAGAGGTGTAAGGTTATCTGACCCCGTAAAAGGCGCTACTTACAAGCAACTTCTTATGGAAATAGTGAAGTTTTTTCAGAGCGGTGTCCCGCCGGTGAAACCGCAGGAGACGCTGGAGATTTTCGCTTTCATGGACGCCGCCCAACTCAGCCGCCAGCGGGCCGGAGCGCGCGTGGAACTACGAGAGATTCAGTAAGTGGTTCACGGTCCCGGTTAACCGTCGCTGTCGAGGATGTGGCCTCGCAGAGAATCCATGTCATTGGCGCTCAGCGACGCCAGAAGGGCCCTGGTCAGTTCGCGTGTATCTGCTACGCGAACGGTCAGCCAATTGGTGCGTTGGCCCGCAAGTCGGAAGAGCGGCAAGAAGGTCCCCAAGTATAGCCAGTAGTATCTGGCGTTAAACGCCGCCAAGCGCATCATCAAGATCATTCCGAAGTTGGATTGGCGCGCGGTGGGAACCCCGGCCAGCATCACACCCACGGCCACCAGGGCTCGAAACTCCTGTCGCAGATCCTGGAGCACCAGACGAAGCACGGTGCGGCGTTCCCGGCGCAAACGCTTCACCAAATGCCTGGTGTCCGGAAAACGTTCCAGGAACTCGAAATCCTCAGCGGCCGTGATTCGGGAGAGATGCTCAAAGCGGGAGGAGCGGTCCAGAAACCACTCATATTGATCCAGGCGTGCCGGTTCTCCCAGGCTTTGGCGGTCCCAAAGGAGCACCGCCAAACCCATCAAGAAACAGACGACTAGGAAGAATATTAGGATTCCCATAGTGCGCCCTTCCAAACCCGCGCCGCGACCATTTGTTTTGTCAGTTTGAAAAACGCGTCCCAGCCAGCGAGATAGGATCCTAACTTTGGACTACATAGAAGACCTTAACAGAGGGCTTGGCAGGTTAACAAGTTGTTTTACAAAAAGGAGGGCCTCTTCGTTCCCAAATCGAGACTCGCCGCAAGGTCACCCAAGACCGGCCAATGGGACGTAGCAAGTCATTTTCGCGGGCAGCCGCGCCCGAGGATCGGAAACGTCATAGTGTTTTGGAGAGGCGAGGGGACTCGCACGTCAAGCTATCCCCGCCGTCCCCGCATTGAGGTGGTTCAATACGCATCGAATTTCACCTGGAACAGACGCTGCGTGCTGAGTTAGAATCCTCGAATGAAACTAATTACCCGTCGCGAAGCCGTGGGAACCGCCGTGGCCGGCACGCTGCTGGCTGAGATTCACGCCAAGGCACAGGAAACCGGCGCCGTCAAGCTGAAGGGAAGCATTCAACAATCCGCCTGCAAGTGGTGCTATCCGAAAATGTCGGTGGAGGAGTTGGCGCGGGAGTCGGCCAAACTGGGCATGGTGGGCATGGATCTGATCGGTCCCGAGGAATGGCCGGCGGCGATGAAGTTCGGCATCCGCCCGGTGATGTCCAACGGCCCGACCACCATCGGCGAAGGAATGAACCGCCGCGAGACGCACGCCACACTGGAACCGGCTTTCCGCAAGATCATCGATCAGGCGGCGGCCGCGAAGATCCCCAGCGTGATTTGCTTTTCCGGCAGTCGCCGCGGCATGTCCGACGAAGAGGGTTGGGAGAACTGCCGATTGCTGCTGGACAAAGTCAAGGCGCAGGCCGAAGATCGCGGCGTGAACCTGGCCATGGAGCTGCTGAACAGCAAGGTGGATCACAAGGATTACATGTGCGATCACACGCCCTGGGGCGTGGAGTTGGTGAAGCGCGTGAACTCGCCGCGTTTCAAACTGCTCTACGATATTTACCACATGCAGATCATGGAAGGCGACGTGATCCGCACGATTCGCGACAACGCCGCGCATCTCGCCCATTTTCACACCGGCGGCGTCCCGGGACGTCACGAGATTGACGCCTCGCAGGAGTTGAACTACGCCACCGTGACCAAGGCGATTCTCGACACCGGATTCAAAGGCTATTTCGCGCACGAGTTCATTCCCCAGCGCGAGCCGGTGGTGTCGTTGCGGGAAGCGGTAATGTTGTGCGACGTGTGATTCCCCATCCCCGCGGGGAGTCGCTCGAGGAGCTTTTTGACCGCGATCCTCCGGAGCCACTCCGGACCATCCTCCGGTAGGCTCTAAAGCAGTATGATCATGATCCGGCAGGACTTACGGCTGTGCCGCCCTGTCGGCCGCGTAAAAACTTTTCCGACAACTGCCCATGACCCGCTTTTGCGCCCATTCCAGCCGGATCATCGTCAGGATGTCCCGGCATTTCCGGGCTTTCCTGACCCATTTCCCGCCGTTTTCCCTGAAGTCGCTTAAGCCCTCCGGCCCCATCATCAGCCCCATCATCAGGGTCCCAAACCTGATGATTATCCGGCTGAATTCACAGGGTTTGTCGCGAAACCGTGGCCCCATCCCACACCCCTCCCTGCGATGTTGGCCATGAGGAAGAAAAGGGGGAGGAAGAGGTGTCCGCCAAGTTCGGCCGACCGTGGAATCGCCACGAACAAAGCGACCAAGAGTCAGACGACTCTCCGCCAGAAAACCAACTGTCGTTGTTCTGAAAACACCGCTTGAAAAGAGAGATTACGCAGATCAGTCTGCCCGCGCAGTCCCAGTCATAGGCTCCGGGAAACTACTGAATCCCGGCCACCGCTATACGTGCTCAGAGCAATCGTAAATCGCTGACATCACAGATGCTTGTCGGCGAGCTGAAACCTGCCATCGCGGTCGAGGCGTCCCAGTTAGTGTAAGAAAGGAGATTTGATATGGACGGCAAAAACGTATGGATTGCAGTGTTGGCCGTAGGCTTGGTCGGCACCGCATTCTTCGCCTACGAGTCTACTCACAACCCGAATATGCTGCAGTCGGCCACGCAGGCGACTCCGAGCGCATCTTCTAGTGCAGCTCCCAGCGCAGCCCCGTTGATCCGGCCTGAGGCTAGGGTAGACCCCGCCCTGAAGGAGCGCGTCCAAACTTTAGGCGATCACGCCAAGGATTTGGAAGCGCGACTTGACCAAGCCTCACAGTCCAATGACTCGGACCGGACTAAGGTAGCGGATCTCGAAAAGCAGCTTGCCGACACTAGGAAGGAACTGGCGGCAACTCAAGACGAGACCAACCGCCAACTGGCCGCAGCTCAAGCCGAGGCCGATCGCCAAAGGAATGAACTGGCGGCGACTCAAGCAGAGGCCAACCGCCAAAAAAACGACCTAGCGGCGGCTCAAGCCGATACCAACCGCCAACTCAACGGAGTGGAGCGGCGTATGGCGCGAGACCAGCGGGATCGAGCAGCCAATGTGCAGTCCCGCCGGGTTGCCTTTGAAGTGACCACCGACAAGACTCAGGAGATCGCTCCTGGAGTGTCGATCACTGTCATGCGAACCGATCCGGACGGTCAGCGCTTCACTGCAAGGGTGTTTTATCAGCCGGATGGACGCGCCTTCATGATGCGCGACCAAAAGGTGAATTCCCCATTGGTCTTCTTCTCGAAGAACGGCAGCGACCGTTTCGAGTTGGTGATCAATGCCGTGAAGGATGGTGAGGCCGAGGGCTATGTGCTGGTGCCCACCAGCAGCTAGCTTCCAATCTGCGTACATCTGCGGATAACACCTCGTTATCCGCAGATGTCGCAGATGTCCCGAGCGTGGTGGAGCGGCAACCAAGGGGAATGGACGGGGACATCCATGATAGGTAAGGTCAAGGGGGCCTGATCTGCGTGGTCTCTTTTTCTCGTCGTCTTTTCGAGAATATGCATCCACTTCGCAACTGTCGTTGTCTTGAAAAAATGCAACGCAGATCAGGCTGTTCCCCGGCTTCTCGGCTTCCCCAGACCGCCCGCGCGAGTCGCCACGCTACCTATCTCTCGCTCTCGGGCCGCACCAAGCGCGTTAAGATCCGCAGATCGCGGTCGTCCGCGGCATTGCCCTTGGCTTGAAGGACTCGCAGTTGACCCGCCGGGGAGGTCACGATCGTGCCCAGGAAGACACGGTCGTTGGCACGCATTTCGGTGGTGACGTTCCACAGCGCCGTCAAAGTCCCCGGCAGACCATTGTCTACTAGGGCGGCTGACCCGAGGTCGCCTGCCAGCAGGTGCATCGAGCCTGGGCCACTGACCGCCACGGTGATCGCTTGCATCCAGAAATGCCGGAGGGACCGCAGATAGAGAGACGCTTGGATCGTACCGTTTTCTTGAGGGGCTCGCTGGGCCGATTTCCACCTCGGCATCCGCTGGCTCGGACTGGCCGGTCGTCACCGCGTCAGGCCGCGACACCGCGCAGGGCAGTCCTCGCGGCGATCTTCTCGGCCGCGACGTATCAACGTTGGTCATGCGCTTTAACACGGCGATCAGGTCGAGAGTATTCAGGATTCCATCGGGAGTCGCGGGATAGGCGTCCATGGCGTCGAAGCGGTCGGAGCAGGCCGCGGGCTGGTAGCCGGGAAGCGTGATGGCCCGTAATATTTGGATCAAATCGAGGGTGTTGAGAATATCGTTACCGAAACTTCCGAAGCTGTTTGCCGCTGGCAGGATCCGCATCTCCGACCAGGTAAGTTGTCTCGACATTGAACGAGGAGGAAGAAGCCGGGTTGAGATGGACCGCGGCGGCGCCGAGACTGGCGCTGGCGGCGGTCACCTCCACGGTGTAGCTGTTGCCCGGCACCGAGGAGGCCGGGACATTCACCAGGATGTCGCCCAAATGCCTGCTGCCCTGAAGCGGCGTCGCCAACGACAGCCACGCCAGACTGATCAGCCCCGATCCTTGACTGGTGTCGGTCAAGGTGGGCGCGCTAAACAAAGGGTCGGGTTGGAAACTCAGTGTGCCGCTCAACTGGGGAGCCGCGCCGCTGGGCGTGACTTGCAATCCGAAGTCCACACCGTCGGCGCTGGCGCCGCTCGCCAAGGAAAAGGTTACGGGGATGCGCGTCGTCGCTCCCGCGACTGCGATTTCAGGCGCCACGCCGAGCGTGCCGGTTCCGGCGGGCAGCGGCGAGACCACGCGGATGAGGCCGGTTCCTTGATCGCAGATGTACAGGTTGTCCCTCAGGTCCACGGCGACTCCAGAGGGCGTCGAAAGGTAGGCACTGGTGGCCAAACCGCCGTCGCCGGTCGCGGGTCCGGGCGCGCCGCCGGCCACCGTGCTGATGGTGCCGGCTGGCGTGACCATACGCACACGGCCGTTGTATTCGTCGGCGATGTAGAGGTTGCCATACCGGTCGATGGCGAGGCCAGTCGGGAAATCCAGCTTGGCATTAACGGCCGGGCCGCCGTCGCCGGCAAATCCGAAAGCCGAGCCGGCATAGGTTGTGATCACCCCCGCGGGTGTCACTTTACGGATGCGGCTGTTGCTGGTGTCCGCGATGTACATGTTTCCGGCGGCATCGAAAGCCAATCCGCTGGGCCCATTCAGCATGGCCGCGGTGGCCGGGCCGTTATCTCCCGAAAAGCCCGCCACGCCTGTTCCCGCTACAGGAGTGAATGTGCCGGAAGGAGTCAACTTCATTACCTGGTTTGGAAATGTAAAAAATGTCCCCGCAACGTACACATTGCCGGAGCCATCCACTGCCACGGATGCGGCGGAGGTCGAGAAGCTCTCGTCCAGGAGTCCTGCCTGATCAACACGCACCCCAAGTCCGTTGCTGATGATGTACGTGTTTCCTGCATGGCTATCGAAGGCGACGCTGGAAGGCCATGGCAGTGGCGCGCTTACGGCAGCTTCTGCCAGGGACAACACGCCCCCTGCCAATCCGTTGCCGGCAAAAGTGTTGATGTTGCCGTCGGTTGTGATCTTGCGCACCCGGTAGTTGTTGGTGTCGGCGACGTAGACGTTGCCAAGCGGGTCTACGGCAACGCTGCGGGGCTGATTCAAGCGAGCATTTACCGCCGGCCCGCCATCGCCCGAAAAACTGAAGCCGCGATTTCCCGCCAGGGTGGAGATGATACCGGCGGTCACCTTTCGCAACAACCCATCGTTGGTATCGGCGATATAGACGTTATTCGAGGCATCCACAAAGCAATTCCACGGCTGGCCGAGATCGGCTGACGTCGCCGAACCACCGTCTCCCTGGCCAGGAAAATAGTCGCTGCCAGTACCCGCAAAGGTGTTGATCGTACCATTGCTGACGATCCGGATTCGATAGTGGGTCGGTTGTGCCAGATACAAGTTACCCGCGGAATCCACGGCCAGACCGTAGACCGTATCAAGCTGTGCGGAAAGCGCCGGACCGCCGTCGCCGGAGAAGCCGTTCGAACCGATGCCGGCGACGGTGGAGATAGTCCCGCTCGTGTTTACCTTGCGCACCTGCGCGGCCGTGCCGAGATAAAAATTGCCGGCGGAATCGCGCGCCAGCGACTCCACCAAGCCGATCGGTGCGGCAGTTGCCGGACCGCCGTCGCCTGTGCCGGGACTGCCTACCTCTCCCGTGCCGGCAAAAGTCGAGATGATCCCGGCGGTGTTCACTTGACGAACCCGGTGGCCATTGGACTCCGCGATGAACACGTTCAAGCTCGGATCGACCACCAGGTTGGTCGGATACTGCACGGCGGAGAGCGTGGCAGCGACTCCATCTACGTCGGGCGCCAACGTCCCATTGCCGGCCACCGTGGTGATGATGCCGTTGGTATCCACTTTACGGACGCGGTGATTGGCGGAGTCCGCGATATACAGATTGCCGGCGGAATCGACCGCCAGCCCTTGCGGGCCGTTCAGCATGGCGGAAATCGCCGGGCTTCCATCTCCGCCGTAACCAAGCGTTCCGTTGCCGGCCACAATCGTCATAATTCCGCTGGACGAGATCCGCACCACTTGCCCGCGGTTCGAATCGCTGACGTAGAGATTGCCGGCAGAATCCACTGCGCCGCCCATGATTGCCCCAAGAGGTGCCGTGAGCGCCGAAGTCCCGCTGATCAACGGCAGGGGATTACGCCCGGCGACCGTCGTGATGATTCCTTGACCTGCGGCGAGCGTGCCAAGGAGGCAGGCAACGAGCGGGACGATCGGCAGAAGTCGGCGCTTCATCGCGCGGCCCCCTTCGGGAGGACGACATACATCCGTTGCTCATGATCGCGCAAGTGAGCGGAAGCCTCTAGAATCCGTGGCACGCGAGTTTCCGCGGCGCCGGTCTCATCAGTGGTCCACTCGAGATATCCCAGCAGCAAGCGCCCCGTTGGCGCGACACTTAAGCCCTCGAGCCAAGCTTCGGCCAGGAATCCGGGCAGGGAAGAATCCGCGAGCGTTGGCCTGGGAGCGCTGCCGGGTTCAAACCCGGGCACAAATGACAGCGGCGTGTCAGGATCAAGCCTGACAGAGAAACTCAGCGTCAGCAAATCCTGAGGACCGTCCGTCACCAGGAAAACCGCCATCCGCCGCGTGCGACCCCGCAGCTCCGATGCGCCCAACTCAATGGCCGCCTGCGGAGGCGGCGTCATCGTCCGGTGCCGCGCCTGGGCTTGGGCCGCCGGCGCTGGGCAATACAGGTTGCGCGCGAATCGGCGGGGAGCCGCGGTGTCGGTTCCGTTGACGCGGTTCAGCAGCGTCAACAAATCCAGATTGTCGAGGCATCCATCTCCGCCGCGCGTGGAACTGGTGTCCGCCGGAAAGACATCCATGGCGTCGAAACGGTCCGAGCACACCGGCGGCGTGAATCCGGGGATTCCGGTGACGGCTCGGAACAATTGCATCAGGTCGAGCGTGTTGAGGAGGTTGTCCCCGAATTCTTCGGCGTCATTGGTGCTGCCATCGCCGTTGAGATCCGTCTTCGCCGGCATGGAGTCGCCCTCTAGATAGTCAAGGGCGATGGTTACGGTAGCCGCTCCTGCCGCGAGCGGAACGGCGCTAGTCCCGAGGCTGGCGGCGGTGCTCGTCACCTGCACGTTATATACCTGTCCGGCCGCGGCGCTGGAAGGAATGGATAGGATCAGCGTCCCCAGGTTCGCGCCATCCTGAAGGGGCGTTGCCAGATTGCTCCAACTCACCGTGATACTGCTGTTGCCGGCGGCGAAGACGGCGGGCGCGGGCAGGGAGGCCGCCTGCTGAAAAGAAAGCACGCCAGCGAGAGCTGGCGCCGGTGTGACAGGAGCCACAGCTAGCGTAAGCCGGAGGTTGTCAACCTGGTTTTGCCCCGGCGTCGTTAGCGACAACTTGACACCGACCTGGGCGGGCTCTCCGGGCGCTCCTTGCGCGCCGGACAAAAGGACCGCTCCATCGGAAATAATTCCTGAGATTTTGCGGATGCGGCTATTTCCGGTGTCGGCGATGTACAAATTATTGTTGTTATCCGCATACACGCCTGCGGGGGCATTCAAACTGGCGGCGAAGGCGGGGCCGCCTTCTCCGGAAAAGGCCTTCGCGCCCGTCCCGGCGACAGTACTGATGATGCCGCTGGGGCTCACCCGGCGGATCCGGTTGTTGTAGGTATCGGCGATGTACAGGTTTCCGGCAGTATCTACGGAGACACCGCTGGGACTGTTCAACTGGGCTTGCGTGGCCAAGCCTCCATCTCCCGAGAAACCGCCGGTTCCGTTTCCGGCAACCGTGGAGATGATCCCGGAAGTGTTAACCTTGCGGATCTTATTGCCCGAGAACTCAGCGATATAAATTTGGCCCAGGGAATCCGAGGTCACGGCAATCGCTTGCTGAAGGTAGGCCTGCGTGGCCGGCCCGCCATCGCCGTAGTTGCCGCCGATGGTATAGGAAGTGGTGCCGGCCAGCCCCGTTTGGCTGCCGTTGGGCAACACCTTGTCCACATAGAAGCCCTCGTAGGTGTAATAGAGGTCGCCTTGCGGATCCAGAGCGATGCCGAGAGCGACGGAACTGGAGTCGCCGACGAGCGTGGTCAGCGTACCGCTGTTATTCACCTTACGGATTGCACCATCGTCAAAATAGAAATTGCTGGAATCGGCCACGATGCCGGTCGGCGGTCCGATTGCGATGCTAGTGGCCGGGCCAGTTGAGGCAATCGTTCCACCCTGTGGTGCACCCGCCACGGTGGTGATCGCACCATTCGCGCCCACCGACGCGATGCGCTTGTTGGCCGTATCGGCGATGAGCAGGTTTCCGGAAGAGTCGAGTGTCACCGCCTGCGGCGTTCCCAGCAGCGCGTCCACTGCCTGTCCACCGTCCCCCGCGAGAGTTGGAGAGCCGGTTCCGCCTATAATCGTGACATTGCCGGAGGAGTCTCTTTTCCGGATGACGCCGTTCATGACCAGGTACACATTGCCGGAGGCGTCCGCCGCCAGGACAGTGGCGGGGATTCCCGGCAAGGCATTGATGATTCCTCCGCTAATCACACGAACCTTGTAATCGCCATTATTGGTCAGGTACACATTCCCCGATTTGTCCACTGCCAAGCCACTGGACGCTTCTATGCCGGCTTTGATCGCCAGCCCGCCGTCTCCGAAATATCCTCCGTACGCGCCAGCGAAGAGGACGATGATTCCTCCGGAACTGATCTCGTATATCTGGGGCTGATTGTCGCCCTCCGAAAAGTAAAGATTCCCCTGAGAATCGAAGGTCATGAGGTTAGGTAAGGGTACTCCGGAGCTAATCGCCGCCGAGCCGCTCACCGCAGTATAGGATCCGTTCCCGTAGACGGTATCGATGTTTCCATCGGCGGTGACCCTGCGAATCCGGTTGTTGAAAGTGTCCGCGATATAGACGTTGTTGCTGGAGTCCACGATGACGCTGCCGATCTGGACACTGAACTCCGCTGCGACCGCCGGCCCACCGTCGCCGGAGAACCCCGAGTAGGCGCCGTTACCGGCGAACGCGGTCACCTTTCCGGACGTATCTATCTTTCGCACCCGGTTAATGTCAACCACGTAGACGTTACCCACGGAGTCCACGGCGACAGGCCCGGCGAGGTCAAAGGTGGCCGCCGTCGCCGGACCGCCGTCCCCCGAGGAAGTTCCGGGGATTCCGCTGCCGCCGATCACGGTGAGAATACCGCTCGTCGATACCTTGAAAACCTGACCATGATACAGATCGGTGCCGTACATATTTCCGGCATTGTCAAAAGTCAAACCGCCGATCGTTCCCAGGGGATTGCCTGAGAGCGGGAAACTGTTGAGAAGGACACCAGCGGGGCCGCCGCCAGCAACCGTGGTTATCAGGCCTTGCGGAAAAACGGTTCCTGCGCCCAGAAAAACAAGCAAGAAAACAGGCCGAAGGAGCCACATCGGATTGGTCATGGGACGTGCTCCCCTGAGGAAAATCGAAGCGGGTTGCCGCTGGCGTCGTGAGCGGAAACGGTGAGGATGTGCAGTTGCGGCGAAGCGGTTCCGGAGGAGAGCACGTAGCCCAGAAGCTGGGGCTGGCCGGCGGCGAGGTTCAGATCCTGCAACCAGGCCAGCGCGAGATTCCCTGGAATGCCGTTGTCCATCAGTGACGGAGGTCCCGCATTGCCAGGCCGCCAGGATAAGCCGGGATCATCGGAGGTGATGGCGAAGGCTAGTCCCTGGAGGCGTATTGCGGAGGACACCTGGATGTAAATTGACACGCGCCAGCCGCTGGCGGTTTGCACAGGATCACCGAGCTGGAGGGCGCCCGCTCGGACGCGGCGCGATTCCGAGGCTGGCGTTGAAGCGGGACTGCAAGTGGTTTTCGGCAAGCGGCGAGGCCGGCTGGTGTCCAGCGAAGTGACGCGGCGCAGCAGCGCCACAAGGTCGAGCGTATTCAACATGCCGTCGCCGCCGCGAGTGGTTCCGTCCAGCGGGTAAATATCCATGGCGTCGAAGAGGTCGGTACACGGAGGTGGAACGAAGCCGGTGATATTGGTTACCGCGCGCAGCAGGGAAATCAAGTCCAGTGTGTTCAAAAGCTGATCGCCGAACTGGTTCAGGGAGTTGCTATTGCTCCCGTTCAAGAGGGGATACGAGTCGCCGACCAGGTAAGTGCGATAGGGCTCGGTCAGAGAGGCATCGGATGATGGCGCAAAGGCCAAGAACGTCGTTCCGCTCATTCCCGACGCCGCGGCGATGTGTACGGCATAATGGTCGCCATCGCCGTCGATGGGAAGCGTGACGGTGACGTTGCCAACGGCTCGCGCGCCGCTCATCGCCGGACTCAGTCCGGACCACGTCACGGTGATCGTGTTAGGTTGAGACGTATCGATCGTTGTGGGCGTGGGCATACCACCACCGGCGGTAAATCCTAATCCTCCTGTCAGCGGGAGGCTGGAGCCGTTCGGCAGGAGAGTCAACGTGAAGGATAACGTGTCAAACGAGACTCCGTTGTCCAGGGTCATGCTGACCGGCAGGTTCACCGTCCCGCCCTGGGTCCCAGATCCTCCCGCGGCGCTGAAAACGCCCACGGGAAGCGGGCCTTGATTCACAGTGAACGTCTGCCCGCCGATGGTGATGGTTCCTGTGCGCGGCGCGGTACTAGTGTTGATGCCCACCGCGAAGGCCACCGATCCGCTGCCGCTCCCACTCCGACCTTGGACGATGGTGATGAAAGGAGAATTGCTGACCGCCGTCCAGGGACAATCCTGCGTATTCGTCACCGTGGCCGTTCCCGGCCCGCCGCCGGACAGGAACGTTTGATCGGACGAAAGCTGGAAAGAGCAACTGACTCCTTTAGCGATCTTACGCACGCGGGCGTTTCCGGTGTCGGCAAAGACCAGGTTGCCCGCTGCGTCGAGAATCGTTCCCCTCGGGTAGGCCACCGATGCGGCGATCGCGGGTCCACCGGAGAAGCCGACTTCGGCACCGGCCACCAGAGCCGTGGCCGTTCCGCTGGAATCAATCTTGAAGATCTGGTTGATGCCGGTCACGTAAAGAAAGCCGTCACTCAACGCGCGGAGGCTGATTATTGTGAGGTAGAGGGCAGACACGGGCTCGCCGTCCAGGCAACCAACTGTCGCATACGCCCTGGCAGTGTAGGTGTCGATGATTCCGCTTGTCGCGAGGACCTTCCGGATATCGTTTTCCTCGGCGATGAAAAGGTTGCCAGAGCTGTCCACCGCAACGTCGGTCGGATAGCTGAGGGCTGCATTGGTCGCTAAGCCACCGTCACCGAAAAGGGCGATACCCGAGTTGTTGCCGCCGACAGCGGTGCTGATCACGCCGACGGGAGTGATCTTTCGGATGCGGTTGTTCCAATAGTCTGCAACGTAAAGGTTGCCAGCGGAATCGAACGCGAGGCCCAAGGGATTGTTCAGAGATGCTGCCGTGGCTGGGCCGCCATCTCCGGCGAATCCGGCGACGCCATTGCCGGCCACGGTGGTGATGATCCCGCCCGTCGAGATCTTACGGACCCGGTTGTCGGCAGTCAAGTACAGATTGCCAGAAGAGTCAAAGACGATCTTCGCCGGGCCTGTAAATGTCGCGCTCGATGCCGGTCCGTTGTCTCCAGAAAAACCGGCCACGCCCGTTCCCGCGAAAGTTGTGATGACGCCGGAAGGAGATACGATCCGGATGCGATTGTTGCCCGAGTCTGCAATATAGAGATTACCGGAGGCATCCAGGGCAACATCGGTGGGGGCATTGAGCAGTGCGCCGGTGGCGGGCCCTCCGTCTCCGGCGTAACCATAGAGACTGCTCGCTCCCGCGACCGTCTCCACAATATCCGGCGGACCGGAAGACGAGGATTGGGTGATGCTCACCAACTGCTCCGCGGCGTCCAAGTATCCCAAGCGGCTACATACATGGGGATTGGAGCCAACTGAATAACTCACGCTACCGTTTCCCGCGCCGGACAACGTGTTGGCTGTGATCCAACTGGTCGGGCTGGACGCTTGCCAGGAACAATTGGATCCGGCGGTCACGCCTACGCTCTCTGTGCTAGAAGTTCCCGGAACCGTGACCCTCGGAGCGGAGAGCGCATAGTAACATCCCGGCGTTTGGGTGATCTTCCAGATTCTACCGCCTTGGTAACCACTGCCCTGACCGTTACTCGCGGTACCGGAGACATACAAGTTTCCGCTGGAATCCAGTGCTATTCCGTGTGCCAACAGGTTGGCTTGCCCTGCCGCCATGCCATCCGCGGGAGCACTGGGGCCACCGCTGGCAACGGTGGCGACGGTTCCGTCCGGAGCTATCCGGCTCACCAGATTCGTATTGGGCAAAGCGACCGTGTATTGGGCAGCGTAGAGGTAGCCGGCCGAGTCGAAGGCTAACTGCGTGACGGTGGTTGGCAGTGTTGCCAGGGTCGAAATCGAGCCGCTCGAGTTGATCTCCTTTAGTACGTCGCCATCCGCGAAGTAGAGGTTGCCCGCTTGGTCCACCAGAATCGCCCCGACCTGGGATAGATACACAGGCACAATCCAAGGAATGTTTGCGATGCCGAATAAGTCGTAGGGACTGCCTGCTATAGTTAGGTACTGGCCATTTGAGGATACCATGTCGATCTCTTGGTATTGCGCAATGTAAAGATTGTTGGCGGAATCAAACGCAATCGAAATGGGAAAGCTAAGCTGCACGGAGGTTGCCGGAGCGCCTTGGTCCCAGGGTGTGCCTCTGTGGGTTAAGGACCCGCCTCCAGCGACGACTCCGACCGTGCCATCCTGAAGGAGCTTGAAAACCTGCGAATGGTTTTGCATCAGGAAGTAGACGGCCCCGGTGCTGTCTACAGCGATTTCCGTTGGCCAGTGCACTGTGAGGGATGTCCCTGTGATGATCGTAGATGGGCTGACAACCGTGGTGATGACTCCAGATGTGTCGATTTTCCGGATCCGATCGTTGAACGTATCTGCAAAGTAGAGATTGCCGGCCGAATCGAACGCCATTCCCTGATTCTGGGAATAGAACGGGGACGAAATCATGGCGCTGGTAGCCGGGACGCCGTCTCCGTAGTAATACGGATAACCGCTGCCCGCGACCGTGTTGATGATTCCCGCGGACACCTCCCGCAAGCGGTTGTTCCCCGTGTCACCAATCCAGATATTCCCGGAAGGATCAACCGCGACCGCCTGAGGAAGGTTGAGCTGCGCTGCGGTAGCCGCTCCTCCGTCGCCGCCGAATCCCGTATTGGAGAAGGATCCTGCCAAGGTGTGTATTTGGCCATCCGGCGTGATCTCCTGGATGCAGTACATGTAAGTATTGGCAATATAGATGTTGCCCGCGGAGTTGACCCATAACCCGGAAGCCGTCCCCAGGCCGGCATTGATGGCCGGCCCTGAATTCAAGAAGTTCTTACTTCCGATCAAGGTTCCGGCCACGAGCACCGTGGACACCGGCGCCAGATTGATCTGCAAGAGTGCGCTGGAACCTGAGACGGGTTCGGTGGTGATGTAGAGCGCTCCATTCGGAGACGCGGCGATTGCCAGAGCAGCGTACCCAGTCACTACGGTTTGGATGACGCCATTGGGAGTTACTTGCCGGATGGCGCCGTTGCCGGAATCGGCGATATACACCGTTTGTGCGCTGGAGACTGTTACGGACCGTGGGGCAGACAACGAAGCGTTGGTTGCCTGTCCGCCGTCTCCGACAAGTCCGGGGTTGCCGTTCCCGGCGTAGGTAGTAATCACGCCATGAGTGTCCACTTTGCGAATCCGATTGTTGCCGGAGTCGGCAATGTACAGATTCCCGGCGGAATCGGCGGCCAGGCCAACGGGATTGTTCAACTGCGCGGCGGTGGCCGCCTGACCGTCACCGGAAAAGCCCGCAGTTCCGTTGCCGGCGATCAGTGCCAACGTGCCTGCGGACAGCTTGAATACTTGGTGATGGTACGCGTCCGAAAAAAAAGGATTAGCCGAGCTGTCAAAGGCTATCCCCTGAATCGGGCCCACAGGTGAACTAGTTGCCAGGATGCCGGAAGGAAAGAATGAGTTGGTTCCGGCAAAGGTGCTTAGCGTATTTTGGGCGCACGACGGCGGAACGCAGCCCAGCACGCAAACAAGCGAAAAGGCGGGCAGCACACCAAGTATACCGACTGGGATCGACGTCCGCATTAGCCTTTCACTAACCTAAACGACAGGCTACCATAAATCGAGGGTCAGGCAAATGCACCGAATTTAATGCGGGAGACCGATTTAACAGCTTTGCGGAGGACCGATCACTTCTTCTTTCGCACCCGATCCCCGCGAAACGTCCGCATGACAATAATAATCCCGATCACCAGGACAATCAGGATCGCGCGGAGCCTCATGGGGTGCTCCTTAAACGCAGATCCATTGGCGGCATGTGATGAAATTCCGCAGGCAGGGATGCCTGCGCCACTTGCAGCAGTTGCATGATTCGCCTCAGAAGGATTGCAGTTTGTCCAGAATCAGGAAGTCGGCTTCCAGCAAATCGTAAACCCCCAACTGCTTCGGGAGCACCCAACGGATTTGCTCGAAATCCTTGTTGACGATCTGCCCTTCGAACTGCTCCACCTTAAAAAAAATCAGCATGATTCTCGGCTTCTGTGGATAGTTGTATCCGAAGCGGGCGATCTCCGGCCCGATCTCGGCCTGGATGTCCAGCTCTTCCCGAAGTTCCCGGCGCAGAGCGGCGGTGGTTTCTTCGCCCTTCTCGATCTTGCCGCCCGGAAACTCCCACTTTAAGGGAAATTCCCGATCGGCCTTGCGCTGGCAGATCAGGATCTTTCCGTCCTTCACAATTACCGCTGCAGCTATGGATGTCATCGTTCCTTGTCTGGCTGTTGCTACTCCACCCTCGCTCACGATTGTGTCTCCCATCTTGCACCCAGTAATCCGGCGGCGAATTCCACCAGGCGGCGATCGGAGTCCTGGAACGCCGCAGGCCGGTCGCTGTCAATGTCGATTTCGCCGGCTACCCGGCCGTTCACCCAGATGGGCGCGACAATCTCGGACTTGGTTTCGATGCTGCACGCCAGGTAGCGCGGATCGCCGTTCACATCGTCCACGATCACGGTGTGGCCTTGGCGCGCGGCCGCGCCGCAGATGCCTTGGTCCAGGGGAATGCGCAGGTGTGGGGAAGGTTTGCCGAGATAGGGGCCCAGGAGCAACTCTTTGCCGTTCGGATCCATCAGATAGACGCCAACCCAATTGTAGTGCGGAAGCTTGTCTTTAAGGAAGCCCACAACTTTTTCGATCGCCTGCCGTCCTTGGGCGTTTCCTAAAGCGGCTTCCAAACGCGATTCCAGGGAAAGCGCCATACCCACCTCCGGGTGCAGGATTTCGAGCAGCGCTTCGGCGCCGCGCCGCAGAATCAGCGACGGCGTGTTGAGCCACTCGTCGTGGATCACGTGGATGCGCGCGTCGCGCACCGCCGGCACAGTGGCCCAGCCGGGGCGCTCGATCACCTTGGCGGGATCGGCGCGATCGCCGGTGGCCGCCCAGGCCAGCACGATCACTTCCGGCTGCGCGGCGGGGACTTCCTCCTCGTCAACGCGGCGTCCCGCGGGGCGGGGAACGAACTCGCCGCCGGCGATTGTCACCAGGTCGGCGACCCATTGGGGCGAGGCGATCAGCGGATTGGGCCAGCACTCGCACCACACGCGCGGGCGCGTGCCGGTGGTCTGCGCCACTTTGCGGATTTCTTCCAAACGATAGCGCAGCGCCGCTATCAGCGAAAGCGCCGCTTCGGTCTCGCCGAGAAGGCAGCCCAGCATTTCGATTTCGAGATGGACATCGGCCAGGCACACCGGATTCATGGCCAGGAATCGCGCGCCCGCGGCGATCAGCTTACCGGTAACGTCGGCGGAATAGGGAACGGAGCCGATCACCAGGTCGGGGCGATGCATCAGAACTTGTTGCGGGTCGGCGGTCCAGCAATCGTCGAGTTCGGGGAGCGCGGCGCTGTTATTCGAGAGAGATGGGCAAACGTCCTTGCACCATTTTGTGACGGCCACCAGGCGGTCGCCTGCGCCGAGGGCGAGCAGCAACTCCGTGGCGCTGGGGGCGAGAGAAACGATCCGCTCAAACACAGACTTTATTCTACCGTAACGCAGGCCTCCAGGCCTGTGTCTTGCCATGCCCTTGGAAAGGAACAGGCCTGAAAGGCCTGCGTTACGATAAGATCATGCGCGGGCCCGGGCCAAGGAACAGGCCTGAAGGCCTGCGTTACAAACATGCACAGTGCACGCCTGCTCGATCATTTCCAGAATCCCCGGAACGCCGGCGAACTGGCCGGAGCTACCGCGGTGGCCGAGACATCCAACCCGGTATGCGGGGACATCCTGAAGTTGTGGGCGCGGGTCGAAGACGGCATAGTGGCGCAAGTCGGCTTCCAGTGCCGGGGGTGCGTGGCGGCGATGGCCTGCGGATCGGCGTTGACCGAACTGATCGCCGGTCAGACGCTCGAAGCCGCGCGGGCGGTCACGGCGGCGAAGGTGGAGGCGGCTGTTGACGGGCTGGGATCGGCGAGTAAACATGCGGCGGTGCTGGCGGTGGATGTGTTGAGGAAGTTGCTGGCAGAAAATGCAACCGCAAATGCAACCGCCGATGAACGCCGATAAAAACCATGTCCTATCGGCGTTCATCGGCGTTCATCGGCGGTTGCTTTTTTCCCGCGGCACTTCCAGACCCGTCACCCGCCGATACGTCTCCGGATCGTCCAGATCGTGCAGGATGCCTTCATCCTCCACGGGAATATGAAGCACGGTATGCCGTCGCACAACGGCGCGAGCGCCTTGATCCAGCGGCGCCTCCAGCAATTCCTGGAACAAGGAACGATTGAAAATCATGGGATGGCCGCGACGCTCTTTGTAAGTGGGGATCAGCACCGCTGGCCGAGTTTTGCACCACGCCGAAATCAACCCCGACACCAGCGCCCGGTCGATGTAGGGATGATCCACCAACGCGACCATTGCCGCCGGCGTTTCGGGCGGAAGCGCGCGTAATCCAACCTGCAGCGAGGATAGCTGGCCGGCGGCGTAACCCTGGTTGATCGCCACGACCACGGAATCGGGAATGCGCACCGCGGCACGAATGCGATCCGCCTGCGCTCCTAACACCAGCACCAGCGGGTTCACCTGATCTTGCAGCGTCGCCAGCAGGTGTTCCAGGAAGGTGGTTCCTTGGTAGGGAAGCAGCGGTTTAGGAAACCCCATCCGCCGCGACTCTCCGGCGGCCAGTAAGATTCCCGCAATCGTCGGCTGTTCCAATGGAGTCAGTGTGCAAATACAGATTTGGTCACGGCCTGCCGGTTGGACGCCTGAATCAACTCCGCCCCGCGGCGCGCGGCAATCAACTCCGCCACCACGCTGACCGCGATCTCCTCGGGCGTCACCGCGCCAATCTCCAGGCCGATCGGCGTGTGCACTTGTTCCAGGCGCGCCAGCGATACGCCTTCCTTCTCCAATTCCTTGAAGACTTCGATGGCCTTACGCTTGCTCCCGATCATGCCGATGTAGCGCGCCGGCGTGGTAACCGCCCAGCGCAACACGCGCATGTCGTCCTTATGCCCGCGCGTCACGATCGCCAGGTAGGTGGATTCGTTGATCTCCAGCTTGGGCATGATCTCCTCGTACTCGGCGGCGTGAACCTGGTCGGCTTCGGGGAAGCGCTCGCGGTTGGCGAATTGTTCGCGATTGTCCACCACCACGGTGCGGAATCCGGCCAGCGACGCCACTTTCGAAAGGCTGAGAGAGACGTGGCCCGCGCCAAAAATAATCAGCGATTGAACCGGCAGCATGGGTTCGATAAACACCTCCAGTTGACCGCCGCAAATCAAGCCGTTGTCGAAGAGCGCGTCGCCGGCCAGGTTGAAGGACATGCGCCGCGGCTTCTCGGTTTCGATCACCTCGCGCGCCGCGGCCCACACTTCGGCCTCCACGCAGCCCCCGCCGATGGTGCCCAACATGCTGCCGTCGTCGCGGATCAGCAGTTTGGCGCTTTCATAGCTGGGGATCGACCCTTTCACGCTGACAATGGTGGCCAGCGCCGACTTCTGTCCGGCGCGCCGCAACCTGACCAGTTCTTCGAGAACGTCCATAAGGGCTTTCTTTGGTATTGTAACTCTTTAAAGGTAACGCAGGCCTCCGGCCTGTTCTTTTTCGCCGGCCAAGAACAGGCCGGAGGCCTGCGCTACTAATGCCAAAGGAGCACGACTATGAAAGCAGTCCGTTTCCATGAACACGGCACATCCGAAGTACTGCGCTACGAGGACGCCCCCGATCCGCCGATTTCCTCCACTGAAGTTCTAGTGCGCGTGAAAGCTTGCGCGTTGAATCACCTGGACATCCACTTGCGGCGCGGCGTGCGCAAGATGTCGCTGCCGCACATTGTCGGCGCGGACGTGGCGGGAGAAATCGTGGCGGCCGGCGCGGAGGTTCGCGGCTGGAGTGCGGGACAAAAAGTGCTCCTGCAACCGGGTGTGAGTTGCGGCGTCTGCGCGGCGTGTCTGGGCGGCGACGACAATCTCTGCCGTCAGTATGCCGTGCTGGGCAGCGTTGGAGACGGCGGCTATGCCGAGTTGGTGAAAGTGCCGGAGGCCAACGTGCTGCCCTATCCCGAGGGTCTTAGCTGGGAGCAAGCCGCCGCGGTGCCGCTGGTCTTCCTGACGGCCTGGCACATGCTGATCAATCGCGCACGAATGCGCGCGGGCGAAACCGTGCTGGTCATCGGCGCCGGCAGCGGCGTGGGTAGTGCAGCCATCCAAATCGTAAAGCTGTTTCACGGCCGCGTGATCACCGTCGCCGGCAGCGACGCCAAACTCGCTAAGGCCCGCGAACTGGGCGCGGACGAAACCATTAATCACTCCACACAAGACATTACCGCCGAGGTCAAGCGTCTTACCGGAAAGCGCGGCGTGGACGTGGTCTTCGAGCACGTGGGGCAGGCTACCTGGAATCATTCCTACATGAGCCTGGCCACCGGCGGGCGCCTGGTGACATGCGGAGTCACCAGCGGCCACGAAGCCGGCCTGGACTTGCGCTATCTATTCAGCAAGAACCTCTCGCTGATCGGATCCTTCATGGGCCGCAAGGACGAGCTGATCGAATTGCTGGCCTTTGTGAAGCAGGGCAAGCTGAAGCCGGTGGTGGATCGCGTGTTTCCGCTGGCGGAAGCGCGCGCCGCGCAGGAGTACGTGGAGCGCCGCGAGCAGTTCGGCAAGGTTGTACTGGTTCCTTGATCGCGCGGGCCTTCGGCCCTCAGGAATGCCGCGACGGGTGTGCGACATTAAAGTGAGAGTTGATCCCTGGAAGGGATGCAGCTTGTGGCCGGTGGTGGAGCGTAGTTTGCGACACCACCGGAAACGCGAAAAAAACCTTTCGCACCCCGGCAGGAGTGCCAGCGCCTTGCCCTCTTGCTGGCACACCTGCCGGGGTGCGAATCCTCAAATCCCTAACCGGTGGTGTCGCAAACTACGCTCCACCACCGGCTACAAGCTGCCATCCCTTCAGGATGAGAACGAGCGCTGTCATTCGCGTTCGGTATTATCTGGCCTGTCTCCTGGCGTACAGGTACGCACGGCTGCTCGATGCGTTCTTGGCGCTTGGACTTGCTATCTCTTTAATGTCGCGCACCCCGCCGCGCCTTCCGATTCACGACCGATCCCCATTTTGCTATAATCGGATTGAACAGCCGGTTTTGAAGTAATTGCGGCTCGGCGGCGCAACGAAAACACCATGCCGGTAATCTTAACCGAGAAACTGACCAAGGACTATCTCACGGGCTTCTGGACGAAGCGGCCGCGGCGTTCCCTCGACTCGCTGGACTTGGAGGTTCACGAGAACGAGGTCTTCGGTTTTCTGGGACCCAACGGCGCGGGCAAGACCACTACCTTGAAACTGCTGATGAACCTGGTCTTCCCCACCTCCGGAAAAGCCTACATCCTGGGGCGTCCCGTGGACGACACGCGGATGCACCGCCAGATCGGCTTCCTCCCGGAGCAACCTTATTTCTACGATTACCTAACCGCCGGCGAGGCGCTCGGCTATTACGCGCGATTGTTCGGCGTCACAGGCCGCGCGCGGATCGAGCGATGCCTGGAACGCGTGGGGCTTCCGGAAGCCCGCGACACTCAACTCCGCAAGTTTTCCAAGGGCATGCTGCAACGCTTCGGACTGGCGCAGGCCATCGTGCACGATCCCCAGGTGGTGTTCCTGGACGAGCCCATGTCGGGCCTCGATCCCGTAGGACGCCGCGAAGTGCGCAACCTGATTCTAGAATTGAAGAGGGAAGGGCGCACCGTTTTCTTTTCCACCCACATCCTGCCGGACGCCGAAACGTTGTGCGATCGCGTGGCGGTGCTGGCGCGCGGCAAACTGCAAGGTGTGGGATCGGTGGAGGAGATGTTCGCGCGGGAGGTGCAAGGCGTCGAAATCGTTTTCGAGATGCGCGCCGGCCAGGCGCCTCCCGAGAGTCTGGCGCCAACCCTGACCCGCACCGGCAATCGCTGCCGTGTGGAAGTCCCCGTGGAGCGGGTCTACGAAACCTTCGAACAACTGCGGCAGATCCGCGCGCGCGTGCTGGGATGCAACGAAATCCGCCCGACGCTGGAGGAGTATTTCATGAAGCTGGTGGATCGGGCCAATACGCAGACCAAACAGGCCGGAGGCCAGCCGCAATGAACCCGGCGTTGATCGCGGTGATCGCCTGGAATACCTTCCGCGAAGCGGTGCGCGACCGCGTTTTGTACAACCTGGTGTTCTTCGCGCTGCTGATGATCTCCGCCGCGGTTCTGGTGGGACAAATCTCCATCGGCATCGAACGCTTGATTATCGTCAACCTGGGACTGACGGCCATCTCCATCTTCGGCGTGGTGATGGCGATGTTCCTGGGCGTGAGCCTGGTGCACAAGGAAATGGAGCGGCGCACGCTGTACACCATGCTGGCGAAGCCGGTTCGCCGTTGGGAGTTCATCGCCGGCAAATACTTCGGCCTGTGCCTGACCCTGACCGTGAACACGCTGGCGATGACCGTGGGCCTGGCCGTGGCGTTGCTCTACGTGGATGGCACCCTGCGCGCCAACGACGCGGCGGTGCTGGTGGGCGTCTTGTTCATCCTGTTGCAACTGCTTCTGCTCACCGGAATCACGCTGACGTTCTCTTGCTTCGCCACGCCGGTGGTGGCCACGTTGGGAGCTCTGGGTCTCTACGTGGTGGGCGTGTTCTCCGACGACATCCGCACGTTTGGCGCGATGGCCAAGGATCCCCTGCTGCAACACCTCACCACGTTTCTCTATTACGTGCTGCCCAACTTCGGCCAGTACAACGTGATTTCCGCCGTCGCCCATGACCAACCGATTCCCGGCGCTCTGATCGGCGGCAACCTGGCGTACACGGCGTTGTACGTGACCATCACGCTGATCGCCGCCGCGGCGATTTTTTCCAGCCGCGACATGAAATGATGGCGGAGCGACAATGCGCCAAGCTGGCGGCGGCCACGGCGATCCCGTTGCTGCTGCTGGCCGTGTGGGACGTTTCCCGCTTCAACGAACCGCGCGTGGAGGCGTTGCAGCCGGGTCCCGACGTGCTCAACGTGAGTTCCACGCGGGTCATCCAGGCCCTCAGCCTGGGTTATGGCTCCTTGATGGCCGACATCTACTGGACCCGCGCGGTGCAATACTACGGCGACAAGCGCCATGCCGTGCAAGAAGACGCCGCCACGCCGAACCTTGCCCAGGAACGCGTCGAGCACTATGCTTTGCTCGATCCGTTGTTGGAGATCGCCGTGGCTCTCGATCCGCAATTGGTGGTGGCCTACAAGTTTGGAGCCGTGTTCCTGGCCGAACCGTTTCCGCGAGGCGCGGGCCGTCCCGACCTGGCCGTGCGGTTGTTGCGCAAAGGGATCGCCAACAATCCCAACCAGTGGCGCATGTGGGCGGATCTGGGCATGATCTATTACGAAAACCACGACTATGGGAACGCCGCGGAAGCTTATCGCCTGGGCGGCCTGCATCCCCAAGCGGGCGAATGGATGACCGTGATGGCCGCCAAGATCGCGCAGGAGGGCGGCACGCCGCAAATCTCGTTCTTCCTCTGGGAGCAGATCTACAACTCCACGCAGGATCCCATGATTCGCAGGAACGCGCTGGAGCATCTCCAGCAATTGCAAAAAGAATCCGGCGCCCGGCGTAGATGACGCTTAGATGAGGCCTACATGAGCCGCGACAGTTATGGAGCGACGGAACCTTGGTACGTCCGCAACGCTTCCTCGAAAACACGCGCACTCGAGCACTCGGACCGTCTTCGTGCGGACGTTCAATATCGCCATGGTTCCGTCGCTCCATAACTGTCGCGGCTCGCGGCCGAAGCAAGCTTGGCCAAGAAAAAACGGGAGCAAGCTCCCGCACTCCAAAGAGCATCGCCACTTTTTTCTTGACTTATGGCGGAACAACCTCTATACATGAAACAGAATCGAGCGAGGCATTCAATCGCTTGAGGAAAGGGAGAATAGAAACATGGCAAAGAAAGCTAAGAAGGCCGCCAAGAAGAAAAAGTAGCGGTCTCACCCGATAAGGGTGCCTAACCTCGGGCCTCGTCGCAATGCGGCGAGGCCTGGGTCGTTTTAGGGCCAGCCGCGCCTCAGGAGATATCGAGAGACTCCAGTAACTCCCCGATGTTGGCGGCATCCACCACGGCGGCCTGCGCTTCCTTCTCCGGATCGTCCAGCGAATCGAAAACGCGAAACAAACGCATCTTCGCGGCGGCGTAGCATTCCGCGGCGCTCAACTCGCGATGATGTGCCTTAGACCAGGCCTTCAGCGCGTCGTCGCGCACGAACACCGCCAGCAGGTAGCTGGTCTTGCGATCGCGGGATACTTCGAAGACGTGTTCGATGCCGGGCGTGAACAAGCCGCGGCGGGCGCGCCGCGAAAGCTGGAAGGAGTATTGATAAACGTAGCCGGAAGCCGCCGAGTAACTCTTGACGCGATGCGTGCTCACGCCTGCCTATACCTGAAACGACGTGCCGCAGCCGCAAGTCTTGGTGGCGTTGGGATTCTCGAAGCGGAAGCCGCGCTCCATCAGAGTCTCGTGATAGTCCAGCACCAGGCCGTCCAGGAAGGGATAGCTCTTGGGATCGACGAACACGCGCGCGCCGTCGCGCTCCACGATGTTGTCTTTGGGCGCGGGCGGCCGCGGCTCGAAACGCACCACGTAACTTAATCCGGTACACCCGCCGCCTTGCACGCCCAGGCGCAGGCCGGCCATCTTCTGTTGCTCCATCGTGCGGCGGATGGTGCGGACCGCATTCGCCGTCAGTTCAATGGCCATGTTGTGGTTGCCTCTGCTCCTATTCTATCTTAGTTCCCGCAATTGCGTGACGGTCTCTACCACGCGGGTGATGGTGAAGTCGATTTCTTCCTCGGTGTTGAAGCGCCCCACGCCGAAGCGCAGCGTGGATTCGGCCAGTTCGTCGCTCACGCCCATGGCTTCCAGAACGTGGCTGGGCTTGGCCAGCGCCGAACTACACGCCGCGCCGCTGGACACCGCAATTTGATGCAGGCCCATGGTTAGCGACTGCCCGTCAACCTCGCCGAAACTGACGTTCAGGTTGCCGGGCAGCCGTTGGGAGGGGTGTCCATTTAAATAGATGCGCTCGAGACGGGAAAAGATTCCTTCCCGCAACCGCTCGCGCAGCGCCAGCAAACGCGGAGCTTCCGCGGACATCTCCAAACGCGCCAACTCGCAAGCTTTGCCCAGTCCCACGATTCCCGGCACGTTCATGGTTCCCGAGCGCATCCCGCGTTCGTGCCCGCCGCCGTCCATGAGCGGCGCCAGCTTGACCGACTCACGCACGTAGATCGCCCCGGCGCCTTTCGGCCCATAGAATTTGTGCGCGGTCAGCGCGATGATGTCCAAGTGAAACGCGTTCACGTCGAAGGGCAGGCGTCCGACCATCTGCGTGGCGTCGCTGTGGAAGAGGATGCCGCGTTCCCGGCAGATGCGGCCGATCTCGGCGATGGGATGCAGGGTGCCAACTTCGTTATTGGCGGCCATCAGCGACACCAGAATCGTGCCCGGCTCGATAGCGCGCGCCACGTCGTCCGCTTGCACTTGGCCATAACGATCCACCGCCAGCACGGTGACGCGAAATCCTTCCTTCTGCAGTTGGCAGCAGGAATCGAGCACCGCTTTGTGTTCGGTGGCACAGGTGATGATGTGAGTGCCCTTCTCGCGCAACATCCAGGCCGCGCCCTTCACGGCCAGGTTGTCGCTCTCCGTTGCGCCGGACGTAAAAATGATCTCGGCGGGCTTCGCGCCGATCAGCGCGGCGACCTGGCTGCGGGCCTGTTCCACGCCGGCGCGGGCGTCCCATCCAAAGGAGTGGCTGGAACTGGCGGCGTTGCCGAACTTCTCCAGGAAGTACGGCGTCATGGCTTCAAAGACACGCGGGTCCATCGGCGTGGTGGCGTGATTGTCGAGATAAATGGGCAGATTCACCCGTTTAGTTTATCGCGACTTCCCTAGGCGATGCGTATGCGTTGTCAGAACCGCCTGCGGTAGCAGGTGGGTCAAGCGCGGGACCCATCCGCTACCGCGGACGGTACTGACAACGCACGTCAACAAACGCCCAGAAATGGTATTCTCTCCTCCATGCTGAAACGGATTTGTCTAAGTGCCGCCGTACTGCTGGCCATCACCGGGAGTGCTCAAACCCCCTCGTCGCTGGCCGAGCGCGTGTCCGCGATCATGCACCGCCCGGAATACGCTCATGCACGCTTCGGAATGGAGTTTTGGAGCCTCGATGAAAACAAGGCGCTCTTTCGCATCAACGAGCAACAGCTCTTCACGCCTGGTTCCACCACCAAGCTCCTGACCATGGGCACGGCGCTCAGCTTGCTGGGCCCCGATTACCGGTTTCACACGCGGATCTACCGCACCGGAGCCGTGGCGGATGGCGTGTTGCAGGGCGACTTGGTGCTGGTGGCCTCTGGTGATCCCGGCTTGTCGAACCGCATTCAACCCGACAACACAATGGCGTTTGAAAACATCGATCACTCTTACGACTCGATTCCCGGCGCGCGCGTGGTCGCGGGCGATCCGCTGGCGGTGCTTCGCGAACTCGCCACCCAAGTGGCCGCAGCGGGTATCAAGCGCGTCAGCGGACGCGTGATCGTGGACGCCAGCCTGTTTCCCGAAGGCGCGCGCGAACTGGGCACCGGCGTGACGATGTCGCCGATTGTGGTCAACGATAATGTGATTGACTTGATCATCACGCCGGGCCCTGCCGGCGGCACGGCGGAACTCAAGACCTCGCCGCAAACACCTTATTTGCGGGCCGGCAGCCAAATCAAAACCGGCTCCGCCGATTCGCAGCTGGTGCTGCGACCCCACGATGTGCGCGCCGAGGATGGAAGCCACACCGTGACGTGGTCCGGTTCGGTTCCCGCCGGCGGACCTATTCTGCGCGTCTATCGCGTTCCCGAACCCAGCCGCTTCGCGGAGATGGCCATGACGCAGGCGTTGCAAGACGCGGGCATTTCCTTGAGCGGTGCGAAATCCGCCAGTCAGGCTTTAACGCCCTTCTACAAACCTGAGAATCAGGTGGCCGAACACGTTTCCCCGCCTTTCGCCGAAGAGGTGAAAGTAACGTTGAAGGTCAGCCAGAATCTACATGCCAGCAACATGCCCTATGTGCTTGGCGCGATTCTAGGACCGAAAGGCGGACAAGAAGCGCTGCCGGCGGGATTCGATCTGGAGAACCAGTTTCTACGCAAGGCGGGCTTGGATCTTTCCGGCGCGGCGCAGAGCGACGGCGCGGGAGGCGCGGCGTTCTACACGCCCGACTTCATGGTTCACTATCTCGCGTACATGGCCCGGCAGGAAGCGATCTTTCCGGCATTTTTCCGGGCCCTGCCGATTTTGGGGAAAGACGGAACGCTGTGGGATATTCAATCGGATTCTCCGGCCGCCGGCCACGTCCACGCCAAGACCGGCACATTCAGCGTCTATGACATGCTGAATCGCTCGTTGATGGTCACAGGGAAGGGAATTGCCGGATACGTGGATCGCAAGGACGACCGGCGTCTGGCGTTTGCGGCGTACATCAACATGGTCGGCGGCGACCCGGACAGCATCGCCCACCATGTGGGCGATGCGCTGGGCGAGGTTGCTGCGGCGGCCTGGGACGGAGCGTTGCCGTAGAGGCGTATTTTGCCACAGAGGCACAGAGCGCACAGAGATCGGAACACAGAGAAACCTTTACCCTGCTTTTCTCTGTGCTCCGGTCTCTGCGATCTCTGTGCCTCTGTGGCAATCGTTACTCGAGCGCCAAACCCGCGCGTAACACCGTGGACTCCGCGCGCTTCGGCCCGACGATTTGCAGTCCGATCGGCAAGCCGCGGTCATCCCGCCCACAGGGCACGGACAGCGCCGGTACGCCGGTGATGTTGAAGACGCGCACGAAACGCGTCAAGCAGGCGCGCGTGTCTTCGTCGCCGATCTTCTCCTGGCCGATCAAAGGCGCGGTCACCGGAACGGTTGGCGTCACCAACAGATCCACTTTGTCCCACAGGGGCGCGAATTCCCGCGTGAATTCCCGGCGTACGCGTTTGGCGGCGCGCAACTGCGCCGGACCGATTGTTTCGCCGAACTCCAACAGCGTGCGCACGGCGCCGCCGTAATCGGCGCGACGCTTGCGGTAACGCGCGTGCGTTTCCAGCGCTTCCACTAACAGAATGGTACGCCCGGCCTCGTTCGCTTCGGCGGCCCGTGCCATCCGGATCGTCTTGATTTTCGCGCCCAGCGCCGCCAGCCGGGCGATCGCTTCGCGGACGCTCCTCTCCACCTCGGGCTGTAGGCGTTCGAAGAAAAACTTCTCCGGCACACCGATGCGCAGACCTTTCACGCCCTGATCGAATGACCGCACCTTGCGTCCGGAGATTACCTCGAAAACCGCCGCGGCGGTACGCACGGAGTCGGCGATCGGTCCGACGTGATCCATGGTCGAACTGAGCGGAATCACGCCTTCCAGACTACATGCGCCGTAAGTGGGCTTCAGCCCCACCACGCCGCACAGCGACGCCGGAATGCGGATCGACCCGCCCGTATCAGTGCCGAGCGAAGCCGGGCCCATGCCCGCTGCCACCGCAGCCGCCGAACCTCCCGACGATCCACCGGGGATGCGCTCAGTGTCGTGCGGGTTGCGCACCGCTCCGTAGTGCGGATTGGTGCTGCTGACGCCGTAAGCCCATTCGTGCAAATTGGTTTTGCCGATGATCACCGCGCCGGCGGCGTGCAGCCGCCGCACCACTTCGGCGTCGCGCCGCGGTATGAATCCGGCGAGTATCTTCGACCCGGCGGTGGTACGCACGCCGCGGGTGTAGAAAAGATCCTTCAGCGACACGGGCAGGCCGTGGATGGCGCTGCGCCGCCGGCCTTTGGCCAGCTCGCAGTCGGCGCGGCGCGCGTCCTGGAGCGCCGATTGCTCCATCACGGTGATGAAGGCGTTCAGGCGGCTGTTGTCTTTGTGAATGGCGGCGAGAGCGGTTTCGGTTTGATCTAACGATGTCACGTGAGTCTCCAGGGCAAATCTAGTGCGCGGGCGAGGAACCAACGCATGCGGCGGCTCGCCACACCTGCGATTATGCCATACTGTCAGCGATGCGGCTTCCAGAGTCGCCCGGCGATCTCGGTATGTATCCGGTCGAGACGGGCCAACTTTCCGATTTGCCGGCGCGCTCCGGCGTCTTCCTGATTGAAACAGGCGGCGAGCCATATCTCAACAAGTCCGCCGACGTGCGGCGGCGTGTCACGCGGTTGCTGGAGCCGCCGGCGGAGAATAGTAAGCGCTTGAGCCTGCACGACACCGCGCGCACCGTTTGGTATCGCGAAACGGGATCGCCGTTCGAATCCAGCTTGCTGTTGTTGCGTTTGCATCGCCACTTCTTCCCGGACAGCTATCGCCGCCGCATGCGCCTGCGTCCACCGATGCTGGTGAAGCTCATCTGGCAGAACGAATACCCGCGCTGCTACCTGACCCGGCGGCTGGCGCGCGGGCCATCGCTGTACTTCGGTCCCTTCCCAGGCCGCGTGACGGCCGACAAATTCATGCAGTCGTTCCTGGACCTGTTTCTGATTCGCCGCTGTGTCGAGACGATTCATCCCGATTCGGCGCATCCCGGCTGCATCTACGGTGAAATGAAAATGTGTCTGCGCCCGTGCCAGGCCGCCACCACTGTGGAAGACTACCAGGCAGAGTCGGCCCGGGTGCGCGAGTTTTTGGAGACGCAAGGAGTATCGCTGGCGCGTCCGCTGGAAGCCGAGCGCGAGCGTGCCGCCGCCGGCATGGAATTCGAGCGCGCTGCGGAGATTCACAAACGGCTGGACAAGGTGAAAGCCGCATTGGATTTTCCGGAGCTGGCCGTGAAAGGCGGGTTGGCCGCGGATCTGGAACGTCTGCACGGGATCGTGGTGCAGCGCTCGGCTGCGCAGCAGAGTATCGAACTGTTCCCCGTTTATCGCGGATTCCTGCTGCCGCAGATCACGTTTTCTCTGGCCATGGACGCCGAGACCGGCAAGCCGGTCTCGCTCGATTCGCGCTTGCGCGCGATGCTCTCCGAAGTGCCGCTGGAGCCGCACGGCCGCCGCTGGGAGCAGTTGGCCCTGCTGTCGCGCTGGTTTTATCGCGGTACGCGGAGGGGCGAGTTTGTTGGTTTCGAGAGCTACGATCGGCTTCCCATTCGTCGCATTGTCAATGCGATCGGCCGCGTGGCGCGCGGAGAAGTTTCGACCCTGGAATCGGGCCAGCCATGACTTGCAGGTTATACCAGGCTAGTGCTTTCAGCCAGCGGGGATCGGGAAGGCTTCCGCGAAGAGGACGCCATGAAAATAGCCCCATTGATTGCTGGGGACAGCCTGGCGCGAGTCCGTGAAACGGAGGACTGAGGTCTTCGCCGCATAGGCGTTAAGATGAGCTGGACGCGGCCGCTTTTTTATCCCGGAGGGATTGCCGCATGTAGCCGGTGGTGGAGCGCTTGTTGCGACACCACCGGAAAGCAAATTCAAAGTTCAGCACCCCAGTAGGGGTGCCAGTCTCTTGGTTATGCCATTAACAGCGGGATTCCACGGGGCGCTGGTACCCCTCCTGGGGTACGGATACTTGGTCAACTCTACCGGTGGTTTCGCAACAAACGCTCAACCACCGGCTACACGCGGCGATCCCTCCGGGATGAAAAAACGGCCGCGCCCTTGGCCGATCTTGACTATGCTTGGGGCCCGGCGCCCCCCGGCAAGAATCCCAAATTATCCGTGTTTCCGCAGGCTGATGCTTCCGTACGTGGTATTCAACTTCACCGTGGAGCCGTTTTTCCCCACCGATCCGGTCATCGTGCCGTTCTCGTTGTCGCGCTTCACGCTGACTTCGGAAAACTCGGAGTCCACTTCACCGCGCCGCGCCGAAGCATCTACCTGGAAGTGTCCGCTCGAGGGTAGCGACACTTCGATCTTGCCGCTCTTGTTCTCCACCTCGATGGCGCCCACCGGCGTCTTGCTGGTGCTCAACTCCACACCGGCGTCGCGATCGGTGATTTGCACCGAACCGTCGAAATCGTCGATGTGGATATCCTTGCTGCTGGTGCGCACCGTCACGCCGCCGCTGGGTTCGGTGATGGTCAGCGATCCCGTGGACATGTCCACCTTGCCGGGAAGCCTGGCGATTTCCATCTGGGTGCGCGCACTCGACCATTTCAGCGACTTCAGGTTGGCGAAGGCGATCGAGCCGGTGTACTCGCCGCGAACCACTACGTCGCTGTCCACGTCGCTGATCTGCAGGTCGTTGGCGTTGCCATCCATTTCCACGCCGCCCTTGATGCGTTGCGCGATCAACGAGCCGCGGCGGATGTCCAGCTTCAGTTTTCCGGCGACGTCTTCCACGTCCACGTCGCCGCGATCCACGGTCAGAGTGACCGGGCCGGCCACGTTACGCACGCGCACGTCGCCGCGTTTGCCGTCGATGCGCACGGTGGCGCCGCGGGGAACCGTGATGTCCAGGTTGGCGTGCAGCGTGGCGCGCCGCCCGGAGCTCGGGGTGTTAACGCGCACTACGTAGTCGGAGCCCTCCCGGGAGATTAGCACCGGGCTGGAATCGTCGGCCTGTTTGGCGGAATCTTCGTCCACGGCGGTGACGCGCTTCTCCGTCTTGACCTCGATTTGTTTGGCGTCGGTTCCTTCCACATGCACTTCCCCGTTGGCATTCACCACCACGATGCTGGGTTGCGCTTCGGAGACCTGCTGAACGGTCTCGTGGGTGTAGTTGAAGTCGCGGCCGAAGACATCGTTCCAGGGAATGTCCACGTTGACGTGGGGGGCATGGAAAATGGCCGCGCCAATCAGGCACAGCAGGATGATCAGGAAGACTTCACCACCGGCGATGATAGGGCGCGGTGGCAGGTTGGGATCGTGGGGGCCGAGGGCTTGAATCAGTTTCAGCACGCCCAGGGCAATCAGCAGCAGCGGCCAATACTGGCCGAACAAATGCCAGACTGGTATATCCGGGCGGAAATTCCGCACCAGGAACAGCGTGCCGATCAGCACGATGACGATTGGGCCGAACAGCGATCTACGACGCATGGCTGTCTCCCGATCCGCTCGAAGCAGATCCGCTCGAAGAAGCCGGATACGATGGATAATCCGGCGCCGGAGGCGGCGGAGGCGCGGCCTGCGCCGTTCCTGGCCCCCATGACGGAGGCGCTTGCGCTGTACCCGGCGGCGGTGGAGGAACCGCGCCGGGATAGGCTCCGGGATACCCCGGCGCTCCCGGAGGCGTTCCTGGAGGCGTTCCCGGACCCCAGGGCCGCGGGCCGCTGTTGTAGTAATAGCCGTGATCTTCCCACATCACGCGCTCAATCAGTTTCACCACGCCGATCACCACCAGAATCACCGGCCACGTTTGCGAAAAATCCCAGCGGCCCCAGATGTAATCCATGGCGAACAGCACGCCGATGGTGATCAGCACGATCGGTCCGACGATGGAACGGCGACGTCGCATATTACTGTCCTCCTTGCGGCCCGTGGCCGTTGCTGCTCAAACGATTGACCAACATGCTGGCGCCGATGCCGATCAGCAGCAAGGGCCACCACTTCATGATTTGTCCCAAGCTGAGCAACCCCAGGTTGCTGAGCAGCAGCATCACGCCGATGGCGATCAGCACCAGGGCTCCGCCCGAGCGCGCACCCGAGGTCATGCCGCCGGACTGTCCCGGGCCGATTTCCGCGGACGACGCGAACAGGCCCGACCATTCGTCCACCGACTGGCCCAGGGCCCGTTTCCTGGCGGTGTGAAAGGCCTCAAAGGCCATGTAGAAGATGAACGCCGGAATCATCATCCCAAACAAAGCTTCATAGCCGCGTACCTCGGGCTGGTTGACCAGGTGCACGAGCACGCCGAAGATGATGACGTGCACAAAGGCCTTGGCATACTGGCCGTTATAGATCGCGCCTACGCCGGGGATGAATCCCAGGCCCAGCGCCAGGCCGGGAATCGGGCCGGTGGGCGGTCCCACCGGCACACCCGGCGTGGGAGCGTGCACTTCGCGGGCCAGACAAGCGTCACAGTAGATGGTGCCTTGGACGTCACGTTTACATTCGTCGCACATGGCACGGCCGCAGATCCGACAATAAGCGGTGGCCGGCACAGCGGGATGGGTTACACAGTTCATAGCGATACTCCTGAAATCATCCGTAATCCCTTCACGATCCACTTAGCACATTAAGGCCACAGGGCACAGGCCGCCATCGTCAAAGGCGCGGTCCAGCGCCGATGCAGCTCCTGCCGCGGGGCATCGGGCCGGGCGGAATCGGTGCTGCGATTGTCCTTGGTCTTCGATCCACTCTTGTCCTTGTTGGAATCGGCGCCGGAACCGCCGCTGCTGCCCACAGCCGGTTTGCCTTTACCCGTTCCGTCTTTCGGACTGCGCGCATCCGCTGGCGTGGAAGTGGCGGCACTGTCGTCGCGCCAGACTTGCAACTGGGTCTGAATCTCGTAGACCACGCGCAGATTCTCGTAATTCCTGGTGGCCCAGGCACCGGCCAGAGCCACACGGCGCGTCACGTTATGTTTCAAGTTCCCAGGTTGCAGGTCGGACCACTCCAGACGCTGCACGTCGAATCCCGCCGTGCTCAACACCATTGAGAAGGAGATCACGGTCATGGCCATGCCCAGCGCGAAGCGCGGCTCCAGCACCGAGCGCACCACCGGCGATACATTGCCATCCCACCAGCCGATCAGACGATGGCGCCACGCCGGCACGCCGGCGGGCGCTTGGCCGGTGGTTTGTTCGAGGATGCGCGAGATCAAATGCACCGGAACGTCAACCGCGCCGGCTTCCTGCGCGTAGCGCATAGCCAGACGCATGTCCGCCACCGTAAGAGCGCAGGTGGAGCATCCGGCCACGTGCTCTTCCAGGACCGCCACTTCGGCGGCGGAGAGCAAGCCGTCCAGGTAGTCGCACAACAACGTCTCGACTTGGTTGCAATAAATGGCTTTCATGATCTGGCCTCTCTCGTACTTCCGCCGCCGGCGCCATCCAGGCGAAGTCCGCCTCCCGATCCGCCCGCTCCTTGGGCCGCAGCCTTGCGGCGGAGAATCTGTCCTAACGCCACGCGTCCGCGATTGATTCGGGACTTCACCGTTCCTTCCGGGACGCCCAACACCAAACTGATCTCGCGGTATTCCATTTCCTGCATGTCGCGCAGTATAACCGCTTCCCGCAAATCCGGGGAGAGCTTGGCGATGGCCACTTGGATGGCCTGGCGCGATTCCTGTTCGATGATCACCACGTCGGGCCGCGTGAAGGTCACGTTGGTCTCCGCCAGATCGCTGGTACTTTCGTCGTCCACGGAAACGTCCATCCGTTCCTTCTTGTGTTTCCGATAGTGGTCGATCAGCAGATTACGAGTCAAGCTGGTCAGCCAGGTGGTGAAGCTGCCCTGCGATCCCTGGAAGCTGCCCAGAGTCCGGTAGACGCGCAGAAACACGTCTTGCGTCAGGTCCTCGGCCTCCTGTGTCCGGCCGGTGAAGCGGTAACAGAGATTGTAGATCCGGCGGGTGTGAGACCGAACCAACTCGGCCCAGGCCGCCTGATCCCCGGTCAAGCATCGCTCAACCAGGATCGTGTCGGGTTCCACGCGACTCCCAATCTCTTTTCGGCGGGACCATGGAAACTCCATGGCATCCATCGTCCCCAGGGCTATTGTTCCGGCCGCCATAGCTACTCCGGTTGCTCGTAATCTGGGAGGCCGACTGTTTGCCGGCTTCCACTACATGGAACGACAAGCGGCGCCGAAAAGTTCAATCTTTCTGCGGGGGTGGAGGCGGCGGAACCAGGCGGAACGGGCCAGGCTCATCCCGCCAACGCCCCCACGCAATGATAATATGATTTCCGCTCATGAGCCGGCCTCTCCGCCTGATTTCCATCGCGCTGGTCGCACTGGCCTTGCTGACGTATGCCGCGCTGGCGGTAACGCACAATCCTGAATGGCGGAATTTCGACTGGCGCAAGCTGCTGGCGGCGGTCCGCCAAATCCGCATCACGGGAATGTTGGGCGCGGTCCTGCTGATGTACTTGACCTACTTCCTGCGGGCCTGCCGCTGGTATGAGTTCCTGCGTCCCGTGAAGGAAACCGACATTCGCCGGAATTTCGTTGCGATGGTGATGGGTTTCGGCGCCGTAGCCGTTCTAGGGCGTGCTGGGGAGTTGGTTCGGCCGTACATGGTGGCACGCCAGGAGGACATGTCGGTATCGAGCCAGATGGCGGTTTGGGTGCTGGAGCGGTTCTGTGATGCGGTGGCCATGGTGTTGGTGGTGGCCGTTGGATTCCTACTGGGAGGCGTGGGCGAGGAGGACCCCGGGACCCCGGTCGCGCCATTGCTGGTGGGGATGCGCCGCGCCGGTATCACGCTGCTGTCCGCCACCGTCGTGGGGGTGATTCTGCTGATCATCTACGAGGAGCGGCTGCGGGCCGGCCGCAGCGTGAATTTGGCGTTCCTGCCGGAACGCTATAGTCTCCGCGTGCGAGAGGCACTGGCCAGTTTCGCTCACGGCTTGGCGGGACTACGTAGCGCGCGCGCAATCCTGCTGGGGGCGATTTACTCGCTGGCCATTTGGGTGACCATCGCCGCGGCGTTCTGGATGGTCCTGCAAGCCTTCGGCCCTCCCCTGGACGACCTGGACTTCGCGTCCTCCATGCTGGTGATGGGCTTTGCCATCGCCGGATCGGTGGTCCAGGCGCCGGGTGTGGGTGGCGGATCGCAATTGCTGGCCATCCTGGCCCTGACGGAGATTTACGGAGTGCCTCCGGAGATCGCCACGACCGCCGGTATCGTATTGTGGGTACTCGCTTTTTTGTCCGTTGTGCCGCTGGCGGCAGCGGTCGGTTTAGAGCAGGGAATCAGCCTGCGTAGTCTGCGGATGATGGCGCGCCAGCAGACCAGTGGCTGAAAGCATAGTAATTGCGGGTGGCTTGCGATTAGGACAGGCTAAGGCCGATCATCGACGTCGCGTCGCTCGGGGAACAAGAAGCCGGCCACTACCACGACAATTGCTGATACGCCAGCCAACAGTAATGCTTTCAGACGTGAACGCTCGGCAACCTTCGTCATATTGGTCCAGGTATTCCTTAGTAGGGTGGCGGCCTTCTGGGAGCTAATCCCACGCTGATCAGTGCCTCCGAACCGAGCCCGTCGACCATTTCTAGAGCAATGACCGAGCAAGGCCGCCTGCGGCGACATCGGAATGCTCAAGGTCGCCTATCGGTATGACACCATATTCCTTGCCGCTAGGAAAGCTGTCTTAAGGCCAATGCTTTGTATCTTTTGACGGCTCGGGGTGAACCTTTAGTACGGAAGGGTTGTCAGAAACGATTCACTGTACTAACATTGGCCTTCCATGATGGATCTGTCCTTTGGAACATCGGTTGCTACTTGGTACGCCCCGGAGAATCGGCGGCGGGCCTTGTGGCTGGGATTCTGCGTGGGCTTGCTGATCGCCGTGACCGATGCCGTCATCGACAAACCCTACCCCTTCGGGGTAATGTACTTCATTCCGCTCCTGATCATGGCGGCATTTCTGGAAATCTGGCAGCTGGTGATTGTCTGCACAGCCTTCGCTATTCTGCGGGAAGCATTGCAGGGGAATCTGCCGCACGACGCGCAGATGGTGCCGCGCTTCGTCTCCTACATGGTGGGTTACGTATCCACAGGTTCGCTCATTCGCGTGATCGCGCAGAACCGCGAGGCGGTGATGGAACATCTCCAGCGCCTCCAGGAACAGGTGGAGCTGCGTCAGGACGCCGAGGAGCAATTGCGAGTGCTGGTGGAAAGCAGTCCGGCGGCAATCCTGATCGTGGACAACCGCGGCCGCGTGCTGGACTGCAACCGCGCGGCCGACCACCTGTTTCGGGCCGATCCGCCGGGCATTCGCGAAAAAGCGATCAGCGACTATTTGCCGGTTCTGGGCTCGATGCCCAAGGGCGGCTCGAGCCATCAGCCGTTCCGCACCAAGCTGGAAACGCGAGGCCGGCGCGCGGACGGCGAAGTTTTCCCGGCGGACATTTGGCTGTCTAGCTATGAAACGCATTCCGGCGGCCGCCTGGCGGCTATCGTGCTGGACGCTTCCGAGGAATTGCGGGAGCGGGAGGAGGAGGGTCTGCACCGCCTGCTTTCGCAGTCCCACATTGTGGCTGGCGCGGTATGGCACGAGGTCCGCAACCTGTGTGCGGCGATCGCCGTGGTGCATTTGAATTTGCGGCGGGAAGGCGTCTTGGGGCAGAGCCCCGACTTTCAAGCTCTCGGAAACCTGGTGGAAGGCTTGAAGAACCTGGCGGCGATGGAATTGCGTCCCCGGCGCGACACCACCGCGGAGGAAGTTTCCTTGCAGGAAGTCCTGGAGGATGTGCGCATCGTGGTGGGCGGGCAATTCGCGGAAATCGGCGGGGAACTGCGCCTGGAGTTGAGCGAGAATCTGCCGCCAGTGATGGCGGAGCGCTACGGTCTGCTGCAAGTATTTCTGAATCTGGCGCAGAACAGCCTGCGTGCCATGCACGGGATGCCCGAGCGGATCCTGACCGTTCAGGCTGGTGTCGAGGGAGATCGCGTGGTGACCCGCTTTCGGGATACCGGCCGCGGCATTGCGGACGCCAAGGATCTGTTCCAGCCTTTCCAGCGCGGCGCGGAAGTCACGGGCATGGGCTTGTATGTTTCCCGTGCCATTGTGCGGGACTTTTTGGGTGACTTATCGCACGAACCGCAGCTCCAGGGTTGCTGTTTCGCCGTCGGCCTGGTGCCCTCCGTGGTCCTGGAGGAGGTGCAAGTATGAGCGCGGACGAAACGGCCGGCGAATCGAGAGGCGGAGTCCGTCTGGATGGCGCCGGCGAATCGAGAGACGGAGTCCGTCTGGACGGCGCCGGCGAATCGAGAGACGGAGTCCGTCTGGATGGCGCCGGCGAATCGAGAGACGGAGTCCCCCTGCATGGCCCCGGCGAATCGACAGGCGGAGTCCCCCTGGATGGCCCCGGTGAATCGAGAGGCGGAGTCCCACTGGATGGCGCCGACACCAAGGCCGCCACGAGAATCCTCCTGGTGGACGATCATGCCCTTTTCCGGGAGGGCCTGGTGCGGCTCCTGGAAGCCGATTCCACCCTGGAGGTCGTCGGCCATTGCGCCACCATTGAGGCAGCCTTGGCCATTGTAGATAAGTCCGCTCCCAACTTGGTTTTGCTGGACTACGACTTGGGCGGGCAGAAGGCTCCCGCCATGCTGCGCCGTTTGCACGACCAAGGCTATTCCGGGAAGGTATTGATCCTGACGGCCGGCGCCAGCGACTACGAAGCGCGCGAGCTTTTGGCGTTGGGTGCGGCGGGCATCTTCTTGAAGCACGATCCGCCGGAGATTCTGGGGCGCTGCGTCGAGAAAGTCATGGCCGGCGAAATCTGGCTCAACCAGCATCATCTGCGGGCTTTGATCCAGGCCCCGCCATTGCAGCAGGAGGCGCGCCTGCGCAAACTCACGGAGCGCGAGCGCGAAGTGCTGCGCAGTTTGTTGGAAGGGCTGGCCAACAAGGAAATCGGCGTGCGCCTGGGAGTCTCCGAGAGCACGGTGAAGTCGGCCATGCAGCAGCTTTTCCAGAAAATCGGCGTGCGCACGCGCAGCCAGTTGGTACGGGTGACCCTAGAACAGTACATGGATCAGTTGTAACGCAGGCCTCCGGCCTGTTTTTTGTAATGCAAGGAGAAAAGAACAGGCCGCAGGCCTGCGCTACGATCCTATGGCCCTTACTTTCGGTCTCATTGTTGGCAACCGCGGTTTTTTTCCCGGGCACCTGGCGCAGAGCGGCCGATCCGAAATGATCGCGGCCATTGAAGGCGCCGGACATAGAGTGGTGGCGTTGACGCCCGAGGAATCCAAGCACGGCGCGGTGGAATCGCACGTCGAGGCTGGCCGCTGCGCCGAGTTGTTCCGCCGTCATCGCGATACTCCCGACGGCGGGCTGGCCGGCGTGATCGTGACGTTGCCCAATTTCGGCGACAAGCGCGCCATCGCCGACACCTTGCGGGGCGCCGATCTGCCGGTGCCGGTGCTAATCCAAGCCACTCCCGATAGGCCCGGGCAAATGACCATCCGCGACCGCCGCGACAGCTTTTGCGGCAAGATGTCGGCCTGTAACAACCTGGCGCAGTACGGCATTCCGTACTCGATTACCTCGCTGCACACCGAATCACCCGACTCCGACATTTTCCGCAAAGACTTAACCTGGTTCGCGGCGGTCTGCCGCGTGGTTCGCGGATTGCGCCGCCTGCGTATCGGTTCCATCGGTGCGCGGCCCTCGGCGTTCAACACCGTGCGTTATTCCGAGAAGTTGCTGGAAGCCAGCGGCATCTCTGTAGAGCCGATTGACCTTTCGGAAATCATGGGCCGCATCGCCCGCATGAAGGATTCCGACGACGCCGCGCAGGCCAAGCTGGCGGCCATGCAGAAGTACGTGTCCACCTCCGGCGTTCCCGCCGAGCCGCTGTTGAAGATGGCTAAACTCGGCGCCGTCATTGACGGCTGGATGGCGGAAACGCAAGTGGCCATCAGCGCGGTGCAATGCTGGACTTCGCTGGAAGAGTTTTTCGGAGTGGTGCCCTGTACCATCATGTCGATGATGAGCGAGAACCTCATGTCCAGCGCCTGCGAAGTGGACATTGCCGGCGTGGTCGGGATGCACGCCTTGCAACTGGCTTCGGAAACGCCCAGCGCGCTGCTCGATTGGAACAACAATTACGGCGACGACCCCGACAAGTGCGTGTGCTTCCATTGCAGTAACCTGCCCAAACATTTTTTTGCCAGCGTGCGTATGGACTATCAGGAGATCATCGCCGGCACGGTGGGCAAGGACAACACATACGGCACCTGCGTGGGCCGCGTCAAGAGCGGGCCGATGAGTTTCGCGCGCTTTTCCACCAACGATCGTCAGGGCAAGATTTGCGGCTACGTCGGGGAAGGCGAGTTCACCAACGATTCTCTGGATACTTTCGGCGGAGCCGGCGTAGCGCGCATTCCCAATTTGCAGAAGCTGCTGCGTTTCATCTGCGAGCGAGGCTTCGAGCATCACGTGGCCGCGAATCTGTCGTCGGTGGCCGGCGCGGTGCAGGAAGCTACTACGCGGTATCTGGGGTGGGATGTGCATTACCATACCTAAGATGGGAAGTAGCGCAGGCCTCCGGCCTGTTTTTTTGCAACTCAGAGAAAGGAACAGGCCGGAGGCCTGCGCTACTTCTCCTGTGAGGCCTTCATGAGCATCGTTGCCGGCGTCGATTTTGGCACTCTCTCGGTTCGCGTCACTATCGTGGACAGCGAAAAGGGCCGCTTGGGTTTCGGCGCCGGCGACTATCCTCTGAAACGCCGGAAAGACGATCCCGACTACGCCACGCAATCCCATCACGATCACATGGCCGCGCTGGTGGCCGCGACGCATCGCGCGCTAGAAAGCGCGGGAATCTCCGGCGCGGACGTCGCGGCCATGGCCCTCGATACTACCGGGTCCAGCGTCATCCCCGTGGCCGCCGACCTGACGCCGGTAGACGACTATTACTTGTGGTGCGATCATCGCGGCTGGAAGGAAGCCGCCGAGATCACCGCCGCCGCGCACGCCGCGCATTTGCCGGCCATCGATTGGTGCGGCGGCGTGTACTCCTCGGAGTGGGGATTTTCCAAACTCCTGCACTGGCTGCGCAACAATCCGGAAAAGCGCGCGCGCATGGCCACGGCTCTGGAACATTGCGACATGGTAGCCGCGGTGTTGTGCGGCGTCACGGACACACGCCATGTCGTGCGCAGTGTTTGCGCCACGGGCCACAAATGGCTGTGGAATCCCGCGCTGGGCGGATTCCCCTCTGAAGAATTCCTGGCCGGTGTGGATCCGCTCCTGGCAGGCGTGCGTGAGAAACTCACCAGCCGCGTCGAAACGTCGGACAAAATGGCTGGCACGCTCAGCACCGCTTGGGCCGCTCAGCTCGGCCTGAAAGCCGGCATCCCCATTCCGGTTGGTGCGTTCGATGCTCACTGGGACGCCATCGGCGCGGGCTGCCGCTTGGGCGATGTTGTGAACGTGGTGGGCACTTCCACTTGCATCATTGCCATGAGTGATAAGAGCGGATTGATTCCCGGCGTTTGTGGCGTGGTGCCCGGATCGGTGCATCCGCAATACACCGGCATCGAGGCGGGACTCTCCGCCACCGGCGACATCTTCGACGCCATCGCCCGGCGGGCCGCAACGACCGTGGCGGAATTGTCGGCGGGCCTGCCAGGTTATCGCGCCGGCGAGACCGGGTTGATGCACCTGACATGGGACAACGGCGACCGCACCGTGCTGGTGAATCCCGAACTGAGCGGCGTGACGCTGGGCTGGCGCTTGACACACACGCCGTCCGACCATTTGTTCGCGGCCATCGAAGGAACGGCTTTGCATACCCGCGTGATCCTGGAACGCATGGAGGAACATGGCGTGCCCATCCGCCGCTTGATCAACGGCGGCGGCGTGCCGCAAAAGAATCCGGCGTTGAATCAGGTGTATGCCAATGTCATGAACAAGCCGGTGCTGGTGCCGACCTCCGATGTCACCAGCCTGGGATCGGCGATCTTCGCATTTCTGGCGGCGGGAACGTTTCGCACCATCGAGGAAGCGCAGAAGGCGCTGTGCCCGGAGTATGCGGTGGTAGAACCGCAACCGGCCGCCGCTGCCGCCTATGCGCAGTTGTACCCGCTGTACCGCAAACTTTATTTCGCGCTCGGCAGCCGGCAGGCGGATGCCGTGGCCATCGGCGATGTTCTGCCGGAGTTGCGAAGAATTGCTCGTAACGCAGGCCTTCAGGCCTGTTCTTTTGCCCCGGCGGAACAAGAACAGGCCTGAAGGCCTGCGTTACGGAAATTCCGCCTGCAACTCGCGCTGCTTGCTCCGCCAGGCGTACAGCAGCGTCACGCCAATCAGAACGATCGCCGTGGCCAGCCCAATCCACATCCCCAGCGCGCCCCAGCCGAACCGGAAGCACAAGACGTAACCGAGCGGCAATCCGATCACCCAGTAGCAGAGCAAGTGAGCGATCATTGCGGTGCGAGTATTCCCGGCGCCGCGCAGCGCTCCGGTAGCGGTGATCTGCAGGGCATCGAAGATTTCGAAGCAGGCGCAGGGAATCAGGAGCTGGGCTCCCATTGCCTGGACCAAAGCGTCCGGCGTGTAGGCGCGCACGATGTAACCGGAGAACAGCAGCAAGGAAGTGGCCGCGACGCCGGCGAAGGTCACGCCCAGCAGCACAGCGGTCCATCCCGAGAAGGAAGCGGCGCGTCCGTTGCCCGCGCCGATCGCTTGTCCCACGCGCACCGATCCGGCCTGGCTGATTCCCAACGGCACCATGAACAAGAGACTGATCACGTTCATGGCGATCTGGTGGCCGGCCAGGGACGCGGCATCCAGGCGGCCGATCAGCACTGCGGCGATGGCCCAAACGCCGATTTCGGCGCCCAACTGCGTGGCGGCCGGGCCTCCCAAGCGCAGCAACTCGCGAACTTGCGCCGCATGGCGGCCGCGCAACTCGTCGAACATGCCGTTGCGTTTGCGATGATCATTCCAGATCGCGTACAACATCACCGCCAGCCAGAGATAAACTTGCGCCCCAACGGTGGACCACGCCGACCCCGTCACGCCCAGGGCGGGGAAACCCCAGTGCCCGTAAATCAACAGCCAGTTGCCCGCCCAGTTCACCAGATTGGCAGTGACCAGCGCGAAGGTGATCGGCGCAACCAGATTCATGGCCTGCAAATAGCTGCGGAAGGTGTGAAACAACAACAGCGGTAGCGTCCCCCAAATCGCCACTCGCAGATAGGAGGTCGCCGGTCCCAGCACTTCGGGATTGATGTGGATCATCCTCAGCGCCAGCGGCATCGCGTACACCACGCCCATCACCAGCGCGGTTAGCGGGAAGCACAAGTACACCGCGCTCCACAGGGCACGGTGGCAGTTGGCCACGCGCCCGCCTCCGAAGGCTTGCGAAACCATGGGGTCCAGGCCAAACAGTATTCCCAGAGCGGAAATCGCGATGGCGAAGAACAATACGTGGCCCAGGCTGACCGTCCCCATGGCCACGGCGCTGTTGGGCAGGCGCGCCACCATCAGCGTGTCCACCAAGCCCATGCTCATCCAGCCAAGCTCCGCCACCACCAGCGGCACGGCTAGCTTGAGCATGGCGGGAAGCTCCCGCCGCAGATGTTGGAGCACCTCGCGTGGCATCTGGTGCCTCTAAGCAAGTGTGGGGATTCACCAATTGTCTCTCAGTTTGCAGCCGCGCGTCCGGGAAATTCCGATCATAAGAAAGGGACGCTAGACCCCGGGCCGGCTCGTTGATTCTGTGGCGCGACCGCTGCTCATGGGCGCTTAGACAAGAACTGGGATAGTACACAAGAACCCTTTCTCGCGCCGGGACGCCGCTGTTGTCTTGCACACATCCAGTTTCAAGGCTCCAGCCAGCTCTCGAAGAATCGCGTCCTGGAGCTGGCAGCCGGCTGCCAGCGGCCGGAACAACCGGCGCGCACTTCGCCGCAACCTTTGCACGTTTGGACCCTTCACGCTTTCACGTTGATTCCAAGGCATTAACCTTTAGTTTTCGGACCCTTGGTAAGTTCGGTTTGTCTCCTCTACTTTTTCGCGAAAGTTGGCCCTCAGGCTGCCAGGTGACTCTTCCATCCTCCCTTGATTTGCAGTGTATCAGACCGGCCACGGCTCCTCCTCTGGTTGCGGACCCATCCCATTGATTCCGATCGAGATAAAAAACGCAGTGTCGAAATGTGGCATACCGGGGTAATCCCATAAGCCATTAAGATTCAATCAATTGGATTTTCGTTTTGGCTCCATTGCAAGCATCCTGTCAAGTGAGATCATCGGGAGGCCGCTATCGTTCATTTGGCTCTGAAAATCTGCGTAATCGGTGCAATCTGTGGACCGAACTATCTCGCACCGCGCCGTTCGGCCACTTCGAGAATACAGAATTCGCAGAGAAGTGACTACGCAGATCTATGGCATGGAAAGGAATCGCAGGATCTCGCGCATGACACGAGCACTCTGTTCCGTTTCGAAAAGAAACTGCGCGTGCGCTGATCCATCCAAGACGATCAGTTCCTTCGGTTGAGGAGTCCTTTCGTACTGAGCACGGATGCCCGGAAGGCGCGGACCCGCACCGTTGGCGTCATCGCGCGCCACAAGGAACAAGGCCCGCGATTTCAGCTTCTCCGCAGGGAGGTTCGGTGCTGCCCCGAGAAATACGATGCGATCAATCTCCCCCGGCGTTGACTTGATCGACGCATCGCCGGCAGCTCCGCCGCCGAAGCTGCCTCCAACCACCGACACCGTCTTGGCATCGTGCGCTTTCAAATAGCGAACCGCAGCGAGCACGTCATTCTCAAAGGGTGCGTTATCGAAGTCAGCTTGGCCGGGACCGCTGGAGCAGCCGAATCCGCGGAAGTCGATTGCCAGAACTCGAAATCCTTGGGACACCAGAGCTTTTGCCTGGACTCGCCAGCTCTCCTTGTTGAATTGGCCGCCGTGAGCAAGCACTACGGCCCGGGCGCCGCGGCCGTAGAGATCGCCGCAGACTCGTCCACCGTCTTCACTGGGAAACGAGACACGCTGCTGTGCGGCGGCCGGTGCGACGGCGACCGCGGTCAGAACAAGAACGAAGGGGACGGAACGAAGGGCCGACATGGAGGAATTATACAATCCAATACAATCCCTACTGACAGAATCGGCGGTGCGGGGGGAACGGTAAAGGGCCCCTTTGCGAAGTGGACGAAGGGACGCCGTGATTTGGAGTGCGGTAGCTTGCTACCGCTTTGTGTTGCGGCCAGCTTGCTGGCCTCGCGCGGCGCCGCCGCGCCCTGGAGGTTCTACATTTTCTTGCACCTTGCGGGCCAAGCGTCCGTGAAACGGACGCTTTGACAATAGCCCGGCACTTTAGTGCTGGGGACAGAACCAAGCAGGAAGCGAGTCCGTGCAACGGACGACTGAGGTTTGTATATTTTTGAGCTTGGCTCTGCAAAGATCTCAGCCGTCCGTTGCACGGACTTCATCGGAGACGGCCATTTTCCCAGCACTAAAGTGCTGGGCTACTGTCAGGTCGTCCGCTTCACGGACGCCCATAGCGCGCAGCTTCGGCGAAGAAAAGCGGTAGCAAGCTACCGCACTCCAAGAGGACCCACTACCAGGGAAAACGGGATGCGAGGGGGTCATCCTGAACTTGGCGGTTCTTTCTGAACGTCGCTCTTGAGCAATACGTCTGAAACGTCGCACCTCGGCGCAAGAACAATCACCAAGTTCAGGCCTACCCGCTCTCCCCAGCCGCGAAATCCAGTCCTAAATCGTTTCACATCGGCCTGAAGGTCGCCAACGGGAAATGGCAAGCCAAGGCTGCCTGATCCCGGAAGGTCCGGCGCCAAACGCAGAACGAATGTATCGAGGGAAACGGTGTCCGCCTGGACAAGGAAGAATTCATTTTGTGAGAGACACATCGCTGAAACGATGCACAAAAACAACGCGCCCCGTCCAGGCTGGCCCGTTTCCTCCGCACACTCTGGCGTGTACACTGCACCGACGCGCGGTGCGTGCCGCTGCATACCGCAAGCAAATTCTCGGCGGGAGTTGTGGAACGCGTAGGCGTGAGGTATTATGAACTTAGTTATGCCTTCCTTGAAGAAAAGGACCGTCGTCAAACCGGGTGGACTGGTTGAGGTTTCTGCCGGGGATCTTCCTGCCGGAACGGCCGTGGACGTATTGGTCGAACCTGTTGCCGATCCGCCTCCGCCGGTGGATCTGCGAAAGATTGTTGGTTCGGGAAAAGGGCTGTTCTCGTCTCCGGAGGAAGTGGACGCCTACATTCGTTCGCTTCGCGACGAATGGGAATCCTGAGCGCACTTGTCGGTCTTCGGGTCCTTCTCGACGCGAACATCCTCATATACGCCCTTGAGGGCTTTGTCCTTTTCGCCTCGGAACTCCAGTTCCTCTTTGACGCGATCCAGGAGGGCAAGATCCATGGAGTCACTTCAGAGCTTTCTCTGGCCGAGGTTCTCGTCAAGCCGATTCTTGAAAACAACTACGAACTGCGCGTGGCCTACGAACGGCTACTTGGCAACTCCCCTGTGTTCTCGGTGATGCCCGTGACCCGCGAGATATTGGTTGGAGCCGGCGAGATTCGGGCCCGGCAAAGGCTGCGTCTCCCGGATGCGATCCATGTGGTGACGGCACAGATGAATCACTGCAGCTGTTTTCTCACCAACGACACGAAGTTGCGGAGTGTTCCCGGTCTGCGGGTCCTAATCCTCTCCGATATTCTGCGTCCTAACTAAGATTACCGAGCCATCGGCTCAGGGGATGCGCGGGGACAGATTTGGGAAAGGGGGAACTGCGGGGAACTGCGTGGGGGAACTGCGGGGACGGAACTGCGGGGACGGAACTGCGGGGAACTGCGGTAACAGCCTGATCTGCGTAGTCATTTTTAGCAGATGATGCGTTGTAAAAATGACGATGCTAATGGAAAAGTAGGCGACGCAGATCAGGCTGTCCCCGCAGTTTCCCCGCAGTTTCCTACAGGAAAGGAGCAGCGACTCCATCCTGACCTCGAGTCTTGCGTGGACCGTCGCGAGACGGTCGGCGAAGCGTAGACAGAAGCATTGATGGGCTGGGTGATTGAGCTTCGAAAACCTTAGATTCGGGTGCCGACCCCTTGGCTGTGGCGGGAAGGCAACATCGGCGACAGCGATATTCGCGAGCTGAAAGCCGGACCCGGCGTAGTCAGAGAACCCAGCACGTTGAGAAACAACATGCACGAGAACCGGGAGACCTCCATGGCTGTCCCGCCATAAGCGGGAACGGTCCGGGAAGGCGATATGCCGCAATCCGGACATGTACGCCGGGGAGGAGTCGGACTGCGCTGTAGTACCGATGAAGCTGCCGAACAAGAGGGCCTGCGCCTCGGCGGAGGTGGTGGAGGGAAGAGCGCGGACCAAGGAGAACGTTGCGGAACTCTACACGAGCCCGACGCAGAGCGGGGAAGTCGTGTCCCAAGGGTTCCGTGGCGTGCGCGAAGTGGATATTCGCTTCGCTGCCATTGCGAAGGCAGGCGCAAGAGGCTTAGCCCCAGGCGAGGCGTTTTTCAGCCGAGCCTGGGGTTAAACGGCAACGAAATCTGAGCATGCAAAGCTGGCGACAGAGATGGGGTGCGCGCACTTCTCTGTCGCCCGCTTCGCAGGCTTGGCTTTCTTCCATCCTGACCCCAGGCTGGGCTGAAAAACGCCTCGCCTGGGGCTATTCCTCTGTCGCCTGCTGCCCAGGCTGAATCGTCCAGCGTAGGAGGTACGCTCGGACTTCGTCGGATTCCCTGGCCGAGCTCGGGACCACACTTTAATGTCGCGCGCCCAGCGCGGTTGGTCAGGACGCACGGCCCGAGTTTTCTGGTAATCTGTAAGAATGAAGATCACGCTCGAGCTACCGGACGACGTGGCGCGGCATCCCGATCCCGGACGGGAGGCGCTGGAAGCCCTGGCGATTGAGGGCTACCGCTCGGAGGCGCTCTCACACCACCAAGCCGCCCAGCTACTCGGGTTGACTCGGCTGGAGTTCGATGCTTTCCTAAAGGCTCGGAATGTCTACGATCACGCCTATGGCATTGCGGACCTCGATCGCGATATGGAAGACCTTCGCAAGTTTGAGGCGCGGCGCGCGGCCCATTAGCCGTGACCGCCGTCGTCTCGGACAACTCTCCCCTTAGTTACCTTATTCAGATTAAGTGCGATCACTGTTTGCCTGCTCTTTATTAACGCATCCTGATTCCCGAGGTTGTCCTGCGAGAGCTTGAAGACCAGCGCACTCCAGAGGTTGTTCGCACGTGACTGAGGCGGCTTCCGGAATGGGTCGCTGTCCGCACGGTTCAAGTGGCGGCTGATCTTGAGCTGGATGAACTGGATGCCGGCGAGCGAAATGCGATTCAACTCGCGATCGACGAACGCGCAGACCTCTTGCTGATGGACGAACGCGTCGGCGTTGCAGCAACTCGCCAGCGAGGCTTGATCGTAACCGGCACGCTAGGCGCCTTGCTGCAAGCCTCCCAGCGTGGCTTAGTCAACATCAATGCGGCGCTGGCGGCTTTGCAGGCCACTGCCTTTCGTTCCACACCAGAGCTCATCGAGGACATTAGACGACGGGCGCGAAAGCAAAACCAATCTTGAGCGTCCCCGCTCTGAGGGCCCGGTGTCATCCATGATCTGCGCAGCCTTCTTTTCGCATCGCCTCAGCATGATACACCTCCTAATTGTCGATCTGCGCGAGAAGATCAACGTCGTCCTTCTGAGACGCGGTAGGCGAAAAAATTACAACGCAGATCAGACCAGACTGGCCTTCGCGGTTTCCTTGTTGCTGGACGTTCTTGGCGGAGTAAACTCACAGGTCGCGTTTCGCGTACACAACGTAAGCGAATCCGATACTGCACAGGGCCGCGGCCGAATGCCGGAGAATGCCGGAGGAGAATGCCGGAGGGACAGCCTGACGTGCGTAGTCAACTTTTGCAAAACAACGACAGTTGGTTTTCTGACGCAGAGTCGTTTGACTCTTGTTCGGGTTGTTCCGGCGATTCCACTGGCGCCGAACTTGGCGGACATCTCGCTGAGAAAGCCGTCTTCGCCAAACGGACGGCCGGCATTGGTGCAAGCGCGTAGCGCGGCATCGCAATCCGGCAGCGCTCGCCGGCACGCCGCGTCATCCTCCTGACTGCGGGACACATCTGTTCACAAGCGTTGCAGAACTTTCATCGTCGTCGTCCGTCTCATCCATGTGAGCGGAAAAATCACCGCATCATCAAAGGAGAAGACAATGAAAAAGGGTTTTGTGATGTTCGTGACGGTCATGGCTTTGTCGGTGGCGGCGATGGCGGCTCCGAAAGCCAAGAAACAGAATTTCGAGCTTTTGCGGGATAGTGAGATCGCCGGAACGCAACTCAAACCGGGCGACTACCAGGTCTCCGTGGACAACGGGATCGCGACGGTCTATCACAACGGCAAGAGCGTGGGCAGCTTCACAGTGCGCAGCGAAGAAGGCGCGACGAAGTTCGAAGGCACCCAGGTGGTCTATTCCACAGATGACCACAAGGTGATCGAGATTCGCCTGGCTGGCACCTCCACTAAGCTCCACGTGGAAGCTCCCGCGGGTGTCTCCGGGGCGGCCAGCGGAAAGAATTAGGCGGCAGGACTTGGCCACAGAGGCACACAGGGCACAGAGGCCGGAGCACAGAGAACACCAGACCAAAAAAAGGGTTTCTCTGTGTTTCCGGCCTCCGCGTCCTCTGCGCCTCGGTGGCTAATTCCCCCCGGAGGACCGCCGAGGACTATAATGTAGCTATTGAGCCGTCGCGCGCTATTCGTTTGGTTGTACCTTTCTTTGGCGATCCCCGCCGGAGCGCAGGCCATCCTTATCCTCCCGTTTGAGAATCACAGCCGCAGTTCGGCGTTGGACTGGGTTGGCGAGAGCGCCGCGGAAGGGTTAGCGGCTCGCTGGCGGCTGCCGCCGCGTCCCTTGGTGGCAGGCGACATGCGCTACGTGATTCGGCGTGAAGAGCGCATCGCCGCCTTCGACCAACTCGGGCTGCCGCCGGCCATCTCGCTGAGTCATGCCACGGTGATCAAGATCGGCGAACTGACCGGCGCGGATCTCCTGGTCTTTGGAAGCTTCGAGGGCAACGCCGAGCACTTGACGCTCAGCGCTCGCGTCCTCGAGCTGCGCGATCCGCGGTTGCAACCGCCCTGCCAGGAGTCGGGAAGGATGGCCGATCTGCTGGCGATTCAGGATCATTTGGCCATGGATTTGGCGGCGTCCGCCAGACTCAGCGAGTCGATCGGCATCGGCGGAGCAGGCGTGGGAACCGTTTCCCTAGAGGCCTGGGAACTGTACATCCGCGGCTTGACCGCCGGTCCATCGCCGGAGCAGTTCAAATATTTTCGCGAAGCGATGCGCCTGGACCCAGGTTTCTTGGCTGCCGCGTTCCAGTTGGGGCGAATCTCCTTCCAAAACCGGGATTATTCCGATGCCGTGCAGTGGCTGGAAAAACTGGGGCCCGGCAATCCGAACTATCTGGAAGCCAGCTTCTTGACCGGCATCGCGGAGTATCACCTGCGACAATGGGAAAAAGCGGAGGCCGCTTTTTTTGCGGTCACCGCCACGCTGCCTTTGAATGAAGCGTTCAACAACCTGGGAATCGTGCAGTTGCGGGAACGCAAGCGCGCCGCCGCGCTGGAAAACCTTCAGAAGGCTCTGGAAGGAGATCCCAACGACGCCGATTACGCCTACAATCTGGCGTGTTATTACCTGCACGCCGGCGACTACGCGCAAGCCGCGCGGCGTCTGCGCGAGGTTTTGGCCAAGAAGCCCGGCGACGGCGAGGTCAAGGCGCTGCTGGCCAACGCGCTGCAAGATACTCCCAGCGATCCGCCGGAGCGGCTGAAATATAACTTCGAGGAACCCAACTTCCGGCAACTGCGCATGACCCTGGCGCGCATGGCGGAAGAAAAGGATGGCGTTACCGGAGAAGTTTCCTCCGGCGCGCCGTCGCCGGCCGCGTTGCACCTGAGCCAAGGACGCGAGTTGGCCGAGCAGCAGCAGGACGCCGCGGCCGCGCGCGAGTTCAACGAAGTGCTCAAGCTGGATCCCTCCAGCGTGCGGGCGTATCTGGAATTGGCGCGGCTGCACGTCCGCGCCGGACGAGCCGCGGCGGCCGAGGAATCCGCGCGCCACGCCGCGGAACTCGATCGCGACAAGAAAGACCCGGAACCCTTCCTGTTGCTTGCTAGAATCTACCAGGATCAAGGGAAGGCGGACCAGGCGCGCAGCGCTGTGCAGCAAGCGCTGGAGCGCGATCCGGACAACGCCGCGGCGCGCGAGTTGGACCGCCAAATAAAGGTGAAACCAAAATGAAGTATGCCGCACTTGCCCTCTCCTTCCTGCTGGCCGCGGCCGTTCCCGCCGCGGCCGGTCCGCCAGTGGGCTTGATTCATTTGGACGGCATCGTCCACCCCATCACCGCCGAGTACATCATCGAAAGCCTGCATCAGTGCGACGCCCATGGGTATGCGCTGGCGGTGATCGAGATCAACACGCCGGGCGGCTTGGACACGGCCATGCGCGATATCATCAGCGCCATTCTGGCGTCGCGCACGCCGGTCGCCGTGTGGGTCGGTCCCAGCGGCAGCCGCGCCGCTTCCGCCGGTTTTCTCATCCTGCTTTCCGCCGACGTTGCCGCCATGGCCCTGGGCACCAACACGGGCGCGGCCCATCCCGTCTTCATGAGCGGCGAGGAAATGACCGACACCATGAAGAAAAAAGTGGAGAACGACGCCTCCGCCTATATCCGCTCCTTCGCCGCGCCCCGCCATCGCAATCCCGAGATGGCTGAGCAGGGCATCCGCGAGAGCCGCTCGTTTTCCGAGAATGAGGCGCTCCAAAACAAAATGATCGACCTGCTGGCGGCTTCGCCCGAGGAGTTGGTGACGAAGCTCGATGGCCGGGAGATCAAGCGCTTCCAGGGCCAGTCCGTGGTGTTGCATTTAGCCGGCGCGCAAATCGTCCCGCTGGAGCCGTCCACGCGGCAAGCGTTTCTTTCCTCGGTGATCGAGCCGAACATCGCGCTGGTGCTGATGGCCGTGGGCGCGCTGGGCATCTTTGTGGAGTTCAATCATCCCGGCATGATTGTGCCGGGCGTGGCTGGCGCGATTGCGCTGTTATTGGGATTGTTCGCAATCACCATTTTGCCGGTGAATCTAACCGGCGCGCTGCTGATCCTGCTGGCCTTGACGCTTTTCGTGCTGGAAGCGAAAATTATGAGCCACGGTATCCTGGCGGCCGGTGGGATTATCTCCATGGTCTTAGGAGCCGTGATATTGATTGATTCGCCGATTCCGGAGATGCGCGTGCGCCTGGGAACAGCCTTGGCCATCGCCTTGCCGATGGCCGCGATTACCGTGTTCCTGCTGCGCCTGGCGATGAAAGCGCGGGCCGCCAAGGTGGTCACCGGGGCGGCGGGATTGCTGGACGAAGTTGGCGTGGCGCAGGAAGATTTCGCGCCGGAAGGTGCGGGATTCGGCGGCCAGATTTTTATCGACGGCGAGATCTGGCGAGTCTCACAGCACGGCGCCGGTGGTGCAGGGTGTTCGGTTGCGTGTGCGGGCGGTTGAAAAATTGCGGCTGCACGTTGAGCCAGTTGCGGGTGCCGCGCAGTCCCCGGCGGCGAGTCCCGCGGAAACCAAGGTCTGATCCAGAAGGTCTGATCCAGGCGAAAAAAGGAGTCTGTTATGTCATTTGAACTATCCACGATTGCCATTGTCATCGGTCTGATTTGGCTATTTAGCTGTATCCAGGTTCTCCGCGAGTACGAGCGCGGCGTGATCTTCCGCCTGGGCCGCCTGGTGGCGGAAAAAGGTCCCGGCTTGATCTTCGTCTTCCGGCCCATCGATCAGATCCAGCGCGTCTCGCTGCGCATCGAGACGATGGAAGTCCCGCCGCAAGACGTCATCACGCGTGACAACGTTACGGTGAAGGTCAACGCGGTGATGTATCTGCGAGTGATCAACGCCAACGATGCCGTGGTGAAGGTGAACAACTATCTATACGCCACCTCGCAACTGGCGCAGACCACGCTGCGCAGCGTGCTGGGTGAAGTGGAGCTGGACGAACTGCTCTCCCAGCGCGAGAAACTCAACGCTCGCCTGCAGAGCATTCTGGACTCCGATACGGAACCTTGGGGCGTGAAGGTCACCAAGGTGGAAGTGAAGCAGGTCGATCTGCCCGTGGAGATGCAGCGGGCTATCGCCAAGCAGGCCGAAGCGGAGCGCGAGCGCCGCGCTAAAATCATCCACGCCGAGGGCGAGTTTAGCGCCGCCGGAAAGCTGGTGGAAGCCGCCCAAATGATGGCCAAGGAGCCGGTGACCATCCAGCTTCGTTATTTGCAGACGTTGACGGAAATCGGTGTGGAGAAGAACACCACCATAGTTTTCCCGTTGCCGATGGATCTGGTGGGCGGGCATCTGGGATAAAATCAAAAGGTCTTAACGGACTGACGGACCGATGCCCAAAGGCGACGACGGACAATACGAGTTGATTCTGGAGACGCGCCAGGTTCTGGTGATCTTCCTGTTTGCCGTGGTGCTGTGCGGAGTCTTCTTTGGTTTGGGATTTGTGGTCGGGCGGCACTCCACGGGACCGGCCGGCGGCGGGCTGGCATCGGCGATTTCCGGTGCCGCCACAGGAGCCGACAAGAAGCAAAGCGCCTTATCGCCCGCCGAACAACCGCCCGCGACGGCCGGCGACGCGGCACTTCCCGCCGACGCGAATCCGGCCGCCGACGCGGCCGCTCCGCCGCCCGATAGAGCGGCGGAAGCCAAGTTGGACAAGCCGCCGGTCGAGAAAAAGCCTGAACCGGAAAAACCGAAGCCGGCCGCGGTTCCGGAGGCCGCTCCGAAGCGCGCGGACAGCCAGCCTCCTGCGGCGCCGCCAGCCGCTACGTCCAACGGCCCGATTGTTTTGCAAGTGAGCGCTCATGGCAAGCGCGAGGACGCCGAGCCGGTAGTGGCGCTGCTCAAACGCAAGAATTTTCCCGCCAGCATCGTGACCGTTCCTACCGACACGCTTTACCATGTGCAGGTGGGGCCATACGCCAGTCTGCAGGAAGCCGAAGCCGCCAAGAAGTCGTTGGAGGAGCAAGGCTTCAAACCATATTTGAAGAAGTAGCTTTCGTCTTTCAGCCATGATTCAATCACTGACCGCCGCTCCGCGCCCACGTTTACCGGAATGGGCGCGCCGGCCGCAATCCAACTGGAAAGCGTTGCACGTCATCAAGACACAGTTGCGCGAGCATCGCCTGAACACGGTCTGCGAATCGGCGCGTTGTCCGAATATTCACGAATGTTTTGCGCGCGGCTCGGCGACGTTCATGATCCTGGGCAACGAATGCACGCGTAGTTGCGAATTTTGCTCCGTGCCGCGCGGCCGCGGCGAGCCGCTCGATCCCGGGAGCCCGCAAACGTGGCGCGCATGGCCGCGGGACTGGGTCTGCGCTATGTGGTGATTACCAGCGTGAATCGCGACGAAATGGCGGACGGCGGGGCGGGGCACTGGGCGGCCACCGTAGGCGCGGTGCGCGCCGCGCTGCCGCAGGCGCGCGTGGAAGTGCTGACGCCGGATTTTCGCGGAGCGGCCGGCGCGCTGTACACGGTGTTGGAGGCCGGCCCGCACGTCTTCAATCACAACATGGAGACGGTGCCAAGGTTGTATCGTCATGTACGCCCGCAGGCCAACTACCGGCAGTCGCTGGAAGTGCTGGCTCGCGCGAAGGCGCATTCTCCGAACGTGCTAACGAAATCCGGTTTGATGCTGGGCTTGGGCGAGGAGCGCGTCGAAGTCGAGCGGCTTCTGCAGGATTTGCGCGAGGCGGCGTGTGATGTGGTCACGATTGGGCAGTATCTCCAGCCGACGCGCCGGAATTTGCCGGTGACGCGTTACCTGGACCCGGCGGAGTTCGCGCATTATTGCGAATTCGGCATGGCGCTCGGTTTCCGCAACGTGTTTAGCGGTCCATTGGTGCGTAGTTCTTATATGGCCGATGCGGCTTTCGAATCGGCTGTGACAGCCGGCGTAGACAGAGGCATGATTTAGCCCACAGCGTGAGCTATGGGTCCACGGATGAGAAAGGCAAGCCCGCGAACGCGGGCGACATAGAAGTTGGCAGAAACCCGGGCCCGTAGGAATGTCTATGTCGCCCACTACGCGGGCTTGCGTTGTCTGCTTCTCAACCCACAGCTTACGCTGTGGGCTAAAATATGCCGCCAGCTCCGCTGGCTGGAAGAAGGGCCGCCAGCGTGAACTTCACCAACCTGTCGAAAACCGCCTCCGCCGGCCTGGCCGCGACCAGCGGCCTGCTGCTGGTGTTCACCTTTCCCAGCTTCGACCTGGCGCCCTTAGCTTGGATCGCGCTTGTTCCGCTGTTGCTGGTCTGCGCGGATGAAGAGCGCGCCGGCCGCCGCTTCTTCCGGGGATGGCTGGCGGGAGTCGTATTCTTCCTGGGAACTTGCTACTGGTGCTACGGCGTCATGCACCACTACGGCAAGCTGACGGTGCTGGAATCCACCGGCGTGCTGCTGGCGATGGTTGCGGGACTGGCCCTCTACTGGGGACTGTTCGCGGTGGCGTTTCCTCTCTCGTTAGGAAACCCCTGGATGACGCTAGCGGGAACCGGCGTCTTCTGGACAGCCTGCGAATTCGCGCGCGGCCACGTGTTCATCGCGTTTCCCTGGCTGTTTGTGGGATACGCCGCCACCGACCACTTGCTCCTGGCGAAACTGGCCTCAGTCACGGGCGTTTATGGATTGTCCTTCCTGGTGGCGGCCTTCAACGCCGGAATCTTCCTGGTGATTCGCCATCAGCGCCGCGATTGGGGCCAACGATTAGCCGTAGCGTTTTTCGTGCTGGCGGCAATTTCCATCGGCGGCGCGACCGTCGGCAACGACCAAGCGACCGAGGATGCCTATCTTTTGCAAACCGCAATTCCTCTGGACCTGGAATGGACGCCGCAGTCTTTCGATCAATTCGAGCGCGAAATGCAAATCAAATTGATCGCGCGCTTCGCGCGCAACGACTCCCGATCCGGTCTGATTGTCTGGCCGGAAGCGCCCGCGCCGTTCTACTATCACGAGGACGCCGCGTTACGAGCGTACTTGGCTAAGATGTCGCGGGACACCGAGAGCCCCATGGTGATGAGCGGTGTCGCCTACCAAGACGACGATCAGAACCGTCCCCTGAACTCGGCCTTCGGAATCGGCGCGGACGGCCGGTTCCAGGCGCAGTATGATAAAATCGAGTTGGTTCCGTTCGGCGAGCACGTTCCCTACGCATCGTTGTTTTTTTTCGCCGGGAAACTGACCGCCGAGGTCGGCGACTTCGTGCCGGGCCGCCGCTACGAGTTGTTGCCCGGCGTGAACGGATCGCGCGTGGCCGCGGTGATCTGCTACGAAGCGGCCTTCCCGGAGTTGGTGCGCGAGTTAACCGCGCGGGGCGCCGCCGCGATCGTCAACGTATCGAACGACGGCTGGTTCGGAGATTCGCCGGCTCGCCGCCAGCATTTGTTGATGGCGCGGATGCGGGCCATCGAGAACGACCGCTGGTTGCTGCGAGCCACCAACGACGGCCTTTCGGCGGCCATTTCACCGCAGGGGCGCGTCACAACCTTTCCGGCCGGAGTGCGCGAAGTTTTTGCGGCGCGCTACGGACTGAAGTCGTCGCGCACGCTGTACACAAGGTGGGGCGATTGGTTTGCGTTGCTTTGCGTGGCCCTGGCCGCCGCTCAGGTTGGTTTCAGCATGTTGCGGGTAATGCCCGAGTAACGCAGGCCTTCAGGCCTGTTCTTGTTCAGCCGGTAAAAGAACAGGCCTGAAGGCCTGCGCTACAGGAGAGGACATATGATCGATGAATTACAACGAGATTTCGGGAATTTGCGCGACAAAGTAGCAGACGTACGGAGTTTTCTTTGACGCTCCGGCCCGCCAGCGGGAACTGGAGGCCACAGAAGCGCGCATCTCCGCGCCCGGCTTCTGGTCCAATCCCGGGGAATCCCAAAAGGTAATGCAGGCGCGCAAGCGCCTGGAAGAGTTGGTGCAGGCCGACAGCCGCTTACTGGGACGGGTGTCGGATCTGGAAGCCTTCTTCGAACTGGCGCGCGAAGGCGAAGACGTTGGTAGCGACCTGGAAAAGGAAATGGCCGCGCTGGAAGAAGATATCCGCCGGATGGACGTGCGCATCCTGCTCTCCGGAGACCACGACGCGCGCAACGCCATCATGACTATCCATCCCGGCGCCGGCGGTACCGAGTCGCAAGACTGGGCGGCCATGCTGTTGCGCATGTACCTGAAATGGGCGGAGCGCCAGGGTTTCTCCTGCGTGATCAACGACGAACAGGCCGGGGAAGAGGCGGGCATCAAATCGGCCACCTTCACCGTCAGCGGCGAGTACGCCTATGGCTTGTTGAACTCGGAAATTGGGGTCCATCGCCTGGTGCGGATTTCTCCCTTCGATCAGGCGGCCCGCCGCCATACTTCCTTCGCTTCGGTTTTCGTGTCGCCCGAAATCGACAAGACCATTGAAATTGACATTCGCCCGGAAGACCTTCGCATTGACACCTACCGGGCCGGCGGCCCCGGTGGCCAGCACGTCAATATGACCGACTCCGCGGTGCGCATCACGCACTTGCCGACCGGCACCGTCGCCCAGTCCCAAAGCGATCGCTCGCAGCACAGGAATAAAGACGTCGCCATGAAACTGCTGCGCTCCCGGCTGTTCGAATTGGAACTGGAGAAGAAGCGGGAAGAGGCGCACAAGCTGGAGGATTCCAAGCTGGAGATCAATTTTGGGAGTCAAATCCGCTCCTATGTGCTGCATCCCTACCAGCTCGCCAAGGACCACCGTACCAAGACCGAAGTGGGCGACGTCAACCGCGTCCTGGACGGATATTTGGAGCCGTTTATTCGCGCCTACCTCATCGCTCGCCATCGGAAGCAGATCTAAACGGCATAGTATTTCCCGATATAGGAAATAATTACTGGAAACTATTTATTAACTGGCCATTCTATTTCTTGACAATCCCGAAATGGGTGCACTAGGATGGTGCACGTTCCAAGCTAGGCAGAGGAGAGGTCAATGGATAGTACGACACGACGGCGCAGACCAGTGGAAGAGGTTGAAGACGATCTGCTGTTCCTGGTGGCACAGGGCTATACCAATCGTGAGATCGGGATTCGCTTGGGCCGTACACCGACGGCTGTGAAAGGGCTATTACAGCGCACCTATCTGCGTTTGTGGATACCGAATCGCGTGTCTCTGGCGGCTTATGCCAGGTCGCGGCGGCCGGGCAGGAGTGCCGGAAGGGTTCTTCAACCCTGGGCTTAGGCCGGCGTTTCTTCCCAGCGGGCGATCAGCAACACTTTCGCGGCGCCACGCAGCACGTGAATATAGAAGCGTTCGCCCGGCAGGCGAATCTCGTAACAGCGCAGCCGTTTACGATCTTTAATGAAGGGCACGCCTTGGGAGAGAGCGTCGCGCAGACGGTCCACCACGGTCTCGCCGTATCCACGCAGATCTTCGATGGGCACGTGCAACCGTAAGACCACGCCGCTCTTGAAAGGATCGGGGTTCGGAGACAGGGGGCGTGCGCCCGTAAACACACTTCTGGCAGGCATCAGGGTAGCGTTCATGAGGACTCCACCATATGGCTTTTTGTTCCCTTCGCTTGTTTGGACGATCCGGGAGGGCGAAAAGTTGTGTGAAATGTTTTGAAGGCAGGCGCTCAGGACAAAGGCCCGAGGCCCGAGGCCCGAGTCAGGAATAAGGCTTTGACTCGGGCCTCGGGCCTCGTGGCTCGGGCCTGCTGTTACAATGGAGGCCTTGGATACCGCCCTCATCCTTCGTTTATTGTTGGCCGCGGGACTCATTGGCGTCAACGCCTTCTGCGTGGTGGCCGAGTTCGCGCTGGTACGGGTGCGTCCCACGCGCTTGCGGGAGCTGGCTGCCGCCGGCGAAGCCGCCGCGGCGGTGGCGTTGCGCCTGGTGAGCCGCATGGACGCACTGTTGTCCACCGTACAGTTGGGCGTCACCATGGCCAGCCTGGGTCTGGGTTGGGCGGGCGAAGAAACGGTGGCGGTGATTCTTCAGCCGTTCATGGGCGGAGTGGCGGGACGATTGTTGGCGCTGGCCCTAGCTTTTGTCTTGATCAGCGGAATGCATATCATTTTCGGCGAACTGGTTCCCAAGAGCTTGGCGCTGGCGCGGGCGGATCGCCTGGCCATGATCGTGGCGCGTCCCATGGACTTGGCGGTCACCGCCACGTGGCCGGTGATGCGCTTCGTCAATCATGCCGCGCGGCGCGTGGCCCGCATGTTCGGCGTGCCGGAAGGGAAGTCCGGCGCACAGCACCAGGTGCATTCCCCGGAGGAACTGAAGATGCTCATCGCCGCCGGCCGCGAAGTGGGGTTGTTGCCGGCCGCCCAAGAAGAGATCATCCAACGCCTCTTCGATCTGGACCAGGTGCTGGTGCGCGAAGTCATGGTGCCGCGCCAGGATATGGTTTGCGTTCCGGTGACCGCAACGCTGGAAGAGTTGGTGCGTAAGGTCCAAGCCACCAACTACTCGCGTCTTCCGGTCTACGAGGACACTCCCGAGAAAATCCTGGGGATTCTTTTTACCAAGGAATTATTTCGTGCCTGGGCGATGCAATTGCGCCACGATCAGTCCAGTTTCCGGCTGCGCCAATGGGTCCACCCGCCGCTGATCGTACCGGACACTAAGCCGCTGGACCGTTTGTTCGCGCAATTCCGCCGGGAGCGGCGTCAGGTGGCGCTGGTCGTCGACAAGTTCGGCCGCATCGCCGGACTGGTAACCATGGAAGACATCCTGGAAGCCGTGGTCGGCGAGTTGGAAGACGAGTTGGACATGGAAGATCGCCCGCGCCTGTCGCCCGCCGACGCACCGGTGGAACTGGACGGCGCGACATCGTTGCTGGATCTGGAGAATCTGTACGATGTGACTCTCCCGCGCGAACATGGGTTTGAAACACTGGGCGGCTTCGTCCTGTGGCGCTTGGGATCTGTCCCCAAGGGCGGGGAAGCGTTCGACTATCACGGTTGGCGCTACACGGTTCTGGAGATGGATCGCCGCCGCGTCGCCAACGTCAGGGTGGAAAAGGCGCCAACCGCGTAATTCTACTGCACTCCTACTGCACGGCGATGGTGACAGTATTCGAGGTCGAGCCGCCGATAGTGATCACCACGGGCACGGCGTTGCCCGGCGACACGCCCGTCGGCACCTGTACGTTCACCTGGTACAGCCCCACGAAACCCGGCGAGAGGCCTGAGAACGCCGCGGTCATCGGCATGCCGCCGATGGTCACGGTAGGTGTGGCGACCGTGCTGGCGAGCGGCCCACCCGGCCCCGCAGCGCCGCTGGCCGGGCGGTTGTTTACATCGCCCAGCCCGGTGCAGTAGATGGTCAATAAATCGCCCGCCGTCGCCGGCCGCGCGTTGAACGCCCGGAATGCTGCCGACCGGCGCTGCGAACGTGGCGGTGTTGGCAATCTGAATCGCGCCTTGTCCCGTGCCTTGCGAGTTGGTGGTAAAGATGGCGGGGCCGGCTGGGGCCAGGTTAATCGTCAGAGGCGCACTAGGGATTCCGTTGAAGGCCACGGACAGAAGGGCTTGTGTCTGCCCGGTCAGCTCCCAAGGTATCTGAAAATTTATTTGACCCGGCGAAACGAAATACAAGGGTGCCTGAACGTTGACGGTGGTGCTTCCTGGAGGCGCGGTGATTTGTACGCTGGTTCCCAGGAGTGTGGTGGCGAGCGGCAATCCGGCGGCCCCCGACGTTCCTGTAACTAGGTTGGTGCCAAAGACGGAAGTGATGCTTCCGGGAGCCAAGCCCGTTCCAGCCCCAGGGCGCAGTTGCCGGCCCCGTCCAGCCTCGGGCAGTCCCGAGTCCGGCTTAGTCTACACCCGAGTGCCTCAATGTCAACCTTTCCTTTAAGAATAATTAGCCAGCCACCTTTCCCCGCGTGACTTGAAACACCGCCCGGCGCAGCGCGGGACTAGCCGCCAGCAATCGGGAGACGGGCGCCTCCAACCAAGCGCGATGGGCGCCGAAACGCAACAGGCGCGCCGCACCAAACTGGCCGCCATACATGCGCCGCAGATCCTCGCCGTAACTGGCGATGACAGTGGCTTCGCTTTCGCCCGCCAACATCCGGAGAGCCGCCCGCGCCGCCAAGCGGCCGGAGCGCAGAGCCAGCGATATGCCGTCGCCGGTGAAGGGATCCAGGAACGCCACCGCGTCGCCGGCCTCCAGGCCGCGCACTCCGCGCCAACCAGGATCCAGCGGTCCCGTAAACAGAAACGGCCACTCCTGCCGATAGGAGTCGCCGAGAATGGCGCGCACAATCGCATCGGCCTGCCGGACTAAGCGCTTCTCCACCAGCGCACACACATTGATGCGTCCGTCTTCCACGGGACTAACACCGAGGTAGCCGCCGGGGATGAAATGGAGGTCCACACGGGCGGGATAGGATCCCAGAAAATGCGCTTTGAAGCCGAACGAGTCCGCAGTGCTGCCGGGCCGCGTAGCCCTTCCCGACGCCTGGATGACCACGCGGGCCCGAAAGCGCCGGCCATCACGGGCCGTGAGTTCGCAGCCGGCGTGACGGGTAATCTCCGTCTTTTGGAGGAACGTCGCACCGCGGCTGCACGCCGCACGCACCAAGCCATCGTCGAGTGTCCTGCGGCTTAACCCAAACGCCGGCGACGCCATGGGGAACTCCAGCACTTGCCCGGACAAAGTGTGAACGCAGGCCAACTCCATGCGCGGAACGGCGTCCAGCAACTTGCCGCAACCGAGCTCCCCGAGGATGCCGGCCACCTCGGGAGAAAGAAACTCGCCGCAAACCTTGTGCCGCGAAAACGCGGATTTTTCCAGCAACAGGACGCTCGTGCCGGCTCGCGCCAGTTCGATGGCCGCGGCGCCTCCCGCCGGTCCGGCGCCGATCACCGCGACGTCATAAACCGGGCTCATGACAACTCCACGGCCAGCGACAGGCGATAGGGAATGTGCCGGCGCACACGGAAGCGCTGCAGTCCCGCGCGACGCGCCAGAGACTCCAATTCTCCCGGCGTGAACGCTTGCTGTACCGATGCCACACCATCCAGGCGGCTGACTTCACCGAAAACCGGCGCATAGCGGATGAACCGCCACGCCCATTCGTGGCGCTCCAGGTCGTTGACCAGCAGGGCGTGGCGGGCCAGCCCGGCCAATTGGGCCAGCAACTCCGCGGCCTCGCCGTCTTCGAAATGGTGCAGCACCAGGGAGGCCGCCACAAAGTCGAAGGATCGCGGCGCAAAGGGCAGTTGACGCATATCGCCGCAGAGGGGCGTCCATCCGCCCCCGCGGCCTTCGTGCAGATGGCGCAACTGGCGGTCCATACCGACGATTCCCAGGCCGGCGATTCGCGCACCGTATCGCCGAGCCACATACTCGGGCAAGTCTCCCGATCCGGTGCCCACGTCCAGCATGGTGAAGCTCGGCAGTGCGGTGCGCTGCAACTGTTCGACGATGAGTTTACCGAGTACGCGCCGCCCTCCCAGCCAGGCATTCAAGCGCCGCAGGTCGCCCAGGCTCTCGCGAACCTGGTGGTCCGTGGCGGTGCCCAGATCGAGAATCTCCTGGCGGTAGAGACGCGCGCCCGGTTGGAACCCCATGGGTGAATCATATAGTGAATCAGCGCGTCTTTCAGACACACTTGCTTTCCGCGGGCTTTTCCTGACTATTAAGTAAGAACAGATGTATTTGGTAAGGAGCTATGGCCACCTGCAGCCTCACGAGCAAGGACAGATTACGATTCCGAAGAGATCCGCAAACAAGTCCAACTGCGGATTGGGCAGCGGGTGCAGTTCGATGTGGACGCCAAGGGACGCCTGATTCTGACGCCTCAAGTCCACGACATCCTGTCCCTGAAGGGCATCATTCGCACCCGGCGACGGCGTCCTGTGACGGTGCGAGAAATGAACGAAGCCATCGCCGAGGGTTTCTCGCGATCATAAGGGGTTTGGACACCAACCTTCTGGCACGCTTCGGCTCATTGCGCCCGCAACGCCACCATCGGATCGATTCGCGAGGCCCGGCGCGCCGGGATGTATCCCGCCGTGAGCGGCCACCACGGCGAGCACCACCAGCATGCCCAGAAATGTCGCGGGTCCGTGGTGGTCACGCCGAAGAGGAAGCCCGCGAAGCGCTCGCGCCAGAGCCCAGGACGCGCCGGCGCCGAACAGCATGCCGGCGCCGGCCAGCGCCAGCGTCTCGGCGCATGATGCGCGCCTGCAAATCGCCGGCCGACGCGCCCAGCGCCATGCGAATGCCGATTTCCTGCGTGCGCTGGCTCACCGAATAAGAGATCACCGCGTAGATGCCGAGCGAGGCCAGCATCAGCGCGAACAGCGCGAATCCGCCCAGCAGCAGCACTACAAAGCGCCGCGGCGAGACGGCTTTATCCACCAGTTGCTGCAAGCGGGCGAAAATCGTTGCCCGGCAGATTCGGGGCGATGGGCTTGAGCGCGGCGCGAACCGCCGAGGCAAGCTCGCGCCGGCGGAAGGGTCGGTGCGGACCACCAGATCGACGGAGGCGTAGTCCCCGGCACTGCCGGATGGGCAGGTACATCTCCATGCCGGCGCCCTGCTCCAGCGCCAAGATGCCGCACGTCGCCCACAACGCCGATCACGCGCCGATCTCCTTCGCAGGCGCAGTCATGATCTTGCCGAGCGGCATCCTCGCCGGGCCACAGCGTGCGCGCCATCGTTTCGTTGATCAGCGATGACCGGCTCGCTCGACGGCGTGTCGCGCTCGGCGAGAAATCGCGGCCGGCGACGCAACGGAATGCCCATGGCCCCGATGTAGCCATCGCTGACGACGCGCACGAAAGCGAGCGGGATACTTGCCCTTGCGGGTAAACCTGTCCCTTGGCGGGCGACGCCCCAACGTGCGGTTGCGGCCCAGCGGGAGCGCATCCGTCAATCCGGCTGCCTCGGATGCCGGGGACGTCGCGGGCGCGGCGCAGCACTTCGTCGAAGTAGGCGTTCTGCTGGGCCTGCGTCGATTGCCTGCGGTCGGGATCCACGCGCATGGCCGCGGCCCGTCTCCGGATGGAAGCCCAGGTTGACATCGAGCACTTGAAGAAAGCTGCGGATCAGCAGGCCCGCGCCCACCAGCAGCACGCAGGCGAAGGCGATCTCCGAGACCACCAGCGCGCTGCGAATCCAGCTCGCGCTCTTGCCTCGGTGGAACCGCGGCTGGTGTCCTTCAGCGCATCGTGCAGGGCGGCAGCCGGGAATCTGCAGCGCGGGCGCCAGGCCGAAGATCAGGCCGGTGAGCACCGCCATGGCCAGCGTGAAGCCGAGCGCCGGTTGCGATCCGTGCGGACGTTGGGGAGCAGCGGAATGTTGATGGCGTCCAGATGCGCCAGCGCGCGCGTTCCGGCCACAGGCGAGCAGCACGCCCAGCGCCGCGCCGCAGCAGGAAAGCGCCACGCTCTCCGTGAGCATCTGGCGGATCAGCCGCCGCTGTCCCGCGCCCAGCGCCGTGCGGATGGCGATTTCCTTCTGTCGCGCCGCGGTCCGCGCCAGCAGCAGGTTCGAGAGATTGGCGCACACAATCAGCATGACCACGCCGACCGCGCATGCCAGCACCATCAGCGCCGGCCGGATGCGGCCGCTGACGTGCTCCGCGAGAAGGCTGAGCTTTCCTTCGAAAGTCGTTGCGCTCCGGATGGGCCTGCGTGATCTGCTGCGCCAGGATCCTCAGTTCCGCCTGCGCGCTGCGCCGACGGTTACGCCCGGCTTGAGGCGCCCGACGATCGCCAGGGTATTGCCCCAGCGGTTGGTCTCGGCGGTGAGCGGGAAAGGAGAAGTAGAGATCGATGTGGCTGCCCGGGCGCGAAGACCGACGCGAAATCGAACGATGCGGGCAGAACGCCGACCACGGTGACCGGCTGATCGTTCAGGGTCAGTGCGCGGCCGACGATGCGCCGGATCGGAGGCGAAGCGCCGCTCCCAGAGGCCGTGGCTCAGGAGCACGGCTTTCGGCCCATTGCCATTTGCATTCTTCGGCGTTGAACAGGCGGCCGATCTCCGGCTCGACGCCGAGCAGCGGAAAGAAATTTTCGGAGACGGGTACGCCGCTGAGCCGCTCCGGCTCGCCTTGGCCGGTGAGCTTGTTGTCGCCGACGCCGTAGAAGGCGAAGTAAGCGGCCAAATCGGCGAAGGACTGGTTCTGCTCGCGCAGGTCGAGCAAGGCTGCCCACCTGGGTGGTTTGGCCCGAAAGCCCGCTGGTGTCGTGGTTGGCGATCCACACCAGGCGGCGCGGGATCGCGGAAAGGCAGCGGACGGAGCAGCAGCGCATTCACAACGCTGAAGACGGTGGAGCTGGCGCCGATCCCGAGTCCCACGATCAGAATGGCGAAGGTGGTGAAGCCGGCATCTCGTCGCAGCGTGCGGAAGGTATAGCGCAGGTCCTGGAAAAGACTGTCCAATCGGTGTGTCATGGTTGCATGGTTGGACGGGCGATCCGGCGGGAAGTTAGCCGGTGATTCCTTACATCACGCGATCATTGCCCCACGTGTAACGGGCGCTGAGATCGAATTCCTTCACTCCGGAGGGCGTGGCATTGGGGTTGTGGAGCGTCTGGGGAGTAAACACTACTCCCAGTTCATCGAGCAGGACCTCCAAAGTAGGGGAGCCGAAAGTCAGTCCTGGAAATTCAATGCCATCCTTGTTGACGTCCCAAAGGATGGTTTTCTCGCGAGTGACGGTCAGCTTGCGCAGGGCTCGGAGTTTGGCCGTCTCGCGGCGGAAAAACTGCACGAACTCGTGGCTGTCTTCCAGCGAGCCGGTATACGCGATCATTGCGGCACCTGCCATTTCCAGCATTGTAGCTCAAGGTGACGCAATGAGGTAGACTGGCGGCATGAATCGCCAACTTGCCAGACGAAGCTTTCTGTCGCAGTTTGCGGCCAGCGGTTTGCTGGCCGCGGCCACCGGCGCCGCGCGAGCGTTGCCATTTCATCCCCCCGCCGATTCCGATGCCGCGGTATTCGCCGCCGTGCGGCGCGAGTTCCTGTTCCCCAGCAGCATTGCGTACTGCCAGACGGGCACGCTGGGAGCCTCGCCACGCGAAGTGGTGAGCGCGTTGGTCGATGGCATTCAGAACCTGGAGCGCGATCTGCCGGACTGGGGATATCTCCAAAGTGACGGCGAACCGCTCACCGGCTATCAGCAACTGACGGAGTTTCGCGCCGAAGCCGGCGCGCCTTCATCAACGCCCCCGCCACGGAAATCGCGTTCACCCAGAACGCCACCATGGGGATGAGCTTCCTGGCCAACGGGCTGGATCTCGCCGCGGGCGACGAAGTGGTTTCCACCGACCAGGAACATCCCGGCGGCATCGGCGGATGGAGGCTTCTGGCCAAACGTCGCGGCGTTGTGGTGAAGGAACTGGCGCTGCTGCCGGCTCTCAAAGACGGTCCCGACGGCGTGCTGAAATTGTTTGACAGCGCCATCACGCGCAAGACGCGCGTGGTGATGTTCAGCCACATCACTTCCAGCCTGGGGATTCGCTTGCCCGCGCGCGAGTTGTGCGCGCTGGCCAAACAGCGTGGCGCGCTGGCCATCGTGGATGGCGCGCAGGCCGTGGGGCAGATGCGCGTGGACGTGAAGGCGCTCGGCTGCGACGCTTATGTGACCAGTCCGCACAAGTGGTTGCTGGCGCCGAAGGGCACTGGCATTTTGTACCTTCGCCAGGACCTCCAGCCGAAAGTTTGGAACACGCTGGCCAGTGCGCACCTGGATCAGGACGAGAGCGGCGCGTTTCGGTTTATGCAGTACGGAACGGGAAGCGTCCCGGTCGTGTACGGACTGCGCGCTGCGTTGCGTTTTATCAACCGCCTCGGCATCGAGCGCGTCGAACGATGGGACACCATGCTGACCAAGCGGCTGCGCGACGGCTTGACCAAGATCCCGAAGGCGCGCTTTTCGTCGCCCACAGACCCACGATTTGCGGTGGCCATCACGACGTTTGCGGTCGAGGGGCGCACCGGTCGCGAGTTGCAGGACGCCCTTTCGGGCCAGGAAGATTCGCGTGCGTGCCCAAGGCGGTGATCGGGGCGTGCGGCTTTCCGCGCATCTTTACGTCTCGCCGGAGGACATTGATCGCGTGCTGGAGGTCACGGCCAGCCTGGCGTCATCGTCCTGAGCTGTGTAATCTGCCATGCGTCTCTTTGTCTGGCGCGAACATTTTGGAGTGCGGCGACTTGTCGCCGCTTTCCGCGAGCTTGCTCGCGGCGCGCTGGCCCATCGGGCCAGAAAGCGGCGACAAGTCGCCGCACTCCAAATTGCTTCTTTAATCTGTGAAATCTGTGTAATCTGTGGATCAGTTTTCTTCCCACTCACTTTCGAGAGATAATAAAGGTTTCCATGCGAATCGGCTACCTGGACTGTTTCTCGGGAATCAGCGGAGACATGCTGCTCGGCGCACTGGCCGCCGCCGGCGCTCCCCGGGACGAGTTGTCCGCATTGCCGGGTCATCTTGGATTGCATCACGTCGAGTTGAGTTTTGAAGCGGTGAAACGCGGCGGCGTGGCCGCCACCAAAGCCCACGTCAAGATCGAGACGCCGGCGGATGGCCACCATCATCACCGCTCGCTCTCGACCATTCTGAAGATGATCGCCGCCGCCGTCGTCGCCGACGCGGTGAAAGAAAGCGCTTCGCGAGTCTTCCGCAAGCTGGGTGACGCCGAAGCCTCCATCCACGGCGTGCCAGTGGAAAAAGTACACTTCCACGAGGTTGGCGCGGAGGATTCGATTGTTGACATCGTTGGCGGATGCCTGGGATTGCACGCGCTCGGCATAGGAAAGCTGGTATGCTCGCCGCTGGATGTCGGCGCCGGAACGGTGGAGACCGCGCATGGACGCCTGCCCGTGCCCGCTCCCGCCACCGCGCGATTGCTGGCCGGCGCGCCGGTGTATTCGAGCGGCGTGGAAGCGGAGTTGGTCACACCAACCGGGGCGGCGATGGTCGCGACACTGGCGACGTTCGGCGCCATGCCGCGCATGACCATATCCGGCGACGGCTATGGCGCGGGATCGCGCGACTTGCCGGGCCGGCCGAACGTTTTGCGCTTGGTGCTGGGCACGGAAGAAACTGACGCCGCCACCACGGACGCTGTCACCGTGCTGGAAGCGAACCTGGACGACATGAGTCCGCAAGTCGCCGGGTTCGTGCTGGGCAAGGCAATTGCCATGGGTGCGCTGGACTGCTACTTCACGCCGGTGCAGATGAAGAAGGGACGTCCGGGTCTGCTGATCACTGTGCTGGCCGCGCCGGTCGACGCCGCGCGTCTTACCGGGCTGCTCTTCAGCGAAACGTCCACATTGGGCGTGCGGTCATACCAGGCAATGCGAAGCACGTTGCAGCGGCGTCACGAAACAGTCGAAACGGACTGGGGTTCGGTGCGGATAAAAGTGGCCTCGCGCAACGGCGAAGAGATGCACTTCGCGCCGGAGTACGAGGATTGCCTGGCGCTGGCCGAGCAACATAACGTACCGCTGAAGCATGTGCTGGAACAGGCCTCCGCGTCGTATCTGAAAGCGCGGCGTTCCTAACCGCCGGCGTCCGCGAAGCGCGCCCTGACAGTAGCCCAGCAATTTATTGCTGGGAAAGAGGGGACGGCAGGGAAAGTCCGTGAAACGGACGGCTGAAATTCGTCGCCTAAACCTCAGTCGTCCGTTTCACGGACTCTTCTCCCGGTGGGCGGTTACCCAGCAATGAATTGCTGGGCTACTATCAGGGCGTCCGTTTCACGGACGCCGCAGCAAGGTGCAGCCTTGCAGGGATGAACTTCGGAAAGGCAGAGCCTTTCCGCACGAAAGAGCGGCGGAGCCGCTTGGCTGATTTATGGAAAAATTCTACCTGACCACGCCCATCTACTATGCCAACGGACGGCCGCATATCGGCCACGTCTACTGCACGTTTGCCGCCGACGCCATCCGCCGCTTCCAAGGAATGCGGGGGCGCGAAGCTCGCCTGACAACCGGCACCGACGAGCATGGCCAGAAAATGGCGGAGACCGCCAAGAAGCAGGGCTTGGAGCCAGGCCAACTCGCCGATCGCTACTCCGCCAATTTCCGCGCACTGTGGGACGAACTGGGCATCCAGTACGATTATTTCATTCGCACCACGGAAGCGCGACATATCCCCGCCGTGTACGAGATTTTCCGGCGCTGTCAGGAAGCGGGAGCGATCTACCAGTCCAGCTACACGGGCGCCTATTGCATGTACGATGAAGCGTTTGTCACCGAGGTGGCGCCCGGCGAGCCGTGTCCGGAATGTCAGCGGCCCACGCAGCAACTGACCGAGGAGAATTACTTCTTCAAATTGTCGGCCTACGCGGACAAGCTGCTGCGCCTCTACGAGGAGCAACCCGATTTCATTCGCCCGGAAGCCCGCCGCAACGAGGTGATCTCGTTTGTCAAAGGCGGCCTGAAAGATTTGTCGATCAGCCGGACCTCCATCACCTGGGGAATTCCGGTACCCGGTGCGCCGGGCCACGTTTTCTACGTTTGGTTCGACGCGCTGACCAGCTACATGACCGCCATCGGCTACGGGCAAGGCGGGGAAGCCGAAAAAGAATGGGCGCGGCTGTGGCCCGCCAATCTGCATCTGGTGGGCAAGGAGATCCTGCGCTTTCACGCCGTCTATTGGCCGGCGTTTTTGATGGCCGCGGGATTGCCGCTGCCGCTCGGCGTCTACGCTCACGGACTGATGCTGATCGAAAACGACAAGATCAGCAAATCGCGCGGGAACCTGATACTAGCCGAACCGATCACGCGCACCGTGGGGGCGGACGCCCTGCGTTATTTCCTGGCGCGCGAAATCGTCTTCGGCCAGGACGGCTCCTTCTCCTACGACGCGCTGGTGACGCGCTTCAACAGCGATTTGGCCAACGGCCTGGGCAACTTGGTCAGCCGCACCCTAACCATGATCACGCGTTACTTCGACGGCGTGATTCCCGAAGCCGGCCTCCCTGGTGTGGCGGAGGAGCAAGTTTATGGCAAGGCCGACGAAGTCATCCAGGAATGGCTGGAGCACTTCGAACGCCTGGAGTTTTCCTTAGGTTTGGAGGCGGTGTGGTCGTTGATCGCGGAAGTCAACCGCTACATCGTTGACTGTAAGCCTTGGGAGTTGGCCGAAAAGGGCGAGCGCAACCGGTTGGCCGCGGTCTTGTACACGTGCGCGGACGTCATCCGTATGCTGTGCCGGCTCATCTATCCGGTGATGCCGGAGTCGGCGCAGCGCATTTGGAAGATGCTGGGAGAAACCGCGGATCTCGCCGGCGTGGAGAATCCGCGGGCGGAGCGTTTGCCGGCGGGACAAAAAATCGGAGCGGTGGAGGCGGTTTTCCCGCGCCTCGAGGCAGAACCAACCATTCGGAAGATGAGGGATATGGAACAAGAACAATTGCAAGCTCAAAATGCGGAAAAGACTCCGGCGGCGGCCAGTGCCGCTGCTTTAGATTCTCCGGCGATAACGCCGGCGGCGGCCGCTCCCGCCCCGGTGAACGCCAAAATCTCCATCGACGATTTTTCCAAGGTGGAAATGCGTGTCGGCACCGTGGTCACCGCCGAACGCATTCCCAAGGCCGATAGACTGCTCAAGCTGACCGTCGATATCGGCACAGAAGTCCGCCAGGTTCTGGCGGGAATCGCGGAGGCTTATGCGCCGGAGGATCTGCCGGGCAAGAAGGTAGTGATCGTGGCCAATCTTGCGCCGCGCAAAATGCGCGGTCTCGAATCGAACGGCATGATTGTCGCGGCGGCTGTGGAACCGGGCGGCAAACCCGTGTTGGTCACGGTGCCGGATAGCGTACCCAATGGCGCGCGATTGCGGTAACGCAGGCCTTCAGGCCTGTTGTTTTTGGCGGGCGCGAAGAGAACAGGCCTGAAGGCCTGCGTTACATGACTGACTCCCACTGTCACCCGGACTTCCCGCAGTTCGACGCCGACCGCGTCGAGGTAATCGCGCGCGCCGCCGCCGCGGGTGTCACCACGATCCTGGCCGTCGGCGTGGGCAGCGGCGCGTCCGAGACGGGACCGCGTCCCGACGCCGGGTTGCGCATGGCGGAGCTGGCGCCGCCACCGGGCGCGGCCTGGCCGAAAATATACGCGACCACGGGCATTCATCCTCACGAAGCGCAACATGCCACCGAAGCGCTGCTCGGCGAAGTCGCGCGGATTGCCGCCGATCCCCGCGTGCTGGCGGTCGGCGAAATCGGCTTGGACTATCACTACGACCACTCGCCACGCGACACGCAAGCCGCCGTGTTCATCCGGCAGATGGAGATTGCCCGCGCGGCGCGCAAACCCATCGTGATTCACTCGCGCGACGCCTGGCCCGACTCGCTGCGATTGTTGCGGGAACACTGGGCCCCATCCGGGTTGGGCGGCGTGCTGCACTGTTTCAGCGGCGATTTGGACACGGCGCGGCAGGGCCTGGACATGGGTTTCCTGATTTCCTTCGCGGGACCATTGACGTTTCCCAAGGCCGGCGATCTCCGCGAAGTGGCCCGCCAGATTCCCGTCGATCGGCTGCTGGTCGAAACCGATTCGCCCTATCTCGCGCCGGTGCCGCATCGCGGCAAACGCAACGAGCCGGCCTTTGTGGTGGAAGTGTGCCGGCGGCTGGCGGAGATTCACGGCGTGGCGCCGGAAGAAATGGCCGAGCGCACCGGCGCGAATTTTTCACGGCTGTTTGCTGTGGACAGATAACGGTTTAACGATAAGATAAAGGCGGCGGTACACGCGGTTCAGGAGCCGGGATTAACGCTTCAGCCCAATTGAACATGCAGGAGATCTTCGACCTGATCCGCGCGGATCTGGCCGAGGTGGAGCGCGCCTACAGCGAGGACACGGTGTGCTCGGTGGACGCCGTCACCGCCATGGGTCAGTACCTGCAACTGGGCGGCGGCAAACGCCTCCGTCCAGCCATGGTCCTGCTGAGCGCGGGTTTGTGCGGATACCAAGGATCATCGGCCATCAAAATGGGCGCGGTGGTGGAAATTGTCCATACCGCCACGCTGATCCACGACGACATTATCGACAGCGCGGAAGTGCGCCGCGGCCGGGCCTCCGCCAATTCCCGCTGGGGAAATCACATCAGCGTGCTGGCCGGCGACTGGATGTACATGCAGTCCTTCCAGATCGCGCTGCGCGAGCGCAACTTCCGCATCCTCGACCTGCTGATCAATCTCACGCAGTTGATGGTGGAGGGCGAGTTGATGCAGCTCGAACAACTGGGGCGCATCGACGTAACCGAACAGGAGTATAGCGAACTGGTCTATCGCAAGACGGCCTGTCTTTTTTCGGTCTGCGCGCAGTTAGGCGCGGTGGTGGCGGGCCAATCGGGAGGCGGGCTCCGCCTGGATGGCTCCGGCGAATCGCCGGAGCGCGAAAAGGATTTGGCCGAGTTCGGCCGCAATCTGGGAATGGCCTTCCAACTGGTGGACGATTTGCTGGACTTCACCGCGGATGAGGCCACCTTGGGCAAACCGGTGGGTAACGATTTGCGCGAAGGGAAAGTCACGCTGCCGGCGATTCACACGCTGGCGCGCTGTACGCCGGAAGAACGCGGCTTGATCGCCACGGTGGTCACCGAGCGCGGCTTCCGCACTGTGAGCCAGCGGGAGATTGTGGAGCTGATCGAGCGTTACGAAGCGCCGGCCGCCGTGAAGCGGCGCGCCGGCGATTACATCGCGCGGGCCCTGGATCATCTGGATCGTTTTCCCGACTCTCCCTACAAGCGGGCCCTGCAAGCGGTCCCGGAGTTCGTCCTCAATCGCGAGAAGTAACGCCGGCCTTCAGGCCTGTTTTCTTCCGGCCGGATGAAGAGCCGAGGCCCAAAGGCGCGCGTTACTGGTCCGGCCACTTTCCGCTTTTTCTTTCACATTCTTTGCTATGGGCTCTTGGCCGAGCTTGTCTCTCTGTGGCAAGATGTTTCTTATCATGCAAGAAGTGGAAGTCAAGATCCGTTTGAAGGCTCCCGGCGCCCCTGCCAGAGTGTTGCGGCGCTTGCGCGGAGCCGGATTCCGCCTGGAGCGGCGCGATTGGCAGCGCGATATAGTGCTGGATCAGGAACGCCTGGAGTTGCGCGCCACCAGCCGTTTGCTGCGGCTGCGGCGTCACAGTAGCGGCTGGCTGCTGACCTTTAAGAACCGCCCGGAGAAGGACGCGCGCTACAAATCTCGCGAGGAAATCGAAACCAATGTCGCGAACGGCCGCAATATGGAGCTGATTTTCGAACGCTTGGGTTTTCATATCGCGTTTTCCTACGAGAAACGCCGCCGGACGTTCCGGCGGGGGAGGGAACATGGTTACGTGGCCGTGGACGACACGCCGATCGGCCATTTCTTGGAACTGGAAGGCTCGCGGCGCTGGATCGATCGCACGGCCGCGCTGCTTGGCTTCTCCCGCAAGGACTACATTACGAAATCCTACGGACTCCTCTACCGCGAGGATTGCGAGGCGCGCGGTGTGAAGCCCACTCACATGCTGTTCAAGAGGCCGCGCCCGCGAATCGGGAGGCGGAGTTCGCCTGGATGGCGCCAGTGATCTATTTTACGGAAATGCTGGGAATGCGGGCGGTGGACTCCAACGGCCACTCCCTCGGCCGCATCCGCGACGTGGCGTTGACCCCGTCGGCGGATCTCCGCCGCCTGTCCATGTTTGTGGTGGGCCAGGGAAGCCAGCGTCTGGAAGTTCCCTATCACCGGGTAGCCCAATTCTCCACCGATCGTAAACCCGGGTTGCGCGTTTCCGTGCCGGCCGAAGAGTTGGAGGAATACGAGCCGCGCGCCGTGAGTGTGGGCGAAGACGATCTGGAAACCGAGCACTTGCTGGTGGGCAAAGATTTGCTCGATCAACAGATCATCGACGTAGACGGCCGCAAGGTAGTGCGCGTCAACGACGTGCATTTCCAGGAGTACTCCATGAACGGCGGTCCGGAGTTCCGCGTCGCGGAAGTAGAAGTAGGACTGACCGGGGCGGTGCGCCGCCTGTTTCAAGGAATCCTGCCGCCGCGCTTGATTCGCGCCATGGAGCCGTGGCTGAGCCGCACGGTGATCCCCTGGGAGTTCGTTGACCTGATCGAAGTAGATCCGCAGCGGCGCCTGAAACTGAAGATCACCCACGATAAGCTGGCCCGGCTGCACCCCGCCGATCTGGCCGACATCGTCGAAGAACTGGCGCCCGCCGAACGGGAAGCGATTATCGAGACGCTGGACGAGAGCCACGCCGCCGACGCGCTGACCGAGGTCGATCCGCGCGTGCAGAAAGCCATCATCGAAGCGCTGGACACCGAAAAGGCCGCCGACATTCTGGAGGAAATGGCCCCCGACCACGCCGCCGATTTGCTGGCCGACCTGCCGCAGGAGAAGTCCGACGAGATCCTCGATGGCATGGAAGTTCGCGAAGCCCGCGAGATCGAGGAACTGCTGGAGTATCGCGAGGACACCGCCGGCGGCATGATGAACAGCGACTTCATCGCCGTGCCGGAAACGGGAACCGTGGATTCCGCGGTGGAAGCCTTGCGAACGCACCGCGAGATCGCGGAAGCCACCAACACCGTTTTCCTGCTCGATCCCCTGGGGCGCCTGACCGGCGCACTGCCCCTGGTGCAACTGTTTCTGTCGCCGCCCGCGACGCCGCTGGAAAAGATCAAGCCGCTGCGCCTGGTGTTTGCCCACTTGAACACGCCCGAAAAGGAGATCCTGGAGCTGTTTGACAAGTACAATCTGCTGTCGCTTCCCGTCATTGACGAGAGCTATCAGCTTTCCGGCGTGATCACGGCCGACGATATCATCAGCATTCTGCGGGCTTACAAATGAGATCCGCGATGAAGTTGCTGCGGCGGTGGAACCGGCAGATCCTGTTTCTGCTGGCGGTGCTGGGCCCAGGGTTTATCACCGCCAACGTGGACAACGACTCCGGCGGCATTTACACCTATTCGCAAGCCGCCGCCAAGTACGGCTACGAACTCTTCTGGACGCTGATTCCAATGACCATCTCCTTGATTGTGGTGCAGGAGATGTGTGCGCGCATGGGCGCGGTCACCGGCAAGGGTCTTTCCGATTTGATCCGCGAGGAGTTCGGATTCCGGGTGACCTTCTTCATGATGGCCGCGCTGGTCATCGCCAACTACACCAACGTGATGGCGGAATTCGCGGGCGTGGCGGCCAGCCTGGAGATTTTCGGGATCACCCGATATATTTCGGTGCCCGCGGCGGCGATCCTGGTGTGGGTGTTGGTGGTTTACGGCAACTACAAGAGCGTCGAAAAGATCTTTCTGGTGGCCAGCGGGTTCTACATCGCCTACGTGTTCTCCGGCGTGCTGGCGCATCCCAGTTGGAAGACCGCGCTGGTGAAACTCGGCGTGCCCTCGCTCCATGCCAACACCGATTACATCATGATGATCATCGCGCTGATCGGCACCACCATCGCGCCGTGGATGCAATTTTACTTGCAGGCGGCCATCGTGGAGAAGGGCGTGCAGGCCAAGCAGTACGGAGGATCGCGCCTGGAGGTAGTGGTCGGCTCGATTTTCTCGAATACGATCGTTTTCTTCATCATGGTAGCGTGCGCGGCGACGCTTTACGTCAGCGGCCATCGCGACATTAAGGACGCCGCCGAAGCCGCGGTCGCTTTGCGGCCGCTGGCCGGGGAGTATGCCGGCTTCCTGTTCGCGTTTGGATTGTTCAACGCTTCGATCTTCGCGGCGTCGATCTTGCCGCTGTCCACAGCCTATTCCGTTTGCGAAGGGCTGGGCGTGGAGGCTGGGGTAAATAAGAGATTCCGCGAGGCTCCGTGGTTTTACTGGCTGTATACGCTACTGGTCTTCGGAGGCGCGGGGATCGTGTTGTGGCCGAAGTTGCCGCTGGTCGCGGTGATGTTCTTCTCGCAGGTCGTCAATGGCGTGCTGCTGCCGTTTGTGCTGATCTTCATGCTGCTGCTCATCAATCGCCAGGATCTGATGGGCGAGTACGTCAACACGCGGAGCCAGAACGTGGTGGCTTGGGTGACGGCAATTGTGTTGATCGTGCTGACCCTGGTGATGTGCGTGCAGAGTTTTATGTCATGAGCCGCGACAGTTATGGAGCGACGGGGTGGCGGCAGATCTTGGAAGTTGGGACCGAAAACACGCACACGCGAGTACTCGGGCGTGAGGTGCTTTCGTGCCAGCGTTCAACATTTGCCATCGTCCCGTCGCTCCATCACTGTCGCGGCTCATTTCACTTCGCCCAGCGGGCGGATCCAAATATTGCGATAGCGCACCGGATTCCCGTGATCCTGAAGTTTGATCGGACCCTTCGGCCCATGCACCTCCAACTTCGGCAACACGCGATGTTGGGTGCTTCCCAGAAGCTGGGTGTGGTTTTGCGTGATGACGCCGTTGTGAAAGACGGTGACGTAACCGGGCACGTCGATCTTGCCGTCTTTGAAACGCGGCACGGTGTAGACAATGTCGTAGACCTGCCATTCGCCGGGCGGCCGGCAGGCATTCACCAGCGGCGGCGATTGCCCGTAGATCGCCGAGGCTTGGCCATCGGCATAGGTGAGATTGTCGAAGCAATCGAGGACCTGGATTTCGTACAGACCCACGAGGAAGATGCCGCTGTTGCCGCGACCCTGACTGTCTCCCTTGGGCGGTGATGGCGCGCGCCACTCCACGTGAAGCTGAGAGTCGCCAAACTCGTCGCGGGTGATGATGTCGCCGGAGCGGCCCACCACTTCGAGGTAGCCGTTCTCCACTTTCCACCCGGCGGCTTCGCCTTTAGCGTTGCGCCAGGCGCCAAGATTCGTACCGTCGAAGAGCACGACGGCGTCGGAGGGCGGTTTACCGGGTGTATCCGCGGTGCTGAAGGTGCCCGGCGTGATTACCGGCGGACGGGGGCGCGTGTCGTCGTGAACGCGCCACTTGCTGCCGGGGATGTAAGGCGTGTCGGTGTAGCCGGTGGGAGCTTTGGCCGGCGTTTGCGCCGCGAGCGCCGCGGCAATTCCTAGGGTCGCAAGGGATAGCTTGATGTTCATAAAAGCCTCGACTGTGGAGAATATCACAGCAATCAGCAGGACAGGCGGGACGCCCAATGCCATTTAGTTTTTCTCCACGTACTCGTAATTCATTGATTGCCTTGGCTGATGCGTGCCTCTTTGTAGCGCCGGCCTCTGGCCGGTTCTTTTTCCTGCCCTGCAGGAACCGGCCTGGAGGCCGGCGCTACTGGACACCCAAGAAGGAAGTCCTGTAGAATGTTTCCTTTAGGGCTACCCCGAAAACTATGGCATTGGGCGGGACGCCTGTCCTACTTTCCATTGCCCGGACCGCCCACAAATTGCAGCCTCGGAATACGATCTCCCACCGCGGGCAGCGGCGGAAATGCCGCGTGCGGCTCCGTCTGATACCAATACGCCACTGTATAAAAATTGTCGGAGCGATGGTTGGCGTGGCCGTGCTCGATCGTCACCTTGATCGATTTAGTGAACGGGATCGGGTCTTCAATATGGAAGCGGTACGCCATCGACCGGCTGCCGGCGCGCTCTACACCCACCATCGGCGCGCCGGCATAGGGATAGGAAAAGGGATGCTGGAAGTCCCAGGAGCCGGTGTAATAGTCTTCCGAGCCGGTGCCATTGATTTGCGGCGTCTTGGCACCGTCAATGAAGACCATCTCGTCGCCTTCACCCCACCAGAAATCCTGGTTCTGCAGGATGCTATGAGTCACGCCAACAAAATGGCCGCGCCCGGTGGCTTCCAGGAAAACGTAGTTGCCCTCGCCGTTGAGATTCTTGGGCTCGTTGAGGTTGGATGTCCAATCGCTGGTCCAGCCTTTGTTGGGCTGGGCTTGACGATACTGCGCGTGGAAATAGGCCAGTCCCGTTGGAAAGGCGGGATACTTGCGATAGTCGAAATTGTAGTAGAGCGCGCCGACGCCCTGGCTGCCTTCGTTGGTCACCGTCACTTTGGCGGAGTGCGCGAAAGGCATATTCCAATAGCTGTTCAGCGAGCGCAGCGGGGCGACGTTCAGGGGCAGGGAATTCCACTCCACGTATTCGCCCAGGCCGAGGCCGAAGAAATCGCCGATGGGCGCTTCCACGCTGGGCGTGGCTTCGCCATCCCAGTAGATTCGCAGCACAATCTTCTTCAGGTGAAATGACTCGCCGGTAGCGATGGTGAACCACATGTGACGGATTTCGCCGGGACCTTGGATTTCGGCCAGTGTGGCGGTCTCACCGGCTTTCATTTGCAGGCGATCGGCGTTGCCGCCCGTGCGATCGTAGCTACCAGCGCGGCCTACCGTGTAGTCCTGGAGATGCGCCAGTCCACCGAGCACGGTGGAGGGCGGTTGCGCCGCCGGCGATCCGGCAGCGAGGCCAAGGGTTAGGAAAAGGAGCAGGCTCTTGTTCATTCCAAGAGCTTACGCCCAGGCGGGCCCGGCGCGCGTTTTTTTTCGGGTACTAATGGCCCAGCAATTGGTCGAGCGCGAGCTTCAGACGGCTGTACGGAATCGCGCCCGCGGTCTGGGAAGCCGTCACGCCATTGCGCTTGATCAGCGTGGTAGGCGTTTGGTCCAGGTTGATCTGACGGCCAAGGTTCACGTCATGATCGATCTCCGCTTCAATCTCCGCCTTGTGCGCGGCCATCACCTGCTTGATCTTGGCCACATCGGACGCGCTTAGGACACTGGCGGCCGCCGCTTCGATGTTCCCCGTGGCAACCCAGGTTGGCTGGGTGGCGAATAACTGTTCGGTCAGTTGCTCGTTCTTGCCAATGGTCGCGGCGGCCAGCACCCAGCGCGAAGCTTCCCGGGAAAACACGTGGTTGGGCAGGGGAAACTCGCGATGGATCAAGTAGATCTTGCCGCTGGCGCAGTAGTCCTTCATCATCGGCTTCAGCGCTTCCATATACAAAAGGCGGCAGTGCGGACACTCGAAATCGGTGAAAACTTCCACCACCACCGCGGCGTTCTTGTTGCCGACGGCGCGCAGCGGAATGCTGAACGGCTTGGCCGCGGCGGGTGCAGCGGGCTTCTTGGCGCGGGCCTGTCCGGCCAAGCCGGTGGCCAAAAAAAAGATCAAGATCAAACAGCAGAGCGGTGGCGGGAGGCGTCTTGTCATAGAAATAGAACCCGGCAAATCGGCATGAAAACTATTGTAGACGATGGCGGGCCGGGCTGCCCCGAAGAAATGCTCCGAGGGTGACCATCGCCGCCAGCGCCACCAGCGATCCATCGCGCAGAAAAGTGTTGGAGCCGATTTTTTCACCGGGCCCGAAGCAGCCGCAGTCAATGTCCAGGCCCTTCATGTGGGCGCGTACCATGGCCGAAAAGAAGCCGCCCAACAGCAAGGCCACCGCCGTTCCTGTCCAGCGCACGGCAAATCCGGAGACCAGCAACAAGCCCAGAGCCAATTCCAACCACGGCAGCAATTGCGCCACGGGAGTCACGGCCCAATCGGGAAGGATCTGGTAGGCGTCAATGGAGGCGGCGAAAGTCAGCCACGAAATGCTGACCTTCAAGAACGCGGCGTAAGTGAAGACGACCCCCAAGGCCACGCGCCCATATGTCAGCAAGCGGTCTAGGTTGCGGGAGGACATGCTTTATTTCGCCAACTGGCTGTCCAGATAGCTTTTCAGAGTTGCGTAAGGAAACATTCCCGGCGTGACGGAGAGCACCGCGCCCTTGTGCTCGATCTTGGTGGTGGGTGTGGAGGTCAACTGAATCTGGTGGCCGAGGAATATGTCGTTCTCAATCGACGCGTCAATTTCCGCTTTGTGCGCCGCCATCACCTGCTTTACCTTTTGCAGCTCGGCCGGGCTGAGGACCCCGGCGACCACCGCTTCGATGTTGCCGCTCGCGCTCCAGGTCTCTTGCGCGGTGAACAGCGCCTCGGCGACGGCTTCGTATTTCCCGGTCGTCGATGAAGCAACCGCCCAGCGTGCGGCGTCGTGAGCGTAGCGGTGAATCTGATCCAGCGGAAAGTCGCGATGGATTAAATAAACCTTGCCGGAGGCGCAATAATCTTCGATCACACGGCGCAGCGTGCGCAGGTACAGCTCCTTGCAGTGGGGGCACTCGAAATCGCTGAATACTTCCATGACGATCGGTGCGTCTTTCAATCCCGAAGTGCGCGACGGCAGTGTAAAGGACTCAGCCTTCGCCGGAGACGACGATTTCGGAGCGGCTTCATGCGGGGCGGTTTTGTTCTGGGCGAGCCCCGCTACAGCCAGACATAACAGGATCGCAAGCAGCACCTTGTTCATAGAGATATTTTAGCAGCCGCAGACATGGAATGCCGAAAAAACGTCTGGTGGAACGTCTTCTACCGGCTCAGTTGCTGGTTAATGTAACGTTGCAAAACGCTGTAGGCGATCAGGCCGGGCTGCTTTTCGGTGACCACTTGGCCATGATTGCTAACCCGCATGGTGGGTGTTTCCTTGATGTCCAGGCCGCGGCCGATCTTCAGGTCCTCCTCGATGGCGGCGTTGATTTCGGTCTGGTGCGTGTCTACCACCTGCTTGACCTTCTGAAAATCGCCGGCGCTCAAGACCCCGGCGACCACCGCCGGAACGTTGCCGCTGGCCACCCAGGAGTCTTGCTTACTGAAAAGCGCGTCGGTTACTTCTTCGTATTTTCCTATGGATGCGGCGGCGTCGGCCCACACGGACGCCAAGCGGGAAAAGCGATGCTGAGGCAGTGGAAAATCGCGATGAATCAGGTAGACCTTGCCCGTGGCGCAATACTCCGGGATCAACTGTTTCAACGTACGCACGTAGAGTTCCTTGCAGGTGGGACACTCGAAGTCGGTAAAAACCTCGATGACCAACGGTGCATCCTTGGATCCGCTGGCGCGCGGGGGCAGGGAAAAGGCCGGCGCGGGAGCGGGGGCCTTGGTGGCCGCAGCTTTGGACTTGGCGGCTTGCGCGAACAGTGGGCTAGCTGCGAACAGGGCAAGGAAGACTACGGAGCAACGCATCTTCATAGAAGATTATTCTAGTCTGCATTTCGTCCGACGGCAACATTTGCAAGGCGGCGACTTCTCACCACTTTTCCCAGTCCTTAAGAAAGCGGCGACAAGTCGCCGCACTCCAAACCGAGGGCCACGGCCAGGGCCGCGCGCTCCGGCAAATCTTCGGTCAGTTCGGCCGCCACGATGGGGCAAGGACCAGGGTTTCCGCGGCCACCACGCGCCGGGCGGGTTCCAAGTAGAGATCGCCCAGATGCACCGCCAGCGTTCCACAGACCACCAACTCGGGATTCAAAACGTCGCACAGAATGGCGATGCCGCGTCCCAGCATTTCTCCGGCATGGGTGATTGCCGCCAGCGCTTGGGACTCGCCGGCGCGCGCGGCACAAGCCAGTTCTTCCACGGAGTGTCCGGTTTGCAGCGCCAGACCCGCGCCGCTGGCCCAGGCTTCGAACGATCCGGCCTTGTCGTAGAGCTTGGGACCGCTGTCGGTGAGCCGCAGATGGCCGACTTCGCCGGCCAGATCGCGCCGTCCGCGATAGAGGCGGCCGTCCAGGATCAGGCCGCCGCCCATGCCGGTGGAGCAGGTCAGAAAAACCATGTGGCGGGTGCCGCGTCCGGCGCCGAACTGCCATTCGGCCAGCGCCGCCGCGTTGGCGTCGTTTTCCAGGCGTGCCGGGGCCCCGAATTCGCGCTGCAACAATTCGCACACCGGAACGGCATCCCAGCCCGCCATGTTGGGCGGAGAAAGCACGATCCCGCGAGCGGAATCGAGCGGCCCGGCGCAGCTAATGCCGATGCCCGCGATTTCGCCGTTCGCCACTCCCGCTTCCGCCATCAGTTGACGCGCCTGCCGCACGATTTCGGCCAGCGTAGCGGTGGGTCCGGGAAAAGCGGCGGCCGGGAAGCGCGATCTCGACAAAATTTCCGTGGCGTTCGAGCTATGGCTTTCCCCGAGACACACGGAAACCTTGGTGCCGCCGATGTCGGTGCCGATGACTTTCATGGATGGTGCGGAAGGAGCAGCAATCTACTTCTCGTGTAACTCGAAGGTGACGCCGCGCTCGTTGTTCAACTTCACGGTCAAGGTCAAATCCAGGCGGTCGAGAGCGGCCGTACCCGTGGTGCCATAGTTGGTGATGTAGCTGAGGCGATTGTTTTCCACCCAATAGTCGGTTACCGCGAAAAAGGAATGATCCTTAAAGGCCAGCAGCGTGTAACTCACGTCCGCCGCTCCGGAATCGTTCGCGCCGTTTGCCGGAGTCGCTGGCGCGGCCGTTGGGGGATAGGATGGCGCCTGGTTGTCGGGCGGCGGGAGCTGCTCGCTATAAACGGGCGGCGGCGCCGACTGCGCGTACATGGCTGGGTCGGGAGGATACTGCTGCCCGGCGGACGAATCCGGACCTGCTGCGGCGTTGGGATCCACACCGGGATCCACATAGTTCGCCGCCCCGTAACCGCCGATCACCGCACCCGCCGGCATGGGGTAGACGGCCATGGGTACCACCACAACTTGCGAGCCTCGGTCGCGCCAGCGACGGGGACTGTTAAAGGCACTCGATCCCGTCGGAATCAGCGGCTGGAAGCCCGGGAGCGGCTGCATCGGGATTCCACCCGGGTGGTTCACGGTGGACGCCGGACCCGGCGCCAAGCCCCAACCAGGAGGCACCAGGGAATTGGCGTAACGCGGGGGAGCGGCAGTCGTGGCGGAAAAGCGCGGCGTGGTCACACGTCCTGGGGCGGGTGGTGATGGCGCCGAACCTCCAGCGTGCCCGTGTTGTCCCCAAGTGAGCGTGGCGCTGATCATCAGCACCGCCGTCAGTGAAATTGCGGGCCGGATGTTCATGATCCCCCCTTTTTGCTGTCCCTCGCTATTATAGACGAAAGGTCGGCCGCCGCCGTTGCTTGATTTTGTGGCCAGTGGCCGGTGTGAGCCGAGGGGGTGACGGAAGGAACCCAAAGAAAGGCAACCGCCGATGAACGCCGATGGGCATTGGTTCCCATCGGCGTGGCTCTGAACAATTTCGCGGTTCCGGCGATGGCTCGCGCTATGAGCCGCGACAGTTATGGAGCGACGGAACCGCGGTACGTCTTGACCGTTGACCCGAAAACACGAGAACCCCAGTTCTCGGCGTGGCGGGTTTTCGTGGGGACGTTCAACAGTGCCCACCGTTCCATCGCTCCATAACTGTCGCGGCTCATGCCGACGGAATCGCGTGGCGCTACTGCTTGTCGGGCCGCTGCGGAGCGGGCGTGGTGGAAGCTCTCCGCGTCACCGATTCCTCGTCGACGGTAAAGTTCAAGTGACCGTTCATCATTTCATCGTCCGTCTGGAGTCCGCGCCGAACGTCCTTGTTGGGATCGGGATTCAGCTTGTTGCCCTTGGAATTATCGAAGTGCGCGGTGACTTTGATGGTGCTGCCCTTGGGCACGGCCTTGGGGCTCGACCAGGCGATACGACCGTTGCATGTTGAAGTCGTACTTGTCGATGAAGGCCAGCACTTCCGTCTTGCCGTCGGGGTAGACTAACGTGTACTTCATGTCCTTGCCGCGCAGATGCATGTGCGGCGCGAAGCTCCAGATATGAATATCTTTCAGGAGCGTGGCTTCGGCCTTCACTTCGTAGTCGGGATTATTGGCGGGGACGGTGAAGTTCATGTTCAGCACGCCCAGGTAATAAAGCCGGCGCTCCGGTGGCTGCTTGGCGAAGATGAAACCGACCTTACTGCGGTCCTTGGCTTCTTTTCCATTGGAATGATAGTGGACCTGCAAGACCAGTTTCGAGCCGGCGGGAATGAACTTGGCGGTGCCTTCCGGCCACGCCTCGGCCGGCGCGCCATGTCCCAAGCTAGCCAGTGACTCGTGGGTGCGAGCTTCAACGACCCCCAACTTCTGTTCGATCGCCGTGCCCTTATACGGTCCGCTGCTGGGCTTGAACTCCCAATCGGGCATCGTTACGAGACCCGGGAACTGATTGTTGCGCGGCCGGACTTCCATTTTGCCCGGTTCCTGCACGAAGAGCGTCGCGTGATGCACCACGGAGCGATCGCCGGGAACGATTTCCACGGCCTGGACCCATTTGTCTTCCGTAAATTTGGGGTCGATGATGAAGTACTGCATGTCGAGTTCCTGGTTCGCAGGAACGACAAACTCCTCGTCCATCTCGTAGATGGCGTCGGGTTTTCCAATGTACCAGCCGGACATCACTTTGGGCGCTGGCGGAAGATCCTTGGGATTTCCTCCGGCGCTCCGGCGTCCGCCCAGCGGACGATGGTGGCGACCTCGCGATCGGACAAATGCGGATCGTTGGTGAATTTGCCATAGTGGGGATCGGCGTTCCACGGCGGCATCTCCCGGGCCACGACTTTCTCCTTAATGGACTTGGCCCACGGCCGGGCATCTTTGTAAGTGAGCAAAGACATCGGCGCGACGGTGCCCGGGCGATGACACGTGGCACAGCGGTTAAAGAAAATGGGAGCCACGTCCTTGGTGAAGGTGGCGGGAACAGTCGAATCGGCCGGCCCGGCGCCGGCGGCCATCAATGGAACGGCCATCGCGCCGAACACGAATACGGCGGTTAGATATTTGCGCATCGCGAATCTCCTTTTGTTGCGGCTCGCTCCGGGCGAACCTGAAATCCTATACCAGAAAGCCGGGCGGCGTCTGGCAACCAGCAACAGAAAAAAACCTGTTGCCGGCAACCAACGGCAATCCCGCGGGCGGGACAAGTTAGAGTGCAGGTGGGGAGCGAGCGGAACTCTGGAAACATTCCAAGCGGGCGAAGAACGGCGCGGCCGGCGAGACGACGAGCGCTTCCTGGACCGTTGGCGGATCAACCACAATGGGAGCCGAGATATCGGCTACAGGAAGTTTGCAAACCTTGCAAACATGGCAATTGGGCTCCCTGGCTCACGGTGCCAGGACGCCTGCAGTGCCAGCATCAGCATGAACACAGCGCTGACCGCCGCCGAGGCGGCGCGGATAGGCTTCGACAGCCCCAGTGGCTTCCCAGAAAGACCCATAATGGTTGATTACAGTGTGGCCGGAAGCAGTCCGGGTGTCAAGGGGCTTTTGTGAGTTTTTTGGGGGATGCAACCGATTGCACTCGTTACACAGCCGCCGCGAGACTACCCCAGTTTGTGAACCCCCACCGTAAAGAACACCGTGATCACTCTTCCGGCACGCTGAAACTGGATCCAGATCCGATAGTTGCTGGGACGAGGGAACATCGTTTCAATCACCAGTTGCGATTGGCTGTCCGACCCGGGGACAACTTCGGCGTGGCCGTGAACGTAGTCCCCCAGATCCTCGCTCAGGATCAGCATGTGGGCCCGCGCCCCCAGGTACAGCTCCAGGTCGTTTATCGGCTGGCCCGTTTTCTCGTCGAAGAGAGAGAAAGTGAGGGATTGTTTTGTTCCGCTGACGTAGCCGGTGGAATCCAGATGAATGCGCGTGCCGCTGATGATCTTGTCGAAAACCGTGTCCGGCGTCAGATGCGCTCGCGCGTCGAGCACGGTGCCGGTATACCCGGCGGTGACGAAAGTCTTGGCCACTACTTGAGGAGTTCCACCGCTCGGGAAGAAGTCGGTAAACGCCTGGTAAGGACCGGGCTTGGGAAGAGTGGTTTCGATCACCCAGGTGTTATCCTTTTGCGGTTCCGGATGGATGTGCTCAAAGAAACTCAGGTCGTAGCTGACAATGAACAAGTGGAACAGTTTGTCGTGGACCGTCTCGAAACTCTTAACCGGCACCTCCCGATGCGGCTGGAAGATCGTGAAAATCAGTTTGCCGGGCTGACCCGCGCGGATGGGATTTGGGATGGTGCGGAGTTCCACCGGATATTCGACGTACTCGCCGGGATCCAGGGGCACCAGCGTCATGCCGCAGATCGGACACTTGCCGGGCTTGGCCGAGCGAATCTTGGGATCCATAGGACACCAGTACAGATTGGCGCCGCTCTCGCTGTCTTCGACAATTTCGACGCGCAGGCCTTCCGGCCCTTCCACAAAGGCGCTGGCCCGCTCGCGCTGGAGGATTTTGACGCCCTCCCTTTGCAAGCGATCCATGACCGGCGCGAGGTTGGGATAGCTGAAGGCCAGGTGATCGATCACTCGTCCCGCCTCCAGGCGGCCGCGGCTGGAAACGAACAAGATGTCGGCTTGGGTTAGCGCCGGTCCAACACCGAGGTGCGTCAGGAACCACTGACGGGCGGCCTCCGGATCGCGGCTGAGAATTTGCAGCCGAGCGGCTGGGGGGCCAAACGGGGAAAACATCTCCAGGCGCGTGCGCTCGTCTTCAAAGCAGCGCTGCGGCTCGGGACAATCCCAGGCGGTTGGCCAATCGGCGATTTGGACTTTGGCGGCTTCGCTTTCCGCAATGGGATCAAACAGCAGATACGACTTGTCGAGCTTGACGCCGGTTCCTACGCCGGGTAGAGACGCCTTCACTCCTCCATGGTTGCGGACGAAATAATCGATGGCCGCGGCAGAATTGGCGGACTTGAGATGAATGTGGTGGAACTGCGCCGGCTCCGGAGCTTGCGCGATGGCACTGCAAGCAATCAGCACGAGCCACAGAAGCCGCGAGAGTGTTGGCTGGCTCATCATGTTCATTGGTGGATTCAGCGACGCGCGATCCGGTATAAGCTTGAGGAAGTACGGATAATCAAGCTGCCCTGCACGATCGCCGGAGTGGACATGGCCATATCGTCGAGACTATTCTTCGACAACAACTTGTACTCGGGGCCGGCCTGAATCACATAGGTGTCGCCGTCTTCACTCAGCAGGAAAACCTTGCCGTTATAGGCCCAGGGTGAAGCAGTGAAGCCGGAGGCCTCCGGGTCGATCCGTTGCTTCCCGTAGATCTCCTGGCCGGTCCGGGCATCCCGGCATGTGAAGAATCCTTTGTCGTAGAGAGTGTAGTAGTAATCGCCATAGAGCAGAGGCGTGGTGATGTAAGGCGCATCTTGCGGCTGATACCAAGCTACGAACTCGTTGAGAGTATCGCGGGAAGGCGAACTGATGTTGCCGGACGCTCCGGGACGAATCGCATACACCGGGTGACTGTCGCCTCCCATCCATCCCGAGGCGATGTACAGCAGGCCGCGATTACCAAAAGGCGTGGGAATGTGAAACTTGGACAACGGACCGAGTTCCCAAAGCAGCTTGCCGTCCAAGGAATAGGAACGCGCCGATTTTCCGGCGGCGGTGACGATTTCAGTGCGTTTTTCATTTTCCCAGATGAAGGGGCTGGCCCAACTGGTCGCCTCATCGCGGTCCACACTCCACACCGTTTTGCCGGTCGCGGCGTCCACGGCCGTCAGAAAAGAGTGTTCCTCATTGTCATTGACCACGTAGAGGCGGCCCTTATAGAGCTCCGGCGAAGCCCCGGTGCCCCAGTCGCTGGCGGTGTGCTTAGGCTCCCAGTCTTGCTTCCAAAGGAGTTTGCCCTCCAGGTCATAGCAAAACAAACCTACATTGCCGAAAGCGGCATAAACCCGCTTGCCGTCGGTGACGGGCGTCTCCGAAGCCAGCGAATTCTTGGCATGGTGCGGCCCGATGGGACCGCGTTTCACCTCGCGCTCCCAAAGGATTTTTCCGGTCTTGAAGTCGATGGCGTAGACCAGCCAGCGGTGTTCCACGGGAGAAGCCTTGCGCTCTCCGTGCTTGCCGCTGCCGGGAAGATAGAGACCCTTGGAAGGTTTTTCCTCGGGCCCCGAACTCACAACCGTGGTCAAGAAAATGCGGTTGCCGGCAACGGCGGGAGAGGCCCAGCCCAAGCCCGGAATGGCCGTCTTCCAGACCACGTTCTCCGTGCTGCTCCAATGGTCGGGAAGACGCGGATCATCGCTGGTGCGAGCCTGCAAAAAGCCCTGCGCCGCGAGAGCGGAGGCAAGGCTCAGGAGGATGCCCAGATGCTTGAGAAAACGGGTCACCATTGGATCGCACCTTGTTGGATCAACACCTTGCCACCGTGCCATTTTACGCAACCGCTTGCGTTCTAAGAGCGTAGAGCAAGGAGACGGGCGATGTCAATGATGAAGTCACTCCTTGGCGCGCGTACCGCCGGTCTTCTGCACCGGCGGATAATAGTGCTCATAGGTCCCAGCCACGGCCTTGTCGATCACCGCCTTCGACACCGGCCATGGATTCCGGGCAAAGTCTTCGTAACGCCCCGGGGCATTGATCCCCGGCATCTCCGGCACCCAGTCCTCGGCCAGAATCGTGTCGGGATCTCCATAACGCGAAGCCAAGGCGCGAACTTCAGGATTGTCGAGACTGGTCAGGTGCCCGCGGTCGATCAGCTTGATCCACTTATCGGTGTTCCGCAAATGCACGTCATACGTGGCAAAATAATTGTGCAGATGAAAATCGTGATCGCGCGGGAAGTTGTACTTGCCCGTGAAATCCAGCCAGCTCTTGGAATTCACCGGGGAAGCGGGATCATGCCACAGGCGCAGGCCGGTGCCCCAATGGATCACGCCGCTGCGGTTGCGCTCCGGAATCAGGTCGTCGATCATCATGTGCGCCGGATTCCGGTACCACTTCGGATGCGTCCCCAAACCGATCTCGTAGAGATAGAAATACCCGGGATGGGTGTGAAACGGAAAGGTCAGGTCGTTGATCTGCGGATACTTCAAGAACTCGCGCGTCAGATCGCCATATGTACCGCCGCCCCGAACCTCCGCAACGTAGCCGTTCTTGAAAACAATTTCCATTTTCGGATTGAATCCGTAATGGCCGTTGGTTCCGGCAATCACGCCGTTGGCCAGGGACATGGGTTCCCGCGGAATCCATTCTTTCTGAAGGGCGGGATAGTCGACCACCGAAAAGGCAAATCTCCCGGTGGCCTGGGTGGGGAACATGTAGAGATGGCCGCGCTGATAGACGCCGCGGGCCCAGCGTTGCGCGGCTTCCTCGGTGACGTCGCAGGATAGATCGGTTCCTTCCGGGTCGGTCACGTGCAACTTGTCGATGTACGCGACGGGCTCCATGCTTTGCTCTTCCGTCAATAGCCAGAGGTCCGCCGGATAGTTGGGAATCTCGCTCATGACTTCCCAGCGATTGTCGTAGGTGAAAAAGCCCAGAAACTTCGACTCCATGGGATGGAGCGCGCGCAATAGTCCGGCGCCATCCTGGTTGCCCCAAAAAATTCCCTTTACCTCGGGATGCTGTTTCAGATAGCCCTGCAGCACTTTCCCCACCTGGTTATAGTGCAGCTTAGCCATGGCTTCCTTCAGGTGGGGAGAAAGATCCTGGCCCTTCGGATACAGCAAGTCATAAAGATCGGGCCGCCGTTCGCGGAGCCATTTCTTGGGCACTTCGGGGTCCGGGAAGGCATCGTCAATCCATTCCAGGCGTATCTCCATGTACCCCTTTTCCGAGGTATAAGCTTCCACAAACTTCTTCTCCGCCAGGGCGTCCGTGCGAGATACGCCGGCCAGGTCGTAATCGAACAGAACCTGCGCGGTCACGCCGCGTTCTACTAATGCGCGCTTGATGGCATCCACGATCATGGGATCAGCTCCGACGTTGGTCACCATGGCGATAGTCTCGCCAGACTGGGCCACGCCCAGTCCTTTGCCGCCGCGCTGCGACAAATTGCGCACCAAGCGGCGGGCATAAGGCATGACGTCTTCCACGGACTTTGGGCGCCGCAGGTAGGAAGGGAATCGCGGCTCAAGATACTTGCGCGGTTCCGGCTTTTGGGCCGGGGGAAGCCAACCGCTCAGCACGCACGCCAACACCACGGAATACAGAAGGATCCATCCGCGGCGCTGCCAGATCGTGCGTTTGGCGGAGCCTCGTTGGAAAGAACTTTGACTCTTGCTGAGTGGCCACATAGAAGGCCGCACGTGCCGCCGGGCTTCCGTCACCGCGGGTATTTTCTTTGAAAAAGACCCTTCGGAAATTCAATCGACTTCTGTTGCACTATTTCGGCCGAGCGTAGCCGATCGAAGAGGGCGGTGGATTTGGGAAACATGGGGGCGCGGCCGTCCTCGCCTCCATAGCCGGGTTTGTTTTCGCCCGGACCGCCGGGCTTGCCCACGATGATGCGGCCGACCATGCCCAGCACTTCATGGTTCATGCTGTAGTAATCGTAGGTGCCCTCGACCGTGAAGGTCCATTCGAATACCTTGCCCGGCGCGTAGTCGTTGGTCAGCAATCCGGAATTAAAGGGCTTGGCGTTTTCCGGAATCCGCAACTCATGGTTTTGATTGCTGGGATGGAAAGCCGTCACCGTGGCGCCCCACTTGCGTGCAATGAAGCGGACCTTCTGGCCGGCGGGAATGTACAGGCCGGCGGGGTCGAAGTACCACAAGCCCAGCGGGTAGCTGGAGATGATCTCGACCTCCGGGAGCTCTCCTTCCTGGGCGTGTGCGGCAGGAATGCTCAAGCCGGACGCCAAGGTGATGGTCGTAAAGCCGGCCGCCTTTAGAAAACTGCGACGGTTCGTTGCGGGGTTGGTCATGGCTCGCTCCTTCTCACCTGCATAAGTTACTCCCTTCACTTTCCATCTATCGTGAAAGCATATACGAAATGGCGGTCGGTCACCGGTTTCGATCCCAGCGTGGTTTCCCCATTGCTGGTGTAGATGGCGCCATTGGCTACCGCGACGCCTCCGCGATGCAGGCTGGGCAACCGGAATTGCCATAGGGAGCGGCCGGTTTCGGTATCCAGAGCCTCCAGAAGGCCGTCCGTGAATCCTTGGTAGAGAACGTTGTTCGCCGTGGCCAGCGGAGCCATATGTGTGGCGTCGTTTCCATTCCACCATTCAATCTCGCCGGTGTAGGCGTGCAGTCCGGCAGTCACCGAACGGCCACCCTTGGGACCAATCGCATTGGACACCACGAAAACGCGATTGTTAGCCACCGCCGTGCTGTTCAACTCCGGCCCGCCCGCGGACGACCCGTTGGTCAGCATGGTGCGCCAATACTTCTCCCCCGTGTAGCGGTCGAAACAATAGAATCCATCTTTCTTTCCGGCACCCACGCAGACACGCCTGGCGCCGGCTCGCGACGGATGCGTGGCCTCGAACAGCATCGCATGACAACTGAAATCCAGATCGTGCACGTCGGACTCGCGCGCCTGGTTGTACCACAACAGCTCACCGGTGTTCATATCGAAGGCCAGCATGCTTTCGGCATACATCATGGGGCCGGGAGGCATGAAGCCTTTGGTATTGCCGGTACCGATATAAACCACATCGTGGTCCTGATCAATCGCGGGTGAGGTCCAGATCCCGCCGCCGCCGCTATCGGTGGACGGAACGACTTGAAACTTCCAACGCACCTTGCCGGTCTTGGCATCCAGGCAGAAGAACTGGGCCCGTCCGGAAGCGGTGCCGACAAACAACAGGCCCTTGTATACGGAGACAGAACAGGCGGCGCCCGCTTCGTCCATGGGATTTTCGTCCAGCAGCGTTTTCCAAACCACTTTTCCCGTGGCGGCATTGACACAATGAATGCGCGAGTCGCCATCGCCAAAGTAAACGAAACCGGCCTCGTACTGCGGGGAGGAGCGGAGTTCATGCCAGCCATTGGAGTTGGCGGGGACGCCGGCATCATATTTCCAGCGCGGTTTTCCGTTACTGGAATCCAGGGCGTAGAAAAAGCCGTCCCAGGATGCGATGTACAAAGTATCGCCCACCACGGCCGGAGTGTTTTGCACTGGCCCGCCAACCTCGAAGGTCCACTTCTGCTTGAGGCGGGCGGCGTTTTGCGGACTAATCGTTTTTTCCCGGGCGTTGAACCGCGAATTGTGCAGGTCGCACCCGAAGCGTGGCCAATCCGCCGGGCCCGGTTTGGGCAGGCCCTGAGCGAAGAGCCGGGTCGGGCTGACCAACGGAGAAGACAAGACCGCACCCGCTCCGATTGCTCCTGACAGCTTCAGAAATTGCCGTCGTGAACCGAAAGATCTCGTGCCGTCCATGGCTCCCATGCCTTGCTTCTCCTTTTTCGCTGCAAGCGTTTGCGCGGCAGGACCGGCCCGCAACTCGTCCCCAAAACGACTGGGCGTAAACGACGGACGCCTATTTTTTCTCGGCTGCCGGCTCCGGGGACCCAACGGTCAAGCGGTTCCGGACCTTTTTCAAGACCTCTTCGCTGAGCCCTTCCACTTTGGACAAATCGTCGAGGTTAGCGAAAGCGCCGTTTTTCTCGCGGTAGCTGACGATCGCGGCTCCCAGTTTGGCGTCCAGCCCGGGAACAGCGGCGAGGTCGCCGGCGCTGGCCTTATTCACGTTCACGGAAGGACCAAAATTAGCCGCCAGGTATTTCGCCAGCGTGCCTACCTGCTCGGGGTCGACTGGAGCTCCCCGCGAAATCATGTCTTCCACAGTGTGGGACCAGGATTTGACCGTCTTGCGGCCCGAAGCCATTTGGCTCAAGCTGTGACAGGTGGTACATCCGGTCGCCAACAGAGTCTTGCCCTCGCCCTCGGGCAACCCAGCCAGAAGTTGGCGATCGTATTCTTGGTTTCTGGCGGCGGGCTGACCTTGCTCGGCGAATCCTTCGTGGGAGGGTGCCGGGATCGCCGCCCCGCAGGTCATCAGGAAAACCAGGGACCACACGCACTTGGCCAACTTCGATTTGGTAAATCCCTTCATAGAGCCTTCGCGATCAGGACGCCCAGTTCATCATGGATCATCCGCATACCAGATTCCAGGAGTTATGCAAGCGCCTGCATAATATCTCTCGCTTGGACTCCTTGTCAACCCTTTAGCTAACTTTAGCTAACTTGGTAGTGGGGTCAATTTGAACCTGACGCTTCGACTGCGGCTCTGCCGCTCCTTCGTGCGGAAAGGCTCGGCCTTTCCAGGAAAGGCTCGGCCTTTCCGAAAAGTCCGTTAGTACTTCGCACGGCTACGCCGTGCGGACAAGGCGCAGCCTTGCCAAATGAGGGCGGGTCCGGAAAGGCAGAGCCTTTCCGCACGAAGGAGCGGCGGAGCCGCACGCCTTCAAACTGACCCACTGCCGTTAACTTCAAGCCTAACGCGCCAAGCTCCGCGTGACGGCCAGCATTGCAGTGCATGTGCCCATGCCGTTGGCCTGCGCGGAAATCCGCGAGCCGCCCGGCAGAGGCACCGGCCGGCGGAAAAAGTAAGTCGCGTGATAGTCGGGATTATCGGCGCGGAACAAACCCAAGAGATCGGTCGAGCCGTCCGGAAGAGCGGCTTGGACTTCCATCGGTCCTTCCGGCAGCATTGCCAGGACCTGCAAACCTGCGGCAATCGGCGTGGCGCCGCAATTGATCTGCATGTGCTGGACCCGTTGGCGCGGCGGCTGCGATGCGAAGAATAGCGCCAGCCGGCTCTTCGAAGCATCTCGATTGCCGCTATTAAAGTGGAGCTTCACCACAATGCGCGACCCCACGGGTAAAGACTGCGCCACATCGTCGGGCCAGGAAACCATGCCCTCGGGCGGCACCCAGCCTCCCAGATAAACACGCTTCTTCGCGGCGTCCTCAATCCAGAACTCCGCGCTCTTCACCGCACCGCTCCCCGGCGTAAACTTCCAGCCGGAGACCCAGCGTTGCGTTTTCACAATGGGCGATATCCCGCCGGCGACCGTCAGGTCAGGCTTCGGTGGAGCATCGTTCGCTGCCGGCTGGGGCAAGTCACGCTCTTCGCCTTTCGGTGCGCCGCCCTCGACCCAGTCAACTAGCAACTCGGTTTCCAGTTGTGTCAGACTGCGATCGTTGGAGTAGTCGGCGAAGCCTTTGGCGGCGTTCCACGGCGGCATGCGACGCTCCAGAATTTCATCCTTGATCGCCTTAGCCCAAGGACGCGCTTCGGCGTACGTCCCCAGAGACATCGGCGCCACTCCACCATCCTGGTGGCACGGCAGGCAATGGCGGAACAAGATGCGAATGACTTCCTTGTCGAAAGTGACTTTCGTGCTGATGGGGTCGTGGCCGGCAAGACCGATTGGCCATAGAGAAACAGCCGCTAAACAGCATCCAGCCAAGAGAGCTTTTCTTTTCGTCATAATCGGCTAGGGTAGCAAGGGCTTTTGGCCGGGGCTCAACTGTTGGTCGAAAGTGGTCAGCAAGCTGGCCGTTGCCGAGTAATGGCACATCAGAGAAACGTAGTTGACCAGTCCTTGCTTGCCGAACACTTTCAGAGCGGCGGCGAAGGAATCCGGACTGACCTTGTGTTTCTCCAGGGCCTCGCGCCCGATCTGAACCAGGGCAGCTTCTTTTTCGTCCAGGCCGGTCACCGGCTTGCGGTACTTGACAAGATCAATCGTCGCCTGGCTCAGCCCTGCCTTCAGCCCGAGCGGTTCATGGGCGGTCCACTCATATTGATTATCCATAGCCCGGGCGGAAACTAGAATGGCCAGTTCGGCCAGCTTGGGTTCCAGGCCCGCTTGGTTTCGGAAGTACTGGTTCGCTCGATTCATTAGCTCCCCCACGCGTGGGCTGTAGAGCCGAATTCCTTGCGGCCCCGCGCCAATGGATTCCCCTCGAGACCGGGCGGCGTTCTGGGCTAGCAGCGAGTCGTAGTATTGCTTGCCGGCCTCGTCCAGGTCGTCCCGTTTGACCAAAGGCAGCCGGTTGCCGGAGTCCGGAAAGATGTCCTTCGGATATCCCATCGTGGCGTCCGGCGTCTTGGCGTCAACCTGCTTTGGCGAACTGCCCTGGTGATAGCCCGCGGCCACGCCAATTCCTGTCAGCAGCAATAATCCGACTACATTGCGAAGCAGTTGCATACCGGTGTCCTCTATTTTTTTCCTTTATCCTTGCCGGCCTTGTCGTCGTGCTTGCCTTGAGGAGGAGCGGGCTTCGGTTGCCAGAAATCGCGATCCACCGCGGCAATCTCCTCCGGAGGATTGCTGCAGCTCCGGCACGAAGCGGCTGATCGCGATTTCCGCGCTCAAAACCAGCGCGGCATTGGTGTCCTTGTACTTTCGCGCTCCCTCGACACCGAGCACTTCACGCAAGAGCGGCTCGCCTTTTTCAAAAGTCTCCAGCGAAGCTCCAAACCGGGTGGTCAAGAACGTATTGCTCCGATCGCCGGCATAGGACTGGCCGATAAAGATGGTGTAGTACGATGCCGATTTCGTCTTTTCGATGGCCTCTTTCAGTTTTTGGAGCTGTTCGGTGTAATCGCCGCCGTGCCCCGGACCGACGTGCTCGACGTCGCTCCAAAACCAGCGGGATTCGCCAAGCAACTTGTTCATGCCGGCGGCATCGGCTGGTGCATTCACGCTGACCGCCGGGCGCATTTTCCAGACTTCGCTTTGCGTACTGATTACGCAATTGTCGAAATCCCGAAGCAACTTGCCGGCGGCGGCCGCGCCGTAGGTTTCGGTGAGGGCCCGCATGAAGGCGTGGTCGCCTTCCTCAATGGCCGCAAGGTTGGGGCGCGCGCTGAGGAACGACACAACGTTTCCGGGGCCAAAGGCTACTTCGGATGCCAGCCAGGTATCTCCCTTGTGGCGTCGGTTGGCGTCGGCCATCTTCTTCACGATCTCGTCAAACTCGGACCGCTTTTCCGGCCTGACCATCGCGACACGCGACTCCAAATACTTAGTGGGGGCCGGCGAACCCGTTTGACCAAACCCGCCGGCCGTCAGCAGAACGATCGGAAAAAGGACCTTCAGTGTGCTTCGTTTCTTCATGCAGTGATCTCCCGTAGCTGAATCATTGTTACGGCACGGTGCTCAGATTGTCGGCGGCCACTTCTGCCGCCAAAGATTTCGGATAGCGCCTGACGATCTCGCGGTAGAGGTTCCAGGCGATCTGGTGTTCCTGCTCGCTCCGCGCCCGGTTCTTCTGCGACTCGTAAAGGCGGCTGAGATGAAGATGATCCTGAGCCACCAGCAGCTTCATCATGGCCATCTCCGGGTAGTTGGGATAGTCGCGCACGAAGGCGTGTTTTTCCTCGATCAACTCTTGGATCCCGGCGGCGTCCTCGCGTTTCTCTTCATTGGCGAGCAGGGCGAAGCATGCATCCGCCGCCCGTTTGCCCTTGGGGGCTTGACGAAGGTACTCGTGGAAGGCCGCCAAGTCGTACTTGAAATGTCCGCCCGCGGATTGGACAGCGATCCCACACCGCTTCAATCGCGTGAGAATCAGGGCGATCAGGCTGGGATCGTTGCTACCGTGGGTCTCCAGATCTTTGTTCATCAGGTCGGTTAGATCGACGGCCTGCGCTCCCAACTGGTAGAGCGCCTCGAGTCGCAGGCCCAGGCTGGAGCCTGTCGTGGCGTCCGCATGGAGTTTGTCGATGAGCGCTAGCTGCCTGCTGACCTGTGCAGGATCCAGGATCACATCCAGAGCGAACACCCGCGTGGCCAGCAGACACGCCAAGCCAGCCGGCAGGCAAAAGGGACGATTCCGGAACCAGTTTTCAGGCATCACATCGAGTTCACGGCTCGGGGACTTCCTGCCGAGATCGCTTCGTCGGCAAGGAAACGCAATCGCTTGCGTCTCCCATATAAGCCGAACTTGGGCGTAATTGTCAAGGATGCACCGTTGGCGGGCCTCGCTCATGCAAGCGCTTGTGCAACCGGGCCGGATATGAGACGCTGCAAGGGAGCGCAGGGAGAAGAAGACATGAGACCAGCGTTGAGATTGGGTTGTGCCTTGGCGAGCGCGATCCTGCTCCTGGCGGCTTCGGAAAGTGATGGCCGGCGGGAATGGTTTGGGCGATCTCAGAACCCCGACCAGCAGCAAGAGGACGATAGAAAGCAAGCCGAGGCCCGCCAAGCTGAGAACCGCGAGGTTCTCGCCCAACTGCCGGACGGGGAAGGGAAGCGGCTGATCCAACTGCGCTGTACCTTCTGCCACAGTCTGGGCCGCGTGGCTTCCGGGCGGAAGAGTCTCAAGTCCTGGACTAACACGGTGAAGGTCATGGTGATCAACGGGGCTGAAGTCGAGCCGGGCGAGATTGACCCCATTGCCAAGTACCTGGCGGAAAATTTCCCTCCGGTGTTGAATGTCAACAAAGCCAGCGCCGCTGAACTTGCCGCGGTGCCGTCGTTAGATGCGAAGCTTGCCGACGCTATTGTCGCCTATCGCGAGAAGAACGGACCACTCGGGAAGATTGAGGACCTGACCAAAGTGGAAGGTTTCAACGAGGAGATCCTGAAAAAAATCAAGAACCGCGTCGGCGTTGGCACCCCTGATCGTGCCAACGAAAATAATGAGAAGAAGGACAAGTAATCCTAAATCTTGTAGCGGTCAACTTCAAGGGAAGCGGTACTTACCGGATCGGCGACGGGCACGCCGAAACCTGGGCGTGCGCGGAAAAAAGGATGAAATGGGAGCAGGACGATGGTATAGTGCTGGCTAACCAACGCAAACGCTTGCGTCGATGGAGAAGGGCCGATGGCTAGACTCTCAGGAAAGGCCACTATGGTGCTGCGCTGGGGCGGCTTTGTGCTTGGTTTGATTGTGGCTGGTATCGCAGTGCCTGGCTTGGCCTACGGCCAGGAAGCTTTCGATCCCCATCTGGCCGGAAGCGGGCAGACCACGTTTCTCAAATGGCTGGATTCCGAGGGCGTCCCCGTTTATAACGGCTTTGCCATCGACGACATCGCCAAGGTGAAGGTCGGCCCTTGGAAACGTTACGGGATTAATGGCGCGCTGGTGTACTTGGAGGGGGCGGCCGGCCTGACTACGGGATTTGTGTGGGAACTCCAGCCGGGACAGAAAAGCGTCCCGGTCCACCATCTCTTTGACGGGCGCGTGATTGTTCTGACGGGAACGGGAGAAACGCGGTTCTGGCAGGACGAGGGGAAGGTGGCCACGGCCCATTGGCAGGCGGGCACGCTGTTTCCGTTGCCCTTGAATGTGCGGTATCAGTTCGTGAATACCGGGAGCGGGCCGGCGCGCCTTTTCGCCGCGACCAACGCCCCAATGGTCATGGACTTGATGCGCAACATGGATTTCCTGTTCAACTCCGCGCACACCTTCCGGGACCGTTTTGACGGGAACACCGATTATTTCAAGCCCGAGCCGAGCGAGTTCAAAGTAAGCCTGAAGGACTCCCTGGGTTACGCGGTATCCAAGACCAACTTGGTGCCTGATGTCAACACCGCGAAACTCTATCCGGCCGGGCACGGGAACCTCGAGACGGCCTGGCGGGAAGCCGGCGGATCGGGAACCTTGAATCACCATTACTCGATGGCTTTCGACTCGCTGGATTCCCATGTGGAAGAGTTCCAACCGGCCGTCTACGAGATTGCCCACCGGCATGTCGGTGGAGCTTGGCTGATGTACCTGAACGGGCACGGCTACACTCTGCTTTGGCCCATGGAGGCCGGCATCCATCCCTACGCCGATGGCCATGGAGACAAGGTAGTCCGCGTGGACTGGCACGCTAACACGGTGTTTATTCCACCGACGAACTGGTACCACCAGCACTTCAATCCCAGCGGTACACCGGCCCGGTTCATCGACTTGGTCAGTTTCGTGAGCCGTGTTTATCCGCCTACCGCCAAGGTCATTTTTTCGGAGAATCCAACGGTCATCAGCTATGAGGACCAAGATCCGGAGATCAACAAGATATTTGAGTCGGAAGTGAAGAAGAACGGAACGCGATCGAATATGCCTTCGGTGGAACAGATTCGACGCCGGGCGGCCGAAAAGGCCAAGCCGTGACGGAGATGATCGCGGAGAGCTGCAATGCGGGAGGAACCATGTCGAACGTCAATCGTACCAACCCATTTTTGTTCGCGGGACTGGGCCTGTTTCTGGGGACCACCTTGCTGGCGGCCAGCGGGCCGACTACCCAACCGAACTTCAGCAAGGACGTCGCCCCGATCGTGTTCAAGCACTGCGTGAGTTGTCATCGTCCGGGGACCACCGCGCCAATGTCGCTGTTGACGTATAAGGATGCGCGTCCCTGGGCCAAGTCGATGCGGGAAAAGGTCACGGCTCGAGAGATGCCGCCATGGAACGCCGATGCGCGTTACGGCAAGTTCAAGAACGATCCTCATTTGACCGACGGGGAAATCCTGACCATCGCTAACTGGGCCGATCATGGCGCGCCGGAAGGCGATCCCAAGGACGTGCCTCCCAAACCGGCCATTGCCGAGGGGTGGCACATCGGCAAGCCGGACGTGATCTTCTCCATGGCCGAGCCGTTTACCGTGCCGGCGAACCAAGAGCTGGATATGCAGTATTTCATCATCGATCCTCACTTCACCGAAGACAAGTGGATTCAGGCGGCCGAAGTCTATCCAGGGAATCGCAGCGTTGTGCACCACTCGACGTTGTACATCATGGAGCCTGGAGTGCAAGAGGTCCGGGCCCGCAACGACCAGTTCCCAGGCGTTGTTTCGATGCCGGACTGGGAGTTCAAGCCGTTGAACGGGAACTTACAAGGGAACGGAGATCGAGCGGCGGCTGGGTGTAGTGGAAGTCCGTACACACGAGACGTTCGCGGAAATGGGTCATGGCGATCCTTCCAGCGGCTGGGCTAAAGGCACCGGGAAATTGATCAAGGCGGGATCGAAGCTGGTGTTGCAGATCCACTACCATCCCAGCGGGAAGGAGGAAACCGACCTCAGCAAGGTGGGGTTCGTCTTCTGTAAAGAGCCGCCGCAACATCAGATTTACGCGCTGGGGGTGCTCAACACCAACTTCAAGGTTCCGGCTCGCGATCCCAACTACGAAGTGAAGGCGGAGGCCACGTTCCTGAAGCCGGTGCATATTTGGGCTTTGCAACCGCACATGCATCTTCGCGGCAAGGACATGGAATATCGTTTGTTCTATCCCGACGGGCGGCAGGAAGTGCTGCTGTTTGTGCCGCGGTACGATTTTAACAACAAGTACACCTACGAACTGGCCCGGCCGGCGGTGGTGCCCAAAGGCACACGCATGGTGGTCACCGCGCATTTCGATAACTCCGCGGCCAACAAACTGAACCCGGATCCCAACGTGGTGGTGAGCCGCGGCTTGCAAACCACCGACGAGATGATGAACGGCCATGTCTATATGACCGTTGACGACGACGTGGTTTCACCGAAGGGGTCCAGCGTGATCGAGTCGGGCCGGCAACCGTAACACCAGAGGAGTCGGAGTGCGAAGACTATCGAAAAAGTTCGCGATTGTCGTGGCCGGCGTGGGATTGCTGGCTCTTGGGATACTTGCCGTTTTGCCGGGGCGATTGCTGGGTCAGGACCATTCCAGCGCCCAGACCAGCGCTCTAGAGAAGACCGCGTTTCTGACGTGGCTGGAGGGCGAAGGCATTCCCATTCACCGCGGGTTCGAAGTGGATGATGTGTCCACGGTGAAAGTGGAACCATGGAAGCGCTACGGTACTCAAGGCGCCATGGTCTACCTGGACGGATCGGAGGGCGTGACCACGGGCATGGTCTGGGAAGTTGCGGCCGGGCAAAAGAGCATTCCGGTTCACCACCTCTTCGAAGCCCGCGTGATTGTGGTTGCCGGAAACGGAGAGACCAGGTTTTGGCAAGAAGGCGGGAAAGTGCTTACCACTACCTGGCAAGTCGGGACATTTTTTCCGTTACCGATGAACGTCACCTATCAGTTTGTGAATACCGGGAAAGTGCCGGCGCGGTTGTTCGCGGTGGCCAACGCTCCTTGGATCATGGACATGTATCGGGACGCGGATTTCATCTTTAACAGCGACCAGAAGTTTCCTGACCGCTTCGACGGATCCGCGGATTACTTCAAACCGGAGCCCACCGAGTTCAAGGTCACCTTGAAAGACAAGCTGGGTTACGCCGTTTCCCGGACCAATCTGATTCCCGACGTACTCAGCGTGAAGCTGTATCCCGCCGGGCACGGGGCCCTCAACACAGCTTGGCGGAAGGCCGGTGGATCCGGGACCATGAACCACCATTACTCGATGGCTTTCGATGCTCTCGATTCTCACGTGGAACAATTCTCGCCGGCGGCCTACGAGATTGCCCATCGTCATATGGGCGGCGTCTACATCATGTATCTTGCCGGAACCGGTTACACCCTGCTGTGGCCGAAATCGGCCGGCGACCAACCCTACGCCGCAGGGCACGGCGATCAGGTCGTCAAGGTGGCCTGGCATAAGAATACCGTCTTCATCCCGCCGACGGACTGGTACCACCAGCACTTCAATCCCACTATGACGCCGGCGAAATTTCTGAAGGTCGCCTCGTTTGAAAGCCGGGTATTTCCCCTCACTGCGAAAGAAGTGTTTCGGGAGCACGGCTTCGTGATCGGCTACGAGACCCAGGATCCCAAGATCAACCAGATATTTATCGCGGAATTAAAAAAGAACGGCATCACCTCCGCCATGCCGACGGTAGATGAAGTCTTGAAGAAAGGCAACGAGGCCAAGCCCTAGCTGGATCGTTCGGCCGCTCCGTTGATCCGCGGGTCTTGAATCCGGCAACGCTGGTGTCTCTGCGGCTACTTCGACAGCTCCACGGTCTTGATCGCGATGCCGGCAAGACCACCCTTTTCAAGCAACAGTCCTGTCACCTTCACCCTCTTCTCGATGAACGGCATAAGCTTGAGGTTCTGATTCTTATGGTCCGTGGCGATGGGCAGGTACAGCTTCCCCTGGCCGTCGAGAATGGCCAGCGGTACGCCGGCCTTGGCGCACATCTTGGCGCAATCGGCGTGGTCCGCGCCTTGGCTGTCGTGGTGCAGATAGCAGCCGGTATCGACAACCTGTCCGATCACCGTGATCGGTTTGCCGTCGGGGCCTTCGTGCGCAAACAGCAACGCCGCACACGCGAAAATCGACACACTGAGAACAACTACAATCTTTTTCATGATCGGATCCTTTAGGTTAGTTGGCCTCTTCGATAGAAGAGACCTTGATCGTCTTGTTTTTTTCGTTCAGCGTCCCTGTTACTTTGACCTTCTTCGCCGCGAACTTCGCGGGCGTCTTCTGGTCGGTCAGCCGAAGAACCTGCTGGCCGTCGAACAGCGCGTACTGGCTGCTGGTATCCCGCACGCACGCTTTGGCGCATTGATCGTCCGTCTGACCCGGCATCATCCCGTGCTTTGCGCCGCACATGGTGTCGGTGATGGTTCCGATGAACGTTTGTGTTTCGCCGGGGTTGCCGGCCAGCAGGCTGGCGCTGGCCAAGAGAAGTAGTCCGATCGCTTTCATGTGTTCCTCCTATTGATTTGGTTTGAGTCGAAGGCGCAAGAAGACGCTTACGCCCAGGGGATGCGGTCCATAATAAGGTTTGATCGCGGGTGGCAGCGAGTACCAGGTCACATTGGCGCCCAGGCCGGTCTCAACGCCGTGGAAAGAATCGGTCAGGTCGCGTGTATAGCCCGCCGTGTATGCGCCGATCCGAAACGTCGAGCCGGCCGTCTCCGCTAATTGCCCTTCCAAGAGCGGTGTGTCGCTGAAAAGTTCGTCCTTATCCACGAGTTCAAAACGTCCGGTCACGAAGTTCTTTCCTGCAAAGGGCAGCACCGACTCGGCCAGAAACGAGTTGAGATTGTGCTGCGTGAACGTATCGTGATCGCGGCCCCAAATGAGACTCGAAGACCAGTCCTCGCGGCCCATGGGCCGTGTGTAGTGCAGCGACGCCGTGGCCCGGATCACATCGCCATTCTCCTGTCTCTCGGGATGGCTCAACCGTCCAACGGAGAACTGTCCCATCCAGTTCTTGCTGGGAAATAGCGACAGGCGCGTGGCCCAGGAGTTGATCGGGCCGTACCCGATGGTCCAACGATTCTCGCCCGGCTCCGTGCCGTAAAAGCCGCTGGCTTCCAGGCGCACCATGTTGTGCTTGATGGCGACCGTCACCACATCGTCCGCGATGTGCGTTGAATCTTGCCAATGATGGCCCAGCGTGGCCTGCGGCAACTCCGCCGCGGAGGCGCGATGCGGGAAAGCCACCGGACCCAGTGCCGGATCGCCTACCGGCGCGTAATACAGTTGCAACATCGTGTCCGACCCTAACGGATGAGCGTAGTTGACTCCCAATCCCATGACGAAATTATGAGGGTGCTGGCCGTCCGCGATGGGTTTGCCAAACGCGGTTTCTCCGGTTTGGAACAACTCGGGATAGCGGCGATCCGCGACCGTGGCAGGTTCCAGGCTCAACATCGACTGGATCATCAGGCTGCCTTGTCCCAAACTGTGCTCGGCGCCGGCCATGAACCAGTTATCGGAATAGAGTTTGTCCCCTCCGCGAGGGCCGCTCTGCTGGGTATCCACGATGAATGCCTGGCCCATCAGCATCAGATTCCAGGAGCCGACACGCGGCATAAACATCGGCATCTGCCAAGACTGCGGATTCATGCTGGTGCCGGATGCTTGACCCATCAAGAGCATCCCGGCCTGGTTCATTTGCATCTGCTTCATTGGAGCCATGCCGGACATGTCGCTTGGGGCCGGCGTCTGCGCCCTAGCAGAGACCGAAGCCATTAGCAAAACGAGCCCGAGATTCTTTCCAAGCACAATTACCCCCTGTCGTCAACACACATACCTGTGGCCACACGGCCACAAAAGACGATCGACACGCAGGGACGGTTAGACTCTCAGGACAGTTGTTGAGGCGAGATCGGGAATCAGAGGAGGCGGGCTTGTCTCATTGACGCGCTGGAGGGCCGGCAACGATAAACGATTGGCGTCCGACGCGAGCGGAACCGCCTGGATCTCCGGCAGGACCAGGCCGGCGTGCGAGTCCATGCTTCTGGTGAGCGATTGCTCCTGATCGGGGCAGGTGGGACGCGGTTTTTCGGGAGAAGACTTACCGCCATGTTGGTGACAGTGGCTGGGCGAGTGATCTACGTGGTGCGCGGATTCTGACGATGCAAAGCACGACACGGTCGAGCACAACGCCACACACTGCCCGCCGGCCAGCAGCAGACAGACACTCAGCATTGCAGCCGTCTTGGTCAACACCACTCGCATTGGTAGATTATAGCGCAGTATCGGCTATTCGCCGGCCTGTTTCCATGAACCCCAACCAAGAACAAACATCAACATCTTAGGATTCTTCGATGTCCTTCTGGAACCGCCCAAACCGGTACGCCAATGTTGGCAGCACTAGGAGGTTCAACGCTGTTGAAGTGATGAGACCGCCCAGAATGACCACGGCCATCGGTCCTTCGATTTCACGGCCTGGCTCACCGCTGCCGATAGCTAACGGCAGCAGGCCGAGCGCGGTTACGATCGCCGTCATAAGAATTGGAACCAAGCGCTCGGAGGCGCCACGAAGCGCCGCCGCCATTCCCCAAGTCATGCCCTCCTGATGAACCAAGTGCTCGAAGTGCGAAACCAGCATCATGGAGTTGCGCATGGTGATTCCGAACAGCGTGACGAATCCCACCATTCCTCCCACCGTCAGCAACCCTCCGGTCGCGAACACCGCCAGCACGCCGCCAACAAGTGCAAACGGAAGGTTCACGAGCACGAGCAGCAAGTTTCGCGGGCTCGGAAAGACAATCGCCAAGAGGAGCAAGATCCCCGCGGCAGCGACCAGGGAATGGATCAGAATTTCGCGTTGGCTCTCATCGCGCGCCTGGGAGGCGCCGCCAAACACCGCATAGGTCCCGGTTGGAAACGCCACCTTGCTTTGAACCGCGCGTTTCGCCTCTTCCACAAACGAGGAAAGGTCCCGCCCACGGACGTCGCAGGTCACGGCTTGACGCCGGCGTGTACCGTCGTGGAGCACCGTCGTGCGTCCCGTGTCCTCGAAGACGTCCGCGAGTTGCCGCAACGGCACTCGCAACCCTTCGCTATTCGTTAGCATAAGGCTGCCAACGGCCTCGGGATCTCGACGAACCCGGTCATCGAGAATGACCGAAACATCGACCACGCGACTCGCGTCGTAAATCTCAGCCACGGGCGTTCCTTCGTATGCGGTGCCAACAGCCTCCATGACATCGACGGGATGAAACCCAAACTGTTTCATCTTGTCCTGCCGCAATCGCGCCACGATGCGAGGAACTCCGGGAGGCGATTCCACCTGGACGTCCGCCGCACCGCGGATGCGAGCCACCAGATTGGCGACTTCCTGCGACTTGCGGTCCAGGAGATCGAGGTCGTCGCCGAAGATCTTGATAACGACTTCAGCCGTGACACCCGAAATTGTTTCATCAATTCGTTCTTCAAGGAATCTGCGGACTGCGAAGTAGACTCCAGGAAAGCTGGTCAGCTTGCCGCGAAGCTGGGATTCCGCCGCTTCAGCATCTTCGCCTTGCAGCGGTTTCAGCTCAACGTGAACCTCGGCGTAGTTCACACCCCACGTGTCGTCGGCTTGTTCGGCGCGGCCAATCTGTTGGGTAACAGAATCGACGAACGGCAATTTGTGCAACTCGCGAGTAAGTGCGTTGCCGATCCGCATCGTCTCATGGAGCGAAGTGCCTGGCACAGCCGACATGTGCACAATGAAATGGCCCTCCTTCAAATCCGGGAGAAAGGACCCTCCGAAGAAAGGTACCGCGGCGATCGCCGTCACGCAAAGCACCGAGGCGGCGACGATTACCGGAGCGGGCTTCTCCATCGTGAGTTGCATCAAACGCCGATAGCGATCCTTAAGAGCAAGAATGAAACGCGGTTCGTGGGCTTTCTCGGAAGCACCGGAGAGCAGCACGGCGGACAGCGCGGGCGTTAGTGTCAACGCTACGAGTAGCGATCCTAAAATGGCCAGAATATAGGCGACGGCCAGCGGCGCGAACAAGCGTCCTTGTACGCCGCTCATCGTCAGCACCGGCAGGAAGACCAGCGCCACCACGAATGTGGCATAAACCACGGCGCCCCGCACTTCCAGAGAGGCCTCCAAAACAACCCGGTAAATGGGCTTGGGATTGGGCATGCCCGCCTGTTCGCGCAGCCGCCGGAAAATGTTTTCTACGTCAATGATGGCGTCGTCCACGACCTCCCCAATCGCGATGGCCAAGCCGCCCAAGGTGAGCGTGTTCAAAGTCATGCCTAGGCCGTCGAGGACCGCGACCGCCAGCAGCAAAGAAAGCGGAATCGCAGTTAGGGAAATGAACGCGGTCTTTACATTGAAGAGAAACAAGAACAGGACACCGGCCACGAGCAAGGCTCCCAGTAGCAAGGACTGGTTAATGTTGTGGATCGCGGCTTGGATGAAGTTTGCCGGGCGGAAGAGGCGGTCATGCAGCACGATCCCTTGCGCCGAGACGACCGGAGCCATTTCCTTCAGCGCTTGGTCGAGACCGTCCGTCACCTCCAACGTATTCGCGCCAAACTGGCCCGAAACCATGATGACGACGCCGGGCTTGCCGTCGATGGCCGCGTCCCCGATTTTCGGTTCCGACCCATCGGCTACACGCGCGACATCCTTCAACCGGACGGTGATGCCGTTGTGGTGCGTCAAGACAACCTCGCCGAGGTCGCTTGCCGTAAGAGTTTGGCCCTGCGTCTGAAGCACGATTCGCTGTGCGGCGCTCTCCACAAATCCAGCGCCGCGAACCCCCGTCGAGGATCGTGCCGCAGCCAGGACGTCACTGATCGAGAGATCGAATCCCACCAGTCGCTCTGGCAAGACCTGAATCTGCAACTGGCGCACTTCACCGCCGAACACCGCTGCCTTGGCGACGCCCGGAACGCCCAGCAAGCGCGGACGGAGGGTCCAATCGGCAAAGGTTCGCAACTCCATGAGCGACTGTTTCTCGGATGTCAGCCCAACCGCCAGGATCATACTTGCAGAGGAAGTCAACGGAGCCATTACCGGGGCCTTCACACCCTGAGGCATCTGACCGGCAATCTCGTTCAATCGCTCACTCACTACTTGCCGGGCACGATATATTTCGGTCCGTTCTTGAAAGACCGCAGTCACCACCGAGAGTCCTTGAATGGATTGCGAGCGAATCGTTTCCAAGTTCGCCACGCCGTTAATTGCAACCTCGACGGGCCGCGTAACGAGCAACTCCACCTCTTCCGGCGAGAGTCCCGGGGCTTCGGTTTGAATCTCAACCTGCGGGGGCGCGAACTCGGGATAGACATCGTACTTCGCGCGCGTCGCAACATAGCCGCCGTAGGCCAGGAGCACGCAGGCCAAGCCAATGACCACACCGCGGTACTGGATAGAGAACCGAACTATTCCTTGAAGCATTATTTCTGGCTCTCTTCCCCAACCTGAATCTGCGACTTGAACTCCTCAGATAGCAGCGTCTGCGCACCTGTGGTCACGATGCGGCTGCCTCCCGTGAGCGAACGCGTGAACCAGCCTGCCGCAGCAGGCTCTTCCAGTGTGATTTCCCGGCGCACGAATTGGTCTTCGCCGATTAGTACGTAGACCCAAGCCTTACCCGATTGTCTCAGGACAGCGGCGCGCGGTACGATTACGCCGCTGCGGGCGGCTCCCGGCATTTCCAGGTACGCGGTGATCGAGAGACCCGCGCGCAACGACATAGACGGATTGCCGACGCGAAATAGAAACGGCTGCCCTTGCGTCTTGGGATCGATTGTTGCGGCTACCGCGACACGCTCGGCTCGGATCGGGTGATCTTCGTGACCGATCGCCACGATGTTAGCCGTCCGCGCATCCGCCGCGACCGCTTCACCCGCTGGTATGTCTACGCGCGCTAGAAACTGATCGAACCGGACGATTCGCAACACTGCCTGACCGCTCTCCACTGCCTCGCCCGGATGCGCCGTCACCTCGGCCACTTGTCCACCGATCTCCAATTCCAACGGAATCGCAGAGTCGCGGCTTCCCGCAAGCGACGATTCAATCAACTTGACGGTTTGCATCGCCGCCGATAGCCGAGCCTGCTCAACGGCAACGCGGGACTCTGCTTCCTGTACGACGCGGTCGGATACGTTCTTCTCGTCGGCATTCAGTTTGCGGGCGCGCTCTAGCGCCGCGCGAGCGACACTGAGCGCCATCTTGCCGGACTCGGTTTCAGACTTTACCGCCGCCAAGCGATCCCCAAGCGTAATGCGATCCGCCGGAGCCAGACGCGGTTCGATCCGCCCGACCACTGCGCGGTCCGCAAGACTCTGGCCGGTATTGGGCCAGGGGCGGCCTGCTTCTTCACGGAGGTTGCCCGTGAACGGCGCCCGCAGCACAAAAGAACGGGAAGGATCTTCTTCCAGATGGCCGTAAGCGACAACCTCTTGGCGTTTCGTCAGCGCAGCTACGGTTTCCGTTTGAATATCCATTCGCTCCTGCGTCTCGCGATCGAATTTCACCACCGTCTCGCCGGCGGCGTTCTGTGAAACGCGTGACGGATTCTTGATCGGCTGATCGCTTTGCGACTCGGCGGCGAGTTCAGCGCGATGGGCGAGGAACGACCAGAGCAGACCGCCAAAGACCACTGCGGCTCCCGCAACAATCAATGCCAGCTTGAGATTTCGAGACATAGTTTCGTTAAGGTTTCTTTTCCCGCTTCGACAAGACGTCCGCCAGGGGCGGACGCGGCTCGAGCGATTGCTGGACTGCGTCTTCGAGCGCACCAAGCGCGCTCTCGACCCGTCGCAGAGCATCCAAACGAGCCCGCGCGGCGACGACGCCTTCGATTCTGATTCCGTTCAGCGCCAGCCGGTCCTCTTCACCAGCTTGGACGGCGCGACGCATCGCGGCTTCGCGTACTTGCTGGATTCGCGTAAGCCTTTGCTCGGACTCGGCGAGTTCCGCCCGGGCTCCGTTGTAGCGAGCGAGCGCAATTTCCATTTCCCCGATGGCCTGTGCCTGTAAGCCATTGAACTGCGCCTCCGCCTCCGCACGGCGTGCTTCAGCTTCGGCTATGGGTCCGCGATTGCGGTCGAAGACTGGCAGCATGAAGCCTGGGCTTAAGGCGATCTTGTGATGTCCTTCATCGAAGCTGTATCCGGGATTCAACTGGAGATCGGGGTATTGGTTGGCAATCTCCAAGTGTAGCTTCGCCTCTGACGCCGCATATTCCAACAGACTACGGCGAATATCCGCCCGATGGAGTATGCCGGCCTTCTGAACGTCGCTCAGCGGGAGAGAAGACGGCGGATTCAGCGGTGTCGTCTGGTCAACCCGGGGAAGTATGGGCAGGCCGATTGCCGCCGCCAGAGCCGCGCCCGATTCGTGCAGTTGAGTCTCGGTAGCCTTGGCTTCCACCTCAGCCGCAATCAAAGCCGTCCGAACGACGTTGACTTCCGGCTGCGAGGCTTCGCCAACAGCCAATCGCTTTTCCAGCATCGCCACTGCATCAGCGCGCATGGTTCGCTCATTGCTCGAGATCTCAAACAGACGGCCCGCTAGGAGATATTCCAGCCACGCGGAGCGCACGCGACTTTGGACGCGCCAAGCCATCTCGGCCACTGCGACACGCGCCGCCTCGGCCCGCTTTTGCGCCTCTAACGTGCGCCATCCGCGCTTTCCGCCAGTCTCTACCGTGAACGTCGGATCGAAGTGGAACACTAGCGCTGACTCGGGTGCGTTTGTCCAACCGGCGCCTGTCGAAAGCGAAGGATTTGGGCGCGCACGGGCTGTCACAATCTCTGCTTCTGCTGTGGCGACTTTGGCGCGCGCCAGGTCCAAGTCGGAGTCGTAGTAGAAGGCGACCAACGTCAGGGCATTCCTGTCCAACACTACGGGCGGCCAAGCCACAGATTGCCCGGATGCATTCTGTCTTACGAAACTGGCCAGGCCCTCGTCATTCAGACTCCGGCCCAGAATTGCTTGCTCCGACCGAGATGGATCAATGGGACGAGGATGATATCGTGCGCAGCCGGCAAGGAATAACGCCAAGCACAACAGCGAGACACGAGGTAAGGCAAACCTGATCGAAGGCGCAACCATAGATTTCGAATAGCTTTCAATTTGCGTGCTAACCGGACGGCTTGGCGGCGAAAGGAAATCTCTAGAGTCGGAGAGGTGACGGCTCGGAAAGAAGGCTAAGAAGAGGGCGAGGATTCCCCTCAAATAGGTGAAGGCGTACTGCATGAAAAGGTTCGTCCTGATCGGACTTCGAAATCTTGCACTGTGTTGCCAGCAGGAAGGCAAGGCTCGCCAGTACGATGACCGCCGCGAGAACGAAATCCAAGTCGTCAGCGCTGTTGGGCGAGGTATCCCACGGTCCAACGCCCTCGATTATGGGACCGGCAATACCGATACTCAGCCAGAGCACCAGGAGTGCGCTGATGGCAACGCGTCGCATGTTCTTAATCTTAGCACAGCCCCAACCGCCGCTCTTGGCGTTTTCCCGCCAGAGACCATCACGGCGGATGGCACTGACAACGCAATCCCGCTCCACCCTACCTGGAATTCGACGCGACAGTAAGTGCCATTCCGCTACCATTCTGCTCGAGGCACTCAAATAGAAGGACCGGCTCCCTTGCTGGCGGAAGAAAGCCGGCCCACGGGCTTGACAGATTGTTTCTATCAAAAGCTGAGTTTCAGCGCGAACTGAATCTGCCTTGAGGTACCCTGGGTAGCCTGGATCTGGCCGGTCCCCGAGTTGAGCGTGCCTCCCGAACCGAAAATGGTGTACTGGCCAGGCTGCAGCATGGCGAAGTTCGAATGGTTCATGACATTGAAGAACTCCGCACGGAACTGCGCTTTGAAGGCCTCAGAAATCTTGGGCACGGCAAAGTTCTTGAACAGCGAAAAATCCCAGTCCATGTATCCAGGACCATTCAGCGTATTGCGGCCCAGATTGCCCAGGGTGCCCGCTGTCGGATAGGAGAAGCACGAAAGCTTGATGTAGGAGGTAGGAACGCCCGGGTTAGTGGGATTGTCGCAACCCGCACCACCCACGAAATTCGGCCGTTGGCCGCCAGAATTCGCAGTTTGGGAATCCAAGGTATGGGCGTTGTCGCTCGCTAGCACCGGAGTGAACGGAGCGCCAGTGCGCGCCTGGAAAATGGTGCCCACTTGCCACCCGCCGAACGCAAACTGCGCCGGCCCTTTCAACTGCTTGCCATAGGGCAACTCCCACGTCAGGTTGAGCACCAGGTTCTGGCGGATATCAAAATCCGAGCGGGCCCGGTTGAAGTTCGCATCGAACGGATAAGGATCGGCGATCGTGTTCAAGTACTCATTGTTGCTGAATGTGTTGGAGCCGGCATCAATGCTGTGGGCCCAAGTGTAGGATACTTGAAACGTAAGCCCTGCGGCGAGGCGCTCGGTCACCTGACTCTGAAGCGCGTCGTAGATCGAGTAATCGTTCCACCGGGTTACGGCGATTCGTCCGTAAGCGGGGTTGAGGACGTTCGCGCGGGTGGTCTTGGTGGACCACACATAGGGATTGGTTGAGATGGGCAGAACGATGTCGCCGTCTTCGTCGCCCGTGGGAAGGTGCACCCCGTGGGAGCCGGCATAGCCCACACTTACCGTCAAGTGTTTAGTGAGCTCCCGCTGGACATTCAGGTCCCATTCCATCTTATAGGACCGGTGCGGGTTGGGTTCGATATGGACCGTTCGGATGGAGGCAGTCGTGCCCAGTACGCTGAGGCCTCCGAATGGGAATACGCTGGATTGGGCGGGCGTCAGGGGAGCGATCCCTTCCAAGTAAAACGGAGGAGTGCGCGGGAAGCGGTTCGCGAACAAATAGCTTAGCGGAAGCACATCGAAAATGCTAAACCCGCCGCGAACCGACGTCTTTCCGTTCTTGAAAGGGTCCCAGGCGAAGCCGACACGTGGCTCAAAATTGCGGAGTGTGTTGTTGTTGAACACGAATCCGACGGTCGGCTTGGCGTCGGTGAAGTTGACAAGATTGGCTTCTTTCCCATTTACCTCGTTGGGCACGGTCAACATTTCGTAGCGAACTCCCAGGTTGAGCGTCAAGTTGGGCCGCCAGCGGATGTCGTCCTGGACGTAAGCGCCAAAGATGCTCTGACGCTCTCCGCGTACCGTGTCCGAGCCAGGCACCAGCGCCTGGAAGCGACTGGGAGTCGCCGTCAGAAAACTCGCGAGGGAGCCAAATATGAAGCGCCCGCCGGGTTGGTTCGTGGCATTAAAGTTGGAGTCGTCGCGCTCGACATTCATGCCTATCTTTATCGAATGGATGCCCTTGGTGATGTAGAGGTCCTGGTACTGCTGGTAGGTGGTGAACCAAAACGCGTTGGACTCGAAGGTACCTATCCCGCCGGAGAAATCATTGACCGCGCCCACATTCTGCATTTCACCGGGGCCGTGTCCCGGGATGAAAGCCAGCGACGTGTTATTCAGAACCGGGTTGTTAATGAGCAGGTTCAAGCCTTGCAGCGCCACCGCTCGGGAAAAGCCTCCGCGGAGCGTATAGAATACCTGCGGGCTGAAGATGTGCGACCATTGCGCGCTGGCCGACTGGTTTCGGGAATCGCTCGGGATCAGCTTGTTGTTAAACTCGTCGGGAACCGTCAATTGGCCGTCGTCGAGGTAGTAGGTGGCGTTGAAGCTATCCTTGGCTGAAAGCTGATGGTCAACCTTTCCGGTGTAGTAATTCTCGTGAGATATCTGGCTGCCCGCGAAAAAGAACAACCCTGTATCGCGATTCGCGGGGCCTCCGTCATTCGGCAACGGATAGATGGGCAAATATGGCTTGATCGCGGGTGATACCGTTACGGTACCGGTGGACAACTGACCAGTGCGCGCTTGCGCAGTTGGTACGGTGGCCACTCCAGGCTGCGATAGGAACTCCCGCAGGCCCTCGTAGTCGAAAAAGAAGAAGGTCTTATCCTTCTTGATTGGCCCGCCAACCGACGCTCCAAACTGGTTGCGGCGAAACGGCGCCGGCCCACCACCGGGGAAGTTCGGGTTGCGGTCGAAGAAGTTGCGTGAGTCCAAGACACTGTTGCGGAGAAATTCATAGCCCGAGCCATGGAACCCGTTGGTCCCCGACTTGGTCACGGCATTGATGACTCCGCCCGAGGCCCGGCCATATTCAGACGAGTAGGTGCCGGTCAGCACCGAGAACTCCTGAATCGCATCGACACCCAGGTTTTTGCCTAAAGAGCTGCCGGGAGCGGTGTTGGCGTAGTCGTTGATGGAAACGCCGTTGAGACGATAGGTATTCTCCGAAGGCCGGCCCCCCGAGATGGTCATTTGACCTCCATCACCGCGCTGCATAATGTGATTCAAGCCAGCGTCCTGAGAAGCCATGACCGCCACCCCAGGCTGGAGTAGCGCCAGTTGGGTCCAATCCCGGCCGTTGAGCGGCAATTCGCGGATCTCGGTGCCTCCCACGACATGACTCACCATGGAACTCGCCAGTTCAATGTCCCCGGCCGCGCCGCCACCCACCTCCACCTGCTGGCTGACTTGGCCAACTTCCATGGTGACGTTCACTACCAGGTCCGCACCCACATTCAATGCCACGCCGGTCACGCGCACCGTCTTGAAGCCGGCGGCCGAGGCGACGACTTCATAATCCCCTGGGGACAGGTCGGGCGCGGCATAGAAGCCCTTCTCATTTGAATAGACCTCCCTGCTGACACCTGTGGCAGTGTTCTTGATAATGAGTTTGCCGCTGGGAATCACCGCCTTGCTCGAATCGAACAGGGTTCCCTGCACCTTTGCGCCCGTACTTTGCGCCCATGCTGGAACCGTGATGCAAGAAATAATGCATACAACGGCAGTTATCAACGCGACTACGGTTTGAATCCTGTCCCGCTTCATATGAGCCCTCCGTTTTGGCTTCCAATCCCACACATCCGACTTCCCAGGCCAAGCAATCACGTTGCCAGCGGCCGCTTACACATCCGCAACCGCTTGCACTGACTGCGAACTATACCACCACGACTGATAGTGTCAACTTCTTTTTTTAACCTCCTTGGATAAAATCCCGCGATGCGGGCGGCAAGATCGTGGCCGGGAGCGGGATGTCCCAGGGCTACAGCGAACCAAATACGATCCGGCCGCCAACTAATGTGGCCAAGACCCGGATGTCTTTGATGGACATGGGCGGCACGTTCAGAGGATCGCTTTCCAATACCGTGAAGTCGGCCAACATGCCAGGTTCGATCGTGCCTTTACGGGATTCCTCAAACATCAGAAAGGGGGGATTCCGGGTGGCCAGCGTCAAGGCCTCCCTGGCGGTGATAGCGTGTTCGATACCGAGCACGCCGCTGTCTCGCGTCATGCGGGTGACATACCACCACACATGCAATAAGGGATTAAAATACACTCCGTGGTCCGACCCGCTGGCCAGGGGAATACCGGCGTCGAGAAACTCCCGCAAGGGATCTCCATAGGCCGCCCGCTCCCGGCCGAATCCTTCAATATGCACCGAGGAGAGCCAGTAGGGATTCGCTTGTACGGAAACCCACAGGCCGAGCGCCTTTAGGCGGGGCAGTTGGTCGGGACGCGGATAGCGCCCATGTTCGATGGTCCAACGGCGGCCCACGATGGATTTTTCGGCGTTGGCCTCTTCCAGAATCGGCAGCAGGATGTCGAAGGCCTTGTCGCCGTTGCAGTGAAAGCTGAATCGCCACCCGTCGCGATTTCCTTGCAACACGACTTTGCGGATCTCCTCGGTGGCGGTGACCTGAACACCGTAGTAATCGGGGCGGTTCTCGTAGGGCCTGGTGAACAGATTTCCGTCGGACCCGCCATCCACGATGATCTTGAGCGGGCCCATCTGCAAATGGGAATCGCCGAATCCGCTGCGCGGCATGGCGCCGATCACCTGATAGCCGGCGAAGTCCTTGACGCGCGGCCGGAAAGCCACGCGCAGCGTCAACTGGCCATCGTCGCGAAACTGCTGGATGGCGTGAATGTCTTCCGGCGTGGTGGCGCCGTCGTAGATGGTCGTGATCCCCACGGCGTGCAAGCGGCTTTGCATTTTCGCGAGCGCCTTGGCGGTCTGCGCGTAGGTCGCCTTGGGGATGGCCTGGCGCATCACAGTCTGGGCCGAATCCACTAGCCGCCCTGTAAGTTCGCCGTTGCGGTCCTTGTCGATGGCTCCGCCGGGAGGAGCTGGCGTCGCCGGGGTAATCCCGGCGCGCTTCAGTGCCAGCGAGTTGGCCACTCCGCGATGGTCGCCGCGCGGAATCCAAACCGGATGATCGGAGGTTGCTTGATCGATTTCCAGGCGGGTGGGCAGGCGATTCTCTTTCAATTGGCCCAGGGTCCAGTTGCCGGAGGCTATGATCCACTCCCCTTTCGGAGTGGACTGCGCCGCTGCGGCGATCAGGGCCACGAGTTCGGCGATGCTTTTCGCGGAAGTGAGTGGAATGTCCTCCGACTCCAGCGCCATGGTCACGAAATGGAAGTGGGAGTCGGTGAATCCGGGAACCACGACTCGGCCTTTCAGATCGAACCGCGCCGCGCCAGGGCCGGCGGCTTTCAGCAGGTCTTTGGTGGAGCCCACCGCCTGGATCTTTCCCTCTTCGACGATAAGCGCTTCCGCGGTTCGGTATTCGCGGTCCATGGTCAGGACGCGGCCTCCGTAAAAAAGCGTGCGCTGGGTTTGCGCCGCCAGGCAGGCGCAGCCGGCCGCAAACGCCAGCAAGATCCACGGGGCGCGACGGATGATGGCCATAAGTGCGCATAATACCGCTAAGGCTAATCAACCGTCAACGCTCGTCGCCTCCTCGCCACCTGGAACGGTGCTGCGAATCCATGCCGATGAACCGGGCCAAACCTTGCACCAAGGCCGAGAGCGAAGGCACTTCTCTGCCGGAATCCTCTCCATGGATGGGTGGAAGGATCATCGACCCCCGTTTGAGTTGGCAAAAAATCCGCGCTATCAATGGGTTCTTAGGAGTAGACTAGGGACAAGGATGTACGGCTTACCCAAGACGACGGGCTTTTCCAAACCTCACCGGGTAGCAGTGGCGATTCTGGGGATCGTTTTGCTCTTGGTGCTCACTGCCGCGAACGCCTGGCATCGCGACTCGCAGTCGCCGAACTGCCACATTTGCAAGATTTGCAAGATGCCCGTCGCGGTAGTTACCGAACCGGCGGATGTGCGGCCGAGGCTGGCCGGCGAAGTTGCCGTTTTTTCGTATCAAGGGCAAGCCATCGATCTGGCTTATTCTCCTAGCAATCCGCGATCCCCTCCCCGCGCCTAACCGTCGCCCGTCAGGAAGTTTTTGTTACCAACAAATTCAGGGGGTTCAATGGTTATGCGTAAACACTCGTGTTTTATCGTCACGGTTGCGGTTTTGAGCGCGGCCTCCGCCGCCTGGGCGGTAGGGAAGCCCGCGGACTCGAAGCCGGTGCCCACCTACACCAAGGACATCGCGCCCATCGTTATCGACCACTGCGCGTTGTGCCATCATCCGGGCACCACAGCGCCTTTTACCATCACGTCCTACAAGGAGGCGCGGCCCTGGGCCAAGTCGATCAAGGAAAAGGTTGTGGCGCGGATCATGCCGCCCTGGGGCGCCGACCCGCATTATGGGAAATTCAAGAATGATCCGCACTTGACCGACCAGCAGATCGCCACGATTGCCGCGTGGGTCGATGGCGGCGCGCCGGAAGGAAATCCCAAAGACATGCCGGCGATTCCGGTCGTGGCCCAAGGCTGGCACATCGGCAAGCCCGACATGGTGCTGGAAATGGAAGAGCCGTTCGAAGTGCCCCCGGATAAAGAAATCGACATGCAGTACTTTATCCTCGATCCGCACTTCACGGAAGACAAGTGGGTGCAAGCCGCCGAGATTGTCGAGGGCAACACCAAGGTGGTTCATCACGCCACCGTATTCATCCTGGACCCCGACGACAAAACTTTCCGGCCGCGCGATCAGCAATTTCCAGGCGTGGTGGACATGCCGGCCTGGCAGTTTAAGCCGCCGGCGCCGTACCGTGCCACAGAAGTGGAAAAGAAGTTGGGTGTCGCCGAAGTTCGCACCCATGAGCCATTCGCCAACATAGGACACGGCGAGCCTTCCCGCGGATTTCCGCCGGGAACGGCCAAGCTGATCAAAGCCGGATCGAAAGTCGTGCTGCAGATTCACTACAGCCCGGCGGGGACGGTCCAGATGGATCGCAGCAAGGTGGGGCTGGTTTTTTGCAAAACCCCGCCCACGCACGAGTTGTTCCAGCTCAGCGTGGTGAATATGAACTTCAAGGTACCGGCTCGCGATTCGAATTACGAAGTGAAATCGGAAGCCGACTTCCTGCAGGATGTCACCATCTATTCCTTGCAGCCCCACATGCATCTTCGCGGCAAGGATATGACTTACACCCTGGTGTATCCCGACGGCCGCCAGGAGATTCTGCTGAAGGTTCCGCGCTTCGACTACGGCTTGCAGTTTTGGTATGAGCTGGCGGAGCCCAAAGCCGTACCCAAGGGCAGCAAGCTCCTGGTGGATGCGCACTTCGACAATTCCGCCGCCAACAAGCTGAATCCCGATCCCAATGTCGATGTTCCGCGCGGGCTGTACACCACCAACGAGATGATGAACGGTCACGTCAACATGTCGGTGGATGCGATGATTGTTTCCCCCGGCGGCAAGAAGGGCAAGACGGTGGCTCAGAAATAGCTGACGGAACTCCGGGCGGGCGCCAGCGCCCGCCCGGAGCTTCCACATTCCGACCTCAACTGGCGCCGGCTGCGTCCGAGAGTAGGGGCTTGAGCGAGTTGCCTCCTGCGGCTCTTCGTGCGGAACAGGCCTTCGGCGCGGCGCTTGTCTCCGGGATGCCGTTTCGGCGGGGAACCTGAAACAAGGGGATGGACCGCCGCCATGGCTTCATTTACAATCGTCTCCATGCGCGCGCTGCCGAAAGAGTTGATCCGGTTCCTCAAACGCTTCGACCCTGTGATCCGCGAGTTGGCACTCGATGCGCGCGAGTTGGTGCTGAAGGTCCTGGAGCCGTCGAATGAGAGCGTCCTCGACGTTTACGTGCTCGCGATGAACTACGGATTCTCCGAGCGAATGAAGGATCAAGTGGTGTACATCGGTGTGTACACGAAGCATATCAATCTGGGGTTCTATTGGGGCGCACGCATGGACGATCCCGAGGGCGTGCTCGAAGGCAGCGGCAAGCAACTCCGCCATATCAAGATCAAGTCGCGGGCGGATCTAGGCAATCCCGTCATTCGCGATTACCTCCTCCGCGCGGCTCCCGAAGGTTCCGCGCGATCGAAAACCCTCAAAACAAAAATCTATCCTAGCCGGCGCACTCCCGGATGCAGGCCCGAGCGCCGTGGACGAATCAAGTGAGCAGCGCACGTCAGGCTGCCGTTAACAGCTAGGACTATTTTCGCCGTATCGAATACAGCTTGGTCTCCGTCCGCAGCAGCAACCGGCCCCCGACAATCGCGGGTGTCGCCAGCGCCATTTCGTCCTGGCTATTGACGTGGAGTAGTTCGAATTTTTCTCCCGCCGCGACCACGTAGGTGTTGCCTTCTTCGCTCAAGCAGAAAACCTTGCCGTTGTAGGCCCACGGCGACGAAGTGAATGCTCCCGCTCCGCCGTTGCCTTCCAGGCGAACTTTGTAACTCTGCTTACCCGTCTTCAGGTCAAGCCGGGTCAGCATCCCGACCTCGTTCAGGATGTACAATCCGCCGTCGTAAGCCACCGGTGTGGGAAGGTACGTTCCGCCTTTCGATTCGGACCACACGATAAAGTCATTCGAGCGGTCTGCCGGCTGCTGGAGAGAGATATCCCCAGACGCGCCGGGCTTCACTGCGTACACGGGTCGTCCCCGGCCGGCGTCAACGTAAAGCCATCCGTCGTACGCAAACGGACTAGGAATAGGAGCCGCCGACATCCCGGACATACGCCACAGTTCTTTGCCCTCAAGATCGTAACTGACTAAGATTCCAGGACCCACCGTTACGATCTCCGTACGCTGGCCGTTCTTCCAGACGAACGGCGTCGTCCAGCCTGATTTCGCTTCCGGCCCGCCAGATCCCTTCGCCGCGGCCAGATCCCGATTCGTGCGCCAGAGCTTTTTGCCGGTCTGCTTGTCGAAGGAGGCGATGTACTGTTGCTTCTCGTTGTCGCTCAAAATCAGGAGTTGCTTTCCCGCCAGCGCGGGCGATCCGCCGGTTCCGAAATCCAGGTAGATCGGATTGGCCTCCAGCTTCTCGGTCCACAGTTGCTTGCCCATCAGGTCGAATGCCCAAATCCCGAGGTTCGCAATATAGACAAAAACCGACTGGCCATCCGTCACCGGCGTCTCGGAAGTAAAACTGTTCTTGCGATGCCGTCCGCCGGGAGGATGCCCGCCGTAGAACTCTTTTTTCCAGTCTACGGCGCCGGTCTTCAGATCCAGGCAATACAACCAGTAGTGGAGCGTCACTTCATTGGGCATTTCGATATCGCGTTCGGCGACCTTGGACATCACCTCGGACATCTTGAGACCCTGCTTCATGAGTTCGGCGGCATACTCGTTGCTGTACTCGGTGCCGATCTGCGGCGGTTTGGACTTTCCCTCGGTCGTTGCCGCGGTCAGGTAAACCTTGCCGCTGGTAACAATCGGAGACGACCATCCGCGTCCTGGGATGTCGCTGGACCACTCGACGTTCTCCGTCTTGGACCACCGATCCGGCAACAGCTTGCTGGACCCTACGGGATTCAAATCCGGTCCGCGAAACTGCGGCCAATCCAGATCGGCGGGAGCAGGGAAGGCCATGAATAGCAAGAAGGCGAGGAGAGTCGGCATGGATTGATCCAGGGTGCGAATGCATCACGCGGTTCGGGTTGAGCCGAGCGCGGAGCGAGGATTAGCTTAACATGTCGAGTGGCTGGCGTCCGCCCGGAGTTCATTGCTTGGCCTTGGCATCCGGATTCTCCGCCGCCCCTGTGCCTCCCGTCTCGAGGCGGTTTTTCAGCTTGCTGAACAGGCCGGCGTCGCAGCCCTCCACGGAGGTCAACTCCTCGATCTTCTTGAATGGCCCGTTCTTCTCGCGATATGCCACAATCGCTCGCGCTAATTTGTCCTCCACCTGAGGAAGTTCGCCGAGCTGCGCGGCGGTGGCCGTGTTGATGTTCACCATCGGGCCGAAGTAAGAGGACAGGTATTTCACGATCGGCGGAATCTCGTCGTCTTCCAAATGCAGTCCCCGTCCCTCGTGGATTCGTAATGTTGAGGTCCAGGACTTGGCGCTTCTGCGGTTCGCGGCGACGCGGACCAGCGTGTGGCAAGCCGAGCAAGTGAACACAACATTCTCCCGGCCTTCCGCCTCCGGAAACTTCTCGGCGCCGGCAGGCTCTTTCGATTGCGCCCACATCAGTGTCGCGGCAGCCAGCAACCACAGCCCTTGTCGCAACAAGCGACTAATCATTTCCGCTTCCTCCCTCGTGCCAATGGATCTTCTTGAAACGGTTCCGCCGCTCTTGCTCCTCTTCCCAACTGAGCGGGCCGCGATAGTTGGCGATGTCCCAACCGGTGGCGATGGCGGCCTTCTTGGGATTGATGATCTGGTGTTCCTTGTCGCTGGCAATCGGCGTGCCGGTATCGTCGCGGTCGATGGTATCGAATGGGAAGTTGCGATAGAAGACCGTGAAGATGCGGTCGCGGGAAAGCCGCAGCGTCTTGTAGAGTGCTGGTTGCGATTTGCCGCTGTCGGCCCAAATTGTTTCCACGTATGCGGACCGGGTCGCGGCGTCCAGGTCGAGAAAACTCTGGCCCGTCGAGTCCTTGGAGCCGTCGTTGAACGCCAGCATATCGGCCGGAGTGACGCGTTCCAAACGGCGCAGCAGCGTCCAGACCCGCGCGGAGATTCCATAACTCTCCAGGCGTTTGTATCCTGGATACTTTGGTTCGTCGGTGGGGATCAGCGCGTCGCCGAGGGCCGCCACAATTGCTTGCGGGTCCGGCGCCTTGGGCTGGTCTTGCGAAAACCCTGTTGCGCCTAACGGCGCCGCCAACACGCCAACGCCGGCCCGCTTCAGAAATCCGCGACGCGTTTCCTTGTTTCTAGCCATGATGTAATCTCCTGGTAGCGGAGCAGTTTTAAGAGCACGCGTTGTCAGTACCATCCGCGGTAGCGGATGGCTCCGCTCGGGTCAGGGAGACGGACCCACATGCTACCGCAGGCGGTTCTGACAACCACTGAGCCACCACCGATTTCCTCACGAGACACCGCGCGAAAAATGGTTCTTCACGATTCGGTGCGCCGCAAAGGCGCCGACCGTTGCCGTGGCCAATCCGGAGTTGCAGGATACGGCGCGCGGGTAGGCGCTGGCATCGGCGATCAACAGCCCTTTCACGTCGTGCGACTCAAAGTTCTGGTCGATCACGGAATTCTTGGGGCTGGAGCCTGCCCGGCAGGTTCCGTTGGTGTGCAACCCGCTCGACGGATAACCTTTGAACGTCTTCGGAAAGCGCAGCGAAAACTTGCAGCCCATCTTCTTGGCCACCGCCAGAGCCACTTCATGGGCCGCGCGCATCCGCTCGTCGATGTAATCGTCGCCCGGATAGTTGTGAGCGCCGGTTTCCAGATCCACCCAGCCCTTCACGCGCGTGGGCGGCTTGGTGATGCCAATCGTCAGCGCTCCGTAGCGCGTGTTGGCTGTGCGCATGAAGTCCATGTGCGCTTTTCCGAACGGCGGAGCAAATTCACTCACCGCCGTGACGTGCGGATAGGCGATCTTAGTGAGATCCTCGGCGATGCGGCAGCGTCCCGTGCCATCGCGAAACTTAGGATCGTCCAGGAACCAGTAAAACCCGCCGACCGTTCCGCGCCCGGGTTCCTTAACCGGTTCGTCAAAATAGACGGGGATATCGAAATTGGTATCGCCATCCAGATTGCGGCCGATGTTGTCGTTCCCGGCGATGCACTTGGCGCCGAGAACGTCACGCGGCCCGTAGCCGGAGCGCCCCAGTACTACCGGCGTTCCCCAGGCACCGCAGGAAACAATTACCTTGTTGGCCACCGCCTCATAGACCTCGCCGTTACGCCGATACGTAACACCCTTGACCGCGGCGCCGGCGCCTTGCTTTTCGATGATCACGCGTTCCACTTCGGCATCCGCGATCAGTTCGCCGCCGTTTTGAAAGAACCCCGGCAAGTACCACAGGGAGGTCGCTTTCGAATCGTACTTGCAAGCATGGCCGCCGCCGATGTATCCGCAGTAGATACAATTGTGACGAGCCACCATGTAGGGTTGCGGATCGAAGCCCAGGGCGCGCCCGGCATCGCGAAACATATGGTTGGCCTTGGCGTAGGCCTCCGGAGGATCCACGTGGACGTGAAAGTTCTTGACGATGTCGTCCACGGCATCCTTCATATTTTCCTTGGTCCAATCGATGCCCATCTCATCCACCCAGTTCTTGTAATCGATATCAAACGGCAGAAAGGCGAACGCGCCCCAGTGCAGGGAACAGCCTCCGACGGCTTTCAAACCGTAAGGCCATGGCCAATGGGGAATATTGGCAAATTCCTCCCACTGGATTTGCGGGACTTCAATTCGCCAGCGCGGGTCGCCGTAACCGGGATTCTTCTTCCGTTCCAGGTAGGGACCGGCTTCAATCAGGGCAATTCGCAGCTTGTCGCCGTTACCGGGGTTGACGCCTTTCTCCGCAATCCGCGCCGCCAGGATGCATCCGGCCATGCCCGCGCCCACGATGACCAGGTCGAATTCTTTTTTCTGAGGCAATGCTCTTCCTTTCGGGTACAATCTGGGGTGCAAACGCTTGCGTAGAGAATTAGAACAGGAGCGGATGCGCAGTGTCAATCATCTTGATAGGGTCTTGATGAAGAATCAGGGAAAAAAGCGGATCTCCCGCCGCGGCTTCCTCGCCGGAACCGGTACAGCTTTGGCGTCAACCGCCGTGCTCGGCGTGGCGGCTGCTGCGCCTCCGGACCAGCCCGTTGCGCCGCGCCGCCCCAAGAATCTGACTGACATTAGCATAACGGTGAACGGCACGGCCTATCCTCTGACCGTGGAGCCGCGCTGGACCTTGGCGGAAGTGCTGCGCGACCACATCGGACTAACGGGCACCAAGATTGGGTGCGACGCCGGAGAGTGCGGCGCATGCACCGTGATTCTGGAAGGCCGGGCGGTCTATGCTTGCTCGCAACTCGCCGTGTGGAGCGACGGAAAGAAAGTCACTACCGTGGAAGGTCTGGCATCCGGCGAGAAGCTCGATCCGCTGCAAGTGGCTTTTATCGAACACGACGCGCCGCAATGCGGCTATTGCACTTCCGGGCAGTTGATGTCGGCCAAGGCGCTGCTGGCGCGGAATCCGCGCCCCTCGCGCGAGCAAGTCCAGCGCGCGCTGACCGGCAATATCTGCCGCTGCTCCAATTACAACCGCATCGTGGAAGCGGTGCTGGCGGCCAGCGAGAAGGCGCCTTCGTGAGCCGGAAACTGAACTCGCTGAATCAGGAAACTCCGCGCGTCGATGCGCTGGAGCGCGTCACCGGGCAGGCGCAATATACTGAGGACATCTCCCTGCCGGGAATGTTCTACGCGCGCGTGCTGCGCAGTCCGTTCCCCAGCGCCCGCGTTCGCAACATCGATACTTCGGCCGCCGAGGCGCTGCCGGGGGTGCGCGCGATTCTGCATTGCAAGAATACCGATACCATCTGGACCTCCGGCGACGAAAACGGCCGCCGCCGGGTGTTTGCCGACACGCCGCGTTTCGCCGGCGAAGCCGTGGCCGCGATCGCCGCGGTCGATCGTCACACCGCGGAGGAAGCGCTGGAACTGATCAAGGTGGATTACGAAGAGCTCCCGTTCGTAAGGACCTTCGCCGAAGCTCTCCAGAAAGACGCGCCCAAGGTTCACACGGAAGGGAACTTGGACAAGCGCAACCTGCTTTTCGAATACGGCGACGTGGAAGCGGCCTTCAAGAAGGCCGATTTCGTCTATGAGGGCGATTTTGTTACCAAGCATCACAACAACGCCCAATTGGAGCGCCGCGTGAGCCTGGCGCGGTGGGATGGCCAGCGCTTAACTTGCTGGGTCTCCACGCAGGGAATCTACAACTGCCGGCGCGACATCGCCGCGGGCCTGAAGATTCCGCTCAACCGCGTGCGGGTGATCTGCCAGTACATGGGCGGCGGTTTCGGAAACAAGAACCAGGGCTACGATTTCGACCTGATGGCGGCGTTGCTGGCCCACCGCACCGGGCGGCCCGTGCGTGTGGAATTCACGCGCCGCGAGGACTTCATTGGCGTCCATGGACGCTGGCCCACCGAACAGCATTATCGCATCGGATATCAGAAGGACGGTGCTGTCACGGCCATTCACTTGAAGGGCACCAGCGGGCTGGGCGCATACGCCAGGGGCTCCGGGGGCATCGCCGGACCGCTGGTCTACAATGCCCCGAATGTGCGCAGCGAAGTGCGCCTGGTTTACACCAACACCAGTTGCAGCGCCAATTTTCGCGCACCCTCCGAGCCGCAGGGCTATTTTGCGATTGAAACCGCGATGGATGAGATCGCCGAACGTCTGAAGATCGATCCGCTGGAGTTTCGGATCAAGAACGGCGCGCGTCTTTATCGCGGTAAGACAAAGTTTTCCTCGAACGGTTTAGAGGAATGTCTGCGGCGTGGCGCAGAGGCGCTGGACTGGACCAACAAACGCCGCCAGTATGCGCAGCAGAGCGGGGAAGTCCGCCGCGGCGTGGGCATGGGAATGTCGCTGTTCGACGCGCCCTTAGGACCGAGCAGCGCCGTGGTGAAACTCCTGCCCGACGGGTCGGCCAAGATTTTCGTCGGCGTCACCGACGTTGGAACCGGCGCTAAGACCACCATGGGATTGATCGCCGCCGAAACCTTGGGCCTGCCGCTGGAGGCCGTTGCGGTGGTCAGCGGCGATACCGATTTGACGCCGTACTCGCCCGGGGAGTCGGGCAGCCGGACCACCGGGTTCACGGGACAGGCCGTGATCGAAGCGGCTTCCAAGGTCCGCGATCAACTCCTGGCGCAGGCCGCGACGCGTCTGAAGCTGCCGCGCGAGGGTTTTGACATACGCAATGGCAAGATCGTCCATGCCTCCAATGCCCAGAAGTCCTGGAATATTTCCGAAGTAACCTCGCGCAACATTGACGCGATTACCGCGGCGGTGACGACGCAGACCAAGCAAGAAGACGTGGCGCGCGCCAGCTTCGCGGCGCATTTCTGCGAAGTGGAGGTCGATCGCGAGATCGGCAAAGTCCGCATTCTCCGCTACGTTGCGGCGCACGATAGCGGCACGATCGTCAACCGGCTGACCGCCGGCAGCCAGGTGAAGGGCGGTGTCGCCCAGGGAATCAGTATGGCGCTGCGCGAGGAATTGATCTGGGACAGGCTCACCGGCGTCGCCGTAAACAACCATTACCACGGCGCGAAAGTGGTCTTGCATCCGGAAATCCCCAATACCGAAGTGATCTTTGTCGATTCCGACGAACCGCTTGGACCGTACGGCGCCAAGGCTCTGGGCGAGATTCCGATTACGCCCGTGGTGGGCGCCGTAGCCAACGCCATTTATCACGCCATCGGCGTGCGCATCCGCGAGTTGCCCATCACCCCGGACAAGATTATCGCCGCTCTGAAAAACCACCCGGAGAAAGCGAAGGTGGCTGGATGAGGTCGTTCAGCCACAAGAATGCCGCTTCGGTGCAGGAGGCGGTCGCGCTATTGAACCGCGGCGCGGGCCGCGCTCTTCCCGTGGCCGGAGGCAGCGACTTGCTGGAGGAACTGAAGGACGGTATTCAACGCCCCAGCTCGCTGGTCCATCTGCGGACCATTCCGGGTTTGGATAAGGTTCGCGAAAAGGGAGAGTTCATTTCTATCGGCGCGCTGGTCACGGTCGCGAGCCTAGCTGAAGACCCGCTGCTACAAAAGCTGTTTCCCGTGTTGGTGGAGGCGGCTGCGGTGATCGCCTCGCCGCAGATTCGCAACGTCGGAACCGTGGGCGGCAATCTGTGCCAGCGTCCGCGCTGCTGGTATTACCGCGGGCCTTTCAAGTGCCTCCGCAAGGGCGGGGGAATCTGTTTCGCCAAGGAAGGTGAGAACCGCTATCATGCGATTCTGGGTGGAGGACCTTCCTACATCGTGCATCCGTCCGATCTTGCGCCGGCGCTCATTTCCCTGGACGCGAAAGTGCGCATTGCCGGCCCGGCCGGAGAGCGCCTGATTCCCCTGGAGCAGTTCTTCGTGCTGCCGACGGTAGATTCACGGCACGAGAACATTTTGAAGCCCGGAGAGATTCTCGCCGAGATTCTGGCGCCCAAGCCTTTGCCCGGTACGCGCTCGACTTATTGGAAACAGATGGAACGGGAGTCCTGGGATTTCGCACTGGTCAGCGTCGCCGTGGCCGTGCGGCAGCGCGACGGAAAAGTGGAGCACGCTCGCGTGGTGATGGGAGGCGTGGCGCCCATTCCGTGGCGTTCCCAAGAAGCGGAAGCTTCGCTGACCGGTAAACCTCTCGACGCAGCGAGCGTCGCAGCCGCCGCAGAAAGGGCGCTTTCGGGTGCTAAACCGATGCGCGACAATGCCTACAAAGTCGATTTGGCCAAAGCCACGATTCGGCGAGCTCTCTTGCGCTTGGGCGAGACGTAAGTTTCTCCAGGGTGCGAACATTTGGAGTGCGGCGATGTGTCGCCGCCGGGGAGGTTGACCCCAGGAGGGGTCGCCGCTTGTAGCCGGTGGTGGAGCGATGTTTGCGACACCACCGGAACTTCAGATCGCATGCGCGAACCCCGGACGGGGTTCCAGCCTCGAATCAAAGATGCTAGCGCCCCTCCCGGGGTGCATTTTATTGCGATGGTAACCGGTGGTGTCGCAAACCGCGCTCCACCACCGGCTACAAGCTGCGATTCCTGCCCGGGACTAGAGGGCCCAAACGAGCCCACTACCGACGTCTTGGTCGTGCCCATGAAGCCCAACGATAGGATATGGCGCGAGGACTGCGATGCTCAGAAAAATCGTCAACTCCGCTGAACGAGTTTCCCTTCTAGTCGTTTTGCCCGAGAAATTCAAAGTAGCGGTCGCGAGACGTTCCCGCAGTGCGGAGATTGTTTTTGATGATGAAGACTGGCACGGCCGCGTATTTCGGAATGACAACGGGGGCGCAAGACACCTGCTTTAGTAAAAACCATATGATCGCCTTCCTCGCGCACGCACCGGAAGCCGTTCGCCTCAAAGAACCTCGCCAACGTCTTGTAGGAGACCGTGCTAAGCTTTGGCATGTTCCAGCGGAAGGGGCAAGGAGATGCGCTGGGTCGCAATAAACTTTGGCCCTTCGAGCCGGCTCCTCCGCTTTAGGTAGCCAGCCTCTTCCAGGATCTGGTCAAGGGTACCCATCTTTTCGGACTCTTCGAGAAACAGGCGCACGGCTTCCTTGAGATTCTGGATGGCCTTCTCCTTCGTTCCGCCGCAGGAGGAAACGTCCAGTTCGCGGGTGTGCGCAACGAAGGTTCGCCCGTCCTTGAATATCTGCGTGGTGAATTGGATCTCCATATGGGACAGCATAGCATTGTTTCTGCGATGCCGAACACTGTGGCAACAAACGGTCGAGCGACGAGAATTAGAACCGCGGTCAGATCAGGGAGGAAGGGGGCGGCCTGGACTGCCTGGACTTGACCACTATCTTTTTCGCGGACGAATCGGTGCGCCGGTTATCGCGTGACATGATTCTTCATGGAGGCTGCGTGGGTTGTGGATGAAGCGTCAGAGAAAATCGTCAAGTCCAGGCCGACCCCGAATCTCCACAGAGAAAATCATCAAGACCCTCCGACCCCGAGTCTTCCCGAGTCTTCTTGGCATATCTGGCGCTTGAAGTGGTTGACCGTGCTGGTTGCCGAGCGCAGAGCCGCCCTTCGTGCCGCGAGGCTGCTCTTGTCGTTGGCGTCCGTAAAACGGACGCGATGAAAATAGCCCAGCACTTCAGTGCTGGGAAAAGGATCTTCTGTTAGGAAGTCCGTGCAACGGACGACTGAGGTTTTCGCCGGACTCGCACGATCCAGATGGAACCTCAGGCGTCCGTTGCACGGACTCGTTTGCCTTCATGGCGAAACCCAGCAATGAATTCCTGGGCTACTTTCGTGGCGTCCGTTTCACGGACGCCCAACGGTGGCCGTACGACCTCAACCCGAGCCGCCAAAAATGTACAAACTCCCAATTGCATCCCAATCCTGGGCTATTGTCCTTCTACCAGCCAGCGCAACGCCGCCACAAACCCTCCGGCGAGCTGCCTCGGCCGCTCGACGTGTCCGTAATGCGTGATGGGAACGTCGAAGTAGGCGACGCGAATTGCGGCTTCCGGGTTTTGCTTGCGGAATTCGTTGGCCACTTTTACCTCGGCCGCATTCTCCGGATGGTCCTTGTTCCAGTGGCTGTAGTCCAGGCGTCCGACCAGCCACAGCATCTTCCTGTAACCCGTCAACGGTGTGCGCATGGTTGAGAACAAATCCGCGACGACTTCGTCGGGATTGATCCCGAATTCCGTACCCGCCAGGTTTTCGTGGATCTGCTTGGACACCTTGTCGCGCAGCCCGTCGCCGCCCAAATGCTCATAGACCTGTAGCACCTGCTGGAAATACGGCCGCCGCACGTCTTCCTGGTGAGCCCAGCAGCGATCTACTTCTTCCGGTGTCTTTCCAGAGCAGGGATTCAAGGGTCCAATGTGTCTGTAATTGGACTCCTCGTCTGTGGACTTCGGGCGATCGCCGAGTTCCGATATCTGCTGGCCTTCGGCAAAGCGCTCTTCGATTCTCTTGGCCCGGCGTTCTGTCTCCGCAGCCGGCGAGATTTTCATGCTCGCAGGCCCCCCGCTGCCCCATCCGAGGAACAAACCATTCATTCTAGTCTTGAGACTACTGTTCATCAGCATGAACGGAATATCGCCGGCCGTGGAGTGCCCCACAATGATCACCGGTCCTGAAGTCGCCTTCTCGATCAACATTCGCACGCCGTCGCTAACCACACGAAACGTAAAGATGGCGTTGCGAACCTGGGCTTCCTTCGGAGATATTTCCCGGTCGAGTACATAGGGAGGGATTCTTCGCCGATAGTTTCGTTCACTCCAGCCACCATATTTAAAATTGCCGGGAAGAGTGACCAACACCACCGGCACTCTCTGGGCCAGGTACTGTCCCAAACCTGGGTGGTTGAATGGGTCCACAAAGAACTCGTACCAATTGGCGTCCGATCCGTGAATAAAGAGCACCGTTGGCATGCCGGCCACCGGGTGGTTGGGGGTTAGCTTCAGGCCAGTGATGTCCCAATCCAGGCCGTAAACCTTGTAGCGAATCACTTCCCATTTCGCTTGATAGCCGAGTTTGTTCGCCGGAAGCGCTTCCAGTTTGCGAGGATCGAAAGCGCCGCCGGGCGCGGCGTCGGCCAGAGCTTTTACCGTGGCGCCACCATCCGGAAGGGGCCAGCCCAGTTTGTCAAACGTAGCCTCGGGCACGGCTACGTAGGGACGATTTTCCGCAAACACCCTCATCACTTCTTGTTCGGCGGGCGCATTCGCCGACGCTGCCAAGATGGCGGATGCGAGGCCAGCCATCAAGAACCGCAGGCTTGAAGAACGATCAAACATCGTCGGATCTCCTTTCGACGACCCGTTGGCCGCAGCCGGCGATCGTGCGGGCCAAGAACAATCCTGCCGCTCCGGTCCGGGAAGAATCGTTTTGCGGGCATTGGCAGCCGCTGGAGGACGATCAGAGCTAATCCGCCATGTTTCTAATACTCCCGGAAGAATCGGCGAATCTCTTTCTGGTCGTGCGTCCGGGTGAGCGCCAGCATGAGCAGCAATCGAGCTTGTGGCGGCGGCAGTGTATCGGCTTCGATGAACTCCGGATAGCGATTGCCGGTGCGCCCGCGTCCGCCGCGATGCGCGTAGACTACGGGAATGCCCGCGGCAACAGCCCGGTGCAGCGCGTCCACTTGCGGCGGCGTCACTGCGCCGGTGGGGAAGGCCGCGGTGACAATGCCTTGGGCTTTGGCCTGGATCGCGGCGTCAATCAGCGCGCCGTCTGCGCCGGTGTAGGAATAGACAATGTCCACGCGCGGCAGTTCGGCGATCTTCGCGACATCGAACTCCGACCGGGTGGTGTGTTTGCGTAGCGATTGGCGATAGAAGTCCACACCATCATGATCGACAAATCCCAGGTCGCCCAGGTCGCCATCGTTCCATGATTCCAGGCGATGACTAATTGTCTTGCGGACGTCGCGCGCGGAATGGATTTCGTCGTTGACCACCACCAGCACGCCCATCCCGCGGCTCTGGGGGCTGACGGCTACGCGCACCGCTTCCAGTAAATTGATGTCCCCATCGGCGCCCAGCGAACCGTGCAAGCGCTGCGCGGCGGTAACGGTCACCGGTTTGTCGCTGTGCACCGTCAGGTTCAAGAAGAAGGCCATCTCTTCCATGCTGTTGGATCCGATCGTAACCACCGCGCCGGCCACTTCCGGGCGTTCGCTGAAAAGCTTGTTGAGCCGCCGGGCGATCTTGAGCATGATTTCCGGGGTCAGATCGGCGCTGCCCACCATGGCGACTTCTTCCACCTCGAAGCGCGCATACTGCGCCAGTTGGGGAATGTCTTTGATGAGTTGCTGGCCCTGGATACGCGTATCGGGCGTGAATCCTTCGCGAACATGGGCGATGGTGCCGCCGGTGGCCATCACCACCACCAGAGGTTTGGAAGCATCATTGGTTTGGCTCGATGTTGGCGTGCGGGTTTGCGCGGCTGCCTGAGCCGCGAGAATCAACAGGGGTAACCATTTCTTCATTCCTGGCCTCATGTTGGAAAAACGTCTTGCCGGTCCTCAATGGTAAAAGTTATGCAAGCGCCTGCATATTATCGTTCTCCGGTGCGCCTGTCAAGGCGGGGGAACGATCCCTTAGCCGCCCCCATTAAATTATCCTGCCATTGGCATCCAGGCCGCCGCTGCGGTATACTGCCCTACGTCTGGGTGACAGCGCATCAGGAAGAGGTCGTGTGGGAAAAATTGAGAATGGATGGCGTCGGGGCGCTTCTCGCCGGCAAGCGCTTGCACAACTGGCAGGCATGGTGGCCGGTTCCGCACTGTTGCAATCCCAACAGGATCCCTTCCGGGACCATAGCCGCATTCCCGGTATCGACGAACTTCGCAACACGGTGGACTTCGAGCCGGTGGCTTTCGCCAAGCTGCCGCGCTCGGAGTACGACAACAGCTCGTTAGGCGCGGAAAGCGAGTTCACGCTGCGGCGCAACCGCGAAGCATTCGATTGGGTGGAGATTATCCCTCAAGCGGTCGTGGATGTCAGCAAGGTGGACGCCTCCACTGAAGTCCTGGGAATCAAGTTGACCTATCCTCTGTTTGTCGCGCCCAGCGGTTCGCAGGGCGCCTTGCATCCGGAGGGCGAGATGGGCATGCACCGCGGGGCCACCGCGGCGGCCAACACGCCCATGATCGTCAGTAACGCCATGAGCTTTCCCATGGATGAAATCGGCAAGGCCGCCACAGGCCCGCTGTGGTTTCAACTTTACGCCGCGGAGACCGCCGACGAGAATCGCGACGTGGTGTCCAAGGCCGTGGATGCCGGTGCCAAGGCGGTGGCGGTCACCGTGGACGTTCAGTATGATTCGCTGCGCGAGCGGGTCGAGCACGACCGCAATCTGGTGGCGACGTCCAAAGGCGCGGGCGGCGGGCGGCGGGCCCGCGCGAAACGCGCCGCCGGCCAGGAAATTCCTTATCGCGTGATTCCTCACCATCCCTGGGTCGCCTGGAGCATCCTGGACCAGTTGCGCACGATCACCAAAGTACCGCTGTTGTTGAAGGGCATTCTCACCGCGGAAGACGCCAAATTGGCGGTCGAGCATGGCGCAGACGGAATCATCGTCTCCAATCACGGCGGCCGCTATTTGGACTACGCGCCGGCCACGCTCGAAGCATTGCCGGAGATTGTCGATGCGGTTCGCGGACGCATCCCAGTTTTAGTTGATGGCGGCTTTCGCCGCGGCAGCGATGTTTTCAAAGCTTTGGCGATTGGCGCGAAAGCCGTGTGCTTGGGCCGCGCACCGCGCTGGGGTCTGGCCGCTTACGGCCCCGCGGGGGCGCAGCGGATTTTGGAAATCGTACAGAACGAGTTGCTCCTGGCCATGGCGCAGGCCGGACGCCCCACGTTGGCTTCCATCAATCGCAGCGCCATTAAGACCGAGTTTCTCTAGGGACCAATCCATGTCGAATCGCTTCAACCGACGGCAGGCATTGCAAGGATTTTCCGGCGCGATCGCGGCGCTCCCGCAGTCGCGGGAGCCGCGCTTGATCGGCGAGCCGCCGGGGCGCATCGCGCCGCTCGAGGAATTGGTCAACGTCTTCGAAGTGGAAGCCATGGCGCAGCGCAAGCTGGCCAGCACCGCTTATGCCGAGATCGCCGGAAGCGACCGGCGAATTTTTGAACGCATGACCTTCCGCCCGCGCCGCATGGTCAACGTCAGCACTCTGGACCTCACCACCGAACTGGCAGGCGTCATGATGTACGCGCCGATTTTGTTGGGACCGGTGTCCAAGCAGCAGCAGTTTCATCCCGAGGGCGAGCTGGCCTCGGTGCGTGGCGCGGGAGCGGCTCGGGTCGTGACGGTGGTCAGCAGCGCGTCCAGTTATCCTTTGGAAAAAATCGTCGCGGAAGCCAAGGCGCCGCTGTGGTACCAGACCTATCCCGAAGCGGATATGAACGCGCTGGCTAGCCGCGCGCAACAAGCAGTGCAAGCCGGTTGCCAGGCTGTGGTCTTAACCCTTGGGACTCCTTACCAACCGGCCGGCGCGGGCGGTCCTCCGAACCTGGCCAAGCTGCCGGTGATGGGTAATCCAAGCCTGGATTGGAAAATGATTGACCGCCTCCGCGAATCGCTGAAGGTTCCGCTGGTGCTGAAGGGAATCATGAGTGCGGAAGAAGCCAAGCTCGCCGCGCAGCGCGGTATTGCGGCCATTGTCGTTTCCAACCACGGCGGACGCTTTTCCAGCGGTCAGGCCGAGCCGATGGAAGTTCTCGCCGGGATCGTGGATGCCGCGGCCGGCAAGACGGCGGTGCTGATTGACGGGAGTTTCCGGCGCGGCACCGACATCCTGAAGGCCCTGATGCTGGGAGCGCGCGCGGTGCTGGTGGCCCGGCCCGCGATGTGGGGCTTGGCGGCCTACGGCGCCGACGGGGTTCAGACGGTGCTGGAAATGTTGCAGACCGAACTGGCCCGCAGCATGGGTCTGTGCGGCCGCGCCTCGCCGAAATCGCTGGAACGCGCCATGGTCAAGCTTCACGTGAGATAACCTTTATGCGAAAGAGCAAAGAATTCGATCGCCGCAACTTTCTGAAGAGCACGGTAGGTGGCGTGGCCGCCGCGGTTTCCAGCGCGCCCCTGGCCGCGGCGCAAGCGCCGCCACAAAAAGCCTCCGCCGCCGACCAGGAAGACGGAGGGGATTCTCTGACCACGGACCGCACCGGTTCCGACTTCATGGTGGACGTCCTGAAATCCATCGGCTTGGAGTATATCGCCGCCAATCCCGGTTCGAGTTTCCGCGGCATTCACGAATCGGTGGTGAATTATGGCGGAAACAAGGATCCGGAGTTCATCACCTGCCTGCATGAAGAGTCGTCGGTGGCCCTGGCTCACGGCTACGCCAAGATGTCCGGCCGGCCGATGGGCGTGTTTGTCCACGGCACGGTGGGATTGCAGCATGCCTCGATGGCCATCTTCAATGCGTTTTGCGATCGCGTGCCCGTCTACATCGTGGCCGGCAACACCGTTGACGCCACGGTGCGACGGCCGGGCGTGGAATGGGCCCACAGCGTGCAGGACGCCGCGGCCATGGTGCGCGACTACATCAAGTGGGACGACCTGCCGGCCTCGCTGCCGCACTTCGCCGAATCCGCCGTTCGCGCTTACAAGATCGCCATGACTCCACCGATGATGCCGGTGGTGTTGGTGGCGGACAGCGAGTTGCAGGAAAAACCCATTCCCAAGGACGGCAAGATCCGCATTCCGAAAATCACCCGGACCTCGCCGCCGCAAGGCGACCGCGCGGCGGTGGCGGAGATTGCGCGCTTGCTGGTGGCCGCGGAAAATCCGCTGATCATCGCCGACCGCGCGTCGCGCACGCCGGACGGGATGAAGTTGCTGGTGGAACTTGCCGAAGCGTTGCAGTGCGCGGTCATCGATCAGGGCAGCCGCATGAATTTCCCCAGCCGCCATCCGTTGAACCAATCGGAACGCCGCCGCCAGGTGGTGGCCGCGGCGGACGTGATTCTGGGTTTGGAACTGACCGATTTTTGGGGCACCATAAACGCCATGCGCGACCAATTGCATCGCAGCACCCGAGCCGTCGCCAAGTCCGGCACGAAATTGATCAGCATTACCGCGGGAGATCTTTACACCAAGAGTAATTATCAGGACTTCCAGCGTTTTCAGGAAGTGGATCTGGCCCTGGCGGCCGATGCGGAAGCGACTTTACCGGCGTTGATTGAAGCGGTGCAACGGCTGATCACCGGCGATCGCAGACGGGTCTTCCAGGATCGCGGCGCAAAGTTGGCGGCGGCTCGTCTGGCCACTCTGGGGCGGGCCCGCACCGAGGCCAGCTATGCCTGGGACGCCAGCCCGATCAGCACCGCGCGTCTGGCCGCGGAACTTTGGGCCCAGGTGAAAGACAAAGAATGGTCGCTGGTCTCGACGCCCCGGCAAGTGAGCGACTGGCCGTTTCGGCTGTGGTCCTTCGAGCAGCCGCACCACTACAACGGAAGCTCCGGCGGGGGCGGCGTCGGTTACGGCGCTCCGGCGGCGGTGGGCGCGGCCCTGGCCAACAAAAAGTTCGGCCGGCTGTCGATCAACATCCAGAACGACGGCGACCTGTTGTACGCCCCGGGAGTCTTGTGGACCGCCGCGCATCACCGCATTCCGTTGTTGACCATCATGCACAACAATCGCGCCTACCATCAGGAGGTCATGCACCTGCAACGGATGGGGAATCGCCACAATCGCGGCGTGACCAACGCCGGCATCGGCACGACGATTACCGATCCGAACATCGACTTCGCGAAGCTGGCGCAGGGTTTGGGTATGCATGGGGAAGGACCAATCAGCGATCCGCAAGATCTCGGGCCGGCCATCCGGCGCGCCGTTGAAATTGTACAGCGCGGTGAGCCGGCCCTGGTGGATGTGGTCACGCAACCGCGCTAGGTTCGCGGTGAGAGTCCCATAAGGAGCAACGAAAACATGATTCTGCTAATCACATATCGCCCTCGAAGATTCGTGCTGATTCTAACGGCGGCGGCGATCGCCGCCGCGTTCTCGCCCGGCGCGGGCGCGCAGGCTCCGGCCAAAGAGAAACCGGCCGCTGCCGCAAAAGAAAAATCCGGCTCGGCGGAAGGGAAGGGAAGCGGGGATGCCAAGAACGGCAAGAAGCTTTACGTTAGCTACGGCTGTTACCAGTGTCACAACCGCGCGGGGCAGGGCTCAACCATGACCGGACCGCGGCTCGGTCCTGCGCCGATCGAGTTCACGGCTTTTGTGGCCTACGTGCGCCATCCCTCGGCGGAGATGCCGCCTTACACGAGCAAGATTGTTACCGACGCGGAACTCGCGGACATCTATGCTTTCCTGGAGTCGCTGCCGCAACCGGCGGCGGTCAAGAACATTCCGCTCTTAAACGATTCGCCTAAATAAGTCCCGCTACTGCGTTACAAAAATCAACGCTACGGCGTAGCCGTCTTTGTCCACCAGCGTAGGCGTGCGGCTGGGACGCTCAATTTCCACCGCGATGCGGTTCAAGCCGGAATGCACCGTGGCCATGGCCATGCCTTTGGCGTTGGTCTTGGGCCTTTCTCCCACCTCCGGCCACAACAACACGTTTTCGTCGCCGGACTCCAATTCTTCTCCCACCAGCGGCTTGCCGTCGAAGAGAACCAGCACCGGCAGTTTGTCTCCGGTCTTGAGCTTGAAGGGATCGGCTTGCGGGATAATCTCCAGGCGCTGGCCAAGGACGCGATCATAGCCTTTGTGATCGCCGTTGGCCACCAGCGTCTTGCCGAATTTCAGATTGTGGTAGGAGGAAGCCGCCGCCGGATAATCCATCTTGGTCGAGGCGATGGTGCGATCGTCGGCGGTCTTCACGGTAAAGCCGCCGTCGTAGGCGGTGGCGAAGATCCACAGTCCAGTCTGGGAACCCAACTCAAACGGGGCAACTTGAAAGTTCGCTCCGTCTTGCTTCAGACCCTTGTTGAGCGGGACGATCTTGCCATCGGGCTGATAGGCGAGAAGATCCATCACCTTGCCAACGGATGCCGTTCCCCAAGCGCCCGGTTCGCCATAGCGAGCCAGCAGTTTGACCTGGCTGCCGGCAACCTGCGGGATCAACATGATGTCGTGCGCGGCCAGATCGACGCTGCAGAATGCCAGCAAAAGGACGGTGACGTAGTGCTTAGCTTTGAGCATAGAAGCCTCCCTGAGTGTGAAAGAACCGGAACCCCATCAAGCAGTGTACACGTCCGCCGGGATTCATGCAAGCGATTGCGCTGGCCGGTAGTGTCTCAGTTTGAATGCCGTGCGGCTTTGCCGCCCCTTCGTGCGGAAAGGCTTTGCCTTTCCTCGCTCCTAGCCGCTGCGCGCTATGGGCGTCCGTGAAACGGACGCCCTGACAGTAGCCCAGCACTTCAGTGCTGGGAAAAATGCCCGTCTCCGATCAAGTCCGTGCAACGGACGGCTGAGGTCTTGCGGGCAGAGCTACGCTCTAAATATAGAAACTCAGTCGTCCGTTGCACGGACTCGCTTCCTGCTTGGTTCCGTCCCCAGCACTAAAGTGCTGGGCTATTGTCAACGCGTCCGTTTTACGGACGCTTGGCCAGCGAGGTGGGTGAAAATGTAGAAACTCCAGGGAAAGACGCAGCCTCCGCACGAAGGGGCGGCAAAGCCGCACGGGCAGGTCCCGCAACACCCGGCGCAAACTGAGCCATTACCCGTTAGCTTGGGCGGGCCATTTGTGAGACAGCCGACTTTCCGCCGCTTACTTCAGCGTCTTCAGATAATCGACGATCGCCCGCGCGTCTTCCTTGTGCATGTTGAACAGGGGCATGGGTGCGTCGGCGGCGTTGCCCTTGGGACTAACGCCCTCCATGAGGAACTTGACCACGCCTTCTTCTCCCCAGCGCTTCCACAGGGCGCTTTCGCCGGTGATGTCGGGCGCCATGGGATGCCAGCCCTCCACCGGCTTGATCGGCTGGATGTTCAGCATCGCGCCCTTCAAGGCCTTGGATTCGTCGGGCTTTCCGTCGGGCAACCGCGGCGTGTGACATGTGCCGCACTTGCCGATCTGCTCGACCAGGTACTTGCCGCGCTCCGCGCCGCTGGTTTGGGCCAGCGCGGAAACGGTAAGGAGAGAAAGAACCAGCAAAACAGCCGCTTTTCGAACGATCATGAGATCCTCCCAGGGTTGACCAAATCCGGACTAAATCGGCAAACCGGTGATGCGCAATCCGGCATGATGCGTCTTGTATTTAATATTCAGGGCGATCAGCAGCGCCGTCACCTGTTCCACGATGCGGGCGGTTTCCAGCGCTCCGCCGTTCAAGGCGCGCACGCCGGGAATTTTTTCGGCTAACTCGCCGGCGGTCTGGCGCGCGCTTTCGTCGTCGGAACAGACAATCACGTCGCAATCCACCGGGGCGTCGCCTTGCAACAGTTCGGCGGACAGATTCTGCAGCGCCGCCGCCACCCGCACGCCCTTGGGAACCAGTTCGGCAGTCTGTTGGGCGGCTGATCCTTGCCATACTCCCAAAACGCGCGTGGCCCGGCCGCCCACGCCCGCGGCCAGCGGCACCGTGGTATCGATCAGCAGAGTTCCGGGCTGGAGCGCCGGCTTCAAGAGTTTCAGAATGGCGGCTTGGCCGGGGAAGGGAACCGTCAACACCACCACGTCGGCGCCGGTGACGGCGGCCACATTTTCACGGCCCTGGACGCGCTCGCCGGCGCCCGTCTCCGCGGCAATTTGCGCGGCAACTTCTTGAGCCCGCTGGGCATCGCGGGAACCGACCACGACTGTTTCTCCGGCCCGTGCCCAACGCGTTGCCAAACCCCGGCCTTCCGGCCCGGTACCCCCGACAATGGCGATGACTCGACTCATGGACCCTCTTCTGTGCAAACGATTGCTCAAATGGCCGCCGCAGCAGCGAACCTGCGGAGCCTGGATTGGGAAGCGAAGACCGCAGCCTAACACCGAAAAACGCTGATTGTCAAGGCGAATCGCCTTGTTGCATTTTTTCCCTTGACAGCGGCGCGAAATGCTTATAATTTCGCAAGCGCTTGCGGAAATCAACTTTTAATGCGAATTCGGGGAGGGAGGGGAACGGCGCTCCCACCATGCGGGATCTGGCTCGCAGCCTGGGTGTCTCTATATCCACAGTTTCCCGGGCCCTCAATCAGAATTCGGCCATCAGCGAGGAGACCCGCGAGCGAATCAATAAAGCCGCGCAAGGAGTCTCATTATATTCGCAATAGCCTGGCTCGCGGTTTGGCTTTGAAACGTTCCCACCTGATCGGTTTGATGGTCCCCTCGATCGCCAATCCGTTCTTCGCGGAGATTGCTCGCGGCGCGCACGACGTGGCTCACTCCAAGTCCTATGTGATCGCTTTGTGCGATACGCATCGCAACACGGAGCGGGAAGCACTGTTCTCCGAGACGTTGATGGGATCGCAGGTGGCCGGCATGATCCTGACCGGAGGCGTGATTCCGGAGGAAAGAATCGCCGACTGGAACCGCTCGAATGTGCCGCTGGTTCTGGCCGGCCGGCGCTCGGCGGGCTTGGGCTTTTCGGGCGTCTCGGTGGACAACCGCACGGTGGGTCGCCAGGCGACGGAATTTCTGATCGGGCGCGGCCACAACAAAATCATGTATCTGAGCGGTCCTGCGGAATCGCCGGCCAGCAAGGATCGCCATCACGGTTACATCGAAGCCATGGAATCGCGGGGCTTGACGCCTTTGGTTTCCTACGGCGATTACTCCATGGAGTCGGGCTTCAAGCACGCCTCGCGGATCATGGAATCCAAACGCCGTCCGACGGCGGTCTTCGCGGCCAGCGACATCATGGCCATCGGATTGATCTTGGGCCTGAACGGTTCGGGCCTGAAAGTTCCCGCGGATATTTCAGTGGTGGGATGTGACGACATTCCCATGGCCGCGCTGATTAAGCCGGCGCTGACCACGGTTTGCGTACCAATGTACGACATCGGCGCCAAGGCCATGGAGTTGCTGCTGAATCTGCTGGAAGAAGGCGACCGCGGGCCGGCGCAGTCGATCATTCTGGATTGCAATTTAAAGGTTCGGGAATCGGTGGCTTAGGGTTTAGATTCGCGCAGCAAAATCCCGGCGATCCAAGGTCGGACTTTCAAGGAGAAGCAAAGGTGAGACAAGAAGAAGTTTCTTTTTTTAGCGAAGGTGTGAAGTTGCGAGGATTGTTGCGGCTGCCCGACGAGGGCGCCGGTCCTTGGCCGGGTTTGGTGCAGGGGCCGGGCTGGCTTGGATTGCACGACGCCAAACTGTACGAGCGTTATCACCGCAGTTTCACGGCCGCCGGTTACGCCGTGCTGGTCTTCGACTATCGCGGGTTTGGCGCCAGCGAGGGCGAGCGCGGAGTGTTTCTGCCGATGGCGCAGTGCGAGGATATTCGCAACGCCATCACCTATCTGCAAACGCGGGCCGAGGCCGATCCCAAACGCATTGGGCTGTTCGGGTCGGGCGGCACCGGCGGCGCCAATCCCATTTTTGTGGCGGCGGTCGATCAGCGCGTCAAGTGCGTGGTGAGTAATTATGCCTTTGCCAGCGGCAAAGACTGGCTGCGCAGCATGCGTCGCGAGTACGAGTGGCTGGAGATGCTGCAACGTTTGGAAGGCGATCGTAAGAAGCGCGTTCTGGAAGGCGTCAGCGAGATGGTCAATCCGCGCCAGGACCTGATGTTGGCCACGCCCGAACGCAAGGCCACCACGGTGAAGAAAGACGTGGATTCGCGCATTCCGGAGCAGTTCGCGCTGCGTTCCGCCGACGCCATCATGGAATTCACGCCGGAAGATTGGGTCGCCCGGATCGCGCCGCGCGCCATTATGTTCGTCTCCACGGAAACCGATGCGGTGACGCCGGAGGATCAAACCTTCCGCTTGTATCAAAAGGCCGGCCAGCCGAAAAAGCTGATTTTGCAAAAAGAAACGTCGCATTACAAGGCCTATGACGAGTACTTCGATCAAGTGACGCCCCAGATCATCGATTGGTACAACCGCTACTTGCAGTATCAAAAAGTGGAAAGCTGGGAAGAATCTTAGAGGGGAATGTCGTGCAGCTCAGCGTTACAGAAAACTTGCAACTGGAGGCGGCGGCGGAAGAAGTGTGGCGCTTGTTGCGGGACACTTCCCGCCTGGCGGGACTTCTTCCCGGCGTGGAAAGCGTCACCCTGCTGACCAACGCCGCGGGGGAAGCCTACGCCGCGAAAGTGGCCGAGAGAGTGGGCCCGTTCAAGGTGACCATGAACCTGGAGATTCAGGTGACCGGAATGGTCGAGCGGGAATTGCTGAAGGCCTCGGTCAAGGGCGGCGATTCGCTGGGCATGAATCGCGTCACCGGAACCATTCAAGTGGCCCTGCAACCCGCGGACGCCGGTGCGCTGAATCAGGCCGTCACGATGATGCATTTCGAAGCCGCCATCGAAGTGCTCGGCAAGCTGGCCACGCTGGGCGCTCCGGTGGTTCGGCGTAAGACCTCCGATATGTTCGCGGAGTTTGCGCGGCGAATTCAAGGACAGTTTGCCAAGGTAAACTCATGAACCTGTCTTTTACATTGAACGGCAAACCGGTGGTGTTGGAGATTGAGCCGCGGGAGACATTGGCGGAGGTGTTACGCAATCGCTTGCGGCTTACGGGCACCAAGATTTCCTGCGAAGCGCAGGTTTGCGGTTCTTGCACGGTGCTGGTGGAAGGACTCACGGTCAGCTCCTGCACCATGCTGGCCTATGAAGTGCGCGGCCGAGCCGTCACCACCATTGAGGGCCTGGAAGATGCCGGCGGCAACCTGCATCCGGTGCAAAAAGCATTCTTGAAGGAGTTCGCGTTCCAATGCGGGTTTTGCACGCCCGGCATGATTCTGTCAGCCAAAGCGTTGCTGGATGAGCATATCGCCGTCAAGAACACAGCGCCCAGCGATCAGGAAATCATCCACTTCCTGGACGGCAACATCTGCCGCTGCACGGGCTACCTGCCGATTCTAAAAGCGGTGCGGGCCGCGGCCGCCGAAATGGTGGCGGAGAGGCGCAACTCGCCATGAAAAAGCCCGGCGAGTTCACTACCGTCAACCATTCCATCCCGCGCGGCGACGGCCCTGCCAAAGTCACCGGACGCGCGATTTACGCCAGCGACATTGAGTTGGACGGAATGGCTTGGGCCAAAGTATTGCGCAGTCCTTTCGCGCATGCCCGCATCGTTTCCATTGACAGTTCGGAAGCTCGTCGCCAGCCGGGAGTGTTCGCCGTTCTCACGGGCGGCGATCTGCAGGGAATCAATCCCTATTATGGGCACGCTTTGAAAGACCATCCGCTGCTGGCCATCGGTAAGGTACGCTTTGTCGGAGAGCCGGTGGCCGCGGTGGTGGCCGCGGATGAATCGGCCGCGCAGGCCGCGCTGGAACAGATTGCCGTCGAGTACGATGAGCTACCCACGGTGTTGGAGATCGACGACGCGCTGGCGCCCCAAGCCACGGCGATTCACGAAGAGAGCTACAAGGAAGGCGCATTCAAAGGTTTCGATGGCGATCGTGCCGGACTGTATGGCGATCGTCCGGCCAATATTTGCCAGGCGGTGAGTGTGAAGTGGGGCAACGCCGCGGAGGCTCTGGCATCGGCGGCGCACGTGGTGGAAGGGGATTTCTATTTTCCCATGGCCTACGCCTACGCCATGGAAGCCTACGTGGCCATCGCCGATTACAGCGACAAGGGTTTGACCGTTTACTCTTCGGCGCAACATCCCTTCATGGTGCGCTACGACCTGGCGCGGGTGTTCAGCATGCCGCTGAACCGCGTGCGCATGATCGTGCCGTTTGTGGGCGGAGGTTACGGCAGCAAGTCCTATACCAAGATTGAGCCGTTGGTGGCGGCCTGTTCCTGGAAGGCGGGCCGTCCCGTGAAACTGCAACTCAGCGTGGAAGAAGCCTTCCTGACCACGCGTGGGGACGACGCGCGAGTACACATCCAGACGGCGGTGGATGCGCAAGGCAAGCTGACCGCCCGTAAGGCCACCATCTATCTCGATACCGGCGCGTACGCCGAAAACAGTCCACTGGTGTGCAAGAAGGCCGCCAATCGGATTTTGGGCGCCTATCGTTTTCCGAATGTCAACGTGGAAGCCTTTGCCGTGTACACCAACAAAGTCCCGGCCAGTTCGTACCGCGGCTTTGGAGCGGCGCAAGTCACATTCCCTGGGGAATCGCAGATGGAACAACTAGCCGAGAAGCTGGGCCGGGATCCCCTGGAATTTCGCGTACAAAATTTGGCCGAGCGCGGCGAGTCGATTCATCCGGGCTTGCGTCCCCTGGACGCCGACGTGCCTGGAGATTTGCGTCTGATTCGCAAAATGCTGGACTCGCATGGGCCGTTGCCCCCGCGCCACGGGCGCGCGCTGGGATGTTCGGCCAGTGACGCAGGCTCGCATCCGGTGACCTCGGCCGTGGTGCAAGTCTACGCCGACAACTCCGTTTCCGTTTTAAGCGGCAGCACTGAGATGGGCCAGGGAAGCCATACCGTACTGGCGCAAATTGCCGCGGAAGAGATGGGTGTGCCGTTTGAAAAAGTTCGCCTGGTAGGGTCGGACACCGCGATCACGCCTTTCGAGCGATCGACCGGCGCCAGCCGCACCACAACGCTGATGGGACGCGCTGTTCTAGAAGCCTGCCGCGAAGCCATCGCGCAACTCAAGGTGATGGCGCTGGAGGCCTTCGAGGCCCAGCCCGCGGACATCGTGGAAGAACCCGGCGGCCTGCGTTGCGGTGAGCGGCGCTTGAGCTGGGGCGAGATTCTCGAAAAATATTTTCACGCCCAGGATTGCAGCATTCTGGGGCGCGCTTATCTGCGGCAATCCGGCGATCTGAAAACGCTTCCTCCTTTCTGGGAAGTGGGCGTCACCGGCCTGGAAGTTTCCGTGGACGAAGAGACCGGCCGGCTGCAAGTCGAAACGCTGGCCACCGTCGGCGACGTAGGCTTGGCGATTCATCCGGCCATGGCGGAAGGCCAGGATTTGGGCGCCGCGACCATGGGATTGGGTATCGCGCTCTTCGAGGAGTTAATTTACGACGGCCAGCAGTTGATGAATGGAACGATGCTGGAATATCGCGTGCCGCGGTTTTCCGATCTGCCAACCAACGTCGATTTGGCGCTGGTGCAGAACCAGGACGGGGCCGGACCCTACGGCGCCAAAGGCGGCGGCGAAGGCTCCCTGAATCCTTTGCCGGCCTGCCTGGCGAACGCGCTTTATCACGCCACCGGAGTGCGCGTGAACCGTCTGCCGCTGACGCCGGAACGCGTCTGGCAGGCCTTGCAAACAGAATCGCGGCGAACCGATCTGACTGAACAAAGAACCTAGACGAAGTACCAGAGGAGGCTAACTTGGCGGTTGATCTGTTGCTCAAAGGTGCAGAAGTTGTAACCGAAGGCGGAGTGGTGCGCGCCGACGTGGCTATTTCCGGCGAGACCATTGTGGGCCTGACCTCGCCCGGGGAAGCTCCGCAAGCCAAGCGAGTGGTGGACGTATCCGGCTTGCACATTTTGCCGGGCGCCATCGACACCCACTCGCATCATCGCGAACCCGGCTTCACCCACAAGGAAGACATCATCACCGCGACGCAGGCGAGTGCCGCGGGCGGCGTGACTGTAAGCGTGGCCATGCCCAATGTTTTTCCGCCGCCCACCACGCCGGCGATTCTCAAGGACATGTTCGCGCTGTACGAGAAGAAAGCGCTGATCGACTACAACGTGAACGCCGCCGGCACCAATCTGGAAACGATCCAGGCGATGGGCGAAATGGGCATCATCGCGTTCAAGGTTTTCATGGTCGTGGACACAGGGCGTGACTATCCGCACATGCCGGGAATCGGCGTTCACGATCACGGCAAACTGCTGGCCATCTTCAAGGAGGTGAAGAAGACCGGACTGCCGATCATGATTCACCCGCACGATCAGGGCATCATGGACGAGATCGAGCAAGGCTACTGGAAAGAAGGCAAGCGCGACTTCCGCGCTTATGCGCGGGCCTACTCGGCCATGGACGGCGTGATTTGGGATACCGCGGTGGGCGTGCTCTTGCGCCTGCAACAGGCCGCGGAATGCCGCTTGCATGTGCTGCATCTGCAAACCATTCAGTGCGCGGAAATGATAAAGCAAGCCAAGGCCCGCGGGCGCACGGTCACCTGCGAAGTGAATCCCTGGTGCCTGTGGCTGGGCAACGATTGGGCCAACGTGGAGCGCCTGGGATCGTACGCGCTTTCCTACTACGTGCCGCCGCAACACTCCGAAGCCGCTTGGATGGCGCTGATGGATGGCACCGCCGACATGATCGCCACCGATCACGCGCCGCATTTGCGGGAAGAAAAAGAACCCGGCTGGCAAGACGGCTGGAAAGCGCACACCGGCACGCCTTCGGCGCAGGAGTATCTCTCCCTGCTGCTGACCGACGTGAACAACGGTAAGCTGTCGCTTAAGAAGGCAGTCGAACTGGTGTCCGAGAATCCCGCCAAGGTCTTCAACCTTTATCCCAAGAAGGGCGCGATTCGCGTGGGCGCCGATGCCGACTTGGTCGCGGTGGACATGAAAGCGAAACGCACCATCGATAACGAAACCGTGCTCAGCAAATGCGGCTGGACGCCCTACGCCGGCTTCAAGGTGCAAGGCTTGCCGGTGCACACACTGGTGCGGGGAACGTTTGTGTACGAAAGCGGCAAAGTGGTCGGGCAGCCGGGACACGGCAAATTGGCCCGTCCGCTGCGCAAAGGCTAGTTACAGAGCGGTTCAAGAAAAAAAGGAGAAACTGGAAATGGCTACGGAGTACGGGTTACTGCTGCCCCACTTTGGCGGCGAAGCGACTAAAGACAAGATCATCGAGGGATCGAAGAAGGCCGAGGCCATGGGTTTCGATTCCGTCATCGTGCGCGACCACCTGGTGTTTCACCCGCATGGGATGGAAGGCACGGACAACACGTTCATCGATCCTTTCCTGTGCCTGGCGGCGATCGGCGCGGTAACAACGAAAATCAAGCTAGGCTACGGCTCGCTGATCCCGCACCGTCATCCACTGCTGCTGGCTTTGATGATCAACTCGCTGCGATATCTGGCGGGCGATCGTTTGCTGCTGAGCCTGGGTCTGGGCAACTTCCAGGTAGAGTTTGACGCCCTGGGCATGAACGATTGGAAACGCGACGAAGTGGTGGAAGAGCAAGTGGCCATCCTGAAAAAATCGTGGAGCCACGACCACTTTGCGCATGAAGGCAAGTACTACAAGTTCGCCGAAGTTGGATTCAAGCCGCGTCCGGCTCAACCGCTGCCGATTTGGTATGCCGGCGGCACGCCCGCTTCCATCCGTCGCGCCTTGGCCTTCTGCGAAGGCTGGCTGCCGGGACGCATCACGCTGGCCACCTACAAAAAGCGCGTGGAGAAAATGCGCGCCGACGCCCTGGCCATGGGCAAGGCCCGGATTTTGGAAGGCTGCATTCCCATCACCAGCATTGACGTGGATCGCGCCACGGCTTTCAAGAAGGTCAACGTCAAGGGCCTGCTCGATAACGCCAACAAACAGAAGTTCTGGGTCAAGCCCGAGTCCGGATCCTTCACCAAGCCGGAAGACTTGGAAGGATCGTTCATCGCCGGCAATCCCGACGATGTGGTCGGCGACGTGAAAAAATACCTGGAAGTCGGAATCGATCACATCATTTTCGATTTCCGCTTCCGCTACGACGAGTGGGATAGCCAACTCGACTTGCTGGGTAAAGAAGTATTGCCGCGTCTTCGCAAGCTATGACCCCTTATCGCCGTTTCCAGATTCACCAGCCGTCCAACTTCACCGAAGCCGCCAAAATGCTGGCGGACTTCGGCGAAGAAGGAGGTGTGTATGCCGGCGGCACCGAATTGCTGCTGGCCATGCGTCACGGTGCTTTGAATTACGTTCATCTGGTGGACGTCAAAGTAATTCCCGGTTTGGACAAGATTGAATTGCAGGGTGACGCACTGCTGATCGGCGCGGGAGTCACGCATCGCAATATTGAACGCTCCGAGTTGGTGCGGCAGAAGTTGGCGGTGCTGGCGGAGATGGAATCGCACGTCGCCAACGTTCGCGTGCGCGCCTGCGGAACTCTGGGCGGCAACCTGTGCTTTGCGGAACCGCACTCCGATCCCGCCACGCTGCTTCAAGTGTTGGACGCTACCGTGTTGATCGAAGGACCACAGGGAGAGCGCGAGATTCCCGTGCAGCAGTTGATTGCCGGCGCCTATGCCAACAGCCTGGAAGCGGGCGAGGTTCTGGCGGCGATTCGCGTTCCTTGCGCCACCGGGCGGCACCGTTCCGCCTACGTAAAGTTTCAGGTCCATGAACGCCCCACGCTCGGTTTAGGTTTGTGGCTGGAAACGCCCGACGGCGGCCGCAGCTTTTCCCGAGGCCGCGTTGCGGTGGGCTGCGTGTGTCCGTACCCCAGCCGCTCGGCGGCCGCGGAAGCGTTGCTCGCGGGATCGCGCCAGGAAGTCGAGAGCCGCTTGCCGCAGGCCGCCGAGATTCTGGCGGAACAGGCTGAACTGGTGGACGATCACGAAGGCAGCGCGCAGTACAAGAAACATCTGATCGGAGTGTTCTTGCGCCGGGCATTTGTGAAGGCCCTGAACGAATAGAAAGCTCGCATGGAAAGCCGGTAAGACCCCGCATGAACATTGATGTCGAGCTCACCGTAAACGGAGAAACAATCCGGAAAAACGTGGATCCCAAGATCACGCTATTAAGATTCCTGCGCGAAGATCTTGATCTGAAGGGAACCAAAGAAGGCTGTAGCACCGGCGACTGCGGCACCTGCGTCGTGCTGGTGGACGGCGAGCCGGTGGACTCCTGCCTCTTCAATATGCGGCGCGCCAACGGCGTCCGCGTGGAGACCATCGAAGGAATTTCCAAAAACGGGCTGCATCCGATTCAGGCCGCGTTTCTGGAATGCGGAGCCGTGCAATGCGGTTTCTGCATCCCGGGGATGGTGATGGCCTCGAAGGGCTTGCTCGACAAGAACCCGGCTCCCACTCAGAATGAGATTCGCGAAGGTCTGGCGGACGTGATCTGCCGTTGCACCGGCTACACGCAAATTTTTGAAGCGGTGGAGAAAGCATCTCAATGGATGGCGCATCCCGAAGAACTGGCCGCCTGGAAGCCGCGGTCGGGCGGTCTGGGCGTCTCCGCCGTGCTGGCGGAAGGCGCTGCCGCGGTTCGCGGGACGCTGCCTTACGCAGACGATTTGAGCGTTGCAGGAATGCTGCACGGCCAGATTGTCTGGAGTGAACATGCCCACGCCGAGATTCTCAAGATCGATACGAAAGCGGCGGCCAAGGCTCCCGGCGTGGTTCGCGTTCTTACCGCCGAGGATGTCCCCGGCCTGAATCGCCACGGACGCACCAAGCCCGATCAGCCGGTATTTTGCACCGACCGCGTGCGCTACACCGGCGACATGGTGGCGTTGGTGCTGGCGAAAACCAAGGATCAAGCCATTGAAGCCGCCAAACTCGTGGAGGTCGCCTACCAACCTCTGCCGGGATTGTTCACTCCCCAGGCGGCGATGGCCGAGGGCGCGCCGCAACTGCATCCCAGCGGAAATGTCTGCAAGCAATTGCTGCACGAAGTGGGCGATGTGGACGCCGCGTTCCAGCAAGCCGCGCACGTGGTGGAAGGACATTTCGAAACCCAGCGCGTGGATCACGCTTACCTGGAGCCGGTGGCGGCGCTCGCGGAGATGAAAGACGGCGTGGTCACCATTCACGTTCCCACGCAAGCGCCCTTCGAGACTCGCGAGCAGTTGGTGAAAATTCTCGGCCTGCCCAAGGAGCAAGTGCGCATTATCCAGACTCCTTTAGGCGGCGGTTTTGGCGGAAAGCTGGAAGTCAGCATCGAGGGCGTCGCCGCGGTGGCCGCGTTTGTCACCCGTCAGCCGGTGAAGATCACGCTGACGCGCGAGGAGTCGCTGCACAACAGCGTCAAGCGCCATCCCTACTGGATGGATTATCGCGTGGCTACCGACGCCGCCGGACATTTTCTGGCCGTCAACGCTAAATTGCTGGCCGACGCCGGCCCGTATACCGGCAACAGTCCCCGCGTGATCGATCAAGCCTGCATTTTTTCCTGCGGGCCATATCGCGTGCCCAACGTGCGCATTGCAGGCATTTCTGTCCTCACCAACAATGCCAACGGCGGCGCGTTCCGCGGATACGGAATCAATCAAGCCGCGGTGGCCATGGAGCAACTGATCGACGAATTGGCGCTCAAACTCAAAATGGATCCGTTTGAGATTCGCCGCATCAACATGCTGAAGGACGGCGACGTCACCATCACCGGCCAGTATTTGCCGAGCAGCGTGGGCGCGCTGCCAACTTTGGAAGCCTGCCAGCGCGCCTTCCAGGAAGATTGGCCCGAGATTCAGCTTCGCGCGCGTCCCGGCTACTTTTTGGGATTTGGCGTCGCGGCGGGATATAAGAATGTCGGCGCGGGCAAGGGCAAGGTGGACGATTCGGGAGCAACCTTCATCCTGCTCCCCAGCGGCCGCGTGGAGTTGCGCGCTTCGGTGGTCGATATGGGGCAAGCCATTCGCACCACCATGCTGCAACTAGCCTGCCAGTCGACCGGCATTGCGCCCGAGCGTTTCGATCTGATCAGCGGCGATACGCAACTTACGCATCCCCATCGCTCGGCCTCCGGCGAGCGCCAGACCTTGATCAGCGGCAACGCAGTGGTGATTGCCGGCAAGAAGTTTCGCGATCAACTGCTGGCGGCCGTCGCTCGCTGGACCAATCATGACGCCGCCGAACTGACCCTTACGTCGGATGGCGTGAAGCTGTCCTGGACGCAGTATCGCGAGCGGGAAGAAATCGTGATGACGCTGGCGCAGATTGCCGAGCGCGCCGCGGCCGAAAGTGGTCCCTTACAAGCGGAGGCCGTCTACGTTTCCCCGAAGACCTGGCCGCTCTCGGACCAGGAAGCGCGTAAGACTGTGCCGCGCGAGGAGTATCGCAACTATCCAACCTATGCCTACGCCACGCAGGCCGCCTTTGTGGAAGTGGAGGAGGCCACCGGCAAAGTGCGCGTGCTGCGTATGATTGCGGCACACGATGTCGGCGTGGCCATCAACCCGCAGCAAATTCGCGGACAGTTGATCGGCAGCGTGGTCATGTCGCAAGGATACACGCTCACCGAGCATTACGACATGGTGGAGGGCAAGCCGCCGCGCCGCGCAACGTTTGGACGTTTGGGCGTGCCGGTAACCACCGACGTTCCGTCGATTCGCATCGAAATTGTGGAAGACCCTTTCCCGGAGGGGCCGTACGGGGCCAAAGGTATTTCGGAAATAGCCACCGTGCCTACGCCTCCGGCGATTTTGAATGCGATCCACAATGCCACCGGCGTTCGCGTGCGCACCATACCCGTGGACCCTGCCGCATTGAAGGCGGCCTTGACGCAGATTTGACATTTCGCTGTTGGAGGATGGCTTATGCAGGACGCAAAATTCTCAAAATTTATCGATTCCGAAGAGTTGGCTCAAACGGCCCTGATGCTGGCTAACACTTTCAGTCCCACGCTTCACGAGCAGCCCATGGCCGAAGCGGTCTTCGGATGGCTGGCGGCCAACAAGCTGAATCCGGTCAGGCAGCCGATCCTGGCGGATCGCAGCAACGTGTACGCGGTGCTGAAGGGCACCGGCGGCGGCGCTAGCCTGATTTTCAATTCGCACATGGATAGCGAAGTGTCCGGCCCCGACTACGATTGGGCCATGAAGCAGCCCGATATCAATCGAACCGGCGCCTGGCGCGAGGGCAGCCGCCTGTTTGGCCACACCGTGCTCAACGATCGCGGCCTGATGGCGACCACCATGATCGTGCTGAAGGCGCTGCGCGATTCCGGCGTCAAGCTGGCGGGCGATGTGATTTTCACCGGCGTGGTGGGCGAAACGGGCAATGCCCCGGTTAACGAATGGCAAGGCGCGCAGTATCAAGGCAAGGGCTTCGGCAGCCGCCATCTGGTGGCCCACGGCGTTCGCGCCGATTACGCGCTGGTCGCCGAGACCACCGACTTCGGCATCTCCTGGTTTGCCTGCGGCGCCAGTTATCTGAAGATCAGCGTGCCCGGCCGCAACATCTACACGCCGCGCTCCTTCCGGCCCGACGACATTCGCGAACATCCCAACGCGATTGTGAAGATGGCTCGCGTCATCGACTGCGTGGAGGAATGGGCCCGCGGATACGAAGCCGCGCACACGCGGCAGTCGCCGTGCGGCAAGGTGATTCCCAAGGTCAACATCGGCGCGGTACGCGGCGGCATTCCGTATCGGCCGAACCGCACGTCGCCTTACTGCGCCATCTATGTGGATGTGCGCACGCTTCCCGGCGCGGACGCACTGGCCGTGCAGCGCGAGTTGCAGGCGGCCGTTGACAAGGCCGGCGTGGGCGCCACGGTTGAGACGTTCATGCACTACGGCGGCGTGGAAGGCCAGAACACCGCGCCGCTGGCGGCCGCGGTGAGCGATTGCTACAAACGCGTGAGCGGCAACGATCCGTTGCCGGAAGCGCCCACCGAAGTGGTCAGCATGTGGCGCGATAACAATGTCTTCAACTCGAACGGCATTCCATCGGTTACGTTCGGCCTCGCGCGCCGCAAAGAGCCGGGCAGTGGACGACTGTGCTTCGAGATCGACGACTTGGCATTGACCGCCAATGTGTACGCGGAATTGGCCTACGCCATTTGCGGAAAGCCGAAGGGCCAGAAGGAGACGGGATCATGAAAATGAAAATACACGCAGCTTTGCTGGGTTCGCTGCTGCTGGCGGCGGGTTTACCGGCGCAGGAAGTTCGCCACGAGTTCATCCAACTCAAAACCCAGGACGGCGGACGCCCTCAGGCGCTCTATCAACGTCCGGAAGGTCAGCAACCCAAAATGGCCGTTGTGATCATGCATCCCCGCCACGAGGACTTCCAGCACTTTGCCCTGGAACCGCTGGCCAAGCTGGGCTACGGCGCGCTGGGCTTGTCGCCTCGCCAAGGGGATCGCTCCGGTGTCCACGAGGAACTGCTGCTCGACGTAGCGGCCGGCGTGAAATTCTTGAAGAGCCGCGGCGTCCAACGGGTATTTCTGATTGGCCATAGCGGCGGAGGGTCGTTGATGGTCTACTATCAGGCGCAGGCCGAGACGGCGCCTCCCAACCGCGTGAAGAAGACTCCAGCCGGAGATCCCTTGGATCTGAATCAATTCGATATGCCCAAGGCCGACGGCATCATCCTGCTGAACGCCGCGGAAGGCGAGGGACTGCACATCGGCCATCGCCTGGATCCTTCGGTGACCGACGAGAACGATCCGTTTTCCTACGATCCCTCTCTGGACATGTACAATCCGGACAATGGTTTTCGTGTGCCGCCGGAGCCGTCGCATTACTCCAAGGAGTTCCTGGAGCGCTACCGCAAAGCGCAGCACGAGCGGGCTCTTCGGTTGATCGAGATTGCCCGCGGTCTGATTCGCGAGCAGGAATACTACGTGGAACTGATGAAATCGCCCGCCTACAAGCAAATGAGCCAGAAGGAGCAGTTGATGATCCAGCGCCGGGCCATGTACGAAAAGCCGATGACGGTATATCGCAGCTTCGCCGAACCCGGCTATTACGATCTCTCCATCGATCCCAACGACCGCACGCTGGGACACTACACCGCGCCGCGAGTTGACGGACAGAAGCGCAGCGACCTTTACAATTGGCAGTCCGGAGAACGCATGACGGCGATGTCACCGCGGGCTTTCCTGAGCACCGAGTCGATCATTACGAACGCCAGTTTGTGGGACAACCTGAAGAAGGTCTCGGTCCCGCTGCTGGTGGTGAATTCTTCCGCCGACTCTGGAATCTGGCCGAGCGAAGGACAGAAGGCCTTCGACTCAGCGGCCAGCAAGGACAAGGAAAAGCTGGTGATCATTGGCGGCGAACATTCTTTGCAGCCGGACGGGCCCAAGGCGGGCAAGGGCGATCAGCGCGCGCAATTCGTCGCGGCCATCGACAAGTTTGTCAAGAAGCGGTGGCCGCAGTAAGGGAGGGCCTCCACTTTTCTGGTGGGAGTCCGTTGATCCCTTGCTCGCCGGAAGTTATTGCACTATCGCTTTAATTGAATGTCGCGCACGCGTCGGCAAAAGAAGGTTCCAAGCCCTTGGAGGCTTTATGATATATTGCGGTATGTAGGGGAATGGCGCGCAGGTGCTCTGCGCGGTTTGGTGGGCGCATGATCCGATCCGTTATCTGCGCCTTCCGTTACTTCTTGAGTACCATACCATAATAGGACACTGGTACTAACGAGTGGTATCGACCAGTACCATTTTCGCTACCAACTGGTACTCCGGTTCCATGTACAGTTTTAACGGGACGCTTTAAACTAGGTTCTCATGAATCCCTCTCGCAACCCGGCTCGTAGACGGTTGGGCGATGTACTGAAAGCCAAGAAACGGGTCACGGAAGAAGAGTTGCTTCGGCTGATTGACCAAGCGCCCCCGGGGGCCCGATTGGGCGAGATGCTCCTGGACCGCGGTCTGGTCAGCAAGGAAGAGGTAGTTGAGGCTCTTCAAGACGTGATGGGCTGCAGCTATCTGGACGCCCGCTTTGTCACCGTCGATCCCAAGGCTCTCCAGTTGATCCCCCGAATCACCGCGATTCGCGACAGCGCCCTGCCGATAGCTCTGGTGGGCCGGCAACTCGTGGTCCTCATGGCCGAACCGCAGAGCCTGCGCTTGCTGGACGAACTACGGTTTGTCGCCGGAATGGAAATCTCCCCGCGCCTGGGAATCCAATCGGAGATCCTGACGGCTATCGAACGTTGTTACGAAGCGTCCGCGGATACCGATGAGGGTGACAGCACTTCGCAGATCTCGGTCATGGACTTGGGCGATGTCCCCGACATGCATTTCGTGGTGGCCCCCACCGACGACCGGAATCAGGCGGCCATGGAAGAACTGGCGGCGGAGATGCGTAACGAGAAGACTCCCGCCGTGAAGCTAGCCTCCGGAATCCTGGCGGCCGCCGTGGCCAAGAAAGCCAGCGATTTGCATATCGAACCGCGCGAGGACAGCACGCTGGTGCGAATCCGCGTGGACGGTTTTCTGCGCGATCTCACCATCGTTCCCAAGGAGCTGACGCTGACCTTGGTATCCCGCCTGAAGATCCTGGCCAACATGGACATCTCCGAACGGCGGGCCCCGCAAGACGGCCGTTTCATGGTGCAGTTCGGCAAGAACCGCCTGGATTTGCGTGTTTCCACGCTGCCCACGCACGACGGCGAGAAAGTGGTCATGCGACTGCTTGATCCCAACGCCGCGAAGATGGATTTCACCCAGTTGGGGTTCACCGACGAGAATGCGCGTACCTTCCGGAATCTGGTGTCGCAACCGCAAGGGATGATCCTAGTATGCGGTCCTACCGGTTCGGGCAAGAGCACCACGCTCTACTCGGCCCTCAACATGGTGACGGCGCCCAATTTGAACATCGTCACGGTCGAGGATCCCGTGGAATTCAAGATCCGTGAGATTAACCAGGTGCAAATCAATCCCAAGTCGGGCCTGACGTTCGCGAAATGCTTGCGATCCATTTTGCGCCAGGATCCCAACGTCATCATGGTGGGCGAGATACGTGATACGGAAACGGCGGAGATTGCTCTGCAGGCTGCGCAAACCGGACACTTGGTGCTTTCCTCCTTGCACACCAACGACGCGATTTCCGCGGTGACTCGCCTGGTGGATCTGAAGGTCCCCAATTTCCTGATTGCCTCTTCGGTCAGTTGCGTCATCGCCCAGCGGTTGGTCCGCAAGCTGTGCTTCTGCCGCATTGAGGCGCCGATCCGCTCCGGGTATGCCTCGCGCATGGCAGCGGCCGGCATCACCGACCTCGGCGACAAAATGTACGTCCCCAGCGGCTGCGCCGCCTGCGACAACACCGGGTACAAGGGCCGCGTGGCGGTCTATGAAATGCTGGTGCTGAGCGAAGCGATTCGCACCGCCATCCGCACCGGCGTGCAGGACAAGGAAATTTCCGCCTTGGCGCGCCACCAGGGAATGCGCCTGATGCACGAAGACGGCTTGGCCAGAGTGCGAGCCGGCCAGACCACCATCGAGGAGATCGCACGCGTGGTCGGTTTTGGCGAAGACACCGTCAGCAGTTGCGCGAATTGCTCGCAGACGCTGCCTGCCGGCTTCCGCTTCTGCCCCAATTGCGGCACGGCCGTGCCGAATAGCGCCGAGAACCAGCAACTCTCCCTTTCCGCTACCGGTTCCGGCAAGGGCCTTGCCAAGCTGTCCTACGTTGTCTAGAGCGTTTCGATTTCGCGGTTAGTGTTCCGCGAGGAGCGCCTTGATCTTTGGACGCCCACACAAGTCATCTCAGCCTTCCTGAATCGTCTCGCGCGCGGTACGCCGGAAAACCCACAAGCTGAACAGCGAAGCCACTCCCGCCAACAGCAGCAACAGCAAGAGAATGATACCCAGCATCAGCCACGACACCACCAGATGCGTGGGCAGCAGTTGTACCACGGTGCGCAGTTCGCGAATTCGCCACACGTAATTCGCCAACCCAAAGCCGGCCACCAGCGCCATGGCCGATCCCAGCAACAAACCCAGGAACGCCGGCGCCATCAACAGCGCCACAAGAAATCGCCAGATATGCACCGGCGAGGCCCCGCGGATGCGCAGCAAAGCCAGAGTGCGCCGATCTTCCGCGTAATTCGCGGCGGCCACCGCAAGAATCGCAACCAGGGCCAACAACACGCCTCCCAGCAGGAAGATTCGCAGATTCTCCATGGCCAACGAGATGAACATGTCACTGCCCAACTTACGTATTTCTTGCGGGACGCTGCGCATTTCCAGCGGCGTGACCGGCAGCGCCGCGATCATCGCGGCGCGAAGCTCCTCCGGATTGGTGCCTGGTTCACTGCGCACCAGCACGATCAAGCGCGGGATCAGCACCTGCAATCCTGCCAGGCGTTGGTTGTCGGCGCTGCCGACCAGGTAGGCGTTTTCGCTGAACAGATAATTCAAATAGTCCACGCGAGCCTGCACATAACCTTGGCGGTCATTGACCGTGCGGGAAGGCGAGCCCGGAAGGAATCCCAGCGTGCCGGCGGAGGAGGCGGTCACGGAATTGCCTTCGCCATCGGGACCCAGCAGGATGGAGCTTTCCGCTGAGAGGTTCCAGAAGGCGGCAACCGGCGCGGAGACTGCCAGTTGTCCGGATTTCACGCGGTCAAGCAGGCTGTCGTAGTCCGCCGTCACGCCCAGTTCCGGCTCGGCATATACCTGGCGGCGAAACTCTTCCGTATCGTCGAGAAGATACAAGGGCACTCCGCGCAGGCCGTAGTTGGGCAGATAGAATGCCGGCAGCAAGGCTTCGAACATCGACGTGGTCGAGGAAACGCCGGACACTTTTCCTAGAATCGTGGACAGGCGCTGGGATTGCTGCCGTAGCGCGACAACTTGATCTTGCAGGCGTCCCTGCAAATGCTCCACGGGAACCAGGTCCGGTGAATTGAAAGTAATTTGCCACTCCGAGCCGGTTTGTATTTTGGCGCCGCGCACGGTTCGATCGAGAAACGACTCGCGAGTCACTAGCGGATAAAGGCTCACGCCGGCCATCAGCGCCACCACCAACAGAAACGCCACCATGCGGTGCGGTTTCACCGCCAGATGCCGCGCTGCAAACAGACCCAGCCGCCCGGCGATCGGCGTGATCAGCGGGCGCAAGAGTTTTTCAATCCAGTTGCGGCGCGAGGCTAGAAACGTGGTCAAGCCGTAGAGGAACAGCGGCACTCCAATAAAGTTCAGCCCGCGATCGAGCGACCGCACCCAGGCGGGCGAGTTCGGAGAAAAGATCGAGTAACCAAAGATCCAGCCGCCGATGGCGGCGGTTCCCAACGCCAGCGCTAGAAACTGCGGTTCGCCAAAGCGCACCTGCGTCTGAACGGCTTCGGAAGCCGCCACGCGGCCGGCGGCCTCCAGAGGCGAGATCTTGATCGCATAACGAACCAGCCCCAGGCTCACCAACAGCGCATGACCAACTACGATCACCAGGAACGCCAGCGAAAGCAGGATCTGGCCCGGAGAGTCCACCACGGCGAGCGGCAGACGCCCTCCTTCATAGATCCACAGCGGCAACAACGATCCGGTAAGCAAACCGGCGATTCCGCCCAACATTCCGGCGGCGGTGATGGTCCACAGCAGCGCTCGGCCCAACGCCCAACCGGGAACTCCGCGCAAACGCATCAGGCCCAGCGTGCGGCGCTCATTGAGCATCAGCAGCGCGGAAAGGTTGGCGGCTAAGACCCAAGCGATCCACAACAACGGCAAGGCCACCAGCACGGTCACGAAGCCAATGAGCCGGGCGATCTGGGAGATGCGTTCGAGCAGCACCAGCGTCGTGCTGTTCAACCACGGTTCCCTCCTCGGCTTGACTACGCAAGCGATCCTCGACGCTGCGCATGCGTTCGAGCGACGCCGGCAGATCCCAGCCGGAGATCAACGTTTCGCGGTCGGCGCGAGCCAGATAACTTACTTCCGGCAGATACTCGGCTTTCTGGCCTTCGTCATTGGCCTCCGCCGGCTCGCCGGCCACGTCGGGGGGTGCCAGGCCGGTGGCCGCCGCATCAAAACGCCGCAGCGTGTCCTCTTCATAGGGCATCAGCAGGATCGCGCCGATGTGCGGGACAAAGGAAATCGAACCGGTTTGATCGATCAGCCAGCGATTCAGTTCTTCGCGATTCAGGCGGATCACGCCTTCCAGGTGGGTTTGAAAAAGCAAGCGCTTCTGTTGGTCCGCGGTCTTGACGGCGGTGATATTCATGCGCAGCTCCCGCGCCCCTTGCAGGTTCAGGAAGGCCTTGCCCATGGCGCGCTCCGGACCCACCAGCACCAGGATCGCCGAACCGTTGGGCAGACTCCGCGCGCCGCTGCCCAGCGCCAGATGCAATTCCGGCGGCAGCAGGCTCAGATCGCTGGCCGCCAGCAAGCAGATCCAAGGCGTGCCCAGCGGCTTACCATCCACTTCCAAACTGGCCGGACCCTCCGAGGGAAGAATGGTTCGGAGAAAGGCCAAGCGTTCCACGCGGCGAATCCCCGGGGTTTGGCGAAGGTGCTCCGGCAGGTCGTCTTTACTGGTGAAGGGTCCCGGCTTGTAGATCGTGAAATCCCAGGGAGTGCGATCCAACTGCGCTTCCACATAAACTTTCAGAGCATACCGCGACGCCAGGTTCACCGCGGACAACAACGCCGCGGTTAAAAACGTCACCACACAGAAACTGACGAAGACGCGCTTTCCCAGAATCCGGATGAGCCGGAGAGTCAGATGGTTCATGAATTACACAAATCGGCCGTCGCGCATGGAGTGGACTTCGGGAAAAGCTTCCACCGCTTTGGGATCGTGACTGACCATGATGACGGTCTTGCCGTAGTCGTCCGAGAGAGAGCGCAGCAGCGTGGTAATGATCACGGCATTGGAACTATCGAGGTTGCCGGTGGGTTCGTCGGCCAGAATCATGGCCGGATCGTTGGCCAGCGCCAGGGCGATAGCCACGCGCTGTTGCTCGCCGCCGCTGAGCTGCTCGGGACGCTTGGCGCCTTTGTCCGCCAAGCCAACCATGCGCAGCAGTGCCTCGCCGCGCTCCTTACGAGGTCCCTCCTCCACGCCGGCCACCATCATGGGCAGTTCCAAATTCTCGAAAGCCGACACGCTGGGAATCAGGTTGAAGAGTTGAAAGACGAATCCCACTTTCAACAAGCGGTATTTTTCCAGGTCCCGTTCGCCGGCTTTGGCCAGATCCTGGCCGTCCACCAGGATGCTGCCGCCGGTGGGCCGGTCTACCCCGCCGATCAGGTTCATCAGCGTGGTCTTCCCGCAGCCGCTCGGTCCCATGATGGCGATGCACTTGCCCGAGGGCACGTCCCAATTGACTTCCTTCAAAGCGTGAATTTCCTCGGCGGCAGTATGATAGCTCTTGCGCAGGCCGGCGATCTTGATGGGAACGCCGGTGGTAGAAAAAAACGGCCGGGCGGTTGCGGTTGCAGCCATAGAATCTATTATCCTTCCAACATGGTTTCTCGAGCGGTGCGCCGGAAAACCCAGACGCTAAAAAGCCAGGACACTCCCAGCAACAAGATCATCAACACCGCGGCAATGCCCAAGGTCAGCAAGGAAATCACCAGCCGCGTCGGCAACAGTTGCACCACGGTTTTCAACTCGCGCAATTTCCAAACGTAGTTGGTCAGTCCGAAGCCGGCCAGCAAAGCCACCAGGCCTCCCAGCACCAATCCGAGCAAGGCCGGGGAAAGCAGCATGGCCATCAGGAAGCGCCGGATATGTTCGGGCGAGGCGCCGCGGATGCGCAGCAACGCGAAGGTGCGATGGTCTTCGGTGTAGTTGGCCATGGACACGGCCAGAATCGCGATCAGCGCCAGCAGCAACCCGCCCACTAAATAGATGCGCATGTTCTCCATGGCCAGCGCGATAAACATGTCGCTGCCCACCTTGTGAACTTCCTCGGGCAGGTTGTGCGCCTCCATGGGCGCCACCGTCATGGCGTGCAGCAAGGCCGTCTGGGTGGCCGCAACCTCGCCGTTCGGATCGGCGTCCACCAGTACGATCACGCGCGGAACCAGAGCCTGCAAATTCGTCAGGCGCGTGTTCCCCAGCGACGCCACCACGTAGGCGGTGCTGGAAAACAGGTAGTTCATGTAATCGACGCGCGCCTGCACATAACCTTGCCGGTCGGTGACGGAGCGCGGCGGCGTGCCGGGCAAAAAACCCATGGTGCCGCTGGACGGCGCGGTAATCGAACGGCGCTGCTCGTCCATGCCGATCAAGACCGTGCTGCCGGCATGCAGCTTCCAAAAGTCGGAGACCGCCGGAGAAACGGCCACCTCGTTGTTCTTCAAGTTGGCCAGCAGATCCTTGAAGTGTCCGGTGATTCCCAGCGCCGGCTCGCTATACACTTGGTCGCTAAAAGCATCCACGTCGCCCAAGAGATAAAGCGGCACGCCGCGAAAGCCATATCCGGGAAGATAGAAATTGGGAAGGATCGCCTCGACGACGGTGTTTGTGGAACGGACACCCGGAACTTTTTCCAACGCGGCAATGAGCCGGGCGATGCCCGGCCGTAGGGCGTCCAGTTGATTGCCCAATCCGCGCTGGAGTTTGGAGGCGTCGGCCAAATCCGGCGAGTTGAAGGTGAACATGTATTCCGATCCCATTTGCACGCGGGCGCCACGCACGGCCTTATCCTCGAAGGAGCGGCTGGTCACGGTGGGGTACAGACAGACACTGACCATCAGCGCCACAATCAGCAGAAAACCGATAGTGCGATGCGGCTTGGTGGCGACATGGTGCAGGGCAAAACTTCCCAAGCGCCCGGCGATGGGCCGAATCACGGGAGCCAGCAGGCGCTGGATCCAAGTGCGCTGCGAAACCAACAGGGAGGCCGTGCCATAAAGAAAGAGAGGCAGGCCGACGAAACCCAGCAGACGATCGGTCCATAGCAGCCAAGGGCGCGGATATTTCGCGGACAGTTCCCAGCCCGTGACCCACCCGGCCAGTGTGTAAGCGCCCAACAGCAACGCCAGCAATTGGAACACGCCAAAGGAAACGGTGGCGTGCAGGGCTTCGGAGGCGGCCACGCGGCCGGATGCTTCCAGCGGAGAAATCGAGGTGGCGTAACGAACCAACCGCCGGCTGGTCAGCAACGCCAGGCCGACGGTGATAATCAAGAATCCTAGATACAGAAAGATTTGCTGGCGTTCCGCCAAAATGCTGAGCGGCAAAGCGCCGGATTCGTAAATCATCAGCGGCACCAGCGACCCGGCCGCCAGGCCGAGCACGCCGCCCAACAATCCGCCGGAAGAAATGGCCAGCAGAAAGGCCCGGCCCAAGATATGTCCAGGAACTCCGCGCAGGCGCATGAGTCCCAAAGTTCGGCGTTCGTTGAGCATCAGCAGGCCGCACAGGTTGGCGGCCAGCACCCAGGCCATCCACAGCAGCGGGAGGGCGATGAGCAACGTGAGGACGCCGATCAACCGGGCGATGCCATTCATGCGCTCCAGCAAAACCAGCGTGGTACTCTCCACGTGGATGGACGCCCCGCCCTGGGCGGCCTCGGCCACGCGGTCGCGCATCTCCGTGACGCGCTGCATCGAACCGGCGATATCCCATCCCGAGACCAGCCGCGCGCGGTCCACTCTGGCCAGGTAAATGATCTCCGGGAAATACTCCGCTTCCTTCACGTGACCGTAGTTGGCCTCCTGGGGAGTCAGCAATTCGCTGGGAACCATGCCGTTGGCCACCGAATCGAAGCGATTCAGCACCTCGGCGCGATAGGGCATCAGGAGAATGGCGCCGATGTAAGGAATAAAGGAAATGGACCCGGTCTGATCCATCAACCAGCGATTCATTTCGTCGCGATCCAGGCGGATGGCGCCGTGAACCGGAGTGGAAAAAAGGTTGCGGCGGTTGTCTCCGACTTGCACATCCAGCGAGAACTCTCGCGCACCCTGCAAGGCGAAGAAGGCTTTGCCCATGGAGCGCTCGGGCCCCACCAATCCCAGCACGGCGCCGACCGCGGTATTGTCTTTCCCTGAAACGTTGGCAATGGCCATTCGCAATTGCGGAGGCAGCAGGCTGGCGTCGGTGGCGGCCATCATGCAGAGCCAGGGCGTGGACATCGGATTGCCATCTACCTTGGGCGCAACGTCGGGCGGAAGAATGGCTCGCAGAAAAACCAAGCTCTCCACACGCTGAACTCCGGTAACCTCGCGCACCTTGTCGCTCAGGCTGGGACCCGGCGAGATATGGGTTCCACCCGCTTCGTACATCGTGACATCCCAAGGAATACGCTGCAGCTGATCCTCGACGTAAACCTTAAGGGCATGGCGGGAGGCCAGATTGACGGTCGCCAGCAACGACGCCACCAGAAACGTTACCAAGCCGAAGCTCAGGAACGACCGTTTCCCTAAAATCCCCACCAACCGTTCGAGTGTTTTACCCATGCTCCGATTCCAATGTATTCCAACTACGCCGGCCATTAACGCAAGCGTTTGCATTACACAACGTCTGCAGGCTCGTTGTCAAGGCTTGTTTTGGGCAGGTAGCGTCTCAGTTTGATTGTAGGGCCGGCATGCGTTGTCAGTACCGCCTGCGGTAGCAGGTGGGTCCACCGGGTGACCCATCCGCTACCGCGGACGGTTCTGACAACACGCTTTCTGCAAACTGATGCTGCAATGGAAGAACTCTCGATCGTGGGGACCAGGAGGACGCGGCACAACTGTGCCGGCCTCGAAACTCACCCTTACTTTTTCGTTGCCGGCTTCCCGCCGCTAACGAAATGTTCGTACGTTCCATTCATCACCCGATCCATCACCGCCTTTTGATAGGGGTAAGGATCCTTGCTGTATTCGGCGTAGTTTCCCGGCGCGTTAATGCCGGGAATCTGGGGAACCCACTCGTAGGCCAGGATCTCATCGGGATTGCCGTAGCGCGAAGCGAGCGCGCGCGTCTCCGGATCGTCGAGCGAGGTCATGCGGCCTTTATCCACGATCTTGATCCAGCGATCGGTGTTCCGCAGATGCGCCTCGTAGGTCACGAAATAGTTGTGATAGTGGAAGCCGTGTCCGTAAGGCAGTTTGTGCTGATCGACGAAGGCAAACCATTTGAGCGGCGGGCCTTGGGTTTCCGGCTCGGCGCGCAGTTCCAAGCCCTGTCCAAAATGGAAGACTCCCGCGCGGGTACGCTCCGGTCCCAATCCCAAGCCGGGTTCGTTGCCATAGAACGGTCCTGGATCGCGAAACGCCTTGGGATTGGTGCCCAGCGCAACTTCATAGTGATACCAGTAGCCCGGATAACCTTCGTGAAACGGATAGGTCAGCGTGTTGATCCCGGGATATTTCATGAACGTTTGCAGCAGTTCGCCGTTTACGCCGCCGCCCTCCACCTTCACGATGTAGCCGTTCTTGTAATACGTTTTCATCTGCGGGAAGTAGCCGCCATGGCCGTTGGTTCCGGCGATCACGCCGTTGGTCAAGGCCATCGGAATCCGCGGCACCCACTGGGTCACCGCGGGATAATCCACCACCGAGTAGGCAAAACGGCCGGACGCCTGGCTGGGATGCATGTACAGATGGCCGCGCTGGTAGACGCCTTGGGCCCAAGCCTGGGACTGTCCGTCGGTCATATCCCAGGAAATATCGGTGCCCTCCGGATCGCTAACGTGAACCTTGTCGATGTAGGCGATCGCATCCATGCTTCTTTGCTCGGTGGCCAGCCAAACATCGCCTGGATAATAAGGCATCTTGCTCATCAGCTCGGCGCGGGTGTCGATGGTGAAAACGCCGGCGTACTTATCTTCATAGGGGTGTACATAACGGCGCAGCAGCGAGCCGCCGCCTTCACCCCAAAAGATCTTTTGCACTTCGGGATGCTCCTTGATGTACTTGGCAATGGCCGGACCAACATCGGTGATCATGAGCTTGCGGCGGATCGCTTCTTGCGCGGGCGTCAATTCCATGGCCGCCGGATACAGTTTGGCGAACAGGTCGGGGCGCGCCGACTTCAGGTAGTCCTTGGCAGCCTGCCGGTCTGGATCGCGCCAGGCACCATTGATCCAGAAAATGGACGCTTCCATGAAGCCATCCTTGGCGCCGACGGCCTGCCGTTTGGTGACCTCCTCGGCCTCTTGCCGGCTGACACCGACCAGTTTGTAATCCGCCACGATCTGCACTTTCACCGAGCGCTCTTCCAGCGCGCGCTTGACGGCTTCGAACACCAGATCGTCGGCACGCGAGTTGGTGACGATCAAAATATTGGTCCCCGAATCGATGGCCCCCAATCCCAGGCCCTGGAAACCGACGCGGTTCCGCACTAAGGCGCGGGCATTGGCCATCAGGTCGTTGACGGAGGTGGGCGGCTTCACCACGTACTGCGGATAGCGCGGCGCCATGTAACCGCCCTCGGCTCCCGCAATCGACGCGGGCTTCTTCGTGGCGATCAGCGCAACGAGCAGCACCGTGAACAAGGCGCGGCGAATCAGAATCACGGTCCGGCGTTTCGGCCGGGCTGCCAGAAGCCAAACAAGCGTAGCCGCGAAAAGCACAATCTCCGCCGAACTTAAAAATGGTTGCATGGTCCGTTTCTCCTAGCAATCGGAAGGCGAGACCGTACGCGCTTCCGCTGGTTTTATGCAAGCGCCTGCATAATATCGTCAGGAGGGAGGCCTGTCAAGGGCGTCTCCGTAGTGAACAACTCGTCTTGCGGCTTTAGTCGTTGGTGGGATACCCAGCCTTCAACGAATGATCGCCACCGGCGGCCGGCTGCACCGCCAGGCGGGCCCGCGGATGCCCAACGCCGAGCGCCAGCAAGCGCAGGCGATCCAGGTAAAGATAAATCACCGGCGTGGTGAACAGCGTCAGCATCTGGCTGAAGATCAGCCCGCCGACGATAGCGATGCCCAACGGGCGGCGAAGTTCCGAGCCCGATGCCGCGGCCCAGCGCCAGCGGCAAACCGCCCAGCAAGGCGGCCATGGTGGTCATCATGATGGGGCGGAAGCGCAGAATGCAGGCCTCGAAGATGGCCTCCTCGGGACTGCGCCCTCGTTGCGCTCGGCCTCCAGCGCAAAGTCGATCATCATGATGGCGTTCTTCTTGACGATGCCGATCAGCAGGATGATCCCGATCAGCGCAATCACGTTCGAGCTCCGTCTGCATCATCATCAGAGCCAGCAGGGCGCCCACGCCGGCGGAAGGCAGCGTGGATAGAATCGTGATCGGGTGGATCAGGCTCTCGTAGAGAATTCCCAGCACGATGTAGACGGTCAGCAGCGCAGCCAAAATCAGCCAGGGTTGGTTGGCCAGCGAATCCTGAAAGGCCTGCGCCGTTCCCTGAAAGCTGGCCGAAATGGCGGCGGGAATCCCTAGTTTCCGCTGGGCCTCGCCGATGGCATCCACGGCTTCTCCGAGCGAGCCGTTCAGGGGCAGATTGAACGATAGCGTCACCGAGGGAAATTGTCCTTGGTGGTTGACCGTGAGCGGCGTGAAGCCGGTCTTGAAATCCGCGAACGCGCGAGCGGGACCGGCGCGCCGCTGCGGGAGACCAGATACACGTCCTTTAAGCGCTGCGGATTCTGCCAGTATTCCGGGGCCGTTTCCATGACCACGTGGTATTGATTGCAGCGGCGCGAAGATGGTGGACACCTGGCGCTGCCCGAAGGAATCGTACAGCACGTCGTCGATCATCTGCTGGGTGATCTGCAGGCGGGAGGCGCGATCGCGATCCACCACCAGCGCCGTTTCCAGACCCTTGTTTTGCTGGTCGCTGCTGACGTCGATGATCTGCGGCAGCTTCTTCATGGCCGCGAACATCTTGGGCGCCCAGGCATTCAGCTCGTCCAGATTGTCGCTGGACAGCGTGAATTGATACTGCGTGCTGCTGGACCTTCCGCCAATGCGCAGATCCTGGATCGACTGCAAGAACAGCGTGGCGCCGGAAACGCGAGCCAGCTTGGTGCGCAGACGGGCGATTACGGCGTCGGCATCCATCTTGCGTTCTTCGAGCGGCTTCAAGTCGATGAACATGCGTCCGGCATTGGTGGCCGCGCCCCCGCCGCTGGAACCGGCCGTGCCGGTGAAAGCCTCCACATCGTCGACGGCCGGATCGTCCTTCACAATCTTGGAGAAGCGCGCCAGTTTCTCCTGCATCGATTGGAAGGAGGCGTCCTGTCCCGCCTGGATGGTGCCGTTCAGCCTTCCGGTATCCTGCTGCGGAAAGAAACCCTTCTTGATGATCATGAACAAATGCACGTTCAGGCCGATGGTCACCAGGGTCAGCACCATCACGATGGCGGAGTTCCGCAGGACCCAGCGCAAGGCGGTCTCGTATCCTCCCAGCAGGCTCTGAAAAACACGCTCGCTCATGCGGTAGGCCCATCCGCGTCGCTGGCCGCGCTCCGCTTTCAAAAACCGCGCGCACATCATGGGCGTGGTGGTCAGCGACACCACCAGCGATACGGCGATGGCCGCCGATAGGACAATCGCAAACTCGCGAAACAGGCGCCCCACAATGCCGGTCATCAGCAAAATGGGAAGGAATACGGCGACCAGCGAGAGGCTCATGGACAACACCGTGAACCCGATTTCCCGCGACCCCCGCATCGCCGCCGCGAACGGCTCCATGCCCTGTTCCAGGTGCCGGGTGATGTTCTCGATGACCACCACAGCGTCGTCCACCACGAAGCCGGTGGAGATGGTCAAGGCCATCAGCGATAGATTATCGAGCGTATAGTTCAGCAGATACATCACGCCGAACGTTCCCAGCAGCGAAAGCGGGACCGCGACACTGGGAATGATGGTGGCCCAAACGTTGCGCAAGAACAGAAACACCACCAGCACCACCAGAACGATCGAAAACATGAGACTGACTCCACCTCTCGTAGCGAAGCCAGAATCAGCGTCTTGCGATGCATGGCCACGGTCAGGTGGATGGCCGGCGGCACGGAAGCCCGCAAGGGCGGCAGCGCGGCCAGGAGCCGGTCCACGGTCTCGATGATATTGGCTCCCGGTTCCCGGAAGATATTTTGCAGGACCGCAGGGTGGCCGTCGTAGAGCCCGGCGACGCGCAGATCCTCCACCGAATCGCGCACTTCGGCCACGTCGGAAAGACGCACCGGCGCGCCATTGCGGTAGACCACCACCACGGGCTTGTACTGTCCGGCCGTGAACAACTGGTCGTTGGTGCTGATCGCCCAAGAGCGGCTGCGGTCGGAAAACTGGCCTTTCGGACCGTTGGCATTGGCCTGGTTCAGCACGCTGCGAACCTGTTCCATGCTGATTCCGTACTTGTTCAGCCGCAGCGGATTCAACTCCACCCGAACCGTGGGATTGGCGGCGCCGCTCATCAAAACCTGGCCCACGCCCAAAACCTGCGCCAACCTGGGCTGGATGATGGTGGAGGCCGTGTCAAACACGCGACTGATTTCCATGTTGTTCGAGGTCAACGCCAGGAACATGATGGGTGCGTCGGCGGGATTAATCTTGCGGTACCAGGGATTGTAGGGCAGCACCGGCAATTCACCGCTGGCCGCGTTGATCGCCGCTTGCACGTCGCGAGCGGCGGCGTTGATATCGCGATCCAGATCGAACTGCAAGGTGATGGTGGTGTTGCCGATGTAGCTGGTCGAGGTCATCTCCACGACGCTGGCAATTCGTCCAAACTCGCGTTCCAGCGGCGTGGCCACCGCCGACGCCATGGTTTCCGGATTCGCTCCCGGCCAATTGGCGTACACGGCGATGGTCGGAAACTCTACTTCCGGAAGCGGTGAAACGGAGATAAAACGGAAGGCCATCAGCCCAGCCAGCGCCAAGGCCACGGTGAGAAGAGTTGTGGCCACCGGCCGTTTGATGAAAAACGCGGAGATATGCACAAGTGATCCGTGGCCGGACGAGACCTCAGGTATCGCCGTGCCAGATGTTCATCTTACCGCTTCATGTCCCTCGAATCCATGGGATCTTCCCTATTTCAATCGTTTGCATAAAATGCACTCGTGCAGGCTGATCCTTCGACGGATCGGCGGACGATCGCCGCGACTGGAGGCAGTTGGTGTTGTCAGAACCGCCTGCGGTAGCAGGTGGGTCTACTTGGTGACCCATCCGCTACCGCGGACGGTTCTGACAACACGCGGTCAAACTGCGCCGCTGCCATTCCTGGAATTGACTTGACAATCGCGCAAGGGCCCAGATAATAGGATTGGGCGCAAGCGGTTGCACCGCCCCGATTCTTGCTCTGGGAGGTTGTCATGGCACGTTTGGTTATGCGGATCGTCCTCTTGGTGTTGGTGGCGGGTTTGTTGAGCGGTTGGATGACGAAGGCCAATCCTCCGTCGGTGGCCCACAAGTACCTGGAGCCGCGCTTCCCCTCCTATCTGCGCCCGCCCAAGTCGGTGGATGATGTGATGCCCTATGCCCGCCGACTGGTGCGCAACAATTCCCAGCGCGGAGGCAAAGGATTCGGTGCGGCGCAGTCCGGCCAAACGATTTTAATTGTCCCAATCGTCACCGCCGATCCCATGATTCTGGACGCCATCACCCGAGCCATGGGAGAGCGCAAAGTCAAGGTGCAGGTGGTCCCCGATTACGAGATGGTGGGCGTCTCCAAGGAAGCGGCCTTGTCCGTTCGCCGGATCACCAACGGCGACACTGCGGAGAAGGGTTACATGGAAGTCCGCAAGTTCTGGTTGGACGCCATCTTCGCCGACCCCGAAGTTCCCAAGAAGTGGCTGCAGGGACGCCGTCCCGATCTTTACGATAAACTCTACCCCAAGAACCACGATCCCAGTTCTAGCGACAAGATTGCCCAAGCCAAACTGCGGCAGAACAGCGTCGGCCAAGGAATTCAGAGTTATCTGAAGAAGCATCCCGAAGTGGACGGTTTATTTTGGGGCTGGGGCGGGGGAGCGGGCCTGATGCGCGCGTTGCACCCGATGGAAGATAAGTTCCTGGGTTTCTTCACCTATGACAATCGCTGGGAAGTGATGAGCGAAATCCCTTCGTTTCCCGCCGATGTCTGGCAGTTGACCGAAGAGCAGAGCATGGAGCCGATTGCCTATGTGGATAAGATGCACGTAACCGACCCGGAAGGCACCGACATCTCCTGCGATATCACCGAAGAGATGGCGCTGCGCTGGTCGCGCGGCGTTTACCAGCGCGGGCATCTCTACATGTTCCCGACCCAGGCGACGGGGCGCTACGCCTTCTCGGTAGTGGATTATCCGGCCCTGCAAAAGGAGTGGATTCCGCGCGAACCGATGTCCCTGGCCAACGGCGTAATCGGCGGAACCTCCGGACATTTCGGCTTCAACGATCACATGGAGATAACCTACAAGAACGGCTACGTTACCGAAGTCAAGGGCGGCGGAATCTATGGCGACTTGATGCGCGAGTTCATGAAATACCCGGAGATCAACGAACTCAACTATCCGTTCCACAACCATCCGGGATACTGGTACCTGTATGAGATCGGCTTGGGCACCCATCCAAAGTGGTACCGCAACCCGGCCTTGATGATGGAGAACGAACTGATTCCGGAGCGCAATCGTGCCGGCGTGATTCACTGGGGCACCGGTCTCCGCCTGTGGCACGACCCGGGTTCTCCCACTGAATCGAAGACCTGGAACGAGTTCACGGCCAAGTACAACTTACCGCGGGACCATGATTTCCACTTGCACAATTATTTCATCACCTACAGCGTGCACCTGCGCAACACCGATCGCTGGATGAACATCGTGGAGGATGGCAACCTGACCAGCCTGGAAAGCCCCGAAGTCAACGCCCTGGCCTCCCGCTACGGCGATCCCAAAGCGGTGTTGAGCGTGGACTGGGCTCCGCAGATGCCGGGCATCAACACGGCGGGAAGTTACCAAGCCTTCGGCAAAGCTCCCTGGCCTTACTCCAAAGATGTAATCGACCGCGCTGTGGCCGGCACCTACGATCATTACTATCCGCCGGTCAAGGCCGGCGCCAAGGCGCCGAGCAAGAAGTAGTCTGGGACACATCCTACAGTTCCTTGGTATTTTGCGAGCCCGTCGTAACAGCTCGCTGTCAGGCGCCTGCGGCGTCCCGTCCCGGTACCAAGTCGATTTGTAGCTTGGGATCGGCCGCCGGGACATATCCGGGCGGCAGTCCAAGCTCGCGCCGAACAATGTTGCAACCCTGGGCGATGGCGCTGGCCTTGTAGAAGGCGATCTCGCGGTTGCAACCTTGACGGCCAAAGCCGCAATCGCTCGAAACGATCAAACGGTCGGGCGGAATGTACTTCATCGCTTGGCGGATCTCGGCGGCCACCTCCTCCGGGCGGTCCGCTTGCAGCGAGCGATGGCTGACCGCACCGATGCAGATCTTCTTCTTAAGATCGTGCTTGAACGGCTCGAACAATTCCAGGTCCCTCTGATTGCGATCCTTCATTTCCAACGTCCACACGTCGCCACGGCAGCGCTCCAGATAAATCTCCATGGAGTTGGCGTAGCTGGTGTCGTCCATGACCCGCTGCATATTGGGATTGCCCCAGCAGGTATGAATCCAAAGTTCCACGTCGTCGAGTCCTTGGACCTCGCGGTTGAAGGCTTCGATCATGAACTTCACTTCGTCGTGGTCTTTGCCGAAGGTGTTGGCCATGAAGTGGAACGTCGGCTCTTCCGTCTGAATGCAGCGGCAGCCGGCGTCACGCAGCGCCAGCAACTCCTTGTTCATTGCTTCGGCCATGTCCCAAATTACCTGGCGTTTGTCCTTATACTTGGGCGTGTGGATGTCCAGGAAGAGGGCCATCACCTGCGAGCAGCAAGTGCCGAACTTCAGCGGTTTCCGTGTTTTTCCCTGGGCGATCCGCCATAACTTGGGATAGCCGAGCGGGCGGTGCTCGATTTTGTCCGTAACGCGCGGCCAGCGCCAGCCGGTGTAAATCTCGTTGAGCAGCGTGCCGGGCGGATAGTGGAGCCAGGGCGCGGTGGTCTCCTGTGGCTGCAAGTGATCGCCTTCGAAACCCGCCCATCGCTGCAAGGGATAGTGGTGCCAGGCGCGGCCGGCCATGTCCTCGTCCACGTGCAGATCGCCGTGCGTGACGATGTCGAGTCCGGCGCGTTCCTGGTCGTTGATGACGACGGCCATGGCGTCTTGAAATTTCTCGCGGAAACGGACATCGAGCATGCAAGTGTCCAGAGGGCGGCCCCACATGCTGACGTCGAACCATCGCGGGCGCGGAAAAGATCCCGTAGTGGTGCTGGGAAGAATGAGATCGGCGGTGGCAGTGAACATTTCTGCATTCTACTCGATGTTCGATCCAGGTGGGCTGAACAGGACGTAACGGGAAGGAGGTCGTGCTGGTCGATCACATCACCGACTCTCTTCAACCGCTCCCCATGTTGGACCCCTGAGTAGCGGGCGATACATCGCGCTGGATCGCCAGACTGAGCTTGACGATTTTTCGGAGGCGCCGTTCATCCCTGAAGCCATGCGCCCATTGAAAACAATAAATCGTCAAGTTCGCTGATCCCCTTGTCCCCCCTGTCCCCCGACCCCCTTGTCTCCCCGGGGTCCGCGCAGCGGACACCGAGCCAGCGTAGCTGGCGGAATATTTTAGCCCACAGCGCAAGCTGTGGGTCAGGCCAGCGGAAACGCAAGCCCGCGTAGCGGGCGACATAAAGTTGCGTGTGAAATTGGACCTCCTGCAAAACGGGGACTCGCTCTTTCTGCCAGCCTTCATGTCGCCCGCCTACGCGGGCTTGCTGCTGCCTCTCCGTTGACCCACAGCTTACGCTGTGAGCTAAAATATTCCGCCGGCTAACGCCGGCTGGGCGTCCGCTTCGCGGAACTGCCGGGGGAACAGCCGGGACAGCCTGTCTGTGTAGCCATGTTTGCACCCTGTTCTTTTCTGATGCACGCACCAACTAGCGTTGCCGCAGCATTCGGCGATAATCGGAGATGGATTCGGCATTTCGAAACGATGCGAAAAAGCGGCGATGCAGATCAGGCTGCCCCGGCAGTTCATTGCCTGGTCTCCATAGATTCATAGGTTAGTTGAGGCCAGGCCGACCCCATTTTCCCTAGCTCGCTCGGAGGCGAGCGGCCGGGGGCTAATGGCCAAGATGCATGTCCAAGAAGTTTGCTTGCGCCGTCAACGCCTCGCGCGATTCAGGAAGATCAAATTGATACCAGAAGGCATGTGGCAGCGCATCGAACACCATCAGTTGCGACTCCACGCCAGCCCGCAGCAGGGCGCGATGAAAGTTGGCGGTACCGCTCAGACAGAGATCGCGTGTCGAAGTCATGCACAGGGTCGGCGGAAATCCCTTCATGTCGAAATAAATAGGCGAGAGCACCGGATCCTTGCGGTCGTGATCCGCGACATATTCGACCATACTCAGACCCTTCAGCTTCTCGACCATCGCGCTGTAGTCCCTGAGGCCGTTATTTCCGTAGAGAAATCTCGAATCCCCATGCCGGGAAAGATCGACCCACCCGGAAAAGAAGCCGAGCGCGGCCGGCAACGGCAGTCCCAGCTTGCGCAACTGAACCATGACTTGCGCTCCAAGAACGGCGCCCGCGGAAGTTCCATAGATAGCGATGTTCTTCGGCGTGTGGGTCTTCAACGCCTCCTTGTAGACGGCGACCGCGTCGTCCACGGCGGCCGGAAAAGGATACTTGGGAGCCAGACGATACCGCACCGAAATCACTTGAGTGCCGGTCATCGCCGCCATGGGGATACTCTCGATTTGCGAACCCGAGTCGGCGGTGAACCCTCCGCCGTGCAGGCAGATTAAGACACGGTCCTTCTTCTTCGCCACAGCAGGTTTCGGCGTCACGATCCAGGCATCGACTCCGGCGACAGTGGCGTCTTTGATATCCACCGGATAGACGGTCTGCATCTTTTCCATCCAAGCGTCGCGCTCCTTCGTGCCTCCCGCCGGTATCCATTTTTCACCTGGCATCATCAATGCTTGTGCTTCGGGCGAAATAGTCTTGGGAACCGGGAGCGCGCGCTTGATATGCGCTGTGCCGTCAGGGTCAAACGACGTGTAGGGATCGTCTGGAACGGACTGCGCGCGTGCGGCAAGTGCGGCGGGAAGCGCAAGTAACGAAGCGAGCGATCTTCTGGTTATCATGTGCCCACGTGACCCTCGTAGTCCGGTCCGTTCAATTGAATCAAAAACCCGTCCGGATCCCAGAACTTGAACGACTCCTTCGTGCCGCCCTCCTCCACCTTGAGGTTGCGGGCTTTCAGTTTCGCCAAGACCGCGTCGGCGTCGAATCCCGCGATTCCGAAATCGATGTGGTCCAACTCCGCGGGCGTGCCCTTCTGTTCAACCCCGAAGAAGCTCTTGCCGACACCCAGAATGTGCGTCCTTTCGGAGTGCTGCTTGAGCGGCATCCCGAAGAACTCCTGGTAGAACTGCGAAGTTTTCTGGAGGTTCGGCACTCGCACCGTTACATGGTTGATCGTCACAGCCTTCAGGCCGGCGTCTTTCGGAGCGGCGTGCGCGCCGGTTACCAGCACTGCCAACGAGGCAGCGAGTTGCCGGCGATTCAGGGTGCCACGTTCAAAATCGTTGAGGAGTTTTTCGATGATGAGTTGCATGGGTTCCTTTCCGTCCCTCCATTAGAACACGGCTGAACTGAGTTTTGTGGTTGCGGCGCAAGTTGCGCCGCAACACCTCCCGTGTCAGAACACGAGCTTAAGGCTGACCTGCAACTGTCGCATGCTTACGTTGGAGTTGAGGCTGGTAATCGTGCCGAAGCTGCCGCTGCCCGGGATCGGCACGCCGTTGGCATCCAGATGGTCGGCAGACAAACCATTGCCTGGGCTGCCAAAGTTGGGATGGTTAAAGACATTGAAGGCATCGAGCCGCAACTGCAGCTTAGATCGTTCGGTGAATCTAATATCCTTATTGAGGGAGGAATCCACACTGAACAATGGCGGGCCGATCACCGTGTTCCGTCCCAGTTTCCGAACGTGTACTGCGGTTGCAGAGCAAAGGCCTGCACATTAAACCATTCCTGTGGAGTGGGGTTGCTGAGCTTCGATGACATGGCCGGTCACCACATTCGGCCGGTCCATGCTGCTGGCGCCGATATTGGATCGATCTTCGCCGTCCATCGATGGCGACAGGGGAACCGGTGGCCATGGACCAGATCACCCCGAGATCCCACCCGCCGGCGAGGGCGCTGGCCACTCCGCTGATTCATGAGCGCGTGGCCTTTTCCGAATGGCAATTGGTAAAGCGTCGAAGCCACAAAGCGGTGCTTCTGGTCGAAGATCGACAGGCCACGCTCGCATGGAGATGCAATACGAATTCTGAGCACCGATCTGATCGGTGCCGATTGTGCGCAGTCCGCTGCCGTCGTCGATCGACTTCGAGTAGGTATAGCCGAGCAGGAAGGTAAAGCCGCTGGACATGCGCCGCGTGAGTTTAGCGGAGAGCGCGTTGTAGTTGGAGTTCACAATGCCAATGTTCTCCACGGTATTGTTGAAGTTCGGCCAGGCTTCGCGGCTGAGTTGTGAGCCCGGTCCGGGCGCCGCAGCGTTAAAATACACATAACGCGGCAGGTGATGGCCTTGCGTTCCCAGGTAACCGATTTCGAGGGCAAGTATTGCTGCCCAATTGCCGTTGGACATTCAGTTCGTACTCTTCCACATAGGGCGTCTGGCGGATGTAATAGGTGTTGACTAGAGTGGGTGTAGGGACACACACCAACGGAGGGGCGAGAGGCCCACAGGGGTTCGCCGCCCCGCGGCGGCGAAGGGGATTTCGAACGTGAGGTTGTGAGTGGCAATGTTGGCGGTAACCTGATAGTTTTCCGGAAAGACTGCGCGCCATGTCGAATACCGGATTGCCGGTGTCTTGTGTGTAGAAAACGCCCGCGCCCACGCGGACCGTCCACTTGTCAGTGGGACTCCAGGCAATCCCAAAGCGCGGAGCGAAATTCCTGTGATCCGAGTTGACTAGATTTGGGCCCAACCGCCCATCGCGGGCTTGACAAACGCCCCCCTGAGCGACCGTCGGAAAGACCACATTGCCGCTATTAAAATTGCCGGTTCCGTTTTCGATAATGCAGGGTTGGGTGCTCACTGGCTGTGGATTGAGACCCTTGGGGTCGCCCTGGAGGGAGTAACCGGCGGGAAACCAGGTATTGACCAGAGGCACCCTGTCACTCCAAGCCGGCACATATTCGTAGCGCACGCCGTAGCTGATGGTGACGTTATCGCCGGATCTTCCAGCTATCCTGGATGTAATAGAACTGGTTCGTCTGACCGAACCGCGCGACCGCCAGGGCGACGGCGTCTGTCGTACTGGTGACATAACCGAGCATGAAGTCGGCAGGAGTATATCCGGTGGCCTGATTCGTGATGCTATATGCCGCGCGGGCGTATTGGTTCCCAGTTTCGTTGAAATCTGTGCGGTCAACCTCGGCGCCGAACTTGAACGAGTGGTTCCCGTGGGTCCAGGAAATATTGTCCACCACCTGTAAGATGTGATCCGAGGTCGTGTAAGGACCGTCCGTGTTGTTGCCAAAACCGCTATAGCCATCTCGCCAGGGTCGATGTTGGGAACGCCCCAGGCCGGGGGCGCCGGGTCGCTTAAGAGGCCCGGAAGATTCAACTGTTTGACGACGTCCGTTACGCCTGCCAGCTCGGGCGCAAAGTTATTGTAGAAGTTCAGAAAGCCGAAACGGAATTCGTTTAGAAGGGTCGGCGACAGAAGGAACGTGTTATTGATCGCCACCTGCTTGGTATTGGTGACCAGGCTCATGCCGTTCTTATCTAAAGCCGGCATAACCCCGCTTTCATTCTGCATGCTATAACGGACAAACCAACTTGATTTCGCGCTTTGCACAAAGTCCACGCGCTCGGTAATCTGCCATTTGTTTTCCGTGACGTTGTCCAGCGCCAGGTAGTTGTTGGACAGGGTTGCGTCCTGGGACGTTGGGCGCTGGATAGTACTGCAGGAACCCTTTGGCGATCGTGTCCAGGCGGGTCGAGGGAATGATATTGCCGGGGAACGGCAGGCCGGTCGTCGGATCGGTGATGACGTGGGTCGCCAGGACTGAGGAGAAGTCACCGGTTCGGAATGCGGCGGGGAATGTGAGTAAACCGTCTGGGTCTGCTGCTGTATTGCTGAAGCCTTCGTAGTTGGACATGAAGAACAGCCGGTTTTTGCCATTGAAGAGCTTGGGGATCCAGACCGGTCCGCCCACAGTGTAGCCATACTGGTTCCACTTGAAGGGCGAGGAAATCGGCGCGACGCTAGTGAAATCATAAGGGCAGTGCGTCAAAATAGTTGTTGCGGAGGAAATCGAACAGCGTGCCGTGGAATTGATTGGTTCCGCTGAGAGTGGACACGTTTACCTGAATCTGCAGATGCCCGAATTCGGCCGGGTAAACGCCGGTCTGCACCTTGAATTCCTGCAAGGCATCAATCGAGGGAAGCAAGGCGTAGGTGTTGAAGCCGGGATCGTAATTTTCGACGCCGTCCAGCGTAAAATTCATGTACTCGCGGCGCGCGCCGGCGACAAAGATTTCCTGTGTACGTTCGATCGCCGCCTTGGCGAGCGCTGGCTTGGCCTCCATTGGCGACGCTATTGTAGGAGACGTTGGGGCTAAGCGCGATCAGCTGGGTGAAGCTGCGCCCGTTCAGAGGCAGCCCCACAATGCGGTCATTGTCGATGACGGTTCCCACGGTTGCGCTCTCGGTATGTGAGCAGCGGAGCGCCGCCCGACACTTCCACCGTTTGTGAGACTGCTCCGACTTGCAGGTGAAAGTCGATGCGCGCAATCTGCTCTACCTGCAGTTCCACGCCTTCGCGGACCTCGCCCTTGAAGCCCGGCATCTCCGCTTTCACGCTGTAAACGCCTGGCTGGAGCGCGGGAAAAGTGTAATTCCCGGCGCTGTTCGTAGTGGTCGTGCGTGCGACATTCGTCTGGGAGTTCGTTATGGTTACGGTGGCGCCCACGATGATGCTGCCGCTGGGATCCGTGACCAGGCCTGTAACCTGACCGACCGTTTGAGCGAAACCGGGAAAGCTAAGAGCGAACATCGCCCCGAGAATAAAAGTTGCGCGCATGGTCCACCCCTTTGAAGCCTGGCGTTGCAAACGTTTCCGACAAAAGTGACGCTAGCATGGCGCTAAATCGCTTGTCAAGCTGTTTTTGCTGGCATGTTTTGCGTGACTTCTTGGAAACGATTGCAAGAAGGCTTGCAAACGGCGTTGCTAAGCGCTACTATGGCCTCTGCGAAGGTGATCCCCGCGCCGCCATAGCGCAGTATCGGATCTGCTCCGCGACTGGAAGCGTTTGCAGCAAAATCGTGCAGTGACGATCCATGCCTGTGACCATTAAACATGCCTGTGACCATTAAAGACGTAGCACGAGAGTCGGGAGTGAATACCTCGACCGTGTCCAGGGCTCTGAACAACAGCTACGGGGTCAACCCGCAGACCCGCGAGCACGTGATCGCGGTCGCGGCTCGCCTGAACTATCGCCCCAATCAGGTTGCGCGCGGTTTAGTGACGGGCCGCTCCCATTCCATCGGGCTGATCCTAAGCGACATTCGCAATCCGTTCTTTGCCGAGGTGGCCCGTGGCGCCGAAGATGCCGCGCGCCTGGGCAACTGCGACCTGGTGCTTTGCAATAGCGACCTCAATCCGGAGAAGCAGATGCACTACGTCCGGTCGCTGCTCGAGAAGCGTATCGACGGTATTCTGATGAACTCCGTCTCCGCGCTGAGCCGGGAACAACAGGCCCAATTGGCGGAATCGGACGTGCCTATTGTCTTGCTGAACCGGCCGGCCTCCAAGCATCCATTCTCCATTGTTTGCGCCAACAACGAAGAAGGGGGCGCCCAGCTGCCCGATACCTTCTCGGCCTAGGGCACCGGAAAATCGCCCACCTTACCGGACCGAAGCAGCATGGCAATTTGAGCGACCGAATGCGAGGTTTCGTGCGCGCGCTGCAGGCTTTCAAGAATCCGGTTCATCCGATCGTACGGTACGGAAAAAACAATTTTGCCGGAGGCGCGGACTTGACCAGGAAATTGCTCGACGCACACCCGGATGTCACTGCGATTTTCGCCGCCAACGACGTCATGGCCTTTGGTGTCGTCAAAGCCGCAATGGAACGCGGTCTGCGAATTCCGGAAGACCTGTCTCTGATCGGCTTCGACAATAATGAATTCTCCGGCATCGTTCATCCCCCGCTCACGACCATTCATCAGCCGAAGTACGAGATGGGACAGGCGGCAGTGGAGATTTTGCTGCGGATGGCCAGGCAACACGACAAGCGGATTGCTGAACATCGCCTCTTGGGTGTGGAGTTGATCGAACGACATTCTTGCCAGGCGCCTGCATCCACCGCGCGCCGAAGGCTTCGTAAGACTGGTTAGGCCTGGCTGCCACACGGGGAAGGCGAACTCGGGGACGGAGACGGCGTGGACCCTTCATCACGGCGCTGGAGCAGGCGACGCTGGCTCATGATCGCTTTCGCCTTCTGGGCGACCGTGATCAATTATCTGGACCGCCAGACGCTCTCGGTGGCCGCGCCTGTTCTGCGCGAGCAGTTCCACATGAGCAACGTGGCTTATTCGCGCGTGCTGTTCGCGTTTCCTGCTGGCGTACACGATCATGAACGGCGTGTCCGGGCCGCTGATCGACCGGCTGGGCACGCGCCTCGGCTACGCGCTGTGCATGGCTGGTGGTCGGCTGCTGCGCTACTGCACGCATTCGCGCGCGGCGCGCTAAGCCTCGGCGTGTTTCGATTCCTGCTGGGCATGGGCGAGGCGGGCAACTGGCCGGCGGCGTCAAGGTGGTGGCGGAGTGGTTTCCTGAGCGCGAGCGGGCCCTGGCCGCGGGACTCTTCAACAGCGGCTCAGCGGTGGGCGCGATTCTGGCGCCGCCCGGTGGTGGCGTGTGTTCTGCTGAAGTTCGGATGGCGCTCGGCATTCGTCGCGGTCGGGCGCGGCGGGATTCGTCTGGCTGCTGTTCTGGTGGCCGACCTACGCGCCGTCCGGCCCGGTCGCAGGCGGAGGCGACCGGGCCATCCTCCCGGCCTGAGACAACTCTTGCGCACCGCTTCGTTCTGGCGTTCACGCTCTCGAAGATATTCATGGACCCGGTGTGGTACTTCTACATTTTCTGGTTTCCGGAATACCTGAAACACGCGCGGAATTTCGACATGGCCGCCATCGGCAAGTACTCCTGGATTCCGTTCGCGGTGGCCGGCGCAGGGCAACATCGTGGGCGGCATGGCTTTCGGGCTTCCTGCTGCGACGCGGCTGTTGCCGTGACCGTGGCGCGCAAGATCGCCGGTCACGTTTTTCGCCGCGTTGATGGCCTCCGCCATCCCCGCCGTGCTGGCGCAGCGAGGCTTGGCTCTCCATCGCGCTGGTTTCGGTAGCGATGCTCGGTTATACCGGAAGCCTTGGCCAACATGCTGGCGATGCCCGCCGATGTGTTTCCAAGCAGCGCCGTGGCATCGGTCTACGGTCTCGCCAGCATGGGCTCCGGATTCGGAGGCATGCTTTTCACACTAATCACCGGCTGGGTGGTGGACCATTATTCCTACACGCCCGTCTTCATCGGCTTCGGCTTGATGCCGCTGGTTTGTGCATTGATCCTGTGGATCTGGGCGGGGCCTCTGCACAGGCTGGTGGCGGCGCCGGCGACTTCGCTATGAGACCGAACAATGCGACCACGCAAGTAGGTACCTTACGAGCAACCATGACCAGGAGGGCGCGATGAGATGTAAGCAGGCATTCCTTGCCGTTGGCTTTCTGTTGAGCCTCTTCATACTTCGCACCAACGCAGGCGCCGCGGAGAATGGGGACAAGGTCAAGCCCGGCGAGTTCATCATCGACCATCCCACGCTGATCAATCTCGGCTTTGAATGGCTCATTCAAGGCGACGACAACCGCAATGCGCGCGTCGATGTATCGTACCGCAAACAGGGCGACACCAGTGGAAGCAGGCGTTGCCGCTCCTGCGCCTGCAAGGCGAGCGAATCTATCAGAACCAGGGCGTGTTCGACGTGGTCTCTCCGAATATGTTTGCAGGCAGCATTCTGGATCTGGAGCCTGATACCGCGTATGAGGCTCGGTTTGTGATGTCAGACCCTGACGGCTTCGTGGGTCAAAACAGCAAGACCGTAACAAAGACCGTGACCGTGCGGACGCGCCCCGAGCCGAAGCCCTATGCCGGCGGCCGCGTGTTTCACGTTTACCCGCCGGATTACAAAGGTCCAAAGGCGGAGCCTGCTTTTGACGCAGTCATGTGCGCCTATAACTACTACTGCGGCGGCGGAGATACCGTGACTGCCGGCCGGCCTCGCGTCAAAGCCGGCGATACGATCCTGGTGCACGCCGGGCTCTACAAGTATCACCCGGAATACTACACAGGCGATCGTTCCATCAATGCAACCACTCCCTTCGAGGGAACTTATTATCTGACCGCCAGCGGCACGCCGGACAAGCCGATCGTGATTAAGGGCGCGGGAGATGGCGAGGTGATCTTCGACGGCAATGGCAATTTCAACCTCTTCAATGTCAAGGCCGCGAATTACAACTACTTTGAAGGTGTGACGATCCGGAATACCGACATCGCGATCTGGGCAGGCACGCAGTTCATCGCCGGTTCCAAGGGGCTGACCGTGAAGAAATGCCGCTTTGAGAATATCAACCTTGGTATCTTCACCAACTACTCGGGCTCGAGCGACTTCTATATCGCCGACAACTATTTCATAGGCCGGGACGATCCCAACCATCTCCTCGGATGGATCGGAGCCTTCTGGGCCCAATTCAACGGAGTCGACGGTCAGAAATTCCCGCCCATCCTGGCGTCGTACACGGCCGTCAGGCTGTACGGCCCGGTCACGTCATCGCGTACAACTATGTCGCCAATTTCCACGATGGGATCGACATTGAGACATACGGAAATCCGGACGGCTCGCATGCCATCGACGGTCCGCACTATCCGCCGAGGGAGTACTGGGACAGGCGGCCGGTTGCGATCGACTACTACAACAACTACATGACGAACTTCCATGACAACGCCTTCGAGATCGATGGCAGCATGCACAACGTTCGTGTCATGCGAAACATGATGATCAACTCGGCTTCGCATCCTTTCTGCAATCAGCCCGCCATCGGAGGACCGATCTACTGGATACGCAACATCGCCTACCATGCGCCCGGCGGATCGACGCGGATGACAAACGGCGCCGCAGGCGTGCTGTTTTACAACAACACGATCTTGACTGAGACGTCCGCCGGATCCTCGGCGAACGTGCATTGGCGGAACAACCTGATGCTGGGAGAGAATTCCGCTCCGGCAATTTTCAGCGTCAATACGAACACGAACTACAGCTCCTCGGACTACAACGGGTTTCGCTCTAATCCTGGAGCGGAGTTTTCGTTCCAATGGAATTCGCCGCCGTGGAACATTCCGGCGGACTACAGCGGCCTGCTCGTGGGCGGCCGGGAGCCAAGCCGGCACTGGAGGTGCGCCGATTCGCGACACTCGCGGAATATAGCGCAGCGACGCATCAGGACCAGCATAGCGTCGCGGTGGACTACGACATCTTCGTCAACGTCCCGAGACTGGACGCGAAAGATCTCAAGAAGGTTCAAAAGCTGTACAAGGCGGAAGACTTCGATTTCCGGCTCAAACCAGGCTCCGCGGCAATTGATCGCGGCGTGATCCTGCCCAATGTCACCGATGGCTTCACCGGTCAAGCGCCCGATCTCGGAGCTTTGGAAATTGGACAAACGCCGCCGCACTACGGTCCGCGACCGTGGTGACGGCTGATCCCGCACTCGCTGGAATGCTACACTCCACGTGGGTTCAGATCAGTGGATTCAAATCAAGGGAGGCTGGAAGCACATGCCGACGAACGTTTCTTTAATCCTGAAGTCCCTGGCCTTCGCAGTTCTGCTCGCACAGACGGCAGCGGCCCAGAAGGCGGCGGTCCCGCCGGTGATGCCGCCCCGCGGTCCCTTTACCTGCACCGAACTGATTGGTCTTTATTCCACCGGCGAGTGGTGGGATGAAGGTTTTTACGATGGCCTTGGCGATCTCAAGACCAGATGGCAGGGGCGATTTTCCCACTATGGCTATACGTACGAATACGCCAAACCTGACAGCTATGCGTGGAGCCCAACCAACGTCGGCGGGATGAATAATGTCCGGTTGACCGTCCCTTGCGCCCAAAACGGGGCCGCGCCAGACCGGATTGTCTATCAGGCTTGGTCCTGGGAGTTGACCTCCGAAAAGGCCTGGGTGGACAGTCTGGAGGCCACGCTGGCAACCATTCGCGCTAAACGTCCCAGCGCAAAACGAATCGACCTCATGACCATCATTCGTTGTCCGATGAACGGATGGTGCCATTCCGACAAACCCCCGCTTGGTCCCAACACCGACCACGACGCCAAAAAACAGGACTGTCATGTTCCCGATTATGTAGACTCGGCTCTGGCAAAAGTGGCGGCGAACCATCCGGATCTGGTCTCCGTGACACCTAAGTTCGAAGCCGTAAGCTGCCCAGCTCAGATCGACGGGATCCACTTGCACGAACAGAACGGACCGGCGGCCGCCCTCATCGCGGCGTACTACAAGGCTATGCCCTGACCGGAAGAAACAGCGGTCATGCTCCCGCCCGTTTCCACCGAACCCGGTAGTGCATCTACCGCTGGTGGCTCAGGATGAAATCCACCACTGGCTTGGGATCCTTGCGCGACACCGGGAAGTGACCCTCGCCCTCGGTCACCAGCACCGTGATCTTCCCTCCGAGTTCCTTGTAGCGCTTCTCCACCACCCGCGTCTGGCCCTTCAGCCACGGGTCGAGACTCCCGCAGTCGTGCAGAATCGGCACGCCGGCTTTGGCCAGCGGCGCCAGGTTGTCGATCGGCTGCGTTTTCGACATCAGGCTGTGCAGGTAGCGGATTCCGGGCGTAAATCACCGAGACCTTGTCCGGGTTGGCGATCGCCCACGCGTACGACTCGCCCGCCTTCGCCCCGGTCCCCTCCATCACCACCTTCTTCGCAAATCCGTTGTCAACCATCAGCTGATACACTTCGTCCCACTCCTTTTGTACGGCTCCCGACGGCGAGATTGGCGGCAACACGATGTAGTAACCCTTGGCCAGTAGCGCGAGAGCCACCGTCGAGTCGCGCTCAAGAAAGCTCGCATGGAACACCCACGGCTTGCCCGGCGCCGGATTCTGCGGCACCACGATCGACATGTGCATCCGAATGGAAGTTACCCGTCCCCGGACCGTCATAGCGATCGTAGGAGGGAATGTATCCTGTTCCTCGCAGGGCCCGCGCACAGTCGCGTAAGTATCTTCCTGCTTCAGGTAGACGTAAGAACTTTCGAGGCTGTAGTAGTGCGTCTTGGTGTAGGTTGAATCGGCGAACGCCGGCCGGTTCGCGTCTACCGGATGCATGTGCTGCTCGATCCAGTCCGCGATCGGCGTCGGGTCGATGAGACTGTGCGGGTGATGCGCAACGCCCTCCTTCATGATCACGGTGATGGAGCCGCCCCACAGGTGATACAGCTTCTCCACCACCATCGTGTGCCGCTGCAAAACAAAATCCTCAGTGCCGACGACGTGCAGCAGGGGCACGTCATGCTTGGCCAACTCCGGGATCTTGGCGAAATCTTCGTCGTAGACCGCCGGATTGTCCGCGTAGATACAGGCCACCTTGTCGGGGTTGACCACACCCCAGTTGAACGCATTGACTGCGCCCTTGCTCATCCCGACGAAGGCCGGCTTCTTCGCCAGGCCGTGGTCTTCCGTCATGAATTTGTACCAGAGGTCCCACGCCTTGCCCTGTCTGCCGGGGTCGGGCGCAACAAAGGCGATGTGAAAACCGCGTCTCAGCAGCTCGACTTCGGTTTGAGGCTGGTGGTTCCAATAGCGGCCTTGCCATGACCACGGATTGCCGGGCGCCGCCTTCTTGGGCACGACTACGACGCAGCGGCGCTTGCCGTCCTTTACACTGTCGTCGATTCCGAAGCTACTCACCTCGCTCGCCGGGGCCGTCATAGGCGTGATCGCCCCAGTGGCATCGTCCATGATGAAGTCATAGCGGTCGAACCCTTCGTGCCAAGTGGTTTTCTCGCCTGCGAAGGGGACGTACCTGTCCGCTGCCGTGGCATAGCTGGAAGTCCAAACGATGGCCGTTGCGAAGAACAACTTGAGACCGGAGCGAGAATGTCTTCTTGAACTGTTCATGGCTGTCCCTTCCGTAAATCCCGTTCTCTATGGCCAAACGAAAGAAGCTGCGGGGAAAGCTTAACGTGCAAGTCTGTATCGCATCGTCTTTTCCAGGACCGGATCATTCATTGCCGGTCACCGTAACACGTCTATGGTCGAAAAACGGTTACGCATGTCTGATCCGGTACAGGTTCGAAAAGGGGATTTCCCGCTCAGACGCGAGTCAGGGTCTAAATTTTCTGTTTCTTCTTTCTTACTTGACGTTGAAGCGGCTGTCCACCCTGATCACCTGTCCAGGCTTCACCTTCAAGACCGCGTGCCGCAGCGCGGGCATGAAATGCTGCAGCTCTTCCCTATCGTTGGACGGTGCACCGAGAGTAACGACGCCTGGTTTCAGCTTGTCAACCTGTTGCTGAAAGACCAGACCTTGATCAATCGTGACGAACACGTTGAAGTTCTCCGCCGCGAGTTTTAGAAGTTCGCCATTCTTCTTGCCGCGCCACTGCATGCTGCGGATCGTCTGAACCTCCTGCTTAGGAAGCTCCGCGACAACCTCAACGGGAATGCACTCATCAAGCAACACGCGTATTCGCAAGAAGCGCTTCCTCTGCTTGATCCAAAGCCGCCAACGCCTGTTTGCGCGTGACGGTTGGAAAAACTGGTCAAGAAATCGGAAAGCGGATGCCCGGCTTCCAGATAATCAATCATCGTCCGAAACGGAACGCGGGTTCCGACGAACACGGGGATTCCGCCGAGGATGTCCGGATCGGAATGAACGGCCGCCTTTTCTCGCTTGGATCGCTTCTCCATATCTACTCCCGATTGTACTCGATTGGAGCGGAAGGGGACAGCCTGACCTGCGTCGCGTCTTTTTCGCATCGCTTGTCGCGAGCCTTCTCCGACCGCGGAACTCTGGCCGAATCAGATTGTCGCCGCCGTGAAAAACTGCGCGCGAGGAATGGCCACACAGACCTGATCCGCCTCCGGCGCTTTTCTATTCGCATTGCCTTTCACCCGCTAGAAGCGACCACGCCCGTCAGACTGTCACCTCATTCCCCGCATTCCCCATTCTCTTTCCAATCTCATCCTTGACAGACGGTACTCTCATGGTAATACTAAGGTATGAAGACAGCAATTTCCGTTCCCGACGATCTGTTCCGCTCTGCCGATACCTTGGCGAAACGTCTCGGTGTGTCCCGCAGCAAGCTGTTCTCATCGGCGATGGCCGATTATCTCGCCAAGCACAGCGAGCGCTCGATCACCGCGCGCTTGAACGCCATCTGCCGAACGGAAGACAGCCACCTGGATTCCGCGCTGCGTCGCTTGCAGGCTCGCTCCCTGCCGCGTGACCAATGGTAGTCGAACGCGGCGAAATATGGTGGGCGGATCTGGATGAGCCCCGAGGCTCGGAACCCGGGTTCCCCCGGCCCGTCGTGATTGTTCAGCGGGACTCATTCAATCGGAGCCGACTCAACACCGTGATAACCGTCGCGCTGACAACCAACCTGAACTTGGTGAGCTACCCCGGCAACGTCCTGGTGTCTTCGAAGGACTCCGGTCTTCATCGGGATTCCGTGGCGAATGTCTCCCAGGTGGTCACTGTGGACAAGAGCTTCTTGACCGAACGCATCGGACTGCTCCGAAAGCCATTGCTAACGGAAATCGAGGATGGGTTGCGCCTAATCCTGGATCTGTGATGCCGCACGCGCAGCCGGCGACCTCAGAACTGCACCCTGACCTTTTTCCAGTTCGCCAAACAGCGGTCCGCCGTCTCCGGCTCCGAGAACCGGCTTGGGACCTTCCTTGCTCCGTTGGGTTGAACAGGACGATTGTGACGATTAATTTGGAGTGCGGTAGCTTGCTACCGCTTTGTGTTGCCGCAAGCTTGCTTGCGGCGCGCGGGGCTGGCCCCGCGCCTGCCGAAGCAAGCTTCGGCCCGGAAAAGCGGAAGCAAGCTTCCGCACTCCAAAGAGGACGGGTTCTTAAGGAATAGATTTAGCGCGTCTCGAAGACCTTCAGGACTTCGTCGCCATAGTGGTTGATCGCCTTTACGGCGATCTTCCCGGTCTTGGGCGGATCGAAGGGCTGGCTCACCGTGGAGTACAACGTGGACCACGCCGCCTCGTCCACTTCGGCGCGTAACGCGCGCTTCAGCTTCTCGTACGGCTCGTCGGCGCCGGTGAAATAGGCGTGCCGGACAAAGAAACTCTCGCCGTTGTAATTGGTGTCCAGGAACCAGCAGGCGATGTCGGCGGTGGAATTATTGCGCACTTCACCCGTGGTTGGGTCGTAGATATCCAGGCCGTGGAGTTCCACCACCAGCTTGCCGTCCTTGGTAGTGCGCTTCTCGATATCCGGTTCTCCGAAGACCATGAACAAGTTGCCCGCCCCGGTTTTTTTCAGCAGACCTTCGCCCATCAGCAGGTCGCCGCTCATCTTCGCCGGAAGCACGGTTAGCTTGCCATACCGTTTGATCTCCTCGGTCACGTGCGGATCGAAGGCGAATCCGCAAACGATCAGCAGGTCGTAGCCGATGCCTTGGACGGCTTCCTTGGCCGCCTCTTTCACCAGGTCGGGACCAACCGTGCCGTATTGCGGGCCGATTGAGACGGCTGCACGGCGGGATTTGCCTTTGGCATCGGTGTACTCGCCGGTGGCCTGTAACCACGTTCCGGCAAACGGCTCCAGGCGGTCGAACTTCAGGCGTTCCTCTTTAAAAGTGTTCTGCACTCCGGCCTTCTTCAGGTTTTCGAGAATCAGATTGACGAACTGGCCGCCATGATCCTTTTCCTGGCCTTCTACTTCCGCCGCCGGGCGTTCCTGGTCCACGGCCAGCACGCGATGGGGCGAGAGGCTTTCCACGGTGAACGGGCCGGAGACGCGTATGCGCTTGGGGTCTTCATACGGTTGGTCGTAGAGAGTCTCCGGATCGGCGTGCTTCGCGATGGAGGCGTCGATCTCGGACTGCCGGGCGGCACGCAGACGCCACCATTCCGTGTGCGCTTGCGTTGCGTTCGCCGAGGCGTCTTCCATCTGGCGGGGAACCTGCCATTCTTCCCAGCTCTTTTTGAGCAGGCGATTCAGCGCGTGGCGCAACGGCTCAAGCTGTTCTTGATAACGGGCGTGGATGGCGTCAATCTCCTCGTTGTTGGCGATGGATTTTAGCGTAATGTGCGGGACGCGCTTGTAGACGAAGCCTTTTTTCACATCGGGTTGCGCGGAGCCGGATGTTGTGGGAACAACGCCGGCGAGATCGGCTTCTTTGCGGATGCCTTCGTCCGTGTCGGCCAAGAGATAGTAAGGATACTTCGCGGCCATCAGGCGCGTGCGCGCCAGGGCGAGCGCTACGCGGCTGGTGTCGCAGGTGATCCAGCGGCGGCCCCATTGTTCCGCGACGTAGGCGGTCGTGCCGCTGCCGCAGGTGGGGTCGAGGACGAGGTCGCCGGGGTCGGTGGTCATGAGGAGGCAGCGTTCGATCGCCACCGTGGCGGTCTGTACGACGTAGACTTTCGGATCGCTACGGCTTTGGATGCCACCTATGTCGTCCCACACGTTGGAAATGGGAAACGCGGGAAAATCGTCGATGAATCGGACGTACGAAAGGGTCTCGCCGGACCTCTGAATTCGCGAAGATGCGAGGAGACGGGCCATTCCCTCTTCGTTGGTCTTCCATCGGCTTCTTATGTTGGGCAGGAACTTCCGGCCATGCAGGCTGACTTCGAACCAGGAGGCTGCACCAAGACCCTTCTCTCGCCCCATGCTTTGGCTCATCAGGTTGTCGAGGCGAAAGACCCGTGCGTTCGTCTGTAGCTCAACGGTCTCTGATTTTTCGTGGAGACCTAGCGGGCGCCTATCGCCGTCTGGCAACTGGACCTGGTCGTACTTGGAAGCGCCCTCGCCCCCGAAAGTTTTGACCGTCAGCGGTTGTCGGTATTTAGCAGCGCTCTTATTCTTCGCGTACCAGACCACGTAGTCGGCGGTGCCCGGAAGAAGAACAACTGTGGCTCCTGTAGTCTTTGTGTAGGTAATGAGAGACACGAAGTTGTCGGTACCAAAGACCTCATCAAGTACGCATCGGACGAGGTGAACATTTTCGTCGCCAATCTGAACGAACACGCCACCGCTCTCGGTCAACAGTTCCCGCGCAACGATCAACCGATCCCGCAAATATGCCAAATACGAATGAATCCCTAACTCCCACGTATCCCGGAACGCGCGAATCTGCTCCGGCTGCCGCGTTAGGTCTTCGGCCTTGCCGTCTGTCACGTCGCGTTTTCTCGTACTCACCTGCCAGTTTGAATTGAACTTGATCCCATACGGCGGGTCCATGTAGATCATCTGGACCTTGCCCTTCAGCCCTTCCTTCTCCGCCAGCGACGCCATCACCAACAGCGAATCGCCCAGGATCATGCGGTTGGACCAGTTCATGCCATGGCGGTAAAAATCAATGGACTCCTCGAACTTGATGCCGTTGAAATCGGCGAACAACGAGGGCTGGTCTCCCGGCTTGGCTTCCTGCGCGGCGCGCACCCCCTCAATAATGGCCTGGGGATGAATCTTTTCCTGAATGTAAATGGGCACCACGGGCACGGCCAGGTCCTGGGAGTCCTGCTCGTCCTTGCCCTTCCACACCAGTTGCGGATCGAGCGAGGGATCGCGCGGGTAGAGCATGGTCTTGGGCGTCTTTTCCTCGTCGGCGACGAAGTCGCGCAACTCCTCGGTGGGGATGTTGGTGCGTTTGTCCTTGTGCTTCAGGCTCTCCACGCCGGTCTTCGAATGTGTCTTCTTGGCCATAATGTCTTCCTTTGGAGTGCGGTAGCTTGCTACCGCTTTCGAGGCCGAAGCTTGCTTCGGCCCCCGCGGGGCCAGCCCCGCGCGCCGCAAGCAAGCTTGCGGCAACACAAAGCGGTAGCAAGCTACCGCACTCCAAATTGAAAATCGTCCTCCACGTTGACCTTGTCGTAACGAAAACCGCCCACCAACTTCTGTACCGCGGGAGTCGCGCTTCTCTCGAACCACGCCGCCGAACACCAGGGGTAAGCCGTGGCTACCGCCGCCAGCCCATGGTGAATCGCGTTGTTGTGAACGTAGTTCAGTCTCGCCAGATAGGATTTCTCATAGGTCAGTTGCGTGTCCCAATACAGATGCCAGATCTTGCGGCCGGGCGCTCCATCTTGACGATTGATTTCCCGCGCGGTGACGGAGTGCAGGTGCTGCGTGAAAGCTTTTAAGGTATTGGCGTCCGCTGGCGCCAGAGCTACAAAATGGTAGTGATTCGAAAAGACCGCCCACGCTTGCAGGTTCCAATCGTACTTTTCGGCCAGTTCCAGAAGCTGATCGCGCAGAAAGTCGAGGGAATTTGTAGCCTGGAAAAAGTGAGCTTTCTGATAAGTTCCAGCCGTGACCATGTAGGCGCCTCGGCCTCCCAGCCGGTGCTCCGGCCCGTGGTGCCATTTGGAGTGCTCTTTGGCGTGCGGTAGCCTGCTACCGCTTTGTGTTGCGGCAAGCTCGCTTGCCGCGCGCGGGGTTGGCCCCGCGCCAGCCGAAGCAAGCTTCGGCTCGGAAAAGCGGAAGCAGGCTTCCGCACTCCAAATATCGCTCATGCGGCACCTCCCAGAAAGGCCCGGATTCTGGTGCTTGGCGTCCCAAGGGTCCCGCACTTCCAAGTACGCCCAGCGGCCGAATCCACCGTGATTGTTCACTGCCGGAACCCAAAGACTGGCGGCCGTCGAAACCTTGGCTTCCTTGGCCTTGTCCTTCTGGCCCGTGACTTCGAGAATCAGGTTCAAAGCGCCGTGCGATGCTCGGACGCGGGCCACGAAGTCGGGCAGGTAGTTGTGCTCCTCGCCATTGGCGGTGTAAGGAATCTTAAAGCCGACATTCTGGTTCTTGAAATAGCATTCCACCTCGTCCATGTCCTCCAGAGACTGCGCCAGCTTCTGTTCCCACGATCCGGTGTCGGCAACCACATGAGAAATGTGGCAGCGTCCCGCGTTCGTAGGATAAGTGGCGCGCGTGGTATCGAAATCCACGTGGCAAGTGCTTCCCTCCGGATCGTAGGGAAACAGAATCGGTTTAAGCGTCTTTTCGCCCGACTCTCCGGCGACGGTGGAGCGGTAAATGCGCTCGGCGGCTTCGTGCGCGAACTGCGCCCAGAGAAGCATCTGTGGAAACGTGTCGTCTTTGCAGACCACGTATCCCTCGCGGACCCAGCGCCGGACAATCGCCAACAGTTTCGGAAAAAGCCAGTGCTTGACCGCATTTTGGTCGTCGCGAAAGAACTTCTCCAGAGTGAGCCGGGCCACCCTGAACTCCATTTCCTGCGGCCGGCGCTTCTTCAAATCGTCCAGGGTGTGCAGGCTGCTCTCCCCAACGATGGGCGCACTTTCGGTCGTAGTGGGGATGTCGCGCGTGGTCAAAACATACCGCGATTCCTCGCTGAACTTGGGCGTCAGCCGATCGGCCGGCAGGTCGTAGCGATAGCCTTGCAACCGTGGGAAACGCATTTCCAGACTGGCGCGCTCGTCCAGGGCGCGAACGCGGGTCACGGATTTCGGACGCTTCGGCTGCGCGCTGGAGCCGGAACAGGGAATGAAGGAGAACGGCACGCCATACACTTCCGCGTACTCCGGTTCGAAACGATCGTCTTCAGTGAGCGCCAGACTGCGGCGGCGCAAGCCCCGGCCGATTACCTGTTCGCAAAGAAGCTGCGTTCCGAAGCCCGCACCCCGAGAATGTGCGTAACGGTGTTGGCGTCCCATCCTTCCGTCAGCATGGAAACGGACACCACGCACTTGATTTGTTCGCCGAGCTTGCCGGGTTTGCCAACCGTGTTCATAACTTCGCGCAGCAAGTCGGAGTCCTCGATGTCCGCCAGATCGCGGCCGGGGAAGCGGGTGCGGTATTCGGCGCGAAACTCCTCAATTTCCTGGGCGGCGATCTTGCGGAAATCGTCGCTCATGGCCTCTCCAGATTCCAGTTGGGAACTGTCCACCAGGATGGTGTTGGGCCGGGCGCTCCATTTGCCGCCAACCACGTTGCTGAATAACAAGCCGGCCGGGAACCGCGACAGCCGAGCCGTCTTCGAGCGTCTTTTCCCAGCCGGCCACGAAATCGAAGACCAGCTTGGAGACATTGGTGTTGTTGCAGACCACGATGAAGACGGGTGGCATCGCGCCTCCGGCGCGGCCTTCGGCATCCTGCTGCCATTGCTCGTAATACTATTTGTAGTTGGTAGAGGCTTTCCAAAGCTCCTTCCAGTTCGACCGGTAAGCGCGGCTCGCCTTTCACCGCCTCGGTCCCGCGTCCTTTGCGCGGAAGATGTTCGCGGATGCGCATCCACAAGTCGCGATAGGTCGGCTGTTCTCCGGTCATGGTGTTGTCGGCCACCGGCACGCGTGGAACCTTGACCACGCCGGATTCGATGGCGTCGATCAAGGAAAAGTCCGAAACCACCCAAGGAAACAGGGTTCCTTCCGCGTAGCCGGATCCACGCAGGAAGAAAGGCGTGGCGGAAAGGTCGTAAGTCGCCTTGATGCCCATCTTCCGCTTGACCGCTTCCAGGCCGGAGATCCATACGCGGGCTTCTTCTTCCCGGCGCTCGGCTTCCTTGCGCTCCTGCCCTTTCAATTCCACTTGTTCACCATCGGGCTTGCGCCGGTAGCAGTGGTGGGCTTCATCGTTTAAAACCACGATGTTTTTCTTGTTGCCCAAGTCGCGGCAGACGCGGCGAACCACCTGTTCGGGCGTTTCCGTGAAACGGGACGGTTTGTCCGGGTTCAAACGTCCTTGGTAAGTTTGCCCACGGCTATCGTTTCGCGTGGCAAAAATGCGTGAAAGTTGGTTATGAGAATCTTGGCCTGCTCCAACTGGCCTCGTCCTTCTTCGGGGACCAGATCGAAGCGCCGGTAGTAGTTGTCGGAGTCGTTAGGCAGCAACACACGCAGGCGATCGCGAATGGTGATCCCAGGGGTGACCACAAGGAACGTATCGGAGAAGCGCGCGTTCTTGGGATCGGCGAACTTGTTGAGCGCCTGCCAGGTAATGAGCATCGCCATCACGACGGTCTTACCGCTGCCTGTGGCCATCTTGAACGCCATCCGGTAGAGGAGGGGGTTGGCATCCTCGTTGAAACGCCGTAGATCGTTCTCGATCCAGGCGTCGCCGTAGCGGGAGGCCACTTCCGTAATGTAGATGGCCGTTTCCAGCGCCTCGATCTGGCAGAAGAACAAACGCCGCTCGCGGCCGGGATGCTGCCAGTGCTCCAGCAGCCGCGCCGTGGTTCGCGTTACGCCGATGTATCCGCCGGAGCGCCAGCGGTTGACCCGCTCGCGAATCTTGTTGATGGTTTCGTTTTCGCGGATGCGGTCTTCGGTCCACTCCGTTTCGAAGGCCAGTTGTTTGCCCTTTTTCTTGGGTTTGGGAATGGGAATGAAATAGCTGCTGATGCGGCGCGCCTCGACGATCTCATCGGTAATGCCGTCGTCTGAAAAGCGGAAATGGCGCTTTGGCTCCTTGAAAGCGGAATTCAAAATCGGGTTTTCAATCACCACCGGCGGCATGGAGGCATTCTAGCGCATATTTGGAGTGCGGTAGCTTGCTACCGCTTTGTGTTGCCGCAAGCTTGCTTGCGGCGCGCGGGGCTGGCCCCGCGCCGGCCGAAGCAAGCTTCGGCCCGGAAAAGCGGTAGCAAGCTACCGCACTCCAAATTATCTTCTTGACATGGGCGAATATACAGCGTATTTGTATTATATTCGCTCAAAGGAGATTCCCAAAATGGAAACGATCCACCCCTTGACCCTGGCTCCGGAGCCGCTTACCGAAGCCGCGCGGGCCGCCGACCCCTTCCTGCAAGCCAAGAAAGCCCTGGGTCTTTGCTCCGGCTTCGAAATCGAGGCCCTCACCCATAAGTTGCCGACCAATAAGCACCTCGTCCAAGGCATGCTGGCGCCGGGATCGGTCAACCTGCTGGTTGGCGATAGCGGCGTGGGCAAGAGCCCGTTGGCTTATCAACTGGCCTTGGCTGTCGCTTGCGGGACGCCGTTTCTGGACCTGCCGGTGCGCCCGGGCCGCGTCCTTTATGTGGATTATGAAAACCACGCGCCGGACATTCACTGGATCCTCGTTCAGCAGCGCAAACACCTGGGGATCACGCGGATTCCCGGCACGCTGGTGATCTGGCCGCTGTCGGCGAACCGCCAGGAGCATGACGTGGAGAAAGCCATCCGGATCCTCGCGCCCGACCTGGTGATTCTGGATTCGCTGCGTACCTTCAGCCCGGCAATGGAGTCGGACAACAAGACGGCGGTGGCGCAAATCAAGCGGCTACGCGCGGTGGCGGCGCGCGACGGCTCGGCGTTTCTGCTGATTCATCACGTCCGCAAGCACCTCATGCGGGGCCATGCCGGCCTCGAGGACGGCCATGCCCTGGACTGGTTGCGGCGCGCCGCCGGAGTGCGCGCGTTGGTCAATCAAACCGATACGCGGCTGGCGTTCGCTCGTCGCGAGAACTCGGCGGTTCGCGAAGAGGGTGCGGCGCAGTTGGTGCTCAGCGGACATTTTCGAACCCGCGGGGATGTGGGTCCCTACATCTTGAATCGCGTTTGGGATGGCGACGGCGAGCCGCTATGCTACGAACGCTTCGAGGCGACCCCCAGTTTGCTGGCCAATCCGGCGCAAGAGGCGGCTTTCAGCCAGCTTTCCGAGCGCTTTTCCTTTGGCGAGGCAAAGTTGACGATCCGCCGCGGACCGGAAGCGGTCAACTGGTTCATTCAGAAGCTGATCCGGCTGGGATTAGCGCAAAAAACCGGCCGCGGACAGTATCGGAAAGTTTTTTACGCGGTGGATCGGGCGGCGTAGCCGTACATCCTGCCGGATCATTACAGTAGGCATAAAACATCTACCGGAGGATCGTCCGGAGGAGCTCCGGAGGATCAGGCCCAAAAAGCTCGGCCAGCGACTCCACGGAGTGCGATATTCCACGCTCCAAAGAATTGGCTGACGCGCGCAGTCATTTTTCTCCTGACCGTCCAGGCAAGATCCGCCGCTTCAACAACGCGAAGATAAAAAAAGGGAGCACCGCGAAGCGGAGAATAACCCAACCCGCCAGACGCAGCGACTCGCGGTCCACAAAGCCCTGCTGGAAGCGCATCCAGCCGATGACGGAGAGTGCCACGAACAGGGCGGCGACAGCGACCCACTGGAACCACGAGGCGCGCGGGGTTCGAGGTGGGCCCGCCGGGCGACCTTGCTGAATTTGTCGCAGCAGGTAGGCCACGCCGCCGATCGCGGCGCCGGGCCGTGCGACCTCTAACGCCAGCAGCCCGCAGCACACCCAACCTGGCTGTAACAACGCCCCCGTATAATCTCGAAACAGCAGCGGCCGGGGATAAATGAACAAGTATTGGTTCACAATGTTGACGGCGTGCCAGAACGGAAACGCGGGGATCGTCAGCAGCAGGCGCGGGTAACGCCAAAAGTAGGCTCCTTGATTCACCATCAGGGTGATCACGAAGCCGGCCCAACCAAGGATAACCAGCCGTGCGGTGAGCGCAACGCTTGGGCCAGCCCCGGGCGAACCGGCGAGGGACGCATTGCCGACGGGCGCATTGACGACGATCAGTAGCGCCAGCCCCCACAGAACCAAATCGGCGCGCAGCAGCGCCGCGCCGGCAACGGGCACGGCCACTAGAGTCGCCAGCACAGCGGCCATCGCTAGCGTGAAACGCCGCGATTGCGCAGAGGGCCTTAGCCATCGGAGCAGCAACAGCCAGCCGGAAAGAAAGGCCAGCGCGCGCCCCGCGTCAAACCATGCCGCGAATGTGCCCAGTGTGAAGCCGCTTTCTTCTACCGGACGGCCCGCAAAGGCGCTGGCAAGCCATCGCCCGGCCAACTGCCCGGTACCAGGATCGAGAAACTCGGTGAAGTGGTCGGCTGTGGGAGTCACGTCCAGGCGTCGTGCCGTGCCCGCGGCCAAGTTGCCGGCGGTGCGTTCGATGACGGCGATGCCTTCGCTGTTGCTGGCTTCCATCACCTGATGCATCTCGGAAAGCGGCCGGAACTCATCGTACAAGCCCACCAGCCAAAGCAGGTTTTGCGGCGAGGTCTTGGTGACGTCGCCGGCAATGCCCACCGCCACCGTGGCGCGCACCCACGGCTGTTCGATTCCCGCGCGAATCGCCAGAGTACCGCCAACGGAATGCCCAATGAGCCCGATGCGAGAACGGTCAACGTCCCGGCGCGCGGCCAGGTAGCTCAGAGCGGCGGCCGCGTCCAAGGCCGTGACCTCCAGCAGGTTCTCACGCAACACGACGCGATTTTCCGCCGGATGCAATCCACGAAAATCGAAGGTCGCCGCCAGCCATCCGCGCCGGACAAACTCCTCGATCAGCGCCGTTCCGGCTTCCGGCGGACTGTTGGTGGGCTGGCAAACCAGGATGGCCGGCCGCGCCAGTCCGCCTTGCAGCGGTTCGTAAAGCACCAGCCGGATGGGCATGCCTCGAGAGTTTTTCAGGACCACGCTGTGTCGCTCGAACGGGGCCAGACGGGTCCAACTCGCGCAGGCCAGCATCGTGGCGGCGACAAAAATCGTCAGCAGTGTGCGGTTCCGCACCGTGGGAGCCATGATACATGAAGCAACCTTGCGTAGTTTGGATTTGAGTCCTGGCAGTAGGACAGGCCTCCGGCCCGTCCTGGAAAGACGGAGCCTTTCCAAGGCCAGCGAAGCTGGCCAGAGATTGTGGCCCAGGGTGGAGCGTATTTTGCGGAACCCTGGGTACATCGCGAGAACAACGAGCCCGCGAAGCGGGCGACAGAGGCACGATATTTGCGGGATTGCCTTTCGCCCGCTCTGCGGGCTCTTTTCCCCTCACAGTGTTCCCAGGGTTCCGCAAAATGCGCTCCACCCTGGGCCACGCTCTCCCGCCCGCGCCGCGGGCTGCAAATGTAGAAACTCCAGGGACCGGCCCGCGGCCTGTCCTACAAAAGCTCTTCCAGCGATTCCACACGAGGATGGGAATCGTCACGATACACACCGGCGGGATCCATCAGAATAGCGCGCAGCCCGGCGCGGGACGCGCCGACAAAATCCACGGAGTAGGTGTCGCCTACGCAGAGACACTGCTCAGGCAAGGTACCAAGAGAATCGAGCGCGATGCGAAAAATCGCCGGGTCGGGCTTCTCCACGCCGACCTTGCCGGAATCGGTGTAGGACGCGAAGAACTCGTCGCCTAAACCCACATTGCGCAATGCATCGGCGATCCCGCCGTCGGAGTTGGAGATCACACCCAGGCGCAGGCCGCGGCCTTGCAACGCGCGCAGCAGTTCCGGTGTGCCGGGGAGCACGCGCGTCCAATGACCGGAACGCCGCGTGGAAACGACGCACGCGGGCACCAAGTCCGCGGGCGCGCCCAGCGCCTGGGTCAATTGCGTGTAATAGACACTCCAGTAATCGTGATCGATGGACTGGCCCGCTTGCCGTGTTGCCATGGCGGCGTCCAGGCGTTTCTTGGCGAAGCGTTCCGCGGTATAAAGTTGTTCCTGCGAGGCCGAGAATCCCGCCGCGGCCAGCGGCGCCAGTGTTCGCGAGAGATCGGGAAAAATCAGCGTATTGCCGGCGTCGAATAGGATGCTGGAGAGCATGAACCGTGATTATACTAAGACCACAATGATCTACATCGGAATCGACGCCGGAACGCAATCCACAAAAACCCTGGCCTTCGACGCCGCCAGCGGCCGCGTGCTGGCCAGCGCGGCCGCTGCTTACGATCTGATCCCCAACCTGCCGCCGGGATACAAAGAGCAAGACCCGCAAGTGTGGCTGGACGCCGTGGATTCCACCATGCAAGAAGTGCTGGCACAGGTGGAACGCGCGGCCGTGCGCGGCATTGGAGTCAGCGGGCAACAGCATGGCTTCGTCCCAGTGGACGCCGCGGGCCGCGTGATTCGTCCCGCCAAGTTGTGGAACGATACTTCCACCACTGCGGAATGCCGGGAGATCATGGACGCCTGCGGAGGTCCGGAGGAATTCCAGCGTAAGACCGGCAATCGTTTGCCGCCGGGATTCACCGCCGGCAAGATTCTGTGGTTGAAAAAGCATGAGCCGAAAAACTTTGCGGCTTTGCGTTGGGTGCTGCTGCCGCACGACTACATCAACTTCTGGCTGAGCGGCGTGAAACGCATGGAATACGGCGACGCCTCCGGCACCGGTCTCTTGGACGTATCGTCGAGAACCTGGAGCAGGGAAGCGGTCGATGCGATTGACGCGGGGCTGGCGGATAAACTTCCGCCGTTAACGCCGTCGCGGGAGCCGTGCGGCAATCTCGCTGCCGCGCTCGGACAGCGCTGGAGATTGCCGGCGAGCGTGGTGATCAGTGCGGGCGGCGGCGACAACATGATGGGCGCCATCGGCACGGGCAACGTGCGCGCGGGTATAGTCACGTGCTCGCTGGGCACGTCGGGCACTATCTACGCCTGCTCCGATACGCCGGTCACCGATCCGCAGGGCGACGTCGCCGCGTTCTGCGATTCCACGGGGAAGTGGCTGCCGCTGGTCTGCACCATGAACGTCACGGTGGCTACCGAAATGGTGCGCCAGCGCTTCGCCATGGATCACGCCGCGGCGTCGCAGGCCGCCGCCAGCGTCGCGCCGGGATCGGATGGCTTGATGCTGGTGCCATTTTTCGAAGGCGAGCGGACCCCCAATTGTCCCGACGGCACGGGAGTGTTCTTCGGCATTCGCCCCGCCACCTACGACGCCGCGCACATGATGCGCGCGGCCATGGAAGGCGCCACGCTGGGACTCAACTATGGTTTCGCGCGCTTGCGCGAGTTGGGCGTGCGGCCGTCGGAAGTGCGGCTGACCGGAGGCGGCGCGAAAAGCGCCGTATGGCGGCAAATTCTCGCCGACGTTTTCGACGTGCCTGTGGTCTGCCTGAAAATTGAAGAAGGCGCGGCATTAGGAGCGGCGCTGCAAGCGATGTGGGCCGCCGAGGGCGGGGAAGTCGCCTCCCTGAGCGATCGCGTGCTGCAGCCGGACGAATCCACGCGTGCGGTTCCCGATGCCGCGCGCGCCGCGCTGTATCGCGAGAGCCAGATGTTGTTCAACCGCCTGGCCGGCGATCTGCGGGAGGCGTTTGCCTTGCATCGTAAGACGATCTAAGAAAATTCGCCACAGAGACACAGAGGGCACAGAGACCGGAAACACAGAGAAAACCCTGTTCTTTGATTTTGTTTTCTCTGTGCTTCCGGTCTCTGCGCCCTCTGTGTCTCTGTGGCTAGTTTTCCGACGTTACTTCCGCGAACGTGCCAGCGCCGGCTTGACAGCCGGTTGGGGGCTCTCCCGGAAAGTGGCCGCGGCCGCCTCGGCGTACTCGTCGCCGGAATCCCTGGATACGCCCAGGGAGGCCAGCGACAGCCCTGCGGCTTCCTTCAGGAAAACCAACTTGCCGTTGTCGGAATCCAGTTCCACGCACAGCCGATCGCCGGTACATACTTGACCTGTGGCAATCAGGTTGGCCAGGGGCTGAACGATGTGGCGCTCCAGAACACGCTTCAGATGGCGGGCGCCGTACTTGACGTCGGTGCCTTCTTTCAATAAATGATCCTTGGCTTCGCCGGTGCAGTAGAACACGAACGGCGTGGCCGTGGGCGAGCCCAAGATGCGCTGCTGAATGTAGCCCACCTCCAGGTCGAAGATCTGGCGCATTTCCCGGTCGCCCAAGGAATTGAAAACCACAGCCTTGTCGATGCGGTTCATGAACTCGGGAGTAAACTTGCGACGCGCCGCATCCAGACCCGCGCTGGAGATTTTCTCCTGCATGCCTTCCTCGGAACGCACGATGCCGGGGGCGAAGCCAAGCTGCGGATTGACCAGCTTGGACATCTCCGCGGCGCCCAGGTTGCTGGTCATGAAGATCAAGGAGTGGCTGAAGTCCACCCGGCGATTGTCGCCCAGGGTCAGCGTAGCTTTGTCCAGGACACCGAGTAGCAAGTTCCAGAGCGTATCGGAAGCCTTCTCAATCTCGTCGAAGAGCACGAAGCTGAGCTTGACCTTATCCGTGTGATACAAGTCCAGGGATTCCTGGCCGAGCACCGGGTGGGTCTCGCGATGGCCCAGATAGCCGGGAGGCGAGCCGATCAACTTGGCGATCTCGTGACTGTGCGCGAACTCCGCGCAATCAATCTTGACCATCGCGCGGGCGTCGCCCAGCAGCGCCTCGGCGGCGGATTCCACCATGCGGGTCTTGCCGGAGCCGGTGGGTCCGAGAAACAGGAAATTGCCAATCGGCCGTCCCGGGCAAGTCATACCGGCCAAGTACGTCTGGTAGGCCTTGACCACGTGGTTGACGGCTTCATCCTGTCCGACAACGCGGTGGAGAAGGTTGCGCTCCAGCTTTTCGGCGTCGCGACCCGTTTGGGTCGGATCCAGGAGCAGTGCGGTTCGAGAGTGATTCGGGATGTTCATGACCGTTCCATCGGTATGGCTATAAGCAACGTTAGGGCCAAACGCATCTTTCTCAGAATCAATTGGTTCGGGGGGGTGTAGATGTCCGATAAGGCATATTATGTAAATTATTGATACCCACGGTTAAGGATGTTAGAATCCTCTTGGCCCATGCCCAGCACAGACCCTAAGACCTTAGACATCTCCAAGAGCGAGGGCGTCCAGATCGTGTGGACGGACGGGCATCACAGCTCTTATGGTCTGGACTACCTTCGCGATCACTGCCCTTGCGCCACATGCAGCAACGCCCACGGCACATCGTCGCCGCAGCCCGGCACCATCTCATCTAATCCCTTTGTGATGTACAAGGCGCGTCCCAAGATTGTGGACGTCGAAGTGGTGGGTCGTTACGCGATCCGCATCCAGTGGAGCGACGGGCATAATACCGGCATTTACTCCTACCAGCACTTGCGCGAACTGTGTCCGTGCGCGGAGTGCGCCTCCCAGAAGTAAGGTTTTTGGAACACGGAAGGCCGTGTTCCAATAGCAGTCAGCCCATCGCCAACACGATCTTGCCCGCCAGCGCCGCGTTGGCTCGCAGCAGTTCCCTATTTACCGCCAGGGTCTCGCCGTCGGTGATTTCCGCGAGCTGCGTTAACAGGAACGGTGTCACATCTTGCCCGTGGATTCCCTGCTCTTCGGCCGCCTCAGTGGCCTTCTCCAGCGCCTTCTCGACGTACTCGCGGCTGAGCGGGTCCTCGGGCGGTTGCGTTATCAGGATGGCACCGCCGTATCCGGCACTGCGATAGGCGGCCACGGCTGTGGCGACCTCGGCGGGCGTGTCCAGCCGATGGCGTAACGGCAATCCAGTGTCGGCATAGAAGAAGCCGGGAAACTGCTCCGTGCCGTAGCCGATCACCGGCACTCCCAGCGACTCCAGCACCTCCAGCGTGGCAGGCAAATCAAGAATGGATTTTGCGCCGGCGCAAACCAGCGTTACCGGCGAGCGTGTCATCTGCAGCAAGTCGGCGGACACGTCGAACGACCCGTAGTGTACGCCGCCGATCCCGCCGGTACTGGCCACGGCGATCCCGGCCCCTGCGGCGATCGCCAGCATTGCCGACACCGTGGTTCCCCCGCGCTGGCCGCGCGCCACGATCATGCCGATATCCTGCACCGCGCACTTGCGGGCCGCGGTGTCCTCGGCCAGCGCCGCCAGTTCGCCGTCGGCGAGCCCCACGCGCACCTGCCCGGCAATCACCGCAATGGTGGCCGGCTCCGCGCCCGCCTCCCGCACCGCCGCTTCGCACTCAAGCGCTACCTCCAGATTCATAGGACGCGGCAATCCGTGCGTGATGACTGCGCTTTCCAGAGCCACTTTTCGTGTCATGAAACCCCTCCGGGTTTTTAGAATCTGTGTAATCTGTGTAATCTGTGGATCGAAGTCCTAAAAATCGGTGGACCCCACCGCTTCCAGATAAAGATCCACCACGCGGTCCGGATCGTGCGCGCTCTGGATGTACTTGCTGGCGTTCGCGCCGATGGCGCGCCCCAGTTCCGGCTGGGCTTCCAGCGCCAGCAGATACTCCAGCAACAGCGCCTCCTCGATCTCGCCGTGCGGAATCTTCAAGCAGGCGTCGTCCGGGAAATCCTGGTTCTCCGCGTTCTCGGTCATCGCCACCGCAACACCCAAACCCATCATGCGAACCACCACTGCCGAGCTCTCGCCGGCGCTGGGAAATCGCAGATTCACGACGATGTCACAGGCGATACCCCATTTCTCGAAATCCCGATCGCTCACCCGCCCCACACGCCGGACACCCAGGGCGGCCAAGCGCGGCGTCAGAAAGCGCTCCTGTTCAACGCTGGTGAACTCGCCGCCCAGTACGAACGCGGCACGCGGCACGCGCCGTTGCAGCGCGTCATAGACCCCCAGCACCTCCGCCAGCAGCTTGGACTCCCGCATGTATCCCAGGCATCCCACCAGAAACGCATCCTCCGCGACTCCCAGTTCCTGGCGCGCTTGGGCTCGCGTCACTTCCCTGCCCCGCCGCACGAACGGCAGCGGGATCACGCGCACTTCGGCATCGGGCGACTCCCGCCGCACGCGCGCCGCCGCGCCGCGGTTGGTCACGATCACGCTGCGGCTGGAATCCACCACGCGCTTCACCAACGGATAGCGGAAAAACCCTTCTTGCGATCCCGGCACTCCATCGCGCAAGTTCGCGGCGATCTCCCGGCCGCGCTCGCCGTATGTAAACGCAAACTCTTTTTCCCAAGCCTCCCACGATTCCCCCAGAAAGAGATGCTGCAACAACGCGTCGTGCAGCACCACTACTCCCGGACGCCGCAAGGCCTCGTCATAGGCAAAGCGATGAAGCTTGTTATTGCCGAGCTGATACAAAATGGTCTTAAAAGCATGCCGGTCTATTTCCCGATAGCTGAAGATCGGCCATCCCGGCAGCGCCTCGCGGCTTCGCAGATCCTCCACGAACACAGAAACGTCACGCCGCTGGCGCAACCGCGTGAGCAAGTCCAGCGAGTAGTCGGCTACTCCCGTGGGCGACGGCGGAAGCGGAGTCACACAAGCGATCATGGCGTCCCAATCTCGGCAAGTTCCTGGGCAACATCGATCGTTTCAGGCATAAATTCTCGATCCACAGGTTACACAGATTACACAGATTTAAAACCCTGTTTGTTTTTAATCTGTGTAATCTGTGTAATCTGTGGATCATCCTCCGGTGAATCTGTGGACCGTTACGGTGGCGTGCAGGTTCGCTACGCCGGCCGTGTATTTCTCATCCACCACTTGGAACACGATGACGTCGTCCAGCCAGTCGTGACTCGATCCGTCCAGCGATTGCGTGGCCACCGTGATCGTATACTCCTGCGGCGCCAGCCAGCATTGGAACGCAAACGTCACTTCCACCTGCTCGCCGGCCTTCACTGGCTCCAGGTTCAGGTTCTGCAGTTGCGTATTCGTTCCAAACACGTCCATGCCGATGCGGTTGCGGATCATCAGGCCGAACATCGGCGCCGTATGGTCTTCCGCGAAACTGGCCCGCAGACGCACCCGCACCGGCTCGCCCGAGCGAACCACAGACACCGGCTCGCCGCGCTCGTTCAACAATTCCACATGCACCACTTCGGCGCGGCGATCGCCGTGGCGGAAGCTGTAGTCGAGCGGTTTCGCGGGTCCCGCCGGCGGTGCAGCCGGCTCCGCCGCTTTTTGGCGCTCCAACACCATGCCGATGTAGCGGTTGATCACATCGTTGGGATCGCCCTCCGCCAGCATTTGTCCTTGATAGAGCAGCAGGGCGCGATCGGAAAGCAGTTTGACCAATCCCAAGTCATGAGAGACCAGTAGCACCGTGACGCCGCGCGCCTTCAGCTCCTGAAACTTTTGCACGCAGCGGTTGGAGAAAATGGCGTCTCCCACCGAGAGGGCTTCGTCCACCACCAGGATATCCGGGTCCACATGGATGGCCGCGGAAAACGCCAGGCGCACCAGCATTCCGGTGGAGTACGTCTTCACGGGTTGCTCCATGAACTCGCCGATCTCGGCGAAGGCGGCGATCTTCGGAAAGTTGCGTTCGATCCCCGCCCGCGGCAGGCCCATGATCTCTCCGTTCAGAAAGACGTTCTCGCGTCCCGTGAATTCCGGATTGAAGCCCGCGCCCAATTCCAGCAGCGCGGCGATGCGTCCATGGGTGCGCACGCGTCCGGTGGTAGGCGCCAGGATTCCCGTGACAATCTCCAGCAACGTGCTTTTCCCCGAACCATTCGGTCCGATCAACCCCAGCGTCTGGCCGCGTTCCAAGTCGAAGGAAATGTCGCGCAGGGCCCAAAACTCCCGATGATACGAGCGCCGGCCCAGCGTCAGCATCTCTTTCAGATGCGCCGACGGCGCGGCGTACATGCGATACATCTTGGAAACGCGACGGGCGTTGATGACTGGCATCGAGATTGAGACGAGCTTCCGTTGAATCTTTAGGCTACGCGAGGGCGGCTCCTTTAGCAACGGGCTTCTGCTGGTTTTGCCCGCCGCAGTGTTTGGAGGTTCCACCCCGCCCGGTAGACCCGACACATGTCGCCAACAATGCCTCTGCGAAAGGCATAAGCCCGGATAGCCGACCAACCGGGACTTAAGCCTCAGTCCGTGATATAAACTCTTGATCCGGTTCGGTGAATCTACGATTTCGTAAACGATCATGCGTCCAGTCATTCAAGTTTCCGGCATCCGCAAGACCTACGGCTCAATGGTGGCGGTCGACGATGTATCGTTCGACGTTAACGACGGTGAAATCTTTGGTTTGATCGGTCCCAACGGCGCGGGAAAGACCACCACGATGGAATGCATCGAGGGTCTGCGCACGCCCGACCATGGCGTCATATCGGTGCTGGGCCTGAATCCCTTCCATGACGTTTACACGTTGCAGGACCGGATCGGGGTGCAGCTCCAGCAGGCGCAGCTGCAGAAGCGGATCAAAGTCTGGGAGGCGGTAGACCTGTGGGCTTCGCTTTACCAACAGAAAACCGTAGACGGCGACCGGTTGCTCGAACAGCTTGGCCTGATCGACAAGCGGAATGCCTGGTTCATGACCCTCTCGGGCGGCCAGAAGCAACGACTGTTCATTGCCCTGGCGCTGATTAACGATCCGGAGGTGGTGTTTCTCGACGAACTGACCACGGGGCTGGACCCGCAGTCGCGGCGCACGATCTGGGACCTGGTGCGCGGTATCCGCGAGCGCGGCAAGACGGTTTTCTTGACCACGCATCTCATGGAGGAGGCCGAACGGCTGTGCGACCGCGTAGCAATCATCGAGCACGGACGGATCATCGACATCGACACGCCGCAGAACCTCGTTAACCGGCACTGCCCTGAGCGGACCGTCGTCCTGGCCACAGAAAACTTAAAAAAAGACGACCTAAACGCCGCTTATCGCTTTCGAGCGATTCCGGGAGTGGAGGAGGTAATTTGTAACGACTTGCAATTCACGATTCGAGGCCGTGGTGACGATCTCGTGACCGAGGTGATTCATTGTCTGTCCGAGAATCGGATCCGGGTCACGGATTTCCGCACCGTCCTGCCCAACCTGGAGGACGTCTTTCTCAAACTTACCGGTCGTTCGATTCGCGACTAGGCGTGATGACTAGGTGATAACGATGCTGCGCGGACTCTGGATACTGACGTGGATCGAGATCAAGATCTTTTTGCGCGAGCCAATGGGCGCATTGGGGACGATCGTTATCCCTGTTGTGGTTTTCCTCGTGGGGGGCCGAGTAGCTCAGCCGCGGGCTCGCCACACCCTCACTCGCCGCCAGCGGTTTTCTCCGCGTGGAATTGCCGGTGCTCGCGTCCCTTCTGATCGCCCTCAGCGCGGTGCTGTCGTTGGTCACAATTATCTCTATCTACCGCGAGGGCGGCATCCTCAAGCGTCTCCGCGCCACCCCGCTGCGTCCGCAGACGATCCTGACCGCCCACGTGATGGTCAAGCTGATCCTCACTGTGGCCACCCTCGCCTTGATGGTACTGGCAGGCAAACGCTACTACCCGGTCGGAGTTCAAGCTCCCTTGTTTTCGTTTACGATCGCGCTGCTGATCAGCACTTGGAGCATCCTGTCGATAGGCTTTCTGATCGCCAGCATCGTTCCCACGGCGCGCTTTGCGCAGCCGATCGGCGCCTTCATTCTGTACCCGATGGTCGCTCTGTCGGGACTCTTCGTGCCCGTTGCATCGTTCCCGCCAGGGCTTCAGGCGTTGGCGCGAGTGTTGCCGCTAACCTATGCGGTGTCGCTACTCCGGGGAATCTGGAACGGCGACGCGTGGTCGGTGCACGTGACTGACATCGCGGCACTGGTCCTGGTGTTTGTCGCTTGCACGGCGCTCTCGGCGAAGGTGTTTCGTTGGGAGTAACCCGAGGGGGAAGGAGTGAGGGAAAAGGAGTCGGCTTGAAAACAAATCGTCAAGATCAAGCTGTCCCCTCGTTCCCCCTCGTTCCCGGAGGGGGTACCAGCGCCCCGTGGAATCCCGCTGTTGATGGCATGGCCAAGAGACTGGCACCCCTACTGGGGTGCTGAACTTTGAATTTGCTCTCCGATGGTGTCGCAAACTACGCTCCACCACCGGCTACATGCGGCGGTCCCTCCGGGATGAAAAAGCGGTCGGGTCCGGCTTATCTTAACGCCTATGAGCGGGGGGCCAAGCCCCCGCCGGGCACGGCGCGGGTCACGCTGTCCCCACATTTCCAAAGAAACCATCAACCCCACCATCAAGGTCGATACCTTGATGGTTATCCGGATGAATGCACTGTGTTTATCGCGAAACCGTGCCCTCCACCGTACACCCCCCCTTGCGATATTGGCCATACGCGGCTCTGCAGACCAGGCCCAAACGCATCATCTTGTGAATCAGCAGGTGCGCCGACTCGTGCGACTTTCCCCAGAGCAGCCGCGCGTCCTTGAACGAAAACGCCTCGGGTAAGCGTGCAAAGAAGGCTTCCTGCCCGGCATTCTCCAGCAGGGCCGGATGGGCTGTGAAGCGATCGTATCCCAGCGGTTCGCCGTCGCCATCCGCCCGTTTCCGGCGCAACAGGAAAGGACCGACTTCGCCACGGGTGCGGAAATGACCGCGCAGAATCAGCCCGTTTTCCTCCCCGCCCACCGACCCGCTTCGGCGCGCCAGGGCCAGCCGAACATCCGTCTGATTGATGAGCGCCCGAACACCGGAGGTGCGCAAGAGCCAATCCATCACCTCGCTTTCTTCCAATCCGGCCGGGGCCCCCGAATGACCGAGCGGCTTGGGTTTGCGAACATGATGAATGAGCAAAAACGCCGTGCCATGCTCCGCGGCGGTGACGCGCAGACTCTTGATTTGCTCTACCGCTGCGGAGTTGTCGCTTTCCATCGCCGGACTGAAAGAGCGCAGCGAGTCCAGGATAACCAGATCCGGCGCGAAGATGGCGATCACCTCCTCGACCTGCTCCTGCAACGGATCGAGATGCATCGGCCAGACTTGAAACGTGCACGGAAACTTGGAAAAACCCAAATGCTTGCGCTGCTGCTCCATGATCCAATGCACGTCGGCAAGTGAGTTTTCGTAATCCACCAGCAGAACTTTTCCCGGCTGCACGGGCATGTCCAGAAACGGCGTGCCGGTAGCCACGGCTAATCCCAACTGGTAAGCCAGCGGCGATTTTCCGATCCCGCTGTCGCCCACCAGGATATTCACCGAGCGAGGTGGGATCAGGCCCTCCACCAGATGCGTGGTGGAGGAAGGCAGGCTGCGGATGACCGGGCCCAGTTCGCTGCCCTGGAAGATTCCGTACTGCTTCTTGAGCCGCAGGAAATTTCCGCCCGCGCGATCGGCTCGGTCAGCGTGCTGGGTGGGCTTCGCGGGTAGCGGCGTCGGTGCGCTGGGTGCGGTGGGTAAGGTGGGTACCAGGGAAGGTTGTGCTGCCACAGGTTTCTCCTTTTCTTTGATCCCAAAGGGATTTCCACAGGTTACGCCTGACTTTCGCCTTTGTCAAGATATAATATTGTTTTTTATTCGTACCAGGCTGGGAGGTGAATCTCCGCGTGGGCACTTGACAAAGGCTCCGGCAACCGGGCTCCGTTAATAGGATTAGGCATTTATCTACAATAGCTTACGGAAAATCAGCCGATGGAACCTTTCTACACTGCACTTATTTCGCGGCGTGCTTTCAAGCATTTGCGCTTGGGACACCAGAATGCGGAGGTCTGCTTGTGTTACGGTGGGCTCATGAGAGCATATTCGAACGGGCCTACGGACTTCGACCCTGAAATCAGCCGTGAAAAGCGCCGGGTGATTCGCGCGGCAATCAAACTAATCAAGAAGCGGATGAAGGGCAAGAACCCGACCGTCTCGACCGGCGAGCTGATCCGCCTGATGAATACGGAAGACGGAATGCAGAACGAAACGCCGCAGAGAGTTGATGTCCGCTGGGTTGATCCGCCGGATGAGGAACCGTGCCAACCCTAGGCCCAGAGTCCGGCACAACCGCGAAGCGGCGTGCGCCTTGGAATGGCGACGACTCCGCAAGACGTCCTCTCCTGGCTTGCCTGTGTACCGCAGGTGATGCTCCGCTCCCAGAAATGCATGGACGTGAATCGCGCTCGCGCGCCTTAGCAACCGTGCTACATAGACCGAAGGCGGCTCTCCGAGCACGTTGACAGGGCAACTCCGTCTGCCCTCTTGACTTTACTTATCATGGATGACACCGCCCTCCCTGAGGATTACCTTCTGACGCTACGCCGCCTAACCACTTCCTGCAGCAGGTTTCTTTTCAGGACAGGAAAACGCTTAAGGAAAGAGCGGAAGTACGTTGCGGGTATGGTCAACATGCGCACGTCGCTGGCGGTCTCCACGCTAGCCGAACGAATTCCTTCTGGGTTCACCACGGCCATCTCGCCGAACAGCGCTGGTGCTTGGAGCAGGGCGAGCGGTTGAAGCCTGTCCCCTTGCTCTCGGTAAATGGTGACCGAGCCACTTTCCAGCAGGTAGACCTCCTTGCCGACCTGCCCTTGTCGAATTACCAGCGCTCCGGAATGAACTGTGCGTTCTCCACAACCCTGGGCGATTTCAGCCAAATCCTCATCTTGGAGCCCGGCGAAGAGGCTCGAACGGGCGGAGCCGCGATACTTCTATTCCGCTGTTTTGGTCCCTCAAGACCCTACCTTTTAACCTACCTTATTTTAGATTAGAGCCCGTGCACATGGTGAGCGCTAGTCGTGCGGCCGTCCTCTATCCCGTGTTCTTCTTGCATCGCGCGACGGCAGCCGCCTTGGCGCGGTCGTTGCGAGATTGCCCGAAACGTCGTTGAAAGTCGGCGACTCTCGACCTTGTTAGGCTACGCGACCGCGGCTCCTTTGGCAACTGCCTTCTTGGGGACGGCGTTGGCCAAGGAAGTCAGGAACTGCGGAATTTCCCGATAGCCTTGCACTTTACGGAACTGGCGCTCCGCCACCAGCAGGGGAATGCGGGGGGGAATGCCTGATCTGCATAGCGTGTTTCTTACGAACCGCACGTTGCCAATGTGCCGTACGATTCTCGATGTGCGACGTGCGAGAGAGATCAATCCCTGAGCGTGTACAGGAATCGGCGCGAAAAACACGCTACGCAGATCAGGCTGTCCCCGTCCGCCCCCCCGTCCGCTCCCAAATCAGGCGGTCGCGGGACTAGCTAGCCACGATGATCTACACGCACGCGTTGAACCGCGGCGGTCACGGAGTCGAGAGCCCTCTCGACCGGCTGCGCAAGGGGCAGGCCGATGAGGGCCGGGGGATCATGCGCACTGAGCGGTCAGCCTAAGACGCCGGGACGAATTGTGGTATGGTGCAGAAGTCGTTACATGGGACGGGGTTGCCAGCGCCGCGAGGCGATGGCGGTTTCGTGTTAGGCTGACCGGGACCGGTTTTTATGCAGGTCAGCCTAAACAAGAGTTAGGCTGCGACCGAGTCCTCCAGCCGCGGAGTTTCCGTGTCAGAAGTCAGCGTCACTCAGGATAGCTTTCGCGTTCCGACCGGCACGACAGTTGACTGGCGAGGTGTACGCGTCTATCTCGCGCTCGCTTTCGGTCTCGCCTGGACTGTCGAGGGCGTCGCACTCGCACGCGGCGTGCGGTTCGCCTCGCTAACGCCGGCGACGATGGCTCTCCTGGCATCCGTGATGTTCGCGCCTGCGATCGCAGCGTTCATCGTCCGTCGTTTCGTAACGCGCGAGGGTTTCGCGACTGCGGGTCTCCGTCGTGGACCATGGATGCCCTATCTGGTCGTCTGGATAGGCGTTCCGCTTCTGATCGCGGGCATCTACGCGCTCACCTTGCTCTTTGGACTCGGGCGATTCGATCCGACCCTCGAACAACTGTTCGCCCGGATGCGGGAGATGGCGCACGGTCAGCCTATTCCGGCTCTTCCGCCGCCGCCCGTGTTCGCTGCGATTCTTCTCGCCCAGGCGCTCACGCTCGGCGTGCTCGTCACCAGCGTCTTCACCTTCGGGGAGGAATTCGGCTGGACCGGATACCTCCTGGCGCAGCTCCTCCCGCTGGGTCGGTGGCGCGCGGCGCTCATCTACGGGGCGCTCTGGGGCTCTGGCACGCGCCAGTCATCGCGGGAGGGTACAACTACCCCGGTTATCCCGTGATCGGCGCAGTGATGATGTGCTGCCTCACGATCGCCTTTGCGCTCACCCAGACGGCTCTTCGTCTTCGGTCCGACAGCGTGCTGCTCACGAGCTTTTTCCACGCGAGCATCAATACCCAGGGCCTCGGAATCCTTTCGATGCTCGTTGCCGGGGTTTCTCCGATTTTCGGTGGGGTTACGGGTGTTGTCGGCATCGTGACGTTCCTTGCGCTTGGCGGTTGGCTACTCGCTCGAGCACCAGAGTCGCTGGCGCGGCGCGTCATCAGTGGTTGACGGCTTCTGGGGAGGCGACAGTGCCTCGAACACTGGTAAGTACGGGCGAGTCGCCGCGGCTGTTGGGAGGACGGGAGGACGGGGTCAGCCTGGAGTTGACGATTTATTTTTTCCTGACGAATGTGTGTGGCAGCGATCTACGGCGTACCAGATCCCTCAAGGAGGCCGCGTGGATGGAGCGCAAGAGATAAATCGTCAACTCCAGGCTGACCCCGCGTCTCCGTACTGGGCCGCACGCCTTTCGGCTGCCACCGCTTACAAGCCATGTGTCCCCGCAACAATGCAAAAAGCGCCTGGCCCGGGTGGTATCCAGCGGGACTAAAGGCGGTAATAAAACTGGCGGAGGCACTCCCTGGTGGATGTGGGTTCAATGGTTTTTGTCGGTGACTCCCATCCCAGAGTGGTAGCCGTGGAAGAATGAGGCGGATTATCGAAATGCGCGTTCCTACAACCTTACAAAACGCCGTTTTCCTCCTTCTGTTGAACGCGGTCGCGGCCTGTGCGCAGGGTCGTTGTTTTGCGTTCCTTAATGGCGACGTCAGCGTGTCTTGTAACGGGGGTCACTATCGACTGACAAGTAGCGAGAGCATCGAAGGTTTCGCGATAAGTGAAAAGCCGCCGTACCTTGTCACTACGACTACGGAGATTTTGGGCCGAAGGAAGGACGCTGAGGATACTCGCGACCTTGCAACAGTGGTGGACCTGAAATCGGGGAAAAGCCGCACGTTACCGGCAGCGAATAGGTGGGTGATTTCTACCTGTGGTGGAGTCCTAGTGCGAACGGCTCAGGGCGCCCTTGATGTAATCAGTGGACAAGAGGTTCGCATGGACCCATACACGCTGTTCCGGTGCACGCCCGATCGGCGAACCGTAGTCGGCGTGCCCAAAGGCGGTGGCCTATTCAAGGGCATTCCACCGAAGGAGGAAGTCGCAACAGCGGCAAGCCTCCATAGATTTGCTTTCAACCTTAGTCCGGACGGCTCAAAGACTGTGTACCGAAACGGCAAGAGCCTCTGCCTTTCGCGGTCTCCCGGAACCGCTGAATGCGCCGAGTATAGCGGCGGCGCATTACTGGATTCACCCTCCGTAAACGATGCCGGCGAAGTGCTCGTTGCGGCGCAAACACCGGAGCCCTGCTCTTACAGAACGTCCACGAACTTCAGCCCAACGCCTCCTCCGAACTGGCATGTGATTGGCGGGGATGCTTGCGTGAAGATCGGCTACTGGAAGCCGGGCTTGGCGTCTATCCAGTTGCTTGACATCTACGCCGGGAATCCTCAATGGATAACACCGGCGGTTGCGGAGAGATTACGGGATTGGGCAGCGCATAGGGCAGATCCCCCGCAAGGCAAATGAGTGCCGGAATAGTTCGGGGTCAGACTGAACTTGACGATTTATTTTTAGCGGCGCTCCTGCGACAGCGGCACGATCCGCGACTCCCGGCGACATCGCGACGCCGGCCAGTGGACCGCTCGCCTTCGGCTCGCTGCGTTGCGCGTGCCCCAAGCGTATCAACCATGAAAGCATGGGCACTGCGCTGAAGTGCGCTACGTGCCCAGCGGGGGCTGCGGGCCCCCGCGCCCCCCGACAAAAATATGGTGCTCGCTACGCAGATGCGCGGGGACAGCCTGAACTTGGTGATTTATTTTCAGCCGCCGGAAGCGCCCTGTGGCACAATCCCTGGGAGAAGTGCAGCATGCGACGCGGGAAAGAGAATTCGCCAAGTTCAGGCTGTCCCCCGTCCCTCCCCCGTCCCTCCTGAAACGGCAGCCGATTCTACCTTTTCTCGCGAACGACGCGTCAGGTGTGGCGGTGGGCCTCGTGGTACATTGAAAGGTAAGCCGCTCACGGCACTGTCTTATGTCAGATCGATCGGCCTTTGTACATGCATTACCTCTAGCCGTGCTCTTGCTCGGTTCCTCACAGGCGACTGCCGGCGTGACGCCAACCACGGTCAACGGCGCGGCCGCCGCCTTACTTCGTTCGCCAACGTTTCAACCAACTGTGGCTGGAATCAACCTTCGGACGGCATTCGTTTCTGCGGAATCGGGTGTCACGGCTTCCTTTACGGGCACAGACTCGACGATGACGATCTCACGGGGATCGCGGCGCGCGGCTGTTGCGATGCACCTCGTCGGCGGATCGCTGGCGGCCAAGATTCAGGGTCTGGAGGAGTTGCCGTGGAGAAGCAACTACTTCGCGGGCCCCGCAGAAACGTGGCGGACGGGCGTGCCGAACTACCGGCGGGTGCGCTGTTCCGGCGTCTATCCAGGAATCGATCTCGAGTATCACTGGGAAGGCGGGCAGCTTGAATATGACTGGATCATCCATCCGGGGAGCGATCCGGCCAGGATTCGAGTAGCCTTCGGTGGTGTTTCTGGCCTGAGCCTAAGCGCCAACCGCTCGCTTCGTCTACGCACGGCGTTGGGCAGCCTGGAGCACCAAAGCCCACGGGCGTACCAAATCGTTGAGGGGCAACGCCATGAAGTGAGCGCGCAATTTCTGATCTCTCGACACGGGGTCTCGTTTCGCCTTGGCTCCTATGATCGGAGTTTGCCCCTGGTAATCGATCCCACGATTGTGTTCGCTGCGCTGCTCGGAGCGTCAACCCCACCTTCCTCGCAGAGTCCGACGCTGAGCGCAATCTCTGCCGTTGCCGTCGATCCGGGTGGAAATATCTATGCCTTCGCCGGAAGCGCGGGATCTGATTTTCCCAAAACCGGTGCGTTCGCACCGAACGCTCCACCAACCGGCCTTGGAAATACGTATGTCCTGAAGCTCGATCCAACGGGAACCAAACTGCTGTTCTCGACTTATATTGGGGGCATCCTGTCAGGGAACGGCATCGCTGCCGACGCCTCGGGGGTTTACATAACCGGATCGGCCGTGGCTGGATTCCCAACGACTCCCGGCGCCTTTCAGACTACCGCAGAGGGGGTGGACGATGCGTTTATTGCCAAATTGACACCCGATGGGGGCACTCTCGTTTACTCCACTCTGCTGGGTGGCAGCGACATCGATAATGGCATTCGCATCGCTGTTGACGCAACTGGCGACGCTTACGTTCTCGGCGCCACCGCCTCAACAGATTTTCCGACAACTCCTGGAACTCTTCCCTACCAGTGCGGGGGATCGTCGGATTCGGATTTTATTGCTAAGGTGAACCCTCGGGGATCGGGCCTTGTCTATTCGACGTGCATCCAGCCTCTCTTTGGTATCGGCGGTATCGCCGTCAACTCCGGGGGCAACGTATTCGTGGCGGGCTCCACGAACAGTGCGAGTTTTCCGACTACGCCGGGCGCATTTCAGCCTCGGTTTGCCGGTGGTACCTGCTCGACCGGCCCATGCGCAAATGGAGTAGCGTTCAAACTCAACGCCTCTGCTTCGTCCTTTATCTACGCTACGTACCTTGGCGGTCCGGGAAGCAGCGGTCCAAACGCGATTGCCATCGATAACGCCGGCAATGCCTATCTAGTCGGCAACACCCTGGCGGGGAACTTCCTGACAGAAAATGCCCTGCAGCCGAATTTCGGCGGCGGCGGCAGCGACGGATTCGTCTCCAAATTGAGTTCCACTGGATCCAGCCTGATTTACTCCACCTACCTCGGCGGCAGCGGCGACGACCGTGCCACCGGGGTGGCTGTCGATTCCCAAGGGGATGCGTATGTGACCGGCTACACGCAGTCAAAAGACTTTCCCTTGGTTGCGCCTTTGACTCCGCCCTTCAAAACGGCTCTCCGCCGGAGTGCATGCCTTGCGGAAGCGCCTTTGTGACTAAGGTGAACCCTTCCGGGTCATCCCTTCTATACTCGACTTATTTCGGCGGAGGCGCCGACACCATCGCGAACGGGGTCGCCCTGGTATCCGCCGGCAATGTCGTCGTGGTTGGCAACTGGGGGACGCCTTCAAGCTCCACGTCGGGCTCCCAGTTTCCTGCCGGGTGGTTCCAGCAGGCTCCCAGTGGCGTAGGCGCGTTTGTGATCGAACTGAATGACGCCGTAGGCCCCGGCCTATTCGGCTCTAGCAGTCACCAACGGCGCGAGCTTCCAATCGGGGCTGGCGCCGGGTGAGATTGCCACGCTTTTCGGAATCGGCATTACCGCCGAGCCTGGGATCTTTCGCGCAAATACCCTGCCCTTGCCGAAGAGTGTGAACGGCAGCTTCGTCTCCTTCAACGGCCAGAATCTACCGGTCTTTGCGGCAGCAAACGTGAACGGCCAGGAACAGATTAATTTTCAGGCTCCGACCGGCGGCCAGGGAGTCCTCATCGCCGGGACTGGCAGCGCGCACGGTGTCCCTGTGGAAATCAACGTCCAGATCGCCGTGCCGGGAGTATTTACGCTGGACGGCACACGCGGCGCGATCCAACACGCGAATGGTCAATTGGTGACGCCGGCCAATCCTGCCGCCGGCGGTGAGGTGGTTGTAGTTTACGCGACCGGCCTGGGCGCCGTGAATCCAGACCCGGGCTTGGGAAACCCCGCGGCCGCCGACCCGCTGTCGTACACCAGCGCTACGCCCACTGCGTCGATAGGAGGTCGCGCGGCTCAGGTGCAGTTCTCGGGCCTGACGCCGAGCTTCGTGGGGCTGAACCAAGTAAATGTTCAGATTCCACAATCGGTTTCCTCCGGCGATCAGGACTTGGTCCTGACAATTACCGTTCCGGCGGGAACAGCCGGTTCACACTTTACGTTTAGCAGCCCTCCCGTTAAGCTAGCAATCCAGTGAGAGGGCAACGCTGTACCCGCTCCGCTGCTTGGGAGACGCGGGGTCATCCTGATCTACGTAGCCATTTGTCGCGCGCGGTTCTTTCCCGAAGCACACACCCACTGGCGTTGCGGCGGTATGCTACGATAATCGGAAATGGATGAGGCATTTTCAAAACGATGCGAAAAATGGGGGGAACGGGGGCGGCCTGGCCCGCAGATCCCTCGCGTGCGAGAGCCTCCTCGCATTTCACCCGATAGGGTGGACGCGGGGCTGATATAATCACACTTGGAGAGATTGCCAATGGACTTGTCGAAATCCAACGATCCGCGTTACAACTTCTACGCCAACCCGACGATCGAGGAGATCGTGGCCCAGCAGGGAAAGGGTCCGGTCAAGGACCCTCTTACACTCATCGGGGACTTTTGGCCAGAGGACGAACCGGTTGAGAACTTTCTTGCCGCGCTCCATGAGTGGCGGGGACACAACAAGCCCGGCCGCGCCGCATGAATATTGCGTTGGTGGACACCGACGTCGTTTCATTCCTCTTCAAGGGCCATTCTTCCGCATATCTCTATTTGCCGGATCTGAATGACCGGACACTCGTCATATCGTTCATGACCCTCGCCGAACTGGACCGATGGGTGATTCAGTCGCGATGGGGCGAGGCGCGCCTGCAACGCTTCAGAGCATACTTGGAGCCTTACGCAGTCCTTCCTTACAGTCGAGACTTGTGCCAGAAGTGGGCGGAAGTCACGCTGGCTGCGGAGTCCGCCGGTCGCCGCATCGAATGCGCCGACGCCTGGGTTGCCGCAACGGCGTTACATCACGGCCTGCCGCTCATAACGCACAATCGCGCGGATTTTCTCGGAGTTCCGGGCCTCACCGTGATCTCTCACGGGTAAAACAACAAACCCTCACTCTTTCACGGTGAACTGCGGGAGAATACCGGCCCAGCCTGACGTACGTACTCTGGGAGGACCGCGGACGGCCTGAACTTGACGATTTATTCTCGACCGGCGGGACGGCGCGTTTTCCTCGATCAGGCGAGAGTGGAAGAAGGTCGGGGTCAGAAGGTCGGGGTCAGCCTGATCTGCGTGGTCTGTCTTTCGAATCGCCGCACGATGACATCGACCGGCCGCAGTGTGCCATCAGGAAAGCGCAGGCGAGAACGGGTCACGCAGGCCAGGCGGTCCCCGTGGTTTCCCCCCAGCGCCGTTCCGTGTGCTAGACTGACTTCAGACAGGCTGAAGGATTACCATGAATATCACGACCTTCGAGGGCACCGTCGAGAACGGGCAAATTAGGTTGCCGGCCAACGTTCATTTGCCGGAAAGGGCGCGGGTGTATGTAGTCATTCCCGGCCAGGAAGTGTCGTCGCCCGCCTACGTCGGAAGTCCGCGGTTGGCAAACCCGGCTCAGGCGATCGAGTTCCAGAAGGAAGTAATCCAGGAAGCACCGGATGCCGGCCTATGACAGTGCGCGTTTTGAGCCTCCCGCTCCCGTAGCGAGTGTCACCCTGCGCGATCCGTCGAGCCGCAAGACAGTGTCAGGGGTCATGTTGCTGGTCGATTCGGGCGCCGACGTGACGTTATTGCCCGAGAGCGCGGTTCGCGAACTTGATGCCGTGGACGGCGCGAATGAGGATTTCGAACTGATGGCCTTTGACGGAACTGCCGGGACAGCCTGATCTGCGTAGTGGCTTTTTCGCATCGTTCCGAAATGCCGAATCCATTCCCGACTATCGTAGCACGCTGCCGTAGTTGGTGCGTGCTTCAGAAAAGAACGTCGTGCAAACAATAGCTACGCAGATCAGGCCGTCCCCGCGCTTCTCTCCGCGCTTCTCTTCAAAATGACCCACACCAAAGAATTGGCCAGGCCCACCAGAACGGCGCTAGGCTGTAAAGATGAAGGAGTTGCGATCCCTCACTTCGGAGGAACTAGCCCGCGCCGAGGCGCGCTTGCGGAATCCCGCTGAGGGAAGCCGGATCGAAGCGGCGAAGAAGTTTGGCGTAGACCTGACTTTGCTCATTTCCTCGCTGCGGCTGACGCCGGCCGAACGGGCTCGCCGCATGGAAGAGAATTGTGAGTTGATGATCCGAAGCCGGGGCGCGGCTCGGCGGTCTCGTGCCAATCCAGGTGTGAATCAAGTGACATGAACGTACAGAGGCTGGTCCAAGCGCTGGCGGACGCCGGCGCTGACTTTGTGATTATCGGCGGCTGGTCGGCCATTCTGCACGGAAGCCGGCACATGACCGACGATTTGGACATCACCTTTTCCCGAAGCCAGGAGAACCTGAAGCGTTTGGTTCAGGCGCTCGCTCCCTTCCATCCCCGACTTCGCAACCTTTCCCCGCAACTGCCTTTCCTATGGGACGTGGCAACGCTACGCAACAGCACCACCTCGACGCTAGATACCGATTTAGGCGCGATAGACCTGCTGGCGTAGGTCTCCGGGCTGGGATCATACGCGGAAATCCTTGGCGCGTCGCCCGTCGTGGAAGCCTTTGATCGCAGAGTACGTATACTCTGTTTGACGGACCTGATTGCCGCCAAACGCGCCGCCGGCCGGCAAAGACATGCGCGTGATTCCGGAACTCGAGAGCCTGCTCGAGGCCCAACAAGAATGACCCTCCAGCGTCGGTTACGCGGTCTCCCCACGTGCGCCTACAACGCGAAGGTCCGGCGGATCTTCTCCAGGAATGCGGCCACTTTCACTTGCGGATTCCCGCCGCCTAACGCTTCAAACGGGTACTTACTTCGCAATCAGGTTGATCGCGCCCACGCCGCCTTGGATATCCAGGTGGATTTGGACCTTGGCCGTCTCATAGGCGTCGTTGACCCAATGCCCGCTTTCCTGGCGCAGCCCTTGCACGTTGATTTCTCCCAGCCCGCCCGAGGCCTTGGCGAAGACACCCACGTTCGGCGGCAAGTAGACGGTCGCCTCTCCCGCGCCTCCGCGAATCCGGACATCGTAATCGTCCTTGGGGTGGCCGCGCAAATCCAAGCGCAGTTCTCCAGCGCCCATTTCGATTTCCAGGCTGCGCAGAGTAAGAGTCCCCAGATCCAGACGAACCTCGCCCGCGCCAACACGTGCGGTGAGACTCGGTGGGAATCTCGTCATTGAGTCGCAGATCCCATTCGTTGGTTGCGTTGCCCAAGTGGGTGTGGCTGGAGTCCGGCTGCTCGATCGTCAAATCGCCGCGGCCGCTGGCGGTGGCGTAGCGCAGGTTTGGTCTCCACCCGGGTACGTTGTAGGCGAAGTCTCCTAGCATCCACTTCGGCGATCCTCCGCTTACTTTCAGGGTACCTGCGCCCATCCGCAGTTCGGCGCGCAGGGTCTTAGAAGTGTCTCGCTCAATCGAACGGGATTCGCGCTGCGTGGGACCAGTGGCAGTGCGCACATCGCAACTGGCCAAGCACAGCACCGCCGCAAATAGTGAGAGGTATTTAACCATTGGGTTCCCTCGAAATGTTATCGACCTTCACGAACAGTCGAGTATACCACCGGCCCGAATCGCGCCGCGCAGTGCAATCGCCTGGGGGTGCGCGACATTTAAAGTGTGGTCCCGGAGCTCGGCCAGGGAATCCGACGACGTCCAAGCGTATCTCCTACGCTAGGCGATTCAGCCTGCGCAGCAGGCGACAGAGGAATAGCCCCAGGCGAGGCGTTTTTCAGCCCAGCCTGGGGTCTGGGTGGAAGAAAGGCAAGCCTGCGAAGCGGGCGACAGAGGAGTGCGCGCACCCCGGCTCTGTCGCCAGCTTTGCAGGCTCAGATTTCGTTGCCGTTTAACCCCAGGCTCGGCTGAAAAAACGCCTCGCCTGGGGCTAAGGCTCTTGCGCCTGCCTTCGCAGGCTTGGCGCACGTTTCCTGGGAAATGACCTGTTTCCTCCACTTTAATGTCGCGCAATCGCCTGGTGTGGGTCCGTTTGAGCGGGCATCAAGTAGGTGCGTGCGGAACCGCGCCACGCACGCGAATCGAACCCTCAACCTCACCTGCCGGGCGTGGCCAGCGTCAACCAAGTCAACTGATATCCCGCCGGGAGCACGTAGCGGCTCTTTTTGGTGGCCAATAGAAATGTGCCGGTATTCCAGAACGCCACGCCGCCACCCTGAAGGGAGGTGGAGACGGAGAGATCCACGCCCAACTCGCGCGCCAACTCGGGGCTGGGATCGAGACGTGCCGCGAAGGGCGAAGAAAACCCCATCGCTTCCAGACGATTGAACGACATGGTAATCAGGAAAAAAGCGTTGGGAAAAATGTGATGTTCCACGCGCGTGATGCGGCCGCGGACCTTGGCGCCTGCCGGAATCAAAATCTCGCTGGGTCCGGGACGGCTGACGCTCTGAACCACTTGCGCCGAGACCAAGTCGCCGGCGGCGGCTGTGTCGGTGTCGATGGCGACAGACAAGGCCAGCGTGACCGGCAGTCCGATGGGCAGGGCCGTTGTCGCGCGGACTGCCGGACGGGCGGTGGCGCTTTCGGTGTCGGGCGCTTCCCCAAACACTAACGCCGATTCCGCCTGGTACTCCCGGCAACTCGAAAAAGTGGTGGTATTGACGGTCTCCCGCCCACTTTGCATGGCAATGTGAAGCTGGCTTTCACGAGGCAGGAGCGCATTGCCTACACGAATGCGGACACCCGAGTAATCGAGCGTGGTTTCCGCATCGCAAATCGCCGTTTGCGGCGGCAAGTCGCCGACCCGAATCGTAAAACGCTCCAGATCGAGCGACTCCGGATCGAGCCAAAACGTACCCTGGTAAGCCATGGGCAGCCAGGTTGCGCCGGCCTTCACGCGGTACTGGCTCGCTTCCAGAGAAACCAGATAGTGGTATTCCAGCATGGCGCGATGATCGAGCAGCTTCTCACCGACGTAGTGGAAAACCGCGCTGGGATTATCGAAAACACCGATGAGATAAGAGCCAAAGGATCCCGTTCCCATGGGGCCGACGCGTACGATCGAATCGACGTCTCGCGAATCGAAACGCGAAGCGCCCGGCCGCGACAAGATCTCCTTATTGCCGGCCACCGTGACTTCGAATCGCAGGCGATCGCTCGATTCCAGGCGAAGCGAAGCTTGATCCTGGTCGGTGCGGTCGTTTCGGCAAGACCGTTCCGGGGCTTCGGCAACCGCCGGGACGTTCGTGGCACGCTGGAAATACTGGCGATCCACCGTTTCGACGCAGGTATAGTTTGCCAACCGGCGCGTCAGCGCCTGGTACTTGGCGCGCGCGCGTTCCAACAGTTCGTTGGGATCGCGCCCCTGCTGTCCGTACAACAGCGCGATGGCACACACATACAGGGCCAGTAGCATGGGTGGATTAGTGGCGATCCTTTCCGCCGTTCATTTCCTTGGGGCGCGCCACGCCTTGAGGCGTGCCGCGACGATCATAGCGCCGATCGGGGCTGGGTGATGGAATGCAGTTCACGGCTTGGCGCTCTTGACGATGGTCCTGGGCTTCCATCGCTGAGCTTGCAGGTCGGTGGCATTCACGTCGGCGGGTTTCAGCTTGGCCGCTTCGGCGCTACGCGGTTTTTCCGCGCTTTTCTCACCGTGCAAGAATGCCAGGGTCAGCCAAAAATACGCCAACCGGTCGTCCTGGGCGGTGCCTTTGCCGGCGGCGTAACGCGACCCCAGGCGCGCCTCCGCGGGAGAGAAACCCTGGCTGGCCGCGGCGCGCAACCACATGGTCGCCTGCTCTTCGTCGTGGGGCACGCCTTTGCCGCCGGCATACAAACGGCCCAAGCTATACTGCGCTTCCGCCAAACCTTTTTCCGCCGCCAGACGATACCAATAGGCGGCCTGCTTCTGATTCTTGGGCAAGCCATACGACGCCACGCTATCCCAATCGGCGGTGGGCATGCCGTCTCCGGTGGTTTCCAATTGCAGCCAGCGCATGGCATCCGCTTGATCGCGGACGCCGGCGCCCCAGCCGCGGGAATACATTTCGCCCAAGGCAAACTCGGCGTCGGGGTTGCCTTGTTCCGCGGATCGCCGATAGCAACGCTCCGCCTCCCCCAGGTCCTGACGCACTCCCAATCCGTGCGCGTACAGAACACCCAAATCGAATTGGGCATCGGCCAGGCCGGCGTCGGCAGAAGCTTTCCATTCGCTGAAAGCCTTCCCGTAGTCTCTGTTCTTGAATGCCTCCAACCCCGCTTGGGTGTCGGCCCACAGGGGCCCGGCACAGAGGAAAATCAAGACCAGCCCCCATGGTAAGGGGCCTCTGGGGTGATCTTTCGTCGGCATTCTCATCCTCCCTCCCCGATCCTTCCACTGTACACCGAAAAACCGCAACAAACGTTCCGCGTCGTTCCGTGTTTTTCCGCGTTCCGGCTTTTTCCGTGTTCCGGCCATCCCGGCTGGTTTGAAACCAAACGCCGAAAGTTGTTGCCGCGGTCTGCTATGATCTACCCGATGGTCCAACTATGAGTAACTTTAACGATAAACATCTCTCCCGGCGCGCGTGGCTGAGTGCTGCGCCGGCGGCGGCCGGTTTGCTGGCCGTCGCCGATGCACAGGCGCAATCGGGGGCCGGAAACAACCTCGGCGCCAAGACCTACAACATCCGCGATTTCGGAGCCAAAGGCGACGGCGTCACCCTCGATACGGCGGCGCTGCAAGCCGCCATCGACGCCTGCAACAAAGACCAAGGCGGCACGGTGCTGGTTCCCGCGGGCGTGTTTGCCATCGGCGACGGTCGAGATGAAAAGCAATGTCACCTTGCACTTGGCCGCCGAGGGCCAACTGCTGGGCAGCGCCGACGGCAAGCAATACCATGCCGTCGAGGCCATTCCGCTGCAAGGCGACTCCACCCTGAACGACGGCAATTGGGCGCTGATCTACGCGGTGAAGGCGCAGAATTTCGCGGTGGAAGGACCGGGAACCATCGACGGACAGGGCGCGCAATTCCGCAGCCCCAGCCGGGGAGTGCCGCCGCCGTCGGGGATCGGCGGGGCGCAGCGGCCCTACCATCTGCTCTTTCACCAATGCCAGAATTTCTCGGTGCGCGACATTTTCCTGAAGGACTGCGCCTTCCACTCCATCCGCATCATCCAGAGCAGCTACGTGAAGTTGGATGGCATTCGCATCTACAACCGCGTGAATCACAACAACGACGGATTTCACTTCATCAGCGCCCAGCACGTGTCCATCAGCAACTGCGACGTGCAATGCCAGGACGATGCCTGCGCCCTGTTCGGCAGTTGCCAGTTTATCACCGTGACCAATTGCTCCTTCAGCACGCGCTGGTCGGTGTTCCGCTTCGGCGGCGGGGTGGCGGAAAACATCACCGTTTCCAACTGCCTGATCTACGATACTTTCGGATGCCCGATCAAGATTCGCGGAGGCGAAGGGCCGCGCATCGAGAATATTTCGTTCTCCAACATGGTGATGAAGAACGTAACCGGGCCCATTTCCATTTGCCTGGGTCCGCGCAACCGGCGGCCTGCTCCTGGCCAGACAAGCCAGACGGAGACGCCGCCAACCGAGGGGATCGTCCGGAACATTTCATTTCCGCGGCATTCGCGCCACGGTCAGCGTGCCGGTGCAGTTGCCGGACGTGCCATTCACCAGCGGATACAATCCGGGCGAGATCAAAAGCTGCATCGGCCTGAGCGGCGTGGGCGGATACCTGGAGAACATCAGCTTCGACGATGTTCACGTGACGTTTCCCGGCGGCGGAACGGCCGAGGAAGGCGCGCTGCGCGATGTTCCCAAGGTAGTCGGCGAGTATTACGCGGCCGGCGTGTTCCCGGCGTACGCCCTCTTCGCGCGCAATGTGCGCGGACTAACCCTGAACAATGTGCGCTTCGAAGTAGCGGGTACAGAACTGCGGCCCGCGGTGGTTTTCGACCATGTGGAGGATGCCGCGGTGAACGGGCTGAGCGTGCAGGCCGATCTGGAGGCCGAATCGGTGGCGCGGTTCATCGATTCCAGCGACGTGCTGCTGAGCGCTACTCGCGTGATTCAACCAGGCCCCGTTTTCTTGCGCGTGGAGGGCGCGGCTAGCCAGGGGATCATGATTGACGGCGGGGATTTGTCGAAGGCGGCGGGGCCCGTTTCGGTGGGTGCGGGCGCGGCGGCGTCCAGTGTGAACGTGCGCGGTGCGGGGTCGCTCTAAGGCGGTTCCGCACCGGTTCAATGCAGCAGGTGGCTCTCATGGTTTTACTCTAGGCGGGCATCCCTTATTGGGGTTAGGTAACTCCTGGTCGGCAAAGACCGTCTAAGACACTGAAGGCTGTAAGAGAACCGAAGCAGCCCGTCGATAAGGAGGGGATCATGGTCAAGAAATTGGCTTTAATTGCTTCACTTGCGGGTATGTTGTTGATCTCCCCGGCGGCCTTCGCGCAACGCGGCGGTGGCCATGGGGGCGGCGGCGGCGGACATGCTGGTGGTGGTGGCGGACACAGCTTCTCCGGTGGTGGTGGCGGACGGGTTGGCGGTGGTGGCGGTGGCCGAGCCTATGGCGGTGGCGGCGGTGGACAAGCCTACGGCGGCGGAGGCGGCGGGCGAGCCTACGGCGGCGGTGGCGGTGGGCGAGTCTACGGCGGCGGTGGCGGACGGGCCTACGGCGGCGGTCGGGTTTATGGCGGTGGTCGTGGTTATTACGGCGGCCGTGGTTATGGCCGCGGATGGGGCGGCTGGGGCCTGGGCTTTGGTCTCGGGTACGGCTACCCCGGTTACGGCTACGGCTACGCTTACCCTGACTATGGATACGGCTATGCCCCCGCGTGCAATCCTTCGGGATACTATGACCAGGCAGGCTACTGGCATCCGTATCCAGGATGCGCGGTTGCTCCCCCGTACTGAAGGTGCCTGCTCCCTGCTCAATGAGGGGAGGGCCTCCCGGTTCGACGCGCCATTGATCCGGAAATTGAGGCCCTCCTAAGCAGCACCCGAATAGGTCGCGCGGCGGATAAACTCACCGGCCCCCGCGCGACCTATAAATTTGTCGCCCTCCACCAGCACCCTTCCCCTTGATAGCACCACGTCCGGCATGCCCTTCACCGTAATTCCCTCGAACATGGAATAGTCCACGCGCATGTGGTGTGTCGCCGCGCTGATGGTGTGCTCGCGGTTGGGATCGAAGACCACGATGTCGGCGTCGCTGCCTACGGCAATGGTTCCTTTGCGCGGATATAACCCAAATAGCTTTGCTGGAGTTGTAGCTACAATCTCAACAAAACGATTAACACTGAAGCGGCCTGCCCCGGACCGCCGGAGTAAATCAGGCTGAAGCGATGCTCAATGCCCGGACCGCCGTTGGGGATCTTGGTGAAGTCGTCGCGGCCCAACTCTTTTTGCTCTTTGAAGCAGAACGGGCAATGATCGGTGGAGACCACCTGTAAGTGATCGTTTTTCAGTCCCTGCCACAGCTTTTCCTGATTCCACTTCTCGCGCAGCGGCGGCGTAAAGACGTACTTGGCGCCGTCGAAGCCACCGGGATTATCGAAATTCTCGAGCGACAGATAGAGGTATTGCGGGCAGGTCTCGGCGTACACCGGCAGTCCCCTGTCGCGAGCTTCGCGCACTTTTTCCAGGGCGTCGTGGCAACTCAGATGCACGATGTACAACGGCGACCCGGCGATCTCCGCCAGGGCGATGGCGCGCGAAACGGCCTCCGCCTCGAACGTCGTGGGACGCGTCAGGGCGTGATACTTCGGCGCGGTATCGCCTGCGGCCAGCGCTTGCTGCACGATCACGTCAATGGCGCCGCCGTTTTCGGCGTGCATGCAAACCATCGCCCCATTCTTGGCGGTCTGCTGCAACACTCGGAAGATGGTGGCGTCGTCCAGCATGAAGACGCCGGGATAGGCCATGAACAACTTGAAGCTGGTGACCCCGTCGCGAACCAGCGCGTTCATTTCTTCCAGGCGCGCCGCGGGAACGTCGGTCATGATGCAGTGGAAAGCGTAGTCGCTGACGGCCTTGCCATCGGCTTTTTTCATCCAGGTGTCGAACGCGGTGCGTAGATCCTGACCCTTGTACTGAATCGCGAAATCGACAATCGTCGTGGTTCCGCCAAACGCCGCCGCCGTGGTGCCAGTCTGGAAATCGTCGGCCGAGGTTGAGCCGCCAAAAGGCATGTCCAGATGCGTGTGGGCGTCAATGCCGCCCGGGAAAACGTAGCGGCCGGTGGCGTCGATGATTTTCTTGGCGTCGCGGGGCAGCGCTTTGCCGATTGCGGAGATTTTGCCGCCTGCAATGCCCACGTCGGCGGCGGATGTATCCGTGGCGGTCACCACCGTGCCGTTAACGATAATGGTGTCGAATGCCATGATTCCCTCCGTGTGGGTACAACTGGCCATTGTATGCTAAAGGCTTACACTTGGTAGCGGTTTGCAGAGACGATTTGCAGGGACGATCGGGAGGAAACATGCACTTTGGAATCACCTTTAAGGGCGACATAGCCGTGGATCGCACGGTCAGCTTGGCCAAGCAAGCGGAAGACGCCGGTTTCGAGTACGGATGGATCTTCGATTCCCACATTTTGTGGCCGGAATGCTATCCCATGCTGACGCTGCTCGCTACCGCCACCAAGCGCATGAAGTTTGGAACCTTAGTGACCAACCCGGCGGTGCGCGACCACACCGTCACGGCCAGCTTGCTGGCCACGCTGAACCTGATTTCCCATGGACGCATGCAACTCGGCATCGGCCGCGGCGATAGTTCCCGCCGCGTGTTGGGCAAGAAACCCACCACGCTGGCGGAACTGGAAGAATGCTGCCAGACCATCACCAAGCTCTGCTCCGGCGAGGAAATCGACTACCAGGGCAAACCGGCGCGCCTCACTTGGGCGAAGTACGGAGCGCCCCCGGTGTGGGTGGCGGGCTACGGTCCGAAAGCGCTGTACACCGCCGGCAAAATCGGCGACGGCGTGATTCTCCAATTCGCCGACCCCGACCTGATCGCCTGGTGCCTGACCTTCGTGCATCAAGGCGCGAAAGACGCCGGCCGCGATCCCTCGAAGATTCAAGTGATGTCGGCCGCGCCGGTGTGGATGTCCGACGATCTCAAGTTGTGCCGCGACCGCGTGCGTTGGTTCCCCGCCCTGGTCTCGAATCACGTGGTGGACTTGGTGTCGCGTTACAAGCCGGAAGAATTGCCGCCCGCTCTGACCGGCTACATCCAGGATCGCAAAGGCTACGATTACCTGCATCACGCCGAAGTCGGCAGCTCCAACGCGCAGTTTGTGAGCGATGACGTCGTCGATCGCTTCTGCCTGGTGGGTCCCGCGGTCGCGCACGTGGCCAAGCTGCGCCGGCTGGCGGAAGTGGGCGTCACGCAGTTCAATATTTATTTGATGTGCGGCGAGGAAGAACAAACGCTGGTGGACTATCGCAAGAGTGTGCTGGGTCAGTTTGGAGCCTAGAGGCAAGAGGAATTTAGCCACCGAGGCACCGAGGTCACCGAGAAAACCTCGGTGTTGTGTCCTCGGTGTTCTCGGTGCCTCGGTGGCTAAAAGTTTTTCGGGTTATGATGACCTTCTGGGAGGAGGGCACATGGCGCATCGTTTCACCATCGGCGTCGAAGAAGAGCACCAGATCGTTGATCCGGTCAGCGGAGAACTGCGCTCCCACATCAGCCAGTTGATCGCCGCCAGTGCGCCGTCGCTGGGCGACCAGATCAAGCAGGAAATGCACCAATCCATCGTCGAGGTGGGCACCAACATCTGCGCCGATGTGAAAGAACTGCGCGGAGAAATGATGCGCATGCGCGCGCAACTTTCTTCCGCGGCGCAAAGCGTAGGCCTGGCCATCGCCGCGGCCGGCACGCATCCTTTTGCCGATTGGAAGGATCAGATCATTACGCCCGGCGAGCGCTATCAGAACATCGTGGAGGAATTGCAGCAACTAGCGCGCTCCCTGCTGATTTTCGGACTGCACGTGCATGTGGCCATGCCCGATCGCGCCACCACCATCGACCTGATGAACATGGCGCGCTATTTTCTGCCGCACCTGCTGGCGCTATCCACCAGTTCGCCGTTCATCCTGGGCCGCGACACCGGATTGAAGTCCTACCGCACCACGATTTTCCGGCGCTTCCCGCGCACCGGCATTCCCGATACCTACGGATCGTGGAGCGAGTACGAAAACTACGTGAACCTGCTGGTGGAACTGCGCTGCATGGACAATGCCAAGAAAATCTGGTGGGACATCCGGCCGCATCCCTATTTCGGAACGCTGGAGTTTCGCATCTGCGACGTACCCACGCGCGTGGAAGACACCATTTGCCTGGCCGCATTGTGCCAGGCCATTATCGTCAAGCTCTACAAACTGTACATTCAGAATCAAGGCTTCCGTGTTTACCATCGCTCGTTGATCGAGGAGAACAAGTGGCGCGCCGTGCGCTGGGGTATCGAGGGCAAGCTGATCGATTTCGGCAAACGCAAGGAAGTGCCCATGCGCGAACTGGCACTGGAACTGCTCGATTTCGTTGACGACGTGGTGGACGATCTCGGCAGCCGCCAGGATGTGGAGCATGTGCTCACGATTCTGCGCGAAGGCACGTCGGCGGAGCGGCAGCTCGCGGTGTTCAAGCAAACCGGCGACATCAAAGCGGTGGTGCAACACTTGATTCGCGAAACGATGGAAGGCGTAAACTCAGCCACAGAGGCACAGAGAACACAGAGACCGGAAACACAGAGAGCCTCAGTCTAGCTCTTGTGTTCTCTGTGTTTCCGGTCTCTGGCTCTCTGTGCCTCTGTGGCAGATTGGGTTTCTCTTTATGAAAATTGGCCTTCTCTGCGGGCGCGAGTACAGCTTCCCTCCGGCGTTCATCGAGCGCGTGAACGAGCTGGGTGCAGCCCATGACATCACCGCGGAGTTCGTCCAACTGACCGGTACACGGATGGGCGAGCCTTCGGAATACCGCGTGATCGTGGATCGCATCTCCCATGAAGTGGAGTATTACCGCGGCTTCCTGAAGCACGCTTTGCTCAACGGAACCTACGTGATCAACAATCCCTTCTGGTGGACCGCCGACGACAAGTTTTTCAACTACTCGGTGGCTGCCAAGCTGGGCGTGGCCATTCCCAAGACCATTCTGTTGCCTCAGAAAGGTTATCCGGCGGACGTGGACATTGTGTCCGAATCGTTGCGCAACCTGGGCTATCCGCTGGACTGGGAGGGCATGCTCGATTACGTGAGGCGTCCCGCGATTCTCAAACCGTTTTCCGGCGGCGGATGGAAGCACGTATATAAGGTTAACAATGCCCAGGAACTGATCGCCGCCTACGACGGTACCGCACCCTATTGCATGACGCTCCAGCAATTCGTGCGCTTCGATCAGTACGTGCGCTGCTTCACTTTCGGCAAAACCGACATCACGCCGGTACGCTACGATCCCCACGAGCGGCGCTACCATGTGGATCACCAGTATCTTTCGCCGGAACTGGGCGATCGCGTGGTGCGCGACGCGCAGACCATCAATCAAGCGCTAGGTTACGAGATGAACACCATCGAATTCGCGGTGGAAGACGGCGTGCCTTACGCGATTGATTTTCTCAATCCCGCGCCGGACTTCGAGCGCGACCGCATCACGCCGCATTACTTCGATCTGGTGTTAGACCGCATGTCCAAGCTGGTGATTGACCGGGCGTTGCATGGGCATTCGTCCAGCACGTTTCCCGGATGGCGCAAAATGTTGGGGATGACGAAATAGTTTCGATTGCGCGAGCGAGAGCACCCGCCTGCGTCGCAGGCGGCAGAGTATTAGCCCCAGGCGAGGCGCAGTTCCGAGCCTGGGGTAGGAAGGACAAAGAAAGGGGAGCCTGCGAAGCTGGCGACAGAGACTTCTGTCGCCAGCTTCGCAGGCTCCGGTATCCGTGCTAACAACCCCAGGCTCGGCTGAGCTGCGCCTCGCCTGGGGCTAATACTCTGGCGCATGCTGCGCAGGCTCGGAACCAATAACCGATGACATACGCCGAGTTATGGGAATCGCTGGTCGCGCCGGAAGATCGCACTATCGCCGCGTTGACCAAGTTGGCGCAAACCATGCGCGAACGCAAGGTAACGTTTGGCGATCGCCTGCACTGCCCCTTCCTGCGCCCGTTTTTTCTGGATGCCGCCGATGAAACGCGCGTCCGCGTGGTTGGCGAGACGTTGGCCGCGATCGGAGAGCGCGTGGTGGAAGCGTCGCTAGCCGATCCGGCGCTGTTGGCGCAGGCCGGGCTGAGTGAAGCGGAAACGCGCCTGGTGATGATCGATCCGGGATACCGGCGCGCCAGCACGGCGTCACGCCTGGACTCCTTCCTGCTGCCGGACTCGCTGATGTTCGCCGAGTACAACGCGGAGTCGCCGGCCGGCTTGGGATACTCGCAAACGCTGGGCGAGATTTTCGCGGCACTGCCGGTGATGGAGCGATTCCGCAAACATTATCGCGCCGAACCCATGCCCATCATGGAAGCGATGTTGCAAGCGTTACTGGCGAGCTACGAAGAGTGGGGCGGCACGGCGCGTCCGCCGCAAATCGCCATCGTGGACTGGCGGGAGGTGCCCACCTGGAGCGAGTTCGAAATCCTGCAGGACCGCTTCGAAAAGATGCGTGTGCCCACGCTCCTCGCGGATCCGCGCGAGTTGGTTTTCTCGAGCGGCGCGTTGACCGCGCACGGTAAGAAGATCGATTTGGTTTATCGCCGCGTGCTGTTGAACGACATTGTCGCCAGGCCCGCGGAATGCCAGGCGCTGATCGACGCCTATGCTGCGCGCGCGGTCTGCGTGGCCAACACGTTGCGCTGCAAGATTCCGCACAAAAAAGCGTTCTTCGCCGTGTTGCATGATCCGCGAAACCAGCATCTGTTCAGCGATGTGGAACGCGAGATCATTCGCCGGCACATCCCCGTTACGCAAGTGCTCACGGAGGAAGTCGCGGAGTCGGCTCGCGCGCGCCGCCGGAGTCTGGTGCTGAAGCCGAACGACGAGTACGGCGGCAGCGGCGTTTTTTTGGGATGGGAAATGTCCGTTGCCGATTGGGACGAAGCGCTGCAAAAAGCCGTCACCGATGGCGGCAAAGTGTGGATCGTGCAGGAGCGCATCCCGGTGCGCCGCGAGGATTTTCCGGTGTTCACGCTGAAGGACGGCGTGACCGTGAAAGAAATGCTGGTGGATTTTTCTCCCTATTTTTTCAGAGGCAAGCTTTCGGGCTTCCTGACGCGGTTGAGCGCCACGGGTTTGGCGAATGTCACGTCCGGGGGCGGTCAAGTGCCGGCGTTTGTGGTGGGCTAGCCATGGTTTTTATCGTACGTTGGATGGCTTGATCTCTACACAACGCGTTGTACAATAGCGAGTAAACAACCATGGCTGCGAATCTCGCTTTGGACGACAAGCTCCTTGAACAGGCCCGCCGAATCGGCGGACACAAGACCAAGAGGGAAGCGGTGACCGCCGCGCTGCGCGAATATGTCCGCTACCGCCGGCAACGGGAGGTTACCAAGCATTTCGGCACTGTGGATTTCGATCCGAGCCCCGACTACCAGTCGGAGAAGAACCGTAAGCGCGGATGGCGTTCTTTGAACAAACGCGCCGATCCGGTTTTGGCCGAGCTTTGGGACAATCCGAGAGATGCGGCGTATGACAAGTTGTAGCCGGGCACACCCTTGTCGTGAAGTTTGCCTTTGCGGACGAGATCGGTTGGGCTAGACTCAGTATATGCAAGCAATACAGGTGGTCCTCGGCAAAGACTTGCTGAAAGCGGCCGATACCGCGGCGCGCCGCGGGCGGATCAGGCGTTCCACGCTGATTCGCAATGCTTTGCAAGAGCACCTGAAGCGGCTGAGAATCCACGAGGCGGAGGCGAGAGAACGCCGGGCCTACAAACTCATCCCAGATAACAACGAATTTGAAGCGCTCCAACGGATCACCGCATGGCCAGACCTGGAAGTCGAATGATTAACCGATTTGGCCCACAATCCGACGACTTGATGCAGGGCGCCCGCAATGCCATCGGCACTTGCCTAGCCGTGCGGCCCACCGAACACGTCGCGCTGATCGCCGATTCCGCCAGCGGCGCGGTCGCCGCGAGCCTGGGCGAGGCGCTGCTGGAATGCGGTTGCCCCTGGGAAGGCATCCTGGTAGAAGATGTCGCGAAACGCCCCGTGCTCGACCTGCCGCCGACGATTCGCCAGGCTCTCGAAACCACCGACATCGGCATTCTGTGCATCCAGCCGCAGCCCGGCGAACTGGCAATGCGCATGGCCATGGTGGAGATCGTGGAGCGCCGCCAGATTCGCTACGCGCACATGGTCGGCGTCAACGCCGACATCATGCGCCAGGGCATGCGCTCCGATTATCGCCTGGTGGATCGCCTGAGCGACCGCCTGCGTGAGCGCATGGCGACCGCCGAACGACTCACCGTGCGGTCGCCCGGTGGAACATCGCTGCTGGCGCATTTCGATAAGTCCCTGGCCTGGGTGAAGACCAGCGGCATTATCAACACGCGGTATTGGTCGAACCTGCCGGCGGGAGAAGTGTTCACCACGCCCGCGATTGTTGACGGCACCTTTGTCTGCGACGGTACGGCGGGCGATCATTTCAATGGCAAGTATGGCGACCTGAGCGGCAACCCGCTGCGCTTGCAAATCGCCGGCGGACGGCTGACGGCCGTGGAGTGCGCGCGCAAGGATCTGGAGCGCGAATTCTGGGAGTACTGCCACACCGACGAGAACAGCGATCGCATCGGCGAGCTGGCCTTCGGCACGAATTACGCGCTGACCGAATTCATCGGCATTCTGTTACAGGACGAAAAATTTCCCGGCGTACACATTGCCTTCGGCGATCCCTATGGGAATCAGACGCACGCTAACTGGAAATCGCGCACCCATGTGGATGTGCTCACGCGCCAATGCGATGTTTGGATTGACGACGACCAGGTAATTGCCAGCGGGCGGTATTTGATGGAACACCTGGGGCTGTAGTTCTTTGGAGTGCGGAGGCTTGCTTCCGCTTTGGCGGGCCGAAGCTTGCTTCGGCCGGCCGCCAGCAAGCTGGCGGCAAACACAAAGCGGTAGCAAGCTACCGCACTCCAAATAAAACCTACGCCACTTCCATCAAGACCAGCGACATGTCGTCGGTGATCGGCCCGTAACGCCACGCCGCGACGTCCTCGACGATCGCTTGCTTCATTTCCTCCAGCGGCTTGGCGGCGTGCGCCATCACGATTCGCGACAGACCTTCGTCACCCAGCATCTCGCGCTGTTCGTTGAACACTTCAGTCATACCGTCGGTGCATAGAATCAAGCGGTCTCCGGGACCCATCTCTACTTCTTCGATGGCGTCGTCGGCCACGGCATCGTCTACGATGCCCAGCGCGCCGCTGCGCGACTCCAGCAAGCGGCATTCGCCGCCCCCTGCCAAGTTTCGCCGCACCCAAAAAGCCGGAGGATGGCCGGCCCCCGCAAAACTCAAACGCCGGTGGCGATCCAAACGAGCCGCCGCCATGGTGAAGAAAAATCCGTCCAGTTGAATGTGATCCAACACCATGCGATTCACTTTGTGGAGCATGGCCCCCAAATCATGCTGGTGCTGCAACAATGAGGCGGTTTCCGTGTAAATGCGGTTGGCGATCAGCGCCGAGCCAATCCCGTGTCCCGATACATCGCAGACCAGCAGATTCAGGTGCTGCGCGCCGGAATGCGCCGCGCCGAGCGCCACCAAACCGAAGTCGCCGCCGATGGTGTGGACCGGCGCGTAAAACGTCTCCACCAACGCGCCGTCCCAAACCAGAGAGTGCGGGGTCAGGCTTTGCTGCACGCGCGCCGCCAGCACCAGTTCAGCGTCCAATTGCTGCTGGTGATCCTCCAGACGCTTGTTGGCTTTGTGCAAGGCGTGTTGGGCATCTTTTTGCTCGGTGATATCGGTGAACGTGACCACGGCGAACGACAATCCCTCGGGAGAAGCGATGCGCCGCGCGGCAATCACCACGGGCACCGGTTTGCCATCCACGCGCGGCAAGTGGAACTCGAAACGGTTGGTGTCGCGGCCGCCCTGGCGGTGTTGCTGCAGAAGCTCGAAGTCCGCGCCGCAATAGAAATCCACGGCGCTGCGTCCTAGGAAATCGTCCGGTTCCATCCCCACCATATCGGCGAAGATCCGGTTGGCGAAGAGAATCACGCCGTCCGGATCAGACAGGATCACGCCCTGATTCAAGGTTTCCAGAATTGCTTCCATCTGCGCCAGCCAGCGCGGAGTGCGCTTGACCGCGCTCGACCGCGCGACCGGCCCGGGAGTTGTGGCGGCATCAGGCATTATGGATATTTTACTTCAATCGCGGGGCGTCACTGGGTCATGCCGGCCACCGGCACGACCAACAGGATGGTCCCGGTAGGCGCCGTGACGCCTCCGGGAGGCTTGTCGCTGACCGCCAACGACTGCACGTCATGCCAGTTCAGGTCGCGCAACAGGACGTGCATTGCGCCGCCGCTCGAGTCGGGGTCGAACACGCCGGCCGCTTCCGGCGCGCGGCTGCTCTTGCGCAGTAACCATAATTCGTAGGTTCGTCCGGTGGGAGGTTGTGGGAAATGGGCGGCGATCATCACCAGTCCCTTGGGATTCAAGTAGACGCGCCCGTCCGGCTGCTTCGGTCCAAATCGTACTTCGCGCGATTCCCGCGCCGCCATCAAGGCCAGCGCGGCACGATAGCCGTTGGCGCGTGTGACCAAAGCCTGCTCCCGTTTGCGCGCGTCGGCGGAGGACTTTTGGAGCGTCTTCAATTCCAGATTCAACGAGCCAATCTCACGCGCCAGTCCCAAGAGCACCAAGAATAAGGTTAACGCGGCGATCGCGCTGACCGGAAAGGCCATGCGCCAGATGATCGATTCCCAGAAGGAGTGCATGCGTGGCGTGGCTTGGACCACGGCTCTCATCACGTGCGCGCGCAGATGTGCGGGCGGCTCGGCGGGCGGCGCGACGACGGCCAGGTGCGTGGCCAGCAGGCGTGCGCGGCTGACACCCTCCGCGCACTCCAGACAGCCCCGACCGAGATGCGCCGCAATCTCCTCGCGCGCGGGATCATCCAGCGTCCCGAAGACGAACAGTTCGTAGGAGTCGCGCAAATGTTCGCAGCTCGTTGTCATTTCAGTTGGCCTCGCCCCTAGCACGCGGCGCGAAGCACCGCCAGCGCGCTACGCGTCCAGGTCTTTACCGTGCCGAGCGGCAAATCCAGTAGCTTGGCTATCTCCGATTGCGAATAACCCTCGTAATAGGACAACTCGATGATCTTGCGCTGCGGTTCCCCGAGCGACTCCAGCATCTTACCGACTCGCTGCGACGCTTCGATGGCCGCGGTGGCAGGCGGGGTGGCCATCCAGCCCGCACTGTCCAGCGATTCCGGCATCGGCGTCCAGGCACTGAACTCGCGATGCTGGCGGCTGCGCAGGGTGTCAATGGCGCGGTTGCGGGCGACGGTCACCAGCCATCCCAGGAGTTCCCCGCGCGCGGAATCGAAGTCCCCAGCGCGATGCCAGAGACGCAGGAAAACATCCTGGGAAACTTCTTCCGCAGCGCTGCGATCGCCCAGGACCCGCAAGGCCAGCGAAAAAACAAGTCTATGGAAGCGATCATAGACACGCCCCAGCGCCGCCTGATCGCCGCTCGCGATCGCCGCAACCTCTTTCCGATCGAGCCTCACGATGAGCCTGCGCGTCGTCAGCGGAAGAAGCGTGAGCTTGAGCGACAGCGAAAGCCACAATCACAAGAACGAGAAGGACGCCCGTCATGGATTTGCCAATCCTATCACGGGTGCGGGAGTAGCGCAGGCCTTCAGGCCTGTTCCCGTTGGCTAAGGAAAAGAACAGGCCTGAAGGCCTGCGTTACTCGTACCGTAGCGCGGTCATCGGATCAATGCGCGAGGCGCGTCGCGCCGGACCGTAAGCCGCCATCGCGGTCATGGCCAACAGCATGGTGGGCGCCAGGAGGAAAGCCGTCCAGTCGGTGCTCGCGGAATAGAAGACCGCTTTCACACCGCGATCCGCCAGCAGCGCCAGACCTAAGCCGATTCCGACGCCGCACAGAGCCAGTGTCATGGCCTGCCGCAACACCATGCCCGATACATTCACGCTGCTCGCGCCGATGGCCATGCGGATGCCGAACTCGCGCGTGCGCCGGCTGACGGAATAGGCCACCAATCCATACAATCCCACCAAGGCCAAGAGCAGGCCGCTGATGCCCATGGCGCCGATAGTGTTCAGAATCATATTGGGCGTGTTGACGGCGCGCATCTGGAAAAAATCCTCCATGGTGCGGAGGTCATACACCGGCAAATTGGGATCCAGGCTGCGCACCACGTCGCGCAAAGGACCCACCAGACTCGCCGACGAGCCGGTGGACTGCGCGATTAGCGTCATCCGACGGGGCTTGGCTTGGGCGTACGGCAGGTACATATAGTCGAGCGGCGGCTCGGCGATCCACAGAACTTTCGTCGTTTTGGCCACGCCGACCACTTGGGCCCATTGCCCTTGGGCATCCTCCAAACGAATCCGTTTGCCGAGAGGATCCTTGTTGGGCCAGTATTTCTTGGCCAACGCTTCGTTCACCACCACCACCTTCGGCGCGGTCGAGTTGTCCGAAGCCAGGAAGCCGCGGCCACTGACCAGCGCGACGCCCATGGTTTCGAAAAAGTGCTCGTCCACGGTGTCGGCGAAACAGGCCAGCGTTTGTTTGTCTTTGGGAAGCTGGTAGCCTTCCGGAATAAAATTCTGTTGATTCTGATTCGGCGCCATGGGAATCACCGAAGTGAGCGCCGCGGACTTCACGCCGGGCGCGACGGCGGCGCGTTCCACCAAGCGGCGGTAGAACTCCTGCGTTTGCGGTTCGCTGTAGCGGACCAGGCTGGGATCGAAACTCATCATCAACAAATGATCGCTGCGCCAGCCCACGCCGTGTTCCAGCAGGCGGTTGAATCCATGATAAAGCGCCCCGGAAATAACCAGCATCATCAGGGAGATCGCCACCTGCGCCACCACCAGCAGATTGCGGCCCCATAGGCGGCGCTTGCCGGCACTATCGGCATCGGCGGACTTGAGCGCGGGAACCAGATTGGTACTCGATATTTGCAGCGCCGGCACCAGCCCAAACAAAAGCACGGCCACCAACGAAGCCGCCAGACTGAACGCGAGCATGCGATAGTCCATGTTGACCTGGAAGGCGAACGGAAGATCGGAAGGCATGCGGAAGCGGCGGAACAGGTTGATCGCGCCATAAGCAAAGAAAAGACCGCAGACGCCGCCGCACAAAGCGATCAGCAAACTCTCGGTGAGTAACTGGCGGACCAGGCGCAGGCGTCCCGCGCCCATGGCCAGACGTACCGCGACTTCGCGCGCGCGAGCCCGCGCGCGGCTCAGCAACAAATTGGCGACGTTGAGGCAGGAGACCAGCAGCACCGCGGCCGCCAGCGTCATCAGCATAGCGACGAGCGCGGCGTCGGGAGGCGAGCGATCGATACGCGCCTGCAATTCGCTGCGCACCGTAAAGGTTTGATCGTGATTCGAAGCGGGATAAGTTTGCTCCAGTCCCTTGGCGATGTCCGCCATCTCGGCTTGGGCCTGGCCCATGGCGTAACCGGGTTGCAAGCGGGCCTTCACGGTGAAGCGGCGGTCGTCGCGCTTCTGCAGCGCGTTGGCGTCATGATCGCCGGTGAGCCGCGCGAACATCATGGTGGGGACAAACAGCGCCGACTTAAAGTATTGGTCCATGCCGGTGAACTCTTCCGGCGCCACGCCGATGACTGTGAAGTCAATGCCGTTCAGCCGTACGGTTTTTCCCAGCACGCCCTTGTCGCCGCCGAATTCATCCATCCAAAAGGCGTACCCCAGCACGGCCACGGCATCGCGCCCCGGGACCTGATCTTCATCGGGACGGAAGGCGCGCCCCAACAATGGTTGCACGCCCATGGCTTGAAAAAGATTGCCGCTGGTGAGTAATCCGTATTTCACTTTGGCTTGGGCGTCGGGCGCGGCAGCGTAGCCGAAGGCCGTCAGGTCGAAGGCCACCATATCGTGGAGGGTCTTGGAATGATCGCGGAGGTCGCGGTAGTCGGCGTAGGAGAGCTGGCCAAACGAATCTTTGGGTGTGCGGCTGGAAACCGTGACTACTTGGCTGGGCCGTTGCACGGGAAGGGGTCTGAGCAGCAGAGCATCGCCGAGACTGAACATCGCCGAGTTGGCTCCGGCGCCAATGGCCAGCGATAAAACGGCTACCAAGGTAAAGACGCGATTCTTCACCAGCATGCGGAAGGCATAGCGGACGTCTTGAATCATGATGAAGCTCTCCCCGGTTCTTGATACGAGCAGCGTGGCGATTAGTTCCGGGAGAATTAGCCACAGAGGCACAGAGGTCACAGAGACCGGAAACACAGAGAAAACCACGCTCCCGGTGTTGTGTTCTCTGTGTTTTCGGTCTCTGGGTCCTCTGTGCCTCTGTGGCTAATCTCGCCTCTGCTGTACACTGGAGTGTCCATGGTCACGCTGCCGCAACTCGCCGAACTGCCAGCGGTGCGAAAAGCCCTGGCGCGCCTGTCCAGCTACGAGGACTGGATCACCGACCGGCAAGTCGAATTTTGCGCCATCCCCGCGCCCAGTTTCGAGGAACAGGCGCGCGCCGACTATTTTCGCCGCCAGTTTACGCGCTTGAAACTTGACAATGTCCACATGGATGCCGAAGGCAACGTGCGGGCGGAAATTCCCGGGGCCGCGCCGAAGCGCGAACGGCGCATCGTGGCCCTCACCGCGCATTTGGACACCGTCTTCCCGCGCACCATCGCGGTTGCCATTCGCCGCGAGCGCGGGCGGTTGCTGGGACCAGGCGTCAGCGACAACGGCGCGGGACTGGCCGCGCTGCTGGCGGTGGCGCGCGTGGCGCGCGAGTGCGCGGTAGCTACGCGAGACTACGCGAGACACGCTACTGTTTGTCGGCAACGTTGGCGAGGAGGGTCAAGGCAATCTGCGCGGCATGAAGCATCTGCTGAGCGACGCGGCCTTCCGGGAGAAGTTGCGCGCCGTGCTGGTGGTGGATGGTCCCGGCGCGGAACACGCCGTGACGCAAGGTCTGGGCAGCCGCAGGTTCGAAGTGGTGGTGGAAGGCCCCGGCGGACACAGTTGGCGCGACTTCGGCACGGTGAATCCCGTGCATGCGCTGGCCACCGCCATCGGACGCATCGCGGCGCTGCCGTTGAATGCTCCCGGCAATCCGCAGAGCGCTTGCTCCGTAACCGAGATTCGCGCCGGCACCAGCGTGAACTCCATTCCTACAACGGCCACCATGAAAGTGGACATCCGCTCCAGCGCCGAGGCCGAGATGGCGCGGCTCGCCGGGACAGTTCGCGAGATCGCGGCGGCGGCCGCGCAGGAAGAGTCGCGGCGAGCCTCACGAGGCGCGCTCAGCGTGACCATCAACGACATTGGGCATCGCCCGGCCGCGGTGCTGCCGGACGACGCGCGAATCTTGCAGGTGATTCGCGAAGTGGACGCGCATCTGGGCATTCAGACGCGCCTGGAGCAATCCTCCACTGACGCCAACGTGCCGTTTGCCCTGGGGATTGAGGCGCTCTGTGTCGGCGCGGGTGGCCGGGGCGGCGGAACGCACTCGGCGGCGGAATGGTTCGATCCGGAAGGCCGCTTGCTGGGGTTACAGCGGATTCTGCTTACGGTGCTGATGCTGGCGGGTGAGGCGGTCTAGGGTGATATCATCTTTAATTCCGGCCAGATCTAGCCCGTACTTCTAGGACGCCGGCGTACGTTTTGGAGTGCGGCGGCTCGACGCCGCCTTGGATGCCCGAGGCTTGCCTCGGGCTGCTGCGAGCTTCGCTCGCAGCGCGCGGGGCTAGCCCAGCGCGGCCGAAGCAAGCTTCGGCCATCCAAGGCGGTGGCAAGCCACCGCACTCCATATAGGAACCGCCAATAGCTTATGGCCAGTATTCCGCTCGAAAACATCCGCGACGCGCGCCTCAACAAAATCGCGGCACTCCGCGCGCTGGGATTGAATCCGTATCGCAGCACCAGCGCGCGGACCCATTACATCGCGCCCTTGACCGGCGAATACGAGAAACATGAAAACGCCCGCGTCACCGTGGCCGGAAGACTGATGTCCTGGCGCAAGCAGGGTTCGGTGTCCTTTGGACATATTCAGGATCAGAGCGGTACGATCCAGCTTCTTTTGAAACGCCAAAGTGTCGCGCCCACCGACGCCGCCAGCGGCGCGCTGGGCTACGCCGAACTGAACCTGCTGGACGTCGGCGATATCGTGGAAGCCACCGGCAAAGTGGTGAAAAATCGCAGCGCGGCGAAATCTCCGTGATGGTGGAGTCCTGCCGCATTCTCACCAAATCCGTGCGGCCGTTGCCGGATCAGTGGTCGGGCATGAAGGACCGCGAGTTGATCCTGCGCAAGCGGTATCTCGATACCATCCTCGAACCGGACGGCAATCGAGCGTTTTGCCGCAGTGGCGGCATGGTCCAGGCCGTGCGCGTGTTTCTGATCGATCGCGGATTCCTGGAATTCCCCACGCCTAACATCCAGCCGCAGTACGGCGGCGGAACGGCCAAGCCGTTTATGACGCACGTCAACGCGCTGGGTTGCGACATGTATCTGGCCATCTCCCACGAGCTTTACCTGAAGCGGCTGATCGTGGCCGGCTACGACAAGGTCTATACCATCGGACGCTACTTCCGCAACGAAGGCATCGACCGCAGCCATCATCCCGAGTTTTCGCATGGTGGAAACCATGACCGCCTATGAAAACTACGAATACAACATGAACCTGATCGAGGATATGTTCCGCTACGTGGCCAGCACCGTTTTCGGACGCACGCAGTTCAAAGTGCAGGATCACCTGGTGGACTTCGCGCCAGCCTGGCGGCGCGTCAGCATGTGCGACGCGGTATAAGAAAAAACCGGCGTGGACTTCCGTCAATGCGCGACGCTCGACGAAGCCAACGCGCGGATGGCGGACTGGGCGTGCGCGAGCCTGTGCCGAGCATCGGCGAGGCGCTGGTTAACGTGTTCGCGCGCAAAGTGGAACCGACTCTGATCCAGCCGACGCTGGTCTTTGGACATCCGGTGGAAATTTCGCCGCTCGCCAAGCCGATGGCCGAAGATCCCCGTTACGTGGAGCGCTTCGAGATTTTCATCGCCGGCATGGAATGCGGCGACAACTGGTCGGAGCAAAACGATCCTGTGCAGTTGCTGGAAACCTGGCGCAAGGCCTATCGCGCCGAGGATCGCGACTCCGGCAAATTCCATACCCTGGACTTCGATTTCATCGAAGCCCTGGAGTACGGCATGCCGCCGACCACCGGGATCGGCCCGGGCATCGAGCGCATGGCCATGATTTTCACCGAGCAGGAAAACATTGACGACGTGATTTTCTCCCCGATGATGCGCCCGCTGATCAGCCCGGTGAATCGCATCATTTACAACGTGCCGGAGACCCGCCGAAGCGGAAGCGACCGCCGCGCGGCCCGACGTGGTGCTTTCGGTCGAGGACTTCCAGGCGCTGATGAGCGAAGGCAAGCTGACGCCGGAACCCTCCGGGGTTTCCATCAAACCTTCGGTGAGAATCTGGCCGCCCACCGACGGCGATCCCTGGCGCGCCACCGGATCGGTGGAAATATCGGGGCTGCTGAGGGACCAGCGCGTAGTGGTTTCGGGATATCGCAAGACTTCCGCGGAGCCGCTGGAGGTGGCGCCGGAAACTAAGAAGCTGATCGCCGCGGCGCGCCAAAGTATCCGTTCGCGCTATCCGGACTGCCAAATCGGGGTGCCCCAGGTCGCCGACAATGCCGCGCCGCCTGCAAGCTGATCTCCTCCTGCTGGTGATTTGCGCCGCCTGGGGCGCAACCTTCGTCTTGGAGCAGGCGGCTCTGCGGCACGTTTCCACATTGCTGTTTCTCTTCCTGCGTTTCGGCGTCGCGGCCGTGGCTTTGCTGGCTGCCGGCGGAAATCCATTTCGCCGTCCGGGCCCGGGCATGCTGGTTGGTGTGTTTCTGTTTCTGGGATGCTTCCTGCAAGCCCAAGGATTGCGCTTGACCAGCCCTTCCAAGTCTGCGTTCATCACCGGACTGTGCGTCATCCTGGTACCGATCGCCTACAGCGCGTTGCACCGCGCCTGGCCGGGATGGGGTGTCGCCATCGGCGCGCTGCTGGCGCTGGTAGGTTTGGCCCTGATCACCGGGCTTGCTCACCAAAATCTTGGTCTCGCGTCTATGAATCGAGGGGACATTTGGACGCTGGCATGTGCGGTCGCCTTTGCCGCACACATATTGTTGATGGGTCACTACAGCCCGCGTTGCCGCCCGCGGGATTTGGCGGCGGGTCAAGTGCTGACCGGCGTTCTGCTGGGAGCGCTTACATTTTGGTGGGCCGAGCCGGCGCGTCTCGATCCCGCGCCGGTACTGTGGTGGGCGGTGGCGGTCACGGGATTGATTTGTACCGCCGCGGCCTACCTGATCCAAGCCTGCCCAGCAATTCACTACGTCCTCGCACACCGCGTTGATCTTCTCGAGCGAGCCGGTGTTTGCATGGTTCACCTCCGCCGTGGTGCTGCGGGAACGTCTGGGCGCGGGCGCGACGCTGGGCGCGCTGCTGATTCTCGCTGGGATCGTGCTGGCGGAGTTGCTCGGCCGGCCGGGGCCGGAAGGCATTCAGTCTTGAGGGCCGTGGGTCAGTTTGAAGGCCGTGCGGCTCCGCTGCATCTTCGTGCGGGAAGGTTTAGCTTTTCCGAGCCTCTCTATTTTTCCCCGACCAGGCTGTGCCGTGTCAGCCCGCAAGGCGGACGAAGTCCGCAGAGCGGGCGAGAGAGTGTGGCCCAAGGTGGAGCGTTTTTTGCGGAACCCTGGGTACGCCGCGAGAAAACAGAGCCCGCGAAGGGGGCGACAGATGCGCGTGCAACTGCGACCCTGCCTTTCGCCCGCTTCGCGGGCTCTTTTTTCCCTCACCGTGTACCCAGGGTTCCGCAAAATACGCTCCACCCTGGGCCACACTCTCCCGCCCGCTTCGCGGGCTTAGCCTGCGTAGCTGGCGACAGAGGCGGTGGTCAAGGTCTCTGTCGCCGGCTTGACACTAGTTTACACACGGGGCCAATGTAACCGCGCCGGCAACCTACTCGTCACATCCGTTAGTGGTATAATTCTAACTATCCACCTTGGGAGGATCATTCCAATGAGTTTTGACAATCTGTTCGCCAACCTGCGGACTCGCAAGCTACTCTCAACAAGCGTCATTCTGTTCACCCTGGCGATGGGCGTGGTCATCGGGACGGTGATCACCGGAGCTGTGGGTGCGGCGCGCGAACAGGTTGCGCCGGGCGCCACGCCGTTGTCCATCCCCGCTCCCGCCCAGCTTTCTTCGGCCTTCGTGCAAGTGGCCAAGATGGTGGGGCCGACAGTGGTCAACATCAACGTGGAGTCCACGATTAAGCATCCCCAAATGCAAAAGCGCTCGCCGCGGGGACAGCAACAACAGCCGCAGACGCCGCGCAATCCCGACGACTTCCAGGATTTCTTCGACCGCTTCTTCGGCGGCCAAGGCGGCGGGGAAGGTCCCAGCGGCGACGTCAAGCAGCGCAGCTTGGGCTCGGGCATCGTGGTGGATCCCAAGGGCTACATCCTGACCAACAAGCACGTGGTGTACGGTGAAAGCGACAAGGCCGCCGACCGCGTGCGCGTCAAGCTGGCCGGCGATCCCACGCAGTACGTCGCCAAAGTGATCGGCGTCGATGAGGACACCGATCTGGCGGTCATTAAGATCGAACCCAGGAAGCCGCTGGTGGCGGCCAAGATGGGTAATTCCGAGGCGATGAACGTCGGCGACTGGGTGCTGGCCATCGGCAGCCCCTTCGGGCTTGGATTCCACGGTTACTGCCGGCATCATCAGCGCCAAAGGCCGCGACACCCGTGAGATCCCCACGCTGAGCCAGTTCAAGCATTTCCTGCAGACCGATGCGGCCATCAATCCCGGCAACAGCGGCGGACCGCTGGTGAATCTGGCCGGTCAAGTGATCGGCATCAATACCGCGATCATCACCAACCACGGATCGTATGAAGGCGTAGGCTTCGCGCTGCCCTCCTCCACCGCGGTGCAGGTCTATAATCAGATCATCAAGAACGGGCGCGTCATGCGCGGCTCCATCGGCATCGAGTTCGCCGTGGAGAGCAATGCTTCCGCCCTGCGCGTCTATGCCGGCAACCGCGAAGGCGTGCTGGTGAGCCGCGTCCTGGCGGATCGTCCCGCGGAGAAAGCCGGCGTGCAGCCCGGCGACGTAATCCTCTCCGTGGACGGCACTCCCACACCGAGTGGCAACGACCTGGTGGCCAAGATCAGCGAAACCCCCATCGGCCAGACGGTGAAACTCCACCTGTTGCGTGACGGCAAAGAGCTGGATCTCAAGGTCCCCGTGGGAGACCGCACCGAGGTTCTCGACGAAACCGGCAAGGGCGGCCCCGATAAACCGGAGAACGAGCCGCAGGAGGCGGGAGCGGTGAAGTTCGGCATCCAGATTCAGAACATGAGTTCGGAACTGGCCGGCCGCATGGGAATCTCCGGCGCCGAGGGCGTCGCGGTGATGGACGTGGATAGCGACAGCTTCGCCGAAGATATCGGTCTGCAAAAAGGCGACGTGATTCTGGAGATCAACCGCAAGCCGGTGAAGAACACCGACGATGTCCGCAACATTCAGAAGACCCTGAAGTCGGGCAATGATGTGGCCTTCAAGGTGATGCGGCGCGGTCCGGGCAGCCGGACTTCCACCTATTTCCTGGCAGGGCAGTTGCCATAGCCCGTCATGCGGCTTGCTACTGCTGCGGTCATCGCGATTTTCATTGCCGGCGTGTGGGGAGCTTCGCAAGCGAAGCCCCCCGCCGCGGCGGCTACCCCTGCCAAGAGTACTTCAAAGATTAGCTCCACCAAGAAGAAATCCTCCACTGCCAAACGATCCGGATCGAAGAGCGCCTCCCGGAAGAAGAGCACGCCACGCCAGACGCAGCCGGACGCGGACCGTTCCCGTGAAATCCAGTCGGCTTTGAAGACCAAGGGCTATTTGAACGGCGAGCCCTCCGGCAAGTGGGATGCCGCCACCAGTGCGGCCTTCGCAAAATACCAGCAAGACCACGGTGTCAAAGCCACCGGCAAACCGGACGCGCGCTCGCTGATCAATCTGGGTCTGGGGCCGAAGTACGACAATCAAATTCAACCCAAGCCGCCCGCGCAGCCCAATCTTTGAGCGTCCTAAAGGCACGGAAAAAGCAACCGCCGATGGACGCCGATAAACGCCGATAAGGACGGCGCCCCATCGGCGTTTATCGGCGGTTCGAAAATTCTAAGGGTTACAATGGACTCATGGCGGCACAAGTCTATAAGAACTTCATCAACGGCGAGTGGGTGAGTTCCCTTACTGGCCAAACATTCGAGAATCGCAATCCCGCGAATCTGAACGAAGTGCTGGGACTGTTCCAGGCCTCCGATGCCCGCGACGTTTCCGCCGCCGTGGACGCCGCCGCGGCGGCGTTCCGCAAATGGCGCCTGGTTCCCGCGCCCCGCCGCGGCGAAATCCTTTATCGCGCGGCGCAGCGACTGGAGCAACGCAAGGAAGAACTGGCCCGCGACATGACCCGCGAAATGGGCAAGGTTCTGGAAGAAGCCCGCGGCGACGTGCAGGAAGCCATCGACATGTGCTACTTCATGGCCGGCGAAGGGCGGCGCCTGTACGGCCAAACCACGCCCGCCGAAATGCCCAACAAGTTCGCCATGAGCGTGCGCCAGCCGCTGGGCGTCTGTGGATTGATCACGCCATGGAATTTTCCCATGGCCATTCCCTCCTGGAAGATTATGCCCGCGCTGATCTGCGGCAATACCGTGGTGCTGAAACCCGCCGAGGACACACCGCTTTCCGCGCTGCATTTCGTGGAGATTCTGAACCAAGCCGGGTTGCCGCCGGGAGTGCTGAACCTGGTCACCGGCCGGGACCGGCCGCCGGAGCGCCGCTGGTGTCGCAAGACCGCCGTGCGCATGGTGTCCTTCACCGGCTCGACCGAAGTCGGCCGAATTGTGGCCACAGACTGCGCCGCGGCGGGGCGTCCGTGCAGCCTGGAGATGGGCGGAAAGAATGTCATAATGGTCATGGAAGACGGCGACCTGGAACTGGCCGTGGACGGTGGCATCTGGGGCGGCTTCGGCACCACCGGACAGCGCTGCACCGCCACCAGCCGCGTGGTGGTTCACAAGAAAGTGTATAACGCGTTCCTGGAACGCTACTTGGAGCGCGTCGGCCGGCTCAAAGTCGGCGACGGCCTGGACCCTACGGTGCAACGTGGGGCCGTTGATCAACCGCGCCCAGCTTGAGACGGTGGATCGCTACGTGGGGATCGGCCGCGGCGAAGGCGCGCGGTTGGCGGCCGGCGGCCATCCGCTGCAGGACGGCGCACTACGCCAACGGAAGTTTTTATGCTCCCACGGTTTTCGCCGATGTCACCCGAAGATGCGCATTGCCCAGCGAGGAAATTTTTGGTCCGGTGGTCGCGGTCCTGCCCTGCGATAGTCTGGAGCAGGCCATCGAAATCGGCAACGGCGTGGACTACGGCCTTGTCGGCGGCGATCTATACGCAAGACGTGAACAAGGCTTTCACGGCGATGCGCGAACTGTACACGGGAATTTTCTACGTGAACGCGCCGACCATTGGAGCGGAGATCCACTTGCCCTTCGGCGGCACCAAGGACACCGGCAACGGCCATCGCGAAGCAGGCATCGCCGCGCTGGATTTGTTTTCCGAGTGGAAGTCCATTTACATCGACTTCAGCGGGAAACTACAAGGGGCTCAAATTGATTTATGAAAGAGCAGGCCGAGCCGTAGCACAAATCATATCGACCTAATTGATGTAGTCCAGGGCCCTTGCGGTAACTCGACGAGCAGCGACAGAGTGGCATTGCGCGTTCCTGCTAGAGTACAATGAGTGGAGCGAGGAGGATACCCATGAGCGTCGAGGTTCGAAGCGGAACACAGTATCTCTATGACTCCTTCGGCAATTGGATAGCCTTCAGGAGCGGGGATCATATCTACAACCCCCGTGGCCAATGGATCGGTTGGTTCCCGCGCGCCGATTGTGACGAAGCACTCGATGCTCGAGGCAGGTACCTCGGTTCGATCTTTCCCGATGACCGCTTTTATCGGACCCAGTACTGGGTCTACCCCGCCAATGGCGAGCGACCCGAGTACCGAAGCTATGTCGGCCCGATCGAGGATCCTGGAGCTACCGTGGCGACGCCGCTTCCTCCCTTGACCGAGGATCTCGATCTTGCCGGTGCTCTCAGGTGAGCCGGCGTTTCGATGGCCGCTACGCAATCCACAGCAGCAAATGCGTCAACGCGCTCTTCATCCTTAAAGGCGCGATCGAGGCCGCAGATTCCTTCCTGGATGCGGCGGATCTGATCGCGGAAGACCGTCAGCATCGTCAAGAGCCACCGCAAGATGAGCAGGATCTGCTGCGGGCCATGCTTCTGTTTGCCACGGCTGGATTGGATGCTATGGTCAAGCAGTTGGTCCGGGAGGCTTTGCCGGCCGTTATTGATGCCAGTCCGGGAGCCACCGAGAAGTTGCAGGAGTACATCGCCAGCCGACTCAAAGCAAAGGACGGATCGAGAGACCACGTGTATCTGGCGGAGATCCTGAGTGATCGCGAGCCTCGCCAGAAGCTAGTTCAGGACCTGATCCGCGATCTGACTTCCGGTAGTCTCCAGTCCTTTGATGAGTTGAAGCGCGCGGCCTCTTACTTCGAGATCCGCATTCAAGAAATCTGCCCGCACGAGGCGGCCGTCAAGGAAGTCTTCCTAGCTCGAAACCAGATCTCCCATGACATGGACATCGACTTCAGCCAATCCGATCATCCTCGCAGACCCCGCAGCCGTGACGTGATGATGGACCATGTCCAGAGGATCTTCGACCTCGCCAGCCGATTCCTTGATGCTGTTGGGAAACGGTTGCCGTCCGATCGGAGCGGTTGAAGGCGTTCACAACCATGGCAATTTGCAAAAGGGTCAAGTCAACTTAATAGGCGGGATTCTCTAGGGGGATGATTATGATTATCGGGGTGCCAACGGAAATCAAAGATCATGAGTCGCGCGTCGGATTGGTTCCGGCGGGCGTCCATGCGCTGGTGGAAGCGGGTCATCGCGTGCGCGTGCAAGAAGCCGCGGGAATGGGCAGCGCCGTGACCGACGCGGACTACGTGTCGGCCGGCGCGGAGATGGTTGCCAGCGCCGCCGAGGCCTGGGGCGCGGATATGGTGGTCAAGGTCAAGGAGCCGCTGCCCTGCGAGTTCGGCTATCTGCGGCCGGGATTGCTGCTGTTCACGTATTTGCATCTGGCTCCTCTGCCGGAGTTGACCGCGGCGCTGCTCCAGAACCAAGTGAACGCCGTGGCCTACGAGACGATTCGCGAAGAAGATGGCTCGCTGCCGCTGCTGGTCCCGATGAGCGAGGTCGCCGGGCGCCTGGCCATTCAAGTTGGCGGGCATTATCTCCAGAGGACCGCCGGGGGCCGCGGGATGCTGCTGGGAGGCGTGCCCGGCGTGCCGCCGGCCGACGTTTGTATCGTGGGAGGAGGCGTGGTGGGACTGAACTCCGCGAAGATGGCTATCGGCAGCGGCGCGCAAGTCACCATCATTGACCGCAGCCTGCCGCGGCTGCGTTTCCTCGACGACACCTTTGGCAGCTCGATCATCACCGTGGCCTCCAGCGCCTTCGCCATCGCCGAAGCGGTACGCCACGCCGACCTGCTGATCGGCGGCGTGCTGATCCCCGGCGCCACGGCGCCCAAACTGGTGACGCGCGCGATGATCTCCAAAATGAAGCGCGGAGCCGTGGTGGTCGACGTCGCCGTGGACCAGGGCGGCTGTCTGCAAACCACGCATGCCACCACCCACACCGATCCGGTCTTCGAAGTGGACGGCGTGATTCACTACTGCGTGGCCAATATGCCGGCGGCGGTGCCGCGCACCTCCACCTTCGCCCTGACCAACGCCACGCTGCCATACGTGCTGAAACTGGCCACTCACGGCGTGGAGGAATCGGTACAATCCAGCCCGGCGATCCGCGAAGGGGTCAACACTTACAAGGGCCAGCTCACCTACCCGGCGGTCGGCGAGGCCCAGGGGATTGCCACCCAGGAAGTTGTTAAGCTCATTTGAAATCAATGAGATACATATTTGAAACAGTCCCTTATTCAGCCATTAAAGTTCTCTTACACGAGGCCGATCTAGTTAAGCGAGGAGGAATTACAATATGAGCAACCAAGCGGTCAAGATGCAGAAGAGCTTCACAGCAGCGATGTTGAGCGAGTTAGAGAAGCAGTCCCCGGCGGAGTTGGAAGTCCGCCAGGAGTTGGTGGATAAATTCCGTTTCCTGATCGATACGGGCCGCTATGATGTGTCGGCGGCGGCGATCGCCCAGGCCATGATGGACGATGGCGTGATGATGGACGAGGTGGCCGTGGAAGATCGCCTCCCGGAGTAAGAAGCACCGAAAATTGATCCACAGATTACACAGATTACACAGATTCGGACGACGACGACGGCAAGAGTTTCGCGCGAGTTAGAATCTGTGTAATCTGTGTAATCTGTGGACCATCCCTCCTGGCGGTCCTACTGAATTCGCGCTACGCGACCCTTGGTGGGAAAGCGTTCGAACTGGAGTGGATCGTGTCCGGGAACCACGCGATCCACCGAGCCGGCCAGTCCGATCATGCGCTCCTGCGCGGCGATGTTGCCCGGCTGGTCGCTGGGTTCGAAGGTCGCGCTGGCGCGGTGGGAACGCAGATTCTCGTACAGGTAGCAATTGTCCGACGCCAGCACCCAGGGCTTCTCGCCCGCCACGCGGAGATACTGCGACGCAAAAGTATGCCGCGCTCCGGTGTAGACTGTCAGGCCCGGGAAGATCTCCACGTTGTCGCCGTTCACCAGCCGCACTTGCCCGCGCAAGTTTCTCTTTAGCAGTTCGCCGACGTCATCGGGGTCGATGCCGCCCTTCTTGCCTCCCGGTTGCCATGCTCCGCCGGTGTAGTATTCGTACTCGGCTTTCTGGATCCAGATGGTGGCATTGGGAAACAGATCGATTCCGCCCATGTGATCCCAGTGCGCGTGGCTGATGATGATGTCGGTCACGGTGGCCGGATCGACGCCCGCTCCCTTGACAGCCTCGTCGGGAGCCAGAAAATCCGACACGTGAAACTGCTCGATCCATTTTTGGCGATGGAATCCGCTGTCGAACAGGATGGTGCGTCCGCCCCCGCGAATCAGCCAAACGACCATGGCGATATCGGTCTTCTGATCGCGTGGCGCGCCCATCACCAATCCGGAGAGCGCGAAGTCCTTCACCGTGGCATAACGAATCGCCTCGATGGTATACTCCGGCGGCGCGGCTGACAGAGCCAGGGACCCGAACAGGACAGCAAGTATCGCCTTCATGGCAGGGAAAAAAAGGCCCGAGGCACGAGGTCCGAGGCCCGAGTCAGAAACCTGTTCCGACTCGGGCCTCGGGCCTCGTGGCTCGGGCCTGAACTTACGCGTTATAACATTGCAGGCAAACATCGCGGAACTTGGCCATCTCCTGGCCGGTGCCGACCGTGACACGCACCCAGTTGGGCATGGCGCCCCAGGTACGCCCGATGTACACGTTGCGGTTGGCCATCGCGGCAGCAAATTCCCTGCCCGGACGTTTCACGTTCATCATGAACATGTTGGCATCCGAGGGGAGAAACTCGATGTTGTTCTTGGCCAGGAACGAGAACGTCTCTTCGCGGATGTCGGCGATAATCTTGCGCCGCACCGTCACCAGGTCCTTGACCCCCAAGCTGGCGGAGACCGCCGCCATCGAGGTGATCGGCAGGAAGCCGGTGCCGTAGATGGCCACGCGCCGCATCAAATCGGGCCGCGCAAACGCCGCGCCAGCGCGGATGCCGGCCATGCCGTACAATTTCGAGAAAGTGCGCAGGATCACCACGTCTTTGTCCTGGGCGACAAGGTACGATCCCGGCGTGGCCTTCGAGAGATGGTAATAGGCTTCGTCGAGCAAGACGATGGAGCCGGCCGGCTTGTTGGCCACCAGCCACTCGATATCTTCCTTCGAGTTCACGGTGCCGGTGGGATTGTTAGGATTACAAAGGTAGATCAAGCCCGGCGACTTGTGCGCGGCGGCCATGGCCTTCACGTCGTGGATCATGCTGCCCTTGACCAGCGGCACGTAAATGGTGTCGGCGCCCACGTACTGCGCGGCGCGCGCCGGAGCTTCGTAGCCGGGATCGCCCACCACCAGCGGCTTGTCCTTGGAGACGGACGCCAGCACGAAGCGATGCAGGGGATCGCTCGACCCAGCGAACATCTGAACGTAGTTGGGATTCAGGCCTTCCACTTCGGCCAGGGCACGCGTAGCGGCGGCGACGTCCCCGGAACCGTAGCGGCCGCCGTTGGGCAGCGTGGCGGCCATGGCCTCGCAGGCTTCCTTGCAAGGACCCATGGGGTTTTCGTTGGAATTGATCTTCACGGCGTCCGGCGACATTGGCGCGCGGCCCATGCCCGAGCCGCGCTGGGCCAGCGCCGCTTCGTTGTAGAACGGCAGTGAGCTGCCGGCGGCCAGCAAAGTCACGGCGCGATTGAAGCTGCGGCGGGAAAAGCCGCGCTTGAGAAAATCCTTTTGTGCTTCGGCGAGCAATGCGGTTCCCATGGAACCCTCCTCATGAAAGTGACGTTCTCAAACCCAAGAACTCACTTTGGAGTTAGTGGGGCAGGCATCCCTGCCTGCCTTTTCGAACCAAACGCGGCAGGCAAGGATGCCTGCCCCACTAACTCCAAATCAGCTTCCCGCGATTGTACCGCTAAGCACCACAACATGCAACTCCCCGGGACCATGCACGCCCACAGTCAGAGTTCTTTCGATGTCCGCGGTCCGGCTGGGGCCGGTGATGAAGATCATGGCCGACGACCGCTCCGGAAACCGCGGCTCGCGCTCCATCAACTCGTCGAGACTCGCGAGAATCCGCGATTCCTCCAGGACCGCCACGTGAACCGGCGGCAACAACGACAACGTACGGCCCTCGCCCGCTTCCGAAAACACCACCAGCGTGCCGGTATCGGCCAGCGCGTAGTCGGCCTGCGTCACGCCGACCTTGACATCCGACAATAGACCATCCGTGGGCATCGGCGGCAGGCCCAGCCGTGTCACTGCTGGGCGCGTGGCCGCGCGCGCTGGACCGCCGCGCTCCAGCATCAGTTTTTCGATGTAATCGCGGGCCTGCGCGACGTCGGGGGCCACGAAGACATGCCCACCCAACGCGGTCAACTCGGCGGTGAAGCGTTCGGTATTACTCATGACAGAAGCTCTTTAACATGGATGTACAGGATGAACAGGATGGAACCTCACCGAGATTCGTTCATCCTGCGCATCCTGTTGATCGATGTTAAATGGCCTTTCCTCCCTTCCGTCGCTTCCATTCCTCGTGAAAACTGCGCGGCGGCGATGGCGGCCACTCCCGCGTCTTCTTCCAAATGCCCACCGGACCAAACGAGATGGCGTCGCCGGCGATGCGGCCGGCCAGCCCGCCGAGTTGATACGCCCAGGGCCGCTGCATGGCCCAACTCCAAGCGCGGAAAACTAGCTTTTCGATGCGGTGCCGTTGCGGCGCGCCTTCCACCTCGCGCTTGCGCAACTCCAAGAGCAGCTCCGGAATGCGGATCTTCACCGGACACACGTCGCGGCACGCGCCGCACAGCGACGACGCAAAAGGCAGCGTCGGTTCCACGTCCAAGCCTTGAATCTGCGGCGAAAGAATTTTGCCGATCGGTCCCGAATAGACCCACGGGTAAGCGTGGCCTCCGATCTTGCGATACACCGGACATACGTTCAGGCACGCGCCGCAGCGGATACAGTAGAGCGCCTCGCGCATCAGCGGATCTTGCAACATTTTGGCGCGGCCGCAATCGAGAATCACCAGGTGAAACTCCTCGGGACCATCCGGCTCGCCGGGACGCCGCGCTCCGGTGATGAAGGAGACATAGCTGGACATCTTTTGTCCCGTGGCGCTGCGCGCCAGCAACTTCAGGAACACCGCCAGATCGGCCGGCTTGGGGATGACCTTCTCCATGCCCATCACCGCGATGTGTACCGGCGGCACCGACGTGCTCAAGCGGGCGTTGCCTTCGTTCTCCACGATGACGATGGTGCCGCTTTCGGCCACCGCGAAATTCGCTCCGCTGATGCCCACGCCGGCGTCCAGGAATTTCTGGCGCAGAATGCGCCGCGCCAGCGCGGTCATGCCGGGGATATCGTTGGGATCCATGTTGACGGCCAGCTTTTCGTTAAACAGCTTGGCCACGTCGAAGCGCGTCATGTGGATGGCCGGCGCCACGATGTGCGACGGCGTTTGTCCGGCCAGTTGGATGATGTACTCGCCCAAGTCGGTTTCCACCGGCTCGATGCCGCGATGCTCCAGGAAATGGTTCAACCCGATTTCCTCGGTGGCCATGGACTTGCTCTTCACTACGATGCTCGCCTTGCGGCGATCCATTACCTGTCCGATATATTCATTGGCCGCTTGCGGCGTCGCGGCACGATACACCTTGCCGCCGCGCGCCGTAATGGCGGCTTCCAACTGGTCGAGATAGCGCGGCAGATTCTCGATGGTCTCGCGCTTGATGGCGTTGGCGCGCGTGCGCAACTCTTCCCAATCGGGCATCTGCGCCACGACGCGTCCGCGAATGGCCATGAACAGCGGCAATGTTCCGCTCATGGCGCGTTGCAGGCCGACGTCGTGGAGAGCCACGTCGATGCGCTGATCGAAGGTTTGCGTTTGGGTATCCATGAATGTTCGTTGCTTTTAGTTAAACCCGGTGCGTCAGAAAGAATTCCATTCCTTCCAGTCGCGTTGGCGTCCAGCCCGCGGTGCGGGCGACAGAGTGTGGCCCAGGGCGCAAGCCCTGGGAAGCGGTCCGCAAAAAGGGGAGCCCGCGAAGCGGGCGACAGGCACTTGCTCGGCGTCCCACCTTTCTTTCGCCCGCTTCGCGGGTCCATCCCATCCGAATGCTTCCCAGGGCTTACGCCCTGGGCCACAGTCTCGCGCCCGCTCTGCGGGCTGGCACTTGCCCGTATCCTGCCGGTCTCGACTACTCCTGCATTATCGTGAATGCAAAGCACGGCGTTACGCCCTCCCCGCCAAAACTTGCGCCAGGTGCACACAGCGCAAATCCATGCCGCGGCGGCGGGCGCGGCCGTCCAGATGCATCAAGCAGGACATGTCGCAAGCCACGATGTGCGAGGCTCCGGACGCCGCGGCGCAATCCAGCTTGGTATCGGCCATGCTCGCGGAAATGCCGTCGAACTTCACCGCGAAGGTCCCGCCGAATCCGCAGCAATCCTCGGCCAGGGCCATTTCGCGGACGTCAATACCGGGAACGGCAGCCAGCAGTTTCTGGGCCGGCTCGCGAATGCCTAGTTCCCGCGAAAGATGGCAACTGGGATGCAGCGTAACCGCGCCATCCCATCTCGGAGCGCCGGTGTCCACAACGCCTAGAACACTGAACAGAAACTCGGAGAACTCGTAGGTCCGCGCGCCTAGCGCGCGCGCTTCCTTGAGATCCGCGGGGTAATCCTGAAAAATCTCCTCGTAACCATGACGCACCATTGCGGTACACGATCCCGACGGCGCGACGACCGCTTCGGAATCGGCGAAGGCGTGCAACAGCGTGCGAGCCACTTGCCGCGCTTCTTCGTGGAATCCGCTATTGAAGGCCGGCTGTCCGCAGCAGGTCTGACCTTCCGGAAAATCCACTTCGATTCCCAGGCGTTCCAAGACCTCGACCACCGACATGCCGACGGCTGGAAAGAACTGATCGACCACACACGTGATGAATAGGGAAACTTGTCGGGGCGCTGCCATCGCAATGGGATTGTAGCACAGTAGGGCAGGCATCCTTGCCGGCCGGGTCAATCGCGTTCAATCGCGTAACACTTCCACGCGCACGTTCACCGGCGACCACTCCGCCGCACCCGACGGGCGCACACCCGAAATCTCCACCACGCCCCAGGGCGTGTCGCGCGGCGTGAACACTTGCGCGCTGCCATTGGCGTCCAGGTGCGCGAACTCGTAGGCGAAGGCCGGCAAGTGATCGTTGTACGAATAGCGCAGGTCAATCGTTCGCCCCGCCAGCGCGGGCGCCGTGACCGTGTAACTCGTGCCTGGATGTACCCGGTCCGGCGTCACGCGCAGATCGCTTACCGGAACGGAAGACACGGTGCTTTCGGGAATCGCCAGCGCGTACAGTATGGAATCGCGATATTCGAAAACATGGATCCCTCGCGGCGCCGCGGCAGGGCGCGTGGACATCAGCCGTCCTTCCACTTGGGCTTCCGCATCGCCCGCCATCACACTGAACAGGTGGCCGTAGAGCCAGGACCAGGTCGGCTCGCCTGTCTTCACCACAATCCAAACGCCGCGCCATTGTGGCAGATCGCGGAACAGCGCCTGCGAATACAACGCCGGTAGGCGCGTCTCCCAAGAACCGGCCCCCACCCAGGAGACCACCGAATCGTAGCGTGCGCTGATCGCCGCGGTCACAAAGACACACGAGAGCAACACCGTGGCTGCCGGTCGCGCCAGACGCCATCCGGTTGCTGGTTGCCGCAGGCAGGAGAAAATGCCGGCGATGCACAGAGCTATGCCCATCAGCGGTACATAAAGATGGTGCGGCCTGAGAACATGCGTCAACAACGCCGCGGTCATCGATATGCCGAAGAAAACCGGACCTTTCCAAACGGCCGGCTGGCGCTTGGCGAAAAGAGCGATGCCGGCGATCGCCACGATCATCGCCATCCACAAACAAGCCTGCACGATCGCGGGGGCCTTCCAGCCCTCCGTTCCTACACCCGCGGCGAGCGCGAAAGCCCAACGGATGCCCGTCCACAGATTGCCCGCCATGTGCACGGGCGACCAATCCGACGCGTAGACCTGCGGCTGATAACGTATCGGATGGATTATCCACACATAGGCGGCCACAAAGGCCGCGCCAATTGTGCCGCTGATTCCCACCGCGATCGCGCCGCGACGAAGATTCGCCGGCGGCCACATCACGATGAGCAATAAGGCGGGTGTGAAGACCGCCAGCTCGCGCGAGGTCACTGAGAGCAGGAAAAGCACGGTGCCCGCGGCCAGCCACCGTTTGCTTCCATGGAGAACGTAGGCATAGAGCGACGCCAGCGCCCCCAATATCAATGCGGCGGCCTGCGGCTCCTGATAGAAACACGCGTCGTACGTGGCATAGAACTGGATGGGATGAAATGCGTAGCACGCCGCGCCTACCCAGGCGGCGAAAGCGTCTTTGACGTAGGCTTTCAGAGCCAGATAGAGTCCGAAACACAGGCCGAAATGCAACAGCATTGCCAAAGCGTGGTAAGCCGCGAAATTCATTCCAAACAACGACCACGCCAGCGACGGCAGAAAGCCATCGAATGGCCGATACCAGTGCGAGCCGCCCAAACGAACAAAATCGTGCAACGCCGCGCGCCAAGTCTGGGAGCGCGTTTCCAGAGTGGATACGCTGTCGCCAAAAAAATATTGATCGGCCGGGTGCAGGAAGAGGATGGTGATGCCCAAGGCCAGCGTGGCTGCCGCCAGGGCATTCTGCTTCGCGAAACTCTGCCCTTCAATTCTGGCCATCCCGGAAATCCCATAGCAAGTATATCGGGATAAGGCCGCATCTGGTAAGATAGAGGCATGGAAGCTGACGGAGTTCTGTTTACCACGCTGGACATGGCCGTTAACTGGGCCCGCAAGTCCTCCATCTGGCCGATGACGTTCGGTCTGGCCTGTTGCGCCATCGAGATGATGTCCATGAGCGCGTCGCGCTTCGACATCTCCCGCTTCGGCGCGGAGGTCTTCCGCGGTTCGCCGCGGCAATCGGACCTGATGATCATCGCCGGACGGGTATCCCAGAAAATGGCCCCGATCATCAAGCAACTCCATGCCCAGATGCCCGAGCCCAAGTGGGTGATCTCGATGGGCGCGTGCGCTACCTCCGGCGGCGTGTTCAACAATTACGCCATCGTGCAGGGCGTCAACCAGGTGATTCCCGTGGATGTCTACGTGCCCGGGTGCCCGCCGCGTCCCGAGCAGTTGATCTACGCGATCAACCTGCTGCAGAAGAAAATCATGAACGACAAGGGATCGTTCCTGCGGGCGCTCAACCTGGAAAAAGAGCCTGTTGCGGTTGAATAAGTCACATTTTTGACATCGATGTACAAGACGGACAGGATGAAGAAATGGCTCTTTCCTATCCTGTACATCCTGTATATCGATGTTAAAAATGTTCGCGCACCCGAGCCATCTGACCACCGATCGTCACTTCCCCGCCCGGATTGGAATGTTCCTTGCGCACGTAACCTAACGCCACCCAGCAGTTCAATCCAGGTGAAAATGCCGCGCTGGTGATGCGGCCAACATCGGCGCCGCCCGCTGCCACCCGCGAACCCGCGGCGATCTCGCCGTCGGCGGCGAATCCAGCGAGAATGCGCTTCACTTGTCCGCGTGTCCGCACGCGTTCCACAATTTCCTGCCCGATGTAGCAGCCCTTGTTGAAATGCAGGGCCCGCAGGCAGCCGGTTTCGTTGGCGATGGTGGAGTCGTCGGTATCCACTCCGGCGCGCAGGATTCCCGCTTCGATGCGCATCGCGTCGTAGGCGGCCTCCCCCGCCGGCGTGGCGCCGGCGGCTTGCAATTGGGCGCGCGCTTCCGCCAGCCGCATGGATGATCCCCACAGCCATGTGCCTCGCGGCACGGGATAGTGGATCAATTCCCTGGTGTCCACTTGAGTCAATAGGTCCGCCGATTTTGGGCCCTCCACCGCCAGCGTGCCCATTTCGCTGCCGATCACCGTCATTTCCACTTGATCCATGATGATGTAGCGGTCGAGTAGCGCCGCCAGTTCGGCGGTGAACTCCGGCGCGCAATCCAGGATCAGCCGGTCCGATTCCGCGTAAACATTGGCGTCGGCCCGAATATGCCCCTGGGCGTCGAGGACGAAGCAGTAACAGCCCTGCCCCGGCGCCAGCCCCTTGACGTCGTTGCTGACCATGCCGTGCAGCCAGCGCACGCGATCCTCGCCGGTAAAGGCGATTTTGCCGCGCGCGGAAAAATCCAGCACCGCGGCGCGTTCGCGCAGGGCCAGGTATTCCTGTTTCCAGTCGTTGCGTTCCACATCTTCAGGATATAACATTCAGTTGCGCTCCCTGTTGAGCGGGCGCCAACCATGATTCTGGAAACCTTTCCCGTGGGCATGCTGCAATGCAACTGCTCGGTGTTCGGCGACGAATCCACGGGCGAGGCGCTGGTGATCGATCCCGGCGACGAGATCGAGCGCGTACTCGCCGTGGTGCGCCGGCACGGGTTGCGCATCACCATGATCGTGGTGACGCACGCGCACATTGACCACGTCGGCGGCGCCAAGAAGTTGCGCGATCTGACCGGCGCGCCCGTGCACATGAATGCCAACGACGCCGGGTTATACGAGACCTTGGAGATGCAAGCCGCCTGGATCGGCATGCGCCACGCGCCGGAGCGCGGCCCCATCGACGTGCCTCTGCAAGACGGCGACACCATCACCATCGGCGGCGCTAGCGGCACGGTGCTGCACACTCCCGGCCACACCCAGGGCAGCGTCTCCCTTTATTTCCCACTGGTGGACCAGAAGAAACTGTTTGCCGGCGACACGCTCTTTCAAGGCAGCATTGGGCGCACCGATCTTCCCGGCGGCAATAGCAAACAAATCTTTCGCAGCATCCGCGACAAGCTGCTGGTGCTGCCCGACGACACAGTGGTCATCCCCGGCCACGGTGATCGCACCACGATTGGGGAAGAGCGGGAGTTGAATCCGTTTCTGCAAGGCTTGTAAAACAAGAAAAGAAGGAAAGCAACCGCCGATAAACGCCGATGAGCGCCGATAGAAACCGGTTGCTCATCGGCGTTCATCGGCGTTTATCGGCGGTTGCTTTTTCCTTTCTTTTCGTTTAAGCAGCCGGCAGCTTCTCGGGATTCAGCACGCTATAAATCGCGCGGATCCGCCCGCTCTCATCCAGATCCAAGGTCGTCACCGAGACGGGTTTCCCGTCCAGCGTGAACAGAAACCCGGGTTGACCATTGACCTCGGCCGGCGTGCCGCCCCACGCGCCAACGGCTCCCTTCTGCAGCAGCCCGCCGATTAACCGCACCACGCGGTCGGCGCCGAAAATCGGATTGATCGCCGCGTAGACCTTGCCGCCGCCATCGCTGTAGTCAACCACGTCCTCGCGCAGGAGCGCGCGCAGCGCGGTCATGTCGCCGGTGGCGCAGGCTGCCAGGAAGCGGCTCAGCACTTTCTCTTGCTTGGCGCGATCGACGGTAAAGCGCGGGCGGCGTTCCTGCAAATGGCGGCGGGCGCGAGTTACCAACTGGCGGCTGTTGGCCTCGCTGGTTTCCAGCACGCCGGCCACTTCGTCGTATTTCGCTTCGAAAACCTCGTGCAATAAGAACGCCGTGCGCTCGGGAGGCGTCAGGCTTTCCAAGACGTGCAGGAAGGCCACCGACAGCGATTCCGCCAACTCCAGTTTCTCAGGTGAGGGATGATTCACAAGCGGCTCCGGCAACCACGTGCCTACGTAAGTTTCGCGCTGCACTCGCGCCGACTTCAGGTGATCGAGCGCCAGCCGCGCCGTAATCGTCGTAAGATAGGCGCGCGGCGAGGCGACTTCCTGGGGGCGCGCCGCCTGCCAGCGAAGAAAAGCCTCTTGCACTATGTCTTCGGCATCCGCCCGCACTCCCAGCATCCGATAGGCCAGGCCGAAGAGCCGCGGCCGGGCTTCGTTGAATTGCGCCAGGCGGTCGGTGGCAACGTCGGTCACGCGGCGGCGGATTTCCTTTCTGCGGCCCGTTCATCAAGCAGCGACGCGGCGGCATGTCGCGCGCTGGACACGGCGGCATCCACCAGCATACCCGCATCGCCCACCCAATCGCCGGCGATCGCCACGCCCGGCAGATTGAGAGCGTCCGCGCCAGGACGCCCCGCGGGCGTAACCACGGCATGGGTCACCGCGATATCCGGCAAGAATCGCGTGAAGGCGATGTGATCGCGCCATCCCGGCATCGCCAGATCGCTGAAGCGCTCCAGTTCCTCACGCTGGGCGAGCTCGCCCTTAGCCAGATATTTAGCCACCTGCACCAGCGACGCGCCGTCCGGCGCCAGCGAGGCCACTGCCGAGTGGCGCGAGAAATAGAGCGGAGCGTTCAAGCCCAGCGCGAAGATGGCGGCCTTCGGCGGCAAGGAAGTCATGGCCAGATCCAGGCACGCGGCGCGCACCGGCGTCAGACCGTCGATTCTCACACCCGTGAGCGACTCGACCGCATCCGGCGTCACGGCCAGAACCACTCCCTGGCACGGGAGGTCACGGTCCGCCACTCGCACGCATCCTGGCTCTGCGCGCGTGACCCCAGCGCCCGTCTCGATGCTCACGCCGAGGGACGCGGCGTGCGCGGCGAGTCCTGTGACCACGGTTTCCCATCCACCATCGAGGTACAGCACGCCGTTCTTGATGGCCAACTGCACCTGCAGAAGAGCTGCGTGGGCGCTCATCATATCGAACTGGTCCGAATAGGTGCTCAGGCGAATCAAGGCCTCGACTAACAGACGCGGCCGATTGTCATTCCCCGCCCCCAGCTTTTCATCGAGCCACTGGGTCACCGTCAACGCCGGCTCGGGAAGCCGGCCCATGATTTGCTGAAAGGCGCGCGCCGCGGCGAACTTTTCCGTGCCACGGAAGGCGCTGGTGGTGAAGAGCTGCGCCAAACCCGCCGGGAACGGATGCCGTTCGTTGCCTAGCACGACGTAGGCGTCCCTCTTCACCACGGGTGAGCTTCCGGAAAACGGGATTTTCCATTCCCTCCAGGTGCGATAGGCGCGTCCGTTGCGATAGAGCGCGTGAGGCCCGCGATTCAACAGGAATCCCTGGCGCGTCTCAGTGCCGCCGCGGCCGCCGAGTTTCTCGGGCCCGCTCGAAAACGGTGACGCTCGATCCCCGGCGCGCCATTTCTACCGCTGCGGTCAGACCCGCCAGCCCACCGCCGACTACGACATATTGGTTCTTGGCCATCGCGCCTGCTCCTTATGATCTCTCGAAAGTAGGACGAGATGGCCCTACCGTTTGTGACAACCGCAAAGGGCTTTCCCGTCCGCGACCTCACGTGATACCCTGCCGCAATGAAAATACGTGCCTTCTTCCCGCTTCTGCTGGCCGCCGCCGGCCTTTCCGCGCAAACCGCGCAACCCACCGTGCTGCGCGCCGCGCGCATGGTGGACGTGCGCAGCGGCCGCGTGATCGCGCCGGCATCGATTGTCGTCAGCGGCGTTACAATCACGGCGGTGAATCCGGCTTCCCCGCCCGCGGGCGCCACGACGCTCGATTTGGGCGACGTCACGCTGCTGCCCGGATTCATCGACATGCACGTCCATGTCACGATCCGTGATGCCACCAACTATCGCTTCGACCTGGTGGCCGAAACCGGTCCCGAGGCCGTGCTGCGTTCGACCACCAGCGCGCACAAGATTCTGATGGCCGGATTCACTACCATACGAGACCTGGCACAGAATCATATCAACAAGGATTTGCTCGCCGTCTCGCTGGCCCGCGCCTCCGACGCCGGATGGATTGACGCGCCACGCATCGTTGCCTGCGGCCACGCCATCACCATCACCGGCGGACACATTGATCCCGAGATGCACGCCGGTCTCTCGACGTCGCTGTTCAATCTCGGCCCGGAGTATGGCATCGCCGACGGCGTCGACGAAGTGGTCAAGGCGGTTCGCTACCAGATCAAACACGGCGCGCGCGTCATCAAAATCGGCGCGACGGCGGGCGTGCTGTCGTTTGAAGAGTCCGTCGGCGCGCAGCAGATGACGGAAGCCGAGATGCGCGCGGCCGTGGAAGAAGCCACGCGCCACGGCCTGCGTGTGGCCGCGCACGCGCACGGTATCGAAGGGATTCTGGCGGCGGTGCGCGCCGGTGTGGCCTCCATCGAGCACGGCTCGATGATCGACGACGAAGCGATTCACATGATGAAGGCACGCGGGACGTATCTGGTCCCGACGCTGGCGCTCGCCGACACCTTAGACATGAGCTCGCTGCCGCCGCCCATCCGCCAGAAGGCCGAGTACATCTTGCCGAAGGCGCGCGAAAACATCCACAAGGCGATGCTCGCCGGCGTGAAGATCGCGCTCGGCACAGATTCGCCGCTGGTGCCCTTCGGCGAAAACGCCAAGGAATTCGCCGCCATGGCCGACCGCGGCCTGGCGCCGCTCGACTCGCTGCGGGCCGGCACGATGAACGCGGCGGACCTGCTCGGCGTAACCGATCGGGGCGAGTTGGCCGCGGGCAAGTTGGCCGATATTGTCGCCGTGGCGGGAAATCCGCTGGAAAATATCCGCGCGACGGAGAAAGTGGTGTTTGTGATGAAGGGAGGAAAAGTGTACCGCAAGCCCTGATATAATAGCCCTACGAGCGCGTCGGGGAGTTCCCGCAGAAATCATCGTCAGAGGAGAGATGCATGAAGCCCGATATGATTGGCTGGATCGCCACCGCCGCGTTTTCCCTTTCCTATTTATGTAAACGACCCGTCGCGCTTCGGCGCGTGCAGGCGCTCGGTGCGTCGCTCTGGGCGGCCTACGGAATCGCGATCCACTCCGGGCCAGTGATCGTTTCGAACGTCATCGTCATCGCCATGGCCATGATTTCGGCCTGGAATCTGCGCCTACCCCCGCACCACAAGGAGACCGTTGGTGACGAAGCCTAGGTTGCAAACCGGCGCCGCGAAGCATGATCCGCGCCTGGCCCGGCTCACCAAGATGTGCCTGGCTCTGCCGCAGACCGCCGTGGACTACAAAGGCTCGCACGCGGCGTATCTGGCGGGCAAAAAAACGTTCGCCTATTTCCTCAACGATCATCACGGTGATGGCATTGTCGCGGTAACCTGCAAAGTCCTGCCGGGCGATAATGCCGCGTTGATCGCGGCCGATCCCGCGCGATTCTACATGCCGGCCTACATTGGCCCGCGGGGCTGGGTGGCGCGACGCCTGGATGTGGGCAAAGTGGATTGGCATGAAGTGTCCGAGTTGGTTGAAACCAGCTATCGGCTGACTGCGCCAAAACGTTTCGTCAAACAACTATGAGTAGCGGGTCAATTTGAACATGACGCTTCGAGTGCGGCTCTGCCGCTCCTTCGTGCGGAAAGGCTTTGCCTTTCCTGGAAAGGCAAAGCCTTTCCGCGCCCGCAGCGAAGCGGCGCGTAATGGGCGTCCGTGAAGCGGACGCCCTGACAGTAGCCCAGCACTTCAGTGCTGGGAAAATGGCCGTCTCCGATGAAGTCCGTGCAACGGACGGCTGAGGTCTTTGCGGAGCTACGCTCAAAAATAGGGAAACCTCAGTCGTCCGTTGCACGGACTCGCTTCCTGCATGGTTCCGTTCCCAGCACTAAAGTGCTGGGTTATTGTCAACGCGTCCGTTTCACGGACGCCTGGCCAGCAAGGTGACTGAAAGATGTAAAAACTCCAGGGAAAGGCTCCGCCTTTCCGAAAAGTCCGTTAGTACTTCGCACGGCTGCGCCGTGCGAGCAAAGCGCAGCCTTGCCAAATGAGGGCGGGTCCGGAAAGGCACAGCCTTTCCGCACGAAGGAGCGGCGGAGCCGCACGCTTTCAAACTGACCCACTACCCAACTTTGGCGGTGGCGGATTTTCGCGCCAAAACTCGTTAGAACGATCTGGTAACGATTCCCTGGAGGTCTGTGGATGATGAAGAGAACCGCGTTTCTTCTGGTGGCCGCGATCGGCTTGCAGCGAATCCACACTCGCGCAGGTGCAGCGGCAAGAGAAGACGTTGCCGGCGCCGTTCGCTACGCTTTCGGCCAACAACCGGCCGCACGTGGTGGAGCGTCCCGATAGTTCGAAGCTTTCGGCTCCCAAAGGCTTTGAGATCGAGGAATATGCCAGCGGCTTCAAGGTGCTGCGTCGGAAAGCAGCCCGGCCTCTTTGTGTCCTTTGTGTCTTTGTGGTTTTTTTTCCGCGTTTTCCCGTGTCCGGTTTCTTCCGTGTCCTCCGTGTTCCAAGCTCCCCAAAAATGCTGTAAAATCGTTTCCTAGGAGAAACAACTATGAAGACGGTTCTGTCCATGCTGCTTGTGTTGGCTACCTTACCCGCTGCCGCCCAGGATTGGGCTAAGGCGCGGCTGACCAGTTCGTCGCGTCACGGGGAATGGGTTGATGTGAAGTACGGCAATCGCTCGGTACACTCCTTCGTGGTGTATCCGGAGGTGAAGACCAAAGCGCCGGCGATCGTCGTGATTCACGAGATTTTTGGGATGACCGAGTGGGTGCAAGGCATGGCCGATCAGTTCGCCGAAGCCGGCTACATCGCCATCGCGCCCGACCTGCTGAGCGGCATGGGACCAAACGGTGGAGGTACTTCCGCCATCGAGGCGTCCAAAGTGATGGAGGCCATCGGCAAGCTGCCGCCGGATCAAATCACCGCCGATCTCAACGCGGTGGCCGACTACGTAACCAAGCTGCCTGCCGCCAGCGGCAAACTGGCGGTCACAGGATACTGCTGGGGCGGCGGACAAACTTTCCGCTTCGCCACCAATCGGTCCGATGTTTTGCTGGCGCTATCGTTCTATGGACCGCCTCCGCCGGCCGAAGACATGGCGCGCATCAAGGCCAAGGTTTACGGCTTTTACGCCGAGAACGACGCGCGCATCGATTCGATGATCTATCCCAAGGGCGAAGCCGATATGAAGGCGGCCGGCAAGTTTTTCGAAGGCGTGATTTACAAGGGCGCGGGACATGGGTTCATGCGCGCCGGCGAAGGTCCGCCGCCCACAGACGAGGCCATCGCCAAGAATCCAAATGCGAAGACGGCATACGAAGCCAACAAGAAGGCCCGCGAAGACGCCTGGGTGCGCCTCAAGGCGATCTTAAAGACCATCTAGTGCAACTCTTAGCTGAGCCGGACCGTCGAAAAAGAAGGGAGCATCTATGAAACGTCTATCCAATCTTACGCTGGCGATCATCGCCGCCGGACTTTCGGTGGCTTTCCTGGCGGCGCTAAGTCCATCGCCCGCCAAAGCCCCGTTTCCCGATCCCGCCACGGATGAGCCGTTGGCCAAAACGTCCGCCCAGCAGCAGGTGGTTTTCGCGGGCGGATGTTTCTGGGGCGTGCAGGCGGTGTTCAAACACACCAAGGGCGTGATCAGCTCCACATCCGGATACGCCGGCGGAACGGTGAAAAATCCGTCGTACGAGCAAGTAAGCACCGGCCGGACGGGCCACGCGGAGTCGGTTCTGGTGGTCTACGATCCGTCGCAGGTCTCCTTCGGGCAGCTTCTCAAGGTGTTTTTTTCGGTGGCGCACGATCCCACGGAGTTGAACCGTCAGGGTCCCGACGAGGGCACGCAATACCGCTCCGCGCTTTTCTTCGCCGACGACAACCAGAAGCGCGTGGCCGCGGCCTACGTGGAGCAGCTCAACGCCGCCAAGATTTTCCGCCATCCCATCGTGACGCAGATGGGCCCGCTCACGGCGTTCTATCCGGCGGAAGGCTATCACCAGAATTATGCCGAGCTGCATCCCAACCAGCCCTACATCTACATCAACGATCTGCCCAAGATCGAGAACCTGAAGAAGGAGTATCCAGAGTTGTATGTGAAAAAGTAACGCAGGCCTCCGGCCTGTTCTTTTTCGTCGTTAGACGGGACAATCGAAAAGAACAGGCCGGAGGCCTGCGTTACGAAAACAATTCGCTAATCACTTGGCCCTTCCCGTCCCTGGTCACGAAGACGGGACGCTTCTCGACCACGTAGGCCGTGTCCGGCGCGATTCCCAGCGCGTGATAGATGGTGGCGTGCAGATCCTCGATGGGCACCGGCTTCTCGATCGTCTTGCAGGGGCGCTCGTCCGCCGTCCTGCCGTAGAGTAAGCCGCTCTTGATGCCGCCGCCGAACATCAGGACGCAGCCGGCGTCGGTAAAATGCCGGTGCATGCCGTAATGTTTCGGCTCGGTCATCACGTCCGGCACGTCCACTTGGTTGCTTGACCGGTCTTGCCGGGCTTGCCTTCGGTCATCATGTCGCGGCCGAATTCGCTGGCCAGCACGACCAGCGTGCGATCCAGCAATCCGCGCTCTTCCAGGTCGAGAATCAACTGGGCGACCGGCGCGTCGATCTGCTGCTTCATTCCGGCGGCGCGCTCGTGGCCGTTCTCGTGGGTATCCCAGTAGCGGAAGGGAATGTATTCCGTGGTCACTTCGATGAATCGCGCGCCGGCCTCCGCCAAACGCCGCGCCAGCAGACACCCCAGGCCGAAGCGGCCCGTGTTGTACACGTCGTAACTCGCCTTCGGCTCCAGCGAAAGATCGAAAGCCTTGGCGGAGGGCGAGGTCAGCAGGCGATCCGCCGTATCGAGCGACCGCATCAGCGACTCGCGTTGGAAATCGCTGCCATATTGACCGCACGGGATTCGCCGCCAGCAGATCCTTGTATAACTGGCGGCGGCTGCGAAACCGCGCCTCGCCCAGTTCCGCCGACGGCCGCACGCTGGACGCCGCGTCGCGCGGATCGGTGATCAGGAACGGACCATGCTCCGTGCCCAGGAATCCGGCGGTGTGGAAAGCTTTTACTGCGGCGCTCTCTCCGCCGATCTCCAGATTCTGTCCGATGTCGATGAACGCCGGCACCGTCGGGATTCTTGCGGTCCCAGCGTGCGCGCGATTACCGCGCCCATGTGCGGCATGGCCACGGTCTGCGGCGGCGCATAGCCGGTGTGCCAGTGATACTGATGCCGCGAGTGCAGGATGAACCCCAGATCGCCGGCCTGAAACGTGCGGATCAGCGTGCCGCGATCCATCACTCGGGCGATGCGCTCCAGCCCCTGGGAGAATTTGATGTTGTCGACGGCGGTGTCGATCGCTTGGGAAGGTGCTCAGCACGCGTTCGGACTGCATCCCGGCTTCGAAGGGCGTGTAGCGCTTGGGGTCGAAGGTTTCGGTCTGGGCCATGCCGCCGGCCATCCAGAGGACGATGACGGCGTCGGCGGTGGCCGCAATTTTTCCGCCGGGCTGCGCCAACAACGGCTGGCGCCCTGCGAGCGCGGCCAGCGTGGCCCCGGCGGTAGCGCCCAGAAATCCGCGGCGCGAAAGCTGGCCAACAATTTGCCGTTCGTCCTTATTCATCCCATCATTCATATAATTCCCATCCTTCAATAGACCAACTGATACTCCGGACTCATCATCACCGCCCACAGCAAATCCGCCAGGCCCGCTGCCGAGGCTTGCTTACCCAAGGCCGCGAGCGCCACGCGGCGCTCGGCGGGCGACGGCGCCCGTCCCAGGGCATGCCAAAAGACGCGGTCCACAAGCTCGGCGGACGAATGCAACAAGGGCGGCACGGGAACGGGCGTCACGGAGGACACCGGAACCAGACGCTCCATGTTGGGCTCCTGTTGGAAAACGAAAAAGCGAATCCTCGGAATAATGTCGGAGCGCAACGACGAGTTTTCCACCGCCACGCGCCCGCGGAAACGCGTGAAGCCCCGGCCGGCAATGTCGTATTCCAGGCGCGAAGGACAATTCACACGCACGGCGGTAACACTCGAGTTTCCCTTAAACTCGATGGCGCCGCTGGCGGCGCGCAACTCTCCCGTCGCCGGCAATTCACTCAGCGGTGCCACGCCCTGCGGACCAACAAATTCAGCCTCAGCCCACACCGGCTTGGTGAACTCTGGCGCGTAGGATCCCCAATCCTGCACCAGCAGCCAAAGCTTGCCGGCTTCGGAGACATCAATATCGAAGCCTACGGATTCCGGCGGTTTCGCCAAATCGGAGCCGGTGATCATTCCACTATCGAAAAGACTCTCCGGTTCAGCCGGCATTTCATTCAGCATCTTGAGCGCGGCGCGTTGCAGCCAGTGCGTGAGCACCTGGCCATTCACTAATTCCAGCGCTTGCAAGGTGGTGGCTTCGCCGGGACGCGTGGTCACCACTTGATCGCGAATCGGCCGGCCCAGCGCGCGCGTCAGCGGGCTCGACGCCAAGCGCCACTCCCGCGTATATTCGCCATGACGGGCCCGATCCGGTTGATGAACGCGCCACTCGCCGGTGATCGCGCCGATGTTGTCGGCGAATTCCTCGGCGCTCATGCGACGTACTTCCGGACCGCGGAAAACATAGCCGCGCGGCTGCGCTGTCCTGGCCACCGCCGCCGAATCGAGAGGCGAACTTCGCCTGGATGGCGCCGGCAATTGATAGGCGCGCGACGTCATGATCGTGGCAATCAAGTGCTTCACATCCGATTGATGATCCACAAAATCGCCGGCCAGCCAGTCCAGCAGTTCGGGACTCCACGGCTCGCCGTCCATTTCATCCACCTGCTCGACAATGCCCCGCCCCAGCAACCGCTGCCAGACGCGGTTGACCAGGGTGCGCGGCAAGCGGCCGTCGCGAGGATCGGTGAAGATCGTCGCGGCCGTGGCATGACGGTCGTTCAGCGATTCCGACGGCGTTGCGCGGCTCAGTTCGGGATAGAGGAAAGCCGGCTCGGCGTATTGCCCCGTGGCGGTGTCGCAACGAAACAGTTCCAGTTTCGGATCGGCTGAAAAATACGCCGCCAGGGAGTACGCGTCCGCAAGCTTCCACTTGCTGATAAAGCTGTCGTGACAGGAATTGCATTTCAGATTCACGCCCAGAAACACCTGCGCGCTGTTTTGCGCCGCTTGCATCGCCGGAGTCTGGCTGGCGCTGATGTCGCCGCGCCAATTCACGCCGACCAGAAAACCTTCCGGATCGCCCTTCTCCCGTGGGTTCAGTAAGCGCGCGACAAAGCGGTCATAAGGCATGTTGGACTCCAGCGCCGGCAGCAGCCAATCGGTGATGCTCTTGCGCGAGCCGGCGTAGTTCACGCCTTCGTCGTTGCGCAGCAAATCGTTCCAGAAGGTGATCCAGTTTTCGGCGTACTGGCGGTTTCCGGACAGCAGGCGCTCGACCAGGCGGCTGCGCTTGTCCGCCGAACGGTCGTCGAGAAAGGCGTGCAACTGCTCCGGCGACGGCAGCAGCCCCCAGGCGTCGAGATAAGCGCGGCGCGCGAAAAGCGCGTCGGACACCGCTGGCGGCGGAACAATCTTGTGTCGCGCCAGGTACGCCGCGACAAAGCGATCAACCGGTGTGGACCAGCCCGTCAGGGTCCGGCGCGGCGGCGCGGGACGATCGAGCAGCAAGGGCGCTTCCCACTTGGCCTTGGCCGGCGGCGAGGCCGGCGTGGCGCGCGCGCCCTGCTCGATCCAGGCGCGGATCAGCGCGATTTGCGCGGCGGCCAGCGGATCGCCGCCGAAAGGCATAGCTGGCGGCACTTCGCCGGTGACGCGGCGGATCAACAAGCTGTTGGCGGGATTTCCCGGGCGAATCGCCGCGCCCGATCGTCGACCGGCCAGCAGGCCGTCGAGTGTAGCCAGCGCCAGTCCGCCGGAGCGTTTTTCCTCGCTGTGACACGGCAGGCAGCGCGTTGCGAGAATCGGGTGAATCTGGCGCGTGAAGTCCACTTGCGCGTGACAGAATGTAGCAACGACTAATGTTGTCAGTACCGTCCGCGGTAGCGGATGGGTCCCCGCTCCGCAGAGACGAACCCATCCGCTACCGCGGATGGTACTGACAACGCCAAATCGTCTCCAACCATTCATCAATGCAAGTATAACGGAAAGGCTACTCTTCATGGAACACGCGCAACTCCCGATCGGCGCGCCGCAAGCGATGCGCCAGCACCATCGCCACACCCTCGAGCAGCCGGATCGCCAGAAGCTTGTGAACCTCGGCCAGCTTGTCGAAGCGGCTGCGCGAAAGCACATAGACGTTGACCTCGCCGATGGCGATGGCGTCGGCGGCGCGCGGGGCGAGATCCAGGAACGCCATTTCGCCGAAGAAATCGCCGCGCCCGAAAGTGGCCAAATGGTGACTGTCGTCGCCTTGTAGCGGCAATACGATCTGCACCTGTCCGCGGCGGATCAGGAACAACTCGTCGCCGGTATCGCCGTGGCTGAACAGTTTCTGGCCCTTGGTGTAGGAGCGTTTCTCCATGCCTTGTTCGAGCGCCGCCAGGGTCTCTTCTTTGCGTCCTTGGCAAACGGAAATGTCGCGCAGTTCCAAGGGCGTTTCCTGGGACACTTCGGAGTTTACCTGGGCCCGTCCTTCAACAGCTTTTCCTCGACATCTTCCAGCGCGTCGCTGAGATGCGCGAAGAGGCGTAGCGGCCGGGAAGGCCGCAGCGGTATGGCTCGTTGCAGGTATTGCAGCAGATCCTTGCCGGTGGGCGCCTTGCGCGGCAAGTGGCTGACGATCAATTCCGCGCCGCGTTCCTCCAGCATCCTTCCCACTTGCGCCAGCATGTGCGCGGCGGTCAGATCCAGGGCGCGCACCCGCCGCATGTCCAGGATCACCCAGGAGCGCAGCTTCAACTCCGGCTCCAGGACGCGATACAACTGATCGGTGGTGCCGAAGAACAGACTGCCTTGCAGTTCGAAGATCACCACACGGTCGCCGTGTTGCTCCAGAAAGCGCATCTGCTCCGGCAGTCGCGACTTCTTGGAGAACGTCTGACTGCCGGCTGATTTCAAATACACCACCGGCCCGCCGATCTGCTCGCGCAAGAACAGCAGAATCGCCAAGCCGACGCCCGCGCCGGTGGCGGCGATCAAACCGACGCCCAGCGCCACCACCACCACAGTGGCGATCACCGAAAAATCGAGCAGCGTATAACTGGAGCGCAGCAAGTACAAGCTGCGAAAATCACTGGTGCGAATGCCCACCACAATCAAGATACCGGCCAGCGCGCCAATCGGCAGCCAGGCCACGATGGGGCTGAACGCCAGAAAGATCGCCAGAGTAATGGCGCCGGCAATCACGGCAGAGCGGTTGGTCTGGGCGCCCGCGGCGATATTCAACATGGTCGGCCCCATGGCGCCCGATCCCGGCATGCCTCCGGCCAACGCCGCGGCGAGATTGCCGGTGCCTTGTCCCAGCAGCGTGCGGTTGGAGTTGTGATGCTCCCGCATGATGGTGTCCAGCGCCAAGGCCGTCTTGAGCGTGTCAATCGAGAGCAGTACGGAAAGGGACAAGGAGGCGGTCAGCAGCGAGCGAACCTGATCCAGCGATAGGCTTCCGATCGCTTTCCATCGGTCCATCATCGCCGGAAGGATTGCTCCCACCGACGCCTCAATGGGACCGATGACCAGCGGATTACGGGTCAGCGTCAGCAAGGAATGGTCGGCCGCGCCAAAAGTGAAGTAGCCGGCCACTCCCGCCGCCAGCGCCAGCACCGGCGCCGGAACGGCCCTAGTGATTCTCGGAGCCAGCAGCATGACGGCCATGGTCACTGCGCCGACGATAATGGACGTCCACTTCCACGCCTGTGGCGTGGTCAGCCCCTGCCACAAACTCATACTCTTCGGCACACCCAGCCAGCGCGGCAGTTGGCCCGCCAGAATCGAGAGACCGACGGCGGTGAGAAATCCACTGACCACCGGATAGGGCATGTACTTCATCAACCGGCCCAGCCCGATCGCGCCAGTGATAATTTGAAATACGCCACAACCGATGGACACCAGCATCAGCGAGAGGATGATCAGTTCGGGCGACAGTCCGCGAGCCGTCATGTCCACGGCCATGGCCGCCAGCATCGCCGCGGCGGGCGCGCTGGGCGCGGTGATGAGTCGATTACAGCCGCCGAAAAGCGGGACGATCAGTCCCAGGGCGATAGTGCCGAGGATTCCGGCCAGGGCGCCTTGGGCGTCGTGACCGGAGCCGAGCGGAGCGAAAATAACGACACCGAAAGCGATGGCCGATGGCAAAGCCACCAACGTGGCGGACAGACCACCCCAAAAATCGCCGATCCAACGGTTGCGGGCTTCACTCATGCCTGAGTTTGGATTTTATACCACGCGTTCAACGGGGTGGAACGAAAAGAGAATTAGCCACAGAGACGCAGAGGACACAGAGACCGGAAACACAGAGAACGCAAGATCAAGGCCTCCGTTTCTCTGCGCTTCCGGTCTCTGCGTCCTCCGTGTCCCAGTGGCTAATCCTGGTTGCGCTGCTACCCTGACCGCTCAGTTCGATCGCGCGCTCTGGACACCCGGTCCCGACACGGCCGCGGGCAAGGGCGCCGGCATGGCCGACGGGACGTTTGAGTGGCGGCCTAACAGCCGGTACAACGTCATGCGGCTAATGCCGAGCAGCTTGGCGGCGCGTAACTTGTTCCCGTGGACCTGCTCCAAAACGTGGCGAGCATGAAGATACTGCATCTGATCCATGGTCAAAGGGGTAGCGGACTCTGGAGTGTATGGAAGCATGTCACTAATTTCATCGGCGGTCGGGGGGGAAACTTTAGAGAAGCTACTGCCAGCGAAACAGCCGCACCGCCGCCACAAAGCAAACCACGGACCAGACCGCCAAAACTCCCAATTCAAGATTATTAACTGCTAATCCCGCACCCTCGGTGATGACGGAACGCAGCGCGTCGTTCAACGCGGTCAGTGGCAGGGCTCGAATGAGCGGCTGTGCGAAATCGGGAAATCGGGAGTAGGAAAAGAAGGTGCCCGAAAGCAGCCACATCGGCATCATCACCAGGTTCATCCAACCGGAGATGCCTTCGATGGTGGTGGGGCGTGCGGCGACCAACAGACCCACGGCGGTGAAGCAGAATGCGCCGAACAGCGAGACCACCGCCAGATCCAGCAGTGATCCGCGCAAGCGCACTCCGAACGTCAGGCGGGCAAAGCCCATCACCAGGGCCAGTTCGATAAACAAGAACAGCAACCGCGAGAGCATGAAAGACAGCAGGAAATGGGAGCGCCGCATGGGCGTGGCCGCCAGCCGCTTCAGCAGACGTTTGGAGCGCATGTCCACGATCGCAAAGCCGAGGCCCCACATGCTGCTGCCCATCATGTTCAGCCCCAACAGGCCGGGCAGTAGAAAGTCCACATAGCGTGAGCCGGGTTCGGTGATCTTCTGGTCATGAGACGCTGCGGGGTCCACGCGCCCTTTGTGGCGCTGGAGAACCTCGTCCACTGTCAGGCGCGCCACGCGGCTTTCCGGACGCGTGGGATCGTAGCGGTAGGAATACGCGCCATCGTCGCCGGCTTGTACCAGCAGCGTCGTCTTGCCGATGCGCAGTTGGCGGGCCGCTTCTTCCGGTGGCAGCAGGCTCACCTTTAGATCCGGCGAGGCCCGCAAGGCCGCCAGAGCGTCGGCGGCGTTCTTTCCGCGATCCTCGACGGTCACCACGACTTTTTCCGGGCCGGTGTTCCGGAAGGCGATGCCCAACGCCAACGTTAGAAGAATGGGAAAGCCAAACACCCAGAAGACTGCCTCGCCTTGGCGCAGGAATTCGCGAATCCGCACGAGGGAAAGCTCGACCAGCGGATGATAGACCTTTGTTTCCCGGATGGTTTCAGGCATCGCGCAGGGCCCTCCCGGTGAGCTTGACGAAAACGTCTTCCAGCGTAGCTTGATGCGTGGTCAGCGCGGTGAGTTGGCGCCCCTGGCGCTCGATCTCCGCGAAGAGCGCGGGCAGTGTCACGCGGGTTTGCTCCACGGTCAGCAGGTAGCCTGGGTTGGTCAATGTGCCGCGCGCGATCCAGTCGTGCGCGCCGGGCAGCGAGGCCAGCGTGTCTTGTTGCAACGGGCCGTTGACGCTGAACTCGATCACCTGGTTGGCGCCGAGCGACGCGATCAACTCGGCCGGCGATCCCAAGGCGATGATGCGTCCATGATCCATGATCGCCACGCGATCGCAGAGCCGTTCGGCCTCCTCCATGTAGTGCGTGGTCAGCAGCACGGTGCGCCCGCCCGCACGGAAATCCGCCACCACTTGCCACAAGTTCAAGCGCGCCTGCGGATCGAGCCTCGTGGGCTCGTCGAGGAACAAAACGTCCGGCTCGTTGACCAGCGCGCAAGCCACCGCCAGGCGCTGCCGCTGTCCGCCGGAGAGGCGTCCGACGCGGTCGTGACGTTTCTCTTCCAGGGAAACAAGCGCAATCACTTCGTCCACGCCGTGCCCGCGCCGGAAAAAACTCCGGAACATGCATAGCGTTTCCTGCACCGTCATTTTTTCGGAGAATTGCGTTTCCTGGAGCTGGATGCCCAGACGCTCTTGCAGCGCGCGGTCCGATTCCGTTTTGCGGCCGCGGCTCCACTGCGTCCCCAGCAGTTCCACGGTGCCTCCGTCGGGCGGCGTCAGGCCTTCCAGGATTTCCACGGTGGTGGTCTTACCTGCGCCGTTAGGTCCCAGCAGACCGAAACACTCGCCGGTCTCCACCCGCAGATCGAGCCCGTTGACGGCGAGCAAGTCGCCGTAGCGTTTTGTCAATCCGCGGCAAAGAATAGCGGTATCGAAGGGCATCATTCGTTTAAGTAATACGTCCGCAGGGCCAACGGCCCGGCCCATAACAGCCCAGGGCAAGCGAAGCATCGCCCTGGGTTACATCGCCAGAGCATTCAGCCCTGAAGGGCGGCCTAAACCTCATTACTTACCTGCCTGACCTATGGAATCTATCACGCCCCTTATCTTGGACGAGGGAGTAGTCATAGGCCGAGTCTCCGAGGGCAAGTGATATGGCTAGCCAAGCCATATCTAGATGGTATGGTAAATGTGTGAAGAAAATCTTCAATATCGACGCCAAACTCCTGGAGGAAGCTCAGGCTGCCTGCGGAGCGACGACCTACACACGGAAACCCTGCGGCGCGGCCTTGAAGCCCTGGTGCGGCATGCCTCTTATCAGGCTTGCGGACTTTCCTGGGATCGGAACCACGCGCCCGAGACGTCACCCGGTGGCGCGAGAAACCCGCCGTTAAACGGAGGGCGGCCTGAAGGTCCTGACGGACACATCGGCGTGGATTCGATCCCTGGCCGGCCGCGCACCCTATACAGCCGAGTTGGACCGCCTCCTTGGTATCGACGAAGTAGCCGAACACGAAATGGTTTATGGAGAGCTATTGATCGGCGATCGAGGAGGCCGCCGTTGGAGAGAAAATAAGTCGTCAAATCCGGGCTGACCCCGGCCTCCCCGGATGCAGGGACGCTGACGCAAGTGCGTCGCCGCTCACGTCAGAAGAAACTTTCCCCACACAGGCTGACACCGCCCCTCAAGGGTTAATCCGGTTGACGGGTAAGGCCAAGGACGGTAAGGTGAAGATGGAGCAGTTTCCGAGGGAGGCATTCATGACCATCGAGATCAACCGGCCCGAAACCGAAGCGCTGATTCAGCGGTGCCTTGAACGCGGCCACTTCCGCGATGTGGACGAATTTCTTGCCGAGGCGCTCGGCGCGTTCAAAAACCGGCAGCACGTCCAAGGCTGAAACTAGCGCCGCGCACCGCGGGGAAGGACAAAGAAGCCTCGTGGACGTGTGCGCAATGGTGAAAGGCCTGACCGACGACGTGGACTTCAGCCGGGATCCTTCCACCGGACGCCCCGGTGAATCTATCGTGAGCGGTTTTCTCCTTGACACGAGTATCCCATCGGAACTTAACGAAACTCACACCGGATTCTCGTGGGGTACGCGATTGGGTCGCCGCTCAGGATTAACTTGCTTCCTTGTACCTGAGCGTCTGGTCAGCGTTGGCGTACCCCTGCTGGGGATCCCTCACGGCTATGCCCCAGAGAAAAACGCCGAACGCAGCTTTGGAGAGTGGTTTGAACAGTACCTCCTTCCGCTGTTTGGCGACAGAATCCTCCCGGTGACCCAAAGGGATCGGCGACCGCTGGGGTGTTCTGGGGGGTGGATGCCAATTGAAAGGAGACCCTCTCAACACGGCGGATGGCCTGATCGCAGCCGCCGCTCTTGAGCACGGACTCATCGTGGTGACGCGCAACGTGAAGGATTTCGCGCGCCTGGGCGTCGAGTTTCTCGATCCGTGGATTGACGTGCCATGACGGATGAATCCCCTTCCCTTCTGGGGGAAAGGTGGGCGATTTCTCCTCGGGTCGCACCACATACGGCGGTTGAAAAAGAAACCGTCAACACTAGCGAGGGCGTCACGGATCGGCTCTGGGACGTGTCCGATATAGTAGCCTTGGTGGGGACGAGGGTCTTAGGGACGAGGGGGTCGGCCGGAACTTGAGGAAATGATTCCCGCGGACTCTGTGTGCGTTACAGGGTCTTGACGACGAGTCCGAGGAACTTCTCGAAATGGCGCATGTTCAGGTGCCTGTCGTCTCAATCACTCGGGCTTAAATCTGTCACCTGCTACCACAACTGAAATGCTCTGCGCCTCATGGACGTTGCGGTGCGTTCGCTCCAGGATAGGGCTGCAGATTGTACTTTCCGGCATCCACCGTGAGCAGCCAGACCTGGCCGGTCTTTGTAATAGTCCAGCAACCATTGATCCTCGTAGGTACTCATGGACCGCGCCCACACCACCTTTTGGCTATCGATGTCCGCCAGGTCTAAGTAACTCCCGAAAAGTCGCTTTGGTCGAGGCCGTACTTCACCACCACCAAGTGTCGTCCCGGCTTGGCTTCCAGTTGTTCCTGGACTGCGTTGCGGCCAAAATCGTTGCCGCCCGTGCAGCAGCGCCAATTCGCATTGCCTGGATCCCAGCCCAGCTCCCGAATCGCATAGGGCGCTACGGGACAAAGACAAGCCCGAATCACGAATGGTGGCAACACCACGACGCGGACTAACCACGGTCCCCACTGTTTTTCGGACCGCCACCGGCGCAGGGCGCGCAGTCCATATACCGCCAGCAGCAGGATCAAAGCCGTCGCGGGCGAACGCGTAATGAGGCAACGGCCAGGCGACTAGCAGGATCGCCAGTATTTGGAAATTAACAGCGCGACAAGCCAGCGCATGGCTGCTTTTCTCTATCGCCTGTAACCACAGCGCCGCATAGGCCACCAGAATAGCGGACCAAAATAGAAAACCAACAGCATGTAACCGCGATTCAGCAGGTAGCGCATCATGCCGCCGCGCTCGCAGGGACGGATCTTGCTTCCACCACGCCGCGATAACCGGATGGCGGTAAGCCGGCGCCGGCCGCACGGGAAGAAAG
>CAVVEL010000006.1:0-586530 GCA_963747095.1 Terriglobia bacterium
AAGAGATCAACCTGCGTTCCTCGAGGGACGACGATATCGGTGATCCTGCTGCCGACGATGGTCAGTCCCTGGTGGGTCTCGAAACTCTCCCGGCCACGTTGAGCCTGGAAAGCCTGAGTGCGTTCATTGATCTGCCTTTCTCGATCGGCCTCGCCTTGCGCTACACGCGCCTGGGCTTTGGCCCTGCGAACCCGCCGTTCGGTCAACAATAAACTCTCGCCCTCGGGTCTCCAGTCGAGCACTGAGCATCCGGTCTCGCTTATCCGTTCCAACACTGCGGCGCGGTCAGGGACACTGGCGCATTCGGCATATTCGTCATCGGGAGTTCGCCAGCTCGGCGTAATCGAAGGATATTGAACGGCGCCACCCAGATCTTGCCGCTCTGAAACGGCACCGTTTTCATCAAGCCAATTCGCCAAAGCGACTGAGGATATCACTTTGCGCTGCGCGCGATCCTCAGCAGCATCCGGTTCCAGACCATAAAGCGCCGTCAGCAGGCATCGAGGAGAAAACACGTTGGGGTTTTTCGCGGGATCCTCATCCGGCACCTCCTGGGCCGCGTCGCCGATGTCGGTCGACAAGAACTGAGTGCGAGGGTCCGGGCGACGTCATTCTGGCGTCAAGCGGTTCCGGACCGGAAAGATCACGCGGCCGCTTTAACCAGGGCGGCGGTCTTGAGTGACGAGCGGCAGGCGTCGCTGAAGACGGCGATCTGGCCAATTCCGAGCCGCCTGGCGTTGCGCATGGACTGATACAGATTAACGGCTTCGTCACTGTCGCGGTCATAATTGGAGAGAAGCCAATAATCTCCCGCCTGACCGCGAATTCCGTGTCCTGAATAAAAGATCAGCAGCCGGGAAACATCGTCGTCGAGGATTGTCTCGATCTCGCGCCTTAAGCGGGCGACGGTGACGGTATCGTCCTCCGTCCGTCACCAGCTTGACGATGTAGTCTTGACCGGGTGCGCTCGCCCATTCCGCGAAGGCTCGGGCGTCAGTTCCTGTTCCTCGAGTCGAGGGTGGCCTGCCGCTTCTCCTGACGCCGATTGTCAGCGCATATCTTCCCGCCCATGTTCCGCTCTAACATTCCCCAGTATGCGGTTCCCACAGTGCTGAGAATAGCAGAAAGTCTAGGCCGTGCCTAGGTCGATCTCGCGCTCCCTTGCTATGCATTGCGGACCTGCTCCCCTCCCTTTCTCGGCTAAGGGGGATGGTCGCCTTTGCAGCGAGCTCGACCATTCGCAACAGCGCCATGTGGCCCTTCCGGCCAAGTCCGCGAGTTCAAGGGTGACAGGTCGAATTTCCGCCTTGCGTCAGCAAGGGCCATTCGACGCGCGGGGCTGAACGGCCAGACGGGTCGAATCAGACGCTCGAGCTGAGCACACGCCCAGGGCCTGAACCGGCATGTCGCGGTCGACCGAACAGGCCCATCAGTCGAGCAGCCGCCATCCAGCCCAAACATCCGCGGATCCAGACGGCCCTTTTTTTGCGATTTCCCCTTTGCCGCCGGACCAGCCCTTTTTTTTGCGGAACCTCTCTTTCGCCAGGCCGATGTCGAATGAGATCGGGCGGACCTTCAGCCCCGTAGTCCGCGGCCCTTTTTGATCACTCAGTTGGGCGAGGGGGTGACCGTTGGTGTCACCCTCTGGGCAATTCCGGCCATACCCCCCCTCCTCGGGTGGGTGGGTCGGGCTGGCCGGCGGGCTGGATGGGCCGGGTCTGGTCGGGCTGGCCGGCGGGCGGGGCTGGTGCTGGCCTCGCAGGCGCGGTGCTGACGGCGGCCGGTGGGTGGCTGGCGCGGTGTCCGGTCAGGTCGCGCGGTTCAATTGGTGCAAGTTGCACCGATTGAAGAGAACAAACCATGATCAAACGGCCACGGGAACCGATACCGGTGAGTATCGTCCCGGCCGTCAATACAACCTAAGGTTGCAGTCAGAAGACTCATTATGGAAAGTGGGCGTTATGCGCGATTCCGGTGGTCGCGCAATGGTTGCGGTGCGGTGGCGTTGCCAGGGTCCGGCCGCGCGGCATGCTGCCACGGGTCCGGCCGGCCGCACAATGCCGATCCGATGCGCGATCGTCTCTGATACGGGATCGCATCCGCGGACCCGGCCGATCCGGCGGCCGTACAGGTGCCCGGCCGCGCCAAGGTGCCACGGTGACCGCGCGCGGGGAGGCCATTGGACGGTCATCCTGGCCGGCCAGCGCGCCGATGCGATCCCGCATCCGAGCTGAACCCGCAACGGATAACGCAATAAAATTGCGCGCGAATCCGGCCGACCGATAACATCCGGCAAAGCCTCGCCGTCGAGCCGATTACATTTTATTGCGCTCGATACGGGTTCCGGCCGGATTTGCTGGACGGTGCCCGGTGACCTGGCTCGCCGCTTGCGATCGCGCGCGGGCGCGCGCATGCGTGCACGCGCTTGCATGTCCATGGCCGGCCGGTGACCGCGCCACGCTGGCCGGTGATCCATGGTCCGGCCGGTGATCCGCGCGGCCGATGGTCTTTTGCGGCCGGCCGGCCGGGCGGGGAGACCGTCCCGCTTCGCCAAACGATGTGAAACCCCTTACATTACAAATTGTCCATAATTAGATGATCAGCGATTTAGTGCTTGTGATGCCCCGTTAGCGAGGGTATGTTCTGCCTTGTCAAGACGACACGGGCCGGACGGGCCGGGCACAAGCCCATAGGACCCGCCGCACGCGAAAGGACCCGGATCGGGTCGTCTTGGGCAAGATGGCGAGCGAGACTGCCATGCCGGCGCTGATTGGGCGCGCGAGGGCGAAGTGGGCGGGGCCTAGTTGGGGCCTAAAAGGCAAAACGACGTGAGGACAGACGGCCGGACTCCTTGGGTACAGGAGCCCCGTGCGATCCGCAGTGCCGAAAGGCGCGGCCACCTAAGCCGTAAAATCGAGAGAGCTGTCCAGGGACCCGGTTGCCATGAAGATGAAGCACACAACCGATTGCGCCATGCGCGCGGCGGGCAGTGCTTTGCCGGGAGCGGGCATGCTTTCCGCCCGCCTATTCCCCCGCGATTGTGCGAGGGACCCTGCTTTGCATGTGTCAGCCGATGCCGCGTGGTGAGACTTGGCGCGATGGGTTTGGAACCGGCCGGGCAGGATGCCCGGCAAGGTTCCGGCATGGTTCCGCGATAGGGCGGGACCATACCGGAGCCGATCAAATGGCTTACCTGACAATGAGCACGGCCGAGAGGCTGGCCGGCAAGGTGCAGCGCAACAGGCGGTGGCGCGCGCGGAGTTTGGTGCGGCCGGCGCCTCAACTGGTCAAGCGGTCGGGCGCTCCTACGCTGGCGGACATGCAACCGGCGGTGGTTCACGTGAACACGGAGAGCCGGGCTGCCTGCCTGCGGCGGGCCAACCAATACGACGCGATGGGATGCCGGCACGAGGACGCGGGCGCGGGCTTGCTTGCGGCCGAGTGCTTCGGTTTCGCGGGCTGGTGGCGCTGCAAGGCGGCGGCGGCTCGGCTGCCGTGACCTGGACCCGGCCGGGCGGTCTCCGGCCGGTTTCCGCGTGACCAAGCGATCGGGCTTGGACGGCCGGGAGCCGAACCTACAGAGCGCGCTGGTACTGCTGCGGCAGATGGGCGCGAGGCCGCAATAGCGGAGGACTGACCGAATACCGGACGCGGCGGCGGAAGCTGACCGCGTGCGGCATGGGCCAGCGTGGCGCATGGCCGGCGCGATTGGGCGCGGGCAACACGGAGATCCCTGATGGATGGTCAATTGATGGCCGTGGCGCTGTATGGCGCTGGCGCGGTGTGCGCCGGACTGGCGGTGCGAACGTTCTGCCGGGAGGTGCTCAAGACGCGGCGCGTCGGCGGCCTGGTGTTCTGGCGGGTCGGCAGCTTCGGCGGCTCGTTCTACCGGGCGCGGGGCTGACGATGCGACCGCACAGGCGGAACGAGGCCGGCGCGCTGGCGCCGGACATGAGCGCGCGGCTGTACGTCACGCGGGACGACACCACCTCGGGCGGCGGCTTGTGGTGGTGCGTTTGGGCAACGCCTGGCTCAAGCATCTACGTCGGGGCGGAGGGCTACTGCTCGCGGCGCATGGATCGGACGCGGGGCGCGGCGGCGGCGTACGGCGAGCGGCGCTGGGGCGAGCGGCCGATCTACTGGCCGGCCGCATGACAACGGCGCCAGAGCCGCGCGAGGGGTGGCGACGGCGTGACACATACGCGGGCGGACGGTCGGAGGCCGGGCCGCTGGCGCATGCGTCAGGCATGGGTGCCGCGATGGGGCGGCGCCAGGCGGAGATCAGCACATGGCGGACAAGGTGAAGCGGGCGGAAGTCTGCGGCATGGAGGGCCAGGGTGCGACCCTGACCGATGCCAAGGACGACGCGCGGCGCAAGCTGGCGGCGTTCGTGGCGCGCGCCAAGGAGGGGCCGGCGGCTTTCCACGTCCACGGCACGCTCGCGATGATCTGGCCGGACGAGTTCGGCTGGGTGAGCAAGGTGTTCTTCGCGGAGGACGCGCGGAACGGGAGCATCTTCGGCACAACCTCCGGGTACACGACGCGCGAGGAGGCCGCGGCCGGCGTGATCTTCGGCGCGGCGCAAGGTGTGTGGAATCACGCCGTCCCGGATGACGATCTGTTCTGCGTCCACGCTTTCGCGGTGGCGCCGTACTGGGTGAGCGCGTCGGAGCGGCACCGCAGGACGCGGGAGCTGTACCTCTGGACGCAGTGGCAGCGCGATTACAAGCGCCTCCGCGACCTTGGGGCGACCGATGGCGAGGCGCACGAGCACGCGGGGCGCGGCGACGGCTGGGAGCCGGCCAAGGCGGCGGCGTAGCTGACACATGCGGAAGGGCCGCCACGGAGGCGCGGCCTTTCAGCATGGCGCAGCGATAGGGCTGGACCATAAGTTGGAGTTCACCGATGCCAATCACTGCAATCGACATCGCGGCGCTGCGCGCTGCGGATGACGTGGTGTTCCGTCACCAGAACGGGACATCCCAGATCGAGGCAATACAGCGGGGGCGCGCGGCGACGCCGGGCAACCCGTTCGCACCCGGGGAGGCGCGGCGCGACATCCCGTGCGACGCCAGGGTGATCGACTATCAGCGCGATTGCGGCATGCACCGCAAGCCGAGCGAGTACCAGGCTTTCGATATGCTCAACGCGGCGCAGCAGGACCACGCTTGGCTGACGGTCGCGGCGCTGCTGCGTCCGGGCGACTCGCTCACGCTGCAATGGGAGCGCGGGGCGTGGAACACGCAGGAGTTGGAGGGGCGCGGGATGTACGGCGACCGCATGCTCCTGGTGGTGCTGCGGCCTGGCAAATCGAAGGACACGCGGCTCACTTTCAACGTCGCGCACCATTTCGGACCCGACAACTCGGCGCGCATGGTCAGGCCGGCGGAGTACCGGCTGGCGGAGGTGGCCTGATGCCGGGCTGGAGCGGATGGGACCACGGCCGAGCGCGCGGCAAGGCGAAGCAGGTTTGGGAGGTCGGGCGCGTGGTCAAGGTCGGCGTGCTGCGGCGGCTGACGATCACGGGTGGCAATGCGAGGGACGGCTGGCTGCTGCGCGGGCCGACCGGCAACGAGTACCGCTTCATCCCGCACCAGGGGATCGAGCGGATCACCCCCTGACACATACGGCGGGCAGGCCGGCAACGGCCTGATCCGTATGCGCCTGGGCGCATGGCCGGCCGCAATGGTGCGAGCGAAGATTTCGCTTGCGCGGTGACATTACCCGGAGTAACGCTTTCGGTTACCGACGGACGAATAGGCGGCCAGGCACCACGGAGAGGCCCTGGCCGTCCATGCGCCCGAGGGCCATGCGTCCCGCGACGGTGCGGGGCGAGAAGGAGACGAACCACGATGCCACTGGATGCACCGATCGGAGCGCGATTCGACGTGTCGCGCGAGCAGGATCGACTGGACGGCCGCGCGTCGCGGCAGTGGGCGACACGACCGATGGATGAGCGGTTCGTGTCCCTGGACGAGCTGATCGCCAGCTTGCAGGAGCGCACCAACCGGAGCACGGCGCGCACGGTGCGGCTGGGCTCCATCTCGCCGACGATGATCGGTAGCGAGCTGGGGTTCGATCTGGACGGCGTGCCCGTCGAGCCGACAAACTACTCGTTCAATCAGCTTTGCCAGGAGATCGGCGCGCCGGCGGGCTACCTGTCCAAGATGGCGGGCAACCCGGCGCTGGCGGTGCAGTGCCTCGAATACGGGTTCCGCACGGCCGAGGACACCGGCCGCGAGGTCGGCGTGCTGGAAACCACGGCACTCGCTACCGGCAAGGGCGCGCTGCGCGGCGTGACCGGGCCAAACTACGGCCGCATCTGGGATCTCGAAGTCGCGGAAGCGGTCAAGAAGATGACCGATCGCAGCGGCGCGCGGTGGGAGGTCCCGACAGCCTTCCGCACGGCGGACGGGCGCGGGGCGTTCGGCAAGCAGTACGAATGCGTTGACCCGACGCGCGACAGCACGACGCTGTATGCGGGCGACCGCGATATCTTCCTGTTCATGGTCGATCAGCGCAACCCGATCGAGGCCGGGCATCTGCCGGACGGCTCGCCGGACCTGTTCTTCCGGGGCTTCTACGCCTGGAACGGTGAATGCGGCGGCGTGAGCAACGGCGTCGGCACGTTCCTGTATCGCTATGTTTGCGAGAACCGGAACATCTGGGGCCAGCGCGGATTTCAGCGCATCTCGATCAATCACACGAAGAACGCGGCCGAGCGTTTCGTGGGACAGCTTCTCCCGGCGCTGGAGAATTTCGTCAACGGATCGACCGACGGGATCGTGTCGTCCATCGAGGCGTCGCGCCGGGCGCGCATTGCCCGCGACGATGATGAGCGGTTCGCCTTCCTGACCCGACTCGATTTCGGGCCGAAGGAAGCGGTTGCGATCATGCAGCGTTGCATCGACGAGGAAGGGCGGCCGATCGAGACGCTGTTCGATGCGCAGCAGGCGATCACGGCCTATGCGCGCGGCTTCGGCAACCAGGATCGGCGCGTCGATCTGGAGCGTCAGGCCGGCAAGCTGATGGACTTGGTGGCCGCCTGACGGCAACGGGACGGGGGCGGGCAGCAATGCCCGCCCGCCCGCCGACACATCTGCCGCTGCAACGTGCAGCGACACATGCGCCGGCGATTGGCATGAAACTAGAGTAATGCATAAATACCCGTTGGAATTACCGCAATAGTGCGGTAGTATAGCGGAAGGTGCCAATGCGGCACCGGGATCAAGCGAAAGGGCTGGATCGAGAAATGACACTGAAAACCGATACCCACATCCACGGGTCGCGCACGGTTGCGCGGCGCGCGGCCGAGGCCGCGGGCCTCAACCTGGACGATCTGGTGATCTACCAGGCCGAGGGCAAATGGGGCTGGCGGAACGCCGAAGAGCACGCAAGGGCGTGCGAAGCGGATGACGCGCGCGGCCGGGGGCGCCGGAACAAGGCGACGGTTGCGGAAGCCGCACCGGAGACGGCGCCGACCACCTCCGCCTCCGTGGTGGCGCTGGTCGATGCCTGCAACGCAACGCTGGCCGAGATCGATGCACACTACGGCACCTCCGCGCCGGAAGCGGATCACCCGGTGCTGGTGGTCAACCCGGAGATCGCCGATGCTTTCGGGCTGGGCGGTCTGGTCGGATCGGGATTGGTTCGGATCGACGCGGGCCTGCGGCGAGGCGCTGGACATTCCGCCAGTGCCGACGATCGACCGTGCGGTGCCCGAGCCCGACGGTGGATACCGGCGACTATGAGCCGGAACCGACGGCGCAAGGCGTGGCACCGGCCAACGTGGTGCCCCTCGGCACCCAGCCGTTGCCGGATGGCGAGGTGGTGGTCCAGATCGCAACCCGCATGCTGCCATACGCTGCCCGGTCCCTGGCCGAGCAACTGTTGAAGCGGTACGGCGTCACCGTGCTGATCCGCGACGCGGAGACGCTGGCATTGCGCGATACCGTGGCGCCCAAGGTGAAGGGCAAGGCGGCCGGCTCCGTTGCCGGTCCGCGACTGGTCCGCGACTGGTCGGTGCGGCCGGTGATCAACTCGAAGCATCACCTGCACGTCGAGAAGATTCTGGACCGGATCGACGACTGCAACGGCGACGTGCAGATGCTGGAACACCTCACCACCACGTTCAAGCCGTCCTGCACGTACTACAAGATGGCGTGGCGCTACCTGCACGCCAAGCTCGAAGAGGCCCGCGCGGCCGAAGCGGCTGGCGAAACCGAGACGCCGCCGGGCGATTGACGTGACCGCGGACGCCCCCCTCCTGCTGGCCGACGCCGCCGACTGACCCCGTGGCGGGCGCTGGGCAACCCCCAGCGCCCCCGCGTGGGCGGGCGCAACCGTTGCCCCCACCTATGCGGTGCGCCGCATACGCTCCTGCGATCGTGCCGGGGCGCGCAAGGGACCAGTCACATGCTTTCGCAGCAGCCACAACCCGCGAGCCAGGCTCGCAGGCAATGCCCGCGCTTTGCGCGCACGACCGAGGGCCGCGCCGACTATGCGCGCGGCTGGGAATGCAAGGCCGCGGCGCTCGCGCGACGAGGCGCGGTGCTTCGGGCTGAGCCGGGAGCAGCGGGCGACGCTGCTGGCCGAGGCCGGCCGCGCCACCGCCAATGCCGTCCGCTGGCGGGAGATGGCCCGCATGCTGGGCGCGAGCATGGCGCTGGCGTCGTGACCTACATCCAGCGCCTCCAGCGGGAGGCCAGCGACGCGGAGGCGGCATACCTCTCGCTGTCGCGCCGGATCGACAACGCGATCGCCTGGGCGATCGACACCATCCGCGAACATGCCGACCCGGTTGTGTCGGCCGGCGATCTCATCGCGCTGTTGCGCGATATCAGGGGGAATTGAGTCATGGCGGCGCTACACGACAACCTCAACCGCCTGCTCGCCCTGCTGGAAAGGGCGGCCAGGCAAGATGATGAGCGGGTCGGCAAGTTCCGCGAGGCGCTGGTCGCACGCTCGATCGAATGGCCCGCCGATGCGCTGGCCGCCCTGTCGATCAGCGGGCTGCACGTCAACGTGCTGGTGGTGCTCGGCACGATCGGCGCTGCCCTGGCCGCCGGCGAGGCCGTACCGCCCGCCTTGCGGGCCTCCCTGAAAAACCGCCTCGCGCGGTACAGCCCGCAAGGAGAATGACGTCGCAGGTCGATGGAAGGTCACGATCGAGGTGACCGTGACGGACGAGGACGCGCTCATGAAGGAGGCGCGCGAAAAATGCTTCGCCGACGGAGGAGATCCGGACTGGATCACCGATCCCGGTGAGGCGGCTCGGTGGCTGATCGACCCGGGCAGCGACAACCTTCCCGTTACCACGATCCTCGAAAGCTGCGCGGAGCGGGTTGCCGACCTATCGGGCGGAGAGGGCGACATGCCCTTCGGCTCAATGGCGAGCGGCGCAAGCTGACGCAATCGACACGCACACAACGGAGGATGACGCAGTGCATGACGCAATCTCGCAGGACGCCTCGGAGATCAACAACAGTGGGGCAATGGAGCAGATCGCCGTGCTGCTGGCGGCAGAATGGAGCCAGGCCGACATCGAGGCACTGGGCAGCACGGTGGGGGAGGACTGACCATGCCGCGCTATTGGGTGAAGCTCAAGGCGGCCGTTGATATCGATTACGGCCGCGTGTTGGTCGAGGCAGCCAACGCGGGGGAGGCGGAACACCACGTCGAGGAGGCCAGGCTGCGGGGCGATCTGCCCGTCCATGAAGAGCACATCGATCACCTGTCGTTCGAGGTGCAGCCGGTCAGTCACGACGATGACGATGCGCACGAGGCATTGCTGCCCGACGGCGGGCACTGCCCGTGGGACGAGCGGTTGCGCGCCACTGGCGCACTCCGCGTGCCCAAGAAGCCAACGTACGGCACGACGGACGAAGGCTGACGCATACGGCGGGCGGGCGCCACTGCGCCCGATCCGTATGCGCCGAGCGCAGAGCAACAGCGATTGTGCTGCTGCAAAGGAGGATGGACGGATGGGCTGCTGGGACCCGGACGGGGACGCGGCTGCGTATGCGGAGGCCCGCCAGCTTGGGACTGGCGATACCCTCTTTAAGTGCATCCCGGTCAACGGTCTGTTTCGTTTTGCTGGCAGCGACGAGACATACCGCAAGCTGACGCCGCGCTTCTACTGCAAGGCGTCGGGCGACGGGCACCGTTTCCTGACGGGCGCCCGATCCGCCGTGTTCCTGGTCTACGAGGAGGAGAGCGCGCGATGCGCGGGAAGATTCACGACCGGATCGAGGGGTAAGTGATGTTCGTCAACCTGACAGACCAACAGACCGACGCGCTCCGCACGCTCATCGACCTTGAGCTCGGCGCGAGCGAGTTCCAGCCGGATCGACGCATGGCGGGAGTTGGAGACGCTGAGCGAACAGCTTGACAGCGGCGAGCCGACGCCAATCCACGTCGTCCTCCAGCGCCACGTCGAGGACGACATCGCAATCGAGGTCGAGCGCGTCGTCGGACCGTTCTTGTCCTGCGGCGAGGCAACGGCGTGGATCGTGAATCAGACCAAGGACGGCGCGATCGAATATGAGGCCAACGCCGTCGAGGCGCCGGCGGCAAATGCTCCCGCACCCGCCACCACGGAGCGTAACCCGCAACCGTCGTGCCCGGCCGCCACCGTGTTGTGGCATGGGGTGCTGCGCGACGACAGCGACGCGCCGCAACCGGCCGGTTACTCCTTCCCCACCGCTCCGGTGCAGGTCGAACAAGGCAGCCTTGAGCCGACATCGCTCGGGATCGTCGCCACATGGAACGGCGCGAAGATCGAGATCGTTGTCGAGCTGCGCGACGACGCGATCCATGTGCTCGGCTACACGCCGGCGGATGACGACCCAGCCATCAACGTCTACCTGACCGAGAGCGGCGCGACGGAAGCGTCGGCGTGGCTCAAGGGGCGCTGAGCGGTGTTTCTGCTTGTCCGCCACGGTTACTCGTGGTAATATAGCGTCGCACACTTGGAATGCGACCAAGGCGCACCGTGCCAGCGATCGGGCTGGCGCGAGGAGGACGCAGACGGTGGCAAAACTCACCCGCAAGCAGCGGGACCAGCTTGGCGCGGTCCTTGCCGGCCTACGCCGCGCCCGCGACTACATCGAGCGCGACAGCACTGTGCTCGCCATCCGGTCATCGCACGCGACAACGACGCTGCATTACACGCGGCCATCGGATGGGTCGGTGATCTACCCGGTGAACAAACATATCGGCAGTGATATCGCAATGCTGCACACCGGAATCCACGACCTGCATCAATTTCTAGAACGCGAGGGAAAGTGATGGCGATGGTACGTAAGTTCCTGGACCTGTCCACGGCGCATCTGACGCCGCAGGACGCCGACTATCTCGAAGGAGCTTCGGCAGAATGGGAGGTGATCGCGCGCGGCGGCGGTTCCGCGAGCGTCACATGCGGCCGACTCCCCTTCGGGTTCTTCATCCACGCCAGCGACGAGCCGTGCGAGGACGTGCCCGACAACATCAAGCGCGTCATGGCCCGGGCGCGCGAGCTGGACTGCGACTACATCCTGTTCGACCAGGACGCCGAACCCTGCGAGGGCCTGCCGCTGTTCGATGCAGAGACCGGCCAGGAAACGACCTGGGAGGCGCTGCAAGCGGCATGATGACCAGCCCCACATGGCGCGGCCTCGCCGCGGCCTCTCTTCTGCTGCTGGTCGGTGCGGACCAGCAGGAGCCACGCACGACCGTAGACGGCTGCCGACAGTTCCGCCTTGTCGTGCCCCTGCCCGCCGGCCCGGTGGCCCTGGCGTGCAACTGGAGCGGCGGGGCGACCTATTTCCGCTGCACCCGCCCGTCGCCGGCGCCACAGCAGCGCCCACCCGCAACAATCCGCACGCGGTTGCGGCAACCCCCTGGGAGAATGATACGTCATGCCTGAGTTCCGGTTGCGTGTGTGGAGCACGCAGACGCTCCACGACGCCAACGACTACCTCGTGACGGCCGATACGGCGGAGGCCGCGGCCGAAATGATCGGCGCCCTGCAAGACGCGGCACAGGACACATCCCACCCGCAACCGCTGCCCACGCACATCGCATCCCTCGACCATCACGCGGACCTGCGCGTGCTCGACCCGACCGATATCATCGACGGCGAGCGCGGCATTGTCCTTCTCGATGGGAATGGCAAGAAGGTTCGGGACCTAGTGGTTGGTGACGATCGCACCGCGCTGGAAGCCCTGGCCGCGCTGGTCGAGTTCTGTGAGCGCACCGGCGTATTCGACGCCGACCCGCCGGAAGCGGCGCAAGCCTATGCCGCGCTCCGCGTTGACCCGCCGGCGGTGGCGGAGAACCCCAAGGGCGAGGCCGCAAGGCTGGTCGCACCGAACGGCTGCGAGATCAAGGGAACGCTCGAAACCCTGAGCGGCGTGGCGCTGATTTTCGAACTGTCCCGTGCTGCCGACGGCACGGTCAACTTCGAGTACGAGGGCGAGACGAAAATCTGGTGGGACGAGCAGAAGACGGTCCGCCGACACGGCAACGCCGTGTTCGTCGATACCGAGGGCAACGAGTGGACCGCAGACCGGCTCGTGCCGGCCGAAGCCGAGGAAGGAGCTGAATGATGTCCACCGATACGATGACGATCCTGCGCAGTGTCGTGGCCCTGGTCGATGTGGGAACACTCGGCGCCGGCACCACCCTTGAGGCGGTGGCAGAGGATGCGCGGGGGATTCTGGCTGGCGTGACACGACCAACCGGCGGGAGCGTCACAGTCCTAACGGACTACGAGGCAAGCTGGCTGGTCGAGCGGCTTGGCGAGGTCCGTAACGACACTGTCTGCCAAGAAACCGCGGATATGGCCGCAACCATTCAGGGCAAGGTGACCGACGGCCGAGCCGTTGACGCCGAAAGCCAACAGGCATTGCTGCGTGCACTGCTGGCGGGCGGCATGACGCAGGCCGATGTGATGCGCGTGCTGAACGAATAAGATAAGCGAGGGGCCGCAGATTTTTCGTTGCTGCCCCTTGCGATTACTGGCAGTAACGTATAGATTACTGACGCTCGCTGCACAGCAGCATCACCCGCGCGATTGGGCGCGAGTGAAGCATGAGGGAAAGACCCTTGCCCGACATACAGATGGATATGTTCGTCCCGGCCGGCGCCGGGGCGAGCCAGGATGCGCCGGAAGCGTTGAATTTCCGCCTGCTCGGCAACCGCGGTCTTGCGCCGAGCTGGAAGGGCCGCGCCGCGGATAACGTCGCGGCGATCAAACTGGCACTGGAAATCGAGCGTCGTGGCACGCCGGCAACCGAGGATGAGCAGGCGGACCTGATCCGTTTCATCGGCTTCGGCGCAACCGACCTTGCCACCTCCCTGTTTCCCGTCCCCGGCCAGGAGTTCCGCAAGGGCTGGGAGCAGATCGGCGCTGATCTTGCCGCGGCCATCACGCCAACGGAGATGGCGGCGTTGGCGCGCGCCACGCAATACGCGCACTACACGCCGGAGTACATCGTGCGCGCCATGTGGCGCGGCCTGCGCCGGGTGGGCTTCACCGGCGGCGCAGTGCTTGAACCCGGCTGCGGCACCGGCCTGTTCCTGGCGCTGATGCCGGAAGGCATCGCGTCGCGCTCTTCCTTCCTTGGCGTCGAGGCGGACCCGACCACGGCGCGCATCGCCCGTCTGATCCACCCCGAGGCCGACATCCTGCACGCGGATTTCACGCAGGCGAAACTGCCGCCCGGCTTCGATCTGGCGGTCGGCAATCCTCCCTTCTCCACCCGCACCGTGCGGGGCGCAGATCAGGCCGGCACGCTCGGCCTATCGTTGCACGACTATTTCATCGCCCGCTCGATCGAGCATCTGCGCGACGGCGGCTTGGCCGCCTTCGTCGTCAGCCGCTACATGATGGACAAGCAGGACCCGGCCGCGCGCGAATACATCGCCGGCATGGCGGACCTGCTCGCCGCGATCCGCCTCCCGGCGGGCGCCATGCGCGCCGACGCGGGCACCGATGTCATGGTCGATGTGCTGTTCTTCCGCAGGCGGCTCGCCGGCGAAAGCAGGCGCGACCACTGGCTCGGCACCACCCGGATTTTCGAGGGGATGTACGGCCAGGATAAGGTTGTCGGCACCGGCAACCAGTACTTCGCGGACCACCCCGAGATGGTGCTGGGCAAGGCGGCCGCCGTGTCCAGCCCGTACGGGCCGGCCTACACGGTGCTGCCGGGCGCCACGCCGCTCGACGTGGCGCTCGCCACAGCCATCGAGGCGCTGCCCCAGGGCATCTATCAGCCGGCGCCGCGCGTGCCCGCCCCCACCGCCGCTGAGCCGGCCTACGTGCCGTCCTACACCATCCCCGATGTGGATGTGGGCACCGCGGCCGAGGGCGCCACCATCAAGGAGGGCAGCTACTTCCTGGCGCCGTCCTACGATCAGCAGCTCGTCCACGATCTCTACGCCCAGGCCGACTACGCCAGCGGCGCCGAGCGCAAACGCCTTCTCGCGCGCGTCTCCGCCGAGAAGTCCCGCGGCGCGGTGCTGTTCCAGGTGATCGACGGCCGGCCGGAGCCGGTCCCGGTCCGCAGCCAGGGAAGCGCGGTCGGCATCTTCGCCAAGCACGCGCGCATCATCGGCGGTCTGGTCACGATCCGCGACGCGGTGCGCACGGTGCTGCGGGCGCAAGAGGCCAGCAAGCCGTGGGAAGGGGCGCAGGCCCAACTCCGCGCGGCGCTATGACGCCTTCGTCAAGCAGTTCGGCCCGATCAACCTCACGACCGTCAGCCACTCGGTCAACCCGGAGACGGGCGAGGACCGTGAGATCCATCGCCGGCCGAACCTGCAGCCGTTCCTGGACGATCCCGACTGCTGGCTTGTCGCCTCGATCGAGGACTACGACCTTGAGAGCGGCACCGGCAAACCAGGCCCGATCTTCACCCAGCGCGTGGTTCGCGAGCCGATCACGCCGACGATCAAGTCGGCCACGGACGCGCTGGCGGTGGTGCTGAACGAGCGCGGCGCGGTCGATATCGACCGCATCGCGGAGCTGCGCGGCGTCAGCGCGGCGGACGCCCTGGCCGAGCTTGGGGATGCGGTGTTCTTCGATCCGCAGTCCAAGGGCTGGCAGACGGCAGATGCCTACCTGTCAGGCCAGGTACGCACCAAGCTGGAACAGGCGAAGCTGGCGGCCGATGGGGACCCGGAGCGCTTCACCCGCAACGTCGAGGCGTTGCAGGCGGTCCAGCCGGTCGATCTGGAGCCTTCCGACATCACCGCGCGCCTCGGCGCGCCGTGGATCCCGACCGACGTGATCGAGCGGTTCGTCGAGGACGTCATCGGCATCCAGACAAGGGTGATCCATACCGTCGAGATCGCGGCCTGGACCGTCGATGGCTGGCTCTTCTACGGCAAGGCAAGCTCAACCTCCGAGTGGGGGACGCAACGCCGGCCGGCAAATCTTCTGCTGGAGGACGCGCTGAACGCGCACATTCCGCAGATCTACGACACCGAACGGGGTCCTGACGGCAGCAAGCGCCAAGTCCTGAACACCGCAGAGACAGAGGCGGCGAAGGAGAAGCTGGCGAAGCTCAAAGAGGCGTTCCAGAGCTGGGTCTGGCGGGATGCCGACCGGGCCTCACGGCTGGTTCGCATCTACAACGACGGCTACAACAACCTCGTCGCGCGGGTCTTTGACGGCTCGCACCTGACGCTCGATGCGGTCAGCGCCACTTTCAAGCCGCGGGTGCACCAGCGGCGAGCGGTCTGGCGCATCATCTGCGACGGTTCGACCTATCTCGCCCATGCGGTGGGCGCCGGCAAAACGGCCGAGATCATCATTGCGATGATGGAGCAGAAGCGGCTCGGCCTGATCACCAAGCCCATGATCGTCGTCCCGGGCCACTGCCTGGCGCAGTTCAGCCGCGAGTTCATGCAGATCTACCCGACGGCGCGCATCCTGGTGGCCGACGAGCAGAATTTCGCCAAGGACAAGCGGGCGCGCTTCATTGCCCGCGCGGCCACCGCGGCGTGGGATGCGATCATCATCACGCACTCGGCCTTCAAGTTCATCGCCACGCCGGCGGATTTCGAGCGGCAGATGATCGACGAGGCCCTGGCCGCATTCGAGGACATGCTGGCTTCGGTGGACAAGGACGACCGGATCAGCCGCAAGCGGCTGGAACGTCTCAAGGAGGCGATGGAGGCCAAGCTCGAAGCGCTCAAGAGCCGCAAGGACGACATGCTGACGATCGCCGAGATCGGCGTGGATCAGATCGTCGTCGACGAGGCGCAGGAATTCCGCAAGCTCACCTTCGCCACCAACATGAGCACCCTCAAGGGGGTGGACCCGGACGGGTCGCAACGCGCCTGGGATCTGTTCGTCAAGACCAAGTTCATCGACACGATCAACCCCGGCCGCGCCCTGGTCCTGTCGAGCGGCACACCCATCACCAACACGATGGGCGAGATGTTCACCCTGCTCCGCTTCATGGCGGACGCCATGCTGCGCGAGCGGCACGTGCACGAGTTCGATGCGTGGGCCAACGCATTCTGCGACACCAAAACGGAGTTGGAGTTGCAGCCGTCCGGTCACTACAAGCCGGTGACGCGCTTCTCCGAGTTCGTGAACGTGCCCGAGCTGATTGCCATGTTCCGCGCCAAGGCGGACGTGGTGCTCCCCTCCGAGCTGGGCGGCCTGGTGAAGCTGCCCGATCTGCGGACCGGCAAGCGCCAGTTGGTTTCGGTGCCGGCAAGCCCCGCGTTCCGGGCGTACCAGCGCCATCTGGCCGAGCGGATCAGCCTGATCGAAGCGCGCAAGCGACCGCCGGTAAAGGGTGACGACATCATCCTCACCGTCATCGGGGACGGTCGCCACGCCGCGATCGACATGCGTTTCGTGGGCGGCGAGGACAACGAGCCGGGCAACAAGCTCAACGCCCTGATCGACAACGTCTTCCGCATCTGGAATGAGACATCGGACAACGTCTACCACCAGATCGCGACGGGGGAGCCGTACACGCTGCGCGGCGCCGCGCAAATGATCTTCTCCGACCTTGGCACGCTCAACGCCGAGGTGACGCGCGGCTTCTCTGCCTACCGGTGGATCAAGGCGCGCCTTGTCCAGATGGGCGTGCCGGCCGAGCAAATCGCCTTCATGCAGGACTACAAGAAGTCCGAGCAGAAGCAACGCCTGTTCGCCTCGATCGACGCCGGCAAGATCCGCCTCCTCGTCGGCTCGTCCGAGACAATGGGCACCGGCGTCAACGCGCAGCGTCGCCTGATCGCGGAACACCACCTCGACGTGCCGTGGCTGCCTTCGCACATCGAGCAGCGCGAGGGGCGCATTCTCCGCCAAGGCAACGAGAACGACGTTATCGACATCTTCGCCTACGCCACCGCCGGCAGCATGGACGCAACCATGTGGCAGGCGAACGAGCGCAAGGCGCGGTTCATCGCCGCGGCGCTGGGCGGCGACAAGTCGATCCGCCGGTTGGAGGACATCGGCAACAGCCAGGCCGACCAGTTCGCGATGGCGAAGGCGATCGCCTCCGGCGACCCGCGGCTGATGCAGAAGGCCGGCCTTGAAGCAGAGGTCGCCCGGCTGGGCCGGCTGGCGGCGGCGCATTTCAACGACCAGCACGCGGTCAACCATCACGTGACCACTGCGAGGCGGGACATCGAGGTCTCGGAGCGGCGTATCCCACAGATCGAGCACGACCTGACGGTCCGCACCGATACCAAGGGCGACGCCTTCTCGATGGAGGTCACGGGCAACACCTACACCGAGCGCAAGGTGGCTGGTGACCTGCTGATCAGCCGGCTTCGCATCATGGAGAAAACCAAGGAAACCTCCGATTCCATCATCGGCAAGCTGGGCGGCTTCAACCTGCGCGCGGCCGGGACCAAGACGATTTCCGGCCTGTACTTCCTGGAGTTCCTGATCGAACGGACGGGCATTTCCGAGGAAGTGAAGCTCAAGGTGGCCGCCGATGGTCTGGGCCTCCTTCACTCGCTGGAACACCGGATCTCCCATTTCGAGGACGATCTGGTCACCTACCGGATGCGGCTGGCCGGCGCCCGTCAACGGCTGGCCGAGTACGAGCCTCGCCTTGGCGAGACGTTCGGGCTGCAGGCGGAGCTGGATGCGAAGCAAGCAGAGCTTTTCGCGCTGAACGTCCAGCTCGCCAAGAACGAGGCGCCGGCGAACGACGACGCCGAAGAAGAGCAGGAGGCGGCATGAGCGCCGCACAATCCGCGCGCGCCGGGCGCCGCGCCGACGATGACGGGGGGATGACGGACTGCCAGCGCACCGCGCGGGTGGAGATCCTCAAGGCGTTCAAGCCGCGGGGGCGCCACCTGCTCACCGGTCCGGCAGGCACGGGCAAGACCTGGCTGATGGGTCGTTTCGCCCGCGACATCCAGGAGAAGCGCAAGAAAGTCACGCTGACCGCCCCCACCCACAAGGCGGTGGCGGTGCTCGCCCGGAAGATGGCCGAGGCTGGCCTCACAGACATCGAATGCCTCACCATCCACAGCCTGCTGTCCCTCGAACCCAAGCCAGGTGAGGACGGCAGGCTGGTGCTGCGCCGGCGCAAATACGCCGAGGTGGTGCAAGCTGACGCCGTCGTGCTCGACGAGTGCTCGATGGAGGGCACCGACCTTTTCGAACACGTCGAGCGCAACCTGTCGCACTGCTTCGTGCTGCGCGTTGGGGACGAGTATCAGCTGAACCCGGTCAATGAGGATGCGAGCCCGTCATTCTCCATCCCGTCGCGCAGCAACCTGGTGTCGATCCGCCGGCAGGACGCCGACAACCCCCTGTTGCTGGCGACCAGCGCCCTGCGCGACCTGCAATCCAGGGAGGACATGGACTGGTCCTGGTGCCGCTCTGCGAAGCTGCCGCCGAAGGGCGTCTATCTGCCGGGCGGCGGCCTCGACCTGTGGATGCAGCGCGCATTCCTGTCCTCCGATTTCAAGGCCGACCCGGACGCCTTTCGTTACCTCTGCTGGACCAACGATCGCGTCGCGCAGATCAACGCCAAGGTCAGGAATTGGCTCTACGGCGAAACGGTAGCCCCATTTGTGCCGGGCGAGGTCGCCCTGGTCAGGGCGCCGATCTTTCAGGACGACGCCATCGTCTTCAACACCAACGAGGAGGTCCCGGTTGAGGCCATCGAGCCTGGCTCGTACCGGCACATCTTCAAGAAGCGCGGCGGCCTGAAAGGGTGGAGCGTCGAAATCCCAAGCTGGCAGGTCACCCTCCAAAAGCCTGACGGGCCGAAGGTTGTCGTGCACATGCCGCGCGACGAGCGGCTGGTGTCAGAGGTGAACGACCGCCTGGTGTCAGAGGCCCGCAGCGATCCCGCGCGCTGGGAGGATTTCTACGGCTTCAAGAACAAGATGGCGCGCCTACAGGCCATCTATGCCCTGACAGTGCACAACTCCCAGGGATCCACGTTGGGCAGCGTGTTCGTGGATGTGCCCGACATCCGCCGGCGCGAGCGGTCGAACCTGCTTGAGATGAAGCGGCTGTTCTACGTCGCCGCGTCGCGCCCGACCACCGGCCTGTTTCTGGCGGGGGTGTAACGAACATGGGAGCTAACAGCATGCCAGATGGCGACCTGTTCGGCGCACGCCGCGCGCGCGGCGCGTCGGCCCCCGGCACGGCCGGCGATGGACTGAACCCGCATCTCGACCAGTACTTCACCCCCACCTGGGCGGCGGAGTGGCTGGTGGGCGGAGTTCTTCCCCGACCTGGGGTGTGCAGATTGCGTCGTCGATGCTGGGTGCGGGCACGGCGCCTTCCTGGGCGCGGTGCCCGAGCACGTCCCGGCGATCGGCGTGGAGATCGACCCCGCCACCGCGGCGATCGCGCAGGCCAACACCGGCCGCCTGGTCATCACCGGCGACTTCGCGCAGGTGGACCTGCCGGCCGAGCCGACCACCATCATCGGCAACCCGCCGTTCAAGGAGGACATGCTGGACGGGATGCTGGCGCGCGCGCACAGCCTGCTGCGCGCCGGCGGCCGGGTGGGGTGGGTTCTGCCCGCCTACGTGTTCCAGACCCCGTCCAGGGTGCTGCGTATGGCCGCGCGGTGGAGTATCGCGCACAAGGCCATGCTGCCCCGCACGCTGTACCGCGGGCTCAAGGAACCCCTGGCCTTCGTGGTGTTCACCAAGGACGGCCTGCGGCTGCTACAGGGCTTCGCGCTCTACCGGGAGGTGGCGGAGGTGGGCGACCTGCCGGCGGACTACCAGCGCATCCTCGGGCGCGCGCCGCGGTCGGCCTGGCTGCGCTGCGTCACCGAGGCCATGCGCCGCCTTGGCGGCCGCGCGAGCCTGCAGCAGCTCTACGCCGAGATCGGCGGCTCCCGCCCCACCGAGACGGTCTGGTGGCGCGAGAAGGTGCGGCAGATCGTGCAACGACACTTCCCCCGGCTCGACGCCGGCGTCTATGGGGTGGCAGCATGAGCGCAGCATTGGACCTGACGCTCGGCCACTACGATGGGACAGACATGGCTCAGGACGGCGCATCCCAGCGCACACGCATCCACGCCAATTACTCATCCTGGACCGGAGCCGAGCTGCGCGAACGGGTGCGGCTGGTCCACATCAGCGGGCGGCAATTCGCCCGCATAACGGGGATCCAGGCGGAGACCTTCGAGCATTGGGCGCGCGGCGACAGAGACGGGAACCTCCCGCTGTGGGTGGAGCTGGTCATCGAGCTTCTCGAGCGCTCCCCTCCCACGCGCCACCACGCACGCGCCGGCGGCCACCCGGACGCAAGGCACTCGACGTGGACCGGTGCCGACCTGAAACAGCGCCTGTCGCAGTTGGGCGTGGCTGGCCGTCAGTTCGCCCGCATGACCGGGGTGAATGCCACGAGCGTCGAACGCTGGATGTCGGGCAAGAGCGACGGCGACATCCCGCTGTGGGTCGAGGTGGTAGTCGACCTGCTTGAGCGATTCCCGGACACGCGCACCCGGGAGCGCAGGGAGAGCGGGCGCAAGAAGGTTGTGCTCGACGGCAGCCCCCGCGATCCACGCAACTTCCCCCCACCACGCGCCAAGCCCTGGCCGGAGATGCAGCGGCTTCTCGAAACGGCCAAGCCGACCGTGACCACGATGACGGCCGCCGAGCTGCTGGCCGAATACCACGCCTTCGATGCGATGGACGACGAGCCAATGTCGGATGAAGACCGAGCCAGATGGGATCTGGTGTCGGACGAATGCTTCAAGAGGGGAATCGCTTGATGACCCAGAGACAGATCGAGCTCGCCCGCCACGCGCTTGGGCTGAATGGGGAACGGCGCGTCTCCTCCTGAGCCGAAGCAGCGGCGGCCGGGGCGCTTTGCCTGAACCACCAGATTCGACCCGAAGCGGACCGTCCCTCGAAGTGGTCGCCGGCAACTGCGCAGCCGCCTATCAGTGCGTGGGACTCGGCGTCCTGCCCTTGTGCAGGCCCCACTTTGCGGCCAGGTTGAACAGGCGGCGGACGCAGGCCAGGTGGTCGTCGCCGACGCGAACGACCGTGTCGCATGACGCAGACAGCGTCAGATCGGGTGCTGCTGCCATCCTCCGGAACCGACGCAGCGATGGTCAATTCCAATCGCGCAATCTGTCCACACGCCAGGGCGTAATCGAAAGCGGGATCCTCATTTCATGCCGAAACGATCGTATACCTCGAATCCCCGACGACCCGAAACGCTCCCTTGCCAAACGTGCCGAGCGGAATGGTACGGCCATCATGATCCCTATCGTCCGGACATGCCGGCGAAGTTCCAATAATAGGCAGCGAGCATCGCGATCTCGTCTGCCGACAGCTGCTGGGCGACACTGCGCATCTGCTCGTTGATGTCATTGTGTCGAGTACCCGCTTTAAATGCCTGCATCTGCTCTTCGAGGTATGCACGCTGCTGGCCTCGCAGCTCGGGCGCGCCAGACGTGAGGCCGAGCGGCCCATGGCATGCCGCACACGACGCTATGCTTCGCATCGGATTGCCGACCTCGATCAGATGCCGCGCCGCCGGATAGCTGGCATCCAACGACTTTGTAGCTTTGGTGAACGGATCCGGTAGCGAGGCATAGGTACGTCGCAAGGTCGATCATCTCCTCCTGCGACAACGAGGCAACGAACACGCGCATTACCGTTGTGCCACGCTTGCCGTCTTTGAAATCTTCGAGTTGCTTGTAGATCGCGGCAATACTCTGACCAGCCAGATTCGGGATTGCCGCATCGGCGCTGACACCATTCGCACCATGGCAACCGTTGCAGGTGGTGGCGCGTGCGGCGCCTCGAACGGCGTCGCCTCGCGTCAGCAGTCGGCGGGTCGCGACCGTCCACGCGACCATCGAGGACGGTTGCCCGGTCGCCGCGGGCGCGGAAGCCTGGGCATGCCATACGGCAATCCAACCGCATGACAGATTATTCCCCAGAAACTCAATTCTCCCGCGCCTTGCTGAGCCGAAGGCAACCAGATGAAACCGACTGCTAACGCAACAAGAAACAGGACCACCGTGGCACCAATCCAGGTTGCAAACCGGGGATCCGGTGACCCTTGTCGGTCATCGTTCGTCATTGCTCTTGAACCAGATATGCAGGCACACCGGTACCCTGAAGAAAAACAAACTGCGCTATCGGATAGCCATAGTTCGCGACGGTCAGGGCCACCACGAGCAGTAGCCACACCCGGAAACTGTTCAAGGAGGCCGGCAGTCTACGCGGCGGATGACCGCGAGCGAAAACATAACAGGCGGACCAGCAGCGGCAGGCCGCGATGCGACGCGAGCAAAACACCGAGCAGCAGGATTGCGGAGAAAACAAGAACAAAGCCACCAATGGCCGATACGCTGACCCAGATCGCCTGCGGTGCCAGCGCGGGATCAGTGAAATCGAAATAGGCCATGCGCCGGGGCTGCCCCATGATGCCCACCAGGTGCCAGGGCAGGGTCACGATCAGCATCCCGACGAACCAGGTCCACAGCTGCAGTCCGCACGAGCTTCGGCGCCGCGAGCGGTCGACCGGTCAGTCGCGGCCAAAGCTCGTATGCGATAGCGAAGTACATGATCACGATCGATCCCGCCGTAGATCAGGTGGAAATGGCCGGTGACCCATTGCGTGTTGTGGATAGTCGAGTTCAATGCGTAACTCATGTTGATAAGTCCGCCCGCGCCGCCCAGGCCCAGCATGACCAGCGAAAACGCCGAGGCCAGCACGAACGGGCGGTCCCAGGGCAACGCGGCGATCCAACCGAATAGACCGCCGCCACCACGCAAGCGGCCGGCGATTTCCAGCGAAGCGCAGACCGAGAAAATCGTCAGCAGCGTGGGCACCGCGACCATCCCGGTGAACACCGCATGAAGAAACTTGAAGCCGGCACCAATCTGCGGATCGGCAAACAGATGATGAATGCCGATCGGCATCGAGAAGATCAGGAGTTGCAGGAAAGCGATGCGGCCCATCTTGTCGCTATAGAGCCGCCCGCCAGCCGCCTGCGGCAACAAGACGTAGAACGCGATATAGGTGGGAATCAGCCAGAAGTAGACGATCGCGTGAAGAGTCCAGGAAAATAGCAGGCGGGCCAGTCCGAGATCGATCGTGGACATCCAGCCGAAGGCATTGGGCAGGATCAGGAAGATGATCTCCGACCCGACTCCGAGTGAGGTCCAGGCCCAGAGCAGCGCGCCCGCGGTGATCGCAAACATTGCGAGCGGAACCGGCAGGCCGGGATGATCGCGCTTCCAGATCGCCTGAAGTTCGAGACCATGAGCCCGATCCAGATCCATGAGCCGACCACGACGAGCAGGATGCCAATGTAGATAAAAGGGGCTGCCCGACAGCGGGGGATAAAACGTGTAGAGGACCGTCGCGTCGCCCATCGGCGACCGTCGCAAGGGCCATCGAGGCGCCCGCAAGCAACAGCCAGAAAGCCGCCCACGCCAGCCGCATGCCGTGCATCGGTCGGCCAAGTGAGACCGCACATACGGCGTACCCGAACCCCATCGCCAATAGCGTCGGAAACACATAGGCAAACATGGTGCCGTGCGCCGTCACCGCGCGGTAATATTGTTCCGGATCTACCCACTGATGAAGCGGGACTACGCACCAGCATTTGCCACGCGCCGAGCGGAATCGCGACGGCGAAGGCGGCAAACGCGGCCCAGAAATGGGCCAGGACAAGGCGGCTACTGCCGTGCACAGGACGCTCGCGGTTGGCCACCGTAGGCGCGGGCAAATTCGGGCCGGATCGACAACCTTGACCCTGGCCCACATCGCCTCGTGCCCGACACTGCAATACTCATGGCACGGCATCAGGTGCTCCCCCGCCATCGTCAAATCGCGTCTGCACCTCGGCCACGAATCCGGGCACCACCATGCTGTTCACGTTGGTCCCACGATGAGAAATCCGTGTATCACGTCGGGGCTCGTCACGCGGAACACGATCCTGGTATCGGCCGGCACCACAATGCACTGCGGCACGAAAGAATACTGCTGCGCGATGACGCGGACGATCGCCGATCCATCCGGCTGAATCGCCGTTCCGAGGTTCGCCTCCATGAATTCGCCCGACAGATGGAGGCGGCTGGCGATCAATCGTTTCCACGTTCGATGGCGGTTGTACTGCCCAGTGCACACTGGTGAAGATGATCACGGCGAACACGAAGGCGATGACGCCCGCGACGACATAGGCCCACCGCCGCTCGGACTGATCGACACCGTCGGGTGCCGAGGTATTTGCCGGCTCAACCAACGGAACCTCGCGGCAAGAAAACGAAGACGAAGAAGGCCAACCAGATAGCGAGCAACACGGCCACCGCCAGCCCGGCCAGCGCTACCGCGCCGCGTGGACCCGTGGCGACGATCTTCTCCACGTCATCCTGACGGCCGTCGAGTGCGACGTTCTCCGGACGAAAAGCGGCAGAGACATGGTCCTCGATCCGATCATCGACTGTCGGCATGGTAATGATCGCTGCTATTTGGGGGTCACTAAATTCAACGCCGCCAACACCGTGGACGGCCTGAATGGCACTGATCGAAGCCGCGCACCGGTGGCGTCGAATGCCGCGTTCGCGACCGCCGCAGGCACGACTGAGGTGGTCGGTTCGCCCGCGCCCCACGGTACTTCCGTGGGTCGATCGATCAATTCGATCGCGACCTCGGGCACATTCGGGAAGGTCAGGATTGGATAGCTTCCCCAATTAAGGCTGGTCACGGCGCTGCGGCTGAAAGTCAGCTTTTCGATCAGCGTCCGGCTCACCGTCTGGACGACATTGCCTTCGATCTGGTTGCGCAGGCCATCGGGGTTGATGATCTGCCCGCAGTCGTGCACCACCCAGACGCGATCGACCTTGATCATGCCGGTCGTCCGGTTGACGGTCACGTCGGCGACGACCCCCACATAGGTTCGCACCAGTTCGTATTTCGTGTAGGCCACGCCACGCCCGCGCACAAGCGCGCCGGTCTCACGTGGACGTTCCCCGCGTGCCTCCCATTTCGCGAATTGCCGCAGACGCTCGAGCAGTTGAAGTCCGCGCGGATCGCTGAGATGGCGGATCCGAATTTCGAACGGATCGACGCCGGTTGCCGCGGCAATCTCGTCCAGAAAGCACTCGTTGCCGAATGTGTTCTGCATCCGAGCCGGCGCACGTATCCAGGCCGCCGGCAGCGGCAATTCGCTGATCCAATGCGCGGTCAGCTTACTGTTTGGAAGCCCATACGAAATCCCGAGGCCCGGATTGTAGTAACCGGGGCTCGGTGCGCCGTACCTGGGGAGCTTCGCCAGTGTGGCCGCGAGCAGCGTCACGCCGGATCGCCTGGCCGGCCTCTCCGTCAGGAATATATCGGCTTCCCAGGCGGCGACGCCCCCCTGGTCGTCGATCGTCGCGCGGTAGTCAAGCACGGTCGGGGGTCCCTTCGGATCCCAGCCGTGCTCGTCGGCGCGCATCCATTGCAGTCGCACCGGCCGACCGATCTCCTTCGCGATCAGTGCCGCTTCGGAAGAGCAGTCATCGGAACCGTTGCGGCCATAGCATCCGGCGCCCTCAACGTAGATACAGCGCACGCGCTCCGGTGGGATTTGCAGCATCACGGCCAATTGCTCACGCAGCAGATGACTCGCCTGCGACGGTGTCCAGACCGTGAGCTGGCCGTCTTTGAAATCGGCTACCGCGCATGACGGACCGATCGATCCATGCGTATTCATGGTCAGGTCGTATGTCGCGTGCAGCGTCTTGCCGTGTGGCTTCGACGCCTCGGTCGTGTCGCCCACACTCTGCAAGACTTCGTTGCGGTCGATCTTCGAGCCGCGCACGTACTCGAAGAGATGGGCCTCGTCGGGCAAGCCGGCCCAGGCGGACCAGGTCGCGCTGATCGTGGTCGAGGCCCGGATGGCGGCCCATTCGTTCGTCGCCACCACGGCCAGGAACTCGCCCTTGCTGACCGCGCGAACGTAGCCGGGGATCTTCCGGCAGGCGGCGTCGTTCCAGGCTTCGAGCTTCGCTCCGACGGCCGCCGGGTGGACCATGCGAGCGTGCAACATGCCTGGCAGCTTGAAATCCTGCACGTAGGTAAACACCCCCATGATCTTCGCGGGAATGTCGAGGCGATGCACGGAGGTGCCAACGATAGTGTAGTCCTTGGGATCTTTCAGCCGCGCCGCGGGGTCAACCTTGATTGTGAACTCCCGGCCGCCCAGCAATTGCGAGTACGACAGTCCCGACCCGCCCGCCCGAGGACTGACAGCCCCGTCGTGTACTGCGAGTTGGTCCTTCGGCACGTTGAGACGGCTGGCGGCAAGATCAAGCAAGGCCTCGCGGGCGGTGGCCGCCGCCCGCCGGATCTGCATTCCGCCGTTCTGGATCGAGAGGCTGGCGTAGGTCGGTCCCTGACTGGGCGTGAGGGCGGTATCGCCCTGGATGGTCGTGACATGATCGAGCGGTACCGACAGCTCTTCGGCGGCGATCTGAACAATTGCAGTCAGTGCGCCGGTGCCCAGCTCCACTTTCCCGGAGTAGATCGTCACCATCCCGTTGCCGTCGACCGCAATGAAGCTGCCGACCTCGTCGGGGTTGACGCTCTTCTCGGGTGCGTTGACGGCATCCGCCTGCGTCGCCCACGCCGCACCGGCGAATGTGACCACGAGCGCACCGCCAGCCTTTAGCCACGCACGGCGTGAGAGTGGGATGTCGAGCATCGGCTCAGCCCATCTGCTCGGCAGCGCGCATGATTGCGCGCAGGATCCGGACGTGGGTGCCGCATTTGCACAGGTTGGCGGCAAGGGCTTGTCGCACGTGCTCCTCGGTCGGGCGCTTGGTCGTCGCGAGGAGCGAGGCTGCCTGCATGATCATGCCATTGATACAGTAGCCGCATTGCGCCGCTTGCTCATCGATGAACGCCTGTTGCAGCGGATGCGGCTTTTCAGCGGTGCCGAGACCTTCAAGGGTGACGATCTCAGCGCCGGCCACCGCCGAGACCGGCATCACGCAGCTGCGCAATGCCTCGCCGTAGTACAGCACGGTGCAGGCGCCGCACTGCGCCAGCCCGCACCCGAAATGCAGACCGTGAAGGCCAAGCTGGTCGCGCAGCGCGTACAGCAAGGGCATGCTGGGATCGTCCACCTCCAGGACCTGTGGCTTGCCATTGACGGTCAGCTTGATGGCGGTGGTCATGGCTCGATTTCGACCTTTGCTCGGCTAGTCCGAGGGGCATGAGCGGTTCATCGCCAGGCTGCGCGCCATGAGTTGTTCACGCTGATCCACACCTCCTGGGCGGGCGTGGCGGGGGTGCGGACTCAATGGCCGCGACGTGCAGGTTTCCTGTTGCGACCTTGTCGTAACTTTCCCATCCGTCGATCTTGAATGCGACGCCAGTCACATCGGTCTCACCGGCACGTGGTCGCGATGACGAGTGGTCCACCGGCGCCGCATAGGGCCGCAGTGTCGACGACGCTGCGATCGGAGCCGCGAGGACGGGGGAGGCGCCGGCAAAAGCCGCGATCCGGATCAAGGTCCGACGACCGATCATGTTGCCATACTCATTGCCAGGATTTCCGATGCGGCTTGCGGGTTGCCGGCGCCAATTGCGGCTGCGCGCGCCTGCTCGACAGCCCGCGGTGTCGGCCGATTGGCCAGGTTGATGCGGGCGAGCTCGAAGGCCCGTTTGGGATCGTTGCCGCTGCCGGCATAGAACTCGGCCCCGTGGTCCGCGAAGGCGAGCAGATGCTTGTCCAGAAGCCTCTCGAAGCCGAGCCGCGCGGACTCGATCTGCCTGGCCGCCTCCTCGGGCCTGCCGACGGCAGCCGATACGTCGCCGAGGCGCCAAAGCACTTCGGGATCGCCGCTGGAAATCACCGGGATCAGCAGGGCCTCGCGCGTCGCCGAACCGGCCATGCAACCAAGTCAGATCTCCGCCAGATGCACGCGCGCCTTCACATAGGACGGGAGATACTCGACAGCCTTCCGATACCACCGCGCGGCGCGGGCCGATTGCCGCTCGGGCACCAACTCGCCCCATAGGACGCCAAGCTGGAAGCAGACCCATGCCAGGGCGAACGGTGAGACATCCTGATAGTCCCGTAATCGCTCTGCGATAGACCTGGTCGGCTTCGTCGAATTGCCGCAGGTCGGCGAGGAATGCGCCGAGCGGCACCAGATCCTCCAGATGCCGTGTTTCGGCGGCGATCCGACGCCGGGCTGCCAGCACGGCTCCGGGTGCGTTCCACAGGCCTGATCGATGCCCAATGACAGGCGGTCCACAGTCGCCGCCGGTGCGCCAAGCAGCCGGGCCTGCACGAGATAGCGCCTGGCATCAGCGAAGCGATGCGTCGCGGAGGCGACCTGCGCCTGAATGAGGACGGTTCGGATTGCGCCATCATCCATGCGGACGAGTTGCTCGGCCAGCAACGCCATGCGGTCGAGCGCGTCGCAGTCGCCGAGAAACGCCAGCGCGAAACCTTCCTGTTCGATGATAAATTCCGCAAGTCCGGGCCGATCCGGCGTGCGCCAGAAGCGGCTCCAGGCGCCTTCCCGTGTGCTTTGCAGATTGATGACCGCGATATCGCCGTCCGTCGCCGGCGAAACCTCCATTTCGAGTTCCAGCGCCTGGTTCATTTCGGGCCGCCGAAGCGCGCCTTGAGGCTGCCGAGGCCGGTCTTCAGCAGCGTCGACACGATGATCTTTATGACGAGGTCGGGCTGGCCATCGGGCAGGTACTGCACATGCCACTCGACGGAACAGCCGGTCCCTTTCGGCTTGACGGCCAGCGTGCCGGTGTAGTTCGAGGCCTGGATGCCGGCAACGCCACCGTAGCGATAGAATCGCTGCGTCTGGTCCATCGCCTCAAGTCGTTCGATGATCGTCTTGCCGTCGATCGTCTCGATCGTGCGCAATTGCCCGATGCCGGTCCCGGTCAGATGGATGTTGGCGATCAAGGGATGCCACGTGCCGCCGAACGGGCCGATAAGTGCCCAGACCTGATCCTGTGGGGCTGACAGATCGACGCTGTCCACGACCACCTGCAGCTGCGCGTTCGGCGGGCGCAAGATAGGGAAAAATCTTGCGGCCGGGCTGGGTGGCCCCGGTTGCCCCGCCTTGCAGGAACTCTCCGTGGTCGCGATTGATCAGCCATGTCAGCAGGATATCGATGCAGTTCGCATCGATCGTCCGGCCGCCACCGGTCTGGTAGTCATGCCCGTTGAGCGTGCTCTTCTCGATCTCCAGGTGGCTCTGGTCGGTGATCGGCTTGGACACGTCGAACAACAGGAAATCGTCGAGAAACACATTGGCACTGGCGTTCAGTGCGGCAGGCGTCCAGTCCTGCTTGCCGTCGCGCAGGTCGTACTCGGCCAAGCTATCCATCAGACGCTTGTGGAAGGCAGGCCGGAACTCTTCGGCAATCGCAAACGGGGTCTGCTGGTTCCACAGGTCGCGTAGATCGTCCACCCCAGTCAGGCCAGAATTGTTGCAGACGTACATTGGTCTGTTCGGGCTTGCCAATCCAATCGAACCGCACCGGAGGATTGCCGATGGTGGATGTGGCCTGCGGCGACGGGGTCGTCTCGGCGATTGCCCCGAACAGCGATCCTTTGGCTGGTTCCAGCACCCGCCGTGTATCGAATTCGATGACGATGGCAAGCACGTTGTCGTGTTGCAGCAGATTGGGAACCTTCCGCATCGGGTGCAACAACAGCCAGGCCAGGTAGAATGGATCCGACCGCAGGCCGGCATAGATACGGAACACCCCGTCCGTGGTCGCGGCACCCTTCTCGTCGTTCACCACAAAGCGCAGCGCCTGCCCATCCGGCAATGTGCAAGTTCCCCGCTGCACCGGGCGCGCCCGCCGGACGCGTGTTCCAGCGGGTCAAATCGACAACTGAAACGGATCTCCTCCGCGGCGGCCTTGAAGGCCGCGGCATCGCCGAGGCCCGCCACGCTGACCCGGCGAACGACGATCGCGTAATTGATCACGTTGGAGAACAACGCGCTTGCACCGGCCGAGGGAAAGACATCACGCGGCTAGCACCGTGCGACTGGCATCTTCCGGACTCGTGAACGCAAAGAGGTCGGTGAGGTCGATCGACGGGTCGCCGATCGACCTTGGCCCATCTATATGGTCTGCCACCGCTCCGTTCCTCCGGTCGTTGGGTATCTTTCGGCACGAAATTGCTCCAAATCAGGGCTGCGACCATTTCGGCTGCCCGGTAACCGCATTAGGTGGGCCACCAAAGGGCGTCACCCTGCCGGCCTCCTCCGGGATGGATTTCAGATATTCGACGATGGCCCACCGCTGGGCATCGGTCAGCAGCGGACCGATGACGCCGTTGCCACGCGGGCCATTCTCAAAGGAGTGACCCGCGTTGGAGTTACCGGGTAGTGACGTGTCAAATTCGAAGGTCCCGGACTTGCCACTGGTGTCGACCCCCACTTTGACCGGATCGAATTCGCGGCCGACGTAGAACTTCCTGGTGACGTTCCTTGGCCGGAATCAACATCTCGTAGAGGCTCGGCACCGATCCGTTATGCAGGAATGGCGGCGTGGCCCACACCCCGTCGCGCGGCGCCGCCTTCCACTTATCCACTGTTGGAGGTGGCAACGGGAATTCGCGAAAGCCATTCAGATCGGCGGCCTGCGCTTCGCTCAGCTTGAGAGGTTCCACTGCTCTTTCAGCAAGCCGCCGCGCAAGGGTTACCTTGAAAAGGTCCGCCGGCACGACCGCCTCGCCGGTATAGGGCGGCGGCAAATAGGCGCTCAAATCGCCGGTGATCATGAACTCCTTCACCGTCACCAACTGCTGCTTATCGGTACCCATATATGCCGCGGGCAGCAGGCCAACCTGCAGGAAGCGCTTGCCGTACTTGTTCGGTTCCGTCCACGTATAGGGATAAGAGTTGTGGCAACCCGCGCAGTTATCGGCAAACAGGATCTTGCCCCGGGCGGCTTTCTGGCGATCGATCTTGCCCAATACCTCTTCCGGCCACTTGGGAGGCGCCAGGAGCCACAGCGTATCCTCGAGCTTTTGGAGATTCGAGGATGGCAGCGGCCGAATCGAAGAGGCCTTGTTCCGGCGTCTTGGATCGCAGGTCCATGGGAAGGTACACACCCAGGGTCTCGCCATAGTTTCGAAATAACGGATCCTGAGCCCACCCGCCCCATTGCGTCCAAGTTGCCTGCGTGGCATTCCAGAGAAAGGGAATTTTGACTGGCGCCGAAGGCGTAGACATGTTCTGGGGGATGCCGGTCTCTACGGCCATCAACCGGTTCATGATCAATGTGAGGCAATCTGCGCGGCCTGGCCCCCAAGGGGTTGGTGAGACTGCGACGCGAGTGCGATAGTAATGCAGCCGCCCGGCCTCGACCTCGAAACGCTTGCGCAATTCGCTCTTGGCGTCTGAACTGGACGCTCCAATTCGCGCCGCCATGCGGTCGAACTTTGCGGTATCGGTCAGTGTGGCCTGAAACGCATCATCAAAGGCTGTGTATATACGCACCGAAGTCGAACAGATTGCCGTGACCACCGTCGATGCGAATCTGCTTCCCTTTATACGTCAACTGTGCGGTATGGCAGACCGCGCAGTTCGGGCCGGCCGTCTCGCCCTTCCATCGCCCTTCCGTAATCACATTCTTGGTAACACCGACCGGCAAGCCGTCAGGGTTGGTCCGCGGATTTGCGGCCTGGGGAATCAGGCCAAGGCGCGCGCTGTTCGCATCCGACCGGAAGAGCTCCTGGCTGCCGGGAACCTCCAGATTGAGAAAGATGTCGTATGAAGAGATGGATGAGCCTTGCGGAAGCTGATAAAACAGTTCCCGTTCTGCCTGCGACCAGGCTTGGTCGAGATAGATGACAGGGTCGGTAGAAGATTGGGCCGCCGCCGGTAAATTGAAAGCAGCAGGATCGCACCGGCACAGGACAGCGAGGCTGCCAGGAAGGCAGTCGACGCACGAAGGTTCTTGGCACGTTGCATTTGCTCTCTCCGAGATTTCCCAGGTAGGCAACCTAGCGGGTGACGAAAGGCACGGCAAACTTGCTTCAGCGTCGTGTCGGCTGAGCTAGAAGATCAGTGTGACCTGCGTCCGCAACTGCCAGGTCGAGCCGTATTCAGGCCGCAGCGTATTGTAGTACGCGCCGAGGGAGAAATTGACCGGCAGCTTGCCGCCGATCTTCACGACCCGGCCGACATTTGCACCGACCGGCAGCGTCCACGCGTGGTCGCCGGTGGCGAGCCAGTTCGCGGTAATGATCGGCGAAGTGCCGACATACCATCCCTCGCCGAAATTGTAGTTCACGAACGGTTGCGTCAGGAACATGTTGTAGCTGCTGCCGCCGCGCCCCGTGGTGCCGCCGAACGACCACACGTTGTTGGCCAGCACCCCGGCAACCCACGGCCCCTTCATATAGACCAGCACGCCGGTCGGACCGCCGCCCCAGACCGGCGAGCCGAGGGTCTTGTCGCTGATCGTCGGCACCTGGATGACCGGCCCGACGCCCCACAACCAGCCGTTGACTGGCTTGCTCGGCGACAGGAACGCCGAGAAGGTGGTCGGGCCGGTGCCGAACGGAACCGTGTGCGCGGGCTCCAGCGAGGGCTGCCAGATCAACGGCAGGATGGTCCGCGTGATGACGTTCCAATCCGCGGTGACGTGGATCGGGATCACCGGCTGGACGTTGAGGATATTCTGCGTGCCGTCGTGTGGGCCGGTGTTGAAGTTGGTGTTGTTCTGGAACGGGAAGCTGTAGAGGTCACCGATCGGATTTTGCAGCTTCTTGGCCAGCGCGGACGCGCTGTCGGCGCTGTCGGAGTCCTGGTCGTCGACACCGGCCGTTGGCGCCGGGCTTGGTGCCGCCGATTGGGCGCGTGCGCCGGCCGCAAGAACCAATGGCGCAAGCAATCCTGCACTCAGCACGATCAGACGTTGGATGCCATGCATGGTCGCATGTCTCGGAGAGGGTTGTCACAGAAATCGTGCCGGGTCTGATGGTCCGCACCAGCCGGGCTCGCGATCAAGTTTGCGATTTGGCGCCTGGGCGCTATGCAAATTCGGCAATCCTGAAAATATAGCTGCCTGATCTGCCCTCCGAACCCAACTCGCTCCGTGGCTAGAACCAGATGGTGGCCAATGGCGCTATCCTGTTGCTTAGGCAGCCAGACCCAATGCCAGCCACCACATCGTAGCAATAGCCGGGCCGGCTGGGGGCGACGCCGCGTCCTGGACGATTTCCTGATCCACCCCCCAGGCCATACGCACCCCATCCTTGGCCTCCACATCTCCCCCGATCCGCATCAACCATGCCCCCAGTCCTGACCCCGCGGGCCACTGTCGTGACCAAGCGGTTCGCCCGCAGTCGGGAGAAGGTCCGGAATCCATCACCCATTGCCGACATTCGTGCTGACCCACTACCTACCGTCGGCACCCTTTCCTCACCGGGCGTTGGCGTGTTCCCCGAGCTTTGTATCAGCGCGGTCGAGAGGCTCGAAGCGTCTGAGCGCCTCTTCCCGCGTTTCGGCCGTTGTGCTGCGTCCGCGCTTGCGGTCCACCGCGGCGTAGTGCCCGACCAACGTTTCCAGGTACCCGAGGATGCGACGCTTCACCGTCGACGCACTCACGCCGCCCAGCTCTTCGCCGATCTCGCTGAACGGAGCATCGTCGACGCAGAACCGGGTGAGCACGTTGCTCGGCGCACTCAGGACGGCCTGTGGGTTGATTTTGCAATCGAGAACCTTCCGGGCATCGTCGTAGGCGACGAATGCCTGATGCCTGGTATCTGTGATGCCACCGCCCCCCGTGCCCGCCACCATGTTGCCGAGGCAGCTTCGGACACCTGGGTTGCACCCCACCGAATAGCTCCAGGCGAACCTACGCCCAGCCTCGCTCTGCTGTGGGGTGATGTCGCTGTCGAGCAACAGCTTCTCGAGCCGCGATCGAACACGCTTTCCGGTGGTCGTTCCGGCGCGCGGGATGACATCGTGGTGCTGACCGAACTCTTTCGTTGGGCCGTCTCGCGGGTCGAGCGTCTCTAGCTGTGCTTGCGTGTCCAAGCGATGTACTCCCTGGTGATGACGATGGCGACAAGGATTGCGAATTCTACTACGCAGCTCTCCTTTGCATGACTGCGGTGTTGAAGGCGTTGAGGCTGCTCGCCGGGTTGCCCCGGCTCTTGAAGTACTCGGCGCTTGACTTGATCGCCGGGTAGATGTGTTCGGATGGTTTGCAGCCTGCTTCGACCCACCGCAGCAGCGGGGACCAGTCGCCACGCCAGGTGGAGCTGAACCCGGCCTCGCGCGCGACATTGCGGGCGATGCTGTCGATGATGCACCCAAGGTGCATCCATTTGCCGCGCTTCAAGTACTCCGGGTTGGTGATCTCCGATGCCCCGATCGAGCGGCACCACTCCTCCACGCCCCACTGATCGTTGGGGTCTGGCACCTTGCCGCCTGCGATCGGCAGCAGCATCGGCTGCGTCTGTGGGCCGCGGCCGCGGGGGCTGAGACGCTCGGCTTCACGGCGACACCAGTTGCGCCAAGTCGCCTCCCAATCAGTCTTTCGCCCCTTCTGGCCCGGCTGCGATGTCCAGTAGTCGCGGAAGGTCGCAAGCACGGTCTCCGGGTCGAGACCAAGGTCCCGCGCAAGCTGCGCGCCGTCAGCCGACGGCTGCCAGTTCGCGGGCAGCCTTGTGCCGGTCGCCGTAGGCGCGCGTGCGCGGCCATCCACCGAAGGTGGGGCGGATTCTTTCTGGCTTCTGGGTTCTGGTACGCGCCCGCGATGCTCCGTGTTTTCGGGTAGCTGATTTTGCGCCAAGTCGTTGTTATCGAACAGTTCAAGCCTGTTTTCGGCGGCTTTTTGTCCGCCTTTCGCGCCGTTTTCGCGGTAGGCTTGCGCCTCTTTTGCTTCGCTTTTCATGCGCTTTTCGGCCTGCTTATTGGACAGCTTGCCGTCTTCCGTAACGACAATCTTCCCCAATTCGATCAGTTGGTCCCGCAGTTGGCCCCACCGCCGCGTCGAGCAGCCGGCAACGCGACCGAACCACTGCGAGTCGTTGGGAAGGGAGCCGCCGCGGTCATAGAACAGGTCGAGGAAGATGCTGTATGCACCCTTCAACTCGAGATCCCACCCGGCCGTGCCGGCGATGAAGTCTGAGGGGTAGCGCTTGTACCAGGGCCGCTCGCTCACCGGCGCGGCTCCTCGAAACGGGCCTTCGGGCCGTTGAAGTACAGATCGACAACCGTGGGGGCTTGCCCGCGCCTGACCTTCGGGATGATCGCCTGGGCCATGCCCTCCATGTCAGCCAACCGCCGTTCCCAATCTTTCACCTCCGCCTCGTAAGCCTCGGGTTTCTCGGGGTCGTATTTCGGCCGGTTCTGGGCGTAGTAGAACGCCTCGCGGTAGATGAAGATGATGACGTCGGCAGCGTCTTCGATCTCCCCCGTCTCGCGCAGGTCGGACATCGTCGGGCGGTGATCGGTGCGCTCATCCACCTTGCGCGAGAGCTGCGACATCAGGACGACCGGGCAGCCGAGTTCCTTTGCCAGATCCTTCAAACCGTATGCGTTCTGCCCGACGGCGAGTCGCTTATCCCTGGCCCCCGGCGGGTCCGGCATCAGCTGCAGGTAGTCGACGATGACGGCCCCGAGGCCGCCCTTGTGCCTCCGCAGCATGCGGCGGCATTTCATCGCGATCTGGCGCAGGCCCTGGCGGGGCTGGTCGAACACGTAATAGGGCGTCTCGGCCACGCGCTTCCGTGCCAAGACCAGGCGCGCGGCGGCATCATTGTCCTTGAGGACAGCACCGCTCAGCACGCTGCCGATCGACACGCCGGCGGCCTGCGCGGCGTTCGCGGCCCCCCAATCCGTATCCGTCTCTTCGAGCGCGAAATGCAGAACGGGCCTGCCCAAACGCTGGTCGTCGATCACCTCTCCATGCTCGGTGATGCCGCGTCCGGCGGACACATTCATCCCGATAGTTCGTGCCAGCGTGGTCTTTCCCATCCCTGGCCTGGCGCCGATCACGATGAGATGGCCCGCACGCAGCCCGAGGATCTTCGCATCGAGCGACGGAAGGCCGGAGCTGACGGTCGCGACGCCCTCCCCCTTGCTGGCCTTCTCCCCTTCGTCGACGGCTTTCTTGATCGCGTCGGCCAGCGAGACGGGTTCGTCGGAATCCTTTGCGCCGCTGCTGTAGAGGTTGAACAGGGCTTGTTCGGCCGCCTCGATCTGGTCGGCGCCGGCGGGTAGGTCAGGGTCGCCGCCGAAGGCGTTGTTGACGACCGTCTCGCCGATGTCGATCAGTTCACGGCGCAGCCATGCGTCATGGATGGCGCGGCCATATTCGCCGGCGTTGATGATGCCGACCATGGCGCTGAGAAGCTGCGCGAGATAGGCGGTGCCCCCGACCTCATCCAGCACGCCGGAGTGCTCGAACTCGGCCTTCATCGTCACCGCGTCGGCGAGCTCCCCCGAGTCGACGCGCCGCGCGATCGCGCCGTAGATCCTGCCATGGATCGGGTCCGCGAAATGCTCTGGCTTCAGGAAGCCGCAGGTTCGCTCGTACGCCTTGTTGTTCGCCAGAAGGGCGCCGAGAAGGGCTTGCTCGGCCTGCAGGTTGGATGGCGGTAGTCGCTGCGAGAGGCCCAGCAGCGGGCTGTCATCCCGTTCGCGCCACCCCCTCCTGTCCTCACCATCAGGCATTCGTGCAACCCTTCATTGACCCATTGAGCGGCCCCGCGTTGTCCGCGGCGCCGTGTGTCAGCACCAAGGCGTGGCTATTGCTCCCAGCCAGGGACCAGGCCGGCGACCTTCGTTCTGATTGAGGCGTATTGCGCCCGGTCGACCACCAGCAGGACCACCTGGGGGTAGTAGCGGCGCATGCGCGCGATCTTGGTTTTGCTGCGCCCGTCCATCCACCCCTTGACTTCGTGGTAGACGACGCGGCCGTCGTTCTCGGTGACCCTGAAATCCGGCAGGTAGCTGCGCACGCCGCGCTTGATCGCGAGGAACCAGAACGTCTCTGGTTCGTGTTCCCAGCTCTTGATGTGGCCGCCGGCCCTGAGCCACTCCAGGTAGGCCCCGTAGTTGGCTTCCCACTTGGACCTGAAATAGCACCGCTGCCCCCCGAACGTGCGCCAAGCAGCCTTCCACGCGCGGCCGCGGCTCCGCGCCGGGGCGGCCGCAGCGCCATCGGCGTGCCCGAGCGCCGCGCGAAGCCGCTGGCGGGCGGATCGAAGGTCAGAAGCAGGAATCGGTTTCGCCCGCGTCACGGCCCGATTCTGTCCACCGTGGAGAGGTGTAGCCGGTCGCGCCTGCCGTGCCGTTGACGAAAAAATAACGGTGCTCTCCAATGAAATCAACAACTTGTCATTCCGCCATTACCAACAGTTGCAGAATGCTTGTTGACTCCGCAGCGTCGGTAATGTTGTATGGCGCCGGGACCACATCCCGCCGATGGTGAAAAGGGCCGAGCCGGCAACGGCTGGCGTCTCGCATATCGTTCCCATGTATGAATGGTATGCGCCTCCAAAACGGAGCGGCGGTCTGTTCGTCCCGGGTGACTGGTCGCAACCTGGCTAGGGAAGTCCCTGTGAGCCACAAGAAAAACCGCGCGCGGCGAGTGCGAGCGTGCACATAGGAATGCCCGTGGCGGGATGCCGGCGACGCGCCTCGCAAGCGTTCAACTGGCGCGACCACGTTCCGGCGGCAGCCATTGTCCTTTGGTGGGGGCGGAAAGGCGCGGTCGGCGCCGGCGGCAAGAACTCTCATTGGCCATGGTAACCAGGTTACCACGGGTAATGAGATCGCGGCAAGTGCAAACTAGCGAAGAGGTGGGGCATGCCCGCACATATCGAGGGAACCGAATACTCCAAGCCGATCGACGCGCAGTGGGCGCGTATCGGTACCCGCGTCGCAACGAAACGCGGAGAGCTTGGCTTGTCTCAGGCAGCCTTGGGTGCCATGATTCGCTCGAAGCGGAAGCCGAACGGGCTGACCGCTGGGGCGATCGGCCAGCTCGAGAAGGGGATGTCGAAACTGGACATGGAAAACTTCGATAAATTATCTACAGTTTTGGGGGTATCACGAGAATGGCTTCTGACCGGAAGCGGAGAATGCGTCTGAGCTTGCCAGGGCTCTTGATGCACGCGAGCTGGCACTCCTGCAGGGGTTCCGGCGCCAGCCTGAAGAGGTCAAGGCAGCAGTTTCACGATGGTTACAGGGAGGTAGTGCTGGTCGGCCGCCTCCTCAAAAGGCGCGGAAGTCCAGGGGGTGACTCGTTACGAGGGCGGGAGACGTTGCACAACTTGGAACGAATAGGATGATGCAACGTTCTTCCCTGCCCGATTTTTTTGCCCGGCCACCCCATCATATAATGTACGGTCAATCTGAACCGGCTCCCGGGGGCTCCCTCCCGCGGGAGGAAGCGAGTTACCTGAGGTAACCGTTTTCGCTTGCTTCCGTATTGTTACTCGTGGTAATGTGGTCGCCAAGCCAAATTGCCGGGGTGCGTATGGGGCCGCGCGACACAGAGTACGACGCCGAAGACCGTGGCGCACGGCACGCCGCCGCCATCAACGCCGCACACGACAGGCAGGATAGCAGGCGGGGCGAGGCGGGGGGCACTGAGAAGCGCACACCAGTCGATGCCTGCCGCAAGCTATGCGGCCTGATCGAGCTCGACCTGGCCGTGCTGGATGACCCGTTGGTAACCCCCTTCGGGATCGAGGCGGCGATTGCCCGCATCGAGCAGAACGCCAGCGCAACAGCAGCTACCATCAAGGGTCTACGCGCGGCGCGAGCGGCCGCCAATGACACCGTACCGGCGCCGGAAGCCGCGGCATGATCGAGGGCAGGCGACGCATCAAGCACGCAGCCATGATGCTCTGGCCATAATCATCGACGTGGTGCTGCGGCTGTAGGGCAACAACCCTGAAAGGTGCTGCGGCACCGCGCTGATCATTGCGGCCCTCGCCTTCAATGACGGAGTCTGATTCTTGGCCATCCACCCCATGCCCGCCACCCGCGAAGAGTGGCTTTCCCTGCGCGCCCCGTATGTCGGAGCGTCCGAGGTTGCCGCCCTTCTTGGGTTCCAGGCGGATTTCCAGATGTCGCCGCTGGCGCTCTACTTGGTGAAGCGGCGCGAGATCCCCGCGCCAGAGGTCGGCGGGGAACGGATCGAGTGGGGTAACGATTTCGAAGACGCAATCTGCAAGCGCGCATGCCGTGAAGAAGGGTGGATCTTGCGGCCGGGCGTGTTTGCCGTCGACGACGCCATCGAGGGCAGCTCCGCAAGCCTGGACCGTGTGGTTCACCCGTCACCCGCGGATGAAGCGGCCGGTTTCATCGGCCCCGGCGCGCTGGAAGCGAAGAACGTCGATTGGAAACAGCGCCTCGACAAGTGGCTCGGGGACGAGCCACCGCCGCACATCCTGATCCAGCTGCAGGACCAGCTCGCTTGCTCTGGGTACCTCTGGGGCGCGGTGACGGCGTGCTTCGGCGGCAACGAATACTTCGTGCAGCGTTACCTGCGCCATGAGGGCATCATCGCCGCGATCCGCGACGCCAAGACCAGGTTCTGGCGGCAGGTGCGCGATGGGGTCCCGCCGCCGGCCGACGGGTACGAGTCCACGGCCAAGGCTTTGCGGGCCAAGTATCCGGCCACCTTCGACGCCACCATTGACCTGTCCGGCAGCAATGAGCTGCCCGGCCTGTGCGTCGAGCTGCAGCGGGCCAGCAAGGACCGAAAGGCGCTGGAAGAACGCGAAGCGGAGATCAAGAACCTGTTTCGCCAGATGATGGGCACCGCCCGGTACGCCATCGTCGCCGGGGGCATCAGGATCAGCCACTCGATCGGCGCCGACACCCCGCCTCGCCCCGCGAACGCTGGCGAGATCATCAACGGCAGAAAAGGCCAAGACCGCATCACCGTCACAATCCCGAAGGCAGCGTAGCACATGGCACAAGACGACAACGGGCCGCCCGCCGGCATGTTCCCCGATGACGCGCCTGCCCCGTCGCAGGACGACAGGGGCGGCCAGGGCGGCGGTGGCAAGGCCAAGCGCAAGCCGCCGCAGTTCGACGTCGCCACCGAGATGCGGGCGTTCTACGCCACGATCGACAACGCGAAGACGCAGGCGGAGATCAAGGCTGTCCTGCCGGACCACATCGACATCACGATGTATGTCCGCGTCGCCAAGACCGCGGCAACGAGCAACCCCGACCTGCTGAACCCGGAGTGGCGCGGGTCGCTGATGCGAGCCATCGCGCGCGCGGCCGGCCAGGGGCTGCTGCCCGACGGCAAGGAGGGCGCCCTGATCGCCCGGTGGGACGAGCAGGCGCACGCCTACGGCGTGTGCTGGCAACCGATGGTCTGGGGCATCACCAAGCTCGGCCGGCTGACAGGGCAGATCAAGAAGATCTACGCGAACCTCGCGTTCGACGGCGAAGAGTTCCAGCCGCTGGGCGGCGAGGACGAGGGACGGATCATCCACAGGATCAGCCCCAAGATCGTGGATGAGGCCTATGCCCTGGCGCACGACCCCAACAAGTTCTGGGACCGGGTGACAGCCGCGTACTGCATCATCACCACGTCGGAGGGCGAGAAGGTAACGCGGTGGATGCCGCGCAGCCGGATCATGCGGGTGCGCGCCACATCGAAAGCGGCCAAGGGACCGTGGAACGGACCGTTCTCCGACGAGATGGGGCTCAAGACCGTCATCCTCTGGACGGTCAAGTGGCTCGACCTGAACATCAACAATCCCGCCACCGCCAGGTTCCGTGAGGCACTCGAAACGGACATGGAGGCGGATTTCGACCACGCCGGCAATTTGATCGAGCACGACGGCGCGCAGGTGGCCGCCGGTGCGCAGGCGCAACGGGCACTGCCCGCCCCCGGTCCGAAGCTGGACAACATCATGGACCAGCTCAACCGGGCGAAGGAGGCCGAGAAGGTTGAGGCTGGCGCTGCACGCCAGGACGCGCAGCAGCAGCGCCAACCCGCGCAGGACGCCCAGCAGGACAACCGGCCGCCGGCAACGGGAGGAGGGCAGGGCGCGGAAGGACGCGCGGCGCCAATAGCGGGGGATCAGCAAGCCTCTGTGACCGCGGCCGCGCCAGGGGACGGCACCAACGACGCTCCAGCGCCTGCGGCCGAGCGTCGGTCGCCCCCGCCGGCCCAGGGCCGCCCAGCGGCGCCCGCGACGACCCGGTCCACCGCCGAAGCCGCGGCGCGCGCGTTTTTGGCCGAGATGAAGCAAGAAATCGCGATGGTGGCGAGCTTGGGGAGCCTGAACGCCCTCTTCGCCCAGCCGGGGGTGAAGCGCCGCAGCGACCGACTGATGGAGAGCTTCCCGGATCTCCACAAAGAGCTGACCGCCACCCGTTCGGCGAAGGAACAGGAGTTCGGTCCGCCCGACGCCAGCAACGACGAAGCCAGCGCGGGGGAGGCGGCGTAGTGGGCACTCCTCTTCCCGATGTGCGCCAGGGCCAAGTCTGGGCCGACAACGACTCGCGTGCGGCGGGCCGGCGGATCCGCGTCGACTCCTTGGATGGCGATCACGCCAACTGCACCGTCGTCCAGGACCGCACCGACCCAGAGCCGCCGCACAGTCGGCCCGGCCGCGGCGTCGCGCGACCGCCCGGTCATTCAAACGTCGGTCGCCCCACGCGCATCGCCATCGAGCGGTTCCGGCCGACAAGCAGCGGCTACCGGCTGGTGACTGATGCCTGACAGCAGCAACACCTGGGGAGATGAGCGGTCCCTCTTCGATGACCAGCAGGAGACACGACTTGCCGCATGATCCGATCCCGGCGATCTCGCTGTGGCAGCCCTATGCCAGCCTGATCGCAGCCGGCGTGAAGCCATACGAGACACGCGGGTTCGCGCCGCCGGCTCGGTTGCTGGGGCACCGCATCGCCATCCATGCCGCGAAGCGGGTACCGGTACGCGGCGAGCTTGGCACGGACGTCGAAGCCGCCATCAGCGCTGCGCTGGGACGAGACGATTGGTTCGGCCGCGACGGGCTGCCGCTCGGCGCCGTGGTCTGCACTGCAGTCATCTTCTGCGCGATCCAGATCTACGAGCCTCTCTACGAGAGGGGTATCGCAAGAACGGACCGAACCATCACTCAGTTTTGGGACGCGGTACACCAGCCACCAAGTCAAATCCCAATCGACCTGTTCGGTGACTACAGTGCCGGCCGCTGGTGTTGGGAATTGAAGGACATCGAGGTTTTGCCTGACCCGATACCCGCCAGGGGTCGGCAGATGATCGGCTGGCCGTGGAGTGGGACGAGGTGCATAGCCGCCTGACGTATTGGCCTGCCAATGTTTCCGTTTGACCGCGGTGGTTACCGGTGGTAATGTAGTCCCATGGATTATGTCGCACCCGAACTCGACTTAGACTCGCCCGCTGACGAGATCAAGCGACGCAGGCTGCCGCCAATCGGGCAAAGGGTGCGTGGGACCACAAGTTCATTCCCAACCGCTACACCTCCTTCTTGCAGAAGGTCGAGACGCACAACTTTGACCCGCAAGTGTGTTGGGAATGGCTGGGGGCCGGCAAAGGCAACGGCTACGGCAATGTGAATGTTGGGCAGGCCAACAAGACATCTCACCACTACGCCTACGAGCTGTTTTGTGGGCACGTCCCAGATGGTCTTGATGTTTGCCATACCTGCGACAACAGGTGGTGCGTAAACCCAGACCACTTGTTCCTTGGAACGCGCATGGAAAACATGGACGATTGTAAGTCGAAGGGAAGAACGGCTGGCGGCAACAGAAAGCACCTGACTGAATGCCAAGTCCAGGAGATACGCAGGCGCCTGAACGCTGGTGTGTCCGCCAGCAAGGTGGCCGTCCAGATGGACGTGAATTACTACACCGTAACAGCAATCAAAAGAGGCGAAAGCTATGACGGGATCGGTCAATAAGGCCATCCTTATCGGCAATCTGTGCCGCGATCCCGAGATGCGTTCGACGCAGAATGGCGGACAAGATCGTCAACCTGACCGTCGCGACGAGCGAGAGTTGGACGGACAAGGCGTCTGCGGCGAACGAAAGGAAAAGTCGGAGTTCCACCGCATCGTGATTTTCAACGACCGGGTCGCGGAGTTCACCGATAAGTACGCGCGGAAGGGCAGCAAGGTCTACGTCGAAGGGCAGCTGCAAACCCGCAAGTGGACTGACCAGTCGGGCCAGGACAAGTACACCACCGAGGTTGTGATCGGCGCCTACAACGGCAACCTGATCCTCCTGGCAGACGGCAACGGCGGCGGCCAGCGCGAGGATACGGGCGCGCGGGGCGGCGGCGGGCAGCAGCGCTCCGGTGGGGGTGCCCAGCAAGGCGGCCGTCGTCAGCAGTCGTGGGACGCGCCGGAGGGCGGTGACCTGGACGACCAAATCCCGTTCTGATATCGGACCGAATGATCGAAGCCGCGTGATCATCGAAGGGCCCATCTCTCCACCCCTGTCGTCGAGCACGCCCTTGGCGTCGCTGGACGGCTGGAACCTGGTGCTCCGGTGCGCCACGTGCGGGCCGCGGGAGAAGCCCGTCAGCGAGCTCTACAGCGTCGTGCGCGGATCAACCGCGCTCGGCACCGTGCTGCCCAAGCTGCGTGTGTGACCGCTGCCGGAAGAAGCCTACCGGCATGGAAGCGACATGCCAGTGGGCGCGGCGGTGGAACCCAGAGGCGGTCAGCTGGCGGCTGGACCTGTCGCCGTTCCTGTCTGTGCAGAAGGAAGCGGCATGAATCTGCTGGTATGCGGAAGAAGGCAACGAGATGAGTGCTGACGTCACCATCGGCCTCGCGGCTGGCTGCAAGTGCCAGCGCTGCTGGAAAATCAGGATCGAAGTCGGTCTGATCGTTCAATGGCCCGATCTGTGCCGCGACTGCGCGATCTTCATGGAAGTGGTCAGACCCCAGCCTGCGTATGACAGGCTGCAGCGCCAACTGCTGGACCACCCCATACGACGCCTTGCGCACGACCCATCCGTGCCCGGCGTCGTCTACCCCGACGGGCTTATCGAGATCTGGCCGCGGGACGCGGAAGAAGCGCCGTGGCTCGCCAGCCGACAAACCGAATTGGAGACCGAATCGTGATCGAGACACAAGCCAGCATCAGGGATTTGGAGGCGTCTAGTTCGTCCTGATGAGCGTGAACGCCACCACCCTTCCCCTCCCGCCAGCCAAATTCCTGACGCGCGAGCAGGCTGCAGCAATGGGATCACCGCCGTGAGCGCCTCATACTGGCTCTCAGCCGATGCCGCCGCAGCATATGTAAGCCTGCGCGTCGACGCGTTCCTCAAAGTGCACCAGGGCATCCTGCCGCAGCCCAGCTATACGCTCGGCCCCCGGACGCCGCGGTGGCACCAAGCTGGACTTGACGTGGCGATAATCCCAACACAGCCTCCACGGACCCGAGAATTGCGGTGCAAGCCCTTGCTGAAAAGATCGAAGCGGAAGGCCGAGCGCGTCGTTCAGCGTAAGCTGGCCGACGGGACGGTGCGGGCATACCGCTACCCGTCTTACCGGCCAAGCCGTACCAAGATCCCGGCCGACAGCCTGGAGGCACTGATCCGTGCTTATCGGCGCAGTCCCGAGTGGGGCGCACTCGGCGAAGCGACCCAGACCAATTATGCGATCTACCTGCGTCCGCTGGAGGAGATCGGCCACTTGCCGGTCCGACAGATGAAGCGGCGCGAGCTGCTGCTGATCCGGGACGCGATCGCTGCCGCGCGGGGCAACGGCGCCGCTACGGGCTTTATGCGGGCCGCGTCGGCCGTCTTCGGCTGGGCGGTCGACCACGACTGGATCGAGCACACCCCGGTGCACCGGATCAGGAAGCTGCCAGGCGGCCATCTGCGAGCCTGGACGCGCGCGGAAGCCGATGCGGCGGTTCGGGGCCTACCGGAGCATTTGCGCCGCGTCGTGGTGCTGGCGCGCTTCACAGGCCAGCGCCGCGGCGACCTGTGCGCGATCGACCTGGTGCGGCGTTCCAGACGGCACCACGCTGCGGCTTACCCAGCAGAAAACCGGCGCGACGCTCGTGATCCCGTGCCACCCGGTGCTGAGGGCGGCGCTGGATGGCTGGCGTCGGGACACAGACCGCGGTGACGATCCTGACCAACCCCTCGGTCGCCCGTCGGTGGCAGCAGCACTTGTCGCCGAGCTGCCAAAGGGGCTCGTGCGGATCGAGCTTGGCGCGCGAATCTCAATGTGCATGGGCTCCGCAAGTTGGCTGCAAGCAGAATTGGCCGATGTGGGCTGCACAATGCAAGATAGCGGCAATCACCGGCCACCGGACGCTGGCGATGGTGCAGGAATACACGCGGTCGGCGGACCAGGAGCGGCTGGCCGGGGCGGCGGTCGTGAAACTGGCCGGTCTTACAACAATCGAAAATCGCCATTACACGCGCGGCGGCCGTCCGCGGAGAGCGTGATGAAGACGTCGCAGTAATTCGTGTGGCGGACGTCGTGCAGATTGGGGGCCTCGTCGCGCACACGCACGAAGCTCCCCGTGGGATAGCTGTGGTCGTAAAGCGCGCGGATCTCCTCCAAAGGAGCCGGGCGCGACAGCCGCACATAGATGGTGGAGAGAATCCCGCGCTCCACCGGCAGCAAGTGCGCGGTGAAACAAAAATCGCCCGCCGGCACGCCCAGCACTTGAATCATCTCCGGCACGTGGCGATGCTCCAGGATGCCGTAAGCGCTAAAATTCTCCTGCACGGCGCAGAAGTGCGTTTTCTCGCTGGGCTTATGTCCCGCGCCGCTGACTCCCGACTTGCAGTCGCAGATGATTCCGGCCGAGGTATCGGCCAGGCCCGCGCGCAGCAGCGGCATCAGCGCCAGAATCACCGAAGTGGGATAGCAGCCCGGATTGGCCACCAGAAACGCCGCGGGAATCCCGCTGCGGTCCAATTCCGGCATGCCGTAAACCGCCCACTTCAACTGCTCGGGCGCGGTGTGCGGCATCCGGTAGGCGCGCTCGAAAACCGCCTGGTCCTTCAACCGAAAAGCTCCGCTCAGATCCACCACTTTAGCGCCGGCGCGAATGGCCGCGGGCGCTACGTCCATGGATACCTCGTGCGGCGTGGCCAGGAAGAGCACGTCTAAACGGTGCTCCTTGACCATTGCGGCGATCTCTTCGGTTTCGTGCTCGCGCGGGATCACCAGCGGCTCAATGCCGCCGTGGCGCTCCAGCAGCCCCAGCAGCTCCCGGCCGCTGTAGCCGGAGACACCTACGACGCCGGCCTTTCTCCTGTGTGAATAATTATTCATTGCTTTGTATATTTATACCACAGTCGGCGGTGTTTTGGCAACGAATGGATGTGTTGTCAGAACCGTCCGCGGTTGCGGATGGGTCCGGGCCTGATTGTAAAGACGGACCCACCTGCTACCGCAGGCGGTTCTGACAAACGCCCGGGAATCAGAGCTTGCTTTCCGGCCCTGAGAGGGCTAGATTCCATAGAGCGAAAGGACAACATCCCATGAAACTTTTTTGTTGCCTCCGGACCTTCCTGGTCCTTCCTCTCACACTGCTGGCATTCAGCCTTTGCTCGCAGCAGAAGTACGAAAAGCCTCCCAAGGAAATCGAGGACGTGATGTCGGCGCCCATGACGCCCTCCGTCTCGATCAGTCCTACCCGAGACTACATGATCCTGGAGCAAGGCGTGCGCTATCCCTCCATCGCCGAGTTGTCGGAGCCGATGCTGCGCCTGGCCGGCCTGCGGATCAACCCGCGCACCAACGGCCCACATCGCGAAGCGCGCATTGTGGCGCTGGCGCTGAAGAAAATCGGAGCCGCCGGCGGCGAGGTCAAGATTGCCGTCGGCCCTGACGCGCATATCTCGGGCGTTAGCTGGAGCCCCGACGGTAAGCACTTTTCGTTCAACAACGCCACGCGCAACGGAATCGAGCTGTGGGTGGGAACCACGACGACCGGCGCGGTAAGCAAAGTGCCGGGCGTGACCTTGAACACTGCCTGCTCCCCTGGCGGCGGAGGCGGCGGAGGCCGCGGAGGATTTGGGGGCGGCGGCGGGCCGGTGCGGTGGATCGACAACGGGAAGTCGCTGCTGGTGCGCACGGTCGTCGCAAGCCGCGGCAAAGCGCCGGCCCTCGATGCCACGCCGGCCGGGCCAAATGTGCAACAATCGCTGGGCGGCAAAGGTCAGACGCCCACCTTCGAGGACTTGCTGAAGAGCCAGCAGGACGAAGTGTTGTACGAGTATTACTGCACCGCGCAACTCGCCGTGGTGGATCGCGCCACGAACAAGGTGACGCCAGTGGGCAAGCCCGCCAATTTCTCAACCGCCGACGCTTCTCCCGACAGCCAGCATTATCTGGTCGCCCGCATTCGCCGGCCGTACTCCTACGTCTACACGCAGATCGCTTTTCCCAAGGACGTGGAAGTTTGGGACTCCACGGGTAAAGTGGAGTACAAGCTGGCCAGCGTCCCGCTGGCCGACAACGTGCCTCTGGAAGGCGTGCAGACCGGACCGCGGCAATGGCAGTGGCAACCGCTCGATCCCGCCACGCTGGTGTGGGCGGAGGCGCTGGACGGCGGCGAGACGCGCAAGCCAGCCAAAGAGCGCGACAAGGTTCTCAAGCTGGCCGCGCCGTTTAAAGGCGAGGCCACCGAGATCGCCCGCACCGAGCAGCGCTACGGCGGCATCCAGTGGACCCAGAGCGGCAAGTACGCCCTGCTGCGCGATAACGAAAATGGCCGCCGCCACTCCCGAACTTTCCTGATAGCCGACAGCGGCGCTCCGCAGCTTTTGTGGAGCCTGGACGGGCGCGATCGCTACCACAATCCCGGCACGCCGGTGATGCATCAAGAAGAAAGCGGCCGGGGAGTAATCATGGAGAAGGACGGCGCGATCTTCCTGGATGGACAGGGAGCCTCGCCGGACGGCGATCATCCTTTCCTGGATCGCTTCGATCTGAAGACGCACAAGTCCCAGCGCCTGTTCCAGTCCGCTCCCGACGCCTTCGAACAAGTGGTGGCCGTCGTGGACGAGAAGGGCGATCATTTCATCACGCGCCGCGAAACTCCCAGCGACTATCCGAACTATTTCCTGCGCGAAGCCGGCAACGATGAGAACGGCACGGAGCGCAAGGCGCTAACCAATTTCCAGGATCCCACGCCGCAGATTCGCGGGATCAAGAAGCAGTTGGTGAAGTACAAACGCGCCGACGGCGTGGATCTTTCCTTTACGCTGTATCTCCCGCCGGACTACAAGGAAGGCACACGGCTTCCGGCGTTCATGTGGGCTTATCCCGCGGAGTTCGAAGATCCCTCGACGGCCGGCCAGGTCAGCGGGTCCACCCAGAGATACAACACCTATGCGACGAACGGCCGCCAGATGCTGTTGGCGCTCCATGGATACGCGGTGCTCGACAACGCCTCCATGCCGGTGGTGGGTCCCTCGCGCACAGCCAACGATACGTATGTGGATCAGATCGTGGCCGCCGCCAAGGCGGCCATCGACACCGCGGCCGAGAAGGGCTGGGTCGATCCCAAGCGCGTGGCCGTGGGCGGTCACAGTTACGGCGCGTTCATGACCGCGAATCTGCTGGCCAATTCCACCCTGTTCAAGGCCGGAGTAGCGGAAAGCGGCGCCTACAACCGCACGCTAACGCCGTTCGGCTTCCAGAACGAACGCCGCACCTTCTGGGAAGCGAAGGAAACCTATTTGCGCATGTCACCGTTTGTCTACGCCGACAAGCTGAAGACGCCGATCCTGCTGATCCACGGGGAAGCGGACGATAATTCCGGCACCTTCCCGATCAATTCCGAGCGGCTCTACCAGGCCATCCGCGGCAACGGCGGCACGGTGCGCCTGGTGTTCCTGCCGGCCGAAGCGCACGGTTATGCGGCCAAGGAGACGCTGGAGCACGTGGAATGGGAGACGGTGGCGTGGCTGGATAGGTATTTGAAGTAGGCGTCGTGTTTTTGGAACACGGAAGGCACGGAAGAAAACAACGGAAGGACACGGAAAAAAGCATTTGAATCGGGCTTCCGTGCCCTTCCGTTCTTTTTTCCGTGTCCTTCCGTGTTCCAAAAACCTTACCGTACGCTCAGCTAAAACTCCAAACGCAACCCGAACTCAATCCACCGGGCGCTGTTGTTGAGGTTGAACGGCGTGTTCGTGCCGGTGATCACGCCAAAGCTGGTCGGACTGGTATAACTCAGACCCGGCGTGGAGTAGTTGTGGTAGTTGAGAATGTTGAACATGTCCATGGTGAATCGCAAAGTGGTGCGTTCGGTGAGCTTGGTGTCTTTGCCAAAGCTCGCGTCAAAGTCATAGAGCGCAAAGCCGCGCAGTGGATTGGCGCGTCCGGTGCGAGTGTCGGAAGCGAGCTGGATGTAGCGGAAGCTGCTGTATGCGGCGCAGGGATTGGAGAAGATGTCCATTCCGGAGCCGGTCAGCGCCGTGTTGCCAACCGTTCCCGTGCCCGCAACCGTACAGCTTGCGGTCTGTACGTTTTGATTGGCGCTTGGCACCGGGCCAGTCGGAATCATCGCCGAGTTTACGCCGATAACGGTGCCGCCGCCGAAAACCTGGGCGCTCTCGGTCACCGTCACAGGCAAGCCGCTCTGCAAGGTGACGATGCCGGAGGTATACCAGCCGCCGACCACTTTGTTGAGAATGCTGTTGCTGGAAAGGAAGCGCTGTCCTTTGCCAAAAGGCAACTGGTAGACGTAGTAACTGGTGAAAACCCGGTGGCGGTCGTATCCGGCATCCGGACCGTAGTCCACGCCCGGATGGAAACTGTTGCCGTAGAACCCGGCGTTGTTCTGGTTGGAGAGGTTATCGTCCAGATAATGGGAGTAGGTGAAGTTGGCGACCAACGTCAGATTGTTGGAACGCTTCTCTATGGTTAAGATTCCTCCGCTGTAGTTGGATTCGCCGATGTAGGTGCGCATGAACTCTACCTGCGCCTGATCGTTGCTCAGCGGAGTCAAGCCAATGGCGCGGCGATAGCCGGCCAGATTGATGAACATTGTTCCCAAGTTGCCTTGCGTGAAGGCGGCGCTGTTCCTGCCCACGATGAAGGCTGTGGCGCTGGAGGTGCCCTGGAGCTTCGCCAGACCCGGGAACTGGTTTTCCAAGAAGGGCTGAGCCGGGATGCTGGCCGCCGGCGTCCCGTTGCGGAGCGCACCGGCGATGGTGTCATAGGCTTGCGCAAAGGACTGGTTGGAAGTGGGATCCACCATCATGTAGGGCGCCGAGGCCAGGTTGACGGCCTGCGGCAGATTGCGGGAGTACCGTCCGAGGAAGGCGGCTTCCACTTTAATCTTGCCGGGAAGCTCTCGCTGTAAGCTCAAATCCACGTTGTAACTGCGGCCGACCTTGGTGTTGGGGTCCACCTGGAACGACAGCGTTTCGGTGTAGCCTCCGGGCGGAATAATTGGGGATGTAGCAGCGGTCGGTATCGGCAAAGGCAGCGTGCCATCCACGCCGACGCGGAAGCTGGCCAGCCCCGGATTCGCGGCGGTGCCTATGCCGGCGTTGCAACCCGCACCACCCACGCCGGTGGCCGCGCAGGTCGGCGCTTGCGCAATAATGGTTTGATCGAAGCCTACACCCAACATCGGAATTTCCACGCTCTGCACAGTGTTGGAGCGATCGTAAACCATGGAGAAGCCGCCGCGCAGCACGGTCTTCTGGTCGCCGACCAGCTTTCCGATCAGCGGCGTGGAAGAACTGGGGCTCCAGGCGAAGGAAGCGCGCGGCGCCCAGTCGCCGTAATCCGGGTTATAGACCGGCTTGCCCAGCGCGCCGACGGTTGCAAATCCAATCGTCGGATTATAATTCTGGCCGGCTAAGGCCGAGCTGAGCCGCTGTTGCATGAAGGCTCCGGCGTCGAGTTCCGCGCCGGTGGTGCCGTTAATCATCACCGTTTGCAGGTTGTTCGCCTCGGTCGGCGCGCTTTGCCAGCCGTAGGAAAGTCCCAAGGTCAAAGTCAGTCCCCGGGACACGCGCCAGGAATCCTGGGCGTAGAAGTAGGGGGCCCACTCGTTGGTATGGTCAATGATGAACGTGCCGAGCGGTTGGGGCTGGAGTTGCGCATTGCGAACCGCCAGAACGTTGACATTATCCACCAATCCCAGCGTGGAGGCATAGTAGCGCGCCCAGTTGGTGGCATTGCCGGCGGTAATGCAACCACTGGTGATTGCGGCATTGCACGTGCGCGGCGCGTCGGCGCCAGGGATGGTGATGTAGCCCTGGTTGCCGTCCACCGTGGCCACCAGCGAAGCGATGGATCCCACGACCTTGTCGGCCCGCGCATGGGTGTAGGGCAGCATATTGACTTGGCCCCGAACTGGAAGGTGTGCTTGCCCCAGATCTTGGTCATGTTATCCTGCCACTGGAAATCGCCGTTCCAGTTGGCCTGAAAGCGGGCCCGCTGGGTATCCATGTCAATCGGTGAATCAATGAAGGAGCTGACGCCGCTTCCGATCAGCAAGGCGATAGGTCCACCGGCAGTGCTGGTTCCCGGAATATTCAAAATCCCGGCGGCCGCCGTCGGCGAGGTTGCCTGGTTGGCGTTGGTATCTTGGACGTAGCCGAAACGGAAGGTGTTCAGCCAGGTGGGCGTTATTTGCCAATCCGTTCCGATACTGTAAACTGCGCCGCGCTGGGGACTCTGCACGAAAGATTGGGGAGTGCCGTTCACGATTCCCACATCGCCGGAGCCGGTGGCGATACTGCGGAAATAGGTGTAGCTGGCGTTCAAACGTACTTTGTCGGTGAAAACATGGTCCAGGCGTATCACGCCGTAGTCAGTCTGAATCGGAGCGGCCAGATTAAAGAAATAGCCGCTGGTGTTCAGGCCGTCGCCGACACCGCTGAGGTTCGGCTCCGGCATCAAGGCCCACTGCGCCTTCACCGAGGGGCTGATTCCCAGGCCGCGCGGATCGCAGGCACCCGTGCCGCTGGCGCCGCACACCGCGGCGTTCTTCAGGTTGAACTGTTCGGTGGCGCCGCTGGCGTCCTTTAATGTGATGATGCCGGCCTTTAATGAGTCGGTAGGAACGGTCCGGGTGACCTGGGCGATTTGCGAGAAACGGCGCCCTTCGTAGTTCGCGAAGAAGAACGTCTTGTCCTTGCGGATGGGCCCGCCGATGCGTCCGCCAAAACGATTGTCTCGAATCGGTGCGATCTTCGCGCCAACCCGGTTGTTGTCCCAAGTGTTGGAGTTCACATCGGAATTCTGAAGGTACTCGTAGAGCGCGCCGTCGAACCTATTGGAGCCGCGGCGGCCGATCAAGGTCATCTGCGCGCCGGAGCCGCGCGTCAAGTCGGCGTTCGGGGTCAAGGTCGTTTCGTTAAACTCTGCCACGCTGTCCGCCGGAGTGGGCACCACAGTGTTGCCGGCGACCACCTGCTGGGTGATATCGAGCCCATCAAGCGTGACCATGTTCTGATCGTCAATGGCGCCTGCGGACCGGATCGTCAGGTTCGCACCGCCCGACACCGCGCCCGGCTGCAGGTTGAGCAGAGCGATGGCGTTGCGGTTCAGCGTGGGCAGGCGCAAAATCGCCGTCGTCTCGACGGTGTTGCCGATCTGCGCGTCCTGCGTTTGCAATTCCACCGCTCCGGTGGCGCTCACTTCCACCGTCTGGGTCTGCGTGCCGACTTGCATCGCCACGGGCTGGCTAATGGCCTTGTTGACGTCCACCACGATGTTGTCGATGTTGGTCGTCCGGAAACCGTCCTTTGTGGCACTGAGCTTGTAGAGGCCGGGAGCAAGGTTCGTGAAAACGTACTGCCCGGCAGCGTTGGTGGTTTGGGTGGCCGCCACGTTAGTGCCCTGATTCGTGAACACCACTTGCACGCCCGGCATGACCGCGCCACTGGCATCCGTCACCGTGCCCGAGACTACGCCGGTGGTGGAGGTCTGTGCCGCGCACAGCCCCGTGGCCAGCAACAACACCAAGCTCAAAATCCGGCTAAGGAAACGTGTCTCACCTTGAGAGATCCTCATAGAAGCTCCTTTAGTTTTCGTGTTCTGACCCACCAACCCGAGCGCCTAGCTCAATGGCCGTTACTTTAAGAAATATTGAGGAGCAAGTCAAGCACAATCTGCAAGGGCTTTCCGGAAGGCCGGAGTGTACTGTTCCATACTATGGTTCAGTTGGAATGGAGTCTTCAGCGTTGCTACCCCTTGGAACACGGAAGGCACGGAAAAAAGGCCGGGAGAACACGGAAACGACCGTTGCCCGGCTGTTTGTTTCTGTGTTCTTCCGGGTTTTCTTTCCGTGTGCCTCCGTGTTCCAAGAATCCCTTAGGGTATAAGATGGCCCCTTGGCAAATATGACCCACGATCCCTGGCAAGCCGGCGTGGCGCTTTTCCGCGCCGGCCACTACTTCGAGACTCACGAGGAATGGGAGCTTGCCTGGAAGGACGCGCCGCCCGCGGAGCGCGACTTCTATCAGGGGATGGTCCACGTGACCGTGGCCCTGTATCAAGCCGGCCGCAACAACGCCGTGGCCGCGCACAGCCAGATGCGCAAGGCCAAGCGGCGCCTGGCCGGTTACGGCGCGCGTCATCATGGTGTAGAGTTGGAAAGATTGTTGCCCGAGGTGGAAGAGGTGGTGAAACGCCTGCTGGCGGGAGAATCTGTGGAGAGAACATGCTCAAGACCAAGAATCTGATTCATCTCTTTGTATTACTCTGCGTCGCCGCGGTCAGCGCCCTTACCCAGACCGGATATCCCGCGCCTTTGGAAGGCGACTACACCATCACGAACTACAAATTCCGCAGCGGCGAGACGCTGCCCGAGTTGCGCCTGCATTACCGGACCATTGGCACGCCCGGCCATCCCGCGGTGCTGATCATGCACGGCACCGGCGGATCGGGCGCGCAGTTCCTGCGCGACATCTATGGCGGCCAATTGTTCGGTCCGGGCCAGTTGCTGGACGCCACGAAATACTTCATCGTGCTCCCCGACGACGTGGGCCACGGCAAGTCCAGCAAGCCCAGCGACGGTCTGCACATGAAATTCCCACACTACGACTACGACGACATGGTCGAGCTGGAATATCGCCTGCTCACCGAGCATCTCAACGTGAAGCATCTGCGCCTGGTGACGGGGACGTCCATGGGTGGCATGCACACCTGGCTGTGGGGCGAAACCTATCCTACTTTCATGGACGCGCTGATGCCGCTGGCCTCGCTGCCGGTGGAGATCGCCGGCCGCAATCGCATGACGCGCAAGATGGCCATGGACGCCATCCGCGGCGATCCGGAGTGGAACAACGGCGAATATACCAAGCAACCGCGCGGCCTGGTAACCGCCATCGACGTGCTGCTGTTCATGGGCAGCTCGCCTCTTTATTGGCAAACCCAGTATCCCACGCGCGATGCCGCCGACAGATTTCTCGAGGAACAAGTCGCTTCGCGCCTGCGCACTAACGACGCCAACGACCTGCTCTACCAGTTCGACAGCTCGCGCAACTACAATCCACAACCCAAGCTGGGCCTGATCCAGGCACCGCTGCTGGCCATCAACTCCGCCGACGACCAGGTGAATCCTCCCGAGTTGGGCATCCTGGAGCGCGAGATCAAGCACGTGGCCAAGGGCCGCGCCATCGTCTTGCCGATCACTGCCGAGACGCGCGGTCACGGCACCCACACCATCGCCAAGATTTGGGGCCAGTATCTGGCGGAGTTGCTGGAGCAGACCAAGGGGTGAGCTACCGCCTACCTCGTCTTGGCCGCTTCGAGAGCTAGAAGTTCCCGCCGGAGTGCGTCCACCGTTTTCCGTAGGGTCTCGTTTTCGGAGTCTGCTTTCTTGATGTCTTTTTCGAGAGTCTCCAACCTGACACCGGCAGTCGATCGAAGGTCGCTAAGCTGCTTGCTTGCCTGAGCAACGCTGAGTAAGTGGGCGATGAATAGGAGGACAAAGAGCACAAACCCTCCCAGGACCTGGGCCTGAGAACGGAACGTTATTTGCGACCACAAGCGATCTCCCTCTACGGGTACCATCGCGCGGGTGGAGAAGTAAGCTTGGATAGCAAACCAGAACGAGATAGCTGATAACCATGGGACGGAGGTCCAGACAGTTGGAGAAGTCTCAGCACCTCGCGAAACCGCCAAGCCGAGAACGGCAAACAGAAGAGCGATCACGGTGAACGTCGTTGTTGCGAAAGTGTCAATCTTGTCCTGAATTCCCCTAATCCGTCCTTCAAACCCATCAATCTTCTCTTTGGCGTGCACGATCAATGCACTCTGAAGCCTCTCGGGATGGTAGTCAGAGAACACTCTTCTAGGGCGGCCTTTGTTGTCATACCGCATGGCGTCCGCCGCGGGCGGCGTTGTTGTAATGAAATCGATCACCGCGATTTGATCCCCATATCGCAAACTCCTCCTGCTATCGGATAGGTTATAGAGCGGGCAACAGAGGTACCCTTGGAACCCGGCGTCAACCTGTGGCCCGCCCACCCACAGCAGACCTTCGTACGCCTTGCCTACCTTAATGTTCCACCGGCCGATAAGGAAAGGCGGCATGATGATTGTTTCAAGGGTTTGGATGATCGCAACTTCGAACGGCTCGATAGTGAATTCCTCTCCTTTCCGAAGCTCATGGTTCTTGCCAGCCTTAGAGTACCTGCTCCCGACGCTCAGTTCGTATCCCGCTGGCCGTAACCGATTCTTGTCAAATGGCGTGATCAAGTTGTGGCTCGTAGAATAATACGTGATCTGATCCGCGAGGAGGACACCTGGTCAACGCTCCGGATCGTATTCTGCTTCGGATAGCGAGAGTGCTATGAGGCGGTTCAGTTCCGCTTCGCGTTCGGCTTCCAACGGTTTCTCTTGAGGACTTTCCATCAATGCCTCCTGGCCTAGACCGTGACCTGAGCTTTGCCGACATCGCAAGTGCGACTAGCGAACGTCTCCAATTTGAAGGTGTGTTCGAGCCGGGGACTCGTGCTGACATAGCTGACCGGTACACCGAGACGCCCGCGAAGTTGGTCGATAAAGCCGGAGACGCGGTCACCGAAGCGAGCGGGATCGATGGCACCATAGCAGTCGAAGTCCAAATAGTCCAGGCCTGTGATAACCACCCTCGTCGGGCGATTCACGTCAACCGCGCGTCGCGCCAACTCCCAGTCGAAGCGTCCGACTCGTCGAGGAAGATTAGTCACGCTTGTAAACTCGCGTATCTCCCAAGGATAATGGCTTTCCGCTCGGATGGTCTCCCAGCTAACCTCCTCATGAAGCTTACCAGCTTGGTCCCCCGCGACGCGGATTGGAAAAGTACGGAATACCAGTACCACCTCAGTAATCCGGCGCGGGCTCAGTCCGACCTCGCTTAGAAAGCCAGAGGCTGTTGTGTCGCGGGACGTGGCTTTCGGGTACTCCGCCGAATGGTAGATGGACAAGCCGAAGCCCTGTGTTCCTTCGATTAAGACCCGCAACCCGTTGTCGAGAGCTCTGTTGGTCTCCCCGGAAACATCGGTCAGGTAAGGCCCGATCCACGGGTGCAGTTTGGTACCGCGTCCCGCAAGCTGAACGTCTGCGCCTCGCATTACACGCCGGGCGGTTGCGGCTCCCACACCACAGAGGGTTGAGCTCAGCCGCTCGCGCATGGCGAGAAGACGTTCTGTCTCGCGGTCGCGGTCTTCAATGAGCATCGCGTTCCGGTCAATCCCCACTCGTGCGGAGTCCAGGCCGAGCATCTCTATTTCCGCCCTGAGCACAGCCGGAGAAACAAGCCCGCCTGCGGGGATTAGTAACCGCGTCCGCTGACTCACAAACCCGGTGGGCAGCTGCCGGACCAAGCGAGTTGTACCGTCATCGGCAACGAAAGAATGCCCGGAGTTCGGCCCGCCACAACGGACGCAGACATCCATTCGCTCGTTGAGGGCTAAAAAGGCCGCTGTCTTGCCCTTGCCCTCCGAGCCGTACTGGCCGCCAGCCACAACCCACAAGCTCATGGTTGTTCCCCCAACGCGAATTGCTGAAGAGCCGCATCGACCTGCAAATGAAGATCGTGCAACGGCCCAAAGTTTGACAACATAGAGTGCGCCTTTTTCCTGAGGTCGTCGATTCGCTGTTCGACCGGATGATCGTCGAACCTCTGGAATTCAGCCATTGTCAAGCAGCGGCCTTTGAGTTTGACGTGCTCCCAGCGAAGCTCTGCAGGACAATCGATGAACGCGAGAAGAAAACTGCCGGAGAACGCTGTGGAGAGACTCTCGAAGTCGATGATATGCCGCAGGCCATCAACAGCCCAATTGTGCCCTTGGTCGATCCGGGCAATGAGTCGCCGGTTTAACTCGGGTTGCAGGCCCCTAGCCATCACATCCCACCCAACCTTCTGAAGTTGTTCTCTGCTCTCAGGCCGCTCGGCCTGCCAATCCGCGAGAACCTGACTATACCTTATATATTGAAACCGGTGTCGTTCAGCCAAGTAGCTGCCGACCGTCGTCTTGCCCGCCCCGATTCGCCCGGCGATGCCCAACACGACCGGTTTCGGCGACGGTGCCATCTACCGGCATTCTAGCAAGAGTGGCTGCTTGCGCAAACTTTATCTAGGCCAGTAGCGGAAAGAATGTGGTCCAGTCTTGTGTAGTTGATCTTTGGCGACCTGGGAACGATCAAGTAATCCTCGGTCGGCGTACCGAGCGCAATGTAGTCGTCCGCGAGATAGAACAGCCCAACCAGCGCGGACGTGATTGCGTCCACCTCATCGTGAGTTACGCGTGTGGTCACATACTCGCCGCTGATGCCGGCGCGATGCAGACCCCATTTTAGTTCTTCCAGGCTGGCACCCTTCCTGGGAATGTTCAGTAGGTCCTGCGCGGCACCCGGATAGCTTTCAATGACTTTGAGCCCGGCCTCACGCAAGATGCTGGCCAGCTTCATTCCCCGAAAGGTCAGACCCTTCATAGTGGGCAGGAGGCACCAGAAGACAGAAATCCCCATTCTCTTCAGCGCAAGTTCACACTTGCGATAAATGGTAACGTCGGCCCAGTCCTTGTCGGCGCTGTAGCTGTCAGGAAGGGACAGAGGCGAATCGATGGAAACGATGTCCGGTCCGGCTTCGATGGTCTCCCGGATCAGGTCATCGTCGGTGCTGATAGACTTCGTCGTCGCAACGGCCCCGTCCATCAAGCTCCAACCTGTAGCTCTGCGTTCACTTCCAGTGAGGTCGATACCAACGATGCGGTGCGCCTTCCCGCATCTATTAATAAGGTGCCCCACAATGGACATGGCTGGCTGGGAGTCCTCCGCCAGTGCCCTCTTCTTGGATTTCGGAAGATCGCCGACACCGCTGAAGAGCGGCGCGCCAGGAGTTCCGCGAATCGCCGCGGTCTCCTTGCACAGCCGGTCATAGGCGATCTCCATGATCGCCTTCAGGTGGACAACATCCTCTGTGTTGTACTGGATTAGTTGGTCGAGCGCACCGCTCACGCCACGCTGGTGCTTCGACCAGAGCACTGTCGCCTCATAACCATCGATGTCGGCGATGGAATCAGCGCGGCGGATCTTGAGTTGCGTCTCGACTTCTTTCAGACCGCCCTGCATTCCGAGCCGGCGCGTGACCCAACGCAGGTCAATGTGAATTGGGGGAAGGATCAGGTCGGGAAACCTCAGCTTCAGGAAGCGCAGGTCGAAGCCCGAGCCGTTGTAGGTGACGACCATGGAGTACTTCTGAAGCTCCGCTGGAAATTGTTCGAGGTTGTCGCCGTCAACAAAAACCTTATACTTGCGACCATCGTAGAGACCGATGAGGGTCACTGTGTCGAACACCGACGACAGTCCTGTGGTTTCGATGTCCAGGTAGACGCACTGATCAGAGAACTCGGGGAAGGCGCGCCAAGCCTCGCCCATCGCGCACAAGCGTTCGAAGAACGCTGCGTCCCGATGCTTAACAGCCGCCTTTGAACGAGGGATGTACTCGTCGAGCTTCTTTTGGAGGCGCGCGCCGACTACGCCGAAGCGTTTCTCAAAACGCTCGGCATCATCCCAGGAGCGGATGCCCCCTTCCCAGAGCTGCCGCTCGGTCAGTGGTCCGATGCCGGGAATATGTATGAAAGTCTGTTCCAGCATCCGGTCAACCCCTTCGTCAGTCGGTTGACGAATCTGTCAACTAGTTGACGTCAACTAGTTGACGACTTAAATGTAACCTACTATGATCGGCATGTCAACCGGAAGTGAGGTCAGTTCTGTGAGCATGCGCCGATCACCATCGCGGGAGGCTCTACGAAAGCAGTTTGCTGAGCACGCCGAAAGAGCCTGCAAGAAGAACCATTGGAGCTATGCGGAGATCGCCGCACGCCTGGGTATCACGAAGCAGGCATATGCCAAGTACCTTGAGCACGAACCGGGCGTCTCTTCCTGCCCAGGGATGAGCGTCCTGCGGAAGGCCCGCGAGGTTATCGGCTTCAAAGAGTTTGAATACATGGGCCACTGGATGCCAACCGTGATGGCCTCGGAGGAACCGAGGCCATCCAGGACCGCTGTGCAACTCAGCCTTCCACTATTCGGGGAGGCTGAGACTCCGCCGAATCAATCAACAATCCGAATTCCTCTGGGACGCGCTGGGCACGTCAACTATCTTCTGGAGTTGAAATTGACGGACGGCAGCTCAAGGAACGCCGCCCGAAACCGCGGGTCAACCGGTTGACAGCCCCGCGACAAACAAGGATCGCTGCTGCAAAACGCGCCTCTCCTGTTCGTCCTCCGCCGACGACCAGGTGAATCCTCCCGAGTTGGGCATCCTGGAGCGCGAGATCAAGCACGTGGCCAAGGGCCGCGCCATCGTCTTGCCGATCACCGCCGAGACGCGCGGCCACAGCACGCACACCATCGCCAAGATTTGGAGCAAGTATCTGGAGGAGTTGCTGGAGCAGACGCGCTGAGCCGCGACAGTCATGGAGCGATGAGGACGCGCGTACGTTTGAAGGGAACACTTGAGTGTGGCGGGTCTTCGTGCCAGCGCCCAACAGGCGCCGTTCCGTCGCTCCATAACTGTCGCGGCTCATCGCGCACGCGAAGAACATAAATAGCTGGTTCCGTTGTCTGCGCTGTTTCACGGTAGAAAATTCGTGGAGGCCAAATTCTGTACGCCCAAAAAAGTGGCAGCCTGCGTACTAGGTCCAGCGTGTTATTCACTGCCGCGCCAATGCCTGATGCGGCACTAGTGAATTTTAAAACTCTGTGTTACTGTTTTTTCTCCGCAAACTTTTCCGCGCCGGTTACGGCCGGGTGCCGGTAGGACGAAAGGGCTTGACACGTGCCTCTAGCGAAAGCTGGCGTTTCGAATAGTCGCGACAGGGATCGGATCTCTCCGGGAACAGCCCCAGAATCGCAAAGGGTTCCTGAACCACAGCGGTTTAACGATCCTTGGAGCCAAATCTTATCCAGGCTAAGGGAACGGATCACGCCGCAGAACTTTTCCACCTGGCTGGAACCCACCAACTACATCCGTCAGGAGAGCGCCACGCTTTTCATCAGCGTACCCAGTGCCACGTGCAAGGATTGGATCTCGGAACATTACCTTGCGGAGATCAAGGCGGCCGCCGCAGAGTTGCAACTGGCGGTCCGTGACGTGTGCTTCTTGACCGAGGACGCGGAGACGCCAGCCCCACCGCCGGCCGCGCCCGCGACGGTGCCGCGATTCGATCCCTCCCGCCGTGACAGCCCGCTCGATCAGCGTTATCGCTTCGACAAGTTTGTGGAAGGCACCTCCAACCAACTGGCCTTGGCCGCGGCCAAGCGCGTGGCTGACGATCCCGGAGGTAAGTTCAATCCCCTGTTTCTCTATGGCAGCGTGGGATTAGGCAAGACGCACTTGATGCAAGCAATCGGGCATGAATTGCGGCGGCGCATGCCGCAATGGCGGGTCTGCTATATTTCCGCGGAACGGTTTATGAACGAGATGATCCAATCGCTGAAGGAAGACAGCATGGTCTCCTTCCGCGAATGGATCCGCAACGTCAACGTGCTGCTGGTGGACGACGTGCAAATGCTGGCCAGAGGCGAGCGAACGCAGGAAGAGTTCTTCCACACTTTCAACACCATCTACGAGTTCCGCAAGCAGATCGTACTAACCAGCGATTGTCCGCCCAAGACCATCGCCATCGAAGAGCGCCTGCGCTCGCGCTTCGAATGGGGATTGATCGCCGACATCCAACCGCCGGACAAAGAAACGCGCCAGGCCATCCTAATGAAGAAGGCGGATGTGGATGGCTTCCCCTTGCCCCAGGGCGTAGCCAAGTACATCGCCGAGCATGTCAAGTCCAACGTGCGCGCGCTGGAGGGCTGCCTGGTGCGCTTGATCGCTTACTGCTCGATTACGAACGAGGCGCTCAGCGAGGAGGTCGCCGCACGCGTGCTGAAGAACCAGTTTGCCGGCGAACATCAGGAAGTCACGCTCGAAGCGATCCAGAAGTTGGTTGGAGAGCACTACGGCATCGGCATCAAAGAGTTGAAGGCCAAGAACAACGCTAAACGGGTGGTCCTTCCGCGGCAAGTAGCCATGTGGATGGCGCGGGAACTCACGGAGTCGTCGTTGCCGGAGATCGCTAGGGCCTTCGGAGGCAAACACCATACCACGGTGCTGCATTCCGTGGAGAAGATCACTAAGAAGAAACGGATGGACGCCGTTTTCAACAAGGAACTGAGCACGCTAATGTCTTCGTTTCAGTGACTTCCTAGGTTATCCACAGAACCGTGTGGCAAAGCCCTGTGGGTCATGGTGAGAACGCCCAAAAAAGAGGCAGTGTAGTGGCGGGAAGGATTAGTCTTACACATGCTGCATGTAAGTGCAAGTTCCAGTGTTGCAAAGCAGTTAGGTCGTTTTCCACAGTTTCCACAGCACTACTAAGACTGTATACTTCTTCTTTGAGTTAAGCTGTAGGCTAGTAACAGTAGGCGCCAGCAGTGACAAAGGCACGAACAGTGAGGACAGCATGGAGTTCACGGTCAACAAAACGGATCTAGTGCGGGAGCTTTCCCTGTCTCAGGGTGTCGTTGAGAAGAAGACTACCATTCCCAGCCTCTCCAACGTTCTGATGGAAGCTCATAGCGATCGAATTGAGTTGACGGCTACGGACCTGGAGTTGGGCATTCGCAGCTCCTGCGCCGCTAAGGTGAAAAGTCAAGGCTCGGTGTGTGTGCCGGCCAAGAAGTTGCTGGACTACGTGCGCCTGCTGGATGACGGCGATGTGGCCATCAAAGCCTTGGAGAATCACTGGATCCAGATTACGTACAAGCGGTCGCGGACCAAACTGGTGGGCATGTCGCGAGAAAGTTTTCCGGTTCTGCCGCAACTCCCCGCGAAGGGCTCCGCGGACATTCCGGCCGGCGTGTTCGGCGGAATGATTGCGCGAACCATCTTTGCGATTTCCAGCGAAGAGTCGCGCTACACGCTGAATGGCGCCTTACTGGTAGTGAAGCCCGACGCTCTGGCGATGGTGGCAACCGACGGACATCGCCTGGCGCAGTTCGAGAAGATGGGCGTGGGCGGCACCGCCGAAGTACGCGCGCTGATTCCACGCAAGGCCATGGGCGAGATCCAGAAACTGGTGGCGGAAGCCGATCCGGCCAGCGCCGTGCACTTCGCCAAGAGTGAAAGTCACTTATTTTTCCGCATCGGCGAACGCTTGTTGGTGAGCCAGCAACTCAGCGGACAGTTCCCGAACTACGAAGCGGTGATCCCCAAGGACAATAACTGCGATGTAACCGTGGAGCGCGGCGAGATCACCGCGGCGGTGCAACGCGTGGCGCAGTTCGCCGACGAGCGCACCCGGGCGATCCGCATGAACCTGAAGGCCGGCCAGGTGACCCTCTCGGCGTCCAGCTCGGAGTTGGGCGAATCGGAAGAGACGCTCGAGGCTCCCTATCAAGGCGAAGAGATCAATGTCGGCTTCAACGCGCAGTACCTGCTCGATTTTCTGCGCGCGCCCGGCAGCGGTCAGGTGACCTTCGAACTGAAGGACGAGCAATCCGCCGGCTTGGTTCGACCGACCGAGGAGACCGACGAGAAGTACCGCTATATCGTCATGCCGATGCGGATTTGATCCACAGATTATTTGGTCCACAGATTACACAGATTTCACAGATTCGGAACGCCAACCCGGCGATCCCCGCCGGTTCTGAATCTGTGTAATCTGTGTGATCTGTGGATCGGTTTTCTGAAACATTGTCAACAGAAAATGTTTGTTGCGCGCCCCTGGAAAGAGGGCCTCCCGCATCTGTTGAAAACACTCGACTTGCGGGCTTCTTTTCGCCCATAAGTGCCTTATATTTCAGCGGCTTAGGGTTGCTTCCGCCCCCCAGGCGTGGTATGCTATTTATTCACCTTCTGGAGGGTCATCCGTGGCAGGCAAAGAGAACGGTAAAGAGAACACCCGTGCGGCCAATTCCACTCCCAACGGGTCCGATTACGACGCCAGCAGCATCAAAGTTCTTGGCGACCTGGAAGCGGTCCGCAAGCGTCCCGCCATGTACATCGGCTCGACCGGAGCCATGGGTTTGCACCACCTGGTTTACGAAGTGGTGGACAACTCGGTGGACGAAGCGCTGGCCGGACACGCCGATCTCGTGGAGGTCACCATCCATGAAGATAATTCCGTCACCGTGATCGACAATGGCCGCGGCATCCCCGTGGACTTGCACAAGGAAGAGAACCGTTCCGCGGCCGAAGTGGTCATGACCGTGTTGCACGCCGGCGGCAAGTTCGATTCCAACAGCTACAAAGTTTCCGGCGGTCTGCACGGCGTGGGCGTAAGTTGCGTGAACGCGTTGTCCGAATCGCTGGAGTTGGAAATCTGGCGGGACGGTTTCACCTGGGAGCAAACCTACGAGCGCGGCGTTCCCAAAGCGCCCTTGGCCAAAAAAGGCAAGACCGAACGGCGCGGCACACGGGTGACATTCCTTCCCGATTCCGAAATCTTCACCGTGCTGGAGTTCAATTACGACACCCTGGCGCAGCGGCTGCGCGAGTTGGCCTTCCTGAATCGCGGCTTGACCATCACCCTGACCGACGAGCGCGACGAGAAAAAGGAAAAGAAACACGAGTTCCATTACGATGGCGGCATCAGCGAGTTCATCAAGCACCTGAACCGCGGCAAAGCGGTGCTCAACGAGAAGCCCATCTACATGGAAGCCGAGCGCGACTCCAACGGCATGAAGGTGAACATGGAAGTGGCCGTGCAATACAACGATGGCTACAACGAAACGGTGTTCTCCTTCGCCAACAACATCAACACCGTGGACGGCGGCTCGCACCTCACCGGCTTCCGCAGCGCGCTCACCAAAGCCATCAACCAGTTTGGATCGGCGCAGGGCCTGTTCAAAGACGTCAAAGACAATCTCACCGGCGACGACGTGCGCGAAGGCTTGGTGGCTGTGGTCAGCGTGAAGCTGCCGCAACCGCAATTCGAAGGACAGACCAAAGGCAAACTGAACAGCGACATCTCCTCGACGGTCGGCTCGTTCGTCTACGAGCGCCTGATGGCCTCCTTCGAGCAAACGCCGGCCGTGGCCAAGAAAATCATCGGCAAGGCCGTGGAAGCCTCGCGGGCCCGCGAGGCCGCGCGCAAGGCGCGCGAATTGGTCCGCCGTAAAGGCGCGCTCGATTCCGGGTCGTTACCCGGTAAGCTGGCGGACTGTCAGGAACGCGATCCGGAACGCTGTGAGATCTACTTAGTGGAAGGCGAGTCGGCCGGCGGTACGGCTAAGCAGGGCCGCGACCGGAAATTCCAGGCCATCTTGCCGCTGAAGGGCAAGATCCTGAATGTGGAGAAAGCCCGCATCGACAAGATGCTGGCGCACGAAGAAATCCGCTGCATGATCGTGGCTTTGGGTACCGGCATCGGCAACGAGTTCGACGGTTCCAAACTGCGCTACGGCAAGATCATCATCATGACCGACGCCGACGTGGACGGCAGCCACATCCGTACGTTGCTGTTGACGTTTTTCGTACGGCACATGAAGCCGCTGATGGAGAACGGCCATATCTACATCGCCCAGCCTCCGCTCTACCGCATCAAGAAAGGCAAGAGCGAGCGCTACATCAAGGACGAGAAGGAATTCACGCGCGAGATGATGAAGCGTGTCACCGAGGATCTTGCCGTGAGTTTCGCCGGCGGCAAGCAACCCTTGACCGGCAAGGATCTGACCACGTTTCTGATCGGCCTGACCGAGTACTTGCAGTATTTCGACAAACTGGTGCTGCGTCTGCGCGAGAAGGAAGTGGTGGAGTTGCTGCCCGCGGCGGGCCTGGAGCGCAAGACCGACTTCGAAGGCGATGTCCGGCTGCGGGCCCTGGAGAAGTTGCTCGCCAAGCAGAAACGCAAGACGGAGATTCGCCGCGACGAAGAGCATCAACTCTACGAACTGCTGTACTGGGATTCCAGCGGCGCGGAGAAGCGCATCAACTGGCGGCTGGCCTCGCGGCCAGAGTATCGCCGCATGATGAGCCTGGCGAAAACCATCGCGGAGGTCAATCGTCCGCCCTTCGCGGTGCAACAGAACAGCCACACGCTGACGTTGAACAGCTCGGCCGAGCTACTGGAGCACACCGTCAACGAAGGTAAAAAGGATTTCACCGTGAGCCGCTACAAGGGTCTCGGTGAAATGAACGCCGAGCAGCTTTGGGAGACCACCATGAACCCGGAGCGCCGCAACCTGTTGCGGGTGGAGCTAGGCGACGTGATGACCGACGACGGTCAGGAGATTTTCGCGCTACTGATGGGCGAAGACGTGGAAGAGCGCCGCAAGTTCATTCAGGAGCACGCCCTGGACGTGAAGAATTTAGACATTTAGAAGAGGATTTAGCCACAGAGACACAGAGACCACGGAGTCCGGAAACACAGAGAACACAAAACCAGAAGCCCACAAGGTTTTCTCTGTGTTTTCGATCTCTGTGACCTCTGTGCCTCTGTGGCAGAAATTTCCTAACTTATGGCTGACGACAAGAATCAACCGAACCTGCCCGGGCTGCCGGGCGATGGACAACCGCCGGAGAACATCGTGGACGTTAGCGTCAAGGAAGAGATGACGCGCAGCTACGTGGATTACGCCATGAGCGTAATCATCGGCCGCGCCATCCCCGACGTGCGCGACGGCTTGAAGCCGGTGCACCGGCGCATCATGTACACGATGCTGGAACTGGGCCTGCGGCCCAATCGCCCGCATCGCAAGTGCGCCAAAATCGTCGGCGACACCAGCGGCAACTATCACCCGCACGGTCCTCTGGCCATCTATGACGCTTTGGTGCGCATGGGCCAGGACTTCAACCTGCGCTATCCCCTGGTGGATAAGCAGGGGAACTTCGGTTCGATTGACGGCGACCCGCCCGCGGCCGAGCGGTACACGGAAGCGCGCCTCTCCCGCATCGCCGAAATGTTGCTGGAAGACATCGAAAGCGAGACGGTGGACTTCCGCCCGAATTACGACGAGACGCGCGAGGAACCTGAGTATCTGCCGACGCGCGTGCCGAATCTGTTGATCAACGGCTCGGCGGGCATCGCCGTGGGCATGGCCACCAACATCCCGCCGCACAATCTCACCGAGATCGTCAACGCCACCATCACGCTGATCGAGAAGCCCGACACGCCCTTAGACAAAATCGTGGAAATGGTTCCCGGCCCGGATTTCCCAACCGGCGCTTTCATCTATGGACGCTCGGGAATCCAGGAAGCCTATCGCACCGGCCGCGGCAAGTTCGTCATGCGCGCCAAAGTCGGCATCGAAGATATCGGCAAGGAAAAACAGCAGATCGTGGTCACCGAGATCCCCTACCAGGTGATCAAGAAGCGCCTGGAAGCGCACATCGCCGAACTGGTCAACGACAAGAAGATTGAAGGCATCTCCGACCTGCGCGACGAGAGCGACCGCGACGGCATGAGGTTGTGCATTGAATTAAAGCGTGGAGAACAGCCGGAAGTCGTGCTGAACAATCTCTACAAGCACACCCAATTGCAAACCAGCTTCGACATGATCCTGCTGGCCATCGTCAACGGCCAACCGCGCGTGCTGGGGCTGATCGAAGCGCTAAAGCTGTTCATCGACCATCGCGAGGAAGTGGTCCGCAAGCGCACCGAGTTCGACCTGCGCAAGGCTCGCGAGCGCGAGCACATTTTGGAGGGCTTCCAGAAGGCACTGGATAATCTGGACGCGATCATCAAACTGATCCGCGCGGCCAAGGGTCCGGCGGATGCCCGTGGGGAATTGATCCGCCGCTTCGCCTTTACCGAGAGGCAGGCCATCGCCATTCTCGAATTGCAACTGCAGCGTTTAACGGGGATGGAGCGGGACAAGATCCTCCAGGAGTTGAAAGAGATCAAGGAGCGGATCGAGGGTTACTTGGAGATCCTGGGCAGCGATAAGAAATTGAAGGCTGTGGTGGTGAAGGAGTTGAAGGAAATCGCCAAGGAGTTCGGCGACGAACGCCGCACCCAGTTCAAGGACGAGCGCTCCGACCTGACCATCGAAGACCTGGTGGCCGACGAAGACATGGCCGTGACCGTGACGCAGCAGGGATATTTGAAGCGCACGCCGATCGCGACATATAGAAGCCAAACCAGAGGTGGAAAAGGCCGCATCGGCATGACCACGCGTGATCTGGATTTCGTGAAGAACCTGTTCATTGCCTCGGCGCACAGCTACATCTTGGTCTTCACCACGAATGGCCGTTGTTATTGGCTGAAGGTTTACGATTTGCCGGATGTCGGTACGGCGGGCCGCGGGAAGAACATCCAGAACCTGGCGAACTTACAGCCGGGCGAGAAGGTGACGGCATTCCTGAACGTAGGCAAGACTTTCGAGGAGAACAAGTTTGTGGTGCTGACGACGAAACTCGGAGTGATCAAGAAGTCGGCGCTCACGGAGTTCGACAATCCTCGTCCCTCGGGGATTATCGCCATCGGCATCGAGAAGGGCGACGAATTGATTGGCGCCGCGGTGACCGACGGCAAGCAGCACATCTTCCTGGGCACGCATGAAGGCATGTCCATTCTGTTTTCGGAGGAAGACGTGCGCGCCATGGGCCGTCAAGCATACGGCGTGAACGCCATGGACCTGGACTCCGGCGACTATTTGATCGGCATGGAGACGGTGGATATAAGCAAAGAAGGCAGCTTGATTCTGACGGTGTCGGAAAAGGGCTACGGCAAGCGCACTCCGGTGAGCGAATACCGCCGGCAGTCGCGCGCCGGTAAGGGCGTGATCAACATGAAGGCCACGGAGAAGACCGGCAAAGTGGTGGCTGTCCTGAACGTGCGCGAGACCACCGAGATCGTGGTGATCACGCAGCAAGGCAAGATTATCCGCGTGGAGTCGAACACGGTGAGGGAGACCGGGCGATCCGCGCAAGGAGTTCGCCTGTTGAGTCCGGATGAAGGCGATCGGATCGCTGCGGCGACGATTATTCCGGAGGATGAGGCGGAGGCTCCGCCGTTGATTCAGTAGGGTTGAGAAGAGGTATACTCGGTCTATGGCGGTACTCACGGATTACGTCGAAGCGGCGTTGGAGCGAGCCGTTTTTGAAGAGCTAGAGAAGGGCTCCTACGGCGGCCGCATTCCTGGGTGTGCCGGCGTTATTGCCTTTGGCAGCACTCTCCAGGAGTGCGAGAACAACCTGCGCTCCACGCTGGAAGACTGGATTCTGCTCGGCCTCAAGCTGGGCCATCCGCTCCCGGTCATCGCCGAAATCGACCTGAACAAGGAACCCCAACGTGAGCCGTCATTCGTCTCCGTGTTGAAAACGTCGAGCCAGGCGTCTACGTTGCCACGAGCCCCGACGTTCCGGGCTTGGTGGCCGAAGGGCGCAGCGTTTCCGAAGCTGCGACCATTGCGCAAGATGTAGCTCGCAAGATCGTGGAGTCCTGCCTGGATCATGGCGACCTCCTGCCGAGCGTCTTCGCGGACGCGTGTCCGCCCCCGTTGATTCAGTAGGACAACTCAAACAACCTGCCCGCCCCACAACTCGTCTAAGAACTGATTGACCGGCAAAACATCAACGCCTTCATCGGTGCGGCGCGGTTGCGACTCCATGCACACGACGATCTTGCGTTTCAGCGGCGCTTCCTCGGCCAGCGCCAGCAAGCCCTTATAGTCGCGGCGGGAAACGCTGGCTTTGGATTTCACCTCAACCGCGGTTTCTCCTACGACGAAATCCACTTCCATGCGCGATTGGCTGCGCCAGTAACACAACGGCGCGTCTTTGCGCGCGTAATCGAGATAAGCGCGCAACTCAAGAAAAATGAGGTGTTCCAGCGCTCGCCCGAATCCCTCTGAGCCAGGCTGCACCGGGCCTCTCTGGCATAAGAAGTTTGCGACGCCGACATCGAAGAGATAGAACTTCGATGTCGCCACAGGCTTGCGCTTTGAGGTCTTCGCATAGGGAGGGACCAGAAATCCGATCATGGTGTCTTCCAAAATGTGGAAGTACTCCCGAATCGTTCGCGGCGCCACGCCGCAATCGCTTCCAATCGCCGTGAAGTTCACTTGCTCGCCGTTGGCCAGCCCGGCCAAGGGAAGGAAGCGCGAAAAGTTTTCGATGGAGCGGACCGCGCCCTCCGCGAGAATCTCCTCTTGCAGGTAGGTTCCCACATAGGTTTTCAACTCTTCCTGGGGAAGAGCCGAATCCAGGATGAAGGGCAAACCTCCCGCGTTCAAGCGGTCCAGCAGCCGCGCTGCTCCGACCTCGGGATGAACCAATGGATGCAATCGCGCGATCCAGGCCCGGCCGGCAAGCAGATTCGCGCCCCCCCGCTTCAATTTCCGCGCGCTGCTTCCGGTCAGAATGAAGCGCAGTTGCTGGCCGGAGGCACGTTCCATCATCACTTGAACTTCGTTCAGCAGCAAAGGCAACTGCTGGATCTCGTCAATGACTACGACTCTGTCGGAAGGCTGCAGCCGTTGCCGGATCAATTCCGGATGGGCACTCAACTCCCGGAACGTGTTTGCTTCGAAGAGGTCGTAGTACCTGGACGTCGCGAAGTCCTGCCGCAGCAGCGTCGTCTTAACCCGTCTGGAGCGGGCCGAACAGGAAAATAGAACGATGACCCAACAGCGCAATAAGATCGAGGCGGCGGCGGTACATGAGCCGCATTATTTCATGTAATTATGCAGTATACAAGCCAGATTCGTACAATCTCGCCCTATGTGGGGAATCACCCCTCCCGGGCCTAGCGCTGCCGCGTTTGGCGGATTCGATAGCGAGTTGATGCCGCCGTCGGAATTCAACGCGCCGCTTCCTGTTGACCGTAATTGCGTACGAAGAACGCCGGCGCGGCCGCCGTCACCGGGATCGTTACGACGTTCGGCAACACTCCGCCTCCGCCCGCGTGGTTGGGGATTTGGGCGCTATCGAGGCCGGGCTTGGCAAAAAAGCGAAGGGGGGTATGGCCGGAGGGGGCCAAAACAAGATAACTACTTAATTATTCATATTGATAACCGTACGGCAAAGGACCCGTATGGTGGGCCGGATGGTCGGCAATGGAATCCGCCAGAATAGGACGCCATATTCAACAAAAGACAGGTCGAATGGCACTCGGCTGGGGTCAAAGTGCCTGCGTGGCGGCCTTGTCACACGCTTTCAGGATGTTTTCCGCCGCCATACGCGCCGTGCGGATGCAGTCGGGGATGCCGATGCCGTCAAGGAAATTTCCCGCGATCGCCAACCGCGGATGCCGGTCCACGCGGCGGCGCAACTCCGCTACGCGCTCGCGATGTCCGACCAGAGGCTGCGCCATCACTTCGGGCCAATGCGCGACCCGAGCCTTCTCCGGTTGACGCTTCACGCCCATCAGATCGCGCATCTCGGCCAGCACGGAGTCGAGCGCCTCCTCACCGTCGTGCACGCCACCGAGGAATCCGCGGACGTAGGTGTAGCCGTCCGGCGCGCGGCCGGGGAATTTCGAGGATAGCCAGGAGCACGCCAGGATCTTGCGATTCTCGGCGCGCGGCACGACGAATCCGAATCCGCCTTCCGACGTGGGCAAATCTCCTTCCCGATAAAACAGCGACACCGTCACCGTGGACGCGCAGGGAATGGCCGCAAGAATCTCGGCGACGTCGGGCGCGGCGGCGCGCAGCAGGCGTCCGGAGTGTACCGGCGGCATCCCGCAGATCACCGCGTCGAAGGGCTCGCCTTGCACGCGATAACCCTCGGGCCCGGCGGCAATCTCTTCCACGGCTTCGCCCATACGCACACGCGTGCGGCTCAGGCGCGAGATCAGCGTGTCGGTTAGTTCCTGCATGCCATTCTTGAAACTAACGAACGGCGCCCAACGGGGTTTGGCCCTCTGCGCCGATTGTGCCGAACCGATCACGCCGCGGATCACGTTGCCGTACTTCTTTTCGTACTCCAGGAATTGCGGCAGCACGGCCATCATGCTGAGCTTTTCGGCGTCACCGCCGTAGATTCCGGAGAGCAGCGGTTCGGCCAGATACTGGCTGATCTCAGCGCCAAAACGGTCGCGCGCGAAATCGGCCACCGACATGTCGGTGCCGTTGACGGAGCGATGCCGCAACGCCTCGCGCGCCACGCGCAGTTTGCTTCCCCAGCCCAGCAGATTGGTGCGCAGCAACGGTCCCCAGCCAGTCGGTACGAAGAACTGAAATCCCGCCGGAAAGGAGACCAGCTTGCCGCCCTTGACCACGTACACGCTGCGGATGTTGGAATTCACCAGGCGATCGGTTAGCCCCAAGTCTTCCACCAGGTCGAGCGCGGCTTGCTTGTAGGAGAGAAAGGAATCGGGACCTTCTTCGAAACGGAAGCCATCTTCCAGCGGCGAAGAAACCACACCGCCAAGACGCCGGGAGCGCTCGAACAGCGTGATCTCGCAATCCAGAGGAGCCAGTTTCTCTAGATAATAGGCGGCCGTAAGACCGGTGATTCCTCCGCCGATGACCGCGATGCGTTTCATGAGGTTTGGTGTCCTCGGTGCTCTCCGTGTCTCGGTGGCTAATTCTCTCCCCAGTCGCGCGCCGAGTACTCGTGGACCATTTCCACAACCGCGCGCACGTTGTCCACCGGAGTCTGCTGCAAGATGCCGTGACCCAGATTGAAGATGTGCCCGGGATAATGGCGCACCGAATAGATCAATTCCTTCACTCGCCGGCGCAGTTCCGGCAGCGGATAAAGGAGCGCCACGGGATCGAGATTCCCTTGCGCGGCGACATCGCCGAACTGCATCCAGGCGTCGGCCAGGTCCACTCGCCAATCCAGGGAAATTACGTTGGCGCCGGTTTGGCCAATCAGCGGCAGGAAGCTGGACACGCCTGTGGCGAAGTGGATGATGGGCGTCTCTTGATCGAGATAAGTTTCGGCGCCGGGCGTTTCCAGATTCTTGATCAAAGCCTGAGTGTGCGGCAGGACGTAAGTCTCGTAGTCGGACGCCGAGAGGCAGCCCACCCAGCTATCGAAAATCTGAATAGCCTGCGCGCCGGCGGCAATCTGATTCAGCAGGAATTGCGATTGCACCGCGACAATCTTCTGCATCAGCGCGTTCCACATCTCCGGTTCGGCCACCATCATGCGTTTGGTGAGTGCGTAATCGCGCGACGGCCCGCCTTCGATCATGTAGCTGGCCAGCGTGAACGGGGCGCCGCCAAAGCCGGCCAGAGCCACTTCCGGCTTGAGGGCCGCGCGCACCTTGCGCAAAGCCTGGCACACGTAGTCGAGATCCGCGGCGCACTCCGGCCCACGCAGTCGCTCGATGGCCGCCGTGTCGCGAATCGGGTTGTGCAGAATCGGCCCTTCGCCTTTGACGAACTCCACGCGCATGCCCATCGCTTCCGGGCTTAGCAGCAGATCGGCGAATAAAATGGCGACATCTACACCGAGGCGCTCCACGGGTTGCAGCGTGATTTCCGCGGCCAGATCGGGATTCTTGCACAATTCCAGGATGGTGTGCCTGGCGCGCAGTGCGCGATACTCCTCCATGTAGCGTCCGGCCTGACGCATGAACCAAACAGGAGTGCGTGGATTCAGTTGACGCTTGCAGGCGTCGAGGAAAAGATTGGACACCCTACCATTCTAGCTTGCTTTTCGGCGCGCGGAAATTAGCCACAGAGACACAGAGGACACAAAGATCGGAAGCACAGAGAACACAAAACCAAGAAGCAGGTTTTCTCTGTGTTTGCGGCCTCCGTGCCCTCTGTGTCTCGGTGGCTAATTTGTTTTTCTTATTCGTACCTCAACGCCGACACCGGCTGGATCCCGTGTGGCACGCCGCGCGGGCAGGAAGCCGGCCAGGAAGGCCACGCCAGCCAACAACACGCTGGCGCTGGACACCACCAGGGGATTCCATCCGGTAATGTTCATCAGTTGGCCGCCCATTTGATTCTGGATCACGCCGCCCACCGGAAACCATGACAGCAGCGCCAGGATCATGCCGATACCCGCCAGCAACACAACCTCGCGCATCACCAGATGCTGCACCTGGCCGGGCGTCGCGCCCAGGGCCATGCGGATGCCGATCTCTCTGGTGCGGCGCACTACAAGGTAGGCCATCACGCCGTACAATCCCACCGCCGCCAGCAGCGTGGCCAGCAGGCCGAACGCCGTGGATAGCGTCGAGACCAACCGCTCCACGAAGAGGGATTCGTCGATCTGGCGATCCATGGTCTTGATGTCATACACCGGCAGGTCGGGATCGATGGCCGCCACCTGGGCGCGCAGTTCGCTGCTCATGGAGGAAACGTCGCGCGTGGTTCGCATGTAGAAGGTCATGCCATCGGTGACTTGCTGGAGATAGGGAAAATACATGAAGGCTTGTTGCTTCTCGCGGATGTTGGTGGATTTGGAATCGCGCACCATGCCGACAATTTCGATGATCGTCTTGTTGTTGTCCACGCTGAAGCGGCGTCCCAGCACGTTGCCTCCCGCCGTTGAAGAAGTGTGAGCGGCGGAGAAAAAGCGCTTGGCAAACGTTTCATTGACCACCGCGACTCGCGGCGAATTGGTATTGTCCTGCGGCGTGAACTCGCGGCCGTTCAGCAAGGGAAGACCCATCACGCTAAAGTAACCGGCGGTGACCCAATTTTCGTTGGGCGACATGTTCTCGCCTTCCCGACGCGTGTATCCGGGAACATCGATGCTGGATTGACTGTTGTCGCCGGACAGCAAAGGGACGTTGGCGGCCGCCACACCCTGAACTCCGGGGATGGCCGCGAGATTGTCGCGGAGTTGCGTGTAAAAGGCGCGCAACTTGTCGTCCTTGTAACCGTTCAAGCGCGGTTGCACGGAGAAGGAGAGCAGATGATCGGTGCGGAATCCTACAGGAATTTTCTCGAATTACGCAAGCCGTAGGTGAACAGCCCCGCGGCAATCAGCAGCAGCAGGGACAACGCCACCTGCACCACCACCAAGCCTTTGCGCAGGCGCATGTGGCTGCGTGCGCCCATCACGTTGGCGGCTTGCTCTTTCAGCATCGAGGACAGATTCAAGCGCGTCGTTTGGAATGCCGGCGCCAGTCCGAACAGCAGTCCGGAAACCAGCGATACCACCAGCGAGAACAGCAAGACGCGGCCGTCGGGCTGCGCGGTGATCCCTTGCGCGGAAGGGTCGCCGGGCAGGATACCCAGGATCAGGTCGCCCATCCAGTAAGCCAGCAGCACGCCGGCCGCTCCTCCGGTCAGCGAGATGACCACGCTTTCCACCATCACTTGACGGAACAGCCGCCAGCGGCTGGCTCCCAGCGCCAGGTAAATGGCGATCTCCTTTTGACGTGCCGTGGCGCGCGCGATCATCAGGCTAGCCACGTTGGCACAGGCGATCAGCAAGAGCAGCGCGACCATCCCCGCGAGAATCGCCAGGCCTCCCGCCAACTCGTCGGGTGCGCCGGAAATCCCGGAGGCCGCGGGTAGCAATTGCAGCCGCTGATTGAGAAAGCGATCGCGAACTTTCGCGGACCATTGCGGATAGAGCTTGGCGTCCTGCTCCAGAAGCGGCCGCCAATACGTAGTTACCGCCGCTTCGGTCTGCGCCACGGAAGCTCCCGGCTTCAGGCGCGCGAATATGTTCAGCCAATACGACCTGCGATCCTCCAGATCCTGCCGCCCGGCGTACATTTCCGCACGCATCATCATGGGCACGTAAACAAACGGACGCTCGGTGGTTCCCACGCCGTGAAAAGACTTGGCGCTGACGCCCACGATGGTCATGGCATGCGCGTTGAGCAGGAAAGTCTGATTCAGCACCGTGGGATCGGCGCCGAAGCGGCTCTTCCAGTAGCCGTAATCCAGGACAGCCACGGGATTCGCGCCGGGCGTGCGATCGTCTTCCGGCAACAGGGTGCGTCCGATGGCGGCCTGCGCGCCCAACACTTCGAAATAATTTCCAGAAACGATTTCGGCAGGGACGCGATCGGTTTGTCCGTGCCAGGAGGCGGCCAGGGTAATGGGCGCGCGGGCCAGCACGCCGTCGAACTGTTTGCTGTCGCGGAAATCGCGATAGACCGGATACGAGAACGTGACATCGCCGTCGTAGTTGGCGTTCATCCATCCGCTACGCGGCCCGTCGGCTTTGAGCAGCACCAGGCGGCCGGGATCCTTCACCGGCAGCGAGCGCAACAGCGCTTGATCGAGCAAGCTGAACACGGCGGTGTTGGCGCCGATACCCAGGCTGATGGAAATCACCGCCACGGCGGCGAACAGCGGCGCTTTTCGCAAGCGGCGCAGGGAGAGACGGATGTCCTGCCAAAGCGTATCCATAACCAAGATCATGATGCATGTCGTGGGCCAGTGCAAATGCTTGATTCTCCTAGCGGGCCGGGGCTGTTCCGGTGTTCGTATGTGGGACGGTCCGTTCGCCTGGGGACAGGTGGCATGTTAGGATCAAGTCAGGAGGTAATCTGTGCGCGCGACCCTGAGACTGCTTTGGATTGCGATTCTGACCGTCTCTCTAGCGGCTCAGCCCCCGGCTCAGACCAGTGCGGCGCAACCCGCCCAAGCGGCGCCCGACGTTGTCTTCCACGCCACCACGCGGCTGGTACAAGTCAACGTGGTGGTCCACGATCGCAAAGGCGAGCCGGTAGGCGATTTGAAGAAGGAAGACTTCAGCGTCACCGAGAAAGGCAAGCCGCAGGAGATTTCCTTTTTCTCGGTGGAGTCTCTGGACAAACTGCCAGCGGCGCCGCCCAAGCTTCCCCCGCACATTTTCTCGAATCAATTGATGCAGCGCGAAGGAGTGCCGCCCAGTGTGACCGTGATTCTGCTGGATTCCCTGAATACCAATTTCGCTGACCAAACTTACGCGCGAAAAGCGGTGATCGATTTTCTGTTGCAGGTGAAGCCGGCGGACCACATCGCCATCTACCGCCTGAGCGGCCGGTTGCAGATCCTGCACGACTACACTACCGATTCCACCGAGCTGATCAAGCGCCTGCAGGAATCGCATGCCGAGAATCTTCCGCAATTGGAAGGGTCACAAGGAAACGGTTTCGATCTTGGGCCGATCATTGGCGGCGGTGGCGGCAACCGTCAGGAAGCGGCCTTCTTCATGAATGATCGCATCCTGCGCACGCTCACGGCCATCGACGCGATCGCCAACCACCTGTCCAGTGTGCCCGGCCGCAAGAACCTGGTGTGGGTGTCCGATGGAATCCCGCTGGCCATCGGAGGGGTGATGTCGAAAGAGCAACAGACCTACACCGAAGAAGTGGAGCGCACCGAGCGGGCCCTGAATAACGCCGACGTATCGGTCTATGCCGTCGATGCTCGCGGACTCGTGCCGCCGCGCCAGTTTTCCGCGGAGAGTCGCGGAATTCCGGCGCGCGGCGGCATGGCCGCCCGGTCCATCTCCCGGCCTATCGATTCCCTGATTGAGTTGGCCGATCGCACCGGCGGACGCGCCTACTACAACAGGAACGATTTGAAGAACGCCATCCGCGAGGCCATCGGCGATTCAGAAATCACCTACACCCTGGGGTATCATCCCACCAACACTGAGATGGACGGCAAGTTCCGGGACATCAAGGTCAAGGTGGATCGCCCGGGAGTGAACGTGCGCCACCGCAAAGGCTATATCGCCGTGGGTCCCGCCAACCAGGATCCCAAAGTGCGCCAGGAGGAGATGGCCAGCGCATTATGGAGTCCTCTGGACGCCACGGCCTTACCGGTGAACGCGCGCGTGGATATCGTGGATAAGCCCCAGCCGAATACGGTGCAAGTCTTCCTACAGGTGAATCCCGCCGGCCTGAACCTGGAGATGAAGGACGGCCGCTACGCCGGAAGAGTCGATCTCTTCATGGTGCAGAAAGACGATCGTGGCAATCAGTTGGGCGATGGCATTCGCGACACGCTGGAACTGAACCTGAAGCCGGAAACTTACACGAAGTTGGTGCAGGAGGGTTTGATCTACCGCAAGACCTTTACCAGGCAGGCACGCGCATCCAATTTGCGGCTGGTGGTGCGCGACACGGGCAGTGGCGCGATCGGGTCGCTGACAGTTCCGTTCAAAGAGATCAATTGAGGCGATGAACTGCGCTATGAGCCGCGACAGTGATGGAGGGACGGACCGCTCGTAAGTGTTGAACGTCGGCACGAAAACCAACGGGCTGGAGTACTCTGGTACTTGCGTTTTCGGGCCAACGTTCAAAACGTCCAGGTCTCCGTCGCTCCATAACTGTCGCGGCTCACGCCTGGTATGTTATCGTTCTTGTCATGCTTCGCTTGATCCTGCCGCTTCTTTTTGCCGCCAGCGCTTTCGCGCAACCCCGCCCGCAACCATACGACCTGATCATTCGCAACGGACACATCATCGACGGCACCGGCTCGCCCTGGTATGCCGCCGACATCGCCATTCGCGGCGGAAAAATCGCGGCGATAGTTTCAAACGGCGCCGCGCTCGCCGCCGCGCCGGCCAAGCGTACCATTGACGCCCGCGGCATGACCGTAGCGCCGGGATTCATCGACATGCTCGGCCAGTCGGAGCTGACCATCCTGGTGAATCCGCGGCTGCCTTCCAAGATTTTTCAAGGCATCACCACGGAGATTACCGGCGAAGGCGGCTCGATCGCGCCGCTCAACGACGCCATCAAGCTGGCCGACGCGTTGAACTATAAGCATTACGGAATCACGCCGGACTGGACCACGTTCCGCGGATACTTCGCGCGGCTGGAAAAGCAAGGCATGGGCATCAACCTGGCCAGCTACGCCGGTGCGACCCAAGTGCGCCGCATGGTGCTGGGCGACGCCGATCGCGCGCCTACGCCCGCGGAGTTGGAGCGCATGAAGGAGTTGGTGCAACAAGCCATGCGCGACGGCGCGGTAGGCGTGTCCACGTCCTTGCAATATGCGCCCGCGCCCTATGCCACCACCGATGAGTTGATCGCGCTGGCCGCGGAGAGCGCCAAGATGGGCGGCATCTACGCCACGCACATGCGCAGCGAGGGCGACGCCATCATTCCCGCGCTGGACGAAGTAGTGCGCATCGCGCGCGAGGCGCATACGCCCGCCGAGATATGGCACTTGAAAGCGGCAGGCAAGTCCAATTGGGGACGCATGCCGGAGATTGTCGCCTACATCGAGAAAGCGCGGCAGTCGGGTCTGGAGATCACCGCCGACACCTACGCCTATCCGGCGTGGTTCAATTCTTTTTCCGCTTTCATTCCGCCCTGGGCCCACGACGGCGGCGACACCAAACTGATCGAGCGCTTGAAAGACCCCGCCACGCGCGCGCGCATCCGCAAGGATATGGAAGCGCCCAGCAGCAAGTGGGATAACGAATGGCAGGAGATTCCCGGTCCCGAAGCGATCCTGGTGAGCGTGGTGCACAATCCCAAACTGCTTCCGCTGCAAGGCAAGACCATCGCGGAAGTGGCCAAACTGTGGAACAAGGATGCGCTGGACACGATCTTCGATCTTCTGATTGCAGACGACGCCTTCACTTCCGTTGCGGTCTTCGGAATGTCGGAACCGGACGTAGCGCTGGCTTTGACGCAACCGTGGGTTGCCATCTGCAACGACTCGCAGGGCACCGCGCCCGACGGTTTGCTGGGCAAGGAGCATCCTCATCCGCGCGCCTATGGGACGTTCCCGCGAATTCTCCGGAAGTACGTTCGGGAAGAAGGCAAGCTGCGCCTGGAAGACGCCATCCGGAAATTCAGCGCGCTGCCGGCGCAGAAGATGCGCCTGGCGGATCGCGGTGTGCTGAAGAAAGGCATGTGGGCCGACGTGGTGGTTTTCGATCCGGCCACGATTCGCGATCGCGCTACGTTCGAAGATCCCAACCAGTTGTCGGAGGGGATGCAGTTTGTGCTGGTCAACGGCGTCCCGGTGATCGAAAACGGCAAGCAGACGGGGGCGCTACCGGGCAAAGTGTTGCGAGGTCCGGGGTATGTGGCGGGGTCAAAGTAGCGCGCGATCCTCCGGAGCCACTCCGGACGATCCTCCGGAAGGTGCTGTAGCCAGAATGCCTGCGCCACTTGACAGATCGAATAAAAAGCGATGAAATAAAGCTCCTATGGCGGTCCCTTCCCCACTCGCGCCGTTTGACCCGCTCATCTCGCAATGGTTTGAGCAACGCTTCAGCGCGGCCACGGAACCGCAGGTGCAGGGCTGGCCGCTAATCCGCGAAGGGCGCGACGTGCTTATCTCCGCGCCCACCGGCTCCGGCAAGACGCTCGCCGCGTTCTTGATCTGCCTGGACGGCTTGGTGCAACAAGCACGCGCCGGGACGCTGGAAGATCGCACCGAAATCCTATACATCTCGCCGTTGAAGGCGCTCTCGAACGACATTCACAAGAATTTAGAAGTGCCGCTGGCGGAAATCTGTGCCGGCGCGAATTTCGCGCGCCAATTCGCGCCGCGGTTCGTACCGGAGACACGACCCAATGGGAGCGCCAGCGCATGCTAAAGCATCCGCCGCACGTGTTGGTGACTACGCCGGAGTCGTTCTTCATCCTGGTGACCACCGAACGTGGACGCCGCATGCTCTCGACCGTTCGCACCGTGATCGTGGATGAGATCCACGCCGTGGCCGGCGACAAGCGTGGGTCGCATCTGGCGTTGTCGCTGGCGCGCCTCGACGCGCTGGTGGAAAGCGGCGGCCTGCCGCGGCCGCAGCGCATTGGCCTTTCCGCCACGGTGAAGCCGCTGGAGGAAGTCGCCGGGTTTCTCGGCGGCGAAACGCAAACCGTGCAAATCGGACACCGCAGGGCGATGGAGTTAGCGGTGGAAGTTCCGCGCGACGAACTCAGCGCCGTGGCGTCCACCGAAATGTGGGGCGAGATCTACGACCGGCTGGCGGAGTTGATCCGTGAGAACCGCACCACGCTGGTTTTTGTCAACACGCGGCGGCTCTCCGAGCGCGTGGCCCATCACTTGGCGGAACGCTTGGGTCAGGAAGCGGTGCTGCCGCATCACGGATCGCTTTCCCGCAAGCTGCGCTTGAACGCCGAGGAGCGCCTGAAGAAAGGCGAGCTGCGCGCGGTGGTGGCGACGGCGTCGCTGGAATTGGGCATCGATATCGGCACGGTGGACCTGGTTTGCCAGATCGGCACGCCGCGATCGATCGCCGTGGCTTTGCAACGGGTGGGGCGTTCCGGACACTGGATCGGCGCCATGCCCACGGGACGCTTCTTCGCGACGACCCGCGACGACCTGATCGAAAACGCCGCGCTGGTGCGCGCCATCCGCGGCGGCGAACTCGACCGCATCCACGTGCCGCGCGCACCGCTCGACGTGCTGGCGCAACAGATTGTCGCCGCCGCGGCTTGCGACGATTGGTCGGAAGACGCGCTCTACGACATGGCGCGCGGCTGCTACTCCTATTCCGCGCTGAAGCGCCATGATTTCGACGCCGTCATCGAAATGTTGAGCGAGGGCATCGCCACGGCGCGCGGGCGTAGCGGGGCGCACCTGCATCGCGACCAAGTGAACGGCCGCGTGAAAGGCCGGCGCGGCGCGCGGCTGGCCGCGGTCACCTGCGGCGGCGCGATCCCCGACAACGCCAACTATCAAGTGGTCGCCGAGCCGGAGGGTGTGGTGGTCGGCACGGTGGACGAAGATTTTGCCGTGGAAGCGACCGTCGGCGATATTTTCCTGCTGGGCACAACCTCATGGAAGATTCGCCGCGTGGAATCCGGACGCGTGCGCGTGGAAGCCGCGCCGGGAGCCACGCCGAGTATTCCTTTCTGGAATGGTGAAGCGCCTGGACGGACGCTAGAGTTGTCGCGCGAAGTTTCCAAATTGCGCGAAGCCATTTGCAATGCGGAGAACGCCGCCGAGTTTCTGGTGAGCGAATGCGGCCTGGACCGCCGTGGCGCGGAGCAGGCCGCCGAATACGTTCGCTCCGGCCGCGACGCGCTGGGCGCGCTGCCCACTTGCGAAACGGTGGTCGCGGAGCGCTTCTTTGACGAAGCGGGCGGCATGCAACTGATCCTGCACGCGCCCTTCGGCGCGCGCATTACCCGCGCCTGGGGACTGGCGTTGCGCAAACGCTTCTGCCGCAACTTTAACTTCGAGTTGCAAGCCGCCGCCACCGACAACGGTTTAGTCATTTCGCTCAGCGAACAGCATGCTTTTCCGCTGGAAGTGATCTACCAGTTCCTGAAGCCGGAGACGCTGGAGCACACCCTCTCGCAAGCGCTGCTGGCCTCGCCGATGTTCCAGGCGCGCTGGCGATGGAACGCCTCGCGCGCGTTGGCGGTGCTGCGTTTCTCCGGCGGCCGCAAGACTCCGCCGCCGATTCAGCGCATGCGCTCCGACGATTTGCTCGCGGCGGTCTTCCCCGATCAGGCGGCGTGTCCCGAAAACCTGACCGGCGAGCCGAAGATCCCCGATCATCCGCTGGTCAACGAGACCATCGACAATTGCCTGCATCAAGCGATGGACCTGGATTCGCTGCGCGAAATCATTCGCAAAATTCACTCGGGCGAGATCCGTACCGTGGCCGTGGATACGGCGTCGGCGTCGCCATTTTCGCATGAAATCCTGAACTCGAACCCCTACTCGTTTCTCGATGACGCTCCGCTGGAAGAACGTCGTGCTCGTGCAGTGGAGTTGCGCAGGACGCTGCCATCGGGCGCCAGCGACATCGGACAACTGGATGCCGCGGCCATCGCCGAAGTGCGTGAGCAAGCCTGGCCCGCGGCGCGCAACGCCGACGAGTTACATGACGCGCTCTTGACACTGGGCGTTCTTCCGCCGCTTCCCGAGTGGCGCGTGTTTTTCGAAACGCTGTCCGCCCATCGCCGCGCGACGACGCTTTTTGCGGGCGACGCGACGTTCTGGGTCGCGGCCGAGCGGCTGGACTTAGCTCGCGGTTTGTATCGGGACGCCGCGATTTCGCCGGAGATATCAGCCTGCGCCGGCAAGGATGCCCGCGCCAGTAGCAGCCAGGAAGAATGCGCCACAGGGGTCATGCGCGGATGGCTGGAATTATCGGGGCCGGTGCGGGCTTCGGAAATGGCCGCGCGCCTCGCGCTTCCGGCTTGGCTGGCCGAAGCGGCCCTGTTGCGTCTGGAAGGGTCCGGGGAAATCCTGCGCGGCCGGTTTACGCCATCTCAGCAGGCGGACGACGAAATCGAATGGTGCAACCGGCGTTTGCTGGCGCGCATTCATCGCCTGACGCTGGGCCGCCTGCGCCGTGAAATCGAGCCGGTGACCTCCGCGCAGTTCGTGCGCTTCCTGTGCCGCTGGCAACATGTTTCCACCGGCACGCGCCTGCACGGCGTGGAAGGACTGTTTGCCATCATCCGCCAGCTTCAGGGCTACGAGATTTCCGCCGCCGCGTGGGAATCGGAGATTCTGCCGCGGCGCATAGCGGGATACAAACCCGAGTATCTCGATCGCCTGTGCTTATCGGGCGAGGTCTCCTGGGGCCGGTTGGCACCGCGCAACTTCGAAACAACGGGAGAAAATCCAGTTGCGCGCCGGGTGCGGCCGACAAGAGTCGCTCCGCTTTCCATTTTCCTGCGCGAAGACTCGGCCTGGCTGCTTCCGCCGCGCGACGGGCAACTGCCATTGCTTTCGCATCAGGCGCAAGCGGTGCTGGCGGAGTTGCAGCGCCGCGGGGCATCGTTCTTCGGCGAATTGCAGCGCGGGTCCGGGCGTCTGGCCAGTGAAGTGGAAGACGCGCTTTGGGAATTGGTGGCGGCGGGCCTGGTCACGGCCGATGGCTTCGAGAATTTGCGCGCCTTGGTCGATCCCAAGCGGCGCCGCGGCGAGGGCCGCGGACGCAGTGCGCGTCCCCGGCACGCGGCGGGACGGTGGTCCCTGCTGGTGGCGGAAAACGGGGAAGCCTCGATCGCCAATCTCGCGCGCCAACTGCTGCGTCGCTGGGGCGTGCTCTTCCGCGATCTTCTGGCGCGCGAAACGCTGGCTCCTCCCTGGCGCGATTTGCTGGTGGAATTGCGCCGCATGGAGGCGCGCGGCGAAATCCGCGGCGGCCGATTTGTCTCCGGCCCCGTGGGCGAACAGTACGCGCTGCCCGAAGCCGTGGATTTGCTGCGGGCTGTGCGCCGCGACGCTGTCTCCGAAGCCGTGGCGATTTCCGCGGCCGATCCGCTCAATTTGGGCGGCATTGTCTTACCCGGCGCGCGCATCAGCGCGCTATCCGGCGGCACGTTGCGGCTCCGCGACGGCGTGGCTGACTCCGACGATGCCGACTGGCGGCAGGCAGGGAACGCGCGGTTCGCCGCGGCCTACTCCCCGGAGGACTCAGTTTATGAAGATTTGATAGACGCGCGCGGAACCACATAAGAGGGAAAACAAAAGCAACCGCCGCACCCACGCGTTCGCGTAGGTCCCCGCGCCGATGAGAGGCGGTCGCCATCGGCGTTGCTCTGAAAACAAATTCCTGACATCCGCAGTTTCAACGACAGGCAAGGAGGCGGCGACTCGGGAACCCAAGCCCCGAACGGGGCGGGCTATATCAGCCCAGGCCAACGGCCCAATGCCATTTAGTTTTCTCTAGGACCCGCATGGTTCTTGTGTGTGATTGCAGGGATTCACCGGGCAGGGCTAATCCGGCAATGTGGGAAGCGACCACGAATCCTTAGATTGAAGTAGGTACGGTAGTGGGCTACTTTGGCTGTGGGATGTGTCTGATATGGTTGCGATCTTGGAAGCAAAGGAAAAACAGGCAGACCAACAGGCCGCTTAGTCGCTTAGTCGTTGACACCACCACTCCGTTAGTGCAGAATGCCGCAATGAAGCAGAGGAGGGTGCCATGGCATCTTGTTCCGGTTGTAGAGCTGAAGTGGTCCCGGATGCGGTGTTTTGCGTGAAGTGCGGCAAGCCGGTGTCAGCACCCGGCGGGACCAAGCCCACGACCAATGCCACCACGGGGCAAATCCTTGCAATCATATTTGGAGTCCTAGCGCTGATCGTGGGTGGTTTCGGTCTATTGACAGACATTGCCGGCTTGCCGGACTACCACGGAGGCGACTCGTGGGGTGGTATGGGTGTGCTCTTCACGTTACCGTGCGTGCCGTTCGGCCTCCTGACCATTGCTACGGCATTGTTGAAAGGGTCCCCACGCGCGCGCTGGACCTGCGTAATCATTGGGTTCGCGAATCTGGCCGTTTTCTACATCTCTTATTTTATTGTAGCGCCTTTATATGAAGCCCGAAGGCACTCTCCGTATTAGTCAAAGTAGCCCACTACCGTTTTTCCGGGTGCACCGAGATTCCGCCCGCGACTGTGTAAAATACAGGGATGCGAAATTTCGATAGCCTCGCCGAACGCGAGGTGCTGGCCCTGGCCATCACCCTGGAAGAGGAACACGAGCGCGTCTACGCCGACTGCGTGGAAGGACTGCGCCACGACTTCCACCTGGAACCGCTGTGGCTGCAACAGCCGCTGGACTTGGACAAAATCCGCCACGCCGCCGGCACCGCGGAAGCGGAGATGCGGCGATTCTATCTCACCTCTGCGGGCTCCTGTACAATCTGTACAGAGTGAATTTCCGGGCCATCTTCGCACGGCAAGCCGCACCGCGGGAACGGCGTCACATCCTGCTCTTTGTAGCTTTGCTGGCCGTGTGCCTGGTTGTTGCCGTGCTGCTGGGATTCGTGAAGCAGGCCAACGATCGCTTCTACGACTTTTTCCTGCGCTTGCAGCCCACCCGCGCCGCAGCATCCCGCACGGTGATCCTGGCCATTGACGACGACGCTCTGCGGGCCCACAACACCTTGCCGCAGGATCGTCGCTTGCTGGCGCAAGCGTTGGACAAAGTCTGTGCCCTGCAACCCGCCGTCGTCGGTCTCGACTTCTTGTATTGGGAGCCGGGGCCGCCCGGCACGGACGCCGAGTTGGCCGCGGCCTTGCAAAGGTGCGGCCATACCGTGTTGGCCGCCGGCGTTCCCAGCACCGGTCCCAACGCGGAATGGCGCGAACCCATCCCGGAACTGGCACGTGCCGCCTCGGCGATTGGGCACGTCCATTCGAACCCCGACGAGGACGGCGAGGTCCGCGAAGTGATGCTCGAAAAGCACGCCAGCCACGCGCGCTACTGGGCCCTGTCGCTGGAATGCCTGCGGCAGATCCAACATGCCACGCAGCCGATTCTGGAGACCGACCGGACGCTGGAAACCGGCGACCTGGTGATCCCCGCGCCGCTCACCGAAGCGGTGGAGACGGGACAGATCCGCGGTGGCCGTCCGCTGTACGTAAACTACGAAGGCGACATTCCCAAAATCAGCTTGCAGGAGGTTCTGGAAGGAAACGCGAGGGTTGACGATTTCGCGGGCAAAGCGGTGCTGGTAGGCATCACCACCAGCGATGGCACCGACCGCAAGATGACGCCGCTTTCCTATGGCGTGTCGATGCCCGGCGTGGAGATTCACGCCCACCTGCTCAACACCCTGCTGACCCGCCAATTCCTGGTTCCTTGGCGCGACAGCACTACGCTGTTGGTGCAACTCATCATTGTCGCGCTACTGGGCGCCGCGCTTTTCCGGCTGCATGGAATGTGGCTGGCGTCCGTCGCGGCGCTGTTGGCGATGGTGGTGCATGGTCTTCCCTACGTTTTGCTGCTGCGCGGACAAGTGGCGCCGGCCTTCGCGCTGGCGGCGGCGTTTTGGATACCCCTGATTACCGGCGGCGGCTTTCAGTACTGGACAACCTGGCGTCACTATCTCGCCGCCGACGCCTCCCAGCGCCGCTTGCGGCGTCAAGTGGAGTTTGTCACCCATGAAATGCGCAGCCCGCTGGCGGCGATCCAGGGATCGGGCGAGTTGATCGGCCGCTACGCGCTGGACGACCAGCGCCGCAAGCAGATCTCGGAAATGATTGGCCGGGAATCGCAGCGCATCGGACGCATGTTCGAACGCTTTCTGGACGTGGAACGCCTTTCCGCGGGCGAAATCGAACTGCGGCGCGACACCGTGGACCTCGCCGCGATGGTGGAAACCGCGGTGGAGCGGGCCCGCCCGTTCGCGGATCGTAAGCACATTCAGGTGCAGGTGTCGCTGCAAGATCCCGGAGAGGCGCAAGGAGATGCCGAACTCTTGGAGTTTGCGGTGTACAATCTATTAAGTAACGCCGTCAAGTATTCACCCGACCGCAGCGTCGTGCGGGTTACCGCCGCCGGCGAGGCCGGCCGCGCGCTGATTGAGGTGCGCGACCAGGGCGCGGGCATTTCGAAACAAGACGCGGATCGCATCTTCGAGCGCTTTTATCGCACCGAAGATGCTTTCCAATCCGCTCAGCCCGGGCTTGGCCTTGGGCTTTCGATTGTTCGGGAGATCTCTCGCCTGCACGGCGGGGCGGTTACGCTGGAAAGCAAGGTTGGCGAAGGGTCGGCATTTACGTTGACGCTGCCGTGTCACCAGGAAGGAGGGGGTGAAATCAAAAATCAAAAATCAAAAATCAAAAATCAAAAATGAACAACACGCGAAGGCTGGACCTCTCGCGGTTTTAATTGGCTGCTAGCCAGGAAGATGGGGGGCGGCTTGAACCCGCTCTTTTCCCGGTTCCCATTTTTGATTTTTGACTTTTGATTTTTGATTTTTGATTTGCCGGTTTATGAAGCCAAGAATCCTGGTGGTCGATGACGATCCCGCTCTGGCCATGACCATCGTAATGGCCTTGGAATCGGAGGGCTATGAAGTACGGGAGACCGCGTCGGCGGAGGGCGCCATCGAACTTCTGAATGAAGGGTCCTTTCCCATCGTGATTTCCGACATCTACATGGGCGAAAAAACCGGCCTGGACGTCTTGCACCGCGCCAAGGCGCTGAATCCCGATGGTGCGGTGATTCTGATGACCGGGAGGGGAACCGTCGAAACGGCTGTGGAAGCCACCAAGGGCGGAGCGTTCGATTACCTGGCCAAGGGTACTTCCGATCCCTTGTGGGTGAGTCGAGTTCTCGAAGCGGTGCGCGGAGCCGAGATCGCCGTAGCAAATCGGGCGACCCACACGCCGGAGAAATCCGCGCCAGCCTCGGCGATGGTTGGCAATTCCACGCCCATGGTGGAGTTGTACAAGTTTATCGCCAAGGTCGCTCCTACCGACGCCACCGTTTTGGTGCGCGGCGAAACCGGCTGCGGCAAGGAGCTGGTGGCGCAACTGCTGCATCGGCAGAGCAATCGCGCCAAGGGCCGTTTTGTGGTGGTGGATTGCGCCGCGCTCCCCGGTTCCCTGCTGGAAAGCGAGTTGTTCGGCGCGGTCAAGGGCGCCTTCACGGGCGCCGATCGCGATCGCGTGGGATTGTTGGAAGCGGCCGCGGGCGGCACCGTGTTTTTGGACGAGATCGGCGAAATCGATCCCGGCTTCCAACTTCGCCTGTTGCGCTTTTTGCAGGAGAAAGAGATCCGCCCGGTCGGCGCTACGGCCACCCGCAAGGTGGATGTCCGTGTGGTGGCCGCAACCAACAAGGATCTGGAGAAATTGCAGCGCGAAGGCAAGTTCCGCGAGGACCTTTGGTACCGCCTGGGATCCGCGTCCATCGAACTGCCGCCGCTCCGTAATCGGCGCGAGGACATTCCACTTCTGGTGGATCATTTCCTCGACGAATTCGCGGCCCAGTATGGCCGCCGTCTGCGCTGCGACTCCGGCGGATTGAAGCTGCTGACGGAGTATTCGTGGCCGGGCAACGTTCGCCAGATGCGCAGCTTGCTGGAGCGCCTGGTGATTCTATCGAACTCCGCGGTTTTGGATGCGGGCGCGGTACGCGCCGTCCTGCCGGCGGAAGTCGCCGCACCGCCGGCCCCCGCGGCGCCTCGCAAGCCGGAGAGTCTCAGTGACGCGGGAGACGAGCACATCAAACGCGTGCTGGCCGCCACCGGCGGCAACAAGACCAAAGCCGCGGAGATTTTGGGCATCGAGCGGAAGACGCTGTATCGGAAGCTTGATCGGATGTAACGCAGGCCTTCAGGCCTGTGTTTTTTCTGGCGTGAGTAAAGAACAGGCCTGAAGGCCTGCGTTACCTGTGGTAACCTTCTGCCCATGCACCGAATCTCCTCTACCCTGATTCTGTCATCCATCCTGGCTGTATCCGTAACCGCGCAGACTGCGCCGAAACTGCCGCCCACACCCGCCGACTACGGGCAATGGGAAACGCTGGTGATCTCGCAGCGCTTCGCCGGACTATCGCCCGACGGCAAGTGGCTGGCCTACGGCATCAATCGTTCCAATGGGAACAACGAACTGCGCGTGACCAACATAGCCGATGGCACAGTGAAAACCACCGCCTTCGGGACGCAGCCGGTGTTCTCTGTGGATTCGAAATGGGCGGCCTACAGCATCGGATACTCCGAAACGCAGCAGGACAAGATGCGCAAGGACAAAAAGCCGGTGCAGAACAAGCTGGGAGTCCTCAATCTGTCCACGGGCCAGCAGACCGTCGTGGACGCCATTGTCTCGTTCGCCTTCAGCCCCGATGGAACGTGGCTGGCCATGCGCAAGTATCCGCCGGAGAAGCCGGGGAGTCCCGCGGCAGCGGTACAGGGACCGCCGGCAGGACGGGGTGGACGCGGCGGGGCGGCGGGCGGCGACGATGAAGATTCCGCGGGCTCGACGGTGATTGTCCGGCAGTTGTCCAGCGGCCGCGACACTTCGTTCGGCAACGTCGCGGACTTCGCCTGGCAGGACCTCAAGCCGCGTGGTCATCTGCTGGCCATGACCATCAGCACCGACGACAAGACCGGCAACGCTGTGCAGCTTTTTGACACCGCCACCGCGTCGCTGCGCGTGCTCGATTCCTCGGCGTCCATCTACAGCGACCTGGCGTGGCGCAAGGATAGCGCCGATCTCGCCGTACTGCATTCCAAGATCGACGACAAACACGATGGCCCCACCAGCATAGCGTTGGCGTGGAGACATTTGGGCGATCCAAACGAGGCTGCCAGCGTCTACGATCCAACAACGGACGCGAAATTCCCCGCCGGCATGCACACCGTAACCTATCGCCGGCCGGCCTGGTCGGAAGACGGCGCGATCGTGTTTCTGGGATACGCCGCGTGGTACGACAAACCGCCTGCGCCCAAGAAAGGTGCGAAAGGCGAAGCCGCTCCAGAAGAAGACGAACCGGCCGACGTGGACATCTGGCACTGGCGCGACATCGACGTGATGGCCAAGCAGAAAAAAGGCGCGACGCAAGATAGTCACCGCAATATGCTGGCGGCCTGGTACGTTGCTAGCGGCAAATTCGTGCCCTTGGGACACGCGCTCACCGAACAAGCCACTCCCGTCAAACATCGCAACCAGGCCTTTCTCACCGATTGGAAAGACTACGAGATGGACCGGACTATCGGACGTCCGGCGGCCGATCTTTACCTGGTGGATCTTTCCACCGGCGAGCGCACGGCGATCAAGCAACACATCCTGGAAGACCATTTTGTGCAGGCCAGTCCCGGCGGCCGCTACCTGCTTTATCTGCAAGACGACAACTATTTGACCGTGAACACGGAGACGCGCGCCGTGGTGAACATCACCAAGAACGTCAAGAGTTCCTTCGTGGATCTGGAAGCGGATCACACTGTCAAGCAGAAGCCGCCGTTCGGCGTGGCGGGCTGGACCAAGAACGACGGCGACGTGATCCTCTACGACAAGTTCGATCTATGGCGGATCTCGCCCGACGGCGCGCGCGCCGTACGGCTCACCGACGGCGCCGCCGATCAGGTGCGTCATCGTTATGTGCGCCTCGATCCGGATGAAGAGTTTATCGACGCGGACAAGCCCATGTATCTGAGCCTGTTCGGCATCTGGTCCAAGAAATCCGGCTACGCGCGCTTGACGCCGGCGGGCGGCGAAATGCGCGAGCCGCCGCGGGAAGAGCGCTTGTTGCTAACCGACAAGAGCATCGATCGCCTGGGCAAGGCCAAGGATGCCGCTGTTTACGCCTATGTTTCGGAAACTTTTGAGGAATCGCCCAACGTGTTTATCGCGGGGCCGGATTTGCGGAACACCAAGCCAGCCACCAACACCAACGCGTTCCAAAGCAACTACGCCTGGAGCCGCTCGCAGTTGATCGAATACAAATCGCCGGCCGGCGTGCGCTTGCAGGGATCGCTTTACTATCCCGCGGGATACCAGGCCGGCAAGAAGTATCCGATGGTGGTGTACATGTACGAAAAGCTGTCCGACGGCTTGCATCGCTATAACGCGCCCTCGGAGCGCAGCTACTACAGCGCCAGCGCCATCACCAGTCACGGATATTTCCTGCTGCAGCCCGACATCGTGTTCCGCAAGCGCGAACCGGGACTCTCGGTGGAGGAGTGTGTCGGCGCGGCGGTGAGAAAAGTGTTCGAGCTGGGTGTGGTGGACGAAAAGAAGGTCGGCGTGGTGGGACATTCCTGGGGCGGCTTCGACGCCAGTTTCCTAGCCACGCACAGCAATCTGTTCGCCGCGGCGGTGGCCGGCGCGCCGATCACCGATCTGGTCAGCAACTACGGCAACCATCATTGGAGTTCCGGGATCGCCGAAACCGATCACATCGAAACGGGGCAGCAGCGCATGGAAGTTCCTCTGTGGGAGGACTTGCCGGCGTACATTCGCAACTCGGCCATCTACAACGCGCAGAACATGACCGTGCCGCTGCTGATTGAAGTAGGCGATGCCGATGGCACGGTGTTCTATCACCAGGGCGTGGAGTTGTACAACATCGCGCGGCGCGCCAAGAAAAACGTGGTGCTGCTGGTCTACGGCGGCGAGGATCACGGCTTGCGGAAAAAAGCCGATCAGGTGGACTATCAGCGGCGCATCTTCGAGTGGTTCGGCTATTACCTGAAGGGCGACCCAGCCGCGTCGTGGATCACGAGTGGCGAGAGCTATCTGGATCGCCAGCGGGAGTTGAAGAAGGTCAAGACACCGTGACCTTCCTGTGAGAATCCCACATTTTGCGCCTGGTCTTATTCTTGCAGCGCCGAGTACGTTAGCCGCTGGAACTGTCCAGCGGCGGGGATTCCAGTGGGCGGTAATACCTGGATCAGAAAGATCCCGAACAGATGTTCCTTCGGATCGATCCAGAAGCTGGTGCCCGCCGCGCCGCCCCACCAATAACTCCCGGCCGAAGCCGGTTCGGGCGACTTTCCAGGACCGGGATTCACGGCAAACGTCAACCCGAATCCCGCCCACTCGGCCAGCAGCCCGGCGTGCGGCATCGCGCCCAGGTGATCGCTGTGCATCATCTCCACAGCCTTCTTGCTCAAGATGCGCACGCCGCCCAGTTCACCGTCGTTCAACAGCATCTGGTAAAAGCGCGCGTAATCGTCGAGAGTGGAGGTTAACCCGGCTCCGCCCAGCAGGAGCGCCGGCTTCTTCTTGAAAGTCTCTTGTCCCGGTCCCAAGGACTTCTGCAAGCCGCCGCCCGGCTTCGGCGCGTAGAGCACGGCCAGGCGATCCCATTTCTGTTCGGGCACGAAAAATGCCGTGTCTTTCATGCCCAGGGGACGAAAGATGCGTTCCTCGAAAAACTGGTCGAGCGGTTTGCCGCTGAGCACTTCCACCAGCCGCCCCAGAACGTCGGTGGAGTATCCGTAGCGGAACGTCGTGCCTGGCTGGTCGTGGAGGGGCGCAGTCGCCAGGCGTTTCACCATCTCGGCTAGGTCGAAGGCGACCTCCGGCTTGCCGCTGGAAATCTCCAGCTTGCGATAGGCGGGCTCGTTCTTCTCGTCGCGCGGACCCTCGTAGTCGAAGCCGGTGGTGTGACGGAAAAGATCGCGCACCGCGATGGGACGCTCGGTGGGAACGGTGTAGTAAGTGCGGCGGCCTGCGGCGTCGGTGGATTCCTTGGCCACACGCATCTCCTTGAACTCCGGAAGGTATTGCGAGAGCGGATCGGCGAGAGAGAACTTGCCTTCGTCATACAGGATCATCGCCGCGACACCGGTGACACCCTTGGTCATCGAGTACATGCGCACGATGGTATCCAGTTTGAACTCGCCCCACGCTTCCCGGAAGACGACCTTGCCGTTGCGCGCGACCAGGCCGGAAGCGCCCGCCAGGCGTCCTTGCTGTATGTGATCTTTCATCACGCCGCCGATGCGGCTCAGCCGCTCGGCGGAGAAGCCGGCGGTTTGTGGAGCGGCGCTAGGCAGTTGCGCAGCCGCGCTGGCGGCGCACACGGCTGCCAATAGGAAAGTGAATCGGAGGCGGACGATTTTTCTCATAGGGCGAGACTGTATCACAACACAGAATTGTAGCGCAGGCCTCCGGCCTGTTCTTGTTGTTGGCGAAAAGAACAGGCCGGAGGCCTGCGCTACCTCGGCTCGTAACCGCGGTATCGCGCTACCGCGGCGGCGCGCCACCGCGGCCGCCCATCATATCCCGCTTCGTCAGGCCGGCAGGCAAAGTGAACATGCCCGCCTCCACAGGCTTCTGCTCGACGCTCAGCACGGTGTCCTCGTAGGTCGGCTTGTCCGCCGCATCGAACATCACGGTGCGCACCGGAAATCCGTGGATTTGCTCCGTCGGCATGGACGACATCCCACGTGGATTCATCCTGCGCATCGGTTCCATGAATTTGGCCATGGTTTGGAAGGTCTTCAAGTCGGCCTCCGTCAAGTGGAGTTGATCGAAGGCCGCGGCGCAGAGTTCGGCGGTGCGCTTTCCGTTGCTCAGTTCGTCGTACTTCGAGCACGTGAAAGACCCGACCCGCTCACTGCCGCCTTTGGCCTGGAATGTGATGGTGGGCGGTGCGCCGCCACCCATCGCGCCCCCGCGTCCCTTCATGGCTTGCTCCATCATGGCGCGCTGTTCCGGTGGCATGCTGGCCATCTTCTCCTGCATCTGTTTCATGGCCTGCTCCATCTGCGGATTGGCCGCGCCCGCCATCTGGCTCATGCGCGCCACGGTGTCGGCGGTCATCTCCATGTAGCTGCCCTGGTCGGGCTGGATCATCCACAGTACTTGCTTATTGCCATCGAAGATCATGATGGTTTTGCCGTGTTCGCTTTCCATCTCCATGCGGATCCTGCCGGCCTCCACATACATCGTGCTTTTCTGCTTTTGCTGGGCGCCCGGCTCGCCGCTCTCGCGTTTGATGACCACGCCGGCGCAGGCCATCAGGGAAAAGCAGCCCAAGGCTGCCAGAAATGTCGCAGAGCGAAGAAGATTGTTCATAGGAGTCCTCGATGGCGGTTATCGTAACACAGCGGCGGGTTGAGCGGCTGCGAAAATCGAGGGCGCACACGTGCATCCAGCGGGACGGTGCCGATCGCCGCACTAATGGCCTTCGGCGATCATTCCATGATGCATGTGGCCGGCAACAATCGCTCCGGTGGTTTCTTTTGCCTACGGATTTCCGCAGCCCGGCGCATATCGCATCTGGGTCCAGGTCCGCCACAAAGGTCGGGTGCCGACCGTACCATTTGAGTGCGACGTCCACCACGCGCCCGCAACTGATAGCAAATAAACAGCCTAGAAACGAGGATGCCCGCCGGTTGGGCGGGCATCTCGCCCCCGTTCTCAGCGGGGGTTCACAGGGAGAATAGTCTCAACGGCAAAAAAGCACCGCTAAAACTTTTGAGGGCAGTTTATCTTGCCGGACCAAGGGGGTGTCAAGGAGAAAAACAGAGGAATAAGTCTATTATTTTGAACGGCTTAGATCAACCAGCAGGAGTCAACTCGATATGGTTTTCCATAGCCGACTCTCATCCGCAGAGTAAACCTTTGTTTATCAGCTATTTAGATTGAGCGAGATGAAGTCGATATCTCCCTCAAAACCATGCCCTGGTTTCTTGCTCCGCGTGAGAACGCGGATACCACCATAGACAACCCCTGAAAGAAGACAGAACACGATCAGGATTCCGCACAGTTCAAAGATGCTCATGATCATCTGCGCGAAGGTTGGTTCCTTGAAGTTGGGCATCTTCTCATCCCACATTCCGTCCATCTTATAGTGCACCTGACTCATCAACTGCTGGGCGTCGCTTTCTGGCGTGGCGTCGGGGACGATCATGAGCAATGGACCGGTGCGTTTCATGCGCATCGTGGCGAGATTCAGCGATTCGAGGTTCTTGGCGAAGTTGCGAGCGATCTGCGGAGTAGGGTATTCGGTGAGCACCAGCGTCATGGGCTGCTTGCCCGGCAGCCGGTATTCGGCGGCCACGCTCTCGGCGCCCATGTGGAATCCCATGGCCATGGCGGGAATCTGCGAGACTTGATGCTCGGACATGTGGCCAAGCATATGTTCAAACATGTGCCCAAATACCTGGGGTCCGTAGGCGTACTTGGCCGAGGAGTGCACCAAGCCTGCCGCGGGCAGATAGCCGGGCAGCAGCGGCAAGGGTTCGTCTTGGAACGAGGGCAGGACCGCGGCCAGCAGCGCCAATTCCTTGTGACCCGGCTGGGCACCGAGAACACGCAGACAAAATCCATTCCGTTGCAGCACCGCCTCGTTCGGTCCGATGGCCGCTTGGAAGCTGCGGGGATCGTGCGGCGCGCTGAACTCTTCGCGCCATCCCGCCTGACGATACCAAGTGAAAGCGCCGTAGGCGGCGCTGGAGTCCTTCATGCGGATAGCTTCCACGGTGATAGTTCGATTGCCTTGCCGGTACTGGCGGCGTTGCGCGCCGAAGAACCCGAATTCGTTGAGCGCGGCGGAATCCGCAGTGGCGGCAAAGACACCTACTTGGGACGCGGAAAATTTCTCCGGCGCCGATCCCGTGGTTGGTCCCGGCGCCGCGTGCCATTCGCCCAGGACGGCCGGCAGAAGATCGCCGCCGTTCGACCCAATGCCGGGCCCAACGTTGGGAGAGATGAGCGCAATCTGGAACAGCAGCAAGCCGGCGAGCAGGGAAGGCATAGCTAAGTTAGACAATCATAGCACGCCGTTAGTTCCAGGGGCTTGCCTCCCTACCCACTGCATCCACGGCACTTTGTCTGGTCTGGGTCCGGCCTGGGACGGGCGGGTAGCCGGGGTGTACCGCCTCGATCAGCCCATTCTCATAGTTTGATTGCTTCCAACGTGTCGTTGTGGTAAATATAAACGGCGCTGGAAGTTCCGGCCGCATCACGATAAACTATTCGTTTGACGTCTGTTAGGGAGAGAGTCGGGGGAGATTCTTGAGTTTCATCAACTTTGCCGCGCGCGAGATCAACTGCAAGCTGGTCTACTACGGGGCCGGTCTGGGCGGCAAGACCACCAATCTGCAATACATCTTCGACAACGCTCCCAACAAGGGCAAGATGATTTCCCTGGCCACGGAAAGCGACCGCACCCTGTTCTTCGACTTCCTGCCGCTGGATCTGGGAACCGTGCGCGGATTCAAGACCCGCTTCCACCTCTACACCGTGCCCGGCCAGGTTTTCTACGACGCCAGCCGCAAGCTGATCCTGCGCGGCGTGGACGGCGTGGTCTTCGTGGCAGATTCCCAGGAAGAACGCATGGACGCCAACATCGAAGCGATCGAGAACCTGCAAGAAAATTTGAAGGATCACGGCTACGACTTCGAGAAGGTCCCCTACGCGCTGCAATTCAACAAGCGGGATCTCCCCAACGCCCTGCCGGTGGAGGAACTGAAGTCGCAACTGGTGCGTAAGGGCGAGGCGACTTTCGAAGCGGTGGCTTATAAAGGCGTTGGTGTGTTCGAAACGCTGAAGGAAGTGGCCCGCCAGGTGTTGGACGAGTTGAAGAAGGGCTAAGTGGGGCAGGCATCCTTGTCTGCCGCCTTCTTGTAGCGCAGGCCTCCGGCCTGTTCGTTTCTTTGCACTACAAAGAACAGGCCGGAGGCCTGCGCTACGCGGGCACGCGCACGGTCATCGCCGTTTCGATCTTCTCTATGGCGCGGCCGATGTTCTCGATCGAGTTGGCGTAAGAGAAGCGCAAGTACCCTTCGCCGTATTGTCCAAACGCCGCGCCGGAGAGCCCGGCCACGCCGGCCTCTTCCAGTAAAAAGTCCGCCAGTTCCCGCGACGACCGTCCGGTTCCCGTGATATTCGGGAAAACGTAAAACGCGCCCTCCGGCAGGTGACAACGGAAACCGGGAATGCGGTTCAGCGCCTGCACGATGAAATCGCGGCGGCGGCGGAATTCGGCGATCATGTGCTCGGCGTCGGTTTGCGGCCCGCGCAGCGCGCTGACCGCGGCCACTTGCGAAAACGCCGCCGTGCAGGAGTGGTTGTTGATTCCCAGCCGCGTCACCGCCAGCGCCAACTCGCGCGGCATCACGCCATAGCCCAGCCGCCAACCGGTCATGGCGTAGGTCTTGGAAAAACCGTCCAAAATGATGGTCCGCTCGCGCATCCCCGGCAGCGCCGCGATGCTCTTGTGGACACCTTTGTAAAGGATGCGATGGTAAATCTCGTCCGAGAGCACCATGATGTCGCGGTTGCCGATCAGTTTGGCGACTGTTTCGACGTCCTCCGGCGGCATGGCCGAGCCGGTGGGATTGTGCGGTGAGTTCAGCACCAGCATCCGGGTGCGGTTGGTGATCAAATCGGCCAGGCGATTCATGTCCAGGCGGAAGCCGTCTTGGGTATCGGAGAACGGCAGCGGCACGGGCTTGGCGCCGATGAAATTGGCCACCGACTCATAGATGGGAAATCCGGGATTGGGATAAATCACTTCATCGCCCGGCTCGATCAAGGCCAGCATGGTGTAAAAGATGATCGGCTTGGCTCCCGGCTCGACCACTACCTCTTCCGGCGACACCGAAATTCCTCGCGACGCCGCCACTTCTTCGGCGATGGCTTCGCGCAGTTGCGGCAATCCCTGCGGCGGATTGTAGTGGGTCCAGCCATCGTCCAGGGCTTGCTTGGCGGCGGCGATGACGTGCGCGGGCGTGGCGAAATCGGGCTCGCCCAGTTCCAGGTGAACGATGTGCTTGCCCTGGGCTTCCAGTTTCTTCGCCCGGTTGAAAACTTCGAAGGCGTTTTCGGTTCCCAGACGCGACATTCTCTCGGCGAATCTCATAAGATCAGTCTACACCCGGCCTTGGTCCCCTAAATCCTATTCCTCCCGTCGCCGGCCAACTTGGGCGCATAATGGTGCTATAGGAGGTGAGGCTTCATATGTCATCCCTGGAACAGATTCAGGATTTCCTCGATCATAAACGCATCGCTCTGGTGGGGGTGTCCCGCCAGCCCAACGACTTTTCCCGCAGCATGTTTCGCGAGTTCGTCAACCGCTGATACGACCTGGTACCCGTCAATCCGGATGTTTTGGAAGTGGAAGGACGCGCCTGCTATGCCCGCCTGCAAGATATCCAGCCGCCGGTGGACGGCGTGCTCTTCATGACGCCGCCTACCGTCACCGCACAACTGGTGGCGGACTGCCAAGCAAGCGGCGTAAAGCGCGTGTGGATGTTCCACGGCGCCGGCCAAGGCGCGGCCAGCAATAACACGGTGGTGGCGTGCGAGGAACAAGGCATGTCCGTGATTCCCGGGGAGTGCCCCTTCATGTTCCTGCCCGGCACGTCGTGGTTCCATCGCTTCCACGGATTCGTACGCAAAATTCGCGGCTCCTATCCGGAGTAGGCGGTAGGCGATGAACATTTTGACGCCGGTGATCCCGGCGGCTTCGCGGGCTGGCGGAGGAATTTTCCGCGGCGGCGCGGCGTCTCGTAAATCCAGTGCTCTTCCAAGAGCGGAGTGCACCCTAAAAAGGTTCTTTGCCAATTCTCAAAGGAGCCCACTACCGGCCGGTAAGGTGACGGACAACTCACTAGCGCTGGGACGCCTACCGGCGCCCGGATCGTACGTTAAATCTACCGGTGGTTTCGCAAAACCGCTCAACCACCGGCTACAAGCGGCGATCCCTTCCGGGATCAAAGACGACGCGATCAACTAGTCCCCTACCGGGGGACAAAATGTCAAACATCCGTTTCCGGTGTTTTCGCAGACTGCGCTCAACCACCGGCTACAAGCGGTGACCCCTCCAGGGTCAACAACTCAAAGGAGCCCAGTACTTACCGGCCGTTAAATTGACTTCCATTCCTGCCGATGTATATTCCATGTAGATGCATATGCCCAACGAGACTCAAGTGTCCAAGTGGGGAAACAGCTTAGCCGTTCGCATCCCTCAGAGAATCTTTCAACGGACGGTAGCATCGTGTTGCGGTCCACGCGCCGTAAGTATGACCTGCGGCAACTGGTGTCTGGAATTACGAGGAAGAATCGCCATTCCGACACGGACTGGGGACCGCCCGCCGGCCAGGAATCGTGGTGACTTCCCCTTACGTTCCCGACGCCGGAGATTTCATCTGACGTTCGACCCCCAGGCGGGACACGAACAAGCCGGGCGGCGCCATCCAGGCGTAGTTCGCCTCCCGATTCGCCGGCGTCCCGCGTTGGTGCTCAGTCCCAAGATCTACAATCAGAAGTCCGGCCTCGCGCTGGTTTGTCCGTTGACGAACCAAGCCAAAGGCTATCCGTTCGAGGTCCCGGTTCCCGGCGGCCATGGCGTGGCAGGTATCATCTTGGCGGATCATCTGAAGAGCGTAGACTGGAATGCTCGCCGAGCCGAGCGGATGGGACGCTGTCCCGGCGAAGTGATCAACGAAGTGCTTGCCAGGCTGGCGCCGCTTCTTGGCTATTGACGCCGGCACGCGACGCAAGCTTCGCAAATCCAAGGCGGCGTCAAGCCGCCGCACTCCATATAGGCCGAGCGTTTTTCAGCCGCTCGCTTCCTTCGCAATTCGCACTTGCCTTGGCGTCACCGCAACTGATGATCCACCTCGGCAATCCAATCGGGACGCTTCAACACCTCGCGCGGCTTGCTGCCGTCCGGCGGACCAATAATCCCGTCGTGCTCCATGATGTCCAGCAACCGCGCGGCTCGGCCATAGCCCAAACGCAAGCGACGCTGCAACGTTGACGTGGAGGCCTTGCCCGCTTCCACCACCACACGCACCGCTTCTTCGTACATCGGATCGTCTTGGCCCTCGAACATGTCGTCGCCGGCTTCGGCATCTTCGTCATCGTCGTCGCGCGGCGGCGGAGCCAGATATTGGGTTTCGTAGTTGGGCTTCGATTGACCGCGCCAGAACTCCACCACTTTGTTGATTTCGTCTTCCGTCACTAGCGGACCGTGCACGCGCAGCAGGCGGCCCGAGCCGGAGGGCAGATACAGCGCGTCGCCGCGGCCGAGCAGCGACTCCGCGCCGTTGGCGTCCAGGATCGTGCGCGAGTCCACCTTGGTGGCCACGCGGAAGGAGATGCGCGCCGGGAAGTTGGCCTTGATCAGGCCGGTAATCACGTCCACGCTGGGACGCTGCGTGGCCAGAATCAGGTGAATGCCCACAGCCCGTGCCATTTGCGCCAGGCGCGTGATGGAGGTTTCCACATTGCTGGAATCCACCATCATCAGGTCGGCCAATTCGTCGATGATGATGACGATGTAGGGAAGCTTTTGCTCCTGCTCTTTGGTTCCGGCCGGCGTGCCGTCTTCCGCGAACAGGTTCAGAGTGCGCGGCTTGTCCAGCGCGCGATTGTATTGCTCGATGTTGCGCACGCCTTTTTCCGCCAGCACGCGCAGGCGGCGTTCCATTTCCTTTACCGCGTTCTTCAGCGCGGTGGCGGCCAGTTTCGGCTCCGTGATGATGGGCACCAACAAGTGCGGGATGCCGTCGTACAATCCCAACTCCAGGCGCTTGGGATCCACCAGAATCAGGCGCACGTCGTCCGGCGTGGCTTTGTAGAGCATAGAAATCAGGAAGGAGTTCAGCGCCACGCTTTTGCCGGTGCCGGTGGATCCGGCCATCAGCAGATGCGGCATGGTGTTCAACTCGGCCACCCGCAGACGGCCGTTGATGTCCTTGCCCATGGCCAGCGTCAGCTTCGACGGGGAGTCGGAAAATTCGCGGCTCTCCATCATCTCCCGCAGATGAATGGTTTCGCGCTTGGCGTTGGGCACTTCAATGCCGATGGTGGACTTGCCGGGAATGCGCTCGATCAAAATGGACTCGGCTTCCAAGGCCAGGCAAAGGTCCTCCACCAGGTTGGTGATGCGGCTGTACTTGATGCCGGCCTCGGGCTTGAATTCGAAGGTGGTCACTACCGGGCCGGGATTGATCTGTGTCACCGCGCCCATCACACCGAATTCCGCGAACTTCAGCTTCAATGTTTGCGCCAGGCTCTTCAGTTCCTCCTCGTCCAGGGCGGTGCGGCCGTCGGGCTCGCGCAGGAATCCCGTGGAAGGCATGCGATAGGTCGGCGACTTCGCCAGCACCCGCGGCTTGAAACTGGTGGGGGCCGGCGGCGGCTCGGTGACCAGGATCTCCCGCGGTGCGGATGCCGCCTCCCGATTCGCCGGCGGAACCGGCGCGACCACTTCCCAGGGAGGCGCATCGTCGGGACCAGGTGCGGTGGAAACAGGCGCGCTGGGTTGCAGCGGAGGAACCAAGGCCGGCGGATGCTGTGGTTCCAACTCCATCCGCGAGATGGCGTCCAAGCCGACCGACAGTTCGGATTCGCCTTGGGCTCCGTCCACGGAAACCGGCATGCCTTGGGGCGTCCGCACCCGCACGGTGATCACCGGGAACAGCGATTTCTCCTTCTTCGGTCCGTCCGCCTCGGCGGCCCGAGCTTCTTGCGCCAGTTTGCGGCCCAGGCGGTTCTGCGCTTCCACATCCTCAACCTTCGGTGCGCGACGGAACAAGTTTCGGAACCTGGCCCAAGTCGCTTTCATTCGTTCCGTCAGCCAATCCTTGGCCTCGCCGATGGACACCATGGTTAGCAGGTAGAACGATCCCGTCAGAATCAGCGCCAGCAGGACCAGCGTGCCGGTGAGATTGAAAAGATGCAGCAGCGCGCCGGCCAGCAAGCGGCCCAGGAATCCGCCACCCGGAATCGCTCCGCGGAATTGCCAGCGCAGTAGGGACGCCAGGCGCGCTCCGCTATGCTCCGCAATCACCGGCTGCAGCGCTAATCCCGACATTGCCGCCACACCCAGCGTCATCACGCCCAGCAATCGCAGATGCGGCGACTCGATGGTCAGGCCGCGCAGGTGCTTGACGCACAGGTAGCCCAGCACTATGGGGATCAGAAAGGCGGTCAGTCCGAAGGTTTGGAAAAGCAAGTCGGCGGAATACGAACCCACCCGTCCCATCAGGTTGCCGGGTTGGCCCAGAGAGGCCACCGCGTTTAACGACGGATCGAAGGGATCGTAAGAAACGAGCGCAAGAAGACTGCCCAGGGCTGAAGCCCCGTACAGCACCGCCCGCACTTCATACCAACGACGGCCGGGATTGTCCAAATGTGTTACCGCGGCCGAGAGAGAATCGCCAATGCCAACACTATTATGCCAAAAGCTATCCGATAGTAAATGAAAATCTTAAGGGTACGGGTCTGGAGGTACCGCAGGAACAACGCGATCACCAGGTAGCTGGTAACGCCGGCGATGGTCATTCCCACCAGGAAAGGCAGCTTCATTTCGGCGGGAATGCCGGTATGGCGCAGTTCCAGGGCCTTCTTGAGGCCGGCCCCGGCAATCAAAGGGGTCGCCAGCAGGAAGGAGAAGCGCGCCGACGTCTCGCGATCGAAGTCGCGGAACAGCGCCGCCGTCATGGTGATGCCCGATCGCGACACGCTGGTAATCACCGCCAGCGCCTGGGCCATGCCGATGGTCAGAGCGTCCGGCGTGTTCAGGGAATGCAGGTCGCGAGTGCCGCGGGAGGCGCGTTCGGCCCAAGCCATCAACAGGGCAAATATAATCGCATTCACCCCAATGACGATCGGCGCGATCACCGGATTGCGCAGTTTTTCTTCGATGAAATGTTCCAGCAGCAAGCCGGAGATTCCTCCCGGGATCGTGCCCAGAATCAGCAGGCCGAGCAGTCGCAAATTTTTGGTGAGAATCTCCACCCACGTCGGCAGAAAGTAGAGGCCGATGGCCAGGAGCGTGCCGACATGCAGGGCCACGTCGAAGGTCAGACCCTGGTCGGGCCATTTGAACAGCCAGGAAACAACGTACAGGTGGGCCGAACTGGAAACCGGCAGCAGTTCCGTGATGCCTTGCACCAGGCCGAGCACGATCACTTGGGTCCAGGGCATAGGGAAGTTAAGGTACCGCGACCGCCAACGTGCCGCGTCCGTTAGGGAGCGGTTCCGAATCGCGGACTTTAGTCGATGTCCGGCAGCTTCAGTTTGGACTTCGCCAAAGATTTGTCGATCAGCATCTCGGCGGTTTTCTCCGGCATGCCCTTGACGGTGGCCAGTTCGCTCACCAGCAGGTAGCGGGAGCGGTCCAGCATCTTTTTCTCGCGGAAGGAAAGCGGCTTGCCGCGGCTCAGCTTGAGCAGGCTCTTCATCACTTCGGCCACCTGCAACAGCGACCCGCTCCGCATCTTCTCGGAGTTCTCCTTGAAGCGCCACTTCCAGTCGGCGTGCGAATGGCAATCGCCATCGGCCAGGTAGACCAGGATCTTGGCGATTTCGGCCTGCTTCACGATCTTGCGCAAGCCAACGCTTTCCACGTTGTTGAAAGGAACCATCACCGTCAGACTATTGGAATTGATGCGCAGCAGGTAGTAATGCTCGGCCGTGCCGGAAGTCGTCCGGCTGCTGATCTGCTCAATCGTGCCAACACCATGGTTGGGGTAAACGACCTTATCGCCAATCCGGAAGTCATTCATCATTTCGTTTCGACCTGTCTAGCCTGTCTTTGGGCGCACTTGCAGTTGGCAATCGCAGTGCCCGATCTGTGGAGTGGCAGGCTCATCTCTATGTGGGTTGATGGTGCCGTGTTGAAAGTCAATTATAGCAAGCTTACAGGGAGGGGTCAACAAGAAGTAACTGGCGGCGCCCTGCCGGAAGGTTTGTAGCGAAGCAAGTAGCTGTTTACAAAGCGCTTAATGGGGGTGTGCGACATTAAAGTGGGGAGAAGTGTCCTCCTCCGCCGAAACTGGCGCTAACTGAGCCTGCGAAGGCAGGCGGTAGAGTATTAGCCCCAGGCGAGGCGCAGTTCCGAGCCTGGGGTTTAGGAATCGAGAAAGCGAGCCTGCGTAGCTGGCGACAGAGACCTTACCCACCGCCTCTGTCGCCAGCTACGCAGGCTCAGTTTCATTGCGCCGACAACCCCAGGCTCGGCTGAACTACGCCTCGCCTGGGGCTAATCCTCTACCGCCTGCCTTCGCAGGCTCGCGCAAGGCTCGCGCAGGCTCGCGCAGGCTAGGGTTGCTTTTGCTCTTGACCCTAGGATCGGCTAAGCTGCGCCTCGCGTGGGGCTATCGTTCTTGCGCTGGCATTGGCAGGCTGAAAAGGCCGCATTCCTCTGTACGTATCCAGTACTTTCAGAACCTCCGGGTTTACTCAGGGATGCTCGTTCATCCACTTTCATGTCGCGCACCCCGCTTAATGGGAACCAATAGGAACAGATGGGAAGCATGGGATAATACCAGGATGCCCTCATTCGGTGGCTTAATCGCGGAAATCCGGCACTATCTCGATCCCAGTACCATCGCGGCGGCGGGATACTTGGTGATGAACGGGGTGATCTTCGCCGAAAACGGCCTAGCGGCCGGCTTCTTCTTCCCCGGCGACTCCCTATTGTTCGTGGCTGGGCTGTTCGCCGCTAAAGGGAACCTGAACCTAGGCGTGCTGATCGTCACGTTGACCATTTCCGGCATCGTCGGCAATGCGGTGGGTTACTTTACCGGTTTGAAACTGGGCAAGCGGCTGTTCTCGAAGCCCAAGTCGTTGCTCTTTCGTCCCAGCCATTTGGAGGAGGCCAACAAGTTCTACGAGAAGTACGGCAACAAGACCATCATCATCGCCCGGTTCATCCCCATCGTGCGCACCTTCGCGCCGCTGGTGGCCGGCGCGGCGGAAATGCCCTACGGGCGCTTCGCGTTTTACAACGTGATCGGCGGCATTGGCTGGATCTCCAGCATGCTGCTGAGCGGATACTTTCTCGGTCAACTGTTCCCTGCTCTCGCCCAGCACATCGAGTTGGTGGTGCTGGTGGTGGTGACGCTCAGTTTGCTGCCGCCGCTCATCGAGTACTTGAAGGCCAGACGGAAAGGCACGCCAGTTACGGCGCCGCCGAAGCAAGTGGAAGAAGCTTAATGCCTCTTTGGAGGGCGGCGATGCTTTTCGCGAGCGTGCTCGCGGCGCGGCGGCAAAAGGGCCGCAAGCGCCGCCCATGGCGTTCCTTGGTTCGAGTATACCACCCTGGGACCAGTTGCCGGAAATACCAACTTTACCGTTGACTCCCATTAGACCCGGTGATAACGTTTCCATCTCAGGGAGGGTTCACGATATGAACCGACGCTTCTTGGGTGCGCCGGCTGTTGCCGGTGCTCTTGTTTTTGGGGTCATTCTTTGCTGCGCCGTAGGTCTTCATGCGCAAGCCGTAGCCATCGCGGAAATTGATGGCGTGATAACCGACGCTTCCGGCAAAATGGTGCCAGGCGCCAAAGTCACCGCGACAGAAGTAGACAAACATCTCATTCGTGAAACTACCGCCGACGGGGAAGGGCGCTTCTTCCTGCCCGATCTTCCCATCGGCCCGTACCAACTGGAAGTGAAATCGCCGGGCTTCAAGGATTACCGCCAGACCGGCATCACCCTGCGAACCGCCCAGAACACGACGATCAACGTTCAGTTGACGATCGGCGCGGTCACCGAGACGGTGGAAGTAACCGCCAACGCGTCCATGGTCGAGACCAAGGACAGCGCCATCGGCCAGGTTATGGAGTACGCGCGAGATCGAGGAAGCGCCGCTCAATGGCCGGAACCTCGTCCAGTTGATCACGCTGGTCGGCGGAGCCACCTCGAGTCCCGGCGGCGATTTGACCGGCAGCAAGAATATTCAAGGATCGAACGGTTCGCGGACGTTCGCGGTGGCCGGCGGCATGGCGAACGGCATTAACTACCTGCTGGATGGCGGCGACAACAACGACTCCTTCAGCAACGTGAACATGCCCATTCCGTTCCCCGACGCGGTGCAGGAATTTAGCGTGCAGACCAACGCCATGCAGGCGCAATTCGGCCTCCATCCCGGCGCGGTGGTCAACATCGTGACCAAGTCCGGCACCAACGCTTTGCACGGGGACCTCTTCGAGTATCTCCGCAATTACGATCTCAACGCCCGGCCCAAGGGTCTGGTCGAGCCGAACGGATCGGTGCAACAGCCAGTGCGGGACTCCCTGAAACGCAATCAATATGGCGGCGTGATCGGTGGCAAGATTATCCGCGACAAACTGTTCTTCTTCGCCGGATATCAGCAAACCGCGCAGCGCAGTAACCCGGGGAATAACACGGCGCACGTGCCCACGGCCTTGACGGCTGCCGGGGAACTTCTCCGTGGAAGACGCGTCCAACTTCGGCGGGGGGCTGCCAGTCGAAAGCTATCACCAACTCGACCGTGGGAAGCCCGGATTTCGGAAAGCCGGGCATCCACGACCCGCTCACGGGTTTGAACTTCCCCAACTATAAGATTCCCACGGCGCGTATGCGATCCGGCGGCGAATGAAACTGCTGAGCAGCTATATTCCGACAATCCACCGATAACTGCGGACTGTTCCTCTACGCCTAGCCCGCTCAACAATCCGGACTGGCAGATCGATCGGCCGCATCGACTACGTCAAGAGCGACAAGCACGACATGTTCGTACGGTGGTACATTTACAACTACACCGCGCTGAAACTCTTCAACGGCAAGAACGCGCTGACCACCGGACAATCCCGGCAATCTGGATGAAACGAACACCATCACCTACGGGCGATACCTACACGATCAGCCCCACCCAGGTGAACTCGTTCCATGCCACTTCGAACCGGCGCGCCGACAACCGCGGATCGGCCCACAACCTGTTTGGCCCGAGCGCGCTGGGCATCAAAGGATTTGCGGAGAACATGCCCGACAACTACATGCAGATCACCGTCAGCAACTACTTCAACGTAGCCTGCGGAACCTGCGCGCCGGGATATTTCAACATCAACACCTACCAGCTTTCCGACGACTATCCGATGACCAAGGGCAAGCCACCAAATCGCCTTCGGCTTCGACTTCCGCAAATTGCAGTTCAACTCCCTCAACAACCAGCAGTCCAACGGTCAATGGTCTTTCAGCGGCAGCCAGACCGCCGCGGCCAACACCGGCGACTCGCTGGCGGACGTGGAGACTCGGAAAACTGGGCGGACTCACGGACGGAAATGCGCTCTCCGACTATATGCGCCAGACGGTCTTCGCCGCCTACGTGCAAGACAGCTTCCGCGATGACTCCGCATTTGACCGTCAACGTAGGCGTTCGCTGGGAGCCGGACCAGCCCACGGTCGACAAGCAGTGCCGCGGCAACCAGTTCCAGTTGGCCGGGTTTTTGGCCAATCAGCACAGTACCCAGTATCCCAACGCCCCGGCGGGCCTGTTTTTCGGCAATGATCCGCAAAACGCCAACGGCTGCCCGTTCGTCGAATTCCCACTGGCTGAACAGTTCTCCGCGCCTGGGCTTTGTGTTTGACCCCACGGGCAGCGGAAAGCAAACTATCCGCGCGGCGTTCGCCCTGATGCACGATAATCCCGGAGTTGTTCTATCCGGAGCGCTGGACCACCAATCCGCCCTACGCATCCTCGGTCGCACTGGGACCAAGGGAACGGCGGTCCTGGCAAGCGGGCTCGCCGGAGCGTTCTCCAATCCTTGGCTGGGCGTTCCCGGCGGCGATCCCTTTCCCGGCGCGGCGATCTTCCCGCGCTCCAGGGTACCTATGTAACCATTCCCCCGAACGTGCACGGCGACTACATGATGCAGTGGAACCTCAGTTATCAACGGCAATTCGGCGAAGGACTGGCTGGCGTCGGTCACCTATATCGGCAACCGGACACAGTCCACATCCTGGGTTCCAACGACATCAACGTGCCGCTGTGCGCTACCTGCACCTCGACGTCGAACGGAAGCCGCCCATCGTATTTTCACGCTGCTGAATCCGACCCAAGGCGCGTACTATAGTTCCGTCGACCAAACGGATGATGGGGCCAACTCCAGTTACAACGGCCTGCTGCTGCGGCTGGAGAAACGCCTCTCCAACCACTACACGATCTTGACCAACTACACCTGGTCGCACTGCATCAGCACCTGGGACTTCGGCGGCGAGTTGGCCGGCAACAACTATCAGAACCCGACTCAACCGCAATGCCGAAAAGGGCGAATGCGATGTTCGATCGCCGGCAGATCTTCAACACTCTCGTTCGTCGCCTCCAGCGGCGGACTCGGTAGCGGCGTTCGTCAAAGAACTGACCAAAGACTGGCAGATTTCGCCGCTGATCACCCTGCAATCCGGCCAGCCGTTCTCGGTCACCGACGGATCGGACGTGTCGCTGACAGGTGAGGGCGCCGACCGGCCGAACGTAGTTCCCGGACAGAATCCTGTCCCGGCCACGCGCACCACTGACATGTGGTTCAATACCGCGGCCTTCGCCGGTGGTTGCAACCTGGCGGCCTTTAAAGCCAACTCCAGTTGCCAACCGCTGGGAACCTTTGGCAACGCCCAGCGCGGCATCTTCGCCGGACCCGGACAGATCTATGGGACATGGCGTTCAGCCGCCAGCTCGCCTTCACCGAGCGTTGGAAGTTGGACCTCCGCGCGGAGTTCTTCAACTTCATGAACCACGCCAACTGGAACACTCCGGTCGTCCAACATCAACACCACCACGACCTTCGGGCAGGTCACCGGCTTCGGAGGGCCGCGGTTGATTGAAGTGTCCATGAAGGTGCACTTCTAGTCCACCGATTACGGGAGCGATCAGGGGCGGCATGGCTCGACGCCGTGCCGCCAGTCTCGCGTTCCACAGATTACGCGGTTCGGGAATAATCCACAGCTTACATAGCGCGGCGGAGCCGCAACCAAACAAGAACCGATCGATCCCCAGATTCCACAGATTCGGACGCCCGCCAGCCTTGCAGCCAGGACCTGCCGAAAACCTCGGGTGGACACGGAGATTCATTTGGAGTGCGGCAGCTTGCTGCCGCTTTGCTGCGAGCTTGCTCGCAGCGCGCGGGGCCAGCCCCGCGCTGGCCGAAGCAAGCTTCGGCCTGGAAAAGCGGTAGCAAGCTACCGCACTCCAAATCTTCGCGGCGCGCGGCAAAGCCACAACCAAAGAAGGAGCTGAACCACAAATGACGCAGATGAACACAGCGCGGCCAGGCCGCAACGAAACGGACCACCACCGTGTTCGTTGACCCCGGAGGGATCGCCGCATGTAGCCGGTGGTTGAGCGTCGTTTGCGAAACCACCGGGAGGCTAGCAAAAACATCCGTCCCCCGACAGGGGGACCAGCGAATCGCCCGCTTTGGCTACGGACCTGTCCGCTGCTCCGGCAAAAACGGCGTCAAGTCGCCGCACTCCAAATCCTAGAAGTCGGCGCTTTCCTGGGTGTAGGTGTATCCCGGCAGATCCTGGTTGTCGCTGGTCTTGGTAACCTTTACGCGCGCGACGTCCTCCGAGCCCACGCGCCGCAGCACGGCGAAGGTGGAAAACACCTCGTTGTACAGCTTGGTGACCAGAAAATTTTCACCCGTCACGTCCTTCTTCCATACCTGCCCAAGAAGGATTCTCTTTACGGCCATGTTTGCCCTCGCTGACTCCCAGTGTACTACGCAACGCTATCCCGCTACAACGGAACTAAACGTGTTGTCAGTACCGTCCGCGGTAGCGGATGGGTCACCAGGTAGACCCACCTGCTACCGCAGGCGGTTCCGACAACAAATGCCGCCTTACGATCGAACTGCGCAACTACCGCTATACCGGCTCGCTGTGAATCATTACCCGGAAAATCTGCGGAAACTCGCGCCGGAACTGCGCCTCCACCTCGGCGGTGATCTCATGCACCCGGGCCACCGGCAAGTCGCCGTTGAAATGGAAATGGCAGGCCACGAACACACGCTCCCGCACGACCCGGATGGACATTTCGTGGCAATCCACCACCAGGGAATTCTCTTGGGCGATTTCCTGCAAGCGGCGGCGCATCAGGTCGGCGCGCTCCGGCGTTTGCGCCGCGGCGCGCTCGATATGCGCCCCGGCTTCCTCAATGTGCGCATTGATACTGGCCAGGCCCGGCGCTTCCACGCGGATCTCTTCTTCCAGGCGATCCACCAGATCGTGGGCTTGGCGCAGAGTCATCGCGTCGCTCACTTCCACGTGCATCTCCAGGTGCAAACCATGCCCCAATTCAGGAGACGCGCCACTGCCCTCGCCGGTGTCCAACGCCGAGAGGTCGTGGACGTTGACGGCGTGCCGCGCCGCCACGGCCTTTACTTTTTCGAATAAATCCTCGTTGCCGCTGGCGCGCGGCTCGGTGTGGATAATCACGTCGGCGCCCGGCAGATGGCGCAGGATGCGGGCCTGCACGGCGTCGGAAATGGACTTGACGTGTTCGAACGTGGCGGTGCGCTGCACGGAAATGTTGGCGTCCACGAAGTAGCGGGCCCCGGCGTGACGGATGCGCACGCGATCCGATCCGAGCACGCCTTCCACGGCGCGAACTTCGTCGTAGAGCCGCGAGCGCATGCCCGGCGGAGCGGCGTCCAGCAACCCGTCCACGGTGCGCTTGGCCAGCCGCACGCTGATGCCGGCCACGATGCCGGACACCGCCATGGCCGCCAACGGATCGGCCACCTGCAAGTCGGCGGCGCCATAGTGGCGTCCTACCCACACCAACAGCAAGCCGAAGATCACCACCAGGGAACTCCACACGTCGGAGGAGAAATGCAAGGCGTCGGCTTCCAGCGCCTGGCTTTTGTGCTTGCGGGCCACGCGCATCAGCGCGCGGGAGCGCCACCAATCCACGGCCATGGAGAAGGCCATCACCAGGAAGGCCCAAATCGTCGGCTGGATCTCCACGCTGCGGAACAACAAGCGGCCCACCGCTTCATAAACGATCCAGACGCAGGTGGCCAGCAGCAACAGCGCTTGCAGGAAGGCGGAAAGATTCTCCATCTTCTCGTGGCCGTACTGATGTTCGGAATCGGCGGGTTGGTCGGACACGCGCACCGACAAAAAAGTGATGATGGCGGCCGTCAAATCGAGCGAGGAGTGCAGCGCTTCGGAAAGAATGCCCAGGCTATGCGTGCCGATTCCAACGATGATCTTGAGCGCGGTCACCACCGTGGCCCAGAGGATGGAAACGCCGGCCACCCAGCGCTTTTCGGCCGCGCCGGAAGGCATTTGCGGCGAGGGGTCGGTGTTGGGCGCGGAAGGCGCCGGCGTAACGGCTGCACTGCTCATTCCGTGTTATCATAAACCAATCCGCGGACCAATGTTGCCGGATAGGCGTTTGTGGAAGGTGTTTTATTGGCGCCCGGCGCCATTCAGGCCCATTCAGGCCATCCAGGCAACGTTCATCTCCCGATTTGCGGGCGCGGCCATCAATTCATTCCGAGGAGCGTAACCCGATCCATGAAGTCCCAGTTAGTGTTCTCCTGTGCCCTGTTTCTTGCGGTCCTATCTTTCGTGGCAGCACCATCGGCCGCCCAGACTCCCGCGACGCCTCCAGCGCCCAAGCCCAGCCAGCCGGTCATGCAGCCGGTTCCGGCCTACCAATCGACACCGGTTACGCCGCCCGCGCCGGCCGCCAAGCCGGTGAATCCCGGCGACGTGGTGTTGTGGATCGGCAACGACTCGGTCACCCGCGAAAAGTTCGAGGCCATCATGAAGGCTCTGCCGCCGGCTTTTCAGCAGCAAGCCGCGCAGATGACCAAGAAGCAGTTCGCCTCCCAGTACGCCATGATGCTGAGTCTGGCGCGCACCGCGGAAAAAGAGAAAATGGACCAAACGCCGCAGGTCAAGGAGCAGATGGAATTCCAACGGCTGCAGTTGCTGGCGCAGCTAGCCTTCAACCAGATTTCGCAGCGCAACCAGGTGATCAGCGACGAGCAAGTGAAAGCCTACTACACGGCGCACGCCGCCGAGCAACAGCAGGCCAAGATTCGCGGCATCCTGGTGGCCTTCAGCCCGCCCAAGGGCAAGGACGGCAAGGAACCCAAGGGCCGCACGGAAGACGAAGCCAAGCTCCTGGCCATGGCGCTACGGGACAAGATCGTCAAGGGCGCGGACTTCGCCGAAGTAGCCAAGGAAAGCTCCGATGAACCGGAAACCGGCCCCAAAGGCGGCGACATGGGCACGGTGAAGCGCGGCCAGCTTCCTCCCAATATCGAGAAGGCGGTGTTTAGCCTGAAGCCCAAGGAAATCAGCGAGCCGGTGCCGGAAGTGTCCGGACTCTACATCTTCAAGTTGGAAGATCTGCGCGACACCACGCTGGAGGAAGCCACCCCCGTCATCCGCCAGACGCTGCTGCAACAAGCCACCGTCGGCACGCTGGAAAAAGTGAAGGCCGATTATCCCATGAAGTTCAACGACGATTACTTCGTGGATCCTCCGCCGAACGCGCTCGCGCCCAAGAAACCGTAAGGCGGGTCAAGGTGGTCGATGCGGGCGGCGTCGCCGTCCAGGAACGACACGCTTTTGGCGGCATCTCGGCAAGCAACTTCCGGGCCTTGGCTTCCGAGCAATCCAAGGCAGCCGGCTTCATTCCTTTTTCCAGTTCGCGAAACGGCTTAGCTATCTTAGCCATCTTAGCCATGGATACAAGGCTCTATTTCGAATGAGTATTCCACGGCAGGAATAGGCGAATCAACCGGTCTTCCGCAGTTCCTCGCGGATGACGCGGCGAAGCGTGGACTCCAATGGCTCCTTTGAGGCGGCAACGTGCTTCAATAGGACGTCATTGATCGAGTTCTGGTAGCTTCCGCCGCCTGCCTTATGGACCTCTCGCCGAAACCAGTCGAGAACCGTTCGGTCTAGTCGAATCGTAATCCGCTCCTTCGTCGCAGGGGACTTAACCACCGGTCCCCGAATCGCTCCAGAAAAGTCATATCCGCGTTTCATCGTTTTTCCTCGTATTGTAGACGCTCCCACGTTGTAGCGGGCCGAGCGGAAATCAACCGGATCGAATCTCCTCGCCAGGTATAGACGACCAGGAGAAGGCGACCACTTGCATCAGTTCCCAGAGAAAGCCAGCGGCGCTCTTCTTCCGCGAGCCGGTCCTCCATCGTAGGCTAGGTCGTCTTCCAGCGCGACGACCGCATCGGCGAAATCAATACCGTGCTTGCGAAGGTTGGCAACTGCCTTAGCGGCATCCCATTCGTAGGCCACCCTATCAGTATATGCACAATTGTGCATCCGTGGAGGAGGGATCGGGGCCCTTGGACGCTTGTCCTATTTCACCCACGAGCACTCCGGATCGCATACCAACGCCCGCGTCCCCGGATGCGCCCGCATATAATCAGCCGCCCCCTTGCGTCCCAGCACAAAAAAGCACTTGGTAATGGCGTCGCTCTCCGTGCCGGTAATGGCCTGCGACGACACCGCCTCCACGCCGTTCTCCGGCGGCTTGCGCGTGCGCGGGTCGATGATGTGCCGGCCTTTTTCGTACATCGCCGACGTGCTCAGGGAATTGTCCTTCAGGTAAACCGTTGCCGCCACGATGTCCTTCGATTTCGGCGAGCGAATCGCGATCTTCCAGCCCTGCTCTTCACCCGGCGGCGTGCCGATAGCGTTGATCGTGCTCATGCCGGCGCTGACCAACGCACTCGTGATGCCCGCGGCTTTCAATATGTCGATGGCGTGATCCACCGCCAGACCCTTGCCGATTCCGCCGGGATCGAGTTTGACCTCGGGCGTGGTGAATTCCACGGTAGAGTTGCGCGTGTCCAGCGATAATCGCCCGCGGCCCAAGGTGATGTCGAATGCCCCCAAGGTTTGGCGGCGGAACTCGTCGGAGACGCGCAGGAACTCAAAGAACTCCGGCGTCACCTTCACCGGACCCTTGGCCGCCGTGGCGTTCACACGGGAAAGCTCGCTGCTTGGTTTGTAGTTGCTGAGCAGTTCGTCCAGGCGGTCGATCTCGGCGAAGGCTTGTTCGCAGGCTTCCGCAAGAATGGCCCGATTCGGTCCGTAGACCACAATCTGATACTCGCTTCCCATGGAAATGTGGGAAGCTTCATAACGAACTTGAGAGGTTGCCGGAATCGATCCACAGATTACACAGATTACACAGATTAGAACCTGGATCGCCCTCGTTCGGTTTTGTCTTAATCTGTGCAATCTGTGTAATCTGTGGATTGCTATTTTTTATCTGTGGACCGGTACTTCGGCCAGTACACCCGGCGATCCTCGTCCATGGCCTGATTGGCGTAGACCACCGTTTCGGCGTCCGCCGCGCCCACGGTGATGTCCGAGAGCGGCTGCTTGCCTTCGCGGATGCACATGAAGAAGTGCTCGAACTGCGTGCCCACGGGATTCTTGGGTTCGGCCACTTCGTACCAGCCGCGTTGCGCCATCCAGCGGCGCGCGAAACTGCGCTCGCGGTCCAGGAACGGCATGGAGTCGGTGATCTCGTCGGGAAAAATCGAGTAGCCTTTCTGCTGCGTGGTGGCGCTGACCGTCGCGCCGGCCCACCATTGCTCCTTGGTCTTGCCCGCCGCCGCCGTAGCCTTGGCCTTGGGCTCCACCCAGAACGTGCCCGTGCCGCTGGGCCCGGCCAGCGTCAATTCCATCGTGCCAGCGTCGCCCAGGATGTGCTCGCCAAACTCGTAGTGCGTGTTGTTGAGCATCGAAGTAAACACCGCCTTTTGACCGGCGGGATACTCGAAGACCACACTCACGTTGTCGTAGACCTCGCGGCCATCCTTCCAGTAGTCGATGCCGCCCTGGCCGATGACCGAGCGGGGATCGGCGCCGAAGGCCCATCCCGCGATATCCATTTGATGCGATCCCAACTCCGCCATCAGGCCGCCGGAATAGGCGCGGTACATACGCCAGTTGATGAGCCGCTCCAGCTTGGGATCGGCCACCGGACGGCGCCAGTCGCTGTTGCGATTCCAGTGCGCGTAGCAATGCGTGACCCGGCCCAGCGCGCCGCGCCGGATCATCTGCATGCCCATTTGATAAATCTGGCTGTAGCGCCGCTGCAAGCCCACTTGAAACACCTGTTTGGGATGCGCCGCCACGGCCTCGCGCAGCGCGATGATTTCCTGTTCCTTGAAGACCATGGTCTTCTCGCAGAACACGTGCTTGCCGGCGCTTAAGGCGTCCAGCGTCATGTAGGCGTGGCGGTCCAGCGGAGTGACGATCATCACCGCTTCGATATCTTTACGTTCCAAAAGCTTGCGATAGTCGTCGTAGTGCGTGGGGCTTCCGCCGATGGTCTTGGCGGCGCGTTCCAGATTCGGCGGATAGATGTCGCATAGCGCCACGCATTGGCCGCCGGAGTTGGTGCTGAGCGGCCGCAACAGATCAAGCGCGCGCGTACCGGTGCCGATCATGCCCCATTTCACGGGATCGGCGGCGGCATGGACAGAGGGAAGAATCTCCGGTACTTCAAAGTTGGCCAGACCAAAGGCCGCGGCGATGGCCGCGGTGCGCTTGGCGAACTCTCTGCGATTAATATCGGTGTCCATGAAAACGTTTCCTTCGATGAAGATTAACGCTATAAAGACGTATACAGCATAGCAGAAACTGGAAGTGGGATCATCAGAGGAATGCTTCGGCGTCGCGTTCCTCGGATTCCTCGGAAGACTAGCCGGCCAACAGCCAACCGTTCTTGCTATACTTACGTTAATGGATGCCTTGAGCCAAGCCGAGGAGTTGCTTCCATCGCTGTCCCGCGCCGAGAAGGCACAGCTTCTGCGGATGGTGGTGCAGGATCTCGGGGATGCCTTCCCGGGAATCGAATCTACGCCGGGTGTCTGCGGCGGTGATCCTTGCATCGTGCGCACGCGCATCCCGGTGTGGGTCTTCGAAAGGTTCCGTCAGTTGGGGTCCAGCGAGAGGACAATTCTCGAGGCCTATCCAAGCCTGAGGGCGGAAGATCTTACCAGCGCATGGGGCTATGTGCGCTCTCACCGGGCCGCTCGCGGCCGACTGATCGGCATTTCCTCGCCCGCACACCCAGTTACAAATATAAGCTGTGGGCACGCGGTCCGGCCGAGATCCTAGCCGCGGCATTCAAGCGATGAAATCGATGCGCGAGCCAGAGCAGGTTTCAAGACCCCGGTTTGGGATGAGCGCCATCCCGGTCATCGGCGGTCAACCGGGCACCTATGAAGAAAGATTGGGCCAATGGTTCCTCGAAGGCTCCTTCTTCCGCGACTTCGTCTACCGTAACCCTCGCGGCAAGAAGAAGGGCGAGGAACTGGCCGATGCCATCGTTCTCTTTGACGATGTAGTGCTCATGGTGCAGATCAAGGCCCAATGCGGTAGCCACGACCCGATCTCGTGGGCAACAGAGAAACTGCGCGACGCACTGCGACAAGTCCAACGTACGCATCGCGACCTTGTTGGTGGATACATCAAGAAGCTAAGAAACGATCTCTATGATGAGGTCGGCTTCAACCCAACTGCCTATCCACACCGAATCGGGATCATCATCCTCGCGCACGAGTCACCGCCCTACGTCGCCGCGGACCTCGTGCCAGAGACACTTACCGCCGGTTTCCCGATCCACGTGTTTTCCCTAAGCGATTTCGCCCTTGTGGCATCGCGGTGCGATACGGCTGGGGACCTCGTTCCCTTCTTGGAGATGCGCGCCGACGTTAGCGCGAAGGAAGTGTTCTATGTACAAGCGGAAGCGGCGAACATTAAATCCATGATCCCCCATATCGAGAGCGTCCTCCGATCACACATGCCCCCGACCTCTGACGAAATGCTTCAGAAGACAGCTCGGGCCATGGAAAAAGTTGCCACCGGAGAGCTCCAGGCGTCGCCAGACTGGAAGTATGGCTTGGCAATTGACGACATGATCGCGCGCGCCCACGATGCCGATCCAGCCCTGCCGTGGAACAGTAACGGCCGCCGCGCAGGCATGGAGGTTGCTAAGTTCCTCGGTTGGCTGACGCGCAGCCGGCGCATCGAGCTTGGCAAGCGCCTGATCACCGCATGCGACGCAGCAGCCCGAGATGGCAAGAATCACTGGTTCCGACATGTGCAGCCATCGCGAGGCGCCGCATGTGTCTACTTGGTGTCGTCTCAGAACCGCGCTGATCGTCTGGATTTTCTTGAGCTCCTTGTCGCGTACGCGCACATGAAATCTGGAGTCCGCCAATGCCTCGGCATCGCGACCGAGCCTATCGGGGGCGGCCGATCCTACGAGTTCTGCATCACGAGGAAACAACTTCCGCATGCCGCCATTGCACAACTGCAGGCCATAGGAGACCCTTTCTCCTCCGAAGCGCCTCTGTGGACGGACTGAACCGCTTGGGCATTCTGCCTTTAGCTGTCCCTGTACACGCGCTTCTGGCGCGCTTCTTCGTTGACAGGGTCCTGGAGCCACCGCAGAAGGTCCTCGAGGATGAGCACCTCAAACGCGGGCCCTTGAGATCCCGCCGCAAACGCTTGGTGAGTGGCCCCAAATATTTGCCTGGATGTGCCCTCGTCGCCCACCAAGAGGCTAGAGAGATAGAATTTTTCCCGATACCCGGTCCCTGCCTCCCAACACACGACTAGGTCCACCTGCTTGGCGAACTTCTCGCCCTTGTCAAAATCCTCGACAAGGCTCTGGAAGGAGTACTTGTATTCAAGGACTTTCGGCTCGGTCTCGTAGGGAAGCTCGTAGTTACGGGTGATTCCAAGACGGCTGGACGCAGCGTCGAACAAGCATCCGGCCTCTCTTCGGTACTCCATGAAGAAGAGGGAATCATATCTGTCGCTCTGGCTGGTGGCGAAGAACCGAAATCCTTTCAGGACGCCCATGCCGATGAGTTCGTGAAACAGCGCAATCACGTCTTGTTCCTGCTGCGGATACGAGACCAAGGCAAGCGGTAGCCCGCCGCTGGCGTAGGAGAGCGGTCTTCTTGCTCTGTAGTGCTCCTGCTCCTTCTTCCAATCGTGCAACTCTCGGTCGGGTGTGATTGCCTGCGCCCCTGTATCCGGCTTCATGTGCTGTAAGAATTTCTTCATCGTGGTTACAGCACGCACCGCTAAGGTGTCAGCGAGGTCCTTGAGATCCGGCTGAAAGGTCTTGCGTCCCATGTCCGGGTTGCCATCCGTGAAGTGCACGACGACATGGGAGTTGGCTTGGTAGCCGATGGTGCTCGTAAGCGGAATAATCGACAATTCTCCTTGAGCCATGAAGTCCGAGGCAATCTGCAGGCCGCCGTGGATCACTTTCTGGCCCTTTCTGAGCTTGAGCACGTCATCGCTAAACTCTCCCCAGATCTTCGCTGAGCGCAGAAACGCAGAGTAGACAATCACGCGATGCTTTTCGATAAGAAGCTTCTGCTCCTCCTCAAGAGCGGAAGCGAAGGCGGAGTCCTCTGCTAGTAGGTCGTCCTTGTCCCAGACCTCCCACACGCAATCGAGGCGTTTGTATTCCCCGGGCAACTTCGTGAATTTTGTGGCCGCATCACCGGATATCGCTTGAAGAGCCTTCTGAAGGTCACGCAAGGATTCAGCTTTTAGATTCGGGATCTCATGGGGATAATAGTACTCAGCGTTGTCGGTTATAAGGCTCGTCTGCGTCCCTCCAGTCGCCTTTACCTGCAAGTGGATGGTTGGCCGGAACTTCGGGGTTGACAGGTATATTCCGCCGAGCGGAGTCTTGATCCGTAGAATGTCGAGCCATTGCTCCGCAGTCTGCGCGCCCATCCACCCCAGATCGCGAGGGCGCTCTCCGGCGGATCGGCCAACAATAATCTCGACGCAAGTTCCCGACTCTTCCGCAGCTAGTTCCGGGATCACTACCTCCACGGCCTCGAAGCGCGGCCTCGTTACAGTTCCACTACCGTCCTCCGCCCATTGTCTCCCTGGCGCAAGACCGCCCCTAGACCTTGGCGACCCTGCTTGCTTTGGAGCTTGATGAATGAGAAACCATACGCAAGAAACGTGGCGCCAACGCCCTTGTGGCCGCGCAGGTCCGCCTGTTTCTTGAAGCTGACACTAGGGCGCAGGCAGAACTTGAATTCGTCCTCGCTCATGCCAACACCGTTATCAACGACGCGGATGAGGCTATCTGGAACGTCAATTGTGATCCAAATCGTTGGCCGATAGCTGGGCGGCCCGTGACGTTGTCGGCTCTGGACTGCATCCATGCTGTTCTGGAGGAGCTCCGAGAAGAGGTCGTAGTAGCCTGTGTACGACTTGAGTATGTTGTGGACAACTCGCCGGCTGGCGTCCTCGAAAACCTGTGTGATTGACGGACCTCGGTCCGCGAACTCCGCTGCGAGTGGGTCAAAGCCATCAATTCCTGGCATAAGGTCTCCGTGACACGACCAAGTTGAAGGCTGACGATGCCGCCCAGCCCGTTGCCGTCAACAGGTCCGCCGACAGCAAGACGGTCACTTTTCTCAGCGTCGATCGCATGAGGACCACATTACCATATCGGATGCTCATATACGGCGAAACTGGTCCAATCTGCCCTGGCATGAAAACCTCGAGAACCCTGCGAAATGAGGTATTCTGAAGGAGGGTTGGCCGACCCTATGACGAACCATCTGCAAATCCCCGATTCCCCTCTACCGTGCCAACGGCAGCCGGATGGTAGCGCCACGGCGGTACCTGCGGGGCTAGCCGACCTTCAGAAGGCTTACGTGATCGAGGACGCCGCCGCAACCATTGATTTCATCCAACAAAACGCCCTTCAGGCCGTGTTGCTCCAGGCGCGCGAGCCCCTTGCTGCCGCGTTCGGGCCGCAGGCAACGAAGGTCTTGCGGCTAATCCACGACCCCGACGACCGTACCACGAGCCTCTTCTGCTTGGTGTTGACGCCAGGCGACGCTGACACAGCTCTCGAAGCCCGGTGGGCGTTTGAACGGGATTGGTGGACAGAGCGGTGTGGATCGTCCGTAAGCTTAAACTTCGATTTCGAGCTCGTCTAAATGGCATTCGATTGGCTGGACTATCTAAAGCTCGCGAAAGAATTGGCTGCGCGTGCCGACAAGGCATCCAAACGCAGTGCCATCAGCCGCGCGTACTATTTCGTGTTTAACACCGCCTTCGAGCGTGCTGAGAACACCGCTGGGCGGTGTCCCGTGGTTGGAGGCGAGCAATCCTGGTGCTGGACCATCTATCGGCAGTCGCCGGATCCCGCGTGTAAGCAACTGGGAATCGGCGGCGACCTCATGAAGCGCCGGCGTGTTGACGCGGATTACAAGCGGTCGACGAAACTGAACCTCGAAGCAGAAGTCCGAATCGCGTTATTGGAGGCGCACAAGTTTCAAACCGCCCTGGCAGCCCTGCCGGCCCGGTTCCCGCGACCGTAGCGTCCCATAGCGCGCCTACTGCCTATTCCCCGATAAAGAACAGCGACGTTACCGACGGTAGCACCAGCCGTACCGTCGTGATCCCCTGGCCGTTCGCTTCCCCGAGCATAAACTGAGCCACTTGCAGTTCGCCGGTATGTGGATTCCAGATCCGCAAACTCTTCCGGCCGCGCAAGAAGACCTTGGTGTCGATGGAATCCGGAGACGAGTTCGCGAAGAAGTACATGTCGCGGCCGTTCTTGACCTTGTGGATGTACGTCAGTGCGCCGGCATATTCGGGGCCTTTCTTCAGTACGCCCATGGGTTCCTGAATATCCACGTCGCGAAGCTGTGCATGAAAGACGTTCCCTTCACGGAAATAGCGATATAAGGACGATTCCAGCATAGCAGAAAAGTAAGGTCTGGAATCAGCCAATCCCCGGGATCATCCCAGCTTTTTAACGATCAGGTTGGCGAACTCCCCGACGTTGCGGGTGGCTTCCACTTCGCCCACGCCGAAGCGAACCGCGAAGCGCTTTTCGACGGCCAGCACCAAGCTAATGTGCATCAAGGAGTCCCATTCGGGAACGTCCAGGGCGGTGAGCGCGGGGGTCAACTCGACTTTGTCCATGAATATTTCGTCGAACACAGCTTGCATCTTAGCGATCGCTTCGGCTTGAGTCATAGGCCCTTTGCAGCACTGCGATTTTAGTAACTATGGGAGTATACCCGCAAACATCGAGATCGAATTCCCGACGATCCGGTTGATCCGCGACGGTGGTGAAGCCCATGCGCGAATAGAGATCGCGCACCATGCCGTTTTTCTTGGTCGGCAGATAAACGCCGTGAATCCGCGAGCACCCGCGCAGCCTGGCCAGCCGGACCATCTCGTTGACGGTCTCTTCCTCCACTTGGCGCTTCAGGACGCGGCAACTCATCAACCAAGTGTCCAGGTGGCAGACTTCCCCGTCCACGCGGCCGATCACCACGGCGATCAATCCATAATCGCCGAAGCGGTCTTCCAGCCGCATGGAGTAGCCAAACACTCTGGATCGTTCATCACTTCTTGCACCTCGGCCTCGCTGCGCCGGCGCGTGGTGAGGTTGAACTGGTTGCTCTGCTGATCAATTGCGAGATGCGCGGCACGTCCACCGGGCGGAATTCCGCGATGCCGCACTTCATGCCAAGCGATGCCAGGTAGGAATCCATGTCCGTGAAGATGCTTCGAACGCCTTGCGTTGCGACGTCCTGCTCGATACAGGCGGCGCGCTCGGCGTCCTCGGCGGTGATGGCCCGCGGCTCGAACAGGCGGGCGTCGGAGACTGCGCGGACGTACAACGACGGGTCGGGGCCGAGCAGGATCGCCGGTGACTTCCGGCGCGAACTGCCGCACGATCTCGATCTCCGCCGGATTGTCATCGATGAAAACGAAACTATCGAGGCCCAGGCTCAATTCCCGCGCCATGTCGCGGATGTTGTCGGACTTGGGTGCCCAGTTGGCCTTGAAGCTCACAAAGTCGCTGCGCCGCAGAGACCATCTCGGGATGTTTCTCGAACGGCTCCAGCGCGCTGTGTCTTCGTCGTTCTTGCTGCACACCGCCAGCAAGACTCCGCGCTCCAGCAGCGTTTTCAAAAACTGTTGAAAGGCCTTGAAGGCTTCCCCCCGCGGTGAAGTGTCTCCAATGACGATGCCCTCCAGGCCGTCGTCGCCGATGACTCCGCCCCACAGGGTGTTATCGAGATCGAGCACCGCGACCTTCTTGGGACCTTGCCGCAACCGGCCGATCAGGTGCGCCGCCTCGCGCGCCAGATCCACCAGCAGATCCGCGGAGCAGGGCTGCTTGCTTTCGAACCAGCCGCGTTCGTCGGTGGAGGCCAAGGTACCGCGGCGGGCCGAGAGAAACTCCAGGTCGCAGATATGAACGTAGGAAGGCGCGCGCCAACCCAATTCCAGATTCACTTGCTTGCGAAAGCTCCAGTCCGAACCGAGCGTGCGGCCGCGATAGGGTCCCGGATCGAAGTAGGCCGGCAGCGGGTAGTTCACCAACAACACTTCCGCGCGGGAACGTTCCTGCAGCGTGCGGCACAGATCGAGAAGTTGCGCGGCGTGTTGGTTGGCTTGGTCCCGCTGGGCGTCCGCAGGGTCGGCCAATCGTCCCTGATAGCGGCAACGTTGGAAGGAAGGAATGAGCAGCACCGTTTCCGGAGCGAACGCGTAGAGCGGGCTATCTTTCTCCAGGATTTCCGGCGTGTAGTTGTCGTAATCGCCGAGAAAAAGGTTAGCCTGGAAAGCGCCGCCGGACGCCGGCGCCATTAGCAGATGTTCCAGCAAATCATGGAACGGAAACAGGCTGCAACCGCCCACGATGGCCAGTTTCAACGGCGCCGGCGTGGCGCCTTCCGGCCACGGTACACGGCGTCGCAGCGCCTTGCGCCGCATCGTCGAAAGGGGCAGGACTTCGTCGAACGACGCCGCGCGAGTGGTCTGTTCGCGCAAGGCCATCCAAAAACGCGGATCACTCTCGGCCAGCAGCGACTTCGGGTCGCTGGCCGCTGCGGTCTCCGCCGATGTTGAGGTTTGTAGCGCGCCCATTGCTCCCGATTCCCGCAGTCGGTAAATATCATACACCAGCGAATGGAGTGGGGCGGCGTCCCTGGTTTGGCGTCCCTGGTTTCGGTGCGGCCCCGCCAGGAGGTTGGTGTCTCAGTTTGCATTGGGCATCGCGGAGGCTGCCCGTGCGGCTCTGCCGCCCCTTCGTGCGGAAAGGCTCAGCCTTTCCGAAATCTGATCCTTCTTCGGCGAGGCTGCGCCTCGCCCTGGAGCTTCTACAGTTGCAGCCCGCGGCGCGGGCGGGAGAGTGTGGCCCAGGGTGGAGCGCATTTTGCGGAACCCTGGGAACACTGTGAGAGGAAAAGAGCCCGCAGAGCGGGCGAAAGGCAGTCCCGTAAATATCGTGCGTCTGTCGTCCGCTTCGCGGGCTCGTTGTTCTCGCGGTGTACCCAGGGTTCCGCAAATACGCTCCACCCTGGGCCACGCTCTGTGGCCAGTTTCGCTGGCCGGCGCCGCCAGCTTTGCTCGCAGCGGGGCGTCCGTGAAACGGACGCCCTGACAGTAGCCCAGCACTTCAGTGCTGGGAAAATGGCCGTTTTCGATGAAGTCCGTGCAACGGACGGCTGAGGTTCTTGCTGGCGGCGCGATGTCAAACGGCAGAATCTCAGTCGTCCGTTTCACGGACTCGCCCACTGCCTCTCTCGATACCCAGCAATAAATTGCTGGGCTATTTTCATCTCGTCCGTTTCACGGACGAGCAAGGCCAAACCCCAGAGCCGGCTACGCCGGCTTTACGCCAAGCCCGCAAAGCGCTCAAAATTTCCCCGGAACAACCTCGTGACGTCGCGCTGGATGTCCTCGCGACTCACCGGGCGACCGTCCTCCATCAGCAACTTGTAGGTGTTGGCCAACAACGGCGCCATGGTGCGCCGCGTATTCCGCCACTTGTAAATCACCTGCTCCAAAATGCGGGCGTCGGAATGCTGTGGGATGAAACTGGGTCCCAGCATTTCCATGCGCTCGCGCGTGACCTCCTCCACCACCGACGGGTTGTTCAGGAACCACCAGCAGCCGAAGGGCATCAAGTTGGCGAACTTCCGCGCATACACGCACAACTCATGCTGGTTCTCGCGGCTGAGGATGGAAACCAGGAAACGATTATCCGGAAAGTCGCGGCACATCGTTTCCAGCGCCCGCAGATCGGTCATACCGCTGGCATCGCCCGCCAACTTGATCGCGGGGTTTACCTGGCGGCGCACCCCGATCATCAGCGACATGGGAATGTTGGCATCGCGGCAAGCCGGCAGCACGGCGTCGCGGAACAGGCGGGTGCGAATGTCGTCCAGTGGATAGAGGAACGTGTCGTCCAGCGACACCGCCATGTACACGGGCTTGGCGCGCTTCACCCATTCGCCGAGGAAGCGGCGCACTTCCGTCATGGTCTTGCCGCCGCCGCCCGCTTCCACCGCGTAACCTTGCGACGCCAGCGCCGCGGCATGCGCGGGGAATTGGTTCAAGATGCGGTCCAAGCGCAACGCGGCATGGAAACGTGAATCGCGCGCGCCGCCGTTCATCCACTGCGGGGCTTCGGCGGAATCCAGAATGTCGTTGGTCATCACCGCCGAGCCGATGCCCGCCAGCTTGAACACTTTGCCGATGTAGTCCGGCAGGTCTTGCGCGCGGAAGAACTGGCGCGCCGATTCCAGCGTGGCGGCGCAAGGATCCAAGCCCAGAAGATGCAGCACGGCGACCACCCCGCGGCAAGCTTCCGACAGCGGCGGGTTTTCCACAAACAGCGTCTTCCAGATGACCTCGGCCTGCTGCGATTTCGTCAGCGCCCAATACTGCGCGGGTTTGATGGGATTGAAGCGGAACAGTTCCGCTTCCAGATAGTGATAGGTCAGCAACTCGTCAATGCCCCACAATCCCAAGGATCCTAGTTCAGGCGCGAACAGGTGAGTGTGAACATCCAGGAAAGGAGTAGCGGCTAGGACTTCGGTGATAACGTTTTCAAGGGATTGTTTGGCAATGGGGGATGAGTTCGGATTTGGCATAGGGATATACTTTCTATGTTACCTCAATGGCGCGCGGGCCGCGACGGGCCGCCCAGATTATGATCCGCATACAAGGCATCATCGTGCCTGTTTTCGCGACCCTGGCAGGGGCTGCACTGGCCGGCGTCTTGCTGACCACCGATTGGACGGAGCGTTCTTCTACCTCCGGAACACCCGCCACAACCAGCGCCGGAGAAACGCCGCAGTCAATTGTAGATCTCGAACCATTGCGCACGGCGCAGGCTCTGGCGCCGCTGGCGGTTACACCGGCCGAGCAGGCCCTTGCACAACAAGGCAGGAAACTCGCCGATCACGAAGTGGATTTGGCCTACGCCGCCGCGCTGCGCGCCGCCACCGAGCATTCCCCTCACGCCGATCCCCGCATCCGCGCCATGCAGGAGCGCCTGCAAAAGGCGCAAACGCTGGTCGCCGCCGACCAACAACGGATCGCCGAACTGACGGCGCTCTCCGCCAAGGCTTCCGGTGCGGCTAAGGACGCCCTGGACGAACGGATCACCCTCCACAATTCGGCGTTGGAACTGGATCAAGACGAGGTCGCCGACGCGCAGGAGGATTTGACCCGCGCGGGCGGCGATCCCAAGGCGCAAATTCAGAAGATGGTGGATGAACACGAGGCCTCGAATCACATCCAAGACTCCGGCGTACCCGCCGCGGCGCCCCCGGTGTGGTTCCACAATGGCCTGGCCGGCAGAATTCAAGATTTGATCCGGGCGTGGCAGAAGGTCCGCCAAATTCACGCCGCACAAGTGGAAGCGGAAACGAAAACCTCTTCCCTCACAGCGCAGCACAGCGAAGCGCAGACCAAACTGAGAACGGAGCGCTCCGCGCTGCCGGAACTGGCCAACCGCTCGACTTCCGCGCCCACGTTCTCCGCTTCCGGCGACCGTAGGGGCGAGTTGCTCGCCGGCGCCCAGCACCTGGCGGCTGGGCAGCAGCGTCTCACCAGCCTGAATAGGCGCATTTCCGACTTCGCCCAGTTAGCTGCGACCTATCACCGTTGGGCCGCGCTGGCTCGCCTCCAGCGGCGCGCCGCGCTGCGCAGCGTTCTGTTGGGAGTTTTGTGGATCGCGCTGATCATCCTATTCCTGCACTACTTGCGATTGTGGCTGGATCACCTCGGTACGCGCCTCACCGCCGACCAGCGGTTTCAGGCGTCGCTGCGCACCATGGCGGCCACCGCCGTGGATATCGTGGGGCTGGTCTCCGTCGTACTGCTGCTCTTCGGGCCGCCCTCCCAGGTGGCCACGGCGCTGGGACTGATTGGCGCCGGTCTGACTGTGGCGCTGAAGGACTTTGTGGTCGCCTTCGTGGGCTGGTTCATGCTGATGGGCAAACGCGGAATTCGCGCCGGCGACTGGGTGGAGATCGACGGGATACGTGGAGAAGTGGCGGAGATTGGTTTGTTCCGTACGACATTGCTGGAGACCGGCAATTGGACGGAATCGGGACATCCCACCGGCCGGCGCGTTTCGCTTTCCAACAGTTTCGCGATCGAAGGGCACTACTTCAATTTCACCACCACCGGACAATGGCTCTGGGACGAGATCAAGATCGCGTTCCCGGCGGGCCGCGATCCACTTCCGATGATCGAGGCCATTCGCAAGCGTGTCACGGAGAAGACCGCCGAAATGGCCCGCGTGGCGGAGCAGGAGTGGCGCGATTTGAATGCCAGCAGCGCGATGCGCGCGTTCACCGCCGAGACCACGGTAAGCCTGCGGCCGGCGGCGGAAGGCATGCACGTGCTGGTCCGCTACGTCACGCGTGCCGCCGAGCGGCATCAAATGCGGGCCCGCTTATATCAGGAAGTGGTGGAGGCGATAAACGAAAACCCGGCCAGAAAGCAACCGTCGGGTCCGGAGGGCGCCCCCGCCGATGGCCCGTCGCTATGAGCCGCGACAGTTATGGAGCGACGGACACGCAGTACGTCTTGAACGCCAGCCTGAAAACACGGGCCCTGAAGGGTTCAAGCGCCGCCTGTTCTCGTGCCGACGTTCAACACGTCCAACGGTTCCGTCGCTCCATAACTGTCGCGGCTCAAGCCGCCGTTTCACTGCTGGTTCCGCATCCAATCCTTGTAGATCGCCGCTTGCCGCGGCGTGGGATTGGCCGACGGCTGGATCTTGAAACTGCGCCCCGGGTTGGCGCCTAACTCCACTTCCACGTCGCGGCCGGACAGGCGCAGCTTGAGTTTGTCACCGGGCTTGCGAGCGATGAGGGCGTCGTTCAGCGCTTTGGCGGTCGCCGGAGCGCCCTCCACTTGGAGAATCTCGTCATGTTCGGTCACGGCGGCTTTTTCCGCCGGCGATCCGGCCAGAACGCTGGCGATCCCCAGCTTCCCTTCCATCATGCGGATGTTCAATCCCAAGTAAGGACCCTTGCCTTCGCCCGGCGCGACATCCGGTGTGACGTCGATGTCCAGGCCGGCCAATGCGAAATACTTCGGATAGTCGATTTCCTTAGTGGTGGAGGCGTATTCGAAAAACTCCGCCAGCGGCTGGCCCGCCGCGGCCTCGCACTCCTGTTGAAACTCTTCGTCGGTGAAACCGCGCTTCTTCTGCCGGTAATACTTGCGGTAGAGAGCGCGCATCACGTCGTCGAGCGAGCGGCGGTTTTGGCTGGCGTCGCGGATCTTGAGATCGAGCAGCACCCCCAGCGCCGGACCCTTGTTGTAGTAAGAGATGGTGACGTTGCGGTCCATGACCGGAAAACCGCCGTATACTCCCCACGTGTAAAGGCTCGACTCCGTCGCCGATTCGTAGCGATGTCCGCTGGCATTTTCCACACCGGCGATGGTGCGCGTCATCTTGGCCAAGTATTGTTCGGGCGTGGTCAGGCCGGCGCGCACCATGATCAGGTCCTGATAGTAGACGCTCAAGCCTTCCGACACCCATAACATGCTGGTGTAGTTCTCGCGGTCGTAGTCGAACGGCCCCAGCGCCAGCGGACGGATTCGCTTGACGTTGAAGTTATGAAAATACTCGTGGGTCACGTAGCTCAGCCAGTTTTGGTAGCCGTTGGCATTGGTCAGGCTGTCGCCGTTGAAGAAAATGGACGCCGAGTTAGTATGCTCGATGCCGCCGTTGCCCTGGCCGATCATCAGAAACGTATAGTGCTTGTAAGGAACGTCGCCGATCAGCGTGGTGGCGGTTTCCACCAGCTTTTTGAGATCCGCCAGCATTTTGTCGCGATCAACGGCGGCGGGCACGTTTTCCATCGCCACGTAATGCGGGATACCCCGTACCGAAAACTGACGCACTTCCTGATTTCCCAGCAGCACCGGCGAGTCGTAAAGTAAATCGAAGTCGGGCGCGGAGTAGGTGTTGCTCTTGCCCGGCACCGCATCGAGACCCGTGGCGATGTGCATCCATCCGGCAGCCGGCTTGAAGGTTACCGTGGCAGGATGTGCGATCTGACCGGCGAGATGCATGTACACACCCGGAGGCGCGAGATAGGCGCGGGTGTCGGAGACCAGGCTGGCCGCTGGAAAATTGCGGGTCCCCGCGACGTCGTAGTCGAGCGTCACGGCGATTGCGCCCGAGGTAACCACGCGCCAGGTGTTCTTGGTGGTTTTCTCCCAGCCGAGCGCGTGCCCGGCGGCGTCCGCGGCGTGGAAGTTGGAAACGTACTTGGCGTAATCCTGGATCCCGTAGAAGCCGGGCATCCACACCGGCATTTTGAAATCCTGGATTTCGCCGTGCAGGCCGTCGCAGCGGAAGGTCACGTGGAAGGAATGCGTGGCCGGCTGGTCAATGGACACAGTAAAGGCCATGGAGCCGGCAGGCGACTGCGCATAGGTAATCGACGCGCCGAGGAGGGCAAAGGCAAGGAGAAATCGTTTCACAGAGTGGAACTATACCATCATCGGGCGTAGTCCTTCGCCGGAGGGACGCTACGGTTTGACGAACTGCAACTTCCAGTCCTTGTTTATCATTCTTAGGCGTGGTGGAGGCGGCGGGAGTCGGAATGTGCGGCCTTGCAGATTCCCTTCAACTTATTCAAATCACATGCCCGCACAAAACGCGCTAGCCGCTGGTTTGGGCGTATTAGTGTACGTGGCGTGTACGCGGAACTGACCCTGGGCCGTGCTCGATGATCATTAAGGCGAATGATCCTGGTAGTACTGGTCCTCTCCGCGCGCCAGCAGGCGAGGGGCCAAACTTTGCGGAGACCACGAACACGCGGTGATTAGTGGGGTCGAGCCCCATATTGCGCGAACCTACGGGCGTCTGCACGTTTTCGACGACGTGATATTGATCCGGCGAGTCCTGATGGATCACGGTGAGAGTACCATCCGCATTCGAGGCAAACGCGTTGCCGGATGCAGCGTCGAACCCGGCGCCGTCCACGCCGGCCCCGATTGGGAGCGTTGCGACCACTTTGCCGACCTGATAGTCGGAGACTGCCACCACGGAACTGCGGCATCCGCTGAACAGCCGGTGGTGGGCGGTGTCGATAGCCATGGCGACAGGCTGCTTGCAGGGGGCGGTGGACCAGCGCCGGGTCACGGTCGCTGTCTTCGCGTCGATCTCGACCACCTCGCTGGTGTCGGTGAGATTCGCGTACACCTTGCCGTCGCCGGCGGCGGCGCCGTATTCCGGTTTGCCGCCGAGCGGAATGTTGGTGATCAGGGTTCCCGCTCGCGGGTCAATCACTGTCGAGGAGTGCGCGTCTCCATTGAATGTGAAAACGCGTTTTGAGGCGCTGTCATAATGGGGGGGACCAGGACTCCCTAAGTCTCTGAAGCCACTCTTTTGCGCGAGCACCCTACGCCGGTGAACATCCGCCACCAGCGGTGTGAGCCATAGTGAACAGAAGATCTCCTGGAACGAGTCTATGCTGTTGGAGAGGGTGTGGAGGGAGACTTACATGATCAGCAACCGTAAGAATTGGAATTGGACAATACCACAAGTCGCGGGAGCAGCTCTGGCAGCTTGGCTTCTGTGCCTTCCCGTTGTGCTAACGGCCCAAGGAGGGTTTGAAGGTCCGGGCCGCTATCAGATTCTCAATGCGAAAAACGGCCGAGCGCTGGAGGTTGACCGCGACGATCCAGCCAGCGTACGCCAGGTCGAAGCAGGCGATCACGTTCAAACGTGGGAAATTGCCGAGGCCTCGCGCGGCCTTTTCTTCATCAAAAGCCCCATGGGCGGGACCGCTCTTGAGTTTGTGGGACAACGCAACCGTCCGATGGTGCGCGCCACCAGGTTTCAAGGCGGCCCCAGCCAGCAATGGCGGTTTGATACCGGTCGCGATGGTTCCGTGGTTATTGTCTCGAAGCTTGGCCGGCCGTTAACCATCGCCGCTTGGGGCGCTCGAGACGAGGATCGGGACCGGGGCCATGATGGCGACTCCGTCCCGCGCTTTACGTTGCGTCGCGTGGGTGATGACCGGGACCGCCGCGAGCCTGATCGCCAGATTGCGGAGCGCCGTCCTCCCGATGTGGATCGGCGCCCGGATGATGATCATCGAGGTGATCGCCCAGACGTACGGATGCCGGAAGTACGGATGGAAATGATCAACGCTGGGACCACGATTGACGTGCGAACCAATGAGCGAATCGAGCTGGACCGCAGCGATCGCCGCGTTTTCACCGGCACGGTCAACAAAGATGTTAGGGACGAGCAAGGACGAGTGGCCATTCCCCGGGGCTCGGATGTCGAGCTGATGGTTCGAAGCGATTCCGACCGGAACGAGTTGGTGCTCGATTTGGAGTCGGTGAAGATCGATGGCCGGCGCTATGCGATCGCGGCTGACGCCGGCGTTGCTGGGGACCGTCGCGACGGCGTGGGCGCGAACAAGCGGACCGGCGAGTTCGTCGGCGGAGGCGCTGTGCTGGGCACGATCCTTGGCGCGATTGCCGGTGGCGGAAAGGGTGCTGCAATCGGCGCGGCGGCGGGAGCTGCCGCAGGAGCAGGCACCGAGGTAATAAGTCGCGGCAAGGCCATTCGCGTTCCCGCGGAGTCGATTCTGACGTTCCGCCTGGAGCGGCCGCTGCAAATGGCCGAAGGCCGGCCCGACGATGTTCGTCGCGACCGTCCGTAAGAACGTTGATAGCGCATCCGTCATCCGCTTTGCATTGACACCGCCGGTATCGTCGCACTGGTGCGAGTGCCGATCGAATGTGGCAAGTGCGAGATCGAACTGAAGGTCGTGCCCCCGGGCGGTTTCCCCGGGCAAATGCTGAAGCTGAAGCGTGTTCACATCTTTGAGGGATGGTCCGAAACGGGCGTAGCCCGAAGCCGGAATTGGTACAGCTTGCGAACCTGGGACCGCGCATGGACCTTGCTTACAACTAGCGTCCGGAGGCGTCCAGCAAGGCGGCGGGCGGCTTGGGGTGCTTGTAGAAGTACGTTTTCAAGCCGCGAAGCGTCCAGCCACATCGAAAACCAAATGCCAGCATGTCGTTTCGCCAAGCGCTTTGCTGCGGCTCTCCCAGGAAATACATCTTGTAAAGCGCGCTGATCAGGCTGGTTCGATCGCGTCCCAGGATGCAATGAAAGTATACCCCCTGATGACGTCGTGCTCGGATGGCGGCCAACGCGCGGTCAACGCTTTTCTCCGACGGTTCGAGCGCCGAAGCTTGGATAAAAACCGGAATATAGGTCAGGCCCTGCCTCGTAGCCTCTGCTTTTTCTTTCCGATCCAGGGAAGGAAGAAAGTGGAGATTGACAATGAACTTGACACCGTGCTCCTTCAGAAACCGGAAGTCGGCCTGGTTCCTTGGTGGCGAACCCCGGTACACGCCCTCGTCCACTTTCGCGAAACGAACCAGGGTTGTCCCTGGCGCCGGATGGACCGGTGTCGGGGCCGGACTCGCCCACAGCACCGCGGTAAACAAGACGAACGCGCAGAAGGACTTCAGCATACCAGTCCTCTAGTATACAAGCATACCAGCTCTCTCTTGGGAGACTCGCCCGATGGCGCGCGCGCTCACTTGGCTAAGGCCCGGCTCGGGCCCGGCTAAGGCAAAGATCCGCCCGGTGGTGGCGCCAATTGTTGCCTTGGGGATGCCCCTTCCCGCTGATCGGATGGCTGGAGGTTACGGATATAACGCTTCATTCCTAATTCCGTCCATCCCATACCCAGCGATTCCGCCTCTTTAAGAGCTTGGCGATTCGGCCAGCGATCATGCGTGATCCGGTACGCAGCGACGACAGTGCCAGTGCGGTCCATGCCCTTCCGGCAATGCACGAACACAGGGTCGCCGGAGTTGAGCAGCGCCAAGACTTGGCGGATCTGGTCGCCGGTAGGTGCAACCCAGCCGTTCATGGGTACGCTCACATAGCGCATGCCCGCGGCTTTGACCGTCTCGGCCTCGTGATTCAGCGAATGATCGCCGTCTTCACCATCGCGGCGGAGATCGATGACGATTCTGACGCCTAACTTCGACAGGCTCAGCCAACCTTCATCGCTGGGCTGGCCGCCGCGGTAGATCAACTCGCCCGCTTGGTGGAAGTTGGGAACGCCGGGAGCCTCGGGGGCTCGCAGCCCAAACCCAGGACGAGGCAAGGGTTGAGGCCACGAGGAAGTACAGTCTGAGTTGTTTCATCAGGTGGATAGCTCCGGATTCTTGCAAATCCTCGGACTCTCAAGTGATAGACGCACCGCCTCGGCGCAGCGTTTCGGGAGACGGTGAAGTGTTCAGCGTCGAAGCTGCGGTCGCGGCTTATGAAATCAGACGCGTCATCGTCGTGGCTTGCCGGAAGCGAAAATCAATTAACTTTATTATCAATAAGTTATGGTGGAGGCGGCGGGAGTTGAACCCGCGTCCGAAAGGGCCGGCCACCAGGAGAACTACATGCTTATTCTATTCGCTAGATTTCGCAGCCGCTGATTGCGAACAGACAAGTACCAGCCGCCGCTAGTCCGATTGATGTCGCCGCGCACCCCCGGACCGAGAGCGCTTGGCCAGCCCGCTTAGAGTGACGTCGTACCGGGACCCGCGGGCTGATCCCAGACAACGCTATTCAGCCTGGTTAGGCTGCGTAGGCCAATTGGTTATTGGCAGTTAAGTTTTCCAAACAGTTTCGGGCGCCTGGACCCCGGCATGCCTCCTGGCCACCATTCCCTCCCGTCGAAGCCGTTACGCCCCCACGAGTGGTGACAGAGTTATTATACCATCGGCGATGATCCGGAGGACCACAAAGGCAAAGGCAAGAAGCAGGCCGAACGGATTAGGTCGCCCCTTCAGGGCTTTCCATTTGGCGGACTCCTGACCCCGGGCGTTGCCCGGGGCTGATATAGTTCGGGCCGTTGGCCCTTCGGACGCGATCAGCGGTGCGTTTTCATCATCACAGGTGGCCGCCTCGCGGCGGCCATTTCGGTTCATCCGTGGTTCCAGCTCCTTCTTTGGTTGCGGCACCGCGCTATACTACTAGCCATGCGTTTCTTTGCTGGCGCGAAAATTTGGAGTGCGGAAGCTTGCTTCCGCTTTTCCGGGCCGAAGCTTGCTTCGGCCGCCGCAAGCAAGCTTGCGGCAACGCAAAGCGGCAGCAAGCTGCCGCACTCCAAAGACGCCGCCAGCCAAGTCTCAGTCGGCCCGAATCTGTGAAATCGGTGTAATCTGTGGATCGATCCGTTCTTCTTTGGTTGCGGCGCCGCCGCGCTATGTAATCTGTGGATCGGCAACGGTGCTGATTCGGAACTAAAGCGCCACCAGCAAGCTTTGCGCAAAGGGCCACGCTTGATCCAACCACTGCGCATCGCAGTGGAAGCCAGTGCGGCCGGCCAGCGACACAATCTCGGCGGGCGTGTACTTGTGAGAGTTTTCCGTCCAGATCGTTTCACCGGCGGCGAAGCGCACCGCGGTTTCCAGCGCGCCTACCGGAACGGTCTGCGCGATGCGCGAGCGTAAATGCATCTCGATTCGTTGCTGGTCTTGGTTGTAAAGCGCGAGGTGCTGAAATTGCGCCAGGTCAAATTCACCGTGCAGTTCGCGATTGATGCGCGCCAGCAAATTCAGGTTGAACGCCGCGGTCACGCCCAGCGGATCGTCGTAGGCTGCCAGCATCGTGGGAATCGGCTTGAGCAGGTCGGCGCCCAGCAACAGGGCGTCGCCTGCACGCAACATGCCGCGGACGTTGCGCAGAAATTCTTCGCCCGCGGGACGATCGAAGTTGCCGATGGTGCTGCCCAGGAATAGCACCAACAAGCTTTCGCCGTCCTGGCGGCGCGCGGCGGCGGCCAGCAGGCCGTCCAGGTAAGGACGCTCGAAGCCCACCACGCTGACCGCGGCGATCGCCGACATCTCCCGTTCGCAGCGCGCCAGCGCAGCGGCCGATATTTCGATGGGGTGATAGGTCACCGGATGGCGGCGGCTCAGGGCTTCCAGGATCCAGCGCGTCTTGCGGCCCGATCCGCTGCCCAGTTCCGCCACGATCACCGGCGCGGGCAGGCGCGACACAATGTCCATGGCATGGCGGCTCAAGATGCGCTCGTCGGCTCGTGTGAGTCCGTATTCCGGCAGCGCGCTGATCGCTTCGAATAATGCGCTGCCCAGGTCGTCGTAAAAGTACTTGCTGGGAATTTCCTTCTGGCCGGCGCGGACAAGCCCGGCGCGGACATCGGCCTCGAATCCCGCCGGCGAGGTTGCCGCCGATAACATTTCCGTGCGCACGGCGTTAGTTCTCCACGCAGCGGAAGGCCGCGTAGACGTAAGGGTAATGTGGCTGGAACCAGTTGCGGAAACTGCGCCGCAACATACACGCCGCGGTGCGCGGCGATCCGCCTTTCATTACGTAATGTTTGCCGTCGAAGAAATCGGAGGAGTATCCGCGATAGAAAGGAAACGGTTGAAAGCCTTCGAAGGGCCCGAACAACGTGGAGGTCCAGTCCCAACCGTTGCCGACAAGATCGGCCACGCCGAAAGCGCTGTTGCCTCCGGGATGCGCGCCCACCGGCGCGGGATCCCAACGGCGGAAATCGAAATTGCCGGGCGCTTCTTCTGGAGCGCCATGGCCCCACGGAAAGAGATTTTCCTCGCCGTCGGGCGTTCCAAAGGCCGCGCGATGATACTGCGCCTCGGTGGGCAGCGCGCGTCCCCTGTAACGCGCGTAGGCTGAGGCCTCCGCGTGACTCACGTACACCGGCCAGTCCAGCGGCAAATCGATTTCCGCAAACATGGCGCGATAGAGCCAGTCGGATTCCCGGCGCACCCAGAATCCTGGATGAGTGATGCCGTGATGTTGGATCCACTGCCAGGCATCGTCGCTCCAGAAAGATCTTTCCCGGTATCCGCCGGTCTCCATAAATTCCAGGAATTCGCCGTTGGTGACGTTGTAGGCGTCGATCGCAAACTCCGGAACCTCAACGGTGTGGTTGCAAAACTCGTTGTCCCAGCCGAACCCTTGATGTTTGGCCAGACCCAAGGTCGCGGTGCCGGCGGGAATCCGCACCATGTGCGGTGACACGGAACGCCCAGTGAAGAACGCGTCTTGCGGCGCGCGCTGCTTGCGATCGAGCGGCAGTTGGTGCAGCAGATAGGACAGGGTTTCGGCGTGCATCAAGCGATGTTCGATGGCCACATGGAGCAACTGGTCGTTGTCGAGCGCCTGAAGATGTTGGTCGAGCGCCTCGCGCGTCGCGTGGCTGTAAGCCCGCACCCGATCGAGCGACGGCCAGTCGGCGGGCTGATCCGCAGGCAGGTTGCCGCCCACCGGATCGATGCCGAAGGCGAATAGGTTGTCGAGGGTTGCACGCGCCGCCGGAAGGCCGAGCGTACCAGTGCCGATCAGGTTCCAGTCGAACGCTTCCAGGTGTCCGACGTAGAAAATCAAGCGATGGCGTTCGGGAATGGGCCGGTCATAGAGAGCTTCGGGATGGACCAGTTCGAAAAGCCGGTCGGTGTTGGCCCGGGCATCGGCCAAGCGCGCCAGCAAGGTCTCCCGATTCGGCCGGACGTGCTGCGGCAAGACTCCGGTAGCAGACATGGCACCCTTCCTTCGCTTATTTTACCTCGGATGACGCCGGCGATCCTGAAGATTCAGATAATCCCGGCGGAGGGGATAAGGAAAAAAACAGCCGATCGGAGCGGTAGTGTCTCTGTTTGCAGAAATCGTGTTGTCAGAACCGTCCGCGGTAGCGGATGGGTCTCCTGGTGGACCCACCTGCTACCGCAGGCGGTAATGACAACGCATGCCGGCCCTACGATCAAACTGAGACGCTACCATCGGCGCTCATTGGTTGCAGTTTTCGGTTCTTGCAGGTGGCTCGCGAATTCCCGCGTGGGCCGCTCCACGGCGGCGTTGCGCAGCGGCATGGCTGAACGGAATGCCGCTACTTCGATCTTGTCGAAACCCGTTTTGCGCCGGCGGCGGACAAAAAGCTTACCCAGGTAAAGATCGAGCGGCCGGGGAAGCGCCGACACGTCGCGCCGCAGGAGTCCGTGAATCAGTTTCTTAACCATACCCAGCATCAGGATCACCGCGCCGATTCGCGGATACTGTTTCATCGTGATGGTCCGATCGCCATAGTCCTTCCTGGACAGGACGTTTTCGATCCAGAAGCGCGGAACAGGAAGAATGTTGTAGGCGGCCAGGGTCAGGTTGAGTAAGGTGGGCTGGAATTGAACATAGGAAGCCAGGGTGACTTCCTTGTCCGGTTGCGCAAATCCCGCTTCTTCACCCATCCGGTAGATGGTTGTTCCCGGCAGCAGGGTCAGGGCGTTGATCGCGAAATTGTAGGGCGGCTTCAGCGCGGCGACCAGGCGAATCGTGTCCTTCAGTTCCTCGGGTGTTTCCCAGGGATTGTCGACGATCAAGTCGTATTGCACGGGAGCCAGCCGGCTCCGGTTCTTATGCGCAATGCGCGACCCGGCGATCAACCGCTCATCGTGCCTGGGACGCATAAAAACCTCCCGCATGATCCGCGCATTTCCGGACTGCATTCCGATGCGAGCCTTGATCATGCCGGCGTCCATCAGCACCTGGAACTTCTCCTCGTCAATGGAAGCGGGAATGATGCCGGAGACAAAGAAGGGGATGTCGAAGCACTCCGCGTATTTCGCGGCGAACTCCCGGATGGTCTCCCGGGGCAGGAACATATAAGCGTCGTCGTCGATAATGATGTTGTAGATGTGCGGGTACCGCGACAGGACGTAGCGCAGCTCGGCGGCGAAGAACTCCACGGAGTGCTGGCGGAACTTGCGATATCCGCTGTCCAGATCGATCAAGACGTCGTTGGAGCAAAACGTGCACTTGTAAGGGCAGCCCTGGCTGAACATCGTCCACATCTTGCCGCCGTAGTAGGACTTCATCAGGTTCATGTCCATGCGCTTCAGGGTGTCGCCATCGTTGACGAAATGGTCTTGGAACTCGAAATCGAGGAAGGGAAGCTCGTCGAGGTCGGCAACCAGCGGTTCTCCGGGATTGCGAATCACCGAATTGCCGTCCCGGAACCAGAACCCGCGGGTCTTCTTGTAGTCGCGACCCTGCTCCATCGCTTGCAGCAGCCGCAGAAAGCTGACATCGCCTTCGCCGAGGCAGATGGCCTCCACGCTCTGGATGCACTCCTCGGGATAGCTGGTGGGATGGATGCCCCCCCAGACGATCGGCGAATCCAGTTCCCGCCGCAGACGTTGCGTCACCAGCGAGGCCTGTTTGGCTTGATGGGTCCAGACGCTGAGTCCGACTACCGCGCTGTCCCGGCAGATGTCGAGAAGTTGCTGGTAGACCGATTCCGGCAGGTCGTCGTTATAAAAGTGGGAACTGAAGCGCTGCCGGGTCTGTCCCCAAAACCCTGTGGCGCGCAGAAAGACCAAGTTGACTTGAAAGCCGTGCCGCTTGAGCTGCGCGGAAATCCGGCGCGGCCCGATACAGTAAATATCGTCCGTGAAGCAGATAATGGTTGCGGTCATCGGGGGCCAGTAACTCGACAATAGCACGGCTCCTGGCCATCTAGCCAGTGCGTTGTCAGAACCGTCCGCGGTAGCGGATGGGTCGGAGGCTGACCCACCGACCCATCCGCTACCGCGGACGGTTCTGACAAACTGATATACTGACCCCCGAACAGAGGTGTCCGCATGAAGATCCTGACCGCCGCGCAGATGCGGGAGATCGACCGCATCACCATCGAAGAGTTGGGGATGCCCTCGCTTACTCTGATGGAGAACGCCGGGATGCGCTTCGTGGAGGTGCTGGAGTCGCGCTTCGCTCCCATCGGCCGGCAACGCATCGCGATTCTCTGCGGCAAGGGCAACAACGGCGGCGACGGCTTGGTGATCGCGCGGCAGCTTTGGATGCGCCACGGCCTCCATCCGCGCGTGATTCTGCTGGCCGATCCGGAACGCTTGAGCGCCGACGCCGCCGTGAACTACCGCTATCTGACGCGGATCGGCCCGCAGATCGGCATGGACCCGCGGATCGTGCGCAATCTTGAGGAATGGATCACCGCCAAGCAGGACCTGCTCGATTGCACGCTGCTAATTGACGCGATCCTCGGCACCGGCTTGCAGCGCTCGCTGGAAGGTTTGACCTTGGAGGTTGTCAGCGACGTGAACAGCACGTTCGCGCACATCCCGATTGTCGCCGTGGACATGCCCACGGGACTTCCCAGCGATACGGGCGACTACTGTGGCGAGGCGGTCCACGCCACGCTCACGGTGACGTTCACGGCGCCGAAAGTCAGCCAGATCTTTGAACCCAATCGCCACTGTGCCGGCGAGGTGGTGGTGCGATCCATCGGCACGCCGCCGGAACTGCTGCTGGAGCGCAACGACTTCTTCCTGAATTTGCTGGAGCCATCCGATGTTTCACCGCTCCTGGAGCGCCGCATGCCGGACGCCCATAAAGGCGACTTCGGCCACGTGTTGCTGATCGCCGGCAGCCGCGGCAAGACGGGCGCGGCGGCGCTGGCGGGCCAGGCGGCGCTGCGCGCCGGCGCGGGCCTGGTCACCGTGGCCACCGCGGAAAGTGCGCTGCCGGTAATCGCGGCCTCCATGTCCGAGCTGATGACCGAGGCGCTTCCGGAAACAGATGCCGGCAGCATTTCGACGCGGGCCTTCGACTCCGGCCTGTTGCAGAAGATTGTTGACGGCAAAACGCTTCTGGCAATTGGTCCGGGGCTATCGCAACACCCCGACACCGTAGTACTGGTGCGGCGCATCGTCCAGGAGGTGCAGTTGCCTCTGGTACTCGATGCCGACGCGCTGAACGCGCTGGCCGGAGCCACCGAGTTGCTGGATGGCCGCGACCGCGTCATGGTGATCACGCCGCATCCGGGCGAGATGGCGCGGCTGGCGGGAATTTCCACGTCGGACGTGCAATCGCGCCGTGTGGAAACGGCGCGTGCCATGGCCATGGGCCATCACATTTACGTAGTGCTGAAAGGCCATGCCACCCTGATTGCGGAGCCGGGCGGCCAGGTTTTCGTGTCCACCACCGGCAATCCCGGGATGGCCACGGCCGGCATGGGCGACTCGCTGACCGGAATCACCGCGGCGTTTTTGGCGCAATTCGCGGGGCGTCCCGCGGCGCAGGTGATTTCCGCCGCCGTCTACCTGCACGGATTGGCCGGCGATCTGGCGGCCGCGGAACTGGGAGAGATGCCGGTGACGGCCGGCGATATCATGCGGTTTTTCCCGTCGGCGCTGCGAAAGGTGGCATGCTTGCCGACCCCAGTTTGAAGGTTTCAGGCGGATCTCGAAAATGCGTCGTTGGAACGGACGGCTGGATTTCCGGCGCGGCACGTTGCCGCATCGGACCGCGTTCGGCCCGCGGAATACTCTGCAAGCAACTCCCAGGGCGACGTGGTGTCTTCGATCCCGCCCCGGGGTATGTGGCGGGGATTAAATGACGCTCAATCCTCCGGAGCTACTCCGGACCATCCTCCGGAAGGTGCGGTAGGGATAGTAGCCACATACGAAAGGACTTACACCGTTGCGGAGGCGAGGACCGTGTAAAAAAGTTTCCCGCTTCGGCTCCCGGTAGGCACCTGATCGATAATAGAAACATAGGAAAAGACTTAGCGGCATTTTAGGAGGCTAAGCCGCTCGCCCCACCCACCGAACGTTGATCTTCACTTCCACGCGAGACCCAAGCCGGTTGATGATCGAGATGAGGCGATCAACGGTGAACCGTCCGAGATCCGCATTGCGAATGCGGGAAAAGTCGGCGGCCGCGATACCGGTCCGGTTGTGGGCCTCGCGCACGGTTAGCACCTGCCGGTCGAGCGCTTTGATGATCTCCGCAGCGAGGATTGCCTTGAACTGCTCAACATCCGCATCGGCTCGCCCGAGATCGCGAAACACGTTCCCGCTGCCTCTGGTAACTTCAAGCGCTTTTCGTTTCATCCCAGCATCTCCTTGAGTCTCTTCAAGCGTTCTTTGATCGCGTTGATCTCCCGTTGTGGAGTCTTGATGCCCTGTGTCGATTTCTTCTGGAACGCATGGACGACCCAGATATCCGGCCAATTTGCAGAGCGTAAACTACGCGGAAAGCGTCGCTCCGAAAGGAAAGGGCAATCTCGAACATGCCGGAGCCAAGACCATGCATCGGCTTGGCGATATCGGCCTTGCCGCCCTCGGCGGCGATCGTCAAAGCTGCAAGAAACCTCGTCCGGGCATCCTCAGGAAACGTCTCGAACTCCTTGAGCGCGGCCTTGATCCATGAAATGGGTCGTGTTGTCCGCGTCATTTCAGTTTGTCCCAGCGACGATGTTGTCATATTTGACAACAAACGTCAACATCTGGAGTATGCCGGCTTGGCCCGTGCCGGACTGATCCGCAGGCACAACAACCCGGTTTCCGTTGAGCAACCAAAGAGCGAGCCACTCGTTGACGGCGATAACCTCGTCAGTGCGTTGTGGATGGGTGATGAGACCGAGAGGCCCAGAATCGAGAAACAGGAACTTGCTCACGGGTAGAGGAGGGGCTCGCCTGCGAGGGGCTCTGCCATCATTCATCGCCTTCTTGAATTCAGCTAGTTCCTGCTCAGCGGCGCGAATCTCCTCCGGGTCTTCGGTGGCGTCTTGACGGCGCCAACTCGCGAGAAGCTCCAGCGTGGCGGTATCAATGGAACTATTGACAGGCGGTTGGTTCGGGTTCGTCTCTAACGCCATATTCAAATCATGCACGAGCGGGAACGGGGCTGTCAATCGGGCATCCGCAAGGATGGAGGTCCGAATCAGTGGTATTGTGCCGGGTGTGAGGTAGGGTCGAGGTTTTTTCACCACAAAGACACGAAGAACACAAAGGCCGAGAACACGGAGCAGCGCTTCCGGCCTCCGTGTTCTCGGCCTTTGTGTTCTTCGTGTCTTTGTGGTGAAAAAAAACTGTTCAAAGGTGTACAATGACCCCCGGAAGGATTCCCAACATGATTCAACTCCAAGTGAATGGCGCTCCTCGCCAGTTTGACGGCGATCCGGAGATGCCGTTGTTGTGGTACTTGCGCGATCTGCTGCAATTGACCGGCACGAAGTTCGGCTGCGGCGCGGGACTCTGCGGCGCATGCACCGTGCATCTGAACGGCGAAGCGGTGCGCAGTTGCCAAACCTCGCTGAAAGAGGCGGCCGGCAAGAAGGTCCTGACCATCGAAGGGCTGAGCGCCAAAGGCGATCATCCCTTGCAGAAGGCTTGGGCCACGGCCAACGTGCCGCAATGCGGCTACTGCCAGCCAGGCCAGATCATGCAGGCGGCCGCGCTGCTGAAAGCGCACGCGAAACCGACGCGATCGCGATATCGACGACGCCATGCAAGGCAATATTTGCCGCTGCGGGACGTACCAGCGCATCCGCCAGGCGATCAAGATGGCGGCGGGGGTGAAGGCATGAAGACCACAACGCGAGTGAAGAAGAACGTCAGCCGCCGCGGATTCCTGGGAACGGTTTTCTCGGCGTCGGCATTTGTGCTGGCCGCGCGCGTGCTGCCTAGCGGCGTGACGGAAGTGGCGCTGGCATCCGCCGCCAACGGAGCGGCCTGGCATCTGCCCATCTACATGGGCCTGGAGGCGGACGGCACGGTGATCGTGATCGCGCATCGCTCGGAGATGGGCACCGGCATTCGCACCGCGTTGCCCATGGTGGCGGCCGACGAACTGGGTGCCGATTGGAAGCGCCTGCGCATCGAGCAAGCCATCGGCGACAAGAAGTACGGCGATCAGAATACCGACGGCTCGAAATCCATCAAGGATTTCTGGGTACCGGTGCGAGCAGAAGCCGCTACCGCGCGTATGATGCTGGAAAGCGCCGCGGCGTCCAAGTGGGGCGTGCCCGCGGTGGAGTGCAGCGCGACGAATCACCAAGTGGTACATACCGCGTCGGGGCGCAAGCTCGCGTTCGGCGAACTGGTGGCGCTGGCGTCGCAGCAACCGATGCCCAAGAAGGACGATCTGAAGTTTAAGCCGGCCTCGGAATATCGCTACATCGGCAAAGGCGTCCCGATCGTCGATATGGACGACATCGTAACGGGCAAAGGCGTCTTCGGCATGGACGCGCACGTGCCCGGCATGGTCTACGCCTCGGTGGAACACCCGCCGGTTTTCGGCAGCACGGTGAAGACTTACGATGACGCCGCGCCGCTCAAAGTGGCGGGCGTATCGAAAACATTGACCATTCCTCCGCTGAAACTGCCCTATGGATTCCAGCCGTTGGGCGGCGTGGCGGTGATTGCCGACAATACTTGGGCGGCGTTTCAGGGACGCAAGAAACTGAATGTGCAGTGGTCGGACAGCCCGCACGATGGCCACGAGTCGGTGGCTTATCGCAAGACGCTGGAGCAGGCTGCGGGGGCCGCGGGTCATGTGGAGCGCAACGAAGGCGACGTGGACGCGGCATTCGCCAGCGCCAAGAAGGTCCACGAAGCGGCGTACTATGCGCCGTACTTGTCGCACGCGCCGATGGAGCCGCCGGTGGCGGTGGCGGAATTCAAAGACGGCAAAGTAACCGCGTGGGCGCCCACGCAAAATCCGCAAGCGGTGCAGGACACCGTAGCGGCGGCCGTGGGCATCAAGCCGGCCGATGTGGTTTGCAACGTGACGCTGCTGGGCGGCGGCTTCGGCCGCAAGTCCAAGCCCGATTACGTGGCGGAAGCGGCGGTGCTTTCGAAGCAATTGGGCAAGCCGGTGAAGGTCGTTTGGAGCCGCGAGGACGATATCAAGTTCGACTACTATCACTCCTCTTCGGCCATGTACATGAAAGCGGCGGTGGACGATAAGGGCCGTCCCACGGCCTGGTTGCAGCGCACCGCTTTCCCTTCGATCATGGCAATGTTCGATGCCAACGCGCGCTATGGCGGATTTTCGCTGGGCATGGGCTTTACCGACGTGCCCTTCCAGATCGCTAACTTCCGCGCCGAGAATGGCGCGGCGGAAGCGCATGTGCGCATCGGATGGCTGCGTTCGGTGGCCAACATCTATCACGCGTTCGGCGTGCAAAGTTTCGCCGACGAACTGGCCGCCGCGGCGGGGCGCGATCGCGTGGAGTATTTGTTGGAACTGATCGGCAGCGACCGCACGGTTGAAACGAAGCCGCCCCAACCCAAGCCGTTTCCGCTGGAGACGGCGCGGTTGAAGCGCGTGCTACAAGCCGTGGCGGAACAAAGCGGCTGGGCCAAGCACAAGCCGTCGAAGGGTCACGCGTTGGGCGTGGCGGTGCATCGCAGCTTCCTGACCTACGTGGCGACGGTGGTGGAGGTGGTCGTGGATGACAACGGCAAGGTGAAGATTCCGCGCGTGGATACCGTGGTGGACGCGGGATTGGTGGTGCATCCGGAGCGCGCCAAGGCGCAGTTCGAAGGCGCGGCAGTTTTCGGCGCTGGCATTGCGCTGATGAGCGAGATCACCGCGGTCAACGGGCGCATCAAACAATCGAATTTCAACGATTACCGTGTGGCGCGGATGAACGAAGCGCCGGTGGATGTGCGCGTCACGATCCTGCCGAGCACCGCGCCTCCCGCGGGCATCGGCGAGCCGGGGGTTCCGCCGATTGCGCCGGCGATCACCAGCGCGATTTTCGCGGCCACGGGGAAGCGCATCCGGGAGTTGCCGGTGAAGGGTCAGTTGGCGTAAGCCTGGAGGTATACTGAAGCTATGGATGAACCCAAGAATCCTCGGAAGAGCGAGGTTCCCGAAGGGGGCTTGCAGTCGGGGGATTTGCACGCCACGAGTAAGCTCATTCCCGGGTTGAAACCCCCGATCACAAAGTTTAAGGCGATCGAGGATATTTCACAAGAAGAGGTAGATGCCTTCATCGAACTTGTCAGGAAGTGGCGGCATGAAGGTATTGAGAACGAATCGCCCCGGTGAACCTCTGTCTCGTTGACACTGATGTAGTTTCGATTCTGTTCCGGACAACCGGTCCGAGAAGAGCGGCTTGCGCGCGGGCGGTTGCCGGGCGAGAATCGATCATTTCTTTTATGACTCTGGCAGAGTTGCTGGCGTGGCCGCGCAGTAACAACTGGGGTGCTGCGCGGACAGCAACCCTGCGAGACTACCTCAAGGATTACACTGTTCTGCTTCCGGATGAGGAGACTTGTGCGGTCTGGTCTGAAGTTAGAGTTGAATGTAGCCGCGCGGGCCGGCCCATCTCCGCAAACGATGCTTGGATTGCGGCGACCGCCAAGCAGTGGGATCTCGAACTGGTAACCGCCAATTTCCGGGATTACGCAGGAGTCTCAGGCCTCAAAGTAGTGCCAATTGATTAACCGTCGGCTTACCTCAAAGCCAAGGAGGTCGTTGTGAAACATTGGTCGCTTGCTGTAATTCTGTGCGCCGCCGCCACCGCGTTGGCGCAAACCGTCCCCGAAATTCCCTTCGACTCCGTACCCAACTTCTTCAAGCCTCCCGCCGACCTCCACTTCGGCGAGGTCGCCGGCGTGGCCGTGAATTCCAAAGGACACGTCTTCGTGTTCTCCCGCGGCAACACCACCGGCCCCGCCTACGGGGCCACCGCCGCGCAACTCCTGGAGTTCGGTCCCGACGGCCGCTATCTGCGGGAGATCGGCAAGAACCTATACGCGTGGTCCTACGCGCACGCCGTCCGCGTGGACAAGCACGATAACATCTGGGCCATCGATAAAGGCTCGGACATGATTATCCGGTTCAACCCGGAAGGCCGCGTGACCTTGGTTTTCGGACGCAAGAAAGAAGCCTCCGACGATGCCGGTCCCTGGAGACATGTGAATCCGCCGCTACCGGCGATGAATGGACAGTTTCGGCAGCCGACTGATGTCACCTGGGATAAGGAGGAATCGATTTTCATCAGCGATGGCTACATCAACTCGCGCGTGGCCAAGTTCGACAAGAACGGCGACTGGGTGAAGCAATGGGGCGGACCCGGCTCGGGACCGGGCGAATTCAGCACACCGCACAGCATCGCCGCGGACAACGACGGCAACATCTACGTGGCCGATCGCGGCAATCGCCGCATCCAGGTGTTCGACCACGATGGCAATGTTCTGCGCGAGATCAAGATTGACGTGCCTGCGCCGGAGGACGCGCAACCTTGGATGGGCGCGCGCCCCGGCCCCAACGCCCGAGGCACCATGGCTCCCGGCGCGCCCTGGACCGTGTGCATCACGCCGGGTCCGACGCAGTATCTGTACGCCTCCGATGCTTTTCCCGGGCGCGTTTACAAGCTATCGCTCGACGGCCAACTGTTGGGCATGCTCGGCCGCTCCGGCCACCAAGCGAAGCAGTTTGGTTGGATTCACGAGATCGCGTGTCCTTCGGAGAATGTGTTGTATGTGGCGGAGTTGCTGAATTGGCGGGTGCAAAAGTTGGTCTTGCATCCGAAGTAGCTAAGGTTTTTCTTTCACCACGAAGGCACGAAGAAAGCAAAAAAACCAAGGGCACGGAGAAGAAGCCGCAATCTCAGTCTTCTTCGTGTTCTCGGTTTTTGCTCTCTTCGTGCCTTCGTGGTAAAAAAACCACCATAACGTCTACTGCGGTGTGATCCCGCCCGGCGTCGCCGCCGCGGCCGCCGCCTTTTTTTGCTTGACCTTCATGAGCTTATCAACCCAGGTGTTGGCCGCGTCCAAATCCTTATCGCGATCTTGGGGGCTGTCCTCGCAATCGGCCTTCTCGCGATACATCAGGTTGATGTAGGCCATGGCATCGTCGTAGTCGGGATTCAACTCCACGGCTTTGTTCAAATTCGTGAAGCCTTCGTCAATGATCGGTCCATTGACGCTGCACAACGCCTCGCGGGCCTTCTTGTCCTTGAAGGGAGTGTTGGCCTGGGGATCCATGTGCGCGTCGGCGCGCGCTTTCATGCGCGCAGGATAGGCCTTGGTCCAGGCGATCACGCCGATCGAATAGTAAGCCTCGGCGTTCTTGGGATCCAGTTGAATCTGCTTCTTGTACCACTCCGCGGCGTCGTCCAACTTCTTCATGTTGAAATACAGGCTGGCGACGCCGGCCACGCTGTTGACGTTGGAAGGATCGTCCTTCAGAACCACCTTGAACTCGTCGATGGCCTGCTGGCCCATCTTCATGTTGTCGTCGGATTCCGCGCCGGGGATAAATTGGTTGGCGTACGCCGTGGCCAGGTAAAGCTTGGCCACTTCCAGTGAGGGGTCCAGCTCAATCGCTTTCTTGAAATTCTCCACCGCCGGCGTGTACTGGGCGTTCTTGAAGGACTGCACTCCTTGACGAAGCTGGTCGCGGGCCCGTAGCCTGTTGCCCACCAGACTCCAGCCCAGGAAGGCCAGCCCGGCAAACACCGCCATCACAACCAGGGTGATGACCAAACCCTTATAGTCGGTTTTCATTTATTGTCCCTGTTCCATCTTGGCCGTCATCAGGCCGATCTTGTCCACACCGGCGCCCTTGGCGATATCAATCACCTTGGCCACCTCTTTGAATTCCAGATTGTCGTCGCCCTTCACGAAAGCAACCCGCTCGGCGCGAGTCGCGAAGATGTCCACCAGACGCGGACCCAGAGTGGCCTCGGTCACCTCTTCCTGGTTGATCTTCAGACCGCCCCCTTTGATCACTTGAATCACGATGGTGCGGTTATTGTCCTGCGGCTGCTTGCTGGCGTCCGGATTGGGCTGGGGAACCAGCGTATCCAGGCCTTTCGATACCAGAGGCGTGATCACCATAAAGATGATGATCAGCACGAGAAGAACGTCAATCATCGGGGTCATGTTGATATCGTGCGTCAGACCCTTCTTACCGCCTACTGCCATTGACATAAAAAAAGTCCTCCGTGATAGGAAGCCCGTCCGCGCGACCGCCTGCGGCCGCGCCGACCGGGGTTGCTCGAAAGCCGCTCGAAATGCCTCTCAACCGGGGTTCATACCACCCCGGCGGGAGCCCTGCCAGCCTTATTTCTTGTCGCCGACACCCGCCGGCTTGCCGGTATCCTCAATCTTGTCGGTCAACAGACCCAAGTCGCTGACGCCGGCCGCGCGGATGTTATCCACTACGTCCACCACGTCCTTGAACTTGGCCCGCGCGTCGCTCTTGACGTAAACCGTCTTGTCCGCCCGAGCCGCAATCAGATCCTTAACCTTGGGCGCCAGTTCGCTGGCGGCAATCTGGCTGGAGCCCAGATAGACGCGCCCGTCGCGGGTTACCGCGATCAACACGGCGTCTTCCTTGTCGGCATCTTGCATGTTGCGCGGATTGTGTGTCTTGACCATGTCCACGCTTTGGCCATGCTGCAACATGGGCGTGACCACCATGAAGATGATCAGCAGTACCAACATCACATCCACCATCGGCGTAACGTTGATATCGTTCACTACAGTGGTCGTTCGTTTTGCCAATCCCATCGATTTTCTCCTTAGTCCGGGGCTTCGCTCCCTCGCCAAAAAACCGGCGGTCCCTCCCCCGCGGCTGGCAGACTGCGCTCCGCGCCAACCGGACTAGCCTGGTCTCACTGGGGAGACTGGCTGGCCTGCTTGGCGCGGGGCCGGGAGAAGCGCGAAAACTTCCGTCCGGATGAAGCTTACCGCTTGTGAAGCCTCTGGGAACGCTTCAAGAAGTAGTCAACCAATTCGCTCGAGGAGTTATCCATCTCGATGTCGAACGATTCCACGCGTTCGGAGAACGCGTTATACGCCCACACCGCAGGCACGGCCACGAGCAGACCGAAAGCTGTGGTGACCAAGGCTTCCGAAATGCCGCCGGCGACGGCCGCCAGACCGGTCTGTTTTTCCGCGGCGATGCCGTGGAACGCATTGATGATGCCGACGACCGTTCCGAACAGTCCCACGAAGGGGGCCGTCGAACCGATGGTGGCCAGGGTGCCCATGCCGCGCTTCAACTCGGCGTGGACGATGGCCTCGGCGCGCTCCAGAGCGCGCTTGCTGGCTTCGATTTCCTCGCCGGGAATCTCCGCGGAATCCTGGTGGGCCTGGAATTCCTGTAAGCCGGAGATGACAACTTTCGCCAAGTGGCTCTTCTTGTGGCGCTCGGCGATGTGGATGGCTTCATCCAGCTTGCCCTCGCGCAGCGCGCCGGCCACCGCCGGAGCGAACATGCGCGACTGCTTGCGGGCTGCCGAAAAGGCGATCCAGCGGTCAATCATGACGCCGATGGACCAAGCCGACATACCGAACAGGACGACGACCACCAACTTGGCCGGAACGCCCATCTGGTTCCACATGGACAAAGGGTCAAAGGCAACGGCCGTCTCTTGGAACAACCAGAAGGCCAACATACTTGCAGACGAGATCATGGTAAATGCTCTCCTTCTCCCGAGTTAGGATCCCGTAGGGATTCCTTTGTTATTCAATAACACGAACACGCCGCCCGAGTCGTGCCTTACGGTGGCGCAACTTCCTGATGCACCACCGCAGCTTACTGGCTGAGCGTAAAATTCACATCAATTGTAGTCGCTACCTGCACCGGCACATTGTTAAGAATGGTGGGTTGATAGCGCCACTGCCGTACCGCGTCCAAGGCCGACTGCACCAGCAGGGGGTGGCCACTGATGACCTTGAGATCGGTGATCCGTCCCTGCTCATCGATGACGGCTTCCAATCGTACGATGCCCTGAATGCGGGCCTGCCGCGCTAATTGCGGATAGACCGGACTGGGACGGCTGATGGCCTTGGCCGATTGCACGTTGCCGCCCACCGTGATGCGGTGGGGCGTCTCCACTTTGGGAGGCGGAGGCGGAGGCGGCGGCGCGGCGACCGGCGTGGAACTGACGATTCCACCGATCACACCGCCCAACTGTCCGCCCACCATGCCGCCCGGAACGCCGCCCACCACACCGCCGCCGGCCGAAGGTGGAGGCAAATCCTCTTCTTTAATCTGGGCGATCTCTTTGGGAATTTCCTTGGGTGCGGTCAAGTGGCCGTCTTCAAACTCGCGCACCATCTTGACCACCTTAATCGGAGCCGCCGCTGGCGGAGGCGGGGGCGGAGGTGGAGGTGGAGGCGCCGTCAGGAAGCCCAACATACTGGTTTTCGGCAGGGCTTCCACCGTCAACAACGGAATCAGGATCAAGGCGATCAGGATGGCCATCTGAATCATGATGGAAACCCCGACCGTCCAGGACCGCTTCTTTTCCGTGGAAGCCACCTCTAACAAGCTTTGTTCAAACATGGCTCAAAATCCCCCGTTCTGGTCTCTAGAACGCTGCTTCGGATGTGGCGGTGGTGCGCTGATTCATTTCTCGCCGACTCATTTCTGAGCGTTCAGCGCTACGACCATCCCACGCTTCCTCATCCTACCCACTTTAGACACCGAATCCCCTCGATTCGGTCCGCCGGCACCCCGCCGGAGGAACTCTTTTTTTGCGGGCCTCTTCTGACCATCCAGTCCCGCTCAAACCGCCAAAAACACACCATTTACCGCACTTTGGCACGCGCTCCAGACCGCGCCGCGGCGGGAGCCTTATCCAAAGCAATCACTTTACCACTATTCGTACGCCGATCCCACCATTGTTGCCAGACCACCACGATGGGCGCGGCCACGGCGATGGAAGAGTACGTACCAACCAGAATGCCCACCACCAACGCGAAGGAGAACCCGCGCAACACTTCTCCCCCCAGGAAGAACAAACAAGCTACGGTAACGAAGGTTAGCCCGGACGTCAAGATCGTTCTGCTCAACGTTTGGTTGATGCTGAGATTGGCGATATCCGCCAGCGGCTCCCGGCGCATGGCCTTGACGTTCTCGCGAATGCGATCGAACACCACGATGGTATCGTTCATCGAATAGCCCACCAGTGTCAAGAGGGCAGCCACCACGGGGAGCGAGATTTCCAGATTGAAGATGGAAAAAAAGCCTATGGTAATGATTACGTCGTGGAATGTGGCGATGATGGCGGCCACGCCGTAGACCCATTCAAAGCGCAGGCCCACGTAGACCAGCATTCCCGCCAGCGCATAGAGCGTGGCGAACAGCGCCTGCTTGCGCAATTCATCGCCCACCTTGGGGCCGACGATCTCCACGTTGAACACGTTGTAGGGGGCCAGCCAAAAATCCTTGTCCAGCGACGCAGCCACCGCCGGCGTGACTCCCGGCAGATTGCGCACCTCGTTGACGCTGTTAATCAAGCCGCTGTGATCGGTGCGGTATTTTACCAGCGCATCGGCCACCGTGCGGGCGTCATCCGCGCCCAGGGAGGCGGTTTGCGTGAGACGGTCGGCGATCACGTCGCGGCCGACGTTGTTCAAGTCGATCTTGTTGGGATCGGAGGCGAAGGACGCGCGCAGCGTCTCTTGAATGGTGACGCGCGAATTGTTGAGAGCTTCTTCGCGCTGGCCCTTCTGCTCCACGCTGATGATGAGTTCGTTTTTCTCCGCCTTGTCGTAGCGCTGCAGCGTGCTTTCCAGCTTGTGCTGGTCCAGTTCGTGGCGCAGGCGTTCGATGTCCGGGGTGTCCTTGAACTTGACGTAAACCAGCGTGCCGCCCTTGAAGTCGATTCCGTAGAGCGGCCCTCCCTTCATCAACAGGGAAATCTGTCCGGAAATGCTGAGCACCAGCGACAGACAGATGAGCGGCCACTTCCATCCGAGGAAGTTGTAGTTAGGGTTCTTAAAGATCTCCATTTAAACTGACTCTCCGCCCACCCGCACCTCTTAATTCAGTAGTGACACCGCCGAGGCCGGGAAGGTTCCTGAAAAATTCCGGGGTCAAGCCCCCTTCGCCTTAGATACTAATGACCGCCGTCTGGCGGCGTGAAAACTCCCACTCAAAAATCGCGCGCGACACGAAGACCGCCGTGAAAACGTTGGCGATCAAGCCTACCACCAGGGTCACGGCGAATCCGCGAATCGGCCCGGTGCCGAACAAGAACAGGAAGAAGCAGGAGACCACCGTGGTCACGTGGGTGTCCACAATCGTGGCAAAAGCTTTCTCGAAGCCGGCCTTCATGGAGTTGACCACGGCCTTGCCGCTGCGCAATTCCTCGCGGATGCGTTCAAACACCAGCACGTTGGAATCGACCGCCATACCGATGGTCAAAATGACGCCGGCGATCCCCGGCAAAGTGAGCGTAGCCCCGAAATAAGCCAGCGCCGCCATCAGGATCAAAAGATTCAGCGCCAGCGAGATGATGGCATTCACTCCCGACAATTTGTAATACACCAGCATGAAGACCATCACGAAGGCCAACCCCGCGACGGCCGCCATGATCCCGGAATGGATGGAGTCGGCGCCGAGCGAAGGACCGACGGTGCGTTCTTCGTTGAAGATGACGCTGGCCGGCAGCGCGCCGGAGCGCAACACCAGCGCCAGGTCCTGGGCGTGTTGCTGGCTAAAGCGCCCAATGATGCGCCCGCTGTCGGTGATGCGGTTTTGGATTTGCGCCACGGTGTAGATCTTCTTGTCCAAAACCACGGCCATATAGTTGTTGACGTTCTGCTCAGTGTAGTGCCCGAAGCGCGTGGCGCCATCGGCCTTGAGGGTGAAGCCGACGTCGGGACGGCCGTTCTCGTCGGCGCCCACGCGGGCGCTGCGCAGGTCGCGTCCAGTGACCACCGGCGTGCGGCTTACGATGTACCAGCGATCCGTGGCGCCATCGGCCACGGCTTCGGCATCCACTTCCTTGAAGATCTCCGAGCCTTCCGGCAGCACCCCGCCCTTGGCGGCCATGGCCGCTTCCGGCGACGGATAAGGATTGGCATCCACGACCGGCTGGATGGACAGCATGGCCGTGCTCTGAATAATTTCTTTCACGTGCGCGGGATCGTCCACGCCCGGCAGTTGTACCAGGATCTCGTTTTCCCCGCGGCCGTGCTCGCGGATATCCGGCTCGGTAAGACCCAGATCGTCCACGCGGCGGCGAATCGTGACCAGAGATTGAGTCACGGCGTCCTTGCGAATGGTGGCGATGACGTTGTTGGGAAGTTTGAGCGCGTAAGCAACGGTGTTGGCGGTGGAGTTGGCGTCCTGCGGTGCGCGTGCTTTGGTCCAGGAGGTGTCGAAGCTGCCGCTGGAGAGCAGGTCTTCGAAATCCTTCAGCTTGTCGACCGAGATACCCTTGACCAGGATCTCGCCCAACCCGGAGCGCAGGCAACTGTCGAAGCCGATGCCCTTCTTCTTGAGCAGCTCGCTGAGGCGGTCGGCGGCCTGATCGGTTTCGGCATTGACGGCGTCATCCACTTTAACTTCCAGGATCAAATGGGTGCCACCCTGGAGGTCCAAACCCAGATGGATGCGGCTGCCGACGTTGTCGCGAAGTTCTTTAACATTCTTCGGCAAGCCGATGACCCCGAAGATGCAGGCCAGGATGACCCCGGCGATGAACAACCATTTATAGAGCAGGTTCTGATTCATATGTTCTCGATCCGTTCTCGACGGGGCCGATTCTTCCAGCCCGCCGTCCCGGATTCCTTATTCCTTTGTTTCTTCCACCGACGCCACGGCGCCGCGCACGATCTCCAAGCGCACGTCTTGGGGCGGCACGCGTATGTGCAGCGTATCATCCTTCAAGCTCACGATGGTGCCGCGCAACCCGCCTTTGGTGACCACGCGGTCGCCGGACTTGAGATTGTCGAGCATTTCCTTCTCCTTCTTTTGCCGCTTCTGCGTGGGCAGGATCAGCAGGAAGTAGAAAATGGCGAAAACCAGCGCAAAGGGCAGCAACTGAAACAGCGGGTTGCTTCCCTCGAATTGCAACAGAATGAACGCAGCGATAATGATCTCGACTCCCTCGAACCTTATTGTATCAGTCTGGTTGACTTTGCTTGTTCAAACCCGGGTTGTCCAAACCGGTGGTCCAAAACCCTGATTCTACGGGCAGGACACGCCTTTATACCTCGGTATCCGCGGCGGTGTCCTGGCTCGCCTGGCGGTTTACTTGAAGGTAACTGGAGAAGTCCTCAACTACAATAGCCTGACGGATCTTGGACATCCTGTCAAGGTAGAAAAACAGGTTATGGCTCAGTTTGAGTTGGGGCGAACCCTCTTGTGCGGCTCTGCCGCCCCTTCGTGCGGAAAGGCTGGGCCTTTCCGGAATCTGCTTTAATACGCGAGGCTGCACCTCGCGGGCAGGGCGCAGCCCTGCCACTGGAGTTTCTACATTTTTCAGTCACCTTGCTGGCCAGGCGTCCGTGAAACGGACGTGTTGACAATAGCCCAGCCCTTTAGTGCTGGGGACGGAACCATGCAGGAATCGAGTCCGTGCAACGGACGACTGAGGTTTCTATATTTTTGAGTTTAGCTCCGCAAAGACCTCAGCCGTCCGTTGCGCGGACTTCATCGGAGACGGCCATTTTCCCAGCACTGAAGTGCTGGCCTACTGTCAGGGCGTCCGCTTCACGGACGCCCATAACGCGCAGCTTCGCTGCGGGCAAGGAAAGGCTTTGCCTTTCCAGGGCAGGGCGCAGCCCTGCCAAACAGGTAAACCGTCCCGGAAAGGCGTAGCCTTTCCGCACGAAGGGGCGGCAAAGCCGCGCGGTTCCAAACTGAGCCGCTACCAGAAAAAGGGTAGTGGCTCAGTTTGAAATAAAGTGTTGTCAGTACCGTCCGCGGTGGCGGATGGGTCACGAGGTGGACCCACGTGCTACCGCAGGCGGTTCTGACAACCCATACCGTCTTGCGATCGAACTGAGCCACTACCCGGAGACCCCGGAGACCCGGAGACTGGTAAGCTGGCTTGGGAACCAACGTCTGGGTCGTGGCATAATGCCTAACTACGGAGACGGTGCAAAGACAGGTAACGCCCAGAAAGAATCGTCAAGTCCAGGCTACCCCCGACTCCCCGATTTCCCCAGGACGCGGCGTACCTGGACGAGCTGGAACGGCGGGATCGAATTGAAACAGGGCAGAACTGCAATGATGGAAAAGCCTCGCCAGCCAGGCTAAATTGCAGGAACATTTCCGGCGACCGTTCGTCTCCTCTCCAGGAGGATCTGAACATGCCGCCAATATCATTCCAGTGGTCTGAGCGCCTCCGTCTCAACCGACGGTTGCCACTTCTGGCCGCGCTCGCCATTTATTTCACGACCCTTCCCGTCTTCGGTCAAGCCGCCAGTCCGCCCACCAATCCGCCCACCAATCCACTGGAGTTAATCAAGCAGCCGACGCCGCCCGCGAACGAGCGGATTCTCTATGGCAGCGACCCCTTACAGTTTGCGGCACTGCGCTTGCCGCCTGGCCCGGGAGCGGGGCCATTTCCGGTGGCTGTTCTCGTTCATGGCGGCTGTTGGTCGCGGACGATCAAGGGTCTGCCGGAAAACGTCACTTCGTATGAATTGTTGCGGCCCATGGCGGCGGCGCTCGCGGAAGCGGGAATCGCCAATTGGAACATCGAGTACCGGCGCTTGGGTAATCCGGGCGGCGGCTGGCCCGGGACATACTTGGACCTGGCGATGGCCACCGATCACTTGCGCAAGATCGCCCCGCGTTACCACCTGGATCTTGGTCATGTGATCTCCATTGGGCACTCCTCGGGAGGGCAACTAGCCCTGTGGCTCGCCGCGCGGCCCAAACTGCCGAAGGGAAGCGCGCTGTACGTGGATAAGCCGCTAACGTTAAAGGGCGCGATCGATATCGACGGCCCCGCGGATTTAGTGGCGATGCAGGCGATGGAGCAAGCGGCGTGTGGCGCGCCGGTCATCACCGAGTTCCTGGGCGGTAGTCCCGAGCAGGTTCCGGTGCGCTACCGCGAGGGCGCGGTGACGGCTTTTGTGCCGACCGGTGTGCGACAAGAGTTGTTTGTCAGAATGGGAGCAGATGAGAAATGGAAAGGCCTGATCGAACCCTATGTGAGTGCGGCCGCGAAGGCCGGCGATGCCGTTGAAATGCAAGTGCAGAAGGGATCGAGCCATTTCGACGCCATCAATCCACAGAGTTCCAGTTGGGAGGCAGTGCTCAATGTCGCGAAGTCGTTACTTCGTTAAACCACGCTGCCGCGAATGAATCGGAAAGAGCGTCCTACATTCACCATCCAACACTCCTGGCGTATGATAGCAGCGATAGGATCGCGAGCGAAAACCGCGCCAGCAAACTGTCATGTCCGCCATCTCCCTGCACGGGCTCTCGAAACAGTACGGTAGGTTGCCGGCGGTCAACAGCTTAAACCTGGAGGTTCGAGAAGGCGAGATCTTTGGTTTCCTGGGGCTGAATGGCGCGGGGAAAACAACCACCATTCGCATCTTGCTGGATTTGATCCGGCCGACCGCCGGACGCGCCACGATGTTTGGTCTCGATTGCCAGCGGCAAGGACAAGCGATTCGATCGCGCGTCGGCTACCTGCCTGGGGAAACGGGTTTGTATCGCGACGTCACCGGCCAGGATGCGCTGGAGCTGTTTGCGCGGCTGAGCGCCACTGCCGTCGATCCCGCTTTTCGCCAACGTTTGCTGGACCGGCTGGAACTGAGCCACGCCGACCTGCGGCGCAAACTACGCGAATACAGCACGGGGATGAAGCGCAAGCTGGGAATCGTCCAGGCCTTTCAGAACGATCCTGCCACGCTCATTCTCGATGAACCCACCGAGGGTCTGGACCCGCTGATGCGCGATGCGTTCTACGAGCTGTTGGCCGAAACCAAGGCGCGCGGGCGCACGGTGTTCATGTCCTCGCACGTTCTCTCCGAGGTTCAGGGCATTTGCGATCATGTCGGTTTGATTCGCAAGGGAAGTTTGGTTCTGCAAGCCGCGGTGGAGGAAATCCGGCACATGGCGCCGCGGCGCGTGTCCGTCACGTTCGCGGACAACGTACCCGCTCCCACTGACGTTTCCGATCGCGGTCCTTCCCGCAATTGGCGGATCGAAACGGTTGAGCCGCGCCGCTGGATCTTGCTGCTGACCGGGCCTGCTGGGCCGCTGCTGCAAGAATTGGCGGCGCTGCCGGTTGCAGACTTGCAAATCCACGAACCCAACCTGGAAGACGTTTTGCGCCAATACTACCGGGAGGCCGCGAAATGAAGAGCGTCGCCGCTTTGACCTGGCATTCGCTTCGGCGCTTCGCCGGTTTGCTGTTGACGGCCGGTCTGGTTCTGGCCGGCTTCCAGATTGTGCTGGTTGCAGCGGCCGCGTACCTGGATCGTTCCAACGCTTTTTCTCAGTTCGCACTGCTGTTTCCTCCTTTCGTCCGCGAGATGATGGGGCCGATGTTCTTCGCGATGTTGTCGTTTACCGGCGTGGTTTGCCTGGGTTACTTTCATATCGCGGTGCTCAGCACGCTGGTTGGCCTGATGGTGGCATTGGGAACCGAACCGGTGGCGGAAATGGAGAGCGGCTTCGCCGATCTCGTCCTCGCCAAACCGATGCCGCGCCATGTTCCCATCACGCGCAGCGTCATCGTGCTATTGGCATCGGCGACCTTCCTTCTGGGCGTCATGATGGCCGGCACGTTCACGGGACTGGCGCTTCTCGCGCCGGCCGGGAGCGTTCGCCCGACACCGGCGCTGCTGATGCGTTTAGCCGCTAATCTCGGCTCGCTGCTGTTGTGCTGGGGAAGCATAGCGCTGGCCGCCGCGGCGTGCTGCCGGCGCCGCGCGACTGCCGGAGCGCTGGTCAGCTTGCTGGCGCTCGCCGGCTTCCTGATCGTTTACCTTGGCCAGCTTTGGAAACCCGCCGACGGTATATCCCGTTTGTCGCCGTTCTACTACTTCCGCATGCTCAGGCTGATTGTGAATGGATCGTTTCCGGTACACGATATTTCGATTCTGTTGGCCGTGGCATTGTGCGGTTTCGGATTCGCTTACGTCGTGTATGCGAAGCGCGATTTGTAACACCCGTTTCTTGGAGTGCGGTGGCTCTTCTCTGCCACCCGATGAGCGTCGACAGCGCCAGCGCCCCCGCCTCGATATCCATCCAAACGCCGGAGAGCCTCCGCCGCCCAGAGGCGTTCCGCTTCCGCTTCATCCAGATCGTCGAGACTGGCGAACACCTTTTCGGCGAGTACCGCGCGATCTTCGATACCCAAAGCCAACGCGTTCTTCAGGACTTCAACGGCGTCTCTCATATGGAACTCCCACGCAGATTATACACCTGAGGCGTGTGGCTGGTAGCTCGACCGGGCAGCCGCAAGCCGGCAGAGAAGCTGGAACGCTGACGCATGGGCGTTGCTGGTTCGCTCCGTTTGAACATCCACGGAACACCGGGACATCAGTGGTCGAGTTCTCGAAAAAGCTGCTCGTGAAAACTAACTAACGACGCAGATCCGGCGGTCACCGTCCTTCCCAAAAATAACCACGAAGTTCAGTCTGACCCCGTTTCTCCGGGCCGCGGCTCTGACATGCCGGGGAGCCGGGGGATCAATTGACAGTCTGTCGCGGTCCATCGCCAGCGCCAAGGTCGATCTGAATCCGCATCAGGTGGATGCTGCGCTATTCGCCGTTCGCTCTCCGTTGTCCAAAGGCGTGATCTTAGCCGATGAGGTCGGCCTCGGAAAGACCATTGAGGCCGCGCTGGTGATGAGCCAGTTGAATGGCGGCCTGACCGATGGCGTGCGCCAAGTAGCTCTTGCCGGTTCCGCCGGGACCGAGAAATAGCGCATCTTCCCGCTTGCCATGAAAGGCGTCCGCTCGTGGTAGGCTGTTCACGGGGGTTTCCGTGCGCGGGAGGGAGCGCAACTCATGCTGATCCAAACGGTACGCCGGTTTGCATTTGTGTTGATTCTGGTTGGCGGCGCCGGAATCTTAGGCGCACAAGAGAAGCCGATTCATCTCAGCGTGACCGTTGAGGATGTCGACATTACTAAAATCACAGCGGGCGTCGCCGCTGACAACGGTATCTTCAAGAAGAATGGCCTCGAGGTGGACATCAATATTCCCACAGCCACCGCGGAAACGCTAAAACGCCGCGGTGTTATCGTACCGGCGCAATACGTGCGCGACGTAAAGTCGCCGCTGCAACTGGGCGGAGGCGTCCCCCTGATGTCCGCGATGGTTCACAGCGCGGACTCGGCGCGAGATCGCGTCATCCTGGCCACGGTGGACCCGATTGTGCATTGGCACGTGATGGGGCAGCAGGAAGTGAAAGGGTTAGCAGATCTGAAAGGCAAGCGGTTGGGCGTCGGAACTCCGGGGCAAATGGCTGAGTACGAATTCCGCGCCATTGCCAAGCACATGGGATGGAATCCCGTTACGGATTATACGTTGGTGTCCAACGCGTCGGACATGGTGGCCTTAAGGACGCACGCGATAGATGCGCTGATCGCCTCGCAATTGATGCAGGCACAGGCGACTGCGGGAGGCTTCCAGGACGTCGCCGACTTGCGCCCGCTACGAATACCGATCGCGGGTTCGGGCGTGAATTCCACGCGGAGTTGGGTAAAGCAGAATCCGGACGCCACGCGCCGCTTCGTCAAGTCGATTGTCGAAGCGATTGCTCTCATGAAGAAGGACAAAGAGGCGACGTTCCGCGCTATGGCGAAGTATTACAACTTTACCCGCCCCCAAATGGAAGTGAGCTACGAGGGGAACAAAGAGATGCCGGCTAAGCCATATCCGGCAGTGTCAGGCATCAAGCTCATGTTGGAGTTATTCGATTCGGATGAAATGCGTAAGCACCAGCCCCAAGATTTTTACGATGACAGCTTTATTCGAGAACTGGACACGAGCGGCTTCATCGATCGTCTTTACCGCTAAGTGAAGCGAGGGTCGCCACGTGATATATCAGATGGGCACCCCCTTGAACACGACCAGTGCCGATTTGGACAAAATGCCACTTGACGTAACAATTCCTGGGGGAAGTGGAAGTAGGGGTCGGCCTGAACTTGACGGTTTATCTGGCCTGAGCACGCTCCCAAGGACACTCCCGATCACCAGTGCTTTGTCCGACGGAGCGAGGTCCGTGCTGGTTTCAGCTTTCCCCGGGGCCGATCCACTCGATGGAAAGAACGTCGGTCATCCGGCCGAGCTCGGGGTCACCTGTAAGCAGTGTGGCGCCAAGCGTTTGTGAGAGGACCGCCGCAAAGGCGTCCGCGTAGGAAAGCTTGGCGGTGGTTTTCATTCTAGCAGCCGCGATGATGTCCTTGTCATCTGGCAGTACGAGTTGGAGCGGAAGAGAGGATAGCCGGCCGAGAAATTCATCGGCCACTTTGAGGAGAATGCTTGCGAGCGAGCATGTAGTATACTTCGCCGGCGTTGATCCAACTCATGTACAGATGCACTTTGCCGGCGCCATCCAGGCGAAGTGCGCCTCCCGATCCCAGGCCTCGGCATCCTGCAATATAGCATTGACTCGTCCGGCGCTTGGTTCGTCGCGAATCCAGGCCAGTAGCGCCCAGGAATCGACAACCATTCTTTCTTCAGATTTCGTCGCGGGCGACTTCGTCGGCATGTTCTTGGGCGAGCTCCTTGGTCAGGCTGGGGCCCGTCCGCACCATGCCCCGCATGGTTCTCCAGTCGGTTTGATCCCGTACCACGCGCTTCACGACGAGGGCTTCTCCTTGAACATCAAGCGTCAGTTCCGTCCCGGGCTCGAGGCCAAGTTGACGCCGGACCTGTGGCGGGACGGCGATCCGGCCCTCAGGAGAAACAAATCCAGTGCTCATACTGTCCTTAGGATGCCACGCTCAGCCCCAAAACTGTGCCCGGTCTCCCTGCGGTAGTGTCAGTTTAAAACCATGAGACACTAACCCCTCACTACGCTGGAAGAGCGGCCTGGGGAACTGCGGGGACAGCCTGGTCGGGGCAGATTTCTTCTGAGACGTCGTGTTTCTCGAAACGAGGAGAACTGAGGGATGAGCATTAACTGGCCTTGGCGTTTCTTGCCAACGCCTGGTGCAAAAGGGATTTCATGTAGGTCTGGTAAGGCAATCCTCTGGCCTCGGCCTGCGCGCGGGCCCAGTCGATGTCGGAAACAGGAAGGCGGATCGTGATCACCTTGGAGGAAGGAGACTTGGTTCGGCTCAGAATCGTCCGGCGATCCAGCACTTTCAGGGTGCCCGCCTTCGCCGCGGCGGCGAGATCGCGTGAAATCATTTTCCGGTTTTCAAACCACCAGGCCGCTTCTTCTGCTTCGGTTTTGAACTTCTTGCGGGAGATTCGCTTTGCCATGTGCTTGTTCCTCGATGTGCCATGAGATGGTGTCGGAGAACGGTACCTGAACTTGGTGATTGGTTTCTATCGAAATATCGAAAATAGGCATCCAGGAAGCACGCGTCGGCCACGCCGGAGCCAACTCGCCAGGGGGAGCCAGACGCCGCCGTTTGGTCGAGGACCCGGCGGCGCTCGGCGGGCCTTAATTTCTATGCAGCAACGGTCTCCAGTGTCACGCCTAACGCTCCCGATCCTGGCGGGATGAAGTTCAGCTTTTCAAAGCCGATGACGCGCCCAGAGGCGTCTTTCATAAGAATCACTTCGTCGCCGGCTTCCTCGCAAACGTCCTCGTCCTGCGGATTGCCGAACCATACGGTGAGTGTGCTGCCCACCTGATCGTAGAAGACTTTCACTTCGGCCATACACGTATCCCTTCTTTGATTGCATCCGTAGGATATGCCGTAATCAAGAAGCCTTCTCGATCGAGGCGTCTTACCACGGCATAAATCCAGCGCTTGGGACGGTCCCGTAGAACAAATATACGCTCGGGTCGCTCCTGCTCTCGCGAATCTCGTCTGGATTCTCCAGAGCCTTCTGGACCTCCGATTCGCGTCCGGCCATCACGGGATGTTTCATGGATATGATCGTTCCCCAATGGGAGCGATGGGCCCGCACCAGAAAGCCAAGCGGCGTGACGACCTCGAACAGAGAGTCACGGCCTCTCGGAGAATCCCTCACGAGGCTATTCTACCGCCGATGGCTTCCCCGTTTCAGCGGAAAAAAGGGTCGGGAAGCGGCAGCGAAGCGGCAGGGCCAGCCTGAGCGCGAGCAAAAAATGGTTAAGTCGGGCTGTTTGACCCATATTCCCAACACACTATACCTCGGTATCCGCGCAGGCAGCATCCTGCATCGCCTTACGGTTTGTTTGTAGGTAACTGGAGAAGTCCTCACCTAGAATGGCCTGACGAATCTGGCGCATCCTCTCAAGGTAAAAGTACAGGTTGTGGCAGGTGTTCAGGATGCCGGCCAGCAGTTCTCCGGTCTGAAACAGGTGTCGCAAGTAGGCGCGGCTGTAGCGCCGGCACACTGGACAGGCGCATTTTTCATCCGGCGGCCGCGAGTCGGCGGCATAGCGGGCGTTGCCGATATGCATGCGTCCGTGACTGGTGAACAGCATTCCGTTGCGGGCATTGCGGGTGGGCAGGACGCAATCCATCATGTCCACGCCCAGCGCCACGTACTCGGGGATCTCTTCCGGCATGCCCACGCCCATCACATACCGGGGACGGTCGGCGGGCAGAAGCGGTTCGGTGGCCGCCACCATCTCAAAGGTCAGCGGGCGCGGCTCGCCGACCGAGAGCCCGCCGATGGCGTATCCAGGAAGGTCCAGGTCCACCAGGCGCTGCGCGGATTCGTGGCGGAGATCCGGGAACATGCTGCCTTGCACGATGGGGAATAAGGTGGACGCGTTGCCGGCCGTCTTCAGCCATGCATGTTTGGCGCGTTCCGCCCAGCGCGCCGACAATTCCATGGACTGGCGCGCCGCCTCGTGACTGACCGGATAAGGCGTGCATTCGTCCAGTTGCATTTGGATGTCGGAGCCCAGCGCGTTCTGAATCTCGACCACGCTTTCCGACGAGAAAAAATGTTGCGACCCGTCCAGGTGCGAGCGAAACGTCACGCCTTGTTCCTCGATCTTGCGCAGCTTCGACAAGCTGAAGACTTGGAATCCGCCGCTATCGGTGAGGATCGCGCGAGGCACTTCTGGAGTACCCCAGGACATGAATTTGTGCAGGCCGCCAAGGTTGCGGATCACTTCGTGGCCCGGGCGGATGTACAAGTGATAGGTGTTACCCAGAATAATACGCGCGCCCAAATCCTCCAGCATTTGCTGGGTCATGCCCTTGACGCTGCCTAGGGTGCCGACGGGCATGAACACGGGCGTTTCGATGGTGCCGTGCGGGGTGTGCAGGAGTCCCGCGCGGGCTTTGGTGAGGGGGTCGGTTTTGAGGATCTCGAAGCGCAACATGCGCTTCTATTGGAACACGGAAGAGTCGTTTTTCACCACGAAGACACAAAGAACACCAACAGCCAAGGGCACGGAGGCATCGCGGTGTCCAGGCCTCGGTCTAAAAGCTCCGTGTTCTTGGCTGTTGGTGTTCTTCGTGTCTTCGTGGTGAAAAAAATGCCTTCAGAGCACGCGCTCATACGTGTACCCCGCGGCTCCCAGCGCGGAGATCAACTCGTCCACGTGCTCGGGACCGCGCGTCTCCAGCGTCAACTCTATGGCCGTCTCTCCCAGATTCACGCCGTGATAAGCGCGGTCGTAGCGGGTCTGCACAATGTTGGCGCGATGCTGCATCAACACGCCGGTCAAGTGATATAGCGCGCCGGGACGATCCGGCAGGTGCACGCGCAAGCGCACCAAACGGCCGTCCTTCACCAGGCCGCGCTCGATGATGCGCGAGAGCAACGTTACATCAATGTTGCCTCCACCGATCAGTACGACGATGCGCTTACCAGTGAGTTCCAGTTTGCGGTTCAGAACGGCGGCCAGCGAGACCGCGCCGGCGCCTTCCGCCAAAGTTTTTTCGCGCTCCAGCAGGAGTAGAATGGCGTTCGCTATTTCTTCTTCTTCAACCGTAACGATATCGTCCACGTACTTGCGAACCATCGGTAGAGTCCGCTCACCGGCGCAGCGTACCGCGATGCCGTCGGCGATGGTGGAGGCAGCCGGCAGCACAACTGTGGAATTCTCAGCCACGGCCACGCGCATGGAAGGCAGGCGCGCCGTCTGTACGCCGATGATCCGGGTATGCGGGCTGGTTTCTTTCACGGCGCAGGCTATGCCGCTGATCAGTCCGCCGCCGCCGATGGGCACGATGATCACGTCGGCTTGCGGCACTTGTTGCAGGATCTCCAGTCCCAGCGTGCCTTGGCCGGCGATAACCGCTGGGTCGTCGAAGGGATGAATGAAGGTGAGTCCAGCTTCGTTTGAGCGGGCGATGGCGCCGTGGTAAGCCTCGTCGTAGTTGTTGCCGTGCAGCACAACTTCCGCGCCGTAATTGCGGGTGGAGGAAACTTTCACCAGCGGCGTGGTGAGCGGCATCCAGATTTCGGCGCGCAGTCCGATACGCGTGGAGTGATAGGCCACGGCTTGGGCGTGGTTGCCGGCCGAGGCGGCGATGAGTCCGCGGCTACGTTCCTCGGCGGTGAGGGAGAGAATCTTGTTGAGCGCGCCGCGCTCCTTGAACGCGCCGGTGGCCTGGTGGTTTTCCAGCTTCAAGTGAATGGTGTTTCCAGTGGCTTGGGAAAAATCCTGGGAGACACCACAGGGGGTCAACACGATGGAGTCGCGGATGCGGGCGAGGGCGGCCTGGATGTCGGTTAGAGTTACCATAGGGGTTACGAGAGCGCCGTCGAGGGCAGGTTTCACTTGGAATACAGCCGTAGACGAATGAAATTCAGACGCTGCCGAACGTCAGCTTCGACCTGCTCCCAAGGAATGCCGGCCTCGCCGTCAAGGACTGCTTCCGCGCGACGCGCGATCTCCGCGAGCACTTCGTCAGAAAAAGGTTCTTCTTCCGGTACTTTGGCGTCCGTGCCCATGCCGCTAGTGTACACGATTCCCTTGGAACCGCCAACAGGCAGGCACGTCAAGCCACGCTTCCGGCTTATTTCCTTTTCGTTTCCATGTCGGCCTTTTGTTGACAAGGAGTTATCGGCAATTCTCAGATTCCGTTTCCATCTCGTTTCAGAACGATTGCGTTGTCAGAACCGTCCGCGGTAGCGGATGGGTTCAGCGCAGGACCCCTTACCTTACCCATCCGCTACTGCGGATGGTACTGACAAAATAATGTTCCACGTGGAACATTCCCCCACCGCGATCACCCGGCGATCCGATCCCGGTATGGCATGGATCTTGGCCCCCGCTAGCCGGGCGGCGTCCGCTTCCCCCAGGAAGATCGCGCATGTTCCACGTGGAACATTCCGCCGGATCGCCTCCGCCAACCGCCCATCCAGCTTGACGGCACGCATGGTAACCCAGTCAGCCGGGGCGGAGAAGTCCTCGAAGCGGCCCGCGAAAACCTCCAAGCCTGGCACTCCCACCGCCCGCGCGACCTCCTTCAGGAACGCCGCCTTCTTTTGGACCGCCTCCACCAGCACTACCTTGGTCTCCGGCGACAGGATTTTAACGGGAATCCCCGGGAAGCCCCCGCCGCTGCCAATATCTACCAAAGTTCCCGGACCCAGCGGCAGCACCTGCGTCAGGTACGCCGATTCCGCAAAATGACGGCGCAGGATGGCGTCGGGATCGCGAACGGAGGTCAGATTGGTCCGCGCATTCCAGAGCATCAGCAGGTCGAAGTGGGCTCGGAACTGCTCGAGTTGCTCACGGGAGGCATGGACACCCACTTCACCAAGGAAGTGAGGAAGCCTCGCAAGCGGGTCAGTTGCCACTGACTACCGCGCCTCGTGTTGCCGTCAACAGCACCTGCAGTACCATGATCGCCGCCGGCGTGACCCCCGGAATCCGCGACGCCTGTCCCAGCGTGCTCGGCCGGACGCGCACCAGCTTCTCGGTGATCTCGCGCGACAACCCGGGAATCCCTGCGTACTCAAAGGCAGCCGGAATCCGCACCGTTTCAGAGCGCTTCAGCCGCTCGATTTGCCGCTCCTGCTGGATCAGGTAGCCCTCGTACTTCACTGCGATCTCGACCGCTTCCAGTTCCGCCCTCGACGGTTCGAAGCCCAGCCGCTCGCCGAACAGTGGCAGCAGATCGGCAATTCGTACTTCCGGGCGCTTCAAATACTGCGCCAGCGTCGGGCGGTCGCCGTCCGGCCCACTCGCCGGAAGAAGCATCGAGCCAATCACGCGCGACAGTTCCACAATGTGCTCCTGCTTGCTAAGAAACGCGCGATAGTCCGTGTCTTTCACCAGGCCAACCTGGTGGCCAATCGGCGTCAGGCGAAGGTCGGCGTTATCGATTCTCAGGTGCAAGCGGAACTCCGCCCGCGAGGTGAACATGCGGTACGGCTCGTTGGTTCCCTTTACCACTAGGTCGTCGATCAGGATTCCGGTGTAGCCCTGCGTCCGATCCAGCACCACCGGCTCCTTGCTCTGCACATAGCGCGCCGCGTTGATCCCCGCCATGATCCCCTGGCAGGCGGCTTCTTCGTATCCCGACGTGCCGTTAATCTGTCCTGCCAGGAACAGCCCGCGCACGCTTTTCACGTGCAGTGCGCGATCCAGCTCCGTGGGATCCACCGAGTCGTACTCAATCGCATATCCGGGGCGGATCATTTCAGCGCGCTCCAGGCCGGGAATGGAATGAACCACCGCCGTCTGCACTTCGATCGGCATGGAGGTGGACATTCCATTCACGTAGATCTCGTTGGTGTCCACGCCCTCCGGCTCCAGGAAAATCTGGTGGCGAGTCTTGTCGGGAAATTTTACGATCTTGTCTTCGATGGACGGGCAATAGCGCGGGCCGATCCCGGTAATCTGCCCGCTGTAAAGCGGCGATCTCGGAATGCTCTCCCGCAAGATCCGATGGGTCTCCGCCGTGGTGTAGGCCACGTAGCAAGGAACCTGCTCGCGAACAATTTTTCCGGTGCGGAACGAGAACGGCACGGGGTCCGGATCGCCATGTTGGATCTCGAACCGGCTCCAATCAATGGAGCGGCCGTCCAGCCGCGGGGGCGTTCCCGTCTTCAAGCGCGCCGTGCGCAACCCGAGCCGCTTCAGGGCCTCGCCCAGCAGCACCGAGGGCGGCTCGCCGCTTCGTCCCGCCGGGTAGGTGGTCTCCCCTACGTGTATCAATCCATTGAGGAAAGTGCCGGTTGTGATGACCACGGCACCGGCGCCGACCAAGCGCCCGTCGCGCAGACGCACGCCTCGCAGCGTGCGCCCATAATTCGTATTTTCTTCGATAACAAGGTCGGCCACTTCGGCCTGCTTGATCTTGAGTCCCGGCTCGCTTTCCAGCACCTGGCGCATCTTGACGCGATACTGTTTCTTGTCGCACTGGGCGCGGGGCGACCACACCGCCGGGCCGCGACTGGTGTTCAACAAGCGAAACTGGATGCCCACGGCGTCGGTGACTTCACCCATGATGCCCCCGAGCGCGTCCACTTCGCGCACCAGGTGTCCCTTGGCGATTCCGCCGACCGCCGGGTTACAGGACATTTGCGCGATCAAGTCCAGGTTGATGGTCGCCAGCACGGTCTCCAGACCCATGCGTGCGCAAGCCATCGCCGCCTCGCAGCCGGCATGGCCGGCGCCGATGACGATCACGTCGTAGGTTTCGCTGAAGGAGAAGCCCATAAAATGCCGTGGATCTATTCTATCGGAGAATCCGGGGAATGCAGCCACAGAGACACAGAGGGCACAGAGATCGGAAACACAGAGAAAGCCGTTAAACATGGATGAACAGGATGGACAAGATGGGCGAACTGCCGCGTGAGGTCGCTGCATTCTGTCCGTCCTGTCTATCCATGTTAGAAGCTTCCTCTGTGTTCCGGTCTCTGTGACCTCTGTGTCTCTGTGGCTTAGTTCCCGGTTTCTTTCCCGGTCCTTTCTGGCTGAATCCGGCGTAAGATAAGCCCATGCGGATGCCCTTCGCTACGCTGGAACGCTACGAGGAAGCTTTGGAAACAATCTCACAACGCGCTCGGAGAGCGGCGGCAGCGTTGGAAAAGCATCGCGTGCCTTACGCCGTGATTGGCGGAAATGCGGTGGCCGCGTGGGTGTCGCGCGTGGATCCGGAAGCGGTCCGTGGAACGCGCGATGTGGATATCGCGATTCGCCGCGCGGATCTGGATCGCGCCACCGAAGCCATGGCCGAAGCGGGATTCAAATTTCGTCAAGTGCAGGGAATTGCCATGTTCGTGGATGCAGTGAAGCCGACGGTCAAGGGCGGCATCCATCTGGTGTTTGCCGATGAAAAGGTCCGGCCCACGGACCTGCACGCGGTTCCCTCCATTCCCGAAAACCCGCCGCGATCCTTGGAAGACTACGCCGTCATACCGCTGGAGTCCCTGGTACGGATGAAACTTACCAGCTTTCGTGACAAGGACCGAACGCACGTGCGCGATATGCTGGAAATCGGTCTGATCACACCCGAAGTCGAGCAGACGCTACCGCCGGATTTGATGGCGCGGCTGCAAGAGTTGAAGGACAATCCCAACGGTTGAGCGAGGTCAGGCCCGCTCCTGGTAGCTCCCTGTAGCAGTGTTGACGCGGATTCGATCGCCTTCTGAAATAAACGGCGGCACGTTGACCACCAGCCCGGTTTCCGTCTTGGCCGGCTTCATGACGTTGGAGACGGTGGCGCCCTTGATAGCCGGCTCGGTCTCCACCACCAGCAGGTCCACGGTGGCCGGCAACTCGAGGCCTACCGGCTTCTCTTCGTAGAACTCCACATTGATGTGCATTTCCGGCAGCAGGTAGTTGACGGCGTCTCCCAGATAGTCTTTGGTGAGGTGGGTTTGCTCGTAGTTCTCGGTGTTCATGAAGTAGTAGTAATCGCCATCGTTGTACATGTACTGCATCTCGTGCTCGTCCATGATGGCGCGGTCCACGCGATCTTCCGAGGAGAAGCGGTAATCGGTCATGGCGCCGTTGCGCAGGTTGCGCATCTTCACCTGCATGAAGCCGCGCTTGTTGCCCGGCGTGCGATGCTCGACGGAGAAGATGGTGAACAAATCGCCCTCGTGTTTGATGATCACTCCGGGGCGCAAAAGCGTTGCCTGCATCATGTATGGAAATTCCTTCTTAGGTGGGGTTGAGCTTCGATTATACCATCGCCGGCGCCATCGCGGGCTCTTGGAATGGGAAGGTATAACGTGTTGTCAGAACCGTCCGCAATAGCGGATGGGTCACGCGGATGGGTCACGAGGTAGACCCACCTGCTACCGCAGGCGGTACTGACAACATCCGCCTACGATGGAGGCCTACGATGGAGGCCTACGATGGAGGCATGGAAGGATACAATGACCTTATCGCAAGCCTCGGGAGAGACTCATGACCTACGCCGAATTGAACATTCTGCTCGACTACCACTACTGGGCGCGCGACCGCGTGCTGGACGCCGTCGCGCCGCTGGCGCCGGAACAATTCACGCGCGATCTCGGCAACAGCTTTCCCTCGGTCCGCGACACGTTGGCGCATAACATAGCCGCCGAATCGATCTGGCTATCGCGCTGGCGGGGAACGTCGGCCACCGCCCTGCCGCCGGGCGACCGTTTCCCCGACCTTGCCGCCATCCGCGCCGAGTGGACGCGGATGGAAGGAGAAGTCCGCGAGTTCTTGCGCGTCTTGGGGCCGGATGGAGTGGAGCGTGTCTACCCGTACAAGCTGTTCAACGGCACGGCCGCTTCCCAGCCGTTCTGGCAGATGTTGCAACACGTGGTCAATCACGCCAGCTATCATCGCGGGCAGGTCACTACGATGCTGCGGCAAATGGGCTGCCAGCCGCCAAAGTCCATGGACATGAGCACGTTTTATCGGGAGCGCCATACCTAGACGCGCACGCTACAACCGGCTGGGAGGATCTTCCGTGAATTCGCGGGAATTGCGGGTGAGACGAAGATGTTCCACCATGTCCTCGGGAGACCGCAGGACGATCTGGCGCTCCCGGCCTTGCTCGCGGGCTCGCTCTTCCAGGCTGTTGACCAGCTTGTAGAATTTCTTCAGCGCGAAAACGTCGCTGACACCCTGGAAGCGAGGACCGCCGGGCCCTGCGAAGATCGCGTCAACGGGATAGCTGCACGAAATTTCACCGCCGGAATCGGAGCACTCCAGGAACACGCGCACCGCGTTGTCGAGCCGGCGATAACCGATGAAGCCCATACCTCGAGCCTACGCGATCCGAGGTTTCCTGCGCAAGCGTCCCTGACAAAAGGGACGAAGGGAGCGCGGCGAAGTGGCCAAGGCCAGGAGCTAATTCTCGGACGGCATCTTTTCCAGATGGTCGACCACTAACTTTCCGATATCCGATTTACGCGCTTCGAGCTTCAGACCGAGTTGCTGGATGCTGTGGAAAATCGAATTGCCCGCGGGATCGGGGGCCTCCGCCGGCGCGGCCCCGCCGCCCGGCCCAGCCATGCCGCCCGGCGGCGGTACCGGCGCGCCCATCTTTCGGGCCGCGTTCATCATGTCGGCCTGGGCGATATCGATGGCCAGTTGATAGTTGCCCTTCAGGTCGGTCAAGTCCACCACTGGGCGATCCATAAACTGCGACAGCAGGTCGGCCAGCCGGGACATGGACATTTTCTCGAATGACATATGCATGATGCCGTCCTGCATGGCCATCTTCATGTCGCCCGCGGCGGTGCCGCGTATCGTTGTTCCGCCTTTCTCTTCCGGCCGGCCGCTGATCTGCGGCGGCTTGTCGTTTCCGGAGCTGCCCTCGGCGGCGGGATCACCGGGCGTGGCGGCGACCGGCGTGTCCGGCGGCACTTCCTTTATTTTTGGACCACCCTTGCCAACTATCAGCGCGTAGATCGCCAGTTCGCTGCTGTCGCGATGGAATTTCAGGCCAAACCGTTCCACCAGCAGCGCCTGCAACATTTCCGGCACGTCTTTTTCGGTGGCGCCCTCGGGCATCTTGGCGTGAACCTCAAACAGGTCGGCGCTCATCGGCCCGGCACTGAGCCAGCTTGGGCCCGACACTTGATACGGTTTGACCTTGAAAGCCAGATAGATCAATCCACCCAGACTCATGCTGCTGATGTCCACGCGGGCGGCATCCACCTTCATGCCGACGCGCTGTTGGCCGGACATGATTTTCTGCGGGTCCAACGGCGGAGCTGGTTTCACCGAGGCAACCTCGAAGGTCAGCTCATGAGTGGGAGCCGGAGCAGGCGCCTGCCCGAACGCCGCGGCCGCGAGTGTCAGCAGCGCGACAAGTTTGCAAGAAGACCTCATGCGTCGATCTTAGCATGGTTGTGGAATGGGTCAGAAAAACACGGAAAAACAAAAGCAACCGCCGATGAACGCCGATGAACGCGGATAGAGAGCGGCGCGCCTCATCGGCGTTCATCGGCGTTTATCGGCGGTTGCAGTTTTCCGCGTTTTTCCAGTGTTCGGAACTACTTATTGCTTGCTCACGTTGACGTAGTACAAATCGGTGGCCACTTCGAAATCCTGCTTCTTCAGCGGCGTTTGCATCGATTGAAACTGAGCCGTGGGATGAATGATCTGCCAGTGGTCCTTGGCTCCAACCTTCACGGGCATGGCGAAGGCCGCCTCGTCCGCCTTCCAGCGATACGCGACCGTTCCGGCGTTGTCATCGAACTTCAGTTCCAACACAGGCAGCGCGGTGTGGCGCAAATACTGGTCGAAAACCGGGGTCAGGTTCATCTTGGTTTTCTCGTTGAAAAACGCGACCACGTCCTCGGTCATGATGTTCTTGTACTTGAAATGTTGGTAGTAGCCGTGCAGCAGCTTCCACCAGGCTCTTTCGTCAGTTCGGTCGTCATTCACGATACTGCGCAGCGTGTTCAGGAACAGCGCGCCCTTGAAATATTGATCCTGCGGAGGCTCGCGATTGATGCCGCGCTGGGTGATGATCGGTTGCTGGTTGCGGACCTTGGATTTGTAGGCGTTGACGTACTTCAAGTAATCGTCATGCCCGTACATGTACTCCACGTACAGGCATTCCAGATAGGTAGCCCAGCCTTCGTGAATCCACATGTCGGAGACGTCGGCGGCCGTGACGCTGTTGCCAAACCATTCGTGGGCGCTTTCGTGAATGATGATGAAGTCGAACCGCGTGCTGATGCCCACGCCCGTCCAGTCGCGCTCCAAGTATCCGTTGGCGAAATGATTGCCGTAGGTGACCGCGCTTTGATGCTCCATGCCGGAGTACGGCGCTTCAATCAGCTTGTAGCCGTCTTTCTTGAAAGGATACTCGCCGAAGTAGTGCTGGAACGCCTGCAACATTCCTTTGGCTTGCGCGAATTGCATCTTCGCTTTGTCGAGATCTTCCGGAAGCGCGTAGAAGTCCAGCGTTTGGCTGCCGAGGTGGTCGGAGAAATGCTCGTACGTTCCAATGTTCAGCGAGACGTCGTAATTGTTGATGGGATAGTGCACCAGCCAGTCCCAGCGCGTGTAGCCGTCGCCCAAATCGGTCTTGCCGAGGAATTTTCCGTTGGACACATCCACCAGGTTGTTAGGAATCGCCACGCTGATGCGCATGTTCTCCACTTCGTCGCGCCACTGATCCTTGTTCGGCCACCACAGGCTGGCTCCGGTGCCTTCACAAGCGGTGTTGATCCACGGCCGGCCCGCCGGATCTTTGCGGAAGGCGATGCCTCCGAACCGGCCGGTGGTCAGCGGATTGCCGGAGTAGTGGAACTCGATGGTGTACTTGCGTCCGGCGCGCAAGGTCTCGGGAAAATCCACGAAGACGGCGCCGGAATCGCGCTGGTACTTGAGTACGATTGAGCCGAGCAGGATTTTATCCACCTGCAGCGCTTCGTGCAGGTCGAGTTGAATTCGTTTGTCGTCCTTGAGCATCTTGAAGCGGATGACGACTTTCCCGCTGAGATACTTTTTCTCCGGATCGACGCGGATATCGAGATGGTAAAAAAGCAGATCGTTGTTGGCGCGATAAGGTCCGTACTCGCCGCGCAGGATGTCGAAGTGCGTGGGCTCGGCAGGAGTTGGCGGTGCGGCTTGGCGTGCGGGCGCCTGCGCGGATGTCTGAACCCAGAGACTCGTGGCCAGAGTCAACAGAAGGGGAACGCAGAACGGCTTGGAAGAGGCTGACGGGAGCATAATCGCACCAGCATACCGCGGATAATCCCCTCTATTGCAACGTTAGGCCAGCCAGCCCCGCGTACTCCTGAGCGTTGCTCTCACTCTTTCGAGGCGGTGACGATCTGCAACCGATCCAAGTGACGATAGTCCTTAGGATTGTTCGTTACCAGAAGTGCGGAAAGAAGCAAGGCCGTAGCCGCGATCCAGGCATCCGCCGAACTGATCTGACGTCCTTTGCGGATACTTTCGTTGCGAATCTCCGCCCACACCGAGCAGAGTTGATCGTCGGAGTGCACGGCGAAGTCCGCAAGGTAGGCCTCCAGCAGATCGAGCTTACGCGGTCCCCAACTCGCGTCGAGGGCGCCTTGGCGCATTTCCGCCACCGACATGAAGGAAAGCACCAACGCGCCGCCGCGGATGATCTCGACAATACTCTCTTTTAAAAGGCGGGGCGCGAAGCTGGGATGCCACTTGAACACGTAGCTGGCTACGTCGGTATCAACGACCAGTCTTGTCGTCGCGGTCGGAGGAGCGGTCAGAGCGGCGCTGCTCATAGATGGTGTGGACAAACGCCTCGCACTCTTCCGCCGATCCGGCATCAACGTGGCTCACGAGGCGTTCCAGAGAGAACGAACCGGTCTGGATAAGGTTAGGCGGAACCTTGACAGACGGTTGGGATAGGCGATTCATCACTCTCATTCTAGCACTGCATCAGGTGTGCCACGCCAACCCACATGAAGAGCCTGGCCTATGGGCCTATGGTTATTGACTTCGCGCTGAGTCCTGTGAGATAGTTAATTATATCGTCCCGACTTTTCTTAGAAATGGGACGGTAGTTCATGGGCCCCTCTTTTGCGGGGGGCCTTTTCTGCTTTGGAGGCTATGCATGGATCGGGTCGCCGTTTTCGTTGATGCCGGCTACGTATTTGCCGCTGGATCGACTCTAATCGTCGGCGAGAAACTTCCTCGCGGCGGGCTTAGCCTGACTCCCGAAGCGGCCGCCACGGAACTCGCTGCGTTCGCGACTGGAGTCTCAGGTCTCCCTTTGCTACGAATTTATTGGTACGACGGTACTTCGACCGGTCCAACCCCGCAGCACCTAGCCTTGGCCTACCAGCCGAATATCAAGGTCCGGCTGGGCATCGTCAATCGGTACGGAGAACAGAAGGGTGTAGACTCGCTCATCGTCACAGGTCTGATTGAATTAGCTCATAATCGTGCGATGGCGGATGCCGTTGTTCTCTCCGGTGATGAGGATATTCGCGTCGGGGTTCTGCAAGCCCAGGAGTTTGGGATTCGGGTTCATTTGCTCGGTGTTGAGCCTTCCCGCAGCAACCAGTCGAACTACCTGCTTCAGGAGGCGGACACAGTTCACGAGTGGCATAAGGCCGATATCGCGAAGTTTCTTTCCAAGGCCGAATACCGGCTCATCGCTCCACAGCCCACTGAGTTGCCGAAGGGCACGGATCCATTGCAGGCCGTCGCCGAGTTTGTGGCCGGCCAGATCTCGCTGGAAGAACTGGACGCTATGGCCACGGGAGCAGGTGAGCATCAATTGCCTCGGGAGTTTGATCGGTACTCTTGATTGGTGCCTCGCGCGCAGTTGCGGCTGAATTGACTGCTGAGCAACGTCAGCGGGTTAGAGCCGCCTTTATAGCAGCGTGTCGGGCCCGGAGTGAGGCCACCTAGTAGAGTGGGTTGGTAGTTGCTTCCTGACCACAGCCTTCACGCTTTGGGTGACGCCGAGAACTGCTCGGCTAGGCTGCGCTGTAGTAGCCATGCGATGGACTTCCGTTCGCCAGGAAGAGCCTGTTACCGCTGATACCGGACGGTCGCGTATTTGCGGTCCCTTATCCGACTTATCGTGTTACACTCTGGCGCAAGAGCCATGCCGGTAGATGCCAAGTTTGCGGTCAATGATTTTGTTCGGCGAAGGAATCAGCCCGACGCCGTCGGCCAGGTGCGGAGGGCACGCTGGAACTCACAGAGTGAGGGCTGGGAGTATAGCGTCCAGTTTGGGGTGCGTATTCCGGGGCATCCCGATCACCGTTCCGGGGTGATCCCGATCACGATTCCGGGCTGATCCCGATCAGCATTCCGGGGTGATCCCGATCACGGTTCCGGGCGGGAAGCCGATCAGTTTTCGGTGGACCCCGGAATGGTGATCGGCATCCCGGAATCGAGTTGGTTTCCCGAGGGACGAAAAAGTAACGCTGGACATCCCGAGCAAGCGAATCTTCCACTGGTAGTGGAGGATTTCGATTGCCGACACCGAGGAAGTCCATGCGCAAGACCCGCGAAGTACTTCGCCTTCATTACGAACTGAAACTGAGTCAACACCAGATCGCCCGCGGTTGCGGGCTGGGCCAGAGCACGGTCCATGATTGTCTGAAACGAGCCGCCGCGGCCGGCCTGAGTTGGCCGCTGTCCTCCGAGTGGGACGACGAGCACCTGGAAGAAGCACTCTACCCAACACCGCCGCGAGAAGCACCGGCCACGACCGCCGCCGAAAGAACCCCGCCGGACTTTCCCAAGGTTCACCAAGAACTGCAAACCCACGCGCACTTGACGCTGCTGCTGCTCTGGCAGGAATACCGCGAAAGCCATCCCGCCGGCTACGGTTACAGCCGCTTCTGCGAGTTGTACCAGCGCTGGCGGCGGCATCTGGATGTGGTGCTGCGCCAGGAGTACCTCGCCGGCGAGAAGATGTTCGTCGATTACGCCGGCGCCACCATTCCGATTTACGATCCGCAAGGGACCGCGGTACGGCAAGCCGCGCTGTTTGTGGCGGTGCTGGGCGCCAGCAACTACACCTTCGCCGAGGCCACCGAAAGCCAGCAACTGCCGTGCTGGATCGGATCGCACATCCGCACCTTCGAGTTCTTCGGCGGCGTGCCCAAGATCGCCGTGCCCGACAACCTCAAGAGCGGCGTGAACCATCCCTGCCGCTACGAACCGGATCTGAACCGCACCTATCAGGAGATGGCCGCGCATTACGGCGTGGCCGTGATTCCCGCGCGTCCGCGCAAGCCGCGCGACAAAGCCAAGGTTGAGAGCGGCGTCCTGGTGGTTCAGCGCTGGATCGTGGCCGCGCTACGGCATCGCCGCCTTTTCAGTTTGCAGGAAGCCAACCAGGCGATCGGCGAGTTGCTGGAAAAACTGAATCACCGCCCGTTTCGCAAGCGCCAAGGCTGCCGCGCCAGCTTGTTTGCGGAACTGGATCTTCCGGCCTTGCAGCCGCTCCCCACGGAGCGCTACGAGTTCGGCGAGTGGGCCACGGCGCGCGTCAACATTGATTACCACGTGGAGTTCGACCACCATTACTACAGTGTTCCGTACTCTAACGTGGCGCTGGCCGCTTCTTGCGGGAAGGACCTGAAAGAGAAAACGCCGAGAACCTCTCCGTTCTTGACCACTGGAATCTGCGAATAACCGTGCTTTCTCATCAGCACAACCGCATCGCGTACTAGGCAGTCTGGAGAAATTCTCAGTACCGATTGGTCCGGAGGGATAATCCGGTTGATTCGGTGGAACACGGATGCCAGGTCCAGCTCCGTGGCTGCTGAAGAGTGATCCAATAGTCGGAGATTGGGAATCGAGGCTGCCATCAGGCTATTCTTCCCCCGGCATGCCTACTATAACCCTGATTTGACGTTCGTTGGGCCCGAACGCGACGCTTCTAAAGCGGGAGCCGCGCGGGGCCGACCTGATCTGCGTGCCATTTTTCGCGCGCAGTTCTCTCCTGAAGCGTTCCCCCCGACTTAGAAAGTCAGCCGCAGCGCTGCCTGCATATATCGCGGGTCGTTGGCCTGAGAGGGCGTGATGACGCCGAACGAAGACGTCGCCACACCCGTACCTGGCGAACCGAACCAAGTAGTGTTGGTTACGTTGAACGCTTCCAGCCGGACTTGGAGCTTCAGGCGCTCGTGAATCGGGAAGGTTTTAAAAACCGAAGCATCCAGCAGCATGGGGCGCGGGTAGCGGATATTGGGGAAATACACGCTGCTGGTTCGTTCGGTGAACGCCGGCCGCACCAACCAGGCGACCGGCTGGGACGTGCTGGCGCAGTTTTCCCGCTCTCCCGTGGTCGACAGCGTGCAAGTATTGAACCACTGGTTCAAGGTCGCCTGGCTACCCAGGTCGGGATTAATTCCTGTGGAATAAGCGTCCGGCTCATTCACCGGCCGCCCGGCCTGCCAGGTGGAGATCACGTTGACTTGCCAGCCACCAAAAACGGCCCGCTCCAGGCGATTGGAAGACGACAACGTGGGCAACTCGTAGCCGCCGCTGAACACCACCCGGTACGGCTCGTCGAAGGAGCTGAGCGTTCTGGCCAGATCGTTGATGGGGTCCTGGCCGTTATTCAGGTAACCCGAGGCCTGCAGCGACTTGCTCCAGGTGTAGGTGAGCAAAGCATGGAAATGCTGCGCGAAGCGCTTCTCCAGCGTGACCTGCAAGGAATCATAGGAAGCGTAGCCCATCGAAAGGAAGTTTTCGTTCATCCCCAAAAATTGCGGATACGGCAGCAGAAGCTGCTGTTGCGTGATTTTGGCGCCGTTCAAGGCGGGGCTTTGCGGTAAAAGGCCGGCAAAAGGATTGGTCACCTGGGCATTCAGCCCGTTGCCCATCGCCAAGTAACTCGGATTGAGCGCGTTCATGTTGCGCGAGACCTGCATGTCGTTCGTTCGGCTGCCGACATAGCTGGCCTCGATCAACGTATTCCACGGCAGCTCCCTCTGGATTCCGAAGGAGAACTGCTTGACATAGGGAATGTTCCGGCCGTAGTTTCCGAACGTGATCGGCTGTCCCACCAGCGTGCCCAGCCCCTGGGAATTTCCCGTGGGCTGGAGCACACCGCCGGGATAGGGATTGGTCAGGGTTACGGCGGGCGTCAGATTGCCGTTGGTGGAGGCAATCAGCGGTGTGGAAATATTGAATGAACTGAAACCGGGGAGGTCGAAGGTCGGCAAATAAGAAATGCCGAAGCCTCCGCGCAGGACCGTTTTCGAGGCGATCTGGTAGGCGAAGCCGACCCGCGGTTGCCAGTTGTTCAAATCGCGGTGGAACGGCAGGCGGTCGCTCGGGCTGACGAACTGCAGTCCGCCATGGAGCGTCATGCCGGGCACCTGCAAGGGAGTGACGGCGGTGGGGTCGAAACCCTGCTCCAGCCGGTTATAGCGGTCGGTGATGGGCGATTCATAATCCCAGCGTAACCCCGCGTTGAGCGTGAGTTTTGCGGAAACTCGCCAGTCGTCCTGCACAAAGCCGGCATAATAATGGCTGGAATAAGCCATGGCCTGGTTATTGAGAATGCTGCCGCTGTTGGGATATCCCAGCAGCATTGAGGCGAAGGCGTTGCCGGAGGCGGCGTTCGCGGTCAAGGCATTCTGCTGCGTCCAGGAATTATTAAAACTGATCGAGCCGAAGGAAGACGAGGGCTCCTGCTGGTTGTTCAGCATGATCCACACGTCCGAGCCGATCTTGATGGAGTGCCTTCTCCATTGTTTGTTCAGCAACTCTTCCCACGACCAAGTTCCGCTGACGTTGAACTCGTCGCCAATGTTGCGGCTCGGTCCAAAGCCGGTGTAGCCAGTCAGGCCGATGGAGGGGAACGACTCCACGGGAAGCTGGGAAACCAAGCCGGAATCGAAGCCCAATGTTTTAAGGTCGAACGGATATCCGGGGTTGTGCCACTCCCACTTGTGCTGCTCGTATCCGGCGCGCGAAACCAGCACCAGCGTAGGCGAAAGCGTGCTCGTAAGATCGATACCGCCGCCGCGATTTTTCCGCGCGTATCCTGCGCCGTAGGCCAGTGTGCCGGCAAAGCCGGTTGGTCCGCCGGGAGCCTGGTCGCCGTTGCGCTCGCCGCGCAGCGAAAGCCTCTCGCCCGTGCTGATGAAGTGGTCGATGCGCGCCACCTGCTGCGCGTAGTTCACTTTGCTGTAAGTCGGCTGGACGAAATTGTCCAGGCCCGTGACGGTGCCGGGCGCGTTGGGCTTCGGGATGAAATTGGCGATGGCGAGACCGGTCTGGTTCAGGCGGGCCTTCGGGATGACGTTACCTTGGAACGCCGTGCGCACGTTTTGGCCATTTACCAGGTTCGTCGTCATCGGATCGTAAATCGTAATGGGACTGCCGTTGCTCTGCCGCAGTCCCGAAAAGTCGCCCAGTTGCTCGGCGGCGGTGGGTACGGTGTCGATGTTGGTTCCGGGTTGGTTCAGGCCGATCCACTCCAGGTTCACCATGAAGAACGTCTTATCGCGCCCGTCGTACAGGTGGGGAATCCGCAGCGGGCCGTCGAACTCCACTCCCGGCTGGTCCCAGTGATACGGCGCACGGGCGATTCCGTTGGCGTTGCTCTGAAAAAAGTTGGCATTCAATACGGTGTTGCGTTCGTATTCGTAGAGCGCGCCGTGGTATTGATTGGTTCCGCTCTTCAGCGAGATATTGACGGTACCCCCGCCGGTGCGGCCGTATTCGGCATCGTAGGTGTTGGTCTGCACTTTGAACTCCGCCGTGGCGTCGGCGCTGACCGCCACCGTCAGGTTAGCCGGGCCGCCGTTTTCCACGCTGGTGTTGGGAATCCCGTCCAGCAGGAAGTTGTTGGTCAGGCCCTGGCTTCCGTCCAAATTGAAGTTCTCCATGCCGTTGTTGTCCCAGGGACGCTCTGAAACGCTGGGCTGCGGGTTGGCCCAGGTTACACCGGCGGTCAACAGGGTCAGCATCACCGCGTTGCGGCCGAACAGGGGCGTGTCGTTCAGCGTATGGGTATCGATGACCTGCCCCTCCTCGGCGTTCGATGTATTCAGCAAAGGAGCGGCCGCCGAAACCGTGACTTCTTCGGTAACGGCGCCGACCTGCATCGTGAAATCGATTCCCAGGCGGTCGCCGACCCGGACCTCGATGCCGTTGTGAACTTGCGTCTTGAAACCGGGGGACGACACCGACAACCGGTAGGTCCCCACCGCGACGTAGGGAAACTGGTAAATGCCGCTGCCGTTGGTTACGGTTTTTTCGGATATATTCGTGTCGGCGTTTCGGGCTTCAATTTGGGCCCCCACGACGGCTCCGCCCTGGGCGTCGATTACCGTTCCGGTAATCGCGCCACGGAATTCCTGCGCTGTGGCCGTGCCTGTTAGGGACGCCAGGAAAAGAAAGGTGAAAACCGCCAGACTGACACGCCAATCCTTGCGAGGAAAATGGCTGGACATGAAAGACCTCCCAGTTCGCAACAAATTTTCCACGGCCTATGAGCAGGCCGCCAGAACCTCAAAGATTTCGAGATCGCAACGGGCTATTCATGGAAACACAGAATGGCCGACATGGTGGCGCCGCGAGACCGAACTTCCCAGAACCAAGACGTGTGAGCCGAGGTTTCCATTATGGCCCTCCTGCTTCCCGGAGTATAACACCCGCGCGTTAGGACGGCATCGGAAAAGTCTTAAGTGTGTGTGAGACATTTAAAGTGTGGTCCCGAGCTCGGCCAGGGAATCCGACGAAGTCCGAGCGTATTTCCTACGCTGGGCGATTCAGTCTGCGCAGCAGGCGACAGAGGAATAGCCCCAGGCGAGGCGTTTTTTCAGGCCAGCATGGGGTCAGGGTGGAAGAAAGCCAAGCCTGCGAAGCAGGCGACAGAGGAGTGCGCGCACCTCGTCTCTGTCGCCAGCTTTGCAGGCTCAGATTTCGTTGCCGTTGAACCCCAGGCTCGGCTGAAAAACGCCTCGCCTGGGGCTAAAAGCCTCTTGCGCCTGCCTTCGCAGGCTTGGCGCACGTTTCCTGGGAAATAACCTGTTTCCTCCACTTTAATATCGCGCACCCATCTTAAGTCTTGATCCGCGCAAAGGCCGGTCTAGCCTCCTGTCCGCGGGAGCGATTTGACAGGGCGGCCATTTATCGGAAATGGTGGAAATGGGGACTGGCACTTTTCGCGGCTCCTTTCTCATCGCTTACACTTCGTCAGCGGAAACCACGACCGAGAATGGAACGCCTATCGGATCGAAATGCCGCTGCCCGCAGCGGATCTTGTTCGCCTCACTGATCCGAAGCTTCAGAAAACCCCGTGTGCCTTTCGTTTCCCCGCACCAAATAGATCGCCTGGCCATCGTGCTTGACGATCGCCCTGCTACTCCTGCCAAAGAGGCTGGAGTACGCGAAAAGTCGTGGTACGATACCGCCCACATGCCAATCTGGACCCAGGTTTACTTCCCCTTTGGACCATCCTGGTGGCCACTTTCAACCTTTGTCGCGGCCATCCCCACGCTGCTGCTGTTTTACATGCTGGCCGGGCGCGGGATCAAGGCACACTGGTCGGCGTTGAGCGCGGCGGGGATGGCCGTGGCCATCGCCAGCCTGGTGTTTCATATGCCGTGGACCATGTCCACGGCCAGTTTTCTGTTCGGCGCGGGCTTCGGCGTTAAGATCGCCTGGATCGTGGTGTGCGCGGTGTACCTTTACGACGTCTCGGTGGAGACGGGACAGTTTGAAATCATGAAAGATTCGGTGGCCGCGCTGTCCTCCGATCGCCGCCTGCAGGCGCTGCTGGTGGCCTTCGCGTTCGGCGCGTTCATCGAGGGATGCGCGGGATTCGGCGCGCCCATCGCTATTTCCGGCGCGTTCATGATCGGTTTGGGCTTCGATCCGTTCAACGCCGCGATCCTCAACCTGATCGCCAACACCGCGCCGGTGGCTTGGGGATCCATCGGCATTCCCGTGCACACGCTGGCGGCAGTCACCGGATTGCCGGAATCGGATTTGAGCGCCATGTTGGGACGCATCCTGCCGATCACCGGTGTGATCGTGCCGTTCTGGATGGTGCGCGTGATGGTGGCGCGCCAGCAAGCCCCCTGGAAAAAAGTGTGGGAAGTGTGGCCGGCCATCCTGACCTGCGGCGTGTCGTTTTCGGTGACGCAATTTCTGTGGGCCAACTATGTGGACAGCAACCTGGTGGACATCGCCGCCGCCGCGGTGTGCCTGTTTACCATGGTGATCTTCCTGAAATTCTGGAAGCCGCCCGCGGGTACGGCCGGCACGCCGGAAATTTCCCATCCCCACGTACCTCTTGGAAAAACAATTCGCTCCTGGACGCCCTTCCTCATCCTCAGCGTGTTTGTGTTGCTGTGGGGATTGCCGGCGATCAAGAACAAGCTCAACGACAAGACCACGCCGATCTTCAATATGCCCGGGCTGCACAACCAAGTGCAGCGCGACCGCCCGGTGGTCGCCGCACCGGCCAAAGAGGCGGCGCGTTTCGACGCCAACTGGCTCACCGCCACCGGCACCGCCGCTTTCCTGGCGGCGTTGCTCTCCGGTTTGGTGCTGGGATTGGGGCCCGCCAAACTCCTGCGCATGTTTTTTCTGACACTGCACCGCATGCGGTTTACGGTGCTGGCCATCGCCTCCATGCTGGGACTCGGCTACGTCACGCGATACTCCGGCATGGACGCCGTGCTGGGCCTGGCTTTTACCCACACCGGCTGGATGTACCCGTTCTTCGGAACCTTTCTGGGATGGCTGGGCGTGGCGCTTACCGGCAGCGACACCGCCTCCAACGCGCTGTTCGGCAGCTTGCAGCGGATCACCGCGCAGCAGTTGCGGATCGATCCCATCCTGATGGGCGCGGCTAACAGCGCCGGCGGCGTGATGGGAAAAATGGTGGACGCCCAATCCATCGTCGTGGCCACCGCGGCGACCCGTCAATTCGGGCAGGAAGGGCGCATCTACGGGCGCTGGTGTGGCACAGTCTCGCGCTGGCGTCGATCGTCGGCCTGATTGTGATGGTCTACGCGTATCTGCTCAAAGGCCTGGTCCCGCATGGATTGAACTTCGTCAAATGAGCTACGGAGGGGTGTGCGACATCAGTGTGAAAACCGGCGTTCTCAAGAACAAACCCAGCCTGCGTAGGCAGGCGGAAGAATCGAAGCCCCAGGCGAGGCGTTTTTCAGCCGGTCTTGCGGCCAAAGGAGGGAGCCTGCGAAGCTAGCGGCAGAGGCGGGTGGCGAGACTCTGCCGCCAGCTTCGCAGGCTAACCCTTTTCTGTGCTTTCCCCCAGGCTCGGCTGAAACCGTCTTGCCTGGGGCTACGGCTCTGTCGCCTGCATCCGCAGGCTCGTGTAGCGGTACGTTCGGACCCATCGATTTCCTGAAAACACCGCAGGACGATCACAACCTGACGTGCGTAGCCTTTTGTCGCGCCGGTCTCTGGAACGGTGGCTGATCGATTCTCGCCACATGGAAATTGTAACCGCACATTGCACGCATGCTACGTAGAAACAGCTACGCGATCGGCTGGCCCTCGCCTCTCGTCCCGTTTCCCCCAGGACCAGCTAAGGCGCGCTGGCCGCCGTGCTTTCAATCAGCGATTGACTGCCATGCGCTGACACCCCTATTCTGGGAAGGTAGGCATAGGTATATGAAGGGAGGATGCACCATGACGCTTGATCTCAAACCGGAACAGCGGCAGGTCGTCAGTCGCGCGATTCGAGCTGGCCCCATTGAAACCGCCGACGATGTGGTTGCAGTGGGCGTGGAGACGATCCGTCAGCGCCTTGAAGCGCGTGCCAAGTTGTCCGCTCCGGCAGCGAAGAATCTCGTCGAACTGTTCGCTGACTCTCCCTTTGCTGGGCTGGACATGGATTTTGAGCGCGACAAGGATACGGGTCGCGATGTTGAATTAGGTGTTCGGCTTTGAACGGCTTTCTGGCCGACACGAATATCCCTTCCGAATTGATCCGTCCGATTCCAGATCCCCGCGTCGCGGCTTTCTTGAAAGAAGCCGGCCGCGAACGGGTATGCCTGAGTGCGTTGACGCTCGGCGAAATTCGCAAGGGTGTTGCCGCGCTTTCGACGGGCAAGCGGAGGGCGGCGTTGGAGGAGTGGATGGAGACCGGAATGCGGCCGTGGTTTGCCGGCCGCATATTGCCAGTCACCGAAGAAATCGCGGAACGATGGGGACTCTTGGCCGCTAACGCAAAACTCGAGGCACTCCCCAGAAGTGACAACACACGTCGGCAGGCTGTCCCAGCGTTCCAGATGGGTTCTACGAATAGCACAAGTCGCCGCGGCACCATGCTCCCGCTATTCGGTTCAGGCGTGGCTCTTCGGAAAAACCACGGAGTTCAGTCTGACGCCGTTTCCTTTGTTTCGAAACGAGTATTACCGCGGGCGGCTTCCTGCGACTGACTTGGCGAGTACGGCCAGATCCCGATCCAGCCGCCTCGTTGCTCTCCAGGTATTCCGGGGGGACCTCCTGCTGAGTCGAGGTGGATCGCATCCTGATTCTGACGCCGCGATATCGATGGTGACTTGAGTGAACAGCGCCGAGTATTTCGGCACGCCGAACGTAAAGACCAGGCGGCGCGGCCGGTCGATCTGAAGATACTCGCCGCGTGCTCAACCTCCTCGCCGCCGCGCAGGTCAACAATGCTGTACCGGCCTCCGACGCGCGCGTCGATCTCCACTCGAACCATTTGGCCGGTGGGTCTGGCGAACAGCCACTGGCCTGCCGTCTGAGGATCCGGCCAGGCGTCGAAGACGCGTTCGGGCGAGGCACTGAAGTGGTCGAGTCAGCTTTTAACGACTCCAGGAACGTTCATGACTGGCTCTCTTTCTCCGGGAAGGACTTGACGTTCGGCGGTCTTCGGCTTGCAAAAGCACGTCGAGGCTGTCCAACTGTTCCGTCCAAAAGCGCTGGTCGAAGCGTCACGCCAGCGATCCGCTGCGGCCCAGGGGCGCGGGTTCGATCCGGCAGAAATGCCATCGGCCTTGTACTCTGCGGCGCAACAGCCCCGCTCCCTCCAGCACCTTGAGATGCTTGGAGGCGGCCGCGAACGACATTTTGAAAGGCGCCGCCAACTCCCCGATGTGGTGCTCCCCCTTGGCCAGTTCCCGCAGCATGGCGCGGCGGGTTGGATCGCCCAGGGCGCGAAAGACCGCATCCAGCCGCCGTGCTGATTGCTCAACCATCCGGTTTAATATATGCGTCCCGGCGAAGATTGTCAACCGGAGTTGAATGGGTCGTGCGTCAGTTCGGAACCTCCGCGGCTCCGCCGCTCGTTTGTGCGGAAAGGCTTCGCCTTTCCCCGGGAGTTTCTACATTTCCGCGAAGGCCAACGGCCTGACCTATGCCAGCCCAGGCCAACGGCCTGGGTAAGGATCCAGAAAATCATCAAAGCCCTGAAGGGGCGCCCTAATTCCGCGATACCGCTTGTCGAATGCAATTTCGCGGGCTGGCGTCTGGCCGACCCTTCAGGGCTTGCTGTTCTTTCGCGGCTTACCCAGGCCGTTGGCCGGCCGTTGGCCTGGGCTGACATAGTCCGCCCCTTTGGGGCTAAGAAAGGCGGAGCCTTTCCCGGAAAGGCTTCCCTTTCCGAAAAGTCGTATTTCGCAAGGCGTAGCTTGCCAACCAAGAGCAGGCCGGAAAGGCAGGAAAAAAGGGGTCGGTGCCCCCGTTTTCCCAATGGCCTGGTACGGAAGCACCGGTTCTACGCCAGATTCATCCGCTTGAGCAGGCTCTGGAAGCGCGGGTCGGCGCGGTAGGGATCGAATAACGCCACGCGGCGAAGAAAAGGAAGGTAGAAATCGCGGCGCTGATAAGCGCCGTCCAGCGCTTCGAACATCGCATCTGGCTCGCCCGCCGCGGCGTAGTAAATCGCATGGCCGAAATTCAGGCCGCCATTCACGCCGCCCTGGCCAACCGATTGCCGCGCAAGTTCACTGGCGCGTTGGTGGTCACCGGACAACCAGCAGGCCGCCGCCAGACACCCGGGGCCGACGTAAGCCCAGGGAGCCAGCTCCACGGCCCGTGTGAAACTGACGACCGCTTCGCCGGATAAGCCCGAGCCCATTTGAGCGAATCCCAGGGCCAGCCAGACCGGGTGGAAGTTGGGATCAATCTCCAGAGCCCGGCGTGCGCAGGCAAGGGATTCCCCATATTGTCCGTCGCAGAAAAGGCACCACACCAAACCAAAATGAAAAATCATGAAAAGCGGGTCGGCCTGGAGCGCCAGCCGGCACTGTTCGATCGCTTCGGCTGTTTTCTCTTGGGGAAGAAGGTATTGATGGCCATAGCGCATGCCGGGCCCTGGGAGAGACGTGTTCACAGGTAACGGACATCCGGTGGTGCTTCCCAGCCCGGTCCCAGTCATAATTGAAAATCCCGGCCGTAACTCCCAGGACCATATGCGACTCGCTATCGGATGGGTCGATGGCCAGCGCCTTCTCCGCCGTCGCGTAAATCAGAGGCGTCAACTCGCGCGCCCGGTCGCCCAGGCCCGCGAGTACGTAGTAGCAAAAAGCCAGTCCACTGTAGGCCTGCGCGTAATTCGGATCGATGGCCACAGGCTGTTCAAAGTGTTCTTTCGCCTTGGGATGCTTCGGGAGTGTTGCGGGCCGATGGTAAACTCCTTTCAGCCAGTGCTGCCACGCCTCCATGTTCACCACGCGAGTCCGGGGAGCCAGCCGCACCTTCAGCTCTCCCGAAATCGCCTGGCCGATCTCATCCTGCACGGCGAAGATATCCGTCATGTCGCGGTCGTATCGCTCCGACCACAGATGTGAACCGTTCTCCGCTTCGATAAGCTGTGCCGTGACCCGGATGCGGTTCCCGGCGCGTCGCACACTGCCTTCCAGGATGGTGCCACACCCAACGCCTTGGCGATCGAGCGAATGTCTTGTTCCCTGCCGCGGAACGAGAAGGAAGAAGTGCGGGCAATCACCTGGAGGCCGGGAATCTTGGCCAGCAGGTTCAGGATCTCTTCCGCCAGTCCGTCGGAGAAGTATTCGTCGTCGGGATCGCGGCTCATGTTGGCAAAGGGCAGGACGGCAATGGAAGGAGTCTTGTCGTTGGAGCTGGCGGCGGAGTTCTCGGCACTCTCAGCACTTTTCGCAGGGGGCTGCGTCTTTCGCGGAACTTCCGGGTTGCCAACGTCGGTGTTGAACAGGTTGTAAATCCGGAGCCGCAGGCTGTGCTTGACCTCGTGCTCGCCCAAGTCGTGTACGGCATCGCGCCATTGACTGAGTTGTTGCAGGGTTTCCGCGACCGAATGGGACATCAGAATATGGCCGGCGTCGCCGCAATCCATCACGCGTTGCGCAATGTTGATTCCCCCGCCCGCCACGTTGAGCCGCTGATTGATGTCTTCGGAGCAGTACACGGGTCCGCTGTGCAACCCCATCCGCAGCCCGAAGGCGGCTTCTTTCTTGATCCGCGAGGCCAGTTCACACGCCAAGCGGACGGGCCGGTTCCGAGAAACAGACCATGGCCATGCCGTCGCCGGTGGGAATGCAAATCAACTCGCCGCTGGCCTGAGCCTCGCTGAAGCCGCGCAGATCGCGAACGAACGACTGCAACTGAAGCACCGCGCGGCCCTGTTGATCGGTGGCCAGCAGGGAATAATCGACGATGTCCGTAAAGAGCACATGCGCGGTCCGCAGCCGCCCTTGGTCGGCGGCCGCGTCGCGCGGTACGCCGCTTCCTGTTTCGCCGGTTCCGGTTTGTCCGGAGCGCGCCGTTTCCAGGTTGCCGTCTTTGGCCGGCAGGGATTCCACTCCGTTCCTGAGCTCCTGATCGTCTCCGCAAAGCAAGGTGGGGAAAGCCGGGTGCTCCGCGGACCGACGCAAAGCCGCTGCTTGGTGCAGCTCTTTGATTCGCGAGGCGCGTTCCGGAGCGCTGGGCTTTTCCAAATTGCTAGAGTATACCTCGAATTCGCCGCCTCGGAGCCGACTCGCACATCCGGGTGCGCGACATTAAAGTGTGGTCCCGGGCTCGGCCAGGGAATCCGACGAAGTCCGAGCGTACCTCCTACGCTGGGCGATTCAGCCTGCGCAGCAGGCGACAGAGGAATAGCCCCAGGCGAGGCGTTTTTCAGCCCAGCCTGGGGTCCGGGTGGAAGAAAGCCAAGCCTGCGAAGCCGGCGACAGAGGAGTGCGCGCACCCCGTCTCTGTCGCCAGCTTCGCAGGCTAACCCTTTCTGTGCTTTCCCCAGGCTCGGCTGAAACCGCCTTGCCTGAGGCTACGGCTCTGTCTCCTGCATCCGCAGGCTCGTGTAGCGGTACGTTCGGACCCATCGATTTTCCTGAATAAACCGCAGGACGATCACAACCTGACGTGCGTAGCCTTTGTCGCGCCGGTTTCTTGAACGGTGGCTGATCGATTCTCGCCACATAGGAATTGTAACCGCGCATTGCAAGCGTGCTACGTAAAAACAGACTACGCAGATCAGGATGACCTCAGCCCTCCCCAGCCCTCCCGTCCCAGCGGTTTCCCCGATCAGCCAGTTCGCTCGTCGGGAGTGCCCGTTCATCCACAAGCACAAATGGTACCAACTGAACCTGCGCACCAGTTCATCAGTTTGGTACCACTAGCTAGGGGCTTTCACGGATTGCGCTTTTGTAAAGCCCGTGTGAACATAAAACTGATAGCAGGGTTTTCCTATGGCCAGGTACGCCTCATGTCCAAAGTGCAGGAGCATCGGTGTGGTCCCGATCCGTCCAAGGTGCGAGTGGACGAATGACATCGAAGCCTCTTTCCAGCTCTGTTCTGCGTGTTGCGGCCTTGGCCGCATTCGCGCGGACATAGCCGTTCCAAAGGATTTGGTGGTGGAAGAGAAGAAAGTAGGGCTGGCGACGGAATCTGCATACTGGCCCGCTTCGCCAAACCGTCTGAGCATCCCTCAGGTCGTCTCAGATTGGGATCGAATTAAACGTCTGCCCCTAGCCCCAACCGCGAGCTAAACTAAACTCGTTTTCGCGGTCGCGCCTTTCGGCATTCCGGCTTCCGGAGCAAGACGGGTGGCTGCACGGCAGCGCGTCAGAGGTTAGCGGTTATCGAGCGATTTACGGCAATCCTGGCAGTTGTGGGCGTCATAGGCTTGCAACGTACTTGCGGTCGGGCCGCTGTATCGATTATCGGGAAATCTGCACCAGGTACAGGCGGAACACGTCCAGAGGTCGATCCGTCCGTGCGGGTCCAATTTGGCTTCCAGCCTTCGTTGCGATGATCTCTGGTCCATGTTCGCTAGCCCATTCTCTATTCGGCAGAGTTCGGCCCGAACAAGTCTATTCAAGCGCAGAATGGATGAGCATGGCGTGCCAAATCTGCACACAGGCCCGTCGCAATTCGCTCAGTGTCGTTACAGAATGCGGGAGAGAAATGCGGGGGACAGCGCTGACCCCAGCCCTCCAGCCCTCGAGGCAGTGGGATCTTCTCTACAGGCCAGCAGAATTTACGGGTGACCGCGAGCGGGTCGAGCACCTTTTTGGGCTGTACGAGAATCTCGTTAGGCCGCCGCTGATTCCTGCGCCGGCTTCCCGTCGCGCGCGGAAGGCACGAACCTCGCGTCCCTAAGCCGAAAGAGGGGATCGGGGACAACCCGGCCCCTTTCCCCCGCAACGCAGCGAGCCGAAGGCGAGCGGCCCATGTGCAGGCGTCACGGTGGTACCACGGAGTCGCGCATCGTAGCGCGGTCTCAGAAGCGCCGCGAAGCGCCGCTAAAAATAAATCGTCAAGTTCAGACCCTGCAACCTGCAACCGCCCGCGCGTCCCCCGGGTCAACCCCCCATCTGCCAGAGCCCCCAACAGCGGCTACAAAATCGAAGAGGCTTGATCCAATCTCCGTCAACGCCCCTATCTGGCGGTTCCAAGGCTGGGCTTAACGACAGTTTATCGGTATCATAACAGCATTATAACGGCAACATATCGGCATCGGCCGTACCGCGGAAAGGAGCGTGGAGTTGACAACGAGAAACCGCGCCCGCTTCCATCCAACTTTCACCATCACGCCAGCCGTTGCCGGCGGTCTGATGTGGATCGAAGCCGTCAAGCAAGCCATTCAGACGCTGCCGATCACGCCGCGCGTGCTCGCCCATTTGCGCGAGACAGCCCGCTTATTCTCAACTCATTACTCGACCATGATCGAGGGCAACCGCCTGACACACCAACTAGCGTTGCGGCGGTATGCTCGGGTAATCGGAAATGGATGCGGCATTTTCGAAACGATGCTAAACGACTACGCCGATCAGGCTGTCCCCGCGCATCCCCTCACAGGTCCTCAGGGTTCAGACCTGTGTGTTTGGCAATCCTGCTCAACATGTGCGGGCCAATCTCCTGATTGTCGTGAAAGGTAAACCGATAGTCTGGCCAGCCACTGCGGCGAAGGGTCTTATGGGAGCCGGTTTGGCGCTGGACAGTCCAACCAATTCGTTGGAGGGCCGCAAGAACTCGCTTCGCCTTAGTCGCCGACCAATTGCTCACTGAGCACCTTAAACGATACGCTAAGGGCGGAGGGCGGCAGTTCGCCATGCTCGATGCGATCAGCGATAACCTCAATGGCCAGTTTCTCAGTGTTGCTGATCGCCTCTTCGCGCGTCGCGCCGTAGGCCATTACCCCAGGCAACTCTAGAGCCTCGGCAATCCAACGACCGTCGTCCTCGCGATCGAGTTCGATGGAGAGAACCATGAGCGTGATTATAGCAGGTTTCGAACGGAGCAAACGGGGCGTGCGGGCCAGCCTGGCCTGCCCAATCTACGTAGCCATCTCGCGCGCAGCTTTTCGCCGGGGACTGCACTCTGATCCGGGCGGGGCTCTTGGCGGGAGGCTCGCGGCAAACGATGCGAAAAAAGACACCACCCAGATCAGGCTGTCCCCGTCCTCCCGTCCCCGTCCTTCCCCGTCCTTCCCGGGGCGGACATCACCAAGTGGATGGCCTATTTCATCGCGGGTATGGCAACCTCGTTTGAGAAGGTCCGCGACCAAGTCCTGCGCGAGGCCGAAAGAGGCGGCCAGGATCAATCCAAGTTGCTGCGCAACCTGGACTCCAAGCAACGCCGGGCCCTCGAGCTGTTCCAGGAGTCGCGAGAGATTGCCGCCAAGGATAATATTGCCGGCTTGTTCGGTTATCGGCCGCGCACCGCGGCGTTGCTGTGCCAGCGGTGGGTCGCGAAAGGCTTCCTGGCAACAACCGATCCCGCCAAAAAATCGCGACGCTACAGACTGGGCGACACGTATGCATCCATCGTCGATGAAATGGACTGAGGCACACACCAACTAGCGTTGCAGCGGTATGCTCGGATCATCGGAAATGGATGCGGCATTTTCGAAACGATGCTAAACGACTACGCAGATCAGGCTGTCCCCGCGCATCCCGTCCCCGCGCATCCCGTCCCCGCGCATCCCCCGCAGTTTCCCCGGCAGTTCCCGCAGTTCCCGAAGTCGTCGTCAAAACGTTCGCGAATCTCGGTCACGGTGGATTTGTGCATGGAAGATTCCGTAGATCCGGCCGTTCGCATCTCCCAGGAGGATACCGGTCACCATGCTATCCCGCTGTTCTCAAGATAGCTTGTTCCCGCGCGTTCGTAACCCTTCATAATGTTCAATGGATGCGGAGCGGCGGACCCATGGCGGTATTCCACGTCTACTACGACGATCAGTGCGAAATCTGCCAAGCGGGCGTGAGTTGGCTGCGGATTCTGGATCGTCATGGACGGGTTCGTGCGATTCCGCTGGGCAGCGAAGCCTTGCCGGCTGGATTGAAGATAGAGGAGTGCCTCCGTGAATTGCACGTGCTAGCGGATCACAAAGTGCTGGTGGGCTGGAACGCCGTGGCGGCGTTGGCGCGCCTCTTTCCCACCACGTGGCCGATCGGCGCCATCGGCGCTGTGCCACCGTTCTCGTGGCTGGGACGAATCGTGTACCGCGCCGTGGCCAACAACAGGTACGCCCTTAGCCGCTGTCGCGGGGGCGTTTGTGGCACGGCGCGCCCCTTGCAAGTGCGCGCCAGTTCCACGATGGGAGCGTTTTGGAGTTGCCGGACCGCCGGCTTTCTGTTGCGCACGCCGTTGGCGGCGTGGGCTTGGACGAGGTCGCTGCTCCAGAATCTGCGCGACCACCGGGCGACCTTTCGCCGCCGCATCGTTTTGCTCAATGGACGATTGACCCTCCTGTTTCTCGGATCGGCCACCGCGGATCTGGTGCCGCTGATTTTCGGTGAACGCTTCCTCGCCGTCATCTATGACGGCTTGGCCATCGATCCTGGCTCTTCCAAGATGCGTGGATCGCTGAAGCGGCATCTGGATCGAGAGCCGGCGCCGATCACCGCGGTGACCGCCACGCACCATCACGAAGAACACAGCGGGAATTTGGAGTGGCTGGCCAGGCGTGCCGGCGTTCCCCTTTTTCTCACCGCCCTAACCCAAGCGCGGCTGGCCGCGCTACGGCTTCCCCTGATGCGCCGCCTGGTAATCGGGCAACCGCCGGCGATCGACGGTCCGGTAACCACGTTGGGGATGACCGTTTCCACGGCGGCTTCCGAGTTGCAGGTGATCCCTACGCCGGGCCATTGCGGCGATCACGTCAGCTTTTACGATCCTCGCGAAAAGCTGCTGATCGCCGGCGATGCCTTCATGGGCAGCTACTTTTCCTCGCCCAATCCCGACGTGGACAGCATCGCCTGGATCGCCACGCTCGAATCGCTGTTGGCCACCGGGGTGGAGATACTGCTGGAGGGACACGGCCACATTCATACTCTGCGCGCGGACGTGCCGGATATTCCCAGCTTGGTGATCCGGCAATGTCCGCGGGAGGCGCTGCGCGCCAAGCTGGATTTTTTCCACTGGGTACGCCGGCAAATCGAGGAAGGACGGCGGGAAGGCCTGCCGCCGGAGGCGATTGCCGCCACCTGTTTTCCGTGGGGCCAACGCTGGAGTTGGGAACGCCTCGGCGCCGACCTCACGGCCAGCCTCCTCAGCGGAGGCGAGTTCTCCCGCACCGAGCTGGTGCGCAGCTTCCATCGCGTGCCAGACGAGGTTCTGCCGATGATCTATGAGATTAAATCGCGAATATAACAAGAGCGACTGGGACGGGCAGGGACCTGAACCGCGTCGTGTCGTTTTCGCGCCCTCTACCGCGAGCCTCGCTTTTACCACGGAGCGCTGGGCGAGAAGATCAGACCATCGTTGCCGCGGAAAGCGCGCACGAAAATGGCTACTGTCCCCGCGCACGCCAGCCCCTCACCCACCGACGCACAACGCTATGGCCGAAGCGACTTCGTCCACCCCCGCAGCCGTCACCGTGCCCAACACGCTTACGAAACGGGACAGCGAAATCGACTGGGGCGAACGGTCGGGCGAACGGGGTCAGCCTGGGAGTTTGTCGGAAATCACTAGCGTCCGGCTATAAGCCTAGCAGGTTCAATTGTTTAGAAATTGCATGTAATTTTTCTTGGGACTCGGCATCGCCGAAGGCCCGTAAAATGGGCACTTGCTCAAAAAGCGTGAGGCTGAGCACCTGGAGGATTTCGTGAAGGCTGGCGTCCAGCACCAAGCGCTTCTTGACGATGGCCACGAGCACGTAGATCGACACCGCAATCCAGATTTGAGTCTTGACAGCATTTTCACTCGATCCGAAAAAGGCTTTGATTCGGAGGTGCTGCTTGATCCACCGGAAGAATAACTCCACTTGCCATCGCGATTTGTACAACAGGCAGATGGTGAGAGCGGGCAGATCGAAATTGTTGGTGAGAAAACAGAGGCGGCGGTCCTGTTCGGCATCGTAATAACGAATTCGGCGCAGAGGATCGGGGTAACGCTTTTGAGATTCCACCAAAGCCAGAACAACGGTATGGTCGGATCGCAGTCCGGTGGAGCGATCGATGACATGAGAGTATCGTCGGCGAAACTGGAGGTTTCGCTTGGCGCGCGTGACGAAGAAGGCACCGCCCCGGTGGAACCGGTGGAGACGTGCGAAGTCCAGGTAGCCGCGATCCAGTACGTAGAACGAACCAGGCTCCGGCACGATGCGATCCAGGATGTTGACATCCTGCAGTTTTCCTTCGGTAACCTCAATAAAAGTGGGGATCGGGCCACGGAGGTCGAGCAACGTATGCATCTTGATCGCGGCATCCGAAGATCGAAAGCGGGCCCAGGGGAACACCGACAAGCAGAGGTCGATAGTAGTGGAGTCCAGGGCGTACACCGTGCTGTCGAGATCGAAACCCAGCGACTCGTTGGCATACATGGGCCGCGCGATGTGAATCAGGACTTGAGCGAAGTCGGCGTAGATGCGCCAATCGTGGGCCTCGTTGGCGTCGGCCAGCGTGGAACGGGAAACCTTGCCGCGAAAACCCATATGGTAGAGTTTGCTGGAAACCGAACGTAAACACGCTTCGATGTCGCGCAGACTTTCTCGAAACGTCAGTTGAGCAAATGCCAGGCACAGAAACTGATCCTGGCAAGAAAACCCACGCGATTTGTAATTGCCGCGATAACGCTGCACGCACTTGTGAAACTCGTAAGCGGGAACGTGGTCAAGCAACTGGGAGAAAACGGTACGACCAGTAGGCATGCTCCATTGTGGGGTCGATCCGTTCGGGCGGGCCAACCGGTCTCAGCAGGCCGAGAAACGCCCCTCAGAGTTGGAATCGAAAAAAGTCAAAACCACATGCATGCCATTGACCGCAAAAGAGTTGATCGGCGGCTCGGAAGCGATAGCCGGACAGCAGTGGTCGGAAATAGATTTCGGGTAACGAGGAATCAATAGGTTACAGAACATTTCCTCCTGAAAATGTTTCGTAAGTTGTTGATTCGCCGTTCGGTCAAATCTATTTCCGACAAACTCCTGGAGTTGACGATTTATTTTCTTTCTCCGGGCAATCCGCGCCGCGTTAGGTGATGTGACTCGGCACTCCTGGTAACACGCAACGTCTCGGTCGTGGCATAATGCCTAAATGGAGCGGCCTTGGTCAGCCTGATCTGCGTAGCAGTCTGGGACAACCGCGAAGTCCTTTTCCTATCCGAAGAGATCCGAATGGCTGCCGGTTCGCACTAGGACAAGCTTGTTGGGAAGGAGTTTGTAGAGCAGCAACCAATCCGGCCTCGACGTGACAGTCCCAGTGCCCTTGCCATTCACCGCGCAGAGGATGGACGCGGCATCGTTCCGGGAGAGGCTTGTCGGCTTGCAGAAGATCCACGATGGCCTCCAGTTTGTCGATATCCTTGCGCTGCTTCTTGGCTCGGCGGAGATCTCGTTCAAACGCGCTGGTTGTCAGCAGCTCGCGGACCTTCACTGGCTCTCACGCAACTCGCGGAAGGAGCGGAAGCGATGCAACCCCTTGCCCGAGTTCGCCTCTCTCATCGCAGCGATCGTTTCAGCGTTCGGCCTTACAACGGGAAACGGCAACCCCCGGTAGATTTCCACCTGGGTAAGAAAGAGCCGAATCGCTTCTGTGGTTGAGAGGCCGATCTTCGAAAAGACGGCCTCTGCCGACTTCTTCAGCCGGGGATCGATACGCGCGTGGATCATCTGGGTCTTCGCGGCCATGGTTGTCCTCGCTATTAGTGTATCTCAAATGAGACTCCTACTGACCCAAGGATTCACTTTCGGCGTGTACCATCTCAAAACGGCGACTGTCATCCTGGGAGTTGTCGAAGATTATCTCCGACACACTCGCAGGGGAAAACCGCGCCAGCCTGGACGGGGCGGGTTGTTTTCTGATCGGTTCGGGAGGCTTTCATCTCCTGGCCCGAGAGCCTCGCGTCTGCCGGACGAGCGCCTCTCGCAGGAGCACTTTGATAAAAGTCTGGTACGGAAGACCCTTTTCCAATGCCAAGCGGCGAACCAGATCAAGATCGTCGGGCAGCATGCGAATCGTCACCGGCTTAAGTTTGGCCTTCTCTTTGCTCGCGCTCTGCGCGAGAGCTTCGGCCAGCGTCTGGCCCTCTCCGGCTTTTAGGCGGCGGCGCATGTCCGTGGAAAACGGTCTGCGGTGACGATCGAACCACTCGGCCTCGGCTTGCTGCGACTCGAACTTTGGAATGGCGATGCGCCGGGTTGTTTTGCTGGCTGACGACATATCTAGTTTCCTCTGTCTTTCCAATAGTAACGCACGTCGGTCTTCACCGCGTCAAACGCCGTAACCGCGCGAACGCGGCCCTGACGAATTGTGAATACGATGTTGAGAACACGCAATCGAACGCTGGCGCCTAAGCCCATCCAGCGGTCTTCCCCGTCCACGTTTTGGTAGTCGAGCAACATCGGATCGTTGCCGGCGGCCTGCTCGAATTCTTCCCGGGTGACGCCATGGCGAGCCAAGTGGTTCAGGTTGGCTTCATCCCAATCAAAGGCTGTTCCCGCCATTCGCCCCTCAATCCGAAGGATACCATGCTGATACACACGCTGTACATACGAAGATCGGGGAACGCTCAGGAACGCCGGAAAAATGCCGGACAGACCCTAGGGGTAGTGTCAGTTTAAGGCCGAGAGGGGGCGGAGAAGGGGTCGGGAAAAGGTTCAGAACTTGGTGATTTTAGTTTTGGGCCGCACACGGAAGTGCTCTCGCGGAAAAGGGCCAGCCTGATCTGGGCCATTCACGCTGGAGCAAGTAAGAGCCAGCAGGAAGGCTCGACCAGCCAAAAACCGCTAGCTGGAGAACCACATGGGGGAGTAAAATCAGAACAGTAACTGAGGAGATCCGAGTATGGCTAGAGTACAGCCTGTCCTGACACCGACGGAGCTCGCCCTGGTGGACCAGATGGCGGAGTTGACCCACTCGAAGCGAACCGACGTAATCAAGAGTGCGCTCGCCGCCCGCCCTCGTTCAACATCTCCTCGATCGTATCCAGAGCCGGGCCTTGCCGGCTTCTCCATGGGAACTGCCGGCGCAGTGGCTCGACACCGAACCTGACGTTTCGGAAAGTCAATGGTACAAGCGCTTTTCCAGCATGACGGTTTGTGGCCAGGGCCAACTGATCAAGACGCTTCTGCTTCCCGGCCAAGCCCCGAAGGGCCAGCGCTTGCCATAACGGCCCGCACGTTGCCCCCGGTCCCAACAACGCCGGAGGGCAAGGCGACCGGCTCCCGGAATGCTTTGAAGTTTGGATTTTTCTCTTGCGGTCCTTTCTGAGTCTTGCTTCCTTGGTGCCCTCTGTGCCTCGGTGGCTAATTCCTGTAATCTTTGTGATGACCGTCCGTAATGCTCCGGTGAAGGCTGAACTTGGCTGCTTGCCTAGGTCCGGAGCTTGGAAGAATGTCCAGCATGGCGGAAGACACACTTCAAAGTCTGGCTCGGAAGGCGGCCCAGGGAGATCAGGGGGCGTTCGCGGACCTCTACGGCCTGACCGCGCGGCGAGTCTACGGCTTGTGCCGGCATATGCTGGCCAGCCGCGAGGCCGCCGAAGACGCCACCAGTGAGGTGTTTCTTAAAGTGCATCGAGCATTCCAGGGCGTCGCGGGAAACTACAATCCGGAACAACGCTTCCTGCCCTGGCTGCTCAGCGTGGCCGGTAACTTTTGCGTGGATCAACTGCGCCGCCGCGGCCTGGAGACGCGCATCTTTGCTCTACCAAAACCTGACGATGATGGGGACAGCGGCTTCTGGCAGGAAACTTGGAGCGAATCCTGGACCAGCCAGACCGCTCCTACCATTCAGGATCGCCTGGTCGCCGAAGCCGGACAGGCCGAGGTTCGCCAAGCCCTGGCCGCGCTGCCCGATCAATATCGCATCCCGCTGGTGCTGCGCTACGACAGTGAACTCAGCTACGACGACATCGCCGCCACCATGGGTTTGAAACGCAACCACGTGGCCACGCTGATTTTCCGCGCCAAGAAAGAACTGCGCTCGGAAATGCGCAAGGCTACCCGGGCTTCCCGTGAGATTTCCAGCGGACCGCAACAGAAGGATCGCCTATGAACTGCTTTTCCGAATTCGCCTATTCCGTCTATGCCGACGGCGAGTCGCCGGCCGAGGAAGCGCGCCAGATCGAGGCGCACCTGGCGGTCTGCGCCCCCTGCCGCTCGCTGGTGAACACGTTGCGCGCGGAGAACCGCATGATCTCCACGGTGCTGGCCGAGACCCGCGAGGAATTGCAGACGCTGCCCGACTGGCAGCAAGCCTCGCCCTCGCGGCTGATCCTGGGCGCGTTGATCGCGTTGGCCGGCGCGATCGTGGGCATGCGCGCGGCGTTCGTAGGGCTGGGCGAGTGGGGACTCTCGCAGTTGGGCTTGCTCGAACCGGTTTCCGCGGCGCTGGAATGGATCAATCCCTCGAGTTGGACCGCGCAATTGAATCTTTTCTTCTCCAGTGTCTTCTACCTCGTTAACGAAGGAGCCTCTATGCTGTTCTGGTTGCTGACCGCGATTGCCTCGGTGATCGTCGTTGTGGCGCTGGTTTCCGCCGGCTATCTGCTGGCCCGGCGGCGTCCGGCGCGCCTGAATTTCCTGGCTCTGTTGAACCTGATCGTGGGCGCGCTGCTGGTGCTGAGTACAGTGCCACGCGCTTCCGCGATGGAGGTCCACCGCAACGAAGGCACCTACACTTTGGAGCGCGGCAAGACGGTCAACGACACGCTGATGATCGGCGGCGATACCGCCATCATCGACGGCGACGTCAACGGCGACGTAATCTTCGGCGGGCGCAAGCTGCTGGTTCGCGGCAACGTCAAGGGCGATGTGGTGGCGGGAACGCAAATCACCGAAATCGAAGGCGCGGTGGGCGGCAATGTGATCGCCTTTTCGCAATGGGTCTCCATCAGCGGAAAGGTGGCCGGCAACGTTTACGACTTTAGCCAACATTACGAGCAGGCCGCCCAAGGAACGGTGGCCGGCAATGTGCTGACCTTCAGCGGGGAATGCGACCTGTCCGGCGAAGTGGTCCGCGACTTGTGGGCCTTCACGGGAAAGGCGGATATCAGCGGTAAGGTGGACCATAACGTCAACGTGCGCGGCGACGTTCTCACCATCGGCTCCAGGGCGACGATCGGCGGCGACTTGGACGCCCACCTGCGCAACGTGGCGCGCTCGCTCGTGGAAAAGGGTGCGACCATCGCCGGGAAGCAATCCATTCAACAGGAGATGCGCGCGGACGACAGTTCCCGCTACATGCGTGGACGCTTCTACTTCTGGCAACTGATCCAATTATTGGGAGCGTTTCTGATTGGCGCGCTGCTGCTGGCCTGCTGCCCGAACTTTTATCGCGGCACGGTGGAGGCGGTCGGCTTTACCTGGACGCCGGTCCTGCGCAGCCTGGGCCTGGGATTCGCGATTCTGTGCGCCGGGCCCGTGGCCATTGCTTTGGTCGGCGTAACGCTGGTCGGCATTCCGCTCGCCGCGCTTTCCCTGATGATCTACATCGCCGGCTTATATTTCGCGAAGATCTTCCTGGGCGCCATGGTCGGTCAAGCGATGTTGCAACGGAATCCGCAGAATCGCCAGGACGCCCTGCTGGCGCTATTCGTGGGTTTGGCGGTCTTCTTCTTCGCGGTGAACCTGCCTTATGCCATCGGCCCGGTGGTGCATTTCCTGGTTTTCTGCGCGGGTCTGGGAGCGTTTGGCTATCGCTTGGTAAAGAGTCTGCAACCGGCGCCGGCCGTGTAGTGCGGACGTTGTCAGTACCATCCGCGGTAGCGGATGGGTTACCGCTGCGAGAGAGACGGACCCATCCGCTACCGCGGATGGTACTGACAAAATGAGAGCGGGACCCATCCGCTACCGCGGATGGTACTGACAACACTTTGGGGACCGGCCTTTACCATCACTTAATACTTCTGTCCACCGGCAGGGTTTCCGGGCGTGGTAAGCTCGAACCACGATGCCCAAGGAATCTCTGCTCATCATTGAAGACGATCCGGACATTGTCGAATTGGTGCAGTACAACCTGGAGCGGGAAGGCTTCCGCGTGCGCTCGGCGCGGGACGGCGAGCGCGGCCTGCAAGAGGCTTCCGCGAACCATCCTTCGCTGATCCTGCTGGACCTGATGCTTCCCGGCATGGAAGGCCTGGAGGTTTGCCGGGCCCTGCGCCAGAACCGCATGACCAAACGCATCCCGCTGGTGATGCTGACCGCCAAGGGCGAGGAAACCGATATCGTGCTGGGCCTGGAGATGGGCGCCGACGATTACGTAACCAAGCCCTTCAGCCCCAAGGAACTGGCGGCGCGGGTGCGTGCGGTGTTGCGCCGCGCCGAGACTAAGCCCGGCGATTCCGAGGCCGTCCGCATCCAGCATGGGCCGCTGTCGATCGATACGGAACGCTACCAGGCGTGGCTGCACGGCAAAGCGCTGAGCCTGACCTTGTCGGAGTTCCGCCTGCTGCAAGCGCTGGCTTCCTGCCCGGGACGCGTTTTCACGCGCGATCAACTGGTGGAGAGCATCACGGCCGGCGAATGCATCGTCACCGACCGCAACGTGGACGTGCATATCAGTTCGCTGCGCAAGAAGTTCGGCGACGACGCGGAGTTGATTGTCACCGTGCGCGGTGTCGGCTACAAGTGTCGGGAGTAGGTTGCTGGCAAACGTGTCTTCGATGTGTTACGTTCTTGAGGATGCCCCGATTCCTCTCAGCCGGCCTGGCGCTGTTGATGCTGGCGGTGTGCGCCATGGCCCAGCCAACTGTGCCTCTCCCTGCGCCGGCTGGGCCCGGCCTGATGGGTCCTACCGAGCAAACGATTGATTCCGCCGTTGCCGCCAGATGCCAGGTTACGCAGGCCCGGCATGTCGGATTGATCCAACTGGTCAGGATGGCCTGCAACGAAAACAAGCTCAGCATGGAGGTTTGGCTGGGGCCCCGCGAGATCGCCACATGGCTGGCGAAAGACGTAGCCATCAGCGTGGTTCCCATCATGATGGCTCCGGATGTTCGCGTTTCACCGGGCCGCGCTCCGCGCTCCGACTATACTCGTCCCAAGCCGGTTCACGTGCAGATCATCGCCGGACCCCATGAAAAAGTCGTGGCCACGTTGGTGAGTCTGATCTTTCACTAACGCGAGAGGAATTAGCCACCAGAGGCACAGAGTGCACAGAGACCGGAAACACAGAGAAAACCTTTTTTTGATTTTGTGCCCTCTGTGTTTTCCGGTCTCTGTGTCCTCTGTGTCTCTGTGGCAAAAAGGCTATTCGCTTTTGCGTTTGCCCACGTCGCGAACCGTCGGGTTCCCGGGATCGGCGGAAACCAATTCCAGGATGTCTCCGGCGCGCACCTCGCCCGGCTCGATCACGGCGACGTAGAATCCGAAAGCGCCGCGTTCGATCATCCAGCGAAGCACCTGGTTCGTTCCCAGTTTCAACGCCAGCTTGTAGCAGGGCAGGCGAGGCCTAGTCACCTCCAGCAGCGCCCCGCCGGCGCGGAAACGATCGCCGATGTGAACGGTGCTTTCATCCACGGGCTCGCCGGCGCCATCCAGCGCCAGCGCTTTAGATTCGCCGATGCTTTGTATCGTGAGATTCTCGCCGAGCGTGCCCCACGGCAGGGACTCGCGGCCAAGCTTCTCCGCCCACCAGGCGTAGTGCTCCGAGGGGTATATGTAAACCGCTTTGCGAGGACCGCCATGGACACGCAAGTCGGCGATGAAATCGCCGCGAACGCCGCCGGGTTCCAACAGGATCGCGCCATCCACTGGCTCTTTGAAGATGCCGGTAGCGACTGGCTTGCCGCCGTTGTCGAGCGTTGCACGCCGCGCCAGGTTGCAGGAAATGATTCGAGCTTTCATAAGCCGCTAAACGATCGTCCTTTCCATTCTCCGCCGCGGCCGCGTGCGTGACGGACGGCGGAATCGAGCGTGGCCGCCATGTAGAACAGCGCTATCAGCGGCAGGAACGGCGCCCACAGCGCGGAACGCCCGTAGAATCGCAACGCCGGATAGTAGCATACCGCCATCAGCGACCACGCCGCCCACCCCGCGGCATGGCCCGTGGCGGCCAATAGCGGTGGCGCCAGATAAACCAGCGTCAAGCCCAGCAAGGCGGCTGCCAGGATCAGCCATGAGTAGCGCAACTGCGTGAAGGCGGTCCGGGCAATCATCGCGCCAATTTCAGCGAAGGTCGAGTATTCGCGGATGCTCTTGTTGGAGCGCGTGGGCGCCAAAAAGATTCGCGATCCGCAGCCGCCGGATTTTCTTACTTCGCGAGCCAAAGAGCAATCGTCAATCAACTCGCCGCGGATTCGCGCCAGACCTCCCGCGCGGCGCAGGGCTTCCGGACGGATCAACAGGCATCCGCCGGCCGCGCCGGTGCCCCAGGATGGAGGATAGAGCAGGAAGAAGAAGAACACAAACGCGGGAATGAGCGCGCGCTCCGCAAATGACCGCTGAGAAAGCTCGACCATCAAGGAAACCAAGTCGAAGCCGCCGGAATCGGCGCGCGCCACCAGTTGCGACACGCTCGATGGCGCATGAACGATATCGGCGTCGGTGAACAGGTAGTAGTCGAACGATCCCGCCGTCTCGGCAGCGGCGACGCCTTGCTGCATGGCCCACAGCTTGCCCGTCCATCCAAGTTCGAGCGGCGGGGCGGAAAGAACGGTCAAGCGAGAGTCGCTTCCCACCGCCACGACTGTGTTATCGGTGCTGTGATCGTCCACCAGGAAGATGTGCAGGCCTCCGGTGAAGTCCTGATTCAAGAGCGACTCGATCGCCCGGCCGATGACGGCGGCTTCGTTGCGCGCCGGAATCACCACCGCGACCGTTCGCGCGGATAAATCCGCTGGTGGAAGCGGCGGCGGTTCGCGGAAAATCCAGAAGAAGCCGCGGCCCAGAAAGAGGTAAATCCACACGCCCGCCGCCAGCCAGCCCAGCATCTCCGTGGCGGTCACGAAAGTTGATACCCGCGTGCCAGTTCGGTGAACTGCCGCACCTGATCGCGTTGCCAGGCGTTGTCGCGATTCAATTCCCGCGCTAGGATGGCCGCCACGCGCGGCGCCATCGCGACTGCGGCTTTGGCGTTCAGGAAAAGGGCGCGCGTGCGGCGGGCCAGGCAATCCTCCACGGTGCGGGCCATTTCTTCGCGCGCGGCGCGCACGATTTCCGCCTCGCCATAAGGCAGCGCCGGATGGAGGGGCTCGCTCCATTCCAACTCGTCGTCATAGCGATGAATCGGCAGATCGGGCGTGACGCAGGCGCGTTCTTCCAGGCGGCCCAACATGGCCGCTTGATTCACGCCATCCTCGGCCATGCGCCGGTAGGTGGTCCACTTGCCGCCGACGATGGTTAGCAATCCCGATTGGTCGATGTGAATGGTGTGATCGCGCGACAGCACCGCGGTGGACGCACTGCCGGTGGCCACCAGCGGGCGGATGCCGGCGAATACCGCCAGCACATCGTCACGCGTGGGCGCGCGATCCAGATATTGCGCGGAGGTTTCCAGGATGAAAGCGATCTCCTGTTCCTGGGCCACTGGTTCGGGCAGAGCCTCGGGAACGGGCGTGTCGGTGGTGCCGACCAGCGTGTGACCATTCCAAGGGATCGCGAACATCACCCGGCCATCGCGCGTATGCGGGACCATGATGGCGCTTTCTGCGGCCAGAAACGAATGGTCGAAGACTAGGTGAATCCCCTGGCTGGGCCGCAACAGCGGCGCGGCGGCGGGATCGAGCAAATGGCGCACGCCGTCGGAGAATGCACCGCTACAGTTCACCACCGCGCGTGCCGCGGCGCGCAGATCTTCTCCCGACTCTTCGTCGCGCGCCGTCACGCCGTTGACAAAACCGTCGGCGTCACGCGTGAATCCGGTCACCGATGCGTAGTTCAGCAGGGTTGCGCCTTGCTCCGCGGCGGTCATGGCCAGGTGCGTCAACAGCCGGGTGTCGTCGAACTGGCCGTCGTAGTAAACCACTCCGCCGCGCAGTCCTTCGCGCTTGATGGTGGGCAGGCGCGCCATGGTTTCCTCGAGCGAGAGCACTTGCGATTGTCCAAATCCATACTTGCCGGCCAGCAGATCGTAGAGTTTCAGGCCCAATCCATAGAACGGCGCTTCCCACCAATCGTAATTGGGAACCACGAAGGCCAAATCGTGTACCAAATGCGGCGCGTTTTTCCGCAACAGACCGCGTTCGCGCAGCGCTTCCATGACCAGCGAGATGTTGCCTTGTTCCAGATAGCGGACGCCGCCATGAATCAGCTTGGTGCTGCGCGAGGAGGTTCCTTTGCCGAAGTCGGCGCGTTCCAGCAGCAGCGCTTCGTAGCCGCGCGAAGCGGCGTCCAGGGCCATCCCCACGCCGGTAGCGCCTCCACCGACAATCACCATGTCCCAGGGTTCCACGCGGGACGTGGCGCGGCTCAGCATGGAATCGCGATTCATAGTTATGTAACGCAGGCCTTCAGGCCTGTTCTTTTCCGGCCGCGGCAAGAACAGGCCTGAAGGCCTGCGTTACTCGGTCTCCTCCGCGGCGAAGATCATCAGCTTGGGACCGGTGAACTCCACACCGATGTCGAAGCCGCCGGTCGCGGGTTGCACGCGTACCACCTTGCCTGTGGTGAACAGCGGAGGGAACTCGCGGGGTCCCATCGGCGGCCGTTCCACCACAATCTCCAGGCTGGCTCCCATCGCCACTTCCTGCGAAGAGTGATAAGCCAGCCCTCCGCGGCTGACGTTCAGGGAATCTACTTCCATGTCGAAAGGGATGCCGCTGGTATCCTCGCCGCGCACGAATACGTGCATGCTCACTTGGAGCCTGTGGGCACGCGGGGGTGTTTCGGCCATGGTTTATTGTACTCCGGTCCGGAGCAAGGCCGCCGACTGCGTGTCCAAGTACATTGTTACATTCGGATGCGTTCGTAGAATGGAGGCCGGCGCCATGTTGCTGATGGTCCCTTCCAGGCAGGCTTTCACTGCCGCGGCCTTACGTGCGTCCGGGCAGGAGCAGATGATCTCACGCGACTTCAGAATCTGACGCACCGACATGCTGATGGCTTGTTTGGGCACGTCGTCGAGCGAAGCGTACCAACCTTCCCCCACTTGCTGGCGGCGGCAAGCTTCGTCGAGTGTCACCACCAGAAACGGAGTTTCTGTCTCGAAATCAGCGGGAGGATCGTTGAAAGCGAGATGCCCGTTCTCGCCGATGCCCACCAGCGCCAGATCGGGCGCGGCGGTGGAGATAGCCGCCCCGGCGCGGCGGCATTCCTCTTGCGGATCGCCTTCGCCATTGAGGAAATGGTAATTCGCAATGCCGGTCTTGGCCACCAATCGCTCACGCAGGAATTTTCGAAAGCTTGCGGGATGCGATTCCGGCAAGCCAACGTATTCGTCGAGATGAAACATCTCGATGCGCTGCCAATCCACGCCGGGCGCGGCGGTGAAGGCCTCCAGCACTTCGAACTGCGACGATCCCGTGCCGGCCACCAGGCGCGCCGACCCGCGTTCCGCGATGACGCGCCGCAGCGTGGCCGCGGCTTGCGCGGCGGCCCTTTGGCCGAGCGTTCGGCGGTCGGGTGCGATGCGGATGTTCATCTTGTTCTATTCAGTCTAATCTCAGTAGCAAGTGCTAGACTGCCTATATGACCGAACTTCGAGACCTGACTCCCGAAGGTCTAGCCTTGGCTAAGGCGAGGCTGAGAAATCCTGCGCCCGGGAGCCGCATCGCGGCGGCGCGAGAGTTCGGAATCGACCTCACCTTGATTGTGCAACAGTTGCGGCTATCTCCTACGGAGCGCGCCCGTCAGATGGAAGAGTACGCGCAGGTTGTGGAAACGATCCGCGGAGCGGGATTGGGCGAAGTGCTGCCTGTGTGTTACAATTCTGACAAATGAGTCACACAATCACAATTCGATTGACTGAAGAAGAGGCGGATTGGTTGGCCGAGACGGCCCGCAAGACAGGAATCCCGGCCGGGAGAATCGTACGCCAGCAGCTACAAAACGCCAAAGCAGCGTCCGGTAGCCAGCGGTTCTTGCGCCTTGCCGGGAAAATCAGTGGTCCCGCCAACCTCTCTTCACGGAAGGGCTATTCGCGTTCATGAACGGTATCGCTGACACCGGATTCATCGTGGGGTTCGGCAATCGTAGCGATTCACATCATGCTTGGGCGGTGGAGGTTGCAAAAGAGATTACCGAGCCGCTGCTGACCTGCGAATCTGTCTTGAGTGAGGCAACGTTTCAGTTGGGATCCGCGTCCTACGTTCTTTCGCTCGTGGAGAACGGCTTGCTGCGCGTGGCCTTCGATTTTTCGCGGAACTTGCCGCAACTGCAAGAATTGGCTCGGCGCTACGAGGATCACCATCCGGATTTTGCCGACTTGTGTTTGATACGAATGAGCGAACTGTATCCGCGGCATGTCGTGATCACGGTGGATGAAAGCGATTTTCGAGTCTATCGCCGCAACAAACGGGAATCCATCCCGCTGCTGTGTCCTCCGCGTCGTTAACCCGCTATTTCCCCTTACGCCAATACCGCGCCAGTCCAAACCAACTCGCCACCAGCGCTTCGGTGCGGATCATCGGACCAAAATCCTCCGCTGGGACGCTCGTGGTCAGCTCCGCCTGCTGCGCCTTGGCGAAGTCCGCGGCGGCTTCCATTTCCGGCCTTCCGGATTTCAGATCGGCGCCGACTTGCCCGGCCCATTTCTCCAACCGCTCGCCCATTTCCGCGATGTGCCACTCGGGATTGTCGGCAGGTCCGAAGTGGGTGATGAACAGCCGCGTGGGACGCCGCTCCAGAATCGCCGCCAGGCTCACGCGCCAGCCTTGCAGATCGATGTCGGGCGGAGGCGTCACCGGCATGGCGCACGGTTTTCCGAAGGGCCGCATGCCGGTGGTGTCGCCGGTGAATCCGATTCCGTCCGCTTGATCGAAGTAACTGACGTGGTGCACGGCGTGGCCGGGCGTGTAAACCACTTCCAATTTTCGTCCGCCAATCGTGATGGTTTCGCCGCCCGTGAGCACGGTGACGTTTTCCGCCGGCACGGCCAGGAATTCGCCCCACAGATATTCCATCTTATCGCCGTAGAGCCGTTGCGCGGAGGCCAGCAATTTGGCGGGATCGATCATGTGCCGCGCGCCTTTTTCATGCACGTAGACGCGCATGTGCGGATGGCGCTTCACCAGCGTGCCGGCGGCTCCGGCGTGGTCCAGGTGAATGTGCGTGAGCAGCAACGTATGGATGTTGGCGGTGGTCAATCCGCGTTCCGCGAGTCCCGCTTCCAGGCCCGCCAGCGATGAGGTGGGGCCGGGGTTGACGATCGCGAGACCCGATTCGTCTTCCAAAAGGCACGGCGCGATGTAACGGTCTTGCCCCAAGTAGTGAACGTCAACCAGCGTTATGCCCTTGGCCACGGCCAGCGTGTTCATGGAGGAATTGTATCGCGACTTCTCTCAGTGTCGTGTCCGCGAAATAGCCAGACACAATGATACTGCGGCTCTGCCGCGACTTGGTGCGGAGAGGCTCCGGCTGTCCCTGCCTCCCCATTGTGCTAGTATGACCCCATGAAACGGCGCATCCTTTTCCTGAGCAGCTTTGCGGCGGCCGCAGCGTTAATCTTCGTTCTTGGCAGCAGTCATGCGCAGCCCGAAGTGTTGAAGCCGATTGTTCCCGGCGTGTGGTTCTTCGAGGGCGATCTGAAGAAGGGTCATAGCAACAATGTGATTATCGAGATGAAGGACTTTCTCATCGTGGTTGACGCCAACTTCCCAAGCGGCGCGCTGCTGACCATGGCCGCGGCCAAGAAAGTTTCCAGCAAGCCGGTAAAATACGTCTTCGACACCCATCATCACGGCGACCATTCCTATGGCAACTCGCTTTGGACGATGGCCGGCGCGACCACGCTGGCCTATCGAGGCGTCGCCGAAGAGATGAAACGCTACGAGCCGGGCCGTTGGCAAGCAACATCCAAGGCGCGGAAAGATGTGGGCGACTGCATCAGGACAGCGTCGAGCCCCCCAAGCAGACCTTCGACAAGAGTCCTTACATCCTGAAGGATGAGATGCGGGAAGTGCGTTTCTATTTCTTCGGCTGGGCCCATACGCGCGGCGATGGATTCGTTTACTTGCCCAAAGAAAAAGTCATTTGTAGCGGCGACGCTGCGGTGAATGGTCCGTACAACTACACGGCCGATGGAAACATCGGCAACTGGCCGAACGTGACGGCGGCGGCGCTCAAGCTGGACGTCGTGCATGTCTTGCCGGGCCACGGAAGCGCCGGCGGCAAGGAGATCCTCGAGGGCCAGGGCCGTTACATGACCGAGCTTCACAGGGCCGTGGCCGACGCCGTGAAGCAAGGCAAGAAGCTCGACGATATCGTCAAGAAGGACGGCCAGACGCTCACCGCGCTCATCCAAGTACCCGACAGCGTAAAGAATTGGGTGGGCGATGGATTGGGCTCGCAAGTGCAGGACACCTATCAGGAGATCGCGCAGGGCAAGCCGATCGGGGCGATACCGCACAAGTAGCAGTCCCGGCCTCCGCGCTGCCGGGCGGACACGTTTGCGGTAACTTTCGCCGGGAATCGGGTGTGCCGGCATCAATGCTTCAATGGTAATCTGCTGGCCAGATGCCGCGGACGAAGATTGATTTCGACATGGTGCGGAGAATCGCCCTCCGCCTGCCCGACGTCGAAGAGTCCACTGCTTGGGGTGCGCCCGCCCTCAAAGTCCGCGGACAGTGGCTGGCCATCATTCCGACGCACAAATCAGCGGAGCCAGACTCGCTGGCCGTTCGCGTCGATTCCCAACGGCGCGCGGAACTGCTCGATTCCGCTCCGGACATCTACTACGTTAAAGATCATTACGAAAACTATCCAGTCGTGCTAGTCCGGCTGACGCGCATCAAAAGCGACGCGCTGGAAGGTCTCTTGCGAATGGCTTGGCAGACGGCGACCGCGAAGAAACCCAAGCGCAGTCTGTCCGCGTCGAAGAGGTTGTGAAGGGCCACCGGCATTGTGCTTGGCATGAAAATTGATGCTTGGCATGAAAGCGGTTACGACGACGCAGCCGGCACCCCGACGGGCACGTCTTGAAGATTGACGTTAGCGCGCCAATCAGACCATAATGGTCACATGAAGCGCCCATCCAGGCAACGCAAGCTCGGCCGTGAGGGCCAATCGGGAGTGGCTGCTCTCAAGGCCAACCTAAGCAGCTATCTGCTCCGCGTCAAGGCGGGCAACGAGGTGGTGATAACCGAACGTGGCCTTCCGGTGGCCAAGATCGTGCCGCTGGCTGGTAGTGGAGAAGACAATTCCCGCGAACGCCGCCTGATGAAGGCCGGCTTACTAATTCCCGCCAAAGGGAAACTCCCCGCCTGGCTTCTCCAGCAGCGAACCGGCCCGCCCCACGGAACCAGAAACACCCGGGCGGGAAGCAGCGTTCTCCAGGCCCTGGTTGAAGAAAGACGGGAAGGGCGCTGATGTTCTGGGACGCCTCCGCGCTGGTTCCCGTGATTCTGCCGGAGCAACGATCCATGGAGATAGCCGCCCTGCTTGTTGAAGACGCTGCTCCGGCGATCTGGTGGGCCAGCCCGGTGGAGTGCGCATCGGCAATCTGCCGGCGCCATCGCGAGAAGGCCATCTCGATCCAGCAGCGCGACGAAGGGCTTGATCGGCTCCGCGAAATTCTCCCCGCTATCCGCATTGTTCCGGCCACTGGCCCAGTCCGCGAACGCGCAGTCCGCCTGCTGCGGAGTCATCCCTTGCGCTCCGCCGATGCGCAACAACTGGCCGCGGCGCTCATTTGGTGCGAGGAGAAACCTGCAGGACAAGACTTCGTTTGTCTGGACCAGCGGTTGCGGGAATCGGCGGAGCGCGAAGGCTTCCGCACTCTCCCGTGAATTTCCGGCGGGCCAGCGATGAAAAAGAGAGCAGTCAGCGGGCTGTTCTACATGTAAGGCCGTCCCCGCATTTCCCCCCTGTTTGTTTCACGGCTTTTCCCGTCTACAGCCCGAGGAACGTCCGGAGCCGCGTGGCAACGACGTCTCGTTGGCCTGGCTCTAATTCTCCCAGACTACGAACGGCATTGCGGGCGTGGATGGTTGCCAGCTTATGAAGGCGCAACACCGAGACCACTTTCAGATGCGCGCCTTGAAACTCTGGCAATGCGGGATCGATCAGGATATCGGAAGGGAGCGGTGCCGCGGGGACGACCGACGAAATGTAGGCAACAAGAATTTCGGGGATTGGGCCAACGGGTCCAGTCAGCAGCAGAACCGGGCGAAGCTTCATTCCCGGCGTGTCGCCGAAAGGGAATGCCGCCAGGCAAATGTCACCGGGTGCCATCTAGCGGTCGACCGTCTCCCATGGTGTACAAGTCTTGGCGCGGGTCCGCCAGCTCTTCGGCCCACTCTTTCGCGACAGCGCGCATCCAGTTATCTGCAGCCGGGTCGGAGGCGTGCGTTTCCGGCGGCAGGACGAGTAAGCGCACGGGACCGGGCGGCAAGCTTTCCGGAACCTCCGCGCTCAGGTGTCGCTGCCGATCCACATCGCCGAATATCTCGATGGCCTTCATCGTGCCCATTATAGCCGGATTCGGCGGGGACAGCAGGTCGAATAATATGGACCCCATTGCTTTGCCAGAAAGGGCCACTCGGATCAGGCCGTCCCCGAACTTCCCCCGCGAACGCGCAGTCCGCCTGCTGCTGAGTCATCCCTTGCGCTCCGCCGATGCGCAACAACTGGCCGCGGCGCTCATTTGGTGCGAGGAGAAACCTGCAGGACAAGACTTCGTTTGTCTGGACCAGCGGTTGCGGGAATCGGCGGAGCGCGAAGGCTTCCGCACTCTCCCGTGAATTTCGGGCGGGCCAGCGATGAAAAAGAGAGCAGTCAGCGGGCTGTTCTACATGTACCGGGTCAGGCCGTCCCGGCCCTTTCCGGCCCGGCCCTCTCCGGCTCCGGCCCTTTCCGGCTCCGGCCCTTTCCGGCTCCGCCCTTTCCCCCCACAGAACATTGATTTCATCTGATCTGCGTCCTGTCGCTTACAATCAGGTAAGCCAGCGATCACTGAGATCGCGCGACGGTACGGATACTCATGATCAATCGTTTGACCGCCACAGACTTCCTGCGGTTCATGAGCAGTGGACGAACCACGCCAGCCATCTTCAGATGCCAGGATCGGTTCGGGGGCCTCCGCTGGTGAATGAAGCTTAGAGGTGGAATCGATGCCGGTGACGCAGGTCTGGTCCGAGAATTGATCGCCGGAAGACTGGCCGCGCACTTCGGAATTGCGTCACCGGAATCGGCCTTGGTCGAGATCGACAGGGACTTGGCGGAACTGGCCGCTCGCAGCCAGCCAGTTCATGGAGAGCGCATCCGAAACAGCGCCGGACTGAATTTTGGCGGAAGGGTGGTAACCGGCTTCGCAACTTGGCCGGTGGATCACTCCATTCCGGCCGCGATGTGGCAGACCGCCGTTGATATCTTCGCGTTCGACGCCCTCATCCAGAACCCTGACCGCCGCTACAGCAATCCCAACCTGTTTACCAAGGGAGATCGCGTCTACATATACGATCATGAAATGGCGTTTTCATCCCTGCTCGACGTGCTCCCAACCCCTGAGCCATGGTTGCTGAGCAGCCAACAGTATGAAGGACCATGTTTTCTACCGCATGTTCAAGTCGCAACCGATTGACCTGGCGGGGTTTTCGGAGGCGCTGGGTAATCTCTCCGAAACCTTCCTTGGCGGCATGGTTGCAGATGTCCCCGCCGAATGGGACAATAGTGTCGTCCCGGGATCGAACGGCATCTCTGCGCGGTGCGCGACCACGCCATGGAGTTCGCCGAGGAGATCAGGAGGTTCCTAGTATGAAGTTCGCTTACCACTTCAGCGTCCTGCGCTACGTTCCCGACCCGGTGACCGAGGAGTTCGTGAACATTGGCGTCGTGCTTTTCTCCCCTGCCGCCAAGTACATGCGCGCTGTTTGTACGAGCAGTTACAGCCGGATTACACGCGTCTTCGAGAGGATCGATGGCGACCGTTTCCGGCAGCTCTCTCGCTACGTTCAAGACCAGGTCTGTGCTTCGGGCCTGAAACAAGAGACAGCTCTTCCTTTCGGACCAGAACAACGACTAGGGGACCTCTTGGCCAAAATCTTGCCGCCCGACGACAGCGCTCTACAGCTCTCGGCGGCGGGCGTGGGACTGAGCGAAAACCTGGATGGCACGTTGCAAGAGCTGTACCAACGCCATGTCGAACGCTATAACGTTCTGGACGAATCGACGCGGCGGTCGGATGAGGAGGTCTGGCGGGTCTTCAAGGAATCGCTGGATCGCGTATTTGTCACGCGAAGACTGAAGCCGTGGCGGATCGTAGCACCCGATTTTGAGTACGAGTTCAAACGGTCCTGGAAGAACGAACGCTGGCATGTGTACGAGCCGGTCTCTTTCGATTTGGTGGAGCCGGACTCCATCCTCGACAAGGCCAATCGCTGGCTAGGGCGGGCCACAAACCTCCGGGATAGCAGGGAACCATTCGCGATCCATTTCCTACTCGGAGAGCCACGGGACCACGAATTGAGGGCTGCGTTTGTGAAAGCGGAGAACATCTTGCACAAGATTCCCGGCGAAAAGCAGTTTGTCCGGGAGGCGGAGGCATTCGCTAGTGAGTTGGCGAGAGAGATAGAGGCGCACCCCGTGGTCGGTGCCCCAGCGTGACGCTGCTTCCCACGCGGCACATCAGGGAAACGGCGTACCACTTCAGACTATTCCAGCCCCTCCATCCGTCGCCTAAACTATCGGGGTTTCGAGCGAGGGGCTCAGGTGCTCGGGCGCGGCCCCTGCCGAGTCTTTCGCCGATGCAAGGGGCTTAAGAGCGCCAATCTGATTCAGTAGCCCAAGGACATAGCTAACCGGAATCGCGAAATTCAGGTTCTGCCCTCTCTGAATGGAGGCGACAGCAACACCAACCACGAGTCCCCTGGAGTCCAGCACCGCACCTCCGCTGCTCCCGTGAGAAACGGCGGCAGTGAACTGCAAAAGCCTTCCGGCGGAGGTTAGGCGGTCCGCGCATGACAACTCCCTCAGAGAAAGTCCCTTCCAGGCCCTCAGGATTGCCCACCACAAAGACCGTATCGCCGACCTTCCAGTCCGACTCAACAAGGGCCAGAGGGTCACCTTTCAAGTCCGGGACCGAAAGTAACGCGAGGTCGTGTTGGCGATCATCCCCGAGAATCCCTGCAACCAGAAATCGCTCCTTGCTTCCACAAAGCCCGACGTACCCGAGGACCGCCCCCGAGACAACGTGCCTGTTGGTAGCGACAATGCCAGGTTTCACGATGAACCCGCTCCCGCCCTTAATTGGCTTGCCAGCAGCGTCTTCCGCAACGATACCCTGGAGTCTCAGATGAAGATACGAAACGGCCTTCTCGTTTTCGCCGCGGTGCTGGCCAGTATCGCCGTGCTATGGGGCGTTTTCTCGGTCGGCTCCGTTTTGTTCCCGGCCCCAGCGGGGAGTGGGCAGGCTTCGGCGTGCTGGCTGCCGCTGTAGTGGACATTCCCCTGGGAGGCCTGGCCCTGGCGATCGCGCTAGCCGCGAAGGGGAGTTCCCCGCGGTGGCGCCGTTTCTGCATCATCGCATCCCTGCTGGCGCTTTCTTTGCCGTTCATCGCCTACGTCGTATGGACAAAACGTATTCATTTTCGATGGTGAACACGCTTTCCCTGTGCCACAGGCCCCGCAAGACGCGGCCGTGGAAGGGTGTGCGACATTAAAGTGGGACTTGATCCCTGGAAGGGATGATAGCTTGTAGCCGGTGGTGAAGCGTTTTTCGCGACACCACCGGAACCAAGCAAGGGATCGGAACCCCGGGAGGGGTTCAAGCAGGCTTCTCGCGCCGAGATGTTCAGGTGCTGGTGCCCCGACCGGGGCACGGTTCTTTCCTTGAATATCGGGTGGTTTCGCAAAAGACGCTCAACCACCGGCTACAAGCGGCCATCCCTCCCGGGATGAGCATCCGCGCCGCCATCCACGCTAAACATTGTGGTTGTGTCCTTCCTGAAGTACCCAGTACGCACAGACAACTCGATGTACTCTTAGCGTTTGGACCTGCCTTCATTTTTATGTCGCACACGCCCGCACACGCCCGCCGTGGAACGTTGGAAACCTGGCACCCTGATGTATAGTTACAGCGAGTACCACGGAATCCGCGGTTCGGCCGCATATTGTAAAGGTTCACTATGCATCTTGTCCTCACGTTCCTGTTGACCCTGTTCGGCACGCTGGCCGGACCTGCCGCCGTTTCTCCGGCCGCTGTTTCCAATGATTGGCCGGGATGGCGCGGTCCCACGCAAAACGGCATCTCGCCGCTGAAGGACCTTCCCCTGACCTGGAGCGACACGGAGAACGTGGCCTGGAAGGCCGGCGTGCCGGGCAAGGGACTCTCCTCGCCGGTGATTTCGGGCTCGCGCGTATTCCTTACCGCCGACGTGATCGGCGCTCCCGTGGAAGGATACGTGGCCCCCAAGCACCGGGCCTTCGGCCGGCCGTTCCGCAATCCCGACAGCGTGCCCGCCAACAACAAACATGCTCTCCACGTACTCTGCTTTGACGCCGCCTCCGGCAAGCAGCTTTGGGATCGCGTGGTCTACGACGGCATGATGTACGATGAAGTGCACAAAACTTCCAACTACGCTTTGGCTACGCCGGCTACCGACGGCAAGTTCGTCTACACCGCCTTTGGAGCGGAAGGGTTTTACAAGCTCGGCTTCAACGGCAACATCGTTTGGAAAGGCGACCTCGGCAAGATCGACACCGTGGGCCTGGGATACGGTTCCTCGCCGGTGTTGTTCGAAGACAAACTGATTGTGCTGGCCGATCAGGACGACGGCGATCACTCGTTTATCGCCGCGCTTTCCACCGCCGACGGAAAAACCGCCTGGAAGATGGATCGCAAAGTTCCGGGGACGTTTACCACTCCCGTGTTGATCGACGTGGGCGGGAAAAAACAACTGGTGGTGAGCGCCGCCACGGTGGTGGCTTATGATCCGCGCGACGGAAAAGAATTGTGGCATTCCGAAGGCGCGCAGGGAGTGGTGGTCCACACACCGGTGTGGGGCTTGGGGATGTTCATTGCTTCGGTGGGATATCCAGGCAAGCAAACGCTGGGCATCCGGCTCAATCCGGGGGAGGGGGAAGAGCGCGTGGCCTGGAAATATACCAAGGGAACCAGCTACGTGCCCTCGCCGTTGCTCTATGGAGATTACCTGTACCTGATGACGGACGCCGGCCTGATGACTTGTCTCAATCCGCGCACCGGCGAAGTGCTGTACGAAGGGAAACGCTTTCCGACTCCCGGCAAGTTCAGTTCCTCGATGGTGGCGTTCGACGGTAAAATCCTGGCCACCAGCGAGGACGGCGACACCTATGTTGTCAAAGCGGGGCCGGAGCACGAGATCCTGGGCAAGAACTCGCTCAACGAGGCGGTGCTGACGTCGCTGGCCCTGGCGGGGGACTCCGTCTACATCCGTTCCGAAGAAGCGTTGTACCGCATCCGGAAGGGAGCCAAATGAACGACGGAGGAAGGCAAGAGGCAAGGGGCAAAAGGCAAAAGGCAAAAGGCAAAAGTGAAGAAAAGACCGTTGTTCCTTTTGTTTCCCTTTTGGGTAGTGGGCTCCTTTGAGAATTGATCGCGTCGTCTTTGATCCCGGAAGGGATCGCCGCTTGTAGCCGGTGGTTGAGCGGTTTTTGCGAAACCACCGGTAGCTTTGACGTACGATCCGGACGCCGGTAGGCGTCCCAGCGCTTGTCCCCCTACCAGGAGACAAAATGTCAAAAACCCGTTTCCGGTGGTTTCGCAGACTGCGCTCAACCACCGGCTACAAGCGGTGACCCCTCCAGGGTCAACAACTCAAAGGATCCCACTCCCCCCTCTTGCCTTCATCCCTGGCCGTCCCGGCCTGTGATAGTCTTGTAAATTGATGATCCGCCGAAACCTCCCAGCCCTGCTGCTGGTGACGGTGGTGTTTGCTTCCGGTTGCATTGTCCGAACGTTACGGATTCCCAGGCGTGGCGCACCTTCCGGACAACTGGCCACAGCTTCACTGGAAGATTTGGTGGGCAAGGTCCGCGCCTGGGACCAGCAGTTGCACACCATTAACGCCACGGTCAACCTGGAGCCCTCCGTGGGCTCCGTCAACAAGGGCGAAATTGACGAGTATAAGGACATTCGCGCCTTCCTGCTGATCCGCAAGCCGGGCATGTTCCGCCTGATCGGCCTGCTGCCGGTAGTGGGCAGCCGGGCTTTCGATATGGTCACCGATGGCAAGGAATTCAAGGTGCATTTCCCCACCAAGAATAAGCTGGTGGTGGGCAAGAACGATATGCAACGGACATCCGCCAAGAAGCTGGAAAACATCCGCCCGCAGCACCTGTTCGATTCCCTGGTGGTCCGCCCCATCGCCGCCGACGAGCGCGCCGTGCTGGAGAATCACACCGACGAAGCGGACGCCTTTTACATCATCCACGTGCTCGGAGGAAGAGGCGCCAATCTCCATCTGGTCCGTAACTTGTGGTTCGATCGCGTGGGACTGCGCCTGTCGCGCCAGGTAATCTTCGATGCCAAAGGCGACATCGTGACCGACGCCCGCTACGAAAATTACAAGGTTTCCCATGCCATCGCTTTCCCGCATACCATCACCATCATGCGGCCGATGGACGAATACGGCGTTAAGCTGACGGTCCAGAAGCTGGAATTGAACCGCGAACTGGACGACGACAAGTTTTTCCTGACCATTCCGCCGGGAACGGAAGTCATGGATCTGGAAAATCCCGAGACGCCGGCGCCATCCAGGCGAAGTTCGCCTCCCGATTCGCCAAAAAAGAGTGGAGTGAAGTAACCATGGTCAATCGCATGGTTTTGAACAACCTGGGCTTTCGCAAGACGCGCACCGCGTTGAGCGTGATTGCCGTGGCCGTGGAGGTCTTGCTGATCCTCAGTACCGTGGGCCTGGTCAATGGTATGGTCCACGAACTGGCGGAACGCAACCGGGCCATTGGCGCGGATATTGTGGTGCAGTCGCCCGGCGCCAGCTTTCTCACGGGATTCTCCAGCGCCCCGATGCCGGAAAAGGGTTTCTACGATTTGCTGTCTTCGCTTCCCCATGTGTCGGTGGTGGCGCCTACCTTAGTGCAGTCCAGCGGCGGATTGTCGGTGGTCTTCGGAATTGACGACCGCTTCCGCCGGCTCAGCGGCGGATTTCAGATCTTGCAGGGCCGGGACATGCGCAACGGGCAGGAAATGCTGATCGACGACGTTTACGCGCAGGACAATCACAAGAAGGTGGGCGACGCGGTGAAGGTCTGGAACACCGGCTTCCAGGTGGTCGGAGTCGTCCAGCATGGCAAGGCCGCGCGTATGTTCGTTCCGCTGAAGACTTCGCAGGAGTTGAACCAATCGCAGGGCAAGGTTAGCGTCCTGTACGTGCGGCTGGACGATCCGCAACAAACCGACTACGTAGTGAGCATCTGCAAGGCGCGCCTTCCGGGTTACACCGTCAAGTCCATGGCCGAGTATCTCTCGTCCATTACCGTGGCCGGATTCCCCGGCCTGAGGCCTTTCGTGATGGTCATGATCACCATCTCCGTGACCATCGGTTTTCTGGTGATTTTCCTGGCCATGTACACCACGGTGCTGGAACGCACCCGGGAGATCGGCATCCTCAAGTCCCTGGGTGGATCGAAGCTGTACATCTCCAACCTGATTTTTCGCGAAGTGGCCGTGGTGGCCGTGGCCGGTATTATCGCGGGTACGGCGGCCAGCTTCCTGCTGAGAAAAGCGGTTTTAGCGAAGTTTCCAACGCTGACCATCGACATCACCCAGGAGTGGGTCCTGTGGGCGTCGCTGATCGCCCTGGTTGGTTCCATCGTGGGCGCGCTGTATCCCGCCATCCGCGCGGCGCGGCAGGATCCCATCGCCGCGCTGGCCTACGAATAAAAACGCATGGCAGCCATCATCCAAGTCGAAGGCTTGTACAAGACTTACCGCACCGGGCGCGTAGACGTAAACGCGCTCCGCGGCGTGGATTTCAGTGTGAATTTCGGCGAATTTGTGGCCGTGATGGGACCGTCGGGATCCGGCAAGTCCACGCTGTTTCACATCATCGGCGGTTTAACGCCGCCCACGCAGGGCCGCGTGATTCTGGACGGCGTGGACCTGGCCAGCCTCTCCGATTCCGGCCGGACGGCGTTGCGCAAGAACAAAGTCGGGTTCGTGTTTCAAAAGTTCAACCTGCTGCCGTCGCTCACCGGACAGGGCAACATCGACATCGCCCGCGATATTTCCGGTGTCAAGAACGGTTACCAGCCGGAGCAGTTCAACGAAATCATCCGCTTGCTGGGCATCGAAGAACGCTTGCATCACCGCCCGGCGGAGATGTCCGGCGGAGAGCAGCAACGCGTGGCCATCGCGCGCGCGCTGGCCAACCATCCGGCGGTGCTGTTGGCCGATGAGCCCACCGGCAACCTGGACACCGCCAACTCCGAAGCGGTTCTCAAGCTGCTCGAGGATTTGAACAAGCGCCTGGGGCAAACCATCGTAATGATTACGCACAATCCGGAGGCCGCGCAATTCGCGCACCGCACGGTGCTGATGAGGGACGGGAGAAGCTATGGCTGAAATTAATCGACGCACGTCGGTGCCGGTGAAAATTGGCGCCGTAACCGTGGGCGGCAACCATCCCGTGGTGGTGCAGTCCATGACCAACACCGATACCGCCGATGTTCCCGTCGCACGTCATCCGGCAATGGCGGCGCTGGCCCGCGCCGGCTCCGAACTGGTGCGCGTGACCGTGAACACCGAAGCCGCGGCGGCGGCCGTTCCGGAGATCGTCGAGGGCCTCGAAAAAATGGGCGTGCGCGTTCCCATTATCGGGGACTTCCATTACAACGGCCATTTGCTGCTGAAGCAATATCCGGAATGCGCGCTGGCCCTGGCGAAGTACCGCATCAATCCCGGCAACGTCAACATCGGCAAAAAGCACGACGACAACTTCCGCACCATGGTGGAGGTGGCCGTCGAAGCACAGTAAGCCCGTGCGCATCGGCGTGAATTGGGGATCGCTCGACGGCCAGCTCCTGACGCGCCTGATGGACGAAAACGCCGCCAGCTCCCAATCCCCTGGACGCCGACGCCGTCACGCGCGAAGCGCTGGTCAAAGCGCGGTCCACTCCGGCGAGTTGGCCGAGCAGTACGGCCTGCCGCGGACGGCGATCATCCTCAGCGCCAAAGTTTCCGCGGTGCAAAATCTGGTTGATGTGTATCGCATGATCGCCGCAACGTTGCGATTACGCCTTGCACCTGGGACTCACCGAGGCCGGCATGGGCGCCAAGGGCATCGTCGCCTCCACGGCGGCGCTTTCTATTTTGTTGCAGGAAGGCATCGGCGATACCATCCGCGCTATCGCTGACGCCCGCTGCCCAACGGCGATCGCACCGAAGAGGTGCTGGTCAGCCAGCAGATTCTGCAATCGCTGGGCATTCGCAGCTTCACGCCGCAAGTGACGGCCTGTCCCGGCTGCGGCCGGACGACCAGCACGTTTTTCCAGGAGATGGCCGAGCAAATCCAGACCTATCTGCGCGAAAACATGCCGCGATGGAAGGATCGCTACCAGGGCGTCGAGGAGATGAAGGTAGCGGTGATGGGCTGCATGGTGAACGGCCCGGGCGAATCGAAGCACGCCAATATCGGTATTTCGCTGCCCGGCACGTTTGAAGAGCCCAAAGCGCCCGTGTTATGTGGACGGCCGCATGTTACGCACGCTGAAGGGCGATCGCATTGTCGCGGAGTTCATCGAGATTCTCGACGGATACGTGGATTCGCATTACGCTAAGGCCGTCGTAGAGAAGGTCTGAAAATGGGAGGAATGGGAATCATGAGAGCCATAATTCCCATACTTCCCATACTTCCCAAAAACTCTGATAGATTGTTTGATGAAGGGGAACACTTTTCATGGTTGTAGTCATGCAAGAGGGCGCGGCCGAGAAGCAGATCCAGGCGGTAATTGACCGTCTGGTGGGCTTGGGCTTCGACATTCACCGATCCACAGGCGTGCGGCATACTTTACTCGGCGCTGTGGGCGGCAAAACGGGCGTCGATCCCCGCGACTTGGAGTTGCTCGAGGGCGTCAACGAAGTGCTGCGCATCTCCACGCCCTACAAACTGGCCGGCCGAACGTTCCGGCCGGAAGGCACGGTGGTCAGCGTCGGAGGCGTGCTGATCGGCGGCAAAAACGTCCCGTTGCTGGCGGGTCCGTGCTCGGTGGAGTCCGAAGAACAGATGGAAGCGATCGCCGCACCGCTGGCCGCCGAAGGCGTGCGCCTGCTGCGCGGCGGAGCCTTCAAGCCGCGAACATCTCCCTACAGCTTTCAGGGTCTCGGTGAGGAAGGCTTGCGAATCATGCGTAAAGTGGCCGATCGCCACGGGATGAAAGTGGTTTCCGAAGTGATGGACCACACCGAAATCCCCATGATGCTGAACTACGTGGACATGCTCCAGGTGGGTGCGCGCAACATGCAGAACTACATCCTGCTGAAGGAACTGGGCAAGGTGGCGCGACCGATCCTGCTGAAGCGCGGCCCTTCGGCGACCATCGAGGAACTGCTGCTTTCCGCCGAATACATTTTGAGCGGCGGCAATCGCGAAGTGGTGTTGTGCGAGCGCGGCATCCGCACCTTCGAGAATTACACCCGCAACACGCTGGACGTTTCCGCTATCCCGGTGATCCAGAAGCTTTCGCACTTGCCGATTGTGGCCGATCCCTCGCATGGCACCGGCCTGCGCGACAAAGTGTCGCCGATGGCGCGCGCCTCGCTGGCCGCCGGCGCCGATGGGCTGATGATCGAAGTACATCACCAGCCGGAAAAGGCGCTCAGCGACGGGGTCAGGCATTGACGTTGCCGATGTTCCAAAAGTTGATGAAGGAATTGCGCCTGATTGCGGTAGCGGTGGAGCGGGAAGTAAGCTAGCTTGGATTTAGTAGCGCAGGCTTCCGGCCTGTTCTGTTTGCCTGCGGAAAGAACAGGCCGGAGGCCTGCGCTACCAAGACTCAATCACTATGAATCGCGTAGCGATCATCGGCGTGGGACTCATCGGCGGTTCCTTCGGACTCGCTCTTAAGAAACATAAACTGGCCCAACACATCACCGGCGCCGGGCACGCCGGCTCCACGAAAAAAGCTCTGGAGCGCGGCGCGATAGACGAAGCCTGCGAGACCGTGGAAGCGGCGGTGGCCGGCGCAGACCTGGTGTTTTTGTCCGCGCCGGTGCTGGCGATTTTCGACCTGCTGCAGCGCATTCGTGAGGCGGTCCCGGAGGGTGCCCTGATCACCGATGCCGGCAGCACCAAGGAAATGATTTGCGAACGCGCCGCCGGGATCTACCCGCATAACGCCGCCGGATCCCTCTTCATCGGCGGTCATCCCATGGCCGGCAAAGAACAGCGCGGCGTGGAAGCGGCCACTCCCGAGCTTTTCCGGGGAGCCACCTGGGCGCTGACGCCCTGGCATCGCGCCGATCTGGAAACGCAGCCGGCGCGCGATTTTCTGGCCTGCATTACAGCGCTGGGCGCGTCTCCGCTGGTGCTGGACGCCGCCGTTCACGACGAAATCGTGGCCTGGACCTCGCACCTTCCGCAACTCGCCTCCACGGCGTTGGCCGCCACGCTGGGCGACGGCCTTTCCGATGCCGCCGACTTGCGCCTGGCCGGAGCCGGCCTGCGCGACTCCACCCGCCTGGCCGGCAGTTCCTATCGCGTCTGGCGGGATATCTGCCTCACCAATCAAGAAAACATTCAGGAAGCCCTCACCGCGTTCATCGAGATGCTGGAACAAGTGCGCGACGGTCTGAAAAGCCGCGAGCTGGAACAAGTGTTCCATGCCGCACAACAAATACGCGCTTCCCTGGAAAACGGAGCGTCGCAGGACGAAGCAGGGAACAAACATTGACAAGTTTCCGGACGCCTCGCGGGCTGAACAATGATACTAAATAGCATAGTAGTTTTAAGTTTACATAGCCCGAAGGAAAAGTTCTGGGGCGAGTTGTTGGCGTTGTCGCCGGCGGGAATCACGATCCGGGGTGTGGACCTCCATCATTTCGAGGAACTGCTCCGGCTGGCAGCGAAGGGCGAAGCGGGTGCGGGATCGCTGTCCACGGTGTTCTATCCGGCCTACCGCGTGGAGCGCATGGCGCTGGACGAAGGAGTACCGGAAGCGCCGTCGCTAGCGGAGCGGTTTCAGCGCCGAATGGGGATCACGGTCCAGGAGTTCTTTCGGGCGGAATAGGATCTCCTCAATGAAGGATTCGATTGGCGTAAACGGCGTTAATGGTGGGTATCGCAGCATGGCCAATCACACGACGCTTAGCCGGACAACCGGCGATGCGCGTCTGGCGTTTTTGCGGCGGATTCCCCTGTTCACTGAATTTCAAGACAACGATTTCCTGGACCTGGAGCGTCTGGCGCATCAGGGCACGATTGCGCGGGGAGGATTTGCCTACGTCCCCGGCGATCCCAGCGATCAGGTGTATTTCCTGCGTTCCGGCCGCCTGAAGGTGGCGCGCACGGCGGCGGGCGGTAAGGAGTGGATTCTGCACCTGGTGGAACCGGGCGAGATCTTCGGCGAATTGGCGCTGGCCGGCGAAGATACCCGCCGGAACTCGGCCGAGGCGCTGGAGGACATCGCCTTCTGCTCCATCCGGCGCGAGCCGTTCTTGGCGCTGGCCGGAAGGCATCCCACAGTGGCGCTGCGGATGCTGCGTCTGGTGGGCGAACGCCGCCGCTTGATGGAAGCGCGGGTGGAAGGCGTGCTGTTCGCCGGTGTGCAGGATCGACTGCTCGAACTGCTGCTGGACATGGGCCGCCGCTACGGCGTCGCCGGGCCGGAAGGCTTGGCGCTGCGCGTGCAGCTTTCTCAGAAAGAGATTGCGCATTTGATTGGGTCCACGCGGGAGACCACGTCGTCCACGCTGAACCAGCTTCGCCGCGACGGCTTGATCTTCATCCAGCGCCGCCGCTTGGTGATCCGCAATTTGGATCGCATCGAGCAAATCCTGAAAGGCGCGCCGCAGCCGGCCGCGCCGGCGCCATCCAGGCGCAGTGCGCCTCCCCAATCGCCGGCGCGGTCGCGGTATCAGGTAGCCTAAAACAAGGCCCGAGCCACGAGGCCCGAGGTCCGAGTCAAAACCTTATTCCGTCTCGGGCCTCGGACCTTTCGGCTCGGGCCTTGTTTTTCTTAGGATATGCTTGCCGCATGGCCGACGACCTTGACGTGACCCGCCGTACTCTGCTGCGCAACACCGCCCTGGGGACGATGGCGCTGGCAGGCGTTGACCATCTATTCGGGCAGAAGCTGCCGGTTGCTCCGAACATCGTTTTCATCCTGGCGGACGATCTCGGCTATGCCGACGTATCGTGCTACGGACGCCCCGATATCCGCACGCCGAACATCGATGGCTTGGCGGCCAGGGGCGTGCAGTTCCTGCAAGCCTACGCCAACTCCGCCGTCTGTTCCGCGACGCGCACCGCGTTAATCACCGGCCGCTACCAATATCGACTGCCGATCGGGTTGGAGGAGCCGCTTGGCGGGCCGCGATGTCGGCCTGCCGCCGAACATCCCACCTTGCCGTCGTTGCTCAAGAAGGCCGGCTACAGCACCACACTGGTCGGCAAGTGGCATCTCGGCCTACTCCCGAAATTCGGTCCACTGCAAAGCGGCTACGACCATTTCTACGGATTCCGCGGCGGCGCGGTCGACTACTACAGCGCACGCCTACCAAAAAGACGATCTGTGGGACGACGACGTGCCGGTCCACCAGATGGGCTACCTGACGGATCTGCTCGGCAGCCGTGCCGTGGACGTGGTCAATGGATATGCGAAGTCGGGCCGTCCGTTTCTGATGAGTCTGCATTTCAACGCGCCGCACTGGCCGTGGGAGGCGCCGGGCGACGAAGCGGAGTCGGAGCGCCTCCGTGCAGCGCCCAACCTGCATGATTTCGACGGCGGCACGCAGAAGACTTATCAGCGCATGATTGAGGAAATGGATCTGCAGATCGGCCGCGTTCTGGAGGCGCTGCGACGCCAATGGTTTGGCGGAGAACACCATCGTGATTTTCACCAGCGACAACGGCGGCGAACGCTTCGCGGATACCTGGCCTTTCACCGGGCGCAAGACGGAACTGCTGGAGGGTGGACTGCGGATCCCGGCCATCGTCTCCTGGCCGGCACGCCTTCCGCAGGGTCGAACGAGCGATCAAGTGGCCATCACCATGGATTGGCTGCCCACGTTGCTGGCGGCCACCGGCCTCTCCTCCGATCCGGCTTTCCCGCCCGACGGCATGAACTTGCTGCCGATGCTCACGCAGAATTCGGCGGCCGTGGAGCGCCGCCTGTTCTGGCGTTACAAGGCGAATGCCCAGCGAGCGGCGCGAGTGGGCGACTACAAGTATCTGAAGATCCTCGACAACACGTTTCTGTTCAACGTGGTTGAGGACCCCATGGAGCGCGCCAACCTGAAAGAGCGCCGCAAGGATGTTTATGACCGGATCGTGGCGGAATGGAGCGCATGGAACTCGACGATGCTCCTGGAAATTGACGATAGTTTCACGGACAACTTCACCGGCGATCACCTCGCGGACCACATCGGGGCACAGAAAGCCAGCGGCAAGGCGGATAATCCTGCGCCGCCTAAGACGCCGCCGGGAAGGCCTCACTAACCGTGTTCTTCCGTGTTCCTAAGCGAGCATGATAAACTAGCCAGCAATACTGCGATTCGCAGAGGAGTAAATGAACAGGTCCGGCCGCTTTCCCCAATTCGACTTCGCTTGCGCCATCCTCAAAGAGGGAAAGGTCTTCGTCGGTTTGTGCCTGGACCTGGACGTGGCATCTCAAGGGCGGACGGTCCATCACGCCAAGCAGATGCTGGCCGAAGCGGTCACGTTATATCTGGAGTCTTGCTTGGAGAACAATATCCCCCCCTTGCGGCCGGTGCCTCGCTCGGAGGACCCGCGCTACCAGGCTTCTCCGGCCTTAGGCAGCTAGCAATAATAAACTGAACATCTACGCGCTCGCGCTCGGGAGGATGGCGTAGTTCCACTCGCCGTGAAAGGCACTGGGCTTGAGGTTGAGGCGCTGCATGGCTTCATCGGACACCGTTTGTCCCTTGGGATAGGAAGAAGCGTCGATGGCGGCGTGGATCTTCAGACCTTTCGCGGTGGTGGTGTGACCGATCAAATCGACGATAACCGCGAGGCTCTCGAGGGGTTTGCCCCGCCAGTTCTGTGTAATATGACAGAACATGCGATGCTCAATCTTGTTCCACTTGCTGGTGCCTGGTGGCAGATGCCGGACCTGCAAGGTGAGACGGGTTTCGTCGGCGAATCGCTGCAGCGCCACCTTCCACAGGCGAACCCTGTAGCCGTTGCTGCCACCACAATCCGCAGTGATCAGGAGGCGCGTGGCTTGGGAATAGACGGGCTTTCCCATTTGCTGCCACCAGCGGCGGATACTTTCGACCGCGAACTCCGCCGTGTCGTGATCAATTCCGACGCTTACCCAGCCTTGATTGGCAGCCAGATCGTAGACGCCATAGGGCGCGGCTTTGCCCAGGAGCGGGTCAACGAAATCATGCACGCGCACGGGGATCGGCGTTTTCTTCTTCTGCCACTCCTGCCCGGCGTTCTTGAAATCGCCCACCAACTCTTTCTTTTTTGTATCCACACTGATAACCGGCTGACCAGCTTTGAGAGCGGCCTGCACTTGCCGGTTCAGGAATTGAAACTGGGCATCTCGGTCCGGATGCTGCGCGCCTTCCCGTGTCTTGCGTACGCTCTGGAGAGAATAGCCTTCGGCCGTCAACAGATCGCAAACCGTGCGCTGCGAGACCGGATGTCCCCTGGTGCTGAGTTCCTGCGCCAGTTTGGTCGTGCTCTTGCTCGTCCACCGCAGGGGGGACTCTGGGTCGCCCCGTGTCACAGGATCCACTAGCTTGTTGAGTGCGCCCAGCAGGCCTGGATCTTTGTCCGTCAACTTCTTGCGCCCACCACCGCTGCGGCGGATCCGGTTCCCTTCGGGAACCACGGCCGCGCTCTCTAACTCCGCCATCCCCGCATGGATCGTGGTCCGGCTCAGCTCGGTGGCGCGCGCTACCTCGCTCACCCCTCCATAGCCCAACGACAGAGCTTCATTCGCTGCCCACAGCCGCACACTGGCCTCGTTCAAGTAAGGCCGAATCCGCGCGAACTTCTCGGAAAGCGATCCGCTATAACCGGGCACTCCTCATGCATATCACGTCCACTCTTAGTTGTCCATGTTATTATTGCTAGATGCCTTAGTGGAGATCTTTTCTCTGAAGGCCGATTTCTCGGTTCGCGCCGTTGCCTAAGCTCCCCGTTGTCACGGCTTCCCGCTTGATTGCGGCTTTAGAGCGCCAGGGCTTTGCCACGGTTCGGCAGTCCGGAAGTCATCTCCAGCTCAAGCGCGGGAACCTGCTCGTGGTCGTGCCTGTGCACCGCGGCGATCTTGGCGCAGGCGTATTGAAATCTATCTTGCGACAGGCCCACTGGTCGGTCGAAGATCTCGTGCGGGCGCTCTAGCGGCATCCTTACCCTGCCGTGTTGATCGTGAAAAAAAAGAAGCGGCCGGCAAGGATGGCCGCCCTACTCGCTTCTAGACTATAATCCTTCCGACTTATGAAATCCGTCTAGGGGCGGCTGTTTCTGAGATGAGTGCCGGTAACAGGCTTGACGATCCCGGGGATGACGATCTGGCCAAGCGGTTTCAGCGCTCTGGCGGACAGGCCTACTTTGCCGAATTGGTGCACCGCTACGGCGCTCCCATCCAACGTTACTGCCGCCGATTTGTCCCCGACGCCGCGCTCGCCGAGGACCTCGCTCAGGAGACTTTTCTGCGAGCCTTTACCCATTTCCACCAATTCCAGGGCGGCAACTTCAAAGCCTGGCTGTATCGGATCGCTTTCACCGTGTCAATCAATCGCCTCGAGTCTTCCAGCCAGAGAATCGCGTCGCTGGAGAATCCCGATCTGATGAGCGCCCCGGAAGATCTCCTCCGCGATCTCATGGGCAAGGCGGATGTCAGCGCCGTGCTGAAGGAACTGTCTGCGCCGCAGCGGATTTGTCTGAAGCTGTTCTATATTCAGGGTCTAAGCTATCGAGAGATTGTGGCTAAGGCGGGCTACACCGCGGAGGATGTGAAGACCCACATCCAAAACGGCCGGCGGCGCTTCAAGATTCTCTGGGAAAAGAGGACCGGCAAGAAGTCATGAACGACGACGCGCAATTCGACCAGTGGCTGCGCCAGAGCCTTTCCCAGTTGCAGGAGGGCGGGTGTCCCGGCCTGGACACGCTGGCGCGCTTTGCGCACGGCGAACTGGACCGTCAACAAGCGCAGGAAGTGGAGCGTCACCTCGGCGGCTGCGGCCATTGCGATCTGACCGTGGAACGCATCCGCGTTTTCGAGCAAACCTTGACGAAGGAGATGCGCCCCGCCTGGGGCTGGTTGCTTCCGGCGGTGGCAGTCGCGGCGGTCTTGTCGCTCGCCTATCCAGCCTACCTTGGATTGCAGTCTCACCCCGCGCCCGTTGTGATGGCGCCGCCCCCGCCGGCGACAATCCAATCGGCGCAAGTCTTGGACTTGCGCACGACACGCAGCGCGGCCGCACCAGTGCTACCGGCGGGATCGGCTCACCTATTAGAACTGCAATTCCTGGCGCCGATCAGCCCGGCCATCGCTACATCGCGACGATCACCGGTCCGAAGACGCTACCGCCGGCCGAGATCACCAGCTCTGACGGCATCGGCAATTTTTCTCTGATCCTGGATCGCACCAGCCTACCGCGCGGCAGTTACAAGCTGACGGTCGCGGACCGCGAATCGCCGGATCGTCGCTGGGACTTCTCCTTCGAGTTATAGCCATGCGAACCCGTCTCCTATTTTTGATTTTTGATTTTTGCCTTTTGATTTTTGATTTCGCGATCCCCGCCCGAGCCCAGCCGAGTCCCTTAATGCAGGAATACAACCGCGCCTGGGTTCTGACCGGCCAAGGCAAGCCGGAGGAAGCCATTCCGATTCTGAAAACGATTATCGCCAAGGACAAGACGTTCCATCGCGCGTATCACGGGTTGGTTCAAGCGTACCAGCAGAAGAAGGAGTTGGATCGAGCGGGCGAGTTCTTCCGTTTCCTGCTCGCGGAGGACCCGGAAAATGCACTCGCTTACTACGGGCTTGCGGAACTGAACGATTCGCGCGGTGGTCCCAGCGCCTACGAAGGCCAGAGTTATCTCGATTGTGTAAAGCGCGGCCCACATGTTTCTTCATGCTATCCCCTTGGTCTCGGGCCGCGACCTTCGGGACCTGGACTGACGAGTACCGAGCGACTGGCGAGTGCCAAGCTGGTGGAGGAATTCGAAAGACGAGTCCCGGCCGATCCCGATGATCCGTACCATTATCTTGGGCTGTTCACGGTGCTCAGGAGCCAAAGGAAAACACCGCAAGCTTGCGCTGCCGCTGAACAGGGGCTAGGAACGGCGGGCGGTTCGGCACAACGGGAAGTGGAGGAGACGTTATTCGAAAGGCTCGCGGGCTGCACCTGGGAGCAAACGGAAATCGGACTTCGTTATGCCATGAATAGGTACGAGGTCGCGAAGAGTGAGGGCGACATGGAAGGGGAATTGGATGCCGCCGCGATTTTGTCGGAGAAGTACTGGCTGAACGGGCAAGTGGAGGAATCGCGCCGGGCCCAGGATCACGGTCCCTGGCCGGCCGCAGGCTGGGTCTTGCTGAACATAGGGCGAGCCTACCTGCGCCTGGGACAGTTCCAGAATGCCACCCGCTTTCTCGATGAAGCCCTCCGTGACGCGCAGTCCACGGGAAGCAAGCGCCGCGAGGGCGAGGCGGTGGCCGGGCTAGCGGAAGTCGAGCGGCGCCGCGGTCGGCTCGGTGAGGCTGGCCATCTGTTTCAGCAAAGCCTGGAATTGGCCGAACAAGCCGGCCTTGCCGACCTGGTCGTCGCATCCCGGCGTGGCCTTGGCGAAACGGCTGCGCAACAAAAGGACTACGGAGACGCCGCTCAGCAGTTTGAGGCCGCCATCGAAAAGGTAGAGTCAACAAGGCAACTGGTTCCCGACCCTGACCTGCGGGCGGGCTTGGTTGAGCAAAACGCCGCGGTCTATGAAGGAATGATTGACGCGAATTACGAGATACATCTTCGAGATCCTTCAAAGGGCTACGAGCGTCAGGCTTTCGAGTACGCCGAACGAGGCCGGGCACGATCATTCCTGGAATCCTTGTCTGAGGCGCACGCGAACATCAGCAGGGGATTGGACCCTGAGCAACTGCAGCGGCAGGCCCATCTAGAGCAGGCCGCTTCGAAGGCTTCCAAGGAACTGCTTGCCGCGGACAATCCCACCAATCGGGAAGCTTTAAAGAAGGGGGAGGACAACCTAACCGAGTGGATTCGCGATCTGCGCGCTACCAACCGCGCCTACACGGACCTCCACTATCCGGAGCCGTACTCCGCGGCTAGGGTCCAGGCGGAAATCAGCCGGCCGGACTTGGCGATCCTGGAGTACTCCCTGGGCGAGCGCCGCTCCTTCCTCTGGCTCATCGCCGGCGAATCGGGAGGCGGGCTTCGCCTGGATGGCGCCGGGGACCGGCTCAAGATGGTTTCCCTGCCCGGCCGCGCCGCGATTGAGGCGCGTGTGAACGCCTATCGGCGCGCGATCGCCCATGCGCCCAAGACAGAGCAGGATTTTCAGGCCGATCGGGTCGCGGCCCGCGAGCTCCGCGCCATGCTGCTGGGCCCCGTGGAAAAGCTGATTGCGCCTGGCGCTCGACTGCTGGTGATTCCGGATGGCATCCTTCACTACCTGCCCTTTGAAACGCTACTCGCCGCGACAGGCCGCTACTTGGTGGAAGACCACGCCATCGTCTATGCGCCTTCGGTGTCGGTATACGGCAGCCTGCTCAAGAGCGGGGACAGGCCGACGCCCAACAAAACGCTTCTGGCCTTCGGCGATCCGCCCTTCGGCAAATCGCAAGTCCACTCTTCCCGGCAGGAAGTAGTCCGCTCGGCTTACGAACGCAGTGGACTCCATCTGGTGCCCCTGCCCAACACGCGGCGGGAAGTGCAGGCGATCGGCGCGCTGTATCCCGAGGACAGTCGCAGACTGTATCTGGGAAGCGCAGCTACCAAGGCGGCGGTTAAGCGCGAGAGGTTGCTCGACTACCGCAGAATCCACTTTGCCACACACGCTATCATTGATGAGCAGATACCGGCCCGCTCCGGTGTAGTGCTATCGCTGGCGAACACCGGCGAAGAGGATGGCGTACTGCGCATGTCGGAGATTTTCAACCTGGAGATGAACGCGGACCTGGTGGTGTTGTCCGCGTGCCAGACGGGGTTGGGCAAGTTCGTGCGGGGCGAAGGTATGGTCGGCCTGACGCGAGCGTTTCTTTATGCAGGCTCACGGCGGGTAGTGGTGAGCCTGTGGCAGGTCAACGACCTGGCCACCGCCGACTTCATGAAGTCGTTTTACGAGCACATGGAAGCCGCCTCTCCGGCGGCTGCCCTTCGCGCGGCCAAACTGGCGATGATCCATTCTACGTCCCCGGCTTACCGGCACCCGTATTTCTGGCGCCATTTGTCCTCAACGGCTCTTTTTGACTGCCGGACGATTTTTTCCCATTCTCATTATGGAAATCTCTCCTTCCTGTCTGTTAAGACAGGTGAGGATGCTTTCCAGGAGGAACGATGAGGATTAGAAGCTGTATTGCTGGGTTGGTCATCAGTTGCGCGCTTGCGGTTTCGCTGCATGCTGACAGCATAACGCTATCGACGTCATCCCTGCCGTCTACGCAGGGATGGGCCTTCTACAACGGCGGAGGGCCGCTCACGGAGTCGCAGGTTTTCTCCGTAAGCGGTGGATTGTTGCACCAGGATTCCATTGGAGGTGGGGCCAATGGTTACTATTACCGGCAACTTGGAGTTGTGGCGAGCGGTGCCTTCGTGCTGGACTGGGACGCGAGGCTTGTGAATGAAGAGAACTCTGGCTACTTCGATAATGGGAACGCGGCGGGCTTCGCGTTCGAGGCCGACACCGGGAGCCTGTCGTATTTGATGGGCCTAAGCTTGAATGGGATATCGTTGTACGACGAGGGTAATCCCGCCCATGGGCTGCAAATCTCTGCTGCGACACTGGCGGCTGGCGGCATAAGCCTCACCGACTTCCACGACTATCGCTTGGCGGCAGACCCTGTGACAGGTACCTGGGACCTCTACATCGACGGAACCTTCTGGGCTGTCGGTCAGGGACTCATAAGCAGCTCCCTAAACGATCTTGCCCTCGGCGACCTTACGGATGGCCCAAACGCCGAAGGCGACATCGCAGCGTTCTCTTACTCTTACGAGGCTGGCACATCCGTGCCTGAACCCGCCACGATTGGATTGCTGGGTGCGTCACTTGCCGCTGTGTTCACCCGCCGTCGGAAGTCGCGTGCTAGGCCGTAAGAGCGAAAAAGGACAGCTACCATCAAGGAAGTAGAATATGCGCTTCAGTCTTGAGACGCGAGAGAGGCCGCAGGACAAGCCAGAGGCACGGTCTACTTGGACAGTTCGTCGGATTCTCCGTCCGCAGCACGCCGTCTTTGGCTTCGCGGCTGCCCTCGGAGGTGTAGACCTCGCCGCGCCGGGTGATGGGATTCACCACCCCAGATGTACCTCACGCCGGCGTGTAAATAGTCGTCAATCTCATCCTGCAAGTCGCCAGACAAGTCGCGCACCGACCTTCCTATAGCGCACCAATCGTCACGGTGAGCAAACTCGTTCCGCCAAGCCCTCGGGCGCCAGTTCGCGGAAGTGGCGAACGTTGAAGGTATAGATCCGGGCACAATCTTGCTTGGCCGCGCATTTCAGGTGTAAGAAGTCGTAGACGCGTCCGCCGGTCCAGCCTCGTTCGGCGCAGTCTTTGAGAACCTGGCGGTACTCATCCGCCCGCAGCGTCACCAAACTCAGGTGAGGTAGAACGCTCTCTTCCAGGAGTTGCCAAGCCTCGCTCGGATACAGTGGCGGGGTGAACGGCGTTCGGGTTAAGACCGAATAGACCTCCACCAACCCGTGCGCGCTGATGAAGCCCTTGTGCTTTCCCGCCGCAACCTGCTCCATGAGAGCGAGCGCCGCCGCATGGTGCGGATGTCCTTTCACGCACATGGCCACTTCAACGGACGTATCGAAGTAAAACTTCATCGCCAGCCCGACAGTTGGCGGATACGGTCTTCGCGATCTTCTTCCACCGTCCCAACGGCATCGAAAGCCGCGGGTGGGGTTCCGCGATGAACCAAGAATCGGCCTTCGCGCACCAGGGACGGCCGGTGTACCAGGGGTCTAAGAAGAATGCCCTCGGCGGATTCCTGAATTTCCAATTCCGCGCCGGAGCGCAAAGCCAGCCGGTCGCGAACGGGCTTCGGCAGAACGATCCTGCCGGCAGGGTCGATTCGTACGGTCATACCATCTCTTATACCATATGGTATTCCTAATGGCAACGGCATCGGGTAGCGGAGGTGCTTAACCGTTTTGGGGAAAGGCGTTGGATCCCGGAAGGGATCGCAGCTTGTAGCCGGTGGTGGAGCGTCCTTTGCGACACCACCGGATAACCAACGCGATTCTTCCGGACCCCTGAAGGGGTCCCAGAGCCCATCCCGCTCAATTGTCACGAGAGGTGCTGGTGCCCCTGCGGGACACATGATCTCTCGTCCGAGACCCGGTGGTTTCGCAAACTGCGCTCAACCACCGGCTACAAGCGGCAATCCCTCCGGGATATCTTTTCCCAGCTCCTGCCGGGGCACCGAATACTCATTTTCGATTTCCGGTGGTGTCGCAGAAGACGCTCCACCACCGGCTACAAGCGGTGATCCCTCTGGGATCAGCAGATACCCGCTTGTTCCACGATCCCCATTTTTTTCACAGCCCTTTCGGTCGCGGGCACGTAGACGCCTGCTTTTCCCTGTATTCGCGGCGTCCTGTGTGTCAGAATCCTGATTCATGCCCTTGACCACCGGCTCTCGCCTGGGACCCTACGAGATCGTCGCCCCGCTCGGCGCGGGCGGAATGGGCGAGGTGTACCGGGCCCGCGATACGCGCCTGAATCGCGACGTGGCCATCAAGGTACTTCCCGCGCACCTGGCCGGCGATCCCAAACTGCGCCAGCGTTTCGACAGCGAAGCGCGCGCCGTCTCCCGCTTGAACCATCCCCATATCGTCACTATTCACGATATCGGCAGCGAACAAGGAACCGACTTCATTGTCATGGAGTACGTGTCCGGAGCCACCCTGGCCGCCTCGCTTCCGGCGAAAGGTCTGGGAATGGAAGCGGCGGTGCGCCTGGCCCGGCAAATCGCCGAAGCTTTCGCCGCGGCCCATGCGGCCGGCATCACCCATCGTGACCTCAAGCCTGCCAATGTGATGATCACGGAGGGCGATCGGGCCAAGGTGCTGGACTTCGGTTTGGCCAAACTCAACCAGCCGCCGGGGCTGGCGGAATTCTCCCTCACGCTGGACGCCGCCACGCAGCCGGGAGTCGTCCTGGGAACCGCCGCCTACATGTCGCCGGAGCAAGCCTCCGGGAAGGGCGCGGATGCCCGCTCGGATATCTTTTCCTTCGGCCTGCTGCTGTATGAAATGCTCAGCGGGCGGCGCGCCTTTGCGGGCGAAACTGCCATCTCCACCATGGCCGCGATTCTGCACACCGAACCGCGCTCGCTACGGGAGGCCGCGCCGGCCGTGCCCATCGCGCTGGACCGGATTGTGACGCGCTGCCTGCGCAAGGATCCCGCCGACCGCTTCCAGTCGATGGTGGACGTGATCCACGCTTTGGAAGACGCTTCCTCCGCACCCGCGGCCGCGGCGGAGAAAACTGCGGGGGCCAACCTGCCCTCCATTGCCGTGTTGCCCTTCGTCAACATGAATCACGACGAGGAAAGCGAGTTCTTGAGCGACGGAATTTCCGAGGACATCATGACCGCCCTGGGAAAGGTGGCGGGGCTGCGGGTGGCGCCGCGAGCCTCCGCGTTTCAATTCAAGGGGCAGAATACGGAGATCCGCCAGGTGGCCGGGAAGCTGAATGTCGGCAGCGTTCTCACGGGCAGCGTGCGGCGCTCCGGCAGCCGCCTGCGCATCACCGTGGAGCTGATCGATGCCGCCAAGGAAAGCCAAATCTGGTCGGAGCGTTATGACCGGGTGATGGAAGACATCTTCGACGTGCAGGACGAGATTTCGCGGGCCATCGCGGAAACGTTGAAAGTGAAATTGACGGGAGCCAGCGCGCGGCGCTACACCGCCGACAGCGTGGCCTATGAGCTGTACCTTCAGGGCCGCCACCACATGAGCAAGCGGACCGTCGAGAGTTTGACCAAGGCCATCGGGTTTCTGGAGCAAGCGATTGCCCGCGATCCCCATTATGCGCTGGCCCATCACGCGCATGGCTATTGTTACCTGGTGCTGTCCCACTTCCTGCGCCCGTCACGCGATTGGACGCCCAAAGCCTTGGCAGGCATGCGGCGCGCCTGCGCGGAGGACGGCCGTCTGGCCGAAGCTCATGCCGGCCTGGCCTTCGCCCGCATGAGCCAACTCGAGTGGGCCGAAGCCAACAAAGAATTACAGTGGGCCATGGAACTGGATAGCAGTTCCGCCGAGATTTGGGATACATCCGCCCTGGTCCTGACGGCCCAGGGCCGGACGGACGAGGCCATCACTCACATCGGACGAGCCCTGGCGATCGAGCCGCTCTCGCTGGTGTTCCATCACCATGCGGCCTGGGTGCTGATTCTTGGCCGCCGCTACGATGAGGCCATTACGCGGTGCCGCCGCGCCATCGAGTTGGATCCCCATTTCCCTCTTGCCCACATGTGGCTGGCCATCGCCTGCACGCTCACGCAACGCTTCGAAGAAGCGCGCAGGGAGCAGCAAATGCCCAATGCGGACCAGGGGAATTTGGGGCTGGCCCACGTCTGCGCGGCGAGCGGCGACGCGGAAGAAGCGCGGCGTCTGCTGTGCGAATTCGATGCCTCGCCCGCCAAGGCTTCCGTGGATCCATACGCGGTGGCGCTGGTCTACGCCGCGCTGGGCGAGACAGACGCCGCCTTTGACCGCCTGGAGACGGCTTTTCTGGAAGGGTCCACCCGGCTCGTTCTCTGGGGCAAATGCGATCCCCGGCTGGACCCGCTGCGATCCGATCCCCGCTGGCGGGGCTTGCTGGAGCGTCTGGGGCTGGCGTGATCGTTTGGAGTGCGGCGAACGGAACACGGAAAAACACGGAATGGCACGGAAAGGCCGAAGACCAGTAAGTATCGTCAAGCATGTCATGCTCGATGCCGGGACTGGTCCAGGCGCTTTCCGTGTGTTTCCGTGTTCCGAATTTTCCCTGTGTCCTCTGCGTCTCTGTGGCAGAATCTACCTCACATGCCTTTGACACTCGGCTCCCGCCTCGGACCCTACGAAATCCTCGCCCCGCTCGGCGCGGGCGGGATGGGCGAGGTCTACCGCGCGCGCGATACCAAGCTGAATCGCGACGTGGCGTTGAAGGTGCTTCCGCAAGCCATGGCCGGCGATCCCGAACGCCTGCGCCGCTTCGAGCGCGAAGCGCAGGTGCTGGCCGCGCTCAATCACCCGAACATCGCGGCGATTTATGGACTCGAAAGCAACGCGCTGGTGATGGAGTTGGTGGAGGGCGAGATGCTCTCCGGGCCCCAGCCGGTGGAACAAGTGGCCGCTATCGCCCGGCAAATCGCCGAAGCTCTGGAGTACGCGCATGAAAAAGGCATCGTTCATCGCGACTTGAAACCGGCCAACATCAAGGTCACGCCGTCGGGACAGGTAAAGGTTCTCGACTTCGGCCTGGCCAAAGCGCTGCAAAATTCACCCGCCGCCATGGACGCCCAAAACTCGCCGACCATGAGTCTGGCCGCGACACAGATGGGCGTGATTCTGGGCACCGCCGCTTACATGTCGCCGGAACAAGCCAAGGGCCAAGAGGCCGACCGGCGCTCCGACATCTGGTCGTTCGGCGTGGTGCTGCTGGAATTGATCACCGGGCAGCGCGCCTTTCCCGGCGGCAACGCCAGTGAGGTGATGGCCGGCGTCATCTTGAAGGACCCGGTGATTCCCGCGAACCTGCCGCCGCATCTCGATCGTTTGCTGCGCCGCTGCCTGATGAAAGATCCGCGCCAGCGCCTGCAAGCGATCGGCGAGGCGCGCATCATGCTAGATGCGGGGCCGAAGTTACCACAGCCACTGCCCGCGCGCGACGCTCCTCCCGCGAACCTTTCTGGATGGCCATGGCCGTAACCGCAGTGATGATGGCGGTACTGGCCATGTGGGTCTCCTGGCGCGCCGCTCCCCAACCGCAGCCTCTCCGGCGAACCAGCATCGCGCTGGGCAGCGATGTTCCGCTGAGTTTCCCGCCCGCGCCGATGACGCCCTCCCTGGCGCTTTCGCCGGATGGCGCCTGGCTTGTTTTCGTAGGAGCCAACTCCGGCGGGGAAAAACCTTTGCTCTATTTGCGGCGATTCGATCAATTGAAGGCCGCCGCCATCCCCGGAACCGAAGGAGCAGCCGATCCGTTCTTTTCGCCGGACAGCGCGTGGATCGCCTTCTTCGCCGGCGGCAAACTCAAAAAGATCTCCGTGCAAGGCGGTGCGGGCATCACGCTTTGCAACGCCGTCGTAGGCATCGGAGGAACCTGGTCCGAAGACGGGACGATCTTCTACGCGCCCAATCGGACCTCCGGTTTGATGCGCATCTCCTCGGCGGGCGGCACTCCCGCGCCCTTCACCACGATTCCCGCCAATGGACCCGAGAATGCGCATCGCTGGCCGCAGGCCCTGCCGGGTGGAAAAGCCATCCTTTACACCGCCGGCACGGCCCTGAATTTCGATGAAGCGAATATCGTGGTTCGGGTCGTGGCCACCGGCGAGACCAAGATTGTGCAGCACGGCGGATTTGCCGGCCATTATCTGCCCAGCGGCCACTTGGTTTTGCTGCACGACGACACGCTGTTCGCCGCGCCTTTCGATTTGAACCGTTTGGAGACCACGGCACAGCCCGTCCCGGTGATTGAAGGCGTCACCACGCAGCCCAGCAGCGGCGCCTCTCAAATCGCGTTCTCGAATGATGGGACAGTAGTCTATCTGGCCGGCACCGGCATCTCCACTGGTGGCGCCGTCGAGAGCTCCCTTTTGTGGCTCGACCGCGCGGGCAAAATGGCTCCGTTGCGCAAAGAGAACGCCAGGTACAACGACATTCGTTTTTCGCCTGACGGGCGTAGCCTGGCCACGCTGACCGTCGAAGGCCGGGCCAGCGACCTCTGGGTGTTTCAATGGGAACGCGGCGCCATGTCCCGGATGACCCACAATGGGTTGGCGACGAACCGGGTGGCCTGGTCGCCGGACGGGCGCCGCATCGCCTACGCGGCCTTTCAGCCGGGATCGCCCTGGGGCAACATCTATTGGCGGGCTGCGGATGGCACGAGCGAGGGTCAGCGGCTCACCGAGAGCACGCAGTTGGAGGGGCTGGGCTCATGGCACCCCAGTGGAAACTGGCTTGCTTTTACCAGAGGCGGGACGATCATGATTCTGCCCCTGCAGGCGGATCCGGCCCCCGGAGGGAAGCTGGGCACGCCTTACACATTCGTGCCCAACCCCAACAATTTCGTTTTTACCAATCCAACTTTCTCTCCGGATGGGCGATGGTTGGCATACCAGTCCAATGAGACTGGCGCCAATGAAATTTACGTGCGGCCCTTTCCAGGACCGGGCGGGAAGTGGCAAATCTCCACCCAAAGCGGCACCTTTCCCGCGTGGTCGCCTACGGGAAAGGAAATGCTCTATTTAACCCCGGCGCCGGATTCTAAGATCATGGTGGTCAGCTATACCGTAAGCGGCGATGCCTTTCAAGCCGCCACACCGCGTCCATGGTCCGAGTCCCAGCCAACTGGCATTATGCGTTTTGATCCGCATCCGGATGGAAAGCGGATGGCGATTTTGCAATTGCCACGGTTGACCGGTGAGTTGACGCGCAATTCCTTGGTTTTGGTGGAGAACTTCTTCGACGAACTGCGGCGGCTGGCGCCCGGCAAGAAATAGCCACCGATCCACCAAGACACAAAAAACGGAACACGGAAAAACACCGCATGGCGCGGAAAGTCCGAAGACAGGTGAGCATCGCCAGGCGTGTCATGCTCGACGCCTAAAGTTGTCCGGGCATCTTTCCGCGACCTCCGTGTGTTTCCGTGTTCCCGGTTTTCTCTTGTGTCGTTGTGTTTCCCGGCAGGATCAGCTTTTTGGGGTGTCTCGGGGTCTCGGTAGTTATAATCCCTATATGAAGAAGCTCATTGCTGCTGGCCTCTTAATCCTCTCGTTGCCCCTGGCCGCGCAAGTCCCTACGCCCGAAAAATTCTTCGGTTTCCGTATCGGCGCAGACAAGAAGCTGGCCCGCTAGGACAAGATCGTCGAGTATTTTCAGGCTGTCGCGGCGCAATCCGATCGCGTGCTCGTGCACACGCTGGGACCCACCACGAATGGCAATCCTTTCATCGTCGTCGGAGATCGCCGCGCCCGATACCCTCAAGAATCTCGACCACTACAAGCAACTCGAGCGCAAGCTCTACTTCCAAGGCGGCTCGCCCACGCCGGCCGAGCGCGATGAAATCTTCCAGTCGGGCAAAGCCGTGGTGTTCATTACCAACAACATCCACGCCACCGAGATCGGCGCGACGCAAGCGGTGGTGGAAGATGGTCTACCGCCTGGCCACGGAAGACTCGCCGCAAATCCGCAAGATTCTGGACAACGTGATTTTCGTGATGGTCCCCTGCCTCAATCCCGATGGCCAGATCATGGTCACCGACTGGTACAACAAGTATGTCGGGCACGCCTTATGAAGCCAGCCCGCTGCCCTATGTTTACCATCCCTACGTGGGTCACGATAACAATCGCGACATGTTCTTGTTTTCGCAAAAAGAAAGCCGCTTGACCGCGCGAGTTGCTATGGCACGACTGGTTCCCCTCCATCTGGCTGGACGAGCATCAACAGGGCACCAACGGCGCGCGCATCTTCACGATGCCGGCCACCGATCCGATCAATCCCAACGTGCATCCGTTGATCTATCGCCTGAACGCGATCTATGGACAGCGCAATCGGCGGCGCTGGAAGCCGAGGGCAAGACCGGCATCATCTACAACGCCACGTACACGAATTTCTGGGAAGGCGCCATGGCCTGGTCCGGATGGTGGCACAACGAAGTGGGATTACTCACCGAAGTGGCCAGCGCCCGGATCGCCACGCCGACCGAACAGCGCAAGGCCGATCCGTACGCGACCCCCGGCGCCCGCCGCGCCCGCACCAGACTTCGAAGGCGAACGCCGCCGCATGATGGAACATCCCGACGAGCCGCTGCCCGCGCCCACCGACATCCGCTCGCGCACCGAGTATCCGCGTCCCTGGCTGGGAGGCACGTGGAAACTGCGCGACATCGTCGATTACGAATTGATCGCCACGTTCGCGTTGCTGGAATCCGCCGCCGACCGCCGCGAAACGTTGCTGCAGGAGATTTACGAAGTGAACCGTGTCACCATCGCCGACGGATCGCAAGGAACGAGCTGGCTGCGGGACCGAAAGCTTTTGCCGCGATCGTCCCGGCCGACCAGCATGATCCGAACGAGGTGGTGGAGTTAGTGGACAAGTTGCTGATCGCCGGCATCGAAGTGCATCGCGCCACCAAGGAGTTCAAGCAGGACGGCGAGACCTATGGGGCCGGAACCTATGTGATTCCGTTCGACCAGGTTTTCGCGCGCTACGCCAAAGATATTTTGGAGAAGCAGACGTATCCCGAAGTGCGGCGCGCCCCCAACGCGCCGGCCGAGGCGCCGTATGACGTGTCGGCGTGGTCGCTGGGAATGCAGTTCGGCGTGAAGACGGTGTTTGCGAAGACGGCGCTGCCCGCGGACATGGCGTTGGAAAAAGTGTCGGCCACGCCGAAACCCATCATGATGGCGGCTGCCGGTGCGAATGTCACCAGCTTCGCGTACACCGGAGCCGAAGACGCCCGGCTGATCAACCGCCTGTTGAAGGCTGGCGCCGAAGGTTGCGATGGGCAAGCCGCGGTGGAAGTCACTGCCACTGGCAATCAATGCGACCTCCGCGGGAGAAGGCTTCAACCGGGTTGAAGTTACGGTGGGACGCCGGCCGCGCCGCGCAATCGCGCAAGCGATGCGCCCTCCGCGCGTCGCCATGTACCAATCCTGGACCGCCAACATGGACGAAGGCTGGACCCGCTGGGTTCTGGAGCGCTACGAGTTTCCCTACACCACCTTGCACAACACCGACATGCAGGCCGGCAAGTTGCACGACCGCTTCGACGCCATCATCCTGCCCGACCAGCGCCCGCGCGACATCGCTCGACGGTATCAGATTTCTCGACGCACCGTGCCGGAGTATCGCGGCGGATTGGGAGACGCGGGATGGAAAGCGCTTTCAAGAATTTGTACAATCCGGCGGCACGCTGATCGCCATGGGCGACGCCTCGAATATTTGGTCGACAAGATGCCGCTCCCGGTGAAGGAACATCAAGCGCACGCACCACGCGCGAGCAGCACTTACGCGCCCGGCGCGATCGTCAACTTGCAGGTCGACACGTCGCATCCGATGGGCCGCGGGATGCCCGCGGAAACCTGGGGTTTTTACATCAACTCGCCATTCTTCCAATTGACCGAAGGCTTTTCGTCGCAGAAGGTACCACCGTGGTGGCGCGGTATCCGAACAGCGGCGGTCAACGCCTCGGGCTGGCTGCGCGGAGAAGATTTCATGCTGGGCCGCGCCGCGGTGGTGGCGATGGAGACGAATCCCGGCAAGGTGGTGTTATTCGGCATCCGCCCGCAACATCGCGCGCAAACCCATGCGACGCTGCCGATGTTGTTTAACGCGCTGTATTGGTCGGCGGAATAGCGCTTTTTTAACATGGATGAACAGGATGCACAGGATGGGAGAACGCCCCCATGCGCATCCTGTCCATCCTGTCCATCCATGTTAAATCTACTGAACCGCGATCGTCACCGTATTCGATTGCACGCCGCCGACCGTCAGGAACAGCGGCACGGCGGGGCCGGTCGCCGCGGTGGTCGGCACCTGCACGTTTACCTGGTACAATCCCACGAAACCTGGCGCGAGTCCCGAGAAATCGAACTGCGTCGCGGGCAGCAACGACGCACCCAGCGACACCGTGACTTTCTGCAGCGTGTTGGACAGCGGGTTGCTGCTGGCCGCGACGCCGTCGGCCGGCTGCGGACTGACGTTGCCCAAACCAGTGCAGTAGATGGTCAGGTATTGGCCTCTCGTCACCGGCTGCGCGGCGTTGCCCGGAAGGCTGCCCACCGGCGCCGCAAAGGCCGGAGGAGTAACGCTGGCAATCTGGATCGCCCCTTGACCCGTGCCCGTGGAATTCATCGTGAAGATTCCCGGGCCAACCGGCGCAAGGGTGACCGTTTCCGAGAGGCTGGGAACACCGTTCGACGTAACCAGGATCTGCACCGACGTTTGTCCCAGCACTTCCCAAGGCATGGCGAAGTTGATCTGGGTCGGCGAGACGTAGAACAGCGGAGCGCTATTCACACCGTTCACCGTTACCTGTGTGCCGTTGAGGATGTTTGGTAGCGGCAGAATGGTATTCGTCGTCGTCGCGCTGGACAACCCAGTGCCGAACAGCGAAAGGATTTCACCAGCACTGACGCTTACGGCGCTGAAGTTGGCGCCGCCTACCACACCCAAGGGACTAAATTGCGGCGCGGATACCGCCAGTTCCACGTTCAGAGTGATGGGACTGTTGCCCGCTCCCGAGGAAGTGACCGTGACCGTCCCGCGATAAGAACCGGCCAGCAAGCCCGATGGATTGGCAGTAACCGTAATCGTGGAGGGCGTCGTCGAGGTGGACGATGTCGCCGTGAGCCAAGTGCCTCCCGAGGCTGTGCTGGCGCTGACGCTGAAGTTGACCGTGCCCAAACCGGTGGTGGTGAGAGCGACTTGCTGAGTCAGAGTGGCTGGCAGCGCGTTCGTCATTTGAATCGTGGAGGAGCCCAGCACCAAGGCCGGTTGGCCATTCAGCGTCAAGGTCACTCCGATGCTGAACGGTGTGTTGACCGGTGTTTTGGTCCCACCCGAAGAAGCCACGGTGATCAAACCCTGGTACGTCCCAACGGACATTCCCGCGGCGTTAACCGAGACCGTCAGGGTAGCCTGGCCCGTTCCAGAAGCCGGACTCACCGACAACCAGTTGCCGCCGCTGGAAGTGTTGACTGTGGTGGTATACGTATAGGAGACTGTGCTGGCTCCGAACACCGAAAAAGCCAATGTTTGCGGGGCCGGGCTGGTTCCCGCCGACGAAGTAAACGTCAACGTGGAAGGCGTGACCAGAATCACGCTGCCCGTCACCACATTGAGAGTCACCTGCACAGCTATGGGATTAGATCCGGCGGACACGCTAACGGTTCCCGTGTACGTGCCCGCGGTCAGCGAGGCGCTATTTGCGGTCACCGTCACCATGCCGGGCGATGTGCCCGACGTTGGACTGACGCTCAACCAATTGCCGCCGGAGTTGGTGGCAGCCGTGGCCGTGAAGGCTTGTCCGTTGGTCGCCGTGGACACCGCAATCGTCTGCGAACTGGGAGCAGGGCCGCCGGGGACAGCCTCAAACGTGAGCGCGGACGGAGTCACCGACAATCCGGCCGCCGTTCCGGCATTCACAGTGAGGGTCACATTCAAACTTTGCGGGGAGTTGGTGGCCAGGCCCGATGCCACCGTGATCGCGCCGGAATAAGTGCCCGCCGCCAAGCCGGAAAGATTCACGTTGACCGGCCAGTTGATCGACGTCGAGCTGCTCAACGTCAGCGATCCGGCATAGGCCACGCTGAGCCAAGGACCTCCCGAGGTGGTCGTAGCGGCCAGCGTATAATTCAGAAGGCTGCCGCCGCTGTTGGTCAGCGTCAGGGCCTGCGATGCTGGATTGCTCGCTCCCACCGTTCCCGTAAATGTGAGCGACGAAGGGGCTCAGCGCAATCGTGGGTTCCTGCGCCACCTCAAAGGTAACCGGGATCTGGAACGGGCTATTCCCGGCAACGATGTTGGCTTGAACCACCACGCATCCGCAGTAATTACCCGCCGGCAAGCCGCTGACGCTCGCAGCCACGGAGATCTGATTCGTGGGCGGCGCGGTGCCCGAAAAAAGGTGTCACGCTCAGCCAACCCCCTGGGGAGGTCTTGCATGATCCTTGCGCGAAGCCGCAAGATCCTCCACTCGTGGTGGCTGCCAGCACGGTGAATCCCAGGGCGCCGATACCAGCGTCGTTGACAAAAACGGGTTGCGCTTGGGGGTTCGGACCGCCAGCCGTCGCGTTGAAGTTGAGGAACGACGGGCTGACCGCCAACACCGGTCCTTGTGGGACGGTTAACGTGACACCAATGGTCGCCGTCGTGTTGGCGGAGTTGCTGGAGCTCAAAGTGATGCTCCCGCTGTACGTGCCGTTGAGCAGAGCGTTCTGTTTGATGCTCACTGTCAATGTGGCGGGAGATCCGCTGACTGCCGAGCCGGAAGTGGGACTCACACTCAGCCAGGTGTCAGAGGCGGCCGCCGTGAAGGTCAAGGTTCCCGGCCCAGGATTGCTCACCGCTACCGTCTGCGGATCGGGAAGCACGCCAATTTGCGTTTCCGTGAACGTCAGGGCCGTCGGATTGGGCACCATCACCGGACCATTCGCCACCACCAGCGTCACGTTGATGGTCACAGGCGCATCGGAGCCGGTTGTTGCTGTTATCGTGATGCTTCCGGTGTAGATGCCAACCGCAAGACCTGAGGAATTTGCGCCTACCGAGAAATTGGCCGGAGTGGTGTTGCTGCTGACGGAGCCGTAGGTGAGCCAGAGCCCATTGCTTTGCACCGACAAGTTAAACTTCACGCCGCCGTTGGTGTTCTGGATGAAGACCAACTGCGCGGACGGGTTTTGTCCCGGCGGAACCGCGAAGGTGAGGCTGGTAGGATTAACGATGAAATCGGCCCGCGCCGGAACGGCGCCCGCGGCCAGCAAGACAAACACACCAAGAGCTACTCCCAAGATTTTCTTGATCATATCGATTCTCTTCCTCTCATTCGCGCGGCTGCCTTCGATTGTATCGCACATCGGTCTCTTGGAACCGGGCATCCAGGAACGAACGGGGAACGACGGTCCTAGGTCGGTGCGAAGATCTACGGGCAGGCCGCACAATTCAACGCTGAACCCGCGGAGCGGGTGATCGGCCTCTGGGAAAGCCGTGATGGTCAACGTTCATCGGAGATTGTTCCGCCCCAGCGGCTTCATTTGGCGAGCGGTATGTCGAGCGATCCCAGCGCGCCGTTGGTTCTGTCGCGGGCGATGGCTCGCACGCCTCCAGCGTCCGGCGGCGCTTCCAGAACCAGGGTCATGCTGATTCCGTTCTTCCGCAGCATCTCGTATTGATCCGGCTTCAAACTCAGAAGCACCGCTCGCGGCACTTGATGGATCGTGCCGCCATGAGCGTCGCGCACCAAGAGCAGCAAATCCAAGGCGGCGGCCCACTGATGCTTTTCGTCCAACGTGAAGTTGACGTTGTTGGTCTCGATGACCAGATGGAGGTGAGCTTTCGGATTCTCCGCGGTCGGCCGGCTGACGATATCGGCGCGCAATCCTAGGCCCGTGGAAGCCAGCGGGCTGGCCGCGGCATCAGCCACGGCGGCTTGAACTACTTCAGGACTACCGCTGTTTTCCGGCAGCGCGAAGTAACCCTTGCGATAGCGAACCTCCAGGCCGGACCGGCGCACCTTGATCTTGATCTCGCGGAACTCGCCATTCCACTGGTTGTGGTTCGGCGAATAGGCCAGCGCATAGCTGGCCTCCGTATCGGAGACAGCGCTGCGGATCGCGCCCGAAATGTCGTTGTTGTTCAGGAAGGCGCGTCCGCCGGTCCGCTCGGCGATGTCCCGCATCGTCTCCTGCGTGTCGGTAAAATCCTGGGCGGCGCGCACATCTTCGCGGCTCGGGCGCGGGGACTGCACGCGAACGTCGGGGCCGATGCGTAAAGGAGACCTGGCGCTCTGACCGGGGATGATATCGGCCCTGGTCGCCAATCCCCGCGCATCCACCGGATAGATGGCCACGCCGGCGGAGTTGAGAGTGCGCACAGCCTGTTGCATCGGACCCGAGAAATCCTGGAACTCCCGGCCGGCCGAGCCATTCTGCCTGGTTCCCACGAACAGGGGGAAACCGTCGGAGAGCCAAATCAGGTTCTTTCGTTCCGGGATTCCGGCCAGGTGATTGGCGATCGCGCTCAGCGCTTCCAGCGTAGTTTCCAAGCGGCGCGCCTGATAAAACGCGTTGACTCTGTCATCCGCGGCGCCCAAGTACGCATCCAATGCGTCGTTGCCGGAACTGAGATCGGAGGGCGTGGAGGCGTCCAGTTTCCAGGAGCTGCCGGCCTTGTAGCGCTTCACGGCTTCGATCAGGGATGCGGCATCGGAGTTGAAATCGTGCAACACCGTCAGGCCGTTGCTCAGCGAATAGAGCGCCACCCGATCGCCGGGCTGGATCTGCGAGAGAAACCCGATCAATCCTTGCTTGGCGGCCTGCTGATCCTGGAAGCGCGTGTTCAAGCCATCCAGCAGAATCACGGTGACCGCGCGGGGAAGCGCGGCTGCCGGGGCGGAGCCGCCCGCCGATTTCCACTCGCGGTTGGCGAACACTCCGGGCGGCAGGGGTTGGGCCGGCTCGCCGCCGGAACGGCCGTTTTCTATCGCAAAGAGACGAATCTGTTGTTCCTGGCTGTTATCGGAAAGGACGAAATCCTCTTTCTTGAGATCGCCGACAGGCTCGCCCTTCCTGTCGTGCACCACCACGCTGACTTGCACCAGGTGCGTCGTGACTTTGATGACCGGCGCAGTCTGAGCCGGCGTTTGCGGCACAGCGCCCGGTGGTGTTTGCGCGCTTACCAAACAAGCGCTCAGTAGCACGATGATGGCACGATGCATATCCGCACATTCTACGTCGTTTCTGTGCGCGGTGCCGGGCGTGTGTTGTCAGACGAAGCAGGCCGCGATCCAAGCGAGCGCACCGCCACGCCGTTCACCTCCAACGTCTCGAGTTTGATGTCCACCACAACCGGGGGCTTCTTTCCATAAGACTGCCGGATGGAGACGATGCGAGGTGAAAGCCAAGTTGTGCAGTCCAAACTCACACCTAACTCACAACCGCTTGTGAGTAATTATCACCCATCCCATCAATCACTTGCCGCGATTTGCGACGCCAACATGGTAGTTACACTCTTCGGTGTCATTCGCGCGCTTTACATTGCAAAGCGTACCGCGCCGCCGCCGCGGCAGTCACCTCAAGGCCAGCCTGAGGCAGGAGCGGAAGGGGCGTGCTGGCCGCTGGGTCGGCCATCGGTCGTGGGTCCTTGCAAACCCACTACCGATTCGCTTGATTCACGCGCGGCCGGTCCGATAAGGTTATGCTGAGGCGCGCCTTGGACATTCACCTGATCGACGGCACCTACGAACTGTTCCGCCACTACTACGCGCTGCCTTCCGCGCGGGATCGGCGAGGGACGCGAGGTGGCCGCCGTGCGAGGCGTACTGGCGTCGGTGCTGGGCATGTTGAAGCCGGCGCCACGCATATCGCCGTCGCCACCGATCACGTGATCGAGTCGTTTCGCAACGACTTGTGGCCCGGCTACAAGACCGGCGAGGGCATCGACCCCGAGCTGTTGGCGCAGTTCCCGCTGCTCGAAGAGACGCTCACGGCGGCCGGCATCGTGGTCTGGCCAATGATGGAGTTCGAAGCCGACGACGCGTTGGCCTCCGCGGCGGGGCAGCGGCCGGGACGCCGCGTGGAACGCGTGATCATTTGCACGCCGGACAAGGACCTCGCGCAATGCGTGCGCGGCACGCGCATCGTCCAACTGGATCGCCGACGCGCGTCATGCACGACGAAGCCGGCGTGGTCCAGAAGTTCGGCGTCGGGCCGGAGTCGATTCCCGACTATCTCGCGTTGGTCGGCGACGCGGCCGACGGTTATCCGGGCCTGGCGGGCTGGGGCGCGAAGTCGTCGGCCGCGGTTCTGGCCAAGTTCGTCCATCTCGAGTCCATTCCTGCGGATTGGCGCGAGTGGCACGTGTCAACGTGGCCAACGCCAGCGCCCTGGCGCACACATTATCGCGAACAAGCGCGACAGCGCCATGCTGTTCCGAACCCTGGCCACGCTGCGCACCAATATCCCGCTCTTCGAGGACGTGGAGCAGTTGCGATGGAAGGCGCCAAAGAATTAGCCGCAGATAAACATAGCGCGGCGAGCGGCAACCAAAGAACAGATCGATCCACAGATTACACAGATTTCGCAGATTAAAGAAGCAATTTGGAGTGCGGCAGCTTGCTACCGCTTTTCCGCGCCGAAGCTTGCTTCGGCCAAGCCGCAAGCAAGCTTGCGGCAGCACAAAGCGGCAGCAAGCTGCCGCACTCCAAATAGCGTCTTAGGCATATAGCAATAATAACATGGACAACTAAGAGTGGACGTGATATGCATGAGGAGTGCCCGGTTATAGCGGATCGCTTTCCGAGAAGTTCGCGCGGATTCGGCCTTACTTGAACGAGGCCAGTGTGCGGCTGTGGGCAGCGAATGAAGCTCTGTCGTTGGGCTATGGAGGGGTGAGCGAGGTAGCGCGCGCCACCGAGCTGAGCCGGACCACGATCCATGCGGGGATGGCGGAGTTAGAGAGCGCGGCCGTGGTTCCCGAAGGGAACCAGATCCGCCGCAGCGGTGGTGGGCGCAAGAAGTTGACGGACAAAGATCCAGGCCTGCTGGGCGCACTCAACAAGCTAGTGGATCCTGTGACACGGGGCGACCCAGAGTCCCCCCTGCGGTGGACAAGCAAGAGCACGACCAAACTGGCGCAGGAACTCAGCACCAGGGGACATCCGGTCTCGCAGCGCACGGTTTGCGATCTGTTGACGGCCGAAGGCTATTCTCTCCAGAGCGTACGCAAGACACGGGAAGGCGCGCAGCATCCGGACCGAGATGCCCAGTTTCAATTCCTGAACCGGCAAGTGCAGGCCGCTCTCAAAGCTGGTCAGCCGGTTATCAGTGTGGATACAAAAAAGAAAGAGTTGGTGGGCGATTTCAAGAACGCCGGGCAGGAGTGGCAGAAGAAGAAAACGCCGATCCCCGTGCGCGTGCATGATTTCGTCAACCCGCTCCTGGGCAAAGCCGCGCCCTATGGCGTCTACGATCTGGCTGCCAATCAAGGCTGGGTAAGCGTCGGAATTGATCACGACACGGCGGAGTTCGCGGTCGAAAGTATCCGCCGCTGGTGGCAGCAAATGGGAAAGCCCGTCTATTCCCAAGCCACGCGCCTCCTGATCACTGCGGATTGTGGTGGCAGCAACGGCTACAGGGTTCGCCTGTGGAAGGTGGCGCTGCAGCGATTCGCCGACGAAACCCGTCTCACCTTGCAGGTCCGGCATCTGCCACCAGGCACCAGCAAGTGGAACAAGATTGAGCATCGCATGTTCTGTCATATTACACAGAACTGGCGGGGCAAACCCCTCGAGAGCCTCGCGGTTATCGTCGATTTGATCGGTCACACCACCACCGCGAAAGGTCTGAAGATCCACGCCGCCATCGACGCTTCTTTCCTATCCCAAGGGACAAACGGTGTCCGATGAAGCCATGCAGCGCCTCAACCTCAAGCCCAGTGCCTTTCACGGCGAGTGGAACTACGCCATCCTCCCGAGCGCGAGCGCGTAGATGTTCAGTTTATTATTGCTAGCTGCCTTAATCTGTGAAATCTGTGTAATCTGTGGATCGATCTGTTCTTGTTTGGTTGCGGCTTCGCCGCGCTGTGTTCATCTGTGGCTAATCTTCCTTCTTCGGCCGGGTGAAGTTGACGATATTCTCCCACTCGCTGGCGTCGGATCGCGCCACGACCGCAACAACAGGATCGCTGTCGCTGATGTTGAAGACTTCATGCGGCACGCCCGGTTCGATGAAGATGAAGTCGCCGGCTTCGTTTTCGATGCTGTGTTCCAGCGCCGCTCCATATTCATGCCGCACGCGGCCGGCCAGAATGTAAAGCATCACCTCGAAGCCCACGTGAATGTGCGCGCTGGCCACGCCGCCGGGAGGGATGGTCGCCACGTTCATCGACAGCTTCTTCGCCCCAACGTTCTTGGCCGACAAGCCCGACTTGTAACGAATCCCATTCCATCCGCGCACGTTTTCGCCGGCGCGAATCGTGAAGATGCCGTGTGCGCCTTCCACCGTGCCCAGTTCTGCTCCGTTGTCCATGTGCGTTTTCCTTATTTCAATACCAGAGTAACCGTGTTGCTGGGGACGCCGCCCACGTTCAGCACTAACGCCGCCGGCCCTGGCGGGAGGCCGCTGGGAATCTGCACGTTCACTTGATAAAGTCCCACAAAAGTGGGAGTGAGTCCTGCAAACTGCACTGGCGCGGGCTGGCCGCCTACCGTCGCCGTCACCGCCGCCACCACTTTCGCCAAGGCTGGCGATGTCGGCGCACCCACGCCGCTGGCCACCACGGGATTGGTCGCGCCCAAGCCGGTTGCGAAAACCTGGACCACGTCGCCGCCGGCTGCCGGCGCGGAACCATCCACGAACAAGCCTTGCACGTTCAGAATTGCGCCTTGTCCCGTGCCCTGCTGATTGGTGGCGAAGATTCCCGGCGCCGCCGGCGCCACGACAATCGTCTCCGGCACGGTCAGCGCGCCACTCTGGCTGAGCACCACTTGCGGACGGCTGTTCACCGGCAGCTCGTAGGGAATCTGCGCGTTGATTTGCCCGGCGCTGGAATAGAACAGCGGCGCGTTGACGCCACCCATCGAGATTGAGGCGCCGCTCAGAGTGAACGGCAGCGGCACAGTGGTCGCGCCACCGGATGCCGTCGCCATGTTGCCGCCAAACACGGAAACGATTCCGCCCGGCGGCAGCGGCGCTCCCGGTGCATAGCTGGCCGCGTTCACCAAGCCTCCCGCGAACACCACCGGCGCGCCGGCGTTGCCGGCAACTTGTCCTTGGACCGTCACCACAGCCGCGACGAGCGGCGGCCCGATGGCGCGCGCCGTCACCGTGACCTGCGCCGTCGTGTTCGCCGGACGCCACGTTGCGGCGTACACGCCGTTCTGCAAGCTGGTCAGCGCCAGCGGCGGATCGCCGTTCGAGAAACTTGCCACCACCGTGGCGTTGCTGATGGGGTTCCCGCAGTCGTCGGCCACTTGCAGTTCAATGCTGGTCGGCCAGGAGACCGGCGACATGAAGTTACTCCCCAAACTGCGAAACAGCCCCAGCAATTGTGTCGGCGAGCAAGAAGAGGTCGCGCCATCCACAGAGGCTGCGTCCGTCCCCGATCCCGCGCCCGCTACCAGAAACAGCAAGTTCACCACCTGCAGCGGACCATTGTCGTCAAACACAAAGGTGAGTGCGCCGCGATAGACGCCGGGCGCGAGCGTTCCCAGGGAAGGCTGCACCACGATTGTCCGGCTCGGGTTGCTGGGCGTGAGTTGCGCGTTCAGCGGCAAGGCTTGGGCCCAATTGCCGCCCGCGGTCACCAATCCGGCGGCGTACGTGGTGGTCTCCGGCGCTACCTCGGATATTTGCAGCGTTTGCGACCCCGGGTCGCTGCTTCCGGCGCGCGCGGTGAAGATCAGTCCGGTGGGCTGCACCATCACTCCGGGATCGCTGCCCGCCGGCAAGACGTTCAAGTCCACGGTGACAACTTGCGGCGAGTTGTTGGCGCCCGGCGCGCTCACCTGGACCAGCGCGCTGTATTTTCCGGCCGACAACCCGCTGAGGTTCACGCCAACCGTGAAAGATGAAACTTGCGACGATCCCGCCACGCTGCTTCCGTTCCCAGGCGAGATCGTCAGCCAACTGCCGCTGCCGCTGGTTATGAAGTTGCTGGAAGAGATGATCGCAATCGCACTCCAGTTCATCGTTCCCTGTCCCGTATTCACCACGCCGATGGTCTGCGACTGCACCGGCGTGCCACCCGCCACTCCCGTGAATTGCAGCCCGCTCTGGCTGAGCAGAATAGTTTGCGTTGGCTGCTGGACAACCAACGTGACCGGGACGGTAATGCTGTTGCCGTTCGAATCGGTCACTACTACTGAACCGGAATAAACTCCCGCCGCCAGTCCTGCCAGGTTCGCGCCCACTTGCACGGTGACCGCAGCACTCCCGCCCGACGACGCCGAGATGCTCAGCCACGATCCTCCGTTCGCCGTGGTGGTCTGCGCCGTCCAGCTTACGCCGGAAACTTGCAGTGACTGCGTCGCCGGATTGGCCGCTCCCGCGACGCCTTGGAAACCGAGTGATGCCGGCGCGACCGCCAGGTGTGGCGCGACGCACGGCGGAAGCGCCACTTGCACGTTCACCGTCTGCGTTGCGGGAACCGCGCCCAGCGCCTGCACGGTGATGCTTCCGCCGGAAGGCGCGACCGTTGCGGTTGCCGAGCCGATGGTCACTGAAATAATGGCCGGCGTGGTTCCCGAAGTTGGCGAAATGGAAAACGACCCCGTCACGCTGGCCTGCCACGCCATTCCGGGCGCCGAAGTGCTGACCACGAGCTGCTGCGTGGCGGTCGCGGAGGGATCGCACGGCGCGGTGAAGCCCAACGACGCCGGCGTGACGCTCAACGCCGGCGCAGCCGCCAGCACTTCGCGGACGCGGTCGGTCATCGGGTCCGCGATGTATAGATTGCCCGCGGCGTCCACAGCCAGTCCGCTGGGATTCTTGAGCACGGCGCTGGTGGCGGGTCCGCCGTCACCGAGCGACTGCCCCTGGGTCGATCCCGCATACGTGCTGATCGTTCCACCGGGACTCACCTTGCGGATGCGTCCGATTCCGCCGCCTTGATCCGTGACGTAGAGATTCCCGGCCGCGTCCAACGCCACTCCGAGCGGATTGGTGACCGACGCGCTGGTGGCCGGTCCGCCATCTCCCAATCCTGGTGTAGAGCCCGGTGTGCCGTCTCCAGCTACCGTCGTAACGATTCCCCCGCTGATTTTGCGGACCCGGTGGTTGAGCGTGTCGGCGACGTAGACGTTACCCGAGGCGTTGACGGCCAGGTTGGACTTGCTGCCCAGGTTGAACGCCGCCGCGGTTGCCGGTCCGCCATCGCCGGAAAATCCTGTTACTCCGTTGCCCGCAATGGTCGAGATGATTCCACCGCTGACTTTTCTGATGCGCTGGTTAAAAGTATCGGCGATGTACAGATTGCCCGCGGCGTCGAAGACCACGCCGGCCGGATTGTTTAGCAATGCACTCGTCGCCGGGCCGCCATCCCCGGAGAGCCCGGAGTTGCCGCCGGCGCTACCCGCGACCGTGACGATCAGCCCGTTCGAGCCAATCTTCACGACGCGACTATTGCACGTCATGCCGAAGTACGCGCTGCCCGCGGCATCGAACGCCACTTGCGATACGGCTCCGAGATCGGCGCTGGCCGCCGCGACGCCATCGGAGGAACAAAAATCTCCCAGGGCGCCGGTACCGGCGAAGGTCGAGATGATCTCCGTCGCCCCGATGCCGTTGGGAGGAGGACCCGCCGAGGAATTGATCGTCAGTGTCACCTTGCGGATGCGGTGAAAGAAGCCGCCCGTATCGGAGATGTACAGGTTGCCGGACGGATCGACGCTCACGCCTTGGGGTTCGTCCATGTACGCGCTGGTGGCCGGTCCGCCATCGCCTCCGTACTTGAACTGGCAGTTGCCGGCGACGGTGCTGAGCACTCCGCTGGTATTGACTTTGCGCACGCGGCAGTTGTTGGTGTCGGCGATGTATAGATTGCCCGCGGAATCCACCACCGATCCCGAGGGCAGATTCAAACTTCCGTTGACGGCCTGCCCGCCGTCGCCCGTGAAACCGTTGCCGTTTCCGCCGGCGATGGTGTTGATGATGCCCGCCGGCGTAACCTTGCGGATGGAGCCGCCCGTGGCGATATACAGATTGCCCGCGGAATCCACGTTGATGCCGGCGGGCTGATACACCGCCGCACTCAGGGCCGGCCCGCCGTCTCCGTTGAAATTAGCCACGCCACTTCCCGCCACGGTGGTGATGATCCCGCCGTTCACCTTGCGGATGCGGTTGTTCAGTGTGTCGGCGATGTAGAAGTTGCCCGCCGAATCTACAGTCACTGCGAGGGGGCCATTGAGCATCGCGGTGGCGGCCGCGCCGCCATCCCCCGAGAAGCCGGCTGTGCCGTTACCGACGACCGTGGTGATGGTTCCATCAGGACTCACCTGGCGGATGCGGTTGTTGTTCCGATCGGCGATGTACAGGTTGCCGCTCGGGTCCACCGCAACGCCATAAGGTTGGTTGAGCGACGCGCTGGTGGCCGGGCCGCCGTCGCCGGAGTATCCGCGTGCGCCATTGCCGGCGTATGTGGAGATGATTCCGCCCGGCGTCAGTCTGCGAACGCGGCTGTTGGTCACGTCCGTGATATACAAGTTGCCCGCGCCATCGAACGCGATGCCCGCGGGGCCTCCCATCGCCGCGTTGGTTGCCAATCCGCCCTCGCCGGAAAAGCCCAGGAATCCGTTGCCCGCCAGAACGGTCAGCGTGCCGTTCGGCAAAACGCGGAAGACGATATTGTTGTTGGCATCGGATGCTACTACGTTGCCGGAGGGGTCCAGCGCCACTGCTTCGATTTGGCCCGTTGGCGCGTTGAGGGCGGGTTGGCCGTTGCCGCTGAAGATCCACGTGCTTCCGGCGGCGGTGGTGATGATCTGTCCGCTGGCGGGGAGGGTTACAAGAAAGCCGGCGAACAGGCCAAGCAGGCTGACAACCTTCGTCATGGAGCTGGGATGCAGAAATGCCCCCTTCATTCTGATGCTACCACGAAGGCAGCGAATTTCTTCCACCGGTGGATCACGGGGGCGGTACTAACTCTCTTTCTTCACTTTTGCCCTTTGCCTTTTGCCTTGCAGCCGGTTTTTGCCTTTTGCCTTGCAGCCGTTCTTGCAGCGAAGTATCCTCTAGGCTTACGAGAGGACACCCTATGCGCAAGCTTCTTCTGCTTTCCACGGTCATTCTCCTGGGCACGCTGAATGCCCAGGAAATCACCTCACCGGAAAAATTCTTCGGCTTCCAACTCGGCGCGGGCAAACACATGGGCCGCTGGGACAAGATCGTGGAGTATTACGGCGTTCTGGAAAAACAGAGCGGCGGACGCATGAAGGTCATCAACATGGGTCCCACGTCGGAGGGCAACCCGTTCCTGATGGTGATCATCACCTCCGCGGCCAACATGAGCAAACTGGAACATCTGCGCGACGTAAATCTGAAGATCAGCGATTCGCGCGGGCTGAGCGAAGCGCAAGTGAAAGCGCTAGTGGGCGAGGGCAAGGCCATCGTGGTGCAGTCGATGAGCATGCACGCCACGGAAATCGGCGGGGCCCAAATGGCTCCCGAATTGGCTCCGGCCCAGGGCGTCGGCAGCCCGATCAATGAGGGCCTTTTTGCTTCCTGGTGGCGCGCAGGTTAATGGTCTCTCCCCGCGCCGTCGAGATTGGCGTTGGTGTCGCCATCATTGTCTGTACTCCTATTGTGTATACAGTCCATCCTAAGGCATCTAGCAATAATAACATGGACAACTAAGAGTGGACGTGATATGCATGAGGAGTGCCCGGTTATAGCGGATCGCTTTCCGAGAAGTTCGCGCGGATTCGGCCTTACTTGAACGAGGCCAGTGTGCGGCTGTGGGCAGCGAATGAAGCTCTGTCGTTGGGCTATGGAGGGGTGAGCGAGGTAGCGCGCGCCACCGAGCTGAGCCGGACCACGATCCATGCGGGGATGGCGGAGTTAGAGAGCGCGGCCGTGGTTCCCGAAGGGAACCGGATCCGCCGCAGCGGTGGTGGGCGCAAGAAGTTGACGGACAAAGATCCAGGCCTGCTGGGCGCACTCAACAAGCTAGTGGATCCTGTGACACGGGGCGACCCAGAGTCCCCCCTGCGGTGGACGAGCAAGAGCACGACCAAACTGGCGCAGGAACTCAGCACCAGGGGACATCCGGTCTCGCAGCGCACGGTTTGCGATCTGTTGACGGCCGAAGGCTATTCTCTCCAGAGCGTACGCAAGACACGGGAAGGCGCGCAGCATCCGGACCGAGATGCCCAGTTTCAATTCCTGAACCGGCAAGTGCAGGCCGCTCTCAAAGCTGGTCAGCCGGTTATCAGTGTGGATACAAAAAAGAAAGAGTTGGTGGGCGATTTCAAGAACGCCGGGCAGGAGTGGCAGAAGAAGAAAACGCCGATCCCCGTGCGCGTGCATGATTTCGTTGACCCGCTCCTGGGCAAAGCCGCGCCCTATGGCGTCTACGATCTGGCTGCCAATCAAGGCTGGGTAAGCGTCGGAATTGATCACGACACGGCGGAGTTCGCGGTCGAAAGTATCCGCCGCTGGTGGCAGCAAATGGGAAAGCCCGTCTATTCCCAAGCCACGCGCCTCCTGATCACTGCGGATTGTGGTGGCAGCAACGGCTACAGGGTTCGCCTGTGGAAGGTGGCGCTGCAGCGATTCGCCGACGAAACCCGTCTCACCTTGCAGGTCCGGCATCTGCCACCAGGCACCAGCAAGTGGAACAAGATTGAGCATCGCATGTTCTGTCATATTACACAGAACTGGCGGGGCAAACCCCTCGAGAGCCTCGCGGTTATCGTCGATTTGATCGGTCACACCACCACCGCGAAAGGTCTGAAGATCCACGCCGCCATCGACGCTTCTTCCTATCCCAAGGGACAAACGGTGTCCGATGAAGCCATGCAGCGCCTCAACCTCAAGCCCAGTGCCTTTCACGGCGAGTGGAACTACGCCATCCTCCCGAGCGCGAGCGCGTAGATGTTCAGTTTATTATTGCTAGCTGCCTAAGGTGTTGTGCGCACGTTGTCGATACGCGATTCGGCGCGTAGGGGAGGCCGAGGAGGGAGGCCATCGTTAAGATAAGCCAGGGCGCGGCCCGCTTTTTCATCCCGGAGGGATCGCCGCATGTAGCCGGTGGTTGAGCGTTTGTTGCGAAACCACCGGTAGAGTTGAGCAAGTATCCGTACCCCAGGAGGGGTACCAGCGCCCCGTGGAATCCCGCTGTTGATGGCTTGACCCAAGTGCCTAGCACCCCTGCCTGGCGTGCGGAACTTTGAATCTGATTTCCGGTGGTGTCGCCAACGACGCTCCACCACCGGCTACAAGCGGCGATCCCTCCGGGATGAAAAATAGGCGCGCTTGTGCTTATCTTAGCGCTTATGCGGAGGGGAGGGCGGGGACATCCTGGATGCTTCGGTTTTTAAAACCCTCCCGATTCACGAGCGCTTGAAGCTCCAAGTCCGGCTGGAAGTGTTCCACGTAACCAACACCACCTGGCTCGGTTCGCCCGGCACGGGCGTGGCGACGTCTTCGTTCGGCGTCATCACGCCATCTCAAGCCAACGACCCGCGATATATGCAGGCGGCGCTGCGCCTGACTTTCTAAGTCGGGGGGAGCGCTTCAGGAGAGAACTGCGAGCGAGAAATGGCAGGCAGATTTGGTCGATCCCGGCCAGCCCTATGCGCCAACGACCTTAGCGCGCTTCATTGACACTGGCGTCTTGTCGCTGATATCTTGCAAAGTATGAACGTACGTCTCACGCCGGAACTGCAAACGCTGGTCCAGACCAAGGTCAAGGCCGGTTTTTACTCTTCCGCGAACGATCTGGTCTGCGAGGCGGTTCGTCTCTTGGATCGGCGTGACCGGGCGGGCCGCCGTCGTCTGCGGGAAATTCGCGAACAGATTGACGAGGGCTGGTTCTCCCTCAGGAAGGGCCAGAGCGTGGACGGCGAAGAGTTCTTCGAATCTTTGGAGCGGCGTGAGAAGGCCTTAGCTCAAAAACGCAAGCGGGCATGAAGCACTTCCGACTTTCGATCCAGGCGGCCCGCGACATCGAACAGATCTGGGTTTACATCGCTGAGGACAATTTCCCGGCTGGGCGACGGGTCCGTCTCCAGCTTCTGAAAGCCCTCCGCATTACTCGCGAAGAACCCACAAGTCGGACACCGCCGGCCGGATCTGACTGACAAGCCTCTCCGTTTTTGGCCGGAGGGGCTCGTACTTGATCGTTTACGATCCCAACCCCAGGCCGATCGAGATCGTTAGCGTGATCCATGGAGCAAGGGATGTCGCCAGCATGCTATAAGCAGGGGGAGCGGCAGGGACGGCCTGAAGAGGGGGTGGGGACAGCCTGATCTGCGTCGTGTCTTTTTTGCATCGACTACCGCGAGCCTTTCTCCGACCGCGGAACGCCTGTCGGAAGATCAGACTGCCGTTGCCGAAAAAACACTGCGCGCCCAAACTGAACTACGCAGATCAGGCTCTCCCCGTCCTTTCCGGTTGGTGCGGTCGGCGTTCACGGAACGAACCAGCAGCGTGTATTTCCCCAATATCCGGTACCCGCGCCCCATGCTGCTGGATGCTTCGGTTTTTAAAACCTTCCCGATTCACGAGCGCCTGAAGCTCCAAGTCCGGGAAGCGTTCAACGTAACCAACACCACCTGGTTCGGTTCGCCAGGCACGGGTGTGGCGACGTCTTCGTTCGGCGTCATCACGCCCTCTCAGGCCAACGACCCGCGATATATGCAGGCGGCGCTGCGGCTGACTTTCTAAGTCGGGGGGAACGCTTCAGAGAGAACTGCGCGCGAAAAATGGCACGCAGATCAGGCCGTCCCCGGCCGGCCTTTTGTGATAGAAAATATGGATGCCGCCCACCTTAGCGAACGGTAAGATCTGTTACATCGAAATGCCGGCAAGCGACATTGCGCGCTCTGCGGACTTTTACCAAAGGACGTTTGGCTGGTCCATCCGGAAGCGCGGCGACGGCAGCGTCGCTTTTGACGATGGAGTCGGCCAAGTCAGTGGCACCTGGGTCCTGGGGCGGCCGCCCTCCACCACGCCTGGGCTGCTGCTGTACATCATGGTCGATAACGCGGTGGCGACCGTGGAAGCGATCACCGCGAACGGCGGCGAAATCGTGCAGGCGATCGGCGGGGATACGCCCGAGATCACCGCCCGGTTCCGCGATCCGGGAGATAACGTGATCGGGATCTACCAGCAACCGGCTTAGAAATTCGCCCGCATTTTGGCATCATTCTTCCTTGATCGGGGGGCGGGATCAGGGGGCGGCAGGGGGCGGGGACATCCTGATCTGCGTCGTTCTTTCTTGCATCGACTACCGCGAGCCTTTCTCCGACCGCGGAACGCCTGTCGGAAGATCAGATTGCCGTTGCCGAAAAAACACTGCGCGCCAAAACTGACTACGCAGATCAGGCTGTCCCCGTCCGCTCCCCGTCCGCTCCGTCCCCGTCCGCCCCGTCCGCTCCCCGTCCGCTCCCGTCCGCTCCACATGGCATACATGGCCATCAGCGCTGGCGAGCTGGACCGCTGGACGTGCGCTTACAGGCTCAAGCTGTCGTCCTTGGTCCGGGGAAACCTCTGACGACGGGCAGACGTGAGCTGCTCCTCTAGGGTCGCGATTTTCTTCTTCAGTTTCTTCTTTACGACCTTGTTTTGCGACTTGCTCTTGTTCACGCGTCCCTTCAGCTTTGCCTTTGTTGGCATTTGACCCTCCAAACCGAGAGTGTACCACTTATCCACACCTACCCCCTGGACACTTTCCGCCGTGAAGCTATGATGAAGGCGCCCAGCAATGGATGGCCGACCGTAACCTGAACTCAATCGTTTAGGCGGGGTGCGGGGGGATAAAATCCCTTGCGTTCCGAGGTAAAAACTTCGGACCCGGCCTAAGCGATTTTTTTTCTTACTGAGGGAACGGGCTGGTGGTTGTCCAAAGGACGCAAGGTAATTCCCCCCTCAGATGCCCCATGAGTAGCCTTGCACTATACCCCGATGTGACCGGCAGGACCCGGCTCACTTGATAAGTCGAGGACTAGCGTGCGCTCATCGTTCCCTTCTGGCGATGACGACGTACCCAACGGCGCGAAGCGACCCGCGGAGAGTGGAAGGTGAAGCGGTCGGACGATTTCGTTCTTTGGGGGAGGGCGGGGACAGCCTGATCTGCCTCGTGTCTTTTTCGCATCGACTACCGAGAGCCTTTCTCCGGCCGCGAAACGCCTGTCGGAAGATCACACTGCTGTTGCCGAAAAAACACTGCGCGTCAAAACTGACTACGCAGATCGGGCTGTCCCCGTCCTTTCCCGTCCTTTGAAAAGAGGATCAATCCACAGATTACACAGATTTCACAGATTAGGACGACCGCCAGCTCTACAGATTCGGACAGCCAGATTTGCGTGCAGTGCGCGTCGGTTAATTAAATGCTCGAACGGCTACGCGCGTTGTGCCCCCAGTTCCAGAACAGTCACTAGGCGTATCGGTGCTCTACCTGTACGATTCAAGGAGATGGACAAAGGCCTCACTTCCGCACCGGCCGGACACGTCGTTCGGCCCGTAGTTCCCAACTCCATCCGCGTAGGCACGGCCGGATGGAACTACCGGGACTGGATCGGCCCCGTATATCCTCGCCAGCGGCCCAAAGGATTTCACGAGTTGGGATACATGGCACAGTTCTTCGACGTATTGGAGATCAATACCTCGTTTTACGGCACGGTACGTCCGGCCACTGCGCGCAAGTGGCTTGAAGAAGTGGCTCCTTTTCCGCGATTTCAGTTCACTGCCAAGCTGCATCAGGTGTTCTCTCATCAGATGAATCCGGCAGACCCGCCACCCGCGGCGGATACCGATGAGTTCCGCGCGTTCGCCGACACTCTCGGCGGACAGGGAAAACTAGGGGCGGTGCTGGCGCAGTTCCCGTGGTCGTTCAAGAACAACGCGGGCAATCGCCACTATCTGGAAACGCTGCTGGACACCTTTGCGGACTATCCCATGGTGGTGGAGGCGCGCCACGCCTCCTGGGACGACGCGACCTTCTGGGCGTTGCTGGCCGAGCGTGGCGCGGGATTTTGCAACATCGATCAGCCGGTGATCGGGCGAAGCCTGGGTCCCAGTGCGCGCCGGACGTCGGCCGTCGGCTATGTGCGCCTGCACGGGCGCAACTACAAAGAATGGTTCGCCGAAAACGGACGCAACGCCCGCTACGACTATCTGTACTCGCGCGAGGAACTCGCCGGCTGGAAGGAGCGGGTGGAGCAAGTATCGCAAAACTCCTCAGCAACGTTTGTGATCGCCAACAATCATTACCAAGGCCAGGCCGCGGCCAACGCCTTGGAGCTGATCTCCATGCTGCTGGACGCGCCGGTTCCCGCGCCGGCGCCGTTGGTGGAGGCCTATCCGCGCTTGGCCGATGTTACTTTGCCGGTCGCGCTGGACAGGGCGCAGCCGAGGCTTTTCCGCGAAGGCTCATGAATGGACATCGATTCGGCAAGCCGCGACGCGCGGTCCGCTCCGGAGATTGACCATCGCGTGGCTCATCTTACGCCGCGTAGGCCCTGGCGATCACCACCAACGCCAACACGTAAGACGCGAACATCATCGCGAGATACCCTTTGGCTTTGCCGCCGGCTCCCGCAAATTCCTTCCAGACCAGAACGCCCCATAGCGCCGCTACCATCGGTGACGACTGCCCGATCGCATAAGCGATGGCCACGCCCAGCTTTCCGCCGGCCACGAAGTTGAAGACGCCGCCCGTGCCCCAAATCAGTCCGCCGAGGATTCCCCAAACGTGATCGATGCCGCGGGCTTGAAAATATCCGGAGAAGGCCACCGGCTGCCCGACAATCGGATGCCTCATCAAGTAGCCGTTCACGACGATGCAGGAGAGAAAAGCGCCCGCGGTAAAAGCCACGGCCGTGCCGTAGGGAGTCAGCGGAATGCCGCTCGTCGTTTTATGAATCATGGCCCGCGTGACCAGGGGAGCGAAGCTGCCCATCAGTAATCCTGAGACGGCGCAGATGATCACGCTTTTCCTCGACGCCACCTTACCCGCGCCGGCCAAGTTGGCATACGCGCGTCCGTCCATGATGATGGCGATCACCGCCAGGAAGACGCCCACGGCCAGCAGCACCACGTCGCCCTTGGGTTGCAGAATGTAGCTGGCCACTACGCCCTCGACCATGGCGATGCCGATGGCCAGCGGAAAGGCGATCGCCAGTCCGGCTAGTTCGATTCCCGCCACCAACAAGAGATTCGCGGCGTTGAAGATGAACCCGCCCAGCGCGGCGGAGCCAATGTTGGCGGAATCGGCGGCCGCGAAGTTGCTCAAGAAGCTGTTGGGACCGCCGCCCATGGAGCCCAGCGTCAAGGCCCAGACCAGCGACATCAGCAGAATTCCAGCGGAGAAATCCCAATACATCAACTCAAAGCGAAAATTCCTGGTGAGCTTTCCCGCGTTGGCCCACGATCCCCAGCAGACCGCGCTGAAGGCGGTCATCAGCAGGGCCATTGTGCCCGTTGGTTCGAACATGGTACCCCCTCAAATCAAAAATCAAAAATCAAAAGTCAAAAATCAAAAATGGCAAACCAGGCAAGCCCGTGCATCGCGTTGGTCCCGCGTGGTGTTTGCTCGCTTCCTACGGCCGTTTTTGTTGTTTTCCATTTTTGATTTTTGACTTTTGATTTTTGATTTTTGATTTGCCGCTTTCCATCAGCGCTTCCACTTCAGCGCGCCGCGCCATGGCCCGCGCGCCGACGGCGGTGCAGCAGAGCGCCGCGCAGGCGTTGGCGAACGAAGCGACGCGCTCGTGCGGCCATCCTTGCAGCAGCGCAAAGGACAATCCGCCCATGAAAGCGTCGCCGGCGCCGGTGGTGTCCACCACGTTCACCCGGTAGGCCGGGCGGTGGACCACGCCCTTGGCCGAGGCGATCACGCAGCCATCGCTCCCCGCCGTGAGCGCCACAATCTTGGGACCCATCGCCAGCAGCTTGCGCGCCATCTGCTCCGGATCGGTTGCGCCGGTCATGGCACGCGCCGCGGGCTTGCACGGTTTTAGAATATCGGTCAGACGGAGGGCCTCGGCCAGGTCCGCTTCCGTGCCCAGTCCCGCTTGTACGAAGTACGTGGGATCCACATCCAGATCGAAAACGTTCTTCACTCCCGCGTCGCGGGCAATGCGCATCGCTTCCAGGATCGGCGCCAGCGGCAACTGCGAGGCTTCGGTGTGCAAGTGCGCGGCTTGCCGGATGTAGCCGGCGAAGCGCGTACGGATCTGCCGCGGCGTCACCGTGGCGGTGACGTTAGGGAACATGTAGATGCAACGCTCGCCCTGGGCGTCCACCGGAATCCAGGTGATGGAGGAGAGCGCACCGGGAACTTGCTCCACGGCGCTCGCGTCCATGCCGTCGGCGCGGAAAGCGTCCAGGATGATCTTGCTGTTGCCGTCGTCGCCGAGCAATCCAAACCATCCGGTGGTTGCGCCGCAGCGCGCCACTTGCGTCAGGTTGTTGGCGGTGACCCCGCCGGCGTGAATTTCCAGCTTGGTGGCGTTGACTTTGTCGTTGCCGTGCAGCAAGTGCGGCACCAAGGCGAAAAAATCCACGGTGCAGCTTCCCAAACCGACAACTTGGACTTGGGTCATGTTTCCTCCCAGGCGCCGCCCTAGACCTGCGCCGGAGGCTTGGGCACGGGCGGCGGAAGAGTCCGGGCCTTGACTTCCGATTGGAATCCGATTCTCTTATGGGCCCCGTCGCACAGCGGTTTATTCTCCGAAGCTCCACAACGGCACAGCGAAAGCGTGGTGCGGCCGGCCAAATCGAAGCTGTTGCCTTGGGCATCGCTCAGCGTGATATCTCCCTCGATGCGCAGGGGTCCGTTATTGTTGCAGGTGATCTTAGCCATGGGGGCAGTATAGCTGGAGATGTCCCCTAAATGCCAGCTTTGTGCGAGGGCATGCGAGGGCATGGAGGAATAGGAAGAATGGGAGAGATGGGGGAAATCTACAAATACAACACGGTTCCTTCGGCGGCCGCGCCGCACTCCATGTCTCCGCCCTGCGCGATGACCCGGCGGCGGGCGTCTTCCACGATGGCGTCCAGGGCATCGTCGGTGCGGTCGGGATCGTGGTGCGTGAGCAGCAGGTGCTTGACGCGCGCTTCCATGGCGGTGTCCACCACGTCGGTGTAGCTGGAATGTCCCCAGCCCAGTTTGCCGGGAAAATCGCCGGGGATGTATTGCGCGTCGGCCACCATGATATCGGCATCGCGTCCGAACTCCGCCAGGCGCTGACGGCTGCTGGGATCGCCCTGCGCGATTTCGTGATCGCAGGCGTAAACGAAGCTCTTGCCGCGAACCCCAACGCGGTAACCCAAGGTGCTCCCCGGATGATGCAAAGGCATGGTTTGTACCGGATGGCCGGCCACCTCGTAGCGGCCTTCGCCGAGCGTGTGGAAGTGCAACTGCGCTTGCATCGCCGAAAGGGGAACTGGAAAGTAGGCCATCTGCATCTGGTCGGCGATGATCTGCTCGAATTTCGTGGCCGGCTGGTTGGGTCCGTAGATGGCCATACTGTTCTGGGGCAGGTAGGCCGGACGAAAAAAGGGCAGCCCTTGAATGTGATCCCAATGCGCGTGGCTGATCAACAAATGCAAGCGCACCGGCAGTCCCAGGCGGATGAGGAAGTTGCCGAACTCGCGGATTCCCGTGCCGGCGTCGAAGACGATGTATTCGTCCATGGCCAGCCGCAAGGTCACACAGGAAGTGTTCCCGCCATAGCGGTCGTGGGCGGGGCCCGGTGCGGCGATCGAGCCGCGCACGCCCCAAAAACGCAGTTCTAACGTGCCCAACTCCAAACGCGCGAGCAGCGCGAGGACCTGCTGGTGGGCAAAGGGTTTTTCCAGGCGCGCATCGGCCACCACCTGGGCGGCGGAGGGCCTACCGTTGGAGCGATCCTCCATCACCACCAGCTTCACCGAAGGCAGCCCCAATCCTTCACGAATGCGGCGGCTAAAATCCAGGCCGCTCACGCCGCGAGTTTGTTCATCCAGGAAAACGATGTCCGGCGGATCCCGTTGGGATGCGGCGAGCAATGAGTCCACGTCCTGGTAGATGGCGGTTTGATATCCCAGACTACGCAGAAGGGTAGCGCAAAGGTCGGCGGCCACCGCATCGTCGTCCAGGAAGTAAACCAATCTTGTCATCGTTCCTCATCGAGCGTCGTCCGACGCCCCCCACACATGCCGTAAAGTCTAGAATTGATACGGGTAAAAGTCAATTCCGGAAGCCCTAGGCTTTGTCGATGCCCTGAGGCGTTACCTTTTGTAACACAGGTTCTCTAGGGCTGGCAAGTGTTTCCTTTTGTTTTCAATTCCTTAAGAGTGGCAGAAAAAATGCTTCTTCGTTGGTGGTATGTCTGAGCAGAGCCAAGACGCGATCATCATCCAAGAGAGGCTCGGCCGCTTCATTGACGAGGCGGTCAATCGCGCGGTGCAAGACCAAATGAGCCGGTTGGCCGACTTGGCGCAAGCGCATGCCGAGGAGGTGGTGGCCGCGGGCGCCGCCAGGTTCAACCAAACTTTGGACAGCGCGGCTTCCGGGATCCAGAAGCGCATTGATCAAATGGTGGAGCAAGGCCTGCGCAGGATCACCGGGGAGGCCGAGCAATTGCTGGAACGCAACATCCAACGTTTCCAAGAGACCAGCCAGAAGACTTTGCACGACGCTCCGGTGACGATGCAAGAGTCTCTCATGCAGATGATCCAGGAAAGCGAGACCCTGTTCCATCGGCGCGCGGAGGAATGGATAAGCCAATTCCGCGCCGAGCAGGACGCCGACATGAGCTCGGCCCTACAGGCTCAGTGCCAAGCCCTGCGCCGCGGCACGTTGGAAGAGGTCGCGCAATCGGCCAAGGCCATTTGCGACCGCAACTTGTTCGATATCCGCTCGGACTTCGAGAATCACGTCAATCGCAGTTTTCAACACGTGGCGGAACGGCTGACCGCGCCGTTCACGCGGCAATAGCGGTTGGTGGGAACGTCACAGGCCTGGCGATCACAGCCGGCCTAGCCGGCGGCATAATTTAGCCCACAGCGTAAGCTGTGGGTGCCAAGCAGAGAAAGGAAGCCCGCGAACGCGGGCGACATAAAGACTCCGCAAAACGGGCTCTTATGTCGCCCGCCTACGCGGGCTTGGTTGCTTTCGTTACTAACCCACAGCTCGCGCTGTGGGCTAAATTATGCCGCCAGCTACGCTGGCTGCGACAACCGCCTCACGGCGACCCCGGTAGTCATTCCTGGCGCAAACAATCCCAAATATTTTGTACGGCCATTTGCAAACCCGCCTCCACGGCCTCGGGAGCGATCCCGGCCGAGTGCGGCGTGAGCACCGTGTTCGGTAACGCCGTCAGGGGATGATCCGCAGGCAATGGCTCAACGTCGAAGACGTCCAGCCCCGCCCCCGCGATGCGCCCGCTGGATAGCGCGTTAACCAGCGCGGTTTCCTCCACAATGGCTCCCCGCGCAGTGTTGATCAGAATGGCGGACGGCTTCATCATCTCGATCTGCGGCCACCCGATCAGGCCTTTGGTATCGGGCGACAATCGCAAGTGCAGGCTCACCACGTCGCTCGATCGCAGCAGATCCTCGAAGGAAACCAGTTCGAAACCTAAGGCCGGATTCGGATGCATAGTCCAGGCGACGACGCGCATGCCGATTCCCGCACCCAGGCGCGCGAATTCCCGGCCGACGGCTCCGAGACCCACAATACCAAGTGTCTTCCCGCGCAACTGCGTCCCCTGGCCGCGCGGCCATTGCGCGGCCCGCGTCTCGGCGTCGAGCCGGACAATGCGGCGAGCCACCGCCAGCATCAGCGCCAGGGAGTGCTCGGCGATGGCGGTCGAGGATACCCCGGGCGTGGTGCTGACTTTCACGCCGCCCTGCGCAGCCGCTTGCAGGTCGATATGATCGGTGCCCGTACCCCAAACCGAAAGCAGCCGCAAGCGCGGGCAGTGGCGGAAAACTTCCGCTGTGAACTTGGTGGATGCCCGGATGTTCACCACGATCTCCGCATCGCTGATTCGCGCGATGAGGTTTTCTTGCGAACCGGGCAGCGAATTGTAGCAAGTCACTTCCGCCCGCGCGGCAAGGTCGTGGTAAGCGGCCGATGCGGACATGACCGGCGGCGAGTCGTCGGGAATTACGATCAAGCGGGGCATGGGCCTCCCCAATGGGCGAACGATCCGTCAGCGCGCCGGAGCTCCTAAGAAGTATCGGCCTCCTCATCAGCCTCATCCGGAGCCCCATCCGGCCCTCGGGCAATTCCAATTCTGCCTAAAACAACCACTTCAGCGCGAACTGGACCCTCCGCGGATCTCCCGCCGAGGAGACTTGCCCAAACGTCGGCGAGCCCACAAAATTATCCGGCAGGTTGAAATTCGCGTGGTTCAGCACGTTGAAAAACTCGGTGCGGAATTGCAGGTTGCCGCGCTCGCCCAACGACGTGTTCTTCAAGATCGAAATGTTGAATGTCTGCAAGCCCGGACCATCCAGGATATTACGGCCGGAATTTCCGAAGCTGCCGTAGGGCGCCGGGACGAACGCCGCGGTGTTGAACCATTCCGTCGGGCTGGGGTTGGAGATCGCGCCGCTGGCAATCCGGTTGGGACGGTCGTTGGCGCCGAAGCCCAGCGTGTCAATGCCGGTGTTGGCGTTGTCGTTGCCGGGAAGCAGCGCGGGAGTGAAGGGCTGGCCGCTTTGGAAGGTCCAGATGCCGGCCGTTTGCCAGCCTTTCAGCCAAGCGTTGCGGCCTTGCGGAAGATCGCAGTAGTAACTCACGGTCAGCCGCTGGCGAATGTCGAAATCGGATCGGCCGCGTTCCGCGGCCAGGTTGTAGCTGTTCTGCGGAAAGTTGGGATCGCCGGTAGTGGCGAAAAAGCCGGAGGCGTCGTCCAGCGATTTCGAAAAAGTGTACGCTACAATCGCGGATACGCCGTGGGCCAGGCGCTGCTGCACGCGTGTTTGCAAGCTGTGATAGCTGGAGTTGGCCGCCGATGCTTCCAGGTCGATGTCGGCGTACTGCGGCAGCGGCCGGTAGTTGGGATAAACCTGGCCGGGATGCGCCTGGTTAATGTCGCGCACGCTGAGCAGCTTGGTGCCCTTCGATCCTACGTAGCCCACTTCAGCCAGCAACGAGCGGTTGATTTGCCGCTGCACCGCCACGTTCCACTGCTGCACGTAAGGCGTGGCTAGATCGCGCTGGTAAGCCAGCGCGGTGGGCGCGGTCGGCACGATGAAGTTTGCCGGGAAAGGATTGCTCAGTGTCAACGTGTAATACGGCGGAGAAATCGGCGTCGGCCCCGGCACGGTGTAATACAGGGCGGAGTTGAAATAGGGCGGGCTGAAGTAGAGTCCTTCACCAGGCGCAAGCGCCGATTGATCGAAGTACATCCCGTATCCCGCCCGCACCACCGTGCCTCCGTGCGACCACGCCAGGCCCACGCGCGGCGCAAAATTGTTGCGGTCGGGATTGTATCCGCCACGCGGTACGTCGCCGGTGCCCACCTGTACCAGCGCATGTGTGGCCAGGTCGAACAAGTTGGCGTGATTCTGCGCGTCCACGCCCGGCGAGTTGTACTCGTAGCGCAGGCCGGCGGTCAGCGTGAGATTCGGCCGCAAGCGATAGGTCTCCTGCACGAACCCGTCGTAGCTGTGGGTGCGCAGATGCTCGGGATTGTTGGAGGTAGCCGCTCCAGTCACTGTGGGGTATCCAAGCAGCAGGTCGGCCAGCGGGTTCTGCGTAAAGACTCCCAGGAATTGCAGGAAGCCGCGCGACTCCACGTCGCGGAAAGCGTTTTGCTGCAAGTAGCGGATGTCACCGCCGAATTTCAGGACACTGCGGCCGCGCACGTAGGACGCCTGTTCCACGAACTGATAGTTGTCCGTGGCGCCGTACTGCGGGCTGGTCAGATCCGCGCCCAGGACCGAGTAGCCGTTCACCGTGATTTGGCTGAGTCCGAAGTCACGAGGATTGGAGGAAACCTCGGGGAGCCCCACTTGCTTGTTCAAATCCGTGCCGGCGAACTGCTGCAGGACGCTGCTAGATACACGATTGAATCCCAGCCGCGTTTCGCTCAACCACATCGCGGAAAAAGGATGCACCAGGTTAACCGCGGCGTTTTGCGAACGGCTGGGCACGTTGTTGCCATATCCGGGAATCAGGGCGTCGCCCGTGCCGGCGAAGGGAACCGTCAAGCGGCGGTCGTCGAAGCTGTAACGTGCGGACAGGCTGGTGGAGCGACCCAGAATCTGGTCGAAGCGCAAATCGAAATGATCGGAATCGTCGAACTGGGTGGGCGAGGAGACGTAGTTTTGTCCCGCCACGCCGCGGTTCGGCAGCGGATACAGATTGGCGATCGCCGCGCCTAAGGGATTGTCGTAGAAGGACGGAATCGAGTTGCCTGGGAAAGGCGTCCCGCTCAGGGGATTGATCGGCTTCACGGCGCTTTGCGAGAAATTGCCCTGACGCTCCGGCAGCGTGGGCACGTTGCTGACTTGCGTAATGCCTTCGCGAAAGCGGCGCCCTTCGTAATCGAGAAAGATAAAGCTGCGATCCTTCTTGATCGGTCCGCCAAGGGTGGCGCCGAACTGGTTGCGATTGTCCTTGGGATTGTTTTGATCGCTGGGCGCGAAATAGTTGGTTCCATCGAGCGCCGAATTCCGGAAGAAATCGTAAAGCGTCCCGTGCCACCGATTGCCGCCGGATTGCGTCACCACGTTCACTTGGCCGGCGCCGTTGCGGCCGAAACTGGCGTCGTAGGAGTTGCCGAGCACTTCAAACTCGCGGATGGCGTCCACCGGCGTTTGTGTGCCCACGCCGTTCAGCTTGGGATCGTTGTTGTACACGCCGTCGAGGAGAAAATTGTTGGCGTCTTCACGTCCGCCGTTGATGTTGATGGCGAACGCTCCGCGTACCGAGCCGGCCGATCCTTGCGCGGAGGGAACCACGCCGGGCAGCAGCAGGCTCAATTCGTAAAAGTTGCGGCCGTCCAACGGCAGGCCGGTCACGTTGCGGTTCTCGATCACGAACGAAACGGCGCCGGACTCGGCCATCAGAGGTACGAGCGGTGCTTCCACTTCCGAAGTTTCTCCACCGACGTGCAGTTTCACGTCGAGGTGCAGCGTTTGGTTAACCAGCATAACGATGCGTCTTGCATCAAACCGGCGAAACCCATCGGCCGTCGCGGTCAAGCTATAGGAGCCCGCGGGAACATCAGCCAACTGGAAGGCACCGTTGGCGTCGCTCTTCGCCTCCCGCTTCTGCCCGGTTTCACCGGACGTGAGGCCGACGGTCGCCCCGGCGATGGAGCGGCCGGTTGGATCGCTGACACGCCCCTCCAGCGTGCTCAGCACACTTTGCGCGTCGGCGAAGGAAAAGAGCAGACACAGCCCCGCCACAACATTGACAATTCTTGTTTTCATGAAGGCTCCCAGACCCTCTATACTATACTGGTGAACCCGATTCCAGCCGCTGATGAGTTGCAAAAAAAGGTAAACGTCGCCCGCGAAAAGCTGGACGCCCACGTCCGCCAGACCATGGCCTGGCATTTCGACCCGGCTACAGGCTGTCCTTTCTGGCTGGATTATGCCGCCAAGCTGGGCTGGGATCCGCGCAAGGAAATCCGCGCCTACAACGACCTGGACCGCTTCGACAACTTTGATGACAACTGGCTGCGCGGCGGCCCCGTCCGCCGCTGGGTGCCCAAGGCTTACGCCGACCGGCCGATTTTCGTCTTTGAAACCGGCGGCTCGACCGGTGTGCCGAAGTCGCGCATCAACATCGACGACTTCCGCACCGACTACGAGGATTTTTCCACCAAGCTCCCGGATCAATTTTTTCCCAAGGGCGCCGACTGGATTCAGCTTGGCCCCACGGGTCCGCGGCGTCTGCGGCTGGCGGTGGAGCACTTAGCCCAGTATCGCGGCGGCATCTGCTTCATGCTGGATCTGGACCCGCGCTGGTTCATCAAAACGCTGAAGCTGGGGCACGCCGATTGGGCCGAAGACTACAAACGTCACGTAATTGACCAGGCGCTGACGCTGCTTCGCGCCCATCCCAACATCCAATGTTTGTTTACCACGCCGAAGCTGCTGGAAGCGTTGTGCGAGAAAGTGCCGCTGGCCAAGGTGGGGATCAAAGGGATTTTTTGCGGCGGCACGGAGATGACGCCGAAATTCCACAAGTACGCGGTGGAAGAACTGCTCGGCCCCAGCGTGTACTTCGCGCCGACTTATGGCAACACGCTGATGGGCCTGGCAACGCACAAAGCGCCGGAGCCGCAGGACGACTACGCCATCATCTACTATCCGCCCATGCCGCGCGCGGTGATTGACGTGGTGGATCCCGACCATCCTACGCGCGTGGTGGAATACGGTAAGACTGGCCGCGTGCGGCTGACCACGTTGACGCGCGAGTTCTTCATGCCGCGCTTCCTGGAACGCGATGAGTGTGAGCGCGAAGCGCCATGCGCGCAGTATCCCTGGGACGGGGTGCGCAATGTCAGGCCGTTCTCGAAGTTCGCAACCACCGTCGTTGAAGGAGTGTACTGACGGAAACAGGCCCGAGGCCCGAGGCCCGAGGGAGCACAGGTTTTGGCTCGGGCCTCGGGCCTGTCTTTAGCCCATGCGCATCCTCTCCATTACCGCGGGACCCGCCGGCATGTACTGCGGAAGCTGCATCCGCGACAACGCGCTGGCCCGCGAGATGATCGCGGAAGGCCACGACGTCACCCTGCTGCCGCTGTATACGCCGACCCGCCCGGACGAGGACAACGTCAGCGCCAAACGCATTTTCTTCGGGGGCATCAGCGTCTACCTGGAGCAGATCCTGCCGCTGTTTCGATTCACGCCGCGCTGGCTCGATAAATTGTGGGACTCCACGTTCGCCTTGAAACTTGCCGCGCGCGGGTCGGTGTCGAACCAGGCCGAAGATCTTGCCGCGCTGACTATTTCCATGTTGCGCGGAGAACACGGCTATCAGCGCAAGGAATTTGCCAAGCTGCTCGATTGGCTGCGCACGCAGCCCGCGCCGGAGGTGGTCTGCTTGTCATACACCTTACTACTCGGGCTCGCGGGACCGCTGAAGGAGGTGCTGAAATGTCCGGTGGTCTGCGTGATGCAGGGCGAAGATTTGTTCCTGGACGGCCTGGGCCAGCCAAGAACGAGGCCATCGCCCTGATCCGCGAGTGCGCAAAGTACGTGGACGCCTTCATCGCCGTCAGCGAATATTACGGCCAGTACATGGCCGGCTATCTGGGCATCCCCGCGGAAATGATTCATGTGGCGCCGTTGGGCATTTCCCTCGACGGCTATCCCGCGCACCGCGAGGAGCGCAGCGAAACGTTCACCATGGGATACTTCGCGCGTGTGGCGCAAGAAAAAGGACTGCACCTGCTCGCCGACGCCTATCGCATTTTGCGGCGCGAGCGCGGGCTGCCGAAGTCGCGCTTGCTGGCGGCGGGGTACCTGGGACCGGAAAGCCGCGGCTATCTTGCGGGCATCGAAAAACAAATCAACGACGCCGGCCTGGGCGGCGAGTTTCAGTATCAGGGCGAAGTAACACGCCAAGAAAAACTGCGCTTCCTTTCGCAACTCGACGTTTTCTCGACGCCCTCCATTTACCACGAACCGAAAGGACTCTCGGTGCTGGAAGCCATGGCCAGCGGCGTGCCGGTGGTGCTTCCGAGCCATGGCGCGTTTCCGGAGATGATTCGCAAGACGGGCGGCGGCTTGCTGTGCGATCCGCAGAGCGCCACCAGCCTGGCCGATGCGATACACTCAATTTATCGCGATCCGGCGATGGGCCGCCAAATGGGCGAGGCCGGAGCCGCGGGGGTCCGCCGACATTACAGCGTGGCGCGCAGCGCCGCTAATACCGTGGAGGTTTTTCAGAAATGCGTTTCGCACTCCTATTCCTTCTAGCCGCCGGCCTGAACGCGCAAGACGAGCGCGCGGAAATGCTCAAGAAAATGGATGAGCGCGCGCAACACTTTGGCGATGTCTCGAAGCAAGTATGGGCCTTCGCCGAAGTCGGCTACAAGGAAGTCCGTAGTTCGGCGTTGTTGAAACAGGAATTGCAGGCGGCCGGCTTTACGATTCAGGATCACATCGCGGAAATTCCCACGGCGTTTTCGGCCGCTTGGGGATCGGGCAAACCGGTGATTTCGATTCTAGGCGAATACGACGCCTTACCCGGACTGTCGCAGCAGGGCGCCAAGTCATCGCGCGAGCCGGTTGTGGCGGGCGGATCGGGCCATGGTTGCGGTCATAACCTGCTGGGAGCGGCGGCGCTTTTTGGAGCAATCTCCGCCAAGGAATATTTGCAGGAGCACAAACTCGCCGGGACCATCAAGTTTTTCGGCACGCCAGCGGAAGAGGGCGGCGGCGGAAAAGTCTACATGTCGCGCGCCGGCGCGTTCAAGGACAGCGACGTGGTGCTGGCCTGGCATCCCGGCGACCGCAACGTCGCCAGCGTGCGCACCTCGCTGGCCAACATCAACGCCAAATTCCGCTTTTACGGAACACCCTCGCACGCCGCGGCCGCGCCCGAGGCGGGACGCTCCGCGCTGGACGCTCTGATGGTGATGACCTACGCCGTGGAAATGATGCGCGAGCATGTGCCGGAAACCACGCGCATCCACTACATCATCACCAGCGGCGGCGCCGCGCCGAACGTCGTGCCGGACTTCGCGGAGTTGTACCTTTACGCCCGCCATCCCGACATGCCCACGTTGGACGGCATCTGGGCCCGCATTATCAAAACGGCGCAAGCCGGCGCACTGGCCACGGAAACACGCATGGAGATGGAAGTGATCAACAGCGTCTACAACGAGCTTCCCAATCGGCCGCTGGCCGAGTTGCTGGAGAAGAATCTGAAGCGTGTGGGCGGCATAAAGTATACGCCGGAAGAACGCGCTTACGCCGAAACGCTGGTGAAGACCTGGGATCGCTCGGGAACTTTGGGGTTAGGCAGCGAAGCCGAAATCCAGCCGATGGAAAGCGGACACAGTTCCGGTTCCACCGACGTGGGCGATGTAAGCTGGATTGTGCCGACCTCTGAATTCAACACCGCAACCTTCGTTCCCGGCGAGCCGGGACACAGTTGGCAAAACACCTCCTGTGCTAATTCCAGCATTGGACGCAAAGGCATGGTCAACGCCGCCAAGGTGCTGGCGTTGAGCGCGGTAGATCTGTTCAGCGATCCGAAGCTTGTCGCCGCCGCGCGCGCCGACTTTGAAAAGCGCCGCGCCGGGAACGAATATCGCTCGCGGGTACCGGCGGATCACAAGGCCCCGCTCAATTACCGCGACAAACCAACCCAATAGCGCATGCTGGAAGTCACCAATCTCTCGAAGCAGTACGACACGGCGGCCGGTTCATTGCCGATCCTTTCCGGCATCAACCTGAAGCTTGTTCCCGGCGATGCGATCGCTGTGATGGGTCCTTCAGGCAGCGGCAAGAGCACGCTGTTGTATATTCTGGGAGCGCTCGATCCGCCGACTTCCGGGCAGATCCGATTGAGCGGTCAGGATCCTTTTTTGTTGAAAGAAGCCGAACAGGCCGCGTTTCGCAACAAGCAGGTCGGCTTTTTGTTCCAGGACCATTGCCTGCTGCCGCAATGTTCCGTGCTGGAGAACGTGCTGATTCCCACGCTGGTGGCGCCGGACCGGGACCCCGGTAAAGACGAAGCGCGGGCGCGTACCTTGCTGGACCAAGTAGGATTGGGCGCGCGACTGGATCATCGCCCCGCGGAGTTGAGCGGCGGCGAAAAGCAGCGTGCCGCGCTGGCGCGCGCCTTGATCCGCGATCCGCTTTTGCTGTTGTGCGACGAGCCTACTGGAAATCTGGATCAGGATTCCGCCGGCGCAGTGGCCGACTTGCTGTTCGCCATCCAAGCCAAGCGCAGCAGCATTTTGATTGCGGTGACGCACAGCTCCGACTTCGCGGCGCACTTTCCCAAACGTTATCGGTTGCGCGATCGTAACCTGGTGGAGGACAAGTGAACGCGCGCGTGGACGGCATTGTCGAAACAGCCCTGCACGTGGAAGACGTGGCGCGTTCCATGGCCTTCTACGATCGTCTGTTCGGCTTCCCCAAGATGGTCCACGACGATCGTTTTTGCGCGTACAACGCCAGCGGGCATTCGGTTTTCCTGCTGTTCAAGAAAGGCGGAACGCCCCAGCCGATCCGGATGCCGGGCGGCATGATTCCGCCGCACGACGGCAGCGGGCGCCTGCACATGGCCTTTGCGATTCCCGCCGATTCGCTGGAGTCCTGGATAGCGCGTTTGCGGGAATGTGGCGTGCCGATTGAGAGCACGGTGAAATGGGAAGAAGGCGGGACTAGCCTTTACTTCCGCGATCCTGACGGTCACTCTATCGAACTGGCTACGCCGGGGATCTGGGCGAACTACTAACTCATGAAAACGCGGAACACGGAAAAACACGGTAGGGCACGGAAAGGTTCCGGTGACTCAAAGGACGCCAGCATGACACGCTCGATCCCTGCACTGGGAGTCACACTCTCCGTGGCATTCCGGGTGCTTCCGTGTTCCAACAACCCTTGATGAGAACCGTCACCCTCATTCGCCGCAGCCTTCTCCACTACCGGAGCATTCACCTCGCGGTGGTCGCCGGTGTGGCCACGGCGGTCGGCGTACTCGCCGGATCGCTGGCCGTCGGCGATTCCGTGCGCGGGAGCCTGCGCGATCTGGTACTGGGACGCTTAGGCGCGACGCATTCGGCGATCACCTCCCAGGAATTGTTCCGCGAAAAGCTCGCCGATTCCTTCCCAGGCTCCGCGCCGATGATGGTGCTGGAAGGCGTTGTCACTAGCGACGCCGACAGCCGGCGGGCCAACAATGTGTCCGTCTATGGCGTAGATGCGCGCTTCTGGAACTTCAACGGCCGCAATGAGCCGCCCGCTGGATTGGCCGTTAGCCAACCGCTGGCTCGCGAGTTGGGCGTGAAAGCCGGCGACACCGCACTGGTGCGCGTGGAGCAATTCTCCGACATCCCGCGCGAATTCCTGCAAGGACGCCGCGACAACTCCGGACGCACGATACGTTTGAAGATCGGCGCGGTGCTGGGCCCAGGCGAGTTGGGCGAGTTTTCGCTGCGTCCCAAGCAAGGCGACGTACTCGCGGCGTTTGTCCCGCTGGCCCGGTTGCAACGCGATCTCAAGGTGGAAGGGCGCGTCAATACGATTCTGTCGAAGGAGGATGCGGCCGGGCATGAGCGTGCTTGGCTTTCCCATGTCGGGCTTGACGATATGGGACTGCGTCTGCGTGTGATCGGCGACTGGACATATTCCCTGGAGCGGCGTAGTACATTGCTCGATGACGGAATCCTTCAAGCAACACTTCACGAGGCCGATGAAAGTGGCCTTCGAGCCACGCCGTTCTTCACTTACCTAGTGAACACGATCCGCGTAGGCGACCGCGAGATCCCTTATTCTCTCGTGACGGCTGAGGAAGACGCGCCAGGAGGCGGCTTGGCATTGAATGAGTGGGCGGCGCAGGACTTGGGCGTTCAGAAGCCGGGCGCAATGGCGACGCTAGAGTACTTCGTGTGGAAGCCCAGCGGAGGACTGGCCACCGAGCATGTCGAAATGCCAGTGGCCGCGATAGTGCCGATCGCCGCAGGCGATCGGGATATGGCCCCCGAGTTTCCTGGTATCAGCGATTCGGCGCATCTGTCCGACTGGAATCCACCATTTCCGATCGACCTGAAGCGTGTCCGTCCTAGGGACGAGCGGTACTGGGACCGTTATCGCACCACGCCGAAGGCATTCTTGCCGCTGAAGAAGGGTCAAGAGCTCTGGGGGTCCCGATTCGGTGATCTCACTTCTATTCGCCTAACGTTCAAGCCAGGCACGATGAATGAGACCTCCACATTTCCCGATGGCATTGAGCGGGGCCTGCGTCCGGCCCTCGATCCAGCACACCTGGGGTTTGTCGTCTATCCCGTCCGCGCACAGAGCCTCGCCGCCTCGCAAGGTTCCACCGATTTCGGCGAGTATTTTACCTACTTCAGCTTTTTTCTGGTGATCTCCGCGCTGCTTCTGGCGGGATTGTTTTTCAAGCTAGGGATCGAGCAGCGCAGCAAGGAAATCGGCATCCTGCGCACCCTGGGCTGGACGCCAAAGCAGATTCGCGTGCTGTTTGTGCTGCAAGGACTGGGCCTGGCGATCGCGGGCGGCATCGTTGGAATGATCGGCGCGCAAATTTACACCCGCCTGGTGCTGCTCGGCCTGCGGACGTATTGGATCGGCGCAGTTGGCACCACGCTTCTGAAACTGCATGCGCGTCCGGCGTCGCTGCTTGGGGGACTCGCGGGCGGCGTGCTGACCTCGCTGGCGGTGATGCTTTGGACCCTGCGCGGCCTGGGCCGGCAGACGCCGCGCCAGCTGGTGATGGGAGCGTCGCGCGTGTTCGGAAAGAAATCGTGGATCACGGTGGCGATTCCCGCGGGCGCAGGCGTGGCCATTTTGATCGCGGCCGCCGCGGGCAAGATGGATCAGGCCGGCGGATTCTTCGGATCGGCGACGCTATTCTTGATCGCACTGCTGCGCCTGCAATGGATCTGGCTGGCCGGCGGCACGGCCACGCCGCGCTCGCCGCTGGGCCTGGGTTTGCGCAACGCCTCGTACCATCCGGGACGCAGCATTCTGTGCATCGCGCTGATCTCCTCGGCGAGTTTCATCGTCATCGCCATGGACGCTTTCCGGCAAGGCCCGCCGGCCGCCCCGCCCTATCCGGTAATGGCGGAATCGGAGCTTCCGATTTACGAGCGCGCCGATTTGCCCGCGCGATCCATGCCTTTCCGCCTGCATCCCGGCGACGACACCAGTTGCTTGAATCTGTACGAGCCGCGCAACCCTCGAGTGCTCGGCGCGCCGCCGGAGTTTCTGAAGGAGACGCGCTTCCCGTTCGAGGAGTCTGTGCAAAAAGTGGATAATTCCTGGTCGCTGCTCGATTCCGATGCCAAGGTTGTTCCCGCCATTGCCGACGCCAACTCCATCACCTACATTCTGCATCGCAAGGTGGGCGACGAGATAACGCTCCCCGGCGGTGCGCGGCTGCGCTTGGTGGCAGCCTTGCACGACAGTATTTTCCAAGGCGAGTTGATGGTCAGCGATAAGAACTTTGTACGCCTCTTTCCGGACGACCAAGGCTTCCGATTCTTCCTGCTGGAGGCCCCGCCACTGGACATCCCCAAGCTGGACGAAGCGTTTTCCGAATACGGTTTCGCCGCCACTTCCACCGCCGACCGCCTGGCCGGATATCATCGCGTGGAGAACACTTATCTTTCCACGTTTCAGGCTCTGGGCGGTCTCGGACTGATTCTAGGTACGCTCGGACTGGCCGCCGTCTTGCTGCGCAACGTCCTGGAGCAGCGCCGCGAACTGGCGCTCCTACGGGCCATCGGTTATCGCACCCGCGATTTATCGCTGATGGTGATCGCGGAAAACCTGGTTTTGCTGGCCGGAGGCTTGATCACCGGCACGGTCACGGCGCTGCTGGCGATTCTGCCGGCGCTGGGATCGCATGGCGGGCACGTTTCGATGCTCTCATGGAGCGCCTTGTTGCCGGCGGTGCTGGTGACAGGCTTGGCCGCGTCGCTGGTGGCAGTGTTCGCGGTCGCGCGGCTGCCGGTGTTGGAGACGCTACGGGCGGAGTAAAGCTAGACCCGCTCGCGAACCTCGTGGGAGGAGATGCTGGCCGCGTGTTCAAGACCTTCCTGAATGAGAACCGTAATTGCGGCGTGCCGGTCAAGCCTCAGTCTGCGAGCCGTCTTGTCCACTCGTGCCAGCATTCCAGCCGGCAATTCGAGATTGACCGTTCGCGCAGGGTAGACCATGTGGCCATCGTTGGTAAAGAACCGGGACACGTCCTTGCCTTGACTCGCTAGCTTACCAATAGCGTTCGCGGAAATGGGCTTACGTGGCTTCCTCATAGAGTTTGCGTTCCTCGCGCGTCGCCTTCCAGACACTCACAAAATGATAGTACTCCCCGACCTCGTCCTCGCGGACCTCGAAGATCAGGGTACACAGTTGGGCAGCAACCCAACCCACGGCACGATACTGCTCCGTCACTTCGGACCGGCGGTCGAGGTAGTAGGGATAATCGAAAATCTCCCGGGCTTCCTCGAAGCCAAAGCCGCGCGCTGGATCGGCTCGCAACCTCCTGCTCTTCGTAGGATCGAAGTCGGATCTGAAGGAAGCCAACGAGCGTCTCCGCGTTTCCTATTATAGCCCCTCAAGCCATGCCCCGCAGCCCACACCCTGCGGTATGATGAGAGAGACCAAATCCATCATGCCTCTTGTCCCTTTGCGAAATTTGCTGAGCCGGCGGGCGCTCATCGGCAACCTGGTGCGGCGCGACTTTCAGCAGCGCTACGTCGGCAGTTCCATGGGTTGGCTGTGGGGCTTCGTGCATCCGGCGGTGATGCTGGCCAGCTATTGGTTTGTCTTTGGCCACGTTTTCCAACAGAAGCCGGCGCCCGATTCCGGAACCAGCAGCTTCGCGCTCTATATCTTCGCCGGATTCCTGCCATGGCTGCTTTTTCAGGATTCCGTGCAGCGTTCCGCCACCTCGGTCGTCGAAAGCTCCAACCTCGTCACCAAGACCTTGTTTCCCTCCGAGGTGTTGCCGATTTCGATCTTTTTCTCCAATCTGCTACAACACTTTCTGGCCTTGCTGGTGCTGCTGGGTGTGGTCGCGGTGGCTTCCCAAAAAATCGAGCCGGCCGTGGCGCTGGTTCCGGTTTACCTGATTTTTCTGGCGCTGTTCACCGTGGGCATCAGTTGGCTAGTGGCGGGATTGCAGGTTTTCCTGCGCGACACTTCGCAGGCGTTGGCCGTCCTGATGACCGCCTGGTTCTGGCTGACGCCGATTTTCTTTTCCCGCGACCGGCTGCCGCCCTGGATGCAGCCGTTGGCGCGCGTGAATCCGCTGGCTCAAGTGGTGGACGCCTACCGCCGCGCGATCCTCGCAGGTCGGCTGCCGTCGGCGGAGGATCTCGGGTTACTCGTAGGCATTTCCGGCGTCACCTTCGTCCTCGGCGGATGGTTTTTCCGCCGTACCAAGCGCGCCTTCGGAGACGTGCTATGAACTCGCCCACCCATTTCTCGGCCCAGGTCACGCCGGCCATCCGTTGCGACAAGCTGTCGAAGGCCTATCCCATATACGATTCGCCGCGGCAGCGGCTGCGCGACTTGTTCCGCTGGGGCAAGCGTCCGCCGGAGCGCGAGTTTGAAGCGCTGAAGGGCGTCACCTTCGATGTCGAGCGCGGCACCATCTTCGGCATCGTCGGCGAGAACGGCGCGGGCAAGAGCACGTTGTTGCAGTTGATCGCCGGGATCTTGCAGCCTTCCAGCGGAACGCTGGAGCGTAGCGGACGGGTCTCCGCTCTCCTGGAGTTGGGCAGCGGATTCAATCCCGAATTCACGGGACGCGACAACGTTTTCCTGAACGCCTCCATTCTCGGCTTGACCCGCGCCGAAATCGAAAGCCGCTACCAGGATATTTTGGACTTCGCCGAAATCGGCGACTTCATCGCGCGTCCGGTGAAAACATATTCCAGCGGCATGATAATGCGCCTGGCGTTCGCCGTGGCCATCCATGTGTCGCCTGAAATCCTGCTGGTGGACGAGGCGTTGGCCGTCGGCGATATTTATTTCCGGCAGCGCTGCATGAGGAAAATCCACGAGATGCAGCGTGCCGGCGTGACCATCCTCTACGTTACGCACAGCGTCGCCGACGTGAAGAGCTTGGCCACCAAGGCGATCTGGCTGGCCAACGGACAGGTGGCGGAGTTGGGCGATCCCGACTACGTCATCAAGCGCTACCAGGCCTTCATGGTGAACAAAGACGTGGATTATTTGCGCCACCATCGCCAGCCTGTTCCCGCTGTGGTTGAGGAAGCCTCAACCTCCACGGAAGCGCCCGCTTCAGAAGTCCAATCGTCGTCACAAACCGAAGGTCCCATCCCACCGGTCAAGATCATCCCTAACATCGACTATCGCTACGGCACCGGACGCGCCAAGATTCTGGGAATTGCCGCGTTCGATTCCGCCGGCCAGCCGCTGGCGCTGCTGCCTCCCGGCGAGGAGATCGTGGTGCGCGTCAGCATTCGCGCGGAAGAGGAGATCGCCCAGCCGATGGTCGGCTTCATGTTGCGGAATCACCTGGGGGTGGATTTCTCCGGCACTAACACGGCGCTGGAGAATGCCGTCTTCCCTTCAATGAAAACCGGCCAAGTGGCTACCGTGGATTTCCGGGTCCGCTTGCCGTTGCTCTATCCGGGACACTTTTCCTTTTCGCCGGCGGTGGCTTCCGGCACCTTGGAGGCCTACGAAATGTGCGACTGGATCGATAACGCTTTGACTCTGCAAATGCAGAAGCGCGTGGAAATGTACGGATATTTCCGCATGGCTTGCGAGGTCCGCGTGCGCGTGGGCGCGGGATAATCACAGATGGATTTTACCGGCGAGCGCGTCGTTCCCGGACAGGTGGATCCCGACCTGTGGCAGGAACACGTGTCCCGCTACGAGTTCGCGCGGCATTTCCTGCGCGGTCTGAAGCGCGGCCTGCGCGTGCTCGACGCCGGGTGTGGCGCGGGTTACGGCGCGGCGCTCCTGGCCGAAGATCGCGGCAATGAAGTGACGGGCCTCGACGCTTCCGCCGAAGCCGTCGCTTGGGCCGGCCAACATTATCAAGCGGCGAATTTGCATTTTGCGCCAGGCGATGTCACCGCCTTGCGCGACTTCGATGCGTCCTACGACGTGGTGGCGGCCTTCGAAGTCATCGAGCATCTCGCGGACGCCGAAGGTTTCCTGCGCGAAGTACAGCGCGTCCTGCGCCCCGGCGGCGTCCTGCTGGTGTCCACGCCGAATCGCCGCTTTTACACCGAGGAGCGCGGCTTTCAAAATCCTTTTCACACTCGGGAGTATGACGATCCGGAGTTTCGCGACCTTTTGGGAAAGCATTTTCCGCACATCCAGATCCTGCAACAGAATCACGAACCCGCGATTAGCTTCGCGCCGTTTGAGGCCATGGGCGGCCATGCTACTTTCAGGCCGGCTGACAAAGAAGACCAACCACACTTTTTCCTGGCCGTCTGCTCGGCGCGGGAAATTCGCGCGGAGGCCTTCGTCTATTTGCCGGAGAGCGGCAACGTTCTTCGCGAGCGCGAACAGCATATCCGCAAGCTGGAAGAGGATTTGGCTTCGTTTCAGGAAAAGACCCGGCGCGAACTGGCGGAACGCCGCGCGTGGGCTGAAGACATGGCCGCCGAACTGCGCGAGAAAGGCGCGGTCATCGCCGGCTTGCAGACGGAGTTGGAAGAACGCCGCGCCTGGGCTGATCGCCTGAACTTGGAATTACGCGAGAAGGGCGAGTACATCGTTCAATGGCAGCGCGAGTCGGTGGAACGCATCCGGGAATTAGGCGATCGTCTCGCGGAGCGCCAAGGAGAAGTAGAACGTCTGGAGGCGGAAGTTCGGGAGCGCGCTGTTTGGGCGGCGTCGCTGAACGAGGAGATCGAAACCGCCCGCGCCCGGCTGCGGGAAGCTCATGCGGAACTGAATCGGAGGGAGCAAACGCGCGCCGCGCAAGTGGCCGCATTGGAACAGGATCTGGTGCGACGCGAACAAACACGGCTCGAGCAAGTCGGCGGCCTCGAACGGGAGTTGCAGCAGCGCGCCGACTGGGCCCACGGTTTGAACGATCACATCGCGATTCTAGAAGCGGAGTTGGCCCGGCTCCGTGCCGAGTCGGCGGAATTGGCGGCGATCCGCGCAACGCGTTGGCATCGGGCCGGCCATAAGCTGGGGTTCGGGCCGCCAACAGAAAGACCGCGGGGGGATCAGCCGTGATCCTGGCGCGCGTCCTTCTGACTTTGTTGGCTCTGGGGCTGATGCCGTTCTTGCTAGTGTTGAACGCGCTCAGCCTGGCGGCCGTCGATTTGGCCTGGAAGTTGTTTGGCCGGCGAGTGCGGCAGGCATCCAGTAGCGCAGGCCTCCGGCCTGTTCTTGTCGCGGACAAACAGAACAGGCCGGAGGCCTGCGCTACGGCAGGCCTGCCCCACCGGCACGCCGTCAGCGTGGTGATTCCCACCTGGAACGGCCGCGACTTGCTGGAAAAATACTTGCCCTCGGTAGTTGCGGCGGCCCGCTTTCATCCCGATAACGAGGTGATCGTGGTGGATAACGCCAGCCAGGACGGCACCGCCGATTTTGTTCGCGAGCGTTTTCCGGAAGTGCGGCTATTGCCCTTGGAAAGGAATCGGGGATTCGGCGGAGGCAACAACGCCGGCGTGGCCGCCGCGCGCAACAACGTCGTGGTGGTTCTGAACAACGACATGCGTGTGCTGCCGGATACTTTCCAGCGCCTGCTGGAGGGTTTTCAAGCCTCGCCGAACGTTTTCGCGGTCAGCGCGCAAATCTTCTTCACCGATCCCCACAAGCGGCGCGAGGAAACCGGACTCACCGAGGGCACGTTTCGCGCCGGTCTGTTTCGCGTCGGACACCTGACGGAGGAAACGCCGGGACTGTATCCGGCTTTCTATGCCGGCGGCGGATCGTCGGCTTACGACCGCGAGAAGTTCCTGGAACTGGGCGGCTTTCATCCGCTCTTCCATCCCTTTTATATGGAAGACACCGACCTTTCTTACGTGGCCTGGAAGCGCGGCTGGCAAGTGCTCTATCAACCGGCGGCGGTGGTCTACCACGAGCATCGCGGGACCATCGGCAAGCGCTTCACGCCGGCCGAGATTGACGCCGTGCTGAAGCGCAATCACGTGCTGATGGTGTGGAAGAACATCCATTCCTGGCGATTGCTGACGGAACATTTTCTGTTCTTGTGGTTTGGCGCGATGATTTCCTGGATCGCCGGAGAATCTCCCGTCCGCGCCACGCTGGCCGGATACGGGGGCGCGGTGCGCCATTGGGGACCGGCCATGGCGGCGCGCTGGCAGGCGCGTTCGCTCGGCGCGGTGAACGACGCCGAAGCGATGAATCGCAGCCAAGCCGGTTTCTTTGGCGATCGCTTTCTGCCGCATCGTCCTTTGGACGGCCGGCGGGCGCTGGACATCTTGTTTGTGTCTCCCTATTCGCTGTACCCGCCGACGCACGGCGGCGGCGTGTTCATGTACCAGGCGGTAAAGGCGCTTTCCCAGCGTCATCGCGTTCACGTTCTGGCTTTCGTGGATCGCGAAGAGGAATTGGAGACCAACCGGCATCTGGAAAAATACGCGGCTTCGGTCGAGTGCGTGCATCGGCCTTATCAACCACGCGGCGATTTTCTGGGGCTGACGCCCTACGCGGTGCGTTGTTTCAGCAGCGATGATTTCCGCCGCCGCGTGCAACGCGCGCTGTTCCGTCATGACGTGGACATCCTGCAACTGGAGTACGCGCAACTGGGCCAATACGGCGGCGGTCTGGCGCACACGCCCACGGTATTGTTCGAGCACGACGTTTATTTCCAAGCCACGCGCCGGCAGATGCTGCGGGCTCGCGGCGCGATGGAATTCGTCACGGCCTTTGTGGAGTGGTTGCGGGCGCTCTATTATGAACCGCGCATGTTGCGCCGCATGGACGAGATCCACGCCTGCTCCGGATACGAACAGCGGCTGCTCGAAAGCGTGCTGGGACGGAACGGCTCGCCGCGCATTCGGTCGGAATGCCGCGCCGCCGTGGACGTTGTCGATCAAGCGGCGGTGTTCGAGGGACGGGAGGCGCGCAGCGCGCTATTCATTGGGAATTTTCAACATTTGCCCAACATCGAGGCTCTGCGATTCCTGGTGCGCGAGGTGCTCCCCCGCTTGCGCCAAAGTTGTCCCGGCGCGGAACTGGTGGTGGCGGGCGCGGAAGCCAACCCCGAAGTGGAGGCGCTGGTTGTCACGGAGGGCGTGCGTTACCTGGGCCGCGTGGCGGAGATTCGCGAGCCGCTGACGCGCTACAGCGTGTTCCTGTGCCCGATTTTCGCCGGCTCGGGTGTCCGTGTGAAAATCCTAGAAGCCTTTGCGGCCGGCATTCCGGTGATCGCGACGCCGCTGGGCGCGGAAGGCTTGGGATGCCAGGATGGCCGCGAGCTGTTGCTGGCGCGCGACGCCACGGAATTCGCCGCCGCCACCATGGCGCTCTTCAACGATTCCGGACGGGCCACGGCGATGGCCAAACAGGCGCGCGCGACTGCGGAACAGAAATGGGATTGGGGCGGCGCCATCGCCAACCTGGAAGCTGCCTATCGGACGGCGCTGGAACGCGCGCGGCCATGTGCCTCGCAGGCGTCGGAATTACAGGCATCCGAGGCGGCGCGCTGACCATGTACAAAAACTATTCCGTCACCGTGATCATCCCCTGCCTCGACGAAGAGGAGGGTATCGCCCGCGTCTTGGAGCGCATGCCCAAGTTTGTGGATCAAATCATCGTGGTGGATAATGGTTCCACGGATCGCACCGCGGAGGTGGCGCGCGGCTTCGGCGCGGAAGTCATTCGCGAAGGAGTGCATGGTTACGGACGCGCCTACAAGCGCGGTTTCCAGCATGCCTCGGGCGACGTGATCGTCACGCTGGACGGCGACCATTCCTATCCCGTGGATGGGATTTCCTATCTGCTGGAAGCGTTCCTGCATCTGCAGGCCGATTTCCTGAGCGCCTCGCGATTTCCCGTGCAGGACCGCGCCGCCATGAGTTGGAAGCATCGCTTGGGCAACCTGGCGTTGTCGCTGGCGCTCTCGGTTTTGTTCCTGCGCTGGGTACGCGATTCGCAATCGGGAATGTGGGTTTTCGCGCGGCGCATTCTGCCGCTGATGAAACTGGAGAGCGAGGGCATGGCGTTCAGCGAAGAGATCAAGATCGAAGCCTTGCGCAGCCGGCAAATCCGCTTTCGGGAGATCATCATCAACTACTCCACGCGTTTGGGGGAAAAGAAACTGCAACCCTGGCGGGACGGATTCCGCAACATGGCGTTCCTGTTCAAAAAGAGGTTTGCCCGATGAGATGCGGTCGAATCGGGAGAGGTCCTGCGCCTGGATGGCGCCGGCGGAGGTGTTTCCCTTGAAATGGAAGGTTACCGCGGTCATTCCCAACTGGAACGGCGCGGGATGCTTGCGGCGCTGCCTGGAATCGGTGGCGGAGCAGAGCCGGCGCTTCGATCAAGTGATCGTCGTGGATAACGGCTCGACCGATGGTTCGGCGGATTTGGCCCAGGTGCGCCTGGACCACAATCGCGGCTTCGCGGCGGCGGTGAATCGCGGGATCACCGCGGCGGCCGGCGCCGATTGGATCGCCGTTCTCAACAACGACGTGGTGCTGCATCCCCGCTGGCTGGAAATACTGCTGGAGTCGCCGGGCGACTACACGATGCTCACCGGCCGCACGCTGCAGATGAGGAATCCGCGTTTGTTGGATGGAGCGGGCGACGCCCTATCGCTGGGATTGGCGGCCGCGCGGTTGGGTCACGGCGCGTCCGAAGGGCCGCCGTACGACGCGCCTCGCCGTGTATTCGGCGTGTGCTTCGCCGCGGCGCTGATCCACGGCGACGTGTTCCGCCGGGTGGGAGTGCTGGAGGAGCGTTTTTTCGCGTATCTCGAAGACGCCGAGTTCTGCCTGCGCGCCAGCCTGGCGGGATTTCGCGCCTGGTACGAACCGATGGCCGTGGCCTGGCACGAAGGCGGCGCCAGTTCGGGCGGAGAACTGTCGCCGAACGTGGTGGAGTGGATGACGGCGCATCAACTGCTTCTGGCGGCGCGTTATGCCGGCGGTGAAATGTGGCCGCGCGTGGCGCTGGTGCAAATATTGTGGGCCGCGCGCATGTTGAGGCGCGGGCGCGCCCGGCCATGGCTGCGCGGAGTGGCCGAAGGCCTGCGTGAATGGTCCGCGATGCGCGATGCTTTCCCCGTAGATCCCGCGGCGGTGATCCCGCTGCTCCGCGAAGCGGAGCAGTTGATCCGCCATGATGTTTGCGGGAAGGATTTATTCTGGCGCTTCTATTTCTCGGAGTAGGCCAAGTAGGACAGCCCTCCGGGCTGTCCTTGGAAGGGCCAAGCCCTTCCGCACGAAGGGGCGGCAGAGCCGCTCCCTGCAAAGGTCAGCCGTTTCGAGCCTCGTGCTCCACCCCTGATCGGCGAGCCGGAAATGTAGAAACTCCAGAGGACAGCCCGGGCTGTCCCTGGGTCCCAGCGGCGGGCACAACCGGCCGGAGGCCGGTCCTACTTTGAGGCGGCCTTCGCCGAGCAAGGCATGACGATCGCGCCTGCGAATCTCACGGCCGGGCGCTTTCCGCCGATAAAGAAGGTGTGGAATTATCTCTTGTCCGACGCTCGGCACAAATCTGGACAGTGATCGCCTGTCTCATCCCGGCAACCCTCCTGGCGCAGAAGCAGGCGGGATGGCGTTTTTGGGACGTGTCGGATGGGATGGTCGAATCCTTCAGCATGCGCGTCGGCAAGGGTCCCGACGGCCGCGTGTGGGTTCGCCATGGAGCGGTGAAGTCCATGAGTGTACTGGACGGGTATTCGGTACGGACTATTCCCGAGCCGCGTTCCGGTTCGCTGTACGAATACAAAGAGATGCGGCGCGTATACGGTGGGTCGGTACAAGACGCTTGGACGGTGGTGAACGGTGAGCTAAAGCAGTTTGACGGCAGCACTTGGATCGTACGTCTGGCCGCAACGCCATCCCGCGCAGTTCTTGATTCCTCGGTGCCGGACCAGATGATAACGGCCCTTCCGGTAGCCGGCCGGGTGTTGGTGCTCTATGCCGATCGGCTGGCGGAATTCGCTCCCGCATCGGGATTCCTAAGGACACTGAAACACAGCAGCGAGACGGCTATCGGCGAGTTCCGCGACATGACCGCCGGTTTCGATGGTGACGTGTTTATCGCTGGCGTGCGCGGCATTGGCCGGACGCGGCGCGAGCCGCCGCCATCCAGTGGCGCCAGCGCCGTGGATGCGCCGGCGGGTACAGCTCTCCCTTGGGTCCAGTGCAATACCTCGGCGGCCGGACTGCGAAACGTGGAAAACTTGCTCCCGGGAAGCTCGGGAGAGGTCTTTTTCAGCGCCACGGTGCGGCGAGGGCCCGGGCCAGGAAGCAGCGCCGCCGCCGTCTGGGATGTCGCGCATGGTTGTCGCCCGGAAATTTTCTATCGCGATGCCCAAGAGACGGTGAGGGTCTGGCGCGGCCCCGACCACAGCCTTTGGCTGCTGCAAGGCAGTTCGCTCTTCTCGCTGGTCAACGGCCGGAAAGAGCCGGTCGAGCGCACGGGGCCGCTGGCGGGAACGGTTTCCGACGTTTTGTCTGAACCGAATGGAGCGTTCTGGCTGGCGACTTCCGACGGGTTGGCACACTATACTCCGCCGACCTGGAGAACCCCACCGGCGCTCAGCGGCCTGCAAGAACCCTTCGGCAAGATCGGGCAAGACACCAAGGGCCGCCTTTGGTTTGTCGGCAGCCGTCATCTAATCGAACTGGACGGTTCAGGGTGGACGGTCCGGGATCTGCCTTCCAATCTCCGGGACAGCATCAACCACATTGAGGATTTCTGCATGCTACCGGGAGAACGCTTGGCAATACTGGCGCAGAAAGTGGAAGGCGAAGACCGCATTTTGATCTTCGACACCCACGGCGGAACCTTTCGGGAGGTGATTCATCCCGGCGGCCGCACCGTTTTATTCTTCTCATGCCGGTCCGAGGGCGGACTCTGGGTCGCCACCATGCCCGGCATGCGAATCGAGACCTTTGACGGCGGCAATTTCCATACCGTCGCGGACTTGAGCAAAGAATGGTCGTTGGGGGCGCCGCGCTGGCTTCTGGAGCGCGGCCCGGGAGAGTTCTTTCTCGGCGGAAACGAGGGCGCGGGCACCCTCCGGCAGGGCCATCTCCGGCGGTTCCGGATGGAAGATGGCTTCACCGAAAGCGGCGCATTTTCACTCACCAACACCGGCGAAAAGGCGCGCACGCTGGATGCGCCGGGGAATCAAAGGCGCGAGTGCTGGATGTCGCCGGGGTATCAAAGGCGCGAGCGCTGGATGTGCCCGGCGGTGAGATTCTGGCTGCCGGCCGGGAGGACTTGCTGGCCTACGATGGCCAGCGCTGGAGGAAACTCGCCGCCCATCTGGCGCCGCGAACCGCCAGAACGATGCGCGATGGAACCTTGTGGGTGGCTTCCTTTACCGGCATCCATAAGTTTCGCAACGGAGTCTGGATCGCCAACGGCGAAGCGGACGGGCTGTCTTCGGATCATGTTCGGAATGTTTTTGAAGACAGCGAGGGCCGGATCTGGGCCGCGACCAGCAATGGTCTGAGCCTGTACCACCCGGACTCCGATCAAGTCGCGCCGCGCACCGCGCTCTCGATCGCCCGCGGCACCAGAGAAGTTCCACCCGGCGGCGATATCCGTATCCCTTTCGAAGGAGTCGATCAATGGAAGCGCACCAGGCCGGAGCAGCTCTTGTTTGCCTATTGTTTGGACAACGGACCCTGGCAGCCGTTCACAGCCACCGACCACGCTTCGTTTGAGGGTCTGACCGCCGGCGGGCACCATCTGCAAGTGCGCGCCATGGATCGCAACGGCAACGCCGAAACCGGCGGTGAGGCCTTGAACTTTGTGGTGTTGCTGCCATGGTTTCGGAATACGGGCTTTCTGGCACTGTCCATGAGTGGGTCGCTCTTCATCCTGGCGTTGCTCTTCCTGGCGGCGGCCAATTATCGGAGGATGGGCCAACTGGTGGTGCAGTTGAATCGCTCGCGGATCGCCGCCGAGCACGCCAGCCGCTGCAAGACCGAATTTCTGGCCAACATGAGTCATGAAATTCGCACGCCTATGAACGCCATCATGGGCATGAGCCAGTTGGCTCTGGAAACACCTCCCGGTGAAGACCAAAAAGAGTTTCTAAAAATCGTTACCGCGTCCTCGGAATCGCTGCTGGGGCTGCTGAACGACGTCCTCGACCTTTCCAAGATCGAGGCCGGCAAGCTGGAGCTCTGCCCGATAGATTTCAGTTTGCAGGAGTGTTTGCACGGCATCGTTCGCACGCTAGGTTTACGCGCTCGGGAGAAAGGCCTGGTGTTGACCAGCCGCATTCACGCGGGCGTCCCGGATTTTCTCCGCGGCGACGATCAGCGTTTGCGCCAAGTCTTGATCAATTTAATCGGCAATGCGCTCAAGTTCACCTCGCAGGGCGAAGTAGCCATCGAGGTGAGCGCGATTCCCGATGTCCGTCCCCCGGCCCATGCCGTCAGACTGCATTGTGTGGTTCGCGATACCGGTGTCGGCGTGGCGGCGAACCGCCAAGCTGCCGTCTTCGGGGCCTTCGAACAGGGCAGTGATTCCACTGCCCGTAACTATGGGGGCACCGGCCTCGGGTTGGCGATTTCGGCGAGAATCGTGGAAATACTGGACGGGCGCCTGTGGGTGGAAAGCCCCTGGAAAGGATCCCGCCACGGGCGCGTGCATCGCCGGATCGGCGTTCCATTTTGAGGCCCGCTTCGCTCCCGCCCAACGCCGGCCGGCGGAAATGCCTTCCCTTGGCCGGCAGGCGGGCCAAGCCACCGCGGGCGGTCCCGTCGCTGAGGTTAACCCAGAGGTGAGCCCAGCGGTTGGCCCACTGCGGATTCTGCTGGCCGAGGATAACGCGGTGAACCAACTGCTGGCCGTGCGCCGCTTGAATAAGGATGGACACACCGTCCTTGTTGCCGCTGACGGTGAAGAAGCGCTGGTAATCCTGCAGCGTGAATCGGTGGACTTGATTCTGATGGACATTCAAATGCCCAAGCTGGACGGCTTTCAGACGACGGCGGCCATTCGTGAGCGGGAGCGATCCAGCGGCGGGCGCATTCCGATCATCGCGCTTACGGCGCACGCCCTGGAGGGATTCCGGCAACAGGCTCTCGATGCCGGTATGGATGGATTCGTGACCAAGCCGATCCGCTTCGACGAATTACGCCGCGTGATCGGCGCCGTCATCGCGGAACGGTGTTCGCGACAGTAGGACGGCTCGGAGGGCTGTCCCTGGAGTTTCTACATTTCCAACGCGTGTCCGCGAAGCGGGAGTCCCAACCGGCGTAGCCGGTGGCATGATTTAGCCACAGCGCAAGCTGTGGGTCCATGAGCAAAGGCCGAAAGCCCGCGGAGGCGGGCGACATAAAAGCCGGTTCTCGGGCCGGCACAATGTGCCAACAGGCTTCTATGTCGCCCGCATTCGCGGGCTTGCGTTGCCTCGACCCTGACCCACAGCTTGCGCTGTGGCTAAATCATGCCGCCAGCTACGCTGGCTCGGCGTCCGCTTCACGGACGCCGGGTGCAAATGTAGAAACTCCAGGGCCTGCCCTCCCGGCTGTCCTACTCCGGACACCGCCGATATGCCCTGCGACGCTTGCGTAAACACCGGCCCCAGCTCTCCCAGGCAGCGCGGAGTGGCGCTATTTCGCTGAACAATACTCGACAATCGCTTTCACCAAGCCGCGAATGGTGTACTCGCGCGCTTCCACCACTACGCGCCAGCCGTTCTGGCGCGCCGTGGCGCTGGTGATGGGGCCGATGCAGGCCGCGGGGATGCGCGGCGGCTTGCCGAAAAACAGCTTGCCGAAGTTTTCCACCGTCGAGGAACTGGTGAACGTCACCAGATCGGCGGACTGGACCGTCAGTGTCCGCGATTTTTCCATGGAGTCAGCCGGGAGAACGGTGCGATAGGCTTCCACCACTTCCACGTGCGCGCCCCGGCGCGCTAGTTCCACCGGAATCACGTCGCGGGCCACGGCGGCTCGGGGGATCAGCACGCGCGCGCCCTTTAGTGGAAACTCCGACAATGCCTCTAGCACGCCCTCGGCGATGTAGCGCTTGGGGATGAACCGCGGACGCATCCCGTTCCGACGCAGCGCCGACGCCGTGCCGGGACCGATGGCGCAAATCGCGCCGCGGATCTTGGCGGGATGCCGTTTCACGAAGTGCGAAACGCCGTTGGCGCTGGTAAAAATCACCAGGTCGTAGTCGCCGGCATGGGCGGCGGCGCGCTCCAAAGGAGCCGGGTCGGCGGGATCCTGAATCTCGATCGCCGGGAGCGCCAGAACTTCCGCGCGCTGCTTTTCCAAAGCGCGAATCAGGCAGCCGGCTTGCTGGCGGCTGCGCGTGACGATGATCCGCTTTCCTTGAAGCTTGTTCATTCCGTGTTTCATTAATCATCCACAGATTACATAGCGCGGCCAGGGCCACAACCAAAGAAGGAACTGGAACCACGGATGAACGCAGATAAACACGGATAAGAAAAAGCAACCGCCGATGAGCATCGCTTCCCATCGGCGTTCATCGGCGGTTGCTTTTCTTCGGGTCCTTCCCTGTCATCCATGCCCTGTCATCCATGCCCTGTCATCCATGCCCTGTCATCCATGCCCTGTCATCCATGGTTCCTTCGGCCGCCCATTGGAATCTGCGCGGCGCGCGAAGAAGTTGGACGCTAGTAGTATAGCGCGGCCAGCCACGGCCCATCAGGGTCCGGGCCGGGTTTACCGTTTGCGTATGAGGCGTCAAGCCACCGCACTCCATGCCAGACGCGCCAACGCCAAATCTCCCAGCGCGAAGCCTACCGACTTGAACAACGTGATGTCCGAGGCGTCGCGGCGAACCAGCGCTTGGCCGCCGACCAGTTCCGGCAAGTCGGCCAGAATGTGGCTGGCGGTGATTTCCCCGCCCTCGATCGGTTGCCGCAAGTCTCCGGCTTCAGCCAACGCGCCGTCGCGCGTGTCTACGGCTACACGCGAGCGCCGCACCGTGGCGGAGTCCAGTTCCCGGCCGTCGGGACGCGAGTTGCCTACCGCATTGATGTGCGTTCCCCGGCGCAGGCGGGCCCCGTCGAACAGAGGCGTGCGCGAAGTGGTGCAGGTGCAGATCAAATCGGCTTGCGCGCATTCCCCGGCGCTGGCCGCGCGGCAGGAATGAGCCTCGGCGAAGGCTTTGGTCGCAGAGAGAGACGCACCACATACCAGCGTTTCGCGAATCCGGAAAAGCGAACGCATGGCCGCCAGATGGGCCCGGGCTTGCACGCCGGTGCCGAAAATCGCCAGCGTCATGGGATTCCATTCCAGTACGATGCCGGCATTGTCAACGGGACGGGTGATCACCTGGCGATTCGCTAATAGCGTCGTGGCCAGCGCGGACACCGCCGCGGTGCGAATCTCGGTGATGATGCGACCGTCCATCAACGCCAGCGGGCGGCCCGTTGCGGCGTCCAGGTAAATGTAGATTCCTTGGACGCGATCCAATCCACGGGTCGCGTTGGCATCGAACTGGGTGACTAGCTTCACGCCCAGCGCGCCGCTGGCTTGTGCGGGCATCAACCACATGCGGCCATCGTTCCCGGCGTCCATCTGCAAGCGTGAGGGCACATGGTAGCTTCCGGCGTAAGCCGCACGCAACGCCGAAACGGCAGCCGGGTAGTTCAGAGCCTGGCGGAGAAAGTCGGCGTCGAGATACGGCAAGGATGAGTTCATTCGTCGTGATTCTATCCTAACAAGGAGAAGAACAGATCAACGCGGAAACGCAGATACGATTTCCAGCCACCCGGTGTGATCGGCGTTCATCGGCGTTGCTCTTAAAACAATTTCGCGGCTGGATAACTCAACGGCTCATGGCCGAGGTCGCATCGAGTTAAGCTAGGCCGAGCCTTCGTCAAACCCTGCGCCATTTGCCCGAGTTTTCATCATCTCGGGTGGCCGCCCCGCGGCGGCCATGTCGGTTCATCGGCGGTTTCTTCTTCTTGTTTGGTTGCGGCTGCGCGAGATGAATGCGGTCTTCCCGGCTACACGCGCAACTCCACAATCGTCGCGCCCGTTCCCCCTTCGTTCTGCGGAGCGGCATAGCTCTTTTCCACCAACGGATGATCCGCGAATAACTCGCCAAGCGCTTTGCGCAAAATCCCTTTGCCGTGCCCGTGGACCACGCGCACGCGCGCAACGGTTCCGAGCACCGCGCTGTCCAGAAATTTGTCCACCCGCTCGATCGCTTCTTCCGCAGTGCAGCCGATCACGTTGATCTCGCTCGATACGGCGGTCGGTGCAGACGTCGTCACGTGTACGCTTGCTCGCGCCGGCGGAGCCGGCGCGAGCGCTTCCATCTCGCGCGCCGCCACCCGCGTCTTCAGCGCGCCTACTTCCACTTCGAACAAGTCATCGGCGATCTTGCGCGTCACCAATCCGGCCCGGCCCAGGGCCCGCACGCGGACGTTCATCCCCGGGACAATTTCCGCCGGCGCGGGCGCGCGAAACGGCGCTGGCGCGACCCCCAGTTGCTCCACCACCGCGCTTGAAAACTCCTCGCGCATCTCGCCACGCGCCTTGGCTACGCGCTTTTCCATCTCCTTGCGCGTGGCGCGGTCGGCGATGTCCTTCATCGCGGTGCGCGCTTCTTCGTCCAGTCGCGAAATGACAATGTCCAGGGCGCGCTCCAGGCCGGCCAAGCGCGTCTTTTCCTTCTGCGCCCATTCCGTGGAAAGCCGCGCGGTTTGTTCCCGCAACTCCCGCTCGTGGCGGCTCACCTCCGTGCGCAAACGATCGGTTTCCTCCACGCCATCTTGCAAGCGCGTCAACAGGCGCGCCACTTCGGCGTCTTGCGACGCCAGCGCTGTCCGCGCCCGTTCCAAGATCGCGGCGGGCACGCCCAAGCGGCCTGCTATGTCCAAGCCGCTCGACTTTCCGGGAACGCCCATCAGCAGCCGATAAGTAGGCGCCAGCGTCTGCTCGTCGAAGCCCACGGCGGCGTTCAACACGCCGGGCGTATTCATGGCGTAAGCCTTCAGCGCCAAGTGATGCGTCGAGGCAATCACAAATGCGCCGCCTTGCAGAAAATGTTCCACCAACGCCACGGCCAACGCGCCGCCTTCTTGCGGATCGGTGCCGGTGCCGATTTCGTCCAGCAATACCAACGACCCCGGCGTAACATTCCCGGCCATCGCGGCAATGTTAGTCATGTGCGCGGAGAACGTGCTCAAACTTTCGGCGATCGACTGATGGTCGCCGATATCCGCCAGCACCTGGTCGAACATGGGGACCGCCGCCTCACTGGCCGGCACGGGAATTCCAGCCTGCGCCGACAAGGCCAGCAAACCCGCGGTCTTCAATGCGATGGTCTTGCCACCAGTGTTGGGACCGCTGATGACCAACACGCGATTCTCACGGTCCAATTCGAGCGACATGGGAATCACCTGGCCGCCCCGGGCGCGTAATACGTCTTGCAGTACGGGATGGCGCGCATCCTTCAGCACCAGCCGATCGGCGTTCACGGCGGGCATAACGCAATCGAAAGCTCGGGCAAACGCCCCGCGAGCAAACGCCGCGTCCAATTCGGTCACGGCTTCCAGCGCCACGCCGATTTCCCCGGCACGCTCGCGCAGCCGCGCGGTCATCTCGCGAAGAATGCGGTGAATCTCCCGCGCCTCTTCTTCACGCAAGGCGATCAGCTCGTTGTTGCGTTCGATGGTTTCCAGCGGCTCGATAAACAGCGTCTGTCCGCTGGAGCTCGATCCATGCACCACGCCTTCGATGCGCCGTTTCATCCCGGTTTTCACCGGCACTACAAAGCGATCGTTGCGAATACTGACCCATTCATCTTGCAGCGCGCCTTCCGTCTGAGAGTGCTCGCGCAGCACGCGTTCCAGCGACTCCTGAATCGCGGCGCGCTTGCGCCCCAGTTCCTGGCGAAGGCGATGCAGCACGGGACTGGCACGGTCGTCGAGCGAGCCGTCGGGCAGGATGCGGCCGGAGAATTCGCGCAGCAACGGGGAAAAGTCGGAAGAACGTCCGGCGGTTTCGCGCAGCGCCGGATATTCGTGACCCAGCGCGTCCAAAATCTGCCGCAAGTCGGAGGCGCGATCGAGCAACAGCAATACGGCGCTGATTTGCGCCGCCTCCAGGGCCGTGCCTTCGATGCGCAAGCGAGCCAGCAGCGGTTCGATGTCTTCCAGCCCGCTGAAATCGAGACGCAACACACCACGCCGCGCGGCCTCCACGTCGCGCAGATAGCGCGCCGCCTGTCCCGCCAGGCGATAGGCATGGTCCAGCCAAGCCTGCGGCTGCCCGGGCCCGGACGCGCGGATCTCGCGATGGCCGCCGGGCGTTTTGGCGTAGCGGTCCAGGATCGCCACCAGCGCCGGGAACTCCAGGAGTTCGAGCGAACTGCTCATAGAACGATTCTCTCACGACTGCTTTGCGCGTTTAGAGCGTCCGCGAAGCGGAAGCCATGATAGTAGCCCAGCAATTCATTGCTGGGAAGATAAAGGAACCCGGCAAGAGTCCGTGAAACGGACGGCTGAGGTTTCTTGCGAGGAACCGCGTCGAACAAATTCTCAGTCGTCCGTTTCACGGACTAGGCTTATCGCTCTTGTAACCCAGCAATAAATTGCTGGGCTATTATCAGGGCGTCCGTTGCCCGGACGCCGGGCTGGCGCGATCAACCTGCCGCAAGGCAAAAACCGACGAAATGTCTAGAGAATGATTCTCTCATCCCCGGCACGCCGCGTGACGCGTTCCCGATCCATATACTCGAGCAGCGGGATGGCGTACTTCCGCGTGATCCCGGTGAGTTCCTTGAACTGGCCCACGTTGATCTTGTTGCTGCGCACTTTATGCTGCGCCAGCAGTTCCTTCAGCCGATCCAGCGCGGCGTGATGGAAAACCAAGTCGGGCGTGACGCGGATCAGAACGCGGTCTTTCAGCAGCAGTTGCAAAATCTTCTGCTTGCGCGCGGTGTCCATGGCCACGGAGTCGAGCACTTCCTTCATCGTAGGGACGGCCAGAGCGGCGCGCTCGAAGGCTTCGGCGATAGAACGCCGCGCGCCGGCCTCGGCATCGTCCAACACCACTTGGCGCCCGGCTTGCCGGACGACTTCGCCCACCGCTTCCAACTTGCCGTCGCGGATCAGTCGCGCCAAGACAGTCTCGAAGACCGCCGGATGCGCGTTTGCCAGCACACGCTCCCGCAAGTCTTCGCGCGTGATGCCCACCACCAAAGGATTCGCCGCATGAAAGCGCGCCATTTCCGCGATCATGGCGGCCAGCGCGGCGGCAAAGCGCGCGCGGCTGACCAGCACCAGCGGTTTATCCGCCACCGCTTCCGCAACCGCCGCCTCGCGCAATTCCGTTTCCGACCATCCGGTTCGTGCCAATAAGTCCGCTTCTTCCGATCCCAATCGTCCGCGCTCCAGCAAGGCTGCCAGAACCTCCGCGCGCGAGCCCGACCCCAGCACTTTCAAGAATGGCGCACAATCCTCCGAGGTCTTATGGCGCGAAGCACAATTGTCCAGGACCACGCCGCCGCCAATGGTGATCATTGGCGAAAACTGGCGCAAGATAAAGCGATCGCCGGGCAGAAGCAGCAGCGGCTCGCGCAAATGAATTTGCACCTCGGCGTCGGCTCCGGGCGCAACACTTCGCGCACCGCCGAGACAAAGCACCTGCGCTATACCCTCCGCCGTGCCACTGTGAAAATGCACCGGAGCGCGATTCTTCAAGGCACGCGCGGATTTCAACAGATGCAGCCTCGCATCGAAGCGTACGGTGGGCCGAAAACGTCCCGGAAGCGCCAGAACCATTCCGCGCGCCAGATCGCCGGTTTCCACTCCGGCCAAATTTACGGCAGTGCGTTGTCCGGCGGCGGCGCGGCCGGCGGATTGTCCATGAACTTGAAGACCGCGAATGCGCGCCGTGCGCGAAGTTGGGTAAATCTCCACTTCCATCTCTTTCTCCAGCGTCCCGAAAATCAAGGTTCCCGTAACCACCGTGCCGAATCCCTTGATCACGAAGGCGCGGTCAATCGGCAGACGGAACGGACGAGCCGAATCGCGCGCCGGCGCGTTTTGCGCGGCGTGCCGCAGCGCGTCTATCAGTTGGTCAAGTCCTTGTCCGGAGATGGCGCTGACGGGAATCACCGGCGCGCCTTCCAGGAACGATCCCGCGAAGAGTTCGTCCGCTTCCAGGCGCACCAGTTCCAGAATGTCCGGCGTCACCAGGTCGCACTTCGTCAGCGCCACCACGCCGGCGCGGACGCCCAGCAGGCGGCAGATATCGAAGTGCTCGCGGGTTTGCGCCTTGATGGATTCGTCGGCGGCGATAACGAACAGCACCAAATCGATGCCGCCAACTCCCGCCAACATGTTTTTCACGAAGCGTTCGTGGCCAGGCACGTCCACGAAGTCGAGCAGCACGCCGTCGTCAACCGAGCGATGCGCGAAGCCCAGATCGATGGTGATTCCGCGGCGCTGCTCTTCTTCCCAGCGATCGGGGTCGGTGCCGGTGAGCGCTTTGACCAACGAGCTTTTGCCGTGATCGATGTGACCCGCGGTGCCGACGACAACGGTCTTCATAAGTTGGAACACGGAAAACTGCAACCGCCGATGGACGCCGATGAACGCCGATAAAAACAAGTGCTACATCGGCGTTCATCGGCGTTCATCGGCGGCTGCAGTTTTCCGTGTTCCATAGCGGCGGCTTCATGAACATCACAGTACGGTCTGGATTTCCGCAACCACGCGGGCCGCCGCGGCCGCCGGATCGGCGGCGCCGGTGATGGGGCGGCCCACCACGATGTAATCGGCGCCGGCGGCGACCGCTTCGGCGGGCGTGGCCGAGCGTTGATGATCGTGGGTAGCAGCCGCCCAAGCGGGGCGGACTGCGGGGCTCACCAGCAAAAAATCGGGGCCGAAGCGTGCGCGCAACGCGCGCATTTCGGTGGGCGCGGCCACTACGCCGTCCAGACCGGCTTCTTGCGCGGCGGCGGCCAGCCGCAAGACCTGATCGGTGGTGGCGGGCAAACTGGTCAGCACGGTGACGGCGATAATCTTGGTTTCGGGACGCACTTCGCGCGCGGCTTGCGCCGCGGCGCGCATCATTTCCGCGCCGCCGGAGGCGTGCACGTTGAAGATGGCCGCGCCCATGCGCGCGGCCTCGCGTGAAGCGGCCGCCACGGTGCGGGGAATATCGTGAAATTTTAAGTCCAGAAAAATCGGCGCACCGCAATCCGCCAGACGCCGCACGCAATCGGGACCGGTTTGCAAAAACAACTCGCTGCCCACTTTGAACAAACCGGCGGCGCCCTGCAAGCGTTCGAATAACGCGAGCGCCGGAGCCACGGAGGCAAAGTCCAGTGCAACGGCCAAGCGTTGTGCGGCGGCGGAGGTAGCAGCAGTAAGAGTCATTGGAAGTATTGTATGCGAATTATGGGACGTATGGGAATTATGGGGCTATTCGGCGCGGAGGATCTCCACGATGTCGAGCCGGGCAACGGGGCGAGTCGCCGCCCAGATACCGGCCGCGGCAATCCAGGCGATGCACAAAACCGTGGCGGCATAGGTTGCGGCGTCCACCGATTTCGCGCCGTCGACCAGGCTTGGAAGCAGGCGTCCGCTGAGCTCGGCCGCGGCGATTCCCGGAACGGCCCCGCCGCCAATTGTAATCAAGCCTTGCCGCAGCAGGACTGCGCGGAGCCGGGCCGGCGTCGTACCGAGAGCCATCCGCACACCCATTTCATGGGATCTTTGGGCAACGGTGTAGGAAACGATGCCATAGATGCCGATGATGGCGAGAAGCAACGCGAATGCGGCGAAGCAAAAAACGGCGGTGCGATAGAACTGCGGCCGGGCCAGCGCGTCGTCCAGGCGCTGCTGCATCGTTTTGACGCCGAACACGGGAACTTGCGGGTCCACCGACTGGATTGTGTCGCGGATCATGGCAATGTGGTCTTCGGCGCAGCCGTTCAACTCGCGCCACGAAGGTTGACGCAAAACCTCCCGCCGAGTGTAGAGGAACAAAAACCTGGTAAGCGTTGGCGCCTTCCGCCATGTAGTCCATGCCTTTGACGACGCCGACGATTTTCCGGTGAGTGTCGCCACTCGAAAGGTCGCGTCCAACCGCATCGGCTGGCGGACCAAACTCAGCGGCGAAGGCTTCGTCGATAACCGCGACGTTGGCGTTGGTTTTTATTTCCGCATCGGTGAATTCGCGTCCGGCGAGAATCCGTCCGCCCATCGAGCGGAAATAGTCGGAGAGCACCGTATTCCGCATCGAATTATGCGCGGCCCGGCGGCCGTCGATGGCATAAGGAGCTCCCACAAAACCCTTGGCATCCAGCGGCAAGAATTCCGTGGCACTGGCGCTGCGGACCCCCGGCAGTTGCCGCACACGAGCCAGCGCCTCCTGGAAATATGCGAAGCTTTGGGACGCGGTTTCGCGCGTTGTTCCTTCGAGCGATACGTTGACGGTAACCATGCCGGCCGGGTCGAACCCGCGATCGGTGCGCATGAGATTGACAAACGCGCGACCCACGGAAATCGCGCCCGCGAGCAAGACGATCGTCAGCATCACTTGGGCGGCAACCAGCGATTCGCGAATCAGTCGCGATCCGCGGCTTGAGCTGGCCCCGCGCGTTCCGAACGTGTGGACGCGTCCGGCGTACAGCGACGGCATCAGACCGAACAGCAATCCACTGATTACCGATGCGGCAATTGCGAAACACAGCACGCGGACATCGAGTATCGAGTAAGCCTGTGTAGCCAGCGGAGCGGGTTGCAGTTTTGCGGCGATCGATACAGTCCAGAAGGCGACAAGAAGCCCAGCGATTGAGGCGGCCGCCGAGAGCAGCAGGCTTTCGGTCAGCAACTGTCGCGCGAGCCGCGCGCGGCTTGCCCCAAGGGCGGACCGTATGGAAAACTCACCGGCACGGTCCGCGGTACGCGCCATCAAAAGGTTGGCTATGTTGGTGCAAGCGATCGACAGGATCACACCACGCAGGCCATCAACACGAGGGAAGCATCTTTCGAGGGACCAGCCAATTGATCGCGGAGCGAACTCATGACGGAAGGAAACCGGATCTTTTCGGCGGCGGTGCGCTTCGGCCAAAAGCGATCGGCTTCCACGGCGAATGCTTGGCTCGCTTGCGTCCATGTGACGGCCGGCTTCAGCCGCGCAATGGTTTCCCAACCGAAGTTGCCCCGACTATAGCCGCCGGGCTTCCAAACAACGGTGTGATCGGGATAATCGAATCCCGCGGGCGCGACGCCGATGATGGTGAGCGGATGTCCGTCTAAACGAATGGCGACCCCAAGAACTTTTTGGTCGCCGGCGAAGAGATCTTGCCAAAGGCCATAGCTGATGATGGCGACGGCGTCATGGCCGGGCACGTCTTCGCCCGCCGTGAATGCGCGGCCGATGATCGGCTGCGTGCCGAGCAGCGCAAAGAAATTCCATGACGTTTGGGAAGCATGCGCGCGGCGTGGTTCATGCTCGCCTCCCAGGTTGACGTCCCGCTGCTCCACGATGGCAGCGTCGGCGAGATAGTCGCTCTGACGGCGCCAAGCGTGAAATTGGCCGGCGCTGCCGTAAGGTTCGAAGAACCAACTCAGCGAGACCAATCGTGAGGGATCCTGAAACGGCAGCGAGCGCAGCAGCAACGCGTTGACGACGCTGAAGACGCCGGTATTGGCTCCAATGCCGATGGCCAGCGCGAGAATCGCGAAGCCGGTGTGCCACGGACGGCGCACCCAGAGTCGAAGCGTGTGCCGGGCGTCCTGCGCCACTTCGCGAGTAAGCTGGAAGAAAACGCCCATCTCGAGTCAATATTACTCAAGACGAGTGGCCGCGCGCATTTTTTTCAATCCTGCTTCCACTCCGACCTTGGGCGTCCATCCAAGCACTTGCCGCGCCGCCGCGCAGTCAAAGGTCATCGGCGACAGCGAAGACGCCACGCGATAACGCGACAGCGGCACCGGGTGCCGCAACATCGCGCCCAATATCTCCACGCCCAGCGCCAGCACGTTCACGAACAGGCGCGGCACTTTCACGATGGACGCCCGCGGATCGGCAAAGCGCGCCAATTGCTCTTGCGTGACGCCGGCGCTGTCCACCAGCATGAAAATTTCGCCCGTCCATACGTTGCGTTCCTTAGCCAGCAGGATGGCGTCCACCACGTCGTCCACGTAAACCATCGGTAGCACTTGGCGGCCGTTGCCGAGAATCACGATGCGTTTGCCGGCGCGGCGGCCCACCGACGGCGTCAACATCTCGACGCCCGGTCCGATGATTTGTCCGGGACGCAGAATCACCGCCGGCACGAAATCGTCCTGCACGGCCTGCCGCACCAACAACTCCGCAGCCAGCTTGTTTTGCGTGTATGCGCCGCGGCGATCGGCGTGCGGTTCCAGTGCAAAATCCTCGCGCACGGGGACACCGGCCTTCGCCGCGCACCAGTGCATCACGCTGAGTGAACTGATGTACACCAGCTTGGGCATGCCGTGCTTCTTTATGCCGGCCAGCAGATTTCGCGTTCCCGCCAGGGTGCCGCGCTCGTAATCGGCCGGGCCGCCGGACATAGCGCCGCCCACGTGATAGATCAGCGTGGTTCCGGCCACGGCGCGATCCACGGCCGCGGCGTCGCCCAGATCGCCCAGCACTACTTCGATGCGCGAATCGTTATTGATCGACGCCGGAGGATCGCGGCGCACGAAGATCCGTAAGCGCTCGCCGGGCGGCAATTGCTCGAGCAATCGCGCCAGCAGGCGTTTTCCCAGGAATCCCGAAGCGCCGGTAACCAGCGTCTTGGCGGTAAGGGTTTGCGGAAACGTCGCCAGCAGATTGCGTTTGTATTCGTCGGCCTGGCGCGCCACGCGCTCGGTCCAATCGACTACGGGACGCGCATCCTGCACCGTGCAGGGCGCCGGTTTTCCCGCGGCCAGCGCGGCGTAGTAATCGGCGATCATGGTGCGCAATCCCTGATACGGCAAAATTTTCTGGCGTAAGAATCGCAGCACGTTGGAAGGCACTTGTACGAGCGTACTGAGCGCCTCGCCCAGCGGATTCCAGGCGCGCTCAATCGCTTTGGGCAGCGCCGACGACCGGCGCGTGGTGACGGCCATGGAAAACAAATCGGCGCGTAGCACCCCGCGCGTGCCTTGCACCACCAGCACGCTTTGCAAGGGCCGCACGTTCCAGGAAAGTTGGAACTGTCCCGACCCCGCGGCGCAGCGCACCACGGCGCGCCATTCGTCGCACAGCAAGTTCGGATCACCGCCCGGTTTGCTCCCGTTCGTCGTGAACCACGCTTGCACGTCCTGGATTTCGCCCAGGAACGCGGCCATCAGATACAGCGCATGCACTCCCAAATCGCGGAAGGGATAGCCGCCCTCGCGATACTGCGGCGGGACCGGACCGCCCGGCCACGGCGGATAATCGGAGCTGCGAAAGTAGTCAACCGTCAGCACATTGCCGAGCGCCCCGGAGCGCGCGATGTCGAGAGCCCGCATGACAAAGGGATCGCGCAGCAGGGAGTGGTTCACGCCCACCGTGCGGCCCGCGCGGCGCGCGGCTTCGGCGATGCGGTCGCAATCCTCCACGGTGGTGGCCAGCGGTTTTTCCACGAAGACGTGCAAGCCCAACTCCAGCGCTTCCAGGGTTACCGCGGCGTGGTAGGCCGGCGGCGTCAGCACGTGCACCACGTCCAAACGTTGGGCCGCCGCCATCTCCTTCAGCGATCCGTACGCGCCCGGAATTCCAAAACGTTTGGCAATCACCGCCGCGCGCGCGGGGTCCAGGTCGCAGATGCCGGCCAGGATCACTCCCGGCAGTTTCTGCAACGCCATCACGTGATATTCGCTGATGTACCCCGCGCCAACCAAGCCGGCGCGAAACGGTGGAGACATGGAAATCCATTGTAGCAGTAAGTTGCTCCAACTGTGGCCCTTCGACGCGATTCCATTTTACATAGCACATTGTTTCAAGAATGGTATAGTCCTAACCGCAAGAATCCTAAGCTATTTAGAAATAAGGCAATTGGCTGTTCGCATCCACTCTCGCATTGGAATCAGGCTTGCTCTGCGATATGCTAGCGAACAGCGAGAGCGCCATGACTGCCCAGGGGTTCAAGCCCGGATTCCGCGCTATTGTCGCCGGATTGGCGACCGTAGCCGCCATTACTCTGGGGTGGTTCAATCTCTATCAGCACCGCATTTTCCATCCCGTCTATGACGGCGTTACTTGGGCCGATACCGAACATGGGGTGGTCGCCCAGGAAGTAGTGAAGGATGGTCCGGGCGCCAGCCGCGGCATTCATGGCGGCGACATGCTCATCAGCATCAACCATGTGGACGTGAAGACCACGCCGCAGGTGGCTCGGCTCCTGGACAAGTTGCACGATTGGCAGGACGCCGACTACGCGCTGTCGCGGGAAGGGCAGCCCTTTACGGCCAAGCTCATCCTGGAGCCGGAGCCGGCCAACTCGCTGCTGCCTTATCTCCGTGTCGTCGGACTCCTGTACCTGGGCGTCGGTTTGTTCGTCATTCTGCGCCGGCCGAACGCGCCGCGCTCGGGACACTTCTACGTATTTTGTCTGGCTTCCTTCGCGCTGTATTTTTGTCACTACACCGGCAAGTTCAATCCGTTCGATTGGACGATCTATTGGCTGAACGTCATCGCCTGGCTGCTGCAGCCGCCGCTGTTCCTGCATTTCGCGCTGGTTTTTCCCAAGCCCAAGCCGTTCCTGGGACGCCATCGCATCGCCCTGCCGCTGCTGTATCTGCCGGGAGCGCTCCTGCTGGTGATGCACGCCGCGGTGGCCATTGATGTAGTGCGCGTTCATCTACCGCTGTCGGCGGTGCGCTGGGGGCTGGACCGCCTGGAACTACTGTACATGGGGCTGATCTATCTGGCCGCCGCCGGCGTACTGCATCACACCTACCGCCAAGCTGACACCGTGGTTTTGCGGCAACAGATGAAGTGGGTCACCCGCGGAACGACCGCGGCCATCCTGCCCTTTGTCTGCGTGTACGTGCTGCAATATGTGCTCGGCCGGGTACCGTCGCCGGTGTTGAATGTCTTTGTGCTGGCGCTGGCGCTGATCCCAATCACTTTCGGTTACGCGATTTTCCGCTGGCGCTTGATGGACGTGGACATCCTGTTCCGCCGCGGGATCGTCTACACGCTGGCGACCGCGCTGCTGGTGGCGTTCTACTTCACGCTGGCGGCGCTGGGCGGCGCGCTGTTGCAAAAGTTGCTGCCGGAAACCGGCGCTTGGGGATGGATTATTGCCGTGGTGGCGACGGCGTTTCTGTTCCAGCCGCTGCGCAACCGCATTCAGGAACGCCTGGACCGCTTCTTTTATCGCGAAAGCTACGACTATCGCCGCACCCTGATCGAATTCGGCCGCGACATCAGCGCCGAGGTGGATCTGGACCGCCTGCTCGACCGCACTCTCGATCGCCTTTCGCGGACCCTGGGCGTGGATTGCGTGGCGGTCTTCCTGGTGAATGAAGAAGGCGACGCGGGCGGCGCTGAGCCGGCCGTGCGTTTGGAGCGCTCCCTGGGCGTCTCCTTCCACAGCGGTTTGGACTTGTCCTTCCTCGACCCTGGGGGGCCGCAACCGGTGCGCGGCGCGCTATTCTTCGAAAACGTCCATCAGGCGGTGAGTCAAACGCCTTCGGCGCGGCGCACCATCGAAGAACTGGAACTGCACTACTACGTCCCCTGCCAGGCGCAGGGCCGGGTGGTGAGTTACCTGGGATTGGGCAAGACGCGGGAGGGCGATTTCCTTTCCACCGAAGACGTGGCTCTGATCGAAACGCTGAGCGGTTACCTGGGCACGGCCATCGAAAACGCGCGCCTCTACCGGCGGCTGGAGCGCAAGGTGGCGCAGTACGAGCGTCTCAAAGAATACAGCGAGAACATCGTGGAGTCGGTCAACGTCGGCATTCTGGCGCTGGACCTGGAAGATCGCATCGAGAGCTGGAATACGCAAGTGGAGTTGATGTACGGCGTGGCCCGCGATCGCGCCGTGGGCTGCCGGATCGACGAAGTGTTCCCGCCGGACCTGGTGGCCGAGTTGATGCGCCTGCGCTCCACGGAAAATCCCACCGGCATCCACAATCTCTACAAGTACCGCGTGAAGACCAGCGCCGGCGCGGAACGCGTTTTCAACGTGGCCGTGGCGCCGCTGGTCACCAAGGATTTTGAAATGGTCGGACGCCTGGTGATCTTCGACGACATCACCGAGCGCGTGGATCTGGAACGGCAAGTTACGCACGCCGACAAGCTCAGTTCCATCGGCCTGCTGGCGGCGGGCGTGGCCCATGAAGTGAACACGCCGCTGGCGGTCATCTCCAGCTACGCGCAAATGCTGGCCAAGCAGTTGCCGGAATCCGATCCCCGCTGGAAACTGCTGGAGCGCATCAATCGCTCCACCTTCCGGGCTTCGGAGATCGTCAACAACCTGCTCAATTTTTCGCGCACCGGCAACGCCGAGTTCGCCGACGTCGATCTGAACCAGGTGATCGGCGACACGCTGGCTTTGCTGGAACATCAGTTCAAGACCGGCCGCGTGATCGTGAAACGCAAGATGCCGGAGGACGGTGCGGCGCTGGAACGGCTGATGGTACATGGAAATTCCGGCAAGCTGCAGCAGGTGTTCCTGAACTTGTTCTTGAACGCCCGCGAGGCCATGCCGGAAGGCGGCGCCTTGACCGTTTCCGCGGAAGTGCGCGACTCCCGCGTGAGTGTGCGGGTCGCCGATACCGGACAAGGGATCGATCCCCGCTATGTCGAACGGATCTACGATCCGTTTTTCACCACCAAGCCGCCCAAGGGCGCGCAGCGGGGCCGCGATAGCGAGGCTTTCCGCGGCGGCACCGGGCTGGGCCTATCGGTCACCTACGGCATTGTGCAGGAACACGGCGGGAAGATCGCCGTGGATAGCACGCCGTCGCAGGGAACCATCTTCACATTGGAGTTTCCGCTGGCGCAGCCTCGCGCGACGGACGGTAAGACCGCTGCCGTGCTGGCTGGCCGAGGGCAAGCATCTTGAAAGACCGCGAGCATCGTGGGGGCAGTATTCTGATCGTGGACGATGAAGCGGAAATCCGCGAAAGCCTGGAAACGCTGCTCTCGCTGGAAGGTTTTCAAGTTGACACCGCCGACACCGCGGAAGGCGGCCTGCGCCGCCTGGAGCGCAAGGCTTACGACACCGTTCTGCTGGACGTGGCCCTGCCGGACAAATCCGGACTGGACGCCCTGCTGGATTTCCGGCGTCTCGATCCGGGGCTGCCGGTCCTGGTGATCACGGCCTTTGGGTCGGTAGAGAACGCCGTCACGGCGATTCGCAACGGCGCGGACAATTTCCTCACCAAGCCCTGGGACAACGAGCAACTGGTGGCCGAAGTACGCAGCGCCGTAGATCGCCGCCGCCTGACGCAAGAAAACGTGCAGCTTAAGCGGGCCTTGCACCAGCGCTACAACTTTCCCAACATCGTCGGAAAGTCCGAGCCGATGCTGAAAATTTTCGACCTGGTGGAACAAGTCGCGCCCTCGCGTTCCACGGTGTTGCTGACGGGAGAGAGCGGCACCGGCAAGGAAGTGATTGCCAAGGCCATTCACATGCGCAGCCCGCGGGCGCAAAACGCCTTCGTTCCGGTGAACACCGGCAGCCTGCCGCCGGAGTTGCTGGAAAGCACGTTGTTCGGTCACGTCAAGGGCGCTTTCACCAGCGCCATCGCCTCCAAGCGCGGACTTTTCGAAGTGGCCGATCAAGGCACCATTTTTCTCGACGAAATCGGCACGGTGGGAGCGGACATTCAATCCAAACTGCTGCGGGTGATCCAAGAACGCGAGTTCATGCCGCTGGGCTCCAACGAAACCATCAAGACCGACGTTCGTTTCGTGGTGGCCACGAACGTGGATCTGCGCACGCTGGTGGCGGAGGGCAAGTTCCGCGAGGATCTTTATTACCGTTTGAACGTGATTACGGTTTCGCTGCCGCCTTTGCGCGAGCGGCGCGAAGACATTCCCGCGCTGGCCGAGCATTTCCTGGTGAAGTTCTGCGAAGAGAACCAGCGCCCGCTACGCCGCTTCTCGCCGGAAGCGATGCGCCTGATGATGGACCACGATTGGCCCGGCAACGTCCGGGAGTTGGAAAACGTGGTGGAGCGGGCCGTGGTTCTCTCCCGCGACGTCCTGATTGGGCCGGAGCTGTTGCCGGAAGCGCTGACTTCGCGCGGCATAGGCGGCTTTCTGCCGCTGACCGGCGCGCGGCCCGGCGCGTCGTTGTTCGAGATCATGGACGAATGCGAGCGCCGCGTGATTCAGGACATGCTGGAAAAGAGCAACTGGAGCCAGACCGAAGCGGCCGAGCATTTGCAGGTGCCGCTGTCCACGCTGAACCAAAAGATCAAGCGTTTGAACATTGAGATTAAGCGCAAGAACCGGGGACGCGAAGGCGCGGCATAGGAAAAAGCAACCGCCGATAAACGCCGATGAACGCCGATAAGAACAAGAAGCTATCGGCGTTCATCGGCGTTTATCGGCGGTTGCTTTTGTTTTGTGCTTCCGAATCCCCCGCCTCCCGGCGACTCAATCCTGATTCGATCGCCGGCCCGCGCTGCGACGCTGCATTTGCCGGGCAACGCTTCATTCGTGCCATCGCGGTGCACCAGCGTGGTGCGGCCACACGCGCCAGGTGAGCCTCCCGAAAGTCCATAGGGACCGTTGCGGCGCCGGTCGGCGAGCAGCGTCACCTGCGAGGGAACCAGCAATTCGATCTCCCGCACCATACCGTCGCCGCCGCGATATTTTCCCGCGCCGCCCGAGCCGCGCCGGTACTCATAGCGCCGCACCCGAAACGGATAAGCGATATCCAGCGCCTCCACCGGCGTATTGAGCGAGTTGGTCATGTGCGTGTGGATGCCGGAAACGCCGTCGCGATCCGGGCCGCGCGCCCATGCCGCCGGCGATGGTCTCGTAGTAGGCGAACGGGCTGTCGCCGTGCGCGGCTGCGATGCCGCCGAAGGTCAGGTTGTTCATGGTGCCGGAACTGGCCGCCGGAACGCGATGCGGGCGCGGCTTGCGCCAGCGCGCGCAGCAGACGTATCGGTGATGCGCTGCGAACGTCTCCACGTTGCCGCCCGCTACCGCCGCGGGAGGCCGCGCGTTGACGATGCTTCCTTCGGGCGCGATCACGCGAATGGGCCGCATCAGTCCCGCGGTGCAGGGCGCGTCGTCTCCCAGCAGGCAGCGGAAAACGTAGAACACCGCCGACTAGGTAATCGCGTAAACCGCATTCACGCTGCCGCCGCACTGCGGAATCGTGCCTGTAAAATCCACGCGCGCGGTGCGGCGCTCAGGGTCGAGCGCGATCTTCACGCGAATGCGCGATGCGGGCCGGCGCCTGAAGCCGTCGTCGTCCAGGAAATCTTCGGCCGCGAACAGGCCCGCGGGCAGGCGCGCGATTTCGTCGCGCATCAGGCGTTCGGAATAGTCGAGCAGCTCGGCCATGCGCCGAGTTGACCGTGGCCACGCCGTACTTGCGGCCAATCTCCAGCAGGCGGCGCTCGCCGATCCGGCACGCCGCGATCTGCGCGGTCAAATCGCCTTCGCGCTCGCGCGGCGTGCGCACGTTGTACAGAATGCAGTCCCAGCACATCGCGATCCACGCGCCCGCCGCGGATGATTTTCACCGGCGGAATGCGCAGGCCTTCCTGATAGATCTCGCGGCAAAGGCCCATCGAGCCGGGATAGGTCCCGCCTACGTCGGCAGTGATGGGCGCGGTTAGCCACGTAAAACGCTCGGCTGTCGCGCTTCGCGTAGACGCGGCACCACCAGGGTGATGTCGGGCAGATGCGTTCCGCCGCGTAAGGATCGTTCAGCATGGCGATGTCGCCCGGTTCCAGATCGAGCGTGTCCACGACCGCGCGCACCGACATGGGCATCGAGCCCAGATGCACCGGCATGTGATCGCCCATGGCCACCACGCTCGCCTGCGCCGTCGAAGACGGCGCAGGAATAGTCGCGCCGCTCTTTGATGTTGGGCGAAAACGCAGAACGCCGCAGCGCCGCGCCCATCTCCTCCGCGATGGAATGGAAAGGCTCTTGAACAATCCCAACTCAATAGGGTCCACAGATTTCGTCATAGGTCCCAGACCTCCCATGCTTCCCAGAATTCCCATCCACAGATTACACAGATTTCACAGATTCAAAACCGCGCTCACACTTGAATCACGATGTTGCCCCAGGCATCTACCTGGGCGCGTGCGCCCTTCGGAATTACGGTTGTAGCGCTGTATTCCACCACCACGGCAGGGCCCTCGAAAACATCTCCCGGCGCAAGCAGTTCGCGATCGTAAAAACTGGCTCCCGCGGCGCGCCGCACGATAGCCCGGCGGCCGTCGCCGCGACGCAGCTTGTGCTTCGCAAATTTCACCGGCTTGCTGGCGGACACAAAACGTGCGCGAATGTTCACCACTTCCACCGGACGCGCCGGATCGGCGTAGCCGTACCGCTGGCGGTGCGCTTCATGAAACGCCGCAACAAACTTGGGACCCGCCGGCACGTTTAATTCAAAACCCTGACCCTTGTAGCGCATATCCAGGGAGCGCGCGAAACAACTCCGGTCAGACCCGTCGGCGCGCAACGCTCGGCGCCCCGCGCAGCTCCAGTTCGCGAAAATACGCTTCCAAATCCGGTGAATCCGGCGCGGCAGCATCACCGTGCGCGAATAGTCCTTCACCACGTCCGGAAATCAGGATGCCCAGCGCGGAAAGCGCGCCGGGCATGCACGGCGCCAGCACGCGTGGGATGCGCAAGGCGCGCGCCAGCGCGCAGGCGTGCAGTCCGCCCGCGCCGCCAAAGCCACGAGCGTGTAGTCGCGCGGATCGCGGCCGCGCTCCACCGAAATCAAGCGGATCGCCTTTTCCATGGTGGCATCGGCCAAGCGCACGAATGCCGGCGGCGAACTCCTCTACGGTGGCCAGCGGTCCTTTCGGCTTGCGTGCAAAACTGTCGCGCGCGTGCTGCATCCAGTTTCGCCCGACCGCCAAGGAATCGCTCGGGGTCCAGGCGGCCCAAAATCAGGTTGGCGTCGGTGACCGTCGGCGCAGTGCCCGCGCCCGTAACAGATGGGCCCAGGATCGGCGCCCGCCGACTGCGGCCCGACGCGCAGCGCGCCGCCGCGAATCGAAGCGCGCCAATGATCCGCCGCCCGCGCCCACCGTATGAATGTCCAGCATCGGCACGCCCACGGGCAATCCCGCCACATCGACTCGTGCGTGGCGGCGGCGCACGCCGTCCACCAGCGCAACGTCGGTGGAAGTGCCGCCCATATCGAAGGTGATGAGCGCGTCAAATCCGGCGCGCCTGGCCACGTGATGCGCGCCGACCACGCCGCCCGCGGGTCCTGAAAGAATCGTGCGCACCGGCTCGCGCGCGGCAATCGCCGCCGCCACAATGCCTCCCGACGATTGCATCACCGACACCGATGCTCCGGCGTGCTCGGCCGTAATGCGTGATTCCAATTCGCCCAGATAGCGGCTCATCCGCGGCGCCAGATAGGTGTTCACCGCGACGGTGGAAGCGCGCTCGTACTCGCGAAACTCCGGCAGGATCTGGTGGGAGAGCGACACCGGAATCCCCAGCGCAGCCAGCGCGTCGCCCACGGCGCGCTCGTGCGCAGGGTTGGCGAAAGAAAACAGCAGCGACACTGCCACCGACTCCGCGCCCGAGGCGCGCACGGCCGCCACCAGCGACGGCAGCGTGGCGGGATCCAGCGCTGCCAGGATTGCGCCGTCCGGCAACGTGCGTTCGGCCACGCCGAAGCGCCGCTCGGCGGGCGCCAGCGCCGGCTCCGGCGTTGCAAACCAATCGAAGAGGCTGGGCGAGCCTGGCGTCCGATGGCCAGCGTATCCTCAAAGCCCGCTGTAGTGACAAAGGCCACGCGCGCACCGGAGCGTTCCAGCAGCGTGTTAGTGCCCACGGTGGTTCCGTGGCGGATTTCCAGGTATTCTTTGCCGCGGAAAATCTGGCTGACGGCCGCGACAATCGCATCCGCGGGATTGCGCGGCGTCGAAAAGATCTTCAGCACGCGCAGACCGCCCGCGTCTTGATAGACGCAGTCGGTGAACGTGCCTCCCGTGTCGATGGCGATGCGCATCTAGCGCTTCTTCGGTGATGCGGACTCTACCTTGCCCATATAGCTACGGTAACGCAGCAAGGCGGTGCGAGGCAAGAGAGTAGAAGAGCAGCGAGAAGATCTGGAACACGGAAAAACACGGAATGGCACGGAAAGTGCCCGGTGATTTCAGACGTCGAGCATGACACGCTTGACGATGCTCAACCGTCTTCGGACTTTCCGTGCCATTCCGTGTCTTTCCCGTGTTCCAAATTTTTCCTAGACTACCTCCGTCGCTAATTCTTTCCCGGCGCCTTCCTCCGCAACTTGTCAAAGAAGTTCAGCAGGAAAGTCAGGTGGGTGAGCGGCTTCTCGCTCGCGGCGTCTCCGGACGGCAGAAACGCCGCGATCCGCTTGCCATCCGGCGCCAGGTCGTAGTTGGGAAAGTTACCCATAGGGATAAGGGCAACCGCCGACCACACCCGCGGCGTGTTCGCGGAGAACGTATCGCCCTGGGGCGACCGGCTCGTGGTGTAGCTGACCGCCATGATGCCGCCTCCGCCAGGCTTTTCGAACAGCAATTCGTGGCCGGAACGGGACCAGATAGGGAAGCGCCCGCCGCCGGTGGAGATCTGCCACCTTCCGCCTGGGCCCGGAAACGGCCGCACATACACTTCCAGTGTTCCCGACTCGTTGGATGCATAGGCCAGCCAGCGTCCGTCGGGCGAAAAGGCCGGTTCCGCCTCCGCAAAAGGCGTACCCAGGAAGAGTTCGGCCTTCCCCAGCCGGGGATGGGCAGAGTCGCCTTCGATGGGCGCGGTCCAGATGTCCGGCAGGCCGTTCGCGGCAATCCGATGGAACGCCAGGTGCTTGCCGTCTGGGGAAAACGACGAAGGGGTGTCGTCACCCTTGCCGTCCGTCAAGCGCTGCGCCTCGCCCGAACCATCGGAGCGAATCCAGTAGATTCCGGGATTCTTCGGATCACGCGACCGGAAAACGATGCTCTTGCCATCCGGAGTCCACACCGGGTAGAGGTTTTCCCCTCCCAGAAAAGTCAGCCGCGAGGCCGTGTCGCGTTCCAGGTCTTTCACCCAAATGTCATCTTGCGAAGCGGCGCCAACCGCAAACGCCAGGCGTTTACCGTCCGGTGAAATGCGCGGGGTAACGTAGCGGCCGATCGCGGCATGCAACACCTGCCGCTTGCCGGCGCCGTCGAGCCAGGAAATGGGCCATCCGGCGCTTGTCGCGCGCCCGGAAAGATAGACGAAGGCGCCGCTATCGGAGAACGCGAAATCGCCGCCCGCGGTGGTGGTGCTGCCGGCGTCGTCCAGGATCGGCACCGGCGGTCCGGTCATGGCCAGACGTTTCAGATCAAATGGCGCGGCGAACAGTGTACTTTGGTGCAGATAGACCAAATGCCCGCTGTTGAGATACCGTCCCGAGAAACCGCCACGCTGCAGCATCTTTCGCTCGCCCGTCTTGAGCGATAGAACTTCAATGTTGGCGTCGTCGTAGCCGCCAGTGGAGCTAGCCGCCGTGAACAAGATGGCCGCACTGCCCGGCAAGACCTGTGGCCAGCGATGGGTACGTTCACTCTCCTTGAATTTGGTTAAGGGCTCCAGTTTTCCGCCATCGGAAGAAACTCGCCAGAGCGTTGCGGTGGATGTAGGCGTAAGGACGATGTTGCCGTCATCGCCCCAGCTTGCTCCCCGCAGGGCGGGCACGTCGCAGATGGTCATGGCCGCTCCGCCATCCACGGAGATCTTCTTGAGTTTGCCATCGGCCTGGAACCCGAGCCATTGGCCGTCCGGGGAAAAGAACGGTGCGGTGGCCTCCTCGGTGTTGCTGAGCGGAGTGATGGAGCTTTGCTGGAGCAGGCGCGTACCCAAGCGCGCCTTGCCGTCGGCCCCTCGATAGGTGACGGCCAGGCGCGTGCCATCCGGCGAGAGCGCCAGCAGACCGTTTTGGCGAACTCGCGCCAAGGCGGCGTCGGTGCCCACTTCCACGCTCAGGCGCATCAGCGGACGCAGCGGCGGCGGGCGCGTGGCGCGCCAGGCGATGAAGCCGGTAACGGCCAAAGCCAGCACCAGGACGGTGGTTACGGCAATCGTTGCCATTAACCATGTGGCGGGAAGTTTGGGCGCCGGCGGCAGTGGCGCGGGCACAGCCGCCTCGGGCGGAGTTTCCTCCCTGGCTTCCTCGAGCATGACGCGCGCTTCGCCGATATCGCGCAGCCGCGAGCGGGGATCTTTGCGCAGGCAGCGTTCCAGCAGCCGCCGGACATGTCGCGGCGTTTCCGCCGGCAGCTTGTCGAGCGCGGGTTCCTTCAACATCACCAGGGCCAGCGTTTCCGAGGCCGTGTCGGCGGAGTACATCCGTTCGCCGGTGAGCATTTCGCACAGCACCACGCCGAAGGCCCAGATATCGGCGCGGCGATCCACCGGCTTGCCTTTGGCTTGTTCCGGCGACATGTAGGCCGCCGTGCCCATGATGACCCCGGCGCGCGTGGCCATCAGGCTCATGGTGGGCGAGTTGGAAAGGTCGGTGGATGTTTCTTCCATGGCCTTGGCCAAGCCGAAGTCCAGGACTTTGACTTTGCCATCGGGCGTGACTTTGATGTTGGCGGGTTTGAGATCGCGATGGACGATGCCCTTTTCGTGCGCCGCTTCCAGTGCTTCGGCGACTTGCTTGGCGATGGCGACGACCTCCTCTACGGGCAGAGGACCGTGCAGGTTTTCACCGGGCACAAACTCCATGACCAGCGCGGATTCTTCCATGCCATGAATCTGCGCGATGTTGGGATGGTTGAGCGCCGCCAGCACTTGCGCTTCGCGTTGAAAGCGCGCCATGCGCTCGGAGTCCTGCGCGAAGGCCGGCGGCAGGACTTTGATGGCCACGTCGCGATTCAGTTTGGTGTCGCGGGCGCGGTAGACCTCGCCCATCCCGCCCGCGCCGAGCGGGGCGATGATCTCGTAGGGTCCAAGGCGGGAGCCGGGGGCGATAGGCATGTTGAGATTATAGCCACCGAGATACGGGAACACGGTGAAAAAAACGCCCAATGGGCGGAAGCGCGCTCCGCCGGCCGGTCGCTTGATACGCTCAGCGCAAACTCAGCGTAGCGGGTAGTGGCTCAGTTTGGATACCGCGCAGCTCTGCCCCCCTTCGTGCGGAAAGGCTTTGCCTTTCCTGGGCGTCCGTGAAGCGGACGCCCTGACAGTAGCCCAGCACTTCAGTGCTGGGAAAATGGCCGTCTCCGATGAAGTCCGTGCAACGGACGGCTGAGGTCTTTGCAGAGCTATGCTCAAAAATATAGAAACCTCAGTCGTCCGTTGCACGGACTCGCTTCCTGCTTGGTTCCGTCCCCAGCACTAAAGTGCCGGGCTACTGTCAAAGCGTCCGTTTCACGGACGCCTGGCCAATGCGCGCGGAGAACACTGGCACCCCTCCAGGGTGCGTTAGCCAGCGGAAATGTAACCGGTGGTGTCGCAAGCTGCGCTTCACCACCGGCTGCAAGCGGCGATCCCTCCCGGGATCAAAAAGGGGCGCGTTTGAGCTTAGGTTAGCGCCTAGGCGCTGACGCCCTGGGCCACACTCTAGTAGCCGCCCGCGCTGCGGGCTGGGATCTGCCCGTGTCCCGGTTCGCCACATGCTGTCGGATCAGGCGGGGAATTTGTGACGCACGGCATTACCTAATCCTTCGCCCAGTCCCGCTAGCCAGTTCACCACCACCATCAACTGCGGCGGCGGGCTTTGCCGTTGGAAGTGTTCGATGATCAGGAAGCGTTTGCCGTCGCCGGCCGTCGCACGTAGAACCCCTGGCACTAACTAAAAGCGCTACAATATCCCGATGCTCTTCGACCTTCTGGTCGCCGGCCGTGGACTGCGTAAAAGCCCGGGATTTTGGATCGTGGCCACCGTCACGCTGGCTCTGGGGATCGGCGCCAACACCACGATGTTCTCGGTGGTCAACGCCGTGCTTCTTCGTCCCCTGCCCGGCTACGACACCGGCCGCCTGGTGCGGGTGATGAACACACGCCACGACCAGCAAGGCTTCGTCGATCCCGAAGCCTTCGTCGAAATCCGCAAACAGAGCCGGTCGTTCGAGGAGTTGGCGGGGATGTCTTTCTGCCAGTTCTCACTCACCGGCATCGGCGAGCCGGAACAAATCGCCGGCCCTTGCACGAGCGCCAATTGGTTCGAGATGCAACGCGCCGCAGCCATGATCGGCCGGACGTTTCTGCCCGACGAAGACCAGGCGGGACGCAATCGCGTGGTCGTCCTAAGCAACGGCTACTGGAAGCGCCGCTTCGCGGCCGATCCTAAAATCTCCGGCCGCCAGATTACTTTGGACAACCAGCCTTGGGTGGTGATCGGTGTGATGCCGCCGGAGTTCCAGCCGCTGGGCCCCTCGCAGGACATCTACACCACCGATGTTTTTGCAGAGAATCCCGCGGGCTTGCTGGTCACCGGACGTTTGCGCGTTGGCGTCACCGTCGAAGCCGCCGGCGGGGAAATGAAAGTGATCGCCGGGCGCCTGGCGCGCGCCAATCCGGCTGACTGGAAAGATATTCGCCTGGAAGTCAGACCGGAACTGGAGCAAATCACCGGGCCGCAGCGCCCGCTGCTGTTGACGCTGTTCGGCGCGGTGACGCTGGTGCTGCTGATCGCCTGCGTCAACGTGGCCAACCTGATGCTGTCGCGCGCCGCATCGCGGCAGCAGGAGATGGACGTGCGCGTGGCGCTCGGTGCGACGCGGGCGCGCATCGCGCGCTTTGTCCTGGCGGAGTCGCTGCTCATCGCGTTGCCGGCGAGTTTGGCGGCCTGCGCCATCGCCTACGGCGGGCTGCGGGCGTTGCAACCGCTGATCGCCGGGCTGCCGCGCGCCGAGGAAATCACGGTAGACGGCACGGTCTTGATATCCTCCCTGGTTTTCGGCGTTCTCGCTGCGCTACTGTTCGGGACCATCCCGGCAGTGCGTGCCGCGAACCCCGAAGGCGTCGGCGGCATGCGTACGCGTTCGGCCCACAGTTGGCAGAGAGGACTGCTGGCCGGCGAGGTCGCGCTGGCCTTCGTGCTGCTGGTCGGCGCGGGATTGCTGCTGCAAACGTTCGTCAAGATGCGCGGCGTGAGCCTGGGCTACGAGCCGCGCGGAGTCCTGACCAACATGCTGTCGCTGGCGCCATCCTCGGATGGCAAGCGAACCGCCGGCGCGGCGTTGTACGCGCGTATCCGCGAACGCATCGGCGCGTTGCCCGGAGTGAGCGCGGTGGCTACGGCCACCACGATGCCGACCGGTGGCGTGCTCATTTCCGTCGACACACAACCGGCAGGACAGCCCGCGCATCACAAAGACCATCGCACGGTGCTTAACGTCATCAGCCGAAACTACTTCAACGTGATGCGGATTCCCGTGCTCGCCGGTCGTCTCTTCGAATCCACCGATCGCGAAGGATCCACGCCGGTGATGATCGTTAGCCGGACGATCGCGGAAGAGTATTTCGGGGCCGCCAACCGCGCCATGGGGAAACGCATCGTTCTGCCCGAGCTGCTTTTCAATCTGCAAGGCGAGGACAAGGAAATTCCCACGGAAATCATCGCTGTGGTCGGCGATGTTTGCACCAGCTCGGTGCGCGATTGCCGGACGGAACAGATCTACTTGCCGGAAAGCCAGGCGGCGCTGCGCGTCACCTACATTCTGGTGCGTTCGTCCCTTTCAGACAGCGCCGATCCGATGTCGCTGGCTGGCGCGGTGAAGCATGCCGTGTATCTCGAGACGCCCTTAACGCCGCTCGATGACGCGCAGACGATGGAAGCGCGTTGCGCGTTTCTTACCGCTGCGCCGAAGCGCGCCATGTGGCTGTTGGGCCTGTTCGCGGCGCTGGCGATGATGCTTGCGAGTATCGGGATCTTTGGAGTCTCCGCGTACCTGGCGGCGCAACGCCGCCAGGAAATCGGTGTGCGGATGGCTCTGGGCGCAGGGCCCGGCGACATTGTCGCGTTGCTGCTGCGCGGGGCGTTTCTCGCCGCGCTGGCCGGGATCATCGCCGGTGGCTTGGCGGCCGCCGTCTTGGCGCGTTTGCTGGAAGCGCAGCTCTTTGGCGTGAGCGCTACCGATCCGGCTACGCGGATGGCCGCTGCCGCGACGCTGGTCCTGATCGCGGTGCTGGCCTCCGGCCAGCCGGCGTGGCGAGCCGCGCGAACCGATCCGGCCGAGGTCCTGCGGCGGGAGTGAAACGATCCTTGCGCTCGATGACGCCGGCAATCAGATAGCCACGGTCTTGGCCAGATCGCCGCTATCCGACAGGTGGTCTCTTGCCTCCATCAAAAAGGAGGGAAAGGCCGGAGGATCCTTCTGGAAGTACACCTGATAGCGGCGCACAAAAGCCGGCGGCGGGATTTTCGTTAGATCAACCATCAGGCTGGGAAGGACGCCGTTGACAAAGTACATGTCCACTTCCCGCTTGTCCTTGGTCATGATCTTGCCCCGGCTTTCACAGGAAAAGAAGTCTTTGACCCGGGTGTGCGTCGGGCCGGATATATTGATGCAATTGGGAGCGCCGCCGGACTCCATCCGCGACGCGAAATTGACCGTGCTTCCCCAGATGTCGAAGGCGAACTTCTGAATGCCCACCACACCGGCGATTACCGGGCCGGAGTGGATGCCGATGCGCACCGCCAGACGCACGGCGGCATCCGGCCGATCGCGGCGGGCGACCGCTTCCTGCATTTCCAGCGCCACCAGAACCGCGTCCACCGGATGGGACGGGTTGCGCCGGCTTCGCGCACCGAGCGGCAAACCGGAAGCGCACATGTAGCTGTCGCCGATGGTCTTGAGCTTTTCCAGGTAGTAGCGTGCCACGATATGATCGAATTCCGTGAAGTATTCATCCAGCATGTGGACCAGGTCCTCGGCCGCCAACGTCTCCGTGGCGTTGGTGAAACCGACAAAGTCGGTAAAGATGATGGTCACATCCTCGAAATACTTAGGATCGACGCTGCCCTTGGCCTGCAACTCCTCGGCCACCCGGCGGGGAAGAATGTTCAGCAACAGCGACTCCGCGCGCTGGCGCTGCTTTTCCACGTCTTGATGGCGGCTTTCCAGTTCCACGTTGGCGACCGTTAATTCCTTCTGAGCGCGGTAAAGACTCGCCGCCATCTCGTTGTAAGCCTGCGCCAGTTGGGCCAGTTCATCCCGGCCGGTTACAGGGATCCGGTGGTTGAGGATTCCGTTCCCGATGTACAGAGCGCCAATCTGGAGTTCGCCGACCGCCGTCGTGAGATAACTGGACAGGCGATAAACCACGCCCAACACGACGACGATGGAAGCCAGAAAAATCACCACCATGATCCAGTCGGTGAATTGCGCGACCTGATGGAAGTTTACCCGAGCCGCTGCCATCCTGGACTTCTCGCCCTGCTCCAATTGGGGAAGGAGCTCCTCCAAAACTTTTTGGGATGCTGGTTCACCATGGGTCGTCAGTTCCAGGATGGCTTTGGACTGGTTGACACCCAGATTCTCGTAGAAAGTCTCCCAGGACAGGCTCAGGTCCCGGCAGGCCTGTCGGAACGCTTGCACTCGGGGAAGGACGCCGGGATCGGTCAGTTGCGCGATTTCACCGATCTCCTGGTCCACCGTTTCCAGACGGCGGCGGAAAGCCGCGACATCCTCGTTTCTGGCGCCTCCGGCCTTATCCGCTCCCATGCCTTCGCTCAACAACGCGATCTGCTCGCGGATATCCTGCAGTTCTCCGCGGACCGTTGCGAGCGCGGTGATGCGCGCGATGGCCTTCCTCAACTCCTCAACGCTGGAGTTGCGCTGGCCGCTAATCCAGAAGTAGATCGCCAGGTTAAACCCCAGGATCAGCAGGAAGCTCAAGAAGGACAACGCCAGTCTTTGGCGGATGCTCATGGAGTCTTATGCCGACGGTCAGGCCAGCGTTTAGGCTAACTCAAAACCATGTAGACAGCAAGGAAAGGGTAGCGTAGCATGGGTGATCGAAAAACTGAAATTGTTCTGACCGAGACCTTGTGCGAAAGGGGACTGCTGCTATGAAGCACAGTTTTGGGTGTTTGTGTATCTTGCTGTCGGCAATTCCGTTGGCGGGTCAAGCGACTGCTCCGGCGGTAACGGCGGAACAGGTGCAAGCTCTGCTCAGCCGCATTGACAAGCTGGAAAAGCGCGTCGCTGAACTGGAGGGCGGAACGCGTTCGGCCGCGGCCACGGCCCCCGCCGCGGCTCCCGTGGCAGGTGCGCCGGCCGCTGTCACGGCCGCTGTCACGGCCAATATCGCGGTGCCTCCCGTCACGGCTGCGGCGCCAACAGGGGAAGTCCATGACCATGGCTCGCCCGCCAATGCCGGCGACCAGGGTCCAACCTATCCTTCCTTGAAAATCGCGGGATTTGGCGACTTCGACTTCGCCGCCACGGATCAGCGCGGCACCAAGAGCGGCTTCAACGAAGGGCAGTTTGTCTTACACCTGAGCTCGGCGCTTTCTCCCAGAGTGAGTTTCTTTGGCGAGATTAGTATGACGGCGCGCACCGATGCGGGAACGGGAACGCCCCCGGCCCCCGGCTTCAACGTGGAAGTCGAGCGCACCATCATTCGTTACGATTGGAGCGACTACTTCAAGGTGTCCTTTGGCCGGTACCACACACCCATCAATTACTGGAACACCGAATTCCACCACGGCGCGTGGCTGCAAACCTCCATCAGCCGTCCGGAAATGGTGCAGTTCGGCGGCCGCTTCATTCCGGTCCACTTCGTCGGCGCGCTGGTGGAAGGCGCGGTCCCGGCCGACGGCATGAACTTGAATTACAACGTTGGTTTCGGCAATGGCCGTGGTTCGATCATCAGCCGCGCCGGCGACGCCGGCCCTGTCAACAACAATAAGGCCTGGCTCGCCAATGTCTTCGTCAAACCGGACAAGCTCTTTGGCCTGCAAACGGGCGGCTCGGTCTACCACGACCTGATCACCCTGCCCAACGGGCTGAACTACTACGAGTTGATTACCGCGGGACATGTAGTTTGGAACAGGGAGAATCCCGAGTTCATCGCCGAGTTCGCCAATATCAACCATGAACTCGCCAGGTCCACCCGCGACTCCAACAGCCAGGCGTTTTATGCCCAACTAGGCTACCGTCTGCCGTTTGGGCAGAAACTGTGGAAACCCTACTACCGCTACGAGTACATTCACGCTCCCTTCACAGACGGAGTGTTCTCGGTGCAGGGCTTCCCCAATCTCTCCGGCTCGACGTTCGGCGTTCGCTATGACATCTCCAGTTTTGCAGCCATCAAAGCGGAGTACCGCGACCTGCGGCGCGCACCGGGAGTGCCCAATACGCATGGCACATTCCTTCAAACCAGTTTCACTTTCTGAGGAATATAGGAAACGATAACCATGAAACCTTCGGTGTGCTTTGTTCTGGCCGCGATCCTTTTGTTCCCGCCCCTGCCAAAGGCGGCGGCGGCCTCGGATGTGGCAATTGTCGTTCATGCCGGCGTGCCGGTCGACGATCTCACCTTTGCGGAAGTGCGCAAGGTCTTGCTGGGTGACCGCCAATACTGGGCGCCCAACCTGCGGGTCACGCTGCTCATTCGACTCCCGTGGCGCGGGAGCGGGATGTTATCCTGAAAACCGTGTACAAGATGTCGGAGGCTCAGTACCGCCAATACTGGATCGGCAAAGTTTTTCGCGCCGAGACGGCGGCGGGACCCAAAATCGTCTACTCCAACGAGATGGCCGCTGAGTTGGTGGTTAATATCCCCGGGTCCCTGGCTTTTGTAGATGCCTCCCAGATTCCCAAGGGCGCCAAGGTGCTCAAGATCGACGGTCATCTGCCGGGAGACAAGAACTATCCCTTGCGTTAGGGACCGCAATTGCGATGACCATTCGCCGCCGACTCACGCTCTCGTTCCTGGCGATCCTGGTGCTGTTTGCCTTGAACCTGGTCGTTTATTTCTGGGGCAATCAGAAACGGGAATCCACGGTCGAGGACTTGCGCCGCGCCATCTCCCGGCAGGTCTTGATCTCCACGATCCGCCAGAATCTCAGCGACGTGCAAAAGCAGGTGACCCTGCTCAGCCAGATCGTGACCGACCCGGCGGCGGGAAGCGCCGCGGGGCCGGTGGAAGCGGAGGACGCCTCCCAATTCAACGGCCAGCTCGATGCCATCTCCCAGGCGATCCGCGAATTTCAGGCGCTTTCGGATACCCAGGCGCGCGCCAAAGTGGATGTCTTCGCCAATACCTGCCGCGACTTGATGGTGTCCTGGCGCGTCTACTACACCAGCTTTGGCGTGGATCAGTCCAAGGCGATTACCGAACTGGCGATTCGCGCCGACCCCTTGAGTCAAACGGTCCTGCAACAACTGCTGCCGCAGTTGCAGAAAGACGAGAAGCTCCGCGTGGAGACGGCCAGTGTTAATTTCTACGCGGTGGCCCGGCTCACCGATCGCATCATCATCGTGATCTTCCTGGCTTCCTCGATCCTCGCCGTGGCCGTGGCCTTTGGAGTATCGCGCCACCTGGCCCTGGGACTGAGCCGGTTGAAGCGCGGCGCGGCAGCCATCGGCGGCGGAGATCTGGACCAGCGCATCGAGACGCAGACCCGCGACGAATTGGGCGACCTGGCCAACGCCTTCAACGACATGACCGACAACCTGGCCGCGGCGCGCGCCCAACTGACCTTGGCCCACGAGACCGAGCGCAACAAGAGCGCGGAGTTGGAAAAAGCGATGGCCCAACTCCATCGGGCCCAGGACCAACTCGTGGTGCAGCAGAAACTGGCGTCGCTGGGAGCCTTGACCGCCGGAATCGCGCATGAGATTAAGAATCCGCTCAACTTTGTTACTAATTTCGCGGAAATCTCCAGCGACATGGTCGAGGAGATCCGGGAGTGCCTCAAGAAACCGGGCGATGCCTCGACTCTGGAGGGTTTGCTCGGCGATCTGCAGCAAAACGTCGGCAAGATCCGCGAACACGGCAAGCGCGCCGACAGTATTGTGCGCGGAATGCTGATGCATTCGCGCGGTCAGGCCGGGGAGCGGCAAAGCGTGGACATCAATGAACTGCTGGCCGAACACATCAAACTGGCCTACCATGGAATGCGCGCCCAGAACAGCGAGTTCAACATCACCATTGAGGAGAGCTACGACCCGGCGCTACAACCGCTGAGCGTGGTCCCGCAGGACTTGAGCCGGGTGTTTCTGAATGTCGCCAACAACGCTTGCTACGCGGCGTATGCTAGGAAGGTCAAAGGCGATGGCACGTTTTCCCCCAAGCTTTCGGTCAGCAGCCGCGACGCCGGGGAGAACGTGGAGATCAGAATCCGCGACAACGGCGAGGGAATCCCGGAGGAAATCAGAAGCAAGATCTTCGAGCCTTTCTTTACCACCAAGCGCGCCGGAGTGGGCACCGGGCTGGGTTTGTCGATGAGTCACGACATCGTGGTCCAGGAACACAAGGGCTCGATCGCGGTGGAATCGGAGCGCGGGGAGTTCACGGAGTTCATTATTACGTTGCCCAAAGGGCAGGGGGAGAGCCATGTCGTTTAAGATTTTGGTCGTTGACGACGAGTCCGACCTGGAGTTGCTGGTTCGGCAGAAGTTTCGGAAGAAGATCCGGGAAGGCGAATTCGAGTTTGTCTTCGCGTTGAACGGCCAGGAAGCTCTCGACAAACTGAAGGAGGATGCCGGCATCAGCATTGTGCTGAGCGACATCAATATGCCGGTGATGGACGGCCTGACCTTGCTCTCCCGGCTGGGGGATGTCAACCGCCTCTTGAAAGCGGTAATCGTATCGGCTTACGGCGACCTGCAGAACATCCGGCTGGCCATGAACCGCGGCGCCTACGACTTCCTGACCAAACCGATCGACTTTCAGGATTTTGAGGTGACCATCCAGAAGACCATCCAGGAGTTGGAGGCGCTGAATCAGGGGATCAAAGCGCGCGACCAGTTGGCGGCCATCCGCCACGAGTTGACCGTTGCGGCGCAGATTCAGGCATCGATTCTTCCCGGCAAGGAGCCGCCGTTTGCGGATCGCCGGGAGTTCGAGATCCACGGCGAGATGATTCCGGCCCGCCACGTGGGCGGCGATTTTTATGATTTCTTTCTCATCGACGAGGAGCGCCTGGGTTTCGTGATCGGTGATGTCTCGGGAAAGGGCGTTCCCGCGGCGATCTTCATGGCGGTCAGCCAGACGCTTTTGCGGGCCACGGCTCTGCAGGGAGGCTCGCCCAGCCAATGCCTGCAATACGTCAACGTGGTGCTCAGCCGGCAAAGCGACCCCAGCATGTTCGTCACGATGTTCTACGGAATCCTTCATACCAGCACAGGAGAAGTGGAGTACTGCCTGGGTGGTCACAACCCTCCTTACGTGTTTTCAAAAAACAACCCCCTCAAAGCTTTGAACTCCCCATGCTGTCTGCTGGTGGGTGTGATGGAGAACGCCACGTTCGAGACGGGAAGCGTCAAGCTGGAGCCGGGAGACGGCATCTTCCTGTTTACCGATGGGGTGACGGAAGCGCGCGATCCTGGCGACAACTACTTTTCCGAGGCCGGGCTGGAGTATGTCCTGGGGAAGTCCCAAGCTGAGTCGGCGGAGGAGATCGTCAGACGCGTAATCAACGGAGTCACTGCCTTCGCGCTCGGCGCGCCGCAGGCTGACGACATCACCTGCTTGGCGCTTCGTTACTTGGGCGGCCGCTCGTAGTGTGTGAGTTGGCGCGGTGACGGTGATAGAATCCTGCTTATGACCACGATTCACCGTCTTTGTTTCGTTGCCGGGCTTCTCGCGATAGGCTTGGCGCCGCTTTACGCCCAAGGCAGCAAGACCATGCCGGGCTCCGCCGATGGTTTGAAGTACACGGCGCCGGCTCGCTGGTCGTTGGAGCCGGATCGGCCGATGCGCGTGGCGACCTACAAAGTTCCGGCAGCGGCAGGAGATCCCGAACCGGGCGAGTGCGGCGTTTTCTTTTTCGGCGCGGGCCAAGGCGGCACGGTGCAAGCCAATCTCGATCGCTGGACGGGACAGTTCCAAACTCCCGGCGGCCAGCCCATCGGCAGTCCCAAGACCGCCAAGCAAATCATCTCCGGGTTTGCCGTCACCACCGTGGATATCTCCGGCACTTACATGCAAACCTCCGGGCCGATGATGGCCGCCAAGCAGGCCAAGCCCAACTATCGCATGATCGCCGCGGTGGTCGAGGGTAAGCAGGGACCGCTGTTCATCAAACTCACCGGACCGAAGAAAACCGTGGCTGCGGCGGAAGCCGACTTTCAAGCATTGCTGAAGTCCATCAAGCCGGAGTAGCGCGGACCTCTTCGAGTGCCTTCCCCCCTCACTGTTGACGTCGTAGTCGCCGGCGCCGGAATTTTCGGCGCCGCCACAGCGCTGGCCCTGGCGGTGGAAGGTTCTCCGCGCGTCCTGCTGCTGGACGCCTGGGGCGTGGGGAATCCTCGCGCCACTTCCGGCGACCACACCCGCGTTTGGCGGACCTGCTACGGGGAAAAATGCCTGTATTCACGATGGGCCTGGGAGTCGCTGGCCTTTTGGAAGCACTGGGAGATGGAATGCGGACAGCGCCTGTTGACACCCACCGGCGTGCTGTGGCTCACCGGCGACGATCCAACGTTTGCGACGGCAACACAGCGTTGCCTGGCGGGACTTGGCATTCCGCTGGAATCTTGGCGCGCCGGAGAAGCGGCGTCGCGATTCCCGCAATTCTCGGGCATCGCAGACCGCGCTGCGCTGTGGGAGCCGCTCGGCGGAGTGCTCTTTGCGCGACGCGCCTGCCTGGCCTTGGCGGAACTGTTCACACGCGCCGGCGGTGCAATCGAGACGGCCGCGGTTCGTCCGCCGGAATCGTCTAACGCAAACGGCCGGCGGCTTTTGAGCATCGCCCTGGAAGATGGACGCCACGTTTCCGCGGGCACGTTTGTATTTGCCTGCGGTCCCTGGCTGCGGGAGATGTTTCCTGCGGTGTTAGGTCAACGGCTGCGCGTTACCCGGCAGGAGCTTTTCTATTTCGCGCCGCCGAATGAATCCGCGGAATTCGATCCCGGCCGTTTTCCCACCTGGATCGACGAAGGCACTCGCGCAGGCCAGGAGTTTTCTTTCTATGGCATGCCGACGCTCGACGGCGCCCTGAAGATCGCCTCCGACAATCGCGGCCCGGAGTTCGATCCCACGCACGGGGATCGCAACATCTCGCGCGCCGGGTTAGCCGAGACGCGCGAGTATCTGGCGCAGCGCTTCCCGGCTCTAGCAGACGCGCCGCTAGTTGATTCGCGCGTCTGCCAGTATGAGCAAACGCCGGACTCCCACCTGATCCTGGACCGCCATCCGTTATGGGACAACGTATGGATTGCCGGCGGCGGCTCCGGCCACGGTTTCAAACTCGCGCCCGCCGTCGCACGGTGTCTGGTGGCGGCGATCCGGTCCACTGATTCCGGGGGCATTCCTGGTGAGGTCCGGCTGAAATAGTGCACAGATTACACAGATTAACATTTCGCTTGTTCTTAATCTGTGAAATCTGTGTAATCTGTGGATCTATTTTCCCGATAATCCGTGGAACTCAGCCGTTCTGTGGATCGCCTCTTCCAGGCCGATTGTCTCGCGTAACGACAATTCCTGGCGCGCCCGCGCCGTGGACGGAACATAGCGTTCCGGCAGCGCGCCCGGCTCAGGAGCTCGGGCGATGGTCACGTTGCCGGGAATGCCTAGCGTGGCGGCTACTAGGTGGCCTAGTTCTGCAATCGTCAGATCCCGCTCCGCGCCTGTGTTATACGGACGGCACGGCGTTCCGCGCAACAGAATCGTCCACAACCATACCGCCAGATCGGCGGCATAGAGATACGAACGATACGGCGTGCCGTCACCGCCGATCCGCACGGGGCCGCCACGCAAAGCGTCGCGAATGAAATTGCCGATGGCGTAGTGGATGTCCAGCGGCAGGTACGGCCCCACAAACGCGAAACAACGGGCGATCACGCACGGCAGTCCGAATTGCCGATGATAGATCGCGCACAGTAATTCCGCCAGGCGCTTGCCTTCTCCGTAGGCCCACTTGGCATCGTTGGCATCGGGACTGCCGCCGTAGGTTTCCGCGATGTGCGTGATCTCCGGCGGCTGTGCGCCATAAACCGCTCCGGAACTGGCCAGCAGAAAGCGCCGCGCGCCGCAGGCCAGCGCGAAATCGAGCGTGTGCCGTGTGCCCTCGACGATAGTGTCGAGCATCACCAGCGGATGATCCCGGTTGAGCGACGCGCTGGCGTCGGTGGCAGCGTGGATCACGTGCGTGAAGCGTTCTTTGGGAAAGACGAACGAACGCACGTCGCCCTCCAGCAGGCGAATCCCAGGGTGCCAGGCAAGGTGCCACGCTTTGGCGCGGAAGGCTTCCGGAGAACGCGTCAGCACCGTCATCGTGGCGGGCAGTTGCAGTTGCTCGCGGGCGAAGGCAAAGCTCTCCAGCAGCCAGCAACCAAAAAAACCCGTCCCGCCGGTGACAAAGATACGGGCCTCGCGCAATTCCTCCCACAAGCCGGCGGTGTGCTCGAAGACGTGCCGCAAGTCGCGGGAGAGGGGATGATCCATATCCGTTGTACCGTGTCTGCTATAATACCGCGATGAATGAGGATCGCATCGGGGATGACCGCGGCTCTTCGCTTCGCAAGACCATCAGTATCCTGACCCCTTGCTTCAACGAAGAAGACAACGTGGAGGAGTTGTACGAGCGTGTTCGCGCGGCCATGGCCGGCGTGGCGCGTTACGACTATGAGCATGTTTTCATCGATAACTGCTCCTCCGATGGCACGGTGGAGATTCTCAAGCGCATCGCCGCGCAGGACCGCAACGTCAAGGTGATCGTCAACGCCCGGAACTTCGGTCACATCCGCTCGCCCCATCACGCGCTGCTGCAGACCTCCGGCGATGCCGTGATCGGACTGGTGGCCGACCTTCAGGATCCGCCGGAGATGATTCCCGAGTTCATCGAAAAGTGGGAGCAAGGCAGTTTCATGGTTCTGGCGATCAAGAGCGCCAGCGACGAGAATCCCCTGATGTTTTGGGTGCGCAAGAAGTATTACCAGCTTGTGAACAAGCTTTCGGCCATCGAGACGTTCCAGAATTTTACCGGTTTTGGTCTATACGACCGGCGGGTGATCGAGGAAATCCGGCGCATGGGCGATCCTTATCCTTATTTCCGCGGAATGATCGCGGAGATTGGATTGCCGTACTCGACCATCCCGTTCCACCAACCGGCCCGCCAGCATGGCATAACCAAGAACGATTTTTACTCGCTCTACGACATGGCCATGCTGGGAATCACCAACCTCTCCAAGGTGCCCTTGCGGTTGATGACGTTTTCGGGATTCGTCGCCGCGGCCATCTGCTTTTTGGTGGCGCTTTTCTATCTGCTCTACAAACTGGTCTTCTGGAATGAGTTTTCTCTGGGCGTGGCGCCGCTGGTGATCGGGATATTCTTTCTCGGGTCCGTGCAATTGATTTCCGTGGGGATTTTAGGCGAGTACGTGGGTTCGATTCACACCCGCGTCTACAACCGGCCCCTGGTGGTGGAGCGGGAGCGCGTCAATTTCGATTGCCGGCCGGGGCCGCCGCGCACGCAGTCCTATTCGCCCCCGGGGGATTCCCGCCCTTCATGACGGCCAACCAAAGAGGCCGCGGCTTTCCGGCATGGATCCCGGCGACGATTCTCGCGGCCGTTCTGCTGTACTTCGCTTTGCGGGGCGTGGACTGGCGGCGGGTCGGCGAAATTATCGCCGGGGCGCGATGGCCTTTTCTGATCGCCTCGATCGGGACCGCCAGCGTGGCTTTGTTTTTGCGCGCTTTTCGTTGGCGCATCCTGCTGAACTCCGGTGCCGCCGAGGGTTCGCAAGGCAAGCTGGGAGTGGTCACCGTGTTTTGGGCCACCACGGCCGGCTACCTGGGCAATCTCCTGCTGCCCGCGCGCGCCGGCGAGTTGGTGCGGACATTTCTCATCAGCGCCAAGTCCGGCCTCAGCAAAACGTTTGTGCTGACCACCGCCTTGGGCGAGCGCATCATGGACGCCATTGCGTTGATCCTGTTCAGTTCGCTGGCGCTGCTAACGGTAGAGTCGCAGCCTGCCTGGATGAAAGCGATGGCGCGATCGCTGGCGGTGGTAGCCACCGCCAGCGCCTTGGGAATCGCGATTCTACCCTACATTCACGAGCACATCGAAAATCTACTGCGTAAATTTCCTCTGCCCGAGAAACTGCGCGACAAATTGATCCAGCTGATTGAACAGGTGATCCTCGGCCTGCGCGCTTTCCACGACGTGAGGCGCTTCGCCATGTTCGCGGTGCTGACCGTGGTGATTTGGTCCACCGACACCTGTGGCGCGCTGCTCACGGCGCACGCTTTGGGTCTGCACTTAACCTTTCCCGTGGCGCTGCTGTTCCTGACGGCGCTGGGACTCAGCAGCGCGCTGCCGTCCACGCCGGGGTATGTGGGGATCTACCAATTTGTCGCGGTCACGGTGCTGGGTCCGTTCGGGATCGCTCGCGATCCGGCGCTAGCCTACGTGATCGTCATACAGGCGATCATCTATGTCACGATGATGATGTATGGAGTGCCGGGGGTCATCAAGCTGGGTGGAAGCTTATCGGCGATGCGCAAGATGTCGAAGGAGTGACCAGTGGGGAGGCAAGGATGCCTGCCCCACTAAAATGTTATGATTTCTCTCCGTGCACAAACTCCTGATGGCCGCCACTCACCGCTTCCCGTTGTGGAAGCTCCCCGACTGGCTTCCGGCGCGCATCCAGAGCCGCTTCCCGCAGCTTGAGGTGGTCCACCTGGACGGCTATCGCGACCTTGACGTCCAAATTCCCGACGCCGAAATCTACGTGGGATTCATCCTGCCGCCGGCCGGCCTGGCGCTGGCGCGCCAGTTGCGCTGGATGCACGTCACCGCCGCTGGAGTGGACCAGGTTTGTTATCCCGAAATGCTGCGCCATCCCGCCGTGCTGACCAACTCCTCCACGGTGATGGCCGGGCCGGTAGCCGAACATTGCATGGCCCTGATGCTGGCTCTGGCCAAGCACATTCCCAGCGCGATTCGCTATCAGGACAAATCGTTTTGGGCGCAAACGGAAGTGTCGCTGGAAACACCGGGCGTGCTGGAACTGCAAGGCGCGGTTTTGGGAGTGGTGGGATTTGGCGGCATCGGACAGGAGTTGGTGAAGCGCGCCCGCGCTTTCGGGATGCGCGTGATCGCGGTGAAGCGCGACCCCTCCACCGGCGGTGAGTTGGCGGACCGCGTGTTGCCTCCCAGCTCCCTTCATGAAATGCTGTCGGAGGCGGACTTTGTGGTGCTGGCCGCGCCGCATACCGGCTCCACGCAGAGGCTGATGGGCCCGGCGGAGTTCGCGCAGATGAAGCGGTCGGCGTACCTGATTAACGTGTCCCGTGGAACGCTGGTCGACGACACCGCGCTGCTCGACGCCCTGCGCCGCGGGCGCATCGCCGGCGCGGCCGCCGATGTCTTCGATCCCGAGCCGCTCCCGCCTGAGAGTCCGCTGTGGACGGCGCCGAACATGCTGATCACGCCCCATACCGCCGCCAGCACGCCGCTGCTGTGGAAGCGCCACGCCGAATTGCTGGAAGACAACATCAGCAGATACTTGGACGGACGGCCGTTGCGCAATCTGTCTGACAAGTCATTAGGGTACTAGTTGGAGGAACGTCATGAAAAAAGCATTCGCATTCATTCTCATTCTCATCGCGGCAAATTTGTTATCAACAACGGCGTTCGCCGGAACGCCGCTGACCGTCGAGACTCTCCTCAAGCTGTATCGCCTCGGCGACCCGCAAGTTTCACCGGATGGTGCGGCCATCGTCTACCAGGCGATGGCGCCCGACCTTGCCGCCAACACGCGGCCAAACCAAATCTGGAGCGTGGCCATAAACGGCGGCACGCCGAAGCAGATCACTCACGAGGGATCGCAGAACACCCGGCCGCGCTGGTCGCCGGATGGCAAGCGCATCGCTTTCATCAGCGACCGCGGCGGCAGCTCGCAGATCTGGACCATGGCGCCGGATGGCAGCGACGCGAAACAAGTGACGCGCATCTCGAGCGAGGCTGACGGCGAAACGTGGTCGCCCGATGGCCGGAGTTTTCTGTTCATCTCCGACGTTTATCCGGAATGTAAAGACGACGCCTGCAATCAGGCGCGCGCTGAGGAGCGCGCCAAGAGCAAGGTGAAGGCGCACCTCGTTAACCGATTGCTGTATCGCCACTGGACCACTTGGAAAGACGGTAAGCGCAGTCACCTGTTTCTGGTGACGGTGGAGGGCATGTCGAATGGAAGTGTCGCACGCGACCTGACGCCGGGCGACTACGACGTGCCTCCGTTCTCGATGGGCGATCCCGATGGTTACGCTTTTTCTCCCGACAGCCGCGAAGTGGCCTACGCCAGTAATCACGACCCTGTGGAAGCCACCAGCACGAACAACGACTTGTTCCTCTTATCGCTCGCGCCGGGCGCGAGCGCGCGCCAAATCACCACTAATCCTGGCGCGGATACTTCGCCGGTCTACTCGCCGGACGGCCGCTGGATCGCCTATCGCGCGCAGCTCCGCGCCGGCGCGGAGTCCGACCGCTTCCGTTTGATGCTGTATGAGCGCGCTTCAGGGAAAATCACCAACCTCACTGAAAACTACGATCGCTGGGTGCTCGAAACGACCTGGTCGCCGGACAGCAAGACGATTTACTTCGTCACCGAAGATACCGGCACGCTTCCGATCATGGCCATCCCTGTGGCGGGCGGACAGCCGAGGGCCGTGGTGTCGGGAGCCGCCAACGGCGACGTTTCCGTAACCGCCGACGGCCGCGCGCTAATTTTCACGCGCGCCAGCATGAAACGTCCTAACGAGGTATACACGGCGCCCGCATCTGGAGGCGAGCTGCGCGCCGTCACCCACATGAACGATGAGTTTCTGTCCGGCGTCGAGTTGACCACGCCGGAAGCGTTCTGGTTCCCCGGCGCAGGGGGAACAAAAGTGCATGGCTGGCTGCTGCGTCCGCCGAACTTCGACGCCTCGAAGAAATATCCTGTGGCCGTGATTCTGCACGGCGGACCGGAGACCGGCTTCGACGATGCCTGGTCCTTCCGCTGGAACACGCAAGTCTTCGCCGGCGCCGGCTACGTGGTGGTGATGATTAACCGCCGCGGGTCAACCGGATTTGGACAAAAGTTCATCGACGACATCCTGCGCGACTGGGGCGGTAAGCCCTATGAAGACGTGATGAAGGGCGTGGATTACGTGCTAGCGAAATATCCCTTTGCCGACGGAACCCGCATGGGCGCCAGCGGCGGCAGTTATGGCGGATACATGGCCAACTGGATCGCAGGGCACACCGATCGTTTTAAGTGCATCGTTTCGCACGCCGGCCTGTTCAATCTGGCGAGCATGTACGGCGCCACCGAAGAACTGTGGTTTCCGGAGACGGAGTTCGGCGGCACGCCGTGGCAGAAGCCGGAGGTTTACCGCCAGTGGTCGCCGTCGGAATTCGTCCGGAATTTCAAGACGCCAACCTTGGTCGTTCACAACGATATGGATTTTCGCGTGCCGATCGGCGAGGGCATGCAGATGTTCACCGCGCTGCAAAGAATGAAAGTGCCGTCCGAGTATCTGAACTTCCCGGATGAAGGCCACTGGGTGGGCAAGCCGCAGAACAGCCTGTTATGGTACAAGACGGTGATCGCCTGGTGGGATCGCTGGCAGAAGTAACGCAGGCCTTCAGGCCTGTTCTTTTCTTGCGTTTCACCGTAAGGTAAGATGAACAAGCACAGGCCTGAAGGCCTGCGTTACGGAAGCTCGCCGCTGCGGACGAAATTCCAACTCGTCGAACAAAACGGCGGGAGCCGTCAGCGTGAACGGTAAGCCCTCGCTCAAGCCCACCGCTAGCACGCCCATCGTGAACGACGATGGCGGTGTGTAAAAGCCCTGGAACGTAGCCTTCTCCCGACCCGCCGCCAGAATCGTCTTCAACGCCGACAGACGAAGATCCGCAAGCAGCAAGCCGCGCACTTGTTCCTCGCGTCCATCGTTGGCGTACACTTTCCACAGACTCAGCGGTTGCAGCGCCGATCCGCCGCGGCCAGTGCCGGCAAGAGTCGCTTCCATGGAAGGATCGCTCAAGTCTTCTGGCGAAAAATCCTCCACCGATCCGGCCGTTTGGAAGCGGCGTAACAACAGGCCGTAGGGCAATCCGCGCTCGCGGCACAACGCGCGCAGGCGATCCTTCAACTCGGCGGCCGACATCGCACCGTTCGCTTCCACCATCAGATTGGAGGGCGCAGGCAAGGCCGCGCCGCCGGCCTGCGCGCGAGCGTGTCCGTTCGACTCCGGCGCGCCCTTCACGGGCACACGCGTGCTCAGCGGATGCTTCAAGATGCCCTTCTCAATCACGCGTACCTGCGAGGGCGGCACCGCTTCGTCGTCGAAATCAATCGCGCCCGGCAGCGGACTCGCCGCCGGGTCGTCGGTGACTTCGAATGAGGATGGCAGCACTCGGCCGTTCAGGCTGGGCAGGTCGCGGTCCGAGTCCAGCGACACGGGATTGTCGGTGAGTACCCCTTTGCGGGCAACAATCGTCTGCGGCAGCAGCGTGGCCAAGATGGTCGCGGCCGCATCAGCCTCCACCAGCACCGGACCCACGTACTCCTCGCCTTGCGGCGCGCGCACCGCGGACATCAGTTCGTCGTAGGATGAAAGCAAGCGGTCGCCGAACGTTTTTCCATCGGCCGCGCCGCAAGGCGCATCTATACTCGGACGATCCACTGTGGCGAAGCCGCCGCGCAGACGCTGGCCGTCAGGCGTAGCCGCGGTGGCCCAGGCGCGTAGCGTGCGCAAATTGCGCGGACTTCGGTACGATGCGCCTTCGCTGTTCAAGTAATACTCATTGGCGCTCTCCACGCTCACCCTCACCGAGGTGTCGCGCAAATCGGATTTTCCCGCCAGCCGCGCGGAAATGTCGCGCGTCATCGCGGCGCAGGCCTCCGCGGTTCCTGGAGGCATTTCGATGCGCGGCAACAGTTTGCCGGTTGCCGGCGCTTTGCCAAAGTCCGGTAGCGGGTCTTCGCGCGAGGCCGTGCGCAAATAGGCCCGCTTGGCCGCCAGCGACGACAGCGAGCGCTTGTAGGTTTGATCCGTGGCGATCCACAGATCCTGGCGCAGTGCCGGATAAGATGGATCGAGCGACACTGTGAACTGCTCGTTCGCTCCGGTGCCCACGCCCGGCTCGGCGGCGGAAGCGAAGCTGGTGTTGTCCAGTTGCGGATCGCCCACGCGCACACCGACGGTCAAGGGACGGTAGGACTGCAAAGAATACTCCGTTTGCGCGCCCAGCGACGCCGCGGCTTCCACTTTTTGCAGGTCCGCCAAGCGGTATTCCATGTAGTAGGGGCGTTCCAAATCGCCCAGGCGCAGTTCCCCGGTGCCGCGCTTCATTTCGTCTTGCATGGCGCTGAGCACGGGGTCTTGAGAATTATGGGAATCCGGGGAGAAATGGGAATCATCCGGCGGCGACAGCAGTGGTGGGCGATCGTAGGAGCGCGCTTTCTTCTGTACTTCCATTTCGGAGATCAGCAGCGACGGAGCCACCGCCGACACCGGAATGTATCCCGATTCCGCGCCGCAATATCCGTTGAACACTTGGGGGTCGTCGCCGGCGGCCTCGATTTTTCCCAAAGTCACCAGCGGCGTGCCCACCAGTTCCGCGCCACGCACCAACTCGTCGGGCCGCCCATCCGGAAAGACGCGCCAGACCATCAGCGGAAACACCTGGAAGACTTGGGCTACGAAGCGGTGCGTCAAGGTGTAACCGCCCTCCACGTCGCCGAACAACAGGCCGTAGGGTTTCTTGCGCTTCTTCACTTCGTCAATCAGCATCTTGCGCAGACGTTCGCGCGGAACAGTCTTGTCGCTGGTGACGATCAGGTTGCCTTGCCGGCCCACCGGTATCTGTCCCGGCTCGGCGCGGCCGTGGCCGTTCGAAGCGCTGAAGCCGCGCACCGGGGTGCGCGACATCAGGAAGCCGTGCAACACGCCTTTGCCGGCGACGTCCACGCGCTCGGCGCGAATTCCCTCCTCGTCAAAGCGGTACGCGCCCATCAGTTCGATGTCGCCGGAGGACTGCGGATACTTGGTTACCGTGGGATCGTCCACTACGTTGATGAACGACGGCAAGATGTGCTCGCCGACTTTGTGCGTGAACGTCTGGCCGGAATCCACCTCGCGTTGCCGCGGGCCCTCCACGCGATGACCGAGCGCTTCGTGAAAGAAGACCGCGGCGGCGCGTCCCGAAAGAATCGCCGGGCCGGAGTAGGGTTCCAGGACTGGCGCGTTCTCCAGCGCCTTCAAGTCGGCGGACATGATGGCGATCTTAGCGGCTACTTGCGCGGTGTCCGGCAGATCCGTGGCGCGGCGCGCTTCAAAACTTTCGAAACGGTTTAAGTCCATGCCATCGGCCGCTTTGCTCTCGGCCAGCAGGCCGACGCGGAACAGCACCGACGGTTCCATGTTGCATAAGCCGTCGCTCGAAACCACGTAGCGCGTGGCCGAGCGCACCGAGAGCGCAATGTGCGAGTTCAGGATGTGGCGTTCCCGGCGAAATAATTCCGACCACTGGCGCAGATTCACCTTCCACTGTTCCATCTGGCCGTCAACGTTGTCGCCGAGCGACGCTGCCGTCACCGCGGTGCAGGCGGTGACGTCTTGCGGCAATGGCTTAGCGAAATCGGGGGAGGTATCTTCGCCTTGCAGGCGAACATCTTTGGCGGATTCCACGCGCAGGTAGCGGCGCGCCGCGTCCTTGTAGACGCGCTCGGTGGCGCGCCACAGCGCGGCAGCCAGCACCGCGGTGTTCCCGTTCATGGGACCACGCAGGGGAAAGGTGAACGAGGCCGCGTTGGTCTCGCCGGGCACGCGATGCGTGTTATCCAGCTCGTAGCTTCCCGCGCGCACGGAAACGTCCAGCCAGCGCGAGCGATTGCGGCTGGCGCTTTCGATGGCCCCGTTGGACGCCGATACTTGCACGTACTCCACGTCGGTGACCGAGTATCCAATGAAGTAGGGCGCGGGACTGCGCGCGGCCAGCATCTTTTGGCTGCTCTGCAACTCGGCCTGGATTGCTGCCAGCGTCGGGTCGGGGGCGGCGGGCACAGTCAGGACCAGCCAAAGAAGCGCGATCATGCCGACGCCCCCGATTCCCGCGCCGATTCATCGAGCAGTTCCATTACGTGCAGCACGCGCGGCATTTTGCCGTTGGGGAATAACCGCACGCCGGCGCGAATTTGCAGCAGGCATCCCGGATTGGCGGTCAGCACCACGTCCGCGCCGGTATCGCCGATGTCGGCCATCTTGTTGCGCAGCAGGTCCATGGCCAGATCGTTGTGCAGGACGTTGTACACGCCCGCCGAGCCGCAACAAATCTCGGTGTGCGCTAATTCGCGGTAAGCAATTCCCGGAATCTGGCGGATCAACTGGCGCGGAGCCGAGCGCACGCGCTGGCCATGCGCCAGATGGCAAGGGTCCTGATAGGTAACCACGCCGGCGATCCTGCCCAGCGGCTGGGTGAGTCCCACGCCGGCCAACTCGGTGACGTCTTCCATTTTCTTGGAAAATTCCAGCGCCGGCTCGTTGCCGGGAAGCAGTTCGCCGTATTCCTTCAGCGTGGAGCCGCAGCCGGCGGCGTTGGTGAGCAGCGCGTCGTAGGGTTGCGACAGGGGTTGCGACAGGAATACTTCGATATTCCGGCGCGCCAGGCCGCGCGCTACCTCGCGCACTCCGGCGTGAACGTGCAACGCGCCGCAACAACCCTGCCCCGCGGGGATGGCCACTTCGCATCCATTGGCTTGCAATACCCGCACGGTGGCTTCGTTCATGCGGGCGTGCGTGATGTTGGCCAGGCATCCGGCAAAAAAGGCCACGCGATAGCGGCGCTTGCCGATGGCCGGAAACACTTTGCCGATTTTCGAAAAGAAAAACGGCGGCTCGGCGTCCGGCGCGACTGCTTCCACGCCGGCCAGGCCTAATTGTTCCAGGAAGCCGGACTGGCGCAGCAGACCGCGCAGCCCGCTGCGTTGATAGAACAGCAGCGCGTAACCAAACAGTTTCATCAGCGCGGGACTGGTGAGCAAGCGTTCATAGAACAACGCGCGGCCCCAGCGTTGCAGCAGCGGCCGCTGGTAGTGCTCGTGAATTTGCGCGCGCGCCGCCTCGATCAGCCGGCCATAATGCACGTCGCTGGGACAGGCCGTCTCGCAGGAGCGGCAATCGAGACACAGGTCCATGTGATGCACGAAGCTGTCGCCCAGTTCCAGGCGTCCTTCATCCACCTGGATCATTTGGTAGATGCGTCCGCGCGGAGAATCGCTCTCCAGGTGGAGTTCGCGATAGGTCGGGCAATAATTCAGGCACAGTCCACAGTGGATGCACTTGGAATAGTCCTCGTAAAGAGGCTTGTCGCCGGCGCCGAATCCGCTCACAGGCCTCCCAGGAAAGTGCCGGGGTTTAAAATGCCGTTGGGATCGAGCGCTTGCTTGATGCGGGTCATTAGGGCGAAATCGCCGGCCGGCGCGCCCCAGCGCCAATCGGCGGAAATGGGAGGAATGGGAAGCATGGGATTCATGGGAGGAATGGGCGCATATTCCACCACCAGCGACTGCGCCCGGCCCTCTAAAGCACGGCGTGCGTCGGCGGCGAAGGCGGGAGGATCGCCGGTTTCCTTGTAGAAATAAGTAACGCCAGTTGCGGCGCGCGAAATAACCGCGTCGGCCGGCAGCGCTTCAATACATGCGCGAATGCCTGTAATGGTGGACGCGGCCCGCAGACGAACCACCGATGGCTGGTGCTCCTCCATGTGCGCGGGTAAATCGATGACCGCGTCCCATAGACGTTGCTCGTCGTGCAGGGTAAGCGTTGCCGATGCCGCCACGCCATGCTTCGTCGCGATCTCCTGGAGATCGCGGCGGTAACGCTCGATAACGCGCTCCGCGCCGCCGTAGGCCACTAACAACAACCAATCGCCGGGCGGCAGTTCCTGCGGCGAAACAATGTAGGCCGCCGCGGCGTCGAGCAAATCCATGGCCAAGGGCGTGAGCGGCGACTCTTGAATCGCGGTGCGGGTATCGAGCGCCGCAGCCAAACTGGAAAACGCGAAGGCCGAAGTTTCCGTCAGCGCGGGACGCGAGTGCACCCGGAAATTCACTTGTACCGGAATCGCCAGCGTGTCGCGCGATCCAATCAGCAGTTTGGAGAGGTCGTACCCGGCGACGTTTTTCACTACTTGGCCGCCGCTCTTCACCAATTTGCCCTCCACGGTGGCGAAGCGCACGCCCAGCACCATATCGCGCATGGTTCCATAGAACAGGCGGAACGGCCCGCTGGGGTTGGTGGCCAGCGCCTGCCCCGCGGTGACCTGCGCAGGCCGAGGCGCGCCGATCGGCAGCCACTGCTGGTGCTCGGCCAGCCGCTGGTTCAACTCCCCAAGCGTTACACCGGCCTCCACGCTGATGGTCAGATCGTCGGGCGTATATTGCAGAATGCGATTGAGGCGCTCCAGCGACAAACCGAAGTCCACGCCCAGACGCCGCCCGTCGCGATTGGCTTGCGCCAACGTTTCGGCGAGCTCTTCCGGCGTTGCAGGAGCGACGATCACATCACGAGTATAGCCGGTCCACGTCCACAGATGCTCGGAAAGACCGATTCACCCATTGTGGATCGATCAGTTCTTGGGCGCATAGTATCCGCGGCGAGTTCGCACCGAGTAATCGGGATTGTTGCTGGTCACCTGAATCCGCCGGTACGTTCCGTCGTGGACGGCGTTGGAAGGATAGTAACCCAAGAAGTACTGCTGGCGCAGTTCGGCGGAGATTTCCTGGGTCACGCGATCGATTTCGTCCACGCCGCCGCGGGAATTCGGACGCATCTGCCAGGCTCGCCCGCCGGTGTCGTTCGCCAGGGACTGCAACACGAACATGTCCACCGTGTCCCCGGCCGGCGCGCTGTGGCTCGGCTGGCGCCCGACTTGGCGGCCGCCCAGAATAATGGACGGCAGACGAGAGGCGACCGAGGGACGCGAGCCATGTTCGTTGTGCGCGCTGATCTCGCCGATGCCGATGCAATAGACCAGCACCTCCGACTCCTTGGCCTGCTGCAATAGATAATCGAGCTTAGTGGCGCTGCTGGTGTCCTCGCCGTCGGTGATCACCACCAGGGCCTGGCGGCGGTTCTTTCCATGCAGCACGTGATCCAGCGCCTCGGACACCGCGTCGTACAACACGGTAGCGCCGCCCGCGCGCAGGTTGCCGGCAGCGGACGCCAGGCGGTCTCGGTCGTTGGTGAAATCCATCACGATGTGGGCGCGGCCCGCGAATTGCATTAGAAAGATGTCGTCGTCCGGCAACGCGGTAGCGCCGAAATGCGCCACCGCGTCGGCCACGTCCTGAATTTTCGTGCGCATACTCCCGCTGGTGTCGAACACGATGCCCACGCTGACCGGCTCCGGCTCGAACTTAAACAGGGCCAGTTGCTGGCGCGCTCCGTCCTCGAAGACACCCACGTTTTCCTTGGTCAATCCCGACACGTAGCGGCCAAAGGAATCGGTGATGGTGGCCGTGAACGTCACCAGGTTGACCGCCGACTTGAATTTGAAATCCGGCTCCTGACCCTGCGGAGGCAAGGGAATCCCTTGCTGAGTTTGAGGAGCCTGCAGAAATGTCTGAGGGAAGGCACGCGGCTGGCAAAGCAAGCCGAGGCAAAGAAACGCAAGAAAGGATCGGCCTCTCATGGACACCTCAAATACTGTTTAGACGACAACCGGGACGTTGGGGTTACCGGCAGCCCGGTTTTCTGGTAATGGGTCCGCGCTACGGATAGATCACAATACGCCCTTCCTGCACTTCCACCTTGCGGATGTTCGAGGGCAGCACGAAGGGCTTGTCCATCTCCGCTTTGGGATAACGCGTCAGCACAAACCACTTCAGCAGAAACTGTATCGTGCCGCCCTGCACCGTGAAATCGTCCAGCGACGCAAAGTCCAGGTGATACTGCCCCATGCCATCGCCGGGAGACAGGGCCACGCCTTCCACAGTGATGGTGCGCTTCCCGCGCAAGAATAATTCCAGCAGCGGGTTCATGGGACGCTTGGATGCCGCCATGTACTTATCGAAATCCACGATTGCGGTGGCGTGCTGTTTGCCGGGGTGTATCTCGAAGCGGATGCCGGAGATTCCAGGGGGGATCTTGGGCACTTTGCTCAACGCGAAGAAGGATTCGATCTCTTCCTGCGTCAAGGTGACCGGACCGCCGCGACGATCCGGAGGCTGCGTGGAGTTGGCCTGAACCGCGGCGATCTTCCCTTCCGCTCTCGCGCAGGCCTCCGCATTGGGAACATGCGGCGCTGCGGCCGGTCCGCTCGAAATCTGCAACGCCAGTAGCAGGAGGGGGATCATTCTTCTGGTCTCATTTGTCTGGTTATTTTTCCCGCGTGCGGGCCAATTCATCCGCAGCAACCCGCAGCGGCTCGGACAGCGTTCCCGCCAGACGGAAGGATTGGAAATCCAGGTTCACGCGGCGGTCGAAGCCCACGCTGCCGCTGGCCTCCAGCAGCGGAGGACCCGCCAGGGACAGCCGGGTGAAGTGCACGGTTCGCGCATGTACTTTGACGTCCGCGGACACCGCGCCGGTCCGCTCCATACGCAGGGCTTCGGCGAGCGCGACGTTGGGAAGGCGCAGGGCGCGTCCCACGAAGGCGCCCTCGATGTCCAGCGTGTCCGCCAAGCCCGCGGCCGTCCGGCCTTGGGCTTTTAACTCCAGCGACCCTGAAAGGGCGCCTTCGGCGATATCCGGCGCCAGACTGCCCGCCTGCACATCCAGAACCTTCACGTGAGCATGATATTCCGGCGCCGGCCGCGCGAAGTCCATCTCTAGGGAGCCGTTGACGCGGCCCCCAGCCAGTTGGGCGCGCGCGTCCCGCAACGACAAACCGTGGTCTTTCAAAACGAAGTTGGACTCCAGATCCTCCAGCAACCATCCGCGCAAATGAAAATACGCCGCCGCGACTTTGCCGCTGACTTGCAAAGAGGCCAGCCATTCCGGCGCCCGATTTTGCGCGGCAAACAGCGCCGCCAAATCGCTCGTTCCCAAATCGCTGGCGTGCAGGTCGGCCTGCCAATGCGGTTGGCCGGAAGAGTCCACGGATCGCTCAGCGGCACCCGTCACCATGGCATCGCCCACTTGCGCCACCAAGCCTGTGGCGCGAACCCGCCGCTGCGCCAACACGATCTGCAAGTTATGCAACCGCACGGGCTGGGCCAACCACGGCGGCGCCCAAGTGGCCTTGGAAAAACTCAACGATCCGGAAAAAACGGGTGGCGAGCCGCTCTCCAAAGTGGCCTTGGCGTTCATCGAGACGCTTCCCTCCGATGGCCATCCCGGCCAGCCGAGGGCGGCCGCCACACGCGAGAAAATCGCCAGGGAAAGATGTTGTCCGGAAGCGGTAACTTGCACCAGGCGCGGACCCCGAGCGGGAGAGGTCCAATCCGCGGCCATCTCCAGCGAGATCGGGCGCTGGCCGGAAGAAAACAACGACACCGGTGGCACCCGCACCAAGGGACCGTCGAACTGCACCTTGGCGACTGACGCGGTTAGCGGCGCGCCGCCGCCGGCGCGTACCGCGAGATCCTGCACCATGATTTCGCCATCGGCCACGGGACCCTCGGGCCCGGGCATGAAGTGGATCTTCCCGTCGAGCGTTCCAGATACTTGGAGGTCCCCGGAAAGCCGCGGAGAGAAGTGCTGCAGCGCGGCAAACCAACGGCTTCCGTCGGCGCCGTTCAGGCGGATTTGCAGGTCCCAATCGACGGGGGACGCGCTGGCGCCGGCGCCATTCGGACGGGTCACGCCTCCCGATTCGCTCTCGCCCGATTGCAGAAATCCGCGCACCCTGCCGAACGCCATCATCGTTCCCGCTTCCGAGCGCACCTCCACTATATCGAGACGCCGCGCCGGGAGATCGGCGGAGCCGGCGAAGGTCACCTGGAGCGGGGCGCTGGAGATGGGAGGGAGAAAATCGCCGCGATGCAGATCGGCAACGCTGGCACGGCCATCTATTTGGAGAGCCGCGAGCTGTCCACTGATGCGCATGTCTACGCTGAATTGGCCCTGGATGCCGGGATCGGCGCCGCGGGCCAGCGCCAGCAAGTCGCTGAGGAAGGCGTCCATCAGCCGGGCCTGCAAATCGAAACGCGGCAGAAGCTGGCCCTCCACGCGCACTTCGCCGGCGCCGGTCAGGACCCGATCGGTGCGCGCGGGCCGGCCGCGAAAGCGTAGATAGAGGCGTCCGTTTTCGCGATAGAGCGCCGCTTGCACGTCGCTGAAGAAGAACACGCTTTTCAGGTCGTCGCGTTTGAAGTTGATTCGTCCGTCGCGAACTTCAATATAAGGAAACTCGGCCGGCAAGGATCCCGATTCCGCCAGCTTTAGAACATTGGCCCCGGAATTCGCGCCGGGGCGCAATTCCGGTTGCGCGAAGTGCCCGCGTGCCAAGTTGACGCTGGGCTCCACAAAGACCACCGAGGAAAAGTCCGGACGTCCCGTCCACAGCGACCGCAGCCTTGGCGTGGCCCGAAGCTCGCTCATGCGCGCCAGCGGTTCAGCCCCAATTCCCGGCACTTCTCCAATCACTACGTTTTCGGCGACCACTGCCGGCATCGGCAGCAGTTCCACGTGGACTCCGCCCACCTCGACGCGGCGTCCCAGCGCGGCGCCGAGGGCCGTGGCCATGCGTTTCCGGAAGCGGCTCAGGTTGATGTAGGGAGTTAGCAGCGCTACCACCAGCAGCGCTACGACACCCAGCACGATATTGCGTGGCCTGTGAAACATCTCTTAGCCAACTAGCCCTTGGGGCGGGGAAAGGTGAGGAACAGGCGGTTCCAGCGCGTCCGGAAGGGCAGCGCCATCAGCAGGTGGACGATGTGCATGGCCGGGCTGTCTTTTTCGATCTCGTCCCGCTTGAAGTCCACCGACCAATAAATCACCAGCGCGCGTCCCAGAATGTTTTCGCGCGGGACGAAGCCCCAGTAGCGGCTATCCAGGCTCCAGTCGCGATTGTCGCCCATGGCCCAATATTTTCCGGGCGGCACCACCAGCCATCCGTCCTTATCGATATGCTTGGGGAGTTCCTCGGCCCAGGCCCGGTATTGCGGGAGCATTTGAATTGGGTAGGTGTCGGGAAAATTGTCGCGGTATTCCTCGATGGTACCCATCTTGTGGACCTTGTAGCCCTCCACGAGGAAATGTCCGTTGACCATCACGTTGCGGTTTACGATTTTGATCCGGTCGCCCGGCAGGCCGATCACGCGCTTGACCATGTGCTTGCGGTCGGCGTCCGCCGGGTGCAGAAAGATGATGATGTCGCCGCGGCGAATGTCGGAATAGGGTAGCAGCGGTCCCAGCCACCTGGTCGGCGGCGCAAACGCCACGTTGTCGGCAAACGGCCGGTCGCCGATCAACAACGTGTCTTCCATGGATTCCGAGGGGATCTCAAACGCTTGTGCGGTGAATGTGGTGAAGAACAGAAACAGGATCGCGGTCACCACGATCGACGAAAAGTTCTCGCGCCAGGGCGATAGCCGGCCCGGCTCGGCGGCCGAAACCGCCTCCGCGTTCTTAGCTGCCTTACGTTGTTTCGATTTTGACGCCATAGCTCCTTCAGAAGGACCAAACTATAATTACGGATTCACCCGCGGGAAAGTTCGGAACAAGCGGTTCCAGCGCGTCTTGCGAGGCAGATTAATCAACATGCCGATAAAACCCACCGCGCGATTGGCCAGGCCGGTAGCCTGATAGTCTTCGCGGGTCAGATCCATGGACCAGTACAGCACCAGCGGCCGGCCGAGAATGTTCTCGCGTGGCACAAATCCCCAATAGCGGCTGTCGAGACTATAGTCGCGATTATCGCCCATGGCGAAGTAATGTCCCGGCGGCACGACCAGTTCGCCATGGCGGTTCACGTGCCGGGGCATTTCTTCCCGCCACTCCGGATAGACTTGTCCCAGGGGCGGCCCGGGGAAGTTGTCCCGGTAATCCTCGATGGTGCCCATCTTGTGAACCTTGTATCCTTCGTCGAGCATCCGTCCGTTGACAAATACCTGCCGATTGACAATCCTGATGCGATCCCCCGGCAATCCAATCGCGCGCTTCACCATATGAATGCGGCCCGCCTCGGCGGGATGCTTAAAGATGATGATGTCGCCGCGGTGAATCTCTTCGTAGGGCAGCAGCGGCCGCAGCCAATTGGTGGCCGGCGCAAAGGAAAGTTTGTTGACGAAGGGACGATCGCCCACCAGCAGGGTGTCCTCCATGGACTCCGAGGGAATCTCGAAGGCCTGCGCCAGAAACGTGGTGAAGAACAGCGCCAGCACCGCCGTGGCTACTAGCGACGCAAAATTCTCGCGCCAAGCGCCGGGCGCCGATGGCGCTTCCGGTGCCGCCGGCGCATTTTCCGCGGACGCGTCTACACCGGCGACTTCTTCCGTGAGTTCCTCTGAAGTGCCCTTGTGACTATCGGACGCCATGAATCGTTCGGAACATCCTTTCCGGTAGTGGCTCAGTTTGATCGCCAGGCCGTCTGTCTTGTCAGAACCGCCTGCGATAGCAGGTGGGTCTACCTCGCGACCCATCCGCTACTGCGGACGGTTCTGACAACACCCTTGCTTCAAACTGAGCCACGCGTCTCGACGACGCTCTTCAGACTCGCCGTCCCAGCCAGTGGTAGTCGGGGCTGGTGTTGTTCAGAAACTAATAGACTATCATTGGACGGCCCACAATGTTCTCCCACGGCCTGTCGGTAGTGGGTTCCTTTGAGAATCGATCGCCTCGTCTTTGATCCCGGAGGGATCGCCGCTTGTAGCCGGTGGTTGAGCGGTTTTTGCGAAACCACCGGTAGATTTAGCGTACGGTCCGGACGCCGGTAGGCGTCCCAGCGCTCGTCCCCCTACCGGGGGACAAAATGTCAAACACCCGTTTCCGGTGGTTTCGCAAACTGCGCTCAACCACCGGCTACAAGCGGTGACCCCTCCGGGGTCAAAAACTCAAAGGAACCCACTACCAGCCTGTAGTCGCGGTTATCGCCCATAACAAAATAATAACCCCGCGACGCCGCCAACGAGCCATGCTTTCACGTGGCCGGACATCTCAAACGGTGTTTCCCGCGGGTTCGCCGGCATTCAGCGAGTCACGGTCTTTCTGTTCCTGGCCGGACGCTTCCGCAGGCGGCTCCTCCTGACGCAAGAGCGTCAACGCGGCCTGCGCGGCAGCCTGTTCCGCGCGTTTTTTTGTGGGACCCTCGGCGGATGCGGCGCGATCCCCACCCATGCGCACCTCCACCACAAAAACCTTGCGATGCTCCGGCCCGCGTTCTTCCACCACGCGATAGCGCGGCTGCGGGAATTGCCGCGCCTGGACATACTCTTGCAGCGCGGACTTATAGTCCTCGCTGGGAAACGCTGCAATCCCGTGCTGCAATCCTTCGCCAATCACCCAACGCAAAACGAACTGGCCGGCGGCGGGGATTCCGCCGTCCAGGTAAAGCGCTGCGATGAGCGCTTCCACCGCGTCCACCAGCAAGGCTCGCTTGTTACGTCCGCCGCTTTTTTCCTCGCCGCGGCCCAACAGCAGGAAGCGTCCCAGATCCAGGTGCTCGGCCACGGAAAACAGGTGTGCGGCGCTCACCAAATGCGCCTTCATCTTCGAGAGCTGTCCTTCGTCGGAGCCGGGGAATCTCTCCAACAGGCGCGCGCTGACCACGAAGCCCAAAACCGCGTCGCCCAGAAACTCGAACTGCTCATTATGCGGCGCGGCATCGCCGGATTCGTGGGCCAGCGAGCTATGCGTAAGGGCTTGCGCCAGCAATTCCGGGTGTTGGAAAGCGTAGCCGAGGATCTCTTCGAGTTGGCGTTGTTCGTGCAATTTGTCGAATGCAACAAACCTGCGGGAGACCGTTACTTCTTGTCGGCCAACTTCTTCTTCAAGCGGTCCCGATCCTCCACCGCTTGATCCTTGCCGCCAATCTTCACGCCACCCAGGCTGACCGACTTTTCGTAAGCCTTGAGCGCCTCATCGTCCTTCTTGTTGACCTCGTTGGCCAATCCCAACCGCCAGAACAGGATCGGATCGGGCTGGCTGGGCGATTGCAGCCTGGCGGCCAAGGCAATCTCGTCCACAGCCTGCTGATAGCTCTTGCGTTGCAGGCACACCAAGCCCAGTGCGTAGTGAGCCTGGGACCGCGCATCGTTGAGGCGCTCGTCCCACTGCGCGGATTGCGTGGCGTCCGCGCCGGCGGGCTTAGGCAGCTTGTCGATCTGCTCCAAAGCGCGCTTGGCATAGGCCTCGGCCGAGGCGCGTTTCTGGTCCTTATCCAGGTCGCTGTCTTGAGTGCGTTCGGGCAGGGCTGTGGCCAGCGTGATCAGCGTGGGAATATCGTTCGGATCAATCTCCAGAATCTGCTGGCCGAAATCGCGCATGTGGGCAAAATCGTTCTTCACCTGATACGACTGCATCTCCGCCTGCAAGGCGTAGATCTTCAATTCGCTCTGCGGATAGGTCTTCAGGAATTCTTCGGCGTTCTTGATCTTCTGGTCGGCATCCGATTCGGTCCAGAACTTCTGATAGGCGTCGTACTCCGCCCGGGTCTTGGCCATCGGCTGCTTCTTGACAGGCTGCGTCTGGGCCGGCGCTGGAGCGGCGGCCTGCGTGCTTTTGGCCCAGAGCGCTCCCGATAGAGCGGATGAAGCAATCATCAGCAGGGCGGCGGCATTGCGAATTTGTTTCATGAGTGCGTTTCTCCTTAGATTCCGAATGTAGCGCAGGCCTCCGGCCTGTTCTTTTCCTTTGTGCTCCAAAGACCAGGCCGGAGGCCTGCGCTACATCGGGTTTATCCGTGCCTTCCATTCCTTCTCCTGGTTGCGACTCGCTCAGTCGTGTCACCGTGGCTTGACGAACGGTGCTTCCAGGCCCTTCTGCGCGGCTTGCCGGGCGTTCGGCGCAATGTCGCCCGATTCCAGCGCTTGCTGGTACTGCTTGACGGCCGAATCCCGGCGATTCTCCATATCCAGCAAACGGCCCAGGTAGATGTGCGCCCAAGCCAGCAATTGCGGTTCGCGAGCCAACTCCAAGGTTTGCTGGAAAAACGTTTTGGCCACTTCCGCCTGTTTGGCCTCGGTGGCGGCCAGCGCCAGACCGTAGAGGGCGCGGGCCCGGCCCGATCGGTTGAGGGACGAATCGCTGGTGGCCTTCTCCAGCGCCGCTTGATAAGCCTTACGCGCGGCGTTCACGTCGTGACGGGCCAGGGCGTCCTCGCCGTCGGCCAGCAGGGTTTCCACCGCGTTCCCGCCGGCCGGCAGATCGGCGCTGAATTCGTGCAGCGACCGCGGCGCGGCCGTGGCGCTGAAGGTGATTTGGTTGGCGCGCTTTTCTTCGCGGCCCACATCGATCTTTTCGATCATCTCCGGATAGTAGATGCGCATGCCGGCGTCCTGTTGCTCGAACTTCAGAAGCGCTTCCAGGAAATAGGGGACCAGGAAGTACCCTTCCGCGGCCGCTTCCTGGGCGCGCCGGGCCTGCTCCGCGGTGCTCAGCTTGGCCATGCGCAACTCCACCGCGCGAATCAGCGATTCGGTCATGAACAGCGGGAAACTGCGCCGCAATCCGCGGTCCAGCGCGGGGGCCTGCTTGGCCGTCTCCAGCAGCTTGTTCTTGGACGTCACGATGAGCGATTCCTTGGCCGCCATCGGCTCCAGAATGTAGTGCAGATAGCCGTGCCGGACTTCATCGGAGCGCAACTGCGGCGCGGAAGTCACCACCACGTCGTAATTGTTCTCGAAGCTGCGGGCGTTCACTTCGTTGGGCGGTCCCAGCATCTCGATGTCCACTGAAAAGTTGCGTCCATAGAATCCGGCGCTGGGCGTCCTCAGGTAACCGTTCACCAATAGCATCACTTGAGCGATGCTCTCATCGTAGATGGCCGATTGTCGATCGTAGATGGGCTTGTACTTGTTCCAAAGCGCTGGCAGCTTGGCATCGCGGTAGAACTCCGCGAGCATGGGATTGAGACCGATCAGCGTCTGCGCATCGGCCGGCAGATCCACTTCGCGATAGCGGAAAGCGAAATCCGGCGGGCCCTCGATGACCAAGCCGAAGGAGACCAAGCGAGTATAGTCCGCTTTGTTGAGCGCCAGGAATCGCCGGAGATCGTTGACGCTGGGAATTTCCTTGGCGCTGCCATCCGGGCGCAGCGCGCCCGCCGATTCCGCGGCGAGATCCTTGCGCAGTTGTTGGGCCAGCGGGCTGGTGTATACTTGGCCCTTTTCATCGGCGGCTACGGCCGCGGCAATCACGGTAAAAAGCGTCAGGTTGGAGTCGGCCTGCGGCCCCTGAGCCAGCAGGGGCAGAGACGCGCACAAGCCCACACTCCAGAACAGCAGGTCCAAGACCCTGCGAGAAAGCTTCATGGTTCTAGTTTATGTGAGCCAGGCCGAAGGGTCAACGAGAGTATCGGTTGGGGTAATGGGTCCAGTTTGAAAGCGTGCGGCTCCGCCGCTCCTTCGTGCGGAAAGGCTGTGCCTTTCCGGACCCGCCCCCATTTGGCAAGGCTGCGCCTTTTCCCGCACGGCGCAGCCGTGCGAAGCACTAACGGACTTTTCGGAAAGGCGGAGCCTTTCCGCACGAAGGAGCGGCAGAGCCGCAGTCGAAGCGTCATGTTCAAATTGACCCACTACCCATCAGCGGGGTAATGGGCTCCGCGATGAAACCTGGCAACCGCAAGTTGCCAGACGCGGGAATCTAATAGTCAACCACGTCGGGAATCCGGTTGATCAGGGGGGATACGGCCGCGAAGCCCAGCAGGATCACCAAAAGGATCAGGCAGGCGATACCCACTTGCCGCCAGGTGAAGTAGGGACCTTCGACAAACGAAAAGGCCAAAAACTGGTTGTGACAGTTGCGGCAAGAGTAAGTACGAATCCCCAATATCGAGACCAGCCGGACCAACGGGTTGGCTGGGCGAATGTGCAGCGCGCGGTTGTGTTGGCAAAAGGGACAATGTCTTCGCCCGCCGTGGCCATGCTCTCTCTTGCGCTTGCGCTTGCCGGTACTCTCCTGAACCATTCCTTGGCGGTTCAATACCGCGATGGAGGCGGGAAGGGGCGGCGGAATCTTGTCGGCGGGATGTTCGCCCTGCCGCAATTGATTGGGGTTGTTGGATTTTTCAGTTACGCCGCCGCCTTCGGTTCGCAACTCCTCCGCTACCCGGCGCACCAATTCTTCCAGTCTGGCTTGAGCAGGCACGGCGTCCGCCGACGGGACATCGGACGTGCCAGCCTGGCCGGAACTTCGGGCGCTACCGGACTGCCAGTTGATGCGTAGCGCGTTGAGATCCGCGGCCTCGGGGATCGGAGCGTTGTATGGCCCGGAGTGCTTCCGGCGGCGGCTGCGGATGCGCCCCGACGGACTGAGCTCTTCGAAACCCTCCCCTTCGTGACGGTCCCGCTCCTCGCGGTCTTGCGGATTTTCGGAATCAGCCATCGCCACAGAATCCTACGCTGCCGGAGAAACCTGCGCCTGCGCCCCAACTCAGGTTACCACAGCCCATCCGCCGCTTCAGCCGACAAATTTGTAACCGGTGCCATGGAGTGTCAAAATGAACCGGGGATGGCCGGCGTCTTCCTCCACTTTTTGGCGCAGTTTCATCACATGGGTGTCCACGGTGCGCGTAGTGGGATAGTTCTCGTAGCCCCACACGTCTTCCAGCAAGCGGTCGCGGCTGAGCGTTTCTCCGCGATGCAAAATGAAATAACGGAGCAAGTCCAGTTCCTTGGTAGAAAACTCCAGCGGCTTGCCGCCGCGGGTGGCGCGATGCAGGGCGAAATCCACGGACACCGATCCGAAGGCGTAGTTCTCGATCGGCTGGCGGCCGGGATCGGCGCGCCGCAGCAGGGCCTTCACGCGGGCCAGCAGTTCGCGAATCGAGAACGGTTTGGTGACGTAATCGTCGGCGCCGGTTTCCAGGCCGGCCACTTTGTCGATCTCCTGGCCCCGCGCGGTCAGCATCAGGATGGGCACCCGCGAGCGGGCCCGCAGTTTCTTGCAAACTTCCGAGCCGCTCATCTTGGGCAGCATCACGTCCAGAATGACCAGGTCCGGCTTTTCCGAGGTGGCCCGGCGCAGGCCTTCTTCCCCGTCCTTGGCGGCCAGCACCTGATAGCCTTCATACTCGAAATTGTCGCGCAGGCCGCTGAGCATATCGGCTTCGTCTTCCACGATCAGGATCTTGAAACTAGTTTCGACTGGCATCGTCAATGGGCACCTTTAAAATGAATTTACTTCCCTGGCCGGGAGAACTTTCCACCGAGATGCTGCCATGGTGCGCCTGCGCCACGTGTTTCACCAGCGACAGTCCCAGCCCGCTGCCCTTGGTGGTATGCACCAGCGGATCGCCGGCGCGATAGAACTTCTCGAAGATGCGAGTCTGGTCCTTACGCTGAATGCCAATGCCGCGATCTTCTACTTCCAGCCGCAAGCAGCCGTTTTCCCGCTGCAAGCGCACCGCCAACTGCCGCGAATCGCCGGAATATTTCACGGCGTTGTCCAGCAGGTTCAGCACACACAAGGAATACGATTCGCGGTCCACGGAAACTTGCGGCAGGTCGCCGGCCAAGGTCTCCTGCAACTGGAAGCCCTTCTCGTCGAGTTGGTAGCGATACGCGCCGATGGCCTGGCCCACCAGACCCGCCAGGTCGGTGCGCTCGAAGCGATATTGTTTGCCGCCCGCTTCGATGCGCGAGAAATCCAGCAGGTTGTTGATCAGCCCGGTCAGCCGCTCGCTCTCTTTGCGAATGGTGGAGTAATACTCCTGCATCTTCTCGGAGCCGCGCACACGTCCCAATTCCAGCGTCTCGGCGAACAAGCGGATCAAGGCCAGCGGCGTTTTCAACTCGTGGCTGACGTTGGAGACGAAATCGGATTTCAGGCGCGCCAGCTCGATCTCCCGGTTGACGCTGCGCCAGGTGAAGAACAATCCCCCGAACAGCACCACCGCCATGACCAAGGCCAGCAGCAGGCTTTGCCGCTGCATGTCGTCGGCCACCTGGTCGATGCTCTCGCCTTTCAGCTTGATCCACAGCGACCCGAACAGGGTGGCGCCGTCGAAGGGCTTGTGGGCATCCGTGTCGCGGAACTCCGCCGGCTCGGAGCTCCACACCAGTTCGTTGGTTTCCTGATCGCGGATGCCGACCACGACTTTCAGGCTGTCTTCGTCCTCTCCCAGGGTGGCGTTCCGGTAGGCCGTTGGAAACAGCGTCTTGCTCAGATAATCACGGTCCAAGGTAAAGCCCAGCACGCCGGCCGGACCTCCCTGGGCATCGTGGATCAGCACGTAGTGCGCGGTGTTGTATTGGTGGCGGGGACGCTTCAGCACCACCAGGAAATCGTCCAAGGTGGAATACAAGGGCTGCTTGGTTCCCGGCGCGAGCTTCTCGCCATCCTGGAGCATTTCCACCAGGCGATCATAGGTGGCTTGGAAGTTGGCGGCGATCTGCTCGGCGTTCTCGGCCCGCTCCTTGGCTTCAAAGCTATCGGAGGACGCCGGCCGCGGAAAACTCATGGCTCCCGTGGAGGGGTGGTAGAACACCAGCAGGTCGGCGTAGGGCTGGTCCACGATGGTCTTGCGCAGCCGTTCACAAAACACATCCTCGTCCATCCCGGAGACCGGTTCCAGTGTGCCGGCCAGCTCCCTTCCCAAGCGGTCTTTCTCCCGACGGATCTGCTGCTCCAGGTTCTTGATCACTTGGAGAAGTTGCTGGTTGACGATGGCGTGGACGGTCTTGGTCTGCTTGATCGTATAGATGCGCAGCAACTGCGCGGCCAACAACGCCGTGATAGGCAGAAACAACGCCACCACCATGACCACGCCGACTTTAGTTTTGGGCGACCAGTGCAGTTTCATCGAGTCATTTCATTACATCCGAGTTACTCTAGAATATTGTCGCCATCGGGACAGTGTGTCAAGAGCGGGTGAAAGGCTGTAAAAGGTTGTCAAGTGCCGGACACGTCGCTGGCGAACGAAGGAAGTTTTCACGAAGACCTTATGCGCTATCTGATACTTAGCGACATTCACGCCAACTGGGAAGGTCTGCAGGCCTCCCTGGCGGCGGTGGAGGGCCGTTACGACCAAATCCTCTGTCTGGGCGATATCGTGGGGTACGGCGCCGATCCCAACCCTTGCGCGGAGTGGGTTCGTGCCAACTGTGCGGCCGGCAGCGTGGTGCGCGGCAATCACGACAAGGTCTGCTGCGGCCTGGAGCCTGGCGAGGATTTCAATAACACGGCGCTGCGCGCGGCGCGCTGGACCCAGCTTCAACTGACTCTCGAGAACCTGGAGTATCTGCGGACCCTGCCCCAGGGCCCCGCGGTTATGGTCATGCCACCGGCCTCGCCGTTGGAGGCCCCGGTTGAATTCCTTCTGGCGCATGGATCGCCGCTCGATGAAGATGAGTATCTGGTATCCGGCACCGACGCGGGTATGGCCTTCGAGCATCAAGCGCATCATCTGACTTTTTTCGGTCACACCCACGTGCAAGGCGGATTCGTCGCTAATCCCCCGGCGCACGACTGGTGGGGTCATGGTTCCGGCGCGCGCGTTATCCGCATGAAGCACGGTTCGGGAATCGTGACGCACATCCTGGGACTGGAGGACGGCGAGAAGTACCTCCTGAATCCCGGCTCCACGGGTCAACCGCGCGACGGTGACAGCCGCGCCGGCCTGGCCATCTACGATCGCGAGGCGCACGCGGTGGAATACTGGCGGATACCGTACGATGTGCCCCGCGCGCAATCGCGAATTGTGGCGGCCGGTTTGCCGGAGGTGCTGGCCACGCGTTTGCAGTTTGGGCGTTAGGAGATCCCCGAGGCAGGGAACACGGAAGAACACGGAAAAAGACCGGACACGGAAGAACACGGAAAGCTTTTCTCGCTTGACAGGTTTTTTTGTATAGTAGATTTGGTGGGTGTCAGGAGGTGCCAATGGCGAATTGTCCGGAGTGCGAGGCGCTACTCGATGTGGATGAAGACGAGGTCGAGGAAGGCGACGTAATCAGTTGTCCGGAGTGCGGTCTGGATCTGGAAGTGGTCCACCAGAGTCCCCTGGAAGTGGAGCGTCTGGACGAAGAAGAAGAGGACGACGACGCCGAGGCCGCCGCCTACGACGAGAACGACGATAATTACGATGACGGCGACGACGATGACGATGATGACGACGAAGAAGAAGACAAAGAGGAGTAACCGCGGAAACGGCATCTTGCTGCTGGCGTCTCTGCTCTTGGCGGCCAGTTTCACGAATGCGGTCGAGCCGCCGGGACAACGGCGCTTTGAGCCTTACGCGCTGCTGGTGGGCACGGTTTTTTACGAGGAGAACGGCTTTCTGGTACGCGGCGCCAACATCGAAGTGCGGCAAAAAGACGGCAAGAAGCACTGGCAAGCGAACACCAATGACGAGGGATCGTTTTCCATCCGCGTACCTGCCGGCAAGGCCGTGTATGTGGTCCAAGCCCAAATATCCGGCCGTGAGCCGGATCGCCGGGAAGTGGAAGTAAAGAACGACGAACGCGTGGACATCGTTCTCCATCTGAAGGGAAAGTAAGTCATGCCCAAGTGGTTTATCGTGTCGTTATTCTTGGCCGTCGCCATTCCGGCGGCCGCCCAGCCCGGCAAGGCGCCCAACACACCCGTTTTCACGGGACTCGGGGATCGCCCGGTCAAGGCCAGCAAGTTCCGCGCGCTGCACGGCGAAGTAATGGATCCGGCCGACAAGCCGCTGGAGAAAGCCGTGGTCTACTTGAAGGACAAGAAGACCCAGAAGGTCGTCACGGTAACCACCGGCAAGGACGGCCTGTTCCACTTCGGCGGTCTGGACTTGAACCAGGACTACGAGCTTCGCGCGGAGCACGAGGGAGCCTTCAGCACCACGCGCCTGTTGAGCATGTTGGATGGCCGCAAAGACGTCACCCTGAATCTCAAGGTGGAACCCAAGAAGCCGGACGACAAGAAAGCTCCCGCCAGTCCGGACAGCAAGAAGCCCGATCCCAAGCCCGATCCCAAGCCCAACGAGTTGTCGCTTGGGTTGTCGCTGAAGTGAAGCGGCCGCTCGGCCTCGTCTACAATTCCGCGGCCGGCGAGGGCCGCTGGCGAGCATCCCTGGACAGCGTTCGACGAGCCCTGGAAGCCGCCGGCGGCGAGGTGGAAATGTTTGCTACGCGCGGACCCGGCGACGGTGTGGAACAAGCGCGTCTGGCCGCGTCGCGCCACGATCTGGTGGCTATCCACGGCGGCGATGGCTCGATCAACGAAGCCTTCAATGGCATCGTGGCCTCCGGCCATTCTCCGCGCGTCTTGCTTCTTCCCGGCGGGACAATGAATGTGCTGTGCCGCGAGTTGGGCATCCCTTTGGACGCTGTGCAAGCCGCCGAATTGCTCAAGAACGGCGTTTCTCGCCGCCTTTGCCTGGGACTCTCTTCCCGCGGCGGCGATTCTTCAAGACGCTATTTCGCGCTCATGGCTGGCGCTGGACTGGATGCCGCTATCGTTCACGACATGCCGCGCTGGTCCGGGGCCAAGCGGGTTTTGGGTCCTTTTGCGTTTCTGCTGGCGGGTCTCCGGCGAGGAGTGCTCTACCGTTACCCGGAGATTGAGGTGGTTGTGGAAGAAGGCGAAGCGCCGGGAATCTATCGCGGGCGGGAAGTGGTGGTGGGCAAGTCCAAAGGATACGGCGGATGGTTCACCGTGACGGATCGCGCCGACAGCGGGAAGCCGGTGTTTGAAGTGGCCATCGCCAAGCGCAAAGGAATGCTGCGGCACCTGGCGGCCATGCCGCTGGCGTTCTTTGGACAATTGAAACTCTCGCGTAACTACATTTTCACGATGTCCACGCGTTTGCGAATTACCTCTACGAGTAGTGTGCCGGTGCAAATGGACGGCGATGCCATGGGCCTGCTGCCCATCGAGATTTCCTTAGACGGCGCGACGGTGGAGGTGTTGGCGCCTCCAGCGTAAGCCTAGCGCTTTGCGTCGTGGTGCTGGCTTTGCAGAAACTCGGTAAGCGCCAGCAATTGATCCGTATTCAAGTTGATGGTAGCGGGCATCAGCGATCCCGGCACAAAGGCGCCGGGATTCTTGAAGTGTCCAATCATCCAGGCATTGCTGCGGCCGCGATCGCCTTCCTCGCTGAGATCCGGTCCCACCCGCCCGCCTTCGCCCTGCAGGCGGTGACAACCAACACAGTTCTGCTGGCGGAACAACAGCGCGCCCACATGCAGCCGCTCCGCCGCCGTGAGCGCGACGCCGCTGGGCGGCGCCTCCTGAGGACCGGCTTGCTGCAACTGGCGGATGGCCAGAACCAGCTTCCACATGGACGGCTCGTCGAGCAGCCCATGCCAGGCGGGCATGCCGGTGAAGCGCACGCCGTTCTCGATGATCCAAAACAATTCCGCATCCCGCCACTTGCGCACGTGCGGCGAGGTCAGATCCATGGCCGGCGGATACATGGCGCGGCCGAAAGGGATCTCCGAGCGCCCGTCGGAGCCGTGGCAGACGCTGCACGACTGTTGATACAACTCCCGGCCTTGCTGCGCGGCGTCGTCACCAGCCAGCGGATTCCGCCGCGTCGCCACCTCCAGCGGAATCACGACTTCCTTGGCCAGATTGGCCAACCTCTCCTCGGCCTTCGATGGTTTCTTGTCGGCGGACAGCCCGCCCATCAGAAACATCCCCATCGCAGCGGCCAACAGGATTCCCACCCCGACGACAATCGACAAACGGCGAACAGTCATGGTTTCCACCAAAACGAATCAAGAATTCCGGATCGCGGCGGTGCGTCCGGCCTGTATTAGCAAGTGTACCTCAGGAGGGAACAGTTGCGCGCCCCGCAAGCGCGCCATAAGCGGGCTTACGAACCCTTCAGGAAGGCAATGATCTCCCGGCGCTCCTCGGGATTCACCACGCGAAAGGCCATGTCGTTCATCGAACGGCGCCAATTCGTGTCTGCGCTTGCCGGCCAGGAACGTGTAGCAAGTGTTGCGGACGATCGCCAGAAACCACGCCCGGGCGCTGCCGCCGTGAAATCCTGAGAAGGCCTTCCAGGCGCGAAGCGCCGATTCCTGTACCAGATCCTCGGCGTCGCTCGGATTCCGCGTCAACCAGCGGGCAAGGTTATACGCCGCGTCGAGGTGAACCTCGATCAGGTCCTCAAACCGTTGCGAATCGCCTGGGGCCGGCACTCCTACAGAATAGACCAGATGGCGAACGGATTTATTCCCGTGCGCGTCGGAAAAAGCAACCGCCGATAAACGCCGATAAAACCTGGTACGCCCGCTTTTATCGGCGTTCATCGGCGTTCATCGGCGGTTGCTTCTTTCGGCGCTTTTTTCGGCGCTCTTTCTTTTCCCCGCCGATTATGTTTCAATCACCACTGCATTGCTCCCCTCGTGATGACCACCCAACAAAAACGCGCGCTCATCGCCGCCAGCCTCGGCTGGATGCTCGACGCCATGGACGTGATGCTGTACTCCCTGGTGTTGAAATCCATCCAGGACGAATTGCATCTGAAGGCCTCCACCAGCGGATTGCTCGTGGCCATGACGCTAGTCAGCGCCGCAGTGGGCGGCTTGGTCTTCGGCCGTCTGGCCGATTATTGGGGCCGGGCCCGCTCCATGATGATTTGCATCCTGATCTACTCCGTGTTCACCGGCCTGAGCGGCCTGGCGCAAAACGTTTTTCAACTGGCCGTGTGCCGTGTTCTGCTGGGACTCGGCATGGGCGGCGAGTGGGGCACGGGAGCGGCTCTGGTGGCGGAAAGTTTTCCCGCCGAACATCGCGGCAAAGCCATGGGCTTGCTGCAAAGTTTCTGGGCCGTCGGTTACGGACTGGCGGTGGTGGTGAATTGGGCGGTGGCGCCGCGCTTCGGATGGCGCGCCGTGTTTTTCGTGGGCGTGCTGCCGGCGCTGGTAACTCTGTGGATGCAGCGCAGCGTGGAAGAACCCGCGATTTGGCGCGAGCATCGCAACAAAGCCGCGTTAGGAACAGGGCAAGGCCAACCCGCTTCCATCCTGACATTGTTCCAAGGCAAGTTATTACGACGTACCGTGGTGGCCGCGGCCATGAACTCCGCCACGCTGTTCGCCTGGTGGGGATTGTTCACGTGGATTCCCAGCTACCTGGCGTTGTCGCCCGATCGCGGCGGGCGCGGCCTGGCCATCGGACAAAGTTCTTCCTGGATGCTGTTGATGCAAGCCGGCGCCTGGTTCGGCTACGTGACTTTCGGATACTTGGCCGATCGCTTCGGCGACCGCCGTACCTACATCGTGTATCTGGTGGCCTCCGGCGCGCTGGCGCTCCTGTTTGGGCGAACCAGCGATCCCTTCATCAGCACGTTGCTCAGCCCGCTGCTGGGATTTTTCTGTACCGGTTGCTTCTCCGGATTCGCGATCATCGCCGCGGCCCTTTTCCCCACCAATGTGCGCGGCACGGCGCTGGGATTCACCTACAACCTGGGACGCATCGCCAGCGCCGTGGCGCCCTACACCATTGGAAAAATGTCGGAAACCCTGGGACTCTCCGTGGCCTTCTGGCTCACGGCGGGAGCCTATCTGTTGGCCGCCGTGATCGCGCTGGGCGTGCCGGATACCACCGGCGTGGCGTTGGAGTAGTTGGCCGCCGTGCGCTACGAGCCGCGACAGTTATGGAGCGACGGACACGTGGTAGATCTTGACCGTCTACCCGAAGACACGCGGACTCGATTAACTCGGCATGGCGGGTTTTCGTGGCAACCCCCAAGACTTACCAGCGTTCCGTCGCTCCATAACTGTCGCGGCTCGTAGCTGCTGCGAGCCCCGCAGGTCCTCCTTTGGTGTTAATCTCTCCCTATGCAGATTCTTTTCCTGGCGCTCTTGCTAGCGGGAGTAGACAAGGTTGACAATTGGCCGCAATTCCGCGGACCGCAATCGACAGGCGTGGTCGAAGACACCCGCTTGCCCGACAAGTGGAGCGCCACGGAAAACGTCGCCTGGAAGACGGAAATTGCCGGCGTCGGCTGGTCGTCGCCGGTGGTGTGGGGCGATCGCATTTACGTGACCTCGGTGATCGACACCGGCAGTTTGGAAAAGCCCAAGAAGGGATTGTATTTCGGCGGCGAGCGGCCGGCCTCGAAGGACGAGCATCGTTGGATGGTCTACGCCGTGGATTTCAAGACCGGCAAGATTGTCTGGGAGCGGGAAGCCCACAAGGCCGTGCCGGATGCGCCGCATCACTTGAAGAACACCTACGCTTCGGAAACGCCGGTAACCGACGGCGAGCGCGTCTACGTTTATTTCGGCAACGTCGGCATCTTCGCCTACGATCGCGCCGGCAAACTGGTATGGTCGCAGCCGATGCCGGCCAACAAGACGCGTTACGGATGGGGCACTGCGGCCTCGCCGGTGCTCTATAAGGGGCGGCTGTACATCGTCAACGACAACGACGATCATTCCTACGTGGAGTGTTTGGACGCCAAGACCGGCAAGAGCATTTGGAAAACGGATCGCGACGAAGGCACCAACTGGGCCACGCCCTTCATCTGGGAAAACGAGAAGCGCACCGAACTGGTGACGCCCGGCACCAAGAAGAACCGCTCCTACGATCTCGACGGCAAGCTGCTATGGGAGATGAGCGGCATGTCCAGCATCTCCATTCCCACGCCCTTCACGAAATTCGGCTTGCTCTACATCGCTTCGGGATACGTCGGCGATCAAGTCCGGCCGGTATTCGCGATCAAGCCCGGCGCCTCCGGCGATATCTCGCTGAAGCCGGACCAAACTTCCAACGAGTACGTGGCCTGGTATCAGAAGCAGGCCGGCCCCTACAATCCTTCGCCGATCGTTTACGGCGATTACTACTACACGCTGCTGGATCGCGGCTTCCTCACCTGCCACGACGCCCGCACCGGCAAGCTGGTCTACGACAAGCAGCGCATGGACCCGGAGTCGTCGGCCTTCACCTCATCGCCGTGGGCCTACAACGGCAAGCTCTTCCTGCAGAGCGAAGACGGCGACACCTACGTGGTACAAGCGGGTCCCGAATACAAGCTGCTGGGCAAGAACAGCCTGGGCGACATGGCCATGGCTACCCCGGCGATTTCGCAAGGGAGCCTGGTGATTCGCACCGCGTCGTATTTGTATCGCATCGGAAAATAACGCAAATGCCTCACGTCCGGCGTCCGTGAAACGGACGCTCTGAAAATAGCCCAGCAATTTATTGCTGGCTATCCGAGCGGCAGCGAGCGAGCTCGTGAAACGGACGGCTGAGACGTTCGTTCGGCAGAACTCAGCCGTCCGTTTCACGGACTCGCTTTGCCTTTGCCCGTATTCCCAGCAATAAATTGCTGGGCTACTATCATGGCGTCCGCTTCGCGGACGCCCGCGAACCGCGTGATAAAATTCTCTGGTGGGCCAAGTTCTTTCCCTGGATAATTTGCTGCCTGAACTGAAGCCGCGGCGCGCGGCCGGCGAGCGCGTGGTCTTCACCAACGGTTGCTTCGACCTGCTCCATCCCGGCCACGTCGATCTGCTGGAACGCAGCCGTGCGCTCGGCGACCTGCTGATTGTGGCCATTAACAGCGATGCCGGCGTGCGCTGCATCAAAGGGCCCGCGCGCCCCTTGGTCTCGCAACAGGAGCGCGCCGAACTGCTGGCCGGCCTCGAGGCCGTGGATTACGTCACTTTCTTCGATGAGCCGACTCCGCGCGAGATCATTTCCCAAGTGCTGCCGGACATCCTGGTGAAAGGCGGCGACTGGGGACTCGATGCGATTGTCGGCCGCGCGGAAGTGGAAGCCGCGGGAGGGAAAGTGTATTCCCTGCCATTGCTGGCGGGATATTCCACGACGGCGATCGTCCAGAAGATTAAGAATCAATCCGCGTCATGATTCTCCCTTTCGTCCGCGACCTGTTTCTCAAGCTGGAAGGCAGCGCGCCTTTCGGTGCGGTGCTGGCCGCCACCGCGAGTTCGCGCGCGCCGGTGCGCTGCGGCGGACTTACCGATACAGCGAGAGTGCTGCACACCGTATTGCTGGCCCGTGCGACGAACCGGCCTGTACTGTTGGTCACCGCGACTAACAAGTCCGCCGAAGCTTTGTTCGAAACGTTGCGAACATTCCAGGAATTTGTCGCGCCCCACGCTCCCGCGCCCATGTTGCTGCCCGCCCACGACCTGATCCCCTCCGACGGGCTCTCGCCGCATCCCGACATCAGCGAGAAACGCGCCATCGCCCTGTGGAAGATGGCCCGCCATCAGGTCTCCATTGTCGTCGCGCCCATCGGCGCGCTAGCCATGCACCTAGAGCCGCCCTCGTTTTACGCCAATCTCGCGCTGACCCTGCGCCGTAACGATGCCATCGATATGGAGTTGCTGGTCGCGCATCTGCAATCCGCCGGCTACGAGCGCCGCGAGCCGGTGGAAATGGTCGGGCAGTTTTCCGTGCGCGGCGGAATCGTGGACATGTTTTCGCCGGAAGCCGCGCGTCCCGTGCGCCTGGAGCTGTTCGGCGACGAAGTGGAATCCATCCGCGAATTCGATCCCGGCACGCAGCGCTCCGTGCAGCCGCGCCAGGAAACCACGCTGCTTCCCCTGACCGATTTTCCGCTGCGCCGCGAATTGCTCGCGCAGCTCAACGAAACCGCAGGCGACAGCTCCGAGCCCTTCCCCGGTTGCGAGTTTCTCCTGCCGCTGGTCACGCCCTTCGATCACACCCTCTTCGATCTCCTGGGCGATCCCGGACGTCCCGATCCCCTGATTGTGCTGGACGAACCTACCGCCATCTGGACGGCCTTCGATCATCTTTGGGCGCGCCTCGACGGCGATCCCGATCCACGGCTGCCGTCCGAAAAGCTTTACCTGCGCCGCGAGGCGCTCGACGAATTGCTGACCACGCAACGCCGCGTGGATATGGAGCATCTGGCCATGCCGCCGGCGACATCCAGCGCCAGCGCCTTTGATTCGCCGACGGCAATCGAAGAAGCCATGCCGGTCGAATTCGCCTCGCAGCCCTCGCCGAAATTCCACGGCAACATTCCCCTGTTGGTGGAAGATCTCCGCCGCCGCATCACGCAGGGCATGCGCACGGTTTTCCTGACGCCCACTACCGGCGACGCCGAACGGCTGGCCGACATCTTCAAGGAATACGCCGTTCCCTTCCAGATCGGCACCGGACAAATGCGTCCTGGCCAGGACGGCTATCTGGAGGAAAAAGCCTACATCGCCGAAGAGTTGACGCCGGCGGTGATTCTGAAGGGCATCGCCGCGGAAGGCGTGACGCTGCCGGAGTCGCGCCTGGCGATTGTCGGCAACCACGACCTGTTCGACCTGTCCGAAACGGTCGCCGCGCCGCCGGCGCGCGACCGGGTGAAATCCGGCGTCAAGCTTTCCACTTTTCTCGGCGACTTCCGCGACCTGCAACCGGGCGATTACGTGGTTCACGTGCAGCACGGCATCGCCCGCTATCACGGGCTGAAGGAAATCACCACCGTGGCCGACGGCGACGGCAGCGGGCCGGGCGAGTTCATGCAACTGGAGTTTGCGGAAGAAGCGCGGCTCTATGTCCCGCTCACGCGCCTCGATTTGGTGCAGAAATATCACGGCCTGGGAGAAGCGGCCTGGCGCCGAAGCTCGACCGCCTGGGCGGCGTGGCCTGGGAAAAAACTCGCGCCCGCGTGAAGAAAGGTATGCGCGACATGGCCGAGGAGCTGCTGAAACTCTACGCCGAGCGCAAGGTCGCCGGCGGCCACGCCTTTTCACCCGATTCTCCCTGGCAGAGCGAATTTGAAGACACCTTCGAATATTCCGAAACACCCGACCAGGATGCCGCCATCGTGCAAGTGAAAAAAGACATGGAAGTCGGAGCAACCGATGGATCGCTTGCTGTGCGGCGACGTTGGCTACGGCAAGACCGAAGTGGCCATGCGCGCGGCGATAAGGCCATCACCGACCACAAACAGGTGGCCGTGCTGGCGCCCACCACGGTGCTCTGCTTTCCAGCATTACGAAACGTTCAAGCAGCGCTTCAGCGCCTTCCCCGTGCGCGTGGAAATGCTCAGCCGCTTCCGCGACGCCAAGCAACTCAAGAAGTCCATCGAAGAGATCGAGACGGGCAAGGTGGATCTGGTGATCGGCACGCACCGCCTGCTCTCCAAGGACGTGGTTTTCCGCGATCTCGGCCTGCTGGTGGTGGACGAAGAGCAGCGCTTCGGCGTGAGCGCCAAGGAGCGCATCAAGCAAATGCGCAAACAAGTGGACGTGCTGACCATGTCGGCCACGCCCATTCCGCGCACGCTGCACATGTCGCTGGTGGGACTGCGCGACATGTCGGTGATCGAGACGCCGCCCAAGGATCGCCTGGCGATCCAAACGGTGGTCGCGCCATTTCGGAAAACGCTGATTCGCACCGCGCTGGAGCAGGAGTTGGCGCGCGGCGGCCAGATCTATTTCGTGCACAACCGCGTGGACAACATCTGGGAAATCGCCGCCATGATCCAGCGCCTGGTCCCGCGCGTGCGCATCCGGGTGGGTCACGGCCAGATGGACGAGAAGCAGCTGGAAAAGGCCATGCTGCTTCGTGCGTCACGAAGCGACGTTTTGGTTTCCACCACCATCATCGAAAACGGTCTGGACATCCCTCTGCGCAACACGATCATCGTCGAACCGCGCGGACCGCTATGGGTTTGAGCGAGCTGTATCAATTACGCGGACGCGTGGGACGCTCCAACCGCCGCGCCTACGCCTACCTGCTGACGCCCGAGCACGCGAACTGACGACATGCGCGCCGCCGCTTGGCGCCTTGAAGGAGTTCAGCGATCTGGGCGCGGGGTTCAAGATCGCCGCATTGGATCTGGAACTGCGCGGCGCGGGCGACTTGCTGGGCGGCGAGCAACGGACACATGAAGCGGTGGGCTTCGACATGTACTGCCAGATGCTGGAAGCGCACCGTGCGCGAGCTGAAGGGCGAAGACGTGGCGCCGGAGATTTCCACTCACCGTCAACCTGGGCCTCGAACCTGCGCATCCCGACGAATACATCGGCGAGGAGAACCAGCGCCTGCGCGTCTACAAGCGCATCGCCGGCGCGACGAATCCGGAAGAGGGCGCGGCGGTGGAAAAGGAGCTTTCCGACCGCTACGGCGAACCGCCGCAGCAAGTGCTGGTACTTGCTGGACTACGCCATGATCAAGTCGCTGGCCGCGCGTCTTTCCATCCGCAAAATCGAACGCCGCCGCGGCGAAGTGCAGATGCAATTCCACGAAGCCGCGGTGGCCGATCCGCAACGCTTAATGGATCTGGTGGCGCGGCGCTCTGGGGCGCAGTTCACGCCATCCGGCGTGCTGCATGTCCCCTTGGAGGATCGGCCGGTGGCGGGGATTTTGCTGGAAGTGAAGGCGATCCTGGAGGCGCTTGGTTAGCCGTGGCCAATGAGCCGCGACAGTTATGGAGCGACGGAACGGTAGTAAGTGCTGGACGTTGCCACGAAGACACGCAACGCCGATACTCGAGCTCCTCGTGTTTTCGGTCGGGCGTTCAAGACGTACGAAGGTTCCGTCGCTCCATGACTGTCGCGGCTCATAGCGCGGCTTTGCCTCCAACCGGAATATGGCGGAGAGTGAGGGAATTGAACCCCCGGCGCCGCCTTACGGAGGACGCGCCGGTTTTCGGGACCGGTGACTTTTCCAACTCGTCCAACTCTCCGGACTTGGCGGAAGGCGCGAGATTCGAACTCGCATGTCCTTGCGGACGGCGCGTTAGCAATGCGCTGGTTTCCCATTCACCACGGCCTTCCGAAAATGGTGCGCGGCCGGAGATTCGAACTCCGAGTGACGCGGTGTTTAAAGCCGCCGCATGTGCCGTTCTGCTAGCCGCGCAAGTCTAGTGCGGACGGAGAGATTCGAACTCTCAGTAACCTGATTCTAAGTCAGGTATGTTTGCCAGTTACATCACGCCCGCGAACTTTGGTGCGCGGTGGGTGTCGAACCCACAAGCCGGAAGGTTTGAGTTTCCGAGGTTTGCCAATTTCCGTCACGCGCGCAAAAAACAAAAGCCGCCCGAACTACTGGGCGGCGTGGGATCTCGAAATTTGCAACCGTTTTATCCCACACCACTCCCCAAACTGCTGAGAGATGACGACAGGGATAAGAAGTTCTGCATGAAATGAATTCTACCAGAGAGAGATGTTTCTGTCAAATAGAATACTGAGAAAGATGGTCGGGGAACGGCGAATCGAACGCCGTCTACAACGTCCCAGGCGTTGTGTGCGACCACTACACTATTCCCCGAGCTTCCAACCAGATGGAGCGACGGGTGGGAGTCGAACCCACCAGGAACGGCTTTGCAGACCGCTGCCTAACCGATTGGCTTCCGTCGCGGAGCCGGTTGCGCGACTCGAACGCGCCTCCCTTGGGTACAGGCCAAGGACTCTTGCCACTGAGCTAAACCGGCCAAAACTGGGGCCGATGGGTGGAATCGAACCACCGTAACCGCGTTACGAGTGCGGCGCACTGCCACTGTGCTACACCGGCTGGAGCGAGAGTCGGGGATCGAACCCGAGTAACGGAGCTGGCAACCCCGTGCCTAACCATTCGGCCACTCCCGCAAAATCAAAAAGGCCACCCAGCTTTGGCTAGGTGGCCTTGAGTTCTCGAAATGCTATTAGGTGTTCGCCTAGTCGACACCCGTGCGCGTCCCTGTAGTCGGGCAACCGCACGGCGTTGTCGTGGTGAACATCATTAAAATTATTATACCTCATGCCGCGCATCCCGTCAAATCGCGCGGTGGGGTGACCGGTGGAAGTTGAATCCACATTGCCAGTGCCACAGACTGGAGTCTTGCCGTTAGACCACGGCCACACTTGGTAGGAGCGGCAGGAATTGAACCTGCGTCGGCCGGTTTCGTAGACCGGTGCCTCAATCCGCTAGGCTACGCTCCCCAACTTGGTAGGAGTGGCAGGAATCGAACCTGCGTGATCCGGTTTGGGAAACCGGCGCCTGATCCACTCGACCACACTCCCGGCGAATCGAGAGGCGAATCTCGCCTGGATGTCGCCAACAAACTTGGCCCCGCCGCCGGGACTCGAACCCGGTCCACTGGTTTTGGAGACCAGCATGCAGCCCTTAACACTTCCGGGCGGGACAAACCTGGTGGACCCGACTGGATTTGAACCAGTGATCGTCTGATTAAGAGTCAGCCGCAGTAAACCGGACTTTGCTACGGGTCCAAACCTATGTTCCAAACTCTGGTGCGCCCTGTGAGAGTCGAACTCACCTGTGTCCGGTTAAAAGCCGGGTGCCCAACCACTAGGCGAAAGGCGCATCTGGCTCCGGCTGCATGAATCGAACATGCGTAGCGAGCTTCAAAGACTCGCGTCCTGCCACTGAACGAAGCCGGATGAAACTTGGCTCCGGGCCAAGGGATCGAACCTTGAACCTCTGCGGTCAGAGCGCAGCGCGCTGCCAATTGCGCCAGCCCGGAGCAACTCAAAAAAACTGGCAGGCCGGGAGTGAATCGAACACTCTCATGGCGGCGTATCAGCCCGCCGCGATCCCACTTCACTTCCCAATTCACTTCCCACCTAACCATGGACCTACAAAATTGGCTGTGGAGGCAGGATTCGAACCTGCGCGTGGCCTGTGTAACAGACAGGTGCCTTTCCAGCTTGGCTACTCCACAAAACTCGTCACAAAACTCTGGAGGGCGATGCCGGACTCCAACCGGCTACCTCTGCGTTCGAAGCGCAGCGCTCTATGCAGGTGAGCTAATCGCCCTAACTTTGGTGAGGGAGGGCTGAGTCGAACAGCCGTTTAGGCGCATATAAGGCGCCAGCGTCACCGCTACGCTACTCCCCCACAACTTTGGTGGCGGCTCTCGCCGCCACAATCCTCTGGCCCGCGGCAGGAGTCGAACCTGCCTGATCTCGCTTAGAAGACGAGCGCCTGTTCCGCTCGACCACGCGGGCAATTCTGGTGGATGACCGGGGAATTGAACCCCGACCTTGCGGTTGCAGGCCGCATGTGCTCCCGTTATCACTAGTCACCCAGTTGGTGGTCCGGGCTGGAATTGAACCAGCTACGCCTGCCTTTTCAGGACAGCGCTCTACCGGTGAGCTACCAGACCACAAAACGAAAAAGCCACCCGACTTGCATGGGTGGCCACATAGAACCTTCGAAAAAGATGTGGTCCACGCCTAGCCGACACGAGTGCGCTGATGCCATTGTTTTATGGCATTAAACGCGCCGCGATTGGCTCTGGCGAAGATCACGAAACGATAGTATCCCAATTTCTCGAATAGGTCAATAGATAGTTGCGAAATAGTTGCGATGCGACTGGCGGCCATCAACGGGGCTCGGCCAACTTGGGCGGCCGGCCGACTTCCGTGGAATCTCCGGTCTTGTGATCGGAGATCTGAAAGCGCAGAAACTGATACACCGCTTCGCGCGCCTCCGCGTTTTTTGTGACAATGCGAACCCGCCCGCCACGCTCCGTCTTTTCGTACTTGTATGTGACTTCGCTCTTCAGCCGTTCGAGCGCCGGCGTTCCGGGGGGCGTTTTGTCGTGAACCAGCATGGGTGCCTGAAAATCGCCCGCGGCAAACATCTTGGCAATGTGTGCCAGATGGTTCTGGATCTGGTCGCGGCTCTCGGTATCCTTGGCGTCGTTGGCCTCTACTTGGATCGTTCCGCCGTCGGGATCGAGAAAGAAATGGTGTGTGGTTTTCTCATGCGAGAAACCCATCACGTGGTCGGCGTGGGGAGTTTGGGCGGCCAGCGCCGCGGCGAATAGAAGTATGGTTAGTCTCATTGTTTGGATAATCCTTCCAGGAGATAGGCTCGGACGCCCTTCGGCGTGCCGGCGAGTTTCTTGTCCCACTGCGTCAAAATGCCTTTAAGCAACCGTTGCAGCGCAATCATTTCTTCGATCCGTCGCTCCAGTCCAGCCAGCTTTTCACTGGCCATTGCGCGAACCTCGCGGCAAGGCGCGCCGCCCTGCTCGCGGACTCGCAACATGCGTCCGAGTTCCTTCAATGAAAACCCGATAGCCAACGCGCGCCGGATCACGCGTACGCGATCGAGCGCCGCCGGCGGATACACGCGATAGCCGCCCGCGCTACGTTGGGGCGAGGGCAGCAGCCTCATCCGCTCATAGTGCCGCAAGGTATCGGCGCTCACGCCAGTCAGTTCCGCAAGTTTTCCCGATCGCATGACAGGGATAGTATCAACCCCGGAGCCGTTCCAGGGTCAATGGGAAGAAAAGTAAACGATTGTCACGGCCTTCGCTGGTCGCGACTATATGGAGTGCGGCGGCTTGACGCCGCCTTGGATGGCCGAGGCTTGACTCGGCCGGCGCGGGCAACGCCCGCGCGCGCTGCGAACAGACCTCGCAGCGGCCCGAGGCAAGCCTCGGGCATCCAAGGCGGTGTCAAGCCACCGCACTCCATACAAACTCCAAAAGTCCCGGACTCCCCACAGGTGTGCTACAGTGGAAGTTTTCCGGGAGGAAGCGAATGGACATGGACGCGCTGGGAATGATCGAGACCCGCGGATTAGTCGGTTCCATCGAAGCGGCCGATGCCATGGTTAAAGCAGCTAACGTGGTGCTGATTGGCCGCGAGTACATCGGTTCGGGATACGTCACCGTGATGGTGCGCGGCGACGTGGGCGCCGTCAAAGCGGCCACCGACGCCGGCGCGGCCGCCGCGCGCCGCGTGGGCGAGCTGGTTTCCGTACACGTGATCCCGCGGCCGGCCAGCGATGTGGAGAAAATCCTGCCGGGTGCCGACAAAAAGGCCAAGGGGTAAGCGCTCGTGCTGCGCGATCAGGACCTGGTTTCCATTCAGGAAGCGCGCGAAATGGTGGAGAAGGCCTACACGGCCTCGCGGGAGTTCCTCGCCTTCTCGCAGGAACAAGTCAACTCCATCGTAGCCGCCATGGCGCAGGCCGCGGCGCGCGCCTCTCAAGAATTAGCCGAGGAAGCAGTGGCCGAAACCGGCTACGGCGTGGCCGCCGACAAACACCAGAAAAACCTGCTTTGTTCCGAACGTCTTCACGAACACACCAAAGCGATGAAGACGGTCGGCATCGTGCGCGAAGATGCCGCCGCCAAAATACTGGAGATCGCCACTCCCGTCGGCGTGGTTGCGGCCGTGCTTCCGACAACCAACCCCACCTCCACGGCAATGTACAAGAGCATCATTTCGGTGAAGGGCCGCAACGCCGTGGTCCTCAGCCCGCATCCCAACGCGGTGAAGTGCATCTGCCACACCGCGGCGATCCTGTACCAGGCGGCGCGCGCCGCCGGCGCGCCGGAAAACGTGATCCAGTGCTTGACGCACTCCACGTTTGCCGGCACGCAGGAGTTGATGAAGCACAAACGCACCGGCGTGATCCTGGCCACCGGCGGATCGGGCGTGGTGCGCGCGGCGTATTCCAGCGGTAAGCCGGCCTTCGGCGTGGGTCCGGGCAACGTTCCGGCGCTGATCGAGAAAACGGCCGACGTGAAGAAGGCCGTCGCCGACGTGGTGCGCGGAACCACTTTCGATAACGGCACGCTATGCTCCAGCGAGCAGGCCATTGTAGCTTGCGAGTCCCTGCGCGATCAGGTGATGGCGGAGTTGAAGGCCAATGGCGCGTATCTGGTTAACGAGAGCGAAGCCGCGGCACTGGCCAAGGCGATGATCACGCCGAACTTCACGGTGAATCCAAAATGCGCGGGCAAGCCGGCCGCGGCCATCGCGCAAATGGCGGGCATCCACGTGCCCGCGGGCACGCGCCTGCTGGTGGCGCCGCTTGACGGCGTGGGACGCGAGTATCCGCTGTCCGCCGAAAAGCTAGCGCCGGTGCTGGCCCTTTACTTCACGAAAACTTTCGAAGAAGGTTTAGACCGCTGCGAAAGCCTGCTCCGTTTCGGCGGCATGGGCCACACCTGCTCCATCCATTCCCGCGACGATGCGCGCATCCGCGAATATGGATTGCGCATGCCGGCGTTTCGCGTGGTGGTAAATTCGCCGAGCACCATGGGATCGGTGGGCATCACCACCAACCTGCCTCCCGCCATGACCCTGGGATGCGGCGCGATCGGCGGCAACGTCACCAGCGACAACATCGGGCCGATGCACTTGATCAATCTGAAACGCGTGGCGTGGGAAGTACGGCCTTCAGTGGGGCAGGCATCCTTGCCTGCCGTTTTGCCTTCGCCGGCCAAAGAACCGCAGGCAAGGATGCCTGCGCCACTCGCGATCGACAAGCAAACGGTGGCCGGGATTGTCGCCCAGTTTGCCGCCCAGCATCCCCAAGACGCGCCGCCGCCCAAGCCGGCTGCGGCCGCGCCCGCACCACCACCACCGCCACCACCCGCGCCGAAGATTGTGGATTTCGTCAGCGAATCCGACGTGCGCGTGGCCATGAACCGCAACGAGAAGATTGCCATCGGTCCAAAGACCATCGTGACGCCCGCCGCGCGCGACCTGGCGGCGGTCCACGATACGCTGGTGATGCATCATCGGTAACGCAGGCCTCCGGCCTGTTCTTTGAAGGGCAAGACGAAGAGAAACAGGCCGGAGGCCTGCGCTACCGAAATAGGAAATCCGTTGTCCGACGACTGGAAGTAAGATAACAACATGCCTCCGAAAGACCAAGACTTGGACCGGCTGAAGGGAGAAGTTCTCGACTACCTGCGCGCCGCGGGGTTGCCGATCTACTATTCCTTCGGCGGGCCCGGTGAAGAGGGTTTTGCCTATTGGGACACCGAGCAGTATCCCGACTGGCGCCAGTTCACCGACGTGGCTCGCGAGGCGGGCGCACGCATGTTCTTGTTCAGCTCGCGCCAATTGGCGGCCGAGGAACTGACCGGGGCGAAGGAAACGCTGGCCGAAGTGGAGATGGCCGACAACGATCGCGAAGACGCCGGCGATTTCCTGGACACGCTGCGTCCCAACATCGGCCGCGTGGCCTGGCTGCGCATCGCCTGGCAACAAGATGGCCGCCGTTTCGCCTTCGAACGAGTCGCGCCATGGTACGAAAAGTTTCTCGACCTGGTGGATGAAATCGGCGAGTCCCTTCCGGAGTTATCCGAAGGGAAAGAAGACGATGCACCGGGTGGACGAGGCGGATTCTATTCACTCAACTGAAGCCTCAACCGTTGTGCCGCCAGAGCCGCCGCAGACGCTGGCTCCGGTTCCGCCCCGCTGGACACTCCTGAACCCCGCGCCTGAAGCCGTCGCGGCCCTTTGCTCCGAACTGCACATCTCGCCGTTGCTGGCGACCATGCTGGTGAATCGCCGTCAAGATACGCCTGATGCCGCGCGCCGCTTCCTGCATCCCTCGCTCGACGATCTGCACGATCCCTTTCTGATGCATGGCATGGACGCCGCGGTGACCCGCCTGCTCGCCGCCGTGGATGGCGGGGAAACAGTGCTGGTCTACGGCGACTACGACGTGGACGGCGCCACCGCCGTCATCGTGCTGCGCAAGGCCATCGAGCGGCTGGGCGGCCGCACGGAGTTCCACATACCGCATCGCATCACGGAAGGCTACGGCATGCGCGAAGACGTGCTGGATCGCGCCGCCCAGCGCGGCATTCGCCTGGTGGTCAGCGTGGACACCGGAATCCGCGCCGGCGCGGTTGTGGAGCACGCCACACTCTTGGGAATGGACTGCATCATCACCGATCACCATTTGCCGGAAGCCGAAATCCCCGCGGCGCTGGCGGTGCTAAATCCCAAACAACCGTTGTGCCGGTATCCGGACAAGGAACTGTGCGGCGTCGGCGTGGTCTTCAAACTGGTCGATGCGCTGTTCCGGCGGGCCGCCGATCGAGGACAAGCCGGCGACCGTGAAAAGCTGTTGGAATCATTTCTCAAGGTGGTGGCCATCGGAACCATCGCCGACGTAGTGCCGCTGATCGGGGAGAATCGCGTGATCGCGCGCTTCGGTTTGGCAGGATTGCGGCGGCCGGCGCATGCCGGGTTGAAGGCGTTGATCGCCGTGGCCGGACTGAACGGCAAATCCATCGGATCGGGTGATGTGGGATTCCGCCTGGCTCCGCGCCTGAACGCGGCCGGACGCATGGACACCGCCAACGACGTGATCCGCCTGTTTGAAAACGGCGACGATAGCGTCGCCGCGGAAGTGGCCGAGCGCTTGAATCGCTTGAACCTGGAGCGGCAGGAGGCGCAAGAGCGCGTGCTGGCGGCCATCGAGCGGCAACTGGCGTGTGCGCCGGAAATGCTCAGCGAGCCGGCGTGGGTTTTCGCGGGAGAAGGCTGGCATCGCGGCGTGGTGGGAATCGTCGCCGGACGCTTGCTGGAAAAATACCATCGCCCCGTGATGGTGATGTCGCTGGACGGCGAAGAAGCGCATGGCTCCGGCCGTTCCATTTCAAAATTCCATTTGCTCGACGCGCTCGACGCCATTCAACGCGACACCAGCCTATTCCGGCATTATGGCGGGCACGCCGTGGCGGTGGGCGCTTCCCTCGATGCGGCCCGCGTACCGGAGTTGCGTCGCGCACTCGCCGAATGCGCCGGAAAAGTCCTGACGCCCGCCGACTTGACGCCGGAACTCCGCCTGGACGCCGCGGTACGCCTGGCCGATCTGAACGACGCGCTGCTCGACGATCTGGAAAGTCTCGCGCCGCACGGCGTGGCCAATCGCTCGCCGCTGTTCGGCGCGCGCGATTTGGAGTTGGTCTCCGCGCACGCCTTTGGCGGAAAAATCGTGGACGGCAAAAAGCAAGCCGGCAAGCATCTGAGTCTGCGCGTACGGCAGGACAAGATCACCCTGGAGGCCATCTTCTGGGGACGCGCCGATCTGGTGAGTTCCTTGCTGCCGTCGTCCCCGCTGGCGCTGGTCTTTCATCCCGAGCGCGACGAATTCATGGGCGAGTCGCGGCTGCGCCTGCTGGTGAAGGACTTGCGGATACAATCGAAGTTTCGCACCTAAGGCTGAATTTATTTGGAATGCGGCAGCTTGCTGCCGCTTTGTGTTGCCGCAAGCTTGCTTGCGGCGCGCGGGGCTAGCCCCGCGCCGGCCGAAGCAAGCTTCGGCCCGGAAAAGCGGTAGCAAGCTGCCGCACTCCAAAAGAACCTACAATGCCCGAACCCGCGCCAGACGAATCCCGCATCACGCAAATCGCGCAAGCTTGCGAGAGTGAGACAGGCGAAGTTCCGCCGGTTAGCGGACCCGTGCGCCGCGGAATGCTTTCGGCGTTGCGCCATCCGCGCTTCCGCCTTTTCTGGACCGGCAACTTTCTCTCCAACATCGGCAACTGGATGCAGAGCCTGGCGCAAGGATGGCTGGTGCTGCAACTCACCAACTCCATTTTCCTGCTGGGATTGGTGGGATTCGCGTCGGCGCTGCCCACGCTGGTTTTCACGCTGGTGGGCGGCGTGATCGCCGATCGTGCCGATCGCCGGCGCATGATGATGGTTACGCAAGGCACCCTGATGATGCTGGCCTTCTTGCTGTCGTTTCTGACCTGGAAGAACTGGATCACCGTGCAGGAAGTGATCGTGATTTCCTTTCTGGCCGGCGTGGCCAACGCCATGAACTCTCCGGCATACCAGGCCATCGTGCCGGAACTGGTGCCGCGGGAAGACCTGACCAATGCCATCGCCATGAATTCGGCGCAATTCAATTTGTCGCGCATGGTTGGGCCGATGATCGCCGGACTGACGCTGAAATTCACCGGCAGCGCAGGTTGTTTCTTTCTGAACGCGCTCAGTTTTCTGGCGTTACTCTACGCCCTGGTGCGCTTGCGGCTCGGTGCGCCTCCGGGAACGCCATCCATCGGATTCTGGCGGCCGTTGCGCGAAGGATTCCGCTACATCCGCGGCCGGCCCGACCTGGCCACGCTGATGATGCTGGTGGCGTTGGTAAGTCTGTGCGCGCTTCCCTACATCAGCCTGGCGCCGTATTTCGCGCGCGACATCCTGCACATGGGTCCGGAAGGATTGGGCTATCTGATGGGCTCGTCGGGTCTGGGCGCGCTGACCGGCGCATTCCTGCTGGCGCGTTTCGGCGACGGTCCCAGGAAAGGCGCGCGTGTGCTGCGCGGCGTGTGTACGGTTTTTGGCGCGCTGCTCGTCTTTGCCTTGTCGCGCAACATGCTCCTGGCGGTGATGGCGCTTTATGTGACGGGCGTCGCCATGGTGACGGGCGTCAGCACCGTGAACAATTTGCTGCAGAAACACGTGGACCCGGCCATGCGCGGACGCGTGATGAGCATGCACGCCACGGCGTTTCTGGGATTCGCGCCGCTGGGCAGCCTGCTGGCCGGGGCGATGGGTGCGAAGATCGGCGCGCCGGCGGCGATCGCCGCGCTGTGTGCCACGGGTCTGGTGGTTACGGTGGTGGTGGCGTGGCGGGTGCCGAAGATCCGGGAACTGGCGTAGGGGAACCGGAATTTTCCGGCTCGGGCGCAGTCCAGTCACATCCTTAGTCACACCTTATCCCCCATCCCGTCAATGACTTGCCAGCGATTCCACGCATTTCCGGCGACATTTACACGCTTCTGGTGCTATCCACGACCAAAGGCTTCGGTCGCAGCGAACTCCAGGTCGGCCATTTCTGTTTCGTCCAACGCGCGTATCCTGGATTCAAACGCCGATCTTGCAACGGTGCGGATTTGATACGCGAGGGCCACCGAGTCCTGTGGCGGTCCCAGATCGGATGCCGAGATCAAGCTTGTGCCAGCAAACCCCAGTCGTTCGAGATTCGTAGTGAGAGGAATGATCACGACAGAGTGCAGAATTTTGTTTAGCTTGTCGGTTTGCCAGATGACGACCGGGCGTCGCCCGGTCTGCTCCTGCGGACGATGGGGCCCAAGGTTGGCCCACCAGATCTCGCCACGCCTCACCGATGGTCCTCGGCATCGAGCATGGCTACCCACTCGTCAAGGCCCGACTCCGTGAGGTATTTCTCTTCGTCCGTTTGCACGGCGGCTTTCTCCCAGCGCTCCCAGCGCCTTGGGTCGGGCGGACGAACCAGCGTGACGTTGAGGTTCTCGCCAGGAGAGAATGGGAGCGGCTCCTTTGGTTTCAATACGCCGTCTTCGTATCGCACTTCGAAAGTTCTCATTAGGCTCATCCTAGCACATCGCGGCAGCGACGGAGTTTCAGGTGAACTTGACGGTCCTCTAGGAAGCTGCTGGGTCGTCCAGGCTGCGCGCCGCAAACTCCAGGACCGCCTTGACCTGCTCCCGGGTCACATGGAACTGTTCCATGATCTCCTCGATGCTGGCGCCCGCTTCGAGATTTTCGAAAACCGTCGCGACAGGCATACGCGTACCACGAAAAACCCATGCGCCGCTTCTCCGTCCCAGCACGCTCTCCACGGCGGGGCATCGTGACCACTCCAGAGCCGACATTTCGAATCTCCTTGCTTCCGCTGATCCCATAATAGCGCAACGTCACGCTTGGCGGGCAACGCCCAGGTCATTGAGACTCTGGCTGCAAACCAACGACGACGCGCGTGCCCTCCCGGCGTTTTACCGACGATCCCAACCCTGCTCCCCGCGTAGCGGAACAAATTGGCAACCGCCGAGCCCGACACGATGCGCAAAGCCGCCTGCTTTGCGCACCAGCACCAAATCCTGGAGCGCCCGGCTGCCTACGGGGATCACCAGTCGGCCGTTTTCCGCCAATTGCTCGATCAGGGCCGCCGGGACATCGGGCGCGCCCGCGCCCACTACGATGGCGTCGTAGGGCGCGCCCGGCAAGTAGCCCAGCGATCCGTCGCCCTCCACCAGCGTGACCCGGTCAATCAGCCGCAAGCGCGTCAGCGTCTCCCGCGCGGCGCGGATCAACGCCCCTTCCCGCTCGATCGCGTAGACGCGCGCGGCGAGTCTGGCCAGAATGGCGGTCTGGTATCCCGATCCCGCACCGACATCGAGTACGGTTTCGTTTCCTTGGAGCGACAAGGCTTCGGTCATCAGCGCGACCATGTAGGGTTGCGAGATGGTCTGTCCGCCGCCGATGGGCAGCGGGCGATCCTCGTAGGCGCGGTAGCGGTCCTTGAGCGGGACAAATTCGGAGCGGGGAATTTCCTGCATCGCCGCCAGCACTCGCGGATCGCGCACGCCGCGGGCACGAATCTGCTCGCGAACCATATCGCGAGCCATGGTTCGCTGGGCCGTTTCGTCCGATGAAGCCAGCTTCTGCACGCCTGCCCTCTCCTCTGATACTATACCGAGCTAGTCCCATCGGCATCCAAGCTCGGGATTAGGTCAATAGCGCCGCGCAATGAGCCGCGACAGTTATGGACCGACGGAGCGGTGGCCGGTGTTGAACGTACCCCGAAAACCCGCCGCGCGCGAGTACTTGAGTTGGCGTGTCTTCGGATCAAGGTTCAAGACGCACCACCTTTCCGTCGCTCCATAACTGTCGCGGCTCATCGCGCCCTGAAAAGAGCGCAGCCGCAAAAGGCTCGCCGCACTCATCAAAGGAGATTTACTGAATGAAGCACGTCCGCCTGCTGTTATCCATTGCGCTGCAACTGCTCGTCCTCACGCCGGCCCATGCGCAGGACCGCTTGAAGACCATGCCGGGCTACGAGCAGCACGAAAAAATCGGCGGCCAGATCGCGGGATCGGTGAAGCTCGGCGCGTTGACGGCCACGTGGAAAGACGCCAACACCTTCGAGTATTCCCGCGACGGCAAGCAGTGGCGCTATGACGTAGCGACGCACCAAGCCACGGAAACCGGCGAGGCCCCCGCCGAGCGTCCCGGACGCGGCGGACGCGGGGGCGTTGGCGGTCCGGCGCGCGGGCGGCAGTTCGATTCCGCTACTTCACCCGATGGGAAGTTCAAAGCGTTTTACAAAGACCGCAATCTTTGGATCAGTAACGCCGATGGTTCCAACGACTCCGCCATCACCAGCGACGGAAGCGAAAAGGACCGCGTCAAGGACGGCAGCGCCAGTTGGGTCTACGGCGAGGAGTTGTTTCAAACCACCGCCATCTGGTGGTCGCCGGACAGCAAGAGAGTCGGTTACTACCGCTTCGATGAAAGTCACGTGCCGGATTATTATTTGGGCCTGAATCAAACCAAGGTGCAAGACACCCTGGATACCGAGGCCTATCCCAAGGCCGGCGTGGACAATCCCGTGGTGGACGTGCTGGTTTACGACGTGGCCTCCAAACGTTCCGTGCGGATGGACGCGCGCGACGGCCAGCCGCTTTCCGACGGGGTGCTGGGATACTACGTCTACCACGTAGCTTGGACTCCCGATAGTTCCGAGCTAACTTTCAATCGCGCCAATCGCCGCCAGAACGCCATGGAACTGGCGGCCTGCAATCCGGACACCGGCAAATGCCGCGGTATCGTCAAGGAAGAATGGCCCGACAGTTGGGTGGAGAACTCGCCGCCGATGAAATATCTGAAAGACGGCAAGCGTTTCATCTGGAGTTCCGAACGGACCGGCTTCAACAATCTTTATCTGTACGATCTGAGCGGCAAACTGCTGGCCACGCTGACGGCCAACGCCTTCGAGGCCGGCAACGTGGTGGCCGTCAACGAAGACCAAGGCGCGGTCTACTACATGGCGCGGGACGGCGACAATCACATGAAGATGCAACTGCATCGCGTCGGCCTGAACGGCAAAGGCGACCGGCGCCTGACCGATCCGGCATTCAACCACACCGCGACGGTATCGCCTGACGGAAAGTATTTCGTGGACGTGGCGCAGACGCACGACCGTCCGCCGGTGACGCGCTTGATGGACTCTTCCGGCAAGCAAGTGGCGGAACTTGCCGCCAGCGATACGGCGAAGTTCGATCAACTTGGACTCAAGCGCGTCGAGTTGTTCACCTACAAGGCGGCTGACGGCAAGACCGATCTGCACGGCTTGCTGCATTTTCCGTCGAACTTCGATCCGGCGAAGAAATATCCGTTGCTGGTATCGGTCTACGCCGGTCCGGCTACCAATGGCGCACGCGAGACCTTTACCACGCCCAATCCAATCGCGGAATACGGATTTCTGGTGGCTACGCTCGACTCCCGTAGCGCGGCCGGACGCGGCAAGCGTTTCCTGGATTCAATCTACATGAAGCTGGGCACGGTGGAAATCGACGATCAAGCGGCCGGTGTGAAGTCGCTGTGGAGCCGGCCGTACGTGGACAAAACTCGCGTGGGGATTTTTGGCACTTCGTATGGCGGCTACGCGTCGGCGATGGCGTTGCTCCGCTATCCGGAGGTCTTCCATGCCGCGTCGGCATCGTCGCCGGTTACCGATTTCCGCAATTACGACACCATCTATACCGAGCGCTACATGCGAACTCCCGAGGAGAACAAGGCCGGCTACGACACGGGCGCGCTGATGACCTACGCCGCCAAGCTGAATGGCCGTTTGCTGCTCTACTACGGATCGGCGGACAACAATGTGCATCCATCGAACATGATGCAGTTGATCCAGGCGCTGCAGAAAGCCGGCAAGAGCTTTGAAGTGCAGGTCGGCCCGGACATGGGCCATTCCGGCGTGAACCAGGCGCGCATGATGGAATTCTTCATCGAGAACCTGGTGTTGACGCAATGAGCCTTGACGCTTGACCGGCGCGGCTCATGCCGATGGATCGTTGGCAAGTTTTTTTCCGCGATGCTTCCACCGGTTGAAATGCGGGATAATGGCGGAGCCTTGGCTTCGTCGCGCTACAAGTGGTATGTCGTAGGCATGCTGTGGTGGACCGGCTTCTTCAACTACGCCGACCGCCAGGCGATCTTCTCCGTCTTCCCCCTGCTCGAAAAGCAGATGCACCTCGACACGGTGCAGTTGGGCTGGCTGGGATCGAGCTTCGCGCTGGTCTACGGCCTGGCCTCGCCGTTCGCCGGCGCCGTGGTGGATCGCGTCCGCCGCAAGCAGGCCGTCCTGGGCGGCTTGTATCTCTGGAGCGTCATTTGCGCGGCCACGGCATGGTCGCGGAATTTCGCGCAGCTCCTGGTCTTTCGCGCTTCCGAAGGTCTGGGTGAGGCGTTCTACTTTCCCGCGTCCATGTCGATGATCGCCGGCTACCACGGCGCGGCGACCCGTTCGCGAGCGATGGGATTGCATCAAACCAGCGTCTACGTCGGCACCCTCGCCGGCGGATACTTTGGCGGCTGGATCGGCCAGCAATACGGATGGCGATGGTCGTTCGTGGTATTCGGCGGACTGGGTATGTTCCTGGGCGTGCTGTTGAATCGCGGATTGCGCGAGCCGGAGCGCCGTCACCCGCCGCGCGATGAACAATCCACCGGCAGGTCCCTGGATGCCGCCGGCGAATATAGAGCGCTGGCGCGGTATATCGCCGGCAATCCTGCCGCGGTGCTGCTGCTGCTGGCATTTCTGTTGAACAACTTTGTCGCGGTGATCTTGCTCACCTGGATGCCCAAGTTTCTTTACGACGAATTCCATCTCAGCCTGGCGATGTCCGGCCTGACCGCGACGCTCTTTGTACAAGCCGCCAGCATGGCCGGCTCGCCGGCCGGCGGCTGGCTGGCCGACGCCTGGCGCCGCCGGTCCGCTTCCGGCCGGATGCTGGTCCAAGGGTTCAGCGTATTAGCCGGTGCGCCTTTCGTATTCCTGTGCGGATACACGCGCTCGGTCCCCACGCTGCTGATCGCGCTCACCGCCTGGGGATGGTTCAAGGGCATGCACGACGCCAACATCTTCGCGTCGCTTTTCGACGTGGTCCCCGCTGCCGTGCAGGGCAAGGCGGCCGGCTTGATGAACATGACCGGATGGTTGGGTGGCGGCGCTACCGCTCCCGTGGTGATCGGCTACCTCGCCCGGAGCATCGGCCTGGGTCCAGCCATTTCGTTTGCCGCGACAGCCTACGTATTGGCGGGAATCCTGTTGCTGGCCGCGGCTCGAGTGCGGCAACACTCGCAATAACCAAGCAAGGTCCGGTGATTTCTTGAGCGGCGATTCCGGCGATTCAGCGGCCATTACTTCAACAGCGCTTCCGCATAGCGGATGGGGATTCCGAAGTTCGATCCGCCAAAACCCTCCAGGATCGCGAAATTTACCCCGATCACCTTGCCCTGGCTGTTGAATAACGGGCCGCCGGAACCGCCGGACGTGGTGGCCGCGTCATAGACAATCTTGTCTTTCAAGACGTCGCCGATGTGTCCTTGCGTGGCAATGGGGCGGATCAAACGGCGCCGGGCCAGCTCCACCATCAGCTCGTGCGCGTTGTTTTTGGAATCCATAATGGCGTCAACGGTAGCGTCGCTGGTGCGCGCCAGGATCGCATCCAGACCCGTGGGATAGCCCATCAGCGTGACCGGCGCACCGTTCTCCGCGGCCGCGGCGCTGCCGTCCAGATCCGGAATGGAGCGCTTGGCCAGCGTGCTCAGGTCGGGGTTGCCCACCAACGAGTTCACTTGCAGCAGCGCCAGATCCACCAAGGTGGAAATCCTCACCGGCTTGACGCGATAAGCCTTGGGATCGTTCGGGAAGTAGGCGCTCATCTCTACCGCGACGGGCTCGAGATTGTCTTTTTCGGTGGAAAGCAGTTCGTCGTTTTCCCACCACGGCTCGGCCACGTGATGATTGGTGAGAATCCGGCCGCCGGCGCCAACCAGAAATCCGGTGCCGAAAAAGTCCAAACGCACTTCCGGACCAGGACCCTCCAGCGTGTACTTCGGCTCCGCTTTGGGCTGCTCCTTCGTCTCCCGATTCTTGGCATCCTTGGCGGCGGCATCGGGCGCCGGCAGCGACGAGGGATCGATGCGCAGGCGCCGGCCCGAGAAGTGATCGCGGAAAGCCACCACAATGTGCAGCATGCAAACGCTGGGAGCGTAGCGGGCAATGATGCCGCGCGCCGCCCGGCCTTCGCTTTCCACGAGGTTGAGGTGACGCTGGGTTTCTTGCAGTTGCCCGCGGAGTGAGGCCACGTCCGCCGGCGAGGCCTCGGCGATCTGTTGCTTTAACGCTTCCGATTCCTCGGCCACCGCCTGGCGGCGCGCCTCGATCGGATCGCTGGGAATGATTTTCACGGAACTCTTGGTCACGGCGAAGCGCCGTTCCATGTCGGCGATGGTTCGATAGGCGCGCTGGTTCTGGCTCTGCTCGCTGCGCGAGAACACGGCCAGCACCATCGCCAGTAGCACCGCGGCGCCCAGGATGGCGTAGGTGCCGTATTTCAACAGGCGTTGCAGCGAGAAAGCGTCCTTGGTCATCTTCTCGGTGACGGCCAGCGCCTGGAAGGCGGTCTGCGCCACTTGAAAGCCTTCTTCTGCAATTTTGGTTTGTGCCTGTAGCTCCATCGCGGCGCGATGTCCGCGCACCTGAGCGCGGACGCGCGCCAGAAACTCAGCCGGGTCGAAGGGCTCCGTGAGCGCGTCGTCGGCGTACTGATCGAGCGCGCGAATTTTTTCGGATGGGCTGGCGGCCAGCAGGATCACGCGTGGCGCGGAGCGCAGAGCCTTCGCCGAAGCCAGCAGCACAAAAGCATCTTCGCCGCCGGCAATCAGCAGATGAACGCCGCCCGCGCGCAGTCTTTCGAGCGTCTGCGTTGGGCCGGGCGTTTCCTCCACCGCGAAGCCGGACTCTTGCAGCAAGCCGGCCGTGTGGCGGGCGCCCGAGATTAAGATTGTTTCCGCAGAATCATCCACAGCTTGATCTTATCGCAGGCCGGGGGAATGGGAAGGGATGGGAAATATGGGAGAGATGGGAATTATGACTGGCGATAGGTGCGCATGGTCAGCGCCACAACTCCGATAGCGTAGAGCAGGCCGAGACCGGCCACCGCGAACCCGTTGAACGTTTGGCCGCCGAGCAGGCGGTTGGCAACACAAAATACCGCGATCAGTAAGAGGGCCAGTTTCAGAAATGGTGAGGCGTCGATATCGGGGCATTCCGTGACCCACTGGGTGGGAATGTTGTCTACGGTTGTCTGGCTGGCCGATTCAATCATGGTGGTCTCCTGGGAGTAATTGGCAATTCGGGGGCCACGCCGCTGGCTGGTAAGTGATTGAATGTGCGCGATGAGCGCGCTGAGAAGACGCACCGGCCAGAATCTCAACGGCGGGAACTTGGGCGAATTGGCGCAAGACTCAACAGCCGCTTGTCAGGGCGCGGCAAAGCGGCTACGGTATACGAATGAAGCGAACGCCCCTGTTGCTGCTGGCTTTGGTGTGGGGCGCAATAGCCGCCGCGCCCGTGCAATCCTACAAATTGGTCCACGCCTATCCTCACGATCGCCACGCGTTCACTCAGGGATTGGTCTTCTATCAAGGATTCCTCTATGAAGGCACCGGCGAGGAGGGACACTCGGGCATCCGCAAAGTAGAGTTGGAGACCGGCAAGGTTTTGCAGGATCGTCCCCTGCCGCCGGACTTTTTCGGCGAGGGCATCGCCATCCTGAATGGCAAGCTGTACGAATTGACCTGGCAGAACAAGCTGGCCATGGTCTACGACCTGAAGAGTTTCGATTTATTGCAGCGCTTCACCTACGACACCGAAGGCTGGGGCTTGACCACCGACGGCAAGCGCCTGATCATGAGCGACGGGACTTCCACACTGCGTCTTCGCAATCCTGACACATTCTCCGAAACCGGCAAGTTGCAAGTGACCGACGGCGGCCAGCCCGTGAGTCAACTGAATGAACTCGAGTGGGTGGACGGCGAGATCTACGCCAACGTCTGGAAGACGCAGCGGGTGGTGCGCATCTCTCCCAAGGACGGCCGGGTACTGGGCTGGATTGACCTGAGCGGATTGCTGCAGCCCGCAGACCGCGAAGGCGTTGACGTGCTGAACGGTATTGCTTACGATGCGGCGAGCAAGCGCTTGTTCGTCACCGGAAAGTGGTGGCCGAAACTGTTTGAGATAGTGGTGAAGTAGGACAGATTGAAGATCGCATTTCCCTTCGATGGAACGTATTCCGGCGAGCGTTGTCAGAACCGTCCGCGGTAGCGGATGGGCCCACCGGCGATCGAGCGGCCGGACCCACCTGCTACCGCAGGCGGTACTGGCAATGCATCTATGCTCCGGCTCCCCCCTGCTCGTAGAAGCGCACCTTAATGCCCGGCTTCTCGATCTTCACGCGTACTGCGGCATCCCCTAGCTGAATCTCGTGGCCGTCCGGCGCCGGACCCGCTTCCAGACCCACTGCCAGCGTTTCGGCGGCAATGTAGCTGCCGAAAGTCTGAAACACTTCCGCGAGTAACGCTGACTCCGTCTCATAAACAATCGCAATGCGATCGCTGATGTCCAGGCCCACGGTCTTGCGCAGTTCCTGAATGTTGCGCACCATGTCGCGCGCCAAGCCTTCGCGCTTCAACTCCGGCGTGATTTCCAAATCCAGCGCGACAACCAGGCCGCCGTCTTCGGCCGCCGCCATACCTTGACGCGTCTGCTGCTCCACGAAAATATCCGCGGGCTGCAAGACCACCGATTGGCCTTCGACCGTCAGCGTCACTTCCCTGCCCGCCTGGACGGCCCGCGCCACCGCCGCCGGATCAAGCGCCGTCAAGGCTTTGCCGACCTGGCCCAAGAGCTTGCCGTAACGCGGTCCCAGCGCTTTGCGGTTTTCACGGACTTTGTAATCCACCAACGCCGCGGCGTCGGGCGCAATCTCCAGTTTCTTGATGTTCAGTTCGTCCAGGATCACCGCTTCGTAGCGCTGCAAGGCGGCAACGTCTTCCTTGCTGCGCGGCACAATCGACAAGCGCGAGAGCGGCTGGCGCACGCGGATCTTGCGGGCTTCCCGTAAACTCAGCGCCAGTTTCACCACGCGCAGCGCCACATCCATGTGGGTCATCACGGTGGCGTCGGTCTCCACGCTGGGCTTGGGATAGTCGCAATGATGCACGCTCTCCGGCGCTTGCGCGCTCGTACCGCCCACCAGATTCTGGTACATCGCCTCGCAGGTGAACGGCACGATCGGCGCCAGCAACTTGGCCAACGTTACCAGCGTCTCGTAGAGCGTCTGATAGGCGGCCAGCTTGTCGCGATCGTTATCGGAGCGGGCCCGCCAGAAGCGCCGGCGATTGCGCCGCACGTACCAATTCGAAAGATCCTCCACAAAATCCTCCGCAGCGCGAGCCACGTGGGCGATATCGAAGTCGGCAATCTGCGCCGCTTCTCTCACCAGCGCGTTCAGCTTGCTGAGCAGCCAGCGATCGATGTCGGGACGCTCGGCGAAGGGCACCGCCGGCGCGCCTGAGTCAAAGCCGTCGGCGTTGGCGTATTGCACGAAAAACGAGTACACGTTCCACCAGGTGCGGAAAAACTTGCGCCTGGTTTGATCCGCCACGTTGGGGCCAAACAACAAATTCGACGTCAGCGTCTGCTTGCAAAAGATCCAGCGCATCACGTCCGCGCCCATGGAGTCCGCGGCATCGTCGAACCAGATGGCGTTGCCTTTGGACTTGTGCATCTCCTCGCCCTTTTCGTCCTTCACCAGCGCGTAACCCACCAGCGCCTTGAAGGGCGGCACGTCCTCCATCATCGTGGACATGGCCAGCAGCGCGTAGAACCAGTTGCGGAATTGTCCGGGAAACGACTCCAGCACCAGGTCCGCCGGAATCCATTTCTTCCAGTATTCGCGATCGGTAAAATACTTAGTCGTCGAGTAAGCCACGATGCCGGCGTCCAGCCAGGGATTGCCGACGTCCGGGATGCGCGAGACTTTTTGGCCGCACTTCGAGCACGCGATTTTCACGCGATCCACCCAGGGACGATGCGGAGAGTTGCCATCGAATTCCGCCCAGCCTTCCACGGCGCGCGCCTTCAGTTCTTCCTTACCTCCAATCACATCAAAATGTCCGCAGGCGCACGGGAAAATCGGCAGCGCCAATCCCCAATAGCGTTTCTTGGAGATCATCCAGTCGCCCATGTTCCGGAGCCAGTCGTGTTCCTGATCGCGGCCCCACTCCGGAATCCAGCGCGCCTGATCGACCACCGCGGCAATGCGGTCGCGCCACTTCATGTTGATGTACCACTCATTGACGGCGCGGAACAAAAGTGCCGTGCCGCAGCGCCAGCAGTGGGGATAATCGTGGGAATAAGTTTCGCGCTTGTAATACACGCCCTTCTCGCGCAGCGATTCCTGCACGGCGTCGGCCACTTCCTGGGCCTTGCGTCCTTCCAGGAATCCGTAGCCGGGATAATAGACGCCTTCTTCGTTGATCGGCGCGACCATCGGCAATTTAAATTCCTTGCCGAGTTCAAAATCCTCTTTGCCGCAGCCCGGGGCGATGTGTACGATGCCGGTGCCCTCGGTGGCCGCCACTTCCGACCACGGAATCACCCGATGTCCCAGCTTGGCTTGTTCGCCAACGGGCAACTCGTCGAACGGCCCGTCGTAAGTCCATCCGACCATCTCTTCGCCGGTGACTTCGCCCAACACGTCGTAAGCGCCTTTTTCCTTGAGGACGTGGAGACAATCGACGCTCAGGTAATAAGTATCGCCGTGCTGGCGGGCGCGCGCGTACTTCAAAGCAGGATTGACGGCGCAGGCCACGTTGGCGGGCAGCGTCCAGGGCGTGGTGGTCCAGACCAGGAGGTATTCACGGTCCCGTCCGTGCAGCGGGAACCGCGCGAAGATTGCGGTGTCGTCCACACGCTTGTATCCTTCTTTGCGTTCCTGCTCGCTGATGCCGGTGCCGCAGCGCGGGCACCACGGCATGGCGTCCATGCCTTTGTAGAGCAACCCTTGTTCGTGGCATTTTTTGAGAAAGTCCCAGATGGCGTAATTGTTCTCGTCGGACATGGTGAAGTAGGAGTTATCCCAATCCATCCACATGCCCAAGCGCACCGACTGCTGGGTCTGCACCGCGGCGTACTTCAACACGCGCGCCTTGCAGGCCTTGATGAACTCCTCCAGCCCGTACGCTTCGATCTCCCGCTTGTTCTTGAAGCCGAATTCTTTTTCCACTTCCACTTCCACCCAAAGTCCCTGGCAATCGAAGCCGTTTTGATAGCGCAGCTCGTGCCCGTTCATGGCGAAGTAGCGGTTGTAGACGTCTTTGTAGGTGCGTCCCCAGGCGTGGTGGACACCCATGGGGTTGTTGGCGGTAATCGGGCCGTCGAGAAACGACCAGGGCGGCTGTCCGCGGCGCAATTCGCGAAGCTTATTGAAGGCGCCCGAGCGAGCCCAGAATTCCAGGACGCCGTGCTCCAGTTTGACAATATCCAGTGCGGGGTCTACGCGTTCAAACATGAATCTCTTAGTATATCAGGCGAGTTACGACGCTTTCCCCACTGCCGCTTTCAGTTGCCCCAGCTCCTTCGACAACGTGTCCAACCGCGCCAGCAATTCCGCGTGACGCGCCACGTCAGGCTCCGGCTTACGCGCGAAAAACGAAATGGTGCCGCCGGTTTCCAGGATCGCCCGGTCCACGTCCTTCAGCGAGGAGAAGCCTTGACGGTGCGCGGCCGCTTCCAACGCCGCTATGGTGATCAGTTCTTTCTTTAGGCGATTCTTGCGGATCCGGCCGTTCTCGATCAACACATCGGCATCGCCTTCGATCACACGGTCGATCTTTTCGTGATCGTAAAGGAACCGCACCACCACGTGATTCAGGGCCAGCAACGTGGCCGCGCCGATCAGTCCGCCCAGGAGCGAGTTGTCGTTTCCGATAATGGCGTTCTGTAGCGCGTTCGACAGCGTCAGCAGCACGACCAAATCGAAGGGATTCAGTTGCGCCAACTCACGCTTGCCGGCCAGGCGCAGGCCGCCGACCAGAAAGAAATAGACCACCATGGTTCGAACAACTTTTTCCAGGATGGATAGATCTAGATGGAACAGATTGGGCAGCATTGTTGAAGCCTCCACAGGTAACACCGAAGAAAAAGCAACCGCCGATAAACGCCGATGAACGCCGATGAGAACGAAGCCTATCGGCGTTCATCGGCGTTTATCGGCGGTTGCTTTTTCTCTTGTGCCGCAAACCGCTAGTCCCCCAGAAACCGCCCATACGGGCGCAGCTCGGTGATGTTGTCGCAGATCGCCTTCATTGCCGCGGTGATCGGCACCGCCAGGATCAGCCCCATGCCGCCCCACAGCCAGCCCCAAAACATGATCGCCAACGTCACAATCACCGGATTCAGATGCACGCGGCTGCCCACGATCTTGGGATAAAGCACGTTCAGCGCCAGCAAATGCATGATCACCACGCCGGCCATCAGTACGATCAGCGGCGCCAGCGAGGTGCTGTATTGCGCCAATCCCACCACAAAAGGAGGCAGCAGCGCTAGAACCACGCCGAAGTAGGGCACCAAGCTCAGAAAGCCGCTCATGGGACCGAGAAACACGGAGTAGTGCAAACCGAGCAGGCGGAAAAACACAGCGCTGACAACCGAGAGGATCACGCCGATAATCACGTTGCCCACCACGAAACCGTGGATCATGCGCGTGATTCCGTCGATAGTGCGCTCGGCCACCACGCGGTTCTCTCCGCTGACGATGAAGACGGCGTTGCGCCGCAGGTGCGATTTCCAGGTCAGGAAAAAATACACCAGGAAGGGAACGAAGCTGGCCAGCACCAACACCTCGCTCACCGATTTCCAGCCCACGCCCAGCAAATCTTCGAGCGAAGATGTCGCGCGGGCCGACTCCTCCGGCGGCAGGTCCGGCCCTTCGGTTTCGCGCGGCGAGATGACGGCTTCGGTTTGCCGCTCAAACTGCGTGGCTCTCTGGCGGAAATGCAAGACGTGTTCGCGCAACGTCGCCATGGCCTTGGGAAGGTCCGCGGCGAAGTCGTTGGCTTGCGCATAGAAAAGATAGAAGGCCAGATACCCGGCGCCCAGCAGAACCAGGACCATGGTCATGGCCGCCAACCCTCTGGGGATGCCCCGGCTGGTCATCAGGCGTACCGCCGGATCGAGTGTGGAGGCGAGCAAGACGGAGACCACGATGGTCATCACCAGCGGTCCGGCCATGTACAGAAAGCCCAGGACGATGCCGGCGGCGATCACTTGCTGGCTAATGGAGCTGCGCGGGTTGTCAGCCGGGGAAAGCATGTCATGCCGAAGATAGCACAAAGTAGGACAGGCGTCCCGCCTGTCCCTGATTTTCCAGCGGCCTTCGGCCGCTGGTTGCGCGGGCGGGTTCGGCCCGCGCAAGGGTTTTTGGTAACAAAAACCGCGAAAAGCGTTGGCGCAGGCAAAATCGGCCTGCGCCAACCAGCGGCGAGACGCCGCTGGGAAATCGGGGACAGCCCGGAGGGCTGTCCTATGGAGTTTCTACATTTCCGGCTCGCCGATGAGCGGTGGAGCACGAGGCTCGGGACAGTCTGACCTTTGCAGCTAGCGGCTCTGCCGCCCCTTCGTGCGGAAGGGCTTGGCCCTTCCGAACCCGCCCTACCACTCCCGCAAGGCTGCGCCTTGCAGGTCCTTGCACGCGGGTGACCATCAGGCAGACGGCGACAAGGCGCAGCCTTGTCGAAGAGAACGTGTTTCGGGAAGGCCCAGCCTTCCCGCACGAAGGGGCGGCCAGGCCGCTCGCCACGAGCAGGATCAAACCACTTCAGGCGCGCGGCATCCAAACCGAGCCTCGGAAATGTAGAAACTCCAGGGGACAGCCCGGAGGGCTGTCCTACTATAATATCGAGAGTGAAGAAACGTATTCTGGCCCTCGATCTGGGCGCGCGGCGCATCGGCGTGGCGGTTTCCGACCCTTTGGGAATCACGGCCCAGGGCCTGGAAACCATCCAACGCGGCAACGGCCGCGGCGATATGGAAATATTGCAGCGCCTAGCCAAGCAGTATGAGGTCGGCCTGGTTTTAGTGGGCCAGCCGCTGCATATGAGCGGAGCCATCGGAACGCAAGCCCAAAAGGCGGAGGTTTTCGCCGCACAGTTGCGGCGGCGCCTGGGCCTTGAAGTGAGTCTGTGGGACGAGCGCTTGACCACGGCCCAGGCGCAACGCGTGCTGAAGTCCAGCGGCGTGAGCCTGGAAAAACGCAAGCGCGCCGTGGATCGTATGGCCGCCGTGATCCTGCTGCAAAGCTATTTGGACCGCATCCCCCAGGAGGACGAACCAACAGGATGACGCGCCGGAATCGCCTGAAATTTTCCGGAATCCTACTGGCAGTGGTGGCGCTGGCGGCGTACCTGGCCGGCGAAGCCGCCTGGCAGGCCGCGCAGCCGGTTCGTCTGGCGAATCCCGTCCTGGTCGAGATCGCCGCGGGCTCGGGCGCACGGGGAGTCGCCGCGACGCTGGAAGATTCCGGCATCCTGCGCAGCCGCTGGCCACTCCTGGCATTCCATTACTGGCGCTGGCCGCGCCCCAAGCTGAAAGCCGGCGAGTATCGCTTCGAAGGGGAAGTGTCGATCGCCGGCGCTTATGGCAAGCTGGAGCGGGGTGAGTTTTTCTACCACACGCTGACCATTCCGGAAGGCTATAACTTGTTCGAGGTGGCCGAAGTGGTGGAGCAGTCCGGCCTGGTAAAGAGCCAGGATTTCGTGGCTGCCGCGCACAATACCGCTTTGATCGCCGATATCGCGCCGCAGGCGCAAAGCCTGGAAGGCTTTCTGTTCCCGGACACCTATCGCTTCGCGCTGCATACCAACGCGGCGGCCATGGTGCAAGCCATGGTCGCTCGCTTCCGCCAGGTTTTTTCCTCTGTCACGAAGGGCCTGAACAACAGCCCGGATTTGCCGCCCGGCCGCGTCTTGCAGATTGTCACGCTCGCCTCGCTGGTTGAAAAGGAGACCGGCAAGACGGCGGAACGGCCGCTGATTGCCGGCGTGTTTCAGAATCGTCTGGGCCTGGGCATGCCGCTGCAATGCGATCCCACCGTGGTTTATGCCGCGATCCTGGAGCGCAAGTATCGCGGACGCATCTATGCCAGCGATCTTCGGCGCGCCTCTCCGTATAATACTTATGTGAATCGCGGACTGCCTCCGGGGCCGGTGGCGAATCCCGGACTCGCCGCCTTAGAGGCGGCCGCTCGCCCGGCCCCAACCGATTTCTTGTTCTTCGTCGCGGATACCGATGGCGGACACGTTTTCGCGCGCACCTTGAAGGAACACGCACGTCATGTGCAGACTTACCGCCGCAAGACCGCGGCCCACGCGCACGGATAGCAACCTATGGGACCTTTTCTGATTCTCGCTTTGCTGCTGGCGCAGGCTCCCTACCAAGCGAGTCCGGTGCAGCAGGCCGATCGCGTGGACCGGGCCGTGCAATTGATCCACGAACAAGAGTACGAGATGGCTTACCAGGTTTTGCTGCAGTTGGTCAAAGACGATCCCACCAACTCCCGCGCTTTCCCGTTTCTGGCCGCCATGCAGTTGCAAACCGGCCGTCTTGACGACGCCGAGAAGAACATTAACCTGCTGGTGCAGCACGAGCCGGAGAATGTGGATCTTCGGGAATTGAGCGGCCAACTGTACATGGCTCGCCGCGATTGGAAGAAAGCCGAAGAGCAGTGGCGCTGGATCGTCGGGCAGCGGCCCAACTCCGAGCAGGCCCACATGCAACTGGCCGCGGTATTGCTGCAACAGGACCGTTACAAAGATGCGCTGGCGGAAGTCAGCCGCTCGCTGGAGATCAACCCCAAGCGCAGCGACGCCCGTTCCCTGCGCGGCAATATTCTGGCGGCGCTGGGCCAGATGGAGCAAGCGGCGCTGGACTGGAACGTCGCGCTGGTCGGCGATTCCGACGATACTGTGGCCCTGGCCGGACTGGCGGTTTACCTGCGGCAAACGGACCCCGACCGAGCCCTCCGCTACGCGCAACGAGCCGTGGAGTTGACGGGTTGGAAGTCGCTGGGACCGATGCGTGTGCTGGTGATAGTGTATCGCGCGCGTGGAGAAACGGACAAAGCCAAGATGGTGCTGGAGCGCGCCATGCTGGCGTTTCCGAACAACGAAGCACTGGCGGCGGAAATGCGAAGCCCCGGCAGCGAACCGCCCAGCGGGACGCCGGCACCATCCAAGCGAACTCCGCCTCCCGATTCGGCGGCGACATCCAGGCGAACCGCGCCTCCCGATTCCGCGGCGCCATCCAAACGCGCTTTAGATTCGCCGGCGACGAAGCCGGAACCGCCCGCACCCAAACCTTTGCCAGCGCCTCCGGCGGCGCCGCCAGCGACGATCACGCTTCCGCCTTTGGCGGCGGGTGGTCTGACTCTGGGCGCCGCAGTCGGCGATCTCCTGGCATTTGACCAGCCGCCTGCGCTCGCTAGTCCGAACGCGCCGCCAGCGACATCCAGCGCACGCGCCTTAGATTCGCCTGCAAAATCGAAGCCGGCAGATTCGGGAACCATCGTGAAGGCCGTTGTCCCGCCCAAGCCCGTGGAGACACGCGCGCCCCCAAAGACGATGGCGACCGCGCCGCCACTCGCTGGGGAGTCCGCGCCGTCCATTTCTCCGGCGTCGATTTCGCCGCTGGCGTTTGGTGGTTTGACACTGGGCGCGACGTTCAGCGATCTGCTGGCGTTGGAAAAGTTGCCCTCGCCGCCGCAGCCGGAAGCGCGCGCGCCGGACGCGCCGTCGCGAGCCGCGATACCGGCCCTGGACCTTCACTGGGGTCTGATTCCGCTGGCCACGATTTCGCCGGCCTTTGTATATGGCACAGTGCCGCCGCCTCCAGCCGCTGTCCGGCGGCCTTAGCGGCGCGCCCAAGAGAGAAGCGTCTTTCTGAAAGCCCCACCGAGAATCACGAAGAAGTCGCTGATCCTTGAATATCTGGAGAAGTATCGTCCGGAAACCGTCGGCCACGCCGATGTCGCCGCGATCCGCCGCTCTTTGCGCCAACAACTGGGAGAGAAAGGCCGTGTCTCGGACCGTTATTTGCTAGGGATCATCGAAGAGCGCGGCGTTCCGATCGACGCCTCTCTGGGAGGCTTACCTCCCGAGTTGTTGGCGATCTTGGCTTTCGACACCTTGTCCGGCGCGGCTGCCGCGATCGCGGAACTGGAGGCTCGCCGGCAATCCGCGGTGGCCGCCGACGCCTGTGTACGCGCCGGCCGGCGCGCCAGGCAACGCGCGGAATGGGTGTCGCGCAATATGAAAGTACACGCGACGGTGCGCGCCGAACGCGGTGAGATCGCGCTGTGGTTCCGGATATGGCTGGAAACGCCGGAGATTTTTCCGGATTGGTTAGAGGCGCGAAGGAAATCGCCGGAATTCGCGGAACGTTTCCTGGCCTAGCCGCTCTTACCGGTCTTCAACAAATCCGCGGCATGAGCCAGCGCCGCGTCGGTGACGCGCGTGCCGCCCAGCATCCGCGCGATTTCCTTGGGCCTTTCGGCATCGTCTAACAAGCGAACCATGGTCACCGTGCGGCCGCCCGCGCCGCGCTTTTCCACCGAATAGTGGCCCGCGGCAAACGCCGCCACTTGCGGCAAATGAGTCACGCAGAGCACCTGGTGCGCGGCCGAAAGAGCTTTCAACTTGCGCCCCACCGTTTCCGCCACGCGCCCGCCGATGCCGGCGTCCACTTCGTCGAACACCAGCGTTCCGCCGCGCCCTCCCACGCCGGCCGCCAGTTCCAGCGCCAGCATCAAGCGCGATAATTCGCCGCCCGACGCGGTGTCCTTCAACAGATGCAGCGGCTCGCCGGGATTCGGGGATATCAAAAACTCCACGCGATCCGTGCCGCTGGCGCGCCACTCGGCCGCCTGATCCGCTTCTTCGAAGCGCACGCGGAAACGCGTCCCTTCCATGGCCAGTTCCGCCAGATTCTTCTGCACGGATTTTTCCAAACGCTTGGCGGCATCCTTACGGCGCGCCGACAACGTTGTGGAAGCTTGGCGATAGGCCGCCGCGGCGGCTTCCAAATCCTTGGCAGCCGCAGCCGCCAACTCTTCGGAAGATTCCAGTTCTTCCAGTTGGCGAGTTACCTTTTCCAGATGCGCCGCGACTTCCGCCAGTCCCGGGCCATACTTGCGCTTGAGCCGCTCCAGCGCCGCCAGGCGGTCTTCCAGTTGTTCCAGGCGTTTGGGGTCGGAGTTCAGGTGGGCCAGGCGATCGCGCACGGTGAAGGAGCTTTCTTCCAGCGTCACTTTCGCGGCGCGCAGTTCGGCCAGCACGGGACCCAGCGTAGGATCGAAGCGGGCGATCTCGTCCAGGGCCCGTAGGGCTGTGGCCGTGGAGGCCACCGCTGCGCTCGGCGCATCGTAGAGTTGCTCGAAGGCGGTGGTCAGCGAGGCATGAATCTTGCCGGCGTTGGCCAGCACGCGCTTCTCCGCTTCCAGTTTGGCGTCCTCTTCCGGCTTGGGACCGACCGATTCAATCTCCTTTTTCTGAAAGCCCCACAGATCGGCCAGCCGCAATTTTTCCTGCTCGTCGCGATTAAACGATTCCAGCCGCTCCCGCGCGGCGCGCCAGCGATCGTAGGCCGCGGCCGTGGCGGCGAGTTCCGCGTCATCTTGTGCGGCGCGGTCGAGCATTTCCAGTTGCGCGGCGGAAGAAAAAAGATCCTGCTGTTCGTTCTGTCCGTGGATTTCCGCCAGCCAGGGAGCCAGCGAGCGCAGTGCGCCGACCGTTGCCGGAAGATCGTTGATGAAGACGCGCGCTTTTCCGGACTGGTTGAGTTCGCGCCGGATGAGCAGCGTGCCGTCTTCCAGTTGCAGGCCCAGTTCTTCCAACTTCGCGTTGAGGGCTTGGCCGCGGCGCACCGAGAATTCGCCCGACACCACGGCGCGTTCCGCGCCGGCGCGGATCAAGTCGCTGCCGCCTTTGGCGCCCAGCAGCAACCCCAGGGCGTCCACCACAATGGACTTGCCGCTGCCGGTTTCGCCGGTCATCAGGTTCAGGCCCGCGCCGAACTCGATGGAGAGTTTGGCGATCAGCGCGTAGTTCTCGATGTGCAGAGCCTGGAGCAAGCAAACCCTTTCTAAACCACAAAGACACAAAGGACACAAAGAAAATCTTAAACCGATTTTTGGCTTTCTTTGTGTTCTTTGTGTCTTTGTGGTTCAACATCCGGTTCAATCGAGATCGATATCCCGCATCGGCTTCTCGACGGGCTGGTCCTTGACCTTGTTGAACTGCTCCTCGAACTTGCGCGCCAGCACGTCGGCGTGACTCTTTTGCGTTTCCCCCAATTGCCGGAACACGTCGTCGCGGCGCGCCGCTTGGTCTTGCAGGTGGCGGGCGGCGTCACCCAGATCCATCTGCAGGTGCGCGCGGCTCTGCGGCGGAGGCTCGTGGGATAGCACCGCGCCGAGCTTCGAGTCGATCACCAGTTTGGCGTGGCAGCAAGGACATTCCACTTCCCAAGTTTTTTTGGCGCTCATGTTTTGTACCTCCACCAGCCTAACACCCATCCGCTACCGCGGATGGTACTGCCAAACTCAATTGGATGGTGCGCTGACGTTCAATGCTTCGGCCAGGGCGTGCGCGGTGTTTACGTGGATCTGCACCGTGTCGCCCACCTCATGCGCGTAGCCGCCGGCCAGCGTGACCATCACCGGCACGCCGCGGCGGCGCGCGGCATCGAACACCATGCGGTCGCGGCGTTGCAATCCTTCCATGGTCAGCGCCAATCCGCCCAACTGGTCGTGGCAATAAGGGTCGGCGCCGCCCACGTAGCAAAGCAAGTCAAATCCGTTGGCGGCCTGAAACGCTACATCCAAAGCGTTGCCGAGATAATTCAGATATTCGTTGTCGCCGACGCCGTCGTTCAAGTCCACGTCCAGATCGCTGGGCGGCTTGCTACTGGGATAATTGTTGGATTGATGCAGCGACACCGTAAATACCGAATCGTCGCCACTAAAAATGTGGGCCGTTCCGTTGCCTTGATGCACGTCGCAATCCACCACCAGGGCGCGGCGGATCGCGCCGTCGGCCTGCAAGCGGCGGATGGCCACGGCCACGTCGTGGACCGCGCAGAATCCCTCGCCGTGATCGGGAAAGGCGTGATGGAATCCGCCGCCGACGTTGATCGCCCCGCCGTCGCGCAGAGCCTGCCGTGAGGCCAGAATCGAGCCGCCCGCGGAGAGCCAAACCGCATCCACCATTTCCCGCGAGTAGGGGATTTCCAGGCGCAGGATATCCGTGTAACTCAGCAGGCCGCCGCGCAATTTGCGCACCCATTCCTGACCATGCACCAGCAGCACGTCCTCATCGCGGGCCGGCTCGGGCGCCAGGAAGTCGCCGCGATCCGCGAAACCCTCGGCCAGCAGCTGCTGGTGAATCAAGCGGTACTTGGAGGAAGGAAAAACATGGTCGCCCAGGTGGAGGTCGTAATTCTCGCAATAAACCAGTTTGAAAGGCAGCATGACGCGCCTATTCCTCTTCGCCGGCCAGCCGCTTGTAGAGGCGCTGCAAGTCGCCGGCGTTGTAATACTCGATCTCGATGCGCCCCGCCCCGCGCTGGCCTACCACGATTTTCACTCGCGTGCCCAACGCGCGCTCCATCTCCTGGATGGCGGCGCGTAGGTTGGGGTCCACACTCGCAGCCGCCTTGGAGGGCGCATCCGGCTTGGGCGACACCAGTTTTTCCACCGCGCGCACCGTCAGTCCTTGATCCACAATGCGGCGCGCGATCTTCTTTTGCACGCCGGCATCGAGGCCCACCAGCACCTTGGCGTGTCCCATCGTCAAGGCGCCTTCCGCGACCATCACCTGCACTTCGGAAGCCAGCTTGAGCAGGCGCAGAAAGTTGGTGATGGTGGCTCGATCTTTGCCGGTACGCTGGGCGATTTGCTCGTGCGTCAATCCGAAATCGCGGCTGAGTTGTTCGAAGGCTTGCGCTGTTTCGATGGCGTTGAGGTCCTCGCGCTGGATGTTCTCGATCAGCGCGATTTCCAACAGGCGGTCGTTGCTGATGTTCTGGACGATTGCTGGAATCGTGGCCAGCCCCGCCAGCTTCGAGGCGCGCCAGCGGCGCTCTCCGGCTACTATTTCGAAGCGTTCGGCTCCCGATCCACCCGCGGGCCGCACCAGAATCGGCTGCACCACGCCGTTGGCGCGAATGGATGCCGCGAGTTCCTCCAAGCGATCGGCGTGGAAGGATTGGCGCGGCTGGTAAGGGTTAGGTTGGATCAGCTCCACTGGAATTTGGCGGACGCCTCCCGCCGCCTCCGCCGATGCACCTGCGGCAGCCGGCACAAGCTTGGGCGCACGCGATTCGATCAGGGCTTGCAGGCCCCGTCCCAGCGCTTTACGCCCCTCCTGCTTCCCGCTGCTTGGGTTCATTCGCAAGAATCTCCTTCGCTAATTGAATATAGCTCTCCGCGCCCTTGGAACGCACGTCATAAAGCAGGATGGGCTTGCCAAAGCTGGGAGCCTCGGCCAGGCGCACGTTGCGTGGGATCACAGTTTTAAATGCCTGCGCGCCGAAAAATTCCCGAAGATCGGTAGCCACCTGCTGGGCCAGTTTGGTGCGGTCGTCGTACATCGTGAGCAGCGCGCCTTCCAGACGCAGCGGAGGATTGAGGCTTTCGCGCACGCGATCGAGGGTGTCTAGCAATTCCGAAACGCCTTCCAGTGCGAAATACTCGCACTGCACCGGTACCAGCACCGAATCGGCCGCTGTCAGCGCGTTGACCGTCAGCAGATCGAGCGACGGCGGGCAATCCAGGATGATGAAGCGGTAGTCGTTGCGAAGCGGCTCGAGGGCTTCGCGGAGGCGGAATTCACGGCGTTCCTCGGCGGTGAGTTCCGGGCTGGCGCCCACCAGGTTCTTGCTGGACGGCACAAGGAAAAGGCCTTCGAGCGCCGTGGGGAGGATCACATCTTTAAGGGGAAGCTCGCCCAGCAGCGCCTGATAAATCGTGGGACGTTCCGGATCGCGCGCGAAACCGAGTCCTCCCGTGCTGTTGGCTTGCGGATCGCAATCGACCAGCAACACGCGGCACTCCGCGGCGGCCAGCGAAGCGGCTAAATTGATTGCGGTGGTGGTCTTACCGACCCCGCCCTTCTGATTCGCGATGGCTATGACGCGGGACATTCTGGCAAGGAGAGAACTATATAACAGATTGCGCGGTTGCGCGGTGAGTGGGGCGGGCATCCTGCCGGCCGGCGTTTGCGGCTAACTAGAATAGTCCCGCAAGAGGCAGAGTGAAGTCCGGGTTCTTCGTCCACAGATCGCTTGGCGCGTCGTGACAGGCGTCGGCGGTGTAGACGTAACCGCGCCGCGTCGCCGGATCGACGACCCAGATGTATTTCACGCCGAAGCTCCGATAATCCTGGATTTTTTCCTGCAGGTCGGCGGGGCGGTCGTCCTTGGAGACGATTTCGACCGCTAGAAACGGTGGTGTCCGAAAGACCTGCTCCTCTTGATCGGCTCCTACATACACACAAACGTCTGGGACGCGGAAGCGCGTACGAGCCACCTGGACTCGCTGCTCGGTATAGGCAAAAACGTTCTTCCGGCCCATCGAGCGAAAGAAGAAATAGATCTCGCCTTGTGCGTAGCTGTGCGACCTTTCACCCAAGTTGCGCTCCACGAGGCGGCCGTCTACGTACTCCCGATCCATTTCGGAAAAGTGCGTGCCCAGATATTCTTCGATGCTAACCAGGGTGGTCGCCATGGGGTCAGTATACTTCATTCTCGCCGCATCGGCGAAGCTACGGCCCTCCGGGTCGGCACGCGCTCATGCAGCGTTCTCTATCCGAACAGTCAGACGCTTGTTCAAAACTGCCAGCGCCGCTTCGATCTGATCGAGCCGCGATAGGTGATTCAGATCGAGCAGCCGATCCACTTGCGACCGCTGCCAGCCAAGGCGCCGAGCCAGCTCCGCCTTGCGGATTCCGGCCGCGCGCATTTCCACGTACAGCGCGACCTTCGCTTCGCTCAACGCGGACAGCCCCACCCAGCGAAAACGTCCGGCGCGAGGCCGGGTCGGCATCGGGATGTCGGTTCGCTTGTCCATGTAGATGGAAAGCGCCGCTTCCAGGGCCTCCGACGCGTGTTGCAGCGCCTCCGGTTCGCTTTCTCCGAATGTGATGGCCTCTGGAACATCGGGAAACGTGACCAGCAACGTTCCGTTGGTGTCACGTGTCAGTTTTGCCGGATAGAGATACATGCTTGCTCCCTCACTGGAGTCCCAGTTGCTTCTTGATCGTTTCCATTAGTCCCTTGCCGAGTTGCTTGTTACCGCCGTGCATCGGCAGGACCGAGGCATATCCGCTTCGAAAAACTCGAAGATGGCCCGACTGCGTCGTCTCGAAACGACATCCTTGAGATGCCAACCATCGCTTGAACTGCCGACTCGGCACGTTTCCATTGTATACACATGTGAGTACAACATTCAAGGCGAATGTCGCACTTCTTGGGCCGCCCCCTGAGGGGCTATTCATTTGGCTGACCCTGGCGATCCTGGGCGTTGCCCAGGGCTGGACTAAGCACGGGACTAAACTGCGCGAGCAGACTAAGCGCCGCACTGTTCTCATTGCGGCTGGCACGCCAAGCGCGCGACCTCCCTCAGCCACAGGACGCGGATCCGCCCGCTGAACGGGCCAATCAACCGCCAGTAGCGCCGGAAACTCCGCAGCGCTTGCGGACCAAACGTCCGCACGCGGGTCTCCGTGATCACCCGCGTTTGCGCGTCGCCCACCGCCTCCACGCGCATGGACATCGCCGAGCGCGCCGAGCCTTCGGCCGCGAAATTCCTCCAGGCTTCCGGCGACTCCAAACGAACCACGCCGCCCGAGGGCGTCCAGAAGCGTCCTGCGACGCCCCGCACAATCTCTTGACACTCGCGCTGTTCCAGCAGCAGGAAGCCGCTTCTCGATAAGTTTTCCTGCAACGGCCGATACGGTCCCCGCCGGAAGGAAAAGCGCCGCAATGCGAACAGCAATTGCACCACGAAGTTGCGGTCGGGGCGCGAGTCGAGACACGCCTGCCAGACGTGCGCCAACGGCGCGTCAATCACGCGCTCGTAATGCGCGGCCAGCTCGTAGGCGGGCATCCAGGCGTCGAGCAACATGGGAGAAGGAGCGTGGGCTCCAGCAGGCGAGGACATTCATCCACCTCTGGAGCCAGGGTAACATAGCTACTCGCCCAAGACCCGTTTCCGGCGCCTGCCTGAAATCTGCAAGAGGCCATTTCACAAGAGCCCGCGGACGCGAGTGCTTTCGAGTATCATTGTGGTTCGAAACCATTCAAATGAGCATATGCGCCACGCTGGAGCGTGTGAGATTCGGTAGTGGTCAGTTTGAAGCGCGACGCAGGCCGGAATCGCTGCAAGAGCCCATGAACAACCTGTCGCTCACGATCGCGCTGCTTATCGCCGCCCTGGCTCCGGCGTCAGCGCAAGAGAACGCCGTGGACTTGTTGTCCAAGGCCGCCGACGCCTTTCAGCGCAACCAGGCCAAGGAGGGCAACTGGACTTGGGTGGTTGAGGAACACGCCTACACAAAGGACGCCACGGGAAAAACCATCCAGCAGTTTCCCACTGTGAAAGTAGAGTCCCTCATCCGCAGCGACGGCCGCCGCTGCGAAGCCATCCTGTCCTGGAGCGATGACGCGGAACCGTTTCCGGAAGGCGCCGACAACGACACCCGCTGCCAGCTCGTGGAAATCGACTTCGACCTGGCCGGCCTGGCCTTGCAGAAGCTCTTGAAGAGCCGTACTGCGACGATCGCGGAACAAAACGCGGGAAGCATCACCGTCGCCATCTCTCCAGACAAGCATCTGCCGGCCAGCGATCCCCTGGCCAAATGCGCCGCGGTGATGCGCGGCACGGTGCACCTGGATCGCGCCACGTTTTTTCCGCAAGCGATTCGGGCGGAGGTGATGGCCTCCGGTTGCCGCTTCAAACGCGGCCGCAACTTCTGGTACCTGGCCAAGGGAACGTCCTTTGAACTGGAGTATTCGCTGCAAAAGGACCGCTTCCAGAAAACGGAGAACGATTTCTGGATGCTCTCTCGAAAGCGCGTGGAGAGCGCGCCCGAGCAGCCGGGAATCTACATTGTGCGGACTCGCAAATTCGCCCCCAACGCACCGCGTGTGAAACAGGGGCTAGTGTCCGAGCTGCATACCGTGGCGCAGGAATTTGGATCGCAATCGCGGATCAGCTTCGAAGACCCCGTCAAGAAACCTTAGAGTAGCGCAGGCCTCTGGCCTGTTCTTTTTCTAAGAACAAAAACAGGCCAGAGGCCTGCGTTACAGCGTCCTACTTGACGTCCCGCCAGCCGATCAATTGAATCCCGGCATCCTTAATCACCTGGCGCGTGGCCGGGTCCATGAAGATGCGGTAGTCGCCGTCGCGATCGGCGGCGCTGTTGGTCATCGCCTTCAGCTCGGGGTCCAGCACCGCGGGATGGATGATCATCATGGTTTGGCCGGGCGGCAGTTCGCGGAGCGTTTTCCAGTAAGCGGCCTTGCGGTCTTCGAAGGTCTTGGCGCCGCCGGCGGCGCTTTCCAACAACAGGTCGAGCCGCGGCAGACCCTCGGCGGCGAAACGCGCATCATTGTCGGTGGCGTACTTGATCAAGTCGGGAACGCTCTTGAGGCGTAGCTTGGCGGCTTCGGTCGGCTTGACACGCAGGATCGGCACGCCGTACTCCTTGCCCAGCTTTTCGAAGACCTGAAAATAGTCCAGCCGCGTATAGAGCGTGCCCATGTGCGTATCGAAATGCGTGAACTTAATTCCCAGCTTGCGCGCCAGTTCGATTTGCGCGCGCAACTCCGTCTCGATTTCTTGCGGCGCGGCTTTCACTGCCACCAGCAACTCGCTCTTGGGCAGATAGCCTTCCGGGTCCACCAGGCCGGGAACTTTGTCGCGGCCCGCCACCGGTCCCCAGCGCAGACCTTTCCATTCGCTGGTCAGCGTCAGGTGAAGCCCCAGGTCTTTCTCGGGATGCTGGCGGGCGTAGGCGGCGATTTCCGCCACCCACGCGCACGGCATCATGATCGAGGCGCTGGATACCGCGCCGGAATCGAGCATCTCCATCGCCGCTACGTTGGTGGCATGGGCGTTGCCGAGGTCGTCGGCGTGAAGAATCAAGCGCTTTTCTTGGGCCGCGGGCATCCTGCCCAACAAGGTTAACAGCAACACGGTTGGAATCAAATGACGCCTGTTCATGCTGCCCATTGTATAACTTTGGAGTGGCCCGCTCCAGCACTCCGCCGCCTCTCAGCCGCTTGGCCGCCCGCCGCCGGATCGCTTTCGGCTGGTATGGCGGAAAATTCTCGCACCTGGAGTGGCTGTTGCCCCTGCTTCCCATAGCTCCGAACTGCCATCATTACTGCGAGCCATTCGCAGGGTCGGCCGCGGTGTTGCTGAATCGTCCGCCGGCGCCGGTGGAGACTTACAACGACCTGGACGGCGAAGTGGTCAACTTCTTCCGTGTCCTGCGCGATCACCAACGGCAGCTAACGCGGGCGATCGCCCTGACGCCGTTCTCCCGCCAGGAATTTGCGGCCGCCTGTGTTCTCGATCCGCGCTTACCGGCGCTGGAGCGGGCCCGGCGCTTTTACGTGCGGGCCCGCCAGGTGCGCACCGGTCTGGCACAATCGGCATCGCTGGGACGCTGGGCCAACTGCAAGGAAACCAGCCGCGCGGGAATGTCCGGCGTGGTCAGTCGCTGGCTGGGCGGCGTCGAGTTGCTGCCAGAAATCGCCGCGCGTCTGTTACGCGTGCAAATCGAGAATCGTCCCGCGCTGGACGTGATCCGCCTGTACGATTCCGCGCACACGTTGTTTTACTGCGATCCGCCCTACGTGCACGCCACGCGCGGCGATCCGCGCGCCTACTCCGGCGAAATGAGCGACCAGCAACACGTCGAGTTGGCCGCAGCACTCAATTCCGCTCGCGGCATGGTGGCCATTTCCAACTACGATTGCCAATTGATGAACCGGCTCTACTCCGCGCCTCGGTGGCGGAAGATCGTGGGGGCCTATCGAACGATCCATTCCACAAAGACGCGCCGGGAGGAGGTGCTGTGGACAAATTATCCGGTATCCTAGAGACGGTCCCACTAGGCCCATGGAAGAAAGTATCATACTGCGTGCTGTTGGGGGGCCGGTTATGGCTTTCGGAACCAGCCAGGGCTGTTTCTCCGTAAAGTAGTATGAAGTGGGGTTAGTTTCCTTGATTTATCAATAAGATAGCGCTGGCCACCTGATTGCAATACAGCCCTGTAGCTAGGGTGGTCGCGAGATAGTCCTCCCGACTGGTGGAATATCCAAGCCCCGAATGGGCACTGGTGGGTGGGTTTGGAGAGAGCAGGCCCCATCGAAAGATGGGGCCTGTTTTCTTTTTGGGAGTACTTTGGGGTTGACTCTGCTACAATCCCCTTTTTGCCCCTTTGGAGGTTCGCCTTGTCGACCTTGATCAAGTCGGCTCTTCTTCTCGCGCTGGTCTTCGTGGGCTGGCAATTAGCGAAACCGCGCGTGCGGGCCTACGAATTTGCGGACGTCATCAAGCAAGAGGTGGAGTCCAAGCAGGTACGCCCCAGCCCTAACCAGTTACACAACCGCATCATGGAGCTGGGCATCGACTACGGCTTGGATCTTAGCCAAGGCGACGGCAACGTGGCGGTGCAGCCCTTGGCGAGCGGCGGCTTCGAGGTGAAAGTTCACTACGACGTGCCCGTGGACTTGGGGCTTTACATCTATCAAGAGCACTTCGACTTTGTCTCCCGCACGCGCGGCGCGGCTCTGCCCGAATAGGGGCCGGCCGGCGTTCTCTCCGCCTGTGAGATAATCTAAAGTTCCGATGAGCACAAACGGCATCCGCGCCGTCAAGGGCATGCGCGATCTGCTGCCTCCCGAGACGGCCCTGTGGAATCGCGTGGAATCGCTGGCCCGCGAGGTGTTCGGCACCTACGGCTACGGGGAGGTCCGCACGCCGCTGCTGGAGGAAACCCAGCTTTTCGCGCGCGGCGTGGGCGCGGAAACCGATATTGTTTCCAAGGAAATGTACAGCTTCGAGGATCGCGACGGCGCCATGCTGACGCTGCGTCCGGAAGCCACGGCTTCGGTGGTGCGCGCCTACCTCGAGCATGGCTTGAGCCGCAATCCCGGGCTGACTAAGCTGTACTACATCGGTCCCATGTTCCGCCGCGAGCGGCCCCAAAAAGGGCGCTACCGGCAGTTCTATCAGATTGGCGCGGAAGCGATTGGATCGGAGAGTCCCGCGGTGGACGCCGAGATTATCGAAATGCTGTGGGATTTTTTGGGGCGCACGGGATTGCAACCGATGCCGCAGGTCTTGCTGAACTCGCTGGGCGATTCCGCGTGCCGGCCGAACTTCCTGGCCGCACTGAAGGAATCGCTGGCCGGCGTGAAGGATCGCCTGTGCAGCGACTGCCAGCGGCGGGCGGACACTAATCCCTTGCGCGTGCTCGACTGCAAGGTGCCGGCGGATCAGGCGATCATCGAGAGTTTGCCGAAGATCACCGATTTTCTGTGCCAACCGTGCCGCGAGCACCATGCTCGCATGCAGGAGTATTTGACGGCGCGAGATATTCCCTTCAGGCCCACGCCGCGGATGGTGCGGGGTCTCGACTACTACACGCGCACCGCGTTTGAGTTTGTGCACGAGTCGTTGGGCGCGCAGAACTCCGTGCTCGGCGGCGGGCGCTACGATGGGTTGGCGGAGACGCTGGGTGGCCCGCGCTCGCCGGGCATCGGGTTTTCCATCGGTGAGGATCGGTTGATCCATTTGCTGGCGGAATCGAGCGGCATTCCCACGTCGCGGCCGGATGTCTATGCCGCTTGGAGCGAGTATGAATGCTTTAGCGCCACGGCTAAGCTGGCAACAGAGATGCGTCGAGCAGGTCTTGTTGTAGTGATGCCGCCAGAGCGGCGTAAGATTGGTCGCCTGATGGAGCAGGCTTCTAAGCTAGGAGCCCGTTACGCCCTGATTGTGGGGACGAACGAAGTAACGACCGGACGCTACCAATTGAAGAACTTGGAGACGGGTGAGCAGCGGGAGTTGACCCAGGATGAGGTCCTAACGGTACTAAAATCATCGGGCGCCTCGCGTTCTTAATCTGTGAAATCTGTGTAATCTGTGGATTAGCTTTTTTCTGTGGAGGATCATGACACTCGATTTTGTCGGAGACCTGCACCGCACGCACGACTGCGGCGAATTACGCAAACAGAACGCCGGACAGCCCGTCCTGCTGATGGGCTGGCTGGACCGCAGCCGCGATCACGGCAGTTTGATCTTCCTCGAACTACGCGACCGCGGCGGGCTGACGCAGGTGGTTTTCAATCGCGACCGCAACGCGGGCGTCCATGCGCGCGCCGCGGAGTTGTCGCGCGAATTCGTGATAGCGGTGCGCGGCACGGTGGTGGAGCGCACCGCGGAAAACGTGAATCATAAACTGTCCACCGGCGAAGTCGAAGTGGTGGCGGAAGAGTTGTTCGTGTTCAACGACGCACGCACGCCGCCCTTCACCATCGACGACGAAACCGCGCTGACCGCCGAGGAAACGCGGCTGCGCTACCGCTATCTCGATCTGCGCCGGCCGCGCATGCAGCGCAACATCGCGCTGCGCCATAAGCTGGCCCTGGCAACGCGCCAGTACATGAACGCGCAAGGCTTTTATGAAATCGAAACGCCCTTCATGACGCGCTCCACGCCGGAGGGCGCGCGCGACTACCTCGTCCCCAGCCGCGTGAATCAGGGATCGTTTTACGCGCTGCCGCAATCGCCGCAAATCTTCAAGCAAATCCTGATGATCTCGGGCTTCGACAAGTACTTCCAAATCGTGCGCTGCTTCCGCGACGAGGATTTCCGCGCCGATCGGCAAGCCGAATTCACCCAGATCGACGTGGAGATGAGCTTCCCGCAGCGTGAGACAATCTACGGAGTGATGGAAGGACTGGTCACCAAGCTGGTGACGGAAGCCGGCTACGCCGAGCCGAAACGGCCTTTCCCGCATTACTCCTACGACGACGTGATGCGCCGCTACGGCATCGACAAACCCGATCTCCGTTTGCCGCCGATGGCCACGGTGAACGAGTGCTTTGCGGCTGAGGATCTCGACAAACTGAAATTTTCGGCGCAACACGCGCTGCTGGCGTTCCGGATTCCCAAGTGCGCCGATCTCTCTCGCAAAGAACGGGAGGAACTCCAGGCCGTGGTGGTGGAACGCGGCGCGCGGGCGTTGGTGGATATTCGCATCGGCGATGCTGACCTGCAAGGATCGCTCGCGAAGGCTTATCCAGAGGCAGCCGACAAGGTCAGAAAGGCCGTTGGGGCGGAATATGGCGATTTGATCGCCCTGGTTGGCGCGCCGGCCGGCGCGGCGGTGAAGCGTCACGACTATTCCACGCACATCTCGGCGGGCGCGCTGCGCCTGCACGCCGGACAGAAATACGCCGCCAGGCATGGGTTACTCGATCCCACCGCTTTCCATTTCCTGTGGGTCACCGACTTCCCGATGTACGAATGGAACGAAGACGAACATCGCTGGGACGCCATGCATCATCCCTTCACCTCGCCGCACGAGCAGGACATGGACAAGCTGGAGAGCGATCCCGGCGCGGTGCGCGCCCTGGCCTACGACTTGGTGCTGAACGGCACCGAGCTGGGGAGCGGGTCGATCCGAATTCATCGCCAGGACATTCAGGCGCGCATTTTCCGCTCGTTGGGTATGACCGACGAGGAAGCGCGCCAGCGCTTCGGATTTTTTCTGGATGCCCTGCAATACGGCACGCCTCCGCATGGCGGCATCGCGCTGGGCTTCGACCGCATCGTCATGCTGCTGGCGCAAGAGAACAGCCTGCGCGAGGTGATCCCCTTCCCCAAGACGGCGCGCGCCGTGGACCTGATGACCGACGCGCCCACGCCGGTGTCGGAAATTCAGCTTCGCGATTTGGGCATTGCCTTGAGGAAATCCGAGAAGAAGTAGATCCGGGTTGTCAGTACCGCGGATTGTACTGACAAGCCGCGTGACTTTAACTCACCTGCATTTGAATCGCGACCTCCATTGATGACGTGGCCGATCCCCGATACGTCCCGCTGACCGGCGTGGCCATCGCGGGATTTGCGGCTGCCGCCACCGCGACGTGATCCGCGCCCACCGCGACTCCGCGGGAAGGGTCGTAACCGCGCCAGCCTCCGCCGGGGATGTACACTTCCGCCCAAGCGTGCATGTAGCGATGGTCGGCCATCGCCGAAGCGATCTCGTACCCGCTGACGAAACGCGCCGTCAGGCTCATCGCCCGGCAGGCTCCGCAGAACAGAACCGCCAAATCGCGGCAGGAGACTTCCGATACGCCGAGCACCGCCTCCGCCGTCAAAGGCTCGCCTTCTTCACGAGTCACTTGCCGCCAGTCGCGGCAGAGGCGCTGCGCGAGCAGTTCGAGAAACGGCATGGCTTGATCGCCGCATTGCCGCGCGATCTGCCGGGCAAAGTAGTCCAATTGCGGCGAAGTCCAGGGCGCGGGCGCAAGCTGCAATTGCGAGGGCGGCGGCAGGAGAAAATCGAAAGGATTCGCGCGCAGTGTTTCCACTGAGAATTGACTGAACGCCTGCAATGTGCCAACCGGCTCGTCGAACCATGCTTGCACCACGGAATTGCCCTCGGCGTCCAGGCACTCCGCGCGCCCGGCGGGCTGCGGATCGATCCGCAAGTCGTAAGAGACGAGCCGCTGCGTGCCGTCCGAGCGCGGGCGCATCCGGAAGACGTGCGGTTCCAGCACCACCGGCGCGCTGTAGCGGTACGTCGTCGCGTGATTTACGGCAAAACGCATAGGCAATGAAACGCATTTAAACGGTCAAGGAGCAATACTGTAGCGCAGGCCTCCGGCCTGTTCTTTTCGCTAGCAACAAGAACAGGCCGGAGGCCTGCGCTACCCTCCCGTGCGCGGCAACTGGTGGACCTTGCCGTTGTGAGTCAGTTTGGAAAACGCGCTGTCAATCCATTCCTCCGGCAGATCCTGCACGCTATGGCGCATGCGTTCCTGCCACCAGTTGGAAATCTGCCGCAAATCGTCGCTCTGGTAGCGATGCTCGATGACGTCGAAGGAATCCTTCTGGATTAGCACCACGTCCATGGGATAATCCACGTCCACGGCGCACAACCGCGTGGCATCGAAGGCCAGGATTCCGACTTTGAAGGCGAAGGCCATGCTGTCGGATCGCTGCAAGGAGCGCTCCAGGATCGGCTTGCCGTATCCGGTAGCTCCGATGATTTGATACGGCGTGTCGGGACCCACTTCCACCCAGTTTCCTTCCGGATACACTAGGAAAAGTTTGTGGACGTTGTCGGAAGGCATCTGCCCGCCGATCAGCGTAAACAGGTTGAAGGACAACTCAGCGCCTTCCATCGCGGGGCCGTCCTCTTTGGCCACGCGACGCACTTGCTGGGAGTACAGGTTGACCACTTTGGAGAGCCGGTCACGACCCTCGCTGGCCACACTGCTCTTGGCGAAGCTTTCCTCGAAGTGCAGCAGCACTTTGTCGCGCAGCGAGCGCAATCCGGAGGTCATCACAAAGAAGGAGAATCCCGGCCCGCGATAAGTCGCGACTTTCTTGGCCACCAAACATTCGTGGCCGGAAAGCAAACGCGTGTCGGCAATTCCCACCAGTCCGTCTTCCACAGCAATGCCCAGGCAAAAGGTCATGAGGTTTCGTGCTGAGCGAAGAAGTCGCTCAGAATGCACTCATCAATCTTATTCATTTTTCCCTGCAAGCCGTCAAGAAACTCGTGCAGCCCGGTCTTGAAAACGGCCTCTACGGGCGCGTAGTCCAGCTCCGACCGCAGCAGGCCCAGGCGCTGCTCCGTGGAACAGGAAAACGTACCGGCCGGAGTGCCGGTGATGGTGTGGACATAGCGGTCGGCGCGTCCCAGGCAATAGCGCACGGCGCGCGGGAAATCGTTGTCCAGCAGCAGGAATTCCACGATGCGCTGCGGGGCGATGCGCCCGTGACGCTTCCGGTACATCTCGAATCCGCTGACGCTTTTCAGCACCGCCGACCATTGCACGTCGTCGTAGGGCGTGCCCACGTCGCTGAGCGACGGCAGCAGGATGAAGTATTTTACGTCCAGCAGGCGCGAGGTCTTGTCGGCGCGCTCCAAGGCTTGTCCCAGGCGGATGAAGTGCCAGGCTTCGTTGTGCGACATGGTGGAATCGGTCAGGCCCTGAAACAAGTGGCAGGCCATGCGCACGTTGTGAAAAAATTCCGGGGCTTCCGGGCGATCTCCTTGCAGCGTCAAATAGAGCGAGTTGACCTGCTCCCACATTTCCGAGGAAATGGTTTCCCGCACCGAGCGGGCGTTCTCTCGCGCCGCGCGGACACACGAAGTAATCGAGTTGGGATTGCCCGCGTCGCCGGCCAGAAACTCGATCACCGTCTCGCGCGTGGCTTCGCCGTAGCGTTCGCGGAAGACCGCAGCATCGCCGGTGGTGGCCACAATCGGCTGCCATTGATTGAGTTCACCGGAGGGCAAATCCAACATCAGGTGGAGATTCACGCCGATGAAGCGGGCCACGTTTTCGGCGCGTTCGATATAGCGGGCCATCCAGTAGACGGAGTCGGCCACGCGGCTGAGCAGCGGCTGGATCATTGGGCGCGCTCCGCGGGATGTGCCGCCAGCACCCAAGTATCCTTGCTGCCGCCACCTTGGGACGAGTTCACCACCAGCGAGCCTTTGCGCAGCGCTACGCGCGTGAGTCCGCCGGGCAGCACCCAAATGTCTTTGCCATACAGCACATAAGGGCGCAAGTCTACATGACGCCCTTCGAAGCGATCTTCTTCCACCAGCGTGGGCACGCGCGACAGCATCAGCGTTGGTTGCGCGATGTAGTTGCGCGGATTGGCGTTGATTCGGTCGGCGAACTCGGCGCGCCGCGCGGCGGTGGAATGCGGACCCACCAGCATCCCGTATCCGCCGGCTTCGTTGGCGGACTTCACCACCAGCTTTTCGAGATTCGCCAGCACATGTTGGCGATCGGCGTCGCGCCAGCACAAAAAAGTCGGAACGTTGGGCAGGATCGGATCGGCGCCTTCGTAGTAGCGGATGATTTCCGGAACGTAGGCGTAGATCACTTTATCGTCGGCCACGCCGTTTCCCGGCGCGTTGGCCAGCGCGACTTGTCCCGCTTTATAGGCAGCCATCAGACCCGGGATGCCCAGCAGCGAATCGGCGCGGAAGGCTTGAGGGTCGAGGAAATCGTCGTCGATACGGCGATAGATGACGTCGACGCGCTGCAGACCCTTGGTGGTGCGCATGAACACGCCGGACGCCGTCGCCGCCAAATCGCGGCCTTCCACTAATTGCACGCCCATCTGCTGAGCCAGGAAACTGTGTTCGAAGTAGGCCGAGTTGTAAATTCCGGGAGTGAGCAGAACCACCCGCGGCGGCTCATCCGGGCGGACGTCCAAGGACTCCAGCATCTCCAGCAGGCGGCTGGGATAGTCGTTCACCGGGCGCACCCGAAGGCCCTCAAACACCTGGGGGAAGATGCGCTTCAGCACCTCGCGATTTTCTAGCACATAGGAAACTCCGGAGGGTACGCGCAGGTTGTCTTCCAGAACATAGAACTCGCCATCACGATCGCGCACCAGGTCGGTCCCGGTGATGTGGCACCACACGCCGCGCGGCGGGTTGAGTCCCTGGCATTGGGGGCGATACGACGCGGCGGAGAGAATCACTTCCTCCGGAATCACGCCGTCTTTTAGGATTTTTTTATCGTGGTAAATGTCGTCGAGGAACGCGTTCAGTGCGTGGATGCGCTGTTGCAGGCCGCGCTCCAATCGTTCCCACTCGGCGGCGGAGACGATCCGCGGCACCAGGTCGAATGGGAAGATGCGCTCGGTGCCTTGGGAATCGCCGTAGACGTTGAAGGTGATGCCCATTTGCAGCAGAAGCTGATCGGCGGCGTGCTTGTAGCGGAGCAGTTGGCCTTCCGAGAGGCTTTCGATGGTTTCCAGCAGCAGTTCCGCGTGCGGGCGGGGTTTGGCCCCCTCTTCGAACATCTCGTCGAAGAAGCCTGCCGTGTCGTAAGACAAAAATCGCATTACGCCACATGCTGGCTCAAGTGGGCGGTCGCGGGCAAGAGAAAGATTTTATGGTTGCGATAGGACAAATCGCTTTCTTACCACGAAGGCACAAAGAACACGAAGGCGCTTGGACACGCCCGAACCGTCTTTGTGTCCTTTGTGTCTTTGTGGTTGAAAAGTGTGTCCGTCGAGGAGAGCTGCGACGCTTGATACAATGGTGCCGCCATGAAAATCAAACCAAAATCGGACTGCCGCTGGGACCTGGTTGCCCTCAGCGAAGTGATGCTGCGTCTGGACCCCGGCGAGGGACGCATCGCCACTACGCGGCGATTCCAATGCTGGGAAGGCGGCGGCGAGTATAACGTGGCGCGCGGGTTGAAGCGCTGCTTTGGGCTGGACACCGCCGTGGTGACCGCGCTGGCCGACAATCCCGTGGGACGGCTGATCCAGGATTTGATCTATCAAGGGGGCGTGGATCAATCGCACGTTCGCTGGGTGCCCTACGACGGCGTGGGACGCACCGTGCGCAACGGCCTGAACTTCACGGAGCGCGGGTTTGGCGTGCGCGCGGCCTTGGGATGCTCCGATCGCGGTCATACGGCCATCGCCCAAGTGCAGGCCGGCGAGTTCGATTGGGAAAAAATTTTCGGCCAAGAAGGCGCGCGCTGGCTGCATTGCGGCGGCATCTTCGCGGCGCTCTCCGACAGCGCGCCTTCCGTGGCCCGAGAAGCCATGAAGGCGGCGCGCCGTCATGGCACGATCGTGTCTTACGATTTAAATTATCGCGAATCGCTGTGGAAGGCCATCGGCGGTCAAAAGCGGGCCCAGGAGGTGAATCGCGACCTGGCCGCGCTCGTCAACGTCATGCTCGGAAACGAAGAGGATTTTTCCGCGGCCCTGGGTTTCCGCGTGCCGGGGTTGGACGAGAATCTCTCCCACCTGGATCCCGCCAACTTCCAAAAAATGATCGAAAAAGCGATGGCCGTCTTTCCCAATTTCCAGGTGGTCGCCACTACCTTGCGCAACGCCAAGACCGCCACCGTCAACGATTGGGGCGCCGTGTGTTTTACCGGAGGCCGGTTGTATCGGGCGGCGGTACGCGAGAATCTGGAAATCCTGGATCGCGTAGGCGGCGGCGATTCCTTTGCCTCGGGACTGATCTACGGCTTTCTGACCGGTAAAGATCCGCAATGGGCCGTGGAGTGCGGCGCGGCGCACGGCGCTCTGGCTATGACCACCCCGGGTGATACGACCATGGCCACGTTGGCCGAGGTGGAACGCGTCATGAAGGGCGGAACGGCGCGAGTATCGCGGTGAGCTACCGTTCGTTCTCTGCCTCCGATTGGAGCACCGGATTGGACCCTGCAACAACCCTTTTGGACACTTGCGCAAATACTTGAAAAAAAAGGCGTTATCGCCCGGGAAGAGCTTCCGTTCCCTGGACCGGCCGTCCGCCCGGTATAGCCCCATAAGTCCCATCCTGCCCATGACTCCTATGATTCTCGGCACGGGGCCTAGCAAAAAAGGAGAATCTGTGCTAGCATGGTTTTGCGTTTGTTGCTCCTGTACCTTTTGATTCGATGTCTAAGGGCTGCAAGGGGTTTTCTTGCGGCCTTTTTGCATTTTGGCAGGGGGCTGGCGGGCTAGCATCAAATAGCTTCAACACAAGTAGAGGAGTTATTCAGTGAAGGAACAAGGAACAGTCAAGTGGTTTAACGCCGCCAAGGGCTACGGCTTCATTCAGCGGCAGTCTGGCGAAGACGTTTTCGTGCATTTCTCGGCCATCCAGGCGGAAGGCTATCGCACCCTCGACGAGGGCCAAGCGGTGGAGTTCGTCGTGACCCGCGGACCCAAGGGTCTGCAGGCTGAGCAAGTGTCGCCCCTCTAGCCAAGCGCGCGGTCTCTCCGGCTGACCTTGAAGCCGGCCGGAGAGATCGCGGCGCACCTTTTTCGTTCCCTGAGTCAGCTTCAAAGCAAGGCATTTTCGGGAAACCACCACCAGGAGGGTTTTGTGAAGGCATTCAAGGAATCTCAGTACCTGAAACATGCCCAATATGGTTTCGGAGTTGTTACCGAGTCCGACATGGAACGCACGACCATCGATTTTGAGACTCACGGCAAGAAAAAGTTCGTAACCAGCATGGTGCAGGTCGAGTTGGTGGACGGAGATCCGCCCAAGGCCGTGCGCGGCTCACGCCGCAAGAAGGCCGCTGCCGCCAAAGCCGCGGAACCCGCCGCCATCGCCTGATGGCTCTCATGGGCTACCGCAGAGTAGCCCACAACCCGTTCTCTTTGTACTTCCCGTTATTCCTGAGCTTCTGTTCTCGCCAGGCTGCATTTCTGCGTCCAGATTTCTGCGTCCAGATTTCTGCGTCCAGATTTCTGCGTCCAGTAGGATAGGCTCCGGCCTGAAGGCTGGCGTTATTAGTGCGCCGTGGCTAGTTGACGCACACGATCCAGCACTGTGGCACGCTGGACGACGGTCATGCGCCGGCAGTAGCGGACCATCTGGCGCAGGAAAGCCTCGTTGTCTGCGTTGGGTAGACCGTGGCCGTTCCCGTTGCTGCTGGCCGTGTCGTAGACGCTGGGATCGGGGATGAAACCGTTCCCGTTGCCGTTTCCGTTGGCCCCATGGCCGTTGTGACCGTTTCCCTGGGAACAAGCGTGCCCGTTTCGCCGGCGGTCGAGCAGCGCGGCCAAGCCCACGTGCAACGCACCGGCCACGCGCTCCAGCGTGCCGAGCCCGGGCAGAATGCGACCGTTCTCGATGCGCGAGATGTAGGTACGCGGCAGATGCGCGGCGAAGGCTAGTTGCTTCTGGGTCAGACCCCGTTGCTGGCGCCAGGCGCGGACACCCGCGGCGATGTCGGGATGGGCGTCGGCCTCCACCACCGGTTCGGGCGGCGGCGGCGCGGCCACGACAAAGGGCATCAGGCAGCGGCGACAGCGGTTGTGGGAGGCTCGAAACTGGACCAGCCGGCAGCGATCGCAGCGGATCACCGGGCGCGGATCGGATGATCCCGCGGCGCCCTCTAGCGCGCGCGCCTTGGATTCGCCGGCGGCGTCCTGCAAATGAACTGCCGCTGCAGTGCCGTTGGAAGCACCGACGCCGTTCAGCGCCGGCGGCTTCACCGCACCGGAAGTGCTGGTAATGCCTGGAATGGTTTCAACGCGTACGTTTGTAGCCATAACCGACGCGTCGAGGTAAATCGCCGACACCGATTCTCGCACAAGTGCGAACATTTTGAAAGTAAATTGTTTATGCCGGCGTTCGAGGCAGTGCCTGCTATGGTACATTTTCTGTCTATGGACTCACTAGCGAAGGAACTGGACCGCACCGTCTCGCTGGCCTTGTTGAAGGAGTACACCCGCAACGAGAGCCTGATCAAGCACGCTCTGGCGGTGGAAGCCTGTATGCGCGCCTATGCCCGCAAACTGGACCCCGCCAACGAAGAAACCTGGGGCCTGGTCGGCCTGCTGCACGATTTCGACTACGACCAATTCCCCACGCCGCAGGAGCATCCCTTTGTAGGCGAAAAAATCCTGGAGGACCGCGGCTATCCGCCGTTCTTCCGCCGGGCCATCCTGTCGCACGCCGACTACAGCGGCGTGCCGCGCGAAACCCCCATGGAAAGGGCGCTATTCGCCTGCGACGAACTGTCCGGATTCCTGACCGCCTGCGCGTTGGTGAAACCCAACAAAAGCATCTTCGAAGTGGAAGCGCCATCGGTGATCAAGAAGATGAAGGACAAAGCCTTCGCCCGTTCCGTCAATCGCGACGATATTCGAAACGGCGCCGCCGGCTTGGGCGTCGAGTTGGCGGAACACGTTCAATTCTGCATCCAGGCTATGCAGGGGGCGGCCGATGAACTGGGGCTAAGGGGTATCGCATAGGCTGAGTGTTTTTTTCACCACGAAGACACGAAGGACGAAAAACCAAGGGTACAAAGGAAGCCCGGCGTGAAGAGACGCCCTTCGTGCTCTTGGTTTTTCTTCTTCGTGCCTTCGTGGTGAAACAAAACGCTTACCGCTGCGAGAACTCCGCCAGCATCGCGAGTTTTTCCCGCGCCGCCCCGGAGTCAATGGACCGCGCCGCTAACCCCACGCCGTCGCGCCAGTTCGCCGCTCGTCCCGCGGCCACCAGCGCCGCCGCCGCGTTCACCAGCACGATGTCGCGGCGCGGACCCGGCTTCCCGGCGAGTACCTCCAGCACCAGAACCGCGTTTTCCGGCGCGTTGTCGCTGCCCGCCAAGTCGGCGAGCGCGGCGCGCGGCACGCCGAAATCTTCCGGCGTGACGTGGCCGATCACCACGCCATTCGGATTCACGTCCGCCACGTAGGTTCCCGAGGTGGTGGTGATTTCATCCAGACCATCCATTCCGTGAACTACGAAGGCCCGTTGCACGCCCAGTTCGCGCAGGGCCAGAGCGACTTTCTCCGCCGACTTCTGCTCGTAGACGCCCACCACCTGCACCGACGCTCCCGCCGGATTGGTGAGCGGTCCCAGGAGATTGAACGCCGTTCGCAGAGGACTGAGCGCGCGCCGCGCCGGAGCGGCGTATTTCATCGCCGAATGCACGGCTTGCGCGAACAGAAAGACGATGCCCACTTTGTCCAGTGCTTCGGCCAGCCGCGCCGCGGGCAGATCCAGGCGCACGCCGAGCGCTTCCATCACGTCGGCGCTGCCGCATTTGCTGGTGGCCGAGCGGTTCCCGTGCTTGGCCACGCGCAGGCCCGCGCCGGCCGCCACAAACGAAACAGCAGTGGAAATGTTGAACGTGCCGGAAACGTCGCCGCCGGTGCCGCAGGTGTCCACCAAGGCTTCGCGCTCCGTACCACTAATGTCTTCGACCACGCGGATCCCCAAATCCACGGCCCGCGCGCGGATCGCCTGGGCGAAGCCGACCAACTCCTCCACCGCTTCGCCCTTCACGGCGAGTCCCGCGAGAAACGCGGCGATCAGCGGGTCGCCCTCGCGGCCGGAGAGGATTTCCTCCATCACCGCGCGGGCTTCCTCGCGTGTCAGGTCGGCGTGGTGGTGAACGAGTTTGTGGAGCGCTTCGCGAATCATGGTGTGATGCCCAGGTTGTCAGAACCGTCCGCGGTAGCGGATGGGTACCCACCTGCTACCGCAGGCGGTTCTGACAACACGCCCGAGTCCGACTGCCGGGACCCATGCTAGACTAAAGAATTCTAGCACCTTGCAGAATCATCCGAAGCATCCATGAAAATTCACGAGTACCAAGCCAAAGAAATCTTAAAGAAGTTCGGTGTCCCCGTTCCCCGGGGCGAGGTCGCCGACACCGCCGAGGAAGCCGCCGATATCGCCGGACGCCTCGGGGGACGCGTGGTCGTCAAAGCGCAGATTCACGCCGGAGGCCGCGGGAAAGGCGGCGGCGTGAAACTGGCCAACGGCGCCGAGGAAGCCGGGCGCATCGCCGGGCAGATCCTGGGCATGACGCTGATCACCCATCAAACCGGCCCCGAAGGCCGTAAGGTGCATCGCGTGCTAGTGGAAGAAACCTTGCCGATCAAGAAGGAACTGTACGCCGGATTGGTGATTGACCGCGGCTACGGCTGTCCCGTCTTTATGGCCAGCTCGGCCGGCGGCATGGAGATCGAAGAGGTCGCGGCGAAGACGCCGGAGTTGATCCTCAAGGAGCCGGTGCGGCCCGGCGCCGGGTTGCAAGGCTATCAAGCCCGCCGCCTGGCTTTTGGACTGGGCTTGCCCAACGAAGCCATCGCCGCCGGGGTCAAGGTGATGACCGCGCTGGCGCGCGCCTTTGAAGCCAGCGACGCCTCGCTGGCGGAGATCAATCCGCTGATCTTGACCGGCGACAACCGCGTGATGGCGCTGGACGCCAAGTTCACCTTCGACGACAACGCGCTTTCGCGTCATCCCGAATACGCCGGCCTGCGCGACTTGAACGAGGAAGAGCCGCTGGAGATCGAAGCCAGCAAACACAATTTGAACTACATCAAGCTGGACGGTACCGTCGGCTGCATGGTCAACGGCGCGGGATTGGCCATGGCCACCATGGACATCATCAAGTACGCGGGCGGCAGTCCCGCGAATTTCCTGGACGTGGGCGGCGGCGCCAACGCCGAGCAGGTCAAGAACGCCTTTCGCATTCTGATGAGCGATCCCAACGTCAAGGCCGTGCTGATTAACGTGTTCGGCGGCATTCTGCGCTGCGACGTTTTGGCACACGGCGTGGTGGACGCGGTACGTGCGCTGGGCATGAAGCTGCCGGTGGTGGTGCGCATGGAAGGAACCAACGTGGAGCAAGGACAAGAGATTTTGCAGCGCTCCGGACTCAAATTCACCATCGCTAAAGGGATGAAGGACGCCGCGGAAAAAGTTGTCGCGGCGGCTGCTTCAAACCAAGAAAGAGGCCAGGCATGAGCATCCTGGTCAACGAGAATACGCGGCTGCTCGTGCAAGGTTTCACCGGCAAGGAAGGAACGTTTCATGCCCAGCAAGCTGTCAAATACGGAACCAAGGTGATCGGCGGCGTCACGCCCGGCAAGGGCGGCACAAAGCACGAAGGCTTGCCGGTGTTCAACACCGTGGTCGACGCCGTGCGCGATCAGCAACCGAACGCCTCGATCGTCTTCGTGCCGCCGATGTTTGCGGCCGACGCCATCATGGAAGCGGCCGACGCCGGCATCCCGCTGATCGTGTGCATCACCGAGGGCATCCCCACGATGGATATGGTGCGCGCCTATAACTTTTTGCGGACAACGTCATCGCGGCTGATCGGGCCCAACTGTCCGGGAATCATCTCGCCGGGTAAGTGTAAGATCGGCATCATGCCGGCGCTAATCCATCTGCCGGGACGCGTGGGCGTGGTCTCGCGCAGCGGGACGCTCACCTATGAAGCGGTGGGACAACTCACCACTTTGGGAATCGGGCAATCCACCTGCATCGGCATTGGCGGCGATCCGATTATCGGGACCACTCACATTGACGTCATGCGTTTGTTCAACGAGGATCCCGAGACCGACGCCGTCATCATGATTGGCGAGATCGGTGGAAACGGCGAAGAACAGGCCGCCGAGTACGTGGGAAAACACATGAAGAAGCCGGTGGTGGGATTCGTGGCGGGACAAACCGCGCCGCCGGGACGCCGCATGGGACACGCCGGCGCCATCATCTCCGGCGGCAAGGGGACCGCCGCCGACAAGATGAAAGCCATGGAAGCGGCCGGCATCACCGTGGTGAAGTCGCCCGCGGAGATGGGCGCGGCGCTGGCCAAGCGGATTGGAAAGTAAATACAAAATATGACGGAACGTACATTCTCTATTATCAAACCGGACGCCGTATCGTCGGGACACGCCGGCGACATCCTGCAGCGCCTGGAAAAAGAAGGATTCCGAATCGTGGCGCTGAAGATGGTGCACTTGACCTTGGCGCAAGCCGAGGGTTTTTACGGCGTGCACCGCCAGCGCCCTTTTTTCGCCAGCCTGACCAAGTTCATGATCGAAGGTCCGATCATACCGATGATCCTGGAGCGCGAAAACGCGGTGGCCAGGTTGCGCGAAGTGATGGGCGCCACCGATCCCGCCAAGGCCGACGCCGGGACCATCCGCAAGCTGTACGCGCAGTCCATCGAACGCAACTGCATCCATGGATCGGATGCCGAGGAAACGGCGCGCTTCGAGATGGGATACTTTTTTAACGCGCTCGAAGTGTTCTAAACCTTCATTGACCGGAGTTTCCGGATGGCTTATGCTTATCCCATGAGCGGGCAGGACTGGCATAAGGTTGTCCCGTGGTTACGATTGATCCGGCGATTATGCACGCAACGCCCTGCTTTGCGGGGACTCGCGTTCCCGTGCAAGCGCTCGTCGATCATTTGCAAGGGGATTCCACTCTGGAAGAATTCTTGAGGGGTTTCCCATCCGTGACGCGCGCGCAGGCGAGCCGATTTCTGGAGTTAGCGAAAGACAGGTTTTTCGCATGAAGCTCGATGATTACAAGAAAATCGTGTACCGGCAGGATGATGGCTCCTGGGTGGCGGAAATCCCGGCGATCTCAGGTTGCTACGCACTGATGGGCTCACGCGAGGAAGCCCTGCGTGAATTGCGAGAAGTGTTCGCAATGATAGTTAAGGAATACCAGGAGAAAGGCCTGCCTCTTCCGATAGATACTACCGAAGTCCTGCATGCCTAGCGCAACTGCACGCGAGTTCCAACAGGTTGCCCATGCCCTGGGGCTCCCGGAGCCGACAGACGGGGAGTCACGAGCGGTGGAACCATGGTGATGGCCGCGCGGTGACAATTCCTGTTCATGGCGGCAGGGAGATTGGACCGCCGCTGTTTTTCAAGATCGTCCGTCAACTTGGGGTGACGGTGGTGGAGTTCCAGCGGTTGAAAGGTGGAAGATGAGGTCTTTCATTATTGGCTCATGACATTTCCATGGTGCTCACATTGGCACCTGTGAGTTCGTGATCAGCATTCCATGAGATGCTGTCGGATTTCCAATTGAACTCCTGCCCTACTGTTTCCGAGCTCACCGAAGCGATCAAAGACGCGCTTGAGGGCGAGTTCGCCGACGTTCGAGTGAAAGGTGAAATCTCCAACCTCAAGACTGCCGCGTCCGGACACTGCTATTTCACGCTGAAGGACGCGGGCGCGCAATTGCGCGCCGTGCTTTTCCGCAACTCCGGCCGCCTGCTGCGAGTCAAGCCTACCGACGGTCTACGTGTTGCTGTGCGCGGATGCCTGACCGTCTACGAACAGCGCGGCGAATACCAGATCGTTGTGGACCACATGGAGCCGGCCGGCTTCGGCGCGCTGCAACTGGCTTTCGAGCAACTTAAGCAGCGGTTGGCCAAGGAAGGCCTGTTCGACTCTGCGCGCAAGCGCCCCATTCCCGCCCTGCCGCAGCGCATCGGCCTGATTACGTCGCCTTCCGGCGCGGTGATCGCCGACATGATTTCGATTCTCCAACGCCGCTTCGAGAACATTCACTTGCTGCTGTATCCGGTTCGCGTGCAAGGCGAGGGCGCCGCCGAACAGATTGTCCAAGCGCTGGAGTATTTCAGTCTTCCGGCGCGCCGCCAGGTACGCGGCGAGGTGGACGTGATTATCCTGGCGCGCGGCGGCGGGTCGCTGGAAGACTTGTGGGCGTTCAACGAGGAGATCGTGGCGCGCGCCATTGTAGCCTCGCGCATTCCCGTGATTTCGGCCATCGGTCACGAGACCGATTTCACCATCGCCGACTTCGTGGCCGATCAGCGCGCACCCACGCCCTCGGCGGCGGCCGAGTTGGTGGTCGAAAGCAAACAGCAATTACTGCGCCAAATCGCCGCGTTGCGGCTACGACTGGAAAAAGCCGCCGCCTACCGCGTGCAGACGCTGTGGCGGGCCGTGGAGAACAAAGCCGTGGCGCGCGCTTTCGAGCGCGTCCGCGCCCTGGTGCGCAAGCGCGCCCAACAAGTGGACGACCTGGAGCGCCGCCTGACACGCCAGGACATTCGTCTGCGCCTCCATCAGAGCCGCGAGCGATCCGCGGAGTTGGCCGGGCGTTTGCAGCGGATTCTGCGGCTGCGTGTGGAGCGCGAGCAGGGACGCCTGGCATTGGCCACCGCGCAACTGCGACAGCTCGGGCCGCAGGCCGTGCTCGATCGCGGCTACGCGCTGGTGGCCGGTCCCGACGGCCGCCTGGTTCGCGATCCGGTGCAGGTCCAAGCCGGGGACCGTCTGGATGTGCATGTCAGTAAAGGCCGGTTCGGCGCGGAAGTCGTCGAGTAGCCGAAACGCGGAACTTTCCCCAATCAACCTCCGTAAATCCGAATGAGCTTGGTGTATATTGGGTTGTATCCTGCACTGGAGGAGGAGCGTGCCATGGCGTTGAAGGATTTTCTCAAGAAACAGTTTATCGACATTTTGCAGTGGACCGAAACCACTGACGGCGTGCTGGCCTGGCGCTTTCCCATGGAAGACATGGAGATCCAGAATGGCGGCATGCTGATCGTCCGCGAGTCGGAAATGGCGGCCTTCGTGAATGAAGGACGCATCGCCGACGTATACGGCCCCGGCACCTACAAGCTGACCACGCAAAACATGCCGATCCTCACCGACTTGATGAACTGGGACAAGATGTTCAAGTCGCCGTTCAAGTCGGACGTTTATTTCTTCTCGACGCGTTTGCAATTGGATCAGCACTGGGGCACGGCCAATCCCATCACCGTGCGCGACAAGGATTTTGGCGCGGTGAGGCTGCGCGGCTACGGAATCTATTCCTACAAGATCGCCGACGCGCGTACCTTCTACACCAAGATCAGCGGCACTCGCGACAGCTATGCCGTAGCCGATCTGGAAGGCCAGTTGCGCAACGTGATTATCGCCAAGATGACCGACGCCTTCGCGCAATCCAACGTGCCGTTCCTGGACATGGCTGCGAATCAAGGACTGGTGGCCGGCAAAATCGCCGAGCAACTAAAACCCTGGATGCAGGAGATGGGTCTGGGGCTGGACACCTTTGTGGTGGAGAATCTCTCGCTACCGGAGGAATTGCAGAAGCGTTTGGACGATGGCATCGGCATGCGCATGGTCGGCGACATGAACAAGTACACCCAGTTTGAGGTGGCGCAGTCCATGCCGATCGCCGCGGCCAACGAGGGTGGAGGCGCGGCCGGCATCGGCGCGGGATTGGGCGCGGGCATGGCCATGGCGCAAACGATGATGCAAGCGATCCGGCCGCCGGGAGGCGGCGGAGGCGCGGCGCCGGCGGCCGAGGCGCCGGCGGTTGCGCCCGTGGCGGGCGGCGCGGCGGCGTCCGCGGAAACGAAATTCTGCACGGAGTGCGGCAAGCCGATTGCGCGGAAGGCGAAGTTCTGTTCGGAGTGCGGGGCGGCGCAGTAACGCAGGCCTTCAGGCCTGTTCTTGTCGTGGGCTGTCAGAACCGTCTGCGGTAGCAGATGGGTACGGCGCTTCGAAGAGGTGACCCATCCGCTACCGCGGACGGTTCTGCCAACACAAAAGAACAGGCCTGACGGCCTGCGCTACAATGAGCGGACGCGAATGGATCATCGAAGCGTACGGCTGCGATCCCGCGGCGCTCTCGGATTTGTCGCGCGTCCAGGCGCTGTTCCAACGCATCGTCGCGGAAATGGCGCTGCACCCGATTGAGGACGCCACCTGGCATCGCTTTTCCGGACCCGGCGGCGTGACCGGATTGTGGCTGCTGGCGGAATCGCATTTAGCCTGTCATACCTTCCCCGAATACGGTACTCTTTGTCTGAACCTGTTCTGCTGCCGTCCGCGGCCGGATTGGGATTTCGCCTCCGCGCTGCGCGAGGCGGTCGCGGCGGCTGACGTGCGAGTGCGATGCGTGGATCGTCCCTACGAGCCATAAGCTATGTCCCATAAGACCGCCAACTGCCCGAACTGCGGCGCGCCGGTGGAATTCCTGTGGTCGGCGGCGGTGCAGACGACTTGTCCTTTCTGCAAATCCATCATCGTGCGGCGCGACGTGAATTGGGAGAAAGTTGGCGAGATCGCGGATCTGCCACCAGATGCTTCACCTCTGCAAATCGGCGCCGAGGGAATCTATCAAAAGAAGGCCTTCGTAGTGGTCGGGCGGATTCTCTACGAATACGAGCGCGGCGGATGGAACGAGTGGCACTTGGCTTTCAACGACGGCTCCAGCGGCTGGTTGTCCGATGCCCAGTGCGACTATGCCATCTCCTTCCAGCGCAACGCGCCCGCTCCGCTGCCGGATGCCGTGGGTCTGGCGCCGATGCAAACGTTCACCTGGTTCGGACACGAGTATTCGGTGACCGTGGTTACCTACGCCAAGTACGCCGGCGTGCAGGGCGAGTTGCCCTTCGAGTATTGGGGTAAGGAACTGGTGCCCTTCGCCGATCTGGCGACCACGGATGCGCGCTTCGCCACTCTGGACTACAGCGGGGAAACACCGTTGTTGTTCCTGGGCGAAGCTGTGGAGTACGAGGCTTTGCAGTTGAAGAACGTACGGCTGTTCGAGAAATGGTAAGCACATAACCATGGCCACCGGCGGACCCTCCGGACAAGTGGTATTGACGCGCGCGCTGAACTGCCCCAACTGCGGCACGGCCCTGACCATGCGCGCCGCCGGTCACAGTTTGACTATCGTTTGCGAAAGCTGCCATTCCGTGCTCGACGCCAAGAACGAAAGCTATCAAGTCCTCTCCCGGTTCGAAAGCAAGATGCACTTCCGGCCGATCATTCCCCTGGGAAGCCGCGGCCTCTTGGCGGGAGTGGTTTGGGAGGTGATCGGCGTGCAGGTGCGGACCATCCACGTGGATGGCACACCCTATTCCTGGAGCGAGCATCTGCTCTTCAATCCCTACCACGGATTCCGGTGTCTCACGCATTACGAGGGTCACTGGAATTTTGTGCGCACCGTGCACGCGTTGCCGGTGGCGGCCCACAAGATGGGCAAGCCGGCGGTCGCTTTTCAGAACGAGACGTTCACCCACTTCCAGACCGCCACCGCGCAGACCACTTTCGTGCTGGGCGAGTTTCCCTGGGAAGCGCACGTGGGCGACACCGCGGAAGTGCGCGACTACATCGCGCCGCCGGCCATGATGTCGTCGGAATCGACACAGGAGGAGGTCGCCTGGTCGCACGGATCGACCACCATGCAGAGGGAAATCACCTGGTCTCTTGGTCATTACACGCCGCCGTCCGAGATCGCGCAAGCCTTCCAACTGCCGGCGCTTCCGCCGCCGGAGGGCGTCTTTGCCAATCAGCCCAATCCCTTCGCGGCAAAGTCGCAGGGAATCTGGGGAACCTTCGGGCTTTTCCTGATCGCCCTGATCGTGCTGGTCTTTGCTTCGGTGGCGTTGTCCGGAAGGCAGGAAATTCTTTCGCAGGAATATTTCTTCCACAAGGGTCCCGGCCAGCCCGCCTTCGTCACCGAGCCGTTCGAGTTGACGGGACGCACCTCCACGGTGGAACTGGCCATCCAGACCGACATCATGAACAATTGGGCTTACTTCAGCCTGGCGCTGATCAACGAAGAAACGGCCAAGGCCTACGACTTCGGCCAGGAAATCAGCTACTATCGCGATTCCGACGGCTCCGAGGGCAGCCGTAGCGATTCCACGACCATTCCGTCGGTACCGCCGGGCCGATACTACCTGCGCGTGGAGCCGGAAACGCCAGACCGCGCCTACGATCTGCACTATCACATCACGTTGCGCCGCGACGTTCCGGTGCCCGCCTTCTTCGTGCTGGCGTTCGTGGTGCTGTTGATTCCACCCGTCTTTATCCACTGGCGAACCGCGGCTTTTGAAGGGCGGCGCTGGATGGAAAGCGACTACGCCGGCAGGCCATCCTCATCCTCTTCTTCCGGAGACGACTAATGATCCGACATCCTCTTTATCTCGCATATGGATTGTTGACGCTGGCCCTGGTGGGAACGGCCCAGTATCGCGGCTGGAGTTTGAGCAAGGTGAACGAACTGAAGGACGTGCCCAAGACGGTGCGCGACAATCCCGGAGCCTACCGCTCGCACTTCGCCGGCTACTTTCGCTACATCGGAGGAAAATGAACCATGCAGAACACGCTCACAGGCAATCTCCTGAACGCGGCGATCTATTCGTCCCTGGGCATCGCCATTTTTTTCGTCGCCTTCGTGATCATCGACAAGATCACGCCCTACCATCTCTGGAAAGAGATTGTGGTGGACAAAAACATCGCCCTGGCGATCCTGCTGGGAGCGATGTCGCTGGGCATGTGCATTATCATTGCGGCGTCCGTGCATTAAGGAGACTATCCGCAGATGTCGCAGACGAACGCAGATCCAACACAAAAGCCTTAATCTGCGTTCATCTGCGCCATCTGCGGATGACTCTTGTCTTTTGATCCCGCCTCATGCCTATCGTTCTGTTCGTCTCGGTTTTTCTGATCGCCGCCTGCGGCTTGGTGTACGAGCTGATCGCCGGAACGCTGGCCAGCTATCTGCTGGGCGACAGCATCTTCCAATTCTCCACCGTCATCGGCTGCTACCTGTTTGCCATGGGGATCGGCAGCGGAATGTCGCGTTTCATCGTCCGCGGCCTGGTGGCGCGATTCGTAAGCATCGAACTGATGGTCGGCCTGCTGGGCGGCTTTTCTTCGTCCATCATGTTTCTGGCCTTCGCCTACACACAGGCTTTTCGGCTGGCGTTGTATTCGCTGGTCATCGGCATCGGCGTCCTGGTGGGATTGGAAATCCCCCTGCTGATGCGCATTCTGCGCGACCGCTTCCACTTTAAAGACGTGGTGGCGCACGTGCTGACCTTCGATTATCTCGGCGCGCTGGGCGCGTCGCTGCTGTTTCCGATTTGGCTGGTGCCCAAGATGGGCTTGGTGCGCGCCGCGCTGATCTTCGGGATCGTCAATGCGGCGGTGGCCTTGTGGTCCACCTATATTTTCAAGGATCAAATCGGGCCCACCGCCGCCATGCGCACCGCCTGCGCGGTGGTGCTGGTGATGCTCGGCGCGGGAATGGCCGGCGCCGATCGCATCTCCGCGGCGGCCGACAACAATCTCTACGCCGATGAAGTGATTTTCTCCCGCGCCACGCCCTATCAACGCATCGTGCTGACGCGATGGAAGGACGACGTGCGTCTGTTCCTGAGCGGTCACTTGCAATTCAGCTCGCGCGACGAGTATCGCTATCACGAGGCGCTGGTGCATCCGGGATTGTCGGCCGTGCCGGGAGCGCGGCGCGTGCTGGTACTCGGCGGCGGCGACGGACTGGCGGTGCGCGAGTTGCTGCGCTATCCGGCCCTCGAAAGCATCACGCTGGTGGATCTCGATCCGGAGATGACGCGGCTGTTCTCCACGCATCCTTACTTGAAGCAGCTCAACGGCGGGTCGCTGCTCGCGCCCAAAGTGCATGTCATCAACGCCGATGCTTTCCCATGGCTGGAGGAGCATGGCGACTTCTACGATTTCATCGTAGTGGATTTTCCGGATCCGACCAATTACTCGCTGGGGAAGCTTTACACCACGGCGTTCTACCGTTTGATGGGCCACCACCTTGCCCGAAACGGACTGGCCGTGATCCAAAGCACGTCACCGTTGTTCGCGCGGCAATCGTATTGGTGCATCGCGGAGACGCTCAAGCAGGCCGGCCTGCGCGTTTACCCTTACCATGTCTACGTGCCGTCGTTCGGCGAGTGGGGCTACATGATCGCCGGTCTGGAGCCATATGAACCGCCCGCCACGCTGCCCAGCGGGCTGCGATTCCTGACGGTTGCCGGCTTGCCGCAACTGTTCGACTTTCCGACCGACATGCGCGCCGTGCCGGCCGAGGCCAATCGCCTGAACGATCAGGTGCTGGTGCGCTATTACGATCGCGACTGGAGCGAGATCGCGCGTTGAGAGCGCGGTAGTATGATAAAGAAGGCTGCTTCGCCGCAGCTAGAAACGGGAGGAGATCCGTGCCCCTCATCGTCGGTTTCATCGCGCTGGCCGCCCCGCGGCTGGTCATCATCTTGATCTGGTTTTTCTCCCGATGGTTCGATGGCCTGTTCCGTACGGCACTGCTACCCGTTCTCGGCTTCCTCTTTCTTCCCACCACGTTTCTTTGGTACACGGCGGTCCTGCATTGGTGGCACGGCCAGTGGACGTTGTGGCCCGTGGTGGGAGTGGTGGTCGCTCTCTGCATCGACCTTTCTCCCGGAGGCAGCCGCCGCAGACGCTTCAGCGACTAAGGTCGGACGATCGAGCGCGTCCGGCGCGCCGGCGCAGCAAAGGTTCCGTCGCTTGGGGCAACGGTGCCGGTGATTTTACTACCAGCGCAAGGCGCAGCCTTGCGACTGGAGTTTCTACCTTTTCAGCCCGCGAAGCGGGCGCAAGAGTGTGGCCCAGGGTGGAGCGTATTTTGCGGAACCCTGGGAATGCGGTGAGGGAAAAGAGAGCCCGCGAAGCGGCCGAAAGGCAGTCTCGCAGATACGCGCGTCTGTCGCCCGATTCGCGGGCTCTTTTTTCCCTCACAGTGTTCCCAGGGTTCCGCAAAAAAGGCTCCACCCTGGGCCACACTCTCACACCCGCTTCGCGGGCTGAAAATGTAGAAACTCCAGGGAAAGGCAGAGCCTTTCCGCACGAAGGGGCGGCAGAGCCGCACGGGCAAGTCCCGCAACACCCGGCGCAAACTGCCCCCCTGTTCCACTCCCGCTGTGAAGTTCCTCGAGCAACCAGAGTGGCGGAAGTGTGGAAAAATCGGAGCGCGGGGCGGACTCCGCGCCGGCCGAAGCAAGCTTCGGCGGGAGAAGCGGGAGGCAAGCTTCGGCGCTCCCAATCTACTTCTTCGAAAGAGCCGCCCCGCCCGGCAGTTTCTTGGCGGAGAGAAAATCCATCGACGCGCCGCCAACTGCCCGGTTTGTTGTACAGTAATCTCGATGTCCATAATCAGTCGCAGAAAATACCTGGGCAGTACGCTGGCGGCGGTGACTGCCGCGGTTCCTGCGCTGGCCCAGCCGAAGATCACCACGCCGCTGCGCAAGTCCCCAGGTCCCGTGCGCGGAGGAATCCAGCTCAGCGAGTTGTTCGCGCTGGATGAGGACCACAAGATCCGGCTCGCCGCACAGATAGGAATCAGCCACGCCATCGTGGGAGTTTTGCCGGCCCTGAAGAACGTCCCGCGAGACCGCTACGCCGAGGTTTTGCGGAAGATCCAGACCAACTTCCAAGAGGCCGGCATGTCCTTGGCGGGTGTGGAGAGCCATCCGGTACCGGCGGAGAAGATCAAGCTGGGACTGCCGGGACGGGACGAAGAGATCGAGAACTACATGGCTGCGATCCGGGCGCTGGGGGAAGTCGGCGTGCCCATGGTTTGCTACAACTGGATGGCCGGACTGGGATGGTACCGCACCAAGACCGACATTCCCACGCGCGGCGGCGCGCTCATCAGCGAATTCGATAACCAGGCCGCTCAACGGCAAGGACTCACCGAATGGGGCGAGGTCAGCGAAGAAAAGATCTGGGCCAACCTGGAGTACTTCCTGAAGGCGGTGATTCCGGTGGCCGAGAAGCATGGCGTGAAAATGGCCTTGCATCCCGACGATCCGCCGCTCTCGCCGCTACGCGGCATCGGCCGCATTCTCACCAGCGCAGCGAACTACCGGCGCATTTTGAAGATGACGCCGAGTCCGGTGCATGGAATCACCTTCTGCCAGGCCAACTTCAGGCTGATGGGAGAAGACATCGCGGCGCTGGCGCGGGAATGGTGCGCGCAGAAGAAAATCTTCTTCGTGCACTTTCGCGACGTCGAAGGCACCCGCGAACGCTTTCGCGAGACCTTCCATGACAACGGCCCCGTGGACCTGGCGCAGATGCTGCGCGTCTACCACCAAGCAGGATTCGAGGGTCCGATGCGCCCCGACCACGCCCCGACCCTGGATGGCGAGTCGAACGACCGTCCCGGCTATGCCATGGGCGGAAAAGTTCTGGCCATCGGCTACATGAAGGGCGCCATGGACGCCTTCGGCATACCTTATTCATAGAATGCCAGACACGCCGGCGGGCCCGGTTGGCAAGGTCGATCGCAAAATGCCGCGGCGTGGCCTTGGGTCGAAGCGTGCTCGACGGCGGTTGAGTCCTTCTGTAGACGATTCTGCTATACTGAAATGAGCCCGGCGCGGTAGCCAAGTGGTAAGGCAGAGGTCTGCAAAACCTTTATTCGGGGGTTCGATTCCCCCCCGCGCCTCCAGCTTAGATTCTTCTAGTTGGCTTGTTCCTCATGGGGTTGGCTGTATGGCCCGAGCAACGTCCCGCCGTCGAAATGAATGAGATGTGAGGGTTCGTTGGCGATCCATGCATTCGTTTCCCATGCGATTTGTCGAGGATAACGGCCCATCACCTCTCGATTGGGAAATGCCGAAATGTAAACGATCTTCGCCGTTGATTGAGCGAATAGGCGAGCCAGTTCCGCGTGGCGATTCACATCGACTGCTCCGTGGCTGGTGACCGACTCCACCAGCAACAACCAGTTGCGCCGACGGTCATAGAAGACTACATCTGGCATTTTGCGGCGCGCGGCAACCTCGACGCCCAGTCTGGCCAGCGCCTGGGAATTAAAGCGACCCGACTTCCCGCGCGTGCCGCGGACGGAGATCAACTGCCCGTCATGCAGGAAACGCGCGCCAAAGTCCTCGATGATAGCGCGCGTCAGCTCGTTGTGCTCACCTGGGCAAAGAGTGATTCTCCCACCACCGGGAATGCGTACTGGGATGCCGTTCTGCATGGCCTTGGTGACGCGTCGGTGTCGGCTCATTTCGCGAGGCGTTCCACTTTCCGGTTTGCGGCGGCCTGCGAGGGATCCCTTCGCGCGCGACGCATAAGAAGCAACCTGGGCAACAGATGATTGGCCTGAAGTGCGATTCTACTTGCGGGCCCGTGACATTGCAAGAGTCCATCGTTTGCCTCTCGAACCGAGCAGACTGCGGTCCGTACCGCGTAGCGCGCCGTACTGGGCGCGTTTCCCATCCTATGGTCGCGAAGCCGCGTAGAGCTTGACCGGCAGGGACGGCTGCGTTTGCGGCGGTTTATGCCGCGCGTTTGCCGTCCCTGCCGGACACGGGCGGGGCGGCGAAGCGGTGGGCTTTGATTGGACGTCGGTATGACGGCCTTAGGTGACGCCGGCGGCACATGGCGGAGGCGCTGCGATGAGATTGGTTGCAGTTGTTGCTATGATTGGTATTGGGTGGTAATGTAAGTGTTCAGCCAATGCGCGATTCAAAGACGACACTTCCGCCCTTCCCGAACTCGGAGAGGGTAGTTTACGGTCGCAATCCGTTGATTGAGGTCATCTGCCAGCTCCGTTTTCCTCCTATTCTCCGGATCGCGGCGGAGCCGCCGGTTGCGTTCCAGGAGAGAATCCGCGCCGACTATCCGCTTCTCACCGAGAAGCTTCCTGAGGTGAGCGTCGAGATGCCACCTGGCGTGCCCGCAGCCGTTGCTGCAATGGTTAAGGGAAACCTCGCGACGCGCAAACTCATCGGTTACGATTTTTCCTCTGCCGATGAGAGGTGGAAGGTGAGCCTGACACGTGACTTCCTTTCGCTTTCTACTGGCAGGTACACGCGGTGGGAGCACTTTCGCGAGCACCTGGAAGGACCGCTCCAGGCCTTGGTGGCCGTTTATGCTCCGGCGTTTTTTACGCGGGTTGGTTTGCGCTATCAGGATTTGATACGAAAATCGCGTCTTGGCCTTCCTGAATCGACCAAGTGGTCAGAGCTGATAAAGCCCCATATGGCCGGAGTGTTTGCGGTGCCGGAACTGGAGACAGCGATAGAGGAGTCAATTGGACAACTCTTGATCTCCCTCCCGGAATTCGAAGGCAAGGTCAGAGTCAACTACGGAGTTGTGCAGACGGTCGAGTCGAACGAAAACTGTTTCTTGATCGATGGCGACTACTACACGGAAGAAAGGACCAAAGCCGATGCTGTTGACAGAATCCTCACCTACTTTAACAAGCAATCTGGAAGGCTCTTTCGTTGGTGCATCGAAGATCGCCTTCAGGAAGCCATGGACCCTCAACCTGTCAAAGCCACAGCTTGAAACCGTCGCGGGCTGTCCGATGCTCACCTTGCACTGGACCAGAAACGCATCGGACGGCAACCTCCTTCACTTTTTCTCGTACAGGTTTGCCGATCCGTTTAATGCAACGACTGCCTCGGCGATCTACAAGCGGTTGTACGCCCATCTGGCTTTGGACGAACTCCCCGATGCAGCAATGACGGAAGTATTGGAGTACATTGGCAATGCTTGGTTGTTCCACCAGCCGACATCTGCCGCTCCTGAGAGTGAGCAGCCTGCTAGAACGCTCAAGGGTAAGCTGACGCGCAGGTACGAGCGTCCAACGTATACGGTAGAGGAATAAGCGTTGAGCGTGTGCGCGCCCTCACCGATAGCTGGAGTCTTTCGCCAGGGCGAAATCGTCTCGGAGTTGATCCAGGTCCACGTGCGCTCGGAGACCTTGGGACCGGACGCGCGTGACGTAGACTTTGAGGAGAAGGTACATCCCTACGCCCTGATTCTCACTCAGGACTGCGATCTCGATTGGGATTTTAGAGCACGAACCGCGCGAATGGAGGTCCAGCCAGAGGAGCGAAACGAGAGGCAAAGAGAGGAGAACCGCCGCCAAGCGAAGTTGGTGCCGACTATTCTCTTTTGCGAGCTAACCACCACTGAAGCGCTCAGGCCGCGTCTTGCCGGGGGCGACGTACTTCGCCGCATCAGGACGAATCTTGACAAGCGTTATCATTGCCTCGCGGAGATCCCGCTCGCGGATGACCGCGCTGGTGAGGGGCTGCCGGAGTTGGTGGCCGACTTCAAGCGGGTCTTCTGCATTCCAACTGACGAACTCTACGCGCGCCTTGCGCTGGGCACGAGGCGACGGGCATTCTTGCAATCTCCACATCTGCAGCACCTTGGTAGTCGGTTCGGCTATTACTGTTTGAGGGTTGCTCTGCCGGAAGAGATGCCCGTCGAGGTTCCAGTTGGGCAGGTCGGCCCGATTGCTCTGCCGCCACCTGGACCTGAAGGAGGAGGGGCTGGTAGCTAATACTCTCTCGCCCGCTCTCTGCGGGATCTTTTTCTTCTTAACAGGAACCCAGGATTCCGCAAAATGCGCTCCACCCTGATGGGCCACAATCTCGCGGGCTTCGATTTCAGGGCTTCCCGCGGTTTTGCAAGACGGCGCGAACGGTTTCCAGGGACCTTCGGGCGCGCTCGAAGTCCGGCTTCAACTCCAAGGACTTGGCAAATTCCAAAGCGGCCGCCTCGGGCGAATCCAGATGAACGTAACAGACGCCCAAGCCGTAATGGGTGAGGTAGAGATAAGTTGTGTCGTCCTGCGTGCCGAGGGCATTCCGAAAGGCCGCGGCGGCCTCCGCGTAGCGGCCCATGTCGCTGTAGGTAACTCCCAGGTTGAAATGCGCCGCGGTATACCCAGGACGGGCCGCGATGGCTCGCTGGAGTAAGTCCACGGCGGCCGGGTAATCCTTTGCTTTCCTGCACAGCAGCGCCAGGGAGTTCAGAGCCTCGGAATAATTGGAGCGGATTTTCAGGGCTTGACCATACGCCGCTTCCGCTTGCTCGGTTTCGCCGAGCGCCTCGAGGGCGCCACCCAGGTTCACCCAAGTCTCCGGGGAATTCGGCTGCAGCGCCAGCGCTTCGCGATATTCCCTGACAGCTTCATCGCGGTGGCCCGTCAATGCCAGCGCCCCTCCCAGATTGTTGTGCAGCCTCGAGTCGTTTGGTTGCAGTTGCAGTCCGACTCGATATTGGACCATGGCGCGGCCGTACTCCCCGCGTTGTTGATAGAGCTTTCCCAGATAGCCGCGCAAACTGGCGGTGCCCGGACATTGGTCCACGGTTACCGTGAACAGGCTCAGATCATCGTGCCAATCGCGGTTGCGCGCGGTCACTGCATAGCTGGACGTCGCCAGGACAGCCGCCGCCAGGGCCCAGGCCAGGCCGCGGCTGCGGCCGGCCAGCCAACTCCAGCCCAGGCCCGCGATCCAGGCGAAGCCCACCGAGGGCAGGTAAAGGTAGCGCTCATTGAAGACGCTCTCGCCGAGTCCGGTGAGATTCAGAGCCGGCAGCAGCGGAACCAGAATCCAGAAGAGCCCATAAGACACCAGCGGTGTCCGGGTCCGCAGGTTGGCGATGGCCGCCGGCAGGACCAGGATCACGGCGAGACACAGAATCACCAACGTGCCCACCGAGTGCGTCGGCTCGAATGGGTGGAAGAAACTCAGGTTGAGCGGCACAACCAGTTGGCCCAGGTATTGACCCAGGATCACGATCGCGCTCAACGCAAACTCCCGCGGAGCCAGCCGATGCGCGCTGTTTTGGGCGGGAGCCAGGCCGCCCAGGGCGTGGATCCGCAATGCCAGGTAAATCGAGAAAACGCCTAGCAGGGAAAGGTAGAACCAGCGATTCCTCCAGACGGCCCTGGGACCGCGTCCCAGGAGAAGGACTTCGTACCCGCCCAGCAGGAAAAGCATCACCACGCCGGTTTCCTTGATCAGCAGCGCCAGCAGGTACCCGGCGGAGAGGCCCACAATTTGCCAGCGGCGAGGCGATCCCTCGTAGCGGTCGAAGCGATCGAGCGTTGCCAGCACCACCAGAGTGAGCAGTCCGTCGGGCAGGGCCCCGGCCCAAGCCACCACCTGCTCATTGATCGGATGCACGGCGAACAGCGCCGCCGCGAACAGCGCGGCATTTTGGTCCTTCAGCCAACGTTTGCCCAGATGAAAAATGAGCAGCGTGTTGACCATGTGCACCAGGACCGACAACAGATGGAGGCTGAGAGGCTGGCGGCCCGCGGCATGATACGCCAGCAAAAAAAACAGGACTGGGATGGGACGGTAGTAGTTGGACGCGGACCCCGGATCGGCCATTTGCTGGATGGCATCGTGGCCGAACGAATCGGGGATGAGGCGCCAGCTCAGGGCCACCGGATTGTCGAAGACCACATGATCATCCGAGACAAAACCGTTGGCCAGCGAGTTGGCATAAATCGCCAAGCCCAGTGCGGCTAAAGCAAGATAAGGCCACACGCGCGGCCACCGAACGAAGCGGGAGGGAAGGGGCGGGGAAGGGGCGGGGACGACCTTCGCGCGGGCTTGCTTGCTCATGATCGAAAGGGAATCATATCACCGGGTATTCCCGCCAGCGGCCTTCGAACAGCGCTTGCGGGTACCGCAGAGTTGTCGTCGGAAACCGGCGTTTGCGTTTCTTATCCGTGTTTATCTGCGTTCATCTGTGGTTCCATCTCTTTCTTTGGTTGCGGCGCCGCCGCGCTGTGTCACCGTAAGGCCGCCGGCGCTAGCAGGCTGCGGAAACAATCTACACCGAAAATGTTCTACAAAAGTAACCTCCGGAAAAGAAACCCGAAAAAATGTCTTGACACAGGCTGCAAGTGCTGTTTTACTGGTAACGTTCCACTAGGGGCTTGAACTCCCCTGACGGACGACACGCCAAGCGCCCGTAGAATTTCCCCGCGCCCGAGCGCCCGTGGCAGTGTGGCTGGAAAGGCATTGACAGCTATTAGCAAAAGTATGGTAGGTTGTCGGCTTTCGTGGCCATTGCACGGGTCCAGCCTGAGGGCTGCACTCAATAAATTTTCAAGAAGGACCTAAAGTGACGCTTGCTTTCGGGCAGGTTTGTCGCTTAGGATGGATGCAGTAAGCTATTCAACAAGGAGAACCCCGGTAACAGGGGCAGCTTCTGGACCGATTTCAGGAGATCAAGGAGACGGAGATGATCCACATGAGCAGGAAGACAGCCGTAACCAGTATCTTTGTGTTTTGTGCTGTGGCTCTGATCGCCGCGCCGGCTTTTGCCCAAGGCGTCGCGTTCCAGGCCAGCAGCTTGCCGCAACAGGCGCGGTTTGAAGGCGTCAGCGAAACGATGGGCGCGGTGGTGTTGCAGGCCACCGGCACCGGCACGATTCCTTCCGGATCGAGCATCACGGTGGTGTATTCGGGGACCATCACGAACACTCCGACCATCGCCGCCCTCTCGGGCTACTTCGCGGGCTTATCGCCCTCCGCCGGAGCTGCTGCCGGTCCCTGTACAGGGGCGGGTTGCTTGGGCGACACCAACACCATACCGAATCCTACCGTGGCAACCGCGGCTCCCAGCTTCACGGTGACCGCCAGCGGGAACCAGTTGACCATCCAGGTTTCGGGCGGTACGACGGGGCTCCGGCGACTTCCCAGATCGGTTTCAAGGGGGGCGACTACCTCGTGGTTTCGCAGATTCGCGTGAACGTCAACTCGCTCGGTGCCAGCACCACCACGGTGTCGGCTCAGATGTCGGGCACCAGTTCCTTGCCGTCATCCAACCCGATCACCTTCACCAACGCCAACGTTCCGGTGGCTGCGATCGTAAATCCCTCGCTCACAGTTAAGGTAAAATCGGCTGGCACGATGCAGACCTGTGGGGTCGCTGCCGCCGCCTTCACGGTAAAGATCACGGAGAACTATCCAGCGGCGTTGACCTCCACGGCTGATGAAACGTCGTTCACGGGGACGGTAGGTCCGGCTCCCGCCAACGGCAGCAACGTGACCGTAACGGTGAGCGGTGTGCCGAGCGGTATGGCGGTAACATACACAGGCGTCAGTGCACCGACGCCGGGCACCAACCCCTTGGTTCTGACCAACGGTTCCACGGCGCTCCAGACATCCACGGGGGGCAACCTGGCGTGGACCTTCACCGTGGGGCCCGACTCCACCGCGATCGCCGAGAACATTACGATCACCTTCACCCTCGGCGTGCCAGTTGCTGGACCCGCGGTCGGAGGCGGCAGCATTCCGTCGCTCGGGACGACGGTGACTCCCACCGCCACGGTGAGTTATGCGCCCATTGTGTCGGGTTCTATACCGTATACTCCGGTGCAGTTTGCCACGAACACGGAGGGTAGCGGGACGGTGGCCACGATCGGCGATTGCGTGACCAACATCCTGTTCCCTTACATGACGCAACAAGGTGGGTTTGACACCAGCTTCTCTATTGCCAACACCACCCTGGACACCTTGGCTTTCGGCGCTGGCAATGGCGCAACGTCCCAAAATGGTTCGTGCACCATAAGCTTCTGGCCAACCACGGACGTGACTTTGGCCTCGGCGACGCCGCTGGGTACCGCAATCCAGTTCACGACTCCAACGATTCCGTCAGGCAATGTCTACGCGTTCTCTCAGTCCGCCACATCCTTCTCGGGGCAAACGGGATACGCCATAGCGGTGTGCCGCTTCCTGAATGCTCACGCATTTGCCTTCCAGACGAACGGTTTTGCGCAAGCCGGCGGGCCGCATATCTCGAACGGTTATTTGGGTTTGGTGATCCCGAACCCTGTTGCTGGCCGAACCGGGGCTGTCAGCGAAACTTTGGTTCACTAAGGAGCCTGCGGGGCGGCTCCGCAAGGAGCCGCCTGGCAGAAGAGGAGACAAAAGATCATGACAAGTTCTCAAATTCAAGGAGGGGCCGACATGCAGGCTAAGAAAGTAAGGTTCTTTGGCAGTTTCGTGCTGGTGCTCGGCTTGGCCGTAATGGCCGTGCCGGTGTTCGGGCAAGGCGTGGCGTTCCAGGCCAGCAGTTTGCCGCAACAGGCGCGGTTTGAAGGTGTATCGGAGACCATGGGCGCGGTGGTGTTGCAGGCCACCGGCACCGGCACGATTCCTTCCGGATCGAGCATCACGGTGGTGTATTCAGGGACCATCACAAACACTCCGACCATCGCCGCCCTTTCGGGCTACTTCGCGGGCTTATCGCCCTCCGCCGGAGCTGCTGCCGGTCCCTGTACAGGGGCGGGTTGCTTGGGCGACACCAACACCATACCGAATCCTACCGTGGCAACCGCGGCTCCCACCTTCACGGTGACCGCCAGCGGGAATCAGTTGACCATTCAGGTTTCGGGCGGTACGACGGGGACTCCGGCGACCTCCCAGATCGGCTTCAAGGCGGGCGACTACCTCGTGGTTTCGCAGATTCGCGTGAACGTCAACTCGCTCGGTTCGAGCATTACCACGGTATCGGCTCAGATGTCAGGCACTAGTTCCTTGCCGTCATCCAACCCGATCACCTTCACCAACGCCAACGTTCCTGTGGCTGCGATCGTAAATCCCTCGCTGGCCGTTAAGTTGGGGTCGGCTACAAACGTTTCAACTTGCACAATAGGAGCGCCTGCAGCCGTCGCCACAGGTGCCGGTGCCGCGCTCACGGGTGCTGGTGCAGGCATCTTCACGGTTAAGGTGACAGAGAACTACCCTGCCGCGTTGACCTCCACGGCGGATGAGACTGGATTCACGCCCACTGTTTTGCCGGCTCCCGCCAACGGCAGCAATGTAACGATCGTCGTTACCGGCGTGCCGTCCGGAATGTCCGTCAATGCTCCATCCCCTGTTGCCAACAATACCGTGGCGACACCGGCTGGCAACGTTCCTGGTGGTGGCGCCAACAGCAATATGGTCTTAACGTTGTCTTCGGGGACTGCGCTCCAGACATCCACGGGCGGTGCCCTGACGTGGACCTATGCAGTAACGGGTGACAGCACCGCGGTTGCGGAGTCCATCACGCTGCCCTTCCAGATCGGCGTGTTGAGCAGCGGCGCCTTCGCGGCGGGCAGCATCCCGTCAATCGGAACCACGGTGACTCCGACCGCCACTGTGAGCTATGCCCCAATTGTGTCCGGCTCCACTCCATACACTCCAGTGCAGTTTGCCACGAACACCGAGGGTAGCGGGACGGTGGCAACAATCGGCGATTGCGTTACGAACCTGCTCTTCCCGTTCATCGCCAACACCGTGGGGTTCGACACGAGCGTCCAGATCACTAACACCACTGCCGACAAGCTTGCCTTTACCAGCGGCAACGCTTCACCGCAGAGCGGTACCTGCACTCTGTCGTTCTATCCCACCTCCGATCTGAGTCTGGCGACTGCGAACACTGGAGTACCGAGCCAAGCCACGACGCCAACCATCCCGGCCGGCGGTGTGTATTCGTTCCAACAGTCGGGAAGCTCCTTCAAGAACCAAGCGGGCTATTTGTTCGCGGTCTGCAAATTCGTGGACGCGCACGGATTCTCATGGGTCGGCAATGCATCGCCGGCGCTGGGTACTTCGGCGGCTACCATCTCCCAAGGCTTGCTGGCCTTGGTTATTCCGCAGGCCGAGATCGGTGCGAAACGCTTAGGAGCTTTCGGCCCCATTGCCGGTGTCACCTACGAGTCGCTGGCGCACTAACTGCTCCTGCGGTAGCTCCTCCGTTCCTTTCAGGGAGGCGGCTTGGAAACAAGCCGCCTCCCGCTCTTCCTACCCCATGTTCCACGGAATCGCCGATCTTGTTAAGTCTCTCTCCATTGGGCTGGCGGGCATCCTGCTCGTGACCGCGCCTGCCGTTTCTTTTCCTTGCCAGATCTCCGCGCAGCCTCAGGGCGTACCAGCCTACGAACAGGCGCTTCGAGACCGCGTCAACAAATTCTATGGTCTCATGCGACTCGGCCGCTTTGACGACGCGGAAGCCTTCATCACCGACGACACCAAACCGAACTTTCGCGAGGAGCCCAAAGGTCCTTTTCTTTCTTTTGAAATTGTTGGAATCAAGTTCGAAACGCAAGGATCTGCTGGTCCCACCAGAGCGCGAGTGACGGTTAGCCTGGAGATCTTCACGCCGCCTAATCCACAGACAGTTTCGAGACAAGCCATTACCCCCTGGATCCGAGCGGGTGACACTTGGCTGCTGGAATCGCCCAAGTTTAAGAATGCAGACTTCCGCGACCTAACCAAGAGTGCGCCGAGGAAGCCGCTGCCTCCAGTTGAAGTGAAGTTCGAAAAAGATCGTTTCGCCATGGGCAATGTGATCCGTGGCCAGAAGGCTACCGCCCGCTTCGCCTTCAAGAACATCTCAGATCATCCCGTCAGCCTTGAAGTAAGCACTTTTTGCGACTGCCTGGTAGTCAAGAACCTAAAGGCGGAATATAAGCCTGGTGAATCGGGCGAATTCACGGTGGAGTTCGATTCGACTGAGTACCTGGACGAATACGCGCAGACCATCGTGGCAAAAAGTTCTCCGGGTGGAGCGGAAACGCATCTACTCATCACCGGTTACGTTCCCCGCCCGCCGCCGCCCGCTGAAAAGCCCAAGTAGAAAACCGCCGTTGACTCTCGGAACCGCTCTGCGGCAGGCTATGGATCTCCTTGAGCGCTCCGCTGTCTCCGCGCCACGCTTGACGGCGGAGGTCTTGCTGCTCCATGCTATTCGCGCCGAGCGCCCCGTGCTCCGCGCCCACCCGGAACGGCAACTCACCGATAGCGAACAGGTCCACTTCGCCCGCTACTTACGGGAGCGGATCGCCGGCCGGCCCACCCAGTACATCACGGGCCGCCAGGAGTTCTGGGGACTCGACATTCGCGTGAATCCGGCGGTGCTGATTCCCCGGCCGGAGACTGAACATGTTGTGGAACGAGCCTTGGCTGTCGTAGCCGGCCGCAGGCTGCCTGTGCCAGGCTCTTTTCAAATCCCTCTTCAAATTTTGGACTGCGGCACCGGCTCCGGCTGTATCGCCCTGGCCCTGGCCAAGGAACTGCCGGACGCGCGGATTCTGGCCTCCGACGTATCCTACGACGCCTTGCAAACGGCGCGGGCCAACGCCCAGCGCCTCGGCCTTGCCCAATCGATCGAAGTGATTTGCGCCGACCTGCTCACGGCTTTCCGCGACTCGTGCTTCGACCTTGTCGTGTCTAACCCGCCCTACATCGCGCTCTCCGATGCGCCTGCCTTGGCCCGCGAGGTCCGCGACCAAGAACCTGCCGCCGCCCTCTTCGCGGGATCGGATGCCACCGCCGTCTACCGTCGCCTGATTCCGGAGGCGGCGCGCGTGCTTCGTCCCGGGGGATGGCTGATTGCCGAGCTCGGGTTCAACGTCGCCGATCCAGTGCGAGACCTGTTGACGGGCCCGGAATGGCACACTCCGGCCACCGATCGCGACCTGGCCGCCATCGAGCGCGTGATTTACGCGCGCAGAACCACGCAGTAGACCTCGATTCGCCGTGGCGCCGCTTCACCGCGGCAGACTTTTTTTCAGATCTAAGGCGTTCTCGTGGCCGGGTATCCGTATGCCCGACAGGCAACTAAACCTGTCCCCGCGCTATAATCGACCTGAGATGATCCTCCACGTTGACATGGATGCGTTTTTCTGTTCAGTGGAGGAAATTGATAACCCTGCCCTGAAGGGCAAGCCCGTGGTCGTCGGTGCCGCGCTGGAACACCGCGATGGGCGCCTGCACGCGCCGCGCGGAGTAGTTGCCGCGGCCTCCTACGCCGCGCGGGAATTCGGCGTCCATTCGGCCATGCCGCTGGTCACGGCCTACCGGCTCTGTCCTCAAGCGATCTTCATTCCCGGCCACTATAACCGCTACCTGGAGATGTCCCGCCGCATCAAGGAAATCTTCTACCACTTCTCGCCCGCGGTGTCGATGGCCTCGATTGACGAAGCCTATCTCGACCTCGCCGGCAGCGAGCGCCTCCCCGGCACTGCGTTTCGCGCCGCCACCAGCTTGCACGATGCCATCGCCCGGGAGACGGGTTTGCCCTGTTCCATCGGCGTGTCTTCGTCGCGCCTGGTATCCAAGGTTGCCAGCGACCAAGCCAAGCCCAACGGCGTGCTCTGGATTCCGCCGGGGATGGAAGCGGCTTTCCTCGCGCCACTCTCCGTCCGGCGCATCCCCGGTATCGGCAAGGTCGGCGAGCAGCGCCTGGCCAGCGCCGGAATCCATACCGTGGCGGACGCCGCCCAGGCCGGCTCGGACGCACTGGAAAGCGTCCTGGGCGAGAACGGCGCGGCCCTGTTCCACAAGGCTCAGGGAGAAGATGCGGGAGCCTGGTTTGCCACACCGGTCGGCGGCGAGGAGGCTGCCAAGTCCGTTTCCCACGAAACCACCTTCAACGTGGATAACGCCGACCGCGAGGAACTGCTGGCTACGCTATCCGAGTTGTCACAAATGGTGGGACGCCGGCTGCGGGAACAGGAGATTTTCGCGCGAACCATCGCCCTCAAACTACGCACCTCCGATTTCCACACCATCACTCGCGCGCATACCTTGGAGGAACCCACCAATCTGGACGGCGTCATCTATGAAAATATTCGGCGCATGTTCGAAGCGGCGTGGCGCGGCAAGGCCGTGCGGCTGTTGGGCGTGCGTACCGCCGACTTCGCCGCCTCCAATGTCCAGACGCGGCAAATGAATTTTCTGGAAGACCCGGGACGCCGCAAGTGGGAGAAAGCCCTGGCTGCCGCCGACCGCTTGCGCGATCGCTACGGTTTTGGTGCGGTTCAATTGGGCGGCGCATTGCGTCCCGACGGAACCCCAGCGTTGCCGCCGGCGCGAGTCCACGAAAATCCCGCCGAATTGCGCTTCGCCAAACGATCCACGGCGCCCGGCAAACAGCCCAAAGGCGGCCGCACATGAGCCGCGACCGCGCCTTGCTCATCGCCCGGCGCCTGCGCCAAGCGGGATACCGCGCCCTCTTCAACGGCGGCTGCGTTCGCGACCAGCTTCTGGGGGCTTCTCCCAAGGACTACGACATCGCCACCGACGCCCGGCCCGAGCAAGTCACCGCGTTGTTCCCCGACGCCGTACAGATCGGCGCGCAGTTCGGCGTCGTCTTCGTGCCGGAGGAATCCGGCAATGGCGGGAAAGCCGGCGTGGAAGTGGCCACCTTTCGCTCGGACGGCGACTACCGCGACGGCCGCCGCCCGGAAAGCGTTTCCTACACCAACGATCCCGCCACCGACGCCCGCCGCCGCGACTTCACGATCAACGGCATGTTTTTGGATCCCGAAACCGGCGCGGTTCTCGATTTCGTCGGCGGTCAGGAAGACCTGCGCGATCGCGTGATCCGGGCCATCGGCGATCCCGCCCTGCGCTTTGCGGAGGACAAGCTGCGCTTGCTGCGCGCGGTACGCTTCGCCGCTCGCCTGGGCTTCCGCATCGACCCGGCCACGGAGCAAGCGATTCGCGATCACCATCGGGAAATCGCCGAGGTCAGCCAGGAGCGCATCCGCGACGAGCTGACCAAAATGCTCACGGAAGGCCATGCCCGGCCAGCCTTCGAACTGCTGGAGTCCACCGGCCTGCTGGGCGAAACGCTGCCGGAAATGGCCGCCACGCGCGGAGTCGAACAGCCGCCGCAGTTCCATCCCGAGGGCGACGTTTGGACGCACACGCTCATGATGATCGATGGTTTAGGAGAGGCAACGCCCACGCTGGCCTGGGGCGTGCTGCTGCACGACGTCGGCAAGCCCCCCACATTCCAGGCGCCGCAGCACCCCGGCGACCGCATTCGCTTCAACAATCACGCTGCGGTTGGCGCACGCATGGCGGAGTCTATCTGCGAGCGCTTGCGTTTCTCGCGCCGCGATATTGAACGCGTCACTGCGCTAGTAGCGCACCATCTGCGATTCAAGGATGTGCGGCAGATGCGCGCCTCCAAGCTGAAACGCTTCTTGCGCATGGACGGTTTCGAGGAACACTTGCTCCTACACCGCCTGGATTGCGAATCCAGCCACAGGGACCTATCGGCGTATCGTTTTGTGACGGAAAAACTTGCGGAATTGACGCCGGAGGAAGTTTCACCGCGGCCGCTGATCAACGGCAACGATTTGATTACCATGGGGTACCAACCCGGTCCGGCGTTCCGGGAAATGCTGAATGCCGTGGAGGACGCTCAATTGGATGGTCAAATCCACACCCCAACGGAAGCCTGCACCTGGGTGCGCGACCACTATCGCATGCCATGAATCCCCAGATTCCGGCGCCCGGTTTCAACGCGGCTGCCGGCACAAGCGAACGGTGTCAGGCGATGGTATGCCGGATCAGGAACCACACTATCGCGGCAACACCCACCAAACCCGCCACAATCCACCCACCTTCTACGAGCTTTTCCTTACGCTCGGAGGCATCCGGTTTCTCATCATTCAGCATTTGAAACATAGGGACGTCCTCTCCACATGCCACGCGTGGACGGAGCCGTTTAAAGGTACGGCTCAATGCCCCTTTGGCTCCCTCGCGAGCCCTTGGGCGAGACGTTCAGACCACCGGGCAGGCTTCACCGGCGGCTCAGGGTTGGAACTCCGGCGCGTCGAAAACCACCGTCTTATCAACGGCACGCTGGAGCCTTACACTTACCAACGGTAGCCCTGTGGCCCCCGAAAGTCAAGCGCTCATGGCCGGTAGTGGCCGGTAGTGGCCGGTAGTGGCCGGCCGGTAGTGCTCATGGCCGGTAGGGCCGGTAGTGGCCGGTAGTGGGTCATGACTTTGAGTTGGTCGTGGGTTTGCGGCTCCGCCGCTCCTTCGTGCGGCAAGGCTTTGCCTTGCCAGGAAAGGCAAAGCCTTGCCAGGCTGCGAGCTTTGCTCGCAGTCTGGGGCGCCCGCGAAGCGGACGCCCTGACAGTAGCCCAGCACTTCAGTGCTGGGAAAATGGCCGTTTCCGATGAAGTCCGTGCAACGGACGGCTGAGGTTTTTACAGAGCTAAGCTCAATAATATACAAACCTCAGTCGTCCGTTGCACGGACTCGCTTCCTGCTTGGTTCCGTCCCCAGCACTAAAGTGCTGGGCTATTGTCAACGCGTCCGTTTCACGGACGCCTGGCCGCCAAGGCGATTGAAAATGTAGAAACTCCAGGGAAAGGCTTGGCCTTTCCGCGCGTCCGTGAAGCGGACGCCCTGACAGTAGCCCAGCACTTCAGTGCTGGGAAAATGGCCGTGTCCGATGAAGTCCGTGCAACGGACGGTCTTGCAGAGCTAAGCTCAAAAATATAGAAACCTCAGTCGTCCGTTTCACAGACTCGCTTCCTGTTTGGTTCCGTCCCCAGCACTAAAGTGCTGGGCTACTGTCAAGGCGTCCGTTTCACGGACGCCTGCCCGGCAAGGTGACTGAAAAATGTAGAAACTCCAGGGAAAGGCGGAGCCTTTCCGCGCGAAGGGGCGGCGGAGCCGCACGCGCGAGCCAAATTGACCCACTACCTCCAGGCGCGGCCGGTTAACCGTCAGTCATGCTAAAATGATGAGACCACGCGGAAGTGGCGGAATGGCAGACGCAGTGGACTCAAAATCCACCGCTCCAAAAGAGCGTGGGGGTTCGACTCCCCCCTTCCGCACCATGCTACCAATTGTTGAGCATCGCTCACTCATGCTTGCGGGGGAATCAGCCATGAAAATTGAGGGAACTTGCGCGTTGGTCACCGGCGGAGCGTCAGGATTGGGCGAAGCGACCGTGCGCATGTTGGTGGCGCGCGGCGCGCGCGTCATGATCGTGGATCGCGATGGCGGCCGCGCCGCGGCGCTGGCGGCGGAGTTGGGAGCAGCAGCGTCATTCTCCACCGCCGACGTCAGTGACGGCGAGCAGGCCGCCGCGGCCGTGGCGCAAGCGTCGCAACCAGGACCGCTGCGGATCGCCGTGAATTGCGCGGGGATCGGCGGGGCCGTCGCCCGGGTGGTGGGGCGCGATGGCACACCGCACGATCTGGAAGCGTTCAAGCGCGTGATCGGCGTGAATCTGACCGGCACGTTCAACATGCTGCGGCTGACCGCCGCGGCGATCGCCAAGACGCCCGCTCTGGAACATGGCGAGCGCGGCGTCATCGTGAACACCGCCTCCATCGCCGCCTACGACGGGCAAATCGGCCAAATCGCTTATTCCGCCTCGAAAGGCGGCGTGGTGGGTTTGACGCTGCCCGCGGCGCGCGACCTTTCAAGCGTCGGCATCCGCGTGATGACCATCGCACCGGGTATCATGGACACTCCCATGCTGGCGAAGTTGCCGGAGCCGGCGCGCGTAGCGTTGGGCGAGAGCGTGGTTTTTCCGAAACGTCTGGGAATGCCGGCCGAGTATGCGGCGCTGGTGGAACACATCATTTCGAATGGGTATCTGAATGGCGAAGTGATCCGGCTGGATGGATCGTTACGTATGGCGCCGAAGTAGTATGGAGTGCGGCGGCTTGACGCCGCCTTGGATGCCCGCGGCTTGACGCGGGCGCGTCCGCGAAGCGGACGCCTGGAGTTTGAACATTGTTGCGTCCGTGAAGCGGACGCCTGACAATAGCCCAGCGATTTATCGCTGGGAAAATAGAGAACCCCGGAGAGTCCGTGAAACGGACGACTGAGGTTCGGCCAGAAATTCTCAGCCGTCCGCTTCACGGACTCGCGATTGACGGCCCGGAACCCAGCACTGAAGTGCTGGGCTATTTTCAGCGCGTCCGTTTCACGGACGCATGTCCAAACTCCAGGCGTCCGCGAAGCGGACGCAGAAGCGCGGGCGTTGCCCGCGCCGGCCGAGTCAAGCCTCGGCCATCCAATATCGCAGAGGGGCGGTGTCAAGCCACCGCACTCCAAAAAGGAAAACAATGGGCGACGCAAACCTGGCGATTCTCTACGAGCACGAAGAATGGTTCCGGCCGCTGTTCGCCGAACTGGAGCGGCGCGACATTATTTTCGACCGCCTTCCCGCGGCCGAATTCGGTTTCGATCCGCGCATCCGTTCGTCGCGCTACAAGCTGCTGGTGAACCGCATGAGTCCTTCGGCCTATCTGCGCGGCCATGCCAACGCCATCTTCTTCGTGCGCGAATTCTTGCGCCACATGCAGCAGATTGGCGTGCCGGTATTGAACGGATCGCGCGCCTACGAGGTGGAAACGTCCAAGGCCCTGCAAATGGACATTCTGGAGCGGCTGGGCATCGCCTATCCGCGCGCGCGGGTGATCAATCATCCGGCCGAAGCGGTGTCGGCGGCGCAGGGACTCACGTATCCGGTGATCGTCAAGCCCAACATCGGCGGCAGCGGCGCGAAGATCCAGCGTTTCGAGCAACGCGCCACGCTGGCCGCCGCGGCCCGCTCCGGCACGCTCGACCTGGGTGTGGACAGCGTGGCCCTGGTGCAGGAATTCCTTCCCGCGCGCGGCGGATCGATTGTGCGCGTGGAGGTGATGGACGGAAAGTTTCTCTACGCCATCAAGATTATCCCGCCGGCGCAAGGCGGCTTCAATTTGTGCCCGGCCGACATCTGCCAGGAAGAGGGCGCCACCGCCGCGCCCGCGGAACCTGCGGCCGCGCCGGATTTCGCGTTCTGTCCGGCCACCGAACCAGCGCGCCGCACCATGCAAATCGAAAACTTTTCCCCGCCCCCGGAGATCGTGGATGCCGCGTTGCGCATCGCCCGCGAAGCCTCCCTGGATATCGGCGGCATGGAATATCTCATCAACGATCGCGACGGCCAGCCCTATTTCTACGACATCAACGCGCTATCGAACTTCGTTACCGATGCGCCGCGGATCGTGGGTTTCGATCCGTTCCCGCGCTTCGCCGACTTCATCGAGCGGCGTATGAACGTGCCGCGGCCGTAACCGTGCCGCGACCGTAAGGGAGCGGTCCGGAACCTGGGACAGCCTGGTAGCGCGATTGGAAGGACGTCGCGGCTCGTGCCAGAAAATGTGCTAATCTGCGGATATGCGCAGATTTATCCTGGCCATTTTCCTTATCGTGTTGGGATACGCTATCCCGCTTATTGCCGGCGACGCGGATCGCGACTTCTCGGGGAAGTGGGTGCTGGACGCGGCCGCTAGCAACGTGCAATCGCTGGGACCGGTCGAACCCTCGCTGCGTGTCTCCCAAGGCGATGCCGGCCTGCTGGTCTCCAGCGGAGCCATGCAGTGGTCCTATGCGCTGGATGGGAGTGAGACGCGCAAGCGTATTGGCCAGGAGTCCAGGAACTCCGTCACCAAGTGGGAAGGCTCGGCCCTCATCGTCAACACGCTGGTTTCCGGCTCGCAGGAATACACCGTGATGGATCGTTGGACGCTGTCGCGCGACCACAACACTTTGACCATTCGCCGGGAGCTTTCACGCGCCGGCACGCCATCGGAAGGCACGCTGGTCTACCGGCGGGAAGGGGCGCCAGTGGCGGCCCCGGCCGCGGAGCCGCTGATGCGTCAAACGCCGGTGAACACGTTACGTCCCGTGCCAGGCGCCGCCCCCACAACGAGCGATCAGCCGACGCTGGCGAAGCGCACCGAGCCGGGCCTGCCTCCCGACATTACCGTTCCCATGGGCACCCATGTGCTGCTCAGTCTCACCGCCGAAGTGAGCACCAAGCACGCCAAAGATGGCGATCACGTTTATTTACGCACGGCCGCTCCGGTGGCCGTGAATGGACGCGTGGTTCTACCCAGCGGCTGCAACGTGGAAGGCACGATCACGCATGCCAAGGCGGCCGGCCACGTCTCCGGCAAGGGCGAGTTGTACATCCGTTTCGATTCGTTGATTCTGCCCAACGGCGTGCAGCGCGACTTTAAGGCGCGGCCGCCGCGAAGCGAAGGCGCCGTAGACGGCGAGCGCAGGACCGCCGACGGCCGCGAAGTGCTCATGACAGGCGCCATGGGCGCCGGAGTCGGCGCGCTCGCTTCGGGAGTATCCGGCGCGGCGATCGGCGGTGGAATCGGCGCGCTAGCGGGAGTGCTGGTGTCGCGGCAACAGAACGTAATTCTGCCGCCGGGCACGCACATTGAAATGGTTCTGGATCGCGACTTGGTGTTCACGCCCGGCGAGTTGATGCGATAATCGCTAGGATGCGCGCCGCCGCCACAGCCGCGATACCCACCAGGCGCAGAGGGCCACAAAGAGTCCCGCCAGAATCAGCCCGGCGATTGCCAGACCGACGATGAACGCCGCCAGCAGCACGCCCACCACCACGCACAACCCCGCGAAAGCCAGCAGCCACGTTTTGAAGCGCTGCAACGGCCCCGGCGATCGCTGTGGTCCGGCGGGATCGGCGGTGGAGGAGCGTCCGACTACGATTTCGTATGGCATAAGGAAGACCTGCTTTCAGTATCTCATGAGGGCCTTCAAACGCCTGAATCCGTATAATCTGTAAGCGACCTTCCCTGGAGGAAACTTGACCTTTAAGGACTATCAAACCGCCGCCCACACCACGGCGATGTACGTGCCCGGCGACGCGCCGGCGATGTATCCCACGCTGGGACTGGTGAACGAAGCGGGCGAAGTGGCCGGCTTGGCCAAGCGCATCCTGCGCGGCGACAATCCGCCGCCCTCCGCCGAGCAATTCAAAGCCGAGCTCGGCGACGTGTTGTGGTACCTGGCGGAATGCTGCACCGCGCTGGGGCTGGAGATGGACGAAGTGGCAGCCTACAACTTGGCCAAACTGCAATCGCGCAAGGAACGCGGACAGATCAAAGGGAGCGGCGACAATCGGTAACGCAGGCCTTCAGGCCTGTTCTTTTTCCGCGCGCTAAAAGAACAGGCCTGAAGGCCTGCGTTACGGAAACTGCGTTAGACTGGAGTAACACCTCAATGATCCTGGTGCTGGTGGTGCTCTGTCTGATGTTGACCGGCTGTGGCGCGGTGGGTGACGTGTACCCGCCCTTGCTCGACATTCCCCAGCCACCGACGGAACTGACCGCCGCCCAGCGCGGCGACAAAGTGATCGTGTCGTGGCCTACCCCTCTCTTGACAACCGAAAACGTGAAACCGCGGCCCGACCGGTTGGGTCCCATCAAAGTTTATCGTTTTGTGTTGAGCGACCTGCAGGCCAAGCCGCCCGATAAAAACTCCAAGGAATACAAGGACGCCAAGGAACTGGTCAAGCTGCCGCCGGGAACAACCAGCTACCAGGACCCTGTCGATCCCGCCTGGTTCAATCACACCGTGGTATACGCCGTGAAAATGACCAATCGGCGGGACGAATCCGCGGATTACTCGAACCTTGTTCCGGTGGCGGTGCTGAAGGTTGGTCCACCGCCGTCGTTCACCTATAAAGTTACACCGGACGCCGTGCAACTTTTCTGGAACACCGGCGAAGGCGAATCGTTCCGCGTTTATCGCGATGGCGTGCCGCTCGGCGATGTCACCGGCTCGTCCTTTGACGATCGGCACTTCGAATTCGATCATCCCTACGTGTACATGATTCGCGCGCTGGCGCACCACGCAGAATTCACGGCGGAGAGCGCCGATTCCCAACTGGTCGCGATGACGCCGCGCGATACATTCCCGCCCGATCCGCCGCGAGCCGTACGCGCCGTGGCCATCGAAGGGATGGCCGAGATTTCCTGGAGTCCCAACACGGAGCCGGATCTGGCCGGATACAACGTTTATCGCGAGGGAACCAAACTCAACGACAAGCTGCTGGCCAACACCGTGTTCCGCGATGCCACGCCCGGGCCGTCGCCGCGCTACACCGTGAAAGCTGTAGATACTCACGGCAACGAGAGCAACCCTTCCGAGGAGGTCAGGCCTTGAAGTATCTCCGCTTTTCCACTGATCCCGGGACGCCGCCCACCGCTGGGCCCGGCACGCCCGGCGTGCATTGGGGCGTGCTCCAAGGTGATCGCATCACCCAACTGGACGGCGCGCCGTACTCGACGCACGGGCTCGCCGGACATGCCTTCGCTCTGGACAGCGTCAGTTTGCTCCCGGCGTGTTTCCCGTCGAAGATCGTGTGTGTGGGGCGCAATTACGTGGATCACGCCAAGGAATTAGCGCACGACGTGCCCACCAAGCCGCTGATTTTTTACAAGCCGCCCTCGTCGCTGCTGGCCTCCGGCGGCGAAATCCGCTATCCGCCCGACGTCAGCCGTTTAGATTACGAGGGCGAGATCGGCATCGTCATCGGCAAGCGAATGCGCCACCTGGGCGACGGCGAATCGGCGCTCGACTACATTTTCGGATTCACCTGCGTCAACGACGTTACCGGCCGCGACTTGCAGGACAAGGACGGCCAGTGGGCTCGCGCCAAGGGCTTTGATACATTCTGCCCCGTGGCCCGGTCATCGTCACGGGTCTCGATCCCACGGCGCTGGCCGTGGAAACTGCGCTGAACGGAGAAGTACGGCAGAAGGGCGACGTTGCGCAATTGATTTTCAATTTCGATGTGGTGTTGCGCTGGATCTCGCGTTTCTGCACGCTGGAGCCGGGAGATCTGATCGCCACCGGAACGCCCGCCGGCGTCGGCTCGATGCAGGTGGGCGATAGGGTGGAAGTGACCATTCAGGGCATCGGCACGCTGCGCAATACAGTGGTGCCCGAAGCGATCGGAAAACAGGAGGGAGCGGCCTGACGGCGAACATCCACCTCCTCGAAAAGTTCTGGCCTGTGTTTGTGGGCGTGGCGATTTTGATCGCGGCCGGCGTGGTTTGGTACCTGCGCACCCGCAAGACGCCGGAAGAACAGGAGCGTCTGCGCCGCCTGGGAATCAACGCCCGAGGGCGCCTTACCGACGGATTTCTGGTGGAGATCATGGATCGCGAAGGCCGCCAGATTCTGGTGTACGAATACTCGGTGGCCCAGGTCGGCTATCGCAGCGCGCAGGACATCAGCAAGCTAGCCAGCCCGGAGGAATTGCAACGCGTCTGCGAGGGGTTGCCGGCGCGGGTGAAGTACGATCCCCACAATCCCAGGGATTCCATTGTGGCGTGCGAGGGTTGGAACGGGTTGTAGGGTTTTTGGGGAACTCGGAAGGACACGGGGAAACAAAAGCAACCGCCGATAAACGCCGATGAACGCCGATGGCTATTCGTTTTTATCGGCGTTCATCGGCGTTTATCGGCGGTTGCTTTTGCCTTTTTTCTCAACCTTTCTTGACTAGCAGATCGTTCTGCACAGAGAACACTCCGGACATCGCGGAAACTTTCATTCCGGCCATCTGCTTATCCAGCGAACTGATCACTACGCCTTCCAGCGTCACGTGACCGTTGTCCACAATGATGCGGATAGGATGGGCGGGATCCATCGCGCCGGCGAACGATGAGCCGCCGTAGATGCGCCGGAAGGCGGCGATACGGATCCGATCGTCGAACATCGACACCGGCAGCACTTCCACCTTGTCCACCACATCCTTGACGCCTTTTGCCGATTCCACCAGTCCGACGGCGGAGTCGTGATTCCAGGGATTGTGCGCGTAGCCGGATAAGGTCACCGCGCCGTTGTGCACATCAACCGTGAACCAGTCGAAGGCATTGCCCCGCATGGACTGATCGTAGGCCAGCCCGCTCGCAAGCTTCTTGGCTAACTCCTGGTCGGGCACCGCAGGTCCGGCCACGCTGATCTTGTTGACAATGCCGGTCAGCGCGCCGTAGTGGTGTGCTTTGTGGTAGGCGGCCAGTTTGTCGGTGTAACGATCCACGCTGCCGCTCAACGTAGCCATGCAATCGTCCACCTTCACGGTGACGCCGGGATACTTGGCCAAATCCTTGGACAGACCGGCTTGCACCGCATCGTTGGTGGGGGCCGCGCAGGCGAAAGCCATGGCGGCGGGGAGTAACAAAGTTAGACTGAATGACAGCAACCGTTTACGAGTCATAAATCCTCCTGCTCGTCCGTCCCTTTACACATAGTTAGACTGGCCTCGCGGAGGTTTAGGTTTCATGGCCCAAATCCGGTGCTCCTGGCCGGCGCTACATGTTTGCAATCACTGCGGTAGCGAACTCGGAGGTCTTCAGCTTGGTGGCGCCGGGCATCATGCGTTCCAGGTCGTAGGTGACCTTCTTCTGTCCGATGGTTTTTTCAACGGCCGTCTCGATCATGTCGGCAACCGGCTTCCAGCCCATGTAGCGGAACATCATGCAGCCGGACAGGATCACCGACGACGGATTGATCACGTCCTTGCCGGCGTATTTCGGCGCCGTGCCGTGGGTGGCTTCGAAGACGCCGTAGCCGTCGCCGATGTTGGCGCCCGGCGCGATGCCCAGTCCGCCGACCTGCGCGGCGCAAGCGTCGGAGAGATAGTCGCCGTTCAGGTTGGGCGTGGCGAGCACCTAGTACTCGTCGGCGCGCAGCAGGACCTGCTGGAACATGGTGTCGGCGATGCGGTCCTTGATCACGACCTTGCCGGCCGGCGCCTTGCCGCCGAGCTTCTTCGTCCACTTCGTCTTCGGTGACGCGTGATGTCGCGCGAACTCGTCGCGTGCCAGTTCGTAGCCCCAGTCGCGGAAGGCACCCTCGGTGAACTTCATGATGTTGCCCTTGTGGACCAGCGTGACCGACGGCTTCTTGTGCTCGATGGCGTACTGGATGGCCCGCCGGACCAGGCGCTTCGGTGCCGAAGGCGCACATCGGCTTGATGCCGACGCCGGTGTCGAGGCGGATTTTCTTACCCATTTCGCTGCTTCAGGAAGGCGATGAGCTTGGCCGCCTCCGGCGTGCCTGCCTTCCACTCGATGCCGGCGTAAACGTCTTCGGTGTTCTCGCGGAAGATGACGACGTTCAGCTGCTCCGGCTGCTTCACCGGCGAGGGCACGCCCGTGAAGTAGCGCACCGGGCGCACGCAGGCGTAGAGATCGAGCTTCTGCCGCAGAGTCACGTTCAAGCTGCGGATCCCGCCGCCGACCGGGGTCGTCAGCGGTCCCTTGATGGCGACGCGGTACTCGACGATGGCGTCGAGCGTGTCCTCGCGGCAGCCATTCTTTGAATTCGTTGATAGGCCTTCTCGCCGGCGAAGACCTCGTACCACATGCACGCGCCGCTTGCCGCCGTAGGCTTTGGCTCACCGCGGCGTCGAACACGCGCCGGAGGCCCGCCAGATGTCGGGGCCGGTGCCGTCGCCCTCAATGAACGGGATGATCGGATGGTCGGGGATAGTGAACTTGCCGTCTTGGTACTCGATCTTCTGGCCGTCCGCGGGGACGGGCCGGTTGTTGTAGGATGCCATTTGTTCTCCTGGTGAAAGGTACTACTGTAACGCAGGTTGGGCTTGCGCGCCAGCGGCCACCCCTGGGCAGGATCGGCAGCCCGGTCTGCTTCGCTAAGACGGCTTGGGAAAGCCCATCCGGGACCTTGCTCGCCACGGACGATTCTCCTTGACAGACATGTAATACATATATTACCATGGTTTTATTAGTAATACAATGAAGAACTAACAAATGCCTACCGTGTCCGAGAAACATGACCTGAAAGTCGCCGATGCCTGCTGGGTCGCGCTGGCACTCTTGCACCGACAGCAGCAAGAACGGCAATCGTTCACCCCGTCTGAAATCGTGGAGCGTGCACGCCGTCTCGACGGCGAGGACCCCAGGCGTGGCATTCAGCCTCATGTGTATCAACACAACGTGGCTAATCTTCCTCGCGACACTGCGGGCTACCGGATGTTTTTCCGCCTGCCCGATAGCACCTTGCGGCTGTACTGTCCGGGCGATCCGGTCCACCCTTCACGAACGGGAAAAATCAAGCCTGAAGCGAACGACCTTCCGCCCGAGTACCGCGATCTTCTCCGATGGTACGAAGAGCAGTATTGCCAGAACGCGCTCCGTAACGCCAAAGAAGACGATCCGGTGTTGGCGATGCGCGGCCTAGGTAAGCATCTCTGGAAGGATGAGTGTGGCGACGAATTCATCCGGCGGGAAAGGACGGGCTGGTGATATGGCCTCGATCTTCTGGGACACCATGCTCTTTATCTACTCTTTTGAGGACCATCCTGCCTACGCCGACCGCGTGGAGAGTTTGCGGCGGCGGATGCTTGACCGCGGCGACCAACTCTTCACCAGCGCGCTCGTCGTCGGGGAGATCCAGATAAAACCGGCGGAAACCGGAGATCGCCAAATGATGGAGAGATACCGCGAGGCGTTCCATTCTCCAGCGATTACGGTAATCCCATTCGATCAGCAGGCCGCGGAAATCTACGCCCGCATTCGTGGCGACCGTACGATCTCTCGTCCTGACGCGATTCATCTGGCGTGTGCGGCGTCACGCAACATCAATTTGTTCATCACCAACGATAAGCGGCTGCTGGGCAAGAATATTCCCGGGATCGACTTCATCGCCAGCTTGGAAACGGCGCCGCTCTAGGGTCGGATTCACCGCTCGCCGCTCGCCGTCGCTCGCCGTGGTCGGGCTGTCCGGACGAGCGATTTCCAGGTAGAATGGAAACAACGACGATGGCTGCCATTACCACACCGATCACCGAGCAGGAGCGCGCCGAGCGGCAGGCTGCGGCGGAGCGTGCCTTGGCCTCGGTGCGGCTGGAAGGTTTGGAACCAACCGAGTCTGCGAAGGCGGTCTTCCAGCGGTACCTTTCCGGGCAACTGACGGTCGACGAACTGGTCCAGGAGATTCAAGCACTGAATGCCCGAGAGTTCGGACCCCTACGCATACCCGGGGACTAGCGTCCTTCGGAACCTCGCGGATATTCGAGATCCCGAGCGACTGGCGGCCTTCGAGGCTAACGCCGCTTGGGCCCGGCTCACCCAACTCGAACAATCGCCAGCGCCGGGCCGCTTCAATGCGGCCCATCTCAAGGCCATTCACAAGCACATTTTCCGGGATGTTTACGACTGGGCGGGACAGTTCCGGACGGTTGACCTCTCTAAGAGCGGCTGCCTTTTCGCTCGCCCGTCGTACATCGAGTCCGCGATGCAGGGGCTCTTTAGCAGGCTGCGTGCCGAAAACTTTCTGCGCCAAACGACCGTCGAGGATTTCGCCAAACGCGCCGGCTTCTATCTGGCCGAGATGAATGCGGTGCATCCCCTTCGCGAAAGGTAACGGCCGCGCGCAGCGCGAATTTCTCCGCGAACTGGCTGGCCAAGCCGAATTCACGCTGGACTGGCGGGGAGTCACGCGCGAAGAGATGACTGCGGCATCGCGAGAAAGTTTCGCCACCGGCGACAGCGCCAGCTTGGTTGCTATCGTGCGATCCTGCCTGGTTTGACAGGGCAAACGAGGGCGCTGTTTTCCATGGGGAACGTAGTGAAGCGCACGGTCTCACCGGCAAATAAGGTGGATTGAATTGCCGCGTCATCCAGCAACTGCTCGTATCTGCCCATGCGCACGCCGGCAGGGGTTCGGTGATGGATCGGGAAAAGTATCGGGATAAACGTCAACCACCTTGACCAGGAAAATCGGAATCCGTGGCGCTGGCGGCGGGACAGGCGGGACGCCTGTCGCTGGAGTTTCGACATTTGCAGCCCGCGGCGCGGGCGGGAGAGTGTGGCCCAGGGTGGAGCGCATTTTGCGGAACCCTGGGAACACTGTGAGGGGAAAAAGAGCCCGCAGAGCGGGCGAAAGGCAGTCCCGCAAATATCGTGCGTCTGTCGCCCGCTTCGCGGGCTCGTTGTTCTCGCGGTGTACCCAGGGTTCCGCAAAAAACGCTCCACCCTGGGCCACGCTCTCTGGCCAGCTTCGCTGGCCACTGGAGTTTCTACATTTTCAGCCCGCGAAGCGGGCGGAGGAGTGTGGCCCAGGGTGGAGCTTTTTTTGCGGAACCCTGGGAACACTGAGAGGGAAAAAAAGCCCGCGGAGCGGGCGAAAGGCAGTCTCGCAGATATCGCGCGCCTGTCGCCCGCTTCGCTGGCCAGGACAGGCGGGACGCCTGTCATACTACTGCGCGAAGGTCTGCGCGATTACCCGGATCGCCGCGGTCAGCTTGAGGTCCTGGGACGCCGTACCGCCCCGTTCCACCGATACCCGCGTGGCGTGCTTCTCGAGTTGCGTGAGCAAGTCCGGATCCTGCACCTGATAAGGATCCGATTCCGGCCATACCACCGCCAGGTAACTGCCGGGAATCACGCCGCTGATGGAGTAATTTCCATTGGTATCGGCGAAGGTGGTTTTGAAGTAGCGGTCAATCAGGCGCTTCTTGGGATCGGAACTGACCAGCACCACCGGCACACCGCCCATGGGATCGCCCTCTTCGGTCAAGGCGTGTCCAGTAACGCTAGCGCTGGAAAAATCAATGGTCGCGGCAAGCTGCACCGCCGCTCCCCCTTCGGCGACCACGATGCCGCTGTCGAGAATGTCCGAGCCTCCGCTGCTCAGGGCGCTCAGGAAAAACGCGCTGTTGGTTGCCGGACCGTTAAACGATACACCGCCGGGAGGACCGTTGCCGCCGCGGCTCATCACCGCCAGATCGTAGACGCCCGCCTGCACATCGGTGATCTCGAAGGTGCCATCGGGATCCACTGGCGCCGCAGCGCCGGGACCCGGGCCGCGGATTCCGACGCTGTCGTTGCGGGGCGTCAGGCTAACGCGGGAGTTATCGGGCACTGTTCCGCCCGCGGCTTCCAGCTTGCCTCGCACCGTGGACCCGGGAGTGATGGTAATGGTCAAATTGTCGATGTTGCTGTCGCTTATTTCCACTTCCTTGGTGAAAGGGCGCGGCCCGCCGCCGCCCGGGCCGCCCGCGAGGCCGCCCAATCCGGCACGTACGCCGGGTCCGCCGAAGCCGGTCGACACGCTCAGACGATAGCGTCCTCGAAGCAGTCCTTTGAGTTGAAACGTTCCATCCGGCTTGATCTGCGATCCTCCACCGCCCCCGCCGTTCATCATGAAATCTTCCGCCTGCGCGTTGATGTTGCCGGCGCTGAGCGCGCGTCCCGACTGCATGTCCATCACCCTGCCGCTGATGCTGTATGTCGAGACGGTTCGCAACACCATATCGATGCCGCCGGCTTCCGCGCCGGGAAGCAGTTGCACCGCCTCGGCGTCTTGCAGGCGGGAGGCGCTGGGATAAATCACGTTGGAATAGGCGGTCTCGCGGTTATTGGTAGGTCCGCTGCCGCGCCGCGAGGCCTGCACGTAATAGCGGCCGGGCGAAAGATCGAAAATGCGGTAGCGCCCGCGATCGTCGGTGGTTCCGCCAGAGCGGGGAGAAAGCGTGGCCTGCCCACGCCGGTAGGTCTTGATCATCACTTGAACTTGAGCGTAAACCACCGGCTCGCCCTCATCGTTGGTGACCACGCCGGTAATGACGCCGCCGTGTTGCATCCGGCAATCGATATCCTTCAGTTCCTGGCTGTCCGCAACCGTGATCTTCGCGGCCGGCTGATTCGACGACTTGGCGCCGTAGGACGCGCCCACAAAGCCGCTCTTGCTGCACGACAGCGTGTAGTCGCCGGGATCCACGTTGCGAAACTCGAAGCCGCCCTGGGCGTCCGTGGTGGCTCCCTGGGGCTGGAAGCGCCCGGTTGGGTGCAGTGAAACGTCGGCGTGCTTGACGCCCGCACCGGTGTCGGCGGCGTAGACGTGGCCGCGGATCACTCCGGGTTTGGCCGTGGAAGCGGCGGCCGGTGTTCCCGTTTGTTGAGGCTGCGCTTGCTTCGCGCTCGAGCCCTGTAACAGCAGCGCCCAAAGGGGAATCAGTAGAAACATAAGAACGTAAACCCGCCTTCTCGCCGGGAGTCTCGGAGTCTGGCCTACGTCTTGATTAGACCACGGAAATACTCTACGGTTAGCCGCAAGCCCTCTTCCAAAGGCACTTTCGGCGACCACCCCAGCAGCCGGCCGGCGCGGGTGATATCCGGACAGCGCTGCTTGGGATCGTCCTGCGGCAGCGGGCGGTGTTCGATGCGGCCGTTGCCGTTGTTCCCGGTCAAGTTCAGAATCACGTCCGCGAACCGACGGATGCTGATCTCGGTGGGATTGCCCAGGTTCACCGGATCGTGAATATCGGTTGAAGGATCGGCCAGGGCCAGCCGCGCGATGCCCTCCACCAGGTCCGAAACGTAGCAGAAGCTGCGTGTTTGCGAGCCGTCGCCAAAAACGGTAAGCGGCTCGCCGCGCAATGCCTGATCCAGAAACGCCGGCACCACCCGGCCGTCGTTCAGTTTCATGCGCGGACCGTAGGTGTTAAAGATGCGCACGATGCGAGTATCCACCGCGCAGGTCCGGTGGTAGGCCATGGTCAGGGACTCCGAAAAACGCTTGGCTTCGTCGTAGACCGAGCGGGGGCCGATGGGATTTACGTGTCCCCAATACGTTTCTACCTGGGGATGCTCCTGCGGATCGCCGTAACATTCCGAAGTGGAGGCCATCAGGAAACGCGCTTTCTTCAAACGAGCCAGTTCCAAGCAATGACGCGTTCCCTCCGATCCCACCGCCAGCGTCTCCAACGGATACTTGAGATAATCGAACGGACTGGCCGGCGAAGCCAAATTGAACACCACATCCACGGGACCTTCCAAGGCCAGGCTTTCGCTGATGTCCTGATGGAGAAACGTGAAGCGCGGATGGCCCTGCTGATGCGCCAAATTGCGGGCCGCGCCGGTGATGAGATTATCGGCCACCACGACGGAGTCGCCGCGCGCCAGGAAGTAATCGCAGAGGTGTGATCCGACGAAGCCGGCGCCGCCGGCGAGTACGACACGAAGTCCAGTTGGCATAATAGAATTAACACTGATTGTACCTCAACGAGATAGCATCGCGGTTCGGAATGGTTAGGATGTACAATCAGTTCTGAAGCGGAGACCATATGCCTCGAACGATAACGCCGGAGAAAGCGACGGAACACCGGCCCAGCCCCTGGGAAGAGCTGGAGAAGACTTACGGCATCGAAGATCGTGCTGCCGTATGGAGCTTTATCGCTGAAAACCGTCTCGGCGGTTTGCTCCTGGAGGCTCGGGCGCCGCTGGCTGCCGCGTTTGGCTCGCAGGCCGCCAGTGTCTTGCGATTGGTGTCCGACGGGGAGGGATCGACAACGCTCTTTTGCTTGGTCGCGATGGCGGAAAGTGTGGAACGCGCCCTGGAGGCCCGCGCAATCTTCGATCGAACGTGGTGGTTGGATCGTTGCGCCGCGGCTGGCGGAAAGTTGAATTTCGATTTCGAGCTTACCTAATGCCATTTGAGTGGGCGATGTATCTGAGGCTGGCGGAAGAACTGGCCGCTCGGCCGGATGAGGCCGCCAAACGCACGGCGATCAGCCGTGCCTACTACTTCGTCTTTAACATTGCCTTCGCGCGGGCCGAAAGCGCGGCGGGGCGATGCCCAGTGAACGCGGGACGCCACGCCTGGTGCTGGAATCAGTACATCCAATCTCCCGACTCCACCTGCAAGCAGCTCGGAAACGACGGCGACCGAATGAAGCGCCGGCGTGTGGAAGCGGACTACGTTCAGTTCGACCAAAGTCAACTTGAACGCCGAGGTGCAGTTGATGTTGGCGGAAGCGCGGAGTTTTGGAGCGCGTCTTGCCGCCCTGCCCGCGAGATTTCCGCGACTGTAATTTTATCTCCTGGCGCAAGGTACAATGGGACGGTGTCACACTCCGTAGCCATCGGACCACTCACGCTTGGTGCGGGCGCGCCGCTGCTGCTGATCGCCGGGCCCTGCGTCATCGAGAGCCGCGCCCACGCCCTGACGCTGGCGCGCGCCATCGCGGGCGTCGCCGCGCGGCTGGGCCTGCCCTATGTTTATAAAGCATCGTTTGACAAAGCCAATCGCACCAGCCGGACATCCTACCGCGGACCGGGTCTCGACGCCGGGCTGGAAGTCTTGCGCGCAGTGAAGGAAGAAACGGGCGCCCCGTGCTCACCGATATTCACGAAGCGGTGCAGGCGGCGGTCGCGGCGCGCTGCTGCGACGTGCTCCAGATCCCCGCTTTCTTGTGCCGCCAAACCGATCTGCTGGAAGCCGCTGCCCGCAGCGGCGCGGCCGTCAACGTGAAGAAAGGCCAGTTTCTTTCGCCGTGGGACATGAAACACGCCGTGGACAAAGTTCGTGGCGCGGGAAACGATCGCGTTTTTCTCACTGAGCGTGGATCGTCCTTCGGATATAACAACCTGGTGGTGGATATGCGGTCGCTGCAAGTGATACGCGAGTTCGCCCCGGTGGTTTTCGATCTGACGCATTCCATGCAGCTTCCCGGCGGCGCGGGCGAAACCACCGGCGGCATGCGCCAATTTGGCGAAACTCTCGCGCGCGCCGCGACCGCGGCCGGCATCGACGGCCTGTTCGTGGAAGTCCACGACAATCCCGCGGCGGCGCTCTCCGATTCCACGACGCAGTGGCCGCTGGATCGTTTGGAACCGTTGCTGGAGCAGGTGCTGGCGATCCAGGCGGCGCGCTTAAGGTCTCCACAGGGTTAAAAGGAAGTTCTTGGCTGCACGGTTTTTTTCGACGCAGAGACGCGGAGACGCAGAGGAAGACGCAGAGAATCCCAGACCAAGAATCAACCAGGTTTTCTCTGCGCCTCCGCGTCTCTGCGCCGGAAAATCCGCTTCTGGCCACGCAACCCCCCGGGACCCGCGGTGGTAGTCTTAAGGATGCGATCATGACCCCTTCCAGTTTGGATCTCGCCCGGCGCGTCCTCGGCATCGAGGCGGCGGCGTTGAATGCGCTGGCCGCGCGGTTAGACGCCCGCTTCGATCATGCCGTGGACCTGCTGGCCGCCTGCCAGGGCCGCGTGATCGTCGCCGGAATGGGCAAGTCCGGGATCATCGCGCGCAAGATCGCCGCCACGTTTTCCTCCACCGGCACACCGTCCCTGTTCTTGCATCCCGCCGAAGCGCTGCACGGCGATCTTGGCGCGGTGGTGGGCGGCGACGTGGTCGTAGCGCTTTCCTACTCCGGTGAAACCGATGAGGTGGTGCGGCTCCTCGAGCCGATCAAACGCCTGGGCCTGCCCTTGATATCGCTGACCGGCGCGCCGGCCTCCACGCTGGCGGCGTCCAGCGATGTGGACCTGGACGTGCGCATCGCCGAGGAGGCTTGTCCCTTGGGATTAGCGCCCACCACGTCCACCACGGTGATGCTGGCCCTCGGCGACGCTCTGGCGCTGGCGCTGCTGGAACGCCGCGGATTCAGCCCCGAGGATTTCGCGCAACTGCATCCCGCCGGCAAACTCGGCGACCGCTTGCGGCGCGTCTCGCAACTCATGCACACCGGCGAGGAGATTCCGCAAGTATCGCCGTCCACCGCCATGCCCGAGGTCATCTACGAGATGAGCCGCAAGCGCCTGGGCGTGACCGCGGTAACCGCGGCCGACGGCCAACTGCTGGGCGTGCTTTCCGACGGCGATCTGCGCCGGCTGCTGGAACGGCGTAAGGACGTTTTGCATCTGACCGCCGCCGAGTGCATGACCACCAATCCCGTAACCATCGCCGCCACGGAACTCGCCGCCGCCGCGCTGCGCGTTCTGGAGACGCGGCGCATCACTTCCCTGATGGTCACCGATAGCACCGGCCGCTTGGAAGGCGTTTTGCACTTGCATGACCTGTGGAGTACGGGCTTGGTGTAAATATGCCGGATCTCTACGAAGACTCCGCGCAATATTACGATCTGGCTCCGGTCTACCAGAATCGCGCCGACATCGCTTTCTATGTGGCGCGAGCGCTGCAAATCCGCGGGCCGGTACTGGAAATCGGCTGCGGCAGCGGCCGCATTTTGGCGTCGATCGCCCGCCTGGGTGTGGACATCACCGGCCTGGACGCCTCGCCGGCGATGTTGGAAGCATGTCGCGCCCGGTTGCGGGCTGAAGGCCTCTCCGCGCAAACCATGTTGGGCGACATGCGCCGCTTCGATTTGGCGCGCCAATTCGCGCTGATCACCATACCCTTTCGTCCTTTCCAGCATTTGCTCGATCCACCGGATCAGATGGCATGTCTCGAATCGGTGCGCCGCCATCTGGCGCCCGAGGGACGCTTCATCTTCGACGTCTTCGATCCACGCCTGGATTTGATCGCCAACGAAGACGCAATGGAGATCGTGGAATTCGAGTTCAGCGGTCCCGAAGGCCAGCCGATGCATCGAAGTGTCCGGCGTTTGCGCCACGACCGCACCCGGCAAGTGCAACACATGGAGTTGATCTTCACCGACCAGCGAACCGGCGCGCGCCAGGCGATGCCGCTGGTGATGCGCTACTTTTTCCGCTACGAACTGGAGCATCTTCTGGCGCGCTGCGGGTTCGAAGTGCTGGAAGTGCTGGGAGATTTCGATGGCAGTCCCGTTGGACCGGTGGCTAAGGAGTTGATCTTCGTCAGCAAACACGGCAAAAGCAACCGCCGATAAACGCCGATGAACGCCGATGGGAAGCTGCACTATCGGCGTTCATCGGCGTTCATCGGCGCGGGGACCTGCGCGAACGCGTGGGTGCGGCGGTTGCTTTTGCCTTTTCCGGCTCCAATGCTACCCCAGGCGCTTCGCCTTCACCGTGAACGGCACCGTGATCACCCGGCCGCCGCGCTGGAACTGAATCCACATCCGATAATTGGCGGCGCGCGGAAAAATCAAGTCCAGGCTCAACTGCGTTTGACCGTCGCGGTTCTGCTCCATCGTGGCGTGAGCATGGACGTAATCCCCCATGTCCTCGCTGAGCATCATCAGGTGGGCCCAGGCGCCCAGGTATTCTTCCAGATCCTTCACCGGTCGGCCGGTTGCTTCGTCGGTCAGGGTAAAGGTCAGGGTCTGCTTGAACTCGGCGGTGTAGGCGGTCGCGTCCAACCGCACGCGCGTGCCGTCAACGACTTTCTCCAACTGCGGATCGGGCGTAAGATGCGCACGCGCCGCCAGCAAGCTGCCGGTATAGCCCGCGGTCACAAACGTTCGCTGCACCACCTGCGGCGATCCGCCGCTGGGGAAGAAGTCGGAAAACGTCTGGTAAGGTCCCGGCTTGGGAACCGTCGTCTCTACCACAAAGGAGCCATCCTTTTGTTCCACGGGATGAATGTGTTCGAAGAAACTGAAATCGTGGCTGACCACGAAGAGATGGAAAAACTTTTCGTGAACGGTTTCGAAATGCTTCACTACCGCGCTGGTGTGAGGATTGTGGATGGAAAAAACCAGCTTGCCGGGACGGCCGGCGATGATGGGACCGGGGACGGTCTTCATGTCCACGGGATACAAGATGTATTCGCCGGGATCAAGCGGCACCAACGGCATCCCGCAAATAGGGCATTTCCCCGGTTTCGAAGAGCGCACCTTGGGATCCATGGGACACCAGTAGGCGTCCGCGCCGATTTCGCTATCTTCGGCGATTTCCACGTGAAATCCTTCGGGACCTTCCACCATCACGCTCTTGGGGAGCCTTTGGACGATCTTTACGCCTTCGGCCTGCAAGCGGGTCACCACGTCGGCGATGTTGGGATAGCTGAACGCAATATGGTCGATCACGTTGCCGGTTTGCAGCGGCGCCGCGGTGGGCAGAAAAATCACCGGCGTCTGGCCCTCACTGACGCGCACGCCGAGATGCTTCTCAAACCACTGCCGCGACGTGATGGGGTCGTGGCTCAGAACTTGCAGCCGCGCGATCAGCGGGGTGTTGGGCGGATACATCTCCAGGCGAGAGCGCGCGTCCTGGAAGCAGCGGTCGGCGTTCTGGCAAGGCCACGCGCCGGGAGGATCCGGCTGCGCCCAGGTCTGCACGGGAGCGTCTTCATCGGCGCGTTCGAACAGTACATAGGATTTGTCGGTGCGCACGCCCACGCCGAATCCTTGCAAGATAACTTTCACCGCGCCATGCTGGCTGGAGAAATACTCCATGGAAGCGGCCGGCTCGACGACGTTGAGATGGAAGTGGTGGAATTGCGCCGGTTCCTGGGCAAAACCAAGCACTGCGAAAACCAACAACCCACAGGCCAGGGAGCGAACCGTGGACTTCCTCACTTCTTCCACCACGAAAGGCCTCCAAACAGGAATATCGAATTGATGCCCGGATTATGGTTTCCCAGCCCGGCGTTGGAGATGTGCTGGTAGCGGATTCCGGTCTGAAACGAAGGCCGTCCCTGGCGCAGCCACTGCATGCCGAGGCTGCCCTGATCGATGAAGTTGAAGCGATAGGTATTCTCCGGCAATTGCGCCGCCGATCCCAACATGCCGCCGCCGATCTCCAGGTAGGGAACCACTTTGTTCTTGGTAAGAATGTTATAGCGCAATTGCAGCGGCGAGCCGCCTCCGGCGTAAACCGTGGTGGTTTGCTTCACCACCATGGCGGGATAAACTTCCACGCCATATTCCAAAGCGCCGCCGCCGAACTCCGCCATCACGCGGCTCCAGCGTCCCGCGGCCATCCAGTAATCGTGGCTGCCGGGCGATCCGCCGGGAATGCTGATTCCCCCGCCGGTGTAGAACCCCAATTCCTGGGCGCCCTTGTGGAGCACGTCTTGCGCCTGAACGGCGCCGCTCGACACAGTCAGCAGGAGGACAGCGAACGCAATACGCATAGTTTCAGTGAATCAAAGACGGGGAAGAAATGCAACGGTCGATAAACACCGATGGAACATTCGCGTCCTGGCAATTCCATCAGGTAGCAGGTACCTTGGCCCTCATGAAGACGCTAGTGGCACGCGGTCCATCAACCAGAGCCGCCCTCATGAAAGACCGCCGACCCGCCGACCACCGTGCGAACGATCGCGATGTCCTTGATCTTCGCCTTGTCCACCGTGAACAGATCGTCCGACAGCACCACGAAGTCCGCCAGTTTACCCGGCGTGATCGATCCTTTGACGGCTTCCTCATGGGAGTTGTAAGCGCCGTTGATCGTGTTCACGCGCAGCGCCTCCTCTACGCTGATCCGCTGGTTCGCACCCCAAGTTCGTCCGTCCCAACCGGTGCGCGTGACCATTCCCTGGATCGCCATCCGCGGATCGAACGGCCCGGGACTGAAGTCGGAGCCCGCCGCCACCGGAACTCCGGCGTCGAGGAACGTGCGATAGGCCATGCAACGCTTCATCAACTCTTCGCCGTAAAAGTGAAACTTGTCGGAGTTGTAATAGGCATAGGACGTAAACGCCGCGGGAACCGCGCCGAGCGCTTTGATGCGCCGGACAAGGTCGTCGTTGATCAGCGTGCAATGCGTAATCTTGGGGCGCGCGTCGGTGCGCGGGAACAGGCGCTGCGCGCGTTCCACCGCGGTCAGGAACATATCGATAGCCACGTCGCCATTGGCGTGACAGTTCACCTGGATGCCGGCGCGATGCACGCGCTCGATCCAGGCGTTGAGATCGTCCTGCGTTTCGGTGACGTTGCCTTTGTAGGGCGGCGTGACGCCGGGATAGGGCGTGCTGAGCGCCATCGTGCGTTCGGAAAAAGATCCGTCGACGGTGTGCTCGGAGGTGGCTCCGAAGCGGATCCACTCGTCGCCGAAACCGCTCATGATGCCGCCGGCGATCATCGCTTCCAGCACCTTGCCGCCGGCCTCGTAGCTCACCCGGTGCAGCAGATCGCCGCGCGCCCGCACCTGCTGTAGGGCCGCCAGATTGCCGCCCTCGTGGTGGACGCTGGTCACGCCGTATTTTACGAACTGTTTGGAAATATACGCCAGGCCGTCGCGGTCGCGCTGCATGCGCTGCTCGTCGGTAAACGTCGGTCGCTTGCCAACCCTGTTGAGCGCGGACGTCGCCCGATCGGTAACCCGGCCGTTCAGGTAGCCGTTGGCATCGCGGTCGAATGTTCCACCGGGCGGATTGGGCGTGTTCTTGTCGACGCCCGCCATCTCGAAGGCCTTGCTGTTGTAGAACGACGTGTGGCCGCCGCGATGATGAACCACAACCGGGTGGTCCTTCGATACCTGGTCGAGGTCCTGAACGTTTAACAGGCGATTGTCTTGCACCTTGGTATCGTCGAAGAAATATCCTTCCACCCACGTGCCGGGCGGCGTGTCGCGGGCTTTGGCGCGGAGTTTGTCGACAATGCTGGAGATGGTCACGAACTCCACCACGTAGGGGTTGCCGACCAGAACTTCATAGAGCAATACGTCGCCGGGCGCGTGATTGTGGCAGTCGATGAATCCGGGCACGATGGTCATCTGTTTGGCGTCGAACGTTTCGGTTCCCTTGCCGATAAGCGCCCGGATGTCCCGGTTGCTCCCCACGGCGGCGAACCGGCCGGCGTGTACCGCGAAGGCTTCGGCCTTCGGGGCGCGGGAATCGACGGTGTAGATTTTGGCGTTGAAGACCACGAGATCGGCGCCTTGCGTTTGGGCGTTCAGCGATTGCCCGATCGGCCCGCTGAAAACGCCGGCGATGCCGGCTGCCGCCAGGCGGATGAATTCTCTACGGCTGTGGTGGCGATTTGCCATCGTTCGTTGCCTCCGAATCTTCGTCGCGCCCAGGCGACGCACAATCCTACCACGCCCGAGCGTGCGCGGTGAGCCGCGACAGTTATGGAGCGACGGACAGCGTGGCCGTCTTGAACGCTGGCACGAAAACACCCAGCGCCGAGTACTGGCGTCTGCGTGTCTTCGGGCCCGGCCTTTGAGATCCGCCGTCATCCTATCGCTCCATAACTGTCGCGGCTCACAGCGCCATCGACTGCGGTACGATTCAAGGATCATGGATTCCCAAGAACTCGACCGCCGTGACTTCCTTCGCACCGCCGCCCTGGCCGGTTCCGCGCTGGCCCTCGCCGGACCGCCCGCGAGCGCCGCACAAACCAACGAGCCCCAACCGCTGTGGGATCGCCCCATGCGCTGGGCCCAGTTGACGCTGGTGGAAGACGATCCCGGCAAATATGATTCCGCCTTCTGGCTGGACTACTTCAAGCGCACCCACTCCGACGCCGCCTGTCTCAGCGCCGGTGGATGCGTGGCCTTCTATCCCACGAAAGTCCCGCTGCATTATCGCAGCAAGTGGCTCGGGGATCGCGATGCTTTCGGCGATCTGGTGGCCGGTTGTCGCAAATTGAATATGGTCGTCGTAGCGCGCACCGATCCTCATGCCGCGCATCAGGATGTGTTCGACGCCCATCCCGACTGGATCGCGGTGGACGCCGAGGGCCACAAGCGCCGCCACTGGGTGATGCCGGAGCTTTGGGTAACCTGCGCGCTGGGTCCTTACAATTTCGAGTTCATGACGGAAGTGACCAAGGAAATTGTGTCGCTCTACAAAGTGGACGGCGTGTTCAGCAATCGCTGGGCCGGCTCGGGCATGTGTTATTGCGAACATTGCCAGGCCAACTTCAAGGCCGCCACCGGCATGGATCTTCCGCGAACCAGCAATCCGCAAGATCCGCGCCGGCGCGCGCATAACGAATGGCGGCAGCAGCGCTTGTTCGAATTGTGGCGGCTGTGGGACGGCGAGATTCGCAAGATCAATCCCGCGGCGTGCTACATCCCCAACAGCGGAGGCGGCGCGCTCAGCAACCTGGATATGAAGACGATCGGCGAGCGTGCGCCAATTCTCGTTGCCGACCGCCAGGCGCGCAGCGGCGTGACGCCGCCCTGGGCGAACGGGAAAAACGCCAAGGAGTTTCGCGCGGCCATCGGCCGCGCGCCGGTCGCCGGCCTTTTCAGTGTCGGCGTGGAAGAGCCGTACCGCTGGAAAGACTCCGTGCAGAGCGGTCCGGAGATTCGCTTGTGGGTGCTGGACGGAATCGCCAACGGCATTCGCCCCTGGTTCACGAAGTTCGGCGGCGTTCTGTACGACCGCCGCTGGCTGAAGATGGTGGAAGACCTGTACGTCTGGCATTACCGCAACGAACGCTACCTGCGCAACACGGAATCACTGGCGCGAGTGGGTCTGGTGTATTCACAACAAACTGCCACATACTACGGCGGCGAGCGGGCCCGCGCCAACGTGGAGGATCACATTCTGGGCTGGTATCAAGCGTTGATCGAAGCGCGCATCCCGTTTGAAATGGTCCACGACCGCTTGTTGGACCCGCAGCACATTAACCGTTTCAAAGTGCTGATCCTGCCTAACATCGCGGCTATGTCCGACCGGCAATGCCAGCAGCTTCGCGATTACAAAGGCAGCCTTGTCGCCACCCATGAAACGTCGCTGTACGACGAGTGGGGCGTGCGCAGGAAGGATTTTGGATTGGCCGATCTCTACCGGACGTCGTTCGCGGGACAAATTGACGCGCGGATGCAAAACTCCTACTTGCGGCTGGGGCGCGGCCGGCAGAGCCTCCCGATTCTGACGGGCTTTGAGGATACCGAGCGAATCATCAACGGCGTGTCGCGTGTGCATACGCAGGGTGTCTCTGAACCGATCGACCCGCCGCTGACGCTGATTCCGTCGTATCCGGATCTGCCCATGGAAGAAGTTTTCCCGCGAGCGCCCGAAGACAAATATCCCCGGCGTCTACTTGACGGAGTTGCCCGGGCGGCGCGTCGTTTACTTCCCGTGGGACATCGATCGGACCTTCTGGGAGGTTTTGTCGCCCGATCACGGCAGGCTGTTGAAAAATGCAGTGACCTGGGCCGCCGGCGAGTCCTTACCGGTAATCGTGACGGGAAACGGAATGCTCGATGTCACGATCTGGCGGCAGAAAGATTCACTGACCGTTCATCTGGTAAACCTGAACAACGCCATGACGATGAAGGGTCCCGTGCGAGGGTTTATTCCTTCGCCGCCGCAAACTGTCACGCTGAATCTGCCGGGCGGCCGCAAGGCCAAGAAGGTTCAATTGCTGGTTAGCGGGCGGGAGCCTCGCGTCACGGAAGCGGGGGGAAACTTGAGTCTGACGGTCGAGTCCATCCTCGATCACGAAGTGATCGCGATTGACTTATAGAGGGCCTAGCGGCCTGTCGGGTGAAGATCCTTTAGTGCGCCCCTTCAGGGCTGGAATGAAACTTGGACATACCCAGGGCGACGCTTCGCTTGCCCTGGGCTGATATAGCGCGCCCCGTTCGGGGCTCTCGGCTGTCGCGCGCTTGGAGAGGGCCAACGGCCCGACCTATAGCAGCCCAGGGCAAGCGGAAGCGTCGCCCTGGGTACAAACGGCCAACAAAGCGAGCCCTGAAAGGGCGACCTAAGGCCCTCTCCGGAGGTTCTACGCTAAACCAAGCTCGCAGATAGGCCATTAGGGAACCCGCTGCCAGGTCAACTCACCAACCTGCGACACTCCGCGAACCTCTCGCGGCTCGGTGCGCAGAACGATCTTGTCTCCCTGCATGGTTACGGTGCGAACCACGTCCGTGCCCACCCAACTCTGCAGCCACGCGGCCTGAACATGGTGAACCACCTTGTTTCCGGTAAATGTGTAGGTCCCGGCGTATGCGAGGAAGGTGGAAAACGCCGCGGCCCTTTCCTCGGTGCCGGCTGAAAAACAGTCGGCGGTGGACATCGGCTTGCGCCCGTCGGCGGACATGATCGCCGACATCCGGCCATCGGGCGTATAAGTAATGAAGCCGGTGGGATGCTCGCCGTAGGGCGCGCTTTTTTCCCCGGAGGCGGCGACATTCCAATACGACACCAGTTTCCAGGTGCCGACAATGCTGTCCTTGTTTTGATTCATAGTGGCTGGTTGGGCGGCAACGAGCGCCGTTAACAGAAAAATCAACGATCTCATGCAATCCTCCTATCGAGGTGGCCGGTACGCACGAAGAATCACGTCGTGCAGGAAGCGCAGCGTTTCCGGATCGTTCCGGCTGACCATTTGCCAGACCATTTTCACCTGTTGTTGCGATCCGGCTACTTCGCTGGCGTGCAGGCCGCCGTCTGTCCAGACCACAGCTTGCTCGTGGGTCAATTTCGATGTAACGGGCGCAGTTGGTCCATGGAGCCATGGCGGACGTGGAGCACCCAGACCGTTCGATCGCGAATTACAAACAGAATGCGATAAGTGCCCCGGTTGCCGCTGCCGTAGAATAGTTCCCGCACTTCCCGCACAGATTCAGGGAACGATTCGTTTTCGGGAGCGAGATTGCAACGCTCTGGAAACCGAGTCAGTGTCCGGATCCTCTTCCTGGCGTCCTTGATCCATCTGCTCGCGGCGGCAGGCGAGTCCCTTCGAATGAAGTTGTACGCTTCGCGGAGTTCGTTCTTGGCTGCCGGTGCAATGAAAACACGGTAAGTCCTGTCGAACGCAGGTCGGCGCCTCTTTCAATCTCGTCAAACACCTCGTCTAATGGTTGTCCCAGGCCTTGATCCACTTGGGCCAAGCCGCGTCGGATAGCTTCAACGGCATCCTGCCGTTCAGCGAGTCTCTGGTACGCAACCGGGTCCATAACGACCGCTTCGGCCTTTCCGTTCACCGTTAGAACGAGGGCCCTGCGAGTCTTCTTCATGCGCTTCATCAGACCACCTGTATTTCGCTTGAAGGCCGTTAAGGAATGTAGGTCCTGGCTGATGTCAATCATCATGTTGTTGCTCGCATCGTTTTCGAACTCGATTGAATGTTATAAGTTTGGCGGTCTCTTGTAAAGAACTTCTAGGCCAGCACTCATGATGCGCGGGGGATGCGCGGAGGCGGAATGTGGGGGAGGGCGCGGGAGGGCGGGGGAGAGGAGCGCATCTTCTTCTGTGCTACCATTGTCAAATGGACGCCGAGCGAACGATCGAATTCATCCTGGAGCAGCAGGCCAGATTCTCCGCCCAACAGGACCGGCTCTCCGAGAAACAAGACCGGTTTGCGGAACAGCAGGCACTGCTCGCCCAGCAGGTCGAGGTCATCGCTAAAGCCACTCATGTCTTGATACAGACCCAGCAGGAAGATCGCGACGCGATCAACGCCGACCGCCAGACCATGCGGGAATTGCGAGAGGATATTCGCCAGGTCAACGACAATGTTGGCGCCTTGGTCAAGGTTGTGGACGAGTTGGTTCGCCGTGGCAATGGCCATCGGCCGGCGTAGCACCTCGCCTCGGAACGGTCTCGCGGGAAACTCGGGGACGGCCCCACCGAACTAGCGATTTATCCGAGCGAGAAAAGACCGTCAGCCCGAACGCCGCTATCTTTCGCATAGCCGCGCGTAGCGGACCCATCCCCTTCCGACAACATCGTCCATGCCAGTTGAGTTGTTCGGCGAGCCGGAAAAATGAATCCGGGCCAGACGCTGGATATTGCCAACAAGTGGGCATTGCTTCAGCGACTTAGATATCCAGTGACTGTGTGGATATCGACTGGATAAGTGAGTGGATAAGTGAACCGTCGAGAAGCGGCAGGCAAGGATGCCCGCCCCACTTTGGGAGATCAACCCACTTCCACAGCCCGCGCATATCGGACCGCGGGAATCTTACGCAGCGCGGCCAAAACTTTTTCGGGAACGGCGCCGTCCACGTGTACCACGGCCACCGCCTTGGCGGGTTTGCCGCTCTCGCGGCGGCCCAGCGAGAAATTGGCGATGTTCACCTTGTGCCGGCCCAGCAACGTGCCGATCTGCCCAATCACGCCGGGCACGTCATCGTTCTTGAGATAAATCAGGTTTCCTTCCAGCGGCGCTTCCACCTGGATGCTGTCGGCGGCCAGCAGGCGCGGGCGGTCGCCGAAGAAGATGCCGCCTTCCACCGACGATTCGCGCTCCTCGGTGACAATCGTCACACGCATAGAGTCACCGTGAGCAGTCCCGCGCGCGCCTACTTCTTCCAGCGTAATGCCGCGCTCGGCAGCCAGCGTTGCGGCGTTCACCAAATTGGCGCGCTCGGCAGCCAGGCGGTTCAACACGCCTTTCAGCGTGGCGCTGCGCAGCAGCACGGTGTTCATCTGCGCGATTTTGCCGGACATGGCGATGCGCACGGTGCGCGGATGGCCGGCGGCGATCTGCGCCACAAACGATCCCAGTTTCTCGGCCAGCTTCAAGTACGGCTCCAGTACGCGATACTCTTCCGCCGAGGGCGCCGGCACGTTCACGGCGTTGACGATGATGCCGTTCTTCACGTATTCGCGGATTTGCTCGGCAATACGGATGCCGACAATCTCTTGCGCCTCTTCGGTGGAGCCGGCGATGTGCGGCGTAGCGATCACCTGCGGAAGTCGCGCCAGCGGATGATCGGGCGGCGGCGGCTCCACGCAAAAAACATCCAGGGCCGCGCCGGCCACGCGCCCGGAGGTAATCGCCGCGGCTAGCGCCGCTTCGTCCAACAGTTCGCCCCGTGCGCAATTGACAATGCGCACGCCCGCCTTCATCTTGCGCAAAGAAGCCGCGTTGATCATGCGCTCCGTTTCCGGCGTGAGCGAGACGTGCAGAGTCAGGTAATCGGAGCGCGCTAATACTTCATCGAGCGGCGCCATTTGAATGGCATTGTCGCGCGCCACGGCCGGCGTGACATAAGGATCGTAAGCCACCAACTGCATTTCCATGGCCCGAGCGCGGCGCGCGACCTCCACGCCGATACGCCCCAGGCCGACGATGCCCAGCGTCTTGCCGCGCAGCTCGTGGCCCATGAACTTCTTTTTCTCCCAGCGGCCTTCGCGAACCGAGGCGCTGGCCGCGGGAATCGCGCGCGCCATGGACAGCATCAGCGCGATGGTATGTTCCGCCACACTGATGGCGTTGCCGCCGGGCGTGTTCAACACCAACACGCCGCGGCGCGTGGCGGCTTCCAGGTCCACGTTGTCCACGCCCACGCCGGCGCGTCCTATGACGCGCAGTTGCGGCGCTTTCTCGAGGAGGGCCGCGTCTACTTTAACAGCGCTGCGCACGATCAAGGCTTCGGCGGTGGCCAGTTCGCGGTTGAGATCGGCGGCGGTTGGCTCAACCACATTCCACTTTTCCGCGCGTAAAAGCTCCGCGGCTTGCTTGGCGATTTTTTCGGCGATGACGATTTTCATGGGAGGTATAGGAATAATGGGAATTATGATTTCAAGGCGGCGGCCACCTGCTGCGCGGCGCGGACGCCGGCGCCCAATTCCACGGGATGGCCCATGCCCGCCAGCACTAATTCGAGCGCCGCCAATGCGCCCGCCAGTTCGAGATAGTCGTAGTAACCGAGATGCGCCATCCGGAACAGCTTGCCTTCCATGCTGCCTTGTCCGTTGGTCACGATCATCCCAAAACGGTCGCGTAGCGCGCGGATAATCACGCGCGAGTCCACACCGGGGGGCGCGCACACCGCCGTGGCAGCGTTGCTCGGTGAGCACTTCGCGAACAATTCCAAACCCATAGCGCGCACTCCGGTGCGCGTTGCTTCCGCCAGAAACGCGGCGTTGGCGATCAGGTTTTCGCGGCCCAATGTGCGCACGTATTTCAGAGATTCCGCCAGGGCCAGAATCAGAGCTGTGGAGGGCGTCCAGGACGCGTCGCCTTTGTCGGCGGCCTTTTTCTCGCGCGCGTAGCTGAAGTAGAAGCGCGGCAGCGTGGCCGTCTTGGACCGTTCCAGGGCCCGCGCGCTCACGCTGGCGAAGGCCAGTCCTGGAGGGATCGCCAGCGACTTCTGCGATCCGCCGATGACCACGTCCAGACCCCAGCCGTCCACGTCCAGTTCCATCACGCCCAGTCCGGTGATGGCGTCCACCACGCTGAGCGCGCCGAATTCAGCGGCCGCGGCGGCGAAGGCGCGCACATCATGCGCCACGCCGGTGGATGTTTCCGAAGCTTGGAACAGCAGTCCCGCGTATTTGCGGGAGGCTAGTTTCTCGCGCACGGCGGCGGCGGGAACCGGCTCGCCGTAGGGCGCTTCCACGACGTCGGTGGATAGTCCGAAGGCGCGGGCGATCTCCGTCCAGCGCTCTCCGAATTTTCCCGCGCTGGCCACCAGCACGGCATCGCCGGGCGAGAACAAGTTGGCCACGGCCGCTTCCATCGCCCCCGTGCCCGAGCTGGTGAACAAGAATACATCGTTGGTGGTGGCGTAGAAATAATGCAGATCGGCGAGCACCTGCTTGTAGACGGCGCGAAACTCCGCGGTGCGATGGTGCACCTCGGACTGCGCCATCGCCGCCATGGCGGCCGGCAAGAGGGGCGTGGGTCCGGGCGTGAAAAGCCGCTGCTTCTTAATCATGTTAGTTATTTATTGCCTCGCGTCAGGATGGGCTCTTGGCCCTCACGGGTTATTATATCAAGAGGAGGAATCATGACGGTCCAAGAGCGGATGCAGAAGGAGTTGGTGGAAGCGATGAAGAGCCACGCCGAGTTGCGGCTCAGCGTGTTGCGCATGATGAAGACGGCCGTCAAGCTGAAAGAGACGGAGAAGCGCGCCGCTCTGGACGATTCCGAATGCACGGCGGTGTTCACTACGTTGATCAAGCAGCGCAAGGACTCCGCGGATCAATTCCGCAAGGGCGGGCGCGAGGATTTGGCCGCCAAGGAAGAGCAGGAGATCGTGGTGCTGGACGAATACATGCCGCAATCGGCCGGCGAGGAAGAGATGGACGCGGCGATCGCCGCGGCCCTCGCCGAAACCGGCGCCAACTCGCCCAAGCAGATGGGCATGGTCATGAAAGCGGTGCAGGCCAAGCTGGCCGGCAAGCGCGTGGACGGCAAGGCGCTCAGCGAAAAAGTGAAAGCGAAACTGGTTTTGTAACGCAGGCCTCCGGCCTGTTCTTTTCGTCAGGAAAAAGAACAGGCCGGAGGCCTGCGTTACAAGGCGGGCAGCGGATCGAGACCCTCGCCGCGCTTGATCTTCGCGAACGTCTCCACAAGCTCTGCGTGGATCAGCCCATTGGAGGCGACAATACTTTCGCTCTTAAAGGTGTGCGGCGCGCCTTCCATGTCGGTGACGCGTCCGCCGGCTTCTTCCACCAGCAGTTTGCCGGCCGCGCAATCCCAGGAACCCAGGCGGAATTCCCAAAATGCTTCCAGGCGTCCAGCGGCTACGGAACACAAATCGAGCGCCGCCGATCCGGGACGCCGCACCCCGTGCGAGGCCAGCGTGATCTGGTGGTAGTAATAAATGTTGGGACTTTGCTTGCGCTTGGCGCTGGGGAATCCGGTGGCCGTCAGGCTCTCCAGCAATCGCGGCGCCTTGGATACCGCGATACGCTTGTGGTTCAGATACGCCCCGCCGCCGCGCTCCGCCGTGAACATCTCGTTGCGAGTGGGATCGAAGACCACCGCGGCGATCATGTCGTGGCCTTGTTCCAAACCCAGCGATACGGCGAACACGGGGAAGCTGTGCGCGAAGTTGGTGGTGCCGTCGAGCGGATCGATATACCAGCGATATTCGGAGCCGGTTTCGCGGCGGCCGCTTTCTTCGGCCACGATGTCGTGATCGGGGAAACGCCCGCGCAGCCGTTCGATGATGAAGCGCTCGGAAGTCCGGTCGGCTTCCGTCACCAGATCGGCGTCGGCACCGGAAGGCGTCGCGGTGGACGGCCCGCCGTCGCGGGACTTGTACTCAAAGCCCACGCCGCGATCGTAAAAACGCAGCAGAATCGCGCCGGCTTCGCGCGCCACTTCCGAGGCCCACTCGACATATTGGCTCATGAGGCGGCCGTTTCTTCCGGCGGCATTTCCGGCGACGTCGTTTCCTGCAACGGAGCGTCCTCGCGAAGGTACAAAATGTCTTTCTTGAAGATGAACAGGTTCGACTGGCCTTCCCGCGTCAAGCGGATGAAGCTGGAGTCGTAGTATTCGATAATTCCGTTGACCATTTCCCCGCCGCGGATTTTCACGCTTACCGGTGTGTGTTGGTCGATCAATCGGCGCAAGTAGCCGACTTCCTGCTGGGTATTGTTACGCGGGCCGGAAGGACCCGGGCCGCGAGGTTCCGGCGCGGGAGTTGCGGAATCGTCCGCCGCGGCTGTCTCGGAGTCCGGCGCGCCTTCCGGCGCGAGTTTTTCATCGATGTCTTCGGGCATTAGGGCCTTTCTTGCGGCTTTTCTCGCGGCTTTTCTCGCAACATGGCATAGTGGCGGAAAAAAATGCCGCGCTTGTGCGCGGGGATCAGCGTGACCTTGCGCATGGCGTCCATCTCCCAGCCTTCGATGCGGATGGGCGAGGAAGTCCGTCCGCCTTCCAGCAGTTTCACGGTGAAGCGTCCGCCTTCCATGCGCTCGACTGCTACCTCCACTTCGCGGTTGAGCGTGCCGGCAACGGCGCGGCGCACGGCGGTGATGGTGCGCTGGGCAATCGCGCGCCGGGTGCGTTTCACTTTTGGAAGAGAGGGCATAGATGTTCTTGGTTAGGGAAGATCGCCTCTAAAATAATATCCTTTGCGCGCCTGTACCGTAAAGGCGGGATTCTTGCACTTCACTTCCAGATGGCGATAGTCCTTGGCATCGCGTATGGGCTGGGCGTAAAAGCCGAGCAGGTATTGGGTGCGCAACTCCCGCGCCAGATCCGCGAAAGCGGGATCCAATTCGCTGGCCACGCGCGGCTGGTAGGCACGCCCGCCTGTGTCGCCGGACAGGGTGATCAAGGCGTGCTCGCCGCCGATGTCGCGCCCCGCCGACGAGATAATCGGCACCACGATGACGCTATAGATGGCCGCGTCGGCGTCCTGGGCGGCATGCAACGCCTGGTGATAGTTGATGCGGCTGGTGGTGTCGTCCCCGTCGGTCACCAGGATGATGACACGGCGGCCTTCCTGGCGGCGAAGTTCGTTGGAGGCCAGGAAAATGGCGTCGTAGAGCGAGGTGCCGCCGGCCGGGTGGATGTCCCTCAAGCCGCGCTCCAGACGCACGGGATCGTTGGTAAATCCAACTATCTTGTCAACGTCCTGGTTGAAGGAGTAGAGCGCCACGCGATCTTGCTTGCGCACCAGGGCGTGCAAAAACTTAGCCGCCGAATCCTGCTCGAAACGCAAGTCCTTGGCCGTGGACCCGCTGGAATCCACCAGCAGCGTGACGGCCAGCGGTGTTCCCGCCTGGCGATCGAAAACGCGAATCTCCTGCGGCTGGCCCTCGTCGAGGATAGTGAAATCCTCTTTGTTCAACTCCGGGGTCAGGGCGCCGGCGCGGTCGCGAACCGTGGCCAGGATGCTCACCAGTTGTACCCGTACGCGGATGGTGGTGCCTTGTCCAATGGCCAACGGTTCGGTGGCAAGCAAGGCGGCGAAGAAAAGCGCTCCGAAACAAAGCAATGCTTTGCGCATGATGGGGTTAGTGGCGGCCTTCCTTTATTCTACTCTAGGGCTACCGAACTGGTGGGGATACTTCCAACTGGACGAGCACCGCCGGCCCATACACCAACTGGAGGGATGGATTCGACGTCACAACCGGCCGGCGCATACCAGATCTTTAATCTCCCGCGCTGGTATCCGCGTCGGTATCCAAGCCGGTATCGGGGAGGGGCGGGAAATAGTGACGCCGGATGTAGCGCAGGCCGAGCAGCGCGGCCGCCAGAAACACGATGGAATCGAGCATCAACCAGGCCACGTTGTCCATCACCCAATACTTCACGCGCCGGTTCAGACGGATTTCGCCGAAGCGCGTAGTCGCCGTCGCCGCCGTAATTCGCACGCGGTTGGCCGCGTCCATGCTGATGGCGCTGCCCGCCAGACGGGCGATCAGCAGCGGGTCTTGCAGGCGTCCGGCGGATTCCGGCGATCCGTTGACTGTCAGCAGCACGCGTTGGGGGTTCCATGGCGAGAGGGCTTCCCTGATCGTCAGATCCGCTTCTGCAAGGCCGGCGCCGCCGGAGACCATGATCAAGTGGGCATTGCGGCGTAACTCGGAAGTCAGCTCGGACTCGAAGCGTGCTTCCGCCGGAGCCGCGCCGGACAGGCGTCCGAGCAGGAACGCGGCGTTCAGAAACAGCGTGGCGGCTTCCGGACGCGGAACCCAGACCGTCGGCGCGTAGGTCAAAGGGACACCGCCGCTGCGCAGCAGCGACAGATCGGGCAGATCGGCGTAAAGATCGCGCGGCATGTGGAAGCTGGAGGTATCCAGGAGCGTAGCCCAAAGCGGGCCGCCATCCGCGCCGCTGCCGAACGCTCCCGATGCTGTGCAGGTTCCGCCGCTCTTGGGATACAGATGGAAGCGCAATTCCAAGAGATTCTCTGCGCCCAGGGCCTCCGCCGGCAGCGCCACATCCAGGGCTTCCGACGGCGACCCTGCGGGGCGTCCCAGCGCCTGTCCGCCCAGCGTCTTGCCGTTGAGGCGTACTTCCAGCGCGGAACTGGCGACGTCTACTTGCGGGCCATAGGCATATTCCAGATGTACGCTCTGTTCCCCGCGAACAAAATGCTCGCCGGCGCCGGGACGCAACGGAATCATGATGGCCTCCGGCTCCGCGCCGCGCACCGTGATGCCCGGTCCCGAAGCGTCTTGCGACAACATGGAAGCGATGTCGGCGACGCGGAATGTTTCGCTTTCCGGCAGCAATCCGCGCAGCCGGCCGCCGGGCGGTCCCGCCGGGATCACGGAGGTCACCGCGCTTTGACGCGCCGCGGCATCGTTGCCTTCCACCAGCAACAGATAACGGGCGGGATGCGGGCTGGCTATCAGACGGAGACGGCCTTCTCCCGCGGCCGGCGGCGGTGCGGAAGAGCCAGTCAGCGTGGCAAAATCGTCCGCCGTACCGAAAAGCACTTGACTGGAGTCGGCCGCCGGATCGAACTCCGCGACCGCGGCGATTTCCACCTGGCGCACACCCATACGCTCGCCGAGCGCACCGGCGATGTGCGCGGCCAGCCCGTAGTCGGCGGAGGATTGCCGTGGCGTGAGCACGAAACGCACGCGGGCCGGGCGATAGTCCAAGGGATCGGCGAGCGGCAGGGGAAAATCTTCCGCCTTGGGGTCGTGGCGGTAGGCGCCGATTTCGAAGGTCATCCGCGAGGAGCCGCTCACCGCTACCCACAGCGCCGGATCGGTGGGGCTTTCGCAACGTCCCGGAGAATCGTGCAATTCGGCGCGCAGTTCCAGCCGATTGTAGTCTCGCAGCGCGTCCACGGGAATGGCGTCTTCCACCAGGATTTCGCCGCTTGAATTCGCTCCGCGATCCAGCCGTGCGGCATGCACCGGAGTTCCGTTCACGCTCACCGCGAAGGTCGATCCTGCCAGCAATCCGTTGGACGGACGCAGCCACAGCAAAAAGCGCGCCGATTTCACCTGGCGGTCGCGTGGCAGCGTAAACGATAGCCACTGCGCGGCGGCAGGTCCACGCAGAACGATCCCCGAAGTCTGGCCGATTTGATCCAGGCGCACTTCCAACGTATCGCCCGCCCCAGACATGGCCTTCGCCATCGCGCTAAACACCGTAAACGCCAATAGCAATGTGAAGCGCTTCATGCGGTGGCGCTCCTTGATTGATCGTCTGGGGACTGATCGTTGGGGGATTGATCGTCAGGGTCGTCCCCGCCGGACTCGGCTTGATAAGCCAGCAGCTGTTCGCGGCTGGGGAAGGCGTGGCTGGTCTTGGCCCAGGCGACTTCTACGCGCCTTAGTTTGGCGTTGAAAAATTGCGTCAGCGCGGAGATGGTGGAGGCAAAGTTGATGAAGTTGGCGATGGGAGTGCGCCAGATCGCGCCCGCCGCCTGCCGTGGACCATACATGCGATTCACGGCGTAGAGGCGATACAAGCAGCGCTCGAAAATGAAAAACGTGTTGAACGGCACCAGCCACCACACCCAGCCCGCCGGCGGGAACACCGTGGCGATGTTCCATTCCGTGTAACCGGCCTGCGCGGACGCCCACATCAGCAGACAGTAGAGGAAGATCAAGTTGCTCAGCAGGGTTACGGGATTGCCGAGCAAGCCCTTGCGGTCGCGCCAAAGCCAGTAAAGCTGTTTTAAGGACACGCGCCATCCCAGTTGATCCCAAGTCTGTAAGGCCACGCCCATCACCCAGCGCGATTTCTGGCGCACCGCGGCGCCGAAAGAGTGCGGGAAGTACTCACGCGTGGCAATGTATTCCACCTGATAGCGATTGCCCGCGGCGAACCAGCGTCCCAGCGGTGAAGCATGGTGGTTTCCGCTGTCACCATGCCCATTCTTCCCATTCTTCCCATTCCCGTTGCCGTTCCCATTCCTACTCTTCAGGGGGACGGCCTTGCGAACCAGGAACTGGCGCTTGCCATGGCGATGGAATTTCAAGCCGATTTCGTAATCCTCGGTCAGCGTATGGATGTTGTAAATTTGATTCCGGTAGAACTTCGCGATTTCCTCCAGCGCGTCGCGCCGGAAGGCCGTGCCTACTCCCGCCGACGGTACAAAGCCTCCCATGGACTGGCGGGTGTAGATATCCTTCAATTGGTATTCCGCGAACTCGTCGCAGTATGTTCCATGGGTGACGAAGCGCGCGGGCATCTCCAGCGGCAGCACGGGAATCTGCACCATGTCGTAGCGGCGGGTCAGGTCGTTAATCAGCTTGAACGCCTTGGGATGGATCATGTCCTCGGCGTCGTGTTGCACAATTAGGTCAAAACGCAGGTCGGAGCGCCCGCCCTGGGTTTCCTCTTCCAGGCGCATGCGTTGGAAAATCCAATTCAGGCAGTCGGCCTTGTTGGTGGGGCCGGGCGCCGGACACACCGATACGTGGACCCGCGGATGACGCCGCTCCAGGGCCGCCGCTTTGACCATGGTCTTGGCATCGTTCGGATAAACTCCCAGGAATACATCGTAATTTTGATAGTCAATGATCTCCAGATTATGGTCCACCATTTGCTCAATCACGTCCGATTCCATCCAGCAGGGGATAAACAAGGCCAGGCGTTGCTGCGCCAGCCGATCGAGCCTCTCCATGGAGACATCCCAGGAATCGCGCGCAAACGTGGCCTGCCAGGCGAACCAGAGATCCACCAGAAGTTCATCGCAGCCGCTCAGAAACAGCCATCCCGAAACCGGAGGGATAAGAAAACGAACAGCGGAGTCAAATAGCATGGAAAAAATAGTTTCTGTTTCCTTACAGGGAACACCACAAATTAGCCTTACACGCCGAATCGTTGGAAGAATATCCCCAAGTCGAGGGGTTGTCAATTGAGGAGGCATGGGGCCTCCCGTTATGGGAATGGGTGTCTCTGAAGGAGGCCTGAGAGACCACCATGGCGGGCGATCGCGTGGCCACCATCGGCTTGCGGCGCTTCGCGGATGTGTCCGGCGTGGCAGCCTTGCATACTAGAGGTGTAGCGCGCCGTCTGCGTGTCTTGTGGAACAGCCTTCAAAAGCTATAGCGCAACGCCAGACTGAAGTGCGAATTGCGGCGGTACTGCCCTAGAAAATCGTCCGCATTGCCGCGGATCCATCCCACGCCGGCGGTGGCGCGCCAATGCGCGCCAAAGGTCTGCGAGTACTCAGCTCGCGCCCAGGTGCCGGCGCCGTTTTGGCGTTGGGCCAATTCGAAAGCCACGCTGCGCGTCGAGTCAATGGTGTAACCGATGCGGCCCAGGAAAGCCTTGTCCAATCCGCGATCGGGCGCGAAGTCCAGGGTGGTGCGGTGAACCGTCACGTATTCGCCGGCATATCCTCCGACGAACGACCATTCCCCTTTGATGCGCTCCAGTTGCACGACATATTGCAAATACTCATCCTCCCCGGGAGTCTGCGAGGAAAAGTAAGCGGTTTCACCCTTGATCGTGAACCAATGCAGCGGCACGGCCACGTCCGCCCCGTACGTGCGAATGCGTGCATAGCGCTGCGAAAGCAGCAGGCTCGGGTTGGTGGAATCGACGGAGTAATCGATCAGCGGCAAATTGTTGTAGCCATCGAAGAACGAGAGAGAAGCCTCATAGCCAGTCCCCAAGTGATTCCAGCGCACGCCTTGCTGCGTGCCGCCGGGATAATAGGTGGTGCCTTCGTCCAACGCAACGCCTGCCGGCGGCACCACCCAGCGTTGATCGAGCAGCGGTGCGCGGGAAGGCGTAAAGAGCGGCACAAACACGATGTCGATGGTATCGGACTTGGTTTCATAGGTAAGACGCGCGCCGGTTATGCCCAGAAAATCGTTGTCCACCACGGTGAGATAATCGCGTGGCGCGAAGCGGTCGGTGGGATTCAGGATGTCCGCCTTGCCCCAGCGGATGAACTGCTTACCGAGTTCCACGGTCCAATGACCCTCGTGCATTCGCGCACTGAGGCGGCGCACAGAAAACGCCGGCTGCTGCAAGCCGCGATCCGTCCAGTCCAGATGCCAGTTGCGTTCTACCTGATGATGCGTATCGCTGCGAGCGTCGAAGGAACCCTGGAATTTCAGCCAGGTGAACGGCTTCCAGGACGGCTCGTAGCGGAGGAGCCACGTGTTCACTGCCTGGCCGCTGTCTCCGGGGGCAATTTGCGGATAGAGGGTCAGGTCGGTTTCCAGGAAGCCTCGTTGGGTGAAGGATTGGCCGCGCAGGGGAAAGGCAAGAAGCTGCAAGGCAAAAGGCAAAAGGCAAAAGGCAAAAATGAGCGCTGGTACCTGCCTTTTGCCTTTTGCCTTTTGCCTTGCCTTCTCAATTCCCCCATCAGCTTCCTTCACGCCGCAGCGCCTGAATGGTGAAGTCGTCGTCCTTCATCGTCTCGTTGTAGGCAAGCTTCTCCAGTTTCATGATGGTGCGGCTTCCGCGCCGTGCGTCGAGTACGGTCAGCGTACGTCCGGTCCAGATGCCTTGCACCTGGGCGAAGTCGGTGTAGTTCATTCGCCGGGCCAGGGTTTCCTTCACATAGCTTTCCACCTGCATGAAAAGGAAGTGATCCTTGCGCACCCACAGCTTCGCGTTGGTGTACTGCGACTGCTTGGACTCCTTGGGACGCGACTCGATCACCCAACAATCCACGCCCTCCAGTTTGTCCTCGCCGAGTATCTTGAAGTCGGACTGATCCACGTCGCGCTCTTCCAGATCCTCGAAGCTAAAGTCCGTTCCGAAGAAGCGAGTGGAGCGGTCCTGAAAGGCGATGCGCCGTTCCCGCTCCAGGCTGGGCGTCCACATCCATTGGTCCGAAGCGCGGTCGGGATGATTCACGATCAGCAGCGCCACGCCCTTCACTTCCGCCGGCGCGGTAAACGTCAGCACCGACTTGCTGTTGCCGAACGAGCCTTTGCGTTTATAGATCCAGCGCTTGTCGGTGACTTTCTTGTTGTCGATCACCTGCAGCGTGCCTTCGTAGCGTTCCGACTCGCTGCGGTTGCGTTTCTGTACTTCCAGGATGATTCCGCGGGCGTCTTGGGCGAATGACGGAACTACAAAGACATAAAGAACACAAAGGAGCTGCAAGGCAAAAGGCAAAAGGCAAGAGTCAAAAGGCAAAAGGAAGGTACTCGCCCCTACTTTTGCCTTTTGCCTTTTGCCTTCTGCCTTCTTCTTTCGTTATTCATATTCCAAAGCCTCTACTAACGATCCTCGCACCGCCGACTCCGCCGGACCCAGCGCCGAGAGCAGCGCCGCGCCCAGGATCACCGGGAACAACATCAGCGCGATGTTTACGGGAAATTCGTAGGCCAGCCGCAACCCCGCTACGTCGCGCCGAAGGATCTCCAGCATGTAGTACAGATAAATCGCTCCCAGCCCGAGGCCCATCAGCAATCCTACCAAGCCTACGGCCACGGCTTCCATCCAAATGGTATGGCGAATCTGGTTGCGCAACGCGCCCACGGCTTGCAACACGCCCAACTCGCGGCGGCGGTCGGTGATGGAAACCGTCAGGGTGTTGACGATTCCCAGAATCGCCACGAAGATGGCCACGAAAATCTGCGCGTAACTCATGCCGAACCATTGGTCGGTGATTTTCAAGATGTAGTTGCGCAGGTCCTGGTTGGTGAACACGAACAACTTCGATTGCCCGCCGAAACGATCCAGAATGCGCTGGCGTACCGCCAACGGCGATACGCCCTTATTCACGTAGACGCGGAAGAGCGAGCAGGAATCGTCGGCCCAGGCGCGCGTGTAGAGAGCGCGGTCGATCAGGAACGTGCCTTGCTGATCGGAATAGTCTTCGATGATACCGACAATCGGCAGATGCAGCAGGCCGGTTGGCGAAGGCAGATCGACCACATCACCCAGCCGCAGGTTTTGCAACTGCGCCAGGTTTTCGGCGGCGATCAGGCCGCGTCCGGCGGAGGCTTCGCGATACATGGTGGCCTGGTCGCCGGCTACCGGCTTGCGCGGCGCAGTCTCGAGGATGCTGCCAATCTCCACGGCCACCAGCAGAATCGGCTTGCCGCGAAACATAACCCGCGGCGCGGAAACATCCTGCACCACTCGTACGCCATCCATGCGGCGAATCTCTTCGCCGAACGACGCCGGAAAGCGATAGGTGCGCGAAGCCAGGTTTTCCGATGCGGTTACCACCAAGTCGGGATTCAGGGCCGTGGTCATCCAGTCGGTGATGGAGTGATAGCTGGCGCCTGCCACGCCGCCGAATCCCACCACCATCGTCAGGGAAAGCATCAGCGCCGCGACGGTGGCGGCCGTGCGGCGCGGCGCCTGGATCAAACTGTCGGCGGCCAGCGCGCCTTCCACCGGACGCACCTTGCACAGCAGCGGGCGCAGCAGCCGCGTAATTCCCAGCGCCAGCGTCGGCGTCAGCAGCAGCGCGCTAACGATGGTCAGGAGAAATCCCAGATAAAAAATGGGCCGGTAAGCGCCGAACAGCAAGCAGGCTGCCGCAATCCCTCCGAACAACGCGGCGGCCCAGCTGCGGGCCCGCGTCTCTTGCGAGGATATTGCTTGCGCCTTACCCTTCTGTAACGCAATGACTGGATTCAAGCCCGCCGCCTCGTTGGCCGGAATCCACGCTGCGAACATGCTGGTGAGTACGCCCACTACAAACGGCGCGCCCAGCAACAACGGATCGGCTGCCAACACGTTGTTGCCGGCTTGCGCCACGCCATACACCGATTCGATCAAGCCGCCGATGTAGCCCATCATGCCGCGGGCCAGCAGCAGTCCCAAGAGCAAGCCGGCCGCCGATCCGATGATGCCTTCGATCAGGCTTTCCATCAGGAACAATGTGCGGATCTGCCCGCGCGCCGCTCCTAGAGCGCGCAAGATGCCGATTTCGTAGCGCCGCTGCGTGACGGCAATGGCGAAGGAGTTGTAGATGATGAACATCCCGATCAGCAGCGCGAAGACGCTGGAGATGTTGATGGAGATGCGATGCGCCGACACCATGGACTCGAACTGTGTGCCGCGATTCGCGGGCGCCTCCACGGCGAATCCCGGTCCCAGCGCTTTTTCGATGGACTGGCGCACGCCGTCCACCGTGTAGCCGTCTTTGACGGCCAGATCGATGCGGTCGAAACGCCGGTTGCGTCCGAAAACTTTTTGCGCCGCGTACACGTCCATGATGGCGAGGTTGCCGCCGAAGGCGCTGGCCATGCCGCCCGCCTTCATGATCCCGCGCACCGTGAATTGCTTGCGTCCTTCCATGGTGCCCATCGGCACTTTACTGTTGGTCTGCAGATGGTTGCGCGCGGCGAACTCGCTGGTGACGATGAGGGAGTCGGGCTGCGCCAGAAAAACCAGGGGATCGTCGATCACCGATTCGTCGCCGCTCTCGAAGCTGTAGTCGCGCAGGCTGCGGTCGCCGGTCATGTCCACGCCCAGGATCATCAGGTTGCCCTGGCCGGGCAGTTCGGTGGCGGCCACCGCTTCGATCACCGCGGAAGCCACGCGCACGCCGGGGATGGCCTGGACGCGCTCCAGCACGCTTTCCTCGAATCCGGTATCGCCGGCGGTAATTTGCAATTGCGTCGCGCCGGCGATTTTGTCCACCGTACTTTGGAACGCGCCCATCACCGTTTGGTTGGCCGTGCGCATACCCACCAGCACGCCCACGCCGAGCACGATGCCCGCGGTGGTCAGCAGCGTGCGCAACAGATGCTTGCGCACGTACGGCCAGCTAATGAGTCGAAGTAGGATCATCGGATTTTCACCACAAAGACACAAAGAACACAACGAAGAACAAACCGGGCTCCTTTGTGTTCTTTGTGTCTTTGTGGTTGATCGCCTTTACTCATACTCTAACGCCTCCACCAACGATCCCCGCACCGCCGACTCCGCGGGGCCCAGCGCGGCCAGGAACGCCGAAGCCAGGATCACCGGAAACACCAGCAAAACAATCTGTGTGGGAAACGCGTAAGGCAAACTGGTTCCGATCAGATCGTGGCGGAAAATCGCGCGCAGGGAATTGATGAATACGGCGCCCAGGCCCGCGCCCATAATCAATCCGATGAGGGCCACGCACACGGCCTCCATCCAGATGGTATGGCGAACCTGATTGCGTAACGCGCCGACCGCTTGCAGCACGCCCAATTCCCTGCGCCGATCGGTGATCGAGACCGTCAGCGTGTTGACGATTCCCAGGATAGCCACAAACGCGGCGATCACTACTTGCGCGTAAAACATGGCGAAGGCCTGATCCATGGCCTTGAGAACGTAGTTGCGCACCTCTTGATTGGTCAGGACGAACAGACGCCCCTGACCGCTCAAGCGATCCAGGATCCGCTGGCGGACTGCCGCGGCCGAGGCACCCGGTTGCAGATAAATGTAGAAGACGTTGGCGGAGGTGTCTTTCCAGTTTTTCACGTACAGATCGCGATCCATCAGCAGCGTGCCTTTCGGGTCGGAGTAGTCTTCCAGGATGCCCACGATGGGAAGATGCAACGTCCCCGATGGCGTGGGAATCTCCACTTGTTCGCCCAGGCGCAGTCCCGTCAATCTCACGAGCACGTCGGCGGCAAACACACCTTGACCGGCCGCAACCTGGCGATAGGCTGTCGCTTCGTCGCCGGCCAGTAGTTTGCGGCCGGCTCGGTGCATGATCTGTATTTCGGTGACAATCAAAGTGATCGGCCTCCCGCGAAGCATCAGGCGCACGACGGTTGCGCTTTGCACCGCCGCGGCGCCCTCAATCTTCTTGAGCTCCTCGCCGATCGCCCCCGGAAAACGGAATTGCCGCGAGGTCAATTTCTCGGAAGTGGTCACGGCGAGATCGGGTTTGAGGACCGCCTCCAGCCAACCGGACATCCCGGTCTTAGCGGCTTGCGCCAGTCCGCCGAAGCCCACCACCAGCGTGATGGAGAGCATCAACGCGGCCACGGTTCCGCTGGTCCGCCGCGGCGCTTGCAGCAAACTGTCCGCGGCCAAGGCGCCCTCCACGGGACGCAACCATCGCAATGCGGGCCGCAACAAACGCGTGAGCCACAAGGCGATGGCCGGTGTAAGCAGCAGGGCGGCGATCATTGTGAGAAACAAACCGAAATAAGCTGTCGCACGGTTGTCTCCGATCAAGAGACAGCCGGCCGCCAGCCCGGCGAGCAACATTCCCATCCAGCGGCGGGCGCGCGCTTCGGTGTCAGAGATAGCTTGATATTTCCCTTTTTGCAGCGCCACCACGGGATCCACCCGGGTGGCCTCGCGGGCGGGGAGCCACGCCGCGATGACGCTGGTGAGAACGCCGATCGCCAAAGCGCCGCCGACTTGCAGTGGATCGGCCGCCAGTGAGGGATGGCCGGTCTGCGGCGTTCCATAGAACGTCTCGATCAAGCCGCTCATGGTGCCCATCAGGCTATGGGCGATCAACTCGCCCAGCAGCAATCCCACCACCGACCCGATAATTCCTTCCACCACGCTTTCCATCAGGAAAAGCCGGCTGATCTGGCGGCGCGTCGCGCCGAGTGCGCGCAGCACGCCAATCTCGTAGCGCCGCTGCGTCACGGCGATGGCGAAGGAGTTGTAGATGATGAACATTCCGATGAACAGCGCGAAGGTGCTCAGGATGTTCACGGCGATGCGATGGCCGGAGAGCATGGATTCGAACTGTGCGCCGCGATCCGCCGGTGGCTCCACTGTGAATCCCGGGCCCAGCGCCGTTTGCACGGCGAGTTGCACCGCCGGCACGGTGAACCCTTCTTTCACCGCCAAATCAATGCGATCGAAGCGGCGGCCCCGGCCGAAAACTTTCTGCGCCGCGTAAACGTCCATGATGGCGAGATTGCCCCCGAAGGCGCTGGCCATTCCGCCGGCCTTCATGATGGCGCGCACCGTGAACTGCTTCACGCCTCCCATGGTGACCATGGGCACGCGGCTATTGGTTTCCAGATGGTTCCGCTGGGCAAAGTCGCGGGTGATCATCAGGGAATCGGGCTGGGCAAGGAAGACCAGCGGGTCGTCCATGACCAGGTCGTCGCCGCTTTCCAGATCGTAGCTGCGCAAGCCTTGATCGCCGGTCAGGTCCACGCCCAGGATCAGCAAGTTGCCCTGGCCGGGAAGCTGCGTATCGGCCACCGCTTCAATCACCGCCGAGGCCACCCGCACGCCGCGCACCGCCTGGACGCGTTCCAAAACCTCTTCCGGAAAACCGGTATCGCCCGAAGACACCTGCAACTGCGTCGCGCCGGCGATCTTGTTGATTGTATCTTCAAACGATCCCATCGCCGATTCGTTAGCGCCGCGCATGCCCACCAGCACGGCAACGCCCAGCACGATGCCGGCGGTGGTCAGCATGGTGCGCAGCAGATGTTTGCGCACGTACGGCCAACTGATGAGGCGAAGTAGGATCATCGTTATACCGGCCGTTTTTTTTCCCCACGAAGACACGAAGGAAGACAAGACCAAGAACACGGAGGAGCCCTTCGTGGCCTTGGTCTTGTCTTTCTTTGTGTCTTCGTGGTGAAAAAAAACTTCATGACTTTCGATGATCCCCAATGATGTGGCCGTCGCTCAACGTCAAGGTGCGTTGGCAGCTCTCGGCGACCTTGGCGTCGTGCGTGACCACCAGCACGGTGGTTCCCAGGCGATCGCGCAGGTCGTGGATCAGCTTGAGAATTTCCGCGCCGGTATGGCTATCCAGATTGCCGGTGGGCTCGTCGGCCAGCACGATCGGCGGATACACCGAGAGCGCGCGGGCGATGGCCACTCTCTGCCGCTCGCCGCCCGAGAGTTCGTCCGGTTGATGCTCCACCCTGGCGCCGAGTTGCACCAGTTCGATCAGCTCCTGGGCTCTTTCATGGGCCTTGGCGCGCGGCCATCCGCGCAAGTGCAGCGGTAAGGCCACGTTTTCCAGGCAGCTCAGCGTAGGAAGCAAGTTGAAGAACTGGAAAATGAACCCGATCTTGTCGCGGCGGATGCGCGTCAACTCGTCGTCGGAAATGCCACCCAGATTTTGGCCGTCAATGAGAATCTCGCCGGCGGTTTGGCGGTCCAAACCGCCGATCAAGTTCAGCAGCGTCGACTTTCCGGATCCTGATGCGCCCACAATGGACACCAACTCGCCCTTGGCAACCTGGAGATCGACATTCTCCAGCGCCGTGACCTTGCGCTTGCCGTCGAATTGCTTGGTTACGCCCCGTAGTTCGATCAAATGAGTATGATGTCCCAGTATACGGGAAAGACGCGAGTTTTTTAGCGGCGCCGATCTCCCGCATGTGTCAGCAGAGTACCACAGGCGCGTTATACTGGTCTCGTGTTCGCGCGCAAACTACGCATCGAGATCGAGGAACACGGCGTTCGCCGGCCCTGCCCGCTGGACTGGATGGATCACTTCTTCATGCGTCACTTCACGGGCGTGAGCGCCTTCGACGAAACCCTGCCGGCCGCCGATGGTCTCCTGGAAGCGGGACTGCGCGTGGATCCCGCGGTGGTCGCGGTGCAATTCGAGCAATGGCTGCGGGGGCGCAAGATGATCCCGGCGGATGCTGTACTGCGAGTGTCGCAGGACGGGCTATAATCGACACTGCGTATGGTTTTGGATTGGACTTGGGTTAGATCCCACTGGCAGAAACTCCCGTTCCTTATTCCGCTCCTCGTCCTTGCGGGAGGTGCGGTAGCGGCAGCCGGCAAGCTGCTGGCGCATTTGTTGAACCGCAAGGCTGAAGCGGATCTCAAGAAAGCCCCCCCTGACGCCGCCAGAACCCGGCTTGAGCTTAAAGAAGCGCAAGAAGCGCAACAGCAACGCGAATGGGACGCCCGAATCGCGGATCACGCCAGCACCATCCGTAGTCGAGTACGCACCACCAAGCAAATCCAAGCCAACCCCAACCTTCCGTTCTGGGAAAGTGAGATGCGAGCATGGCTGGAGTCGGTCCGCCCGGGAGAAGGGGAGATCCTGTTGTCTGTCCTGCGGCACCTAGAAAAGGACGGGCATGCGAAACAAGTGGGGCTGGGCGTGTGGCGGATCGACTAGTCCCGTGACCGCCTGATTTGGTTCCATTGGGGCGCCGGGGAACCAAGCATTACCGTTCTTACGGTTTACGGCAAAGGAACGAAACTAGGCGGTCACGGGACTAGCGCCGTTTTGACTTTTTCCGCTCATGGCCGGTGATCCAGACGCTGGGCCCAACCCCTGACGTGGTCCGATGAGCGCCACAGCCGCCTGGCGGCTCAAGGCTTCATTGACAATGGGAAGGGCACGGCGCGCCAGCATCCTTGCATATTATCCACGCCGTGGATGATTTACGAGGCTCTATTTCACCGCCAAGACCTGGAACATCTCGAGCGTCTCCAACTCGTCATCGGCCACCGGCGTCAAAGCCTGATCGGTGTAGTTGACCGCGTTGGGATCCTTCTTCAAACTTTGGCGAAACCAGTAATACCGCCACACCAGGCGCGCAAAACGGTAATGCTTCGACACGAACTCCGCGGCATAACGCGGGTAGAACACGAAGGGGTTTTCGAGCGGCATTCCGGGGCGGCGATCCTTGCGGTACTTGCGCCGCAAATAACCGCCTTCCAGCGGATGGATCTTTTCAATCGAAATGCAGCCATGGAACCATAGCAACAGAAACATCATCTTGCCGGCGCTGATGCCGCTGGCCGTGGCCCGGCGCATCACCGTGCGGATGTGCTCGTCGGTGTAGTAAGCGGCCCAAGCCTGGCGGTAAAGTTTCTCCCACTGCTTGGTGGACATAGTGGGATGCTTGGCGCAAACATGCTCCAGATCGTACTTGTTCAGGTCGGGGTCGAGATAGGCGCCGGCGGTGTGCAGCTTCAAATGATCCTCGGAGCCGGGCAAAGGCGTCAGGCAGAAAAATTCCAGCAGATCGAGCGGTAACTCGCGCTTGATAATCTCGATGTCGTGCAGCAGTTGCTCCGGCGTATCGTTGGGGAAGCCCAGGATGTAGCCGGCGTATGTGGTCACCTTCCAGCGCTTCCATTCCAGCAGCATCTTGCGATACTCCTGGATCTTGTTCTGTTTCTTGCGGGCCCCGGCCAGGCTCTCCGGATTGATGCTCTCCAGCCCCAGGAAAACCTTGCTGATGCCGGCGCGCGCGCCCTTCTCGATAAAGTGCGGGATGCGATGGCACATGGTGTCCACTTGCACGGTGAACTTGAATTTCAATCCCTCGCCTTCGCGCATCTCGATGAGGCGGTCGAAAATCGGCTCCCAATCCTTGTTGCGCGCCAAATTGTCGTCGGTGATGAAAAAATGATTGATGCCTTGCGCCAGGTTGGCGCGGATGATTTGCTCGATGTCGTTGGCGGACCGCCGCCGCGACTTGCGGCCTTGCACGTTGATGATGGTGCAGAAGGAACACAGGAAGGGGCATCCGCGTCCGGCGTCCACGGTGGTCAGGCGTCCGGCGGTGCGTTTGATGCGGGAGGCCGGCAGCATCGGCGGCGGCGCGCCTTCCAGAGCCGGCAGGTCGGTTGCGTAGTTGTACAGCGGTTTCAGCCGGCCCGCCCAGGCGTCGCGCAGCACTTCCTCGAAGTGGTTCTCGGCCTCGCCCGCATAGAGCGAGATGCCCAAATCCATGGCTTCGGTCAGTTCCTTGGGAATCGCGGGTAGCATGGCCAGACAGCCGGAGACGTGAAATCCGCCAATGCAAACCTGCACACCGGCCGCGCGGAAGCGCCGCGCCAGGTCCATGGCATGGGGAAACTGATTGGATTGCACACCGACCAACCCCACCATACCGCGAGCTATACCGCGCCCGCCGCCATCCGTAATCAGGCGGGCCAGCCTTTCCGGCGATACGCGCGTATTGGTTTCATCGAACGCCTTGATGACCCACTCGACATTTTCACCGAGCACCTTGCGATTCTGGCAATCCAGCGCCAGGCCATGCAGGACCGCCAGGCTGTTCGAGGGAATGGCGGAGCGAAGCCACTGGATGACGTAGCCATCGTCGTCATAGTGCGACGGCTTGACCAACAGCAAGGTGAAGCGTTCCGCTATGCCAGTGCCCATTGAGTTGAAATCCGCTACTCGGGATTCTATCGCAAACTACTTGGCCCCGCCCAAGTGCCACTGATTCACGGCCTTTTCCACCAGCCGGCGCAGCTCCGCGATCGGCGTGGGACTATCGTCCACCTGCAAGCGCAGCACCACATCGTTGTGCAACCATACGCCGCCATCTTTCTTGACGATCAGCATGGCCGCCGACTGCATCCCGCGTTTATCGCCGCCAGCTTTTTGGCCGGCATCCAGCGCCGCCAGCAGGCGCAGCGAGAGATGCCCGGTGGTGCTTTCGAATGCTTCCACCATGCCGTTGACCACGGCTTCTCCCGCCAGAATGTTGCCTTGCGCGGTGCAGAACTTTCCGCCTTTGTTGCCGGCCCACGGCGTGGCTTTTGGCCCGGTGTAGGCGGCGTATTCGCCCTTGGCGTTCATCACCGCGAACTGCCGGCCGAGCTTCGACCAATCGGCGGGCTTCGGATCGGGATCGGAGTCGTGAATCATCTTGACGATTTGTTCCGGCGGATACCCCAGCTTGAGCAACTGGATCGCTTGCGGTCCATAGCTGACGTCCACGATGGCTTGCGTCGCCGCGACGCCGGCGCCGGCTTCGGCCCACAACACACCGTTGCCCACCGCGAACACACGCGACTGTACCGCGCCGCCCACTTCGCCGGTGGCCGGATCGTAGCCCAAGATCGAGAAGGTCGCGATGGGACTCCACCACGTTGTGGGGTTCTCTTGCGCGAATCCGCAAGCACAAAGAATCAGAATCGTCAGCGGCAGCGTTAGAAGCGTTGTCTTGTGCATGTGCTATAGGTTCACGAAATCCACGGCCTTGCCGTTGGTCAAGATCCGCCGCAGGTAGTCGATTTGGCCCAAGTGATAGCTGAAGTGTCCATACAAATGGAACAGGAATTGCCGCGTGGTGATCGGCGATTTATGGACTCGCTCGGGATACTCGGCGTCCAGTTGCTCCTCTGACAGGCCGCCGACGATTCGCGGCACTAGCTCCAGCACTTTGCTGAGGCGGGCCGCAACTTCGGCGGCCGGGATGTTCTTGGAAGAAAACTCCAGCGGGCGCTGGCGGGAATAGGCGACGCCTCCCAACTGACGTCCAATGTATTCCAGCAAGTTACCTTCCAGGTGCAACGCCAGGTTCCCCGCGGAGTTGGTGACTCCCGGAAGAACCTGCCAAAACGCTTCATCGTTGGGAAAAGCGTGGATCTCCTGGATCAGGCGTTTTAGGTCCCGGGCGTAGAGGAGAGCAAGCTCGGCAGAGAGGCTCATGGCCCTATTGTAGCCTAGTGTAGTGCGTCACAAATTCCACGCTTTATCCGATAGCATGTGGCGAACCGGGACACGGGCAGATCCCAGCCCGCAGCGCGGGCGGCTAGAGTGTGGCCCAGGGCGTCAGCCCTGGGAAATGTCAAGAAGGAACGCAGCCCGCAGAGCGGGCGAAAGACGCGCGCACCTCTCTCTTGCTGGCTCTCGCCGGCTCGCTGGACTGGCGAAAGCGCCTTTCGCCCGCTTCGCAGGCTCGCCTCTTTTTTTTTTAAAAGTACCCAGGGTTTTCGCTGCGCTTCACCCTGGGCCACAATCTCCCGCCCACTCCGTGGGCGGCGCGCACCCGGAATAAATGGCATTCTGTTTGACGCACCACACTAGTGGGGTCATTGAGGAGTTGCAGCACGCCATGCGCTTGCGGATTCCCGGGATCCAGGCGCAAGGCGTTTTCGGCGTCGCTGCGGGCCGCCTCGGGCTCGCCGTGCTGGTAACGGATCACCGCGCGATTGGACCACGCTCGCGCGTAACCGGGCGCCTCGGCGATCTCGCGATCGAAAACCGCCAGGGCCGCGGCGGGACGGCCGGTCTGCAGCAGCAGCGCGGCATAGTTAACGGCCATGAAATCGTAATTGAATACAACCGGGCCAGCCTGGACGGGGCGGGTTGTTTCTGTGCACCTTTCTCCGACGCCGCCCTCCCCGTTCCCCCGGCGACAAGCGGCGGGTGTATAATCTGCCTGGAGGTATTAGATGGCAGACGCCACCGAAGTCCTGAGGAACGCCTTGGCGCTGGGTGTCGAAGACCGCGCGGTACTCGCGGAGAGGCTGTTCGCCAGCCTGGATGATCTGGATGAAGCCGAAGCGGAGCGCCTTTGGGCGACGGAGGCGCGCAGGCGTCTGGATGGATATCGAAACGGAAGCGCGCGCGCCATCGAGGCCGACCAGGTGGCGGAGAAAGTGGGCGGGCTGTTCCGTTGATCGCGATCCGCTACCACGAAGCGGCCGAGGAAGAACTCCTGAACGAAATCGTCTACCTCGAAGATCGGGTTTAAGGGTTTGGGCCGGCGATTCTTCGAGATCCGCCGGTCCGAGACGATCTTGGAACGATTTCCCGAGTCCGCGCCGGAAATCCTTCCAGGCATTCGCAGGCACATCCTACGAAAGTTCCAATATTCGCTGATTTACTCCGTCGACCAAGACGGCCTTCTCATCCTCGCCGTGGCACACCACAAACGCCGTCCAGCATATTGGATGGAACGTACACGTTCGCGTTGATTTGGGAAGAGGTGTTCCAGGCGGTTCGTCTCTCTCCCTCCTTTCAAACCGAGACTACGCAGATCAGACTGTCCCAGTCCGTTCTCCAGTCCGTTCTTTTCGGAACTGAGGCCATTTGGCGCGGGCGCGATGAAGAGGACACGGACCAACAACGTTCCCGCCGAGGCTCCACGGGGCGCCGATGAAGGAAGGATGCGTATGGCCAATCGTGACGTTGTTAAGGGTCGTTCAGAAGCAATAAACAAAACCATCACCGAAATCATGAAGTTTCTAGAAGACGACGGGGAACGCCCTGGGGGACGGGGAGCGGATCTGCGCGGCTTCCTCCGTCAGAAGCTCGCTGACTTGGCCGAGCACTCCTGGAAGCGCGGCTTCCGGCGCGGCCATATCGAAGCTCATAAGGAGTCCGTGGACAAAGGCAAGGTTCCGACCAAGCTCCGTTACGAGGCCCGACGGGTATTCTTCAAAGGCCAGAAGCGGCTGGTCCGCGTCACGTCAAAGATCAAGAGAGAAACGAGTACAGCGGGAAGGAAAGGCAGTGAGGACGAAACGGAGAGTTCGGTTTTTCAGCAGAGGATTGAAATGATCCGAGTGTCAATGGCTGCTCCGTTGCTTACCTTTTCTCTGCTTGGCGCAGTCCCCGTCCCGATTGCTCAACAGGAGTCGCTTGCCGATGCGTCCAGGAGTCCGGGCCGAGAGGGAACAGAGGGCTAGGCAGAGAGGGACGGGCGGGACAGCCTGATCTGCGTCGTGTCGTTTTCGCGCCTTCTACCGTGAGCCTCGCTTCTACCACGGAGCGCTGGGCGAGGAGATCAGACCATCGTTGCCGTGGAAAGCGCGCACGAAAATGGTTACTGTCCCCGCACGCCAGCCCTTCACCCACCGACGCACAACGCTATGGCCGAAGCTACTTCGTCCAACTCCGCAGCCGTCACCGTGCCCAACACGCTTACGAAACGGGACAGCGAAATCGACTTGGTCTGGAAGGAATCGGCACCTGAATGCTTCACCAGCCCGTTGCTCGGGGATGCCGGCAGTTCCACAAACCACGGGTAGTGTTCATACTGGGCTTTCCAGTCAGGGGCAATCGTCCGATGGCGTTGACGCTGATAACGAGTGCCGGCCGCAGCTTCCTGATCTCCGCCCCGATCGCGGGATCGAAATCGACCAGCCAGATCTCACCTCGTTTGGGCGCTGGAACTGTCGCCATGCAGATCGTCCTTGCCGAAAGCGTCAAAAGCGTTTAATTCAACATTGTCGCTGTAGTCACGTTCGGCGAGTGCAGCGGCTACCTCCAAGATCGCGTCGCGCTGTTTCGGTGGCAGCTTCCGCAACTCGGTGGCAGTCGATCTTAGGGTTCGTGGTACGAGGGTGTCGGTTTGCATGACGGTTCCTTGAGAAAGCCTCACCAAATGATAGCCTACCACACCGTACAAGTTTCGCCGCAAAGAGTCACTCGGAACATTCAGTAGCGGGAACGGAAATGCGGGGGACGGCCTGATCTGTGCAGTCTCTTTTTTCGGGCGGTTTTTCAAAACAACGACAGATAGTTCTCTGGCGGAGAGTTGTCTGACTCTTGGCCGCTTTGTTCGGGCGATTCCGCTGTCGGCCGAACTTGGCGGACATCTCACTGAGAAAGTTTTCTCGCCAAACGGGCGGCCCGCGTACAAGCGCGCAGCGCCGCGTCGGGGGAAACGGGGGGAAACGGGGTCGGCCTGGACGAGGATGGTTATTACTTTCGCGCCAAGGCCGCGAGGCCTGCGCTACCGACGCGTCGAGGCTTAATGTTGAAGGAGCTGCAGCACACCGCGCGCCTGCGGATTCCCGGGATCCAGGCGCAAGGCGTTTTCGGCGTCGCTGCGGGCGGCCGCGAGCTCGCCGCGCTGGTAATGAATGACCGCGCGATTCGACCAGGCTCGCGCATAACCGGGCGCCTCGGCGATCTCACGATCGAGAATCGCCAGGGCGGCCGCGGGACGGCCGGTCTGCATCATCAGCGCGGCGTAGTTTACGGCCATGAAATCGTAGTTGGAATTGTCGCGCCGGCTCATGCCGAGGGCCCGGTCCATCGCCCGCTCGGCGGTGGGAAAATCCTTGGCCCAGTAGGCCAGCAGTCCGTAGGACGCCAAGGCGTCGGCGTTGTCCGGGTAAATCCGCAGCGCGGTTTGGAACTCCGCCATGGCAAGTTCGGTTTGCCGGCGCTGTATATACTGCGCGCCGAGATTGGTGTGCGCTCTGGTGCTTTCGGGCACGGCACGAACAGCCGCGGAAAAAAGCGTGAAATTGTCGTACCAGTCGCGATTGCGAACCACCGTCCGCGCCGCCAGCAGCGCGCAGATCGCCGCCATTAGAACCAGGGCCAGCTTGCGCTGCTGGTTATGCAGCCAGGTCCAAGCCAGGGCGATCAGCAAACAGAATCCCACCGACGGAAAATAAGCCAGCCGTTCACCCAGGATGGTGCCGTGCGGCATCAGGATGTTGGAGGTTGGCGCGAAACCGATCAGGTAGATGCCGCAGGCCAGAATGAAACCGGCGTGAAGCCACGCCAGGTTCGTCCGCGCTGTGCGTTCGGACCACCAGCGCATCGCCCAAACCCAGGCGGCCAGCACTGCCAGAAAACCCGTGGCCGCCAGGAGATTGCCGCGCCAAGTCACATCCACCGGAATCGCGTTGAAGGAATAGTCGCAGGAGAGGGTGGCCGGATAGATTTGCAGGGCCACGTATTTCCAGGCCACGCGCAAGGCATTGAGGATTCTCCACTGCGCCGGCAACTGCGCCAGGGGGTTGTCCAACTGTGAAAGCAGGGGGGCGCCGAAGCGTCCGCCTTCGGCGTGCCACAACAGCGCCAGGTATAACGCCGTGACTCCGGCGATCCGCGCATAGCGAAGCATCGGCTTCCACTGCGCACGGACGAAATCGCCCAGCACTACTAATGCCAGGAAGACTACCGCCGATTCCTTAGACAGCAAGGCCAGCGCAAAGCAGATCAGCGCGGGGATCTCGCGGTCGCGCAGATGCAGCAGCCAGGCGGCCAGCAGCAGTCCCGCGGCCAGCAATTCGGCGCGACCGACCGCCGCGGTGACGGCTTCCGTGTGGATCGGATGCAGGGCGAAGAGCCAGGCGGTTGTCAACGCCGCCAGCTTGGCGGGCGGCGAATCAAAAGCGCTTGCGCTGGATGGCGCCGTGGATTCGCCGAGAATCGCGCACACCAACAGATACAACAGCCAGCACACTCCGGCGTGCAGCAGCAGATTTACCAGGTGATATCCCCAGGGATGCAGCCCGCCGAGTTGGTAGTTCAAAGCAAAAGTGGAGAAAGTCAGTGGACGGTAGACGCTGGTGAGTTGGTTGGACTGGAAGACTTGGCTCAGCGCGGGGTGCAGCACCGCGGGATTGTCTACAATGTACAGGTAATCGTCCTGCGTGAACTGGTTGCGCAGGGCATTTCCATAAACCAACGCGACCGCTGCCAGGAGCAGTCCGATTCTCAGGCGCGCACTCATTGTTGAGGTGTCTCCTGGTGTAGAGGTGTCTCCCGGCGCATGTTTTGCCGCAACCATGTTCCCACCAACAGCGCGTAGAACGGAACATATTCCAAGGCGCGGAGGAAAACCGAGTCCTGCCAGACGCCCAGCGCCTGGTAGCCGATCAACACCTGATACGAGAGAACCGAGGTGGCCGTCAGCAGCAGCCAGGCGGGGTTCGGGAAGACGGCCAGCAGCGGCAGGATCCAGGTGAGATACCACGGAAAGCAGTTGGCCGCCCCAGTCAGGATCACACCCAGTAATAGATACGCGGCGCGCACCAGCGGCACGCGGCGCACTGCCAGAATCACAGAGGTAGCGGCGACGGCGGCCATATAGATCCAGGACGCGAGGGAAAGCGAGCCGCTCATGGCCGCAACGATTCCGAACAAGCTGTCGTTATTGCGCCAGTGGCCGCTGCCAATGGCCAATGCCAGCGTGAATCCCGGGATGCTATCGCGAAACGGCCAGCAAACAATCCCGAATACCAACACCGGCCACAGCAGCGGCCGTCCCCACCGGCTCGTCAGGCACCGCGATTCGCGGACTATCAAAACCGGCGCGAGAAAGGCCGCGAACACTTTAGCCAACGCCGACGCCGCCAGCGCCGCCAAGGCCATCGGCGGCCGATACGCTTCGACCGCCAGGAGCGCCGCCAGCAAGAAAAACACCGCGATGGAATCGTTGTGTCCGCTGGCGGCAAACTCGATCACCGCCAGCGGACACCAGTAGTAAATCAGCACGCGCGACACCGGCAGGCGCAGCCGCGCCAGCAGGAATGCCAAAAGCACCGCGCTCCCCAAGTCGAAGACCAACGCCGGCAGCTTCATCAGCAGCACCGAACCGTTCAGCGATGGCGCATGAAGCGCGATGCGCCAACTCTCGCGAAAGATCAGCTCTGTCAGCGGACCATAGGCGGTGGTAAACTCCTTGCCGTTGACCGCGGGCCAGGTGGCATCGCGCAGAAATTGCGCCTGCGGCGCGCTGGGCGTTATGCGATAGGGATTCACTCCGGCCAATTGCGCGCGGCCTTCCCAGCGGTAGCGCAGCAGATCGTCGGAGAGCGAGGGATAGAGCGGAAACAGCGTGGCGCGAAAAACGATTCCCGCAACGAAAATGAAACCCACTAAGCCGCGCCGGCGATGGGGCGGAAAGTGTTCCACGGCCCACACCGCGATCAGGTATAATAAAGAGGCAGCTAACGTCAATGCGATGAACTCGACGGAATGAGCCTTTAGGTTGCCCAAACGCAGCACAGCAACCATGATGGTTTCCAGGCCGGCCGCGGCGAGTCCGACGATGACGTAAATGACGGCGTAAGTTGCCACTCGAAGAAAGCTACCACAGCTATGAGCGTTTCCTCCGTACTACTACTGCTGCTGGCTCCCTCGCCGGTCAAGAGGTTTGTGGCCGGCCTCTTCGACAAAACCTTCGTGATCGGCAAAGCGGGCAAGCCGTTCTACCACCTCAACACCTTCGATACCCTGCTGCTGATCCCCTATTTCGCGGTGCTGATCATCCTGGCCGCCTATGGATTACATCGTTACTGGCTGGTCTTCACCTATTACCGCTACCGCAACAATCGCCAGGCCCGTCCGCGCCACGTTTTGAAAACCTTCCGCGCGTGACCATCCAGCTTCCCATCTATAACGAGCGCTATGTTGTGGAGCGCCTGGTGGAAAGCGCCTGCCGCGTGGATTATCCGCGGGAGTTGCTGGACATTCAGTTGCTCGACGATTCCACCGACGAAACGGTGGAGGTGGCTCGCGCCTGTGTGGAGCGCCTCGCCGCGCTGGGTCATTCCATCGTTCATCTGCATCGCAACAACCGCGAGGGATTCAAGGCCGGCGCGCTGGCAGAGGGTTTGCGCACGGCGCGCGGCGAGTTCATCGCCATCTTCGACGCCGATTTCGTCATCCCCGCCGATTTTCTACAGCGCACCGTACACTACTTCACCGATCCCGGCGTCGGCATGTTGCAGACGCGCTGGACGTTCCTGAATCGCGACTACTCCTTCCTGACGCGCGTGCAGGCCACGCTGCTGGACGGCCATTTCGTGCTGGAACATGGCGCGCGGGCCCGCGCCGGATGCTTCTTCAACTTCAACGGGACCGCCGGCATCTGGCGGCGCCAGGCGATCGAGGACGGTGGCGGCTGGCAACACGACACCCTCACCGAAGACACCGACCTCAGTTATCGTGCGCAGATGACGGGCTGGCGTTTCCTCTATCTGCCGGACGTGGAGTGTCCTTCGGAGCTGCCGGTGGAGATCAATGCCTTCAAGACGCAGCAATTCCGCTGGGCCAAGGGCTTGATCCAAACGTCGCTGAAGATTTTGCCGCGCCTGTTCCGCTCCAAGGCGCCCTTCCACGTGAAAGCGGAAGCGTGGTTCCATCTCACCGCCAACATCGCCTATCCGTTCATGATCGTGCTCTCCACGCTGCTGATGCCGGCGATGATCGTGCGCTTCTACCAGGGCTGGTTCCAGATGTTGTACATCGACCTGCCCCTGTTCATGGCTTCGACGTTTTCGATTTCGTCGTTTTACCTGACCTCGCAGCGGGAACTGCGTCCGCGCACCTGGATGGGCACGTTCAAGTATCTGCCGTTTCTGATGGCGGTGGGCATCGGCATCGGTGTGAGCAACTCGCGCGCCGTATTGGAGGCGTTGTTCGGAGTCCACTCGGCCTTCCAGCGCACCGCCAAGTACAAGTTGGACGGCAACAAGAAGACGGTGCGTCCTAAAACCTATCGGCGGCGCGCCGGATGGATTCCGTTGGTCGAGTTGTCGATTGGAACGTTTTTTCTCGGCACCGTTGTGTACGGCATCGAGAGCCGCAACTTCGCCACGGTTCCTTTCCTGGCGATTTTCGTAATGGGTTACTACTACATCGGTTTCATGTCCATGTTCCAGGGGCCGCTGGAGAATCTCGCCAATTTGTTCCGGCGGAGGTCCGCGGAAGTCACCGAACTTGCGCCGATTCGCGAAGTGGTAGCAGATTAGCGCCGGCGCGCGCCACGGTCTGTTGTAGACTGTGGAGTCAGCCAATCTAAGAGTCCCGATTCGGACTCCGGGCTGGGATGCGAAGGGCATTCCACACGGCTTCCGACCGATCTCACGACCGCCCGCGAGGCGGCGAAATGGACAAAGAGGCAAAGAGAATGAGGATCCCGGACTGGTCGCTCCACCTAGTCAAGCGCTCTCCACAGCGCCGTCGAACCCCACTCCAATTCGTCAAAATTGCCATTTGGTCGGCGGTTTTGGCTGCTTCGATCGTCGCGGCTCAGGCACAAACAGAAGGGACGGTACCGGATCGTATTCCGGCGATCTTCAAGGCTGCCGGAAGTGGCGATCTCGATACGCTCAAGCAACTCATCGGCGACGGGACTGTTGACATCAAGATGGCGGATGGCGCTACTCCACTTTTCGATGCCGCAATGGCCGGGCGGATCAACGTTCTCACATGGTTGCTTGACAAAGGCGCAAACGTAAACAGCACGCTGCCTGACGGGACGACCGCCTTGCACCTTGCCATCGCTCACAAGCAACTGGAGGCATGCAGAATACTCATCGGGCACAAGGCGAACCTCAATGCCGCGATTAAGAAACCCGATTCTCGTCTTACGCCTCTGCTGCTGGCAATCGATAGAAAGGCCAAGGACATTGCGCTACTCCTCATCAACAGCGGCGCTGATGTCAATTCACCGCTCGGGCGAGGGTATGTGCCGGACTATCCACTTGAGCAGGCAGCTTGGCCAGAGCTCAATAGCTGGCCGGGACAAAACGATGTGATCAGTGCTCTGGCGGCAAAAGGTGCGAGGAGCCCGTGGCTCAGCCGAATCAAGGAGTTCGATCCGCACAGCTTGAATGCGCTTACGCCAGAAAAGGATTCACGGGGAGGCGTACTGGTGGGATCAACGCCGCTGGTTGTGGGCACGGCTCCAGCTCGGCGGCACGGGGCGCTTCCGCCCGGAAACACAATTAAGCAGGACCTTCGCGTGATAGATAGCCAAAATGGGAAGAACTTCTGGAGATGGGGACACCCAGACAGGGACAAAGGACCCTTGACCGTAGCGATGGCTGTGGACGAAAGAGGCAATCAAACCGAACTTAAGCTGGTTCCGACGATTTTCGTCGGCGATTCCGGCATCGCATACCCTGAGAACACTTCGGACGTGGAGAAAGATGGCCCGTTTGTCGATATAGCTGTCGAGGCGTCGCAGAATACTGTAAGAGTCAAGGCAGTTAGAGGCGGCGGTAAGTTAATCGAGCTAACACGAAGCGGCAATACATTTACAGCAACGCTTGGCGGGGTTACTGACTATGAGCCGATATCAGTGACGAAGTACAGCACCGGCGATGTCAAACAATCCACAACAGAATTCGGTTGCTTTTATCGTGCGGCCAAGGGTGGCGCTGTTGTTTACCACGTGCTTCCTGCTGTCAACTTAGGCACGCTTCCCGCGTTCTGGGGAGAAATTCATGACGCGGCTAAGAACGGCGATTTGGAGAAAGTCAAAGCGTTCCTTCGAGCCGATCCTACTCTGATTTCGAAGAAAGACAGCTACGGTGCGACGCCGTTGCATTGGGCTGCGATGAATGGCCATCAGGAGATAGTCGAGTTGTTGCTTGCCAATAGTGCGGAGGTTAATCTCAAGGTCATCGATGGAACAACACCCCTTATTACAGCGGCGGTGTTTGGCCACAAGAACGTCGTAGCATTGCTGCTGGCCAACGGAGCTGATGTCAATGCCAAGAACAACGACGGCATGACACCTCTGCACGCTGCGGCAGATAAAGGCTACAAGGAAATCGCGGAATTGCTGCTGGCCAACAAAGCTGATGTCAATGGCAGGGACAAGATCGGCCTGAGCCCTCTGCATTACGCGGCTGGTTACGGCCACAAGGACGTGGCAGAGTTACTGCTGGCAAGCGGGGCTAGTATCAATAACAAGGACAGCCAAGGTGCGACACCGTTGCGGTTGGCCGATTTTAAGGGCCAGAAGGAAGTTGCGGAATTCTTGCGCCAACATGGTGGCACGTATTGATGCTTTCGTGTCCGGGCAGGCACGAACGGGATTCTGGGGTTGACAAGAGGAAATGCGATGACGCTAAGCCGGGCGGTGTGACGGCGTGGCTTGCCGTTGCTAACCGGTTTTCGGTGCGCAAAACAAAGGAACAACGAAGATGGATTCCCGCGAAGAGGGAGGCCAACCCTCCAACCTTATTGGTGATTGCCGTTAAGAAACAACGAGGTCGACAATGCCATATTCGGAAAGAATGAATGAAAGCTCGGACGGGCGAAAAGGCATCTGCCTGAATTGTCCGCAAATCGCTGCAGAGGCTCGTTCCGGTGCCACCTCTCCGCCTGGGGCAGGCAGCACTAGCTGCGATGTTAGGCATCACCGTCATGATCTCGGTGGCTTGCGCTCAAACGCCGGGGGCTGCGGCCAAGAACGGCGCTGCGGCGCCAACGACTCCAGGGTTATGGCTCCCCAAAAGCCCCAACTGCGTCGGGTGTTAATGCTAGGCGGCATGGCATACGTTCGGATCAAAGAGTTTGAAGGTGAATCGAGAAAGAACGCGTCTCCGGAGGGCAAGGCCCAAACGCTTCGGTTCGGCGATGCTGTGAAACTTGAAGCCAAACGGGACGGCCCGCCAGCTTATTGGTTGGTTTCGGACGGCAAGGGTGGGTCACAATCATGGATTCCGGGATACCTACTCACGCCGTCCGTGGCGGAAGTTGACATGCTTAGAAGCAGGAACCGCATACCAGAAACAATGACGTATATTTATGAGCAGATCATTGACGGCAAAGTGGACGCTAGACAGCATGGGCGTGTTCACATGCCGGGTTTTGGCTTCGTTGCTACGATCACTGGCGACGAGGGGGTTGAGATAACAGATCAGGGAAGCTCGCAGGTTGCAATTCAAAGCAACGCAGTGGTCTTTGACGAAGCTGTGGTCAAGCAGGTATGGGCAGCCCCAATGATTTTCTCCGACGGCAACCGGAGATTCCCAATGGCCGCAGGAAAGATGTTCTACTGCACGGATGGCGCCGGTGCTGGGAAATTCGACGTTATGGTGTTGCCGTGATATCCGTTCAATCGGTGACGCGTCGCATTGTGCTAGACTAGCTTCACTATGGCTGTCACACCAACTGAGCATCCGCACATCGTCCGAGTCGATGGGATCCTGGGCGGCGAACCCGTGATCATAGGGACTCGAACCCCCGTCCGGGCGATCGTCGAGAACTGGCGCCTGGGCCTGACACCGGAGGAGATTCCCGACCATCTGCCGCATCTCACCTTGTCACAGGTGTTCGACGCGCTGAGCTACTTTCAGGATCACATGGACGAAATCCTTGACCATATCGAACGGAACAGGGTTCCCAAGGAGTTGATGCATCCCTGTGTGAGAGGCATGTGAGGCAGCTTTTCGCCCAACTCTACTTGGACGAAGATCTCGATGTCTCCATCGCCAGCCGGGTGAGGTGGATGGGCTTCCAGGTGGAAACTGCCCGAAGCATGGGTAATCTCGGGCTTAAAGATCCCCAGCAACTCGCCTTCGCCGTTCAAAACGACTGGGCAATCGTCACCCACAATCGGGAAGACTTCGTGGCACTGGCGGAAGAGTACCGCCGGACTAATCGTGTGCATAGCGGCATTATCGTTGCGTTTCGCGATGAGCCCAGGAAATCGCTCAGAGAGTAGCTCGACTGGTCAACACTCTGACCGCCTCCGAAATGCGCAACCAGTTGCTCTACGTTTAACTGAGCTTCATCCGTCGCCGTGACGTTATAGAATAACCCCGTGACCACCCCGCCCCTGGCTCCGCGCCGATCGCTCTCCTCGCCGCCGGCAGATCGCCTGTTTGAGTTGAAGACGCACTGCCATCAACGCCTGCTGACGCGCCTCAGCGTGGACGCGCTGAAGCGCATCTCCCGCGACGGCCTGCGCGGCGAAGTTGCCGCCTTAGTGGAGCGCCTGGTGGCCGACAAGAGCCTGCCCATCACCATGGGCGAGCGCGATCGACTGGTGGAAGAGATTCTCGACGAAGTTTTCGGGCTCGGGCCGCTCGAACCACTCCTGAAAGACCCCACCATTTCCGATATCCTCGTGAATGGCTACAGCCAAGTCTTCGTGGAACGCGCCGGCAAGCTGCAAGAAACCACGGTTCGCTTCGCCGACAACAAACACTTGCTGCACATCATCGAGAAGATCGTCTCCAGCGTGGGCCGGCGCATTGACGAATCCATGCCCCTGGTGGACGCCCGCCTGGCCGACGGCTCGCGCGTGAACGCCATCATCCCGCCGCTGGCCATTGACGGCCCGTCGGTCTCCATCCGCCGCTTTGGGCGCAAGGTGGTGTCGAACGAAGACATGGTCCGCACGCTGACGCTGACCAAGGGAATGCTGGAAGTGCTGGGCGCCTGCGTGGAAGGCCGCTTGAACATCGTCGTCTCCGGCGGCACCGGCTCGGGAAAAACCACCTTCCTCAACGCACTCTCGCGTTTTCTGCCGGAACACGAGCGCGTGATCACCATCGAGGATACCGCCGAGCTGCAACTGCAAGTGCCCGACGTGGTGCGCTTCGAAACACGGCCCGCCAACATTGAAGGCAAGGGCCTGATCAGCCAGCGCCAGTTGCTGGCCACCGCGCTGCGCATGCGTCCCGACCGCATCCTGCTCGGCGAGGCGCGCGGCGCCGAAGCGCTGGATATGCTGCAAGCGATGTCCACCGGCGTGGAAGGCTCCATGACCACCATCCACGCCAACTCTCCCGCCGACGCTTTCTCGCGGATGGAGACAATGGTGATGATGGCCAAGCTGGACCTGCCGGCCCGCTTCATTCGCCAGCAGATGGCTTCGAATATCAATTTGATCGTACAGACCGCGCGGCATCCGGATGGCAGCCGCAAGGTGATTGAAGTATCGGAAGTAACCGGTTTGGCCGGCATGGACATCCAACTCCAGCCGGTTTTCGTCTTCGAGCGTACCGGCGTGGGTGATGGCGGACGCGTGCAAGGCCGTTTCCGCGGCGTGAATCAAGCGCCGCGATTCCTGGAGAGGTTGCGTTTGCAAGGCATCCGCTTGTCGCCGAAGCTGTTCGAGGAGAGTACCGCGGTGGTGTAAAAGGCAGGCCCGAGGCGCGAGGCCCGAGGTCCGAGTCGAGAGTCAAAAAGAAGCTTCCGACTCGGGCCTCGGGCCTCGCGGACTCGGGCCTTTTTTCAGCTACATCGGAGGCGGCCCACCCGCAGCCCGCGGCGGATGTAGTTCGTACTCCTTGGGCGGCTCGGCGCCCAGCAGCCAGCGCACGAAATAATCCCACCGCCGGCGCATCATGTAGTTGGCTCGGGCCCGTAGCCGTGGGCGCGGTTGGGAAACAGCAGCAGATCGAAATCCTTGTTGGCCTTGATCAGCTCGTCCACCACCAGCAGCGTGTTATACGGCGGCACGTTGTTGTCCATGGTGCCGTGCGCCAGCAGCAGATGGCCCTTCAGGTTCTTGGCGAGATTCTGGTTGGCCTGGCTGTCGTAGTTGGTGGTGCCGTCGGCGTTCTTCACGAGCAGTCCCTGCCACTCTCGCCCCAATCGTCTTCGTACTCGCGATTGTCGTGATTGCCCGATTCGGAAATCCCCACCTTGAAGAAATCGGGATAGCGGAACATGGCGTCCGCGGTGGCGTAGCCGCCGCCGGAATGGCCGTAGATGCCGGCGCGATCGATATCGATCCAGGGATAGCGCTGGCCAGTTGCTTCATGCCGGCCACCTGGTCGGGCAGGGTGTTGTCGCCCATGTCGCCGAAGTAGGCGTCGTGGAATTTCTTGGAGCGCCAGGCGATGCCCATGCCGTCGATCTCCACCACGACGAATCCCAGCTCGGCCAGCGCCTGCGCATCGCCGCGCGCCGCCGAGAAGACTGCGGCTGCCCACGCTGCCGTCTGCGGTCCGGGATAGATGTGGTTGATGATGGGGTACTTCTTCGTGGGGTCGAGATTGCGTGGGCTTGAACATCAGGCCGTAGAGATCGGTGACGCCGTCGCGCGCCTTCACGGTAATGGGCTGCGGCGGCTTCCACCCGGTGGCCAGCAGCTTGGAGATGTCGGCCTTTTCGAGCGGCGCGACCAGCTTGCCGCTCTGGATGTCGCGCAGCACCGCGACGGGCGGCACGTCGGGCTTGGAGTAGACTGTCGACGAAGTACTTTCCGGAAGGCGACAAGCGTGACCTCGTGGTTGCCGTCGTCGGGCGTCAGCAGCGTCGAGTCCTTGCCGTCGAAACCGACGCGATAGAAGTGGGTGAAGTACGGATCGCGGCCTTTTTCCTTGCCGCCGCCGGGAAATAGATGACGCGCGTTCTTCTCATCCACCCGCACCATCTGGGTGACGTTGCCCGTCGCCGGTGGTGATCTGGTTCTTCAGCTTGCCCGTCGGCCAGATCGTAGAGATAGAGCTGGCCCCAGTTGTCGCGCTCGGAAAACCAGATGACTTCGTTCGTGGCCGGCAGATAGTGCCAGTTGACGCGGCCGTTGCCGGATTCGAAGAACGTCGCGACCTTCTCGTCCAGCACGTCGCGCACCGCGCCGGTGGCGGCGTCGGCGACGCGCAGCGTTTCCTCCTTGTGATCGCGCGAGGTGGAGACGAAGGCCAGCTGCGTGCCGTCGGGATTCCACTGCGACGTCCGCCCATTCGCCGCCGCGGCAGGCGATGTCGTCGCAGAGCGTGGAGCGATGCTGGTCGGGCGGCATCTGCAGGCGGATCACTTTGCGGTCGTCCACGTCGATGATGACGCGCTGGATGGTGGTGACCACCTCGTCGCCCGGCAGCGGATATTTCCAGGCTCGCAGCGTGGGATGGCCGACCTTGGTCTCGACCAGGTACATTTCGCCCACGCCGCGCTGGTCCTGCTGGAAGGTGGCGATCTTCTTGGAATCGGGCGACCAGAGCACGATGGGCGCGGTCGCTCGTCGGTCCAGCCGGCGTTGTCGGTGGCGTAGCCGAAGTCCTTGACGCCGTCGGTGGTGAGCTGCGTTTCCTTGCCGCTGGCGGCTCGCGGACCCAGAGGTTGTAGTCGCGGATGAAGGCCGCCAGCTTGCCATCGGGTGACGGCGCGTCGTTACGTGGAGCAAATCCCGCGCCCCCACGCCCGCCTCGTCCGCCGCCGCGCTGTTCCCGCGGCGCGGGCGACGGGTCAGGACCACACTGCGCGCCGGTGACGTCGCAACGCCAGCGCTTGCCGGCAGCACTGAAAGAGACGGCGCGGGCATCGTCGCTGAAGGTGATTTCCGTGAACGGCAGATGGTCGGCGGTGTACTTTTCTCCAGCGACCGCTGAGAGTGCTGCCGCCAACTTAGCGTGATCGAAGGCCGGCTGGCGCGTGCGCGCCACCGGGTCCACCAGGATAAACTCGGCGGGCGCGCTGTCCGCGGCGGCCCCGTCGGCTGGCACGCCAGTAGTTACGCGATACCAGAAGCGCTCGTCCGGCAGCCAATTGGGACGGACTCCTGTGCGCAGCACCAGTTGGTTGGTGTTATAGCCCATGAACTTTTCGGCATGGGCATAATCGGCGGCGGTAATTTGCCGGGTTTGGGCGATGGCGGCCGAGCAAACGGCCAGGAGGATGACATGACGAAAGGGATTGTGATTCACGCGGGCCAATTTGTAACACTTTGAGTGAGATGTCAAGCCGTAACGCAGGCCAGTAGCGCAGGCCTCCAGGCCAGTTGTTTTGACGTTTGTCAGAACCGTCCGCGGTAGCGGATGGGTACTTCCACCGAAGCGCCGGGCCCATCTGCTACCGCAGACGGTTCTGACAACGCAAGAGCACAGGCCGGAGGCCTGCGTTACAATGCTGTCATGACCTGGATGATAGGATTAGTTCTCATGCTCGCCGGCGAATCTAAAGCGCTTCCGCTGGATGGCGCCGCCGATCAGGCTGCCATCCGTTTGATCACGCTGGACCCCGGCCATTTTCATGCTTCCTTAGTGCAGAAAGAAATGTATCCCGGCGTCTCGTCGCGCGTGACCGTCTACGCGCCGCTGGGTTTCGACCTCACCGAACACCTCAATCGTATTGCGCGCTTCAATCTGCGCTCCGATCACCCGACGCACTGGCTACTGGACATCCATACCAGCGACGATCCATTGGCGCAGATGCTGCGCGAGAAACCCGGCAACGTGGTGGTGATCGCCGGCCGCAATCTTCCCAAGATCGACCGGATTCAGGCGTCGGTGAACGCCGGACTGAACGTTCTTTCCGATAAACCTTGGGTGATCCGCAGCGCCGATCTGCCCAAGGTCGCCGCTACGCTCGACGCCGCCGAAAGAAAGGGCCTCGTGGCATACGATCTGATGACCGAGCGCTATGAGGTCACCAACTATATTCAAAAGGAACTAGTGGACGACCCCGAGATCTTCGGTACGATTGTTCCCGGCGACGTGCAGAATCCCGGCGTCTACATGGAGAGCATTCACTGGCTGGCGAAGACCGTGGACGGCGCGCCGCTGCTGCGTCCGGTGTGGTTTTTCGATACCCAAGAGCAAGGCGAAGGCTTGAGCGACGTCGGCACGCACCTGGTGGATCTGGCAGCTTGGACGCTGTTCCCGCAAACCATCCTGGACTACCGGAAGGACGTGAAGATGGAAGCCGCGCGCCGCTTTCCCACGGTCATGACCGCCGCCGAGTATAGAAAAGTCACCGGCGCTTCGCGCGAGGGTCCGCTTGATTATTACTGTAACACCATCGTGCAGTACGCACTGCGCGGCGTACACATCAAGCTGGATGTGCTGTGGAAATACGAGAACCCGACCGGCGGCCCGGATTCCCAGATGGCCATTTATCGCGGCACGCGTTCGCGCGTAGAGGTGCGCGAGGGACAGGTCAGCGTGATACCGGTGGAGCGGGTCAATGGGCCCGCGATTCTGGAGGCGGTGCGCAAGCGCCTGGCTCATTACGGCGATGTGAACGCCGAGGCCATTGCCGAGACCATCCGGGTGAATATACCGGACCGCCGGCGCGTGGGCCACGAGGCCCACTTCGCGGAGGTCGCCAAGAAGTTTTTCGAGTATTTGCGCAATCCCGCATCCATGCCGGCATGGGAGAAGGCCAACATGCTGGCCAAATACTACGTCACTACAGCGGGCGTGGACTTGAGCCGGCAATCGAAACCCTGACCACAGCATGAGCGACCAAAAACAAGAGTTCCGCAAAGCATTAGGACGCTTTGCCAGTGGCATCACTGTGATTACCGTTGCCAAGGACGACGGAAACGACGTCCACGGGATGACCGCGAACTCCTTCGCCTCGGTATCGCTGGTTCCCCCGCAGGTCTTGGTGTGCATCGGCGAAAAGGCTCGCGCGCTGGAGTTGCTGCGCGCGGCGGGACGGTTTGGCGTGACGGTGCTGCGCGAAGATCAGCAATCGCTTTCGGATTACTTTGCCTATGGCCCGCAAGATCCCGCCGAGGCTGCGCGGGCCGGCGTGCGCTTCCGCCGCAGCGCGCGAAACACGCCGCTGTTGGAAGGCGGCCTGGCCACGCTCGATTGCAAAGTAGTGGCCGCGCACCGGTCCGGCGATCACACCATTTTTGTCGGCGAGGTGGAAGAGATGTCGTGGACGGAAGGGAATCCGCTGCTGTACTTCGCGGGCCAGTATCGCAAGTTGGGACCGTAGCGGTGCTTTCCATCTGGTATTTTCCAGCTTGGAGCGACGCACAACGCCGGGCTATGATGGTGGAATGTCGCTGATGCTGGCGGAAATACTGGAGCAGCCTGTGGCGCTGGAGCGTACTTTGCGTCACGAGATGGCCAAAGCCCGCCGCTTTCGTGAGACCTTGCGCAAACGCGATATCCGCATGGTGATCCTGGTGGCGCGCGGCACCTCCGACAACGCCGCGACCTTCGGGCGCTACCTGATCGAAATCACCACCGGACTCCCGGTTTCGTTGGCTGCACCGAGCGTCCACACTTTGTATCGGACCAATCTGCGCTTGTCCAACGCGCTGGTGGTGGGCATCTCGCAATCCGGCGCCGGCCCGGACGTCAATGAAGTGTTGGAGTCCAGCCGCCAACGCGGCGCCTTGACGCTGGGAATTACCAACGAGCCCGCTTCGGCAATGACCAAAGTCGTGGACGAGTGCTGGCTGGTCCGCGCCGGAACGGAACGTAGCGTGGCCGCCACCAAGACCTACACGGGACAGTTGCTGCTGCTCTACCTGCTGGCCTGGGCGCTCGGCGGGGCGTTGGGCGCAACCAGGGATGCTTCAACGTTGCAACGCCTCCCCGATCTGGCCAGCCGCACACTGCGCTTGCGGCCCCAAATCGAGGAGTTGGTGGATCGCTACCGCTTCATGAATCACGCTATCGTGGTGGGACGCGGTTTGAATTACGCTACCGCTTTCGAGTTAGCTCTTAAGCTGATGGAGACGTGCTACGTGGTGACGGAGCGATTCTCCTCCGCCGACTTCATGCACGGTCCTATTGCTTTAGTGCAGGCCGATTTCCCGGTATTTGTCTTTGCGCCGCCGGGACCAACCTTCCATCAGCAAAAGTCCCTGCTGGAACGCCTGGGACGCTTGCGGGCAGACACTTTAGTGTTCACCGGACGTAGTTTTTCCGGGCAAGCGACCAAGCGAATTGTAATTCCTCACACCGGTTCCGGCGACCTCTACACGCCTATCCCCTACATAATACCGGGGCAACTGTTTACGGCCTGTCTCGCCGCCGTAAAGGGCATCAACCCGGATGCCCCCCGCCAACTTACCAAGGTGACCCAAACGGTGTAGTACCAAAAAACTACCTCCCGCTCAGCGCAGAGGGTAATACACTGGGGTGTAGGATGAGTGCAACTCTAGGATGAGTGCAACAACGAGTACCGCCCCCATAAAGAAGGTGATTTCGGTCTTCGTCATTGACGATCTGGCGATGCTCTGTGAAGCGGTGAAGTCGTTTCTTCAAGGGGATCCGGAACTCTCCGTCATCGGCTACGAGACCGACGCCACGCGTGCGGTTGAGCGGTTGGTAGCGGCCGCCCCGGACGTGGTGTTGCTCGACTTGAAGATGCCGGGTAAGGACGGCATGAGCGTCCTGCTGGAAGCCAAGCCGCAACTTCCCAATACCCATTTTCTGGCGCTGAGCGGCGATATTGACACCGAGCAAGCGTTGTCTTTAGTGCGCGCCGGCGCATCCGGTGTGGTGCTGAAGACGGCCGGCGTGGAAATCGTCCGCAAAGCGGTGAAATGCGTGGCCGGCGGAGAACTGTGGCTGGAGCGCAAGTATCTGGCCGCGGTGGTTCGCCACTTGACGCGTCCGCGCAAGGACTGGGAGTCGCTCAGCGGCCGCGAGCGCCAGATTGTGGAGGGTGTTTCGGCCGGCCTCAGCAATCGCGAAATCGGCGAGCGGCTGACCATTCGCGAGGACACCGTCAAGTCGCACTTAAAGGTGGTCTTCCGCAAGCTGGGCATCGACAACCGGCTGGATCTGGCCATCCGCGCGCGTGCCCGCGGCATCGGCGGGACGGTGAATTAGCGGCCTGTCGGCGAAACGTTTCGTTGATTGTCCGCGAATGTTGGCCGTGCTCGAAGCGCTTAATACGGCACTTTGCTGATCCCCGTCCGCACCCGGCTCAACAGCTTGGTCGCCCGCCGTGAAACCTCGTTGGACACCGCATCTTCGCTGTGTGGGCTGTGGCCGCCGCCTTCAATCACCCGCAACGCGCCCGGTAACTCCCGCGCGATTTCGTCCAGTTCATCCGGCTCCGTGCGAGGATCGCGGCTGCCGTGCAGGAATCGTACTGGTTGTTGGAGCTGGCTCAGTTTTCCGCCGTAAAGATCGGGAGTAGCGCGATCCTCGGCGGCGATCTTGAGCCAGGCATCGGCGTTCAGTCCGACAATTTGCTTCCAGTAGTCCGGGCCATGTTCGGCGGCCAGCGTGGCGCAGACGCGCTCGCCGGCAGACTCCGGGTTGCGCACCATTTCCTGGAAAAAAGCGCGAGAAGAAACCGGCTTGTCGCGATAGTAGTGGGTGGCCTCCAACACCAGCGCCGGAAACCGTTCGGGATGCGCCAGGCCCAGCAGCGCGGCGATGACCGCGCCGTCGCTATGGCCCCACAGCGCGGCCTTGGGAACGCCCAAGGCGTCCAGCAGCGCCAAAGTTTCCGCGGCGGCACGGTGATGGAAGTCGGTAGGTAGCGAATCAATGCGGCCCGAGCGGCCATAGCCGGAGCGATCCGGAATCAGAATGCTAAAACGCCGTCCCAAGGCGTCGATCTGCTGGCCGAAGGGATAGACTTGATATCCCCAGCCACCGTGCAGGAAGACCATAGGGAAGCCCCGCCCGTACTGGCGATAGAACAAGCGGACGGGACCAAGCCGTCCGGCCAGTGGGGACTCCGCGAGCGTGACAAAGGGCATCTGTTCAGCTTATTCGATTACCGCCTGCCGCGCTAGATAGCCATCGCAAAACGGGAGCCTTTGAGAACTCGCGGCGCTATGAGCAGCGCCCAAGACGATGAGCTGAGCGTGGCTATTGCACATTCGTGGCCACGATTGGGGAAAACCGCGTCGGCCTGGGGTCTGGCTCCGCTAAGCACGCCTTAGCTGCTAACCGTGACCGGCAATGCGTCGTCCAAGCTCATGGACCCGATATGCTACTTCGCGCCGTGGCTCCTGTACAATCTTGGCGGGACGGCGTAGTGTCTCAGTTTGATCGTAGGGCCGGCATGCGTTGTCAGTACCGCCTGCGGTAGCAGGTGGGTCCAGCGGGTGACCCATCCGCTACCGCGGACGGTTCTGACAACACGCTTTCTGCAAACTGAGACACTACCCGGGACGGAGATCCCCGGAGGGTAATCGTCATGACACGATCTTGGATCATTGCAATCGCCATCATCGCCCTGTCGAGCTTGGCGAGTGCGCAGGAGTGGCCGCAATTCAGGGGACCGAATTCTTCAGGAATCGGCGACGGCAAACCGCCCGTTGAATTTGGTCCAACCCAAAATGTGCTTTGGAAAACTGCGGTGGGGTCCGGACTATCGTCGCCCATTGTTGCCAAAGGCCGCGTTTTCCTGAGTGAATTCGATCGGGCGACGAAGCAACTCGCCACCTTGGGCATCGATCAGCGCACCGGCAAGATTCTCTGGCGGCGGACCGTTGTGCCGGCAGAGATCGAAAAGGTTCACGAAATCAGCAGTCCCGCGGCGCCCACGCCCGCCACCGACGGAGAACGCGTCTACGTCTACTTCGGGTCCTACGGGTTGGTGAGTTACGACTTCGATGGAAAGCTGCTGTGGGAACGGCGGCTCCCCCTTTCGCAGAACATCTACGGCGCGGTCGCCTCGCCGATTGTCGCCGGCGACTTGCTAGTGCTCAACCATCAAGGGAAAGAGGCGTACTTGCTTGGCGTCAATCGCCGCGACGGCAAGACCGTCTGGAAGACGGACCGCTCGCAGTTTCAATATGGATGGTTGACGCCCGTGTATTGGCGGCACGACGGGATCGATGAGGTCGTCGTCCTCGGCGGCGACTTTGGACCGAACCAGCGGCTGATGGTCTACAATCTCGCGGATGGAGCGGCGCGCTGGTGGGTCGCGGGACTTCCACCGTGCGGGAAGAGTACGCCGGTCATCGGGGGCGGCATGGTGTTTTTTGCCGCGCCCGACATTATCTTCGATGTAGAGGCGGAAAAGAAGGACCCGGAACGAGCCGCGCAGGTCTACGCGAACAACGGATCTCGCGTTATGGCCATTCGACCCGGCGGCAAGGGCGAAGTGAACCAAACCCATGTGGCGTGGTCGGAGCACAAGGGCACTCCCGGCGTCCCGTCGCCGCTTTACTACAACGGACGCCTCTACACGGTCCAGAACGGTGGCATCGTTTTCTCGCGCGACGCCAAGACCGGCGACGTGGTTTACAGCGGACGGATAGGGGCGACGGGATATTACTACTCCTCACCCGTTGCCGCCGACAACAAAATTTATGTTTCGTCCGAGGAGGGCGTGGTGGTTGTGCTCGATGGCGGCACGGCCTTGAAGGTCCTGGCCAGAAACGATCTCGACAGCCAGATTATGGCCACGCCCGCGATCGTTGACGGGAGAATCTACGTGCGAACCGAGGCATCTCCTGTACGCCTTCGGACATTGACAGCGGCGCCGGGATGGTCAGGTATGTCACACTAGACTCATGGCTCGCGGCTGGGAAAGCACCGCCGCCGGCTGACGCCGGTTTGATCCTCTGGCTATAGGTCATGGAGCCGATCATTATTCCTTCCCAAGTCTGCCCAGCAGGCTGTCCGGAGCAGGCTGCGAAACCAGCAACGACGGCGCCAAGAGGGCCAGCGCACGCGTACGGATTAAGCAGAACATAGTGGGATTATAAACTGAACGACGAGCCAACGCTTCGTGTAATGGGCTAACATGAGGATCGCGATGAAGACCATCATAGAGCCATTCCGCATCAAGAGCGTCGAGCCGCTGCGGCAAACCACGCGCGAGGAGCGCGAGCACCTGCTGGCAGAAGCTGGTTACAACTTGTTCCTCATCCAGGCCAAAGACATCCTGATCGACCTGCTCACCGATTCCGGAACCAGCGCCATGTCCACCGAACAGTGGGCGGCGCTGATGCGCGGGGACGAATCCTACGCGGGAAGCGCCAGTTTCTTCCGCATGAAACGCGTGGTGGACGACCTGACGGGATTCCGGCACATGATTCCGACGCACCAGGGACGGGCGGCCGAGCGCATCCTGTTCACGGTGATGTGCCGTGCCGGACACGTGGTGCCCAACAACACGCATTTCGACACCACCCGCGCCAATATCGAGTTCACCGGCGCGCGCGCCGTGGACCTGCCAATTCCGGAAGCCACCGACACGCAGGCGCGCCTGGATTTCAAGGGTAATCTGGACGTGAAGGCCCTGGAGCGCCTCATCCTGGAAGTTGGAGCGGAACAGATCCCGCTGGTGATGCTGACTATTACCAATAACTCGGGAGGCGGCCAGCCGGTATCCATGGCCAATATCGAAGCCGCGCGCCGGGTGACCGCGCGATACGGGATTCCCCTGTATCTGGACGCCTGCCGTTTCGCCGAGAACGCCTGGTTCATCCAGCAGCGCGAGCCGGGCTACGCCGATTGGACGCCGAAACGGATTGCACAGAAGATGTTTTCGCTGGCCGACGGCTGCACTTTTTCGGCCAAGAAGGATGCTTTCGCCAATATCGGCGGCTTCTTGTGCACCAACGACGACCGCCTGGCGGTTCAGGAGACCAACCTGCTCATCCTGACGGAAGGCTTCCCGACTTACGGCGGGCTGGCCGGGCGGGATCTGGAAGCCATCGCCGTGGGTTTGCAGGAGGTGCTCGATCCGGATTACCTGCGCTACCGCATCACTTCTACCGGTTACCTGGGACGGCACATCGCCGACCATGGTGTTCCCATCGTGGAGCCGCCGGGCGGTCATGCCATTTACATCGATGCGGCTCGCATGTTGCCGCACATCCCGCGCCGGCAGTTTCCCGGGCAGGCGCTGGCGGTGGAACTGTACCGCCACGCCGGTATCCGCTCGGTGGAAATAGGATCGGTGATGTTCCGCGATCAGGCGCCGCACGAGTTGTTGCGGCTGGCCATTCCGCGGCGGGTCTACACGCAGAGCCACATCGATTATGTAGTCGAGGCCATTCTGGAAGTGAACGAGCATAAGGGGGAAATCGGCGGGTTGGAGATTGTGGAGGAGCCGCCCTTCCTGCGTCACTTCAGCGCCCGTTTCCGGCCGTTGAAGATCTAGACACAGAGACACGGAGAACACAGAGACCGGAAACACAGAGAAAACCTGCTCTCGCTCTTGTACTACTAATCCTCAGCTTCTTTGTCTGGCGCGAAGATTTTTAACATGGATGGACAGGATGGACAGGATGCGACCATCCATCTCACGAGGGCTTTCGTCCATCCTGTGCATCCTGTCCATCCATGTTAGAAAAACGCTGCTTTGGTTGCGGCCTTGGCGGCGCTGTGTGCTCTGTGCTTCCGGTCTCTGTGTTCTCTGTGCCTCTGTGGCGGATTCTCGATATATTCAGGTGGAAAGGAGCTACAGATACTTCAGCGCGACTCCCTTTTTGAAGCTGCCCGGCAAGGTTTGCACGCGGGCCACTTCGGCGCGTTGTTCCAGAGGGTCGGCGCTACCGCTGTTGTAGTTAAGGATGATTTTCAGTTGCTGGCCGATCCGGTAGGCCCGCTCGGTATGGAAATAGACTCCGCCACGGCTGACATTGACGGTGGAGGTGACTTCTTCGAATCCGCCGAATTCCGTACTGCGCACGCGCAGGGGCAGTGTCAACGGCACACGCCGCGGACCACGCGTGTCTTCCCGATCGGTGCTGGCCGATTTGGGCTGCTCGGCCCGCGCCGCCGGAGGCGGTGGCGCGGGCCGCGGCGCAGAATCGTCCATGGAATGGAAATGCCGACGGTCGATTCCCGGCTTGTACTCGGTGCTGGGGTAGACATGATAGGTTTTCTTGTCGCACGCCGGGCAAGGGAGCAGCGTGGCGCCCAGACCCTTCAGTGAAGTCAATTCTTCCCGGGAGACTTTCCACTCCTGGCGGGTCTGGCAGATGGAGCACTGTACGGTCATTCCTGTTCATCCTACACCACTGCATGTAGCGTTACCAGAACCCTTCGGTTTGGTGGGCGGCGGCGAATCCGGTTGGCTGTTCTCCCTTGAATCCTTTCCTTGACGCCGCCGGCTTTCAAGGACAGAATGGCGCGCATGAGATTCCGCTTGAATTATCTCGTTCCGCTGTTGGGATCCCCTGCTGGCATCCGGCCAAGCCTCGGACACGCTCAGCAAGATGCGCGCCGAAGCGATGGAGCATTCCCAAGTCGCGCCGGTGTTCGACATGTTCACCGTGAACATCGGCCCGCGACTGACGGCTTCGCCCGCGCACAAGCGCGCCGCCGAATGGGCCCGCGACGGCTGGCACTCGTACGGGCTGGCAGAACGCGCGGCTGGAGCCATGGCAGTTCGGCCGCGGCTGGACGCTCGAAAAACTCACCATCGAGATGATCGAGCCGCGCTATCTGCCGCTGATCGGCTATGCGGACGCCTGGTCGCCTTCTACCAACGGCGAAATCGTGGCGCGCCCGTATTGATCGGCGGCAAGTCGCCCGAGGAAATCGACCGATGCGCGCGCCAGCTGCAAGGGCGCCATCGTGATGACGCAGCCGATCATGACCAACTTCGTCCGCAAGGACCGTCCGCAGCCGAGCGATCCCGATTACGCGTCCATGTCCGGCCGCCTACGCGACCAGCCGGGGGAAGCGGCCGCGGCGGGCCGAGGCGCAAGTCCGCACAGCGCATCGCAGCAGATCCGGCGAAGCCGGCGCGGCGTGATGCTCAAGCCCAGCCGCGGCGAGCACGGGACGGTCTTCGTCACCGGCCGCGACGGCGGCGCCGGTGCCGCGCCCGCGATCACGCTCAGCGCCGAGCACTACAACATGATCGCGCGGATGCTGGAGCAGAACGTTCCGGTGAAGCTGCGCGTCAACGTGCAGACGAAATTCTACGATGCGACAGCGGCAAAGCCTATAACGTGCTGGCCGAGCTGCCCGGCTCCGACCCGGCGGTGCGCGACGAAGTGGTGATGATCGGCGGGCATCTGGATTCCTGGCACACCGGCGTCGGCGCCACCGATAACGCCGACGGCGCGACCACGGTGATGGAAGCGATGCGCATCCTGAAGGCCATCGGCGCGCGGCCGCGCCGCACCATTCGCGTGGCGCTGTGGAGCGGCGAGGAGCAGGGCCTGCTGGGATCGAAAGCCTGGGTGCCGCAGCATCTGGCGGGCGAAGCCAACGCGCGGCGCGCGACAAATTCGACGTGTACTTCAATATCGACAACGGCACCGGTCCGATCTACGGCTGGTATCTTGCAGAATCAGCGAAGCCGTCCGGCCGATCTTCGACGCCTGGCTCGAGCCGCTGAAACAGTTCGGCGCGCGGCGCAATGTCATCGAACCCGTCGGGCTACACCGACCACGTCAGCTTCAACGACGTCGGCGTTCCCGGCTTCAATCCGATTCAGGATTACGTCAACTACGACGTCCGCACGCACCACACCAACATGGATACGGTGGAGCGCGTCGAAGTCAAAGATATCCGGCAGGCGGCGCTGGTGATGGCCTGGTTCGCCTATCAACGCCGCGATGGCGGAGCAGAAGATTCCGCGCGCCAAGTGACTCGCGGCTCACTGGGCCGTGTCTACTTGATCGCAAAGACGTTAGTGGGGCCGAACATGTTGGGCGGAACATCGCCCACTTAGCGTTGGGCGAGAAGCACGAAGTTCAGGCTGGCCCCTTTTCCCCTACATTCAGGATTACGTGAATTACGATGTGCGGACGCACCACACCAACATGGATACGCCGGAACGCCTGCAAGTGAAAGACATTGCGCCAGGCGGCGTTGGTGACCGCCTGGTTTGCGTATCAGGCGGCGATGGCGGAGCAGAAGTTTCCGCGTGTCAAGTGACTCGCGGCTCACTTCGCCGTGTCTACTTCGATGGCAAAGACGTCATTGGGGCCGAACATGTTGGAGCGGAACATTACCCACCTAGCGTCGGGCGAATAATCACGAAGTTCAGGCTGGCTCCTTTTCCCCTTTCCCCCTTTTTCCCTTTCGAATGCGTCCCGGATTCTCCGATCAGCGCAGCACACCTGCGGCGACGCTGACGCACTCACGGTGCTTCTCTCGCTCCCAGGTTATTGCTGGTCGTCTCACTCGATGCGGAGTGATCGCGGCGAGACCTCCTCCGCTTGTGCGCCAAGAACACCATCTTTCGCCATTTTGAAAAGTTGCGCGCCAAAAAGTGACTACGCAGATCAGGCTGTCCGGCATTCCCGGCATTCCCGGCATTCCCCCGGCATTCCCCGTGCCCCGGCATTTCCCGTGCCGGGAAACCGTAGCGCTGCCGAGACGCTGACGCATTCGGGTTGCTGGTTCTGCGTCTTCGAGCAACTCGAAATAGACCGCCCCTTCCCGGCTGACACCGCCCCCCGAGGAAAAGGAACCGCGCGCGAAAAATAGCCTACGCAGATCAGGCTGTCCCCGCATTTCCCAATCAGGGAAACTGGTTCCAGTTATTGTTCCCGAATTGGCATTTGTTCCGAATTGGTAGCGCGCACCTTGGTGATCCAGCCTGGTCAGGACCTGGTCAGGACCTGGTCAGGACATGGTCAGGACCGGGCCGATGGCTACAAAGCACGGCATAAAGCGGCATCCGGAACGTTTTGACGATGGTTTTGAGATCATGGCGATCCGTGGACCTTGGCCGGCTTGCGGCAAGACGGCTTAGAGACGGCGCGCCGTTTTCTTCAGCCTTATTAGACAGCCGATTTCCGCCCCAAACAAATCACCGCGAGTTGCATGCGAGTGCAAACGCTGAACTGGAGATGCGGGGACGGAGATGCGGGGACGGAGATGCGGGGAGATGCGAAGACGGAGATGCGGGAGATGCGGGATGCGGGAGATGCGGGGACAGCTTGACCGATCTGCGTAGTCACTTTTCTCAAAACAATGACAGTTGGTTTTCTGGCGCAGAGTCGTCAGGCTTCTGCTCGGCTTCGTCCGGGCGACTCCACTGGCGGCCGAACTTGGCGGATATCTCTCTGAGAAAGTTTTCGCCGCCAAACGGACGGCCCGCATAGGTGCAAGCGCGCAGCGCGACGTCGGAGTCCGGCTCAGGGTGCTGGCGATGAAGGATTCCACGCCATTCCGCGGGCGCTTCGGCGCGCCACCATTCCATATCCAGCAGGCCGCTGGGATCTTCCCCCGCCAGGTGCGGCGTCGCGCTCGACCAGGGATAGTCCTCCGCGACAGACACGATGCCCGCACGCACAGGGTTGCGCTGCACATACACGAGAGCGGTCCACAGGTGGCTGGCCTCCAATACGCAAGCGAAGAAGCGATTCTGCCACAGGTGGCCGGTGCGCCCCGCGCGCACGTCGTAGTATTGCGCGTACCTTCCATGCACGTGCCGCAGCAGGATGCTCAGGGAGTCCTCGCGTTCGGGAACGGCGATCAAGTGAACATGGTTGGTCATCAGACACCATCCCAGCAGACGCGTCTCGGTTTCCCGGAGATTCTGCTGCAGGAGCCGCAGATAGGTGTGGCGGTCGCCATCGTCGGAGAAAGTCTCGCGGCGATCCACACCACGTTGCGTGATGTGGCAGGCGACTCCCGGAAGCACACACCGACTCCGCCGTGGCATATGTGCTAGGATAATCGGAAATGTATGATGCATTTTCAAAAAGACGATGCGCAAAAGAGACTACGCAGATCAGGCTGTCCCCGCAGTTCCCCGCATCAACAGCGGTGCCATAAAGTTGGTCAGGTTCTGAGAGCACATATGGACAACAGCGAACGCGCCGAGGTCATCAGAAGAGTCACATCGCTCGTCGAGAATGATCCCGAAAGGAGCGATCAAATCAGAACCTATGCTGAGGCCGCGAGACCGATAGTCAATGAGTTGGCCGAACTCGGCTACCACATCGATAGTCTCGCCGATCTAAGGCATCAGGGGAGGGTGTGGAAGAGTGCTCTCCCGACGCTGCTTCGCTGGCTCCCGCTCGTTGATGAACCAGGAGTCAAAGAAGATATCATTCGCTGTCTTTCGGTACCGTGGATTGGAAATGAGGCGACCGCTCGGTTCATTGAGGAGTTTAAGGAATCTGCCAGTAGGTGCCCGATCATGGCGTGGACGATCGGGAATGCTCTGTCGGTTGTGGGCGTGGGCGGGTTCGAGGACCAAATCATCGAGCTGGCCGCGAATCCGGCGTATGGAGTGGCGAGGCAGATGATTGTTATGCGTTTGGATCGGCTCGGCAACAGTCATAAGGCAGAAGAAGTCGCACTGAACCTGCTGGAGGATCCGGATGTAAAGCTACACGCTGTTATTGCCCTAGGGAAGATGAAATCCAAGCGATCTCTACCGGAACTTAAGAAATTGCTAACAGACAAAAAAACCGTGATCCGCAGGGAAGCCCGGAAGGCGATCGCCAAAATCATGCAGTAGGATTCCGCCTGCAAGATCAGACCACGGTCTATACGGGGATTACAGACGCGGCAGGCAAGATGATTACCGCATTCCCTGGTTGTCCCTAAGGAGACGGAGGCACGAACGGGACGAATCGCGGGGACATCCGTCCAGTGCCGGTCAAATTTCTCGGCCATCTCGCGAAGGAAATCGTCGCTGCCGAAAGGCCGCCCTGCGTAGGTAGCCGCGCGGAGAGCCTGGTCGGATCGGAGCGACGCGGCACGGAGATGTTGTTCCCAATCGGTGCGCTGCTCCCTTTGCCACCATTCCATATCGAGAAGTCTCCTCTCGTCATGGCCGGTAATGTGGGCGAGGGCGCTCGACCAAGCGTAATCGCGGGCTTGCTTGACGATTCCCGCACGCACGGGATTGCACTCCGCGTAGGCCAGCGCAGTCCAGAGATGGTCCGGCGCGAGGACGCAAGAGAAGAACCGATTCTGCCAAAGATGCCCGGTTCGTCCCGAGCAAGCGTTGTAGTATTGGGCATAACGCCCGTGAGCCCGCCGCAGCAGAATGCTCAAAGAATCCTCTCGCAGAGGAAGAGCAATGAGATGGACAGGATTGGTCATCAAGCACCACCCCAGCAAAGCAACGCCGGTGTCTTCCAGGTCCTGCTGAAGGAGTCCCAAGTAAGTGCGGCGATCGGTATCGCTGGAAAACGTCTCGCGGCGATCCACTCCGCGTTGCGTGATGTGACACGGCACTCCTGGCAACACGCATCGTCTTGGTCGTGGCATAATGCCTAAGGATATGGTGCAAGGACATGCGACGCCCAGGAAAATTCGTCAAGTCCAGGCTGACCCCGCGTCCCCAAGCGCAGGTCTTGAGCGACCTCGAGAATAACTTCTCATCGTTGGCCGACTACGCAGGCCAATTTGGCGCTGGGCTGGCGGTAACGGCGTTCAGCCAAACGCCGATATCCACAGGCGCTACGATTGCGATCAGCACGACAATCATCCTGCCACCGAATCCGATCGTGCAAACGGCAAACCTCTCCTCGTCGGTTACTGTCGGATCGGTGACTAGCACTGGCTTTGCATTCGTCACGAACTCTGGTCATCCTCTGAACCCAGGCAACATATCTTTCAATATTTATGACGCAGGAAGGGGCCAGTTGGGTATGTCGATAAACCTTAGCGGGAACTTCTCAAGTCTCGCAATTGCGCTTGGCTTCAAGTATCTTGGCGGGGGCCAATACGAGGATGGCTTCTGGAACAACCTATTGAGCACCGTTGCGGGCGACTGCAACAAATAGAACCTTATGGAAACTCGCTCCCAGGCTTTCGTGCATGTTGTTATTCGCGCGATGTCGGCGATCACGTTCCTCCACGTCGCAGGAGGAGCGTACATCGGGGCATACTACAGGTTCTCTTCCTGGAGTAGGGACCCTCGAACGTACGTCTGGCTCGTAGTCGCCTACCTCGTTCTCATGCCAGTGCTACTGGCGTTAGAGTACAGGGGACGCGGGGATTCTCATCGTGAGAAGGTGGCCCTTCGAGTTAACGCCTTGCTGTTCCTCGCAAACATAACGCTGTTCCTTGCCGTCGCCCTGGGTGCCTTGACCGTTGGGCCCGTCATCTAAGGGATGTCGGGGGGCGGTGTCATCCATGATAAGTAAAGTCAGGGGCAAACGGAGTTGCCCCATCCACGTGCTCTGAGAGCCGCCTGGGCCAAATGTAGCACGGGCGAAAGATCGGGGGAGCCACGGGGTCGGCCTGGAGTTGACGATTTATTTTTTGCTGCTAACTACGTCTGTTCACCACATTCCAAGCAAAGTTGCGACTCCCTTTCGACCGCGTAAGGACCGCGCGACTCCCCGCCGTCATCGCGACTCGGCCCATGTCCCGCTCGCCTTCGGCTCGCTGCGTTGGCGCGACGCCCCAACATTCCAGCCAAGTGAAGTGTGGGCACTACGCAAAAGACGCTCCGTGCCCAGCGGGGGCTGTGGGCCCCGCGCCCCCCGACAAGAAATGGTGCTCGCTACGCCGCACGTCCTGCGCCACCACTTCGCGTCCACCGTCTTGCTAAGGACGTTCGCTACGCTCACGCAAGCCGGTTGCCGCTCGTAGGCGGTGGCTGGTCCGTGCGCTCCGCTCGAACATGCGGCGCGCCCTCTATCCGCCGGCCCGCGTCCAAGCGGCCCGCCAGCCGCAGCGCCAGGCGAAACGGCGCGCCTGGCACTGTGGCCGGCGGGAAAGGAGAGACCGGGTCAGCCTGATCTGCGTTGCCGTTTTGTTAGCGCGCAGAACTTAGAAATGAAGACGCACTATCAGGCCGTCCCCATTGCCCATTGCTCCCTACAACGTAGCCTAGGGAAGGCCAGCTTCCCCAAATGGGAAGTGTTGAGGGACCGTGGAGGGTCGGTGTCATCCTGAGGCTGGCCCCTTTCCCCTGAAGCGTCGCACCTCTACCGCACCGTCGGAAAGGAATCACCAGGTTCAGGCCTTTTTCCTCCTTTTTCCTCTGAAAGACGACGCACCAAAGGGGGGTGTGCGGTAGAGGGCCTGGTTTCGGGATAAACACAATGAATCCAGCCATATACTCATCAAGGTATCGACCTTGATGAAGGGGTTGATGATCGGGCCGAAATGGTTGCAATGGGGGACGGCTGGGATAGTCCGGGAGAGTGCGCAGTCCAGTCGGACCGCTGGCCGTCGACCCTCTCATTCACATCAGGATGTCGTCGCCAAAGTGGCTCTGGCAGGGCGGGGTGTGCGCCAGAGGGGGGCCGTAATCCGCCAACTACTCAACGCTCATGTGGATAATCATCAGGTTGGAAGCCTGATGATGAGGCTGATGGTTGCTGGATGTTGCATATCCCGCGGTGGTGGCCGCGACCCGAAAAAACGAGCACCCGAGTACTCGGTCCGGCGGGTTTTCGGGACGACGCTCAATACTCACCGCCGTTCCGTTGCTCGATGGCTGGCGCGGCTCAACTTGCCACCCTCGATCGTGATGCTGGATCCGGCTAGCCCCGCCGCCGACGCCGATAACGTGATGATCCCCGCGGCACGCGCCTTCACGACGGCGATGCACCATCCCCGATACGCTTGGCGCTCCGACGCCTGAAACGGCTCGTGACTGGAGTTGTCGGCGCTATCGACGGCGGCCATCATGCCGGGACCTTTCAACTGGAAGGAAATGAGTTGATCGGTGTCCGGCGTCATCACGCCATCGGCGTCCACCACCGTGGCGGTGACGTAAGCCACATCGTCAAAATCGGGGGCCAGGTGTTGGCGGTCCACGGACAACATCACCTTGGCTGGTTTTCCGGCGGTATGCAGTTCGTACGTGGCGGCCGCTTGGCCCTTGTTCTTCCCTACCGCTTTCAGGGTTCCCGGCTCAAATGGTACATTCCAGTTGCGAGGCGAAGCGTCGCGAGGCAGGGGCTTGGAACCGAGAGATCGCCCGTTCAGCAGCAGTTCGACCTCTTCACAGTTGCTATAGACTTCCACGTTGGCCACACCGCTGGCGTTCCAGTCGGGGAAAAGCGTTTGCGGAAAACGCACCGCCGTGACGGGGCCGGTTTCATATCCAGGATCGGTTGGCGCGGCACGTTGCGCCGCAACGCGGCGAGCCATGTACACCATCGGCTTATCGCGCCACCAACTCTGGCGCTCGTAGGCGATGGGCTTGAAGCCGCCGGTATGGTCCAATAAACCGGAGTCCGCCGCCACCACCGGCCAGGCGCGGGACTCGCCCAGGTAATCGATGCCGCTCCACAGAAACTGGCCGGCGTAGGCCGGATTGTCGCGTAGCGGCAGCCAGTTGGAGCGTCCCTGCCCGTTCTCGGTGCCCAGAATCTTACGCGACGGTTTGGCTTCATGTGCCGCCAGAATCTCGTTCTCCCGATAGTTCTGTCCGATCACGTCGAGCATGTCGGCCAGTCCATTTTCGTAGTCGTGGCTGACGTTGGGACGAAAGAGCGCCTGCGTGACCGGCCGCGAGGGATCGTTGGCGTGGAACACATCCAGCAGGCCGCGCAGGATTTCCTTGGCCAGTTCGGCCTTGGGCGTGTCATGGATCTCGTTGCCGGCGCTGTACACCACGATGCTCGGATGGTTGCGGTCGCGGCGCACGGTATCGGCGACGTCTCTGGCCGACCACTCGCGGAAAAACAGATGGTAGTCGAAGGGATTCTTGGCGACGGTCCAGCAGTCGAACATTTCGTCCATGACCAGCAAGCCCATGCGGTCGCAAAGGTCCAGGAATTCGGGAGCGGGCGGATTGTGGGCCGTGCGGATGGCGTTGACACCGATTTCCTTGAGACGCCGGAGACGCCGCTCCCAGGCGCCCAGCGGAACGGCCACACCGAGGCCGCCGGCGTCGCCATGCAGGCAGACGCCTTTGATCTTCAGGTTTTGGCCGTTCAACCAGAAGCCGGTGTCGGGGTCGAAACGAAAGTCGCGAATCCCGAACGGAACGCTTTCTTCATCGAGCACCTTGCCGCCGGACTTGAGCTTGACCACAGCGTGGTAGAGAACGGGATGATCGAGGTTCCACCGTTCCGGCGATTGCAGCTTGAACACACTGCTGGTCTCCTTCGGGCCGGCGCCATCCAGCGCCCGCGCCTTCGATTCGGCGGCTACGACCGCGCCGTTTGGTCCAACAATCGAGACCTCCACCGAGTAGGGACGCGGATGGGCGGGGCTGGAATCGGATTGATCCGCAACACCGACTCGCACGCGGACTTCAGGACCCTCCGTTGTAACGAAGGCGCCCCAATGTTCCAGATGCAGCGGGTTAGCAACCGCCAACCGGACGTGCCGATAGATGCCCGCGCCGGCGTACCAGCGCGACGCCGGCTGGCCGGAGTTGTCGGCGCGCACGGCGATGACGTTGGATTTTCCAAACAGGATGTGATCGGTCAGCTCGTAGCGAAAGCTGACATATCCATAAGGCCGATGGCCGAGGTGTTGGCCGTTGATCCAGACGTCGCTGTTGGCCATCACGCCGTCGAAGTCCACGAAGATGCGCCGGCCCGCGTCCGCCGCGGGAACCTTGAAATGCTTGCGGTACCAACCGATGCCGGCAGGAAGGAACGCACCCGCGCCGCCGGCTTTGTTTTGCGCGTCGAAGGGGCCTTCGATGCTCCAGTCGTGCGGAACGCTCACTGTGCGCCAGGCGGAATCGTCGAAGGCGGGAGCCTCGGCGCCGGGGACATCGGATTTCAGGAAGCGCCACTCGGAGTCGAATGGGGTGATCGTTGTCGCGATCGTTGCCGCCTGGGCCTTTGGGAGGCCGAGGGGCAGAAGGATCGACAAAAAAAGCAGGCGCGCGACTCTCATTTACTTCTCGGCTTCTTGGGTCTTCTCCACTTCGACCGCGAAGACGTAGGTGGGGCCGAACATGTTGGAGCGGAAGATCGACCCATTTGGCGTCGGGCGTGAAGCTGCACGTTGGGTTCCAGCTTGTACTGGTGCTTGGACATGTTCACCAGTTTTTCGGACGCGCAGGACGCCCGGGTTGATCGAGTGCCTTATCGTCGACGCCGCGGTCGGGGATTAGCTCAGGGCGAAACAGATAAATCCATTCGCCGTCGGGAGCGTGGCCACCTGGCCGGGGTCGCCTCCATCGCCGCAGAAGAGCTTGGCGTCGCGGCGTGACGTTGAAGTGGATCGACCATTCGTTGCGTTGCAGGTGATACCAGGTACGCTCGCCGCGTATCGACTTTGTAGCCGGCCAGCCAGAAATCTTCGCCGCGCGGGGTTTGCAGATCGTACCAGATGGTCTTGCCGTCGACGCCCCAGAATTCGTGGCCGAAGATCTCCATGGCCATGGTGCGGGTGTGGATCTTGGTGAGTTGCGAACCGTCGGTGCGGATGGTCCAGATGCGGTCGACTTTGTGCCAGGGTCCTTCGTGGCAGAACATCAGCAGCGTGGGATCGGTGGGGGAGAACAGCAGGTGATTCAGCCAGTCAGTGCTGTTGTGAATGGTTTTCAGCTCGCCGGTCTTTGTGTTCATGACGAACATGCCCATGGGAATGTGGGCGGCCAGGCGCTGCTCCATCATTTGTCCTTTGTTGCGCGGCTGCTCGAGTGGATGGGGTTGGTTGGGCGGGCGTTACGGGTGAGGCGTAGGCATTGTTGGCCGGACCTGGCGCTTCCGTGTACGTTCCGGCGAGCAGCGTTTCGTCGGCGTTGACGGTAGCCACGGAGCCGCGCTCCGGCAGCGAGTTCGCGATCTCGCGCGTGCGCCGGTTTCGGTATCGGTGACGAAGACGGCGCCGGCCTTGGTGTAGAAACACGCTGGCGTCTTGTGGCCGACTTCGATGAGCCGCACGCGGCCTTCGACGACGCGTTCTTCTCGGCGCTGCGTTGCCAGATCGAGCGTGTAGATGCCGTTGGGCGTGGTGTAAACCAGCTTCTTGCCATCGGGCGTGTAACCGTTCTGGTTGAAATAGAGACTCGCGCTGCCCGGCTCGTCGGTGAGGCGGACGACGCGGTGGCCGGTGTCAGGGTCGACCCAGGTTTTGGGGGCCTCGGTCTGAGCCAGTAAAGGGAATGCCAGGAACGCCAGGGCGGCACAGAAAATGCGCATGGCCCATGATCCCTTGCCCGGAGCGCGCCGTCAAGGGCTGGAAGGTTCTTGCCCCCCAGCTTGAAAGGTTACCTGGCCCGTGAGCGGATGCCCGGCGCCGTTGACATACCGATGTCAGCAATGATATGTCTAGACATATGAGGACCACGGTGCGTCTGGACGACCGGCTTCTGGAGCAGGCCAAGCGCGCGGCGGCCGGCCAGGGAGTGACCCTCACGGCTCTGATCGAGCGTGGCTTGCGTTTAGTCATCGCCAAGAAGGCGCTATCGCCTGCGCGGAGGCGAGTGACCCTTCCGGTTTCGCGGGCTCGGGGAGGAGTGCTTCCGGGAGTCGATCTGAACGACAGTGCCGCGCTCTACGACATCATGGAGGGAACGCGAATCGGGAGGCCCCGTTCGCCGGGAGGGCGCCGGCGTTGATTCTTCCCGATATCAACGTACTGGTTTACGCCTTCCGGAAGGATTCCGAAGGCCATGCCGGATACCGCGCTTGGCTGGACGGCGTGGTCAACGGAGACGCGGCCTACGGAATGTCGCCGCAGGTATTGAGCGGTGTGCTGCGGATTGTTACGCACCCCCGTATCTTCTCCCAACCGAGCGGCGTGGAGGAAACGCTGGCCTTCGCCACGCTCCTGCTGGGGCAGCCTCATTGCCGGATCGTGGAGCCGGGGCCGCAACACTGGCGGATTTTTTGCGGTCTCTGCCGCAGCGCGCAGGCTTCCGGAAACCTCGTGCCGGACGCCTGGCTGGCGGCGCTGGCGATCGAATCGGGATGCCAGTGGATCACCACAGATCGAGATTTCGCGCGCTTCCCGAGTCTGAAATGGGCGCCGCCGTTTTAAAGCCCGGGAATGTTCAACTCTTCAGAAGTATGTTCCTAAGCGGGTTCGGCCAAGCCTTGGGAAAACGGCGGATGGCCTGTCCCCGCGTCTCCACCGCTGCCACCACCTGCGCGCCTTACGCTTTCAATGTCGGGTATACTCGGGCTATGACCTCCAACCAAGGCGATGGGCGGCGCTCCTTCTTCAAGAAGGCGATCCTTGGGCTCGGGGTAAGCGCTTGGACGAACGACCATCTCGACGCCCTTCCGCAGAACGTCAACAGCAACTCCCAGCCCAGCGGATTGAAAATCACCGACCTGCGCGTCTTGACCATCGGACGCGCACCGATGACTTGTCCGATCATCCGCATCGATACCAATCAAGGAATCTACGGCCTCGGCGAAGTGCGGGACGGAGCGAGCAAGAACTATGCGCTGATGCTCAAAAGCCGTCTGCTGGAGCAAAATCCTTGCAATATCGACAAGCTTTTCCGCCGCGTCAAGCAGTTCGGCGGACACTCGCGCCAGGGCGGCGGCGTGTCGGCGGTCGAGATGGCGCTGTGGGATGTGGCAGGCAAAGCCTACAACGTGCCCGTCTATCAAATGCTGGGCGGCAAGTTCCGCGACAAGATCCGCTGTTACGCCGACACCACCGAATCGCCCGATCCCAAAGTTTACGGACAGCGGCTCAAAGCCCGGCGCGATCAAGGATTCACCTGGCTGAAGATGGACTTGGGAGTCGACCTGGTGGCCAACGTTCCCGGCGCGCTCAGCAAGCCCGCGGGCAACAGCCTGGCCTCCGGCGATCCCACCGCGCATATGTTCACGGGAAACGAGATCACCGAAAAAGGCGTGGAGTTGATGTGCGATTACGTCGCACAGGTGCGCGAAGCCGTGGGCATGGATATTCCCCTGTCCGCGGATCACTTCGGGCACATCGGCGTGAACAGTTGCATCCGCCTCGGCAAAGGGCTGACCAAGTACAACCTGGCCTGGCTGGAAGACATGATTCCGTGGCAGTACACGGACCTCCTGAAGAAAATCTCGGACGCCGTTGATATCCCTATCCTGACCGGTGAGGACATCTACTTGAAAGAACCGTTTCTGGAACTCTGCCGGGCCCATGCGGTGGACATCATCCATCCCGACCTGGCGACGGCGGGTGGCATCCTGGAAACCAAAAAGATCGGCGACGCCGCGCAAGAACTGGGCGTGCCGATGGCCATGCACTTTGCCGGAACGCCCGTTTCCGCGATGGCCAATGTCCATTGCGCGGCGGCGACGGAAAACTTCCTGGTGATGGAGAACCATTCCGTGGACGTGCCGTGGTGGAGCGATCTGGTGGACGGCGTCGAAAAGCCCATTGTGAATCATGGATTCATCACCGTGCCCGAAAAGCCCGGGTTGGGAATCACGCTCAACGAAGAGGTCGTGAAACAACACCTGATCGAACCCGGATACTTCGAGCCGACGCCGCAGTGGAATACCGATCGCACCAACGACCGGCTCTGGAGCTAACACATGAATCGCCTTGTCTCGCTCGTGTTGCTGCTGTTCCCTGCGCTCTGGCCTGTGCCGGCCGCAGCGCAGATCTTCACGCTCTCCAAAGAGCAGATGATCGAGTACACCGCGCAAAATCCCTTCGAGCGCTTTCCCGACGGACGTCCCAAGGTGCCGGATTCGTTGCTCGAGCGCGCCAAGGGCCTATCCTCGGAAGAAGTGTTTGCGATTCTGCCGGGCAAGGGCTTCCGCAATCAGTACGAAGACGGGTTTCAAGTTCTCCATCCCAACAAGAAGCTGGTGGGCCGCGCCTTCACCGTGCAGTTCATGCCGTTGCGTCCCGATCTCGATACGGTCATCAACGCCAAAGCGCAAGCCGCGGGACTCCCGCGCATGTACAATCAGGTCCCCCTTGATATGCTCCAGCCCGGCGACGTGCTGGTGGTGGATCTGTTCGGCAAGACCGACGGCGGCACGATCGTAGGCGACAACCTTTTCTATTACATGATGAAGCGCGCCAAGGCCGCGGGACTGGTGGTTGACGGCGCGATCCGCGATCTGGACGGCATCGGGGAAATGGACATGCCCGCCTACTTCCGCCGCGCGCATCCCAGCTTTCTCACCAACGTGATCATCACCGGCATTAATGTTCCGGTGCGTATCGGCAACGCCACGGTGATGCCCGGCGACATGGTCTTGGGCGATTCCGAGGGCGTCTACTTCGTCCCGCCGGCGCTGGTGCAGCAGATGGTGGACAACGCCGACATCGTTCACATCCACGACGAGTGGACGCGCAAGAAGTTCGACGAGGGCAAGTACCCGTCGAAGGACATCTACAGTAGTCCTCGCGATCCCGCGCTTCGCAAAGAATACGAGGAGTATCTCAAGAAGCGGCTGGAGGAAATCAGGAAGAAGCCACAATGAAGAAAACGATTCTTGCCCTCTGCGCTGCCGCCTTGCTGGCCGGGCTCTGGCTGATTGCCCAGCCGGCTGCCGGGGCGGCCGCCGACCCGGTCATGGAGGGCTTCCGCGTGGTGGAAGTCGCCTCTGTCGCCGACGCCACCGAGCAACTTTACAAGCAGCGCTCTTATATGTCGCATGAGATTCGCCCGCTCGCGCCCGCCAAGTTCGCGGGGCCGGCGGTCACGGTCTTGCTGAAAAAGGAAGAGCACCAGGAAGGCTCGGGCGCTTCCAAGGGAATGCTGGACGCCATTGACGCCGCGGCGCCCGGATCGGTCTACGTGATGGTGCTGGAGAATGGCGCCGATTATGCCGGCATCGGCGGGCTGATGGCCACGGCCATGAAGTATCGCGGCTTCGCCGGCGCCGTCATTGACGGATCGGTGCGCGACACGCCACAAATCCGCAAGTTGCAGTTTCCGGTATTCAGCCGCGGCGTGGTTCCCTCGACCACCATCAATCACTATCGCGTGGCCGGCGTGAATGTTGCGGTGACCTGCGCGGGGGTCCGCGTCAACGCCGGCGATATCATCGCGGCCGATGAGGACGGCGTTGCGGTGGTTGCGCGCGCCCAAGCCGCCGAGGTCCTGAAGAAAGCCCAGGAACTGGATGATACCGAGCACCGTATGATCCCATTCATCGAGAAGTTCCGCTCGATTAGCGAAGCGGTGAAGCAATTTGGGAGAATCTAGTCGAGGGCTCCCCGGCGGTTCCGGAAGAACATTTTTAACATCGATGAACAGGATGGACATGATGGGACCAACTCAAGAGGCCATTTGTTGATCCTGGGCATCCTGTCCATCCATGTTAAAACAACCGCCGCTTTGGTTGCGGCCTTGGCCGCGCTGGGTAATCTGTGGACTGCGTCACAATGACTGCTCTGTCCAAGAAGGCCGCCGCGTTCCTGATTCTGCTGTCGGTGGGTGTGTACGCCAACACCCTCGTCAATGGATTTGTCTCCGACGACCTTCCCCAAATCGTGGAGAACGACGCGCTGCGGATGCCTGTCGTCAAGATGTTTTGGGAGCCTTACAGCACGGATGGCGCCTGGCGGCCCGTGGCGGTGCTGATTCATGCCGCGAACCTCGCGGTGAGCGGGTTGAGTCCCGTGGCGTTTCATACTGTCAACATCTTCCTCAACGCGGCGGCCGTGGTCTTGCTGTATGCGCTGCTGCTGGAGATCTTGGGCCGTCCGCGCATTGCCTTTGTCACGGCGTTGCTGTATGCCGTGCATCCGCTGCATGTGGAAGCGGTGGCGCCGGCTTTCTCGCGGCTGGAATTGTTGGCCGCCGCTTTTCTCTTTGCGGGATGGCTCTTGCATTTGCGGGGACGGCCCGGGTGGGCCGCGGCCTGTTTCGGGCTGGCGCTGGGATCGAAGGAGTCGGCGATCTGTTTCCTCGCGCTTATCCCGCTGGCCGACTGGATGTTTCGCCGGCAAGTCCGCGCCATGATTTACGCCGGCTACGCGGCAACCACGCTGATCTATCTGACGATGCGTGTTCACGCCGTGGGACTCCTGGGACTCGGCGCTATTTCCGTGGTGAATAATCCCCTGGTCTCTCTGAGCGCGCCGCTGCGGATGGGCAATGCGCTTCGCTTGGTATGGTACATGCTCGGCCTGCATCTGTGGCCGGCCCGCTTGACGGCCGACTACAGTTACAACGCGATTCCCCTGGTGCTCGACTGGCCGCATCTGGCGCTCTGGATTCTGCCTCTTGTGGCGCTACTGGCGGGATGGTTGTACTTCAGTGTGCGTCCGGCGTCCGGACAAGGCCAGGCGCTGTTTCTGGCGGGGATCATCTATATCGGCGGCTTTGCGGTGACCTCCAATTTCTTCTTTCACGGAGGCAGCAGCATCAACGAGCGCTGGGCCTATTTTCCCTCCGCCGGATTCTGTTTGGCGGCCGCCTTGATTTACGACTGGCTGGAACAGCGCCGGATTCGTTTGGCGCTGCCGTTGTTGATGGTCGTGGTCACCGCGCTGGCCTTGCGGACAGTGGCGCGCAACCGCGATTGGAAAAACGCATTTTCGCTGGCCACGGCGTCGTTCCAGGCATTTCCCGACAGCGTTCGATCGCGGGCCTACCTGGCGGGGGAATACGTGGACCGCGGCGACCTGGCGCGCGCCCAGGATCTGCTGGATGGAGCCGAGCGCATCTATTCCGAGGATCTTACTTTGCAAGAAAACCTGGGATCGCTGGCGTTGCGAAAGAAGGATTACGCCACGGCGGAAGGCCATTTCCGGAAGGCGGTGCGCTTGAGTGCCGCGACGTCCGTGGAAGGCGAAGTGGCGATCTCCTATGCGGCGCTGGAACTACAGGCCGGAAAATACCCCCAGGCTTTGGCGCTGCTCGACAACATTATGGTTTCCTGGCCCGGCATGACGCGGGCCTACTCTAATCGCGCGCTGCTGTACTACCGGCTGAACCGCCTGGACCTGGCGCGTGCCGACACCGTCGTCGCAATGCGTTTGAATCCCAATAACACGCAGGCGGCCGCGCTGTGGCAGCGGTTGCAGCGTGTGGATCAGCCGGTTCAGCCGCCGCGATGAGCCGCGACAGTGATGGAGCGACGGGACCTGCGCTACGGGTCTGGCGTTTCCTCGAAAACCCGTTACGCTGAGTCCTCGAATCCTCTTGCTTTCGGGTCACGTTCAAGACGCACCAAGGTTCCGTCGCTCCATAACTGTCGCGGCTCATTCCCGCCTTCTGGTTGCCACCAAGCCGCATTTGGACTACTATGAACCGAACCAGATCCCTGGAGGACTTACGATGAGATTTGTTCACAAACTGACGGTGCTGTGCGCCCTGATCTTCGGCGCGTTCTTGGCGGCGCAACAGCCGCCGGTGATCGATCGCGAACTGTTTTTTGGCGATCCCGAAATCTCCGGGTCGCAACTCTCCCCGGACGGCAAGTTCATCGTCCTTCATCAAGCCTCTCAACAGCACCCGCAACGTGTTTGTGAAAAAGGCCGGCGAGCCATTCGACGCCGCCAAACCCATCACCAACGACACCAAGCGGCCCATCCCGGCCTATTTCTGGACCCGCGACAGCAAGTACATCCTGTACATTCAGGACAAAGCCGGCGACGAGAACTTCAATCTGTATGCCGTCAATCCCGCCGACCCTCCGGCCGCGGGATCGCCGGTTCCTGCGGCGCGCAATGTGACCGACCTGAAAGGCGTTCGCGTGGAAATCTTCGCCGTGCCCAAGACCGATCCCGACATCGCCTACATCGGCTTGAACGATCGCGATAAAGCCTGGCACGATCTGTATAAGCTGAAAATCTCCACCGGCGAACGCACCTTGCTGCGCAAGAACACGGACCGCATCGGCGGTTGGGATTTCGATCACAAAGACGTGTTGCGGCTGGCCGTGCGTTCCGCGGAAAACGGCGACACCGAGATTCTGCGCGTGGATGCCGATAGGTTCACCAAGATTTACTCCTGCACGGTATTGGAAATCGTGCGGCCGTGGTGCAGTTCGAAAAGGACATACCGCTGGCTCTACTTGAATACCAACCATGGCGAAAGCGACCTGTCCCGCCTGGCGCTGCTCGATCCGGCCAGCGGCAAGGAAACGTTGGTGGAGTCCGATCCCTTGAAACGCGTGGATCTGACCGCAGCGGTGTTTTCTCCGCTCACCGAAGAACTGGTGGCCACCATTTACGTAGACGAAAAGCAGCGCCGCTACTATCACGACAAACCCTTTGAAACGGACATGAAGTGGCTGGAAGCGAAACTGCCCGGCAAGCAAGTGGGCCGCGGTTCCGCGACCAAGGACGACCAAACCTGGCTGGTCGTGGCCACTTCCGACAACGATCCCGGCTCGGTTTACCTGTTCGATCGCAAAACCAGGAAACTCACGCTGCAATACAAGGTCCGCGAGAAACTGCAATCGCGATTACCTCGCTTCCACAACGCCGATCCGTTACAAGTCCTCCGACGGTCTGGAAATTCCCGCGTATTTGACGCTGCCCAAAGGCGTCCCGGCCAAGAACCTGCCTTTGATCGTGTTCCCACATGGCGGACCGTGGGGCCGCGACCTCTGGGGATACAACCCGTACTGGCAGTTCTGGGCCAATCGCGGCTACGCCGTGTTGGCCCCAAATTTCCGCGGATCGACAACCTACGGGAAGAAATTCCTGGACGCCGGAAACAAGCAGTGGGGCGACAAAATGCAGGATGATATCACCTGGGGTGTGAAGTACCTGGTGGCCCAAGGCATTGTAGATCAGAAACGCGTGGGCATCTCCGGCGGATCTTATGGAGGATATGCCACGCTGGCCGGCGTGGCCTTTACGCCGGACGTTTATGCCGCGGCGGTTTCCATCGTCGGCCCCTCCAACCTGATTACGTTGATGGATTCCATTCCGCCGTATTGGGAAGCCGGCCTGATGATGTTCCACACGCGCATGGGCGATCCCAACACGCCGGAAGGCAAGGCGCAATTACAGCGGCAGTCGCCGCTGAACTCCGCTGCTAAGATTCGCACGCCGCTGATGGTGGTGCAAGGCGCCAACGATCCGCGCGTGAACAAGGCGGAGTCGGACCAAATCGTGATTGCCTTGCGCGATCGCGGATTTCCCGTGGAATACATCGTCGCGCCCGACGAGGGTCATGGCTTTGCGCGCCCGGTCAACAACATGGCCATGATGGCGGCGGCCGAAAAATTCATGGCTCTTCACCTCGAAGGGCGCCGTCAGGAAGGCGGCACGCCGGAAGTCATGGCCCGGCTGAAGGTCATCACCGTCGATCCCAAAACCGTGGTGCTGGCGCGTAAGGTCGGATCCCGCTTCGATCACCGCGCCCAAGCCGGTGGCGATGCTGACGCCGGGTTCCTACAAGTATTCCGTGAAGGCGTCGTTGGGCGGCCAAACGCTGAACATGACGCAAGTCACGGAAGTGAAGAAAGACGCCGCCGGCTGGACGGTGGTGCAAACCGCCAACACGCCGATGGGCGAATCCAGCGACACCGCCCTGCTGAACGCCGACGACCTTACACTGCGCAAACGGACGGTGAAGTCCGGTCCCATGTCGATCGAGGTGGAAGTGAAGGACGGCAAGGCTTCCGGGAAGATCAGCGGCATGGGACCGGAGCGTCCGATTGCCGTGGACCTGGGTGGTCCGCTGTTCGCCGATGCCGGCGACATGTTTCTCACTCTGGCCACGCTGCCGCTGAAGGAAGGCTACACGGTCGGCTATCGCAACCTGGACACGCAGAAAATGAAGGTCAAGCTGATGCAGTTGAAAGTGACCGGCTCGGAACAGGTCACGGTGGCGGCGGGGTCCTTCGACACCTACAAGCTGGAAATCAGTTCGGACACCGGCGACAAGTTCACCGCCTGGGTGGACAAAGCCACCCACAAGCCGGTGAAGATGGAACAAGTGATTCCCGCTATGGGCGGCGCGACGCTGAGTTCCGAGTTGCAGCCCTAGCAGGATTGTAGCGCAGGCCTCCGGCCTGTTCTTTTCCCCGGTAAGAGGAACAGGCCGGAGGCCTGCGCTACAAAAGACCCGCGAAAAACCTCCTCCCGCGGCACATTCCTGCTACTTCAGCGTCTTCTTCAGCCAGTCAACCAACTCTGGTTTCCAGTGCTGCTGTTCCGGCGCTTTCCACGTTCCCATACCGTGGCCGCCGCCTTCCACGGTAATTAGATCACAGGACGCGCCCACTTTGTGCATGGCCTCGCACATGGCCGGCGATTGCTGGTAGGATACTTGATCGTCCTTGGTTCCGTGGATGCACAGGAACGGCGCCATGCCTTTGTGGACCGCAAAAATCGGCGAGATCGCGTGGAGCGTGGCCAGTCCCGCATCGTCGGTCTGATCGGCGCCGAAGAAGCGCGTGCTGCCGCCGTTCTCCAGGTGCTTGCCGATACTGGTCATGTTGAAACGTTCGGGATGATCGTGCCGCTCCACGGCCAGCTTGGCGTAGTCCACTGGGCCGTAGATATCCACGACCGCGGCGACCCTGGTTTCCGGCGTCTCATGCGTGCCCGCATAATTCACCAGGAATCCACCCGCCGATTCACCGATGATTACGATCTTTGACGCGTTCAGATGGTATTCCGCCGCGTGGGCCTTCACCCATCGGATGGCGCTGTCCATGTCTTGGCGCGCTTGCGGAAAGCGGAACTCGGGCGCCATGCGGTAGTCAATGCTGAACCACGCGAAGCCGGCGTTGGCCAGAAGGTCGAACAGCGGCCGCACGTTGGTGCTCTTGCTCCCGGCGTCGAATCCTCCGCCGTGAACCAGGATGGCGGCCGGGAAGGGTCCCGATCCGTCGGGAACGTGAAGGTCGAGCAGCACCGGCTGGCCGCCGGGATGCGCGTATTCCACGTCTTTCTTGTCAATCTCCGCGCCGAAGAGCGTGATGGTCCAAACGAGAGCGGCAACGAGATTCCATCGCAGAAAGAGTTGGGGCATGGATGGAAATTGTATCAGTTCCGGACTTCCCAGTGGGGCCGCCATCCGTGGGTAGTGACTCATTTTGGGCCGACAAACTCTAGCGGGGATCGCCCGGACGTGTCACACTAGGTCCATGCCGAAGAAGAAGCCTGCAAGACCGAAGCGCAAACCGCAATCGCAAACCAGCCCACTACCCAAGCGTACCCCACGCGAGGATTTCAACCAAGCTGCGTTCCGGGTTGTTATGGAAGCAACCGGCGGAAAGAGGCGAGATTTATTGACCCGGAGGGAGCAGCGGAAGCATCTGTTGCGGCGGGTCTGGAACTTGTTCGACCAACCGGCGGTAGGTTGGTAGATCCGGGACGCCGACCACTTCATCAATCAGACCTAACCAGAATGCATCAATTGCAGTCAGACCCCAATCCTCTCCTTCTTGGAGGGCGTGGCACAGGGCCACGAACAGGACCCATAGGGGTCGAACGTATTCTTTCATCTTTTCTACTTTGGCGGCTTCTTGCTCAGCCGGAGGGAGTTGACCTATTGCCTGATGGTCGGCGTCTGTCAAAAAATAGTCCCCGAAGCGGTCACACAGCCTCTTGAGGTGTTGGCTCTCGTAGAGGTTGAAGAACTCTCGCAATAGGAAGAAGTCATCCATAACTTGCGCCAAGTTTCCAAAGTTCCAGGTGTCCTTAGGATTCGTCTTCAACTCGTAGTCGATGATCCCTTTCAGTACGACCGACTCAAATTCGGCGAAGCGTTTGGGGTTCGTGAACTTCTTGTTCTTACCGGACTTCTGGAACACGGACGCCACGACGGCGTCGTAGCGCCGCTCCCGCACCTTTGCCTGCTCCATGACCTTTCGGCCTGTCGCTGATAGCCGTTCGGAAAGCATGTCACCAAAACATTCCATGGGAGTAAGCCCGGGCTTCTGATTATTTACTCGATGGTCGTCGAAGCCTTCCCTTAGTGAAATGTAGCGGAAAACAAAACGCTCGTTTGACTTACTAGCTAACTCCATGGCAAATCGGTCGTTCGCTCGCTTGAGGTCCTCTGCCAGTGAGGCAGCCTGTTCCACCGTAACGCCACTCGATCCGGTCGTTCTTCGGACGCCGTGATAGAGAATCGTGGTTTCTGGTAGAGCAATAGCGTAGTCGCCAGCGCTGAGTAGATCGGCGGCTGCGCTAGCAGCCTTTGAGGTTACAACCGTGATGATACGGCAAGCCATCGCATCATTCTGATCTGGGGACCTTAGAATCCTCAACAGAAGGTCTGTTGAGGAAGTGATGCCGCCCCGGCTGTCGATATAGACAGTAATTGGGTTGCGGCTCTCGCTCTGGAGCCGCATGATAGCAGGAGTCAGTCGGTCGATAAGGGCCTGTTCAATGGTTCCATGGACGAACACAGCCCGCTTTGGATTCGCTCGGTAGTCAAGATGGGGTACAATCACACAACCTCGCAGACGATCCGGCTACCGACGCGTTGCTCCATGGTCTTGTTCCGCAGCTTCCCGCTTCAGTTGCTCTTCAGCTTCGCGGAAGAAAGTTAGAAGATTTGGGCCGTACTTCTCGTAGACGATGCGGAGCGCACGATCCAATTCTGTGTCAGCAGGCCGCACCGGTGGTTTCTTCGGCATTACTTGGCAGTCGTTTGGCATGACATGGGTGGTGGGCATAACATCTCCTTCCGACGAAGGGCCACGCGAGTGCAGTATGCCACATCGCGATGGTTCGTGACACGCCACGAAGCAATTTTATCACTAAAAAATGTGGCGATTTGTTTTCAATCAGATACAGACTGGCCCTTCAGGAACGTGCCTTCTTCTCCTGCTCCCAACGGGCCGTCACAGCTTTGCGAGCGCTCTCGCTCAGTTCCTCTTTCGACATGCGTTCCGCACGCCGGGTACCGCCGATCTTGCCTCCCTTGGCTCCTTGCTTCCGAAAGTATTCTAGGACCGCATCTGGCAGTTTCTTTCTTGGCATGGATTCATCATACGTTACCCCGTTACGAAAGTCAATCGCTTTTCTCTTGACAATTCGTTAGGGGGTAACGTATGATTGACTCATGAATCAGCTAAGCACATCCAAGCGGGCACGGATCATCGGAGCGTTGGTTGAAGGCAACAGTATTCGCGCCACGTCGCGCATGTTGGACGTGTCGTTCAACACGGTGTTGAAGCTCGCTCCCGCCATCGGTGAAGCGTGCGCTGAGTATCAGGACAAGGTGATGCGGAAGCTCAAGTGCAAGCGGATTCAACTGGATGAGATATGGCAATTCTGCTACGCCAAGGACAAGAACATCCCGCAGAGCATGGAAGGTAAGTTTGGTGTCGGTAGTGTGTGGACCTGGACAGCGATTGACGCTGACACCAAACTGATCCCGGCATGGCTGGTGGGATCGCGGGATGCCGAATGCGCCGACGCATTCATTCAGGACCTTGCCAAGAGGCTCGCCAACCGCGTGCAACTGACCTCAGACGGGCACAAGCCGTACCTCAATGCGATAGAGGGAGCTTTCCGCTCTGAAGATGGAACAGACCAAATCGAGGTTGACTACGCGATGCTGATTAAGATTTACGGCAACTCGCCAGAGACGGAAACGCGGTACAGCCCGGCAGAATGCACGGGATGCAAGAAGGAAGCTGTCTTTGGCGATCCCGACCGCCAGCACATCTCTACCAGCTACGTTGAGCGCCAGAACCTCACCATGCGTATGGGGATGCGCCGATTCACTCGGCTAACCAACGGGTTTAGCAAGAAGTTGGAGAACCACGCGGCGGCAGTTGCGCTCCACTTTATGCACTACAACTTTGCGCGCATCCACATGACGCTCCGTTGCACGCCAGCGATGGAAGCGGGTTTGACTGACCATGTTTGGAGCCTTGAGGAAATCGCCAAATTGCTCGATAAGTCAAAATGAGTCACTACCCATCCGTGGCCAGTATCCGGTAGTGGGTCAGTTTGAGTGGGGCGCGTGTCCTCGCGGCTCCGCCGCCCCTTCGTGCGGAAAGGCTCGGCCTTTCCGAAAGTACTCCTCCCAGCGACAAGGCTGCGCCTTGTCGCGCAAGGCGCAGCCTTGCGACTGGAGTTTCTACATTTTCAATCACCTTGGCGGCCAAGCGTCCGTGAAACGGACGCGTTGACAATAGCCCAGCACTTTAGTGCTGGGAACGGAACCAAGCAGGAAGCGAGTCCGTGCAGCGGACGACTGAGGTTTGTATATTCTTGAGCTTAGCTCTGTAAAAACCTCAGCCGTCCATTGCACGGACTTCATCGAAAACGACTATTTTCCCAGCACTGAAGTGCTGGGCTACTGTCCTGGCGTCCGTTTCACGGACGCCCCGCTGCGAGCAAAGCTGGCGGCGACGGCCAGCGAAGCTGGCCAGAGAGCGTGGCCCAGGGTGGAGCGTATTTTGCGGAACCCTGGGTACACCGCGAGAACAACGAGCCCGCGAAGCGGACGACAGACGCACGATATTTGCGGGACTGCCTTTCGCCCGCTCTGCGGGCTCTTTTCCTCTCACAGTGTTCCCAGGGTTCCGCAAAATGCGCTCCACCCTGGGCCACACTCTCCCGCCCGCGCCACGGGCTGCAAATGTAGAAACTCCAGGCGCAAGGCGCAGCCTTGCGAAAGACAGGAGCCGGAAAGGCAGAGCCTTTCCGCACCAAGGAGCGGCAGAGCCGCAGCGACCTTCAAATTGACCCACTGCTCAGTATCCTGCACCACTGACCGGGCCGTGGTGAGGTATAATCCTCTCGTTACCAATCTTTTCTCTTGAAGGGGAACCACCTATGCGTAGCACCCACCGTCTCGCGGTTGCGATAGCCGCGATAATGCTCGTTTCCACATTCGCCGTCTTGGCCCAAGAAACTTCCCGTAGCGTGGCCGGCGGCGGTATCACCGCCCCTGGCTGGGCGGGAAAAGTAGATGCCAATGAGGACAAGGCCGGAAAGACCGTCAACGACGCCAAGTTCGCCAAGGAAGGGGACGCCATTCACGTCGTCACCGGTCCCGCGACAACGTACTGGAATCCCGCCAACAAGGCCAGCGGCAACTATACGGTGAAAGCGACGTTCAAAGAACCCAAGTTCATGTCCTTGAACGATCACCCGCACCCGTATGGAATCGTCATCGGCGGCAACGACCTGGGAACCGATCAGCAGAGTCTGCTGTACTGCGCGGCTTATGGCAGCGGAACGTACATTGTCCGGGGTTTCGGTCCCGCCCCGTTCCAGCTTGGCGGCCGGCGGCCCACGGCGAATCCCGCGGTGAACAAAGCGGCTGGTCCCGGGGAATCAGTGACCCAGGAGATCGCCGTTTCGGTGAAGGGCGACAAGATCGAATGTGCGGTCAACGGCACGACGGTTGCCTCTTACGACAAGTCCGAAGCGGTAGGCGCCGGTAAGCTGAAATCCACGGATGGAGTATACGGGCTGCGCTTCTCGCACAACACCGAAGCCTTTGTCACCGGCTTGAGTATGACCAAGCAATAACGCGTATCGAGGCGGACAAATGGCCACGGCCTATGGGGGCCGTGGCGCAATACGGGCTATCATTTTGCCAGGGAGCCTTGCGGCTGGTTTGCCGGCTTGAAGCAGCGGCGCAGCGATCCCTGGCTCAGTTGTTTCTGAGATTTCCTACCTTCCCGTTGCCGTGGGCGATGCCGCGCGAATCTGGATCTGGATCCACTCGTGGGAATGATCCGGCCCTTGCCCGATTCCCGGACAGGTTTGCATTTCGCGCTGCCAGCCGCGAGTGTTGTCGGCGACGCCGGGCCAAAAAGGATAGGTCGCGCATTGCACCGGCTTCACGGCGTGAATGTTGCACCATCCCTTTTGATCGTCGCCGCCCAGGAAGGGACAGCGCTGCTCCGGCCCCAAAAGAAGCAGGTGTCTTTCTCCATGAACGCGCTCGGTGTAGCGATGTTCGAATCGCCGCAAGCTGAGTTGGAAATGGGCGGCGATGCGCGCGGCGTCTTCCCGGGTGATCACGATCGTTCCCGGACGGCGGCAACAGACCGTGCATCCTTCCAGGCACTGGAAGCGCCGCTCGGAAACAACGGGAAGGGAGGCCTTGGGCATCTCTCGATTGTATGCGACGTACTATACTCGTGGGCAGGCAACTCCCAAGATGCTTACGGCTGTCACGCGCGCGGTCAGTCCCACCATCGTGGATTGCGAACTCACTTTTCTGGAGCGCCGGCCCATCAACCTGGAGCTGGCGGTGCGCCAGCATGCCGCGTATGAGCAGACTCTCGCAGATCTTGGCGCGCGAATCATCCGCCTGCCGAACCGTCCCCATCTTCCCGACGCTGTTTTTGTGGAAGACACCGCCATCGTGCTGGACGAAATCGCGGTCATCTGCCCGATGGGCGTGGAATCGCGCCGTGCCGAGGCGCGAGATACAGCGGAAGCGCTGGCTCCCCATCGCCCGCTGGCACAGCTCAAAGCGCCGGCAACGCTCGAAGGCGGCGACGTGGTGCGCGCCGGGCGGTCACTTTACGTGGGACAATCGGCGCGCACTAATGATATTGGAATCGAGCAACTCCGCCAGGCGATCGGGCCCTACGGCTACTCGGTGTGCGCCGTGCCGGTAGACGGATGCTTGCATCTGAAATCGGCCTGCGCGTTTCTGGGAAGAAACACGATCCTGTTGAATCCCGATTGGATCGATCCCGCCATTTTCCGGAACTACGAAATCCTGACGGTGCCGAAAAGCGAACCGTTGAGCGCGGATGTCCTAACCATCGGTGGAGTGACTGTGGTGACCGCGGATTCTCCCGCGCTTCAGACGTTGCTACAGCGGCGAGGTTTCACAACGCGGGCTCTGGACCTTTCCGAATTGCAGAAGGCCGAAGCGGGAACCACCTGCATGAGTATTCTGTTTGATACTGGGCCGTCCAGCTAGCTCCGAGGATCTTTGGAACACGGAAGGACACGGAAGAAAACCGGACACGGAAGAACACGGGAATCAGCCGGACCAGCGAGCTTCCGTGCCCTTCCGTCTTTTTTCCGTGCCTTCCGTGTTCCAAAAAGCCTAAGCTAATAAGTACCATGAAGAATAACCTCAAGAGGCTCCTGTTCCTCGCCGCGGTTGCCGTAATCGCTTCCTCCTGTTTCGGCTTTTCGCCGTCAGCGGCTCCGGCAGAAGTTGCTCGTTGGGAGAAACAGGCGCGCGCGATCACCATCATCCGCGACGACTGGGGCATCGCGCACGTCTACGGCAAGACCGACGCCGACGCGGTCTTCGGCATGGAGTACGCCCAGGCCGAGGACGACTTCAATCGCGTCGAGACGAACTACATCAACGCCATGGGCCGCCTGGCGGAGGCCGAGGGCGAGTCCAAGATCTATCAGGACCTGCGGATGAAGCTCTTCATCGACCCCGACGCGCTGAAGAAGCAATACGCGGCGAGCCCGGCGTGGCTGCAGACGCTGATGAACGCCTTCGCCGACGGGCTGAACTACTACCTCTCCAAGCACCCCGAGGTGAAGCCGCGCGTCATCAAGCGACTTCGAGCCGTGGATGGCGCTGAGCTTCACCGAAGGCAGCATCGGCGGCGACATCGAGAGCGTCAACCTCGACCAGCTTCAGGCGTTCTACGGCGGCAAAGCGCCGGTGCAGCGACACGGCGTCGTAGGACGACGGCCCGCCCGCGGAGCCCAGCGGATCGAACGGCATGGCCATCGCGCCCTCGAACACCGCCGCGCATCACGCGCTGCTGCTGATCAATCCGCACACCTCGTTCTTCTTCCGCTCCGAGTTGCAGATGGTGAGCGACGAAGGCCTGAACGCCTACGGCGCCGTGACCTGGGGCCAGTTCTTCATCTATCAGGGCTTCAACGAGCGCGCCGGCTGGATGCACACCTCGAGCGGCGTGGACGCCGTCGACGAGTATCTGGAAACGGTCGACGAAGAAGGGCGACCGCTTCTACTACAAGTACGGGAACGAGGAGCGTCCGCATGGTGACGACGGAGATCACCGTGCCGTACAAGACCGACCACGGCATGGCCGAAAAGAAATTCACCGTCTACCGCACCCATCACGGCCCGATCATCCGCGAGCCGAACGGCAAATGGGTGAGCATCCGCCTGATGCAGGAGCCCGTCAAGGCGCTGACGCAATCCTACACGCGCACCAAGGCGCAGGACTACAAGTCGTTACCGCGCAGACGATGGAGCTGCAAGCGAACTCGTCGAACAACACGATCTTCGCCGATGCCGACGGCGACATCGCCTACTTCCACGGCAACTTCATTCCGCGGCGCGATACCAGCTTCGACTGGACCAAGCCGGTGGACGGCAGCAATCCGGCGACGGAGTGGCACGGGCTGCTCTCCGTCGACGAGACGCCGCACCTGCTGAATCCCGCCGAGCGGCTGGCTCTACAACTCCAACAACTGGCCGTGGTCCGCGGCCGGGCCGAGCAGCCCGAAGCAGGAAGATTATCCCGCTTATGTGGAGAACGGCGGCGAATCCGCGCGCGGGCTGCACGCCATCCGGGTGCTTGCAGAACAAGAAGGATTTCACGCTCGATTCGCTGATCGCCGCGGCCTACGACAGCTATCTCACGTGGTTCGAGAAGCCGATTCCCGCGCTGCATCAAGGCCTGGGACGAGGCGCCGGCCGGCAATCCGCTGAAGGCGAAACTGGCCGAGCAGATCGCGCTGCTGCGCGACTGGGATCTGCGCTGGGGCGTGAACTCCGTGCCCACGTCGCTCGCGGTGTTCTGGGGCGAGGACGTTCAGCGCGGCGTGTGGCCGCGGACGGCCGCAGGCGCGGGCAGTCGCCGTCGAGGATGTCATCGGCGACGCAGGCGCCGCCGGAGCAGCTGCTGCAAGCGCTGGCGGCGGCGTCCGACAAACTCGCCGCCGACTTCGGAACCTGGAAGACGCCGTGGGGCGACATCAATCGCTTCCAGCGCCTGACCGGCGACATCGTGCAGCCGTTCAACGACGCGGCGCCGAGCATTCCCGTGGGCTTCACGTCGTCGGCATGGGGCTCGCTGGCCTCCTTCGGCGCGCGCGCCTACCCGGGGACGAAGAAGTGGTACGGCACCAGCGGCAACAGCTTCGTCGCGGTGGTCGAGTTCGGCGACAAGGTGCGCGCCAAGGCCGTGACGGCCGGCGGCGAGAGCGGCAATCCGGCGTCGCCGCACTTCAACGATGAGGCCAAGCGATACGCCACGGGCGATCTGCGCGAAGTCTACTTCTACCGCGCGCAACTCAAGGGCCACACCGAGCGCGAGTACCATCCGGGAAGCTGAGGTCAGAGCCGCGAGATGAGCCGCGATGCGAGCCGCGAGATGAGCCGCGACAGTCATGGAGCGACGGAACGGTGAGAATTGTTGAACGTTACTACGAAAACCCTCTAGGCTGAGTGATCGAGTCCGCGTGTTTTCGGGTCAACGTTCAGGACAGAGGAGGGCTCCGTCGCTCCATGACTGTCGCGGCTCACATCCGCGGCTCACATCCGCGGCTCACATCACGCATTGGAACGTCACCGATTTCTGTTACAATTGATTTTCCTTATGCCTATGACTCGACGAAACATGCTAGCTGCAACGTTGGCCGCGGGTGCGGCATCCGCCTCCGCCGCCGAAACCACCAAGAGCAATTACTACGAACTGCGCTATTTCCAACTGCGCACGGATGCCAGCGAGCAGGGCAAACGAACCGGCGCGTTCCTGAGCGGCGTCTACATGCCGGCCGCCAAGCGCGCCGGCGCCGGACCGATCGGGCTGTTCAGTTCCTTGATCGCTCCCGCATCGCCGTTCCTGATCTGTCTTTCCAGCTATCCCTCGCTGGCGGCGATGGAAAGCGCCCGGGAAAAACTAGCGGCCTCCGACGACTATCTGAAAGCCCTGGCCGAGTACGATATGGCGCCGGCGCGGGCCTATGAACGCATGGAAAGCTGGGTGCTGCGGGCCTTCGACTTTTTCCCGGCCATCGAAGTTCTGCCCGCGGAACCCAAGCGGCCGGCGAGGCTCTTCGAAATGCGCACTTACGAATCGGCCAACCAAACCCTGCTCCAGAGAAAGATCAAGATGTTCGGATCGGGCGAGGTGGGTATTTTCCGCCGCGTCGGCCTGCAACCGGTGTGGTTCGGTGAAGCCATCGCCGGTTCCAATTTGCCGCACCTCACTTATATGGTGGCTTTCGAGAACCTGGCGGCACGCGAGAAGAATTGGGCCGGGTTCGGGAGCGATCCGGAGTGGGTCAAACTGCGAAACACTCCGGAGTTCTCCGTTCCTCCTCTGGTCAGCAACATCAGCAACGCCATTCTTAACCCGGTGAACGGCTCGGACATCCGCTAATGCGGGTCCTTTTGGCCTCCCTGCTACGATCGACGAGGAGTTCGGGCCGCCCACGGTGAACAGGATCTCAGTGCATGCATGAACTCTGGGAAGCGCGCGAGTTGCTGTGGAGTTTCGCGGTTCGCGAGTCAGCATTCGATACAAACAGACCTTTCTCGGTGTTCTTTGGGCCGTCCTGCAACCGCTCTCGCAGATGCTGGTCTTCACCATCATCTTCTCCAGGGTCGCGCAACTCCCCAGCGACGGGCTTCCCTACCCGATCTTTTCTTACGTCGCCCTGCTGCCCTGGACGATGTTCAGCGGCTCGCTCAGTCAGGCCATCCCTAGCCTGGCCAGCAACAGCGACCTGATCAATAAGGTTTACTTCCCGCGCATGGTCATCCCCTTGAGGCTCGATTCTGGTGGCGGGCGCGGACTTCCTGGTTTCCAGCGTGTTGTTTGCCGGCATGATGATCTGGTATCACATACCGCTCACCGGAAACATTGTCTACATCATTCCGCTGCTGCTCATCCAAGTGTGCTTCACGGCCGGCGTGTGTCTTGTCTTTTCCGGATTGAACGTGTTTTACCGGGACATCCGCTATGCTCTGCCGCTGGTGTTGCAACTGTGGATCTACCTGGTGCCGGTGGTTTACTCCGCCAACAAGGTTGCCGAAAGGTATCCCAAATACCGCTGGCTATATATGACCGATCCCATGGCCGTGGTGGTGGACGGGTTCCGCCGATGCCTGGTCCAGGGTCTGGCGCCGCTCTCGCAAGACCTGATGGTGGGGAGCGCGGTCGCCCTGACGATTCTGGCGCTCGGCGTCTGGTACTTCCGCTGGGTGGAACAGGCCTTTGCCGATATCGTGTAGCGGTTTAGGCTTTACCGCGGTGGCCACGCCGCCAACACTTCGTCCGGAACAGCTCCGAAATTGGTAGCGGGAGCGGAAAAGAACTCCGCGCTGGACAGCTTCGCCGGGGGGCGGTCCGCCAGGACCGGCAGCGCGCAAATGGAATACTTCTGTCTGGCAAACAGCTTCGCCAGGCGGTCCCGGTCGGTGACGGTCCAGCACTCGAATAAAACAAACGGCCGCAACGCCGCCAGCGTCTGCAAACAGCCTTCCAAAACCTCGGCTTCCGCTCCTTCCACGTCAATCTTGATCAGGTCTGGCTCGCGCCGGTGCGCCTGCACATAATTGTCAACGGTGGTCTGCGGGACCTGGAGTCGGGACTCCATTGGAGTTTCGGAGCGGTCCTTCACCGATTTCAGGGTGGTTCCTAACCACTCTTGTCCCGGAGGAAACCAGAGATCGACGGTGCCCGGATGCGCGCCCAGGGCCAGGGTCTCGATCTGGCACTCTACGGAGTTAACGGCGCAAAGCCGCTGGACGAAGGGATAGCAGTTGGGGTTGGGCTGAAGGAAACTACTTGAACTCCGTGAACCAGAAATAAGATCGAGTGCGTCCCGTAGTTGGTGCCGATGTCGAAGAAGACCTTCGGGCGCGCCACGTGCAGCAGGGTCTCATAAGTCTGTTTGATCTCTGAATCGTGGCCAAGCAATGTCAACGCCGCTTCCCAGTCCAGCGAAACCTCGCTGCTTTCCAGGTGGACCTTCACTTTCTTCCCGGCGAAAGATATCTGCCACTCCCCTTCCTCAAAATATCCCAAGTAGTCACGAAACAGCTTGGAATAACGTCCGTGAACGCCTTCCATCAGCGGGTAGGACAAGCCGCGGTAGCAGAGATTGATGACTCCTCGAAAAGACCGGCGGCTCACCAACCACCGCATCATGCGTTCCTCATCTTGACGCATGGAGGGATGGACAAGATGGATGAATCCGCGGACCGCGGAACGAAGCGACATAGGAAATGATGATAACACTATCGCGCACAACGCTACCGAGCAGACCTTGCCCTACGGCGAATGCCGGGGGTTGGCCGGGCTTCAGCGTCTGGACACCGCTTCCTTTAACGCTGCTTTCAGCGCCTCGTAGCGTTTCAGGCCGATTAGCGTCCCGACGAAGTGCCGGGTCACGCCTTCCTTGAACAAGGTTCGCGGATCGCTTTGGAAAGCCCGCAAACAGCAGCGTCGGGCGTCCGCCTCCATGCTGGCTCCAAAGTACTTTCTCGCGCTGCTCAGCCATTGGGCGCCATAAATTCGCCGGCGCGCTTGTCGTTTGGCGCGTTCCAGTTTCGGAGTCTTCTCCGGCGTGGAGTAGATCCAGTCCAGCAGCCAAAATATGGACCTTTCCTCGGAGCCGTCCAGGACGATTTGGGCATGCCAATTCGTGGCATGAACGCGATAATCGGCTACCACAACGTTCTTGTAGCAGTAGTCCCACTCACGGGCCATCATCCAGTTGAACCAGATGTCGCAGAATGCCAGATGCCGAGGAATCGGCATGGCTCTGCGCCATGCTTCCGTACGGCCCAGCGTGGTCGGCGCGCAGATGAAGTGTTCCTCCATCAGCACGATCAGTTCATTGCCTTTGAAGTCCCGGCCGCCGTGGACCGTGTCGCAGCGGGGATGGGTTTCGACCCCGCTCTCGTCAATCATGCTGGCGTCGCCGTATGCCATGCCCACTTCCGTATATTCCTCCAACACCGGAACGAGCGTGGACAAAAAATTCGGGCGATAGCGGTCATCCGGATCGATGCGTGCCAGGTATTTCCCACGCACCGCCTCGATGCCATTCGTGCATGCGGCAAGCGGACCCTGATTCGCTTCGTGGGTGATGATCCGCAACCGGGGATCGCTCCACTTGCGGAGGATCTCGCCGGTATCGTCGGTCGAAGCGTCGTCCACCGCGATCACTTCGAAATCGACTCCGCCTTCTTGCGCAAAGATTCCCGCCAAACAGTCGGGCAGGTAGCGCCCGTAGTTGTAACAGGGGATGACGATACTCACGAGGGGCCTGTTCATGGCGACGGAAGACAAAGGGGGAGCGGAAAAGAGCCGCTACACAGTTATCGTACCATAAGAGCGGCGGACTCCGTGTCCCGCGCCCTTCATTAGAGTGGCAATGCTTCATTCGACTTCATTCGAGCACCGCATAGGAAATTTGCGGCTGGAATGGGAACCTGCGAATGGACACGTTGCGGATTCCCAAAGTGTCCATAACGGCTTGCGTTTCGCCCGGCCAGTGCTCTTGCCCGAGCTCGTCGAAGGCGATAATCGATCCTCCAGGCATTCGCGGCAGGAACGTCTGAATGGCGGCCTTGGTCGGCTCATAGAGGTCGAAATCCAAGTACAGCAGCGCCACGAGCAGGTGGGGACACTTCTCGACATACGCAGGCATCGTCGTCAACGCGTCGCCCTTTTCCAGCTCGACCTTTGGAATATGGCCGATCGGCCGAACCATGTCGAAGAGCCTCAGGCACTGGATCAGTTCATCATAAGCGGGCGCCGAATACCCGCCGACGACGGCGAGATCGCTGTTATCCGGGCCCCGATCCTGGGACGACACATGGGCGAAGCCAGTGAAAGAATCGAACCCGATAATTCGCCTCACGTGATTTAAGGGCTCCAGGACGGCGCTCAACTGTGCCCAGGTCATCAGCCCCCCGCCGAGGTGCACACCGCACTCGACAATCGATCCGTGGACATGCAGAATCCGTTCGAAAAGCTTGGACTTGGCCAGGAACCGGCCGATGTCGGCGGGGGCCACGAATTTTGGAAACGCCTTGGTCTTCTCAGCATCCGTGCCCACGCAACGCTGATAAAAAGACTGCATTTCTTCCAGGTATCGGCTGTCCTGCCGAGTTTGGTGGCTCGGAATGGTCGTTTGGAATTGCATAATACCTCCGTAGAGTTGCCGGCCGGTCGCCGTGGTCTATAACTGCCCGCCCGTTAGCGGGAAAATCTGTCCGGTGACAAAGGAAGCCTCCCGCGAGAGAAGGTAGCGGACAGCCGCCACGACATCCTGCGGCGAGCACAGTCGTCCCATCGGCACCTTGGCGCTTTCGCTGAGGATCGCGCGATTCGTGGATGCGCGATTCATGCCCACCGGCATGAAGGAGGGCGCCACCGCATTGACGGTGATGTTCCTGCGTGCCAGTTCCGGTGCCAGCAGCCGGATGGTGTGTTCCATCGTGGCCTTCCCGAGGGAATAAGCGGAAAGACCGACGGCGGGTTTGAGCGAAGCAGCGGTGGAGATCAGGGCCACCACGCGGCCACCATCCTTGGCGTGCCGGCTGAGCCAGTTCGCCAAGCCGATAGTGACGGAGCTTCCGAACAGAATCTGGCGGAATACGACGTTCGGCTCGCAATCCAGCAATCCGCCACTGGGCGCGCCGGGCCAGGCGGCGTGAACGATTCCGAAGACGGCATCGCCGCCAGCCGCCTCATCGAGAATCGATTCCCAGCCCTGCTCCGCTAGATCGCAAACTAGGTACTCGGCCGCCGGTTCGGGGCTTTCCACTGCCGACGATCGGAGCAGGGCGAGAATACGATATGAATCGGCGAGCGCGGTGACCAACTCGCTTCCCAATGCTCCGCGTGCGCCTGTCACGATCAGCAAGGGACGGTCGCTCTGGGTCCTTGCGCTGGCCCGCGGGATCGCGCCGGCTTGGGCGGAGGGCTGCTCGTGCATTCCAAAACTCACCATGATCTCCGCCGTCAGGGTCGAGTTGCTGGGGACCAGCACAGTGACCCGCAACATTCCGGCGTTGGCTGAAGAAACCCAGCGCACGATTTCGCCGCGCACTTGCACGCGGCTAGGCGCGTATAACGGTGCCGGAAAACGAGCCTGGAACGAGCCGACGACGACGTTACGTCCAGGCAGATACATTCCCGCCATCGTCGAAGCGAGACCCACCTGAAAGGCTCCGTGGACGATGGGATTACCGTAGTTCGTCCCGCGAGCGTAGTCCGCGTCAACGTGCAGCGGATTGAAATCCCCGGAGAGCGCCGCGAACGCGGTGATGTCCTCCATCCCGACATTCCGCTCGAAGGTTGCCGTCAGGCCGGCTTTCAAATCGCCGGAATGGAACACCCGCGCCTTTTCCAGCGGTTGGTTATCCACGTCTGGTCTCCACGCAATCGACGATCAGGTCGTAGGAAGTCAGCTCCTCAAAGTCGCCGGGCGAGAGAACCAGCGAAAACTCCTCCTCGATGGCCATAAGCAGCGTCACGTGCGCCAGCGAGTCCCACAGAGCCAGCGAAGCCAAGCTGGCCTTGGATATTTCTTCCGCCGGCAGTCCGGGAAAGACGTTTTGAAAGCAGTGTATAACGCCCTGCTGAACTTCGGTGGTCATGACAGTATCCTCACTTCATGCGGCAACTTGTAGCGCCCTTGAAAATCCGCGCGCGCCAGCCGGACGGGCCCGCTTTCCGGAGAGGACACGCCTATTTCCTGGAAGAAACGTTGCAGCGGCTGGTTGCGCGCCGTGGCCTGAAAATCGAAGAGCAGGACTTCCAAGCCCAGTTCGCGAAACATGTTGTCCAGCAGATGGTACTCGATTCTTCGCGAGAACGCCCGGCAACTCATCACCCAGGAAGTGACCCGGACGCACTCTCCGTGGCGCTGGCCGAGAAGCACGGCGATCTTTCCCAGCGGTCCAAATTTATCCTCGTAGGCCACGCCAACGGCGATGTTCCCTTCGGCGTGCCACTTCGCGAACCAGTCGCTCTCCGTCATTCTAATGCCGTTCAAGTTGAATTGATTGGTCTTGTTCAGCAGTTCCAGATACCGGCTGTCGGCGGAGGAGATGCGATAGTCGATGCTGACGCGTCCGCGGAGAGACGCCAGAAAATCGGGTTGGGCATCCGGCCCCGCCTTCGGGCTCCCCTTGCGCACAGCCTCCGCTACGCGGAGGTTGGAGGAGCGCCATCCGTCTTCCTCATGGATCTCCGTCCTGCCGAACAACTCGCGCAGCCTTGCCAGCAGTTGCCAGACCGCGGCGGGGTCCCCTGGGGTGAACCGAAGCGTGGCGATCTCCGGAAACACCGAGCGTACCTCATCCAGTTCCATGGGATTATCGTCCAGGAACACCACGCTGTCCGGCCCGATGTTCCAGGCTGCTAGAATATCCTTCACCGAATCGGACTTCCGCTCCCAGTTGGCGATCACCGGAAAGAAGGATTCCGGGGGGAGCAACAGATCGTGGCGCTGCAAAGCTTCCCGAACCAAGTCGGCTCCGTTCCTTGAGGCGATGGCCAGGAGCACGCCGTTCTCCGCTAACTGGCCAAGCATCTGCTGCAACAGCGCGTGAACTTGAGTCCCATGCTCTTGATGCCAGGAGACGTTTTCCACTCCTACCTCGCCAACGATTCCTCCCCAGAGCGTGTCGTCGAGGTCCACAATCACTCCCTTTTTCGCGGCTCGTGGGTAAAGGAGATCGACCAGGGCGGAAGCCAGGCGTCGGCATGCTTGAGCGAGTATGGAAAACCCGCCAGAAGTTCCATCCGAGGATCCAAGCGCTGGTTCAACGGGCTGGTGTTCTGCAGCCACATCGGGTGAAGGACGCGTACGCCTGGCGTTTTGCCCATTCGGCTTAGAAATACACCGGCTAGCTCGTGAAGACGGAGTTCGAACGCGCTGGCTTGTTGCGCGACGGTATGTCCCAGCGGCGGCAATGGCAGAGAAGGTCCGGCCAGCACGAATGGCACGTTGGTGGCCAGTCCTTCCAGAGAGGCGGACAGTTGCTGAAGCCGCGCGGTGGCGGTTGCTTGGATGTCGGCGAGGACGGTCCTGGACCATCCACCCGCGCCCCGCAAGCCCAGCCGCGGGTCGAGGTCCTGCCACTCGACCACCACGGCTGCCGCACTGCCGTTTCGCTCTTGGGCTCGATCCAGGTTGCCGGCCAGATCGCCGTAGATCCCGGCGATGACTTCCACGCGTTCGCCTTCGAATCGCCGCGTCGCATGGGCTTGCAGAAACATGGAGAGGTGTAGCGGCTCAAACCCGCAGACCAGCGAGATGGAGTGGCGCACCGTTTCGTGGCGGTGCGCGTTGATGATTCCCAGCGCTTCGTTTAGAGTCATCGCCGCCGACACTAGTCCCTCCTGGTCAGGATTCTGCGCGCGGGCGCACCCATCACGGTGACGCGCGGCGCAACATCGGTGAACACGGTGGCGCCGGCCGCCACCACCGCCCACGCGCCGACCGTAAGGTTACGAATGACGGTTGCTCCAGGGCCGATATAGGCTCCTTCCTCGACGTGCACATTGCCGCAGAGGATGCACCCTGGATTCAAGTTGACGTAGTCTTCCACGATGCACTCGTGCGACACGAGTGCGCGGATGTTCATGATCACGTGGCGTCCCAGCCGGGCCTCGGTGCTGATGATGCTGCCGGGAGCCAGGCAGGTGCCCTCCCCAATATGGTTTTTCGCGCCGATCGACGTAAAGGGATGACGAATGATTCCAGGAACAAGATTCGGGCAGCCGAGCGCTTCCAGTTTGCACACCAGCTCGCGCCGCGCGCGATTGTCTCCGACCGCCGTGATGTACTGCAAGGATTTCGAAGGATCGGCCAAAGCCCGTTCCCGCAACGTTTCCAAGTTGCCGAGGATTCGCGACGATCCCCACAGACCGGGGGCCCTGTGTTCATCCACGTAACCGGCCAAACGCAGCGGACTCCCTGTCCGGGCTGCGTCCAACAGGTAAGAATCCAGCTCCAATCCGTGCTTGCCCGCGCCCACGATGATGATTGGAATTTCGGACATTGAGCTACCGGTTAGAAAGAGGAGGAGGTGCGATTCGAGGGAATGTTTTCCATCAACCCGAGAATATCGCGATGGCTACGGCTACCCAACTCGCTCAGTTCCTTAAGCCACTTCGCGTTGCGATAGTAAATGGACTCGGGATCCGGAATCTGTCCGTTCACGATCGCCTCGGTCAGGTCTGTCGCGCCCATCTCGACGGTCAATCGGGGGTGGAAGCCGGCTTCCCTCATACGGCTTGCCCCGGTGCGGTAGTCGCGTTGGTCCGGCTCGGGCGCATCCAAATGAGTAACTTTCAGCCGCGGGTTCATTTTTTGGAACAGCGCGGCCACGTCAACGACGCGCAGATTCTCGTAGGCGATGTTGTAAATGAAATGACGGTGGTCGCCCGGCTCTGCAAAGTGCACGAAAGCGCGCGCGCAATCGTTGACGTGCAAGTAGGGGCGCCATTGCACGCCCGGGCCAAACACCTTGATCTCATTGTAGAGCGTGCTGTACAAGCTGAAGATGTTCACCACTAGGTCGAAGCGCATCCGCGGTGAAAATCCGAATAACGTGCCGTTCCGGAGGGAAATAGGTCGCCAGTCGCCAACGGACATTTGCGCCAACGCGGTCTCCGCTTTCACCTTGGAGTGAGCGTAGGCAGTGAGCGGCTCGAGTGGGGAATCCTCCGTCAGTTCTCCCGGCGCTTGGCCGTAGACGGAGCAGGATGAGGAAAAGACGAAGTGAATCCGGCGTTTGCGAGCAGCCTCGGCGAGCGCCAGTGTGCCATGGAGGTTCACCCGCTCCGTTAATGCCGGATTCAGCTCCGCCGAAGGATCGTTGGAGATGGCCGCCAAGTGGATAATGCAATCGACGTGCTCAAGCAACCCCTCGCAAAAGCGGAGGTCGGTTATGACGCGGCCGATATCCTCGCGGACCAAATCGACGGTCGGCCGGAAAGCCCTCAAGTGACCAATTCCGAAATAGCCGATGTCCAAGACCTTCACGCGATGTCCGCGCGCCAACAATTTGGGAACCAGGACGCTGCCGAGATATCCCGCGCCGCCCGTCACCAGAATGGTCATGCCACCCTCGCTTGAAACTTCTCTTGCGCGACGGCCAGCGCTCCGGCCACGTAGTCCATCTCCTCTTCGGTGATGGAGGTGTAGAACGGCAGCGTGATCACGCGCGACGCCAAGTCCTCGGTGCGTGGCAGCGGCCGGTCGGCGAAGCGCGCAAACCAGCCTTGTTGATGCACCGGCGGATGGAAGTAGGCGCGCGTTTCCACGCCCTGCTCTTGCAGGGACGCCATCACCGCATCGCGGGTGTTGGCCTTTCCGGAAGGAACCAGCACGGTGAAATCCTTGAAAGTGTGCTGCACGCCTTGCGGCCAGGGGAAAGTGTCGAAGGCTGTCCGTTGGCGAATGCGGTTCAGGTAGAAGCGCGCCTTTTTCTGACGCTCTTCCATGAGCACCCCCAGCCGCCGCAGATTGTACAGCCCGATAATGGCGTGAAACTCGCTCATCTTGCCGTTCAGACCGGGCCACTGGGCGTCGTAGTTCGCTTCGATCCCGTAGCCGCGCATCTTGCGCACCAGACGAATCAGTTCGGGATTGCGGCTCGCCAACATGCCGCCCTCCACGCTGACCAGCATCTTGGTGACGGAGAGGGAAAAGACCTCGGCGTCGCCGAACGTGCCCACGCGTCGGTTTCCCGCAGATGAGCCAAAAGCGTGTGCAGCGTCGTACATCACCGGAATCTTGCGGCCGCGCTTGCGACCGGCCTCGGCGACCACGGTTTCGATCTGCCCTGTACGCGCCGGCAAACCGTAGGTGTGTACCGGAATCACCGCGCCGACATTGTCATGCTTGGCCAGTAATTGTTCCAGATCCGAAGGGGAGATGGTGAGATCGTCTTCGCATTCCGCAAAGATCGGAATGCCGCCGGCGTAGAGGATCGCCTGACCCGTCGCCATGAAAGTGAAACTCGGCAGAATCACTTTTTCTCCCGGCTTCAATCCCAGGGCTTGAAGCGTTAACAGCAAGGCCATGGTGCCAGAGGAAGTCGTTACCGTCTCGGCACCCAAGTACTCGGCCGCCTCGTTCTCAAAAGCGGTGACGTATTTCCCGAAGTTGGTGATTTTTCCGTTGAGAAGGACTTCTCGAAACGAATCGGCGACTTCCTCCAGGTGGGGCAAGTCCGGCTTGATTAACGGGATTCGGGTCATCCGTATAAGTATACAACTGACTGCCCGCCGCCCGGAGACTCAGAATGAGACGGCGTATCCGCAACTCGCCGCCGAGCGCCAAGAACAAGAGAGTTCCTGTGGCGTGTTTCCAGGCATAACTGAAACCGGATAGGGTAGACTTACAAGGATGGCTGCGATGCTCGCGACTAGGGAAGCGATTTTTGACCAAACGGCGGTAGTGCGACCGGACCAGCGCATACCTGCATTGGATGGTCTTCGAGCGATCGCGAGTCTGATGGTCGTGTTCTATCACTTCGGTCCTCATATCGTGCGAAACGGCGGACCGTTCTCGTTCTTGCACTGGCTGCCAGAAACCGTTTGGCAGGGGGTCGATCTGTTCTTTGTGTTGTCCGGTTTCCTCATTGCCAGCATCCTATTTGAGGTACGGGAATCTCCTCACTACTTCAAGACATTCTACGCACGTCGGGCCTTTCGGCTACTTCCCCTGTACTACCTGGTATTGCTGGGGTATGTCGCTGCCGTCGGCATCCTGGGCGAGCGAACCAGGGAATTGGGCCGGCTGTTCGAGAATCCCCTCGGCCTGGCGACGTTCTTCTTTTATGCGCAAAATTTCGCGATGACCGCTGCCGGGTCCTTTGGGCCAACCTGGCTGGCAGGTACTTGGTCGCTTGCGGTCGAAGAACAGTTTTATTTCACCCTTCCTCTGATGATCCGCAGATTCACCACACGCACGATGTGGCGAATGGTCTTTGCCGGGTTTCTGGGTGCGCTCTTTCTCCGAGGGGCGATCAACAAATTCAAGTTCCTGCCGGTGATCGGCGCCTATGTACTCCTGCCGGCGCGCCTAGACTCGCTGGCTGCGGGGGTATTCGTCGCGATGTTGGTGCGCTACCGCTACGATCTAATCGCCAGGCGCGCGAGACTGATCCGGCGCGGTACTATAGTGGCTGCTGTGGTGTGGATGATCTGGGAGTGCGTGCCAAACCCGCAATCCATCAGGCTCCATTTCATAGCGTACAGCGCCTGGGCAACGATTTTCGCGGGCCTTCTGCTTTCCGTGCTCGTAAGCCCTGATACGCGCCTGTCACGATTCCTCTCCGTTCCTTGGATGCGCGAACTGGGAAACATGGCGTATAGCACTTACATGCTCCACGGAATTGCCCTTTGTATCGTTTTTCGGATATGGCGCGGCTGCGATCCCCAGCTCGATTCGTTGGCCGATTTGCCGCCGCTGGGCGTCGCTCTTATCTTGGCCTTGCTAGCATCTTGGGTGTCCTGGCGTTTTTTTGAACGCAAGATGCTGGTGATTGGACGGAACTACAGATATTAGCGGCTTCCCTGGGTGGAGCTAGGTGCCGATAATGTCGTTCCCCTAAACGGGTTCCACTGGGCCAGGAGCGTTAGAACACAAGCATCTGTTCAACTCATCCGTACAAGTACACAACTTACTTCAACTGAAACGGCATCCTTACGATTGCGCAGAAAAGGGTGGTGGAATTGCTTAGATGTGAGTTCTAAGGCTATTTTAGGACATATTTGGCCAGTCCGCGGGGCGAGAATCCCCACAACTAGCATGAGGATGCGGTCGTCAAGTGGCATAGAAGAAAGCCCCAGAGGGGTGTGCACGAGAACGAGCCGTATTGCCGTAACTGTCGAGGATTCATATGGATAGCAGCCAAGTTGTGGGGTTGTATATGGGGTTGCATATGCTTGTTTGCACGGCTATCTACACACGGCGGGCTTTCAGACTATCTGGGACAATCTGGGACTGGTTTCGAGGCGAGTCAATCCCATGAACAGCGGGGTCTGGAGACACTGGCTGACTCCATTCTGATCTGCGAGGCAGTCCATTAACTGTCGCGGTCACGTCTCCGAATGCGGCGAGGAAGCGCGTGCTTACTCTTGAATCTCGCGCACCGCGCCGCTGGCGTCCCAACGAATGGGGAAGTAGACTAAACCCTCTCCAGAGCCTGCGCCAATCACCTTGAGGGGATAGGCGTCCACGTGATTGTCGAGGAACGCCATGCCCGTGGAATCCATCATCGCCACGGTCACGGTGTAACTGCCGGGAGCGGCCGCGAAACCGTCAATTCGCACGCGCACCACGCCGCGTCCCGATATTTCCGGCAACCGCATACCATCCCAGGATGCCAGCGACCCACAAATCATCAGGCCGTCGTTGCGCTTCACGTTCATGGCGAACTCCGGCGAGGGAATCGTCTGGGGAGCGTAGTACCGAATCTCCACGGTCAGGGAATCTCCACACGGGAGTTCCTCGATCGGCCGGTCTTGCGCGTCCAACAAGCGGACTTCCTCAATGACCGCATCAAAGGATCCCCAGCGTGTGCCGCGGCCGCTGGGTGTAGTGCCGCCCAAGCTGGTTTCGCCGATGCGCGTCTTGTCGAGGTAGATATTGACGGCCTCTTGCGGATCACCGTCATACTGCACTTCGCCGTGATTGAGGAAGATCACGCGGCGGCAGGTTTGCTTGACGGAATAGAGATCGTGAGAGACAAACACGATGGTGCAACCGTTGCGGGCCATCTCATCGATTCCGTCCAGGCAGCGCTTCTGGAACTGGTAGTCGCCGACCGAGAGCACTTCGTCCACCAGCATAATGTCGGGTCTCCACGTGCAAGGCCACCGAGAAGCCCAGGCGCACCCGCATTCCGGAGGAATAGTACTTCACCGGCGTGTCCAGAAACTCCTCCACTCCGGAGAACGCCACGATGCGATCGAACTTGGCCTGAATCTCGCGACGCTTCAGGCCCATGATGGAGCCGTAGAGGAAAATATTCTCGCGTCCGCTCAGTTCCGGATGGATGCCCGCGCCCACCGCGATCAACGCTCCGATGCGTCCGCGCATGTAGACGCGTCCCTTGGTGGCGGTGGTGATGCGGCCCATCAATCGCAGGGTCGTCGTCTTACCCGCGCCGTTGGCCCCGATAATGCCAACGCGCTCTCCAGGATGAATCTGGATGTCCAGGCCTTTCAAGGCCCAGAAGACCGGCCGCGGGGGCGGCACGTTGACCTTGGCGCCGACCATCCGGGACACGCCGCGAACCACGGCCGCCCCGGCTCGCACCAGATCCTCGCGAATGCTCCGGTAGTGCGAGCCGCCGATGCGGTACTTCTTCCAAACTCCTTCCAAGCGGATGTTGGGTTCCATCAGGAGAGGCGTAGATCCAATCTTTGCCATTATACACCGCGCCCCCCGACTCGGCCACGCCATCCAGACGAACGAGTGCGCGACATTAAAGTGTGGTCCCGAGCTCGGCCAGGGAATCCGACGAAGTCCAAGCGTACCTCCTACGTTAGGCGATTCAGCCTGCGAAGCAGGCGACAGAGGAATAGCCCCAGGCGAGGCGTTTTTCAGCCCAGCCTGGGGTCAGGGTGGAAGAAAAGGCAAGCCTGCGCAGCTGGCGACAGAGGAGTGCGCGCACCCCGTCTCTGTCGCCAGCTTTGCAGGCTCAGATTTCGTTGCCGTTTAACCCCAGGCTCGGCTGGAAAACGCCTCGCCTGGGGCTAAGCCTCTTGCGCCTGCCTTCGCAGGCTTGCCGCACGTTTCCTCGGAAATAACCTGTTCCCTCCACTTTAATGTCGCGCACCTGGTGAACGACGAGGTGATGCCAGCGGTTAATGGCATTCCGCTTCTCGCCGTTCCTAAGCGGCTGGCCGAAAAACGCTTTGCCGGACTGTACGCTCGGGCGCAATCGGCCCGCCATGCCATGCAGGAGTCCGCTTCCTCGGCGGCATCCGAGAATCCGTCCCTTCCTCCCGAACCCTGGCTAGCCGATATCTTCGGACCCTTTGAGGTGGAGTCTTCGTCCGCCAAGGCCGCGCGAATTCTGGGCTGGACACCGCTCGTTCCGTTGCCGGCGGGACTGCAGGCCAGCATCCAATGGCTGGCGGCGATGGGCATCACCGAAACCGCGCAGATGGAGACTCTCGAGTCACAACAGGTCTAAGCCGGCTTGGCTAGCTTCCTGCTGGTCCGGTTGTTTCAGGAAGCCGCTCACGCTCGACGATTACGCGTGCTTTTACCAGATGCTGTTGAACGACGGCGAACTCGGCGGCGTGCGCATCTTGAGCAAGAAGGCAGTGGAGATGATGCACAGCGATCATCTCGGCGCGATGCCGCACGCCGGGCTGCTGGCCGAGTGGGAGGGATTCGGCCTGACGTTTGCGGTGAATCCGAGCCCCTCGCCCGAGCTGGCCTCGGCTGGGAGTTATTGGTGGGGCGGCGCGGCAGGCACCAGTTTCTGGATCGATCCGAAGGAGCATCTGTTCGGGATCTTCCTGATCCAGGTATTGCCGCCCACGGGAATCCCCGCGGCCGGGCAATTCCAGCGGCTAACGTACTCGGCGCTGCAAGAATAAGACTAGCGACAGGACAGAGGGGTGGCGTTGGATTGTTGTTCTAGCCCCAACGGGGCGGGCCATGCCAGCCCAGGGCAACGCCCTGGGTTGACATCGCCTCCACCAATGAGCCCTGAAGGGGCGACCTAATTGGCCTGCCTGGAATGATGGTTGCAACTTCTTAGGCCGCCCCTTTCAGGGCTTTTCGTTCTATCACCTTTTTACCCAGGGCGTTGCCCTGGGCTGACATAGGGCGGGCCGTTGGCCCTCAGGGACCAACGAACAGCGAGGCGCGTTTCATCGTCTCTCCGCAGCCTCCCTCGCGGCGGTGTCGTCGGCTTATTCCTTCATCCTATACAGCGTGACGGTACCCGATCCGCCTTCCGCAAGGTACTTTCCAGATGCCGAGAGCGCGAGCAAGAACTGGTGTTCCCGTGACTGGCCCGGAATGATCTCGAACCTCTGGAGTTGCGCTGGCCAAGAGGCCACTTCCCTGCCTGTTCGGATGCTCCAAACAACCTGCCGCTTCGGCCGCAGATACGTTCCGTCCATGTCCAGGAACACCCAGACCTTACCTGTGTGGTCGATGATTCTATGGTCGGTCGTGGCAATTAGCTCGCCGCCGCTGCTGACTATACTGGCGGTGCTCAGCACAACGGAAGCGTCCTCGCTAACTTTCTGGCCGGTCCCAACGTCCCAGCACGCCAGGGATGACGTCCAGGCTGGCTTACCTTCCGCTCCAGTGCAGACTTTCCGGCATCCATCGGCAAATCGTATGCCAGACAGCATCGCCGCGTTAGACCACTTCCAGTTCTGTCTGACGTGCCACGAGTCGGAATCGTGCACCTTGACACTCACGGCATCGCCTTCTAGCCGACTGGAGAGGATAAGGTCCCGCCCTGGGCAGGTAGCCACTTCACGAAACGGCCCCGGCTTGGCGCCAATTGACGAGCAATCAGGCCCGAGCAGTTCGATACCCTTGTCGCCCCCGATTCTTTGGTCGTCCAGGAACACCATCCGGTCTCCGCTTAAGAAACCCGCAAAAGTTCGCTCGGAGGGAAACGAGCAAGCCTTCTTTCCATCCAACCGAAACATGAATGGATCCCTTTCCTGCGCGACCAAGAACGAGCCAGAGGGCGCCCAAGTAATCGCCGAACCTCCCCAGTGCAGCGGGCCCAGATCTTGTGTAGGAAGAACGACCGATTTGTCCAACGACAGGACAACTAGGTGTCCTTGGGTTTGTCGCGGTGGTTGTTTGCCAATGCTGGTATCCCAGTGTAATCCGAACCCAATTGCCAGCTTGCTTTCGTCAGGGGAAAAAGCGAGGCCCCAGACATATTCATCTCGGTCGTCGTCGCCGGCGTGATGAACGATGGTGGAAAGATCTAACGTCCAGATCCTCTGTCGAACGTCTGAGCCGAACAGCGATGCTTCGGCAACCGCCACAACGCACAGCACGGCGAGGACCCGTTTGACCACTGCAAATATTGTCGCACAAGAAAGGAGATCCATGGGCGGAACGACCCGATCCGTGTAATTATGAATTTACGCTTCGAATAATCGCACACAGCCTGGCGATTTCGTCGGGCGTGTGGTCCGACTGAACGATCCATCTTAATAGCCTTCTCTGCCCCATCCCGGGGTAGGCGCTGATCAACGGAACATAAAAACCTTCCATCATGCAGCGCTCGTGAATTTTCTCGAGGTCCAAGCCACCATCGCCGCTCAGGCAGAAAATGGGAACGCCTTCGCCGCCGAGCAGCGGCAATCCCGGCAGCAGTTCGCGCATGTAACAGGCATTCTCGCGCAGGCGATCGAGGGGTGGCGCACCCTCTTCCAGAAGACGGATGGCCGCACTGGCCCCCTCACATAACGCTGGAGCGAGAGCGCTCGATCCCGAGTAGGCTGCCGAGACTTCGCGGATTCGCTGGCAAATCTCGCTACTGCCGAGGATCATGCCGCCGGCGCAACTGAGAGCTTTGCCAAAGGTTGCGGTGACGATCACGTTCTTCCCGCGCACTCCGGCCCCATTGGCCAGGCCGCGGCCGCGCGGCCCGAGAACACCAAAGGAATGCGCCTCGTCGATCACCAGAATGTCCTCGCGCCCTTGCAGCGCGTCGATGATGCCTTCCAAAGGCGCGATTTCTCCAGTAAGAGGAAATACGGCATCGGTGAAAACGCCCAGCATGGGATCGGGGATTTCCGCAAGCCGGCGGCGAAAATCGTGCCAGTCGCCGTGATTGTAGCGCAGCAGGCGCGCGCCGCCCACCGGCACGAAATGCTGAAACGTGGGATGCGACCGCTCGTCGGCCAGCCACGTGGAGACCATGCCAGAGAGCCCTTCAATCACCGCGATGTTGGCGGCCATACCCGATCCCGTAACAACCGCTTCCTCCACTTGCGCGAAGCGAGCCACTTGCTTTTCCAGCGCGACAATCGCGGGGCTCGTGCCGGTGGTGTTGCGCGATGCGCCCAGGCCTAGACCGCCCGCCTCAATGCCCTTCTTGACCGCGGCGATGATGGCGGGGTGATAGGACAGGCTGAGATAGTTCGTGCCGCCAAAGAAGGCCAGCACCCGGCCCTCTATTTCACACGTCGTGGATGTGAGCTGGCGAACGATGGACAAGTTGGACTCCCTTTGGACTGGGCGATGCGGGACTGCTACTAAAATCGTAACACGCAAACAAAAGCAACCGCCGCTAAACGCCGATGAACCGGCATGGCCGCCGCGAGGCAGCCACCTGAGATGTTGAAAACTCTCTAACTGGAATTTGCGGTGACTGGAGGGCCAACGGCCCGCGCTATATCAGCCCAGGCCAGCGGCCTGGGTAACATGCGTCCCAACAATCAGCCCTGAAGGGGCGGACTAAGAGGTAAGGCGGGCGGCGAAGCTCGGGCAACAGTTTAGATCGCCCTTTCAGGGGCTCAGGGACATGGGTATGCCAACCCAGGCCGTTGGCCTGGGCTGATATAGCGCGCCCCGTTCGGGGCTGGGCTCCAGAGTCGCGTGTCCTTTTGCATGTCTTTGAAACTGAGAATCTCGCGAAAATATTTCAGAGCAACGCCGATGGTGGGTGAGTCCGATCGGCGATCTTCGGCGTTTATCGGCGGTTACTTTGTCTTCTGCCATGTCATAATCGAACGGAGCCATGCTGCGTTTTCACACTGCCGGAGAATCGCACGGTCAAGGCCTGGTGGCGCTGGTCCAAGGACTTCCCGCGGGCGTCGAGGTGGACCTGGACTTCCTGAGTCGCGAGTTGCAGCGGCGACAGCAAGGCTACGGCCGCGGCGGACGCATGAAGATCGAGACCGACACCGCCGAAATTTGGGCCGGCGTGCGCCGTGGAAAAACCACCGGCGCGCCGGTGGCGCTGCTGATTCGCAATCGCGACTGGGAAAACTGGAAAGACATTTTACCGGTGGAAGCCAATCCGGCCTCGGAAGAGCAGCGCAAACTGACCGCGCCGCGCCCCGGACACGCCGATCTGGCCGGCTGCCTGAAGTACGATCTGCACGACGCCCGCTACATCCTGGAGCGGGCCAGCGCCCGGGAGAGTGCCGCGCGCATGGCGGCCGGAGCCATGGCCAAAATGCTGCTGATGCGCTTCGGCATCGAAGTGTGGTCGCACGTGATCGCGGTAGGATCGGTGAAGCTGACGCGCGGCGTCTCGTGGGACGAAATCAAGGCCGCGGCGCTGCAAAACGATCCCGTGCTGCGTTGCGCCGATTCCGCTACCGAAGCTGCCATGAAGGAAGAAGTGGATCGCGCGTTAAAAACGGGCGACACCGTCGGTGGAATCTTCGAAGTGGTGGCGCGCGGCGTGCCCCCCGGCTTGGGCACGCATACCAATTGGGACGAACGTCTCGACGGATTGTTGGCCCAGGCGGTGATGTCGCTGCAAGCGGTGAAAGCGGTGGAAATCGGCGACGGCATGGAGAACGCGGTGTCGTTCGGTTCGCAGGTCCAGGATCCCATCGGCTACAGCCGCGACCGGCAAGCGTTCACGCGGGCCCGCAATCGCGCCGGCGGCCTGGAGGGCGGCATCTCCAACGGCCAGGATATTGTGGTGCGCGGATACTTGAAGCCGATCTCCACGCTGCGGCGGCCGCTGGAGTCGGCCGACATGGTCACCAAGGAATCGGTGTTGGCCGCTTACGAGCGCTCCGATGTCTGCGTGGTACCGGCCGGCGGCGTGGCCGCCGAGGCCATGGTCGCGCTGGCGATCGCGCGTTGCTTTTTGGAAAAATTCGGCGGCGATTCCGTCGGCGAGATCGCCCGGAATTTGGAAGGATACCGGGCCCAGTTGCAAGCGTTTTAGCGTCCATATGGAGTGCGGCGGCTTGACGCCGCCCCTTTCATGAGATGCCGCGCGAGGCTTGTCTCGCGCTGGCAAGTAAACAGTCTCTCGTTTGGGTACACGGTCCCACTGGGGTCTAGGTCCGGTAATGCTATTACCAATCGCCACGCCCGCCGAGCGCGAGGCAAGCCTCGCGCATCCAAGGCGGCGTCAAGCCGCCGCACTCCAAATCGGCCTCCTGATTCTGGCTTCCCTGTTGGTCTACGTCAACACCTTGGAAAACAGCTTCGCCTACGACGATTTCCCGTACATCCTGGGGAACGCCAACATTCACCTCCCACTGGCGCAGATGTTTTGGGCGCCCTACAGCATTGACGGCTTCTGGCGTCCCGTCGTGTTGATGGTCTTCGCGGCCAATTTCGCGGTGGGCGGCGCGCGGCCATTCAGCTATCATCTTTTCAACATGCTGGCGCATGCCGGCGTGGTGCTGATTTTGTATCGCTTGTTGCTCGACTTGCTGGGACGGCCGCGCGCCGCCTTCGCGGCGGCCTTGCTGTATGCGGTTCATCCGCTGCACACCGAAGCGGTCAGCGCGGCGTATTCGCGGCAGGAGGTCTTGGCGGCGGGATTCCTCTTTGCGGCGTGGCTGCTCCACGTGCGCGAGCGGTCGTTGGGCGCGGCGCTGTGCTTTTTCCTGGCGCTGGGATCCAAGGAATCGGCGATCTGTTTTCTGGCCATCGTGGTGCTGGCCGACTGGCGCCTGGGCCGCCGCGTCCCGCACTTGGTTTACGGCGGATACGGAATGGTCGCCGCTCTCTACATGGCGATGCGCTGGAAAGTCGTTGGATTACTCGGTATGAACGCGATTCCGATAGTCCAGAATCCGCTGGTGGATCTTGCGGCGCCGTTGCGCATGGCCAACGCGCTGCGCCTGGCCTGGCTGATGCTGGGTTTGCATGTGTATCCCGCGCGCTTATCGGCGGACTACTGTTACAACGCCGTCCCCGTGATTCTGGAATGGTCTCGGCTGGCCGGATGGATCGCCGCCAGTGCGCTGTTGCTGCTGCTTTGGCTTTATGCTTCGTTGCGATTCGACGGCATCCAATCGAAGGGCGTGTTTCTGGCCGGAACCATTTACCTGGCGGGTTTCGCGCTAACCTCGAACTTCTTTTTTGCGGGCGCAACGAATGTCGGCGAGCGTTGGGCGTATCTGCCTTCCGCCGGCTTCTGCCTGTTGTTCGGATTGGCCTACGACTGGCTGGCTGAGCGCTGGAAAACTGTGGCCATCGCACTGCTCAGCGCCATTATCGCGGCAATGTCGGTGCGCACGGTGATCCGCAACCTGGACTGGAAAAACAATTTCACGTTGGCGGCGGCGGCGGCGCGGGCTTATCCGCAGAGCGTCCACGCGCAAAACGCCGTAGGCTTGGAATACTTAAGGATCGGCGACATGGCCCGCGCCAAACAGCATTTTGAGGCTGGCGAACGCATTGATCGCGACTATCCGCACTTGCAGATGTCCATGGTGACGCTGGCCGTCCGCAGCGGCGACGCGGACGGCGTGGAGCGCCATTTGCGCGCGGCCATGCGATCCAGCGCCGGATACGGCTTCGAGCCCGACCTGGTGATCGATTACGCCGCGTTGCAAGTGGAAGAGCACCATTACGAAGCCGCGCTGGCGCTGTTGAATACCGCGATTGTCTCGTGGCCGGGAATGACACAGGCTTACTCCAATCGCGCCGTGGTGCTGTACCGCCTGAATCGCCTCGACCAGGCGCGCGCCGACGCCATGACCGCGCTGCGTTTGAATCCCGCTAACGCGCAGGCGGCCGAGCTGCTCAAGCGATTGTAGTTCCTTCCCCAAAACATTACTTCACGCCCACCGGCTGCGTGAACGCGCCATTGCCCGCCGAATCCCACGCCGCGAAGCGGATCCACTTCTTTCCCGCAGCATCGAAGGGAATCTCGAAACGATGGGTGCCGAATTCGCCTAGTTCCGTGGCCGGGATGATTTTGCGATCCGTGGTCTTGCCGTCGCCCCAAACCAGTTCCACAAATTCCAGCGGGAACGTCCATTCCACTTCGGCGACATATGTTTTTCCTTGCACGCCGTAGTTATGAAGGAGCACTTCGCCCGTGGACACCCAGAAGTCGCCGGCGCGCATCGCTTTCAGGATCGGGCTCCAGTCGTCGTCGAAGCGCGGCAGTTTGTCGAGCTTCACGTAGTTCACGATGAGTTGGGGAAACGTCTCGTCGTCGGGATACTTCATGTAGGTGTCGCCTTCGGCGATCATGTAACGCAGGTTGGACGCCTCGGCCGGCGCCACTGCGGTCCGCCAGTTGTTCATGTCGTCCAGCGTCCCGAAGCAGCGCTTTTCACAGATGCGCGGCTCCGATTGATCCACCGGCAGCGATTGATACGATCCGCCCAGGAACCGGTCGCTGGCGAAATGCGCTTGGTCCTTCACGGCTTCCGGATATCCCGTGGACCCTTTGGTGCGCGGATGCGCTTGCCACATGAGCGCCCCTTCCTTCTGCATCATGGCCAACTCTTCTTCCGCCGTTCCCACGTGATAGACGTGGCCGTAGAGTTGGCTTTGCTCCTCGAAAGTCTGGCCGGCCTGGCGCACGTGCGACCAATACACCGGCTTCGGAAAGATCATCGTGTAGTGGCCGCCCAAGTGGCCATCCGGCTCCTCGCCCGGCATGATCAGGAAGCCGCGGTCGGAGTGGCGGCGGCAGCCTTCGAAATACACTTTCTCTTCCGCGAAGCGCAGCGGGCCGGGATCGTTCTGATGACTGTCGCCGTGAAAGTCGGACATCATGGCGATGTTGACGCCCAGGGCGCGGAACACCGGCCACCAAGTCGGCTGCAAGTCGATGGTGCCGGCGTCCGTCAACTGCTCGTTGAAGTGGGTGTGAAAATGGCTGATGGCCACCTGATATCCGGGCATCGCTTTGTAGGTGTCGCCGTGGGTGTAGTCCAGCACGCGCTCGCGCGTGATCAGGGCGTTGCTGGGACTGAGCAGGTAATACACCGCCATGTGCTGCTCGCTGCCGGGAGGCGCGTTGTACAGCGCGAAATTCCCCAAGTTGTGGCGCGATTGTTCTTCCCGGCGTTTCCACACTTCGTCGCTGACGCCGTAAGGCCGGTATTCTTCTTCATGCTCGGCCTGGCGCACCCCAACGGAGAAGGTGTGTTCGTTATCCTTGCGATACCAGACGTAACCCAGGTTCAGCTCGATCTCGCGCGCGAAGAAAAACTTGTGCGACGGTGGAAACACAGCGATGGTCCCGGCGGCCATTTCGACCAGCGCCAAGCGATTGCGGGCGCGCAACGCCACGGGATCGCGATTCACCGCGCCGCCGAACTCGTAACGCTGCCAGGCGCGCGCGGTGTCCTGCCAGGAAATCATTTTCACTTCTTCCGTCGAAAACCCCTTCAAGCCGGCGTTGTACTTGTAGGCCACGGATTGCTCCTGCGTCGAGGCGATGGCTTCCTGCCGCAGCAGGTTTGACCCGCGATACACGGTGAAGCGCAGCCGGCCGGAGAAAATACTCAGCTTCAATCCCGTGAAGTCCACGCTCAAGCGGCCGGGCGCCGATTGCACGGAACACTTCGATTCACTGAATGACGATGTCCCACGGCGAATCTCTTCCGGCTTACGGGGCAGGTCCAAGCTTTGGCCGGGCTGTCCGGGGATATTGAGCGGCGCGTCCCAGAAGGCATTCCATTTTTCGCGCTCCACCAATTCGGGCGTAATCGGTATTTTCAACGCCTGCACCGGATTCAGTTGCTGCTGCGACATCCGGCGCACGCCGCTGACCACGTCGAACTCCGGCGCGAGTTCGCGTGCCAGCGTCGCCCAGGGCGCGCCGGCGGCTTTCAGCACCGCCAGTTCGTGAATCACCGGCTGGCCATTGCGCACACCGAAGGTGGCGCGCAGGCTCGCGCCGCGTTCGCCGGTCCAAGTGAACTGCGCGCCGTCAGCAGCGGATTCCGCGGTTAGTCCGGTGGCCGCTTTGTACTCGTGAAGGTCGCAGGTAGTTTGAGCTGCGGCGAATCCGGTGGCGAGGATGAGCAGAGCGAGTGGTCGCAAAGTGAAAATGGACATGAACGAAGTATAACCTTAGTTGGTTGCGGCTCGCCGCACTCCAAATCGCTTCTTTTAATCTGTGAAATCTGTGTAATCTGTGGATCGTTCTGTTCGTGTTTGGTTGCGTCTCGCCGCGCTATGTAAGCTGTGGATCGGCTGTGCTTAAATCCGTGAAATCTCTTCCAGGATCGCGGCCAGCGCCTCACGGAACTGCAAGGGACTTTGCAGATCGAAGATGCGCGGCTTCAGGGATTTCAAAACTTCCTGGAGAGAAATTGCTTTCTCCGCTGCAAATGGCCCTTGCGGCATCGGCGCCGGCCCCTGACGCATTCGGGGAGGACCGCCCATCGCGGCCGCTGCCCGGCCGCCGCTGATATCGTAGTCGGGGATCGCGGCGTCGTTTATGTTGATCGGTCCCATGGCCGGCGGTCGCGCCAGCTTTCGCGTGATCGGCGGATGGTAACGCAGCAAGTAGACATTGTGTTCGTGAATTTCAGCGGAGGAAACCGGCGTTCCTGAGACCTCCCCGCCGAGCATCGCCGGCACGCTCAACACGATTAAGATGGGCAGCGGTTCGCTGCGCCGCTCGTCGGAGCCGCCGGGATTCTCTGCGAGCTTGCCGCGCGCCTCGGCCGCCAGGAATTCGGCCTCCTCGCGGGTGGTCCCGAGATTGCGAACGTCGATTACGTTGGGATTAGCCTGCTCCAGCGCGGCCTGCAACTCGCTCCAGTCCAGGGAACCGCCGCGGCGAGAGAGCGCCACGGCGCGGTGGTGCTGCACGTCCAGCAAAGTGATGTTCATGGTACCGTTGCCCAGTTCCATCTGCGACAGCACCTTCATTTGCGCCAGCAAACCGCCCATGCACTGGCGGTAGTATTCTCCCGCCGATCGCGACTTCGGCAAGTTTACCAGCAACTCGATTCGCACGGGCCGGCGCGTCTCCACGGGCAAATACAAACGGCCCGTTAAATCGGGATGAAACCATTCTTCCATCTCGCTCTCTTTGCCGATAATCTCCACCGGCGGCGCGCCTGTCCACAAATCCGGCAAAGGATCGTTTTTTAGGGGCGCGACGTGCAGCACGCCGTGTCCCAGATTGTGATCGCCTTGATTCCGATTCAAATCGGATCGATGCAGCATGGCCAGGGTCAAGCGATAATCGCCGGGAATGACCAGCGCACTGTGCGTGTAGACGAAATCGGCCCGGCGCACGTCTTTGTTCATGTCGGTCAACGCCACTGAGGCGTGACCCTGGTAGACCCGGCCCTGGCTGTCTTCAATCTGCACCAACATCAGCAACTCGCCGCCGGGAGGGCGTTTGGCGAGGTGTTTCCCGTCCACGGTGATGGTGACCGTGACCAGGAAACGCTGCTGTTCGCTCAATTGCGGCGGGGAGATTTTCACCTTCCAGGGAATATCCACATGATCGCCTTGCGCCACCCATCGATCGAAAGGAACGGTGGAGAATACCGGATCCTTATCGTCGTTGCTTTGGGCGGAAATCAAGCTGCTGAGCAAGAGCGAGAACAGGATCGCCTTCAGCAGGCGGAGCCGGCGCCTCGCCAACCAGCCGCCGCAATGGAGCAACGGGACCATCACACTACCCATACTGTAATACACTAAAGCCCATGGACGTAGGCGGCCATCGCAAATCCATCGCCGTGTTCATCACCCTGTGCGCCATTACGGTCGCGTTGGCCGTGGCGCTGCAGGTCGGCTGGATTGTCATTAACTGGCGCACCGCCTGGATGCTGGTCTTGGGGACGCTGGTTTTTCCGGTGATTATCGCCGGACTGGTGCTGAACACGATTTTCCTGGTCCGCGAAATCCGCCGCAGCGAGCAACACAACAGCTTTATCAACGCCGTGACCCACGAGCTGAAAACGCCGGTGGCTTCCATTCGCCTGTACCTGGAAACCCTGCGTACCCGGGAAGTGGACGAAGCCCGCCGCCAGGATTTTTATCGCATCATGCTGGAGGACAGCGATCGTCTGCTGGGGACCATCGAGCAGGTACTGCGCGCCGGCCGCACCAGCCAGTCGAAGCGCCAGCTTCACATCACGCCGGTGGACATGCGGGAAATGGTTCGCGAGTGCCTGACCCTGGCTCGCACCCGCCACCATTTGCCCGACGAAGCGATTGACTACATCGAGAAGATCAGCGATCCGAACCAGGCGCTGGTGATGGGCGATCTGGACGACCTTAAGGCCGCGGTTTCCAACTTACTGGATAACGCCATCAAGTACTCCGGCAAGCAGGTGCAAATTTTGGTGGAGGTGGCGGCGGCCGATCCCAAGGGTGTCGTGGTGCGCGTCCAGGACCATGGAGTGGGCATTGCGCGCCATGAGTTGAAGCGTGTCTTCGAGCGTTTTTATCGGGTGGGCGCCACGAAATCGCGCGTGCCGGGCGCCGGCCTGGGGTTATCCATTGTCGCGTCGGTGGCCCGCCAGCACGGCGGAAAGGTGGAAGTAGATAGCGAAGGTCTGGATCAAGGAAGCACGTTTACCCTCACGTTTCCCAGCTCGCAGTAGCCGCTTTCAATCCCAATTCTTGACCTTGGCCCAGTCCTTCTGGAGATCTACTTTTAAACCGCGGCATACCAGCACCGGACCGTTTTCGAACAGGATTCCGTAAGGATGGTACAGTTCCGCCGCCACATCCAGGCGGTCGCAACGATCCTGCCACTCTTGCGGGTTCGATCCCAAGAGGATCAGCAATTTCCCGGTACAATCTCGCGGTCCCCAGAGGAAGTAATTTTGGTGGCCGCTGATCGCATGAGGCAAGCCGTAGCGAGATCCGAAAAAATCGATGGCGCCGGCTTCGCCGTAGTTTCCCGCGCCGATGCAGGCCGCAGCGCGTTCGTTCGCGGGCAGCGCGCCATACACCCTGCCCACGGCCGCGGTCATCTCCTCCCAGCCAAATTGATCGGAAAAATGTTGCGGCAGGGCCGCGCCGCGATGGCTCTTCTCGGCCACAGGCAGCGGAAACGGCAGCGTGGTTTCGTACCACAGCAGTGTTTCCACCTTCAAGACGGGTAGCAGCAGCGGCAACAACCAGGCCGCTCCGGCGACCAGTACAATCGCCGCGGCCGGCTTCAGCCATTCCCAGTGGCGCGACTCCACAAAGCGCTCGATGGCCACCGCGCCCGCCGCGATCAAGATCGCGTAGGCCGGCGCCAAATAATAATTCTTGCCGTGAGCTACGATCAATAGCCCCAGCACAAACAGATAGGCCCATCCCAAAATGCGATACTTGCGGCTCTTGCCGAACATCAGCGAACAGAAGCCGGCAACCCAAACCGGGGTTAGCAGCGGTCCCAGGATCAGAATCTGTTGGGCGATGAACTCCAGCGCACCCACTTCCACGTCGCGGCCGGACTTGCGAATGTTGGCCATCAACTCGAAGAAGGGCCATCCGTGCTGGAAGTTCCAAATGACGTTAGGCACGAAAATCACTGCGGCGATCGTCCCGGCAATCCAAATCCAGCGCTGCGTCAGGGCCTTGCGTTCGGGCGTCAACAGCAGGCCCACGACGATACCCGCGCCGAAAAACGCCATCGAATATTTGTTTTGCAATCCGATTCCCGCCAGCACGCCGAACCACAGCCACAGTTGTGGCGGGCCGCCATTGATAATTCGCAACACCAGGCAGGCGCAGCCCATCCAGAAGAGCGGTTCAAAGGCGTTCATGGTGAGCAAATAGTGCAGCACAAAACCGACGCCGATCACCGCCGTGCCCAATGCCGCGAACCACTGGGCGAAGCGGCCGCCGCCCATTTCCCGCGCCATGCGCGCGGCCAGCAGGGTCAGCACGGACCCTGCCACCGCTGGAAGGAAGCGCAGCGAATGCAGAGACGATCCGCCGAGGTGCAGTTCCAGCCAGGTGAGCAAGGCGATCAGCGGCGGCTGGTCCACATATCCCCAGGCCAGATGCCGGCTGCAGGCGATGTAATACAACTCATCGCGAAAGTATCCGTAGCGGCCCGCCACTGCGAAGTGTAAAAGAAATTGCGCAGCGGCAATCAGCAATACGAGGAAAGGCATACTGGAGTATACTCCCGCGTAGGACAGGCCTCCGGCCTGTCCTACTAACACCATGGACTTTCCCGGCGGGTATTCCATTCCCGGCCCCGATTACGAGTGGCAACGCGTCTCCAAGCCCGCCTGGATCGGGTGGGTCATCTTCTACGTCTTCACGCTGTGGATGTACCGCCCCGGCGGTACTCCTTATCTGGACGCCGTGCACCTGGTCACTCATGAAGCGGGCCATCCGCTGTTCTCTTACACCGGCAACTATATTCTGACCATCGCCGGCGGGACGATTCTGCAATTGTTCGTGCCGGCGGCGCTGGCGGTAACCTTTGCGTATCGCGGACACCTCACCGGCACGGCCTTTTGCTCCTTCATGTTTTTCAATTCCTTTATCAACGTCGGAACCTACATGGCCGATGCCCGGGCCCGCGTGCTGCCCTTGGTGGCTCCCGGAATGTCCTCCGACGAAATTGTGGATCACGACTGGAATATTTTGTTTGAGCAAGCCAACTTGCTGCGCCACGACGTGCAAATCGGTAACGCCACGCGGATGCTCGGTTATGCCGGCATGGTGGCTGTCATCGTGTGGCTATCCTGGATGAAGAAACAGCTCGACGAACAAACGCCCGAGTGATGTGTTACATTCCAAAGTCATGTCTACCTCCGTAAATCTCACTGGACAGGTCGCGCTGGTCACCGGCGCGGCGCGCGGGCTGGGGTATGAAATCTCGCGAGCGTTGCTGGCGGCCGGGGCGCAGGTCGCCTTGATGGGGCCGAACCGCGAGACCATCGCGGCAGCCGCGGTTGCATTGGGCGGCGTGGCGCTGCCCGGCAGCGTCACGAGCGAACAGGACGTAGCCGCGGTGTTTGCGGCGATTTGCGAACGCTTCCGACGGTTGGACATCCTGGTCAACAACGCCGGCATCGGCGGCCCGGCCGCGCCGCTGGAAGAGATCACGCGCGCGCAATGGGACGAAGTGATCGACATCAACCTGACCGGCGCGTTCCTGTGCTCGCAAGAAGCGGTGAAGATGATGAAGCCGGCCAAGCGCGGTAGGATTGTCAACATATCCTCGATGGCCGGACGCATCGGCTATGGATTGCGCTCGCCCTATTGCGCGTCGAAGTGGGGAATGATCGGGTTGTCGCGGGCCTTGGCGGTGGAGATGGGTCCGCACAACGTCTGTGTGAACGCGATCCTGCCGGGCGCCGTGGAAGGCGACCGCATCGACCGCGTGATCCGCGACCGCGCCGCGGCGATGGGCGTGGACGAAGCGGCGGTGCGCCACAATTATGTGGGAGCGGCGGCGCTCGGCCGGATGGTGCGGGCCAGCGACATTTCCGCCATGGTGTTGCACCTGTGCGGCGAGGCCGGGGATAATATCACCGGCCAAGCCATCGAAATCAGCGCCGGAAGCTATTTGTAGTTTTGAGCGCCGCGTCTTTCAGCCTGCTATGCAGGCTGGGCGTCCGTTTCACGGACCCCCAACGCCGGCCACACAACCTCAGCCAAAGCCGCCGAAAAATGTAACTCCGGGGGCCGAAGCTTGCTTCGGCCATCGCCTGCTACCCCTGGCTCGCGCCGGCCCTGAAGGCCGGCGTTACTTTTTCACCTAACCACCCCCGATCATGGCAGTCTAAGTAACCAGATGGAGCAGAGTTATGCTGCGGCGGTGGCCCTGGCCAGGGCCGGTGACCCGATGGCGTTCCGACAACTCGTGGAACGTCACAGCCGCGGCATCTTCCGTCTGGCGTTCCGGATCACCGCTAACGAACAGGACGCCGAAGACGTGGTTCAGGAGACGTTCTTGAAACTGCATCGCAATCTCGACAAGTTCGAAGACCGCGCCTCGTTGGGTACCTGGCTGTATCGAATCGCCACCAACAGCGCCCTGGACTTGATCCGCGGACGCAAGCGCCATCAGCAAGGCCGCGAGCCGGAAGACCCCCAAGGCGTGGCCGCGGTGGACAAACTGGCTTCGGAAGCGCCCGCGCCCGATCGCCTGATGTTGTCGTCGGAGCTCAAGGAGCGCGTCTCCGCCGCCCTGGGACGCCTGAGTCCGGCGGAGCGCGCCGCGTTCGTCCTGCGCCATTTCGAAGGGCAGGGCATCGAGACGATCGCCGCCACCTTGGGTCTGCGGCAAGGCGCCGCCAAGAACACCATTTTTCGCGCGGTGCAAAAGTTACGAGGAGAACTGGAAGTTTATGCAGCAGCATCTGAATGAAGAACAACTGATTGAGTTGTACTACGGCGATCTGGAAGACGGCGCCGCCGCTCAGGCCCACTTAACGGACTGCCGGGCCTGTGGCGACGACTATCGCCAGTTGAGCAACTTATTGGAGATCGTCAAGGAAGCGCCCGTTCCCGAGCGCGGCGAAGAGTATGGACGCGAAGTGTACCTGCGTCTGCTGCCCCTGCTGGAGGAAAACGCCGCCGCCGGGACAGCGATAGATGTGGAGCCGCGTTGGAGCGTCATCGAGGCCTGGAAGAATCTGGTGCGCGACTGGAGTTGGACCGGCGCAACCGCCATGGCCATGCTTCTAGTAGCTGCGTTTTTGGCCGGCCGCTTCTGGCAGCCGCACCGGGCAACCCCGGTGGACACCGCCAGCGCCCAGCCGGTACGGGAGCGCGTCCTGATGGTGGCTCTCGGCGACCACTTGGATCGTTCCCAGATGGTGCTGGTGGAAATGCAACATACCCAAGCCACCTCCGGCGACAAAGCGAACCGGGCGGACATCTCCGCCCAGCAGGAATACGCCGAGGATTTGATCGCCGACAACCGGCTCTATCGCCAGGTCGCCGTGCAGGAAGGCGATGCCGGAGTGGCCGGTGTGCTGGAAGACCTGGAGCGAATCCTGATGGAGATTGCCAACAGCCCCTCGAAACTCGACGAGAAGGAACTGGCGGATTTGCAGAAGCGCATCGAGGACAAAGGCATTCTGTTCAAAGTTCGGGTGATCGGCTCGGCGGTGCGGGAAAAAGAAAAATCTTCCCTGGCGACGGCCCCGGCGGGTCGGGGGAAACTCTAAGGAAAGAGCTATAAGGACAAGAACAATGAAAACAAGATTCACATGGGGTATGGCAATCATTCTGGCGACGGTCGTGACCGTCGCCGCACAAACACCGGCGCCCGCACCCGTTGCGCCGGAACCTCCGCAAGTGCCCGCTCCAGCGCCCAAAGCTGCACCCTGGGCTCCCGCCGTGGCGCCAGTCGCGCCAGTCGCGCCGAACTGGGCTCCGATGCCGGCGCCCGCGCCATTCGCGAGGCCGGCTCTTGCACCGATGGCACCGATGGCTCCCATGGCGCCGATTGACCTGGACGACCTTGACTCGATCGGCCTCCTGGCCGCGCAATCCGGGGAACTGGCGGAGCGCATCGCGAGAGGGATTTCGGACGGCATTTCCGGTGGAATTTCAGACGGCATTTTGGACGGGATCTCGGCCAAGATCGACCTCAAGATTGGCGACAAAATTGCCGCCAAAGCGGCCAAGGCAGAGACGAAGTTCGCTCTCGATCAAGCGGAGTTCGTCTATGCTGAGCCGTTCGCCAAGCTGGCCGGTCAGGATCCCGAGCGCGTTCAGGAGCAGGCCCAGCGTGCCCAAGAGATGGCTCAGCGCGCTCAGGAGCGCCAGCAGGAGATGGCCCAGCGCGACCGGGAACGCCTCCAAGAGCGTGGGCCGTTTCAAAGAGGCGGCAACGAGGAATCCTTGTATCGCCGCGGCACCTCGCTGCTCGACGAAGGTCAATGGGACAACGCCGTGCAAACCTTCGACGCCGTGATCCAAAAGAATGGCACACGCGCCGATGGCGCTACCTATTGGAAGGCCTGGGCGTTGTATAAGGAGGGCCAGAAGGACCCTTCGCTGACCACGCTAAAGGGGCTGGAGACCGGCTTTCCCAAGAGCCGCTGGCTGAACGACGCCAAGGCGCTGGAAGTGGAAGTGAAGCAAAGCTCCGGGCAGGCCGTGAGTCCCGGCTCGGTCACCGATGAGGAAATTAAACTGCTGGCTCTGCAAGGTCTGATGCGCAGCGATCCCGACGCGGCGCTGCCGGTATTGGACAAGCTGCTGAAGGGCTCGTCTTCGCCGAGGCTGAAGGAGCGCGCGTTGTTTGTGCTCTCTACGCAAGCCAGCGGCACCAAGGCGCGCGAGTTGCTGGCGCAGATTGCCCGCGGCGCCTCGAATCCGGACCTGCAATTGAAGGCCATCACTTACTATTCGCACACCGGGACGGACAGCCGTCCCGTACTCGGGGAGATTTACAACTCCTCCTCCGACGAAGCCGTAAAGCGCCGCATCTTGCAAGGCTACATGGAGAACGGCGACAAGGAGCATTTGCTGGCGGTGGCCAAGAGCGATCCCAGCGCCGAACTGCGCCAGGAAGCCATTCGCTACCTCGCTGCCATGAACGCGCGCGATGAAATCTGGCAGCTTTACGGCGCGGAATCTTCCGCGGACGTCAAGAAGCAGATTATTTCCAATCTGTACTCGGACGGATTCAGTCCCAAGGTGGCCGAGATCGCCCGCACCGAGAAGGACCCGGCCCTGCGGCGTATGGCGATCCGTACGTTGAGCCACTTCGGACGCTCCGGCGATCTGTTGGCCGGCCTCTATGACGGCGAGAAAGACGATCAGAACAAGCGAGAGATCATCAACGGCTTGCACGCCAAGGGAGACGCCAAGGCGCTGATCGACATCGCCCGCAAGGAAACCAATCCGGAACTGAAACGCGAAATCGTCAGTCACCTTTCGACAATGAAGTCGAAGGAAGCGACCGACTACATGGTGGAGTTGCTCAGCAAATGAGAAACACCAATCGATTTCTCGTTCTCTCCCTGAGCGCCCTGGTCGCGGCGGCGTGGGCCCAACAGCCCGCGCCTGCCCCCGGAGCGTCCAGCGGCCGGATCACCAACGCGCAGATCGAGACGCGCGCCGCCGCCGGGTCGTTGGTTCGCGACTTCCAGGCGCTGGTGGCCAATCAAAACGAAGCGGCCTGGGCCGGCTACAAGGTGACGCTGGTGGAAGGGCAGCACAACATGTGCTGCTGGAACTGCACCAACGGCAACTGCTGCAACGGCTGTACATTGGAAGGAAATCGGGAAGGCCGCACCGGCACGGCCTTCGGCGACGCCAATCCGTCGCCGGTGAAGCTGGAAGGCGCGCGCGAGATGCTGGTGCTGTTCCGCATCCGCCTGCGCGCGGTGGAGAACATCCGCACGTTCACGGAGGATTGTCCCATTGACGCCGGCGGCCTACGCGTGACGCTGTTCACCGGCGCCTCGCCGGAAGAAAGCGTGGCGTTGCTCTCCACGTTTGTGGTTTCGCCGTCCGAGCGCGACAAGCGCAACCGCATGAACCGCGCCGTGGACGCCATCGGTTTGACCGCCGGCCCGGCGGCTGATCAAGCGCTGGAAAGCTTCGCGGCGTCCTCGCTGGCGGAAGCGATCCGCGATAAGGCTGTGTTCTGGATGGGCCAAACGCGCGGCGCGCGCGGCTATCAGACGTTGAAGCGCATGGCCGAACAGGAGACCAACGATAACGTGCGCTATCAAGTGGCTGCCGGATTATCGCAGAGTAAGGAGCCGGGCGCGGTGGAAATGCTCCTGGCGATGGCCAAGAACGACAAGAACGGGCGCGTGCGCGGCCAGGCGTTGTTCTGGCTGGCGCAAAAAGCCGGCCGCCGCGCCGTGGCCGCGATCGACGACTCCATCGCCAACGATCCCGACACCCAAGTAAAGAAGAAAGCGGTCTTCGCGCTCAGCCAGCTTCCCAAAGACGACAGCGTGCCCAAGCTGATCGCCGTGGCGCGCACCAACAACAACGCCGTTGTTCGGAAGGAAGCCATGTTCTGGCTGGGACAATCGAAAGATCCGCGGGCCGTGGCGTTCTTTGAAGAAGTGCTATCGAAGTAGGGTTTTTTCACCACGAAGGCACGAAGGAAAACAACAGCCAAGAACACGGAGGGTTCTCCTTCGTATCCTTAGCTGTTGTTTTCCTTCGTGTCTTCGTGGTGAAAAAACACCGTCAGTTACGCGCCGGCCGCATCCGATTCATCCAGTACGCCCACGCGATAACCAGCGAAAAGTAAATCAGGCTTGTGATGGGCGCTGTCCTTGGGTTCGGTGGCGGCGGGCCGGCGATGTTGTTGTACCAAGTCAGCGTCAGAAACGCCACCACGATCCAAAAAACGTAGATGCCCCAGCGATTCGCCGGTTGCGTCGCGCGAAGGTATAGCCCGATCGCCAGCAACCAGAATCCGCCCTCCACAACGACGGTCGCCGGCACGGAAGCCCATAGTCCCAGGCCGAAGTAGCGATGCACACCGGGTGCCAGCGGAATGGTCGAAGGGGCCCAGGCGATCCAATCCAGCACCCAGTGGCTCACCACGGTGGCAAACAAGACTGCGGCTCCGCGTGAATATCGTCGCCGCCAATAGTACGTCGCGGCCAATAGAGCGCCCCACACGACATTCATCAACAAGCTGTGACTTGTGGAAACCTCGATGGGCACGAAATAACTCGCCGCACCCCGGCCGACGGACTTGAAAACCACCTGCTCGACGCCCGCCATCCAAAAAAAACACATAAGAATATCGGCTAGCAGGGCCGCCAGCACGGCTGTCCCCAGGGAAATCCGCGGCTCGACGCGCTTGGCCACCAATCCCACGGCGAAGTGTCCGACAAGCATGTTAGCTCTTAGCCTCTTTGTAAGCGTTCAACGCCGCGGGCGAGAACCATGCCTCCTTGGAAACACCGGCGGGACGCATCATGCGCAGATCCGGCATTGCGCGCCCGCGAACCGCGCGATCCGTGGTCAACTTGGCGAACCATTCCGCGGTCGCGCCGGCCAGCACTCCGGCACACTCTGCCAGGACGAATCGCGCATCGGGATGCTCCTGAACCACCGATTCAAACGCGTTCAGCATTTCGCCGGCGAACGCATCGAAATAGTCGTGCGGATACAGGCGCAGCAGCACTCGATAAATGGAGACGGTCTCCATGCTACGCCTCCCGGGTTCGCAGCCGCGTGGCGGCGCGAGTCAGTTGCTTCAAGCGATCCAGTTCCCCGCGCAATTGCCGGCGGCCCGCCGCGGTCACGCGATAGGCCTGTTTATCGCGCGATGTATCGGCCTGGGCGAAGCGTTCGATCCAGCGGTCTTCCAGCAGCCGGCGTAGCGCGCCGTAGAGAGTGCCGGTGCTCAGCCGCACCCGGCCGCCGCTCAGGGTCTCGATGTCCTTCAACAACGCGTACCCATGACTGGGCCGCTCCGCCAGGCTCATCAGGATCAGCAGCACCGGTTCGGAAAGGGGGCTTCGGCCTTCGTTATGTACAACGACATGTCGCATGACGCCATATTGGCCTATCGTAGGGCTCCTGTCAATGACCGAGCTTCCTTTCCTGGACACGGTCAGCACGGCCAGGGACATGGACGTGATCCGCGCCGCGCTCGGCGACGCCAAGCTCACCTACCTGGGCTTCTCTTACGGAACATTCCTGGGCGAGAACTACGCCCACCTGTTTCCCACCCACGTCCGTGCACTTTCGCTCGATGCGGTCTGGGACCCCACGCTCTCGGCCAACGACGTGGTGCTCGCACAGGTCGTCGGTTTCGAGCTCAATCTGCAAGCGTTTTTGGCGGACTGCAAAGCGCGAACCACGTGTGCTTTCGGCAACTCGGGTGACCCAGGGGCCAAGCTCACAGCCCTGATGACCCGGCTGGACGCGAAGCCACTCCCAGTTGGGAATCGGCTGCTGACCCGCGGGCTGGCGATCAGCGCGGTCACGTTAGGGGTCATTTTCCCCAGTGGTTGGCAATACCTCGATCAGGCGTTGGCCCAGGCTGACCTGGGTCTCGGGACGATGCTGCTGGAAGCCGCAGATGCTGCCCAAGGCCGTAATCCCGACGGCTCGTACAGCAACGGGGCGGAGGCCGGCGCGGCGATCAGATGTCTCGACCGGCCCGTGCTCCCCGACGTCGCAGCCTACGACCAGCTCGGCGCGGCCATGATGCAAGCCTCGCCTCTGTTCGGACCGGCCAGGCAGTACGCCAACCTTCTCTGCTCCTACTGGCCGGTGCCGCCAACCGGAACGCCAGGCCCCCTCACCGCCGCCGGCGCGCCTCCGATCCTACTCGTGGGGGGTACCAATGACCCCGCCACGCCGTACGCATGGGCGCAGTCGGTGAACAAGCAGCTGGCGGGATCGGTGCTGCTGACGCGCCAGGGCTACGGGCACATGTCATATCTCCAGAGCACATGCGCGCAGGCCGCCGAGGACAGCTACCTGATCGACCTCAAGCTGCCCGCTCCCGGCACGGTCTGCACCGGCTAGTGGTGGGCAGCTGTGGACTCGAACCAACTCGTTATGAGGATGCACGCGCGAAGCAGGAGTTCGAATCCTTCTTGGGTCGCCCGGTACGCACCGCGGCGGTGAGCAATATGTGGGGTCCGTTGGTGTCGGGCCCACAATATCTAGGGTCGACACCTGATCGTAAATTGGCTCCGGAGCAGGGATTCCAACCCGGAATCTGGCGACTTAACAGATCGGCGCGGCCCGGATATCCGCTCGCCAGTTGCGGTAACCGAATCGCGATCGACACTAGCCGGCCAGTTTGATTCCAGAGATTTATAGCGAGCCCACGCCAGTCACAGACGACAGTATCGGCCAGGTGCTCCGATCAGGCTGGCCGCTCGGGCAGCGCCAACCGACTGCCGTCTGTCGATAGGATGGAGGTGCTCCGGTGCGCAAGATTGACGCGTTCGCCCATATCCTTCCCAAGCGTTACGTGGAGCGCCTCGAGAGACATTTGGAACGCGCAATCTCAAGCGAGCAACTTCGCTATTACCGAGAGGGCGTCTTTAACTTCGACGCTGCACTGACCGATCTCGAGGAGCGATGGCGGAGGGTCGAGCACTTTAGCGATTACGCACAGGTGTTGGTGCTCGCTGTACCGCCGATCGAAGAGGTCGGACCGTCAGCGATCGCTGCAGAATTCGCCCGGCTCGCCAACGACGAGATGGCGGAGTTGGTCCAAAAACATCCGGACCGCTTCGTCGGGTTTGCCTGCGCGCTTCCCCTGAACGACACCGAGGCATCGCTGCGGGAGGTCGACCGGGCGGTAGGAGATCTGGGTGCGCTAGGCGCCCAGGTCTTCACCAATATTCTGGGCGTTCCACTTGATCACCCGACTTTCGACCCGATCTTCGCGCGACTCGAAGTCCTGGACCGGGCGGTCTGGCTCCACCCCACTCGAAACGCCACGTGGCACGATTACCCAACCGAAACCGCGTCCAATTTCGGGCTGTGGTGGTCGATTGGATGGCCCTACGAGACGGCCGCCGCCCTCTCGAGGCTGGTCTACTCGGGCAGCATGGAACGCCATCCAAAGCTGAAAGTGATCGCGCATCACGGCGCCGGCATGATCCCGCACTTTTCATCCCGGCTCGCCATGGGTCCAGGCTTCCGGCAGACCAAGGACAGTCTGCCCAGGCCACCACTCGAGTACTTCAAACGCTTCTACGCTGATACGGCACTGTTCGGTGCGCAGCACGCCGTCCAGTGTGTCCTGGACTTCTTCGGCCCAGACCATGTGCTGTTTGGAACGGACATGCCACTCGGCCCGCCGGCTGTTGTCGAAGCGACGATCGCGGACATCGAAGGCTGCGGTTTATCCGTCCTCGAGCGCTCTGCGGTCTATGGCGATAACGTCGCGAGCTTGCTCGCCATCGGCCCCGAGGTGACGCGCCGGCGGAATCAATGAGCGGACCGTCGCTGCCTGGCCTGGCCCTTGTTCGCGAGCCGACGGACGATGGCTATCTCGATCGGGAAGGTGTCCGCCTCCACTGGTTGGAGTGGGCGCCATCCGGTGCGCCCGAGCGTCCGGCGTTCCTCCTCGTGCATGGCCTCAGCTCGAACTCCAGGAACTGGGAGCGCGTCGCTCGGCGGATGACCAACCGCCCCGCTGGTTGCCCTCGACCAGCGATCTCACGGCCTATCGGATGCGCCGCCGCCGGCTACGGCCCGGACGTCCTTGCCGCGGACGCTGGCCACGTCATCCGCGAGCTCGAGCTCAACCGGCCGGTCGCCGTCGGCCACAGCTGGGGAGGAACCCGACAGCGCCTATCCCCAACCGAGCCAATCGGGGTCAGGAAAGCTCGGGTGAATTTGACGACCTCCAGAGCCGGGGTAACTTGTTGCGGATAGCAGAGGGTTATCAGGAGCATCGCCGTCCGCTGACGCAAGCCTCCTGCCCCACCAATAAATGAGATGCGCGTTCGGCTACTCGTGCCGACGGCTATCTCAGGAGGGTGCTGCAGTTGGGGTCTTTGGTGCCGGGTGCAGTTGGGAGTTTCCGCTCGGGCGGTTGCGGGCCGGACCATCGCGATGACGCTGGTTGCGGCGGCCACGTCGGCCAGCCAGGTATCACCAGGCCGGCGCCTTAGCTCAGCCGTGTGCCATGACGCTCCGCTGACGCGATCTCATCGAGCGGCTTGCGCTTCTTTTTCCCCAGGCCGAGCTTGCGCTTGGGATAGCCGAAGGGAACAACCGCCAGGACGTCGAAAGTGTCGGGGAGCCCGGCCCACTGCCTAACCCCTTCGAGCCCGCCGAACCCGGTCCAGTTGGAGCCGACGCCGTCGGCCCAGGCGACGAGGATCATCGACTGGATCGCGCGCGCGGCGTCGACGTCGGCCTTGCCTGTCGCCTTGCACAAAGTGAAGCGGCGCTCGGAATGCCCGCTGAATGCCTCCGTGGAGATGCTGGGCGACCGCTGGACGCTATTGATCATTCGCGACATGATGCTGCGCGGGTTCCGGAGCTTCAAGGAATTCATGGAGTGCTATGAAGGAATTGCAACGAACATACTGGCGAACCGTCTGCGCAAGCTGGCCGCGCATGGGATCATCGCGGCGAAACCCGATCCATCCGACGGACGAAAGCTGGTTTACTCGCTGACGGCCAAGGGAATCGATCTAGCGCCGGTGCTGACGGAAATGGTGCTCTGGGCTTCGGCGCACGAAGAGACGGGCAACCAAGCGCTGGTGCAGCAAATGCGGAAGGACAAGGCGAAATTTGTGGCGGGGGTGCGGGAACGCTTGACTAACCGCCGTTAGGAGGAGGTTGCTGGTGTAATGGATATTTCGCCAGTTACGACATCATCGTGAGCGCGCCGGGTTGGAGAACTCCCCATAAGTACTGGCTCCCCGGTTTAGTGCGTTTGGCTAGGCCGTGTGGGTACTTGTAAAAAACTGACCAAAGGATAGAGTGCAGAAGCGCACAAAGCTGATTCTCCCCCAAGGACCAGGCGCCACAGATCGCAAGGAGGATAGACCGATGAAGAAGCTCGGATTTTTGATGCCGCTGCTGGCCATGGCGCTGATGCTGGCGTCAACAGCGACAACTTACGCCCAGGTGATCGCATACGACAACGGGGTGCAACCTGGGAACCAGAATTACCCAGCCAGCCTGGGCAATGATTTCACGGTGAACAGCCCGATTCTGGTCACGTCATTGGGCGCGTTTGCCAGCGGTGGGGCTGCCGGGTTCACTGGCACCATCACGGTTGGAATTTACAGTACGACCTCGATGTTGCTGGTGACGCCCACCATTTCATTCAGCGGCAGTTCGGCCTCCAGTGCGGGCACATATATTAACGGCGACTGGTTCAAGCCCCTATCGCCGGCGGTCGTCTTACCCCCCGGAAACTACTCCATCGTGGCCGTGGGATTTACGGCCGACCTGGATGGCAACTCAACGGGAGGCGGATATACTCCGGCGACCCAGAACACCGGTGGCGGATTGATTACGTTCAGCCCGAATGGCAGGTACGACGCTAACACGGCGGATACGACTCTCACCTTTCCAACGGACACCATCGGCAACCCATTTCAGTTCCTTGCCGGGACGTTCCAGTTTAAGAAAGTGAAGGCATACTCCGTCACCTACTATTCGAACGCGAACACCGCGAACGCGCCAGATGCGACCCTCCGTATCATCAACGACGGTTCCACCGCCGGCAACCTGTTTGCCGACATCTATGTGTTCGATGACAGCGAGGAGTTGCAGGAGTGCTGCGGTTGCGTCATCACGCCGGATGGTTTGCTTTCCGAATCCGTGAATAAGAACCTCACGGCGAACCCCTTAACCGGCATCAAGCCGACCCGTGGCGTCATCAAGGTCATCACGGATAGCGGAGTGACCTCCTCGGTTTCCGAATCGCCCGCCAACGCCGGTCTCATTCCGTTGTCTACTGGGCTAAGCGGATGGGCTACCCACGTCCAGAAGTTAGCTTCGGGCTTCGCCGTTTCGGAAGGCGAACTGGGGGACGGCAACCTCGCCACGAGTGAAGAAGTCATGTTGCAGGAACTGTGCTATTTCGATGCACAGCTCAGCGGTAAATCCTGCACCTGCACGTTGGAAGATAACGACTTCTAGTCTTCCGACGTGAGGGTGAGGCAGAGCTGAAGTAGCTTCGTTGTGGCGCCAAGAAACGGCTGGGAGTTTTCCCCGGCCGTTTTCTTTTTTGGCGTCGAATGACAGCACTCAGAACCCTTTGAACATGGTTCATTAAAGCAATCAGACGCGCAAAAGCACCACCTAGGGGCAACGAGCCCGAGGCAGATTTCCACAACCGGACTTGTTGACGGAGAGCCAGGGCACGCCGCGGTAGGAATCCGCCACCACCCAGGCGCCGGCCGTCAGCGCCAAAGAGTCGATGGTCTCGCTCCATTGGAAGGGCTTTGGAGGCCTGCCGCCACGATGGGTACCCACACCAGCAGCGTGAACAGGCCCATCTGCAACGCCGAGAGCGCGGCTGCCAGCCGTGCATACACGCCGATGAGCACCGCCACGCCCGCCGCGATGAAGGTGCAGCCGGTGAAATACGCCCAGGCCACATGCCATGGCAGCCAGCCAGGCACCAGCGCGGCGGTGTCTTTGAGATAGACGAAATGGGCCACGCCGAAGGGGATCAGGGCCAGGCCGTAGAGCACCCTCGCGATGCGCACACCCTCGTCGCCGGTGGCGAAACCGAGGCGCTGCTTGTCCCAGTCAGCGGCGAACCAGGCATACAGTACCCAGGCGCCCGCCAACATCACGGCGGTCTCACCGCAGCCACCAGATACCTTCCACGGGCGCATGGAAGATGCCGCGCGCTCTCAACAGCAGCAACCAAAGCAGGAGATAGGCAAGCAGCACGCGGGCAGCGGGGGCGGCGGTGCGCCGCCAGAGCAGGCCGATGCCGGATGCGAGAGAGATCAAGGCGCAGAGATAGACGAGTACCTCGCGTGCGGGCACACCCTCGGGTACCGGCTGCCATACCGCGGCGAAATCGCCTTTGACCACGCCCAGGATTCCGAGGGCGATCATGGTCGCCGCAAAGACCGCATGACCCGCGCTTGCGATGCGCATCGCCCTATCCTCCGGTGGTGTTCCACTACATCCGGCTGCCGCCATGCATTTTATGCCACACGATATGCGTTTGCTTTATCGTCTCGGGCCGCGAACTGCAAGCGAGACGCGGCTTGCTCTGGCGCACGGTTGAAATGCCGCGATTGAACCCATGGACCGTGCGTGGGTCAACGAGTGTAATTGGGGGTTTTGCAACAGTTACGACATCCTGAAATGCACAGGTTGGAGCACTACCCATGAGTATTAGCTCCTCCGCTTACTGTGTTTGGCTAGGCCGCGTGGGGACTTGTAAAGGACTGCCCAAAGGCTAGAGTGCTAGAAGAGCTCAAGAGCTGATCGTCCCCCAGCGCAGGGCCTCAAGCCACACTATCGGGAGGAGCACACCATGAAGAGGCTCGGGCTTGTAATGTTGCTGCTGGCGATGGCCACGATGCTTGGGGGAGTCGCCCTCGCCCAGCCTGACGGCATAAACAATAGCTATTTCACCACCTACTTTTCCAACGCCAACACGGCCAATGCGCCGGATGCCACCCTGCGTATCATCAACGACGGCAGTGGAGTTTCTGGCAACCTGTATGCGAACATCTACGTGTTCGATGACAGCGAGGAGTTGACCGAGTGCTGTTCTTGCGTCGTCACTCCTGACGGTCTGCTCTCGGAGTCCGTGAATAAGAACCTCACCGCGAATCCCCTGACGGGCATCAAGCCGACCCGTGGCGTCATTAAGATCATTACCTCTGGCGTAAGCGGAGGGAACTGGGGCGTGCCGACTGGTGGCTTCCGCGGATGGGCTACGCATGTCCAGAAGTTAGCCTCGGGCTTCGCCGTTACCGAGACCCTATTGGCGGACTCGAACCTCGTGCCGAATGAACAATCGCTCTTGTACATGCTGTGTTATTACGACGGTGAGTAAGCGGAAAACCCTGCACCTGCACGGCAGAAGATCAGGACTTTTAGTTTTCCGACTTGAGGGGCGGGACGGCGCCAAGAAACGGCTGGGATTTCTCCCGGCCGTTTTCTTTTTTCGCTTACCCAATGACAGAAGAAAAAGCTTCAGCGAGCGTGATGATTGCTGTAATCGGGTTACGTCAACGCCCAGTTTCCACCCTCTTCGCCGAAAAGAAAGATCTGCGGCCTGGGGCTGGGCATAGTAGCCGGTTCGGGTGCGAGCGGTGGTGCCCGGCTTATCGACCTTGACCTCCAGGGCGTGGTATTCGTTTGCCTGGTCGGCCTTGGCTTAAAGGATACGACATAAAAAGAGCGGGCATCGGCGACACACTCTCCGATTGCGGCTGCGAGGTCGTTCGACGAAGCGAAGACCCGCCCGCCGGTTTGCACCGCGAGTACCTGCAAGGCCAGATTGGCGGGCGACGATTTTTTCGCCTTGGTTACACCTTTCAAAAAGGCCTGATAGTAGGAGTTCTGACTTGTCCCTGCGTTGCGCACACCGACCGGATCGACACTATAAAGAGTGATGCGGGCTTGCCTCATCTGGGTCGAAAACGACGTGATGGAATCGAAGAACCCCAGCGCATCCTTGTTGGTATAACTATTATCCGCCCCTTCGAGCATGGGCCATCCCGAACTGAGCCAAATGACGAGTTTTCTGCCGGGCTGCGTTTTCTCGCGCTCTACGACCAAGCCGAGCGCTTTGAGCGACATATTAAAACGCTCAACGCTCCCCAGTAGCCGGCATTGGTCAAGCTAGTGGAGCGCAATCCGGTCTGGTACTGATCATAGAGTGCGGCTAGAGCGTTGCCATCGCGAGAAGAAACATCCTGCATCTTCGTTCCCTGCGAGGAAAAGAGGACGAGCGAAACCGGCCAGGGCAGCGGCTTGTCGCCGTTCTGGAGCAGAAATCTCCTGACCTGGCTTCGTTCCGACGAATTGGCGGTAACAGAAGTGTTGACAGCGTGGACGACCAGAATGACTTGAGCGAGAGGGTTGTTGGGCATGGCTTCGCTATCGAAAGCATGAAAAAAAAGAATGCTTTGCGGTTGCTTGTCGTCGAGAAGGGTGAAGTCTTCCTTCTGCAGGCCACGAATGGGAGCCCCCAGACTTATCGGCCACCCGCACTTCAAGGGTGATTCTCCGATCAGCAGCAGGGGGCGGGACGGTTCCGGGTCGGCCGGGCGAGGCTGCAGTTGGGGCGGGGGAGCGTTTTGCCCCGGTAAGGCATTGACCGCTGCCAAGACCACTACGACAAGAATCAAGAGGCATTTCACTCTTCCTAAATTGTCCTGCTGACGCCACCAGCTTTGCAAGCAGAAACGTCGCTTGGCCTGACTGACGTAAAACAGACGCTACCAATTCGGGTTAGGTTGAGTGGATCGACCACACCAGCATTGGCTGCCAGCAAATCCGCAGCCTCTGCGGAAACCGCCACGAGCGCCACTCGGCCAAGTTTCCTGAGAAAGAAGCCACTGCGATAGTAGACACTGCTTCCGCGACAAACGCTTCAGCACTGAAACCAGGCAGCTTTCCGCAACCGAACGTACACTCCCTTTTGGAAGCTCCGGTAATCGTCAGTAACCATCGGACTGACGGTGCCGGCCTTACAATCAGGTTACTCCGCGATCTTCCTCTGGGATCCTGGTTGCGCGGTCGCGGTGTTTCGCCGGGGAATCTCCCGGCGAGGGATGGACCGGCCGGCTACGCTGGCGGAAATCGCCCAGCGATCGGCGGGAAAAGGCTGGAGTCCGCACCCCTATGGCGTTTGGTTTTGGCTTTAACAAACAAAAGGTTCTCAGCGCCGCGGAAAAGATTTCCAGCAGGGCAAGCTGCAGAACGCCATCGCTGAGTACGAGAAGGTCCTCAAGCACGATGCCAAGGATCTTACCGTCAACAACACCATCGGCGATCTGTACTCGCGTCTCGGGGACAGCGTCAAAGCTATCGAAAGCTTCAAGACGGTGGGCGATGCCTATGCAGCGCAGGGCTTCACCGTCAAGGGCATCGCCATGTACAAGAAGATCACCAAGCTCCAGCCGAGCGTGGATTTTTCTCTGAAACTGGCGGAACTCTACACCCAGCAGGGCCTGTTCAACGACGCCCGCGCCCAGTACCTGCAAGTCGCCGAAGATTTCATGAAGAATGGCGACCTCGAACAATCGGTGCGCCTTTTCCAAAAGGTGCTCGAAATGGATCCGGAAAATGTGCCCATGCGGGTCAAACTCGCCGAGGTCTATGTCCGGCTGGAAAAAGAAGGAAGCGTGGGAGATTTTCGGCGCGGCGGCGGAATCGTTGCGTTCGCGCGGTTCGCTCGCTGCCGCCGAAGACATTTTGAAGCGGATGCTGGCGCTCGAGCCGGGCAATAGTTACGTTTTGCTGCTGCGCGGAAAGGCCGCGCTCGAAGGCGAAGATCCGAAGAACGCTATCTCGAACCTGGAAAAGGCGTCGGACATCGATCTCATCCCGAAGGCCTGCGGGATCTGCTGAAGGCGTACCTGCAGATCGGAGCTTTGCTCAAGGCTGCCCCGATCGCCGAGAAACTGCTCACGGTGCACAACGATCCCGAGGGAGTGCTTCTGCTGGCGGAGGGCTGCGTCCGCCTCGGTCGACATCGCGAGGCGCTCGAGGTTTACAGCGCCATGCCGATCGCCTGCTGGCCAGCGATTCCACCAAACTGCTGGCCAGCCTGCATTCCATGATCAGCCATGTGCGCGACGACTCAGACGCGTTGGACATGCTGCTGCAGTTGCTGCGCAAAGCCGGCGAGAGCACGCACAACAACGAAGTCACCGAGCTTCTGGCCCACGCCTCGGTCAAGGACGGAAAACTGGCCCGCGCTCGCGACCTGTACCAGATGCTGGCCACCTCCGAGCCCCAGAATCTAGTGCACATGCAGAATTGTCAGCAGGTGATGGGCCGCATGGCCGGAGGGTCGCCGGCCATCGGGATCACCGCCGAAGAAGGGGCGGTGATCGTGGAGGAGTTGGAAGCGACCGCGCCGGTGATCGACCAGAATTATCCCGACCAATCGCGATTGCAGTGCGCTCGGCGGTCACCGATGCGGACCTGTTTCTTTCCTATAATCTGCCGGAAAAAGCGATCGTGCCGCTGCTGGGCGTCTGCCTCAGGCGCCGCACGACGTGCGCCTGAACCAGCGTCTGGCCGGTCTGCATACTCGTTTCCAGCGCTTCGCCGAAGCTGCTGTTTGCTGCCGCACGCTGGAAAGCGTCTATCACGACGCCGGGTACCCGGATGAAGCGGTGCGCTACGGAGGATTGGCGGCGCGCTACGAAAAGAGCGCGGAAACCGTTCGATTGGCTTCCACGTCATTGCCTTCTGCATCGTCACACCAGACTCCATCCACTGGGGCCGATGCTGCGGTTCCGCCCGCACCCTGGCCGATGGCCGCGACCGCAGCTCCCGATCACGAAACTGCGGCTGCCGAGCATCGGGATTTCGCCGGCGGGGAATTGGCGATGCACGCGCCTTCAGACGCGCACCAACTTTCCTCAGACCTCTCCACCGACCTTTCCTCCGAGTGGGAACATTCGCTCTCCTCGGATTCTCACTCCTTCTTGATTCTCTCTCCGCCGATCAGGACGCCCCGGTCGCGGAACTGTCGGCCACTGCCGAAGGCGAAGCCGGTACTGACAGCTCCAGCAATCCCGAAGTCGCCGAGACGGTCGAAGAGATTCGCTTCGATCTCGAGCACTCCATGACGGACCAGGCTCGCGTCGGGATCGAGAAGCTCGAACCTCGTACTCGTGATGCCCAAATTCTGAATCCGTTGCGAGCCG
>CAVVEL010000007.1:0-563563 GCA_963747095.1 Terriglobia bacterium
CGATCCCAAGGGGCGTGTGGCCAAACTGGTTCTCAGCGGCAAGGGCGACGAGGCCATGGTCAACGATCTCTATCTCGCGGCGATGGGACGTCTGCCCTCCGCGGAAGAGCGCGAGCGCGGCGTGAAGTATTTGTCAAATGGCGCCAAGGGCAGTCGCGCGCAGGATCTGATGTGGGCGTTGCTGAACAGCAAAGCGTTCTTGTACATTTACTGAGCAAGGGGAAATCATGCTGAATCTTCCGGGAAAACCAGGTTGCAATTGCGAAGGCCCCACGCGTCGCGAGTTGATGCGCATTGGCTCCATTGCTTTGATGGGCCTTAGCCTTCCGGAATTCCTGCGCGAACAAGCCGCCGCTGCAACCAGTAAGTACGCTGGTGCGCGCGGCTGGGAGTCGGCCAAGAACGTCATCATGATCTTTCTGCAAGGCGGCCCGTCGCACATCGACGTTTGGGACCCCAAACCGGATGCCCCGTTGAATATTCGCGGCGAGTTCAAGCCAATCAAGACTGCGATCCCCGGCACCTGGATCAGCGAGCACATGCCGATGATGGCGCAGCATCTGGACAAAGCCACGTTGATCCGCTCCATGAGCTACACGCCGAGCGGCCTGTTCAACCACACCGCGGCAATCTATCAGATGTTGACCGGCTATCCGCCCGACAAGGTTTCCCCGTCCGGCCAGTTGGAGCCGCCCTCGCCCGCCGACTTTCCCACGGCCGGGAGCCAGGTATCGAAACTGAAGCCGACTAACGAACCGGTGTTGCCCTTCGTGGAACTGCCGCGTCCATTGCAGGAATCGGGAATTATCGGCAAGGGTGGCAGCGCCGGATTTTTGGGCAAAGCTTACGATCCGTATCGCATGTATCAGGATCCTGCCAAGGCGATCAAGCTGGATGATCTGTCGTTACGCAAGGACATTCCACCGGAGCGCTTGCGCGACCGCTTCGAACTGCTGAAGGGCGTGAATGCGTCGATGCCGGATCTGGAGAAGGTGCTGAACAACTATGCCGTGGACGAATATTACGGCAAGGCCTTCGACCTGGTACTCTCCGGAAAGGCCCGGGACGCCATGGATCTGGAGAAGGAGACGGCCCAACTGCGCGAGCGGTACGGCTTGCACACCTTCGGGCAGAGCTTGCTGATGGCGCGCCGATTGATCGAAGCCGGCACCAAGTTTGTGCAAGTCAATTGGCCATCGGTCGCCAACGGAGATCCGGAAACCACGGCTTGGGATACGCACGCCGCGAATTTCCGTCCGCTGAAGAATCTGCATTGTCCCAAGCTCGATCGCGGCCTTTCCGCGCTGCTCGAAGACATGGACCAGCGCGGGTTGTTGAAGGAGACACTGATTGTTGCGGTCGGTGAATTCGGCCGCAGTCCACGGCTGGGCGTTTCGACTTCAGGCAACTCCAACTCTCCGGATGGCCGTGACCACTGGCCCTATTGCTACAGCGCCGTAGTAGCGGGAGCGGGCATTGCGCGCGGAGCGCAGTATGGCGAGTCTGACGCCACCGCCTCGTCGCCCAAGGAGAAGCCGGTTCATCCCACCGATTTACTGGCCACGGTGTACTATGCCCTGGGGATCGATCCGGACATGGAGATTCGCAATCACCTCAATCAACCTCGCGAGTTGGTGAAAGGGAAGCCCGTCAGGGATCTTTGGGCGTAGCTGCAAGCCTGGTGAGTCACCATCCGAGGCCGATGCAGACCTCGGAAAAGCCCAACGTGCAACCGGCGGAATCAGACAAGGCAGCAGCAGATTTGCATGGCGGGCGCTATTTCGCGAACTAGAGGCCGCATTCTGTTCGACCGGGAGGAGTTTGATATCCGCTCGGTTTACAGCATTCGCCCTGACGGCAGCGGCCTGATCTGTCTGACCAAGAACGGGCGCGGCAACGGTGATTCGGTATGGAGTCCGGACGGGGGTGAGATCGGAAATAGTCAATTGTCCGAACTGCTTGACGTACGACGCGGGTAGCAGTGAAGCATTTCCGTGAAGTGATGAGAGAAATGCGGGGAAATGCGGGGACAGCCTGATCTGGGTAGTCGCTACTTCGCATCGTTTCGACAATGCCGAATCCATTTCCGATTATCGTAGCACGCTACGCGACGCTAGTTCGTGCGTGCTCCAGAAACGAACCTCGCAAAAAGTGCTGCGCAGATCAGGCTGTCCCCGTATTTCCCCCCGGAATCTGAAAGGAATGCCAGTCTCTCGACTGTTGACATCATCTTATATATCTGCGCGCGTCTCCATCTATCGTTTAGAGACGCTATGAATTGTTCCAAGTTCTTAAAGTCCTTAGTACTCCAGGACTTCTTCTCCCTGATCTCACATAAGAGCTTCGCCTCTCGAACCCAACTGGTCTTCCGAACCTTTATGGCGAGCAGCTCATCAACGGGCGACTCCTTCTGCCCTTTCTTAAGGAGCGTATCGACTGCCTCCGTCTGGAGTTCCGATACTACGAACACGTCCTCGTTGTTGGACATAGGAAAACGGAGAAACCTGGGTCGCCTGAACTTGACGATTTATCTGTGACAGTTCACTGCTCTCCAACAGCGAAGGCTGATCCGTGCAACAGCATGCGAAGTCGAGGAAAAAAGTAAAAAATCCCCGGCCGACCCTTTTCCCGAGGATTCACACAACATCCCAGGGATTGAAGACCGTGACGCCAAGACCGGCAAAATCCTTCACATTCCGTGTCACGATGGTAAGACCGTTTTCCAGAGCCGTCGCGGCAATGAAACCGTCCACCACGCTGAGCGGCCTTCCTTTCAACTGACATTCTCCGGCCAGCACGCCCCAGCGTTCGGCAATCGGTTGGTTCACCGGCAGGATGCGGCCTTCAAACCAGGGCCGCAGTGTCTCATCAAGCCACTGTTGCAATTGGCTGCGGCGATTGCTTTCTGTAAGCAGCGTAACGCCCTTCAGAATCTCGCCGAGCGAGACGACGCTGAAATACAACTCATCATCATCGGCATCGTCGAGCCATTGAGACACGCTCGGTTGCGGACTGGGACGGGTCATTTCCGAAGGGATGTTGGTGTCGAGGAGAAAACCCATCCTAGACCTTTCCTAAATTGATGTCACGGCCCGAATCCCGATCCCTCTGGAAATCGAGGTCAAGACCCCTGAACGGAGATTCGGCAAACAACTGCGCCAGGCTCTTTCTGCCGGGCGGCCGCTGGCGTTTGGGCCGGGCAAATCGGTCTTGCCGCGCGGGCGCGAGTGGAAGGTGGACAGCCTCTTCAAGCAGACTGGCAGCGTGTACCTCGACCGCACGGCCGTGGGCGGCGGCCTGACGTGCAAGCGCGGCCTGAACATCGGGTGTGACGTCAACAGTGATTGTCATCGGCGCCCTTCCAAATCTAACCGTACCTCCGCGTCCGTTTCGAGTCAAGCAAATAGCAAGGCGCGTTCCGCATTGACAGGCCCAAAGGACGCGGCGTAAAATTACACACTGCTACCTAAATGGGGAGGGGGTTCCGAAATGCCGAACCTAATTGAAGAACTCACGCCGCTAGTGAAAGGCATGCGTGTCAGTGTGCCATCACTGGGCACAGACGCGTGGCTGATCAAAGAAGTCAATCCGGGAGCAGCGTTCACCGTGTGTCTTGAGAAGGACATGGAGCATAGGAAAGATGTTCCGTGGGCACAAGTGTTTCGCGACGACACACGCCACTCGTAATTTGCTTACCGGGCGGGGGCAGCCCGCCCAAGCCGCTCCCTTTCGTTGAACAGCTTCTAATTTTGCAGGACGAAGGGCTAGAGGACAGCCCAACCCGACCACACGGTGCCTGCCTGCGCCTACGCCGGCCGGCGCTGGGGAAGTGAGACGGCGAAATGGCCGAGCAATTCGACCGTCGCTGGACGCCTGGAGGGGCCGGGACAGCCTGATCTGCGTAGCTCAGTTTCTGCCGCAGAAGTCCTCACCTTTCCATTGGCGCGGAACGGCTCGTAATACCGGCATGCACCGCAGCAGCCTTCAAGTGGCGGTGATTCGTCCAGATTTCGCTAAAGCCATTTTCGAGGGCAGTGACCAAGTGAACCGCATCCCCTGCGCGTAGAAAGCAAGAGGTCGGTAGGCTTCGAGTGAGATCGCCCACCCTGCGCAATAGGCGATCGGTTAGCGGAAACAGTTCCCAGATCCCGTCGTCGAGATCGGCGAGGAACAGCGATCTTTGCGGTCCGCCGCCTCTGGATCGAGAAAGCCCTCGCGGACTTGGCGGTGAAACACACACGCTAACTCCGCCAGGCGCCATGCCGAAGAGCACAAGCCGGATGATCGCTTCACAAGATTGCGAACTTCGAGGGCATCCGGTTCATTGAGATAGCACAATGTCACTTACTTAAGCCCCAACGGGGCGACCTATGCCAGCCCAGGCCAACGGCCTGGGAAAGCCCGTGAAACACCCCAAGCCCTGAAAGGGCGACCTAAAATGCTGATAACGGAGCGCAACGTCCACTTTCTGGACGCCCCTTCAGGGCTAATCTAATAACCCCCGTTTCCCAGGGCGATGCCCTGGGCTGACATAGGTCGCCCGTTGGGGCTAAAGACTACCTTAAGTAAGTGACATTGGGCATCCCTGCCTGCCTTCGGCTTTTTCAGCAGCCTGGTAGAAGGGCCACCAGCGCCTTGGTTATCATGAGGGTAAGCCAGTGCCAAGAAGTGGAGGGAGGGGTGTGCCCCAGGGAGGGCGAAAATCCGCTAACTGTTTAGGATTCATATGGATAATCATCAGGGTAGGGACCCTGATGATGACCCTGATGATTGTCGCCTGGAAAGCGGTAAATCCCTGCCCGTCCGCGTCTTGGCGTCGAGAAGGACGCGAAGACCCCTCAACGTGGACGCGCGGGATGAAAATACGGGGAGCCCACGTGCGAGCGTGTCGAGATTGAAGATCGTCAACCGTGTCGGGAGGCCCGCCGCCGTCAACCCGTGGCGCGGGATGTACAGCCAGCGTCCCGCGGCGTCGGCGTAGATATAGTCCCCGCCGACCCGAGCCGTCTGTCAGGCCCGACGCCCAAGGCCCGAGGCCCGAGCAAGCACTAGAAGCCGGTTGCCAAAGAAGCCGCTCTCGCGTAGCCTAAGGATTCAGGGGAAATCCGTCTCAATTTCAATGCCAGTGATCAGCGCCCGCAAGATATCCAAGATGTATCGCATATACCCCGCGCCGCCGGCGCATCTCAAGGAGATGCTGCCCCCCGGCCGGTACTCGTATCACCGTGAGTTTTGGGCCTGGCGCGATATTTTCTTCGACCTGGACCGCGGCCAGACGCTGGGGTTGATCGGACCGAACGGCTCGGGGAAGAGATCAGGCGGTCTTGATCTGTGTAATCTGTGGATCGATCGTGCTGAATCTGCGGCCGCGCTGATCTGTGGAATGAGGAGCTATGGAAACCATCAATGTTGGCCGTGAGCTGGCGGAAATTCGAGCGCGCATCGAGGCGCGCTTGTCGCGGACCGTGCCGGAGATCCCGGAACTAACCTTGCCGCCTCTGGAGCCGCTGCGCCAAGTCCGCGGATTGGCGGAGTCTTGGTCCGGCGCGCTGGGCGGAGTGAATCACCGCGGGCCGGGATTGCTGAATGATGCAATCCAACTCGGCAAGAAAGCGGTGGCGCGCGGCATGCGCTGGTTCACGTTTCCCCAAGGGCGGTTCAACTCCGCGATGGTGGCGGCGCTGGTGCGAATCGAGGAGATGTTCGCGGACAACAACCACAACATGGTCATCATGGGTCAAGCCGTCGGTCAAGCCAGGCAGGCCGGCCCTATCCCAGTGGAAGATTTGCCGGATTTGCGGCAGAACATCAGAGACCAAGCCCAGCGCTTGACCGAGATGGAAGCGCGCATCGAGGCCCTGAATACCGCGCTGCTGGACGCCAATCGGGAACGGGATGCCGCCATCGAGACGTTCGGCCATCATCTGCGTCTCTCCGTGGAGGATATTCACGGTAATGTCGCGCGCGGCCTGAGCGATGGATTCATGCGGACGCGGGAGGAGCTCGGCGCGGAGGTTCGCCTGATCCGGCAGCGCATGGCGGCTCTTGGGGCGGCCGGCGCCGCCCAACCCGCGCCGGCCGCCACGGCCGCCCCCGGCTTCGGACAGCCATCGGCTCCGACAGCGTTCGACTACGCCCACTTCGAGAACCGCTTCCGCGGTTCCGAGAGCGACGTTCGCGCCAAACTGACCACTTATCTGCCCTTGTTGCAGGATCAAGCGCCGGTGCTGGATGTGGCCTGCGGCCGCGGAGAAATGCTGGCGTTGCTGCGTGAAAACCAGATCTCCGCTTCGGGCGTGGACCTCGATCTGGACATGGTGGCATACTGCGAGGCGAAGGGCCTCTCCGTGGTGCGCGGCGATGCCTTGGCCTATCTGGAATCGCAGCCGGAAGGATCGTTGGGAGCGGTTTTCTCATCCCAATTTGTGGAGCATCTTGCGGCGTCCGCGTATGCCCGGCTGATCGAGTTGTCCTTCGCGCGCCTGCGTCCGGGCGGGCGGATCATCCTGGAAACGCAGAATCCGGAATGCCTGGTGATCTACAGCCAGTCGTTCTTTCTGGACCCGACACACGTCAAACCCATTCCCGCGGAGCAATTGCGTTTCTTGCTGGAGGAAGCGGGCTTTCGCGACGTGCGAGTGCACTATCTTTCGCCGGTGGAGGCCACGCCCTTGCCCCGGCTTCCTTTGTTACCGGCGGAAACGCCCGGTGGCGACACCTGGAACTGGGCCGCGGCAAAGTTCAACAAGACCTACTTCGGTCACATGGACTACGCTGTCTCGGCATTGAAGCCTTGAGCCAACATCGGGGACAGATTTTTAGCCACAGAGGCACAGAGGACACAGAGGTCGGAAACACAGAGAACACAAAACCAAGAGCTTGAGTTTCTCTGTGCTTCCGGTCTCTGTGCCCTCTGTGCCTCTGTGGCTAGTTTTCTTTCGCGAACACCGCATACAAAGCGAAGGCCGTCACGCAGACCGCCGCCGTTCCCGCGGCTAACGCCACCGTGGAGCTTTGCAGGCTCTGCCAGAGACCCTGCAGTTCCGGGGACGCCGGCCATAGCCACCAGGCCAACCCGCCGAATCCCAGTGCCGCCGCGCCGCCCGCCACTTTCTCGGCAATCCGCACCGGTTGGAGGACCTTTTCTTGCGCCTCCCGCCGGGCCCGTAACTTCGATTTCCACCACAAGAACGAGGCGCTCGGTAGTCGTACATCGCCATGCGTCATTTCTTCCCCGACAATCTCGTTCTCGTGTTGCAGGAAGCCGGCCACCAGGGCCAGATCGGCGCAGTCGGAGCATTCCGCCAGATGCTCGCGCAACTCGCTCATGCGGCCCGATTGCAGGGCGTCCAAAACTTCTTGTTCACGGGGACAGGCCATCTCAGGCATGGGAGAACCTCCCGCGCAGGGCGTTTCCGCGCAGAGCGGTGGCCAGCTTGCGCCTGGCCCGCAGCAGCAACGGGCGAATACTGTTGGTCTTCAGCCCGCACACTTCGGAGATTTCCTTGTGGCTCGATCCTTCCACATAAGCCAGCCACAACAACTCCCGCTCCCGCGGCTTGAGGTTCGCCATGGCGTGTTCCAGCACCGCGCGATGCTCGTGCGCTTCGCTCGGGCGCGACTGTGGTCCATGCGCTTCCATCTGCTCCGGCTCCAAGACGACCGCCGCCGGCTGGGCCTTGCGTTTGCGCCATTCGTCGCGGACCAGGTTGGTGGCGATGCGGAACAGATAGCTCTTGAGTTGCGCTTCGCACACTTCCGGAAGCTTCACGCGCAGCAGCCGGTAGTAGGATTCCTGCACCAGATCGTCGGCCGCCGTGCGATCGCCGGTCAGCCGCGAGAGATAGGCCCATAACGGCCGGGAGGTGCGCTCGTAGAAGGCCCGGAATCTCTCTTCGTCCATGTGGAAGGTTTCCTCGGCAGTTTGTTCCAGTGCCGGGCAAAACACATTTCCAGTGGTGACGAGATCGCTCATTGGGTATCCCTCGGTGAAGCCGGTGTCAGGCCGAAGTGCCTGGACATGGAGTATGCCACGCCCGCGGAAAACAACAGGCCGAAACCGACCGCCATTCCTAGTGTACCAAGGACCAACAGCGGTTGGGCGGAGTCAGGTAATTGATTTTCCAGCCAGATCATCGCCGCGCCGACGAACAGGATCACCACTCCGGCCTGCGCCGAAAGCAAAATGCGTCCATAGGGGAACGCGGGGCTGGTCTTGGCGTCGATTTCGAAAGGCGAGGATTCCAGGAAGCGCTTGCCGGCTTCGGTATCCATGTACGCGAGCAGTTCCTGGCTGGAGGACATTTTTTCCAGCAGCTTGCTGTGCATCTCCGTTTGGATGTTGGCGACGCGGTTCCAGCGGCGGTTTTCCATAATCGTGCGAACCAGCCAGATGACCGCGCAGAGCATGCAGACGAAGACCATGAAGGCGGCAATATCGCCAAACACCCGGCTAAAGCTCTCCGCGGAGTTGGGCATTCCATTGGAGCGCTGGTTCATCTTGTTAACGGCCTCGCGGATCAACTGTTGCCGGAGTTGGAACATTTCCTGATTGATCTGGGCGTTGAAACGATCGTTCTCGGCGGCCAACCGGGGATCGGCCAGGGCTTGGCGCATCTCCTGGTCGGCCAGTTGGGCGTCCTCGGCGGAGGGTCTGACGGGCTTGCCGACTTTTTGGGCGGCGGCGGGCGAAACGGCCGCCAGGGTCAGGCTCGCGGCGAACAGGGCGGAAAGCAAGTGGCGTTTGGACATGGACTGTTGGGCTCCTCACCCGTGTACAACGTAGGGGCGGGGAGAATGTGAACAGGTTTTTAAGAAGGCCCGAGGCCCGAGGTCCGAGGCCCGAGTCGCAAAATCCTCTTTGCTCGGGCCTCGGGCCTCGTGACTCGGGCCTGCTTCACATCGTGATAACCACGCGGAACCGCGCTTTCCCGGAGATCATACGCTCGTAGGCCTTGGCGGCGTCCACTAACGGGAACGTCTCGATCATGGGACGCACGCCGGTCAGCGCCGAAAAGCCCAGCGTGTCTTCGATGTCGGCGGCCACGCCGGCGGCCCAGCCTTGCAGAGTCTTGCCGCCTCCGATCAACTGAATCGGCGACACCTCAATCGGCTCGACCGAAGCTCCCACCACCATCAGCTTGCCGCCTACTCCCAGGCCGTTGATCAAGGCCGACATCGCTTTGCCGCTGGGAGCAGTGGCCAAAATAACCTTGGCGCCGCCCATGCGTTGCAATTCGGCGGCGGGATCGCTGGCTGCGGAATCGATATAGGCTTGCGCCCCGAGTTTGATCGCCAGATCCTTGGCTTTGTCGCCGCGGGAGATGGCCACGGTACGGTATCCGAACTTGCTCGAGTACTGCACGGCCAGATGCCCGAGTCCGCCAATGGCTTGGATTGCCACCAGGTCGCCGGGATGCGCATCGGCGTGACGCAATGCGTTGAACGTAGTGATGCCGGCGCACATCAGCGGAGCGGCTTCGGCTGGGGTCAGGCCGTCGGGGATGGCGGCCAGCGATTGCGCCGGCGCGACCATGTATTCCGAATATCCGCCATCGTGGGTGAATCCAGTGATGCCTCCGTTGGCGCAATATTTCAGATCGCCGCGGCGGCAAGGCAGGCAAACGCCGCAATGGCCGCCATACCAGCCGACGCCCACGCGTTGTCCCTTGCTCCACTGAATCACGCCAGGACCGGGCAGATCCACCACGCCGGCGATCTCGTGTCCGGGGACGCGCGGATAGGAAAGGCCGGGCCAATGGCCCTCTTTGACCAAGGCATCGCTGTGGCAAACACCGCAGGCTTCCACTTTGATGCGAACCCATCCCGCTGCGGGCGTCGGGGTTTCGCGTTGCACCAATTCCAAGGGACCACCGGGTTTGGAAACTTGAATGGTTTTCATAGTTCTATTGGAACACGAAAAAGCAAGGCAAAAGGCAAAAGGCAAAAGGCAAAAGTGAAGAAAAGCGTATTCTTCCTTCCTTTTGCCTTTTGCCTTTTGCCTTTTGCCTTCCTTTCCCCTTACCCCACCTGCACCAACCCATACCTCCGCGACCAGTGCTCGCGCACATACGCCACCAACTCCACCAAGGCCTCCCGGGACGGCGGATTCTCGATGAAGCCGCGCGCTTCCCGCCGCGCCAACTCGATGATCTCAGCGTCGCGCAGCAGATCGGCGATGCGGAACGCCGGCAAGCCCGATTGCTTGGTTCCGAAAAACTCGCCCGGACCGCGCAGACGCAGGTCGGTCTCGGCGATGCGGAAGCCATCGTTGGTTTCGCGCATCACGCCGATGCGCTGCTTGCCTTCTTCGGTGAGTTGTCCAAACGTCACCAGGATGCAATAGGATTGCGCCCCGCCCCGGCCCACACGTCCGCGAAGCTGATGCAGTTGCGCCAGGCCGAAGCGCTCGGCGTGCTCGATCACCATCACCGAGGCATTGGCCACATCCACGCCCACTTCGATCACCGTGGTGGCCACCAGAATCTGGATGCGGCCGGCCTGAAAGTCGGCCATCGCCTTCTCCTTGTCCTCGGACTTCATGCGCCCGTGCAGCAATCCCACGCGAAATTCCGGGAAGACCTCGCCGCTCAAGCGGCGATGGCTGGCGATGGCGCTCTTCAGATCTTTCTTCTCCGATTCCTCCACCACCGGATAGACGATGTAAGCTTGCCGCCCGGCCTTCACGTGGCTGCGCACAAAGTCGTACACCTCCGCGATGCTTTCCTCGCGCTTGTGGCGCGTCAGAATGGGACGGCGGCCCGGCGGCAGTTCGTCGATGGTGGACACTTCCAGATCGCCGAACAAGGTAAGCGACAGGGTGCGGGGAATCGGCGTGGCGGTCATCACCAGCACGTCCGGCCAGCGGCCTTTCTTCATCAATTGCAGTCGCTGCACCACGCCGAAGCGATGCTGCTCGTCCACCACGATCAAGCCCAGCGCGGCAAACTCCACGTCTTCTTCCAGCAACGCGTGCGTCCCCACCACCACGTTTACCAGGCCGCGCGCGATGAGTTGTTTCAGGCGGTCCTTCTGCGCGGCGGGCTGCGATCCCGCCAGCATGGCCACTTGATATCCCAAGGCGCCCAGTAATTTGTGAAAGTAATGGAGATGCTGCGCCGCCAGGATTTCGGTGGGCGCCATGATGGCTACTTGGCAGCCGTTTTCCAGTGCCACAATGGCCGCCTGCACCGCCACGATCGTCTTGCCGCTGCCGACGTCGCCTTGCAGCAGGCGATTCATGGGCCGCTCCGCGGCCATGTCTTCTCCGATCTCCAGCAGCACGCGTTTTTGGGCGGCGGTCAAGGTGAAGGGCAGGATGCGGTGGATCTTTTCCCGCGCGGCGTGGTTCACCGGCAGCGATTGTCCTTGGGCGCGGCGCGCGCGGGCGCGCTTTAACTCCAGTCCTGTTTCGAGAAAAAACAGTTCTTCAAAGATCAGCCGGAATTGCGATGGCGAGCGGACCGCTTCGAGCGCCGCCAGGTCTTCCGTCTCTTCGGGGAAATGGGTATGTTGCAGGGCCTCGCGCCGTGACGGCAGACCCTGCTTCTGGCGGACCACCGGCGGCAGCGGGTCGGGGATATCCGGCAGTCCTTCGAGCGCCTGCCAGATGCGACGGCGGAAGAATCGCGAGTTAAGTTTTCCATACGCCGCCGTTTCATAGATCGGCACAATGCGTCCGACTTCCAGGGAATGGCCGAGGTCCTCTTTCACCGCTTCTCCATCGGCCGCATCCTGGCCTAGGATTTCGTACTCCGGTTGGTTGATGGCCAGCCCATGGGAATACTTATCCCATTCCACGTGTCCGAAGACGGCCACCAGTTGTCCGGGACGGAAGACGCGTTCCAGGTAATCGGAGTTGAACCACTTGCAGGACAGCCGGTGAAAGCCGTCGGCCAGCGTGACTTCGAACAGCGTGGGTCCGCGGCGCAAGGGACGGAGCGTGGCGCTCACCACCGGAGCGACAATGGTGGCGGTCTCTCCCGCCACCAAGTCTGCGATTACCTTGGGATGGCGGCGATCCTGGTATTTGCGCGGCACATAGTAAAGCAGATCCTCCACCGTGCGAATGCCCTTGTCTTCCAGGATTTTCGCGCGGGCCTCGCCGACTCCTTTAAGGAACCGCACTTCGGTTGTGAGCGTGATTGCCACAGTGTCTTTTTTACCACGAAGGCACGGAGCACGGAAAAACTAAGGACACGAAGGTCCTCTTCGTGTTCTTGGCTGTTGGCTTTTCTCCGTGTCTTCGTGGTGAAAAAAACGTCGCGCCCACTCGCTATGCCCGGATCCATCGCACCAACTCGGGCAAGGTAACGCGCTTCCCGTACATCAGAATGCCGACGCGATAGATTCTCGCGCACATCCAGATCATGCCGGCGTTCGTGGCTGCCAGCAGCACAATCGACAGCGCGATCTGCCAGAAGGGCGGCGGCTGAATGGTGATTCGCAGAAACATCAAGATCGGCGTGAACAGCGGGAACAGGGACATTCCCACGGCCACGGGACTGGAAGGACTGCGCATCACCATGGACATCATCACCATCGGAACGATGATGAACGGCAGGATGATCATCTGCATCTGTTGCGCCTCCTGATCGGAGTTGGCGCTGGCGCCGACGGCCGCGTACATGGTGCTGAACAACAGGTAGCCCAAGAGGAAGTAAATCGCGAAGTAGACCACCAGCATCGGTGGAACGGAGAGATCGTCCAATTTGCCGGCGGCCGCCGCGACCGTCGGGCCGGCTGCCAGCGCGAACATCAACCCCCATATGGCGAGCTGGGTCAAGCCTACCGCCGCCACGCCGACGATCTTGCCGGTCATCAGCTCAATGGGCTTGACCGAGCTCAGCAAGACCTCGAAGACACGGCTGGTCTTTTCTTCCAGCACGCTGCGCATCACCGAAACGCCGTAGATCAGCAGGGTCATGTACATGAGCATGGTGAAGAACATGGGCAGGGCGAAGCCGGCGATGCCCTTGTCCTCCTTCTCTCCCTTTTCGGTGACCTTGATCGTGCGCAGCTCGATGCCCTTGAGCAGACGTTCCAATTGATCCGCGGAGACGCCCTGTTCCGTCATGCGGACCTGCCGGGCCGCAGCGGAGACTGCGTTTTGCGCGGTTTCAGCGCCGCCCAGGTCGGAGGTGTTGCGAGCGTAGTAATCGGCCTCGCCGCTCTGCAAAACATCCTTGTTCAGCCATAGATAGGCGTCCAACTCGTCGCGATTGATGCGCTCGGAGAGGTTGACGCGCACAGCGGATTCCTGGCCCGGCGCAACGGCGACCAACTCGACGTGATAGGTGTCGGCGAGCATGGGATTGGTGCGTCCGCGACCCGATCTGGCCTTCTTGAGTTCTTCCTTAGGATCGGGCGCCTTCGGTTTTTCCATGAGCCGCTTCTCAACCAGCGGCGCGAGGCGGCCGTCCAGATCGACGATGGCCAGCCGCTGGGTCTTGTTGCTGCGGGCCATGAAATAAATCGGTCCCACGGTCATACCGATGAGCAGCAGCGGCGCCAGCACGGTCAGAATCAGGAACGCCTTGCTGCGCACGCGTTCGGTGTACTCGCGGACAAATATGTGAACGATGTTTCTCATGCTTCCACCTTGCCAACGGCCATAATGAAGATTTCCTCAAGCGACGGCTCGGTCAACTCGAAGTGAGTAATCCGGGAGCGCGCGGCGATCTCGTGCAAGATGGCCTGGGAATCGGCGCCCGGCTGCATTTTGATCTGCGTGAAGTTGCTGGAATGAACCACCTCGCGCACGCCGGGGAGCGAGTTCAGAAATCCATTGTCGCCTTCCACGCGCGTCAGGATGGTGTTGGTGCCGTAGCCGCGCTTGATCTCGCGGAGGTTGCCCTGCACCACCGCCGCGCCGCGATTCACCAGGCAGATGGCGTCGCACAGCCTCTCCACTTGCTCCATGCGGTGGGTGGAAAAAATGATGGTCTTGCCCTGGTGCTCCAGCTCCATCATCACCTCTTGTAGCATCACGGTGTTGACCGGGTCGAGGCCGGCGAAAGGCTCGTCGAGAATGATCAAATCGGGGTCATGGAGCAACGTCGCGGCGAACTGCACTTTTTGCTGCATGCCTTTGCTGCATTCCTCGACTTTTTTCTGAGACCAATCGGAGATTTCCAGGCGCCGCATCCAATGCTCGGTGGCGCGCACCGATTGAGGACGATCCAGGCCGCGGATCAAGCCCAGGAATACCAGCATGTCCTTGACCTTCATTTTCTTGTACAGCCCGCGTTCCTCCGGCAAATAGCCGACGCGCCGCAGCAACTCGCGGCGGAACCGCTCTCCGAACAGGGTCACCGTCCCGGAGTCGGGGATGATGATATCCATCAACATGCGGATAGTGGTGGTTTTGCCGGCGCCGTTTGGCCCCAGGAGTCCGTAGATGGCTCCTTGGGGAACGGTAAATGAAAGGTCGCTGACCGCGCGGGTGCCGCTGAAGGACTTGTTGATTCTTACGACTTCCAGTGCGAATGCCATGGCTCTCCACTATAGCAGGGGTTAGGTGGTTTTTGTTTGGGCCCCGAGAGGATTGTACGAAGGGAGTCGGGCAAAGTTTCGGGCGAGCTACGGGTGCATTACGGCCAACCCGAGATAACGTTCGAAAGGATCGAAGTCGCGATCGTTGTGTACAAGGGAGTACCCGCTGCGAATGCAGAACGTGGCGATGAGGCAGTCCGCCGACTTACGGATGGTATAGCCGTGGCCGTGAAGGGTGATGTAGTTTTTGGCGGCGGCGATGGCCATCTCGAAGCCGCCGGTGTCGTACACCGGAAACAACGCCATGCGGGCCTGCACCCGTGCCAGTGACGCGTGACCCGGCAAACCTTGAAGGATCTCAAAGAAGATCAGATCGGTTAGGCCCAGCGGTTCTCGGCTGACGTTGGCGTCCAGCCAGTCGGTGTGAGGATTGCGCACTCCGCGAAGGTAGTCAATCCATACGGTCGTGTCCACTATGCGCATGCCGCTCTCTCTCGACCCACAACTCCGGCGCGCGGCTCGCACGCAGTGATTCCAGATCGCCTTGCCATTTGATTTTTCCGCGCAGCCGGCGAATCCCCGCCTGGGCTCGGGTCTGGACCAGCAAGCGCAAGGCCGCCTCAACCGTTCCGCGCTTAGTCTTGACACCAGAGCAGCGCATGGCGTTTTGCATCAAGCGGTCGTCAATCTCGATATTGGTTCTCATGCAAGGCCATCCTCATGTGTAAGGATAACACGAAAAGGTGTACCGGATGCGGGCGCGTTTTCCGGTAGGCCACTTTTGAATCTCCTCCCGCTTGGGCAGCTTAAAGACGCCGGTGTGTTTCGCCCGCGATGGCCGTCTGCGCCCCAGATCCCCCGCGGTTGAATCATTTCTTCTCGGGCTTTAGCTCTGCGATCGGGGCATCGTTGTACATCAGCTTCCAAACAGGCGCATCCTTCGAGGCGACCAGGAAAACGTATTTCACCGGGGGCGGGTTGCCGAGGAGAAGCCGCTCACCTTTCTCGCCCCAGGCCGTCCAACCCTGTGTAGGATAAAGATCAGGCTACGGACGGGGGCTGGAGTGACGGTGGATTCGGGGGCGCTGGCACAGCCGGCGCCAGGACCCAGGACGGAGCGCGAACAACGCGTGAATACAAAATCCGGCGGCGGAAGAATCGACGACGCCGCATTGGTTCGCGCGGCGCAGGGCGGCGATCAAGCCGCGTTCGAGGAGTTGGTTCGCCTCTACGATCACGCCGTGTTGCGCCTGGCCCTCAACCTCACCCGCTCCGAAGAGGACGCCCGCGACGCTTATCAGGAGGCCTTCCTGAAGGTCTACCGCTCGCTGGGCAACTTCCGCTTCGAGTGCTCGTTCTACACCTGGATCTACCGGATCGTGACCAATATCTGTCTCGATCACTTGAGGAAAAAGGCCGTGCGCAAGGAAGAAAAACCGGTGCTGCAAAACTCCGATGGCGAGGCCAGCCAGGACGACTTCTTCGCCCAGGTGGCCGACGACCATCCGGGCGGCGATCCGGAGCGCGACTTGATTCGCCGCGAACTCGGCTACAAGATTCAGGTCGCGCTGAAGCGCTTGACCCCGCGCGAGCGGATGGTTTTTGAATTGAAGCATTATCAGGGACTGAAGCTTCGTACGATCGGCGAGATGCTGGAAACCTCCGAGCAGACCGCCAAGAATTGCCTGTTCCGCGCCACGCAAAAGCTGCGCGAAGGCCTGGGACAGGTTTGAGCCAGGACAGGTTTGAGCCAGGACAGGTTTGAGCCAGGAAGGAAACGCGCCATGAACTGCGATTGGGTAAGGTCCAACATCACACTGTACGCCTTCGACGAGCTCGGCGATGCCGACCGCGCCGAGTTGGAACAGCACGTCACGCGCTGCCGCGACTGCGCCCGCGAGGCCGAAGCCGAAAAGCAACTGCGCCGGATCATGGATCTGCGCCCCAAAATGGAGCCGTCCGTGTCGCTGCTGGCGGAATGCCGCTTGAATCTGGCCGAAGCGCTGGAGGAAATGCCCGCGCCGCAAGTGGCCACGCCGCCGGGAATCTCCCGCTGGGCGCAATGGCTGTTCGACGCCCTTCGCGGGATTGAATCTGCAATGGCAAGCCGGCATGGCCGTGGCGCTGCTTTCCGTGGGATTTGTCAGCGGTGCATTCTTGAGTGCTCGCGGAATGCGCATGCCCGGCAGCGGAGCCGCCGATTTCAGCCAGGCCAGCATCGCCGGAGTCCACTCGATCAACGCCCGGCCGGATGGCAAGCTGGAGATTTCGCTGGACACTCTGCAGCGCCAGAATATTTCCGGAACGCTGGACGACCCGCGCATCCACCAAGCGCTGGTTTCCGCCCTGGGCGACTACAACTCGGGCGTGCGTCTCGATTCGGCGGAGCTGATGAGCAAGGCCATGGAGAACGGCAAAACGCCGTCGCTGACTGCCGATCCGCAAGTGCGCACGGCCTTCATCACCAGTTTGCGCACCGACAAGAACCCGGCGGTGCGGCTGGCCGACCTTGACGCGTTGAAGGGCTTTGAGCGCGACCCGGCGGTGCGCGATGCGTTGCTGGGAGCGCTGCTTTCCGACGCTAACTCAGGCGTGCGCATGAAAGCCCTGGAGATGCTGGCCAGCCAGAAGGCGCCGGCCGGCGACAACGCCGCGATTATGGCACTGCAAAAGCTGGCTGAGCAGGACTCCAACAGCTACATCCGGCTGAAGAGCGCCGACACGCTGCGCAAGTGGAATGCGCCGGTAGAGATGTACTAGAGAATGGGATTCATAGGAAAAATCATGAGATGCAATGGTTTGACATTAGCGCTTTTGGCGGCCGGTTGTCTGACCTCCTTGACGGCGCAAACTGGAAAAATATCCCAACAGGGGCGCGATTGGGTGGAGGAGATTACCGGCACGCTGCCGGCGGCTCCGCGCTTGAAAGTGGAAACACCGGGAGGCCAGGTGGAAGTACGCGGCGGCGCGTCCTCCGGGATCGGCTATCGCGTGGTCAAGCACGTACGGGCTCGCTCGGAGGAGGAAGCGCGCCGGAAGCTGGCCGCGGCATCGTTGCTGGCGCATCGTTCCGGCGATCAGGCCGAGTTGTCGCTGGAGCACCAGGGCCGCCGCTCCGAAGTGGGCGCGGACTTTTTCCTGACCGTTCCCAAGGCGCTGTTGCAGGCGCAGGCCGAGACGGCCGGCGGCAACCTGCTGATCGAAAACATCGACGGTGCGGCCATCGCCGGCTCGGCGGGCGGCGATGTTCGCGTCGACCAAATCGGCGGCGGCGCCAAGCTGGAGACGGCCGGCGGAACCATGTATCTGGGATCGATTCGCGGGCGTATCAGCGCGCAAACGGCCGGCGGCAACATCTCCTTGCGTGACGGGCAGGGCGATGCGGTGCTGGAAACCAGCGGCGGAAACATCACTGTGGAAAGCTGCACCAAGACCGTGCGCGCCAACACCGCCGGCGGCAACGTCCAGATTCGCCGCTGCGGCGGCGATGTGCGCGTGGAGACGGGAGGCGGCTCGATTCACTTGGGCGTGATTGACGGCATCGTGGTGGCCGAGACGGCCGGCGGCGGCATCGAAGTGGAGTCGGCGCGGGCTGTGGTGCGCGCGGAAAGCGCTGCGGGAGGGATCCGCCTGGGACGCATCGCCGGCCCGGTGCGCGCGGAGACGGTCGCCGGCAACATTTTCGCGACTGTGGTGGCCGACCGCGCTTCCTGGGCGGAATCGCAACTGGGCACGCAGATGGGCGACGTGGTAGTGTCCCTGCCCGCTAATCTGGCGATCACCATTCAAGCCACTATCGAGATGGCGCCCTCGCGGCAGGCGATCCGCTCGGACTTCCCCCTGGTGTTCCGGAACCTCGGCGATTGGCCGGGCCTGCGCGAGTTGATTGGCGATGCGCAAATCAACGGCGGCGGTCCGTCGCTGAAGATTCGCACTACCGCGGGGAAGATCCAGATTATCAAGGTGAGTAAATGAGGGGAGTTATGGGAGTCATGAGGAGAACCAAAATGAAAAGACGTTATCTACCGTTGATGGTTTTGCTGGCTCTGGGGCCCGTCTTCACGACGCGCGCAGCGGCCCAGGTGATGGCCGCGCCTCACGCGCAAGTGTTCCGTTCCGGCGGAACCTGGATTGGTGTGAGTGTGTTGGACGTCACCGAAGAGCGGGTCAAGGATCTCAAGCTGAAAGACGAGCATGGCGTCGAGGTTGTCACCGTGGCTTCCGACGGTCCATCGCAGAAGGCCGGCTTGAAGGAACACGACGTGATTCTGGAGTACAACGGCGCGCGCGTGGAAGGCGTAGAGCAATTCAAGCGCATGGTGTCGGAGACTCCCGCGGGACGCACGGTCAAACTGCTGATCAGCCGCGACGGCGCCACGCAGACGGTCGGCGTGAAACTGGAAGAACGCACCATGACGATGCATCATGGCCAGGACGGCAATGCGTGGGCCTTCAATATGCCCGCGCCTCCCAGTCCGCCATCGCCTCCTTCGATGCCGCGCACCCCTCGCGCGTTGATTCCCAACTGGGACGGCAATTTCGGCAATTTCTTCGACGGCCTCGGCGTATGGGGTAATACTCCACGCCTGGGCATCGAAGGCGAAGAAATTAGCGGCCAGTTAGGCGAGTACTTCGGTGTTCCGGAGAAGACTGGCGTGCTGGTGCGCGAGATCAGCACGGGCAGCGCCGCTGAAAAGGCCGGCTTGAAAGCCGGCGACGTCATCATCAAGGTTACCGGCAGGCGTGTTCAGGACATGAGCGATCTGCGCGAAACGATCCGCGACAACGAGGGCAAGAGCTTTCCCCTGACGATCGTTCGCAACAAGAGGGAAATGACACTGACGGTACAAGTGGAGAAGGCGGAGAGCCGCCACGGGGACCACGTCTAGAAGGCGACGTTGTCAGAACCGTCCGCGGTAGCGGATGGGTTGGTGTTTCACCCACCTGCTACCGCAGGCGGTTCTGACAACACCGAAACTATTTCGCTTCGCGAATGACCTCTACCTTGGCCGCCGGCGCCGACAGTTTGAAAAGCTTGGCTCCATCCGTCCAGATCTCCAAGGTCAGCGCATCCGTCTTGGCCGACCATTTGTCGTGGCCGTCATCCTTACCCAGGTACTCCAACAAGACCATCCCAGGAGTGGTTTCCTGCGGGATCAGCACCTGCACGTGCTGCGCGCCGCCCTTCGTGGCGTCGTAGCGCGCAATCAGCAGGACGTAGTGGTGGAAGAAGTTGGTGTCCAGGATGATCGCGGACGGCTCCAGCATGTACTCAAAGTCCTTGGGACCTTCGGGAGTTATGTAGTGCGCTCTGGCGTGGCCGGCCAACATCTCCACTTGGATGCTGGCCCTGGTCGGCGACTTTTTCACCCGGGTGTAGGAGAGGATCGTCAGATCGCGGCTCAGGTTAATCACCGAGGATTCCGAGGCGTCCGCGCCGTTGGGCATCTTGACCTTCGATTCACCGCGCATCCGGAAGCCGTCGCCGGCCGGCTCGATGGAGAAGGTCTCGGTTCCCACCACTTGGCTGGCGGCTACAATCTTCAGCGTGCCGTGGTCGGTGATGTTGCCGAAGGAAGCGGGTTGTGCAGGTTGCGCCGCGACCGCCGCGGCGGCCGCCCACAATGCAAAAAACATAATTGCCCGAAAATGCATGAGCTTATCTTAGACCCGGCGCCAGCCGTTGTGCAATGGCGGAAACGGCGTCTTCCGGGGTGCCCGATCCGGTACCGATGGTCCATGCCGCCAGGCGGTAGATCGGCTGGCGTTCCCGGTAGAGCTGCGCGAAGCGCAGCGGATCGCGCGCCAGCGGGCGATGCAGCAATCCGGCGCACCGTTCGCGCAACGTTTCCAGCGGGGAATCGAGGTATATGGTCAGCGCGCCGGCCGCGGCTATCGCTTGGCGGTTACGCTCCTGGGCGAAGGCCCCGCCGCCCAAGGCAATCACCAACGGTTCATGGGACTCCGCCAGCAACTGTGTGAGCGCTTGCGCTTCCGCCTCACGGAAGGCGGCTTCGCCTTGTTCCGTGAAGAGCTCCGCGATACTCCGGCCCGCGGCGGCTTCGATGCGATCGTCCAGATCCACAAAGTCGCGGCCCAGCCGCGCCCCCAGCAGGCCGCCGATGGTGGTCTTGCCGCTGCCCATAAAACCAAGAAGAACAATGTGATCAGTCACCGCGCGGATTGTAACATGACGCGACGTGTGGGGACCAGCGGCGGTGCGTTGACTTGCGTTGATTTGGCGCGGCGATGATTCAGCCACAGATGAACGCAGATGAGGGAAACCCGGCACCGTATTGTATCTGCGTTCATCTGCGTTCATCTGTGGCTTACAAGGTATTGCGGCGTTCCCATTTTGGGCATGGAATGAGCATCGCACAGAGTATTTGTTGTGCTATTTTCTAATGCTATAAAATGCTTTCCCTGGCTTTTGCCATTCTGCTTCTTGCCGTGCCGCAGAACGAACCGGCGAGTCAAGCCGCCGCCGTTCTGAATCGCGCCTACGAGCAACTGCGCCTGAAGCAGTATGACGACGCTGTAACCGGCTTCCGCCAGGCGCTGGTCTTGGATCCATCACAAGTGCAGGTGTATAAAGACCTCGCTTACACCCTGCAAAAGATGGGTGAAACGGAACAGGCGGTTGAAGCTTTCGAGGCCTATCATAAGGCCCGTCCGGGTGATTACCAGACCATCTTAGAGCTGGCGTATCTCTACGTGCAGGTGCAAAAGGAGGAGCGCGCGCTGGAGTTTTTCCGCGCGGTCATGAACTCTCCTGACCGCGCACAGGCGGTGCAGGCGCGCCAGGGATACCAAAATGTGGAAGCGCCCATCCTGGCCGAGATCACGCGCTGGAACACGGCCATTCAGCAAGAGCCACAGAACTTCGACGCCCGCGAGTCGCTGGCCGTGGCATACGCGCGTCACGGCGACGCGGAAAAAGCGATCGAGCAGTATGGCTGGCTGCGGCGCGAAGCGCCGTCGCGATACCGGCACTTGATTACGCTGTCCGAACTGCACGCCAAACTCACTGCCACCGGTGACGCCAAGAGCGACGCGGCCCACGCCGACACCGCGCGCGCCTACGCGCTGCTGGCGTGGCGCTCGCCCGACCCGCGAGTGTCGGGGCAGGGAAGAGCCTTGTTTAACGGCGGCGCGGCGGAGCGTTATCCCTACGGCCCGGAGTTCGAAAAAGCATTGGAGTTGGAGCCGTGGCAGACGGGAATTCGCAAGGAACTGGCATATCTTTATCTGACCATGAACCGGAGCGATCGCGCCAGGCCGCTCCTGGAGCGCGTCGTACACGATGCGCCGCAGGACGAGCAGAGCGTCGCGCAATTGCGGGCCCTGACCCAACCAGCCGCTCCCGCGGCAGTGCAGCCGGCAGCGGTTGCAACGCCCGTCGCCGAGGTTTCGCCGCCGCGCGCGGTCGATACCGCGCAGCATCACAAGGAACTGGGATACGCCAGTCTTCAGAAAAGCTATCTGGCGGACGCGGCGCGCGAATTCGAGGCCGCGGTCCGCCTCGATCCCCAGGACGATCAGGCCACTTTGCAACTCGGTTACATCTACAACATGCTGCACCAGGATTCCACCGCGATCGGGTGGTTCAAGCGCGCGCTTCTCAGCCGCAACGCCAAGATCGCCGCGCAAGCGCGGCAAGCGATCCACAATCTGGAGAAGCCGCGCTTCACCACCACGGCCTGGGCGCTGCCGCTGCTCAGTTCGCGCTGGGACACCGCCTTCGGCTACGGACAGATCAAGACCGAGTGGAACACCAGCAAGCTGCCGTTTCGTCCATATGTGAGCTTGCGCCTGGAAGGCGATTCGACGACGCGCACCGGCGGGACCAATCCGGAAGTGCTCTCTTCCGACGGTGTGATCGCCGCAGCGGGCGTGATCCGCCCACTGAACAGCCACACCTGGTTGTGGGCGGAGGCCGGCGAATCGTACAGCGCCGTGACCCATCGAACGCAGCCCGATTATCGCGGAGGCGTAGCCTACGCCAAGGTCTGGGGCGCGCAGTTGTTTGGCAACGAAACGGGACGCTTCCTGGATACCAACTTCGACGCGGTCTACCTTTCGCGCGTGAATCACGACACCATCGCGTACACGCAAACCAAGACCGGCTATCAAATGCCGCCGGTACGCGGGCTGCACCATCAACTATTTTTTGCGGCCAACGTTGTAGCGGACCAGCAGCGCAGCGTCTACAACAATTTTGTGGAAGCGGGTCCAGCCTATCGTTTCGGCTTCCAGCAATTCAAACAGGTCTGGGCCTACGTAGCTTATCTGCACGGCGTCTACACGCTCCCAGGAAGGTCCAACTATAACGATCTGCGCCTGGTGGTATGGTGGGCCAAAAGCTTTTGAAAGCGTCAAATCAAAAGTCAAAAATCAAAAATCAAAAATAAACGCCGGGGTACCGAACGGCCAACTCTGTTCCGGGGAATAGCGCCTCACGAGAGCGTATGCAGTCCCAGGTTCTGTTTTTGATTTTTGACTTTTGATTTTTGATTTGACGCCTTACTTAACGGCCGGTCCTTCCGAAACGTTGAGCACGCGGATCGGACGCGCCGACATCAGAATGATGCTGAACGACCCGCCGGCGGGCAGGGCGGGCTCGTCGAAGACCAGCCAGTAGGCCGTTTTCCCGGCGTTCAGATAGCTTTCACGCAGTTGCTTGAAGTTTGTTCCATCGGACACGGGAACGGCGGCGTGGTCAACGCGTTCATTACATTGAAACACCACCGAAGCCGGATGCATGGCGCTGCGCGCTTGCATCGTTACCTTCACTGCGTAAGGCGCGTCTTGGACCGGAGAGTCGTAAGGTTGTTGGGAGAAGGGCAGCCGTCTTCCGGACGGCACTGCCGCGCGGGCCGCTATCGTTCCAGATGAGGAAGCCGAACCGCCGGAAGAGGTCTGTTGCGATGCGGATGCCGGTTGCGATGAAGACGCCTGCGCCGGCGAGGCCTGCGCCAACGACGGTGCCGGAGTTCCGGCCGCCGCCAGCGAAGCCTGCATGGCGCTGGTCTGCGCGGGAGTTCCGGTGGGCAGCGCCAGCGGCGGAGATGCGCCCGTTGCTTGCGCCGCCTCTGGAGAATAGGAGCGCGATTCCGTCGATCCCAGAGAACGCGCTCGCGATAGCGACGCATCTGTTGTAGCGGGCGCCGCCAGCGCCGGCTCCGTGACGCGAGGTTGCGCCAGACTCGGCGGCAATGAGGACGACCGCGACCCCGAAGGCGCCATCGGCGCCGGCTGGACCAACGCCGGTATGGCGGGCGCAGGTTGCGCCAGGGACGGCTGTGGCGGCGGATCGGGCGTGAGCGGCATTACCGGCTGCGGCGGCGCTTCGGCCGGCGCTGGCTGCGCAGTCTCCATGGGGGTTGGCTCTTGCAGGGGCTTCGCAGCGGCAGCCTTTGGCTTTGGCGGTGATGGCTTCTTTGGGACTTTCTTAACGGGCGGCTTAGCCGCCGGTTTCGGTTGATCCGGCAGAGTAGGGGCTGCGGGCTGCGTTTGCGCCATAAGATCCCCGGCCGCCAGCATCAGTCCAGCCGCTAGAGCAAAAGTGCTCGCCCAGTGCAATCGGAACCGCATCTGTCTCGATGTTAGCACACAACCTGCTATTCGAATAAATCCGGCAGTTCCTTCAGGCTCGGAATCACCGCATCGGCCCGAAACGGAATATCCCGACCATGCCGCTTCACAAAAACCACCTGCATTCCGCAATCGCGCGCCGTCTGCAAATCGTAGCGCTCCCCAAAGGCCACGTGTGTCACGCGAGCCGCGCCAATGCGCGAAAGCGCCAGTTGGAACGACGCCGCGTCTGGCTTGTAAGCGCCGGACTGCTCGGCCGTCACCACCAAGTCGAAGGGAACTGTAAGGTGCTGGACGGTGCGCGCCAGCAAGTCGTCATCAATGTTAGAGACGATTCCCAGCTTTAATCCGTTGGCCTTTAATCGCTCCAAGGCGGCGTTGGTGTCGGGGAAGGGCGTCCATGTGGTCAGCGAGTTGGCAAAGGCGGCCTCGGCCTCCGGTTGCGGTGGCAGCCCGCGGCGGACGAGTGTTTCGCGCAGGCTTGCCGCCAGGATATCGCGATAGCGCCGGTAGGAGCCCTGGATCATGCGGAATTGGATTTCTTCCCATTCCTGGAGCATGTCGTCACCGGCTCCGGGAATGGTCCCGGGAACAGATGCAAGGAACTGGCGGATGCCGCTGTCCCAGTCGATGAGCGTTCCGTAGCAATCAAAAGTGACCCATTCTGTTTTCATGAAAAATCTGCTATAAGTAAGCATATGAGCCTGGGAATCTGGAAGCAAGTCGCTTCGGCGGTCGCGGGGCTAAGTCCGGAGACGGTTCTACGGGAGAGCGAGGCCCCCTTTACAGTTGCCTTGATTGGCTCGCCGGCGGAAGTTTCGCGCATGGAGGACTGGCTGGTGCCGCCGGGCATGAGTCCGGCGCAGCAGGCGCAATCGCGGCGGCTGATCTACTCCATGCACTTGCCGCTGACTGACAACGAACGTGCCTTTCTGCCGAATGTGACCGTACGTTTGGCGGGATGGTCGGCGGTTCCTCCGATCAGCGATGAGCTGCATCGCGTTTGCCGCGACTACCTGCTGCACACGCCGGAAGATACCGCCCCGCTCGCCGCGCGCATAGTCAACGGCTATCCCGACTTGCAACTGGCGATGGCGCGCGCCTTCCCGGCGTTGCGCGAGGCGGTGGTTGGACGGATCATCCAGCGGACTGCCAAGGAGAATGCAGCATTCGCGATTCTCAGTGCCTTGCCCAACGTGGTCCCCAGCCCGATTGAACTTCCCTGGGCGATCGGCGAGTTCGCTTCCGACACCGTGGTCATCACCGCCAACCAGGTGCGCATGGCCCTGGCGATCGCGGCGGCCTGCGACACGCCGGTGGGATTCGGCGAGCAGCGCGGACAAATGGCGTCCATCTTAGGATCGGCCTTTGGCCTGCGGGCGCTGGCGCGCGAGTTGGCCGGCAAGATTCCCGCGGGCGGCGGCGTGATTGCCAAGGGCTGTATCGCGTTTGCCGGTACGTATACACTAGGGTTGGGGCTGGCGCACTGGAATCGCTCGGGACGCCGCCTCTCGTGGGGTGAAAAGCGCGTGGCCTACCAGCGCGCGTTGGAATCGGGCCGTGATGTAGTGGAGGAAATGGCCCGGCGGGCGTTATCGAGTCCCTCGCATTAGTTCGCGATAGACACTTCAGGTTCGCGGCCGGCGCCGCGCAGTCGGCCGGGAATCCAGCCATTTCTGCAGGACTTCGGACTCTCGCTCGAGTGTTGCCCGGCGAGCAGACCGGCAACGGTCAGATCCTCATCGAGCTCCGGCCAGTGGATGTAGGCGCCATCGCCAGCTATTTCCAGGCTCTTTCTTTCTTTCCGAGTACCGTGCCACAGGCGAGGGAACCACACCAACGGCACCAGGATGGTCCTGCCGTCCGCCAGATCCACGTTGAGGGCGTCCTCTGTCAGGCTCACTGCTTGAGCGCGTACTTCGTGAATTTCGGAAGGTGTCATACGATCTCTTTTCGGTAAGCCGCGCTACTCAATTATCTTACTTTCCACTTCAAACCGTTGGTAATCGTAATACCGATAGCGCGTCTCGACGCGTGCGTGAACGACCGCCAAGACCTTGAAGTCGATCCGCAGCGTTTGCGTGGCGATCAACCACGCGTCCCCGACCTTGCCGTATTCTCTCTCGATTTCGCTGCCGGGTTGAAAACCGTTGGTGGGGCGGATAAAGACGTCCCGGGTTTTGAGCTCGACGCCCTCTTGCTGGTCGAACCAAGTGATGCGCCGGGCCCCCAAGGCCTGCTCTTCCTCTTTGTTGGCCGGTTTGTATCCCCGCTTCGGTTGTGACTCCAGCCGCCAAGTCTTGCGGCCGAGAACGGTTTCTTCCCCCGTCACTTTGTTGTCGAAGAGCCGCTCCAGGGAATCGAGATCGCTGAGCGTAACGGAGCGCGTGATCGTCGCCGGCTTCCGCTGGCGCCGTTCGGCGCGCGCCGCCTCCATTTCCTGCTCCACGCGCTCTTGCATCTTGGCGTCCAGCGCCTGGCTGTTCAGGCGGATGAGTTTGCGGTAAGGCTCGCCTTCCAGCATGATGACGTCGTAGGTTCTGCGCTCCCCTGGAACGAGCGGGCCCTTCTTGTCTTTCTCGAAGCGGTCTTCGTCTTCATGGTAGGTGAACTTCCAGCCTTTTTCTTCCTGCGCTTTCCGGGCGGCGCTCGCCGCGCGGATCAGTTGCCCCGGAGTTGGCGGATCGTCCATCCGCGGGCCGGCAACGAGCAAGCACGGGATGAGCGCCAGCAGGAAACGCTGGAGCGCGCGCATTTGCATAGACGGCGCAGGCGCAGCTGCTGCACGGCAAATCATGGCGATGGTTTCACCGCTACCGTAACGGAGTTCGACAGCACCCCGCCCACCGTAATCGCCACCGGGACCGCACTCCCCGCACTCCCCGCCGCGGGGATTGCGATCTTCACTTGCATCACGCCGTTCACTTCTCCCGGCGCCGGTCCGGCATACTGCACGGTTGCCGGCTGTCCGCCGATCGTCGCGGTCACCGAAAGTGTTTGCCGCCCGGCCGACGGCGCCAAGGCTCCGTCGGTGGCGCCGTTTTGAACGGTTCCACCGCCTGTTGCGAAAACCATAATCACGCTTCCCGGCACCGCCGGATTCGCGGCCGTGTTCAGCGAATAGTCCTGATTGAGAATCGCCCCCGGACCCTTGCCGCTGGCATCCGCCGCGAAGAGTCCCGGCATGGCCGCCGACACCGGAACCGTGACGGTGTTGGAAATCACACCGTTGTACTGATACTGGACCACCGTTCCCTGCTGGCCCGCCACTTCGTAGGGAACCACGGCACTCACTTGGCCGGCGAGCGCATAGATCATGGGGGCCGCCGTACCGTCGAACAGTACCTGTGCGCCGGCCAAGCTGGACGAGACGATGTTGTTGCCGCCCAGTTGGAGCGGCGTCAGAGTAGCCGGACCGTAGTTGGCGCCGAAAATCGTGACGAGTTCTCCCGGCGCTACGGAGCCTCCCTGGTAGCTGGCGGCATTGACGATCGCCGTGCCATTCAGCACCGCGGGGACCGTCTGGAACGTGTTCATGAGCGCCGTAAACGCCGGCTTGGGTTGATAGTTCACATCGAACGGCAGAGCCGCCGCCTTGGCTTGTCCGGAAAGCCAGGAGTGTTTGTCGGTGAATCCCCACGTCTGGAACGCGGTGCAGCCGGGATTCTGAAGGCACACGGTCAAGATTCGTTGATAGGTCGTAGCCTGCGCTTGGAGGTCCAAGGCGCTGGCGTTGCCGCTGGAGTCCACGGGAATCTTAACGTCCATCTCGGTGATATGCGCTTGCAGGCCGAGCGCCGTGATTTTTTGGAGATGCGGCGCGAAACCCGCCGCGGTCGGACAACCGCTCGTGTCGATGTGCATCTGGAAGCCCACACCGTTGATTGGCACGCCGCGGGAGACGAAGTCCTCGGCCATGTTGTAGACAGCTTGAAATTTCCCGGCGCCTGACCCGCAGGCGTCGTCTTCGATCCCGTAGTCGTTGTAGAAGAGCAGAGCATTGGGATCGGCGGCGCGCGCCCACCGGAAGGCCTGCTCAACATATCCCGTGCCGCTCAAGCCGATGCCCGGCTGGTTGTACCAGATGGAGTTCTTTAGCACCGTACCGGCCGGACCTTGCTTGGAATCGCTGACCGCTTCGTTGACCACATCCCAGGCGAACACCTGACCCTGATAGTGACTCACCACAGTGGTGATGTGATCCTGAAGAACGGCGGACATCGCGGCGGCTGTGGCTGTCGCCGCCAGATTATTCAGCCAGGTGGGATTGTAAACGTCCCAAACCAGATTGTGCCCGCGCACCCGCATTCCGTTGCCTTGCGCAAATAGGACCAACTCGTCCCCAGGTTGGAAGTTATAGGAGCATTGCTGGATGCCGGCCGCGCACTGCTGGCACGCCGACACCGAGGAAGCGCATTGTTGGATGGTCAGCGCGCACAACTGGGCGTTGTAGCTTCCTGGCCGCGGATGAAGAGCTCCCCACTTCATCGCATTTTCCGGCTCCAGCATATTGTATTGCGCGCTGAGCTTCGCGGGATAGGCCGGCTCGGTGAGCAGGTGGTCGTTGGTGCAGCCGTTTTCAGAGGCGTCGGCGGCCGCGCCCGAAGGTAGTGCTCGCTGCGCGGCAGCCTGCCGCAAGGTCTGTGGTTGGGCGTTGCAGGGTACGGAAAGTGCCAATAAAAAGGATGCGCCGAACAATAACTGAACCGCGACATTGGGTTCCAGCGCGTACCGATTCCCCATCTTTGAGCTCCAGAAATATCTGAGCCAGTATACCGCAGAGAGTTGACGTTTCGAATCCTACCCGCTGTGCCGTATGTGCACGATATCCCCATCGTGAACCGGCGCGTCTTTCCCTTCCAGACGCAGCACTCCCGTGTCGCGGCACGCCGCCATGCTGCCCAGGCGCAGCAGATCGTCGCAACTCACCACTTCGGCGCGGATAAAATGTTTGGCCAGATCGGAGTGGATGGTTCCGGCGGCCTCCTGGGCCGTGGCCGTGCGGGAGACGGTCCAGGCGCGGACCTCGTCCTCGCCTACCGTGAAGAACGAAATCAAGCCTAACAGCCCATAAGTCGCGCGCACCAGCCGTTCCAAGCCCGATTCTTTGAGACCGTAGCTTTCCATGAAGGCCGCGGTCTCCTCCGCCGGCAACTCGGCGATGTCCGCTTCGATGCTGGCGCAAATCGCCAGCAGCGCGGTGTGCGGCCGTCCCGCGAGCAGATCCTGGTATTCGGCTTCAATCTCGACCAGGTGGCCGGCGCGCTGTTCGGGCACATTCAAGACAAACAGCATGGGCTTTTCGGAAAGAAACATGAATCCGCGAATGCGTTTCTTGTCGTTAGGGTCCAGCTCCAATTCGCGCAAGGGCCGCCCCGATTCCAGCGCCGCCGTGGCCTTCTTGAGCACATCGTGCTCGTGTTGCAGCTCGGCGTTCTTGATTTTCTTGAGATCGCGCTCCAGGCGCTCCATGCGCTTCTCCACCTGGGCCATATCGCTGAGAAGCAACTCTTCCTCCAGGTTGCGGATGTCGCGCCGGGCATCGAAGTCGTCGCCGAACAATCGGACCACGTGGGCCAGGGCGTCCACCTCGCGCAAGCCGGCCAGGTAAGACGCGTCCCGTAGCGTATCCTTGGTGACCGCCGGCACGTCCAGGTACTCGATGGTGGCGTAGGCCTGCTTCTTGGGTTGGAACATTTCGATGCAGCGATCCACGCGCGCGTCCGGCACGCGGGCCACGCCCAAGTGCGTTTCGTGGCCGCCAAATCCCACCGCGGAGTGAGATTGCGTCAACATTTTGAACAACGAGGTCTTGCCGGTCTGACTGAGTCCTATGATTCCTGTGCGCACAGCTTACGATTGTATCAGTGGGGCAGGCATCCTTGCCTGCCGTTCTTCTCTCACCGTGTTGGGACCGGAAAAACGGCAGCCAAGGATGGTTGCCCCACTGACCGACGGTAGTGGGTCAGTTTGAAAGCGTGCGGCTCTGCCGCTCCTTCGTGCGGAAAGGCGCAGCCTTTCCGCACGAAGGGATGCAAAGCCGCACGGCATTCAAACTGACACTACCCGGAGGGGAGGGAGGCCGGTACCATTGACTTTGCCGCACCTGCGGAATAGCATCGGAAGATGGATTCACCGAAGGGATTCAGCCGCCGCCAGGTTCTTGGTCTGATCGGCGCGGCCGGAGGCGTAGGGGCTGTCAGCGCTGCGGCCGCGCCTCTGATGAGAGTCGCGCCTCTGATGAAAGTCGCTCCCCTGATCATCGCCAGTCCCAGCCAGCCTGCGTTTCCCGGCATGCCGGGCCGGTTTCCGGGACGAGTCGTGGCCATTGAGGATAGCAAGTCCATCGTCAACGGCCAGTTTCAGGAAACCGCGATCACCCTGATGATGCGCGAGGGCATGCTGCGTCTGACCGGCGAGAAGGATCTGAAGCGTGCCTGGCAAACATTGTTCCAGTCCGGCGACGTAGTGGGCATCAAGTGGAACCCCAATGGCCGCGACGACCTGATTTCTTCCCGCCCGGTGCTGGAGGCCATCCTCTATGGTCTGGATTTGGCCGGTGTGCGCATGAGCGACGTGATCATCTACGAGCGCTACCAGGAAATTCTGGATCGCATCCTTCCCTGGCTGCCGCGCTGGCTGAAACGGGAGAGCGCCAGCCCAAGTTTTGACCGCGTCCAACAGAATATCGCCAACTATGACCCGCAGTGGTTTGCGGAAGTGCCCATCACGCTGGCCAATCAAAAAGAGAACAATCCCGCTGTGCACCGCTCTTACGTGGCGCAATTCGCCAGCCAGCACGTTAACAAGATCGTCAACCTGGCGGTGCTCAAGCACCACAACGCGGCCGGCGTAACGCTAGCGCTGAAGAACATCAGCTACGGGATGGCCAACAACGTTAATCGCAGCCATGATAACGCTCCGCAGGTCAACCGGGTCCACGAACTGATTCCGGCCATCGCCGAGTTACACCCCATCCGCTCCAAGGTAGTCCTGAACATCGTGGACGGTCTCAATGCCTTGTACAATGGCGGTCCTTACGGAAAAGCCCAGTTCATGTGGCCGCATCAGCGCCTCTATTTCGCCACCGACCCGGTGGCCGTGGATACCATCGGTTGGAAAGTGATTGACGAGAAGCGCGTGGCCTCCGGCTTGAAGCCCGTGGCGCAGCCCGCGGATGCCAGCGGCTGGATCTGCCGTCCGGACTACATCGTCTTGGCGGGCCAGAAATTCGGTTTGGGCGAATGGCGGCGCGAGAAAATAGATTTCAAAGTAACGCGCACCGGATAACGGGAGCTGTGGAGGAAAGCATTGGGCATGTCCTGGCTGGCCGGCGGTCCTCATCTGGGAAATCTGTGAAATCTGTACTTACTAACTACTAACCCTGAGTTTCTGGATCTGGCGCGAAGATTTTTAACATGGATGGACAGGATGGACAGGATGGACAGGATGAGAACATCTCGGGAGGGCTTTCGTCCATCCTGTGCATCCTGTCCATCCATGTTAAGAAAACGCCCGTTTTTGGTTGCGGCTTAGGCCGCGCTGTGTAATCTCTGGATGAATGTCTCGATCACAGATCGCGCTGCCGGAAGTGGTAAATGGCGATACCGAGTGCCGCCGCCATGTAAAGACCCGCGTAGCCGATCATGGATAGACTCGGCAAGGACACATCCGAGAAAATCGCGAAGCGCGGCAGAGATCCGGCCAGAGGCGATTCCATTTCGAATGCCGCTCGCCGCCACACCGCTTCGGTGGGCATCATCAGGCTGGCCACGATGCCCACCATAGCCAGACGCGAGCCTTCGCTGAAAGCGCTCATCTGTTCCAGCCATCCGCCCATGAAAGCCAGTCCGTGCAATCCCAGGACAATTACTCCATTGGTCAGCGTGGAAAACCAGGTGCCAAACAAGAAGGTGAGCGAGAGCGCAATCAGACACTCCAGGAACACCAGCAGCGCGCCGCGCAAGGGATGCTGCGGCGTCAATCCGGCGATCCCGTACACCACGGCGATGGTTCCACCGAACATGATGGCCACGTAGACGGCCAGCATCCCGGCGAAGCCCAGCCACTTGCCGATCAGGATCTGCCAACGGGCCATCGGCTTGGTGGCGATGGCCTGAATGGTGCCGGAGGAAATTTCTCCGGCGATAGTGTCCACCGAAGTGAGGATCGTCATGACGACCGCCAGCAGGTCCACGGTGTAGAGGCCCACCATCAACATGCCGCTCAGAATCTGGTAGCGCACAAAAGCCGGGGTGGCCGCGCTGAAATCGGCGATCTGAAAGTGCAGTCCGGCGCCAAAGACCCCCAGAAAGCCGAGGCCCGCGATGAGCGCGGTCCACAGAATCTTTTTCCGCGCCGCCTCGCGAAACGTTACCCCGGTCATGACCCAGATTCCCATGGCAATTTCCTCTCTGCCGAACGCGGGGCTATATGGAGTGCGGCAGCTTGCTGCCGCTTTTCCGGGCCGAAGCTTGCTTCGGCCAGCGCGGGGCCAGCCCCGCGCGCCGCAAGCAAGCTTGCGGCAACACAAAGCGGCAGCAAGCTGCCGCACTCCAAATAAACATCACAAGCCTCGGTCGTCACCCAAGACGCTTACAAACAACTCCTCCAGAGACATTCGGCTCGGCGTAAACTCGAAGACCTCCGCGCCTCCGGCAACCAGATGACGCAAAATATCGGGAAGCACTTCTCTCGATCGCGCCGTCAAGCGCAGCCGCTCGTCTTCCAGGACCGTGGAGGTACTCCATCGCGCCAGCCCGGCGATAGTCTCGGAAGTTAAGTTGCGAGCCCGCACCAGGACCTGCACTTCCTCCTCGTGAGCCGTGCGCAGGTCGCGGCTGGTCACTACCTCGCCCTCGCGGATGAAAACCACCTGGTCGCAAGTGATCTCGATTTCGCTGAGCAGGTGCGAATTCACGAAGACCGTCGAACCCCGGTCGCGCTGCTTGCGGATGATATCGCGCACCAGCCGCCGGCCCATTGGATCGAGGCCCGACGTGGGCTCGTCCAGGAAGATCAATTCCGGTTCGTGAATCAGCGCCTGGGCCAGTCCGATCCGCTGCAGCATGCCTTTGGAAAAATCCTGCAGCCGCTTGCCGCGATGGGGTGTCAGCCCAACCAGATCGATCAGGGCAGGCACGCGATCGCGCAGTGCCCGCGCGGGCACGCCGAAAAGACGGCCGTGGAATTCGAGAAGCTCGGTGGCCGTGAGCCATTCGTAGAACCGGAAATCCTCCGGCAGAAAGCCGATCTTGCGCCGCACCTCCACATCGCCGGCGGGAACGCCCAAAACAAAGGCCTCCCCGCTGGTCGGCGCGACCAGGCCCAGAAGCATCTTGATGGAGGTGCTTTTCCCCGCGCCATTCGGTCCCAGGAAACCGAAAATCTCGCTGCGAGGCACGCTCAGCGAGAGATTGCGCACGGCAACCTTGTTGCCGAAAACTTTGCGCAGGTTTTTGGTTTCGATGGCGAAGCGGTCCAGAGATTTCTCCTTACTTGAGAGAATCCGCCAGCGCCACTGCCTGGCTGGAATCGCCGAAGCCCGTCAGGGCATAGGCTACGCCCTTGTCCGCCCAGATCAGCGTGTATCCCGGTCCACGCCGGCCCGACAAGGTCAGCAGGGTGCCCGGCACGCCGCCAACTTTCACCTGCTCGTAAGAACGCAACTGGCGCGGCACGGACAGGGTCAGCATGGATTTCCAATCCACCGTCTTGAAAAACTCCGTAGCCTCGGCGGGTGTCATGCCAGCGACCTGAAGTCCGATTTCGGCGAGTTGTTGGACATCGAGGCCGGCCGGGACGTTCACGACGGGGGTGGGACCTTCGCTCAGGCGAACGCAATCCGCGTACTGGTTCACCGAGGGCGTTTTCTCGATCACCTGGCCGGCGATGGCGTTGGTGGCGCTAGGCCGCTGCGGACAGGTTCCGTACTGCAGATGAACGGCGCGCGGAACCTGCACAGAAAATTTGGCGCCCTCGAGCGATGCCGGTAAGACAATCTCGGGGTGGCCCGCGGCAACCACGATTTCCTGGAGCCGGGCGCGATCCACGGAGAGACTCAGCGCGTGTTGGCCGCCCACGACCATCTTGGGCGGATCTTTTCGCGCGCGCAGAAGCTGCACCGGAAAGCCGGCCAGCCGCGTGGCCGCCGCCGCGTCGGACGCTGGTTGATCGCTCTCGTTCACCGTGACGTTGACCTTGTCGGAGATCATCTGCGAGACCATCTGGTGCAGCGCCGGGTTGGCGTTGGGATCGGTAAACGGAGAAAAATTGACGTTGACGGCCTGGACCTTCTGCAGGCGCAGCGAACTCAACCATCGCTGCGCCATGCTTCGCCCGGCTTCGGTGCTCAGAATCCCGGCCACCAGCGCGATGGCGACGATGCCGATCCAATAAGGGCGCTTGGAGGAAACAGTAGCTGCCATGCCAACCAGTATAGGACAAGCGAGAATACCGTACCTGAAGGCTACCTGAAAGGACGCGGGCGGAACTCAGTCGTGGCGCAACGTAATCATCGGGTCGATGCGCGCCGCCTGGCGAGACGGGAAGAATGCCGCGGCGGCGCAAGCCGCCAGTACCAGCATCGCTCCACCCAAGTACGCGGTGCCATCGAAAGTGTTGATCATGACCAACACCGCAGCTAGAATCCGGGACATCCCTAATGCGAGCAGGCCTCCCAGTACCGTTCCGGCAATCGCCAGCCTCATGGACTCCTTCAATACCAGAGCGGTCACGGACCGAGTGGTCGCACCCAAGGCCATGCGGATGCCGATTTCCTTGGTGCGTTGCGAAACCAAGTAGGAAAGCACACCGTAGATGCCCGAGAGCGTCAGGAAGAGCGCCGACAATCCAATTGCCGACGACATCCAATACAGCACACGGAAAGAGTAAGACTCCTCGGCAACCCATTCTTGGATCTGGAGCCTGTCAATCGAATCGAGGGCATTGGGGTCGATGGCGGTGAGATCAGCGTCGAGCTTGCGCCGGATCGTCTCGGCGTCGCCGCGGACTCGCAGGAACAGCTTGGTGTTCACGGTTTGCGGGTTCGCGGGAAAGTAGACGATTGCTTTGTCGCCATCGCCCGAGATCCAGCGGCTGATTTCGTCGCGCGCGACGCCGATCACGGTGACCACGGGCCAGCGTTTCAAAGCCCGATCCGCCTGCGGGTCCGGCATCAACCGCAACGATCGGCCCACGGCGTTCTGGCGCTGCCACAACTGCTCCGCCGTGCTTTGGCCGATCACCGCGACGGGCGATCCCGAACGCGCTTCATCGGCGGTAAAGTTACGGCCGCGCACGATCGGTATTTCAAAGACCGTGAAGTATTCCGGTGAAACACTGTTTGCGGGGATGGCAAAGGCCATGGGGGCCGATCCGCTTCCTTCCACCGGCATCACCGGAAGCGATGCTTTCCGGTCCACGGGCGCGCTAGCGGCGGCGGCAAGAATCTCCACTGCGGGATCGCTCGACAGGCGCTCGAGAACGCGCGCCCGCGATGGTTCTTGAATGGCGATCTCCAGGGAGTCGCGCGTGCTTAGCGTCGTGTCCAGAGTCTTGATCCGGGTTATTCCACGAAGCAGCAGGGCGGCCGTGATCAGTAGCAGCACGCAAACGGTGATCTGCCCGATGACGAGCGAGTTGCGAAGTCTCACGGGACGAAACTTGCTGGAGAAATCCCCACGGGCGGCCTGCATGACATTCGTGCGAGTCGCTTGCAGGGCCGGAGCCAAGCCGAACGAGAGCGCCGAAAGCAGCGCCGCCGCCAGGCCGAAGCCGAAAACGCGAATGTCCAACGGTAACGCCGGAATCCTGAGCAGGAAGGCGGCGTTTCCTCGAGGGATCGTCTCGAACAGTACGCGGATGCAGAGTCCAATAATGGCCTGCGACAAAATCAGCCCAACGGCCGCCGCCGGCAGCGCCAGCAGGATGCTCTCGGTGAGCAGTTGGCGGACCAGACGCCCGCGCGCCGCGCCCAAGGAAAGACGAATGCCGATTTCCTGTTGCCGGGAAACGCCGCGCGCCAGCATCATGTTCGCCACATTGGTGCAGCCGATCAGCAGAACCACCGTGAAGGCAACCATCACCAGGGAAAACATCAGCGTGTTTTTGGGATTGAACGGCTTGGCTGTTGCACGAGACACAAAAACCACGTTGGCGACTCGCTCGCGGGTTGGCATGACCGCCGTGAATCGCTGGACCCACAACGTTACACCCGCTTGCGCCTGGCGCATATCGATTCCTTGTTTTAACCGGCCCACGATTCCCAGCAGGCGCGGCTGGGCGGGACCGAACAGGTCGGGCCCAGCGTCGAAGGTGGAATTCATCGTCACTGGCGCCCAAAAGTCGGTGGGCCGCTCCCCGAGCGCATTAAATCCGGAAGCGGCAACTCCCACAACTTCGAACGGGTGTCCGCGAAGCAGGATCTTCTTTCCGACGATGTTGGGGTCGCCGCCGAACTGGTTCTGCCACGCCGAGTAACTGAGCACGATGACGGGCTGGCCTCCCGGCGTCACGGCATCCGCGGGAAGCAGTGTGCGGCCGACCGCGGCGCCCACGCCCAGCATCTGGAAGTACTCGCCGTTGACCAGAATGCCGGAGACGTGGCGACCGCCCACGCGAGCCTCTACGCGGTGGAAGGCCAGCGCTTCGGAAAACGCGGGATTCTCCGCGAGAAACTGGCGATACTCCGGCCACGAAAAATCGCGCCCGTTGTTGGCATGGTCCATCCAGAAAAACTCGTACAGCGAGTGGGGATCGCGGACCGGGAGGGGCCGCAGATAGAACGCATTGAGCGCCGTGAAAAGGGCCGTGAGAATGCCCAGTCCCAGGGCGATGGTTGCCACTACGGTCAGCGCGAATGTGGGGGTACGGCGGAATCCACGGATCGCATACCGCAGGTCGTACCAAGTCGCTTCGATGAAACTGACGCCGCGGGCGTCGCGGCGTTCCTCTTCGACGCGCGCCGCCGCGCCGAAAGCGATCCGAGCTCGCCGCTCCGCCTCGGCGTCATTCATGCCCGCTGCACGGTTCTTGCGAGCTTGCATCTGGATGTGAAAATCCAGTTCGTCTTCCAGGTCGCGCTCCGCCTGATCGCGGAGGAACAGTGCGCGCAGCCGTAGCTTGGTGTCGCTCCAGTTCATATCATGCCATCCTCATCACTCGTCCGACCGCGGCAGCGAGCGCATCCCAGTTCTTGGTTTCCAGCTCGAGTTGCTTGCGCCCGGCGGCGGTCAGTTGATAGAAACGGGCCCGGCGGCCCAGTTCGGATATGCCCCATTCCGCCTTGATCCAGCCTTGATGTTCCAAACGATGCAGCGCGGGGTAGAGGGATCCTTGATTCACACGCAAGACATCCTGGGAGATCTGCTGAATCCGCTCCGAGACAGCCCACCCATGCATCGGTCCAGCGTGGAGGGTCCGAAGGATCAGCAGGTCCAGGGTGCCCTGCAGGAGATCGAGGTGAGATGGCCGGCTCATGTTGTTGACATCCTACAACAACAATAACGCGATCGGTTGTCAAATGTTAACACCCAGCCGTGGATTTTTGCTCGCCCCGCAGCCTGCACGGCGAGCCCCAATTGACCCATTACCGGCTGGAGGGTAGTGGCTCAGTTTGAAGTAAACGTGTTGTCAGTACCGTCCGCGGTAGCGGATGGGCTACGAGGGTAGACCCACCTGCTACCGCAGGCGGTACTGACAACAAATACCACCTTACGATCAAACTGAGCCACTACCGGCTGGAGGGTGTGCGACATTAAAGTGAGAGTTGATCCCTGGAAGGGATGCAGCTTGTAACCGGTGGTGGAGCTTTTTTGCGACACCACCGGAAACGCGAAAAAACCTGCGAGCGCTTGCCCCTGGCACCCCTGCCGGGGTGCGAATCCTAAAATCCCTGACCGGTGGTGTCGCAAACTACGCTCCACCACCGGCTACAAGCTGCCATCCCTTCAGGATGAGAACGAGCGCTGTGATTCGCGTTCGGTATTATCTGGTCTGTCTCCTGGCGTACAGGTACGCACGGCTGCCCGATGTGTTCTTGGCGCTTGGACTTGCTATCACTTTAATGTCGAGCACCCCCGGCTGGAGAGTTCTGCCCGAAGCAATATTGCACGTGATATCATTCCAGCGATCACCAGATGCGCATGGTATTCGATACCGACGTGGTCGTCGCCGAGAAGGTGTCCGCCTTGCGAACCGCGGAGTACTTCCGGGAACGTGCCAGTTGGGCGAACATCGCCAAGGCCAGGCGCATCCTGAAGCGAGCGGGCCGCGGGAACCCTCCGCAGCCGGGCGACGAGCTGTAGGCGCGAGTGTCCCGGTGGTCTGGCGGAAGAAACGGGGCCGCATTTTGTTTTTCTAGACGAAACGCGTCTGCAACAGGCCAGGCCGCATAGGTGTGGTGCGATATTCAGAAATGCATCACGCAATTTCGAGTAGACGATAACAGCCGGAAACTACGCACGTCAGGCCCCGGTTACCGCATTCCAAAAGTCGCCAAGTTCAGAGTCTGACCCCATTTCCCATTTTAATGGGCGGGTCAATCCTCGCCGGCCAGCCAGCGCCGACAATCAGCGGTCGAGAAGCCGGTCAAATCAGTGACTTCCAGGTAGCACCTCCCCAGGGCGAAGTCGATGCCGGCGATGCAGCCTACGACCGTTGCCTGGGCCTTCAGCGCCGTGATGTACTCCGGTGAGAAGCCGCGCGGGAGCTTGTTCTTCGCGACCTTCCTCTTGATCTCCATGTCGAACTCGTCCCGCATCTTGCAGCACCTCCGGCGCTCGGCAAGAAGATCATTGCGGGTCGGGATGGGGCCTTGCACCAACTTTTCGTGCGTCACCTTAGCGTTCCTCGGCTTCTTCATGTGGTGCTCCTCTCCAACTTCGGACCGCAAGAACTGCCCTCCGGCGTTGTCGCCATTCATTCCATTCATGCAGCTCTAGCCGCCGTCTCGTCTTCCCGTCCTTCAGACCGCCTGCAAGACCGCGTTGTGCTACCTTCTTGCCTGGACTAACGGTGTCCTCGGCTTCGCCAAGTGGCGATGTCCACAATCAACTTGGAAAGCCGGCTGGGGTCTCACGGTCTCAATGGCATAAGCACATTTTGCCACGCATTGCCACCTAGCGCCAGCCCTGAACGGCTGGCTGGTTCGTGCAGGACGGTCTTGACGTCGTGCACCAGGCCGTGGTCGCGCCAAGCGCCGATGCGCGTCTGGCGGTGTTCGAGAAGGGCAGCACCCCGCAGTCAACCGTTGCCGTCGCAGCCAAAGCGCTGGGCTTCCCCAAGGTTGATTTCAACGCTTTCGTTGCGAGGGTACCCGCCCAACGAAGATGTAGACGCATTTCTCGACACAATTTACCGGGCGCGGAGATAGGCGCGCGGCGCAGTGCAGCGGGCGCTTGCCATTGCGAGTCTTTGCGGTTATCTTTGAGACATGAACGTCGAAGCCATTAAAGAGGCAATTGCCGGCCTGCCGGAAGACGACAAGCTCTCCCTCGCCGCTTGGCTCAATCTGCAGACCATGGACGAATGGGACAAGCAGATGGAGAGAGATTTTTCGCCCGGAGGGCGCGGCATGGCCCTCTTGGAGCAGGTCCAACGGGATATCGCTGAGGGCAAGACCCGACCGATGGAAGAAGGCTTTGCCGAGCGCCAACACCGGCTCAAGTGATGTTCCACTCCCGGACCATTCCGCGCTTCTGGGACCTGTTTGACCAGTTGCCGCAGGATATTCAGGTGCGAGCGAGAAAGCAGTACGATCTTTTTGCTAGAGACCCCGGCCATCCGTCGCTTCACCTCAAGCAAGTGGGATCGTTTTGGTCTGTACGCATTACAGAGGCCTATCGTGCCTTGGCGGTTCGAAAGAACGCCGAGTTTATCTGGGTGTGGATCGGCCCACACGATGACTACATGAGGCTCAGGTAGGCTCACCGCTGGGATAGAATAAGAAGTACATGGTTCGCGTCTCCGCCATCTCCTTTCTGAACACCGTTCCGCTCATGCGCGGCCACCAGCGCGACGTCGAGGCTGTCGGCCGGGGGATGGAAGTCTGGTTCACCACGCCCTCCCAATGCGCCGACCAGCTTCGTCAGGGCGTCGCCGATGTGGGACTGATTCCGGCCATCGAGTACCAGCGTATTCCCGGCCTTTCGATCGTGGGGAACTGCGCCGTCGCCACCAAGGGTGCAGTGCGCAGCATTCTGCTGCTCACGCGCAAGCCTTTAGAAAGCGTCTGTACCGGAAACGGAAACGGAAACGGGGTCAGACTGAACTTGGCGGTTTTTTCCCAAGCACCGCCTCCGATTGAATCATGCATTCGCCAATAAATAAATGGTCAAGTTCTCTGGCCCATTTCCCCTTTTCCCTCTTCTCCCCACTAGTTCGTATCGGTGCCTTCATTCGCCCCGTAAATACTTCGCCAACCAATCGGAAATCCGCTGATCCATGTCCATCACATGGCGCGGCTGGCGCAGGCCGTGACCCTCGTGGGGATAGCGCACCAGCGTCGTCGCCACGCCCATCTTTTTCAGCGCCATGTACATTTCTTCCGCTTGCGTAATCGGCACGTCGTTATCCACTTCGCCATGCAGCAACAGCAGCGGGGTGGCCGCGTCCTTCACGTGACTCAACGGCGACCACTGCCATAGCAATTCCCAATTGTTCCAGGGCATGCCGTTGAACTCCGCCTCGATCAGATCCGGATACAACGATGTGCCGTAAAAGCTGATCAAATCGCTGACCCCGGCAATGGACACCGCGGCCTTGAAGCGATGCGTTTGCGTGACGATCCAATTGGCCATGAAGCCGCCGTAGCTGCTGCCGATCACGCCCAACTTGTCGCGATCGATCCAGGAGTTGTGGGCCAGCGCGTAATCGAGGCCCGCCATCAGATCCTTGTAGTCGCCGCCGCCCCAGTTCAGCACCGATCCGTCGCTGAAGGACTGTCCATAGCCCGAACTGCCGCGAGGATTGATGAACACGATACCGTAGCCTTGCGCGGCCAGGAGCTGGAAGCGCTCGGAGTAGGCGAATCCATACATGCCATGCGGCCCGCCGTGAACGTACAGCACGGTCGGATACTTCTGGTTGTTCTGCGTGGCCACCGGTTTCATCACCCATCCTTGCACGCGCACGCCGTCAAAGCTGTCGAACCAGAATGGCTCGGCGTTTTGCGCGGCGGCGGTGCGAAGGAAGGCGTCGTTGTCGTGGGTCAAGACCCTGCCGCTACGTCCGTCCGCGCCGCCGATATACACTTCCGGCGGCTTAGTGGGTTCGGTCTGCACCCAGGCCATGCGTGCGCCTTTGGCGTCGAGAGAAAACCCGCGTACCGAAATATTCCCGCTGCTGACGTTCTCCACCGTGCCGCGATCGACCGAAATGCGGTAGATCTCCACCGTGCCGCGGTCTCCGGCCAAGCAATAGATGGCGCGCCCGCCGGAATTCCAGACAATCGCCGTGATGCGGCGGTCCAGCGAGGCGCTGAGTTTGCGCGGCGCGCCACCTGTTACAGGAACAATCCACAGTTGCATGTCTTCCGCGGGACTATCCCGCGTGTTGTGTTCGCGCGACCATCCCAAATAGGCCAGCCAATTGCCGTCCGGTGAAAATACGGGACGGAACTCCGTGCCCGCGGTGCGGGTCAACTGCGTGGTCACGCCCGAGGGGACTTCCGCCACGAAAACATGGTTGTTGTAATTGCTGTCGGGGTCCGTGGAATGATTGCTGATGAACGCAATGCGCCGTCCGTCCGGCGACCAGGCCAGGGAATGCTCGTCGGTGAGTCCCGGAGTAAGGATTTTCGGCACGCCGCCGGAGGCCGCCACAATCCAGATATGCGTTTTGCGGCCGTCGGTGAGGCCGGTGCGCGTCTTGTAGATCAGCCGCGAGAATTCGCGCACGTCGCTATCGGCAGGCGGTAACGGCGCGTCGGCGCCAACGAAGGCGATGCTGGAGCTATCCGGCGACCAGGCAAAATTCCTCACCGCGCCGGCGCCCAGCCACTGGCTGGCGGTCTCGACCGTGGTCAGGAAGCGCGGACCGGCCGCGGAGAGATCGTAGATCCAAATGCCTTCCTGATCCTGAGTCGGTGAAGCCCCGCGAAAGGCCACGCTGCGGCCATTCGGCGACCACTGCGGCTGCGATCCCGGATAGGCGCGGCCGGCTTGTCCCGTAGTGGCGTTCACCAGCACGACTTCGCTGGAAACGACATTGCGCGCGTAGTCGGTGGTGGTTCGCGTGTAGGCGACCAGCGAACCATCCGGCGAGATTTGCGCGTCGGAGACGCCTTTCAGTAGAGCCAAGTCGGCTTCGGTGAGAGCGTGTTGGGCGTGAAGGAAGACACAGACACACAGAAGGCAAACAACAATCGGAAAACGTGAAACGCGGCGGTTTCCTAGGATTCGTTTCATGAAGCCAGTTTATCGCACTGCGCCGAGGAACGCGGCTATCCGGCTTCGTGCGCTTCGTGGGTTCCTTCGTGCCTTCGTGGTAAAAAAGATCACGCCGTAACCCGCTATGCCCGCTCCCGCAACAAACGCAACATGCGCCGCAGCGGCTCGGCCGCGCCCCACAGGAGTTGATCGCCCACCGTAAACGCGCCGAGATACTCGGGGCCCATGCGCAGCTTGTGGAGGCGTCCCACCGGAACGTTCAGCGTCCCGGAGACGGCCGCGGGTGTCAGGCATTTCAGCGTGGCTTCCTTGGTATTGGGGGTCACCCGCACCCAGGGATTCGATTCGCGCAGCATCGCTTCGATTTCGTCCAGCGGGACATCCCTGCGCAACTTCACGCAGACGCCCTGGCTGTGGCAGCGCATCGTACCGATGCGCACGCAAATGCCGTCCATGGGGATGGTCTGCTTCGTGCCCAGGATCTTGTTGCCTTCGGCCTCGGCCTTCCATTCCTCGCGCGATTGGCCGCCGGGCATTTCCTTGTCGATCCAAGCCAGCAGGCTGCCGGCCAGCGGGCCGCCGATTTCGGCGGTGGGAAAATCGGGATGGCGCTGTTCCGCGGTGATCAGACGATCCGCCAGCAGAGCATCGCCGGCGTCTCCCGCTTTCACCGCCAGCACACCCATTTGCTTAACCAGCTCCAACATCTTGGCGGCGCCCGCGCCGGAGGCCGCTTGATAGGTCATGCTGGTCATCCACTCCACCAAATCGTGCTGGAACAGTCCGGCCAGGCCCATCAGCATCAGACTAACCGTGCAGTTGGAGCCGATATACGCGTTCACGCCGGTGCGCAAGCCTTCCTCGATCATCGGCAGATTGACGGGATCAAGCAGCAACACCGAGTCTTTTTCCATGCGCAAGGGAGAGGCCGAGTCGATCCAGTAGCCGTTCCAACCTTGTTGGCGCAGCGGGCCGTAGACGCGCGTGGTGTAGTCGCCACCCTGGCAGGAAAGGAGTACGTCGCACTTGGCGAGTTCCGCCAGATTGTAAGCGTCCTTAAGGACCTTGTGTGCGGCTTCGGGAGGCGGCGCGCCGCCGGCGTTGGATGTGGAGAAGAAATAACTATCCAGTCCGTCCCAGTCGGACTCCTCGCGCATCCGTTGGAGCAGGACCGAACCCACCATCCCGCGCCAGCCAATGAAGCCCACGGTCAGCATAATCCCGTATTTTATCATTAGGACAGCGCGTTCCGAGTCTCTGCAGCTCCCTGGGTAGTGTCTCAGTTTGAATGCCTTGCGGCTATGCCGCTCCTTCGTGCGGAAAGGTTTTGCCTTTCCGAAGTCCCCGACTCATCGCAAGGCTGCGCCTTGCCTGGCGAGTTTCTACATTTTCAGTCATCTTGCCGGCCGAGCGTCCGTGAAACGGACGCTTTGACAATAGCCCAGCACTTTAGTGCTGGGGACGGAACCAAGCAGGAAGCGAGTCCGTGCAACGGACGACTGAGGTTTGTATATTTTTGAGCTTAGCTCTGCAAAGACCTCAGCCGTCCGTTGCACGGACTTCATCGGAGTCGGCCATTTTCCCAGCACTGAGGTGCTGGACTACTGTCAGGGCGTCCGCTTCACGGACGCCCATAGTGCGTAGCTTCGCTGCCGGCAAGGAAAGGCGCAGCCTTTCCATGCAAGGCTGCGCTTTGCGACGGCGAGGCGTAGCCTCGCCCTGGAGTTTCTACATTTGCACCCCGGCGTCCGTGAAGCGGACGCCGAGCCAGCGTAGCTGGCGGCATGATTTTGCATGATTTAGCCCACAGCGCAAGCTGTGGGTCAGGGATCGAGGCAACCCAAGCCCGCGAAGGCGGGCGACATAAAAGCCGGTTGGCAACATTGTGCCGGCCCAAGAACGTGCTTTTATGTCGCCCGCCTTCGCGGGCTTTCGGCCTTTGCTCATGAACCCACAGCTTGCGCTGTGGGCTAAATCATGCAAAATCATGCCACCGGCTACGCCGGTTGGGCTTCCGCTTCGCGGACACCCGATGGAAATGTAGAAACTCCAGGGCTGCGAGCAAAGCTCGCAGCAAGCCAGCGAAGCGGGCGACAGGCGCGCGATATCCGTGAGACTGTCTTTCGCCCGCTCCGCGGGCTCTTTTTTCCCTCTCAGTGTTCCCAGGGTTCCGCAAAAAACGCTCCACCCCGGGGCCACACTCCTCCGCCCGCTTCGCGGGCTGAAAATGTAGAAACTCCAGGGCGAGGCGTAGCCTCGCCGAAAAAGAATCAGGTTTCGGAAAGGCCGAGCCTTTCCGCACGAAGCGGCGGCAGAGCCGCCCGCGCAGGTTCCGCGAAGCCCGCTGCACTGAGACACTACCGCTCCCTGGCCGGTCCAATACGTTCCAATACAAAACTGCTGGCGCGCCTTCGATGCCTTGTGCTATGTTAACCAAGGTCTGAAATTTCGCTGTCGATTCTGTTAGGGGAGGAAGCACGAAATGTCTTACATCATTGCCGAGCCTTGCGTAGGAACCAAGGATACGGCTTGCGTAGACGCTTGTCCGGTGGATTGCATCCATCCAAAAAAGGACGAAGCCACTTTCGAAGCCGAAACGCAGCTCTACATCGATCCCGTAGAATGCATTGACTGCGGCGCGTGCGTGCCGGTATGCCCGGTTTCGGCGATCTTTGCGAAGGACGATCTGCCCGAGAAATGGGCCAACTTCGAAGAGATCAACACGGCTTGGTATAAGAAGTAGGTTCAAGCCTCTGGTTCCCGCTTGCGGCGCCGCGTCGGGCATTCCGCTGACGCGGCCCGCATGTATTCCGCTGGATTTCTGGGTTGTCTTGGTTTGCTTTCCATGTCCTCTCACTCATTGCGGCTCGGCTGGAACGTGCGTCCGGCCGAACCGCGCGATGCCGCGCGGATCTCCGAAATCTATAACGAAGGGATTGAAGACGGGCAGGCCACGCTGGAAACTCTCCCGCGAACGCCCAGCGCAATCCTGGCCAAGATGAACGTCCCAGGAAACCACTTGGTGGTGGCCGAGTGGGGCGGCAAACCGGGCGGCGTGGCGCCGTCGCCGGGTGGCGCGCCGGTGTCCACGGCCCAAACAATTCTAGGGTGGGCCTCCATCACGCCGTATTCGTCGCGAGAATGCTACGCCGGAGTCGGCGAGGCCAGCGTCTATATCAGCCGCAGCGCGCGTCATCAAGGTTTGGGTCGGTTGCTGCTGGATGCGCTGGTGGCCGTGGCCGTGGCGCGCGGCTATCACAAGCTGATCGGGCGGCTGCTGGCGTCCAACACCGCCAGCCGCCAACTGGTGCGCGGCTTGGGTTTCCGCGAGGTCGGCGTCCATCAAAAACACGGCCAACTCGCCGGACAGTGGGTGGACGTAGTCGTGGCGGAACGGCTGATCGAGGAAAATCTGTCATGAATACACGCCGCGACTTGTTGCGCTCCCTGGCCGTCGCGGCGACAGCGGCTCTACCGCAATCGGTACGCGGCGAAGGTTTGCCCTTCCGCTACTCCATCTGCAACGAGATTTTCGAGAAGCGCGAGTTCCGCGCCGCCTGCAAACTGACGCGCGCCATGGGCTACACCGGCCTGGAGATTTCGCCGTTCACGCTGGCCGACAACGTAAACGACATTTCCGCCGATCGCCGAAAAGACTTGCGCGACATCATGCACTCTGAAGGCCTCGAATTCGTCGGCCTGCACTGGCTGCTGGTGACTCCCAACTGGCTGCACATCACCACGCCCGACGTCGAACTACGCACCCGAAGCTGGAATTACTTCCGCGAGTTGATCGATCTGGCCGGCGATCTCGGCGAAGGCCAGAACGAGCCGTCGATTATGGTATTGGGATCCCCCAAACAGCGTGGGACCAGGGACGGCATCACCGTGCCGGACGCCGTGGATCACTTGGTGGCAGGACTGAAATCGGTGGCCGACCATGCCCAGGAACGCAAGTGTTTGATCGCCATGGAGACGCTCGATCACAGCCAAACCGACGTGGATAACACGTTGGCGGAAACGGCGCACATCGTGCATCGCGTGAACAAGGCGGCGGTCGAAACCATGTTCGATTTCCACAACACGCCGGACGAAACGGATCCGCCGGATGTCCTGGTGGAGCGCTATTTCCCGATGATCCGTCACGTACACATCAACGAAATGGATGGCCGCTGGCCGGGGAGCGGCCACTCCGATTACGTGCCGTTGCTGCGTACCTTGAAGCGCAAAAACTATCGCGGCTGGATTTCCCTGGAAGTATTCGACTTCAAGGCCGGCGCCGAGACGATCGGACGCGAGTCCATCGGTTATCTGAAGGGACTGGAAAGCAAGCTGTAGGGTCTATGAGCCGCGACAGTCATGGAGCGACGGACTGGTGGTCGGTGTTGAGAGTTGGCCCGAAAACAAGGCGCGCCGAGTACTCCCGTTCTCGTGTTTTCGCACCGACGTTCAATGGGAAGCAGCGTCCGTCGCTCCATAACTGTCGCGGCTCATAGCGCGGCACAGACGAATCCTCATGTTCAGCGGCATCGTCGAAACCGTCAGCTCGATCCAAAGCGTCCTGGACTCCCCGGGACAGCGCACCTTTTCCATTCGTACACCGCGCGGCTGGAAGCCGCGCTTGGGCGAAAGCATCGCCGTGGACGGCGTGTGTTCCACCATCCAGAAAATTACGGTACGCGCGTTCTCCGTGGTTTACATGCATGAAACGTTGCGGCGCACTACGCTGGGCGAACTTGGCGCCGGCGATGTCGTGAATCTGGAGCGCAGCCTGCGGCTGAACAGCCTGATCGGCGGACATCTGGTTCAGGGTCATGTGGACGCCGTTTCGCGCATCGTGGCCGTGCGTCCCGATGGCCAGGCGCGGGTCTATCGTTTGCAGTTGCCGGCGCGATATGCGCGCTATGTGGCCGCGAAGGGTTCGGTCGCGCTGGACGGCATCAGCTTGACCGTAGTGGACGTTCGACGCGGCTGGTTCTCCGTATCTCTGTTAGCCTATACTTTGAGCCACACCACGCTGGGCAAGAAGGGTCCGGGAGACTCCGTCAACCTGGAAGTGGATATGCTGGCCAAGTACGTTGAAAGGCTGATGCAGCGGTGAGAGTCAAGAGCAAGAAAGGCGTGCCCCGTTTCGATCCGCGATTGGCGGCGCGCGCCAGGATCGGCATCATTCGCGCCGATTACAACCCCGAGATTACCGCCAGTCTGGAAACGTGGTGCATCCGCACGCTTGGGGATTGCGGAGTTCCCGAAGCGAACATCGCGCGGTACACCGTTCCCGGCTGCTTCGAGATTCCGGTGGTGGCCAAAGAACTGGCGATGAAAAAACGTTTTGACGTGCTGATTGCGCTGGGTACGATCATCCGCGGCGAGACGCATCACTTTGACTTGATCGCCAATGAATGCGCGCGGGGAGTGATGCAGGTCTCCCTGGAATTCCGCATTCCCGTAATTTTCGAAGTGCTGGCCACCTACAACCGCAGCGACGCCCTGCGGCGGGCCGCCAATAACCGTTCGAACAAAGGCGTGGAGGCGGCGCACGCGGCGTTGTTGGCGCTGGCGGCGATGGAATCAGCGAGGACATCGTGAACAAAGGCGTGAAACACGTGACCGAAGCGGTCGAGGACATACGCCGTGGCCGGGTGGTCGTGGTTTCCGACAGTTTCGATCGCGAGAACGAGTGCGACCTGGTGGTGGCCGCGGAAAAAACCACTACCGCGCACATGAACTTCCTCATCAAACGGGCCGGCGGATTGATTTGCGTGGCCATGCCGCGCGAAACCGCCGTGAACCTGGACTTGCCGCCGATGGTTCCGCCGGAAGACAACGCCACACCCTTCGGATGCGACTTCACCGTCTCGGTGGACGCCCGCAAAGGCATCACCACCGGCATTTCCGCCGCGGATCGCGCCGCGACGGTACGGCTGTTGTCCTCGAATCATACGCGTCCTTTCGACCTGGTGCGTCCCGGCCACATTTTTCCAGTGCGGGCGCGCGCCGGAGGAGTGCTGGTGCGACCCGGCCACACCGAAGCCGCGGTGGACCTGGCGCGTTTGGCTGGTTTGCGCCCAATTGCCGCGATCTGCGAAATTCTGGGGCCTGGCGGGCAAGCCGCGCGCGGCGCGGTGGTCCGCCGCATGGCACGGCGTTATGGATTAAAGACGGTCAGCATTGAAGAGTTGATCGAATACCGCCGCCATCGCGAGCGCCTGGTTGTGGCCGTGGCCAAGGCCAAGCTGCCCACGGAGTTCGGGCTGTTCACCGCGCATGTCTACGATTGCCCGTCGCAGAATCATCAGCACCTGGCATTGGTGATGGGTAAGATTTCGCCGCGACGGCCGGTGCTGGTGCGGGTGCATTCGCAGTGTCTTACCGGAGACGTTTTGCATTCGATGCGTTGCGATTGCGGCGGACAACTGGAAACCGCCATGCGCAAAATCGGCTTGCGTGGAGAGGGTGTGCTGCTGTATCTCAGCCAGGAAGGGCGCGGCATCGGCTTGGCCAACAAAATCCGCGCCTACGCGCTGCAAGACCGCGGCTTGGATACCGTGGAAGCCAACGAAAACCTGGGCCTGCCCGCCGACATGCGCGATTACTCCGTGGGCGCGCAAATCCTGGCCGATCTGGGTGTGCGCAAGATTCATCTGCTGACCAATAATCCGCGCAAGATCGCCGGTATCGAGAGCTATGGGCTGACGATTCTGAAAAGGATCCCGCTGGAGACGCAGCCGCATTCCGGGAACCGCGCGTATCTGCGGGTGAAGAAGGACAAGCTGGGGCACTTGCTGAGCAAGGTTCAGTAACGCAGGCCTTCAGGCCTGTTCTTGCTGAGCGGGAAAGAAAAGAACAGGCCTGAAGGCTTGCGTTACGTGAATCACGAAACCTACATGCGTGAAGCACTGGAACTGGCACGCCGCCCGCGCGTGCCTCCCTACCCGAATCCTTGGGTCGGTTGCGTGATCGTTAAGAACGGGCGCATCGTGGGGCGCGGTTGGCATTGCGGCCCGGGTACGGATCACGCCGAAGCCGCCGCGCTACGCAAAGCGGGAAAGAACGCGCGCGGCGCGGCGATGTACGTGACGCTGGAACCGTGCTGCCATTACGGCCGCACGCCTCCTTGCACCGATGCAATTATCGCCGCGGGAATCCGCGAGGTCGTGTATGCGATTCGCGATCCCAATCCGGCGGTGGCCGGGCGCGGTGCGAAGATCCTACGCGCCCATGGAATCGCCGTGAAGTCGGGCTTGTGCGCTCGGGAGACCGCGGCGTTAAACGAGGTGTATCTCAAGTTCCGTGCCACCGGATTGCCGTTCGTCAGCCTCAAAGTGGGCGCCAGTTTGGACGGCAAGACCGCCACGCGGGCGACCGAGTCCAAGTGGATTACGGATAAAAAAGCACGGCGGTGCGGCTTGGAAGTGCGCGCGCAACATCAGGCCGTGCTGGCCGGAATCAACACCATCTTGAAAGACGATCCGCATCTGGGTCCGCGCCTGCCCGGTGTGCCCGAAACCTGGCGCATCGTTCTCGATTCGCGCTTGCGTATTCCCCTGGACAGCCAAGTGGTGCGATCCGGCAAGTGCATTGTGGCCTGTACATCGGGAGCGAGCCGGCGCAAGAAGTCGGCATTAGAACGTCGCGGCGTGCAAGTCTGGAGTTTTCCCGGCGCGCGGGTACCGCTGCGAACATTCCTGAAACGCCTGGCGGCGAGCGGAATTATCAGCGTGATGGTGGAAGGCGGCAGCGAAGTGCTGGGAAGTTTCCTGGACGCTCACCTGGCCGATCGCGTCTATTGGTTCATGTCGCCGATGATCATCGGCGCGCAGGCGGCGCGTTCCGCGGTGGGAGGCAAGGGCGCGGCGCGGCTGGCCCAAGCGTGGCGGCTGCGCGATCCGCGCGTGGAGCCGGCCGGTGACGGATGGCTGGTGACGGGCGGCGTTAGCCAGTGGGCGCTGGACCGTGGAGTTCGGCGTGCTTGAGCCAGTTCATCAGGAACAACGCGGCCAACAGGAAAAGTGGTCCGCTGATTACCATTTTCCAATCGAGGTGTCCGCGAACGCTGGCGGCATAGAAAACTCCCAGCGCTGCAAAGCCAACGGCGCCCACCCATTCCCACTTCCAGGAAAGCGCTAGCAGAAGCACGACAGACGCAGGCCACTTCATATGTATCACCAGGGCCAGCAATGTTCGCGCGAACCCGAGGTGTTCGTTAAAAACATCCAGGGCAAACAAACTGAGGAATATAGCAAAAGCGATGCCGAGAACTCTGGGCAACCACAATAAGATCCTTTGCGCGTTTCGACTCATCGACGCGACTCCTTCTGCCCAGGAGCTTTAACGCTTAATCTAATTAAACGCCATGGCGATGGCAGAGTCAAGTTCTGGGTTTCTCTGGGGTGTGCGACATCAATGTGACAGTAACGGATTTCCTTTTTTTATGGCGTTTATCCTAACGTATTAATACGTTAGGACAGGAGGCACCCATGCCCGATACTCTCGCCCGTCTCGAACAACAGCGCGCCGCGCTGTTGCGTGACCTTGCCACGCTCGGGGATTTCCGCAGCGGTTCCATTACCGCGATTCAAGGCCGCTGCGGCAAACCGACGTGTCGTTGCCACCAGTCCGGCCAGCCCGCCCATGGCCCCAACTTCCGCCTGACTCGCAAGGTCAACGGCAAGACCATCAGCGAAACCTTCCCCACTCCCGCCGCACTGCGGAAAGCCCAGCGGGAGGTGCAGGCATTCCATCGCTTCCGCGATCTCAGTCAGAAGCTCTTGGAAGTCAATGAGCGAATCTGCCAAGCCCGGCCGACCGGCCAGGAAGAGATTACCGCGCAGGAAAAAAAACGGCCGAAGCGATCCACCAAGAAGTCCGTCGCGAGGTAGACGCGCTGTTGACAGTGGTCTTCGCCCAGCAGCACAAGACCGGCCACCTGAATCTGCAACAGGTCGAGGTGGGACTGCGCGATGCCCTGCACCGGGGCGGGGCTGCGGCGCTGAGCCAGCTTCTGGAACAACCCGTTCCCGAACAACGGCAGCGGCCTTGCGGCTGTGGCCAGAGCGCTCGTTACGTAGCGATGCGCTCACGCGCTCTGCTGACCGTGCTCGGCAGGGCGGAGGTCTGCCGTCCCTACTACTGGTGCGATGCTTGTCAACGCCCGCAAGTTCCTGCCGATCGGCAGTGGGATATCGAAGGAACCGAGTTCTCTCCCGGTGTCCGGCGCATGATCGCCCTGGTGGGCCAGGAGTCTTCTTTTGACGCCGGCCGCCAACAACTGGAAACGCTGGCGGGGCTGGAGGTCACCACCAAAGCGGTGGAGCGCATTGCCGAGACCATCGGCGCGGATATCCAAGCACGGCAAGGGGAGCTGCAACAGCAAGCCATGCAGTTGCACTTGCCGGTGGTGGGCGGTCCACCGATTCCCGTCATCTACGTGGAAATGGATGGCACCGGCGTTCCGGTGGTCAAGGCCGAGACCCAGGGCCGTGCCGGCAAAAAGGAAGGCCAACCGGCGCATACGCGCGAGGTCAAGCTGGGTTGCGTCTTCACGCAGACGCTCCAGGACAAGGAAGGCCGGCCGATTCGCGACCCGGATTCGACCACCTACACCGGGGCCATCGAAAACGCCGAATCGTTTAGTCGCCGCATTTATACCGAAGCCCTTCGGCGTGGTTGGGACCGGGCCTTAAAGAAAGTCGTCCTGGCAGACGGCGCGATCTGGATCTGGGTCCTGGCGGAACTGCTGTTTCCCGGTGCCATTCAGATCGTGGATTTTTACCACGCCCTGGAGCACCTCTGGGACATAGCCGCCCAACTCTATCCTGGCGACGAACCCCGGCAGCGACGGTGGGCCATGGTGCAGAAGAATCGCTTGGAGAATGGCCGCGTCGCCAAAATCGTCGCAACCCTGCGGACTCTGACCACCGAGTTTCCTCACCTCGATCAACTGAACACCGAAGCCGACTATTTCGAATGCAACGCGGAACGGATGCGTTACCCAGAATTCCGCCGCCAAGGATTGTTCATTGGCTCCGGCGTGATCGAGGCCGGCTGTAAAATGATCGGCGCTCGGCTGAAGCCCTCCGGCACCTTCTGGACTGTGCGAGGCGCCAACGCCATTCTTGCCCTTCGCTGTCACATGCGCAGCAACCGATTCGACGATTACTGGGAGGCTCGCCGGGCCTGAGCTTCACAACCATGTCGCACACCCATTTCTCTGCACCCACGCCAAGGCGCGGGTTCCCGCTGCGTCTCTGCGTCAAAAAAAGCCGTTAAGAACCATAGTGCGCTTCTGAACCGCACTCCAATCGTAGACGGTGCGCACAGGAATCTTGGACTTACCGGGGCTCTCGGTACGGCTCGGACAAGGAGATCGGAACCGGGCGGCCACCACTGACCGCATTGGCCGAAACGCCGAAAAAGCGAAGCGAGTCCACCGCTAGGGAGGTTTCCAGATATCCCATTTCGACCACTTCACCCGCTTTGGCCCGCCAGCCGTCCAACCAAGCCACGGCGATGGCGCCCGGAATGCCGCTGTCAATCAAACCCGGGACGCCAGGCTGTTGCCCGGCAGCCACAAGGTCGAGTTGCGCGCCCGCCGGAACGCTGTCGTATCCGGTGGAGAAACTGATGCCGGCAAGATCCATATCCACATTCGCGCGCAAGAGAATCGGCACACGCCAGCCGCCCCTGCCGTTCGCGACCGGCGTGCCAAATTCCAGCCTACCCTCCGCCTGCGACGGAGCGGTGCGGGATTGCGCGGTTGTAGCGGTACTCGGGCATACTGATATTCCACGAGTAGTCCGGGTAGGTCTTGAGGTATCGATATTGGTAACGCGCCGCAGAGTTGCAATCAGATCGCGCGTATCCAAGACGCCGTCTCCGCCAGGGCGCCCCGGCAAAATAGTTGGATCGCTGCTGCCATCCACCGGATAGGAGTCCATGGCATCGAAACGGTCGGCGCAAGTAGCCGGGCGGAATCCCGGGAGGTTGGTGACGGCGCGCAATGCGGTGATTAGGCTCAAGGTGTTAAGGACGCCTTGGCCGAACTCGCCCACGCTGTCGCCGGTGTACGGGAAGGAGTCGCCAACCGGGTATTGGTCCGTGAAAACACGAAGATTCACCGGGATGGCGACAGGAGAATTCTGCACGCCCGCGCCGGCGGCGGTGATCGTCGCGGTGTAGTAGCCCGCGGCTAACGACGCGGTGTTGAAGTTCACCTGAACGGTTGAGGTGGTGTTAAACGTGTAGGTCGCTGGCGCGGAAAGCGCCAACCAAGCTCCTCCCGAAGCGGTCGTGGCTGTCACCTGCGGCAGAACTGCCGTTCCCCCGATTGCGCCGATCGAAAGGGTTTGCGAGTTAGCGTTCCCCCCAACCGGAGCACTGGCCTGCAGGATCGCGGGCGTCACGCCATAGGCGACCGTTCCTGTTGCGAGCACCTGGAGATTCACCGCCACGATGGCAGCAGAGCCGCCCAAGGATGGGGTCAGGGTAAGTTGACCCGTGTATGATCCCGGCGCCAGGTTCTGGCTGTTCACCTGCAGGCCCACGAGCAGCGTGGTATCGGTACTGGCGCCCGTGGCAAAGGCGTAAAACGCGAGCCAATTCCCGCCGTTGTTGGTGCTCGCCGTCACGGTGGCATTGAACGACGCGTAAAAAGACTGATCCTTTGGGTTGGCGCCTTGGATCGCGGAGAACGAGAGGCTGGTGGCTCCCAACACCGGGCTACCGGCCGCGGACACGGCTGGTAACAAAAACCCCAGCAGAAGTGCCGCTGAGAGGATCTGCGGCCAAGCGACGACGGAACGAGGCCGGAACTTAGAAAGCATTCCGATAGCAAAATAGCGAACGGGCAACCCTGCACCCATGTTGTCGGCCTCCTCTGTTTACAAATTGGGACCGCGTCCAAGGGGTCGGACCTGATCTTACCAGAAGGGTTACAGATGTCAATACTTGCGAGCGAGTATACTTGCGAGCAAGTACTTGCGAGCAAGTATCTCTCAGCTAAGTCCTGGCTTGGAACTACTAGTCGCGGTAGGGACGGCCATTGCTGACCGCCCCCCGCACAGATCCGTACGAGCGGCATTACCGCATACGGCTCTTACCTTGGATGATGGCGCGAAGCGAGTTTCCACTCCGCGCACGCCACGGAACCCCTGGGACACGGACTTCCCCGCTCTGTGTCGGGCTCGTGTAGAGTTCCGCAACGTTCTCCTTGGTCCGCGCTCTTCCCTCCACCACCTCCGCCGAGGCGCAGGCCCTCTTTGTTCGGCAGCTTCATAGGTACTACAGCGCGGTCCGACCCCTCAACGGCGTTCATGTCCGGCGTGCGGCAAATTGCCTTCCCGGACCGGTCCCTCATACTGCGGGACACCGCTGAAGTCTCCCGGTTCTCGTGCATGTTGTTTCTCAACGTGCTGGGTTCTCTGACTACGCCGGGTCCGGCTTTCGCTCGCGAATAACGCTGCCGCCGGTGTTGCCTTCCCGCCACAGCCAAGGGGTCGGCACCCGAATCTACGGTTTTCGAAGCTCAATCACCCAGCCCATCAATGCCTCTGTCTACGCTTCGCCAACCGCCTCGCGACGGTCCACGCAAGACTCGAGGTCAGGATGAAGTCGCTGCTCCTTTCCTGTAGGGGCTCTTGCATCCCCTACAACATGCCGGTTTATCCCGGCGCACGGCTGCCCCCGCCTTCCCCAAAAAGAGATTTTCACGAACGGCCTAAAGGTATGCTTGCTTTCGGGCAGGTGGAGGCTTAGGATGATGCAGTAAGCCTTCAACGTGGAGGACCCGGTATAAGGCAAGGGGCAGCCCCTGAACCGAGTTGAGGATCAAGGAGGCGGAGATGATCCACATCAGCAGCAAGACAACCGTAACCAACTTCTTAGTGTTTTGCGCCGTGGCGATTGCCGCGATGCCCGCACTGGCACAGGGCGTGGCCTTCCAGTCCAGCAGCTTGCCAGTCCAGGTACGAGGTGAAGGTCTGACGGAAACGGTCGGCGCGGTGGTGCTGCAAGTCCCTTCGGCCGGCACCATCCCGTCCGGATCTTCCATCCAGATTGTTTATTCGGGAACGATCACGAACGCTAGTGCGTTCACGGTGCAAAACGGCTTGGCGTGCGTGCTCGGCGGTATCCCATGCGCTCCGGTACCGTTTTTCATGGCAACTTCCGCCAGCGGCAGCCAGTTGACCATCACGTTCTCCACCGCTGTACCGTTTGGCCCCGGCGACTACATTGCAGTTTCCCAAGTCCGCATGAACATCAACGCCTTGGGCCCCACGGCCACCACGGTCACGGCCACGCTTTCCGGCACCAGTTCGAATCCCACCAACAACCCGATCACCTTCACCCAGTCGTCGGTACCCGTTGCCAGCATTGTGAACCCTTCGGTGAGAGGGACCATAGCCTCGACTGCTACCGCGATCCAGACGTGCTCGGTTCCCGCGGAGGAAACTTTCCGGGTGAAAGCTACCGAAACCTTTCCGGCGGCGCTCACCTCTTTGGCCGATGAACAGAGCTTCACCCCCATCAGTGCCATCAACAGTGGCAGCTTGGTGAACATGGTCATCAGCAACGTTCCCTCTGGCTTTGCGGTAATGGCCGAGAGCTACACGGCAACAAGCGGCGGCACGATCACAGGTGGAAGCGGCGCTCTCGGCACGGAGGCAGGCATAGGATCCACTTATCCTAATACCTATACGGTAACGCTGAGTCCCTCCACGTCCGCCTACCAGGTTTCCACGGGCAGCGCGCTGACCTACACCTTTTTCGTGACCGGAGATTCCACCGCCGCCATAGAGAGCTTCACGATCCAATTTGGGATTGGGCTTCCCAATGGCCCCAACACTGGTCTGAGCCCCGTTAGCGGCTCAATCCCCGCGATCGGCACGACGCTCGCCGTCACCGCCGCAGTTAGTCTGGGGCCGAGCAGCAACGTTGTTTCCTTCACCACCAACAATGAAGGCGGTGGAACGGTCGTGACCATCGGCGATTGCGTAACCAACCTGGCGTTCCCGTATGTGAGCAATCAAAATGGCTACGACACCAGCTTTTCGTTCGCCAATACGACCCTTGATTCCCTCAGCTTTGGCGCCGGCAAGGGTGCCAGCCAGCATCTGCAGTCCGGAACCTGCACGGTGAGTCTGTGGCCCACGATTGACACGACCCTGGCGTCTTCCAGCCCGCTGGGCACGCCGTCGCAGTTCACCACGCCCGTCATTCCCGCGGGCGGCCTTTACGCTTTCGCCCTGTTCGACGACTGCGCTCTCGGGGCAAACCGGGTACTTGATTGCGGTCTGCCGCTTCCTCAACGCTCACGGCTTTGCTTTCTTGACCAACGGCTTCGCCCAACCCACCGGTCCGACGCTCTCGCACGGCTATCTCGGTTTGATTCTGCCCAACCCGATTGCCGGCCGGAGCAACCCGAACGGGGAGAGCGCGGTCCATTAACCAAGGAGCCAGGGGAAGTCGCTTCGCAAGAAGCGGCCATCCACACAGGAGAAACATTATGAACAGTTCTCGAATTCCAGGGTTGGCCGGCAGGAAGGCTAGGAACGCACGGTTTTTGATTGCTTGTTGGGCGCTCGCCGCGATGGTCATCATGATCGCGCCCGCGCCCGCGTCGGCCGGCGGTGTGGCCTTCCAGGCCAGCAGCTTGCCGGTCCAAGTACGTTATGAAGGTCTGACGGAAACCATCGGCGCGGTGGTGCTCCAAGCCACTGCGGCCGGCACCATCCCGTCGGGATCATCCGTCACAATTGTCTATTCGGGAACGATCACGAACGCTATTGCGTTCACGGTGCAAAACGGCTTGGCGTGCGTGCTCGGCGGTATCCAATGCGCTCCGGTACCGTTTTCCATGGGAACTTCCGCCAGCGGCAGCCAGTTGACCATCACGTTCTTCGCCGCTGTAAACTTTAGCACCGGCGACTACATTGAAGTTTCCGACGTTCGCATGAATATCAATGCCTTGGGCAGCGCGGCCACCACGGTCACGGCCACGCTTTCCGGCACCAGTTCGAATCCGACCAGCAACCCGATCACCTTCACGCAGTCGCAAGTAGGGGTTGCCAGCATTGCGAACCCTTCGATTACCGCCAGCATTACCACGGTGGCCAACGCCATTCAGAGCTGCGCCATTCCCTTTGGCGCGGCCAACCAGTTCGATGTCAAAGTGTCCGAGCGCTATCCGGCCGCGTTCACCTCGTTGGCCGATGAAACGTCCTTCAGTAACGTCGGTACCGCTAACAACGGCAGTTTGATCAACGTGACGATTAACAACCTCCCCGTCGGCTACGGGGTTCAGTTCGCCAGCCAAACCCCGCAAGGAGCATCGGCGGTCGTCTTCACGCAGATGGCGCCGAGCAGCGCACTGACGATTTCCACGGGATCGGCGATCACCTACACATTCTCGATAACGGGCGACTCCATTAGCCTCATTGACAGCACAGTGCTGACCTTCAATATCGGCTACACCAATGGCAACGGCAGTGCCCTGACGGGTACGTCCGCGCCCGCACTCGGCACCGTCGTGAACGCTACGGCCACGATCAGCCTGGGGCCAAGCTCCGGTGTTGTTTCCTTCGCCACCAACAATGAAGGAGGCGGAACCGTTGCAACCCTCGGCGACTGCGTGACCAACCTGTTGTTCCCGTTCACGACGAACCAGGTCGGCTTTGACACCAACATTCAAATCACCAACATGTCCTCCGACAGGCTGGCCTTCTCGAGCGGTGGCGCATTGGCGCAGTCCGGTACTTGCACGCTGACCATTTATCCGACCGACCTGACCACGCAAACCGCCGGCTCGGCTGGTAATTTGGGTACGCCCAGCCAGTTCACCACGCCGATCATCCCGGCGGGCGGAGTTTACTCCTTCGCCCAGTTCGACGAGTTCTTTCAGGGGCCAGTCCGGCTATGTGATCGCCGTCTGCCGCTTCTTGGACGCTCACGCGTTCTCCTACGTGCTCAACGGTACGCCGTTCACTGCGACGATCTCGCAAGGCCTGCAGGCCCTGGTCATCCCGAACGGCTCTATTGCCACGGGCCGCTTGGCGAATCCTTCGGCTACCTGCACAGCAGTTTGTACGGGAACCGCATGCGGAACCAACGCTGTCGCGACCTGCACCGTGGTCCAAGGCGTAACCTTCCCCGCCGGCGGCAATTGGGAAGGTATTGCTCATTGATCTGAAGAAGTACGTGGATGGGAAGTCTGCACTGCAAGGCGGTGAACGGCCCGCTTCGAACGGCTTCGTCAGCCTCAAAGTGGGCGCCAGTTTGGACGGCAAGACCGCCACGCGGGCGGCCGAGTCCAAGTGGATCACGGATGAAACAGCACGGCGGCGCGGCTTGGAAGTGCGGGCCCAACATCAGGCCGTGCTGGCGGGGATCAACACTATTCTGAAGGACGATCCGCACCTGGGTCCGCGCCTGCCGGGCGTGCCCGAAACCTGGCGCATCGTTCTCGATTCGCGCTTGCGCATTCCGCTGGACAGCCAGGTCGTGCGATCCGGTAAGTGCATTGTGGCCTGCACATCGGGAGCGAGCCGGCGAGCGAGCCGGCGCAAGAAGGCGGTTCTGGAGCGTTGCGGCGTGCAAGTCTGGAGTTTTCCCGGCGCGCGAGTACCGCTGCGGCCATTTCTGAAACGCCTGGCGGCCAGCGGAATTATCAGCGTGATGGTGGAAGGCGGCAGCGAGGTGCTGGGAAGTTTTCTGGACGCTCACCTGGCCGATCGCGTCTATTGGTTCATCTCGCCGATGATCATCGGCGCGCAGGCGGCGCGTTCCGCGGTGGGAGGCAAGGGCGCGGCGCGGCTGGCGCAAGCGTGGCGGCTGCGCGATCCGCGCGTGGAGCGGGCCGGTGACGGATGGCTAGTGACGGGCGCCGTTAGCCAGTGGGCGCTGGACCGTGGAGTTCGGCGTGCTTGAACCAGTTCATCAGGAACAACGCGGCCAACAGGAAAGGTGGTCCGCTGATCACCATTTTCCAATCGAGGTGTCCTCGCACGCTGGCGGCATAGAAAACTCCCAGCGCCGCAAAGCCAAGGGCGCCCACCCATTCCCACTTCCAGGAAAGCGCTAGCAGAAGCACGACAGACGCAGGCCACTTCATATGTATCACCAGGGCCAGCAATGTTCGCGCGAACCCGAGGTGTTCGTTAAAAACATCCAGGGCAAACAAACTGAGGAATGTGGCAAAAGCGATGCCGAGAACTCTGGGCGACCACAATAAGATCCTTTGCGCGTTTCGACTCATAGACGCGACTCCTTCTGCCCAGGAGCTTCCTTCTTAACTCCATTAGACTTCTGGACGATTGTGAAGTCAAGTGTCGGTCAGGTAGTGGGTCAATTTGAACATGACGCTTCGACTGCGGCCCTACCGCTCCTTTGTGCGGAAAGGCTCCGCCTTTCCTGGAGTTTCTACATTTTTCAGTCACCTTGTCGGCCAGGCGTCCGTGAAACGGACGCTTTGACAGTAGCCCAGCACTTTAGTGCTGGGGACGGAACCAAGCAGGAAGCGAGTCCGTGCAACGGACGACTGAGGTTTCTATATTCTTGAGCATAGCTCCGCAAAGACCTCAGCCGTCCGTTGCACGGACTTCATCGGAGACGGCCATTTTCCCAGCACTGAAGTGCTGGGCTACTGTCAGGGCGTCCGCTTCACGGACGCCGAGCCAGCGTAGCTGGCGGCATGATTTAGCCCACGGCGCAAGCTGTGGGTCAGGGTCGAGGCAACCCAAGCCCGCGAAGGCGGGCGACATCAAAGCCTGTTGGCACATTGTGCCGCCCCGAGAACCGGCTTTTATGTCGCCCGCCTTCGCGGGCTTTCGGCCTTTGCTCATGGACCCACAGCTTACGCTGGGCTAAATCATGCCACCGGCTACGCCGGTTGGACTCCCCTTTTCGCGGACGCCCGATGGAAATGTAGAAACTCCAGGGAAAGGCTTCGCCTTTCCCTCGAGTTTCTACATTTACAGCCGGCGTAGCCAGCGGCATATCGGTAGCCCACGGCGCAAGCTATGGGTAAACAGGAAGCAAGAGCAAAGCCGGCGAACGCGGGCGCGCGAGTGTGGCCCAGGGTGGAGCGTTTTTTGCGGAACCCTAGGAACACTGTGAGGGAAAACAAAGCCCGCGAAGCGGGCGGCAGACGCGCTGGCAACTGCGAGACTGCCTTTCGCCCGCTCTGCGGGCTCCTTTTCCCCTCACACTGTTCCCAGGGTTCCGCAAAAAACGTTCCACCCTGGGCCACACTCTCGCGCCCGCTTCGCGGGCTGAAAATGTAGAAACTCCAGGGGCCAGCGAAGCTGGCCAGGGAGCGTGGCCCAGCGTGGAGCGTATTTTGCGGAACCCTGGGTACACCGTGAGAACAACGAGCCCGCGAAGCGGGCGACAGACGCACGATATTTGCGGGACTGCCTTTCGCCCGCTCTGCGGGCTCTTTTCCCCTCAACAGTGTTCCCAGGGTTCCGCAAAATGCGCTCCACCCTGGGCCACACTCTCCCGCCCGCGCCGCGGGCTGCAAATGTAGAAAACTCCAGGGAAAGGCAGAGCCTTTCCGCTCCAAGGGGCGGCAAAGCTGCACGGGCAAGTTCCGCGACGCCCGGTGCAAACTAACACACCACCGGCGTCCGTCCGCTCTCCCCGCTTGCTTTGAATCGCTCGACGGATCATGATGAACACGAGTTATCATGTAAGAATCATCCTTGGGCTGCGCAAGCGGAGGGCTGTGGACAGAAAATGAATCTCAAGTATTTCGTCGTCGTCGCCCCGGCCTTGGGGCTGTGGTTGTCGTTGGCCGCTTTGGCCTATTTGGTCATTCGCCTGGCCGGCTGGGCCACCGTCAAGAAGTATCGCCTGTCGTTGCTGATCCTGGCATTTGCGTTGATCGGTCTTCCGGCGGCCGGAGTGAGCGGCGTGGCTTGGATGTTCCGCGGACCGATTCTGTACCGCATGGAATCCTTCTGGTATCGCAGCCCGATGATCATTTTGCCCCAGGGCTGCACGATGTTTCCACCCAACAACATCTGGAACACGCCGGTGAATACCCTTCCCGTGGCGGCCCACTCCTATGAGTACACTACCTCCATCGGCCGGGACGCCGGCTTGCACGCCGATTTCGGACTTCGCGACGGCATCCCCTACATGGTGGTGGATGGCAGCGCTCCGATGAATGATGTTGCTTTCGAGGAGAGCGAGGAGAGCGATCCGGGACCCTACCGGATTCCCGCGAACGCTCCCATTGAGAATGGCGGCGATGGTCACGTTCTGGTGGTGGACAAGGATTCCTGCCACCTGTATGAGCTTTACAATGCCCACTGGGCCGGAACGCGTTGGGAAGCGGGCTCCGGCGCGACTTTCGATTTGCGATCGAACGCCTTGCGGCCGGCCGATTGGACCTCCACGGACGCCGCCGGCCTGCCGCTGCTCCCCGGCTTGATCCGCTATCAGGAGGTCGAGGACGGAGAGATTCGCCACGCCTTGCGCTTTACGGCCCGCAAGACCCATAACACCTATGTCTGGCCCGCCCGGCATCGGGCCTCGCGCTTGGTCGACGAGAACATCCCTCCCATGGGCCAGCGCTTTCGCTTGCGCCAGGGCTTCGATACCAGCGGCTTCGACCCGGAAACGCAGGTGATTCTCAAAGCTCTGAAAACCTATGGGATGATGCTGGCCGATAACGGCGGCAACTGGTATCTGACCGGCGCGCCGGATTCCCGATGGAAGAGGCGGATCACGACGGAGCTACTCAAAGTGAAAGGCTCGGAATTCGAGGCCGTGGATGTTTCCGGCCTCATGATTAACAAGGATTCCGGGGAAGCGCGGCGCTAGAAAACTACAAGGCAAAAGGCAAGAGGCAAAAGGGAGCACAAACTCTGTTTTTCACTTTTGCCTCTTGTCTTGTAGTTTGCGTGTCCTCTGTGTTACCGCGGAGCGCTCACCAGGTCAATCACCGTGATCTCCGGACGCGCGCAAAAACGCGCTTCCGTTTGTGGCCAATGGGCCAGGCCGATGCCGCGATTCACGTACAGGGTGGTGGATCCTTCGTGGAACAGTCCGGATTCGTACTTCTTGTCATATCGGGAGTAGGTGATCAGCGCGCCGTAGAAGGGCAGGGCCACCTGGCCTCCGTGGGTGTGTCCCGCAAGGTATAGATCGAAATGCGCCCGCACCGCGTCGGCCATCAGATCGGGGCCGTGCTCAAGCAGGATGGTGAAAGCCCCCGGCGGAGACGGAGGCTGGGGTGGAATCAAGTGGGGGCTGTAATTCTGTCCCCAAAGATACAACTCCGCGCCCCGGATGTTTACTAACATCGCGGCGTTTTGCAGAACGGTTACGGCCGTGCCGCCGTACACGTTGTGGCTGTCCCAGAAGGGTCCATCATCCTGATTTCCTCGCACCGCCACCACCGGCGCGATGTTATGCAGGTTTAACATGAACTGCTTGAAGCGTCCCACGGCCCAGGAACTGTTCAAGGCATCGCCCAGGAAAACGATGAGGTCGGGTTTTTGCGCCGCGATCGCACCGGGAAGCCTTGGTTCCAGGCGCTGTTTGCGGGCCATGTGCAGATCGGAGATCACCACCAGGCGGACCGACGGCGCGCCGCGAGGCAACTTCTGGCTTTCCAAGCGCACGTGAGTCACCTCCAGCCAGTAAGGCTCCACATAGAATCCATACAGGATGCACAACACTCCCACGCCGGTAGCGCCCAGCACGAACCGCCGCAGCCAGACGTAGGGAGCGAAGCGGTTTCGGGGAACCGCCGAAGCCGGCAAGGGCCTCGCGAACGCCAGGACGTACTCGTAAAAGAGGATTGCGCCCGCCCAGAGCAAGAATGCCCAAACCGAAAGGATGAACGCTGCCACACGAACCCTGGGCACCAGGCGAGTCCGCAGGGCACTTCCGTGAAAGAGGCCCGCCACGCGCGAAAACGTCAAGCCGCCGGCGAAGCGCCAGAAAATTCCCGGCCACTGGCGGACGGGCGCGATGGCGTCCTCGTAATACTCGGAGCTAAGAAAATCGACCGCCATCTTGCAGGCGATCAGCAGCGCCAAACCCAGCACGATTCGCATCACCCAGATCGCGCGCCGGTTGGCGGCGGGCCGCCGGCCCTGCGACGGTGGCCGAGTTTTCAGGGAGGAGGTTGGGTTAGCGGGATCTACGCCCAGGGAATCTTGATCCAAGTAATCTGGCATCGGCCTTTCGAAGATGCGCCCAGCGCCTTCGATTCATCGTAGCACATGTGCCCCCGGCGGAACCGCGGGACACTGGAGGCTCCTCGAGGGTCCTGGAGGGGCCTGGCATAGGCGTTAAGATAACCCGGACCCGGCCGCTTTTTCATCCCGGAGGGATCGCCGCATGTAGCCGGTGGTGGAGCGTAGTTTGCGACACCACCGGAAATCAAATTCAAGAGTTCAGCACCCCGGTACAGGTAGGGGTGCCAGTCTCTTGGGTCATGCCATCAACAGCGGGAACTCCACGAGGCGCTGGTACCCCCTCCGGGGTACGGATACTTGATCAACTCTACCGGTGGTTTCGCCACAAACGCTCAACCACCGGCTACACGCGGCGATCCCTCCGGGATGAAAAAGCGTCCTCGCTTATCTTAACGCCTATGGAGGGGCCCGGACTCCTGCCGGAACACCAAGCCCTGTAAGGGCGTCCTACAACGGCAAACAAGATCCTTGGTCCTTGCGATTCTGATCTCCAATGGTCGCGTTAGGGCGCCCCTACAGGGCTTGCTCCTCATTGGATCGATGACCCAGGGCGACGCTTCGCTTGCCCTGGTCTGTTATAGCACGCCCCGTTGGGGCTGGGAAGGCCCACTGCCCGATTGGTGCTTCCGATCAACGCACTGTTAGGACACTACCCACTCCCGGAGGGTCCCGGAGGCATTTCCCGCCGGAACATTTTGGCGCAGCCAATGGCGCTAGATGGTTGGGGCGTTCGATGCGGTCGGCAACGGTCCGGGGTAGCCGGCGGTCTGGCGTCTCAATTGCCTAGGTCTCAGTGAAGCGCTCCCGCCGACCGGGTTGAGTGCGCCAAAACACGCAACCCGCGTAGGCGTGCGCGGCCAAGGGAGGGAAGCTGCCATGATTGGCTTTTTAGTCGGTTGGATCGCATTCGGTCTGGTAGTGTTAGGGTTGGCTATCTATCGCAAATCGGTGTCCAGCCACGAGGAGGATTGGGTCCACCTCGCCGCGGGCGAAGAGCAGATGGTCGGCCAGCAGCTTGAGCTTGCCCAGCGCCTGAAAGTGATTGATCGTTGGGGCATCTGGCTCACCGTCGTGCTGGCGCTCTACGGCTTGATAATCGGCAGCGTCTTCGTTCTGCGAGTCTGGGAAGCCCAAAAGACGCTGGGGATGTAAGCTGAAGATTAGCCACCGAGACACAGAGGACGCCGAGAAGACCTGGCGGTTGTGTCCTCGGTGTCACGGTGGCTCGGTGGCTAAATCGAACTGACGAAATCTCCACGTGCCCTCATCCCGTCCACCGCTCGATGTTTTCTTTCGCCCGCGCACGGTGGCGGTAATCGGCGCCAGCGAGACCCCGGATTCGGTCGGGCGGACGCTGCTGCTGAATCTGATTCGCTCGCCTTTCGGCGGCACGTTGTATCCCGTCAATCCCAGGCGCCAAAGCGTGCTGGGGATTCCTTCCTACGCCCGCATCGGCGAAGTTCCCGGGCCCGTGGACCTGGCGGTGATCGCCACGCCCGCCGCCGGAGTGCCTGGCGTGATTGGCGAATGCGCCGCCGCTGGGGTGCGCGGCGCCATCGTCATTTCGGCGGGATTCCGTGAGACCGGCCCGGCCGGCGTGGAACTGGAACAGCGCATGTTGGAAAAAGCCGCGGGCAAAGTGCGCATTCTTGGACCCAACTGCGTCGGCGTGATGAGTCCCCTGACCGGATTGAACGCCACGTTTATCTCCAGCATGGCGCGTCCCGGGCACGTCGCCTTCGTCAGCCAAAGCGGCGCGTTGGGCGCGGCGATTCTCGATTGGAGCTTTTGCGAAGGCGCCGGCTTCAGCGCCTTTGTCTCCATCGGCTCGATGCTGGACGTCGGCTGGAGCGACCTGATCGAGTATCTCAACGACGATCCGCAAACCCAAAGCATCCTGCTGTACATGGAGTCGGCGGGAAACGCGCGGGCGTTTCTTTCCGCGGCGCGGGAAGCCGCGCTGAGCAAGCCCGTGATCGTCATCAAAGGCGGACGGTCGGAGGCGGCGGCCCGCGCGGCGCACTCCCATACCGGTGCGCTGACCGGCAGCGATGAAGTATTCGACGCGGCGTTTCGCAGGTGTGGCGCGTTGCGGGTGGATTCCATCGGCGATATTTTCCATTTGTCGGAGGCCCTCGCCAAACAGCCGCGTCCGCGCGGTCCGCGCCTGGCCATCGTCACCAACGCCGGCGGTCCCGGCGTGCTGGCCACCGACGCGCTGATCGGAGCAGGCGGCCAACTGGCGGAAGTATCCGCGGATTCCATGGCCGCGCTGAACGCCGCCCTGCCGCCCCATTGGAGTCACGGCAATCCCGTGGACCTTCTCGGCGACGCGGACGCCGAGCGCTACGGCAAGACTCTGGAGGCGCTGGCCGGCGATCCCAACAACGACGGCTTGTTGATCGTCAACGTAGCGCAAGGCATGACCGATCCGGCGCTGATTGCCGATCGCGTGAAAGCTTTCGCGCATACGCCCTTCAAGCCGGTGCTGGCCAGTTGGATGGGCGGCACGGACGTGGCCGCCGGCGACGCCATTCTGAGGCGCGCGGGAATCGCCACGTTTCCGCACCCCGACACCGCCGCGCGTGTCTTTCAATCCATGTGGCGCTACAGCGACAATTTGCGGCAAATGTATGAAACGCCTGCCGTGGTGGCTCCGGGCGGCGATCCCGCCGCCCTGACGGCGGCCGCCGCCATGATCGAGCGGGCTCGCGCATCCGGACGAACGCTGCTCACCGAAGCGGAGTCCAAGACGCTGCTGGCGGCCCACGGAATCCCGGTGGTGGAAACGCGCGTGGCGCTCAGCGAGGACGAGGCGGTCGCCTGGGCCGCGCAGATCGGCTATCCGGTGGTGGTGAAACTTCATTCCGAAAGCATCACTCACAAAAGCGCCGCGGGCGGCGTGCGCCTCGATCTGCGAGACGAAGCGGAAGTGCGGGAAGCGTGGCGAGCGATCCGGGAATCCGCGGCCGACCAGGTAGGTGCGGATGTATTTCTCGGCGTCACCGTGCAGCCGATGGTCCAAGGCGGCGGCTGGGAAGTGATTCTCGGCAGCAGCGTGGACCCGCAATTCGGTCCCGTGTTGTTGTTCGGCGCGGGCGGCAAGATGGTGGAGGTTTTTCGCGATCGCTCCCTGGAGTTTCCGCCCCTGAACACTACGCTGGCACGACGCATGATGGCGCGGACCAGGATTTACGGCGCGCTGGCAGGGATGTCCGGCCATCAACCGGCGGATCTCGCTGCGCTGGAGCATCTGATGGTACGCTTCAGCCGCCTGGTGGCGCAAGAACGCGCCATCCGTGAGATTGACATCAACCCGTTGTTGGTCAGTGGCGAAACCTTGCTGGTCCTGGACGCGCGCGTGATCTTGCACGACCGCCAGGTACGCGAGGAAGATCTGCCCAAGCTGGCGATTCGTCCCTATCCTTCGCAATACTCGAGTCCCTGGACGATGCGCGGCGGGGAAGCCGCCACGATCCGGCCGATCGCTCCGGAAGACGAGCCGCTGATCGTTGACTTTCACGGCAAACTTTCGGAGCGCAGTGTCTATTTTCGTTACTTCCACCTGCTGCCGCTCGATCGCCGCACCGCCCACGAGCGTCTGACGCGCATTTGCTTCCTGGACTACGATCGCGAGATCGCCCTGGTGGTGGAGCACCACGCGCCGGGGGCCGAACGGGAGATCGTGGCTGTGGGCCGCCTGTCGAAACTGCACGGGAAAAACGAAGGCGAGTTCGCCGTGCTGGTGGTCGATTCCATGCAGCGCCAGGGCATCGGCAAGGAATTGCTGCGGCGTTTGGTCGAGATTGGCCGCCAGGAAGGCTTGGATGCCCTGGTCGGCACCATCCTGCCGGAGAATCGCGGCATGGTACAGGTTTGCAAGAGTCTGGGGTTTGAGACGAAAACGTCCTGGGAACAGGGTGAAGTAGAAGCGCGTTACTCGCTCACGTAGAAGCAACAAGTTATCGCCCGGCTGATAAGCAGAATCTAAGATTCTAAGGGTCTCGGACGAGCCACCGATAGTTGCATTGTGAGCACAAAACGAACCCGCCCAATTGTTACAGTCACGATCTTCGTAGCCATTTTTTCCGCCGCCTCTTCGGCCGGCATCATGGCTGGCGGGCCTCCTGCCATCAGCGCCGCATTTGGCGCCTCGAATGTGGCCTTGAATGGAACGACGTCGCTGACTTTTTCGATTACCAATCCCAACGCCGTTGCGGTTACCGGAGTCGGATTCAGCGACTCCCTGCCGGCCGGCATGACGATCGCGGCGGGAAGCAACCCGGCGAACACCTGCAGCGGAAACGCCATAGCGACGCCCGGGGCGGCCACGCTCTCTTTGGCATCGGGTTCGATCGCCGCCGGGGGCACTTGCACCCTGGCCGTCAACGTTACCTTCGCGGCTCCGGGCGTCCAGACCGATACGACCAGCGCGGTCACGGCCACGGAAACCGGGCCAGGCAACACGGCGTCGGTCAGCATCGGAGTCGTTGGACCGCCCTCCCTGAGCGCAACATTCGGGGCCGCGGCCATTGGCCTGAACGGAACCACATCGTTGACCTTCTCGATTGCCGGCGGTTGTGGCGGCGCTTTCCCCATCACCGGAATCGCCTTCAGCGACACGCTGCCGGCGGGCTTGGTTGTGGCGACACCGAACGGCCTCACCAACACTTGCCAGGGCGGCGTATCGGCCCCGGCCGGCGGCAGCACGATCTCGCTGTCCGCGGGTTCGGCCGGCGTCAGCAGCGTTCAGCCTCGACGCGTGCGGGATCTCGTTCCAGGGCGGGCCCCGACAGATTGCTCGATTGCGTTGAACGTCACCGGAGTATCCAGCGGAGTGTTCATCAACACCACCAGCGCCATTTCCTCGACCACCGGCGGCGTGGGCAGTAGCGCGTCCGCCAGTTTGACCGTGACGGCCCCCGATCTTACGATCGCCTCCTCGCACTCGGGGAGCTTCATTCAACGCCAAACGGGAGTCTATACGCTGATGATCTCGAACAGCGGAGCCAGCCGGACCGCCGGCGCCGTGATGGCCAGCGACGCGCTGCCCCCGGGTCTTACCGCCACGGCGGTTTCCGGCGCGGGATGGTCCTGCAAGCTGGCGCCGCTGAGTTGCACTCGCAGCGACGTACTGGAAGCCGGCGCCAGCTACCCGGCCATCAAGCTGAACGTCAATGTATCCGCCAACGCGGCGGCCAGCGTCACCAACACCGCGGCCGTCTCCGGCGGCGGGGAAACGAACACGGCCAACGACCGAAGCGGGGACGTAACCGCGATTCAACCCGTGGTTGACGTTTCCGTTTCCGCCGACCGGCTGGCGTTTTGGGTGGACGGGACAAGCTATAACGCTGCACAGAGCCTGGTGTGGATGGTCGGCAGCACGCACACCATTGCGACCGCCACGCAACCCGGCCCGGAAGGGCAGGGGACACAGTATGTTTTCACCTCCTGGAGCGATGGCGGCGCAGCCAGTCATACTCTGATCGCGCCCCCGGCGGCGGCCAGCTACGTGGCCAACTTCAACCGGCAGTATTCGCTGATCGTGAATGTCTATCCCCAAACCGGCGGCACGGTAACGCCGGGCAGCGGTTTCTTCAACGAAGGTTCCCTGGTAAAGATCTCCGCGACTCCGGCGGCGGGATATTTCTTCACCGGATTCTCCGCGGGATTGACGGGTACGACGCCGTCGCAAACGATCACCATGACGCAATCGGTTCTGGTTCAGGCCGCGTTCTCGCTTCAGGCTGCGGTGGTCGCGGCGATGTCGCCCAGCGGCAGTGCGCCGACCGGCGCGTCCTTTACGCAGCCGCTCGCAGTGAAGGTCACCGATGTCACCGGCAGCGCACTACCGGGAGTTGCGGTGCTCTTCTCCGCCCCCGGCGCCGGACCCTCGGCAATCCTGCCGCAGGCCGTTGCGACGACGAACGCGCAAGGCGTTGCCGGCGTTACCGCGGTAGCCAACAACCTGGTGGGATCTTATGTGGTGACAGCGAGCGTGGGAAGCGCGAGCGCGGTTTTCACGCTGAGCAATACTCTATTAGTCATGCCGCCGGCGATCACCGCGGTGATGCCCGCGCCGAACTGCAAGACGGGTCTTGCCGCCGGCGAGTTATTGACGCTCTACGGCGCCAACCTGAGCGACCAGGTCGCCGTGGCCGACGCCACTCCGCTGCCCACTACGTTGGGCGTCACCACACTACTGGTGAACGGAACAGCCGTGCCGCTCCTCTATGTCGATTCATCGCAGATCAACTTCCAGGCGCCATCGGACGTGGCGGGAGAAAAAATCAGTGTCGTGGTCCAGCGCAACGGCCAATCGAGCCAGCCCTACATGGTGACCTTCAATGGACCGTCGCCGGCTATCTTTCTTGCCGGCGGCACCGACGCGCTGGCCGGCGGCACTCACGCGGCGGCGACGAATGGGGACGGTTCCGCGAACTCTCCGGACAATCCGGCGCCGGCCGGAAAAGCGGTGGTGATGTACGCCACCGGCCTGGGTCCCGTAACCTCGCCCGTACTGGATGGTCAAGCAGCCCCGCTGATCGCCCCATGGTCAATGGTGCTGAACCCGCTGAGTGCGACCATCGGCGGCCTTTCGGCGGATGTGCTCTTTGCGGGTCTCGCTCCCGGTTTCGTCGGCTTGTATCAGGTGAACCTGGCGGTACCGGCGCTGGCCACGGGCGACTATCCGGTGATCGTCACCGTGGGCAACGTGCCGAGCAACGCGGCGATCATCAGTGTCACGGCCAACGGGAAAGCGTCCTAAAACGTTCGCCGCAGTGGTTCAAGTCTCTGTCGCCAGCTTCGCCGGCTCGTTCTCTTCTCTCTTCTACCCCAGGCCCGGCTGAACTGCGCTCTCCTGGGGCTATTCCTCCAGCGCCTGCGGGCTCGTGGATGCGGCGACATATAAGGGGAGAGACTATCCTCCTCCGCCAGAAACTATCGCCAAGCCTGCGAAGGCAGGCGGAAGAGTGATAGCCCCAGGCGAGGCGCGGTTCAGCCGAGCCTGGGGTCTAGGAATCGAGAAGGCGAGCCGGCGAAGCTGGCGACAGAGCCCTGGCCGAGGTCTCTGTCGCCTGCCTTCGCAGGCTCTGGTTGCGTTTGCCCGTTTCCCCAGGCTCGGCTAAACTACGCCTTCGCCTGGGGCTATTGTTCTGTCGCCTGCCTTCGCAGACTGTAAGGCCGCACTTCATCTGTACGTACTCAGTACGCTCAGAAGCTCTCGATTTGCGTCAAGGGATGCTTGTTCCTCACTTTTATGTCGCGCACCCGGAACAGGCGGGCTCGTCCGAGGCCGGTTTATTTTCACCCGACGTGCTATGATCGGATGATTCCCGGTGAAGCCTTCATGAATGGAAAGCTCATCGTCATTACCGCGCCGCTGACGGAAACCATCGACCACGCTGGTTACTTCATTCAAATGGGCATGGCCTCCATGCCGGTCTGGATGCAATGGGTGATGGACAAGAAATATCCACGCTGGCGCAAGGTGGAGCACAACGCCGACGGCACGGCCAGCTATATGCCCGCGGGCGTGCGGCTGGTGGAAAAGTCGCTGGGCCGCGAATTCCGCGAGGACGACATCGTGGCCTGCTATCCCGACGACTTGGACAAGTTTCTCGGACCGAATACGCGCGTGGTGGCGGTTTCCACCCACAATCCCGCTGGGCGTGACCTTCGCGGCGGGCGTGTACACCTCGATCTTCGGCTCTTCGAAGAGCCCATCAACTCCCATTACTCGCGCTTGATGTTCGCGAAGATCAAGTCCAGTCCGTATCCGCCAAACTTCAAAGTCATCGTGGGCGGTTCCGGCGGATGGCAGATCATCCAGACCGATACCTTCGACGAGCTGGGCGTGGACTGCGTGATCGAAGGACGCAGCGAGTCGCGCGACACCATGGACATTTTTCGCAAGGCCATCGGCGGGCTGGCCATTCCGAAAACGATCGAGGTGGCGCATCCGCGCAGTCGCGACGAGATTCTCATGCCGGAAAAGCGCACCACCTTTGGAGTCATGGAGATGACCACCGGCTGCGGCCGGCGCTGCCAGTTTTGCGTGCCGGACCTGAATCCGCAAATCGACGTACCCAAGGAGAACATCATGGAGGCGGTGCGCGCCAACGTGCGCGGCGGGAACAAGCTAATCTCGCTGGCCACCGAGGACATGTTCATCTGGGGCCAGGTGCGGACCGGAACGCCTTTCTTCTTTCCGAATCGCGAGGCCTTGCTGGATCTCTACACAGACATTGTGGAGGAGCCGGGCGTGGAGCAGCACGTGCTGAGTCACAGCACCATGGCGCCATTCGTGGCGGATCCCGGGCTGATCCGCAAATTATCGGAGAAGTTGCTGCCCAAGAGTCCGCTGCACTTGCCGGCGGTGAGCACGCATCCCCAGAAAAAGGCGTTGTGCCCGCTGATCGGCATGGAAACGGGATCGGTGCGCATGGCCAAGAAGATCATGCCTAGCAAAGGCGTGCCCTTTCCGATCGACGACTGGCCCAGCGTGCTGGTGCAGGGCTTGACGCGTCGCCAACCAGAACAACTGGTTTCCGATGATGACGCTGATGGTCGGCAATCCCGGCGAGACCGACGAGGACGTGCAGGCCACGCTCGACGTGGTCTACGAAATCGAGCGGCGCGGGCTGTTTGCGTTTCTGGTACCGTCGATTTTCACGCCGCTGCACGACACGCGCATGGAAAAGGAGCGCGGCGTTACGGAGACGCAGCAACTCTCGCGCTTGCAGTGGCAGTTGATCCTGAAATGCTGGAAGTTCAATCTAGGTCCTGGACAATACAGTTGGTGGGGCCCGCTGGCCTGGCGTCTGGGATCGCTGTTCATGTGGGCCAAGAAGCTGCGCAAACTGAACGGTCCGAATTTCACTTGGCCGATTTTCATGTTTGCCGACGTAATGCCTGAAAAAATGATGGCCTCGCTGGGGAAGATCTACCTGGGCCAACCGATGAAGATCAAATCGCGGGCCGAGTTGATTGCCGGGATCAAGCCGCACTACTGGCAGTTCTTGCGCGAGGACAACGGCGACTTGCCGCCCGGCTATCGGCCGCCGGAAAAGAAAACGCCGATGCCGGTGACCCTGCCGCCAGTGGTGTCGGTGGCGGGGGCGTGACCTACTTTGCCGAAGTCAGCGCCCAGGGGGGCCGAGATTGGCATTCATGTAAGTTCGCAGCACGGCATTGATTCGCGTTTGATAACGCTCTTGTCTACGGAACCATTCCAGGAGATCGGCATCCAGGCGGATCGTGATGGCTTGCTTCGCCTTGGGCACAACGACTCGCGCCCCTTTCCAAAAGGCCGCGTCGGTTAATCCTGCCACGGGATCCGCCTGAATCCCTCTCCGGACCTGGAGATCCGTTAGGCGGACGAACCGCTTCCAATCGCTGCCAGCCTTAACCGACGTTTTTCCAATACGCTTCTCTCTCATGTCGTTCCGCCTTCTGTCCTCTCGTGTCTGGGTCATGGTTTTGGCCCCAGGACAAACCGTGCCTGCTCACGTCGGAGCATCTCGTAGGGCGTCATGCACTTGATGCCAAGGCCGATGCATGCGTCGGGTATCTTGATTTTTCGTGTGGAGGCCGACGGAATCTCGTGCGTGACGACCGTGTACTTGCCGGCGTGTGCATGAGCCACCAGGTAATAGTCGGCCACTTGAAGAAAGGTACTCACCGCTGACGGTTCGTAGTGTTGCCCATTCGCCCAAGCGCTGACCGCAGCGAGAGCGGGGAAAACCGTCGCGTCAGGCGGGAGGAAGAAACCTGGTCCCCGTATTTCGGCCCACTCCGACAGTTCGTCGGCAATGGCTTGCACTTCATCGCCCACTTTTTCTACACTGAACACCAGTCTGGCCGCGTTGCTCGCAACGAGCCAATCCCAGAACGCCGGACAGAAGTCGAGGCCATAGTGTAGGTTTTTCGCACGGATGAAGACGTCGGCGTCGAGAAGATAAGCCATCAGACGCCGATCCCTAAGTTATTCCCGAGTTCGCGAAACGTTGCCATCTTTTTGAACCCGAGAAGCCGAAACGCTTCGGTGAAGGACGATCTGCCCTCCAGGGTGCTGACAACAAGCGCGCGCGCAAACCGTTTGCTGGCACGCGCGCCGAGTGTCAGATAGAAATCACCGCCGCTTCCCTTCGGGATGGTTTGCAGACGTTCCATTTCGACCCGGTAAGCCTGCCAGAGTTGCGCTTGCGTCAGGCCGCCCGCATCGTGAATTCGGCGCAGGATTACCAGCGTGCTCACCTTGAAGCGCCGAGCCAGCCGGTTGATTTCGTCCTCTAGTGGATTGGTCGGTGAATACTCCGCTCGCACCACGGCGAGTGGTGCAAGAAGTTCGGCCGCAACCTGGTTACACCAGCGTTCAACTTCGTTTTCCGGCAGAAACACCGCTTGCGAGTCGGAGACTGCGGATCGTCCCAGCCAAACATGGGCCAGTTCGTGCGCCAACGTAAACATCTGCGCCGCCTTGGTGTCAGCGCCGTTGATGAACACCAGCGGGGCGAGGTCGTCCACCAGGGCAAAGCCTCTGAACTCCTGGGGATCGAGTTTGCGGGTATTGTTGCTCCCCACAACGCCGCTCACCATCACCAGCACTCCCAAGTCGTCCGCCTGCGTGATAAAGCGCCGCAAAGCCTCGGTCCAAGTCGGTATTCGCTGGCGTTCTTCGACGTCAAACCCGAGCGCGTGTCGCACGTTCGCCGCGGTCTTTTCGATATCGCTGGTCAAATCGGAAGCGCCGACGAACGGCCGCGGCTTCTCACCCATGGATGTGGCGAAATCGCGATACCATTCCTGGCGTTGCTGGCAAACGTAAATGGTATCGAGCAGGTCGGGGCTGGGATGTCCGATGTGCTCGTTGCCCACCGTGCGAAAATCGGGGATCGGAACGCGCTCGACGGGCGGCTCCGGCAAGAACAGGTAGCCGATCGGTGTGTGGGTGGCGTTGGCGAAACGCTCAAGCTGCTTAAGGGTTGGATCCTTTTGGCCGCTTTCCCAAAGATCGAGTTTCGGAAAGCGGGTCTGCAGACTCGCGACGGTCTGGCCCGCGCGCTCGCAGGCCCAACGAAACATCTCCGGCTTCACGGTCACGTGGTTCATTCGAGGGCCCTTACCCCTCGATTGTACCCGGTTACCGCCGCCGAGGATAAGTGCTCTTCTCCCGGGGAGTACGGCATGGTTCATGCGATAATCTTTGGGTGGAGCGGAAGTTCGAGTATCAGTTCGAGTGGGACCCCTCGAAGGCGCTTCGGAACATAAGGGAGCACGGGGTTTCTTTCGAGCGAGCCGCCACAGTATTTCTCGATCCGAGGGCGATGTCGCTGTTCGATGACGAGCACAGCGAGGCGGAGGAGCGCTGGATCACACTCGGCTTGGATCGCTCTGGCGCGTTGCTGTTAGTGTCGCACACGTATCGTGAAAAAACCGAGGATAGTGCGAAGATCCGTTTGATCTCCGCGCGTAGAGCGAACCAGAAAGAAGCGGGCCAGTATCGGGGAGTCTGAACCTATGAAACCAAATTACGACTTTTCCAAAGCGGAACGAGGCAAGTTCTACCGGAAGGGAGCGGTCCTGCGTCTGCCCATCTACCTGGATGGCCCGTTGCAGAAGCGCCTGGAACGCATCGCGCGGAAGAAAGGCCGGGATCTTGGCGAGGTTGTGAGCGATCTCTTGACCAAGGAAGTGGAGCTTCTGGAGGAACTGACCTGATCGTAACAGGTCTGGACAGGTCTGGACGCATGCAACTCCCGGAGACCATTGCTCACTCTGACTGGGGCATCGATCATGCCAAACGCTGGGCTTGCTATGCACGAAAATGTGCAGATGGTTCATATTGGGTGGGCGATCCAACGCCGGTCGGCGATGTAGAGGGCCTCTTCTCGAGGCTGCGCGCGGAGGCACCGACAGGGCCGATTCTCGCTGGTTTTGATTTTCCAATCGGCCTGCCACGACAGTATTCAGCGATGGCCGGAATCACGCGATTCCTTGATGTGCTGCTCTGCTTCGGCCAGGGCAAGTGGCAGAATTTCTATGAAGTAGCGGAGACTACAAGCCAGATCTCGCTTGCTCGGCCGTTCTACCCAAGGAGGCCGGGGAGCGCGAAGAAGCAGCACCTGATTGATGGTCTGAGGCTAACATCTACCCGCGAACTCCTCAGGGTGTGCGATCGCGCGACACCGGATCGCGGCGAAGCTTGCGCGCTCTTCTGGACGCTGGGTGCGAACCAGGTGGGCCGGGCAGCAATTGCTGGGTGGCGCGAACTGCTAGCACCCGCACTCCGGGACGGATTAATCAGAATTTGGCCCTTTGACGGGCCCCTGCAGATGTTGCTCGAATCGGCGCGGATCGAATCTGCGCGGATCATTGTTGCCGAGACATACCCCGCCGCGACATACGTACACCTCGGCTTGGCGCGCGGGTTCGAGGAAGCGCAAGCGTGAGGGGCGTAAGAGCCAGGCGCGCACAATCCTGGCTTGGTGCAGCCGGAATGGCATCAATCTGGCTCCACATCTAACTGAGGGCTTCAATGATGGCTTCGGCGAAGAAAAAATAGCCGAGGACAAGTTTGATTCCGTCATCGGGCTGCTTGGAATGATTGAGGTCGCCCGCAGCCCTTCCAAGTTCGCAATACCGGCAAATCGAAACGTCAGGAAGATCGAGGGATGGATTCTTGGCCTCATTCAGAAGCAAGTGAACGCTCCCGTAGCGAGGCCCAAACAACCGCCTGCAACTCCCCATTCTGGCGTATGCCCGGCGTGCAAAGAGAAGCTATTTGCACGCTGGCCGTGGGGTTGGGACAGTCACGCGGCAAACGCCTGCCCCGGCGTTGAAGGAGACACTCCCGAAGAGCGGAAGCGGCTCTACAGACAGAGGTACCGGTCGTGAGGCCTTCACAGAGGGACAGATCACGGTTCTGGCGCTCAACGCAACCTCAAATACCCTATTCCCGGCGGGATGTAGAAATCCGGCTTGGGCAACATCACATAAATGGTTGAAGTGACACTGGCCGGCTCCAGACGCCGGAAGACCAACAGGCTGGTGCTGCGCGTCAAATCGGCGTCGGTGATTTCGGAATACGGAACGCGGAACTCGCCGGCGGGCGGCGCGGGATTCGCCGCCAGAAATGCGCGCAGCTCGTTGTAACGATGTTGAGTGCGTGAATCGCCGGACAACGCGCCGCGCATGGCGTCCAAGTCGGCAACGGCCCGGCGCTGGGCCTGGGTGTATACCTCCGGGTCCCAGCCTTCGGCGAACACGGTCACGGGCTGCGTCAGCAAGGCTTGCGCGAACATGGCCACAGCGTGGTCGCGATCGCCCAACGCCAGCAGCGTGCGTCCGTGATGAAACCAAGCCAGCGTGAAGTAGCGATCCAGACGCTCGGCGCGCTCCAAGTACGGAAGGGCCTCGCCATACCGGGCCGTCTCGACCGCGGACGCACCGGCCGCCGAACTGACCGGGATCAGGTCCGGCAGCTTCGCCGCCGCCGCAACGTATCGGCCGGCGAGAAAATCGTCCCAACCGCATAGCGAGGTTAATGGTGCCATCGCCGCCGTCGCTAGCAATGCGATGGCCAATGCTTTCCCTTGCCACCGGCTTTCAGGGCGCTCGGCGGCAATTTGAGTCTGCGCCGACAAACCTGCCACTGCGGCGAATGCAAACAGCAGCGCGGGCATATCCAATTGATAGTCCGCCATGGCGAACAGCAAGTAGGGCACGACGTTGAGGGACCGGCCGCGCCACAAGAACCACGCCGCGACGGGCAACCCGAACACACCGGTTTCAACCGTCAGATGCAGCGGCAAGTTATGCAGGTGTGGCAGCACTTCCCCTTGCGGCATGATGTCGGGAACAAGCGGACGAAACGGTGCGCTCACCAAAGGCACACTGCCCGGACCCCAGCCCAGCGGACGAGCCTCTACCATCGCCACGCCGGTCTTCAAATACCGCACGCGATTCTCCGTAGACAGCGACGGGTCTTCCCCTCGCATTAACAGTTCGTGCGTTCGGGGAACGAGCATCGCCACGGTCGCCAACGCGCCCAACGCGGCGATCAGCCACAGATGTTTGCGCCGCAGCGTCCACAGCAACATCAGGCCGAGAACCGCCACCGCGGCCATCGAACGCGTGCCGGCGATCGCCGCGGCTTGCACGGCGACCGCGGCGATCCAAAATAGCCGGCGCGGCGATTCTCTCCGCGCCAGCGCCCAGGTGACCGGCAGATGCAACAGCAAGAATCCCGCAGCATAGTGATGCAAGCCAAAGGGAACCGTTACGCGCGGCGTGGCGCCAGCCAGCCATGCACCCAAGCCGGCGACCGCCGCCAGCGTGGCCACCGCGGCCATCGCCGGCGCTCGTTCCAAGCGTATCGAGTCCAGCACCAGGTAGAACAGCACCGCCGCGGCCACGAGTTGCACCGCCAGATGCACGCCGCGCTCGGGACAAATCGAGAATAACGCAGTAAGAAATGCGGCCGTCAAGAAGGCCAGGCAAGCCCAGTCGCCGCCCCCACCCAGACGTGCCGTGGGACGCATCCACACGCCGGCAAGAATGACCGCCACGACGAATGCGGTCATCACCGCGTTGGTAACAGGGTTCGCCAGGCCGGAAAGGGTTCCGGCGACTAGAGTTATTGCGGCGTAGGAGAGGAAGAAAATCAAAAATCAAAAATGAAAAGGCAAGAATCAAAAATGCCGGAAGGTTTGCCTTTCGCATCCCTCTTCGTGTTCTTCTTCTTGGTGTTCTTCGTGCCTTTGTGGTAAAGAAAAAAGTCAGTGCGCCCCAACCAATTCCCGGACCTCGCTGTGCAAATCGCCGGACTCATCGAATTCCACCGGCGACGCCTCGCCCACGCGATACATCGAATCGCCCTTGAGATCGCGCACACAAGCCGGCGAGGCCAGGAAAGAATCCACCGCCAGCGTGTTGCGGATGCGCGCGATCCGCACTTCATCGGGGCCCGGCAGACCCATGTTGCGCATCGCGAAAAAGATCGCTTCGCGATCGCTGGGGAACCACATCGGCATGCGCGCCGCCGCGAACGCCAGCGACGTGGTGGCGTTGACATTGGTCAGCCTAAAATCGGTCTTGCGGAACAAGCGCTCGTGGACCATGTCGGCCTGCCCCACGCCGCAGGCGTTGCCCTCGGTGGCGTGCGTCAAGTCGCGCACATACAAGCGGCGCACCCGCAGGAATCCCGGAGTCGTGCCGGTGGAATCGGCGCCGTCGAGCTCGGTGTGAATGCTGCGGCCGGTCACGCGTGTGTCCATGCCCGAGCCGCTGATGTCTTTGCCCAACTCGTCCACAATCAGCAAGTCGAGATTCTTAAACGGCAGTTGCGGGCGGATGGCCCGCGCGCGCGTCAGCAACTCCGGCTCGCGCGTCTCCACTTCGGCCGCCGGGAGGGCGTGAATTCCCGCCGTCTGGTGACTGTCGTTTTCAATGATGGCCACGCCGCCCAAATGCCTGCCGGTCGCCAGATTTACGCGGGCCATCTCCAGCAGCGCTTTCTCGAAGCCCATGCGCATGGCGGCCATGTGGAAGCGCCGCGCACCGTCCAGTTTGCCCAAGCCGATGGCGGTCATCTTCATGATGCCGCTTTCCACTTTGCCGATAAAATCGGTGTGCGGCTTGACGCGATTCACGAGCAGCACCCGCCCGGCTTCCCAGGCCTGGCGATCCATGAACACTTCGATGCCCGATTCCGTCACCCCGGTGCGGACCGTCTCCATGGAGGAAACCACCGGCGCGCCCATATGCGCTTCGTCGATGCCGTACTCCGCCAGCAGCGCTTTCTGCGCTTCCGCCGTGGCCCCGCCGTGACTGCCCATCGCCGGGATGATGAACGGCTTCACCCCGCGCGACTTCAGCCAGGCGACCACCGCGCCGACAATCCTGGCGTAGTTCAAAATGCCCCGGCTGCCCACCGCGACGGCCACCGGCGCACCGGCGGGTGCATCGAGAGGGAAGTTCGCCAGGGCGGCCAAAGTGGCGGCATGCACGTCCGAAAGCGCCGGCGCGCTGGGGCGGGTGGCCTGAATCAGGTGGAGAGACGGAAGTGGTACAGGCGGCAGGCTCTTCGAGTCCATGAGGGATATTGTACTAAACTTGAGGGGAGGGAAGACAAACCATGCGACTGGACGGAAAAATACGAATCGCCGGCCTGAGGCTTTCCGGCCCGCGGGCCTTCCTGCTGGGTCTGTTGTTGGCCGCCTGCTGGGCCAACGCTCAGAGTTTAGTGGTGCAGCCGGGAACGCTGTTCTTCCGCAATCCCAGCGGCATCGCCTTGACCCAAAACGTGACGGTATCCGCCTCCGACGGTAGTAGTCCCGGTGCGCTGAGCGCCGCCGTTACCTACCCCTTCCTTGGACAGTTCTGGATGTCGGTGTCGTCGTCCGGCAATACCGTGGTGGTGCGGGTCTTGACCGGCAACCTGGCGGCGGGCGTTTACACCGGCAATGTCACGGTCTCCTCGCCTAATTTTTCATCCACGACCATTCGGGTGGTGCTGACACTGATTCCCGTCAGCGGGGGGTTGCCTTCCAGCGCGCTGATCCTGACCCCCAACACGCTCAATTTCCAAGCGCCGCAGAACGCGCCCGCCGTGACCCTGCCGCCGGTATCGCTCTATAATCCTGCCACCGAGGCTTACAGTTGGAGTGCCACGGCCAACGTCCCTTGGGTCAGCATTACGCCTTCCTCCGGGAATGGCGATTCGCCCCTGCAGGTGACGGCGTCGGGAAATGGTTTGGCGCCGGGTATCCACCTCGGGCTGATTTCGGTCATCAGCAGCACCGCGAGCACTTCCCAAATCGCCGTAACAATCACCGTACAAGCTGCGCAGAACGCCACGCTGGCGATACAACCGGCGGTGCTCTCGTTGGCCGCGGTCACCTCGGGATCGTCGCAGGCCGGCCTGCTGAACGTCTACAACACGGGCACTGGGCTGCTCAGTTGGACAGCACAGAAGTCGGCTTCCTGGCTGACCATCACGCCGGCGTCGGGATCGTCCACCACCTCCAGCCAGATTGCCGGACAAATTGTGGTCGCCGCCAGCCCAACCGGTCTGGCCGCGGGATTGTACAGCGGCACGGTGACGATCACGGCGGGCAATAGTCGCGTGGTGGTGCCGGTGTATCTGCGGATCGGCTTGACGTCACCACCCAGCGTCAGTCCGCTGGAACTGGTTTTCACTGTGAATCAAAACTCGGCCACACCGCAATCCAGCACGGTGACGATCACGGGAACATCGGGAACCGCTTTCAAGGTTGCCGCTTCCACGGCCGGCGGAGGTAATTGGCTTACCACGACGCCCATCAGCGGCACGATCTCCTCCTCGGGAAGTACGATTACAGCGAACCTGAACAGTTCCGTGGCCAATAGCCTGGCCGCCGGTGTCTATTCGGGAGAAATCGCTATCTCCAGCACCGCTACGACTCAGCAATCCAACATCGTGCGCGTGGTGTTGCGCGTGATCCCCTCTATCCAATTACCGTACTTGCAGGTGGACCAGGGCGGTTTGGCTTTTGCCCTTGAGCCTGGACAAGGAATCGCCCCGAACGGCACGGTGAACCTGAGTGTCGCCGGCGGATTCTCGGCCGGCGCCGCCGTGCAAGCCTTCGCCACTACGGCCTCCGGTGGCAACTGGCTAACATTGAATCCTAATGTCGGAACCGTAACGCCCTCCAAGCCGCTGCAGCTGAGCATCGCCGCCAGTGCTCTGGGACTCCCGCAGGGCGTCTACGCGGGACGCATCGTTATCACCGCGGGACCCACGATGACGCCTCTTGCGGTGCTAGCGACCATGGTGGTTGGAAACGGATTGAAACCGGGCGGTGTCGCGGCGGGATCGTTGGCGGCGATTTTCACCAATCCGGCGGATGGATTCATCAGCCAGCAGGATCTTACCAATCCGGTTTCCGTGACGCTGCTGGACAGCGCGGGCGATCCCGTTCCCGGCGCTACGGTTACGGTGCGGTCGTCGAACGGCGAGCCCAACCTTGTTTTGACCGATCAGGGCGGCGGAGTTTACAGCGCGCTGTTCCAGGCGCTCTCCGCCGGCCCGTTGAACCTTTCGGCATCGGCGGTTTATTCCGGAAGGAACGGCATTCAGACGGCGCCCACGGTCGCTGTGACGGGACAAGTAGGACCGGCGCAAAGCGCCTTGCCGATCATCTATCCGGGCGGCTTGGTGAACTCGGCCAGCTATGCCGCGTCGCCGACGCCGCTGTCGCCGGGAGCGCTGGTTTCCGTCTTTGGCCTGGGCATTGCCGGCGCGGGAGGCAGCGCGCCAGGCGGCAGCGACCTGCCCACCACTTTGGGCGGAGTCAGCGTGACCGTCGGAGGAATCGCCGCGCCGCTGCTGGCCGCCGTTCCGTCGCCCAACGGCGATCAGGTGAATCTGCAAATGCCGTTCGAGTTGGACGGGCAACTCTCCGCGGACGTGATCTTCAACGTGAACGGCGTGTTATCGCCGGTGCAAAACGTTCCGATCGGCGTAGTGCCGGCGGCCTTTACGACGTCGCAATCGGGCACCGGCACGGCCGTGTTGCACACCACCGACTACACGCCGGTAACCCCGGACAATCCCGCCGTGGCGGGCGAGGTTTTAGCCATCTTCGCCAACAGCTTGGGGCCGCTGACCACTCCCATCGCCGACGGTGCGCTGGCCACTACTCCCGATTCCACCACCGGCGGCGTCACGGTGACGATCGGCGGACAATCCGCCGCGGTACAATACGCGGGGCTGGCGCCGGGTTTTGCCGGACTGTACCAAATCAACGTGGTGATGCCCGCGGTGCCTTCCGGCGCGAATGCGCTGATTATCGCCGTGAACGGCACGCCGTCATCGGGCGCGGCCACGATCCCGGCGCAGTGATCCGCAGATTCGCGGAAAGCAATCCACAGATTACACAGATTACACAGATTAAGAACAGGCCCGAGCCGAAAGGTCCGAGGCCCGAGAAGGAACAAGGCTTTGACTCGGACCTCGGGCCTCGTGGCTCGGGCCTGTCCTAATCTGTGTAATCTGTGGATCGATTCCCGTATGATAGAACGCCATGGGTAAGATTCGCATCCTTCCCGACAACATCGCCAACAAGATCGCCGCCGGCGAGGTGGTGGAGCGGCCCGCGGCGGTGGTCAAGGAACTGGTGGAGAACTCCCTGGACGCCGGATGCACCCGCCTGCGCGTGGACGTGGAAGGCGGCGGAAAAAAACTGGTGCGCGTCTCCGACGACGGCAGCGGCATGAATCACGACGACGCGCTGCTGGCCTTCGAGCGTCACGCCACCAGCAAACTGCGCGCGGCCGAAGACCTGATGTGCGTGGCCACGCTGGGATTCCGCGGCGAAGCCATTCCCTCCATCGCCGCGGTGTCGCGCCTGGTGCTGGAGACGCGCGCGCAAGGGGAAGCCTCCGGCACGCGCGTGGAAGTCAACGGCGGCAAGATGTTCGACGTGAAGGAAGCCGGCCTGCCCGAAGGAACGACCATCACGGTACGCGACCTGTTCTACAACTTGCCGGCGCGCCGCAAGTTTCTGCGCTCCGAGCAGACCGAAATGTCGCACGTGGCAGCGCTGGTCACGCATTACGCGCTGGCCAATCCCCAACGCGGCTTTGTGCTGTCTGTCTCTACCGGCAATCTCTTGAACGTGGAGCCGGTGAGCGGCGTGCGCGAACGTTTCTATCAAGTATTCGGCCAGGAAACGCTGGAGCAAATGGTGGACTTGGGCGATATCGTCACCACCTTTCCCGCGCAGTTGCCGGTATCGGGATCGGCCTCGCGGCTGCGTGGATATACGCCGGAGCACGGCGCGAAATTTCCTTCGGATCATCCTGGCGAGGAAGACACCGGGGAAGTCGCTTACCGCTTGACGGGCTTCCTCTCCCGCCCGCAAGTTCAAAAACATACCCGCGACTCCATCTTCATTTTCTTGAACGGCCGCTTGATTCGCGACCGCTCGCTGCTGCACGCTCTCGGCGAGGCTTATCGCAACGTGATCCCGCCGGGAACATTTCCCATGGCGCTGTTGTTTTTGGAAATGCCCTTCGAGGAAGTGGACGTGAACGTCCATCCCGCCAAGACGGAAGTACGTTTCCGCCGCCAAAGCCTGGTCCACGATTTCCTGCGCGATTCGCTGCGCCAGAAATTATCGGAGCACCGCCCGGTGTCCACGTTTCCGGTGACCGCGCCGCCGAGTGTCGTGTTGCCGATCCCTTCGCTACCGCGTCCGATCTTTACTGTTCCCGGCGCCGATCCCGCCGCATTCCCATGGCGTCCGCAGCCGCAGCCTGCCGATACGGCGCGTCTGCCGTTTGGTCCGAACCTGCTGCCGCCGTTACCCGGCATACCGGCGCCGGCATTTCCGGAGCCGCCCTTCGAGTCTGCCGCGCCGGTAGCCACCGATCTGGCCGAGTTGCGCCCGCTGGGACAATTGAAAGAAAGTTTTATCGTGGCGGTGAACGCCGAAGGCTTGTGGATCATCGATCAACATGTAGCCCACGAGCGGGTGCTGTTCGAGCAAGTGTTGAAGCGCCGCCAGAGTCGCGAGCGCCTGGAAGGCCAGCAGTTGTTGATGCCCTACATCCTGCGCTTGTCTCCCGCGCAGCAAGTCGCCTACGAGCAAATCAAGGAAGAGTTGGAAATGGACGGCTTTTCCCTGGAGCCGTTTGGACATTTCACCATCGCGGTGAAAGCGTCGCCGGCGGGCGTGGCGCCGTCGGAGATCGAGAAACTGTTGCAGGAAGTGCTCGACAATCAGGAGCGCGAGCCGGTCACCGGCCTGGAGGAAATTCAACGCAAGATCGCGGCGTCGGTGGCTTGTCACGCGGCGATCAAAGTGAACATGCCGCTGGATCAACGCAAGATGCAGTGGCTATTGGAAGCGCTGTCGCGCACCGAGTCGCCGATGACCTGTCCGCACGGGCGTCCGGTGGTGTTGAAGTACTCGATGCGGGAAATTTTGAAAGCGTTCCATCGCATCTGACCCTGAGCATGAGTCGTTGGATTGTTGCGCAGCAGGAGTTACTGGACGGGAAGGGTCGCCGTGTTGCTGCTCGATCCCGATACGCTGACCACTACAGGCACGCTGGCGCCGGCAACGCCCGCGGGAATCTGCACGTTGACTTGATACAGTCCCACGAAGTTCGGCGCGAGACCCGCGAAGCTGACCGCGGCGGATTGGCCCGCGATGGTCGCGCTAACCGGCGACGTCACCAGCGACAGCGGAGAAGCGAGAGCCGCCGCGCCGCTCGCCACCGTGGGATAGACCGCGCCCAAACCAGTGGTGAACAGGGAAATGATTTCGCCGGCCGCCGCCGGCGACGTCGAGGTGATCGGCAAACCGGTGACGCCATGTAGGGCCGCGGCGATCACGCTGCTGGTGCTCTTGTCCACGCCTGTGAAAATCCCCGGCGAAGCCGCGTTCAGGAGCAGCGGAACGGTCAACGTCTGACCGGTGGCGGTGGTCACCGCCAGATTGGTGTAAGAACCCTCGGCCTCAAACGGCACTTGAAAATTGATCTGCCCGGGCGAGACGTAAAACAGGGGCGTCAGCGTACCGTTCACGGTGGCAGTGACGTTACCTAAAGTCTTGGGCAGCGGGACCGCGGAAGCGCTCTCTATATCATTCTGCGTGAGGAACGATCCGAAAAACGACGCGATGGCCCCCGGACTCACGGCGTATCCCGCGGCGAAGCTCGCGCCGTTCACCGCTGCACCGTTGGTGGAAGCCACTGCTGCCACCGGCGTTTCGTATCCCGGCGACGTCGCGGTAACCGTTGCCGTGCCAACCGCGCCCATGGTCATGGGGAACGACGCCTGCGTGGCGCCGGCGGCCACAGTCACGCTGGCGGGCACTTTCACGATGGTGGGATCGGAGGAAAGCAACTGGAACGTCGCGCCGTCGGCCGGCGCCGGCGATTGCAAATTGATCGATGCGTTGACCGTGGTGGTCACCGATCCGGCCGCCACGGGAGACGGCGCAATCCGCGCCGCCTTCACCAGTTCGGTGTGCAGGGACCCGGTCCCGCCCCTTGCGGTGTTCCAATAGCCTTCGTAGTTGTACTGGGTCAAGAAGTTCGACAACTGCGCCACGTACACGTCGCTGGAGTTCAGCGTCGTGCCTTGCGGCACGATGTAGATGATCGCCACACTGTAATTCTTCGGCGCCATCGTGGACGGCGGCAAGCGCGGCCCGTTGGCCTGGATGACTTGCGAGATCGTCACCGGAACTTTGGTCCCTTGGAAAATCACGCCGTTCTGCGGATAGCGCCCCTGCGATATGGCCGTGGAACTGAGATCGGTGGCGTTGGCCACGTAAAACGAGTCCGGCACCTGCGACGCGGGGATCAAGCCCATCAAGTAGCGATCCAGCGCGGAATACTGCTGTGTGTTGGCGACCGTCGTGAACGTGCCGTTGCCGTTATCATGGATCTGATTGCCCAGCAAGAAGGAGGCATCGTCATTGTACAAAAAGCTCCAGTGGAGCTGGTCGGTGCTCAACAGGTCGGAGCCTTGCGTGCTGGCGGCGTCCGGCACGTACGGATACGCCAGCCAGCGATGCCCGATCTCGTGGGACATCACCGTAAACGAGGTGCTGTTGCCGACGGCGCTCACCGCCGTGTTGGGATTGCTTCCGAACTTGCAAACGCAGCCCATCTCAATGATGGTCTGGACGCGGGAACTCCCGGCGTTTTGCGACCAGTCGAAGGTTTGCGGCTCGCCGCCGCCGACGCCCGTGGCATCGTTCTTAACCGGATGGGTCAACGCGAAGTACGATAAGCCGGGCGGAGCGGCCAACGAGTAGGAGAATGCCGTGAAGGTCATCAGCGTGTCGTAGGCGTCTTCGTGAGTGGTGTAAAAATGAAGGCCTACGCAGGAGATGCACAACGCCGTGGTGGTGTTGAACACTTCCACCAATGCCGCGGAGGACGAAGCCGCTCCGCCCGGCGAGGCAAACGTCACTTCGCTGGCCGCGGCTGGCGTCAAACCCACGCCGCCCGGCGAAATACCCACCAACGCGTCGAAGCTTTGCACCGTGCCGTAGTTGAACTGGATGTTTCCGTTGGCGTACAGGATCACTTGGAACGTCTGCTGCGCCACCGGCGGCTTCAGCGTCTCGGTGCAGCACAACGGCACCGCCAGCCACGAGAACACCGCCCGGTCCGCTTGGATGTTGACGGTCACCGTACCGCCCTCAGAGGGATTGAGGTCCTGAAAGAAGGGCATCAGACGTGGCGGGCCGGTCAAGGCGCGTCCCAAATCGCGATCGCTTTGCGCGAAGTCCCCGGCGTTGAAGGTCAGATTTCCGTCGGAGTTGAGAAAGATCGCACCGTAAGTCTGCCCGTAGAACGGGAAGGGGAATTGTAGTGTCACCTGGTGCGTGTCATCGTCGGCCAGCGTCAGGGCCTGACCGGCGTTGGCGGAAGCGTTGTCGAACGTCGGTGTAATGTTGCTGACCGAGTAGGAGCCGGACGACGCTCGCGTGAACAGCACACTCTGATTGGCCAGGTTGAACGCCAGCACCGGCGCAAACAAGGTGCCATCGTCTTCCATGACCGCGATGTTGCCGATGTCCTGATTCCCGCCGAGGGCGGCCGGGGCGCGTCCGCGCAACGCTTGCGCGGCGCGAATTTTGCGCTCGGCGTGCTGGCGCATCAGCACCTCGTTCAACAAATGACCCGGGCGCGTGACGTCACCGGCAGGTTGCCTGTGGGCTTCCGCGGGAACCGCCAGGGAGAGAACTACTAAGAGGATTAAGGCTCGCACTCTATAGAGATTCTAACATGCTTGCCCCATTCCCCAGGCCTGGATTTAGCTTGCCGATCAGGGGTGGAGAAACAAGGTGTATCGCAAAAAACAAATCGTCGAGTCCAGGCCGGTCCCCGCGTCTCTTGAGATTCGTTGGCATCATCGGAGTGGCAGGAATTCGATCCTGCGATCCCAGTTTTCCGGGTCCGTTGCCTTGGCGATCAAGTCGAGGTCCTCGACGAATTGCCCGATTGTAACCTGCAACTGGTGCGCATAGACGATGCCGGCAAAGGCGGTGCCGGCTCTCTGGAATTGCGCGCCAATGCGGAGCAAATCGTCGTCTTGAGAAACCAAGACACGGCCTAATTGTGTAGAGCGGTTCAGCAGCGCGGCATCGTCGAGAAGCGCGGCATCGTCGTCTTGGGCGGTTCGGACGTCAACACTTCGTAGTCGAAGAGCGGTGGTCACGGCGCGGGGCACATGAACATCCATATAGAGACGGACGCTCAAGCCGGCCGCAGCAACTCCATCAACTTCTTGCGGAAACCGGGATCCGATACCTCCTCCGAAAGTTTGCCGGCGCTGCTGAACCGGCTCCGGATTTCAGCGTCCATGCGGTCCTGGTTTTCGTAGTAGTAGGCCAGAGCGGCATGAATGTGCGCCAGAGAAAGCCCGGGATGCTGGAAATGAATCTCCTCGGGGCTCCAACCGTGCGCCAGTTTATCGAGCACGATCTCGATTACTTTCACACGAGTTCCCGCGAGCCAGGCGATACCGTCGGCGTCGATTTCCAGTTGGGTGTTGAGGACAGCGATCATGGCCCCATTATAGCCGCTTAGCAGTCCGTGGTAGTAGTCGAGTTTTGTGGAAAATGCCGTTTTCACCCGCGAGGGCGGAGAAGGCACCGCACAGAAATGCCTCAGGACGGGCGGGGTCATCCTGGTTGAGGCTGGGGGGACGCGGCATATCAGACAGTGACATTCTTGGTTATCGCAGATATGGTCAGGACATGAACGTTTCTTTGACTCCGGAACTGGAGGGCGTCGTTCACACCAGGGTACAGAGCGGCCGCTACAACTCGGCGAGCGAAGTGATTCGCGAAGCACTGCGCCTGTTGGAGCAACACGACACCCTGCGATCCCTTCACCTCGATGAGCTTCGTTCGCGCTTGGAGGAAGGCCTGACGTCACGGGATCGCCGTAAAAGAGTGAACGGCGAGAAGTTCATGGCTGGCATCCTCAAGGATCTCCACTCGCGGGAGCCCAAGCGTAAGGCCGCCAAGCACAAATCAAGATGATGAACACGCCGCCGGGCGCGCTACATCCTCGCTCCCACAGCCCAAGAGGACTTGGTTGCCATCCGCGACTATTACCTGAGAGAGGCTGATTTTCGAATTGCCCGCCGGATACTGGTTGAATTCGTCGAGGCCTTCCGCACAATCGCCCGCAGCCCCGGCATCGGCCCCAGGCGAGAGGATCTAGCTCAATCGCGGCCCGTTCTCTTTTGGCCGATGAGGGATTATCTGATCGTCTATCGCTCCGGGACCAGCCCGGTTGAAATTGTCATGATCGTTCGTGGGAGCCGTGACGTCGCTCGCGTCATTTCTCGCCGCCAACTTTGAGACGCTTTGGATGGGCCGGGTGGCCTCGGGGAAAAGGGGCTCGGGGAAGGGCGGGGTCAGAAGTTGACGATTTATTTTTTCCTGACGAACGTGTGGCAGCGATCAACGGCGTGACAAGGTCCCTCAAGGAGGCCGCGTGGATGGAGCGCAAAAGATTAATCGTCAACTCCAGGACGACCCCGCGTCTCCCGACCCCGCGTCTCCCCTGGCGGGTGGAGCCTCTGCGTCCGAACCTGCCCGCAGGCGAGTCGGAGCCGCCCGTCAGTGGGAATTAACCGACGGTGACGTGCTGCCGCCCCGGCGTCCGCGAAGCGGACCGCATGATAGTAGCCCAGCAATTTATTGCTGGGAACAGGATTGGAAGGAAGCGAGTCCGTGAAACGGATGGCTGAGGTTTTGATCGACGGTCTATCGGAAAACGTAGCGCGCGTCGTATTCAATGCCATGCTTGTCAAGAAGCTCGATGAACTCCTCTTGAAAGGATCTCTTCCGATGATGCTCTTTCTGCTGGTTGATATAGTCAGCGGTCTTGTCGATCTGCGACCTGCTGACGCTGAAGGCTCCGTAGCCCCTGCCAGCCGAAGTCCTTTAACCGAGGGAACTCCTCGTGCACCCATTTTGAGGAACCGCCTTTCACCAACTGAACGGCTTTGGCAAAGGTCATGGTGGCCGGTAACGACAGGAGCACATGTACGTGGTCCTCAATTCCGCCGATGGCGATGGCCTTCATTCCGTTCTCCCTGGCAATGCCGCCAATGTAGGCAGAGCTGGGGCTGTAGCTCCGGTTCGATCATCCGAAGGCGGCCCTTTGTACTGAATACACAATGCATGTAGCTGCTGACAAGAGAGTGTGGCATCAAACCCCTCCAGTCTCACGCGCCTTTGTCGCCGTAGGCGCAGATTACCATGATTGGAACGTCTCGGACCACAAACCTCAGTCGTCCGTTGCACGGACTCGAGGATCATTAGGGTTCTGTTCCGAGCAATGAATTGCTGGGCTACTATCATGTCGTCCGTTCCACGGACGACGAACGCAGTTGGCGATTTTACACTATCTCACCGGAGGGCGGATCAGCCTGGAGTTGACGATTTGTTTTTTCCTGACGAATGTGTGTGGCAGCGATCAACGGCGTGACCAGATCCCTCGAGGAAGCCGCGTGGATGGAGCGCAAAAGATAAACGTCAGCTCCAGGATGTCCCCGCGTCTTGTCCCCGCGTCTCCCGTCCAGGCCGACCCTTTTTCCCCAACCTGCGTAGCAGGCCCAAGAGTCTTAGCCCCAGGCAAGGCGCAGTTGCCGAGCCTGGGGTTGCGATGCAGGAAATCGAGCCTGCGTAAGCAGGCGACAGAGAAGTTAGTGCGCCGTCTCTGTCGCCTGCTACGCGGGATCGGTTTCTTTGGCTCTCTACCCCAGGCTCGGCTGAACTGCGTCTGGGGCTACTTCTCTGTCGCCAGCTTATAGTAACTCCGGACGGATCAGATGAATGATTCCAGGACATCTGGGAAGGGCAGCAGGGGAATGGGGTGCGGGGCAAGGGGACGGCGTTTGAGTCCCCTTGCCCTGCTCAGCAAGGGAGAGAAGCAATTGCCGTGATCTGGTATCGATCAGTTCGGGTGGGCGCAGAATAAAGGTGCAGGCCTCCCGCGGCTACGAGTTTCGCCAGCAAACACTAGATGTTTTTGCGTAGACCCTCGAGCCGCGGGAGTCGCTTCGTTTCCAGAACGACATCTCTCCGACGAATTCTGGAACGATCCAAGAATACTATAAGCCTTTCGCGGAAACGGGGCGCCTGCAAAAAACAAATCCTGGAGGTTGCCATGAATTCCGAAATCGAGAACGTTGTTCCTGAACCCCACTTTGTGGCCTTGGCGGCCATCGATTGGGGTGATGAAAAACACAGTTGGGCGGCGCAGGCCGCCGATTCCCCGCGGATCGAGCGCGGCGAGATGGAACAAAGCCCGGAGGCCATCGACGAATGGGTTGCCCAGTTGCGAACCCGCTACGGGGAAGGCCCCCTGGCCATCGCTTTGGAGCAAAGCCGCGGCGCCTTGGCCGGCCTGCTGCGCAAGTATGCGCATCTGTACTTGTATCCGATCCACTCGGGGTCGGCGGCCAACTTCCGCGCGGCGCTGTACCCGTCCGGAAACAAGAACGATCCGCTGGACGCGGACCTGCTGTTGGAGCTGCTGGTCCATCACCGCGCGCGCCTGCGCCGGCTGAGTCCGGATAGCGAGGCCACCCGCCGCCTGCAGCAGTTGGTGGAAGCTCGCCGCAAACTGGTCAATCAAAAGACAGCCCAGAGCAATCGTCTCACGGCGCAGTTGAAGATTTACTTCCCACAGGCCCTGACCTGGTTCGAGGACGCCGATTCTCCGACTCTGGCAGCCCTGCTGGCACGCTGGCCGACGTTGCAGGCTCTGCAAAAAGCTCGGCCCAACACCTTGCGGACCTTCTTGCGGAAGCATCATTGTCGCCGGACGGAATGGATCGAGCAATTCCCCCAGGAGATCGCCCAGGCGGTCGCGGCGCTGCGCGATCCTGCGGTGCAGGAGCCGGCGGTGGCTTGGGTGCGGGTCCTGCTGGAGTTGTTGCGCACCCTGCGGCAAGGCATTGCCCGCTTCGATCAACTGATCGCAACGGTGGCCCAAGAGCATCCCGACTTTTTCATTTTCGATTCCTTGCCGGGCGCCGGGGAGGTGCTGGCACCGCGAGTTCTGGCGGCTTTCGGCTCGCAGCGGGAACGCTACGCCACGGCGGTGGAGATGCAACAGTACAGCGGCATCGCTCCGGTGACGGAGAGCAGCGGCAAGAGCCGCTGGGTTCACTTCCGCTGGGCCTGTCCGAAGTTCCTGCGACAAAGCTTTCAAGAATGGGCGGCCCATTCCCTGGAGAAGTCGGCTTGGGCGCGCGCCTACTACGAGCAGCAACGGGGCCGCGGTTCCGGCCACCAGGCCGCGGTGCGAGCCCTGGCCTTCAAGTGGATCCGTATCGTCTTCCGCTGTTGGAAGGATCACGTCCCCTATGACGAATCGCGTTACCTGGAAGCATTGCGGAAGCGTGGTTCGCCGTTGATTCGGGCGATCGATGCCGCGTCGTCAACGGCATCCGCGTAAGTTTTTACTTGACAGAACCACTCAGACGTCTACGCAGGCTGCCGCACGGGCCTGCAATTCCTGCTGAGGAGTGGAACATTGTGCCGGATCAAGACCTTGGTGGCATGCGGCAAACGAAGCCTTTCGCACCGTTTAGCAATTGGCATAAGGATTGCTCTTCACCATAGTGTGGCGCCCGATCTAAAGCTGACTGCCTCCGTCGCGCTCTTTCTGGGCCTGCTGGTGTCGCCGGATGCGCTGCTTGCCGCTGCGCACCGGCGGCGTCCGTGCGCGCGAAGGGGAACGTGCGGTCCGGTCTATCAAGTCAGTAAAGTCAATGATTCGGCCAACCATCCTGATGTCAAGCCGAAATCCGCGGGAGATGCCGTGGTTCGCGCGCAGATTCTCTTAGATCGTGCGCACTTCTCGCCGGGCCAGATCGATGGCCGATGGGGAGACAATTTGGGCGTCGCCGTGCTTGGTTATCAGGCAGCCCATCACCTTCCGCCAACCGGCCGGGTGGACCAGGTAACCTGGCAGGCTCTCAACACCGATACGGAAACACCGTTGGCGCCTTACACCATTTCCGCCGGCGATGTTGAGGGTCCTTTCGAGCGAATCCCGAACGATCTCATGGCCCAAGCCAAGCTGAAGCACCTTGACTATCAATCGCCGGCCGAGGAGTTGGGAGAGCGTTTCCACATCGACCCTGCGTTGCTGGCGAAGTTGAATCCGCGCCGCAGCCTTGGCCGCGCCGGGCAACGGATCTTTGTGCCCAACGTTAGCCGCGAGTACGCTCCGCAGGCGGATCGAGTCGCCGTTTCCAAGAGCCATCGTACGGTGGCGGCGCTGGCGGCTGACGGATCGGTTTTGGCCCAATACCCCGCAACGATCGGGAGCGAGCATGACCCACTACCCATTGGCGATTGGAAAGTAATCGACATCCAGCACAACCCGGTGTTCAATTTCAACCCTGACTTTTTCTGGGACGCCAAGCCGCAAGACGCGAAGACGCGGATTGCCGCCGGTCCCAGGAATCCCGTCGGGGTTGTCTGGATCGGCTTGTCGAAGGAACACTACGGCATTCACGGAACGCCCAAGCCCGGATTGATCGGCCACACGGAATCGCACGGCTGCATCCGGCTGACGAACTGGGACGCGGAAGAGCTTTCGAAAATGCTCAAGCGCGGTGTGCCCGTAGCCCTTCAAGAGGAGTAGCTGCAAGAGGAGTGAAGCGTGCACCTGAACCTTCTACAGCGACGGCTCCACATGTCCACCCGGGTGGCAGCGCCGCTGCTGGCGTGTTTGCTGTGTTCCGGCCAAGCTTCTCCGGTGCTGACCTCGCCGCCGATCCAAGGATTACGAGCCAGCGACATTCACGACACGTTTCAGCAATCGCGTGGTGCGGTCCGTCACGAAGCCATCGACATCATCGAACCGCGCGGCACGCCGGTTCACGCGGTCGTGCGCGGCACGGTTATCAGGCTTTTTCTGAGCAAGCCTGGCGGCAACACGATCTATCAGTTTGACGAGGATCGTGTGTTCTGTTACTACTACGCTCATCTCGACCGCTATGCGGATGGCCTGCGAGAAGGCATGAATGTGGCGGCCGGAGACGTCATCGGCTACGTAGGATCGTCCGGCAACGCCAGCCCTTTGGCGCCCCATTTGCATTTCGCGATCTTCAAGCTGGCCCGGAGAAACATTGGTGGCAAGGCCAGGCCATCAACCCTTATGCGGCGCTGTTGGAACTGGCCAGGAAGTGAGCCTCTCCCATCTTCGCAGCGTGCGCGGATTCTCGAAACCCTCCAGGCCGCCCGCGGGCCGGGCGGGGTCAGCGTGGAGTTGACGATTTATTTTTTTGTGACGAATGTGTGTGGCAGCGATCTACGGCGTGACAAGATCCCTCAAGGAGGCCGCGTGGATGGAGCGCGAAGGATAAATCGTCAACTCCAGACTAAACCCGCGGCTCGAACCCGCGTCTCCGACCCGGGCTGGTGAGAGATGCTACGCACATTAACGAACCTTAGGTACCATGTGAAACAAGCGGAAGATTGCAGCCAGCAGTAATGCGCCGCAGGCGTAGATCGCCGACAGTGTCAGAGTCTTGATGGTGATGGAGAAAACAGCCTTCGTTTTACCGGGCACCTGAGGCGCTGGTAGGGGGTTCATATGTGTCAAGTGTACTACGTAGCTCGGCAACAGACTACTGGATTGATGTGTTAATATGACCGTCTCGACCCCGCGTCTCGCATATCCCCGCTTACGCCTGAGAGTTCAGCCGCGGCGCACCTTTTGCACCGCCGGCCGCAAGGCCGACCTGGATGGAAAGAAAGGTCCTGGCGATCACCACCGGCAGTCTTACCGGCACGAAGTATTCAGCCGGATAGAGATAGTCTTCTCCTGACTCATCAACAATCCGCACGAAGCCTTCCCGTACAGCCCGCGGATCTGGGAGAACTTGGTACACCTTCCTCGGCTCCAGGTCGTCGGAACCGTCGTTGCGAATACATAGCAAGAACCGCGATCTTGATTTCTCAGCTTTCATGGTCGTCAGTCTCTTAGCGTACGACATCCGGACCTTAGATCGCCCTTTCAGGGCTTGCCTTGTTGATTGTTTGTACCCAGGGCGCCGCTTCGCTTGCCCTGGGCTGATATCGATCGGGCCGTTGGCCCTCTCACGACAACCAAAAGCCCCGAACGAGGCGCGCTATATCAGCCCAGGGCAAGCGAAGCGTCGCCCTGGGTCATGGCAAAGTTTCTATTCCAGCCCTGAAGGGGCGATAAGGCATCGACCAACAAGATCTGGACGAATAAGCGCAAGCGAATCGCCGGCCGGATCGCGGCACTGGAAGCCAAGTCGGCGCCGCCACGGGAAATCGAACTCCGTTGGGTTCCCGCGGAGCCGCTTGCCGCGGATGAAGAACTGGTCGTCAGCTATGAAGAACAATGGCCCAACGGATGCTTTCGAATCTTCGATAAGAGGCCCAAACAACCATGAAAATCACGCCACGCCAGGCCGCGGCACGCCGCGCTAACACTAAACTCTCCACCGGGCCGAAGACCGCGGAAGGAAAAACCGCCTCGTCGCAAAACGCCCTCAAATTTGGATTCTTCGCGCTCCAGCCGCTGTTGCCGGGAGAATCGGAGGCCGAGTTCGCCGCCTACCGCGCGGGCTGGGCCAAGTCGCTTCGTCCCGTGGATCATGCCGAGCGCGCGCTGGTTGACCGCATCACCGATTCCGCGTGGCGGCTGCGGTGTTTCCCGGCCGTGGAAGCCGCGTTGTATAGCGCGGGATTTCTCGGCGAGCAAGCAGGGCTGACCCAGCGCCAGGCGCAGGCCTTGCTTCGGCACCGGCTGGAGACCGATCCCAGCGAAGCCAAAGATCCGCAGTTGTACCGCCAGTTGAAGGCGCGGGAGTCCGAGATCCGCGAGGAGCTGAATGCCCGCAATACGCCGTGGGCCGCGCCTTTCGCAGAGACGCGCGAAGCTGCGGCGGATTCACGCGTTTGGCGCGCTGTGAGACGCTCCTGGAACGCGGCTTCTACCGTTGTCTCAAGGAGTTACGGCAACTGCAGGCCGGCCGCCGCGGTACAAAACAAAAGAGACAAAACGAACTTACCGATGACCGCGGGGCAACCGAAGTGGGGGAGGAGAAACTGGCGCCTCTTTAGACTCGCCTTCCTCTCATTAAACATGGATGAACAGGATGGACAGGATAAACGCGGCCCGGCGTTGGTCGCATCCTGTCCATCCTGTCCATCCATGTTAATAGCCTCGGAAGCACCTACAGGCGGTGACCCCTCTGGGTCAGCGGCTGGGCTGGTCAACTCATTGTCAAAGGAGTCTCAAAGGAGCCTCACTAATCGTTGCGGTCCTGGCCAAAATGTCGTAACATTACATGTTACGCGCCGCTTCGGTCAAGGCCATGGCAGCCGTACAGGCCGCCCGCAGGTCCCTATGGAGGAAACAGCAAACGTCATCCGCTTTGCGGGTGCGGTTGTGCGGTGACTACCTAGACGAGGTGTCTGATTGGGATTGAAGAGGACGGTTTTGAAGAGCATCTGCCAGGTGTGCTTGGTGGGCCTGTTGTGCTCCGGGGCTGGACTGCCGCTGAACGAACGTCTGCAAGCCCAACCGCCCAAGGTCTATGGCTCGGGGCAGGCTGCGGTGCGCGTCATCGGGCAGCCGAATTTCACCTCCGATAACCCCGGTTTCGACAACACCTCGTTGGGCGCGCCCACCAGCATGACCATCGCCGGCAGGATGCTGATCGTAGCCGATGGCGGAAACGAATTCCTGGGGCCGCAGAACAGCCGTGTCCTAATCTACCCCGACTATACCAAGGCCAACCTGAACGCCCCGGCCTTTGTGGTCTTGGGCCAAGCCGGCTTCGGATCCACCTGCAACGTGGCCGTCGGCCAGACCGACGCCGGAACGCCGTACACCGCGGCCGGCACCGCGCAGCCCTGCCAAATCACGGGCACCGCCCAGAACCAGATGAACTTGCCTACCAGTGTATCTTCCGACGGCGTTCGCCTGGCGGTGGCCGACTCCGCCAACAACCGCATCCTGATTTTCAATGCCATCCCCACCAGCAACGGCGCCAACGCCGACGTCGTGCTGGGACAGACGAACTTCACCAGCAACACACCGGCCACTTCACAAAGCTTGATGCGCTATCCGACCAGCGTCACCATCGCCATGGGAAAGCTGTTCGTCGCCGACACCTACAATCACCGCGTGCTGATCTACAACTCGATCCCCACCAGTTCCACCGCCAACGCCGACGTGGTGCTGGGACAGCCCGATTTCACCACCCATAATGCCCTGGCCACGCCCACCGCCAGCTCCATGTTAGACCCGGTGTCGGTGACCACCGACGGTACGCGTTTGATCGTCACCGATTTGGGCAACAATCGCGTGCTGATCTTCAAGCACATTCCGACGACCAACGGTGCGGCCGCCGACCTGGTCATCGGCGAGCCGGATTTCGTCACTAATAACGCCGATTCGACCGCTATAACGGATCCCAGCCCGGCGTCCTGCTGCAGCGGATCGAGTAGCCTGGACTATCCCCGCGACGCCTTCAGCGACGGCCAACGGCTGATCGTCTCCGATTCCGGCAATAATCGTATTTTGGTTTTCAACACCTTTCCCACCACCAACGGGGCCTTCCCCGACGCGATCATCGGCCAGTACGACCCGATCGGCCACTTGGAAGGACTAACGGCGGAGAAACTGGCCAATCCCATGGGGCTGATGCCGCTGCCCGGCGGCGGATTCCTGGTCGCCGACGGCAACAACCGGCGCATCCTGGAATTCCAGCCCGGACAGCCCTGGGTCAACAAGGGCTACATTTTCGATGCTGCGTCGCTGAACGGCAACGGCTTGGCCAAGCCGGTGAACGTGCAAGCCACGGTCAGCGTGGACAACACCGGCACGGTTCCTTCCGGCACGTACTATGCGCGGGTCACGGCGATTCACACGAACTTCCCGCGAGAGAGCACGCCGTCCGACGAAATCAAGATCAACGTGCCGGCCGCCAACACGAGCGGGAGCACCGTGCTGGTCACCTGGTCGGCCGTCAATCTGGCCGACAGCTATCGTGTCTATTTCGGACGTCAGTCTAACCTGGAGGACCGTTTTTCCAGCGCCGATTTGACCTACGCCATCGCCACGGCGCTGGTCATCGGAGGAACGCCGGCGGCCGGCGATACTATAAGCGTCGCCGTCACCAACGACGACGCCACAACCTTCACGGTCACCTATACCGTCGCTTCCGGCGACACCGTGGGAACGATCGGCGATAATCTTGCCAACTCCATCAACACCAATGCCGGCAACAGCACTCACGGAATTACAGCCACCAGCGATCACAAGGGTACGATTTCCTGGCAAGCCAAGGAGAGCGGAAGTGTCGGGAATAGCTGTGCCTATCAAGCGTCAATCACCAGCGGTACAGGCACCTCGATCACGCCCAACAACGCGCTAACGCAATTTACCGGCGCCACCGCAACCTCCAATCTCCCGCAGTTGACGCTAACGTCCTATCCGGTGGATCCCACATTGGCGGGATCCTTCGGCAATCAGCACCCCTTTGACAACCTGGTTCCCGGCAGCATCGTGATGATCCAGGGGCAGTTTTCGAACAGTGTTAAGGCGGCCGCCACCGTCAGTCCGCTGCCCTTGACTCTGGCCGGAACCACGGTGTGGGCCAACGGCCAGCAGTGTCCCATCGTGTCGGTATCGCCAACCCAAATCCTGTTCCAACTTCCCATGGAGTTGAGCGGAGACAGTGCGGGAATTTGGGTGCAACAAGCGCTGGCCAACGGAAATACCGCTAACTCCATCGCCCTGCCCGTGACGCTGACGCTGCCGCAGCCGTCGCTCTATAGCGCCGACGGCAGTGGAACGGGCGCCATTCTGGCGCTGCACGCAGACGGATCCACGGTCACCAGCGTTGCACCGGCCTCCCAAGGCGAGCTGATCACCTTCTACGGCACCGGCTTTGGACTCCTCGCGGACTATCCCCAAAATGTCGTCACCTCGCTGATCACCACGAGCGGCGAGTTGGTGGTGGGCAGCTACTACATGCGGGTGACGGCCATTTTCAACGATGGCACGGAATCGCTGGGATCGGGCGAGGTTTTGCTCTCGGTCGCCAGCGGCAACACCAATTCCGCGACCCTCACTTGGACTGCCACACCGGGCGCGGTCAAGTACCGCGTCTATATGGGCGCCGCCTCGCTGCAGTACAATCGCTACTACGAAACCGACACCACCGCCTACACCATCACCAACCTTGTTGGAGTCGGCGGAGTTCCGCCGCTGCAAACCAACGTTCCCGGCAACGGCATCCTGGGGATCGCCACCACCCAGCAAGTCCAGGTGCAGGGCAACGTTTGTCCCACCGGTTTCATGGGACCGAATACGGGAGTGGTGGGCGTGTGGCGCATCACTTGCGTGGTCCCCAGCACGATCTCCGCGGCCGATCTCTTGATCGGTCCCAACGACACCTTTGGCTCGGCGGAAGTGCATGCCATTATCGGGGCCATTGATTCCAATCACCTCTACTTGCCGGTGAAGCGCCCGGCGCCCACCACGTTCACGATCACGCCGTCGGTGTTGAGTTTCACGGGCATCGCCGGCAACGTGGCCACGCCGGTCCCGCAACCGGTGACCGTCAACAAACTGGGCGGCGGAACTCTGGCCTGGTCGGCGAATATCAACACCACGGATGGCGGAACGTGGCTGAGCGGCGATGCGCTGGGCGGCACCAACACCGCCACCATGAACATCTCCGCCAATCCCAGCAGCCTGGCCCCGGGAACCTATTACGGCACCATTACCATCACCGGCAACGACAGCTCGGGCAAGCCGGTGCTGGACGCCAACGGAAACCCTTTCAGCGCGAGCAGCAACGTTAGTTTCTACGTCACGGCCACGGGCGTGCCGCCGCAGCGCAAGCGCCGGCCGCGCTAATTAAAAGCATCGAACCAGGCTTGCCGCGTATGTCCGGCGGGAGTGTCGGGGATGGAAGGCGTCTGGGACCAGACGGGAGCGGCCGCCAAAAGCAAGATCGAGGCCAGTCGAAGTCGCATGTGGCATCAGGCTCTATCACGACCAGATTTGTTCCCGGCCGCGCCGTTCTCGCAACCCCCAACTGTTGTAGCATAGGGTTTGGGGAATGCGGATCCACTACACCTTTCAGGGCAGCACCAAGACCTTCGATCGCGAAACCACCCAGGTGGTGATCGGCCGGCCCAAGCCCGGCGTGGAAGTGGATCTGGACCTGAGTCCCGACGACACCGTGTCGCGGCCGCACGCCCGCTTGTGGATGGAAGACGGGCATTGGTGGATCGAAGACCTGCGCAGTTCCCACGGCACCAAAGTGAACCAGCAGGACATCCGCTATTCCGGAAAATCGCTCCTGCAAGCCGGCGACGTCGTGGAGATTGGAGTGACGCGCCTGGTGGTGGATGTTCCCGCGCCGCCGCCCAAACCGGAAACTCTGCCGGGCATCGAGATCGCCGCCATGCACGATGCCGCCGCTCCGCAGGTGGCCCAACTCGCGGATGCCGCCGCCGGCGTATCGAAAGCGCTGGCGCGGGATGCCGCCGGCCTTAATTTTGTGGAGCGCTTGAAGGTGCTCTGCGATTTGCCGTTGCAAGTCTCCAACGACCGGCCGCTCGACGAGTTATTCGAAGTGGTTCTGGACCGCTTGGTGAAAGTGATTCCCGGCGCCATCCGCGCGGCGGTGTTGTTGTGCGACGCGGGCAGCGGCGAGTTGTTGCCGCGGGCCTTTCGCTCGCCCGGCGGCACCGGGCCCGCCGTCAGCGAGACGCTGGCGCGGCGTTCCATCAGCGAGCGCAAGGGTCTGCTGTGGCTGCGCGGCTCGCAAGGCGATCTGAGCCACAGCATCCTGATCAATCGCATTGAAAGCGGCATGTATGCGCCGTTGTTGTGGGGCGAGCAAACCTTCGGCGTGATCCTGGTGGACAATCCCCAAGCCGGCCAGCCCTTCCTGGACGACGATCTCCGTTTCCTGGTGGCGGTGGCGCAATACACCGCGGCGGCGGTGGCCAACCACAAACTGGCCGAGGATTTACGCCGCACCGTGCTGATTCAAGAACGGCTTCTGACCAGTTTTTCTCCCAAGCTGCGCCAGACGCTTCTCGATCGGGCCCGTCACGGGCGCTTGCGCACCGGCGGGGAGCGATTCGGAAGTGACCATTCTCTCCTGCGACATGCGCGGCTTTACGCGCACCGCGGCGGCCATGGATCCGGAAGACGTGGTGGACATGCTCAACGAATTTCTGCCCGCCCTCACCGCGCCTATCCTGCAGCATGACGGCACCGTGGATAAGTTCATCGGCGACGCGGTGTTGGCGATTTTCGGCAGTCCCGAGCCGGACCCGCAACAGTACGAAAAAGCGGTGCGCGCGGCGCTGGAGATGCAAGCCGCCGGCGAAGCTCTGAGCGCCGCGCGCCGGCAGCGCGGCCAACCCGCCTGCCGCATCGGAATCGGTATTCATTGCGGCGAAGTGGTTCATGGATTCGTGGGCAGCCAGGAACGCATGGAGTTCACCGTGGTGGGCGACGCCGTCAACCGCGCCTCGCGCTATTGCGACGCCGCCCAGGGCGGCGAAGTGCTGATTTCCCCCGACGTGTTCCGCCACGTGCATCGCGTCTTCAGCACCACTGAAAAGGATCTGGTGGTGAAGCACGACGAGAAACTGCGCGCCTACCTGGTGACGGGGATCAAGGATCGCCAGACCATCGCGTAGCGCAGGTCCTCAAGGGCGGCCCGCGCGTTTAGGAAATGAAGCACGTGGCAACTAGCGCCGCAGCAGTGTGCTCCGATAATCGGAAATGGATTCGACATGGTCGAAACGATGTGAAGAAGCGACTACGCGGATCAGGCTGTCCCCGCATTTCCGACCACGCCCGAAAAAGGCACGGTGACCTACACGTATCAAGGCGATGGCTTGCTCAGCACCAAACAAAGCGGCAACGGCACGCTGACCTATGCCTACGATTCCAATCACCGGCTGTTGAGCGTTACGGGCGGCGGCAAAACGACGGCCTTCACCTACGACACAGACCCGAACTCGCAACTCACTGCCCAGAACGCCTGGGGACGCATGACCACGGCCAGCAACGACGGCTATACGTGGCATTTTTCTTACGATAATATGGGCAGAGTGAACCAACAAACTCTGCAGACGCCGAACGCGTGGACCCACGCGACGTACGCGTACGACGCGGATGGACGGCTGGCCACGGTCGGCTATCCCGGCGATCTAGCGTCCACGATTTCAGGCATGCAGGCGGTCAACCCGTGCCAGTACAGCTACACGATTCTAGGCCGGGCGACCGGTTACCAGTGTTGGGGCCCGGATGGCCAGCAATGGCTGGGCCTGGCCCACGACGCCACCTACAACGCCGCAGGACAGATCCTGGGCTGGTCGGAGACTTCCTTTACCTGGAACGGCTCGAACGCCTACTGGAACTACCCTTATAACTTGTCGCGAACCTACGATCCGGCGCGGGGCTGGATCACCGACATGGGCGAGAGCGGATGGTATCCATCGAGCATGAGTCTGCACTACAACTATCAAGCCAATGGCCAGCTCGCAAGCGAAGTGAACTCGAGTTCCGGCGGTTCGGTCACCACCAGCTACACCTACGACAATCTCAACCGGCTGGCAACGGCCGGGACGGGCACCTGGAACATGACCTTCGCCTACGACGAATTTGGCAATCGCACCTCGCAGACGGGGAGCGGCGGGGCGCCGGTGTCGGTGTTAACGTACGATTCCGGTACGAATCGCATTAACAGCGCCGGTTATTCCTACGACGGCGCCGGTAACCTGACCGCGATGCCGCTCCCGCAGGGCGCTTCGATGGGCTTGACCTACGACGTTTTCGACCGGCTGGTGGAAGCGGATACCCATCCCGCGAGTGGCCAAACCACCACATCGACCATGGCCTACGATGCCTTCGGGAGGCGCATTGCCAAGACCTCCTTGGGCGCAGTCTACTTTTATGATGCCAGCGGCCGCCAGTTGACCAGCTACCTGGGCACCTTCGTCAACGGGGTGTACTACTACTTCGCCGGACAACGGCTGTACAACTGGACGGATCGGCAGGGAAGTCTCAAGGGATTCTACGGGACAACTTCCTACTATCCTTACGGTGAGGATGTCGGCACGAGTACCGGGAACGATAATTACAAGTTCGCGCAGGCCTATCGCGATTCGGATTCCGGCCTCGATTATGCCACGGAGCGTTACTTATCGAGTGGGATCGGCCGATTCCTGACGCCAGATCGGGTCGCCGCTGGTGATCCGACGCAACCGCAGAGTCTCAACGGCTACGGCTACGCCAACGGGGACCCCGTAAACGGCGTTGACCCTTCGGGAAGAGACACGTGCCTCCTCAATGGCACCAGCAGTGAATGCGGCTTTGTTTGGAACTCCGTGTGTAGCGGTTCGGCAAGCTTAGTGGATACGAACGAGCCTCTGACGCAAGTGCTTTGCGACTTTCAGTTCGGCGTTGTGGCGGGAGCTTATAATGCGGTAAACGCCATCAATAATGCGATCGCCAGCGCTGGTCCAGCGCCACCGAGTTGCAGCATCGCGGCCTATGATCGGCCGATCGAGGCGACGCATGGTGTGCCGGTTCCGGGGGCGAAGCACGGATACATTGAGTTCACGGACCAGAACGGCGACCCACCGGAAATCGCCGAGGGCTATAAGAATGGGAAATACCTAAACGCTCAATTCGTCTCGGCCGGAGCAGCGCTGCCCGGCGACAGTATCACAAACTCGCCGGACGGATCAGTCCTGAGCGGATCAGACGTATGCGCGCTCCAAAACATCCTGAGCCAGGATGTCGGTACCATCAACAGTGCGCCGCCCATCAAGTACCACTGGTATGGACCGAACAGTAGTTCAGTATTCGGCTACATGCTGAACAGCCTCAACAAGGGTGCTGACGCCGCTGTCGCCGCATGGCTTCAAGGCGTGTTTGCTAACCTGCCGTTTATGGTCGGCCTTACCACTCCGCTGCCAGGAGTACCAAATCCATGAGATCGGATAGCACTCCAGCGGGGCGAAGCCTACCGACTAGACGCACTTTCCTCGCCGCCTTGATTGCGCCCGTGGGTGTATGGGCTGGATCAGACAGCGAGATAAGTACGGCAGTCAAGGCGATGGAGGCTCGCGATGGACTCACACTCTTAACGCACGAAGACGTGCTCTTCCACAGGTGGCGCGGTGCTCGCAACGAGTTCCCCGGTGTTGTGTTAAGCTGGCCTGCCGTCGCGCCGGAAGGCCTCGCGATTTGCTGGCAAGACACTCCCCGGCATCCAGAAGATCCGTCTCTCATCGTGAACAGCGTGAGCGACGGAATCCGACGTCTCCGGCTGGAAGGAAGGATACCCAATATACTTGGCATCTCCTCGGGACCCGGAATCATAGTCGCAGCGGACGGTCGAGGCAGATCGCGGGGCCCATCAGTGCTGATCGCCCTGGACCCGCGGTCCGGGGCGGTCCAGGATCTCGCCCAACTTGCTACTCACGTTTCGCCGGCGGATATCTATGATCTCAGTGTTTCCGGCCCGGGAACGCTTGTCGCCATTGGCTCCCTGAAACAAATCCAGGTTTTAGACCTTTCGGGCGGGAGCACCGTGTATAGCGGGCCCGGTTGGATGCCCAGGCTATCTCCGGACGGGAAGAAGCTGGCTTTTGTGAACGAGGACCGACTCTATATCCGATCACTGGTCGAAGGAACAACGGCGGAGCTGCTGTCGGGGACACGGGTGAAGGGGGTAGGCGGCTGGAGTCCCGATGGGCGGTTTCTCCTGGCAGGAGCATGGACTAAGCGCGTCGCACTTGAGAAACGGCAGATCGTACTGGACGCTTCCACCGGACACTACGCCGCTATCGGAACACTTGGCGAGGGCGACTACGGCGCTTATCCAAGGTGGATCTCTCAAAAGCTGATGACACGTTGGGAACTGCGGGGACAGCCGTGCGCCGGGATAAACCGGCATGTTGTAGGGGATGCAAGAGCCCTACAGGAAAGGAGCAGCGACTCCATCCTGACCTCGAGTCTTGCGTGGGCCGTCGCGAGGCGGTCGGCGAAGCGTAGACAGAGGCATTGATGGGCTGGGCGATTGAGCTTCGAAAACCTAAAATTCGGGCGCCGACCCCTTGGCTGTGGCGGGAAGGCAACACCGGCGACAGCGCTAATCGCGAGCTGAAAGCCGGGCCCGGCGTAGTCAGAGACCCCAGCACGTTGAGAAACAACATGCACGAGAACCGGGAGACCTCCATGGCGTCCCGCGATATGCGGGAACGGTCCGGGAAGGCGATTTGCCGCAAGCCGGACATGTACGCCTTGGAGGAGTCGGACTGCGCTGTAGTACCAATGAAGCTGCCGAACAAAGAGGGCCTGCGCCTCGGCGGAGGTGGTGGAGGGAAGAGCGCAGACCAAGGAGAACGTTGCGGAACTCTACACGAGCCCGACACCGAGCGGGGAAGTCCGTGTCCCAGGGGTTCCGTGGCGTGCGCGAAGTGGATATCCGCTTCGCTGCCATGCATCCAAGGTAGGAGCCGTATGCGGTAATGCCGCTCGTACGGATCTGTGCGGGGGGCGGTTAGCAATAGCCGTCCCTACCGCGACTGATCTGCGTAGCGTGTTTTTTACGAATCCCACGTTGCCAATGTGCCGTACAATTCTCGGGGTGCGATGCGCGCGCGAAATTAATCCCCAAGCGTGTAACAGGAATCGGCGCGAAAAACACGCTACGCAGATCAGGCTGTTTGAATGATAAGTGGACAAAGAGGAGCCGCCTTGGTGTACAAAGAAAGGCTGAACTCAGCGCGGAGCTGATTCAGAGACTAACCCAAGGAGGCTCCTCAGGAACATATGTACTACATCGGACTGGACGTACACAAGAAAACAATCAGTTACTGCACCAAGCGTGTGGACGGCGAGGTGCACGCCGAAGGCAAGATCGACGCCACCCGGCTGGCGCTGGACACCTGGCTGGCCCGCTTGCCGCAACCCTGGACCGGGGCGTTGGAGGCCACCATCTTCACCGGCTGGATTTACGATTACTTGAAGCCCCACGCCCACGCCTTGAAGGTCGCGAATCCGATGATGCTGCAAGCCATCGCCGCGGCCAAGAAGAAGAACGACCAGGTGGATGCGCGCATGATCGCCGACCTGTTGCGCTGCAATCTGCTGCCGCTTTGCTACATGGCGCCGAGCGAGTTTCGCGAGCGGCGGCGCACCCTGCGCTATCGAAACCTGCTGGTGAGGCAAAACGTGCAGATGAAGAATCGGACGGCCGGCTTGCTGATGGAGACCGGCGTTCCCTACAACAAACAAAAACTGCACGGCAAGGCGTACTTCGCACAACTGCGAAAATCTCCGGAAGTGCCCGACTGCATCCAGCCTTTGCTGAAGATCGGCCGCGAATCGATCGAGCGGATCGCCAAGCTGGACCGCGCCTTGCTGAAAGCGCTGCGGGACGATCCGGCGCTCACCGAGCGCGTCGAACGCTTGCTGACGATTCCCTGTGTTGGACCGGTGACGGCCTTGACCTGGGTGCTGGAGGTCGGCGAAGTGAGCCGCTTTTCTTCCGTGAAGGACGCGGTGAGTTATTGCGGACTATGCAGCGCGGAACGCAGCTCGGCCGGCGTTGCGAAACGGATGCCCATTTCCAAGCAGCGCAACAAGCATCTGCAGACGGTGTTGATCGAGGCCGCCAAGCTTTCCCAGCACTTCAACGACGATCTCACCGCGGTTCACGAAAAGGCGCTGGAGAAAGGAAATCGCAATCGCGCCACGATCGCGGTGGCCCGGAAAATCATGGCCTATTTGCTAGCGGTGGATCGCCGGGAAAAACCCTTCTTAGAAGGAGAGGAATCGGCGGAAGCAGCGTAAGCGCGGCTCCGCTCACAGAATGCATGGACGTGAATCGCGACCTGCCAGGCCTTGCCGTGACGGGGTCTCAGCAACTGGAGGAAACTCTGGAAGGCTGCCCACAGGCTGTTTCGAGGCTGGCAGGGAACCCTAACTCAATCTTCGGTGACGGTGTTTTCATCCTCGCTCCACAGAAAACAGCCGTGCCCGCACATGGATGTCTGGTTCCGCGAACCGCGGGAACCGCTGCCGTGAGGCACTCGCGCGACTTTGCAACCGTGCTACATAGACCGAAGGCGGCTCTCCGAGCACGTCGACAGGGCAACTCCGTCTGCCCTATTGACTTTACTTATCATGGATGACACCCGCCTTTGACTCATCACCCATGGTATGCTCAGGTCCTGGAAAAACCCAATGAAGGACGCTATTAAGAACCGAGCGCCACCGATGAGGCCAGGAAGTGGCTTCTCGATAACGGTGGGAGGGACCTTTCCCCGCGAAGAGATTCTCAACGATTTCGGCCTAACCCTCGACGATTTTTACCGATTGGGTAAGCAGCGCGCGCTACGTCGGCGCTCCGGTGCGTAAGGACTACGAAGATGCCCCTCCAGGATCCGGTCCAGGAGCAGGCGGTGTCAAACTACATCCGCCGGCTCCTCAGCAGCGTTAGTCGTAGCGCAGTGCTGCGCGCTTTCCCAACGCGCGCGGTAAAGCGTATCGACTTGTCGCGTTTTCGTGTGGCGCATGCCGACGCACCCGAACAGATGGTGGAGAAGCTCGTACAGCCCAGCGGGCGTTATCGCCTAGTGTTTGAGAAGCAACAAAGCAGCGAGGCCCGCGCTGAGAGCCAGGCTCTTTTCACCGCTCTGCGCACCAAACTCGCTAGGGAGGCCCAGGCTGCACATCGCGAGACTGGGCTGTGGATGCTATGGCTAGCATACCCGCTTATCTACGTGCCCCATCCCTCCAGCGATCACGACGACTTTCTGTTGGCACCGCTCTTCCTTTGGCCCGTTCGAATCGAGGGCGCTGCCCGCATCGAGGGCGAGCTACTTCTGAGCCGCGAGCAGGGTGCACCTCGCTTTAACCGGATCGCTTGGCAATGGATAAGCCGCAACTTGGAGTTTGAGCCTAGAGAGCCAACAAGCGCCGAACTCCTAGAATTGGCGGATATAGATGGGCTGCGCCGGCTAGTCAGCAGCTGCTGCGAAGGATTCAGGCCATCACTAGACACGACTCTTAGTTCCCGCATTCAGTCCGTGCCGGAGCAAGCGCTGCTGAGGTCGGCGGCGAAGCCTCAGTTGTTCAACAGCGGTCTTCTTGGGCTAATCCAGTGGGAGAATATGGAACTTCTCGCCGACCTGGAAAACATGCACCGCATGGGAGCCCTGACTGGTCCGGCCGGCGACTTTCTCCGGGAGAGGGCGAGAACTGCGGCTATGCCCCTTGAGATCCCCAAAGAGAAGGATCGGTTTCTTGTCACGGACACTGATTATTCTCAGGAGCGGGCCGTTTGGATGGCGCGTCGTGAGGAAGGCGTTGTGGTCCACGGCCCCCCGGGCACCGGAAAATCCCAGGTGATCGTTAACATCGTTGCGGACGCGCTTGCAAGGGGCGAAAAGGTACTTGTGGTTTGCCAGAAGAAGGCCGCACTTGATGTGGTGGCGTCACGCCTGCGGAGCGAGGACGTGAAGTTGGGTGATTTGTTCATCCAGGTGGACGACGCGGAGGGCGACCGCAGGCGCATTATCGAGATGCTTCGCGAAGCGGCTCCGAAAGATGCACAGGCACCCGGCGCACGGGCCGCTACGGCCGAAGAGATGGAACATCTCGAAAGTCAGTTTGAAGAATATGCTAAAGCCCTCTTCGGTGATCGGCATCGTCATCGTCTTAGTTTCAGAACGATGCTCGGCCGGATCGCGAAGATCGAACGTCAGTGTGCTGACATTCGCCCAGTGCAACAGATCCGGGAGCTACTAACGGATTTGGACCAAGACGGATTGGCCCGGCTGAGCGATACGCTTACGCGACTCGAAGACTTATTCTGGGCGGCGGACGTTCGGTCAAATCCTTGGATCGACGGGCGCAAGGACTTGAGCGGGGACCGATACCAAGTCGAGGAAATAACAGCCGACATCGACCAGGTACTGCCTGCTGCTGGAACTGTAGACCAATGGGCTGGCAAAACAGGTCCCATTTCCGGCCGCCTCGTCGGAAACCTGCGGGCCCTCAGCGAGGCGGCAAGGCGTCTCGCGGCTTCTTGGTTGACTTTGGATCAGACAGTCGCAGGGAACGCGAGGTCCTCGCAAGACTTGGTTCTCGACATCGCAGATGGCCCATATGTGAACTTGGCCGCCGCCGTTGACAGCGCCGTCCAGAAGCAGCATTCTCCTTTCCGCTGGCTAGTACTGTCCTTTCATGGTGCCAGGCGGGCGATCAAGGACTTCGCAGCGTCCCGGAGTTGGGCCAAGGCCGTCGGCAGCGACTGGGTCTTTGAGAGGATTGCGCGTCGGGCAACTGATGCGGCCGACTGCGAACCGGGCCTGAGGGCTGTCGCTAGATGGTTAAGTGAGCTTAAAGCAAACGAGCTCACGCAGGCTATCCGCGTTTGTAAACCCGTAACAAAGTACCTATTACGCCTCAAAGAATACCTGCCGAGGCTGCCGATCCTCTTGCGGTATATTGCTTCGGTTGAAAGGCTCGATCCAATCGGGCAGATGGTTGTTTCAGCGTTCGAAAACGCGCCTGGAGGAACTCCTAGAAACTGGGCTAAGACCGCGGAACTGTCCGCCATTTTGACCTGGATGGCGGAGGCGGAGAGAGACTCGCCGATTCTCCGCAGCCTAACCCCTGAAATGTACGGGTTGGATCGGGCGCGGCTAGCTGCGTTGGCTGGGCGGAAGCGTGGGTTTGAGTCAGAGGCGATACGTAGCCTCTGGGACCTGACTTGGCCGGACGTGGACCACCGCTGGCGCCGAGGCCTTCAATTCCGAGGCCCTAATTCTCGGAGGCTTCGGGAAATCGTGGATACCGGCCGCACGCACGGCCTGTTCAAGCTGCGGCCCTGCTGGCTCGCAAACCCAGGAACCGTAAGCCAGATCTTTCCCCTCGAGTCCGGCTTGTTCGACCTAGTGATCTTCGACGAGGCCTCCCAGTGTCCCCCGGAATATGCGCTTCCCACGTTGTTTCGTGGGAAGCGAGTGGTCGTAGCCGGAGATGGCAAACAACTGCCCCCTACCATGTTCTTCAAATCAGCCTTTGACTTTGACGCTCCGGATGCTGACGAGGACAGGGCGGAACGGCCGGAAGAATTAATAGATTTGGCCGTTGCCGCTGGAGCAGGTGATTTGCTTTCTCTTGCGCAAGCGCGCCTCCCGGATGCCCACTTGAATGTCCATTATCGTTCTCTCGATCCAGTGCTGATCGCGTTTTCTAATGCGGCATTCTATCGGAATCGACTCGAAGCTCCGCAGCCGGCACGATCGGTCACGCCGGACGGTAAACCGGCGTTGTTTGTTGATCACGTGAACGGCATATACGCGAGCCGGAAAAACCCTGACGAAGCCCGGGCCGTTGTTAGTTATTTAAAGAGCTTATGGTTGGCTTCTAACAGTCCCACGCTTGGAGTTGTTACCTTCAACGACAGCCAGCGGGAGGAAATCGAAAACTTGCTTGACTCAGAGATGCGGAACGATCCCGAGTTCCGAGCGGCGTATGAGCGTGAGCTCGTCCGTACAGACAACGGCCAGGACGTTGGCTTCTTTGTGAAGAGCCTTGAGGCAGTTCAGGGAGACGAAAGAGATGTTATTCTTTTTTCCACTACATATGGGCGTCGTGAAGATGGGACATTCAACCGCAGCTTCTTGGGTCCGATCAACCGGCAAGGCGGCGAGCGGCGGCTCAACGTTGCTGTCACGCGCGCTAGAAAATGGATTCGGATTTTCACTTCGTTGCCTACACAACAGCTGGCAAGTGCTCTGACTCCAGGCACAATCGAAACTCAGGATTCCGCGGGTCGGGTTGCCCTCCAACTCTATTTGGCGTATGCCGAGCGGATCTCTGCCAGCCAGAGCGTGGAAGCGCAAGCTATTCTCAAGCGTGCTCTTGAACTGGCAGGGAGTCTCGGCGAACATCAAGGCTCGGTGGGTGCTGAGGAGTCCGAGTTTGAGATCGAAGTGCATGACGCCTTGCGCGAGGCCACTGACTTCCACATTGACACCCAAGTTAGCTCCGGCTCTTTTCGCATCGATCTGGCGGTGCGTGAACCGAATGGTGAAGGGTATATTCTTGGAATAGAATGCGATGGGAAGGCGTATCACAGCGCCCCATCGGCGCGTGCGCATGATTATTGGCGGCAGTCGGTCCTTAAAGACCGTGGATGGCATATCCATCGGGTGTGGTCCACTTCTTGGCGCACAGATCGCCGTGGCGAGATCGAGAAAATCAAAGAATGTATTGCGGGAATCCTTCAGTCGCGCGCCAGCGATCGCTAGGGGTTATCCGAAGAACGGCGCGCCGACCTGATTCGCTCTCTAGACGGATTTCTTACGCGCAAGGGAAATGCCGGGCCGGCCTGATCTGGGAGGGGCCGGGACAGCCTGATCTGCGTAGCGTTTTTCCCCAGAATGCGGGGGACAGCCTGACGTGCGTAGTCACTCCAGCGCGCAATTGTTTCGCGGCGGCACCGCCGTGATTTTCTAACACCAATTTTCTAGCGCGTCAGCGTCACCATACTGAGAGTCCGGCCCAGTAAGCCCGACTGTGATGTCTTGACATCATAGCCTAAGGGCCATATGATGTTGTGATGCGAACCACACTCACTCTGGAGCCAGACGTGGCCTTGGAACTCCGACGCAAGTTAAAGGCCACCAAGCGCAGCCAGAAAGAGGTTATCAATGCCGCACTTCGCAAGGGCTTACCGCAGGTGACGGTTGCCAGGCAGGCTCCTTTCAGGGTCAGGCCCCATTCCTTCGGCCTGAAACCGGAATACGACCCGGACAAGATGAACCAACTCTACGATCAATTGCTGGTGGAAGACTTCCTGAGGCAGCAGAACCGTGATCTTGCCGGACGTTAATCTTACCGTCTACGCTTATAACTCCGACGCACCGCTTCATGAAGCGGCCCGCCGGTGGTGGGAGCAAACCCTGGAGGGGCCGGAAGCGGTCGGTCTGGCGTGGATCACGCTAATCGCTTTCGTGCGGATTACCACGCACCAACGAATCTTTCGGAAACCTTTATCGGTAGCGGCGGCCATCCGCCATGTCAACTCTTGGATTGCCGTTCCCAACGTGCAAATCCTGACGCCTGGTGAATCTCATGGAAAACTGCTCTTCGATTTTCTGGAAAAGACCGGCACGGCTGGTGACTTAACTACGGATGCGCATCTGGCGGCCCTGGCCATTGAGTATCAAGCGACGTTGGCGACCACCGACAAGGAGTTTGCGCGTTTTCCAGGTTTGAAATGGATCAATCCGCTGCAGCGGTAACACAGCCTGCATTAATTTGTTGTTCGGCGAATCGCGCCGACCCCATTCCCCAGCCATTTCCTCCTGGCCCCGTGACTACCGTGACCACTGGCACACGTCGAGCTGGCCTTAGGTCTGATATCATTGGAATCGGCCAAGTGCCGCACGGCCAACTCCGGGACAAGCATGAAACGCATGACCAAATCGCAGGCCCTCGCCTATATGCGAGGATGGAGAGCGGTCAATCGCTTCCAGCGAGAGGAAGTTCGTGGCCTGTCGTCCAGGGAACGTCTGCGCAACGTCGAATTCATGCTGGCAGCCGGCCAGACTTGGCCGTGGACCGCGGAACAATTGGCTCGCCGTGAAGGCGAGATCCTGAACACCCGAGGACGCTGGCGCAAACTGAGGGAGACTCTGGGTGGGTAACCCGGCCAGTGGCAACGACAAGCCGCTTCTCGATGCCAAAGGATTGTCACCGGTGATCCAGGCCGTCGCCGTGCTCCTGGATACGGCGCAAGTGCGCGGCGTGCTCATTGGCGCGGCGGCGGTCGGTATGGTCAGCCAGGCCCGCCTCACCCGGGACGTTGATGCGCTGGTGATTTTGGACCCCGATCGCTGGCCTGCCTTCTTCGATCACGCAGCTCGCTTGGGCTTCGTTGCGCGCATTTCCGATTGCTTGAAGTTCGCGCGTAAATCGCGGGTCCTGCTGCTGCGGCACGAGCCAACCGGCGTGGATGTGGATATCTCGCTCGGCGCCCTACCCTTCGAAGAGGAAACGATTGGGCGCGCTACGCGGATCGACGTCGCGGGGGTGCCCATCCCCGTGGCCTCGCCCGAAGATCTGATGGTGATGAAGGCTGTTGCCGGGCGCTCCAAGGATTATGCCGACATCGGCCTGATTCTGGAGGCGAACCCGCGCGTGGACCTTGGCCGCGTGCGGCACTGGGTTTCGCAGTTCGCCGAGGTGCTCGAGATGCCGGAGATCGTGGAGCGTTTGGAACTGCACCTGGCGCCTCCCAAGCCGAGATCGCTCATCCGCAAGCCGGTTCGCCGCAAACCGCGCGGCACGCGCAAACCATAGGATCCCGCTATTCTTTGCCGGCCGCTCTCGAAATCACGCGCTTCACGGAGTAAATGCGGCGATCTTGCGACTCGAAGTAGGTGCGCACCAGGATCTCGCCGATCAGTCCCGTGGAAACCAGTTGCACGCCGGCCAAAAACGCCACCGATCCCAGGATCAGCAACGGGCCGTGAGCCTCCAGGATGTCCACGCCGCGCAGTTTTTCCACGAAGTTGAAAATCAGAATCACGCTGCCCGATCCCAGGAGCGCCAACCCCAGCGATCCGAAGAAGTGCAGCGGGCGGGTGAGATAACGCAGTAGGAAGCGCACCGTCAGCAGATCGAGCAGCACGTGGTACGTGCGGCCCAATCCGTAATGCGACTTGCCCTCCGGACGCACGATGTTGCGAATGGGAACTTCGGCGATTCGCGCGCCGTTCAGGCTGGCCAGCGCGGGAATGAAGCGGTGCATCTCGCCGTACAGGTTGACGTCGCGGATGGTTTCGGCGCGATAAGCCTTGAAGGTGGTGCCGAAGTCGTGCAGCCGTACGCCGCTCAGCCAACTCATCAGCGCGTTGGCGATAGTCGACGGCAGGCGGCGCGTCAAAAAATTATCTACCCGCGGATGGCGCCAGCCGCTGGCGATGTCGTAGCCCTCGCGCAGTTTTTCCACCAGCTTGGGGATGTCCGCCGGGTCGTGCTGCTGATCGCCGTCCAGGGAAACGATGATATCGCCTTGGGCGGCGTCGAAGCCCGCGGCCAGCGCCGGAGTTTGCCCGAAATTGCGGCGCAACTGCACCACCGTGACGCGCGGGTCCACGGCGGCGAGTTCTTCCAGCAGCTGCGAAGAGCCGTCGCCGGAGCTATCGTCCACGTAAACGATCTCGAAAGAAGGGTAGTGCAACTCCATCACCTCTTTTAGGCGCGTGTATAGCGGGACAATGCTCTCCCGCTCGTTGTGGATCGGGACGACGATGGAGTATTCCGGTTTCACAGTGGGGCGGGCATCACCGCCTGCCGAGTTTTTCCGATGGCCCGGTAGCTGGTTAATTCTATCCCGTTTGCCTCCAGCAGGGCGCGGATTTCCGGCGCGGTGAGCGCCGTTAGCTCTTCCTGGCGCTGGCGCTTCAAGCGCGTGGGCGCGGATTCCAGGTCGGCGTCGTAGCGGCCTGGATGACACATCAATTCGGTCAGTCCGGGGCGAATGCGGCGTAACTCCGCGGCCAGCGAGTCGCGGGTCATTTTGCCGGTCAGAGCGAGACCCAGAAAATGACCGGTGCTGCGTAGGCCTGTTGGGCGGCGCGCTAGCAAGCCCAACGGCGGCAGTTGCCGCCGCACCCAGCCGATTCCGAAACGCAGCGCGGTGCGTTGCACCGCGCGCATCACGTGCGGCAGCGTGTGGGTGTGTTTGTGGGTGTCCAGATGCGACGCCGCGATCCCGGCTCGCATCACGCGCTCCACCTGCGCGCTGAACAGCCGTTCGATGGCCGCGCTGCTCATGGTCAGGGCGCGCCACACAAAGGCCGGCAGACGCTGCGGCAGTCTGGTCTCCTCCCACAGCACCAGGTGTACGCCCACGTCGAGCGACGGCGTGGCGCGCGCGCATTCCACGGCGTGTTCGAACGCCGGGCCGCCGGCCATCAAGGTTGTGGCGGTCAGAATGCCGTGGCGGTGAGCCTCCACGATGCCTTCGTTCACGCCGCGCGTGAAGCCGAAGTCGTCGCCGTTGACGATCAGTTGGATTCCAGCCATGGGGAATACCTCCAAGCTATCATCGACGGTTTGCCGGCTACAACCGGACCCCAAAAGTAGTAGGATGGAAGTTGTGGTTGGTCCGGGCCATGACGTTTAGAACACCTCGATTGCCAAGTATGTTGCCGCGAAGAGACATTGCGCTGTTCGGGTCCTCGTTGCGTTGCTGTCCGGATGCAGTCAGGAGAAAAAGGCCGCCGACCTGGACGCTTCCATGGGTCCTGAGGGCAAGGTGGAAGTAGCCGATACCACGCCGGCCCAGTCGATCAAGCCCACGGGGCAACCGCTGCCGGCGGAAGTTCCTTTGGGACTGCCGCCGCTGCCGGCTGTGGCGGAGCTCCGCCGACCGACGCCTTGGTACATCTCGGGCGGCGGCTCTTTTATGAAGGCAGCCTGGCGGCCGATGGCGTCACTGCTTGCGGGTCGTGTCATGCCTACGACCACGGCTTTGCGGAGTCGCGGCAAGTATCTCTCGGTTTCAGCGCTACGCACGGCGAACGAAACGCGCCCAGCTTGCTGAATGTTGCCTACTGGACCAGCTTGAACTGGGACGGTTCGATGCAAACCGCGGAACCTCCGCTGGGATTGCTGGAGGCCCAGGTCAAGTTTCCGCTGGAAGATCCCGCGCAAATGGCCAGCAAAAGCGACGTCGCGGAAAAAACCCTGAATATCAGCGACCAGTATCACCTGGCGATGCAAAAGACTTTCGGACGATCCGTGAGGGTCCGTTACATACTGGCGGCGCGGGCCATCGCCGCGTTTGAGCGCACGCTGCTTTGCGGCAACTCGCCTTTCGACCGCTACCTGTTCGGCCACGACGAAAACGCCATCAGTCCCGCCGCGATTCGCGGCTGGAACATCTTCAAGGATCCCAAGAAGGGCAACTGCATCGCTTGCCACACCGTCGGCGAGAAGGACGCCTTGTTCACCGATGGCAAGTTTCACAGCCTGGGTGTCGGCTTGGATTCCAGCGGCGAAGGTCGCGACCTGGGCCGCTTCCGCGTGACCGGGCAGAACGCCGATCGCGGCGCTTTTCGCACGCCTTCGCTACGCAATGTTGCCGAGACGGCGCCCTATATGCACAACGGATCGATGCGTTCGCTGCGCGGGGTAGTGGACTTTTACTCCGAGGGCGGCACCATCAACCCCTATCAGGATCGCTTGATCAAGCGGCTCAATCTGAGCGAAAAGGATCGCGACGACCTGGTTTCCTTTCTGAACTCTCTCACCGGAGACATGCCGCTCAACACCGGCCGGCTGTCGCCCAAAGAGCAGGCTGACGAGGCCGCGGCTGTGGAGGCGGAAGACGCCAAGCGGGAACCTCTTCAGGTTCCCGCTCCTCCGCTGGACCAACCGGCCGCCAAACCGTCGCCTTTTGACAAGAAGCCGTGAGGTCGGAATGGGAGTTGTCAGAACCGTCTGCGGTAGCAGGTGGGTGCACGGCGTGACCCATCCGCTACCGCGGATGGTTCTGACAAACACGTCTTCTGCAAACTGAGCCGCTCCTAAATCTTCGGAGTCGCTAGCGCACGATTTCGTTTCACGTTACAATAAGCCATGACTCTCACCGCACCGGCCGCGAGCGCGGCCGAACTGCAGTTGGAAGCGCTGGAAAGCAAGGTCCATCGCGCCTTGGAGATGCTCTCCCAGGCGCGCGCGGAAAACGCCCGCTTACGCGAGGAACTGGCCCGCCGGGACAGCCAGTTGGCGGAGCACGATCGCCAGTCCAGCGGTTTCGAGCGCGAACGCCAGGAGATCCAGCGCGAGCGCCAGGAAATCCGGCAACGGGTGGAGCGTCTGCTGAAGCAGGTGGACGCCTTGACCAAGGAAGGGTGATTCGGCAGGAGCCAAAAATATGGCGCAAAAGCAGGACGTGCGGGTAGAAATCTTCGATCACGTCTATCACCTGCGGGTGAATAGCGAGGCCGACGCCGAGCAGATTGCCAAAGCCGCCGCCTACGTGGACACCAAGATTCGCGCGGTGGCCGCCAACACGCGCGACGTGGATTCGCAACGCCTGGCGGTGCTGGCCGCGCTGCACATCGCCGACGAGATGCAAACGCTGCAATCGCGCTATCAGGAGTTGCTCCAGTCCATCGAGCGCCGCAGCAACGAACTGGGCCGTTTGCTGGACGACGAGATCGCCAGCTAGGCTCAGGCGCCGCGCCGAAAACCACTTTGAGAATTCTATTCGTTGGCGACATCTTTGGCAGCCCCGGCCGCACGGCCTTGCACGATCACCTGGCCGATCAGGCGCGCCATCATTCCATCGATTTGATTCTGGCCAATTGCGAGAATGCCGCCGCGGGATTCGGCATCACTCCGCGTCTGGCCGACGAACTGTTTTCCCTGGGAATTGCCGCCATGACTACGGGCAATCATGTTTGGGACAAAAAAGAAATCCTGGATCACTTTCCCAAGGAGCCACGCCTGGTGCGCGCCATGAATTTCCCGGCATATCCGCCGGGGCCCGGCGGCGCGGCGCCGGGCGCGGGAGTCTATTGCGGACGGTCGAAGAACGGCGTGCCTTATGCGCTGATGCATGCCCAGGGACGCGTGTTCATGAACCCGCTCGATTGTCCTTTCCGCCGCATGGACGAAGAACTGGCCAAGCTGCCGGAATCCTGCCGGATTCGCATTCTGGATTTTCACGCCGAGGCCACTTCGGAAAAGCAAGCCATGGGCTGGTATCTGGACGGCCGCGTCACCGCGGTGATTGGCACGCACACCCACGTGCCCACCGCCGACAAGCGCGTGCTTCCCAACGGCACCGCCTTCATCACCGACGTGGGAATGACCGGACCCTACGCCAGCGTGATCGGAGTGGATCGCGAAATCGCCATAAGGAAGTTCCTGAATCAGATGCCGGTGCGTTACGTGCCTGCCAAGGAAGACGTCCGCCTGTGCGGGGTAATCGTGGAGGCGGACGAGGAGACCGGCAAGGCGTCGGGTATTTCCCGGTTGGAGCTGCGGGTTGAGAATTAGCCACAGAGGCACAGAGAACACAGAGACCGGAGGCACAGAGAACACAAAATCAAGATCATGGTTTTCTCTGTGTTTCCGGTCTCTGTGTTCTCTGTGCCTCTGTGGCTAGTTTTTCGTGGTCTAATCCTCCAATGTCCCTCGCTAACGAGCAGGTCCTCTCGCGCCAACTGACCAGCGCCAAATGGCGATGATCGCCATCGGCGGCGCTATCGGCACGGGGCTGTTCTTGGGCAGTTCGCTCGCGGTGCGCGTCGCGGGTCCAGGGGTCATCATCAGTTACATCATTGGCGCCGTTTTGGCGTTACTGTTGATGGGCGCGCTTTCCGAGATGGCCGTGGCGCATCCCACGGCGGGATCGTTTGGCGTTTACGCCGAGATGTACCTCAACCGTTGGGCTGGCTTCGTTGTGCGGTATACCTATTGGGCTTGCCAATGCATCGCCATTGGAGGCGAGGCAACGGCTGTGGCAATTTATTGCCGATGGTGGTGTCCGCAAGTTCCTCCGTGGGTTTGGATCGTCGCGTTCTCCTTGTCATTGGTCGCGGTGAATGCGTCGGGCGTTGAGAAATTCGGCGAATTCGAATACTGGTTCGCGATGATCAAGGTCGTCGCTATTTTGGCGTTTATTGCGTTTGGTGTCGCTCTGCTGCTCGGCCTGGGGCCCGCGACCGGCCATCGGAATTCAGAATTACACGGCTGACGGAGGATTTTTCCCGCACGGATTGAGGGCATGTGGATGTCTATGTGTCTTCGTGATTTTCAGCTATCTCGGCACGCGAAATGGTTGCGGTGACGGCTGGCGAAGCGAAAAAGCCGGACGAGGCCGTACCGCGGGCGATGCGCACGATGGTTTTTCGGCTGATCATTTTCTACATCGGGGCGATGATCGTGTTGGTTGGCATGGTGCCGTGGATGAGCATTCAGCCGGGCGCGCGATGTGACGGCGAGTCCCTTCGTGCGGGTATTCCTGCTGATCCATGTTCCGGCCGCTGCAACGCTGATGAACTTCGTGGTTCTGACTGCCGCGCTTTCCAGCATGAATTGTGACTTATACCTGCTACGCGCATGATCTACTCGCTTTCGCGGGGCGGCTACGCGCCGAACGCCTGGGGCCGTGTCACAGGGCGTGGCGTGCCCTTGAACGCGCTGCTGGTTTCTTCCGTCGGTTTATTAGCCGCCATCGTGGTGGCGATGCGATATGCCCGGGCGTATGAGTTGCTGTTCGGCGTGTCGCTGTTCGGCGGATTGTTCGTCTGGTTGATGATTTTCCTCACCCATCTTTTCTTTCGCCGCCGCAACCAATCGGCGCGCGTGTTTCTGCCGGCGTTTCCTTACCTGACATTGTTGGGCTTGGGCTTCATGATCGCGATTCTGGCGTCGAACGTGGTTTGTGGAAGGGATGGACATCACCTTAAAGGCCGGCGCGGTGTGGATGGCGGTGGTTTCGGTGGGTTACTTGGGATATCGCCGCCAGGCGTTGCCGTCACCAGAGTAGCGTCAAATCAAAAATCACAAATCAAAAATCAAAAATGGCGAAACTGGCCTCCAACCCGTACTCTCAACCAACCGCGTCGGGCAGGTGCTGGGTCCATCTAGCGATGCCGGCGACAGCCTGAACTGGCACGGTCCTTGCAACGCGTCACCATATTTGTCCCTGAAAAGGGGAAGTCGGGAAATCAGGCTCGCGAGGTATTTTCGACGGGGAGGCGCTCCGGAGCGCGATCAGCTCTTTTCCGGAGCAAACTATCTCCGGCACCGGCGTTTCTGGCCCCTTCGCGCCGCCAAACCAAGCAGTCCGCTACCCAGCAGAACCATGGAAGCCGGTTCGGGAACGGTTTCGTCATATCCCACGGCATTGAGGATGGCGGCTTCCGGCCCCAGAGTGCCGCCAGGGCCGTCCGTTGTGATGTTGAGGCTCCCTCCCGGGCATCCCACCGCATCCTGGACGAACGTGCAAGTCGAGCTAAAGTCGGCATAGTCCTCGCCGTTTGCGATGTGATTGTACTGGTTCCCGGCGGTGTCGGTAACGCCGTCATTCGGCGAGAAGTAAGCAGGATTGGTGTTGAAAAAGTCGCGTTGTCCGGCGCCGGAATACCGGAACAGATCTGCCGCCGCGGCGTTGCTCCCCCCGCAAGCGTCGTAGAGTCCGGAGTTGGTGGCGACACAGGAGATCGTTCCAAGGATCTCGTCGGTCTCATGCTGGACCACGCTAAAGAAGTCGTAGGCGTTGCCCGGCTGGCTTCCGCCGCTTAGGCCGCGATACCACAACAGCGCGGAATTGCTAATCGTAATGACCCCGTAGTAACAACCGGTGTTTCCCAGAGTGCAAAAGGCCCCGCCGGCGGTGGTTCCGATGGTGTCGATGAAACCAAGAGCCTGGGCCAGCGCGGTGGTGAGGACAACGTATCCGTTGTTAAAGATGGAGGGCTCGGCGGCAGGCAAGCTGGCCAAGGCCTGTGCGTCGGTGGACTCGGAACTCAGTTGGCTAAAGTAACTCCCGTAGGTCGTGGCGCCGAGATATTGCTGGCTCGCGCCCAGGCCCGTGGAGCCGAACTTAATGTAGATGTTGGCGTTAGCGTTGGTAAAGGTGTTGCCGTAAAGACCCGCGATGGTGGTGTTGAGATAATTGCAAAGCCCCGTCGGACCGCCGCCGATGTTCGGGGCGCAGGCGTAACTGATAGTGCCGGCGAATACCGGTATCGTGCCGCATACCGCGATCGCCAGCACCACCAGGAACAAGTTTCGCAACGCCAATTGAGTCATTCGTTATCCTTAGGATACCGCTAGTCTTGGACGGGGCCGATCAAGTAGCCATACGGACCCCACGTTCGCTCTCACCTAAGCATTTTTACTTCCATGTCTAGGTTTTTATTATCAATCGTTTGGAAGCCTTGTTCCATCCTGGTGCGCAAGTATTTGCACAAAAATTCCAATTGCTTGGCCCGAGTGTACGGCTTAGTTAGGGGCTTATCTCATGGCGCGTGAAACGCCGGGTTCGTTGGCCGGCCTATCCGTCCTAGTCCGAAAGTTGTGACGAAAAGTGACACCGCTCCTGACGGGCGAGCCGACTGTTCATGTATTTTCAATATCTTACAGATGGCATCGAAGTTGCTCTCACCAAGGACGGATCATGCCGCCGGCACTCCTGCGGCCCAGACCGAGGATTGTAATGATGGAAATTAAACCCAGCTTCGACGTACCCGCGTTCGTGCAAGGCGTGATTGGGGCGAACTCCGGCCGGCTCTCTGTGCCCGCGACCAGCGCCGAGATTGACAACGAAGTGGCGCGCACGCAACGCACCTTGTCGCGTGATTCGCACACCCGCTTCCAGCAGACTCGCTATATGAACAGCCTGAACCGGCTGCAGCAGTGCTTGAAGAGCCACGCGCTGCCGGCCGACCTGACTCCGCGTGAACGTCTGGCGTTGCACGCGTTGAGCCAAGCGCTGAGCGCGGACGACCAGGTACTCATTGCGCTGAGCAGCGCTCTCGATACGGTCACGCTGCCCGAGGCATTCCCCACCGGCATCGCTCTGCAACACAGGCTGGCAAGTTAGGCAGTTTGTTGGACGCCTCGCGCCGTCAGTACCGGGCGCGGCAGCGGGCGGCTCCCGTGCCCACCACCCTCTGCCGCCGGCGGTTCTGACAACGCACCCTCCCGTAGGGCGCGCGCAACCGCCCTTCCTCATGCGCCGCTGACTTTTTCCACTTTGATCTTGTACAGCACCCGAACCTGGCCAGGTTTCCGGAAGGGATAAACATCCTTACCCAAATACTTCTTGGCCATGCGATTGATATGCTCGTCGGCGCCTGCTTCGGTGATCTCCACCACCCGGCCGCGCGCTTCCAGATAGCGATACGGATTCTCAGGATCGCTGATGGCCAGTGAAACGCGCGGGTTGCCGCGCATGTTCTTATCCTTGACACGTCCTTTGGCGGAATTCACAAGGATGTTTGTTCCGTCGTAGTCCACCCAAACGGGCGTTACTTGTGGACTGCCGTCGGACATCAGGGTGGCCAGGTTGGCGAAGGCTTTCTTGGTGAATAAGTCTTGGTATTTTTCAAGCATGGGAGTTTTTCCTTTGTCGGGGGATGTGACACCGCACTTCTCATTCTACTACCTGCTACCGGCTGTCGTAGTAGACTCCGCCTTGTCAGCCCGCAGAGCGGGCATGAGAGGGTGGCCCAGGGTGGAGCGTATTTTGCGGAACCCTGGGCACACCACGAGAAAACAGAGCCGCCAATCGGGCGACAGATCGCGCGGACAACTGCGAGACTGCCTTTCGCCCGCTGAGCGGGTTCTTTCTTCCCTCACCGTGTACCCAGGGTTCCGCAAAATACGCTCCACCCTGGGCCACACTCCTTCGCCTGCTGCGCGGGCTGAAAATGTAAGGTGCGGCGCTATAGAAACTTCACGCCATAGGAGACGTCGCTGCCGTTGGACAAGGGTGCGGCGCGCACAATGATGGACTTGGTTTCCATCTCGCCGGCGGACCCCGGCTGGTAGTGCATGGTGACCCACACCGTTTCGTGGAGCGTGAAGCGCTTGCTACTCTGGAAACCGACGCCTCCACGCGAGACGTTGAGAGGTTCCAGAACATCCGCAACACTGTCGGAATCGCGGCGGATGCGGAAGCGCGTCTTCATTTGAATGCGCCGCGAGACGCGGCGCTCCGCGCCGGATGGCTCAGGGGCTTCGTCGGAGGCGGGCGGCGTCGCGGCCTTCGGCGCTGCGGCCTGGGACTTCGCGGCCTTCGGCGTTGCGGCCTGGGGCGTCGCCGCCTTCGGCGCGGACTCCACGGCCTGCGGCGCGCCCAGAAGCAGGGCGTGACTGGCGCGTTCCGACTTCGTGAGCTCGCCGCCGACATCGTGGCCGCTCAGCGCGCGCCCCAACCGCTCCAAGCGCGTCACATGCATCTGCTGATTGAAGCGCTTCCCCGCGTCGCGCACCGTCAAAGCACGGACCCGCTGTACTTCCTTGTCCACCCGCGAGGCGCGTTCCTCGGCCGGAAACTTCGCCAGAGCCTCTGCGAAGGCGTCTAGATCGAAACTGTCATCTGGAGTCATCTTATGCCACTCGCTGCAGAGAATTGTATAACACCCAGAGCCGCGGCCGGCGATTCTTGCGAAGGGATGTGCCAGTCTTGTTACCGGCGTCGCGGCGTTTCGAATTGGACGGAACGTCCATCGCCGCGCAGGTTGGCGTCCACGCCATGGAATACCAGCGAGAAGCCGGCCGCGGTATCCACGCCGCTAACTTGGACGTAACCGATCACGGCTTCGCCGCTGGGAATCCGCAAGCCATTCGGCCAGGCGACCGCCATCGCTCCCGGGACTCCACTGTCGGTGAGGGAGGGCGCACCGATTTCCGCGGGCACAAACTGCAAGGAATTACCTTGACCTTGCAATCCCACCGCAAAACTCAATCCCGCCAGATCCAGACTGCTTGCGGCGCGCAGATACACAGGCACTCGCGCCACGCCGTCCTCCACTGCCTGGGCGTCGCCGAACCACATGGATCCGGCTACCGGGCGACGGAAGGCGTCAGGCGCCGCCGCGCCATTGGCGCACGGCAACCCATGCGACAGGCGTGTCGGCCGGCTGGTGTCGATATTGGTGACACGCTTCAGGGTTTCCACCAAATCCAAGGTATTGAGGAAGCCGTCGCCGCCACGCTGGGTCGGGGCGTCGACGGGGAAGGAGTCCATGGCGTCGAAGCGATCCGAACAGCTTGCCGGGAGGAATCCAGGAATATTGGTGACCGCACGCAGAGCGGTGATCAGGTCCAGCGTATTCAGCAGGCCGTCGCCGAAGCCGCCGGCGATATTCGAAGTGTAAGGGTAGGCATCGCCGACAAGATAGCTGACCAGGACCGGTATGAGCTCCGACGGCCCCGCGCCCAGAGATACCGCGGTATTGGCCAAGCTGGCGCTGATGGTAGTGGAAGTGAAAGCCGCAGTGTAGATCTGCCCATTCAAGGCGTTGGCGGGGATCGTGGTTCTAATGTCGCCGAGGTGCACGGTTCCCGATAACGGCGTCTGCAGATTCAAGAAGGTCACGGCGATTATATTAGGAAGAAATGTGTTATCGACTGTCGGGGAGGCCGGTATGCCGGCGTCTTTCTGGAAGGTCAGCGGACCGGCGATGGCGAGCGCGCCCAAGCCGGGATTCAGCGACATCCCGAAAGCGATACTGTCGATCGATGTTCCGGCAGGCAGCACAAGATTCACGGGGATGCTGACGGTGGTTCCGGGCGATGTTTGGGTGGCGCCGAAATTCACGCTTCCGCCGGCGATGGTGAGCGTGCCGTTTGCGCCGGGCAGCAAATCCAGCGACGTGGAACCGCGGCTGGCGCTGGCCGCCGTTACCTGCAACGAGTAAATCTTGCCCGTGGTGCCCGAAGCGATAGGAACCAGCACGTTTCCCAGCGGCACCGTTCCGCCGAGCAGGGCCTGCAATCCACTCCAGGAAACCGTGACGCTATTGGCTACCAAGGTGTTGGTGCCGGTTGGCGCGGGCATGGAGGAACTTTGCTGGAATCCCAGCGATCCAGCGACGGCAGGCGCGCCGGCGCTGGGCGTGACCGAAACCGTGAACGACACACTGTCGGCGATCACACCGGTGCCCAGCACCAGAGTAATCGGCACGCTAACGGTGGATCCCGGCGACCCGCCCAACGACGATGCCGTGATGGTTCCGCCGTTAGCCAGTACGGAGAGTGTCACGACGTTGCTGGGGACACTCAGGAGGTTGATCTGCAGCGGTGTGCCGGAACTGGTCGGCAGTCCTGCGGGCAATTCAAAGTTCACTTGGTTCACGCCGATCAAGCCGGGAGCCAGCCCCGCGAATGTGACGTCCGCCGAAATACCGGCGACGTCCACCGACGGCATGTTCACCGTGCTGACACCTCCGGGCGACAGCGTTCCTTCCGGCACCGGAGAGGTCAGCGCTCCGAAACCGTTGCCAAAGGCCATAATGGACTCACCCGGGAAAGCCGGTGCGAACGAGGAAACCAAGCGGGCATCAGAGTGAAAAGCGACGGCTGCCTCCCGAGCCGTTCTGTCCAATGGGTAAACAGACCGGGGGAAACCGAGGCCAACGTAACCGGCCGTGAGAGCGCGCCGCTGCCCTGTTTCGTCACGTTAACCGATCCTGTTCCGGTCCCTGAGGAATACGGCACCTGCGCGTTCACCTGCAACGGCGATACGTAAAACAAGGGAGCCGGTACGCCATTGAAGTTGACGCTGATCCCGTTCAACGAGGTCGAAAGCGGCACGGACAAGTAGCCGGCTACCGAGGGCGCGAAGTTCGAGCCGAAGATGGAAACGATGGCGCCGGGAGCAATCGCGCCGTTCGCAGCGGCGGCGGCCACAAAACTCGCGCCATTCACCGTCCCGTTGCTGGAAAGGAAGGCCTGATTCGAGGCGCTTGAAACAACGCTAATCTGTACGGGGTTAGCGTTGACACCGCCGATGGCAAGTTGGAGCGTGTAAACCCCGGAGGGCAGGTTGGGCACGATCAAATCTACGCGGTCGTAGCCTACCGATCCGGGAGCGAGTCCCGCGAACCCGACGTTACTAGAGGGGCCGCCGATAGCCACGGTGACCGTGGAGTTAAGCAGCGCGGCCGGCGACGTGGGGGCCGCGGCGCCGTCCGCCCCCGCGGGTGTAACCGCGCCAAGTCCAGTGCAAAGCACCATCACCGTTTCACCGGCAACCGCCGGGTTGCTGGTGGTGACCAGCGAAAAATCGGAGTGCATGATCTGTCCGGGGCCCGTGCCAGTCGCGCTGGCTGTATAGACGCCCGGCGCGAATAGCGGAGTGCTCAATGAGTACGGGGCACTCTGCGTTCCAACGTTGTTGACGATCAGCGAATTGTTAGACCCGGTCAGCTCCCAGGGCACTTGAAAATTGATTTGAGTGGGAGATACATAAAACAACGGCGCGCTGAACCCCGCGATGGTCACGCTCGTTCCCGCCAAACTGGTGGGCAGAGGAAGGGATGTGGCGTACCCGGTCGATGACGCCAAGTTCGTTCCGAACAACGTCGCTACCGAGCCTGGAGCAACGCCGCCGGTGGCGGAATAAGTCGCCTGATTCACGACTCCGTTCGCGTTAATGACCGGTTGGGTTTGGGCGGCAACACCAATCGCTCCCGAAAAAACACCGATTATAATGTAAATATTTAAGAGGCGCAATGCTCGCTCCGGCAATTCGAAAGTATCCTTTCCACGAAGGTATGTCAAGGAAGTTGCAGTAATTGTACTGTAAGGCAGCTTCTCATCCCTTTACTTATCGGCCTTCAAGGACTACTCCGCGATCTTTTCGATCCAGCGCCGGATATGGGGAATCGCGGTGCGCGGGAAACGATGCGGCGAGCGGTAGAAACGGAAATCGGCGCTGGCGGCGCGCAAAGGCAGGTCGGCGCGGAATTGTTGGTTTTTCTCGCGGCTGTACCAGTGATCTTCCGTAGCCGCAATGTGCAGGACATGCGCTGCGCCTTTTTGATACGCGGGATTCTCCTTCCAATCCCCAGGGATGCCGCCGCACACGGCGACCACTCCGCGGACCATTCCCGGATGCGTGAAGGCGAAACGGTAATTGTAGGAACAAGACTGCGAAAATGCCACCAGGAAGACGCGCTCCGGATCGGCGCGATGGTCGCACACCAAGGTGGCGATCAACTGGCGCATGGCGTGATGATGGAACGCCACCGAATCCAGGCCGCGGTAATTGGTACCCCAGCCGAAACCCACGCGGCGTCCCGCGGCGACGCCTCCGGCGAGCGCCGTAGCTTCGCCAGCGTCGCCCTTTTCACGGTCCGGCAGCCAGAACTGGTAGGGTCCCTGCAAGGAGGCCGCGATCATCTTGCCGGCGGTGATGCGCAGGACCAGGCGCATCATGGATTCCTTGTTGCCCTCATAGCCATGGGTGCCGATAAGCGCCGGCCACTTCTTGCGGCGGGCCGGATGGGCCGGCGGTTCAACGTCGTAATAACACGTCAGCGGACTAGTCAGGGTTTGTTCCATCTGATACAATATATAACTTATGGCCAATCACTTTTCCGCGCTCAAGCGAGCGCGCCAAACCAAGAAGCGTACTGAACGAAATCGCAGCGCCCGCGCGCGTCTGCGCCACACCATCCGCGATCTGCGGACCAGCATCTCCACGGACCCGGCTAAAGCCAAGGGCGAGATGCCGGCAACGGCCTCGTTGATTGACAAGGCAGTGAAGCAGGGTCTGATCAAGGAAAACACGGCTTCCCGTTTCAAGAGCCGTCTGGCGATCCGCGTGAACAAGGCCGCCGCCGCGAAGAGTTGACGGCGAGAAGAACAGAAGCAACCGCCGATGAACGCCGATGAACGCCGATGAGTTCCTGCAACCAATCGGCGTTCATCGGCGTTCATCGGCGGTTGCTTTTGTTCCTGGTGTTTCATAGGAACGCCGCAGCCATCGCTGGGTCAACGACCTGTGCCCCGGCGAGAATTGCGCGGCTGCGGCGCGCAGGTAGGGATTAAACTCGCGCCGCCAGTATTCCAGATATCCGGTGTGATGAATCTCGTGCAGCGTGTGGGCGTAATGGTCGAACAGCGGACCCAGCAACAACGCCCCGGTGCGCTTGCCGGCAATGCCTACGCCCTTCGATACCTTCAATAATCCGCCCGGCAACCTGCGCACCGCCGACATGGCCATCAGCGAGGACAGCGCGAACACGGAAAGCTCCTGGCGCGCCGCTTCACGCTTCATCTCAATCCAGCGACGCCGCAGCGACGTCCCCGACGGCAAGTTGGCGCGCGACGGCCCGCGCATCCCGGCGACGTCCCGGCGCAACGCCGCCCACTCGCGGCGTAGTCCGGCGATGTCCAGCGGCGGTGTGGCAAAGGCGTCGGCCACGCGCGAGGCGCTCTTCTCCAGGCCGTCCAGGAGTTGGTCCATGCTGGAGAGGTTTGAAAATGGCGTGGCGGGATCGAGCAGACCTTCTTCCCGCAAGCTGGCGGCGATCTCTTGAATCACGTGCCGGCCGGTTCCCGAAAGATCGGCCAACGCGGCCATCACCCAAACTGGCGAGGCTCGAAAAGCCAGAATACCCACCAACTCGATTCCGTTACCCGCGGAGCGGCGAGCCAGGAAATCGCGGGCCAGCGCGCCGTCTTCGGGAAACGCGCCCTCCACTTGTCCCACGCGCTCCACGACGAAACGGAGCGTGGCCTCCACCACCGCGCGATAGAACTTGGTGCGGCGTAGCGCCGCCGGCAGCGTCACATGGCCGATGCGCTGCACTACGCCGCCGGCCAGCGCGGCGACGGAGCGCACCACGCGCTCCGGCAGCGATAACACGTAGGGTCCGAGGCGTCCGGCTCTCATGATGTGTGCCTGCCTGCAGGGCTTCTTTTACCACGAAGGCACGAAGGAAGCCAAAGCCAAGGGCACGAAGGCCTCCTTTGTGTTCTTGGTTTTGCTTTCCTTCGTGCCTTCGTGGTGAGAAAAAAACACGCCGTGCTAGAATCAACCTTCATGCTGATTCTGGGAATCTCCGGCCTCCGACATCATTCTACCGCTTCGCTGGTTCGCGACGGCGAAGTTCTGGCCGCGTGTGAAGAAGGCAAGCTCACCGGACGCGCCGATCCCAGCGGCCTGCCGCGCCGTGCGATGCGCTTTTGCCTGGAGAAAGCGGGCGCCGCGCCGGGCGACGTGGAAGCCGTGGCGCTGGACACGCATCCCTGGCGGTTGTGGGGCAGCGAACTGGGCTTTCGCGCCGCCAAGTTTCTGCATGCGCCGGTGGCCTCCACCTATTACGGCATCGAAAGTTTCAATCACATCCGCGAGCAGTTGAATAACGTGAGGTTGCTGCGGGAGATGTATCCGCGCGCGGAGATGGCCTACGGCGACCATCATCGCGCCCATGCCGCAACCGCATTTTTCGCCTCCGGTTTCGAACGCGCTCTGATTTTGACGCTGGATAGCGGCGGGGCCTGGGGCTCGGGATTCCTGGGCGTTGGCGAGGGCACGGAAATCCGTCCCTTGGCCACGGCGCGTTTCCCCGATTCTCCGGGATTTCTGTACAGCCAGATCACCGGAATGTTGGGATGGCGCATCAACGCCGACGAGCATCGCACGCAGTGGCTTTCCACCATCGGCAAGCCGGACCATCGCGAAGTCTTCGACCGCATCTTCGAACCGCTGCGCCGCGGAGAGCTGCGCATCCGCAACGGCTGTTTCAATACCGGCGTGGCGGAAGTGGTTTGCCTGTCGCGGCCCTTGCTGAAGGAATTGGGAGTGCCCGACAGCGACTGGCGCAAGGCCGCGGCAATGCCCGAAGAATGGCGCGCCGGCGTGGCCGCCAGCCTGCAAGCCGCGCTGGAAGACGCCGTGGTCGCCCTGGTTTCCGTGTGGCGCGAAAAGACCGGCCTGCCGGCGCTGTGCTTTGGCGGAGGGGTAGCTTTCAACGCGCTGCTCGTGGAAGCGCTCGCCAGCCGCTCCGGTTTTGCGCAAGGTTTTGTGTCGCCGGCAGCCGGCAATTCCGGCTGCGCCCTCGGCGCGGCCTGGCTCTATGGCCTGTCGCGCGGGATCTTGCCTCGGGGAACGCCGTTCTCGCCCTACCTGGGGCCGTCCTTCTCGCCGCAGCAGATCAAGGACTTTCTCGATAACTGCCGCTTGACCTATCGCAATCTTACCGGGCCGCAGATGATCCAGGAGGTTACCGACAAGCTGGCCTCCGGCAGCTTTGTGGGATGGTTCCAGGGCGCGGCGGAGTTTGGTCCGCGGGCGCTGGGGAATCGCAGCATCCTGGCCGCGCCCACCGACGAGTGGGTGAAGGAGAATTTGAACGCCTTCACCAAACGCCGCGAAGGATTCCGTCCGCTGGCCGCATCCGTGGTGGAGGAGCAGGCTGGCGAGTTCTTCGAATTTCCGTGGGCTTCGCCGCCGAATGGGGAGGCGAATTCCGCCTGGATGGCGCCGCCCGCGTTTTTAGGAACGGTGGCGCGGGTGAAAGATCCGTTGGCTATCCCGGGCCTGGCATTTTCCGGACATCGCGCCAGGGTTCACGTGGTTTCGCGCGCCGCGAATCGCCAGTTTCACGATTTGCTGATGCGCTGCGGCCAGGTGCTTGGCCGTCCTCTATTGATCAATACATCCTTCAACGCGCCGGGCGAGCCGCTAGTGGTTACGCCGCAGGAGGCTCTGCGCGTCTTTTATTCCACGGGCATTGATTCTCTGGCGTTGGGCGACTTCCTGATTGGTAAGTAAGGGAGGGGCTAATGCCAGACCTCGGGTACTCCGCGGCACACGGAGGATCCCACTACCGTTGCTTCCTTCCGGACCTGGCGGGGTTCACGGGTTTCCGTCGCACAGAGCCCAAGGTCTGACAAGTAAGATCATAGCACGCGCTTGGTTGCGATGCCAACGGGTGGTAGTGGGTAGTCAATCGTATCGCACGGCGAGGCCCTTTTTCGGGCTGCCGGGAAGCAGATCCACCCGCACAATGTGACCCGTTTGTTCGAGCACGGTTCCGGTCGATTTGCGGGAGTAGTTCAGCGCCACGCGAACCGCCTGCCCGATGCCGAACGGCACGGCGGTTTCGAAATAAAGTCCGCCGCGACTGACGTTCCTGGTGGTGGTTATTTCTTCCAGACCGCCCAGCGTCCAGACCCGCACTCGGACGGGGAGACTCAAAGGAACGCGGTGGTCCCGCTGCACGTGCTTGATGGGATCGGTTCGTGGAGCAGGGCTGGCGGATGGGACGTCCTTTGCGCTGTCGCTGTGGGCGGCAGGGGATCGCCGTTCGTGGCGGGAAAGGATCCAATAGGTGTTCGCATGGCAAGTGTCGCAGGGGAAGAGACAGGCTCCGCGTTCGCGCAGGGAGCGTACCGCTTCCTCATCGGGCTGCCAGAGTTTGCTGGTCTCGCAAAGCGCGCATTGCAAGGACCACTTCGCCATGTATAAACCTTATCTCGAGATCTCGAACCAGTGGGGGCATCCTTGCCAGGCATCCTTGCCGGCCCAAAGTGCAGCGAAGCCGGCTTTTTCAGCAGCCTGCCAGGCTGGCGCTGTCGGTCTGCGGGGAGCGTCAATACGAATGTGGATCCGGATTGTCCCCGGGGTTGCCGGGTGCGGCGTGCTCGATGCCGTACTGGCGGATCTTGTAGAACACGGCGCGGAGGCTGATATTCAGAATGGCCGCGGCTTCCTTGCGATTGCCGCCGGTCATCTCCAATGCTCGCAGGATGACTTCCTTCTCCGCCTCTTGTTTCATGTTGCGCATCATCGATTTCAGATCCCCAACATCCGAGCCGGGCAGGCGGTGGCGAGGCTGTCCGTTGCCATTGGGATTGCCCGTTGAACGGAGTTGGGTGAGCATCTGCTCCTCGTTTCCGACAATCAGGTAGCGGCGCACAAAATTCTCCAACTCGCGCACGTTGCCGGGCCAACGATAGTTCAGGCAGGCATCCAGCATTTCCGCCGACAGTTCCGGAGCCGGCCGGCCGTAACGGCGTCCCCATTCACGGGCCGCATGGTTGAGGAGCACGGGTATATCTTCTTTGCGCTCCCGCAGTGGAGGCAGTTGAATCACGAAGGCGTTCAGCCGGTAATAAAGATCCTCACGGAAGCGCTGCGCCGCGATGGCTCGGGTAATGTTCACGTTGGTGGCCGCAATAATGCGCACGTCCACTTTGATTGGCGTCGGGCTGCCCAAGCGGGCGAACTCGCCATCCTGGAGAACGTGCAGCAGTTTGGCCTGAGGGACAATGGGCATTTCGGCGATTTCATCGAGCAGCAGCGTTCCCCGATGGCAAACTTCGAACTTCCCGGGCTTCGATCGAGTGGCTCCCGTGAAAGCTCCCGACTCATGACCGAACAACTCGCTCTCCAGCAGTTCCGCCGGCAGTGCCGCGCAGTTCACCTTCATGAAAGTGCGATTCGCGCGGTTGGAAAATTTGTGGATCAGCCTGGCGATCACCTCTTTGCCGGTACCGCTTTCACCCAGCAGGAGCACCGGAACATCGATGTTGGAGATCTGCATCACCTGCTTGTGGACGTCCTGCATCGCCGGACTCGCGGCCAGGAAGACGCAGTCCTCGCTGAGCACCTCAGTACGTACACCGGGGGCCTCGCGCTGTCCTTCTGCCGGATTTTGATACGTTGCAGCCATCCCTTCGTTCCCTACCAGCATAATAAGATACTCTGCTTCCGACCCGCAGGACAATCGGGAATATCCCCTATAATGAAGAGGGAAAAAGCTGCAAGGAAATAGACCCCCGCACCTTGGAGTTAAGACTTCGTTTCACGTTAGCGGTACCGATTGCGGGTCGGTTTGAATCTCTGGGATTTTCTTAGAGCCTTGAGTTTCGCTTCCTCGTTATCGGCATCAGATCGGGCGACTTGCGCTCTACGCCGATAGTAGGAACGCTCAGGCTCATCGGATCTGTCTGCCAATTGATCGAGGTTGTCGGCGTGACTCTTGAGCATCTCTACCAGCCTTTTGCTGGATTCAATCAGGCGGCGGTTCAAAGTGGATCTTTCAAGTCGTTTCCTTTCGAAGGCGCTGGCAGTGGTTGGGGGATTAGTTCCGCCCCACAGGAGCGGCAATGGACAACCTTGGCGTCGATGGCTCGGAAGTACCACTTCTTGCACTCTGGGCAGTCATATCTGGTAAATCCGGCGGGAAGGGCCGTACTTCTCATTCGGGGCCCCCTTTTGGATAGCTCCTCTGAAGCAGGAACCGTCTGGACCGCGAGGGTAGCACAGATATGGGATGCGTGCCCTTTATTATCTGACCGATCTTTCAGCCGTAGCGATTCAGCGGCGATTCAAAGATCTCCACCCGTTTCTCTTGTTTAGCGGGAGTTGCTAGGGTTCAATCAAGCCGCGGCGGATGGCATAGCGCACCAGGGCGGCCGTCCCATGAGTATTGAGCTTTTCCATGATGCGGCTGCGATGCGACTCCGCGGTCTTGGTACTGATTCCCAACACGGACGCCACTTCTTTGGTGGACTTTCCTTCCGCGACCAATTGCAGGACTTGCCGTTCGCGCGAGGAGAGGGGATCTTCGGTACGTTTGCCCTTGTCCAGGTAGGCCTGCATGACGGCTCGGGAAACGCGCGGGCTGAGGTAGCTGGAACCTTTGACTACGTCCTCGATGGCCGCAACTAAGTTTGTGGCGGCCTCGCTCTTGAGCACGTAGCCGCGCGCGCCGGCGCGCAGAGCGTCGAGGATGTATTGCTCTTCGGTGTGCATGGTCAACAACACGACAGGCGTCTTCGGCAGCAGGTGGGCCATTTCTTGTGTGGCATCCAGGCCGTTCAAGAGCGGCATGGTCAAATCGAAAACCGCGACGTCGGGCTTGGTCTTTGCCGCCAAGCGCAAAGCCTCGTGCCCGTTGGCGGCTTCTCCGACAACCTGATAGCCTTTCTGTTCGAGAAGCGCCCTCAAGCCTTGCCGGACGATTTCGTGATCGTCGGCGAGCAGGATTCGTATGGCCATAGCTGGCACGACCTGGAGACGGGTGGAGTTGACGCCAACGGTCATGGTGCTCATGAGGATACCTCCGCCTTTGGGGCGTGTCGCGGAATCCGGAGCAGCAGAGTCGTCCCCTGGTTCGGAGCCGAGGATATCACCAGTTGACCGCCGACGGCGGTTAATCTTTCCCGGATTCCTCGCAGGCCCAACCCCATGCGGCCCCGGCTGCCACAGACGGCTTCCACATCGAAACCAACGCCATCGTCGCGAATCGAGCCACTTATCTCGCCATTGGTCTGTATCTGGATCCAAACGTTCTTGGCCCGCGCGTGTTTATGTATGTTGTTGAGCGCTTCCTGTGTCACGCGGTAGAGCATGGTTTCCACCGGGATGGGGAGCCGTCCTTCAAAGAAAGACTCAAGATGGATTTCCAGGCCGGTACGGCGGGAAACACCTTCCGTCAAGAATCTTAGCGCCGGGCCGATTCCGTAATCGTCAAGAATCGTGGGGCGCAATTCATGGGAGAGCCGCCGCAACTGTTCCTCGATTTCAAACAGGACGTCTTTGACTGGAAGAATCTTCTTGCCCAGCTTCTGGGGATCTTCCGAAGCCACCTGTTCCAGCGCCAGGTGCACCGAAGCCAGCAACTGACCTGCTTCGTCGTGGAGGGCGTGGGCGATACGCTTGATTTCCTCTTCCATCGCCTCGTTGAGACGATAGAGGGCCTGCTGGGCCAGCTTCCGTTCGCTGATGTCGCGGGCGATGCCCTGCACTCCCACCAGGACGCCGTCGCGCAACACCGGGCGGCTGCTGATTTCCACAGGGACCCGATGGCCATCCTTGGCGATGATCTCCAGCTCATAGTTGCCGGATGCCGACCCCGTGGTTCCGCATTGCAACATCTCGTCGGCCAGCCGGGTATGCTCCGGAGCCACCATCTCGATCAGGCTGATGGTGGGTAGTTCCGCGCTGCTGTACCCGGTGAGCCGTTCGCCGGCGGGATTAATCGAAGTGATGCGGCCGAGCGGATTGGTGAAAAAAACCATCTCGGTGGCGTTCTCGAATAACTCGCGATAGCGTTCGTCCCTGTCGTGCAGCAGGGTATTGGTTTCCTGGAAGCCGCGGTGCGTCATTTCAAACGGCGCCAGGCTTTCCAGGAAGAAGGTCTCGCCGGCCTGAACCACGCGGGCGTTTTCCGTGGCGGTCAGGGTGTGGCTCAGAGCGCTGGATAGCGCCTGGTGATAGAGAACCGTCATCTCCAGTATACCGAGGCCGTCCATGAGAGCGTGGCGGCCCAGCTCATAGGCTTGCCGGAGCGAAGATTCTCCGCCTCCCCGCAGATAATCTCGAAGGGAGCCGACGTACTGATCGCTGAGATCGTAAAGGGTCGCGGTCATGCGGGCGCTCCTACGTAACGAACCACCAACACTAAGGCATCGTCGCTACCCAAAGTGTATTGCCGCAGGATGGCATCGGCGATCGCTTGCGGAGCCGCTCCATGCGAAACTCCGCATCGAAGCCGGGGCGGATTCCATCGGTGGCCAGAAGCAAAGTGTCGCCGGGCGTCAGCGAATGGCTGGAAGCACGCAGCGCGGGCAAGCGTCCACCGACCACTCCCCGGTGCGGGACCACGGCCTCCTGACGCGGCACGGCATGGGGATTCGCGCGCACCAGGACGCCCTCCACGTTGCCCACGCCGGCGGAGGTCAGGGTCTTGTCTTCGAAATTGAACGACGCCAGAGTCATGACCACACCGCGCGGAGCCTCTTGCAGATGGTGGTGGCATTGCTGCAACAGAAAGATCACGGACTCCGCAGGCCGTCCCTCCAGGGTAGCGATCGCGACGCGGGCCGCTTCCGCGGCCTCCAAGCCGTGTCCCAGACCGTCAATGACGGCGACCAAGGCGCCTCCGGCAAAATGGCGCACCAGGTAGGCGTCGCCAGATTCGGTGTTGCCTTTCAAAGGCGTGCTGGCGACACCCCAATCGAGTTGGTTGGAGCTCATCGCTACCGCTTCCATTTTTTCACCGTAACGGTCGTACCCTTGCCGAGCGCCGACACAATCTCAAAGTCGTCCATCAAGCGGCGTGTGCCGGGCAGCCCCAGGCCCAGGCTTCCCGACGTTGAGTAGCCGTCTTGCAAAGCGCGCGTGACGTCGGCGATGCCGCGCCCGTGATCCTCGGCCACCACTACAATGCCGCGGCTGACTCCGTTCTCCACGAGCCGGAGTTGAATCTCTCCGGCGCCGCCGTAGAGAACGATATTTCTGGCCAGCTCGGAAACAGCGGTGGCGATCAGAGTCAGATCGACGTAGGAGAAGCCGATCTTGGCGGACAACTCCCGGGACTTGTGGCGGGCCACCACAATGTCCGTATCCGAGACGATGGGAACGACCGCCTCTTCACGAACCGTCAAGCTTCGATTCAAGCCACTCATCGGTTAACCGACCTTTTTCGGAGCGCTGCGGGTTGCCACACTTGCACTCTTCCGGCTCAAATATGCCAATCCCTCTTCCAAGTCCAAAGCACAAGCCACTCCCTCAAGAGTCAGGCCCAATTGCACCATGGCGAACGCCACTTCCGGCTGTACTCCCACAATCACCGTCTCCGCGCCGCGCAGGCGGATCATGTGCGCGATGTCGCGCAGGGTGCGCGTGGCAAAGGAATCCATGACGTCCAGAACCGTCACGTCCACGATTACGCCACGGGAGCGGTGCTTGCCGACGCGTTGCACGATTCCGTCGCGCAGTTGCACCAGGTCCTCGTCGCTCAGGGCGGACTGGATGGAAGCGATGAGGTAATCTCCCTGCTTGAGAATGGGGACTTCCAAGTTGGCTCCTTACGCGCTCGGCGTAGTCTCGGACAGCGGAACGACTTTGTAGCCCAACAGGCGCTCGGCCTCTTCAATGCCGCCCTGCAGGTCGCCGACGGTGTTCATCTTGCCCAGGTCCACGCCGATAGTCACCAGGGTCTGGGCAATTTCGGGGGAAAGCCCAGTGACGATCACGGTCGCGCCCAGCAGGCGCGACGCCTCCACGGTCTGCACCAGGTGATTGGCCACGGCGGAATCGATGTAGGGAACGCCGGTGATATCGATCACCACAACCTTGGCGCGATTAGTGCGAATCCCGCGCAATAACTGTTCGGTCAACTGGCGGGCCCGCTGCGGATCGATCGACGCCGATGATCGGCAGGATCAAGAGCCGCTCGCGCACTTGCAGCACCGGCGTGGACAGTTCGCGAATCGCTTCCTGCTGCTCGCGGATGATGCGCTCGCGCTCCTGCACGAAACCGACCGAGACGGTATTGGCGATGCGATTGGCCGCCGGTTCGTAGGCGTCCAGGATGCGATTCAATTTGGTGAAGTCGGCGCGATACTTGGCGAACAGCGATCGTGCCAGCACGTCGCGCAGCAGCAGCACGATGCCGACGACTTCATGCGTTTCCACGCCTCGGGGAATGATGCGTTCCGAAAGGTTGCGGGCGTAGGCTTGCAGGGTCTCGAAGGTTTCCGTCTCCAGAGCCTCCACGTAATTGTCGTAAACGGACGTAGCCTCTGCGAAGATTTCTTCCTTGCTCATGGCCGTCAGCAGCTGGGCCTCGGTGATCCTGCTGGCCCATTCTTCGCGGAGTTGGGTACGATTCTGGCGCAAGTGCGCCACCAGTTCACGCAGCAGGGATCCTGCGGATTCCTGGGATTCCTGGCTCATAGCATCAACGGCCTTCGGACCTGGCTTACTCGGCATCGCTTTCTCCTCCTGGAGCTGGGAACCGGCATGGCGCCGGCTCTATTTTTCTGCCATCCTGAACCTGCAGGAAGGAGGCGCCTGTAGAAACACCACCCTGAGCCCTGTCAGTCACGAGGCGCGTGCGGAAGAAGAACCCTCCCCCCACGGGACGAACTCCTTCCGCAGCGCGCAGCGCATTCTTAAGCGTTCTTGCACGCCGAGACCCATATCGTCGCGTAGGACTAACCTATTGCTCTATCAGGGAATCCCTACATGTCTCACAACGGTTTTCCGGAGCCATCCTCCGGTAGCACTCCGGACGATCCTCCGGAGGGTATTTGAGCGACATTTTAATGATTATTAAGGACTTATGGCTACTGCACCCTTCCGGCCGCACAAGAAACTTTCCAACGCCGCAGAAACGCATTTTCGATCGTCGGTTCCGGGCCGGTTCAGCTTATGAATGAATTGCTTAGCTGGTTTATCCGCAACTCACAGCTCCGATGATGATGCACACCGCCTGCAAACTATTGCGCGTGCAGGAAAGTTCTTTCATGAATCCTCCATGGTTTGCCATTTTTGCAACCTGCAAGAAAGTCCTGTGCGCGTGAAGGCCGTTGCACGCCACTGCCGGTCAAAGCGGCCAGGTCGGAAGACGAAGACAGGATCTGTATCTTATTAAGTATACAGACTATTGCCCAGCGTTCCGCTGGCGCTTCAGTTGGTGCTTGCCTTGCATAAAACAAGAATGACGCAGATCGTTTAGATCCCCCGAACGCGTCTGGCAGGGAGAGGATGCCATGAAGGCGTTGCTGGAACACGCCGATCACGAAGTTTGCCGGCTAAGTTCGGTTCCTCATGTCGTCGCACGCGGCGCGCATCCTGCGGACCTCGGCTCTGCCGCCGCGCAAATCAGCGATCTGTGTCAGCGGCTGGGACGGCTGCGCCGGACGCGCGAAATCCACAGCATCCTGATTACCAGCACCGTGCCGAGGGAAGGCAAGACCGTCGTGGCGGTGAACCTGGCCGTTTCGCTGGTCAAGCAATGGCCGCGCGTGCTACTGGTGGATGGTGATTTGCGCCAGGCCGGAGTAGCGTCCACGCTTGGACTGTCGCACTTGTTGCCCGGCTTAGCCGAAGGCCTGGAGCACGACTGGGATTTGAGCGGCGCCATCCGGCTGGTCGAGCCATTGCAGATCCACTGGCTGCCCGCCGGGTGCCCATCCGGCGAGCCGGGAAAGGTGCTGCACGATTCCTGCCTCAGGACACGGCTGGAGGAACTGAGCCAGGGGTTCGATTGGGTAGTCGTGGACTCGCCCTCCATGCTGTCCGCGGAAACAAGGTTTCTAACGGACGCTACCGACGTGGTGGTCATGGTCGTCAAGACAGGGCTAGTGCCTAGGGAACAAGTCAGAGAAAGTATCGCGGACCTGGAAGGAGCATTCCTCGCTGGATTGGTCTTCCATGAGGAGGACAAGATACGTCCGGACACCAAGTGCTCCGCACCGTCTTTTGCTTTCGGAACAATCTAATCGTTGGAGGTCTTTCGATGCGCGCCACCGTCTTCGGAAGTCGCCTGGTACATTGCCGCCGGTTTCTGCGGCGCTTGTTCCCCAATCTTGGCCGCCCCGCTCCGGAGACGGTGCGGACAGTGCTGCCTGGGATTTCCGTCATTTTGCGAATCGGCAACGATGACCCCCGGCTCCCCGGCGCGATGAGCGCCTTGAACTCTCTGGACTACCCCGACGACAAGCTGGACATCGTCTTCATCTCGGAAGGCGCCGCCGGCCACACCGGCGACATCTTGCAGATGACTGCGAATCCGCTGCGGCAAATCGTGGTTCTCCGAGACCCCGCCGGAAGCGCGGGTACGTTGAGTCACGGCGCGCTGAATCACGCTGTCTCCTGGGCTAAACACGAGATTCTGCTGTTTGCCAATACCTCGACGGTGTTTTCCGCCAACTCCCTAACGCAACTGGCTGAGCGTTTCTGCGATCCCGCGGTAGGCGCGGTCCGTGGAACGTCCGTGATGGAAGCAGCCCAGTTGCGCGAGTGGCTGCGGATGACAGATCAAGCCGCCATGGGAACGTGCGCGCTACGTCGCCAGTGCTTTCTCCAGTTCTGCGAAGGCTCAGGGTCGCAGCCACGTGCCGAGTTGCCCGCCGCGTCGCCGGCGCGTGAGCCAAGGTTTGTAGGGATCTTTCCCAAGACCACGCCCTTTCGTCTCGACACCCTAACTCCGTCGGTTCTCCTGCGTTGAAAGCGCGCCGCGCCTACAAGGGGCCGGCCTCCTAGGCGTTAAGATAAAGCTGTGACGCGGCCGCTTTTTCATCCCGGAGGGATCGCCGCATGTAGCCGGTGGTGGAGCGTAGTCTGCGACACCACCGGAAACCAGATTCAAAGTTCCGCATCCCGGCAGGGATGCTAGCCTCTTTGCTCAAGCCATCAACAGCGCGGTTCCAAGGCGCACTGGTACCCCTCTGGGGTACGGATACTCGCTCAACTGTACCGGTGGTTTCGCAAGAAACGCTCAACCACCGGCTACATGCGGCGATCCCTCCGGGATGAAAAGCGGGCCGCTCCCTAGCTTATCTTAACGCCTATGAAGGCTTGGCCTGAAGGCCGTCCTGCAGGGGCGCTCATGCTGTGCAAAAACCTGCGCGGTGCAGAAAATTTCTTGCATTCCTCCCGTGAAAATTCGCTACCACGTTCGGGTACCCGACATTACCACCTTTTCCTGAGGCTTGATTGCAAATGGGTTATCGCGTTGCCAGGGAGCGCTTGTCTTTTGGATCGTGGCGTGCAAGCTGGAAGCAGCCGAGAAGAGTCCGCCACTTTATTTGCGCCCTATGTGGGAGTGACCATGAAAAACGACGCTTGGTTCTGCATGGATTGTATGGCTGTCCGCGATCTCGATCTCCACGCCCGTTGCGATTGTTGCGGGTCCGATTCCGTGACGCCAGCCTCGGGAAAGGGCTATTCCACGGTTGCCGCGCGCTACGACTCGCCCCTTCCGTTGATCTTCCGGGTTAATGCGGGCTCCGGTCGCAGGCGCGCGATCCTTCGGCAAACCATCCAGCTTGTGGCTCGCGCCCGTTGCCGTCCCGGCCAGGCGATCTCTGGAAATGCCGTGGCCGTGGGGTCTTGATCTCTCTCCTTTGCGTCCGCAATAGGTAGAAATACGGATAAGACCGGTCGGGTATAAATCCCTAGGATAGTACTTGACGTAGAGTTTGCACGGCATCAGAATAGGACCCGCCCCTGCTCAGAAGTATTCAGGAGAGCCGGGGACTTTATTTTTATTCGAGTCATGAGGCCCCGTTAGCTATGAGATCCGACCTGCCGGCAGGTCCACAACGCGGAACAGGCTTGGTTGATCTTCTAGACCGAGTGCTCGACAAGGGCCTGGTCATCGCCGGAGACATCAAGGTCTCTCTCGCCGAGGTTGAACTACTCACCATTCGCATCCGCCTGATTGTGTGTTCCATCGACAAGGCGCAGCAGATCGGCTTGGACTGGTGGCGCTATGACAAACACTTGGCTCCAGGATCTCAGAAGGGGTCGGGCGAGAACGAGAAGCTGCGGGAGCAAGTCCGTATCTTACAGGGCAAAGTAGCTCAGATGTCTGGCAAGCCGAACCGAGCTCCGCGGGGCGGAGTTCCTAGGGGCGGGCTCCCCAAACGAGGGCGCTAAGGAATCGCAACGAAATGGTGTCAATTTCAGTGAGGAGGAGTCATGCCGGTTGAAAGAGCAGCAGGCGGAACCAGTCTAATTGACGTTCTCGACCGAGTCTTGGACAAGGGCATCGTCATTGACGCCTGGGTTCGCGTCTCCCTTGTGGGAATCGATCTGATCACGGTGGAAGCGCGAATCGTGGTTGCTTCTATCGAAACCTATATCCGGTATTCGGAAGCGGTCTCCCAGCTTTCGCCCGTCTCCCGGCCGGCCGTCGAGCCCCGAGCGCACGACGACTTGGTGGCCGAGAATGCGTCGTTGCGGGCTCAATTGGCGGTCGCACAAGCGCCGGCGCGACCGAAGCGAAGCCGAGCTCGCCGCTAAGGTGGTGGTGGGTTGCCGTCGCGTCCGACTCTAGGATATGAATCGCTCCGAAGCCAGTCGAGCACTCGTCATGAAGCCCCCCGGGCCTCGAACGGGCATGGCCTCGGCCGAAGCCAAACTGGCGATGGCGGAATTCCTGATTGTCCAAGAGGACATGGCCGAATGCGCCCAACGGGCCTTGAAATGGCTGGAAAAACATGCCGGAGTCCGCAAGGCCTGGTGCCTGGCGGTTGATCCCAGCCAAAAACAACTGACGACTCTGGCCAGCCTGGGCTTCGACGGATCGGCATCGCCGGACATCACCCTCGATCTGGACGATCGCCAGCACCCCCTTGTCGCGGCTCTCTTCAAATCCAAGTTGGTGGTGCTGCGCGGCAGCTTTTCCAATCCGCGGGCCGCCTCCCCGCCTTATGGGCCGGATGCCTTCGCGGCCATTCCGATGGGCGGCGGCGATCAGAGCCCGGAGGGGCGAGCGGTCGGTTTGCTGGTGGTCAGTCCGGTTTCTTGCCGCAACGATCCCGAACTGCAATGGATCAACGATCACATGATGCCGGTGCTGCGGCGGCGCCTCGGCGCCAGCCATGTTTCGGAAGCGGAACGGAGTCTGCGCCGGGAGCGCACCCTTCTCTACAACATTCTGAATACGGTTCACGATCCCATCATCCTCACCGATCCGGAAGGAAAACTGGTCATTTCCAATCGCTCGGCGGAACTCCTGTTTGGGGCCGGGAAGAAGAGAGCGAAGGCCGCCGCCGCGCCATTGCGTTGAACAACATGTTTCTGTCCGCGGCGCTTTCCAAGCATGCCATTGAAGAGGAGTCCCCGCTGGGACGGGAACTGCTGCTGGCCGATCCGGCCGACGGCTCGGATCTGTTTTTCGAATTTTCCAACACCGTGTTCAGCGACGTCCATGAAGGCACCGGCGTGGTCACGGTGCTGCGCAACGTCGGCGACCTGCGGCGCACCACCCAAGAACTGGAAGAGAATTACCGTCGCCTGCGCTTTGCCGAGGAGGAGGTCCGCGCGGAACGCGATCGCTTGGATTTGATTATCAATTCGGTGGCCGAGCCCGTTTTGGTGACGGATCCCGAAGGCAAGATCATCATGATGAACGATCCCGCCGAGCGGCTCTTTACCATGCCCCAGTCGGCGGCGCCGGAGGCGGCGCAGAGCGTGCAAGCCAATGACATCAATTTCTCCTCCTTCGTCTCCAACCTGTTTCTGATGAGCGAAGGACAACGGCATCACGGAGGAATCAGCCTGGTGGATCCGGAGAAAGGCACGCCCGTGCCGGTGGAGGCGATCTCCGCCAAGCTGATCTCCCTGCAAGGCGAGCTGTTGGGCGTGGTGACCATCTTGCACGACCAGACCGAGGCCATTGAAAAGGCTCGCCTCTATGAGCAACTCCGGCTGGCTTCCGAAGCGCTGGAGGAAAGGGTTCGCGAGGCCACCGCGGAATTGGTTCGCCAGAATGAAGTCCTGCGGCGGCAGCACATGGAATTGCAGCAGGCTTCCCAATTGAAATCGCAATTCCTGGCCAATGTCTCTCACGAGTTGCGCACGCCTTTGAATTCCATCATCGGTTACACGCGTATCTTGATGCAAGGCGTCTCCGGTAACGTCACGCCGCAGCAGCGTGTCAACCTTTCGCGTCTCGACGCCAACGCCGGCCGCCTTCTCACTTTGATCAACCAACTCCTGGACATCACCCGGATTGAGGCCGGCAAGATGGCCGTCACCATGAGCAAGGTTTCCCTGTCCACACTGATTGCCGAGGTGATGGCCGAAGTGGAGCCGCTGATCCTGCAAGCCAAGTTGGAAGTGAAACAGGAAGTCCAGGCGGATCTTCCGGAAATCCGCAGCGACCGCGAGAAGATCAAGCAGATCCTCCTGAACTTACTGATGAACGCCCTCAAGTTCACTCCTAAAGGATGGGTGAATGTCTCCGCCACCTACCTGGGGTTCCAGGATCGGGTCACCATCACGGTGTCCGATTCCGGCATTGGCATCGCGGAGAGCGAGCACGAAAAGATCTTCGAGGACTTCCGCCGCTCCGACGACTCGGTGGCCAAAGGATACGCCGGAGTCGGCTTGGGCCTCTCCATCTGCCGCCGTTTGGCGTTGTTGATCGGAGGCCGAATCGCGGTCGATAGCAAACTCGGCCAAGGTTCCGTTTTCACCCTGACCCTGCCCCGTGCTCCAAAAACACCATGAAGAAAAAATCGAGAGGTCTCATTCTGGTGGTGGACGATGTCGCGGACAATCGCGACATCTACACGCAGTATCTGGTCCACGAGGGCTTTCAGGTGGCCTTGGCCGGCGACGGGCAGGAAGCTTTGGACAAGGCTCACCAATTGGCTCCCGATTTGATTGTGATGGATTTATCGCTCCCGGTCATGGACGGCTGGGAGGCCACGCGGCGCTTGAAACAAGACGGCATTACCAAAAACATTCCGGTGATCGCGCTCACCGCCCACGCCCAGAGCGAAGTGGCCCAGACCGCCGGCGAAGCCGGTTGTGACCGCTTCATCACCAAGCCTTGCGCTCCCGACGACCTGGCCAGGGAGATTGTGCGGATGCTCGCGGAGTGGCCGTCCAGGGGCTCGGGGGCTCGGCGTTTCCTAGACGACGTTTCCTAGACTAAAATGGTGCAAACCAGTTGGAGCATATAGACATGAAAAACGAGACCAAAACAAGAGGACGCGCGGAGGCCGCGGCGCCGGCGCTATCCCGGCGAGGCGCGCACCATTCGGCGGGGACCGGCAGGCGAAGCGCGCCGCCCGGTTCGCCGGCGAGTAAGAGCACCGCCGCCGGCGCGGGGACGGATCGTGGCAACGCGCCGCGCATCCCGCCCGTGACCGCCAAGAGCAAGCCGGAAGACAAAGCGGTTGCCGGCAGCGATGGCCAGGGCAAGTACGTCTATTGCGTCATTCACAGCGCCGAGGCCTTGCAATTCGGACGAGTCGGCATCGGCGCCAAACCCACGGATGTCCGCACCGTCAACTACAAGGATATTGCCGCGGTGGTGTCCGATACTCCCCTTCAGGTATACGACGCCACGCGCGAGAACGTGCTGGCTCACGAAGGCGTGAACGAAGCGGTGATGAAGACCCACACCGTGATTCCCATGTCTTTCGGCACCGTATTCAAAACACGCGAGGACATCGTGGAGTTGCTGCGGTCCGCCTACGACGCCTTCCTGGACGTGCTCACCAAGATGCAGGACAAGCTGGAGTTCGGACTGAAGGTATTGTGGGAATCGCAGGAGATTGTCCGCCAGATTGAGGCCGAGGAAGAAGACATCCGCCGGCTGAAGAGCGAACTCTCCTCGCAAAAAGGTTCCACCTATTTTGCCCGCGTTCAGTACGACCGCCTGGTAGCCGCCGCGCTGGAAACGCGTTCCGAACGCTACGTCAAGAGCATCATGGACGAGCTGAGCGACGTTTCCGTGGCCTCCCGATGGAACAAGCCGATCGGCGACAAGATGATCTTGAACGCCGCCTTTCTCGTCCCCCGCGACAAGGAGAGCGTCTTCGACGCTAAGATGAAGGAAATCGGGGCGCGCTACAACAAGCTGAATTTTCGTTACACCGGGCCGTGGCCGCCGTACAATTTCGTAAACATCCGGTTGAAGCTGGAAAGAGCCAAGGACTCCAAGTGATCCTCATCGACTCCCTGATCATCGGCGGCATCAAGTTCTGCCTGGACAACGTGGCCACCGCCGTTGACCGGGAGATGAACGACGATACCGCGCTGCGCGAAGAGTTGATGGCCGCGCAAATGCGTCTGGAACTGGGCGAGATCGCCGAGGATGAGTTCCGCAAGGTGGAGGACGAACTGCTGCGTCGCATCCGGGCCATCCGCGAACGGCAAATGGCCACCCAGGACGATGTGGAAGAAGGCGAACTTCGGATCACCGGTGCGGATGTCACCTTTGAAGGCGACGAAAAATCCTGAGGGCTAATCAAGTGATGCTTCACACTGGCGCCGCCGGCATGTCCACGTTTGAAGGCGACGAGAGATCCTGAGGGCCAACGGCCCGAGCTATGCCAGCCCAGGGCAACGCCCTGGGAAAGGGATTGTGGTGTATGAAGCCCTGAAGGGGCGGCCTAAGAAAACAGGCGACGCAAAACGTGTTGCCTTTAGGTCGCCCCTTCAGGGCTTCTTGGTGTGGGCATGTCAACCCAGGGCGTTGCCCTGGGCTGACATAGGACGCCCCGTTGGGGCTGCAACCGGGAGGCCGTGGATTTGTCTTCAGCGCTACAATACGTTTTCTTCGGCGGAAAAGGCGGCGTCGGCAAAACCACCTGCGCCACCGCCGCGTCGTTGCGGCTCGCGGAACAAGGTCACCGCGTGCTGATCGTCTCTACCGACCCGGCGCATTCTCTCGGCGACGCGCTGGCCATGCGGCTTTCCTCGCGGCCCAAGCGCGTGCCCATCAAGCGCGCCTCCCTATTGGCAGTTGAATTGAACGCCGACGATGCCCTGGTACGTTGGATGAAGCAGCGCAAAGAAGGCCTGGAGACGATTGCCGAGCACGGGACGTATCTGGATGCCGAGGACATCGAACAGTTGTTGCGGCTATCCATGCCGGGTGTGGATGAGTTGGTCGGCCTGGTGGAGCTTCGGCGGCTGGCCCGTTCCGGTCATTACGACCGGATTGTGGTGGATACCGCTCCCACCGGACACACCTTGCGTTTGCTGGCCATGCCGGAAACCCTGCGGCGGATCGCCACGGTGTTCGACGATATGCAAGCCAAGCACCGCTTCCTTTCCGAAAGCCTCGGCGCACGCTATCGGGAGGATGCGGGCGACCAGTTGATTGCCGAGATTGAAGAAGAAAGCCGCCAGTTAATCGAAGTCCTGCACGATCCCGGCCGGACCCACTTTGCATGGGTGCTCTTGCCGGAGTTGGTTGCGCTGGAGGAAACCAAGGACGGCGTTGCCGCTTTGCAACGGGAAGGCATTGCGGTCCGCGATATCATCGTCAACCGCATCCGTCCTGCGTCAGGACAAGCTTGTGTCGCCTGCAAACGGAAACGAGGCGCGGAGAAGTCGGCGATCCAGGCGATTCGCGCCAGCTTCCCAGACTCCGAGATTTTATTTGTCGCCCAACTCGAGGAAGAACCTCGCGGAGTAGCGGCATTCCACCAAGCCGGAAAGAAGCTTCACCCGGTCCCGCGCCTCCCATCCGCCGCGCGGCACAAGGGGCGGACTGCAGAGCGGCACAAGGGCCGGACTTCAGAAAGGATTGCGGGCGTGAAGATCGCCGGCCGGCAGCGTTCCGTGGCAGTGGGCGAATGGGCCGATGGCGAATGGGCCGATATCGTGGCGCCGCCAGGCTGCCGGCTGTTGCTGTTCGGTGGAAAAGGCGGCGTCGGAAAAACAACCTGCGCGGCAACCGGCGCGCTGATTCTGGCGGAGCGAGAGCGGCAACGGAGAATCTTGCTGTTGTCCACCGACCCGGCGCACTCCTTGGCCCATGTAATCCAAGTGCCGCTGGGCGACCGCGAGCGCGCCTTGCCCGGCTTCCCCGCGCTGCGCGCGCGCGAAATCGACGCCGCAAGCCTGTTTCAGGACCGCCGCGAGCGCTATCTGGAAAGCATCGACGAACTCTTCGATTCGCTGCAAGGCGGGTCCCACTTGGATGCGGCCTATGATCGCGCGGTGGCACGCGATTTGATCGATCTTTCGCCGCCCGGCCTCGACGAGATTTTTGGGATATTGTCGGTAAGCGAGGCGTTGCTGCCGGGCGATGGGAAGCCTAAGTATGATCTCGTGGTAGTGGACACGGCTCCCACCGGTCATGCTCTCCGGCTGTTGGAGATGCCGGCCAAGGCCCTGGAATGGGTTCACACATTGCTGGCAATTCTTCTCAAGTATCGCAAGGTGACAGGATTGGGAAGTCTGGCGTCGGATCTGCTGGAACTGGCGCGCCAGATGCGCCAATTTCTGGATCTGCTGCACGATCCGAAACAGACGCGGCTGGTGGCAGTGACGCGCGCCGCTCAGCTTCCACGGCTAGAAACGGTTCGTCTGTTGGGCGCGGTCGCCAAAATGAAGATCGCCGTGTCCGCGGTGCTGGTGAATGCGGTTACCATGGGAGTGTGCGCGCGATGCCGGCGGGCCGCCGCGGTGGAGCAGTGCGAGATTCAGGCTCTTCCCAGCGCTCGCCCAAAACTGCTCGCCGAGGCAGTCGCGCCGCCGCCGCGAGGGATTGGTGAACTTCGCCGCTGGGGCCGGACTTGGCAGTTGGCAACTCGCGGCACCCTCCAAGCGGTGCCGGGATAAGTGAAACGAATGAAAACCGCAACCTACTTGTACTGTCTTGTGCGGGCCGACCGGCTTCCATCCCTGGACGGCGCTCCGGCGGGACTGCGCGGTATGAAGCCGCCCCGCGTCTTAGACGCTGGCCAATCCCTTTGGCTGATTGCCGCGGATGCGCCGCTGTCACGCTACGGAGCAACGCCTATTGAGAAAGGTCTGCAAGACCTCGATTGGATTGCAGCCTGTGCGACGGCGCACGAAGAAGTGATCGAACATTTTGAAGGTAGCGGCCGTGCCGCGGTTCCCATGAAGCTGTTCACGTTGTTCTCCAATGATGAAAGAGCGCTGGCCTATGTCCGGGAAAACCGCAAGGACTTGAATAAGACGATCCAGCGCGTGGCCGGGTGCCGGGAATGGGGAGTGCGGATCAGCCTGAACAAGGTCCGGGCCGCCGCCGACGCGACCGCGGCAACGATGCGCGCGGAGGCGAAGCAGCGCCTAAAAAAAACCACCCGGGGAACGCAGTTCCTGCTCCTGAAGAAGAAGGAAAAAGACCTGACGCGGGCCCTTCGCGAAAGCGCCGCGCTGGAGTCGGAGAAATCTTACCAGGCACTTGCGCGGCACGGAAAAGACGCCCGCCGTCTGCCGATCGTCCAGGCAGAGTCGGGGACGGCGGTTGTCTTGGATGCGGCATTCCTGGTCCCCGCTTCGCAGGAAGCCCTCTTCCGCGCGGCCGTAGAGCAACTGTCGGCGCGGTTGGCCCGCACCTTCGACGTAACGTTGAGCGGCCCGTGGCCGCCCTACAACTTTGTGGATAACTTTGTGGGAAGAACGGCCTGACATGAAACCGATTGAGGGAGAGGAAGCGCAACAGATCATCGAGCAGGCCGACGCATCCCTGCTCGATATTGTGGATCATGTGTTGAACCAGGGCGTCGTGATCACCGGGGATATTGTGCTCGGCGTGGCCGATGTTGACCTGATCTATCTGGGCCTTTCCGTGGTGCTGTGTTCCGCGGACCGCGTGGAGAGCCGCGCCGGCAGGGAGTAGGATTGCGATACATCTATGCTCTTCTCGATGCCGAGCCGGCCAGGCTTCCCGAAGGTGGGATCCAGGGAGCGCCGGTTCGCCTGCAACCGTGCCGCAGCCTGTTCGCGGTTGTCAGCGAGATTCCCGAACGTCCCAAAGTTCAGGAGCAGTTCTTGCGGGAGCATGAACAGACCGTACGCTCGCTCGCGGAATCGGTTGACGCCATCCTGCCGGCTCGCTTCGGATCGGTAGTTGCGGATGAAGAGACGCTCGCCGCATTGTTGGAAAAACGAGAGCCGGAATTACGCCGAGCCCTGGCGATGGTCAAGGGATGCGAGCAGATGACCCTGCGCGTTTATGGCGTTCCCGCGGCGGCGCGGCCGCTGGCCGAAGAACCCGGGCTCGGTCCGGGGCCCGCTACCTGGCGAACAAAGTACGCGAGGCCGCCGTACCCGGCCTGGACGCGATTCGCGCGGACCTATCGTCCTTCATTCGCGCGGAACACATCGAGCGTCACCAGGCGCCATTACTGGCCAGCGTGTATCATTTAATCGAACGCGGCCGCAGCTTGCCTTACCGGACGGCTCTGAACACCAGCGCCGCTTCTTTACCGGTACGCTTCGCGGCCAGTGGTCCGTGGCCGCCCTACGCTTTCGCCCGTTGGGAGACACCTTAAGGAGTCGGAACAATGAAGACAGTAGAGATCGAGTCTCTTCGAGGCGCTCTGCGCAAGCAGACCGCCAAAGCTGCGACCGCGCGCTGGAACGCCAACCCCGACGACGTTCAGCGCTCCGTGATAAAGCTGGTCCTGACGCTGGTCGAGTTCCTGCGCAAACTTCTGGAACGCCAAGCCATCCGGCGAATGGAGAACGGCACGCTCACGGACGAGGAAACCGAGAACCTCGGGCTGGCCATCATGCGCATCGAAGAAACGATCCAGAAACTCGCCGCTCAGTTCGATCTTTCGCCGGAGGATCTCAACCTGGACTTGGGGCCGTTGGGGCGCCTGTCGTAGCCCCGCGGCGGACCGCGCAAGAAATCCCCGGACCGTAAAAAAACTGCCCGCCGCTGCTCTGTCTTGCGCGGGTGCATCGATCTGCGCGCAAAACATTCCCTTGGACCATCCAGGCGCAACCGCAATCCTTTAGCAACAAAGCCCTTACCGTACCTCAGCCATGGGGTCCTGGTTGGGCACGCCGCTTGCAGTAAGAATCGTGGAAGCTAGCCCAACTAAAGAACGGCTAAGGCCCCTGCGCCCGGCCGGAAAGAGGAGAAATCTGTATGAAGAAGCAAGTCACCGTTTTTTCGGCTCTGTTCGCTATCTGCGCGATGATCGCGCCGGGCTTGGTCCCTGTGCAGGCCGCCGACAACGAACCTGTGAAGCGTTTGGACGAAGCGGCCGCGGTTTTCTCCGAGATCATGGAGACGCCGGACAAGTCCATCCCTCACGACCTGTTGGATAAATCCCAATGCATCGTCATTGTTCCAGGGATGAAGAAGGGCGCCTTCATCGTCGGCGCAAAGTACGGCAAAGGATACGTCTCCTGCCGCCGCGAGGGCGGTGCGGGATGGTCCGCGCCGGGAACCGTGCGGATTGAAGGCGGCAGCGTCGGCTTTCAGATCGGTGGATCGGAAACCGACGTGATCCTGTTGGTCATGAACGAGCGCGGCGCCGACCGTCTGTTGCAGAGCCAATTCACGCTGGGTGGCGAAGGTGAAGTAGCGGCCGGCCCGGTCGGCCGGGACGCTACCGCGCAGACCGACGCCAAGATGAGCGCTGAGATTTTGTCCTGGTCGCGGACTCACGGCGTCTTCGCGGGCATCTCGCTGACCGGCGCTACCTTGCGCCAGGACTTAGACGATAACGAAGCGCTCTACGGCCGCAAGCTGGAGAATCGCGACATCGTGAAGAGTCATACCGCACCTCCCGCGGCTGCCGGTCGGCTCCTGAAAGAGTTGAACCGGTTTTCCGCGGAACGCAAGAGCTAAAGCACCGCGAGAACCTCGCTAAACCCTAGCGAGAACAAAGAAAGGAGCACCACAATGAGACTCTGCAGAGCGATTTTTCTGAATGGCTTGCTGATCGCGGCATGCGCTTCAACCACACTCGGTCTGGCGGCGCAAGCGCCGCAGGCGCCCAATCCAACCCAAGTCATGCCCGCATCCCAAGGCCAGCCAGTGCCGGTCTATCGCATAACGGTGGTATCGCGTACCACCATGGCGGTGAACTATAACCATCGGAGCGGCTCCACGAATATCGCATTTCGTGGCACCGCTCTGATGCCGGAAGCCCGTGGCGAGGCGCGCGTGGAAAGCAAGCAAGGCGTCATTAAGGTCGACGCCAACATGGAGCGCATGCAACCAGCCACGGCCTACGGACCGGAGTATCTCACCTACGTCATGTGGGCGGTCACTCCGGAAGGGCGGGCGGAAAATCTCGGCGAGGTGCTCCTCGGCGGCAACAAAAGCAATCTCCACGCCACCACGGACCTGCAAGCCTTCGGCTTGATCATCACCGCGGAACCGTACTTCGCCGTCACCACGCCGAGCGACGTCGTGGTGATGGAAAACTTCATCCGTTCCGATACCGAAGGCACCATCAAGCCGATCGAAGCCAAGTACGAGTTGCTGAAACGCGGCCAGTACACCATGACGGCCAATCCCGCCGAGTTACAACCGATGATCCTCGACCACCACACGCCGCTGGAACTCTACGAAGCGCGCAACGCGGTGCGCATCGCGCGATGGACCGGTGCGGAGCGCTACGCCGCGGACACCTTCCAGAAGGCGCTTGTCGATCTGCAAAATGCGGAAGGCTTCCTGATCGGCAAGTCCGGCAAGAGGCCGATCGGCACGGAAGCGCGCGAAGCCGTGCAGATGTCCGAGGACGCCCGGATCATCACGGTGAAACGCATCGAGGAAGAGCGCTTAAGCGAGGAACGCTCCGCGGCGGCCGCGCGGGAGTCCGCCGCCAAAGCGGAAGCGGACGCCGCCGATGCCCGCCGCCGGCAGGCGGAACAGGATCGCGCAGCTTCGGAACAGCAGCGCTTGGCCGCCCTGCGGGAGCGTGCGGCGGCCGAGAGCGCCAAGGCCGACGCCGATGCGGCACGCCGGCAGGCCGACGCCGCCCGCCAGGCCGCTCTGGCGCAACAGCAACAGGCGGAAGCCGACGCGGCGCGAGCAAAACAAGCCGCCGAAGAGGCCGAACGCTTGCGCAGCCAGGCGGAGAGCGACAAGACCCAGCTTCGCCAGCAACTCTTGCAGCAACTCAACATGATCCTGGAAACCCGCGACACCGCCCGGGGATTAATTGTGAACATGTCGGATGTGCTATTCGACACCGCCAAATACACATTGCGTCCGGGCGCGCGGGAGAAACTCGCCAAGGTATCGGGCATTCTGCTGGCCCATCCAGGATTGAAGATTGAAGTGGAAGGCCACACCGATAGCGTCGGCGGCGACGACTACAACCAGCGCCTGTCCGAGGAACGCGCCAGTTCCGTCCGCGACTACCTCGTCCAACAAGGCGTCGGCATGAACGCCGTGAGCGCTCGCGGATTCGGCAAGACCCGTCCGGTGGCGTCGAACGACAACGCCGCCGGCAGGCAGCAAAATCGCCGGGTGGAGCTGGTGGTTTCCGGCGAGATTATCGGGCAAGAGATCGGGCCGGACAGGCATTAGCCAGGCATTAGCGGCCACCGGAAACTTCGCACGCCGCCTGGGGAAACGGGGCCCACGGCGTGCGGAGATCCCGCGTGCCGAAACGTACCCCATCGTCGCTGTCCAATACTGTACATACAATCCGCTCAACTCTTGATAGGGTGATGATATTCGCAAGCAACTCCTCGTCGCGTGTTTGTTCCTGGCGGCTGTTGGGCCGTGCCAGGCTTATTCCGTCCTGACTCACGAAGCCATCGTCAACTCCGTCTGGCACACCCACATTAAACCGCTGCTGCTGGAACGTTTTCCCGAGGCCACTCCGGAAGAACTGAGGGAGGCCTATTCCTACGTCTACGGAGGATGCCTGATTCAGGATCTGGGCTACGTCCCCTTTTCATCGCGCCGGTACAGCGATCTGGTTCACTACGTTCGCAGCGGGGATTTTGTTGCCGCGCTCATCCGGGAATCCGCCACGCTCAACGAATACGCGTTTGCCCTGGGCGCTCTGGCGCATTACGCCTCCGATCATCGCGGACATCCCACGATCAACGCGGCTACCGCGATCATCTATCCCAAGCTGCAAACCAAGTTTGGGGACAGCGTAACCTACGAAGACAGTCCGCCATCGCATCTCAAGGTAGAGTTCTCGCTCGACGTGGTGCAAGTGTCCCGCGGTCTCTACGCTCCGGACGCGTTTCACGGCTTTATCGGCTTCCGCGTGGAGAAGCCGCTGTTGGAACGCGCCTTCCTGGATACTTACGGCATCGACCTGAAAGATGAATTCGGCACGCTGGACCTGGCCATTGAAACGTACCGCTTTTCAGTGGGCAAGCTGATTCCGGAGATGACCAAAGTGGCTTGGCAGTCCAAGCGAACCGATATCGCGAAACTCTCGCCGGGAATGACCAAGAAGAAGTTTCTCTACGCCATGCCGCGCCGAAGGTATGAGAAGGAATGGGGCCGGACGTATCACCAACCCGGTCCCGGCGCGCGATTCATGGCCGTGATGTTTCGGCTGATCCCAACCTTTGGACCCTTCAAGGCGTTCCGCTTCCAGCCGGTGCCCAACAAAGTGGAAAACGCATTTCTCCAGAGCTTCGAAGAAACCGTGGAACAGTATCGCGTGCTGCTGGCGGACGTGAAAACGGACCGCCTGAACCTGAAACTGACAAACTACAACTTGGACACGGGAAAGCCAACTCGCGCCGCTGAATACCGCCTGGCGGACGAGACCTACGAGCGTCTGCTGGACAAACTGGCGGAGCGCAAGTTTGGCGATTTGAATCCCGCGCTCCGCGCGGATATTCTGTCCTTCTTCGATCAAGCCGCGCCGGGCCAGGTTCCGGAGAAGGCCCGGCGCCAGCTCGAGAGCCTGCGAGCATCGGAAGCCGCTACCCAATAGATCGACAGCGCTCGTTCTTATCCCGAAGGGATGGCAGCTTGTAGCCGGTGGTGGAGCGTAGTTTGCGACACCACCGGTTAGGGATTTGAGGGTTCGCACCCTGGCACGGGTGCCAGCAAGAAGGGCAAGGCGCTGGCACCCCTGTCCGGGGTGCGAAACGTTTTTCGCGTTTCCGGTGGTGTCGCAAAAAACGCTCCACCACCGGCTACAAGCTGCATCCCTTCCGGGGATCAACTCTCACTCTTAATGTCGCACACCCGCCGCGTGCTATGGTCTCGGGAATTTTGGACCGACGTAGTCATTCCAGAGGATCGTCGTCCGCGGCGACCATTCGACCAGTTCATCTACGTTCAACAGCGGGCTGACCTGAACATCGGAGACGATACCTCTGACTCCTTTGACGCTGGCCACGGCATAGAGCATCGAGTCCAATAGCATGGGATTGGGCTCGAGGCCGGTTACGGTCACCACGCCCCGTTGTACTCCAACTCCGAGCGGCGACCGCAGGTCGCTGTAGCCCTCCTCGTTGACCAATTCCACCACATTCCTGCGCAGCTTGGTGTCCTCCACCGCCGGTGCGGCGACGCTGAGGTAGTTGGCCACTCCGGCAGCCCACGGGAAAGTGCGGAACTTTCGCTCCACGTCCCATGAATCGCTGAGCCGGTTTACCTGACCGTTCAAATGCACGATGCAGTCGTCCACGGTCACGGTAATGTTCTTGTGCTTGGCAACGTTCTTTTGAAGCGCGGCGGCATCGGGAGCAAGGCACGCCTGCGCCATGCCAAGCGTGGGGACAACAGCGAAAACACCGGCTAGAACAACAAGTTTGATATTCATTGTGCGACCTCCTGGGCGAATGTCTGGTTGCATGTTCCTGGTTGCATGTTCAAAGACCAAAGCGGCCAGTTGTCTGCTGGAAGCAGACCTCTACTTGTTAGATTGTCTTTTACGTCGGAACGTTTCTAACGATAGTCTTGGGGCGCGCTACTGGTACTGCAATCATTCGCACTTAATGCACAGAACTGCGCGCTGTAACGTGCGCCTTGCGCACAGGTAACGATGTTGGCGGTGGCCGCGTATCTAAGGCAGAAGTTCTTTCGGCGGGCTTGCTTTGTTTCGCGCCATGGCCCGCACAAATCGCGCCAATACAAGAGGGAAAAATTAGTCACTTCGCCTACCAACTTACGAAAGCGAGGATTGACATGACCAACATCAAACGATTGCAGCGCATCGCGGCACCGATCTTTTGTGCCGTTCTAAGCACCTTGATATTTGCCGGGAAAGCCTCTGCCAGCGATTGGGACAAGAAAACGATCGTGACCTTCGGCGAGACCGTTCAGATTCCCGGGCAAGCGCTTCCCGCGGGAACGTACGTCTTCAAGCTGCTGGATAGTTCGTCCAACAGGCATATCGTCCAGGTTTTCGATCGGGACCAGCGCAAGGTCCTGGCAACTTTGCTGGCCATTCCGAACGACCGTATGGAAACGCCGGATCGCACGATGATCCACTTCGAAGAGTGCCTGTCCAGCGAACCGCCGGCGGTGAAGACCTGGTTCTATCCGGGAGACTCAATCGGCCAGGAGTTCGTATATCCCAAGGATCAGTCCCTTCAAGTAGCGCGGAACAGCCCGTGGGCAGTTAAGGGAACGAAGGAAGTTGCCGAGAATACCGCGCCGGCCGGACCGGCCCCGGTGATCGATACTACACCGACGCCGGCGCCCACCGACGACGCGAATGCGACCTCGGATATTTCCACGCCGGATCAGTCCGCGGCGGAGGGAGCGCAGTTGCCAAGCCCTTCGGCCGAGGAAACGTCCGACGCCGGATTGCCTCAGGACCAAAGCCCGGCGCCCGCGGCCCAGCCCGATGCTTCGAGCGATAAACCGGATGAGCCTTCCGGCAAGTTGCCTAAGACCGGCAGTGAGATTCCTTTAATCGCAATGCTCGGTCTCAGTTCGCTCGGAGGCGCCGGCTTGCTCTGCATCCGCCGACGGCGCTCCGCCTAAACCCGGTTGATTCATTCACTGCCCAAGCAACTTTGGCGCGACCCCCTGGTGGTGTTGAAGCAGGGGGTCGCGTCGGTTTCTTCCAACCAATCTAAGAGGAGGTTTTTCCACCATGAAAGCGCAACATTCGATTCGCAAACACGGGATTCGCAAACACGCCTCGGCCTGGACTCTCGCTCTTCTCTATGCGGTCTTCCAGTTCGTTCTCCCGCCCACGGCCATGGCCGATTCAAAGACACAGACTGTGGTCTTCGATTCCTGGGTCGAGATACCGGCAGGAGTGCTTCCCGCGGGAAGTTACCTGTTTCGCCTGGCAGACTCGTCGTCCGGCCGGCACCGCGTGCAGATTTACGACAAAGTGTCCGGAATTCTGGTGGCCGATCTCCGGACCATTCCCCAGCAACTGGAGAAACCCGTGGAGGGCTCGATCCGCCTTGAGCCGCGGCCGTCGCCCTTCCAGGGAGAAGCGGTCGCCGAGTGGTTCCGTCCAGGATCGCGCGTGGGCGAGCAGTTTATCTACGAGCCAGGTATGCCCGTAGGTGAAGCGACCGTGGCTGCCAACGCCACGGAGCTGGAGCCGGTCAACGCCGCCGGTCTGACGTCCACACCGAGCGCGCCGTCTGGAGAAAGCCGCGCCAGTACGGAGAGCGCTGCGCCGACTGCATCGCCAGAGTCGTCTCCCATCACGCAGACGCCGGAAACGGCGAACGCCACCCGCCCGGAACAGGCGCAGACGCAGCCCACGTCGGCAGAAGTACAGAGTCCGCAGCAGACTCCCCCGACGGCAGCTCCATCCCCGGCGGCTACCGCGCCGAGCGACACACCGGCCGACACGACCGGCAAGATGCCGAAGACCGCGAGTGAGATTCCGCTGATCGCGGCGATCGGTGTATGCTCTTTGGCCCTGGCAGGCTGGTTCGCCGTGCTTCGATTCAGGAAGGCCGTGTTGTAAGTCTTCGATCAAAGCGGAGCGGCTGCTGTTCCTCCCCGCAGCAGCCGCTCTCGTCCGGCAACCGCCGCGCAGGAGATTTCCTGCACGCGCATGGGTTTGCAGCGATTTCCGCCCAGCAGTTAATCTCCTCGCAAATCATAACTCCTTATCGACCAATACGCTGGAGGTTTTCCTTCGGATCATCAAACGGGCCTTCAAGTGCGAGAAGTGTCTGTGAGGACACGACTATGCTAATGACAATCTTTGTAATTCTCCTGGTGATGTGGGCCCTCGGAATGGTCGCCTCATACACCTTATACGGGTATATTCATATTCTCCTGCTGATTGCAGTTGCGGTCCTGTTGATTCGACTCATCCAAGGGCGAAACCCCATCTAGGACGCCCCATCTAGGCGGACAATCGGCGCATTCTAAGTCGCTTCGTCAAATCAAATGAAACGAGGGTGTAAAAACATGAGTAACGGCAGTATCAAACGAGCGTATCGTCTTTCTCTGCAAGTGGTCTGCGCGAGTCTGTTAAGCGTTGCCTTGCTTCCTCAGTTGCTTCCGCAGCTCCATGCGGACGAGTGGAACAAGTCGACCAAGTTCACGTTCACCGACCCAGTGCAGATTCCCGGAACCGTTCTTCCCCCGGGCTCCTATGTGTTTCGCCTGTTGAACTCGTTTTCGGACCGCCACATCGTTCAGGTCTGGGACGAGGACAAAACGCATCTGCTGGCCACGGTGCTTGCCATTCCCGACTACCGCCTGACCGCCAAGGACGCCAGCGAATTGAAGTTCGAAGAGCGGCACCTGGGAACTCCGGACGCGGTCAAGGAGTGGTTCTATCCGGGCGATAACTTCGGCCAGGAGTTCGTTTACCCGAAGGGTGAGGCGCTGCAAACCGCCGAAGTCACCCCGCCGCCCGCTCCCGTGACAACCACGGCACCGCCAGAAGGGCCGGAATTGCCTCCAGCCGCCGCTGGGCCGTCGGCGCCCGTGGAGGAAACGCCTCAAGCGAGCCAGCCCGAGCAGCAACCCACTCCTCCGGCGGCATCGACGCCAGCACCCGAGCCAGCACCCGAAGAAGCTAAGCCCAGCCCTTTCGAGCCGGAAAGCTTGCCGAAGACAGGCAGCGAGATGCCCCTGATCGGCCTTCTCGGTTTCAGTTCCCTGGGATCGGGATTGCTGGTGCGGATCCTTCGTCGTCGTTAGGCCGATAACGAGGATGAGGCGCGCCAGCCTCTCGTGCGGCCGCCCGCGGCGGCCGCACGAGCATCGCGCGGAAGACTCACTATGCGCCGTTTCCTGGCATATTTCGAGGTTATCTTGATCCTGACGGGATTGGTATCCGTGGGATACTGCGCCTATGCTTGGATGGAATCCCAAGCCGCGCAAGACCGGGCGTTGAAAGAATTGGCGGTGATGGGACGGCGAGCAGCGGGCCGCAATCCTCCCCAGGAAGGTTCGCCCGTGGGAGAAATTGTGATTCCGAAAGTGGGTTTGTCGGCAGCGATTCTGGAAGGCACTGAACCCGCAACGCTTCGTCTCGCGATTGGTCACGTATCCGGCACCGCGGAGCCCGGCGAGACAGGGAATATCTGTTTAGCCGGTCATCGCGACACGTTTTTTCGTCCGCTGAAACAAATATCGACAGGGGACGAAATCGAATTGCACTTTCCCGGAGGGACGTCGCGCTATCGCGTCGCGGACATCAAAACGGTTAACCCTGAAAACGGAGAGGTGCTTGAACCTACCCCCGGCAACACTCTTACTCTGATTACCTGCTATCCGTTCTACTTCATCGGGTCGGCGCCGAAAAGATTTATCGTTCGCGCTCATGCCGCATCGAACGCGCCAGCCGCGCCGGCGGCTCCGGAGCAAGCCGCTCGGGAGCAAGCCGTGAGCAGCCTTATGGGCGCGGGCATGGCCGCGACGCCATCGTGGCCCAACCTCATGCCGCTCCCCAACCCACAGGGGTTGTTGAACATTCCAGAACGCCTCTATGCCTGGTTGCTGACGGACGCCCTGAACCTGCTGAAAGTCTTCGTCGTGGCGCTCGGGTTGGTGAAAGCGCTACGCTGGTCCACTGCAAAGTTGTTGGGCTGGCAGCAGAACGGCCGGACCAACTTCCACCGGGAACAGATGGTTCACACCATCGTTTCGGTGATGAACGACGTCGGGACGGTGACCATCCTGGCCTTCGCGGGCATGATGGCGCTAAAAGACGTCAATCTGGACGTTCGCCCTCTTCTGGCCGGTGCGGGAGTGATCGGGTTGGCCATCGGATTCGGCGCCCAAAGCTTGGTGAAGGACTTGTTTCATGGCGTCTTCATCGTGCTGGAGGATCAATACGGAATCGGGGACGTGATCCGGGTAGGCACGGTCACCGGCCAAGTGGAGCGAATGACGCTGCGACGCACTGTAGTCCGCGATGGCGAGGGAACCTTGATTACGATCCCTAACGGTGAAGTTCAGGTCATAGGAAATCTGACGCGCGACTGGTCGCAGGTCTCGTTTAGCGTGGCTGTCGGCAATCGCCAGAGGCTTGAACAGGTCTTGAATTTGTTGCGTGACACAATCGACAAGTTGTCCGGCGATACCAACATAAAACCCGACCTGTTACAGCAGCCTCAACTGCTCGGAGTGGAGCGCTTCAGCGGAGGACAGATGGAGATTCTGTTGCAGGTCCGCACCAGACCTGGCCGCCAGGCGGACGTGGGCCGCGAGTGGCGGCGCCTCATCAAACTGGCCTTCGAGCGGGCCGACATTCCATTGACAGACCCACAGGATCTTCGCCTGGTTGAACATCACACGGCCGAGGACAGCGTGGAGAGGGGAAGCCGGATCGAACAAGATCCTGGACGGCGGTTTCCAGTCAGATCTCGTTAAATCTAAGGTTTTTCGTGTGGTCCTAGGCGCGGGGTTTTCTTCGACTGAAAAAGACCGCGCCTGCCGGCCCTTGGTTGGGGACTTTCTCCAGGGCAAATGCCGGGTTTCACCGGATTGCGTGACCCTTCGGAAGGCGCTACGTTAGCTAGACCGAAAAAACAGACCGAAAAAACTAAAGGAGAATCTGACATGCACAAACAAATCTTGCCGCAGAAGAAGAGACCAACGTCCACCCGGCCAACGGCGGCAGTGATGCCCCGCGACAGGATGGAGTGTTCGATGTGTTCCGATGAAGTGCCGGAGATTGCCGGGAAGTTGGGAGCTTCTGCTTCCGAATGTGCCTGGCTTTCGGCCATCTTCGACCTGGAAGGTTTTGGAGGCCTTGAATACAATCGCCGTTATTCGGCTTTACGCGTGGTGGCAAGCCAGCTTCGCCGCCTGCGCTCTCTGGCGGGAGTCCCGGATGCGCCTTCTCGGCACGCGCTCCGACTCGCGGCGTAAAATTCGCGGCAACAGGATTTTCTTGAACGCCCGCCCATCTGGGATAGGAGAACGATGATGGAATCCACGTTGAGCGAATACGATCTGTACCTGATCGGCGAAGGCACCCATACGCAAGCTTACCAGCGCTTAGGCGCGCACCTTGCCGAATCGGAGGGCCGTCGCGGCGCGCGGTTCGCGGTGTGGGCGCCCAATGCCGACTACGTCTCGGTCATCGGAGACTGCAACGGCTGGAACATCTATCGGGATCCCTTACATTTTCGGGGATCGTCCGGCATCTGGGAAGGCTTCGTGCCCGATGTCGAGCCGGGCGCCCGCTACAAATACCACTTGGAAAACCTGCATCCCGCCTATCAGGTGGACAAGGCCGATCCGTATGGATTTGCGGCCGAGATTCGCCCGAGCACCGCTTCGCTGGTGTGGGATCTGGCCACCTATTCCTGGGAGGACCAGGAGTGGATGGATCAGCGAAAGAGGAAGAATTCCCTGGACGCTCCAATCTCCATCTACGAGGTGCATCTGGGATCTTGGCGGCGCGTACCGGAAGAAGGCGGCCGATGGCTGTCGTATCGCGAGACGGCGCACCTGCTGGCCGAATACGTTCGCGACTTGGGTTACACGCACGTGGAACTTCTGCCGGTGATGGAACATCCTTTCGATGGATCCTGGGGTTACGAGACCATCGGATATTTCGCCCCCACCAGCCGCTTCGGCAATCCGGACGACTTCATGTTCCTGGTCGATCATCTGCATCAAGACGGCATCGGCGTGATTCTCGATTGGGTCCCGGCGCATTTTCCGAAAGACCAAGCCGGGCTGGGATACTTCGATGGAACCCACCTCTATGAACATGCCGACCCGAGACAAGGCGAGCACCCCGACTGGGACACTCTGGTCTTCAACTTCGGCCGGCATGAGGTGCGCAACTTTCTACTCAGCAACGCCATGTTCTGGTTCGACAAGTATCACGTCGACGGTCTGCGCGTGGACGCGGTTGCCGCGATGCTCTATCTCGACTATGGACGGCGCGAAGGCAAGTGGATTCCCAATCAGTACGGCGGACGCGAGAACCTGGATGCCGTGCACTTCCTGCGCGAACTGAACACTCGCGTCTACGCCGCTCATCCCGACGTCATGATGATCGCCGAGGAGTCTACCGCCTGGCCGTTGGTTTCGCGGCCGACCTACCTGGGCGGCTTAGGCTTTGGTTTGAAATGGAACATGGGCTGGATGCACGACATGCTGGACTACGCCGGCAAGGACCCCGTGCATCGGCGCTATCACCATAATCACCTGACATTCGGCCTGCTCTACGCCTTCACGGAAAACTTCGTTCTGCCCCTCTCGCACGATGAAGTGGTCTATGGCAAAGGATCGATGATCGGCAAGATGCCTGGGGACGATTGGCAAAAGTTCGCCAGCCTGCGGCTGCTCTTTGGATATATGTTCGCGCATCCCGGAAAGAAACTGCTGTTCATGGGGAACGAGTTTGGACAGCGCTCGGAATGGAATCACGATCACAGCCTGGAGTGGCATCTGTTGCAGTATCCGCTGCACTCCGGTCTGCAGCGCTGGGTTCGCGATCTGAATGCGCTCTATCGGCGTGAGGCTTCCCTGCACGAAGTCGATTTCGAGCCTGCCGGCTTCGAATGGGTGGATTGCAACGACTACGAGCGCAGCGTGATCGGCTTCATCCGGCGCGGGAAACGTCCCGAAGACATCCTGCTAGCGGTGTGCAACTTCACGCCCGTGCCCAGACACAATTACCGAATTGGCGCGCCGCTGGCTTGCTTTTGGCGTGAGCGGCTCAATAGCGACGCACGCATCTATGGCGGCAGCGGCCAGGGCAATCTGGGCGGAGTCCCGGCCGCTCCCTTGCCGGCTCATGGAAGGCCCTTCTCGCTGAACGTGACGGTGCCGCCGCTGGGAATCGTCGTCTTCACGCCGCAGCTCAACGAACGGATCGCTTGAGACGTTGAACGACGTATTAACGAAAAGGAGTCCTGCCATGCGAAAGCTCAATGTTTTTGGAACGGCTATCCTGGTTCTGACTTCGCTCTTTGTTGCCGGTTGCGAAGCAACGTCCGCGGGCAACCAAGACCGCCAAGCCGCGGAAACTGCCGCGGCGCGCGCCAGGACCGATGAAACCCAAGCCGCCGATGCCGGCAGGAAGGCGCTGAATGCGCGCTTGGAGGAGGCCCAGCATCACCTGGACGCTCTGCAGGCCGACGCCAAGCCAACTTCCGCCAAAGCACGCCGCGAACTGGACGCGCAGGTAAAGAGCCTCCAGTCCCAGGTTGCGGACTTGCGCGCCAAACTATCCAGTGAGCAAGGCCGAACGGAAGAGTGGACCAAGGTGAAGAAAAGCACGGAAGAAGCGATCCAGTCGATCGAACGCAAGCTGGATGAATTGACGCAACCCAAAAGGTGAGAGTCCGCAAGAACTTTCATGCACGCGCAAGGCCTTGCACGGCTGCCTGCGGCAAAAGCCTTTGACTGGTCGCAACTCAAAGTGGCCATTGTTCTGCTCTGCATGTGGAGGCGGCTCGGGGCGGCAAAGATCGGGAGCCAGGGGTCAACTGGCAGGAACAGATGCGGACAGCGCGGACGAATCTGTTTACGTCATTTGACTTCTGACTTCTGGTTTGCTTGCCACCGACCTACAAAGGACCTACAACGACAAAGGAAGCTCACATGGCTCAATCTATAATCGCCGTATTGCCGAATCTCTCCGATTCCACCCTGATTTGCGACAGCCTGGGCCGCCACGGGATCGGCGTCTCTGTCGTAACCTCGCCCGAGGAGGCGCTCCGTTTGCTGGCCGCCGGCACGGATTCCGTTATTCTCTATGACGCCGACGCTGGACAGCCTTGGCCCGATGCGCTGCCGCGCTTCGTGGCGGCCCGGTCGGGAGTCCGGGTGGTAGTCTTGACACAATACGCAAGTCATAAGACATGGATAGACCTGTTTGATAATGGCGGTTTCGACTTGCTCCTGAAGCCTCTTCAGCCGGCGGATTTGCGCGCCGTCATTCGCTGTGCTCTCGATCCTCCCAGATTCTTCCACGCCGCCGCTTAAGGCCGTCGCATTCCACGAGAGGTCCTTGGGATTGGTGTCTGTCGTTGTTGATGGTGGATCGCCGAGCGGTGTCCCACTCTCAGCCGTCCAGGCGGCGTGACCATTCCGCGTGGGCCGCGTGGGCCACGTGAAATTAATGCTGGCTCTTGGCGCCAACGCGGCGCATGGCCCAACTGCTCGCCAGAAACACGGAAGCCAGGAGGAGAAGCGGCAGCGGTTCCGGCGACAGGCCGCGGCTAATCACGATCACGGTTGAATAAATGAAGTTCATATAGAGATTCCCCATGCCGAGAGTTAAGAACACTTCAGTTGTACAATCAAACGATCCGCTCTGTCAGTTCACTAATGCTCGGGATAGGGAACACAACCAGCCACTGCGCCATCCACATTTGTATACCTGCATGACAACTGCAAAACTCTTCTTGCACGAGAACGAACTTGCACCCCCTTCCGCATCCTTCATGTCCTAGTCCAAGCGTTTCCCAGACTCTGACACGCTACTACTCGCAGGTGGTGCGGAAGGCCCGCAAGCTATTGAGCCATCAAGACGAAAACGCCGTCAAGAGGCCTGGCTAGGCCATTCGTGGAAGCCCTTCGTTGGCGGCGGGGCCCTTGGGCAGTCCACGTGCAATGGTAAGGACGAGCAACGCCACTAGTCAATCAGGCGGGTTTGCTGGGAGGTTGAAAATGATCTTAGCCATGTTCGCAACCGTCGTAATGATGTGGCTCCTTAGTAGCGCGCGGCCTCCGACAGCCAGCGTCTAAAGCCGGACCTTTGCGCCGCTAGAAGTCGATGTCTTTTGGATCAGATTCAGAGAATTGCATTCTAACCATGACACTCGGGGGAACCATGAACGTAACCGCGCTTCACAATGGCAATAGTCACAATGGTGGCCTTGCGCTCGCCAGGAATAAGGTCCAGAACTGGGAAGGCTTGCTCGCCGCCGTCTCCACTGGGAAAACCATGGTGGAAGTCGGTATGAATCGCAACATCTTTCAGCAGGGGGCGCGCGCCGACTTCGTGTTCTACCTGCAGCAAGGCACGATCAAATTAGCGGTGACCTCGGAAGAAGGCAAAGATGCGATTTTCGCCCTGGTAGAGGCCGGCGAGATCTTCGGCGAAGGATGTCTGGCGGGCCAACCCCTTCGGACGGATACCGCCACCGCATTGACGGATTGCACGGTGATCCGAATCGACCGCGCGGTAATGGCCAACCTGCTGCAAGAGCAACCGGGCGTCGCCCAACTCCTGGTGATGCATCTGCTGCGCCGGAACATCCGCTATGAAGAGGATCTTGTGGACCAGCTCTTCAACACCAGCGAACAGCGCCTGGCACGCAGCCTGCTGCTGCTGGCGCATGTCGGCAAAGAAGGCAAAACCGAGGCGGTCAAGGCCAAGGTAAACCAGGAAACCCTAGCGCAAATGGTAGGCACGACGCGGTCGCGGGTGAGCCACTTCATGAACAAGTTCCGGCAGCGCGGTTTCGTCGATTACAACAGCCGCGGAGAACTGATGGTCACCAGCAAGCTTCTGCGCGTCGCCAGCAGCAACTCGGGATTCGCCGCCAGTGAGGGAATTGACTAGCAGAGACGCCGGAGAAGATGACCATGCAAGTCCAGCACATCGACAACACCGTGGATCTCGACAGTCTCCGCGAGGAATGGGACGCTCTGCTGGAGCGATCCGCGGCTAACAACGTGTTTCTCACTTGGGAATGGCTGCGCACCTGGTGGAAGTATCTCGCGGAGCGGCGCAACTTACAGGTGCTCGCCTTGCGCCAAGGCGGCGAACTGAAGGCCGTCGCGCCGCTCGGGATTCGCCGGGCTTCCCTGCGCAGGCTCTTCCCGTTTCGCAGCGTCGATTTCCTGGGCACAGGAACCGCCGGCTCGGACTATCTGGATTTAATCGTACAACAAGGGTGGGAAGAAGAAGCTGTCGATGCTATTTCCCACGCTGTCGGCTCAAACCGCATGTTGGAATTCAGCCAGCTCCGCTCGGGCGCGCTGGCCTTTCAACTCGCCGGCCGGCTGCGGCGGAACGGATGGAATACGGAAGTCGCCGGAGGCGGTACTTGTCCATTCATCGATCTGCGGGGCCATTCCTGGACGAGCTACCTGGCTGGTCTGAGCGGCGAGCATCGTTCTACCGTGCGCAGAAAGATGAACAACCTGGCGGCCCACTTTGAAGTGGCGTTCGAGCGAGTGGAAGACCCGCTGCAACGCGGGCCGGCATTGCAGCTCCTGATCCAACTGCATCAAAAGCGGTGGCGCGAACATGGGCAGTCCGACGCTTTTCACACCGAGGAACACATTCAATTTCACGACGAGTTCACCAATCGCGCTCTCCGCCGGGGCTGGCTGCGCTTGTACGTTCTTCGGCTGAACGGCCGGCCTGCCAGCGCGATCTATGCCTTGCGTTATGGGCCGACGTTCTCTTTCTTTCAATCGGGGTTCGATCCGCAATACTCCCGTTACAGCGTGGGCGTGGCGGCCATGGCCTTGTCGATCCAGAGCGCGATCGAGGAGGGCGCCGAAGAATACGACTTCCTGCACGGCGCCGAGCCTTACAAATTCCATTGGACCAGGGAGTCGCGGGATCTCGCGCGAATCCGGCTGTTTCCTCCCGGGCGCCGCGGCCGGTGTTATCAAACTGTGCTGAACGGAAGAAATCGGCTGCGCGAGTGGTTCCGGCCCGCGATCGGCGATGTCGGCGCCGGAGCGACGCCCGCGGCAATCAGGGGTTGAAAGCGCTGCGACAGAAGCGCAAGACATGCCACGAACATGCCGCAAACACTTTCCCTTCCCGTGCACGGCTTTGGCTTGAGACAGAAATCCTGGCCGGTGCAGGCTCCCGAGTGCGCCTCAGGCCGCGCGGCGGAAGGCTCCCCGGAACCTGGAGGTCTTGCCCTTCTTCTGCTCGTCGCGTTCATTGTCCAACTATTTTCCAACGCCGCGCTGATTCTTCCGGTCTTGGCGGCCGTACGGCCCGCCCAGACCATTGGCGGACTAGCGCTGTTGGTTTTGATCTGCCAGTGTTTGCTTAGCGGCAGAAGACTGGAAATCGCTTCGCCCGATGGATGCCTATTGGCGGGATTCATCGCCGCCGCGGGACTTGGGATTGCCGGGTCCGTGTGGCCGGCGTACGCGTTTGATGCCTGCCTGGATCTCATCAAGATAGCCGTGATCTATGTTTTGATCTTGAACACGGCCGGCAGCGAGCGTCGCTTGCGCACGTTGCTGTGGACCATGGTGCTGTGCGGATTATTTCCGGCACTCGGCTCCCTTTGGAATTGGCGTCAACAGATTCGTGTGGAAGGGCGCGCCGGATGGCTGGGGCTGTTCGCCAACCCCAATGAGATGGCGTATAGTTTGGTGGTTCTCATCCCGCTGGCGTGGGCGCTGGCGCGCAGTGCGAATTGGGGCAGCCGTATCCTTTTGGCCTTGCTAGTGGCCTTATTTCTGGCCGCCATCTACCTCAGTTTCTCCCGCGGGAGCCTGATCGGCCTTGGCGTCGTCTACGTCTATGTGGGATTGCGCCTGAAAAACGGCGTTGCCCGCGCCGCAATCATCGGCCTCCTGTTGACCGGCACCGTCGTTGGATCGATGTTTTGGACCCGCCAGGCGGGATTCGCCGATATCCAAGGGGACGCGAATTTCAAGGAACGCCTGACGACCTACCAGGTCGCCTGGTCCATGTATTCACACTCGCCCCTGCTCGGAGTTGGTTTGAATTGCTCTTCCGTGGCATGGCCACTCTTCGCGCCTACCGAGCGGTTGAGTCATCACAAATGGCTGATCACCCATAACACTTTTATCCAGGCGATGAGTGAAACGGGAACTCTGGGAGGCGGCCTGCTCCTGGCGTTCTTTGCCGTGGTGACTTACAGGGCCTGGAAAACCAGCCGATCAAATACCATCTCCGCGGGCGGCCGGGACCTCGCCGAGGGCTTGGAGATTTCCTTTTGGGGCTTCCTGGTTTGTGGCATGTCGGGCGGCTATGTCATGAGCTGGTTCCCTTATCTGCTCGCGGGATTGATCGGCGCCTCGGCTGGAGCCACAAGCCGCCTCACGGGAGGCCGATGACCACGCCGCGCAGCCCCTTCGGACCCACCATGACGCTCATCGCAGCGAGAATCCTCTCGTTTGCCGTGACGTTCTTCATTCCCGTGATTCTGGTGCGCGTCTTCGACCAGGCTACGTTTGGCGCCTACAAGCAACTCTTCCTGCTCTACGTGGTCTTCTACGCGATTGCGCAGTGCGGGATGGCGGAGAGCCTCTACTACTTTATTCCGTCGAATCCTGCCAACGGCGGCCGGATTGTTATGAATTCGGTGATTGTTCTGGCCGTGGCCGGACTCACTTGTTTGGCAGCCTTGGCGGTACGAGCCGGCGATGTGGCCGCTCGCCTTGGCAATCCCCCGATTGCGCCGTATGTTCTGCCCATCGGCGTGTTCCTGCTGTTCATGTTGATTACCGCGGTTCTGGAAATTTCAATGGTCGCGGGAAAACGCTATGTGTTAGCGGCCTGGACTTACTTTTACTCCGACCTGCTGAGATCGGCGTTTCTCATTGTCCCGGCATTGGTTTTCCGTAGCCTGGATGCGCTGCTGGCCGGCGCGGTGGCCTTCGCCGCGCTGCGCCTGGTCTATTGCACGTACCACCTGATTCGGGAGTTCGGCGCCAACCTGACCATCGACTGGATTTGCCTTCGCCGCCAATTGAGTTACGCCCTGCCGTTTGAGTTGGCCATCATCGTCAACACGCTACAGATCAACTACCATCAATACACGGTCTCCCATCATTTCGGCGCTATCGCCTTCGCGGCCTATTCGGTGGGGTGTCTGCAGCTGCCGTTTGTCGATTTCGTTGCTGGTCCCGCTGCCAACGTGATGATGGTTCGGATGTCCGAGGAGCTTGGAGGAGGAGATGTCGGAAGCGCGCTATCCATTTGGCGCGAGACGACCCGCAAGCTGGCCCTGGTGTTCTTCCCGCTGTTCGCGCTCTTACTGGTCTCGGCGAGAGAGATCATTCTCTTGCTCTTCACGGAGCGCTACGCGGCAGCCATTCCCATTTTCATGCTGTGGGCCGTGGTGGTGCCGTTGGCCGTATTTCAGACCGAGAGCGTGATGCGCGTGTTCGCGCTGACGCGCTTTATTCTCTTCGTGAACATCCTCCGGCTGGCCATGATCGCAGGCTTGATCGGCGCGGCGATCTCGACGCTCGGTTTGCGAGGCGCGGTCCTGATCACCTTGGCGGCCACCGCGGTGTCCAAAGGATTGTCCCTGGTGAGAGCCATCGAGCTGATGCATGCGCGAGCGGCCCAGATATTGCCTTGGGGAAGCCTGCTGGCGATTGGCGCAGTGAGTGCCGCGGCGTGTCTCCCGGCGTGGCTCGTGAAAACGCAGGTGCATCTGCCGCTGGCTCCGTTGTTGGCTGCCATGGGCACGGTCTTCGCGATGTTCTACGTAGCATCGCTCTTCGCATTTGAGTTGTTGAACGAAGCCGAGCGCCGGACCGTCGCGGGATGGTTGCCGGTAAACGTTGGGCGTCAAGCCGTGAGAGGAGCCGAGTGATGTGCGGAATCGCCGGAATTGCCAGCTTTGGTGAAAAACGAGTATCGGTGGAGGAAGTCAGGCGCATGTGCGACGCGCTCTACCATCGCGGCCCGGACGATCAGGGCTACTACTACTCGTCCGAGGTCGTCCTGGGGATGCGCCGGTTGAGCATCATCGATCTGCAAACCGGCCGCCAGCCGATCGCTAACGAAGACGGCTCCGTTCATGTCGTCTTCAACGGTGAGATTTACAACTTCGCCGAGTTGCGCAAAGATCTGGAATCTCGTGGGCACAGGTTTCTTACCTCCACCGATACCGAGGTGATTGTCCACAGCTATGAGGAGTATGGCGCGGACGCCGTCAAGCATTTCCGCGGCATGTTCGCGTTCGCCCTGTGGGACGAACGCTTGCACCGTTTGGTGATCGCGCGGGATCGTCTGGGAATCAAGCCCCTCTACTACGGAATGGTGGATGGACGGCTGGTCTTTGCTTCCGAACTGAAGGCCATCCTGCAATTGCCGGAGGTCGAGCGCAAACTGGATTGCAGCTCGGCCAGTCATTATTTCAGCTTCCTGACAACGCCCAAGGATGCCGCAATCGTCGCGGGCATCAAGAAGCTCGAGCCGGGTCACTTACTGATTTGTTCGCCGGGGCAGGAGCCGCACACCGAGCGATATTGGGACGTCGCGTTTTGTCCCGACTACCGCAAGTCGGAAAGCGAGTTTGCGGAAGAGTTGCGGGCCTTGCTCGAGGAATCCGTTCGCCTGCGCCTGGTCGCCGATGTGCCGGTCGGCGCATTTTTGAGCGGCGGTATCGACTCCAGTTCCATTGTGGCGACGATGGCGCGCCAGCGCTCGCAGCCGGTGAAGACGTTCTCGATCGGTTTCATTGACGAAGACTACAGCGAACTGGCCTGCGCGCGCCAGGTGGCCGCGGAGTTCGGCACGGATCACCATGAACTGGTGCTGTCGCCCAATATACTCGGTGTAATCGAGGACATCGCAACGTGCTTGGACGAACCCTTCGGAGATTCCTCCGCGATTCCCACGTACATGGTGTCGAAGCTGGCTTCCGAGCACGTCAAGGTGGTTCTGTCGGGAGATGGCGGCGACGAACTGTTTGCCGGCTACGACAGATACCTGATCGAGCAGAGCGAACGGAGCCACGTGCTGCCGCGGCCGATCCGGAAGTTCTTAGGCACGCTCGCCGGCTGGATTCCGGACGGCGTCCGGGGCGCCAATGATCTGCGCCATCAAGCGCTGGCCGGCGCCGCCCGTTATGTCGATAGCTCGACGCTCTTCCGGGCGCGCCAGAAGCGGAGCCTGTTTACCTCCGATGCCATGGAGGCCTTCGGGTCCCACGATCCGGAGGCCGCGAGACGTACGGAGCTGCGCGACCTCCAGGGAATTGGCTGGGCCGCGTGCAACTCCACGATCTAAAGACCTACCTGCCGCTGGATATTCTGACCAAGGTCGATCGCATGAGCATGGCGCATTCGATCGAAGCTCGCGTGCCCTTGTTGGATCACAAGCTGGTGGAGTTCGCCGCGACAATTCCGCAGGAGATGCGCCTGCGTGACGGAGTAACGAAATACATCTTCAAGCACGCCATGCGCGGCATCTTGCCGGACGCCATCATCGACCGTCCCAAGCGCGGATTTGCGATTCCACTGGGCCGGTGGTTTCGCGGCTCGCTGGAGGGCTTCGCCAACGACTTGCTTTTCTCGTCCGATTGCCGCCGCCGCGGAATCTTCAACCCGGCTTATCTCCGCAAGCTCCTGGCCATGCATAAGCGCGGACGGGATCTTGACCTGCATCTGTGGACGATTATTTCCTTCGAACTCTGGTGCCGCAAGTTTCTCGATTCGCCAGGCCCGCCGGTCCATGCGTCCGCCCGGCGCCCGGCTCTGGCGATTCATGCGACAGCCCAGGTGGCTCTATGACGAGAACAATTGCGGGAAATGGAACACGCGAAACATGCCCATCCGCGCACTTCGGTCAACGCGGTGAGGCGTATCCCGAGCGGTGCGACCGCGTTGGGCTTCTGCAATTTCTGACTTTCTTCTACCTCGGCGGCACCGAGCGTCAGGTGATGAATCTTGCCACCGGGCTGGACCCGGCGCGCTTCGATCTTCACATGGGCTGCCACGGCAAAGTGGGCGCTCTGTTGGATGAAGCGATTTCGCGGGGCATTCCGGTGGAAGAGTACGCCATCAAGAACCTCTACAACCTGGGCGCGATGTACGCCCGGCTGCGGCTGGCACGCTATTTGCGCGAACGCGCCATCGAGATTGTTCATAGCTACGGTTTTTACTCCAATCTCTTTGCGATTCCGGCGGCGCGGTTGGCCGGTGCGCCGGTAGTGATCGCCTCGATTCGCGATTGCGGGGAAGCCTTGACCCCCGCGCAAAGACGCGCCCAGAAAATGTTTTGCAGGATGGCCGACTGCGTTTTGGCCAACGCCGAAGGCGTGCGGCGCTGGCTGGTTTCCGAAGGCTATCCCGCCCGGAAGATTCAAGTGATTCGCAACGGAATCGTGCCGCCTGCGCCGGTTGCGATGGAGGCAGGGAACAGTTTGCGCCAGGAACTCGGCCTGGCCCCCGAGGCGCGATTGATCGCCGTGTGCGCACGGCTGACTCCGATGAAGGGTATCGAGCACTTTCTCGATGCCGCATCGGTCGTGGGGAGAAGCCGCCCAGACCTTCGATTCTTGATCATTGGCGGACCGAGCCATATAGGCGACGGCAGCTACAAACTGGAACTGGAACGATATGCCGCCAGCCTGGGATTGGAGAAGCGCGCCATCTTCACCGGCTTCCGTACCGACATAGCCAGGATTCTGCCTGAAATCGACATCTCCGTGCTCCCCTCGCTCAGCGAGGGCCTCTCGAATTCGCTGTTGGAAGCGATGGCCGCGGGCGTGCCGGTGATTGCCACGCGCGTGGGTGGAACGGCGGAGGCCGTGGAAGACGGGCACACCGGCGTGCTCGTTCCGCCAGCTAACTTGGATGCTCTGATCCGCGCCATGACGTTCTTGCTGGATAATCCCCAATCGGCGCGGCGTCTGGGCGAGGAAGGACGCCGCAGCGTATTGTCGCGCTTCTCCGTGGAAAAAATGGTGGACGAAACGGAGTCTCTCTATTTCAAGTTGCTCAGCGCGAGCCGGGCGCGTGTGTGGCACAGAGAGGTCGCCATGTCATGAAGATTCTCCTGGTCGGTCCCTATCCGCCTCCGCACGGCGGCATCTCGGTTCATGTATATGAGCTTCGCAAGCAACTACACATGGCCGGGATCGACTGCCGGGTAGTGAACGTGGATCCACGGTGCCTGGAAAGCGCCGACTACCTGTGCATCCGCGGGGGCGCCAGCCTGCTGTTGACGCTGATTCGCTACGCGCGAAGGGGCTGGACTCTGCATGTCCACGCCAACGGACACAACCGCAAGAGCTGGCTGATTGCGTTAACTGCCGGCGTTGCCGGGCTGTTCGGTCCTGGCAACGTGCTGACGCTGCATTCCGGTCTCGTGCCCGAGTATCTTGCTTCGCAGCGGTTCGCTGCGCGATCGCTGGCCCGGATGGCTTGTGGGTTTTACAAACGAATCATTGCTGTATCTCCGCCGGTGCGCGACGCGGTGTTGTCGCTGGGGATACTCGCCAGGCGTGTCGCAGTTGTCCCCGCCTTCCTGGCGCCTCGCGTGGCAAAGGGTGAGGGCATGGCCGTAGATCGTTTGCAAGGGCGAAGCCCAATCCTGGCAACGGCAGTCTTTTTTCGCCCCGAATATGGTTTCGATTTGCTCGTTGAGGCCATCGATCAGCTTCGCGTGAGATACCCGCAAATCGCTTGCCTCGTGATCGGAAGTGGAGAACGACAAGAGTATGCCGAGATGCTGGTTAGGCGGCGCGGCTTGCAGCAGTCGATCATCTTCCTGGGTAACGTTGACCACGAAAAGTGCCTGTCTCTTATTTCTCAGGCCGATCTGTTTGTACGTCCGACGCTGGTAGACGGCGACGCCAGTTCGGTGCGTGAGGCGTTGGCGATGGGAACAAGAGTCGTTGCTAGCGATGCCGGGTATCGCCCACCTGGGGTGGTCTTGTTCCGCAAGGGTGACGCCGTCGATCTGGCCGCCAAGATCGAGGAGGTTTGGTTGCGGCCCGTTCCGACACCGGCGGCTTGCGATGCGCTGCAAGACGATGCGGTTGGGACATTGATTGGTCTCTACGAATCCCTCACCAGGTCCCTCACCAGGTCAAGGAGAAAGGAAGATCATGGGCAAACTCAGCCGATTGCGGAAAATGCCAACTGGTGAGATTGGCTACCGGTTGCGCGAGCGCGTCCGGCTGGAGGCCGAGCGACTGCGCGGCGGTCTGCTGGTTGCGGCGAAAGAGACCGAAGAAAGCTGCTTGCCGTTCTTCCAGCAAGCGTTCGCTACTCGCTTCTACCTGCCCCAAGACAGCGAATCGCTGCGATCATTCGTTTGGAAGGAGTTTCCGGATTGGCGGGAGCAGGCCGTCCGCGAGGCCGGAACGCTCTGCGATCACCGGCTGGAATTGCTGGGTTACGGCGAGGTGGACCTCGGCGCGGAGATCAACTGGCATCGCGATCCCGTCACCGGCGCAGTGTGGCCCCGCCGCTTCTGGGCCGATTACGATCCGGTCAACGACGTCTCTTGCGGGGACGCGAAAACCATTCATGAACTGAACCGCCATCAGCATCTCCCGCGACTCGCCAAAGCATACTTTCTGACGGGTGAAGAACGCTACGCGCAGGAGGCCATCGCTCAGATCGAAAGTTGGATTGAACAAAATCCGGAAGGCTTGGGCATCAACTGGCAATCCAGCCTGGAGATTGCCATTCGTGTGTTGTCCTGGCCGTGGACGATCTTTTTCCTGCTTCCATCCCCGGCATTTACCCAGGGCTTCGCTCTGCGGATCAAGCGGTCCCTGCTGGCGCAACTCCGGCATGTGTATGCCTACCCTTCGGTCTACAGCAGCCCGAACACGCATTTGATAGGCGAGGCGGCCGCACTGTTCATGGCCGGTTTGCTATTCGACGGACTCGACGAAGCGAACGAGTGGCGCATCTTCGGCGCTGGCGTCCTGATCCAGGAAGCCGAGCGCCAGATCCTCGACGATGGCATGCACTGCGAGCTGAGCACCTGCTACCACTGCTACGCAGCCGATTTCTATCTTCAATCTCTGATTCTGGCGCGGCGGAATCGCTGCGATCTTCCGCCGGCCGTGGGCGGCAAAGTAGCGGACATGCTGGAGTGCATCGTGCATTTGACGCGGCCGGATGGCTCGCTTCCGCAGCTTGGCGACGATGACGGCGGAAGAGCCTGGCGCTCGGCCGGCAGGACTATCGCTCGTATCTGGACGGACTCTCGGTAGGCGCGGCATTCTTTGGGCGTCCAGACTTCAAATGGCAATCCGGCGCTTTTTGCGAGGAAGCCTTTTGGCTGCTCGGTGAAGAGGGCTGGCAACGCTATGAGGAGCTTCCCTCTGCCATGCCCGAAAGCGCCAGCCACGCCTTTGCTTCGGCCGGGTATCTGGTGCATCGCACGGGGTGGTCCAAGAGCGCCAGCCATGCGGTGTTCGACTGCGGCGGCCTGGGCGCTCCCACCGGCGGCCATGGCCATGCCGATGCTTTGTCGCTGGTGCTCTTCACAGGAGGCCGCGAACTGTTGATCGATCCTGGAACAGGCGTGTACAACGCCAACGCGGAATGGCGCAGTTACTTCCGATCGAGTGCGGCGCACAACACCGTGGTGGTGGACGGCTGCGACCAGTCCGAACCGGCCGGAACCTTTCAGTGGACGACGCGGGCTTTTGCCAGCGCCTTGTCCCACCGCGCTTTCGGCAAAATGTATTGCGCGGAAGGAGAGCACGACGGTTATACCCGGCTCGCCGCGCCGGTGTCGCATAAGCGCCGCCTGTTTTTTCATGGATCGGGAGGGTGTCTGATCGCCGATGAATTGCTGGGCCGCGGCGAACACACTTTTGATTTCTACTATCACTTTGCCCCCGGCGTGAAACTCTGTGTGGCCTCGCTGCTCGACGCCATCGAAGTTCGCGCCCAGGCCAGCGAGTTGGACGCGGCGCTCTGTTTCCATACCACAGCGCCAGCGAGTGCGGAGGTGCTCCCCGGCTGGGTTTCTCCCAGGTACGGTTTCAGGGAGCCAGCCAGCGTCCTCCGTTTCAGGATCAAAGCCGCGGCGCCGCTTTTGGTCTGTACCGTGGTTATGCCATTTCAGAGAGGAGGCGAGCGATGTGCGGAATCTGCGGAATTGTGAACCTCGATCCATCGAACACGGCCAGTCCGCGGGTGTTGGAAGCGATGACCGCGCGAATCTCGCACCGGGGTCCGGACGATTACGGCTATTTCCGGTCCGGCTCCGTCGGCCTGGGTCACCGCCGGCTCAGCATCATCGATCTTTCCGGCGGTCGGCAGCCGATGTTCAACGAGGATGAAACCGTGGCGGTCGTCTTCAACGGGGAGATCTACAATTACCAGGAGATCACCGCGGAGTTGGAGGCGCGAGGTCACGTCTTCAAAACGCGCTCCGACACGGAAACCATCGTCCACGCCTATGAAGAGTATGGCGATGAATGCGTGACCCGGTTCCGCGGAATGTTTGCCTTCGCTTTGTGGGATCGCGTGTTCCAACGGTTGCTGGTGGTGCGCGACCGCCTGGGCATCAAGCCGCTCTACTTCTATCGCGATGGCGAGTCGCTGCTGTTTGCTTCGGAAATCAAATCTCTGCTGGAAGCTCCCGGTATTCCGCGCGAGGTGGACCAGGAGGCCTTGAATCTCTATCTCTCCCTGAGATACGTTCCCGGGCCGCGCACCATGTTCCGGCACATCTCCAAGCTTCAGCCTGGCCACCTGATGGTCGTGGAGCGGGGCCGCGTTCAGATTCGCAAATACTGGGACGTATCGTATCCATCCACGACGGGCTCAACGGCCGATCCAGCAGAATTCGAGGATTTGCTGGAAGAAAGCGTTCGCCTGCGAATGATCGCCGATGTGCCGCTGGGCGTTTTTCTCAGCGGTGGAATCGATTCCAGCGCCATCCTCGCCATGATGACCAGGCTTCGCCAGGGAGAGCCGATCAAGACCTTTTCCATCGGCTACGAATCTCCGGATGGCGCGAGCGACAACCACAACAACGAATTCGTATACGCGCGGCAAGCCGCCCAAGCCTTCGGCGCGGATCACCACGAGTTCACGCTCGGGGCCCTCGATTTCCGCGATGTAATTCCGCAACTGGTGTGGCATTTGGATGAACCGCTGGCCGATCCGAGTTGTATTCCCCTTTACTTCGTATCGCGCCTGGCGCGCCGGCACATCACCGTGGTGCTGAGCGGAGAGGGTGCGGACGAGATCCTCGCGGGGTACGGCATCTATCCGAAAATGCTGGCGGTGGACAATCTGCGGCGAATCCCCGGCGTGGGTCCCGTCGCGGGACGGTTGGCGGGGCAGTTTCCCGAAAATCGCTATCAAGACATTTTACGGATGGTGGCGCAACCGCTGGCGCCGCGGTATCGCGGCGTGTCGCGCGGATTTCGCCCCGCTCTGCAGACTCGCCTGACACGGCAGAGCACAGGGAGCAATGCGCTGGACGCCGTCTATGGCCCGTTGTTCGACGCCGTGTCGCACGCTTCGCCGTTGAATCAGATGCTCTACGCCGATAGCAAGGTTTGGTTGCCGGACGATCTGCTGTTAAAGGCCGACAAGATGACCATGGCCAATGCCTTGGAGTTGCGCGTGCCATTCCTGGATCACAAATTGGTGGAGTTTGCGGCGCAGTTGCCGGTCTCCGCGAAGCTCGCCGGCGGGATGGGCAAGGTGCTGCTGCGGCGCATCATGAAGGGCGTTTTGCCGGAGTCCATTTTACATCGTTCAAAGAAGGGCTTTCCCGTGCCGACCATGGATTGGCTGCGCGGCCCGTTGAAAGAGTTCACCCGCGAGACCCTGTTGGCTTCGGATTCTGCTTGCGGCGCGTATTTCGACGCGGCGGTGGTTCGTGAGATCGTCGAGCAACACGAGGCCGGCGCGGACCGCCAGCAGGAGCTTTGGACGCTGCTGGTTTTCGAGCACTGGCATCGCGCTTTCGTCGCACCTGCTGCAAACGCCGAGCCGGTGTGCAGTTTCGATCATGCGGCGGAGCGAGACTGAACTGACAGACCAGCTTCCGGCCAATTATTTTGAAATGGTCACAGCACGATTGCACGTTATGGAAAAAAAAGCGGGGTACTGAGACATGAAAACACAATGCACCGATCTCAAACGGATCTTGCTGGCCGGCGCCCTTCTGGCGGCCGGCGGAAGCGCTTCGACACAAACGATTGCGACGATCGCGGGCACCGGCGTCAAGGGCTATAGCGGTGACGGCGGCCTGGCTACGGCGGCGACCCTGAACAATCCCCGCGGACTCGCCGTGGATGCCGCCGGCAACGTCTACATCGCCGACGTCAACAACTCATGCATTCGGAAAATCAATACCAGTGGTGTGATCACCACCGTAGCCGGAAACGGCGTGGCCGGCTACTCGGGCGACGGCATCGCGGCGGTCACGGCAAGCTTGAACGGACCGCAAGCCGTGGCTCTCGACGCTTCCGGCAACCTGCTTATTGCCGACACGCAGAACCGCCGCATTCGCAAGGTCGATGCCTCCGGGACGATCACCACGATCGCCGGTACCGGCACGGAAGGATATTCCGGCGATGGCGGCCTGGCCACTCAGGCGATGTTTCACCAGGCCATGGATCTGGCAGTGGACGCCTCCGGCAACATCTATTTCGCCGATAGCACCGGCCAACGGATTCGCAAGATTGCGACGAATGGGATCATCACCACCGTCGCGGGCAATGGAACCGAAGGCTACTCCGGCGACACAGGCCCGGCGCCTTTGGCGGAGCTGGATTTCCCGGTCAGCGTTGCCGTCGATAGCAGCAACAACGTTTACATCGCCGACGCGAACAACTTTCGGATTCGCATGGTCTACCCAGTCGGCACGATCGTCACGGTGGCCGGCAATGGAACGGAAGGATTTTCCGGCGATGGCGGAGCGGCGACGTCGGCGGCCATCAACTACACCTACGGTGTGCGAATCGATGCGTCGGGGAAAATGTATATTGCCGATGCCTCCAATAATCGCGTGCGCGTGATCGCCAATGGAACGATTAACACGGTTGCGGGAACCGGAGCTAGCGGATTTTCCGGCGACGGCAGCCTGGCCCTCAACGCGATGCTCAATTTTCCGTGGTTCCTGGCGCTGGACGCATCGGGGAACTTGCTGATCAGCGATAGCGCCAACGACCGCGTCCGCATGATCACTCTGGTCGTGCTCGGTCCCCCGGTGCTGTCGCTCAATGGCACGGTGAACGCCGCCAGTTACGCGCCGGCGCAAAGTTCGAACGGCGCGGTATCGCCGGGCAGCATCGTCGCCATTTTTGGCTCAAATTTGGCCACTGCCTCGGCCAGTGCCACCAGTATCCCGCTGGCGACAACGCTGGCAGGCACAACGGTCACGATGAACGGAACGCCCGTGCCGCTGTACTATGTATCCAATGGCCAAGTGAATGCGCAAGTTCCGTATGGGACGGCCACAGGTGTGGTGTCCATTCAAGCGCAGCGTGGCGGGCAAACCACAGCCATCCAGTCCGCCCAGGTTGTCAGCGCATCGCCTGGCGTCTTCGCGGTGAACGCATCGGGTAGCGGACCCGGCGCATTTCTGCATGCGAACTTCACGCCAATTAACGCCACGAGTCCGGCCCAGGCCGGCGAGACGATCCTGATCTACTGCACCGGTTTGGGCGCGACGAGTCCGGCTGTTGTGACGGGCAATGCCGCTCCCAGTAGCCCACCGGCGTCCGCTCTCTTGACGCCTACCGTGACGATTGCAGGTAGGGTCGCGCCTATTTCCTTCGCCGGATTGGCTCCCGGGTTTGTGGGTCTTATCAGATCAACGCGCAGATTCCAGCGTTCCTGTCAGCCGGCTCGGCGCAGGTAATGGTTCAGATCAACGGCGTGCAAAGCAACGTCACAACGGTGAATATACAGTAGCCGTCCGTCGGGGCGAGAGGAGGCTTGACCATGGGAATTGTAATTGGAATATTAGCGTTGATTCTTCAGGCAGGATCGGGTGGCGACGACCACTTGGTTGCGGCGCCGGGTCCGTCGCCATACACGGCGGCACCGGCCACAACGTCATCCGGGCAGTCGTCCAGCCAAGCTTTTGGCGAAGGGGAATACCGCCTGGGGCCGGAGGACGTTGTTTCCATCTTTGTTTGGAAGCAGCCGGACCTTTCCACAACGGTCGTCATTCGCCCCGACCGCAAGATTTCGCTTCCATTGCTCGGCGAGATAGAAGCGGCGGGCAAGACTGCCAGCCAGTTGCAGACGGAAATCGCTGCTTCCCTGCGCCAGTTCGTCAACGATCCGCGCGTCAACGTGATCGTTAAGGAAGTCAACTTCCCGGCCGTGACGGTGCTGGGGCAGGTTCGCAAGCCCGATCGTTATCATATCCGGCAGCGTGTCACGGCCCTGGAAGCGATCGCCATGGCGGGAGGGTTCACCGAATTTGCCAAACGCGACAGAGTCACCATCATTCGCAACGGCGGTTCAGAGAAGACGCGAATCCAGGTAGATCTAAAGAAGGTCGTCAACGGCAATGGTGACGTGTACTACCTGGAGCCGCTCGATACCGTTTACGTGCAGTGAGGAAAAAGGAAAAACCATGCGAGATCTCCAGTGGAGTGGAGGATTTGCAGTTACGGTGGCGCTGTGCTTGGCCGTATCCGCTGCGCGAGGGCAGGAGCGTCCCGTGAACCTTTACCTGACCTCGCCCCTCAGCCTGGAATCGGGTTTCGAATCCGGCGTGCCGAATGGCAATCAACGGCTGAACGAGCCGGCCACCATTCTGACCCTGCCGACCTTCTCGCTGATGCGCACCTCGCCGCGCAACGACTTCACGCTCTACTATCAACCGCAGTTCGAGATGTTCACCTCGCTGCACCGGCTAGATTCCGTCGATCAGAACGCCGGACTCCATTGGCTCGTCAACATGACGCCGCGCTGGAGTCTGAGTGTCAACGATGTGTTCACCAACACCCGCGACGAAGGACAGACTTTCGAGAGCACGTTCCTGCTGTCGCGCGGTCCCTACAGCGACAACGGTCTTTACTCCAGTCTGAATTTCGATCTCACGCAGAGCACCCAGCTCAAATTTCGCTATGAAAACGGCTTCGTCTCTTACTATGCCCTGAACCTGAATACGCCGCTGTTCTTCAGCCGGATGGGCAACACGGAAGGTCTCACCTTAGATCACCATTTCACGTCGCGGGTCAAAGTGAGCGGGAGTTATTCCTATTTGCGAACCACATCGTTCGACAAGTACGACCCCGCCGGCAACCCGATCGAGCCCTTTCCGGCCACCCAGTTTGCTTCCGGCACATTGAGCTTCAAGGCCACGCCCTCGCTGCTGATGGAAGTGACGGGCGGCTACGTTCACAATCCGCTGAATTCGTATCTGGTCGGCGGCCTGGTGGAGAAGCATCTGCAGCACATGACCATCGCTGCCGGCTACAACCGTTATCTGACCTTTGCCGGCGCGCCCTCGGCAGCCTCCATCGATTCAGCCGTGGACATCACCGCGGCGCGCCTGTTGCCGCCGAACAGCATTAGCAACACGGCCAGTTTTCGGGTCAACGGCGACTTGTCGTACCGCTGGAACCTCGAAACCACGATCATGGCATCGCGGACGGCGGGCACGACGAGTCTTACGACTCTGCGCAGCGCCATGGGCGGCGTCCGCTTGAGCTATCGAATTTCCGACCACGTGTCGTTCTTCGTGACCACGGATCTGTACCGTCAAAACGCCAACGTGATCCTGCCCGTGCCGATTTCGCGCAGTCGCTTCTTTGGCGGCTTCTCCTACACTTTTTCGCCGACGCCCGATGAAATCGCCCGCCGCAAAGAGGCCGCGCGCAGCAGCCTGCGCCCACAGCTACAAACACCTTAAGCAAAGGACAATCGTACAATGGCTTCCCCCGCACCTGGCAATGAACAATCCGTAATGGCCGTTTTGAACGTCGTCCGGCGCAGAGCGCTGCCGATTCTGCTGATCGCAACGGCGGTAACCGCCGCCGTGGCCTTTTACGCCTATCGCCGGCCGGTGCTCTATCGCGCTCAGGCGCTGATTGGCGTGGAGTCGAATGCTCGTGACGTGGTTCAAAAGACGGAAGGCGCCGGCCGGGTTCAGGATCAACTGTTGACGATTCGCGAAGTTCTGTTCAGCCGCCCGGTTCTGGAACCGGTCATGGCGAAGTTTGATCTATATAAGAAACAGGCTGGGAAATTCTCCGACCAAGATCTGGAGAAAATGCGCGACGATCTCAAGATCACCGTGGAAACCGACGACACCTTCCATCTCGCCTACGAAGGCGAGGGCCGCCAGCGAGTGATGGACGTTGCCAATGCCGTCGCCAACGGATTCGTGGGACACCTGGCACAGGACCGCCAACAGCAGGTCACCGACGCCTCCGCCCTTCTGGATGGCGAATTGGGCAACTTGCGCACCACGCTGGACGCGCAGGAAGAACAGATCAAGCACTACAAACAACGGGCCGTCAACGAACTTCCCGATCGTCTGGACACCAACTTGCGGCTCCTGGCCGCAACCCAAGCCGAGGAGCAGCAGAGCTCCGAGGCGCAGGCCAACGATCAAGCGAAACTGGCAGCGGTACAGGCGGAGATCTCCGAGTTAGAGAAACAAGGTGGGCTGAACCCCGTGCCGATCAAGGAAAAGAGCGCTTCCGAAGTGAAGCTGGACGATTTGAAGCTGCACCTGAAACAACTCCGCGCCGTCTACACCGATCAGTATCCCGAGATTCTCAGCACCGAGCAGGAGATCAAAGACCTGGAAAAGGTCGTTGCCGCCACTCCCGCCAAGCCGGTGGCTGCCGAACCCAGCGCCGCGCGGATGCGCTATCTGCAGCTCAAAGCGGAACGCGAATCGCTGGAACAACGCTTGAAGAGCTATACCCAGCAACAAGGCGCGATTCAATCGCGCGTCAACCTGATGCAAGCGCGCGTGCAGGCGACTCCCACCCACGAAATCGCGATTTCCGAATTGTCGCGCGGCTACGAAGCGACCAAGACACGCTACAACGCGTTGCTGGCAAAGCAGCAGGAAATGCGGCTGGCCAGCGGGCTGGAGCGCGTCAACCAATCGATGTCATTCAAGGTTGTGGAGCCCGCCTCCTTGCCGCTGGGACCTTCCACGCCGCGGCGTTCGCGGCTGCTGCTGATGGGATTGCTGGCCGGTCTTGGTCTTGGATGTTTGGCCGCGTTTGGGTTGGAACAGATGAACTCCACGATCGCCAATGTTCGTGAGTTCCAGAGTTATACCGATCTGCCGGTCCTGGCGGCCCTGCCGAATCTGGCGCTAGACGCCAAGGCGTCCGGCGGGGCGGCCAAAGAGAGTGCCTTTCCCCTGGTTCCTATGGCTGGAATGGCGGCTGGAAAGAGTGCTCATCCGACGCTGCTTTCCTCCGGCGCATTGCGCGCGAATCGCATGGTCGCGTTGACCGATCCGGAGTCGATTGCCTCGGAGCAATACCGGCTGCTGAGTTTGAAGGTTCGCCGGCAACTCATCGGCAACCCGTCGCCGGTCTTGCTGGTGACCGGTTTTGCGGGCGGCGAAGGCAAGACCGTGACCGCATTGAACCTGACGCTGTCGCTGGCCGGCACGGTGCCCGGACGCGTCCTGCTGATCGACAGCGACTTGCGCAAGCCTCGTGTCCACGAGTACCTGGGGATACCGCGCAGCAAGGGTTTTTCCGACCTGTTGAAGTCGCCGGAGAGGGATAGCTCGGAATACCTCTGGAAACTCAAGGATCTTTACGTCATGCCTGGGGGAACCAGCCTCACCAATCCGGTGGGCCTGCTGACCTCCAAGAACGCCGCCGCCGTGGTACAGCGGCTGCGCCAGGAATTCGATTTCATCGTCATCGACACGCCGCCCGTTCTGCCGGTGGTGGACAGCCATATCCTGGCCGGGCTCGCTGACGGAGCCATCATAGTGGTTCGCGCGCGCTACACGCGGCGCGAGGCTGTCGCATTGGGCCTGGAGGTTTTCCAGGCGTCGAACCTTTTTGGCGCGGTGGTCAACGATGTGGATCCGCACGGGTCTGGCTATGCTTCCGCGTATACGTACTACAATCAGAACTACGCAGGCACGGCATAGTGGCTACGCTGTGGAGCGCCTCACCCAGTCTGTTTGCACCTGTGTCCTAAGTTGCAAGTTCACTGAATAAGTCGCCACTCTGTTTGCTCCAGCCTGCGCTAGCAGGCGAAAGAGGAATAGCCCCAGGCGAGGCGTAGTTCAGCCGAGCCTGGGGTTAGCCGGCAAAAGAAGCCCGAGCCTGCGAAGCTGGCGACAGAAACCTCTGCCACCGTCTCTGTCGCCAGCTTCGCAGGCAATTCCGTTGGGTCAACAACCCCAGGCTCGGCTGAACGACGCCTCGCCAGGGGCTACTACTCTACCGCCTGCTACGCAGGCTCGCCTGCGAAGCAAGCGCGCTCGCGAGGCACCGCTAATGCCAAGCTATACGAGCTGGTCCACGCAGTAGGGTTACCACGGAAATGCGGGTCCTGCCACCATTGCAGTTCACTTCTGCACAGCCTCCCGGCAATTCCAGACATGCCGCTGTACGTTCCAGAATAGACGCCTTTGAATCTATGCCTTAGAGTGGGTCCATGGCAAGCGTCGTGATCTGGATATCGCTGGCATTTTTGATTTATGTCCACCTTGGATATCCACTGGTGTTGTCTGCATGGCGGCGTCTGACCGCGCGGCCGGTAAAAAAAGGCTTCTGCGAACCAAAGCATCTGGTATCCCCTGACTGTCGCAGGTGGATTCCTCTCGCGGCAAGCAGCGTCCGATGTCGTACCGGTGATTTCAATCGAAAGGGGCCAGTAATGATCAAGAAAGGATTGCTCATTCCCTATACCTTCAACTTGCTGAACCTGGCGGCCGTGGCGGGACTATATCACTTTTGTCGCCGGACCGCGGCTAGCGAGATCTGGGTTCAACGCCACGTGCACGTCTTCTCACAAGGCGCCGGCCAATGACGTCGATCGCACGGGTAACAGGCGTTATCGTCGAGGAGAGTGCCGCGGAAAGTGCCCGCGACGCCCCGCTCCGCGCTACGGCCGCGGAAGCAGCCGGCCTGCGGGTGCATACCATTTCAGATTTCTCCGCATTCCTGGCCGCCGGTCCGGCTTGGGACCAGTTGGTAGCCAGGGCCGGGATCGCTCATCCGTTTCTCGACCATAGTTGGATCCGCAGTTGGTGGGAGTCGTTTGGCGAGGGACGAAAGCTCAATATCCTGACCGTCACGCATGACGGCGAACTGGTCGGAATCGCCCCGCTGATGATTTCCAAGGAGAAGATCTACGGTCTTCCGGTGCGGGTCATCGGCTCGATCTACAACGATCACACTCCGCGCTTCGATTTCATCGTGTCCGGAGATTATGCCGCGGTATGGGAAGCAGTGTGGCGGCATCTTTGGGAACGCCGGGCAGAATGGGATGTCATGAAGTTCTGCCAATTGGAATCCACCTCTCCGGCGCTCGAGCAACTCAAGAGCTTGGCTGGGAACCAAGGTTGCTGGCGGGGAGTCTGGGCCTCGAATGAATCGCCCTATCTGCAAATTACAAACAGTTTTAAAGATCACTTCGCGACTCTTCCGCGAGGGCTGCGCGCCAACCTCCGGCGGCGGATGAAACGGCTGGAGGAGATGGGCCGCATGGAATTCGAACAAGTAACCGAGGCGTCCGAAATCCATCAAGCCCTGGCCGATGCATTTCAAATGGAGGCAGGTACATGGAAAGGCGCGGCGGGAACGGCGATGTCATGCCAGGACAACGTGGCTAACTTCTACTCGTTGATCGCGCATCGGGCGGCGCAGCAGGGGACGTTGTACTTCACCTTTCTGCACCTCAACGGCCAGCGCATCGCCTTCGATTTGTCCCTGATCTATGAGCGGAGGCTGTTCAAACTCAAGCCCGGCTACTTGCAGGAATACCATGCCTGCTCACCAGGCCAGCAGTTGACGACTATGACCATCCGCGATGCCTTTGAACGCGGCCTGAGCGAAGTGGATTTCCTGGGATCGGCGGACGAGTGGAAACTCGCGTGGACGAAAACAGTTCGCCGGAACCATTGGGCATACATTTTCAAAAAAGATTTGCTGGGATCGCTCTTGTATTGGGCGAAGTTTCATGTAGCGCCCCGTGTGGCCGCCTGGAACCATGCCCCGCCGGCTGCTAAACCCTGAGAACGGAGAACCATGTACATCCCGTCCTGGCCGTGCCCTACCGCTTCTCAGCTTTCCGTCGCCGCTCGGGCGTCTTTGCCTTTTCCGCTGGTGGATCGGGGAGACCGTCAGAATCGGAAGTATTTCTATGTCGCGCGTAATGGGATCTACCACTTGTTCCGAGCTCTCGGCTTCGGATCAGCCGGGAATGTCCTGGTCCCCGACTACCACAGCGGCAACGAGACCAGTGCGATGCGCGCGGCCGGGGTTCCCATGCGCTTTTATCCCATTCGGCCGGACCTCCAACTGGACCGCGAGGCCGTCGAGAGGCTTTGTACACCGGAAACGATCGCACTCTACATCATTCACTTCGTCGGCTGGCCGCAGCCCATGGAATGGGTTACCGACTTCTGCCGGCAACGCGGGCTGCTCCTGATCGAAGACTGTGCGCTCAGCTTCCTGAGCGAATATCGTGGACAGCCTCTCGGCTCGTTCGGCGACTTCGCGGTGCATTGCCTGTACAAGACGCTGCCGCTGCCGAACGGCGCGGTCTTGACTCAAAACCGGCGGCCCATCCGGACATTGGAAGCCGTGCCAAGCGCCCGGCCGAAAACGATTTCAATGGTGGGCCGGTCGGCGGAATTGATCCTGGAGTCGTTCCGTAGCGCTCTTCCGGTTCCCGGCGCGATGCTCGCATCGCTGAAGGCGGCCATCGGCCGCACACTCACCGCCGCGCAGGTGGAACGCGAGCGGGTTGGGAATATAGGCTTTGATCTTAATAAGGTTGATACGGGAATGTCCCGATGCTGTCATTGGCTCTTGCGGCGCTTCAACTACGAAATGATCCGCGAGCGCAGACGAAGCAACTTTTTGCAACTCGCAGAGCGCTTGAAGGGACGGGTGAGCACGCTCCCTATTGTTCTCGATGAAGGCGTGTGCCCATTGTTCTTCCCGATTCTGGTGGAAAACAAACCGGCCGTAGCCGAAGATTTGCGGCGTCGCGGCATCGGCGTGGTGGAGTTTTGGAACCAGGGCGATCCCGCGGCGTGCGGGTACGAGTCTAATTGTGATGAGGGAGCCGCTCCCTTCCTTCGCCGACACGTGCTGGAGTTGCCGATTCATCAGAATGTAGCGGAGTCCCAACTGGATTACATGGCGAGCGAAGTCATCCAACGCGTCCGGCCGGTGGAAGTCCCGGCGACCGGAAGGAGCCTATGCTTCGCAAGCTCCTAAAAACCGGTGTGGCATGGGGGTTGAACCGCGCCGGCATCGGACACCACGACTCCCGGCTGGTGGTTGGCTATCATCGGACTGTCGCGGAGTTTCCCGGCGATCCACGGTCCACCCTCCCGCCTTCCTGCATCAGCGTCAAGATGCTGGAACGGCATCTGGATTGGATCGGACGGCGTTTCCGGTTCGTCTCACTCGATGAATTGAACACGGCCGATCCGCCGCGGCAACCGCTGGCCGCCGTTACTTTCGACGACGGCTATCAGGATTTTTATACCCATGCCTTTCCCCTGTTGCAACGGAAAGGTATTCCCTCAGCAATATTTGTGGTCACCGATTTGGTGGGAACTTCCGACCTTCAGATTCACGACCGGCTGTATTTACTGCTGGCGCAATCGCGATCGCCGCTCGAAGCGCACGCCTTGCTCGATTCCCTTCTGGCAACCTTGCCGCAGGCGGCAGTGCAGCGTTTGATTACGGCGCTGGAGGGCGGAGTGCGGATTGCCGAAGACGTCCAGCGGGAACACCGTTCATTGAACTGGCAGGAAATCGCGCGCCTGCATCAGGCGGGCGTCACGATCGGATCTCACACGCGAACGCATGCTATTCTGCCCAACGAAGAAATAGACAAAATGTGGAGCGAACTACGGGGTTCGCGGGAAATTCTGGAAAACCGGCTGGGCGCGCCGGTTCGCCATTTCGCCTATCCTTGCGGCCAGTTTTGCGCCAAGACCGTCCAAGCCGTGGAGCAGGCGGGCTATAGCTTTGGTTATACCATTTGCCGGCATCGCGACCATCGCTCACCGCATCTGACCATTCCACGCAAGTTGCTTTGGGAGAAGTCTTGTCTGGATGCCCTGGGATCGTTCAGCCCCTCCATCATGAGTTGTCTGGTGCACGGGTCGTTTGATCGGTTCACCGGCTGCGAGATGAATCACGGAGGTGTCCTATGCTGGTCATGAACGTTGTGGGTGCGCGGCCGAATTTTATGAAAATTGCGCCGGTGGTGGAAGCGTTAAAGGAAGCTCGCGTGCCGCAATACCTGGTCCACACCGGCCAGCACTATGATGAAAAAATGTCCCATCTGTTTTTTGAGGATCTCGGTATTCCAGCGCCGGACTTGAATCTGGAGGTCGGTTCGGGCAGCCAGGCGGTGCAGACGGCCGAGATTTTGCGCCGCTTTGAGCCGGTGTTGCAGGACGTGAAGCCGGATGTCGTGGTGGTTGTGGGCGACGTGAATTCCACGATGGCTTGCACGCTGGTTGCCGCCAAGGCGGGCGTGCCGGTGGCGCATATTGAGGCTGGCCTGCGCAGCTTCGATCGCGCCATGCCGGAAGAAGTCAACCGCGTGGTTACGGATTGCCTCTCCGATCTGTTATTTGTCAGTGAGCCAAGCGGCATGAAGAATCTGCGAAACGAAGGCATTTTTGGCGAGAGGGTGCATTTTGTCGGCAACGTGATGATCGATACCTTGCTGCGCCACCGCGCCGCGGCGGAAGGCAGCGACATCCGCGCGCGTCTTGGCCTGCAGGCGATCGACAGCTATGCCTTGGTCACGCTGCACCGGCCCTCGAACGTGGACAAGCCGGAGACGCTGGCCGGATTGGTTCGCGCGCTGGGAACCTTGACGCTCGATCTGCCGGTGGTGTTTCCCATCCACCCGCGAACCAGAAAAAACGCGGTGGAGTGGGGTCTGGAGAGCGAGTTGGAACGCTTGATCACTACCGAGCCTCTGGGATACCTCGATTTTCTTAACCTGATGAGCCGTGCCGCGGTGGTGGTCACCGACTCCGGCGGCATTCAAGAAGAGACCACCGTGTTGGGCGTGCCTTGCCTGACGGTTCGCGAGAATACCGAGCGCCCGGCGACGATTACATTCGGGACGAATCGCCTGCTCGGCACGAACCCGGAGACGCTGCTGCGGGTCGCGCGTCAGGCTCTGCGTGGTCCGCGAAAACTGGGGCGCCTGCCGGCGTTGTGGGACGGCCGTGCTGCCCACCGCATTGTCGAGGTTCTGGTGGAGGTATTTTCCAGGTCCAGGTCCCTGGGACTTGCGTCCTAGTGGCATCCAGAGTTTTCCCACACGCGATTGGGTGGTCTCCCCAATTGCCTGGTTTGGTGCGCTCGCCTATCCTAAGAAGGTCCCTTCAGTTCCGATCTACCGTTCTTAGCAACGTGAGGTTCTATTGACCGCTCTATTGCACAACGATCGTCGCAGTGTTCGAGGATACGCCGGCGACGGCGATCACCACCGGTACCGCGTTTCCGGCGGGGACGCCTGTGGGAACTTGCGCGTTCACCTGATAGAGTCCGGCAAATCCGGGAGCCAGTCCGGAGAACGTTACGGGCGCGGCGATATTGCCGATCGACACTTGCGGAACCGCGACCGTTGTCAGGGCGGGACTAGGGCCTGGATTGCCTTCCACAACCGGGCTGGCCAAGGCGCCGAGGCCGGTGCAGTAGATGGAGATGAAAGCACCCGCTTGTGTCGGGGCGCTGGCGCTGACCAGTTGGTAATCGTCGGCGCGCAGGATCACGCCGGGACCCGTGCCGGAACCCGTGGTCGTGAAGATTCCCGGAGCCGTCGCGGACACAGCGGCGGTCTGCCTGACGACCGCCAGCCCGTCGACTTCAATGTTCACGGTTCCAGGCGTCACTCCATAGGGAACTTGCGCGTTGATTTGGCCGGGAGAAACGTAGAACAGCGGCGCGGGAATACCGTCGAAGTAGACATTCACGCTTCCCAGGAACGGGGGCAAATAGGCGCTGGCCGCGGTGATGGTCGATCCCGAGAAGCCGCTTCCAAAGATCGAGACAATCGAACCAGGCGCCAGCGCGGGTTGATAGCTCGCCCCGTTGACAATGCTTTTCAAGGAAGTGCCGCCGGAGCCGACGGTACTCGAACCAGTGGTGCCATTGGAACCGGTCGTACCGGATCCAGTGGCTCCACTGGAGGTGCTGCCGGAGCTGGTGCTGCCGGAACCAGTGCCGCCGGGTGTGGTTATCGTGGCCGCTGTCTGGGGGACCATGACAAGGTACGCGTCCATGTACTGCTGCGGCGCTCCGTCAAGCAACTGCAAACCAAAGTTGCTGCCATACGCGAAGCGCGAGCCGTCGCGGCTGGCGGAAAGCTTGGGCATGTAATCGTAGCCGTTCAACGGACGGCTACGGTGTTGCGCCAAGCGGCGAACCTCGGAGCCGTCCATCTTGATTTGCAACAACTCATCCATGTAGGGCAGCCAGCCCGTGGACGAAATCACGTCATTCCCCAGGTCCGTGTAGGTTTCCGCAAACACCCAGGTGTTGTCCGCCGCCGTGATGTGAAGCCCGAAGCTCCAATCGAAGGACTGCAGGCAGGTCTGCACGCCGTCGGCCATGTGTACCTTCACGATCGCGTTGGCGCCGCACAGGGGCCACGGATCGGCCGAATTCGCCCAGATGAACACCTCGTCTCCGTTGATATCGCGGCTCATCTTCGAATGGCCGTCGGCGTGGGCTATCTGGCGCAGGAAATTCCCCTTCTGATCGTAGATTTCCACACCTTGAAATCTTCCCGTACCCGGCGCGAGCCACGAGACCACCGCCTCATTGTCCGGCGAGATGAACACGTTGTTCCATGGGGAGTTAGGATTGTTGCCGACGATCGGGAATTGGCTGCCCGTGCTCATCTGGTAGATGAACAACTCCTGGCTGCCAACCGGACAAGCGGTAGGCTCGACGTTGGACGTGCATCCAATGAAAATGAAGTGGTCGCCGTCGTAGGAGATGTCGGTCTTCCCTTTGCCCCAGATGTTGTAGTAATTGCTAAACGTTTGGACGACGGCCGTAACCTTCGTCGTTACGTTGTACGTCTTGAGCTGGTTCCCACCATAGACATGGTAGTACAACGTACTGTTGTCCATGCGCGACCATCGCGGCTCGCTGTTGGCGCTGATCTCCAACGGCAGGTTGGCGATGAAGGCGCCCGAGCCGTCGTAGAGCCCAAAGTAACTATCTTGTTGCAGGACAAGATAGGAATTGTCGGAACTGAATGGATTCGCGGTGGAGTACTCGCTGGCGATGTACTGCGCCATTCCACCGGCGGCGGCATCCGGCGTATGCAATGCATCGGAGATCCGCTTAATGCTGGTGGCGTACGTGGGGTCCACGTACGAAGACTGGTTGGCCGGCGGCTGCATCGTCGTGTAGTTCGCCGGATAGTGAACGCTGCTATCGATTTGCGCGAGCGCAAGTCCTGGAACGAGCAACGTTCCGATCACGCCCAGACACACTAAATTCTTCCGCATAGACACACTCCTAGCGTTGAGACTTCGGACGTTCGTGAGACTTCAGCCCGGGAGCCCAGGCCAGAGTGGCGCGGCACGAAGAATCAACTCTACACCAGGCTGAGCAGTTTTGAACACTCCGACGGCCAAATTGAACCAAATGAGTTAGTACTTTTGACCCGGTCTTAGGCCTTTATTGGGGCCGCAGGCCCCAGGGGACCAAGCGATCGGAGCCGTACAAACGCTTCCAACGTGCTTCAAGTGGCACACGCGGATGTTTCGAAGTGGGCAGACGCGATGCTTCGAGCTTGTTAGTGTGGGTGAAGAGCGCGCGCGGGGAACGCCGGCGCAGGCCTCCACCAGTCGCCTGCACCTGACGTTCCTCGTAGCGCACCGCGAGTGATTGAAGATCGGGAGGTCGCCAGTGAACCAGAGGTTTCTGCCGTTCAAGTTCTACGTGACGCTGTGTGGCGGGTCCTTGCTCTTTTGTATTCTCAGTGGCCAGGCCCAAACCGTTACGCGCATCAAACAGAACGATCCCAGCATCGCCTACAGCGGAACCTGGTACGCCAACAACAGTCCATCCAACAGCGGCGGAAGCGCGGCACTTACCAACGCCAAAGGCGCCCAAGCCGTGCTCACGTTCAACGGGACCGGCGTTACCTGGGTCGGTGTGCTGGATCCGGGGAATGGCTTGGCTTACTTGTATCTGGACGGCCAACTGAGCACCATCGACTGCTACGGGCCGAGCACGGCCTATCAGCAGCAAATGTTCGCGGCGCATGGCCTGGCTTCCGGCACGCATACTCTGTCGATTTATGTGCCCCATGTCCGCGACCCCAATGGTTCCGGTTCCTGGGTGTGGATCGATTCTTTCTTAGTCGAAAACGGTACGGGTATCACGGGCGGTGTAGCCGCGGGTCCGGGTATGGTGCAACAGAATAATCCGGCGCTCAATTACACCGGAGTGTGGTTTACGAACTCCTCGGCCGATCCCAGCATGGGCACCGTGGTGCTGGCGACCGATCCCAATGCCAGCGTCAGTCTCAACTTCAACGGAGTCGGGGTTACGTGGCTGGCCTATCGCGACCAATGGTCGGGAATCGCGACGGTTTCCCTGGACGGTGCGTTGCAAGCCACCGTGGACACCTATGCGTCTCCCGCGCAGGCCCAATCGGCGGTGTATAGCATTAGCGGACTGCCGCTGGCCACGCATACGTTGACCATTCAAGTCACCGGCACGCACGACGGCACATCCGCCGATTCCTGGGTATGGGTGGATGGGTTCCAAGTTCTGGGGTCGAGCGGAGCCGCTCCCGCCATCTCCGCGGGCGGCGTGGTCAGCGCCGCCAGCTACAGTTCCAATCCGCTTACGCCGGGACAGATCGTCAGTGTTTTCGGAAGCAATTTCCTGGTGACGGGACAAGCCCAATCGACCACGGTACCGTTGGCCACGCAACTGGGAGCCAGCGACGTTTCGGTAACGGCCTGCGGCAAGAACATCCCTCTTTTCGTCGTGGTTCCGGGACAGATCAACGCGCAAGTTCCTTGGGAGTGTCCGGCCACTGGCTCGGTGCCCATGACCGTCACTGCCAATGGGCAAACCAGCGCGTCTCAGACGGTCGCGCTGGCGGGGGCATCCCCTGGGATTTTCACGCAAGGCGCATCCGGCACGGGGAACGGTGCGATTTTACATGCCAACAATTCGTTGGTGACTCCGGCAAGTCCGGCCCGGGGAGCTGAAACCGTGGTTCTCTATTGCACTGGACTGGGCCCGACCAGTCCGCCATTCGCGACCGGCAATGCGGCGGCGGGGGCAAACCAAACCGTGAATCCAGTCACCGCGTCAATCGGCGGCCAAGCCGCCACCGTGGTGTATAGCGGCATGACGGCAGGCTTCGTGGGCCTCTATCAAGTGAACGTGGTTGTTCCGCCAGGCCTTTCTGGGAGCCAATCGATCGTCATCAGGGTCGCGGGCTTGTCAAGCCAGACCGGAGTCACGCTCTTCGCGCAGCCGTGATTCACCAAGAGACTATTTCGTGGCACCTGCCGCGCGATCCTTTTGTTGCGGCACTTGGTCGAATCCCGTTTCACCGGGAGGCCCCCTGATGGGGAACGAAAGCGAGACTGTGAAATCTCGGAGCATCGGCAGTCTCCTTCAGCCACACCTGCGCGAGTTAAGCCTCGGTCTGATCGCGGTTGTGGGCGAAGGCGCCGCCAGCCTGTTGGAACCGTGGCCGCTGAAAGTAGTGCTGGATTGCGTGATTAAGTCCCGGCCCGGCGCGGGAGGACGCGTCAGCCAACTGATCCTGTTGACCTTCCACGACGACAAGATAGCCGTGCTGAAGTTTGCCGCAATCGCGGTTTTGGCGATTGCCGCCGTGGGCGCCATCTGCTCCTACGCCGAAAAATTCCTGACCACTACCGTGGGCCAATGGGTGATGTACGATTTGCGCCGCACACTGTACTCGCATATCCAGCGGCTCTCTCTCGATTACCACGACCATAAGCGCACCGGCGACCTGATCAGCCGCATCACCACGGATATCGACGCCATTCAATCGCTCATTGCCTCGAGCCTGCTCGGATCGTTCATCGACATTCTTACGCTCCTGGGCATGGTGGCGATCATGTTCTTCCTCAATTGGCGAGTTCACGCTGATTGCCCTGGCCGTGGCGCCCATTCTTTTCCTGGTGGTGTACGACTACACGCGCCGCATCAAGAAAGCTTCGCGCGAGGTGCGCAAAAAAGAAGGGGAAATTGTCTCGGTGATCCAGGAGGTCTTATCCTCGATTCGGGTGGTTAAGGCTTTTGCCCGGGAAGACTACGAACAACGCCGCTTGGAGGAAGAGAGCCTGGAAAGCATGGAAACCACGTTGCGGGCGCGCAGCCTGAAGGCCAAACTCGCGCCCCTGGTGGAGATCATCGTAGCCGTCGGAACCTGCGCGGTGCTCTGGTTTGGATCGCGCATGGTTCTGAGCGGCAGCCTGCGGACCAGGATCTCTGGTCGTCTTCATTCTCTATCTCGGAAAGATGTACAAGCCGATGCAAGATCTATCCAAGATGACCGACACATATTCCAAGGCCATGGTCGGATGGGAGCGCATTCAAGAAGTTCTGGAAACGGAACAGCGAGTGAAGGACATGCCCGGGGCGCGGCGCGCTCCGCGCCTGAAGGGCGCGATCGAATTCCAAAACGTCAGCTTCTCTTACGATAAGGAACAAGCGGTGCTGAGAGACCTGAATTTCAAGATCGAGCCCGGTCAGGTGGCCGCGTTCGTTGGCCCCACCGGAGCGGGCAAGACAACTATCATCAGCCTGGTGCCGCGCTTTTACGATCCGGATTCAGGAGTAGTCCGGCTGGACGGCTACGACGTCCGGCGCGTGACCCAGGATTCCATCCGGCGCCAGATCAGCTTCGTGTTGCAAGAGACTCTGCTCTTTCACGATTCGGTTTGGAAAAACATCGCCTATGGCAAGCCGGAAGCCAGCCGCGCGGAAATCCTTCGCGCCGCGGAACTGGCGCTGGCGCAAGAGTTCATCGAAAAGATGCCGCAGGGCTACGACACCATCATCGGAGAGCGGGGCGAGACGCTCTCCGGCGGCCAACGCCAGCGCATCGCCATTGCTCGCGCCCTGATCCGCAACACGCCCATCCTGGTGCTTGACGAACCAAGTTCCGACCTTGACGCGGAATCCGAGAGGCTGGTCTTCGAGGCGCTCGATCGCTTGATGGTGGGGAGAACCTGTCTGGTGATTGCGCACAGGCTTTCCACGGTGCGCCGCGCCGACATTGTCTTTGTGATCGAGGATGGCGCCGATTGTCGAAAAAGGAAAGCACGAAGAACTCCTCCAGTCGGGCGGGCTGTACGCGGACTTGTACGCGCTGCAGGTCCATGACACAGGCCATCGCGAGGGAAGTGCGCAGACCGTCGAAGCCGCCGCGCCCTCACTCGGCCGCGAGGTCTTGAGTGGTTGGCCCGGGGGCTTCCGGATGTAATGCGGTTTTTTCACCACGAAGGCACGAAGAAAGACAAAACCAAGAACACCAAGAAGGATTCCTTCGTGCTCTTGGTCTTGTCTTTCTTCGTGCCTTCGTGGTGAAAAAACTACCGACGTCAAAGACCTACAACCGGTTCAATTGCTCGATCCGCTGTTGCACCACGGCGGTGTACGCTTCCACTTCCTGCGATGAATATCCGCCCGCGCGAAAGGCATCTTCAATTTGCTCGAGCGAAAGTTGCGCCAGGAGTCCTCCGATCCACTTGGCGTCGGCGCGCGGAATCCGTTGGCCGATCCACTGCATGTGGGACCGCTCCGCGTAATCGTGCGGATGCGCGATGCAGTCCCACAATGCCGGGCGGGCGGGTGTCCGGAAGTCGACGTAATCGGGTGTGGCCTTGGTGATGAACCGGGAGTCGGCGTAGGCTGCCAGATTGTCTTTGGACCTGGAGAAGCGCCAGGCAATGCCGGGCGCTCCGAAACTCGATCCGATGTCGCTCACCGCATACTCGGCGGGACCCTCGGACTGGTGATGCTTGTTCTCATAGATTCCGTTGTTATCGTCCTTCAAGTCCCAGTTGTTGACCAGCGCCATCATGACGCGCAACCCGTTCAACTCTCGAGTGCCGGAAAAGGGATTGTCGGCCCATGCCCATTGCTCCTCCTTCTTTTCCTCTTCCATCCTTTTCAGCCGCGCATTGTGCATCAATCCGCCGGGTCCAATCAACTTGTTGGAGTGCCGGCGCTTCAGGGACTGCATGTCGCCGACCCGCAGTTCGGGCAGGAAATAGTCTTCATTGGTGTTGTATCCCACGGCCCATATCAGGCGGCTCGCTACTGTTTCCGGACGCGCTTCCGGGCCCAGCTTGACGCGCCATTTCACGCCATCGGCATCGTGGACGTCAAACTTCGGGTTGGTGCCATGTAAATCCTCCTTAAGATAGGTGAATCCCGGATGAGGTTCATGCTCTTTTCCCCCAGGTCCGTAGTAGAGGTTTCTACCACTGAGGTCCCGGGGATTTTCCCAAAGGACACTGTCTCGAACGGCCGGCTTGGTATTTTTTGCTCGAACGGCGGCGGTTAGACGACTTTTTTGCCCAGCGGCTTGACTGCGCGAAAAGACCAGTAAGAACATCAAGCCCCGAACAAGAGCCTTATTGTTGTTGAACATAAGCGTGTCCTCGCGTCTCTTTGTCTCTTTTCTTCTGGGGGGAACACTAGAAACGGTATGCAAGAATCATGCCACCGGTCCTTTTCGCCTGCAACGCGTAGCCGCCTTTCTAGCATCTAATTAAGTGAGATTCCCCCCAGGAAGGATCTTTGTGAAACTGCTGGTCCAGCCGGGCGACGGTATCACACCATTGCTGACAGCCATTGATAACGCCCGGAAAAGCGTTGAGATCCTGATCTTTCGTTCCGACCGCAGCGAGTTGGAACGCACCCTTGAAAAAGCGGTCCGCCGCGGTGTATTGGTGCACGCCTTGATCGCCTTTACCAATCGGGGCGGCGAAAAGAATCTGCGCAAGTTGGAATCGCGATTGCTAGCCAAAGGGATTACGGTGGGCCGGACCAACGACGATTTGATTCGCTATCACGCCAAGATGATCGTAGTGGACCGCAGCGTGCTCTACCTGCTCGCTTTCAATTTCACCTACCTGGACATCGAACACAGCCGGACATTCGGTCTGGTGATTCGCGAACGGAAACTGGTCCAGGAAGCCGTTCGGTTGTTTGAGGCCGACGCGCGGCGTCAACCCTACCAACCCCGAGCGGGAACCTTTGTCATCAGCCCGCAGAATGCCCGCCCCCAGTTGGCGGCCTTCATTCGCCGGGCCCGCAAGCAATTGCTGATCTACAACGCGGAGGTCAGCGATCCGGCCATGATCCACCTCCTGCAAGAACGACAGGAGGCGGGCGTGGACCTGCGAATCGTCGGCTCTCTGGGCGGCTCCGTCCGTCGCAAGAACATCTCGCTGGCCGTGCGCAAACCGCGCTTGCGGCTGCACACGCGGACCATGGTCCGGGATCGTCGCGAGGTATTCATCGGCAGCCAGGGCCTTCGGGAAGTGGAGATCGATGCGCGGCGGGAAGTCGGCGTGATTTTTCAGGATCCGCACATCGCCGGCCGAATCGTCCGGACGTTCGAAGAAGACTGGAGCGCCGCCGATCGTCCCGAGGAGCAAGCTGGCGTTGCCGCGCAACCGGCAGCTAAGGTTGCCAGGAGAGTGGCCAAGGCGGTGGTCAAGGATCTGCCGTCAGTAACTCCGGTGCTTCGGGAAGTCATGAAGGAAGTAATTCGAGATGGCGCGGCGCTCGAAGTGGACCGCCAGGAACTTGAAGATGCGGTGAAGCACGTGGTCAAGCAAGCGGTGAAACAGGCTGTCAAGGACGTTGTGGAGGGATCGGTGGAGCAGACCGCGCTAGCCCCGGAAACCAGGATCCAATGAAGGCGCCATGACCGGAACGATTCGTAACACGATTGCGACGCTGACCGTACTGGCGATGGTCGCGATCGCACAACCATTCGCTATCGCGCAACAACGGGTCAACCCCGACGCAGCCGTCAATATGGACTTCCAAAAGGGAGTGGAAGAGTACATCAAACTGCGCAAGTCCGTGGAGTCGAGAGTGCCTGCGCTGAAGTCCGGCGCGGCTCCCCAGGAAGTGGAGAATCGCCGGCGCGAACTGGTTTTCCTGATTCGTCATGAACGGCGTCACGCCAGACAAGGTAACATCCTTACTCCACCGATCGAAGCGGAGTTCCGGCGACTGGCCGGCCTGGCCACCAGCGGCCGGAATGCGCGCCGAGTAGCCAAGAGCTTGAAACACGCGGAGCCGGTCCAGTTGCACGTTCGAGTGAATGAAACGTATCCTGATAACCTTCCCCTGCAATCCACGCCCCCCACGCTCCTGGCGAATTTTCCAGAACTTCCTCCGGAGGTGGAATACCGCGTGGTCGGCCAACAACTGGTGCTGTTGGATGTCAAGACCAACCTGATCCTGGATTTTTCCAAGACGGCATTTCTTCCAAAGCCCGAGTGAGGCCGCCCGATCTCTATGAGCAGACATATCAAGTCCCGGCTGCTGGTCGTCGGACTGGCGTGCTGCGTGCTGCCCATCCTGGCTGCCCTGGTTGTTCACCACGAGCACGCCATGCCGGCAACGGCGGCCGAGACCGTCCCCGCCCACGCACTAGTCTTGCCTTTGAAAGAGGGCTCGCTTCGTTTCGCGGCGATCGGCGACAGCGGCACGGGCGAGGCGGCTCAATATGAGGTCGCCCAGGAAATGGTCCGCTACCGGCAAGAGTTTCCCTTCGAGTTTGTCTTGATGCTGGGAGACAACCTCTATGGCGGAAGTAAGCCCGCGGATTACCAGAAAAAATTCGAACAGCCCTACAAGGCGCTGCTCGACGCAGGCGTGCAGTTCTATGCCTCCCTGGGCAACCACGATGGTCCCAATGAACGATTTTACGGGCCCTTCAACATGGGTGGACAGCGCTATTACACCTTCAAGAAAGGGAACGTCCATTTTTTTGCACTCGACAGCAACTACATGGACCCGGAGCAGTTGAACTGGATCGAGCAGCGTCTCGACAGCGCAGGTTCCGCCTGGAAGATTTGCTTCTTCCATCACCCCCTCTACTCGGACGGAAAATTCCATGGTCCGGACTTGGACCTGCGCCAGCGGCTGGAACCGATCCTGGAAAAGTACTCGGTGAATCTGGTCCTGGCCGGACACGACCATGTCTACGAGAGAATCGCACCGCAGCACGGCATCTACTACCTCGTTATGGGATGCTCCGGGGAACTGCGCTATCACGATCTGCGGCCCTCGCCAGCCACCCAAAAGGGCTTCGACACCGACCGCGCCTTCTTGCTGATGGAGATCGCCGGAGACGACCTGTATTTCCAAACCATCTCCAGGCAAGGGGAGACGGTGGATTCCGGCATGTTCACCCGGCAGAAGACCGCCGCACACTGAACTCCCGCGCTTCGCCGGCGTCGCGCCGTCAAATGGCTACGGCCTGAGAATCCTTAACCACGAAAGACACGAAAGACACGAAAGAAGGCCGATCCTACTTTCGTGTGTTTCGTGTCTTTCGTGGTTCTCATGTTTGGGTTGGTGGAGAGCCGATCGGGGTCATTGAGTCGCCCGGCGGCCCATTGTTTGCGGCGTTTGATTTTCTTGGACGGAATCTTTGGACTCAACGCGCCGCAAGATGGTTTGCCCTAGGAGATAGCTATCCACCTGACCCTTGACCACGTAATCTTGCGCGCCCTGGCTTAAGGCTTCCACTGCCTTCAGGCGATCCTCCGGCCGCGCCAGGATGACGACAGGAGTGGATGGATCTTTGCCGCGCACCTGCCGCAACGTCTTCAGGCCCTGGCAGTCGGGCAAGGTCAAGTCCAAGAGTACGACGTCGATCCTGTTGCCGTTGCCAAGCAAGTCCAGCGCGGAGGACAGGTTCGGGGCGTGCGCGACATGGAAGTGTGCCGCTCTTACCGATGCCAACAGAAAGCGGATCGCCGCCAGATCCCCGTGGTCGTCTTCGATGACCAACACACGGACCGCCTTGCTGGTGGTCCCTGGGCTGGAGTCTAGCACTGCTGGATCTGGATCGCCATCACCAAACGCTGCTTTGATGCCCATGGCTTCCCGCAAGACTGCTGCCACCAGATCCTCCGCCGACATTCTCGACTTTGACAAGAAGTTCCGGCCATCGTTCTTGATGGTTTCCAGAACGCCAGATGGGATGTCGGCGGAGGCTAATACAAGGATTGGCAGCCGCGGGGCAACGGCAACGACCTTAGACAGCGTACGGAGTCCATTGCTGTCCGGCAGTCCGAGGTCTAGGAGAAGGACGTCGAAATGCGCGGACTTCAGCCCCGCCAGGCCGCTTTTCAGGTTCGTGAACTGCTCCAACTGGAAATCGGTTCCTCTAGTTGGCCTTCGTAGCACTTGACGAACACGTGCCGCGTCCGTGACGTTGTCCTCAATCAGGATCACGCGAATCGTCTGTTGCACCATGCCCAGAACCAGCTCTCTGCCTCAACTCTGATGGCTGCGCATCCTGCTTGTCTGTTTGCTACCCAACCAAGAGTGGCAAGAATTTTCAACTTCTCGGATTGGCCCCCTGCCCGGCGCACTGTTTAGGCTTCGAAGGGGGTCGTTGAAGTTCCGGGACAGCGAATCAAGGACTTACAACAACATAAGCAAGAAAAAATGGTTTGCAACCCATTGATTCTTCGTCCGCTGAATTCGATCTCCGCCCGGCTCATCCAACTCCTCCAGCTCGGCTCAACCCTTGCGGTTCCGGCCCTGGAGGTATACAATGCAATAGACATACCCAAACGTCAGTTCCTGTGTTTGTGGCTCCGGACTGGAACAGTCTTCTTCAGCGCGGCCGCTTGTTTTTCGCGACGCAAAGGCCGTGCCGGAAGAGGATGCTCCATGATTACGAAAGGCGACCTGTCTCGGAACAGGCTGCTCGCAACCCTGCCACCCGAAGAAGTCAATCGCCTGCAACCGCACCTGCAACTCATCCATTGTCCCCTGCGTCAGGTTCTCTACAACAGCGGACAAACCATCGACTACGCCTATTTCCCCGACGACGCGGTGATCTCGCTGCTCGTGGCGATGGAAACGGGCAGAAGCGTCGAGGTAACGTTGATCGGCAGTGAAGGTGTTTTGGGCGTTCGGGCAGCGCTGGGAGAAACCAGCGCAGTGAATTCGGCGGTCACTCAGATTGCCGGCTCCTGTTGGCGGATCAAGGCTGGGGTGCTCCGCTTGGAATTCCAGCGCGCCAGCATCTTGCGCGAGCAACTTCTGGGCTACACGCTATCCCTTCTTAGCCAGATTTCCCAGACGGCGGCCTGCAACCGGGTTCACCTTCTCGAACAACGAATGGCGCGTTGGCTGCTGATGGTCCGCGACCGAACCGCTCGCGTGGAATTTGAAATGACCCACGAATTCCTGGGGCACATGCTAGTATAGCGTTTCAATAAAACATATTCTGTTGGATCTGTTTTCTGCTATGCTGAAAGCATGGCAGGCAAATCGCGACGACCGAAGCTTAACCTGACGCCGGAACAACAGGCGCAACTACAACGGATTCGACAGTCGGCCAAGGCACCGATCCGGGAGGTGCAGCGGGCGCAGATCCTGTTGCGTTACGCGGCCGGCGAGACGGTAGCCGGAATTGCCAGAAACATGGGGACAACGCGAAAGAGCGTTGCCAAATGGGTCAACCGAGCGTTGGCGATGGGGCCGCTGGCCGCACTGAAGGACACCTGGCATCGTCCCAAAGAACCCGTCATCACCGAGGAAGCGCGGGTCTGGGTGGTTCATGTGGCTTGCACGAAACCAAAAGATCTCGGTTATGCGGCCGAACTGTGGACGCGGAGCGCTCTGGCCAACCATGTTCGAACCCACGCCGTGGAGGCTGGCCATCCTTCCCTGGGCAGGGCCGTTAAGGCCACCGTCCATCGCATTCTGGCCGACCAACCCCTGCACCCCGAACGGATCCAATACTATCTGGAGCGGCGCGACCCGCGGTTTGAAGAGAAGATGCGCAATGTCCTGCTGGTCTACCAAGCGGTGGCCCTGCGGAATGAAGGGCGCCAAGCCTCCGACCAGATCCTGCCGGTGGTCACGGTTTCGGTGGATGAGAAACCCGGCTTGCAGGCCATCGCCAACACCGCGCCAGACCTGCCCCCCGTTGCCGGCAAGCATCCCACGGTCACCCGCGACCACGAATACAAACGCTTGGGGACCTGCTCGATCTTGGCGGCTTTGGATCTGCACGACGGGCACGTTACGGCGCGCGTCGAGCGGCGCCATCGCAGCATTGAATTCATTGCCCTGCTGCAAGACCTGGATCACCACTATCCGCCGGACTGCTCCATCCGTCTGATCCTGGACAATCACTCCTCGCACATTTCCCGCGAAACCCAAGCGTGGCTGGCGACCCGCCCCAACCGTTTCCACTACGTCCTGACGCCTACGCATGGGTCCTGGCTCAATATCGTCGAGAGTCTATTTGGCAAGATGGCGCGGACTTTCCTCAAGCACATTCGGGTCCACTCCTGGGAAGAGTTGCGAGACCGTATCCTGCTGGGCATCGCCGAGATCAATGCGGCCCCCGTGGTCCACCGGTGGAGGAAGTTCGGAGCTCTTGATGAGATGATATTTTAATGAAACGATACACTAGGAACCCCCCGGTCGGAGATAACGCTGGCCGCCGGGGCCCTTCGTAAAGCCGGGCTCATCCTATACTCACGCGGCAAGATCAGGATTCTGAATCCGCAGGGCCTGCAATCGGCGGCCTGTGAGTGCTATCTCGCGGACCTGGCTACGAACCATCCGCGCCCGGCGCTTTCGGCTTCTTGATTCACAGATGCCGACTGTGTGGCGCCAGACAGAGACATTGGGTATTTATCCGGGCGTAGATTGCGGGTTTTGCCGGATTAACGGCGCGCCTTCGTCGGCGATAGACTGAGCTTCGCGTCGAACTTAAGTTTATGGAGGAAGAGGCACATGCCAATATCGAGAAAGAAACCCGGAAAAGTGCAACAGGGTGCTCACGCGACCGCCGGTAATGGTTCCACCACCCTCGATTCGGAAATGGTCGCTCGCCTGGCGCATTCCTACTGGGAAGCCCGCGGATGCCAAGGCGGGTCGCCCGATGAGGATTGGCTCCGCGCCGAGCAGGAACTGTCCGGCCGGATGGTCAAGGCTGCCGCGAATTGAGAATCCTCAACAGCCAAGTTTGCATCGAGCGTTGCTTTTAAGCGTCGCGCCGGTGGTTCGGTCCAGCCCCCCATAGGGAGATGCGGCCCCGGTGCCATGCGCCTAGACGCAAGAGGAGAGATCCATGCCGCTGATCATCGGTGTAATCGCCCTCATCACTCCGCGGCTCGTCATCGTTCTCGTCTGGTTTTTCTCCAGATGGTTTGACGGGCTGTTTCGAACCGCATTGCTGCCGGTTCTAGGGTTCCTTTTTCTTCCCACGACATTTCTTTGGTATACCGCGGTCCTGCATTGGTGGCACGGCCAGTGGACGTTCTGGCCGGTGGTGGGTGCGGTCGTCGCTCTGTGTATCGATTTTTCTCCCAGCGGCAGCCGCCGGAGATTCCGGGAAGATTAAAGGGTAACGCAGGCCTTCCCGTGAAGGCCTGCGTTACAGTCTTTCGGTCTACTCATCCTTCTCGTCCGCCGGCGTCTCGATCTTGGAGACCTTGATGGTGTCGCCCGTCATTGCGCCGGTGAGCTTCACATTTTTTCCAGCGTTGTCGGCGAGCGCCGCGAAGTCCTGATTGTCAATGTTGTAGATCTTACCGTCCGCGACAAAGACATACTTGGCTCCCTTTTTCACGCACCCAGCGACGCACTCCGCGTCGCTCATCTTGCCGTTTCCGTGCTCGGCGCCGGCCATATGCTTCGCTCCGCACGTGCTGTCACTGACTGTGCCGGTCCAGGTCTGATCCTGTGTGTTGGACGCGTACAGAACAACTCCGACGATCAGACCGCTCAGAAGAAGCATCTTTCGAAACATGGTTTCCTCCTCAAGTTGTGGATTCACGAAAGAGGCGCCTTCAAGAAATATGACACGATAATTGATATTCGACAAGGTACGTTGGCCCCAGGACGGCGCCGTGCGGGAAATATCTTGCGCGGCGAGCAGTTTATTGCGGTATTTTGTAGGATTTGTCATCGCGATGATTTCCCGCGATCGAAACCGGCCGCGAATTTGCGGAGTGGCATGGCAAATGCTGCATTCTCTCGGCGGGAAGCCCGATTGCTGCGCGAGCGTCCCCTGCTTCGCAGGCGAGCCTGCGTGGCAGGCGGCAGAGTAGCAGCCCCTGGCGAGGCGTAGTTCAGCCGAGCCTGGGGTTGTTGACCCAACGAGATTGAGCCTGCGAAGCTGGCGACAGAGACGGTGGCAGAGATTTCTGTCGCCAGCTTTCGCAGGCTCCGGCTTCTTTTGCCTTCTACCCCCAGGCTCGGCTGAACTACGCCTCGCCTGGGGCTATTCCTCTTTCGCCTGCTAGCGCAGGCTGGGGCAAACAGAGTGCGACTTATTCAGTGAACTTGCAACTCAGGCCGCGACGCCTAGCCTAGGACCATTGGTCTGGGAAATCGGTACGGTTGTCGGACTTTTCCCTAATGCTACACTAGGGAAAGTTTGACTCGGCGCAACTTCGTCAAGAGGACAGCCGTGTTGGGCTGCGCCACCTTTGGCCTGCCCTTCCTTAACGGCCCCCACTTCCAGCTCTTCGCAGGGAGTCGGGAGGAATACTCTTCCCGCACCATTGATCTGATCGAACAGTCCATGGTGATCGATATGTTGGGACTGCTCACGCTCGACTTTCCCAAGCTTTACAAATGGCAGCGGGCCCCGGAAACCTTCGCGGCGGCGGACTTTCAGAGATTCCGGGATTCCGGCATCACGGTGTTCCATCCCGCGGTCTGCTACGACGGCAGCACGGCCTACGACGAGTCGCTAAGAGATATGCAGCGATGGAACAGGCTGATCGCCCAGCAGCCGGGCTTTTTCATGCGCATCGCCGGCCGGAGCGATCTGGAACGGGCTAAGAGCGCCGGCAAAATCGGAATCCTGTTGGGGCAGCAGAATTCCGAACATTTTCGGACCGTCGACGACGTGGATCGGTTCTATGCGCTGGGCCAGCGCGTCTCGCTTCTTTCTTACGGAACCGACCGCATTGGCGGCGGATCGAACGATCCGCGCGATCCGGGCCTTTCGGAGTTCGGAGTGCAGGTCATCGAGCGCATGAACAGATTAGGAATGGCCGTGGATGTGGCGCATTGTGGCGACCGCACCACGCTCGACGCCTTCGCCGCCTCCCGCAAACCCGTGCTGATCACGCATTCCAACTGTCGCGCCTTGGTGCCCGCGCGGACGCGCTGCAAGACCGATGAAGCCATCCGCAAGATGGCGGCCACCGGCGGTGTCATGGGCGTCTCCATGATTCGGGGGTTCGTCAGCCAATCGGGGCCGGCCAATGTCGAGTCGGTGCTCGATCATATTGACAGAGTGGTCCGCCTGGTCGGTGTGGAGTACGTTGGCGTGGGAAGCGATGTCGATCTGGAGGGACGCTCCCATCTCTCTTCCACTATGTTACGCCAGGAGCACATTCTGGGGAGCACCGACCTGGATGGACTCAACTATCCGAAGAAAATGTTCGATCTTACCGAGGGGCTTGTCCGCCGGGGCTACAGCGATCGCGATATTGCGCTGATTCTGGGCGGTAATTTCCAAAGAGCCCTGGCCAGCATTTGGACCGCCGAAGCCTAGAACGTCCTCCGCAATCCTTCGCGCAATCCTGATGGCTCCCCGTTATCGGTAGTTTTCCCGATGTAACCAATCCGTAGGCTGGCGGCATCCCTAACCACAGAAGGAGAAGAACCATGAGAACAATGAAATGTTCTCTTGCATGTCTATGGACGGGTCTACGCGATGAGCCGCGACAGTTATGGAGCGACGGACACCCTGAACGTGCTGGATGACGGCACGAAAGCACTTCGCGCCGGAGTACCGCGTGTCCGAGTGTTTTCGGGCCGGCCTCGACGGTTTGCCGTCATTGCGTCGCTCCATGACTGTCGCGGCTCATCGCCCAAGGTGGGGGGTGTGGCCGGGGGGCCGGTTTGCCAGTAAAGGCAGTGCAGTCAGAAGCATAACCGTCCGGCTGGGGACCCGGATGGTGGGGCGGACGGTGAGCCGGGCGCTGGTAGGCAAGACGGCATAATTTACACAGGTGCAGCATCCTGCGTGCCGTGCAACATGCCTTACGCCTTGATGAAAAGGAGAGTTGGAACGGAGGACCCATGGATCGCCGTTTGGCCTATTCCTTGCAGGGTATACAACGTGCCTCTCAACCTTGCCCTTCGTCCCAAGGAGTGTGCACCATGACAAAACTGAACTCTCTGCAAGACCTCTTTGAGGCCGGAATCGTCGATATCTATGACGCCGAGAAGCAGCTTCTCATTGCCATGCCGAGAATGATTCGGACGGTCAGCCACAAGGCTCTGCGGAGAATGCTGGAATCGCACCTTCAAGAAACCGAGGACCAGGTGCACAGGCTGGAACACGCGCTGGAGATTCTCGATCTGCGGCCCGACCCAAGGTTCTGCGCGGCGATGCAGGCAATCCTGCGGGAGGGGATCGATCTTCTGGATGAGGCTGGTTCGTCAGCGGTGTCGGACGCCGCTTGCATCACCGCCGCGCACACGATTGAGCATTACGAGGTCGGTGCTTACAGCATGCTGGCCTCATCTTGCCGGCTGCTGGAATACAGTCCGGAGGTATTTTCCCTGCTGGCCACCAGCGAACAAGAGGAGAGAGACGCCGACGCCGGCCTTTTGGAAATCGCCGACGCCGGCATTTTCGCCGAGGCGATGGGCCTGGTCAGGATGGAATCGGACTAGTCAACGGCCGGCGCGGTGTTCAATAGTGCATAGACAATTTGCTGGGCCGGCCGCTAACCTCGAATCTGAATCAGTGTGATTGGCCGCCGCGCTCTCCCCCCGATGGCGTTCGTTCTGGTATCGATATGGCTATCGCTCAGAACAGTCTCGGAACGGATGGGCGCCTGCGCGTCGTCGTGGAGCAAGTGCGTCCCGAGATTGACGGCGGAAGATTTGCGATCAAGCGCGTAATCGGCGATTTGGTGATCGTCGAAACCGCCGTCTTCGCGGATGGTCACGATCAAATCTCCTGCCGGCTTTTGCATCGCCATGAGACCGAAGATAGCTGGCATGCCTCGCCCATGGAAGCCCTGGGAAACGACTTGTGGCGCGGAGAGTTTCGTGCCGCGCGGCTCGGCAAGTATCGCTACACGGTGGAAGGCTGGGTGGACCATTTCAAATCATGGCGCGCCAAGCTGATCAAGCGAACGGCCGCCGGCCAGGACCTTGGAGTGGAGATGCTGATTGGAGCCGAACTGCTTCGCGACATCGCGCAACGCGCCAGCCAGAACGATGCCGTGCAACTTCGCTGCTGGGCCGGCGTCATGAGCCAGGAAGCCAACCGCGAGTCGGCGGTTGATATTGCTTTAGGAAGCGAACTCGCCGGCGCTGTTGACCGCTATCCCGACCGCCACTTTGCCAGCCGTTACGACAAAGAGTTGAAAGTTGTCGTGGACCGCGAGAAAGCTCGCTTCTCCACTTGGTACGAAGTCTTTCCGCGTTCCTGCGCCGCCGAGCCGGGGCGTCACGGCACGTTCGCGGACTGCGAGGCGTGGCTTCCCTACATCGCGTCCATGGGTTTCGACGTGGTCTATCTCCCGCCCATTCACCCGATCGGGCGATCCTACCGCAAGGGCAAGAACAACTCGGCGACCTGCGAGCCGGAGGATGTCGGAAGTCCCTGGGCGATCGGAGCGGCGGAAGGTGGCCATTCCGCGACGCATCCCCGGTTGGGCAACTTGGCGGAATTCCGGCGGCTGGTGGCGAAAGCCCAGGAGGCCGGCCTGCAAGTCGCGCTGGACGTCGCGTTTCAATGCAGCCCCGATCATCCGTACGCCAAGGAGCACCCCGAGTGGTTTCGCAAGCGGCCCGACGGCAGTATCCAGTATGCCGAAAACCCTCCCAAGGAATACCAGGACATTTACCCGCTGGATTTTGAAACGGACCAATGGCAGGAGCTTTGGCAGGAGTTGAAAAGCGTCCTCGATTTCTGGATTGCTCAGGGAGTACGCATCTTCCGCGTGGACAATCCGCATACCAAGGCGTTCGCCTTCTGGGAGTGGGTGATCGCCGAAGTGAAGGGAGAGTATCCCGACGTTTTGTTCCTGGCAGAGGCGTTCACTCGTCCGCACTTGGTGTACGCGTTGGCGAAATTGGGCTTTTCGCAATCCTATACCTACTTCACCTGGCGGAACACCAAGGACGAACTGACCGCCTATTTCCGCGAGCTGACCGGCACGGATGTGCGCGAGTATTTCCGGCCTAATCTGTGGCCGAACACGCCGGACATTCTCTCGGAATTCTTGCAGGTGGGCGGCCGTCCCGCGTTCATGATCCGTTTGCTATTGGCGGCCACGCTGGGCGCCAACTACGGGATTTATGGTCCGGCGTTTGAGTTGTGCGAGAACGTTGCCAGAGAACCTGGCAGTGAAGAGTACCGCAACTCGGAGAAGTACGAGATCCAGCACCGGGATGTGAACTCGCCGCACAGCCTTAAGGATTTGATCGCGCGGATCAACCACATCCGGCGTGACAATCCGGCGCTGCAGAGCGACGCCAATCTGCATTTTCACGCGACCGACAATCCCTCGATCATTTGCTACAGCAAAGCCACCGGCGACTTGACGTGCATCATCATCGTGGTCGTCAACCTGGATGCTTTTCATACCCAGGCGGGCTGGGTGAATCTCGATCTGGACGCGCTCGGTCTCGATTCGCAGCGGGCTTTTCAGGCCCATGACTTATTGGGCGACGGACGGTACTTGTGGCAAGGGCCACGCAACTATGTGGAGCTGACGCCGGGAAGTCTGCCGGCCCACGTTCTCCGCGTGCGCAGATGGCTGCGCACGGAGAAGGACTTTGACTATTACCTGTAGGTGAGGGAGGAGAACCAGCCCATGACAAGTGAAGCCGCACAGGTAACCATCGCACCCAGGAGCGCCGGCGAATCGGGAGGCGCACGTCGCCGGAATGTCGCTGGCAGCGCCTCCGATCCTCAGTGGTATCAGGACGCGATTATCTACGAGGTGCCCGTCAAGGCCTTCAAAGACAGCAACGGCGACGGCATTGGTGATTTCCCAGGTCTGCTTCAGAAGTTGGATTACATCCAGGATCTCGGCGTCACCTGCATCTGGCTGCTGCCGTTCTTCCCTTCTCCGCTCAAGGACGATGGTTACGACATTTCCGATTACCTCGGCGTCCATCCCATGTACGGAACCATGGACGATTTCCAGGCGTTCCTGGCAGCCGCCCATGAGCGCGACCTGCAAGTGATGATCGAGCTGGTGGCCAATCACACCTCGGACCAGCATCCCTGGTTCCAGGCCGCCCGCAACGCGCCGCCGGGATCGCCGGAGCGCGACTTCTATGTGTGGAGCGATAGCGACCAAAAATACAAAGATGCCCGAATCATCTTCAGCGACACTGAAAAATCCAACTGGACCTGGGATCCCGTGGCGCGCGCCTACTATTGGCACCGCTTCTTTTCGCATCAACCGGATTTGAATTACGACAATCCGCGGGTGGTGGAGGAAGTGCTGAAAGTCATGCGCTACTGGCTGGATCTCGGCGTCGATGCACTTCGAGTTGACGCGTGCCCCTACCTGGTGGAGCGCGAAGGGACCAGTTGCGAGAACCTTCCGGAGACGCACGAAGTGATTAAGAAGCTGCGCCGTGAAATTGACGCGGAGTATTCCAATCGCATGATTCTGGCGGAGGCCAATCAATGGCCCACCGACGTCCGGCCGTACTTCGGTGACGGCGACGAGTTCCACATGGCCTTCCATTTCCCGCTCATGCCGCGTATCTACATGGCGCTGCGCCAGGAAGACCGTTTGCCGATCGTCGACATCATCAACCAGACTCCGGCGATTCCCGACCACTGCCAATGGGGCTTGTTCCTGCGCAATCACGACGAATTGACCTTGGAGATGGTCACCAACGACGAGCGCGATTACATGTACCTGGCTTATAGCGCCGACCCGCGAATGCGGCTCAACCTGGGTATCCGCCGCCGTCTCGCGCCGCTGGTCGACAATAACCGTCGCCGGGTCGAGTTGCTGAACAGCCTGCTCTTCTCGTTGCCCGGGACGCCCATCCTCTATTACGGCGACGAAATCGGGATGGGCGACAACATCTACTTGGGCGATCGGAACGGCGTGCGAACTCCGATGCAGTGGAACGGGGATCGCAACGCAGGGTTTTCCACGGCCACGCCGGCCCGTTTGTACTCGCCGGTGATCATGGACCCTGTGTGGGGTTATGAAGCCGTCAATGTGGAAGCGCAGCAGACCGATCCCTCTTCTTTGCTGAACTGGATGCGCAACATGATTGCGCTGCGAAAATTGTTCCGGGTGTTCGGCCGCGGAACGATTGAATTCCTGAACCCCACCAATCGCAAGGTCCTGGCGTACTTGCGGCGATACGAAGGCGAGCAGGTGCTGTGCGTCGCGAATCTTTCCCGATTTGCGCAGCCGGTGGACTTGGACCTTGTGGAACTGGCCGGTACCACTCCCGTGGAGATGCTGGGCTACGTGGAGTTTCCCATCATTGAACGCCAACCCTATCGGCTGACTCTGGCGCCATACAGTTCGCTGTGGCTGGAGCTGCACACCCCGGAACCAGCCGAGATTCGTGGTCCTGAACTGGAGAAGACCCTGAGTGTCGCCGGCGGATGGGAAAGAGTCTTGGCGGGCTCACAAAGCAGCGGCTGGAGACACAAATACTGCCGGAGTACCTGCCGAAGCAGCGTTGGTTCGGCTCCAAGTCGCGTCAAATCTCGGCCACCCGGATCGTCGATTGGACGATCCTTCCGGAATCCGACGCCGTGCTGAGCGTCACCGAGGTTCGCTATCAGAGCGGGGAACCGGAAACATATCTCCTCTTATTGGCGGCAACGCTCGGAGATGGAGCGGAACAGTTGAGCCAGACGGTTCCCAACGCTGTACTCTGCTCCGTCGTCTCAGGGGAGCAGAATGGCGTTCTTCACGATGGGGTTCTTAACGAAAGCGTGCAGCCAGGAGCTCCTCGCCATTATTGAAAATGGCCGCGAGATCCGGATGCGGAATGGCCTTCTTCGAGGCCTGCCGGGTTCGGCGCTCGCGGCCATACGAGGCGCAGCGGATACTCCCTTGCCCGTGCGCCGCAGCTCCGCGGAGCAGAGCAACACCTCGGTTCTCTACGGCGATCGCTTGATCCTGAAGATATTCCGGCATCAGCAAGCCGGACCGAATCCGGACTGCGAGATGGGCAGATACCTGACCGAGACGGCGCAATTCGAGCGCCATCCCACCGTTCGGTGGTTCAATCGAATACCTGCCCTCCCAGCCGGACACGCCTCAGGCAACCACCGTAACTCTCGCCATGCTTCAAGGTTTCGTGGAGAACGAAGGAGACGGCTGGAAGTGGAGCATAGACGAAGTGGAGCGATACTATGAGACCGTCGCGCCGATTCCGTTTCCCGACGTGCTGCGTTCCGAACTCGGGCATCCCTTCGATCTTTCGGAGCAAACGGCCGCTCAAGCCACGCGCGACCATGTCGGCATTTATTTGGATGCCGCGGCAAAGCTCGGACACCGCACGGCGGAACTGCATCGCGCGTTGGCGGCGGCGACCGGGGATCCCGCGTTTGCGCCGGAGCCTCTCACCGGCGCGGATCTGCAGACTCTGACCAGCAATCTCCGCCAACAGGCGTCCAGTACGTTTGATGTCCTGAAACACAACGTGGCCCGCGTGCCGGACGAGATTGTCGAGCTGGCTGCCACGGTTCTCAGCCGGCGGCAGCGCATTCTCGATCATTTTCGAATTGGCGGGGGAAACACCTTCCACGCGCAGCGCATTCGAATTCACGGCGATTACCATCTGGGTCAGGTGCTGCGCGTAAAAACCAATTTCACGATCCTCGATTTTGAGGGTGAACCGGCTCGGCCGCTGGCGGAACGGCGCGCCAAGCAATCGCCGCTCAAGGATGTGGCGGGAATGCTGCGATCTTTCAGTTACGCGGCCTATTCCACTTTGCTCAACTACACCGCGCGCCGACCCGAGGATCTGGACCGTCTGGAACCGTGGGCCCAGCTTTGGGACAAGTCGGTTTCGGCGGAGTTCCTGCGAGCCTATCGCGAGACGGCGCAGGACGCCGCGTTCCTGCCCTCCGCGCGCGAGGACTTTGCCAAGCTATTGGATGCCTTTCTGTTCGATAAGTCGCTCTATGAATTGCTCTATGAACTGAACAATCGTCCGCCCTGGGTGCGCATTCCGTTGATGGGGATCCTGGCGTTGCCGATATGAGCGACCTCGATTCCAACTCGCCGCAGACGCAGGAGCAAATCGCCGAGATCGGCAGTGCCGATCTGGTGGTCGGCATCCTGGCTGGTGGAGACTCGCACGAGGGCAGCGCCGTCGCCCTGGTGCGCGAGTCGCTGGCGGCGCTCTCGGAACGTCCCAAGACCGTGGTGATTCACAACGACGGCGACGATCCAAATGCCGGTGACGCGCAATCCAGCGACTCGTTCTTCGTGGTTCGCGATCGCTCCTTCGGTGCGAGCGCAACCGTGGCCACGGTGGCGAGCGTCGGTGCGGCCTATCAGTCCCTGTTCTCCGCGGGAAGCAAGTTGGGGGCGCGAGCCTGCTGCGTGGTGGCGTCGAATCTTCAGACCGTGACACCTCGATGGATCTCCCAATTGGCGCAGCCGGTGCTGGAAAAGGACTTTGACCTGGTGACGCCCTGCTATGCGCGGCACAAGTTCGAGGGTCTGATCAATAGCGGCATCATCAGTCCGCTCGCCCAAGCGCTTTATGGCCGGCGGATCCAAAACCCCGCGGGTCCGGACCTGGGTTGTTCGAAGCGGTTGCTGCAGAAACTGAATGGATCCGGCGCTTCCACGAACCCGATGCCGCCTTGGGCGAGAGTGGCGCCGGAGGCGGCTCGCTCCGGGTTCCGAGTTGCCCAGGCCCAGGTAGGCGCGCGCCTCTACCCTCCCACCGATTGGGTGAACCTCAGCTCGGTGCTGGCCCAGATTTTAGGACCCGTTTTTCTGGACATGGAATTGAACGCCGCTTTTTGGCAAAAGGTCCGGGGATCGCAACCGATCGACACGCTGGGAGAGCCGCTGCCGGTCGTCGAGGAAACCGGCGCCATCGAGGTTCATCGCATGGTGGAGTCGTTTCAACTAGGCATCCGAAACTTGCAAGAGATTTGGGGCTTGGTGCTGCCGCCGGCCACGCTATTGGATTCCGCAGGCTGTCCCGCTTGACGGCGGACGAATTTCGGATGCCGGATCAATTGTGGGTGCGCATCGTTTACGATTTCGCCATCGGTCATCGCCTGCGAACAATCAGCCGCGATCACTTATTGCGGGCCCTGACGCCGCTCTATCTCGGTTGGGTCTCCTCGTACGCTCTGGAATTGGAGTCCGCCGGCGCGCAAGCAGTGGAAGAGCGGCTGGAGCGGCTGGCGCGGGAATATGAGGCCGCCAAGCCCTACTTGGTTTCAAGATGGCGCTGGCCGGATCGTTTCAGCCCCTAGAAAAGTTAAGGAGGATATATGTGGGATCAAGCCAAGCAAACACTCGATCAATCGTTGGCCAGGTTGTTGAGCCAGTTCGCGGGCCTCTTGCCGGGATTCCTGGCTCTGATCATGGCCTTGGTCAGTTCCATCCTGGTGGCGTGGATTCTGAGCGGCCTGGTTCGCTGGATGCTTCGCGCCATCCACTTCGACCAGCGGTTGTCCGCTGGTTGGCCCTCTCTGCCGGAATGGTCGCCGGCACACAGTCCGGCGCTGCTCGTCTCGAGAATCGTTGCCACGGTGGTGCTGATGGTGGGATTCCTGATCGGCGTTTCCGCGCTCGATGTCACCTTGACCTACGACATGGTCCACCGCATCGTCGAATATATGCCCAACCTGATGGGCGCGGCGTTGGTCCTGTTGATTGGAACCGTCCTGGCGCGCTCCCTGAGCCGGAGCGTGCTCATCGGTGCGGTGAATATCAACCTGCAGTACGCCCGTCTGATCAGCGTGGGTGTGAAATGGATGATGCTGGTGCTGGCCGTCGCCATGACGCTGGACCATCTCAAGATCGCGCCGGGTATCGTTCAACTGGCCTTCGGTATTCTGTTTGGCGGAATCGTCTTGGCTCTGGCGTTGGCGGTTGGGCTGGGAGCGAAGGAACTGGTCAGCCGGTCGCTGGAACGGGAAGCGGAAAAGACGCCCACGGAAACGGTCGAGGAACCGTTCCGGCATCTGTAACGCAGGCCTCCGGCCTGTGCTTTTTCATTGGCAGGCCTCTGGCTTAGTCTTTCGTTAGCAAAAAGAACAGGCCGGAGGCCTGCGTTACTAGGCTGCGGAAGCCAGTTCCGGCGGCATGTATTGCCTGAGTGCTTCCCGCAACTTTCGCCGGGCGCGGTGCAGGCGCGATTTCAAAGCTTCCCCAGAGAGTTGCAAGATTCGTGCCGTTTCTTCCGTGGAATTCTCCTGAAGATAATGAACCTCAATCGCCGTCCGGAAGGATGGCTTCAGCCCTTTGATCGCCGCAGCCACAACGTCCTGCATCTCCTGTTGGGAGACTTGTTCCTCGGGCGACATGCTGCGGTCCCCGATTTCAGCCGATTCCTGGGAGCGGGTGGCTTCCGTTGTCAGTTCCAGCGGAATGATCCCCGGCCGCCGTTTGCGCAGCGTCGCGAGCGATTGGTTGACTGCAATCCTGGCCAGCCAGGTAGAAAAGAGCGACTCTCCTTGAAAACTGTTCAAGCGCCGGAACGCCAGCAAGAAGGCGTTCTGAGCCACGTCCTGGGCGTCGGCGTAATTACGAGTAATGCCCTCGGCCAGGCGCAGGACACTTCCCTGACGGCGCTGAATCAACGTCTCGATGCTGATGGCATCGCCACACTTGGCGGCGGCCACGAGACCCGCGTCGGGATCTTTTCGTGAAGGACCGGCGGAACCTATGTCGTACTGCTCAGTTGCCTGTGCAACGCCTGCAGGTGGTGGCATGTTATCCCTCTGCGGATTTCGATTTTGATTCCGGCTTCCAGTGAAGCACGTTGGCTTCCACAACGAGCGGCGGCGAGATTTGATTCGCCAGGAGTGCAACTAACTGGAGGTAAGGGATTAGCAGTTTTCCTGAGGCCCGCGCGGCATTCTGGCGTGCAATCCTCAAGTGCCGGCCTGCAAGAAATTTCCTGCACGTGCAAGATTCTACATTGCCGATTACACCAGCCGGCAGGGGAAGCTCGCTCCAGGCCAGTCCTTTTTTGAATGCCCCAACGCTTTGCTTTTGAGGCGGTTAGGCCGTCGACTGTAGCAGTCCCTACCTGTCTGGGAGGCCCCTTCTATATGGGTGCCAACGTGCGTGCCATTCCTGCGAAAGGGCTCGCTCATGTTACAACTTCCTACTGCACGTGTAGCCGCTTTGGTACCAGAGGAACAGGTGAACGCCCTCCGGGAGGCCTTAAAGGCCCTTCAGGGAGTTAAGGTTGTTTATGCGGCCGATCCGACGGAGGCGGCCCAAACATCCGCGACAGTGATTCTCTGCGACGCAGACTCCAGCGATGGATGGACTGGAATGATGCCGCAAATCTTAGGCCGGCAGCCGAAGGCGCGCGTCATCCTGCTTTCCAGGCTCGCCGACGAACAAATGTGGATCGACGCCCTGAACGCGGGCGCCCATGATCTGCTCCCAAAACCCTGCCCGCAGCGAGAGTTGTGCTCCGCGGTGCGCAGCGCCCTGCGCCCGCAGTGGCAGGCCCAAGCGGCATAGACTCCCCTTGACAACAACCTTCACCATGGAGAAGCCTACGGTTGGCCAGCACCCCGCCAGTGTGGCCATGTCGCTCGGGCGTGAACGTGTGCCTGGCGCTACTCCCCTGGGGGACGGGCTGTGCGAATTCTTGGTTTGGGCGCCCTTCGCGACAGATTTCGCAATCTGCCTCCTGGACAAAAAGGAGCGCCTCATTGTGCCCGATCCAGCCGGCGACGGCTATTACCGTGCTACCGTCGAAGACGCCGAGCCCGGCATCAACTATTGGTACGTGACCAACGGCACGCGACGGCCCGATCCCGCCTCGCGCTTTCAGCCGCAAGGCGTACACGGCCCTTCCAAAATCGTGTCCCAGGCGTTTCCTTGGGAAGATTCCGGCTGGCGCGGTCTGGATCTAGCAGACTACATTTTTTATGAGCTGCACGTCGGCACGTTCAGCAAGAGCGGCACACTGGATGGTGTGATTCCGCACCTCCCTGAACTGAAAGCTTTGGGAATCACGGCCATCGAATTAATGCCAGTCGCGCAGTTTCCGGGAGATCGGAACTGGGGCTATGACGGAGTATATCCCTATGCCGTGCAGCACTCCTATGGCGGCCCGGCCGCGCTCAAGCGGCTAGTGAACGCCTGCCATCTGCTGGATCTGGCCGTTACGTTGGACGTGGTTTACAACCATCTCGGCCCTGAAGGAAACTATCTTGGCAATTACGGTCCCTACTTTACCAACCGCTACAAGACGCCCTGGGGACAAGCCCTGAACTTCGATGGCCCGGATAGCAATCAGGTGCGGAACTTCTTCATTGAGAATGCGCTCTACTGGATTACCGAGTTTCACATCGACTCGCTCCGGGCAGACGCAGTTCACGCCATTGCCGATACCTCGGCGCAGCCGTTCCTCGCGGAATTAAACGCCGCCGTGCTGCAGCGAGCCGCTGAGTTGAAGCGCCCGATTCCGATGATCGCGGAGAGCAATCTCAACGACGTCCGCGTCCTCAACTCCCGCCAGCCCTACGACCTGGGCTTCAGCGCGCAATGGAGCGACGACTTCCATCATTCGCTGCATACGCTACTGACCGGCGAGCAACAAGGTTACTATCAAGATTTCGGGCGCTTGGAACATCTGGCCAAAGCCTATTCGGAGGGATTCGTCTACACCGGTCAGTACTCTCCGTTTCGCCGCCGCAACCACGGAAACTCTTCGCGGGAAATCGAACCGGGCCGGCTGGTGGTGTGTTCTCAGAATCACGATCAGGCCGGTAATCGGGTGATGGGTGAACGTCTCTGTAGTTTGGTGGGCTTTGAGGGGGCCAAGTTGGCGGCCGCGGCTGTAGTGTTATCCCCCAACCTTCCCCTGTTGTTCATGGGCCAGGAATATGGCGAGCCCGCGCCGTTTCTGTATTACACGAACCACTCCGATCCGGACTTGGTAGAGGCCGTCCGGCGCGGGCGCCGGCAGGAGTTTGCCGCGTTTTCCTGGCAGGGCGAGCCGCCGGATCCCCAGGCCGAAGACACCTTTCTGCAATCCAAGCTTCATCCCGACCAAAGAGACGAACGCGGCCAGGTCCTCTACAACTTCTACCAGGAATTGATCCGCCTGCGGCGAACCGCGCCGGCCTTGGCGCGGCCCAGCAAAGAGGCGATGGAGGTGATTGCTCTGGAGGAAGAGCAGATCGTCTTTGTACGGCGCTGGAACGGGTTGCACCAAGCCTGTTTGATCTTCCATTTTTCTCACGTGGCCGCGACGGTCAAGCTTCCTTTGCCGCGAGGTAGCTGGAAAATTGTCCTCGATTCCGATGGAGAACAGTGGATGGGAAACGGCAGATTGTCCATGGACTTCCTAACGTCAGGGGGAGAAATCGAAATCACTCTCGCCCCCAAGTCGGCGGTGATGTTCGACCTGCTATCCGATTCCTAAAGGAGGACTCGGTATATGGGTTACATCTGCATTCACAATCACTTCTATCAACCTCCGCGTGAGAATCCTTGGCTGGAAGCGGTCGAACTGCAAGACTCCGCCTATCCCTACCACGATTGGAATGAGCGAATCACGGCGGAATGTTACGCCCCTAACGGGGCCTCGCGAATCCTGGACGCGGAGAACCGCATTCGCCAAATCGTCAACAACTACGGCGCCACCAGCTTCAACTTCGGTCCGACCTTGCTTTCCTGGCTGCGATCTTCCGCGCCGCAAGTGTACCAGTTGATCCTCGACGCCGACCGCCAAAGCCAAGAACGTTTTTCCGGCCATGGTTCGGCGATCGCGCAGGCCTACAATCACATGATCCTTCCCCTGGCCAATAGCCGGGACAAATCCACCCAGATTTTGTGGGGCATCCAAGACTTCCAACATCGCTTTGGACGCAAGCCGGAAGGTATGTGGCTTCCCGAAACCGCGGTGGACCTGGAGTCCCTGGACTTGATGGCGCAGCAAGGGATCAAGTTCACGATCCTCGCTCCGCGTCAGGCGGCTCGTGTGCGCCGCATCGGCGGCAGAACTTGGAACGATGTCCAAGGCGAGAAGATCGACCCGACCAGAGCGTACCGTTGCCGGCTATCGGGCCGCCGCTCGATCGCGCTCTTCTTCTACGATGGTCCGATTTCCCGCGCCGTGGCTTTCGAAGGAGTCCTCGATAACGGAGAGCGGCTGGCGGAGCGTTTGCTGGGCGCTTTCTCGGAGAGCAGGGACTGGCCCGAGTTGGTTCATATCGCCACCGACGGCGAAACCTACGGACACCATCACGCTCACGGCGAAATGGCCTTGTCCTACGCTCTCGACCACATCGAGTCGAAGCAACTGGCGGAGATTACCAACTACGGGGAATTCCTGGAACGCCATCCACCCACCCACGATGTGGAGATTATCGAGAACAGTTCCTGGAGTTGCATCCATGGAATCGAGCGCTGGAAATCCGATTGCGGCTGCAACTCCGGACGGCAAGGCTGGAACCAGGCCTGGCGCGCGCCTCTTCGGCAGGCCCTGGACGGCTTGCGGGACGGCGTGACCCAGTGCTTTGAAGCCCGCGGCGGCGAGTTGTTCAAGGATCCCTGGGCTGCGCGCAACGATTATATCCAGGTGGTTCTGGATCGCTCGCCGGCCAGCGTGTCCGGGTTCCTGGCAGGAATGCTTCGCGGGAGCTTGGTGAAGAAGAGACTGTAAAAGCGCTGCGGCTGATGGAACTACAGCGCCACTTGATGTTGATGCACACCAGTTGTGGATGGTTCTTCGACGACATTTCGGGAATCGAGACGGTGCAGGTGATCCAATACGCCGCGCGCGCCGTTCAACTGGCCCAAGACGTCTTCGGCGAAGGACTGGAGAGCCATCTGGTGGACGCTCTGGCGGCCGCCAAGAGCAACATCGCGGAACACCAGGACGGCGCCTGCATCTACCAGAAGTTCGCCAAGCCCGCCATGGTGACCCTGCAAAAGGTTGCCGCGCACTACGCCATCAGCTCGCTTTTCAAACCACATTCCGGTCCCACGCCCGTTTATCACTACAACGTGGAAGCGGAAGACTATCGCAGCCTGGAGTCGGGCAAGACCAGGCTGGTGATCGGCCATGCCAAGTTTTCCTCGGAGATCACACGCGTGACTGAGACCTTGGTCTTTAGCGCCCTCCATCTGGGCGATCACAATCTGAATTGTGGAATCAAACAATTCGCCGGGGAAGAGGCTTTCCAACAAATGGCGGCGGAATTGACGGAAGCCTTCTCGCGGGCCGATCTGCCCGGAACTCTGCGCTTGATGGATAAGGAATTTGGGGAAGCCCGCTATTCCTTGAAGTCCCTGTTCCGCGATGGGCAGCGGGCGGTGCTGGAAGAAGTGCTCACCGCGACGCTGGACGAAGCGGAAGCGTCCTATCGCCAGATTCACGAAAACCAGGCGCCGCTGATCAGCTTTCTGCGGGATCTGGGCGTTCCCCTGCCGAAGGCCATGCGGGCCTCGGCGCAGGCGGCGGTGAACAGCCTCTTGCGCCATGAGTTCGCCGCCGACGAGATGGACATCGCGCGCGTGCAAAGCCTTTTGGAAGAATCGCGGGCCAGCAGTGTGGATCTGGACTCCCCAACGCTGGAGTACACCTTGCGCAAGACCATCGAGAAACAGTTCGACCAGTTCCTCAAGAACCCGGCGGACCCGGAGATCCTGAGGCGCTTGCCGCCCGCGGTTCACCTGGCGCGCTCTCTGCCTTTCGAGGTGGTCTTGTGGAGCGCCCAGAATGGCTGGTTCGAGATCCGGCGCACGGCCTACGAGGAATTTGCCAATCGCGACGCGGCCGGCGATGCCGAAGCTCATCCCTGGGTGGAGCAATTCCGGCAGTTAGGCGAAGAGTTGAGAATCAGCGTGAATTAAAAGTGCGGATACCGGTTGCCACCTACCGGCTACAGTTTGGCAACGGCTTTGGATTCCGCGAAGCCGCCGCGCTGGTTGCGTACCTCCACAAGTTAGGCATCACCGATATTTACGCCTCCCCCATTTTCAAGGCCAAGACAGGCAGCGCCAGCGGATACGACGTCACTGATCCTTTGCACCTCAACCCTGAACTGGGATCGCCGCAAGACTTTCGTGCTTTCGTGGCAGAGTTGAAACGCCGCGACCTTGGCCTGATTCTGGACATCGTTCCCAACCATATGGCCGCCCATCCGGAGAACGAATGGTGGATGGATGTTCTGGAAAACGGATCGTGCTCCCCGCGCGCGTTCTACTTCGACATCCATTGGGATCCCTCTCCGCGTCCCGACGAGGATCGGGTGATTCTGCCAATCCTGGGATCGCCTTATGGCAACGCGCTGGAAGGTGGGGAACTGAAGCTGACGCTGGAAGCCGGGGGATTTCGCGTTTCGTGCGGGGAAAGCAAGCTGCCGATTGATCCCAAAACTTACGGCGCCATCGTAGCGCATCGCTTGAATGGCGACGGCGGCGAAGCCGAGGGCGCGGGAAATGGTCTGGGCCGCGCGCGCGAACTCCTGCGGGAACTGCAAGCCTTGGCGGCCAGCCTGCCGCCGCGGACCTCCACCGGCCAGCAGGAGATCGAACGGCGCTATCGAGACAAGGAGATTCTCAAGCAGCGTCTGTGGAATTTGTATGCCGCAGACGAGCCGGCGCGGGCTTTTCTCGATGAGAATATTCGAATCGTCAATGGGGAAAAAGGCGATCCACGAAGTTTCGACTTGCTGGACAACTTGCTCGCTCAGCAGGCCTACGCACTCTCCTACTGGAAGGTGGCGCGGGAGAAGATCAACTACCGGCGTTTCTTCGACATCTCCGACTTGGTGGCGATTCGCACGGAAGATCCCGAAGTGTTCGCCAACGCTCACGCGCTGGTCTTGCAGCTTCTGGAAGAAGGCACGGTTAGCGGAGTGCGCGTGGACCACATTGACGGACTCAACGACCCCCACGGCTATCTGGCCCGTTTCAAAGATCACGCGCCGGACCGTTACCTGGTTGTGGAAAAGATTCTTTGCGGCGAAGAGGTTCTTCCTGCGGAGTGGCCCGTGTGCGGCACGACCGGGTACGAGTTCCTGGGCGCCGTCAACTCCGTCCTGGTGGACCCCGGCGGGCTGGAACCGCTCAACGCCATCTACGCCCGCTTCACCAAGGAAGAAACGGACTTCCCGACGGTAGTGTACAAATCCAAGAAGGCGGTCATTGGCCAGATGTTTGCCGGCGAAGTTCTTTCTCTCTCGCTGCAACTCAGCGTTTTGGCCGATCACGACCGTTACGGCCGGGATCTCAGTCCCGAGGATCTCCGCAACGCCTTGGTGGAGACAACCGCATGCCTCCCGGTCTATCGCACGTACGTCCACACCTTCGAGGTAGTGGCCGATCGCCCGGTGATCGAAAGCGCCATCAAGGAAGCCCAGCAGCGCGCGCCCGGCATTCCCGAAGCTGTCTTTGAATTCCTGCGGCGTCTGCTTTTATTGCAGTTTCCGGCATCTCTTGACGAAGTGTCGCGATCCGCCTGGCAACGGTTCGTGCGACGCTGGCAACAATTGACCGGACCGGTGATGGCCAAAGGCCTGGAAGACACGGCCTGCTACATCTACAATCGTTTGATTTCCCTGAATGAAGTTGGCGGAAGTCATACGGCCTGTTCCCTGTCCGAATTTCATCGTTTCAACGAGGCCCGCCAGAGATCCTGGCCGCTGAGCCTGAGCCCGACTTCCACGCACGACACCAAGCGCAGTGAGGACATCAGAGCCCGAATCAATCTGCTCTCGGAGATCCCGGCAACCTGGGAAAGGCGGCTGAAGCGGTGGCGAAGGTGGAATGCTCGTTGCAAACCACTGGTTGACGGGGCGCCCGCGCCCGCGCCTAACGACGAGATCTTTCTCTATCAAACGCTGCTGGGAGCTTGGCCGCTCGACTTGTCCGAAGTGGAAAGCTTTCAAGATCGCCTGCAAGCGTGCTTGCTCAAGTCCTTGCGCGAAGCCAAGGCTCATACCAGTTGGAGTACTCCCAACAACGACTACGAAACGGCCATCCATCGTTTTGCTGCCGCCATCCTAACTCCGTCGGAAACCAACCGCTTCCTGGGCGATTTCCTGGAATTCCAGCGGGCGATTGCATTTCACGGCGCTCTTCAGTCGCTGACGCAGGCCCTGCTTCGCCTGGTCTCACCCGGAGTTCCCGACACTTATCAGGGCACGGAAGTGTGGAATTTCAGTATGGTTGACCCGGACAACCGGCGACCCGTGGAATTCACCCGGCTTCAGCGGATGCTGGAAGAACTGGACAGTCGAGGACTTCCGGACCTGCTGGAGAACTGGCAGGACGGCGCGCTCAAACTCTACGTCATTCACAAGGCGCTGGAGTTGCGCACCCGCAACCGCGATTTATTCCTCCGCGGCGACTACATTCCCCTGGCCGCCAGCGGCCCGGGAGAGAATCACGTGATCGCCTTCGCCCGGCATGACGGCGCTTCCTGGATGGTAGCGGCAGCGCCGCGTTTCCCGATGAAGCTCTCTACCCGCTGTAAGCCTCCCTTGGGCCGCCGTGTCTGGCGGGACACCGAGGTCTGCCTCCCGGAGAACGCACCGTTACGCTGGTCTAATGTTTTCACTGGGGAATCGCAGAAAGTTTCCGAAGCCAGGAGGATGCCGCTGGCCTTGATTCTTCGCAGATTTCCAGTGGCGTTGTTGACGGCCTCTCCCAGCTAGGCTTGCGACCGACAGATTTCGCATCATTCTCGGCGGCTCTAAGAACAGCTTCGTGACATCGTCGTTTCACTCGCTCGAACAAGACGGAACGGCGGAGGATTCAGCGTCAACGGGGCGTGCCATGCCAGCCCAAGGCAACGCCCTGGGTTAACGAACCAAACGGACCAGCCCTGAAAGGGCGGCGTAGGAGGATGACACTGTCCTCCCGTCTGGAAACTTCGCACCGGGATTGTTTCCCCGCCAAGCGCGCTGCGCAGGAAACAGCGGCATCCAGGCTGGCCTTTCTGAGTTCCCGCTCTAGCAGAATGGATGGAGGTGCTACAATCGCTGGTATGGACCTGGCCGCGCTTACACTGGAACAACTGCAAGAAACTCGACAGAGCATCAAGAACCAGCTATCCAGAGTCAGCGGGATAGAGGCTGAAGCAGTCAAGGACAAACTGGCGGAGGTCGAGGATATGATTCGGATACGTCAAGACGAACGCCGCCTTCCACGCATTCAGTGATCCTGCTGTCACGCGACCACTTTGAATCGGAAAGGTGTCGCCCGCGTTCGCGGGCTCGCTCACCGCCTCCCTATACCCACAGCTTGCGCGGTGGGCTACCGATAGGTGGCCGGCTACGCCGGCTCTGGAGTTTCTACATTTTCAGTCATCTCGCTGGCTAGGCGTCCGTAAAACGGGACGCGTTGACAATAGCCCAGCACGTTAGTGCTGGGGACGGAACCGAGCAGGAAGCGAGTCCGTGCAACGGACGACTGAGTTTCTATATTTAGAGCGTAGCTCCGCCCGCAAGACCTCAGCCGTCCGTTGCACGGACTTGATCGGAGACGGGCATTTTTCCCAGCACTGAAGTGCTGGGCTACTGTCAGGGCGTCCGTTTCACGGACGCCCGGCCGGCTACGCCGGCTATCCACGGCACCAAAATGCGGCGGAGGAATTATTCGTAGCGCAAGGCTTCCACAGGATCGAGGCGCGCGGCCTTCATGGCCGGCCACAGACCGAAGAATACACCCACCGTCACGGAGACAATCAGTCCCGCGGCCACGCCCCAGAGCGGGATCGAGACCGGGAGCTTTGGCTGTAATAATTTGATGGCGGTGGTGATGATAAATCCACCCAGAATTCCCAGAATTCCTCCCAAGCCGGTGAGCGCGGCCGCTTCCAGAAGGAACTGCAAGGTGATGTCGCGGCGACGCGCGCCGATGGCTTTGCGTAAACCGATCTCGCGAGTGCGCTCGGTGACCGATACCAGCATGATGTTCATCACGCCGACTCCGCCCACCAGCAAGCCAATCGAGGAGATCACCACCATGATGAGCGCCGTTGCGCCGGTAATGGCGTGAAACTGTTCGATGAAGGAATTCGCCGTGGCCATGCCGAAGGAATCCGGATCGCTCCAGGCGTCGCGGCGGCTGCGCCGCAGGGCGGCGCGCACCTGGTCCACGGCGTCATCCAGACGGCCGGGGATGGCCTGCGCGGCGATGAAATGCTCCTTCTGCGAGGGGAACATCTTGTGGAAGGTTTCGTAAGGCACCACGATCGTCCGGTCCTGCGAATCCTCGCCCATGCCGCCTTGCTTTTTCTTGTCGAAGACACCAATGATCTCGAAGGTGTGGCCGTTCACTTCGATGGGCTTGCCGAGCGGATCCTCGTTGGCATAGAGCGTGTTGACCACATCGTCCCCAACCACGCAAACCGGTGCGCTATGGTTGTTCTCGCCCTCGGTGAACATCCGGCCGATGCGCACCGTCATGTTCATCACATCCGGGAAATTGGGGAAACTGCCCTGGAAATCGGGTCCCAGCATTTCTTGGGACTTGTATTTGGCCTTATCCAGCGTTTGCCCATAGATGGTCAGCAGGACCTGGCTGCACACCGCGCAACCTTCCTGGACCGCCACAAAGTTGTCGTAGGAAATCGGCTTGCGGATGCGCTCGGAACGCGGAGGACGGCCCATGTGCGGCCCCATGCCCATCTTCTGCACGAAAACGTTGTTGACGCCGAAGCCCTCGATGGACTGCGTGAAGCTGCGATCCATGCCGGTCAAGATGGAGCCGATGGCGATCACGCAGGTTACCCCGATCACCACGCCCAGAATCGTCAGCGCCGAGCGCAGCTTGTGGCCGTTGATGGTTCCCAGCGCCAGCCAGAGGTTTTCTTTGAAGCCCTTCATAGGTGGCTACTCCGCGCGCAGCGCGGCAATGGGGTCCAAGCGCGCCGCCTTGTTGGCGGGATAAATTCCAAAAAACAGCCCCACCGCCGCCGATACCAGCACGGCCGTGATCACCGCCGAAATCGGCAGCGAGGAAGGAATCGGTGTGGTTGCCGTCATGATCTTGGTTCCCACCCACGCCGCGAACACTCCCAGCAGACCACCGGCAGTGGAAAGCATCGATGCCTCCACAAGAAACTGCAGCAGAATATCCCGGCGGCGCGCACCCAAGGACTTGCGGATGCCGATTTCGTGCGTGCGCTCGGAAACGGCGGCCAGCATGATGTTCATAATCACGATGCCGCCCACCACCAGGAAGATCGAGGTGACCCCTACCGCCACCATAGCGATCACGCCGGTCAAATCGTGGAACAACGTCATGATGGCGTCCGAGCTGACGATGCCGAAATCGTCTTTGGCGTCCCACTTGGTGTGCCGGCGCGCGCGCAATAGCAAACGGGCCTCGTCCTGCGCGTCCTGCATGACGCCGGCGCGGCGGCTTGCACCTCAATGCCGACGCTTTGGAAACGGTTGTCGTCGAACAGCTTAAAGAACGTGGTGAGCGGGATAATGACGAAATTATCTTGGGACTGTCCAAACGCCGACCCGATCGACTTGGCGACGCCCACAACTTCAAAACTTTGGCCGCGGAAAAAAATGGTTTTTCCCAACGGATCGAGGCCGGGGAAGAGTTTATCGCCAATGTCGAAGCCGATGAAGGCGACGTAGGCGCGCCGTTTGTAATCGCTTTCAGTGACGTAACGGCCCGTCTCCACTTGTTCGGTGCCGATATTGATCATGTTGGCCGTCACGCCGCGGATGTTGACGTCTTGCAACGATTGGTTACCGTACTTGACGTCGGCGAGATGGCCCGATGTTCCACCCACGGCTTTGGCCAGGCGCAGGTTGTCGCGCATCCATTCCATGTCTTCGATGAACAGACGCTTGCGCTTCTGGGCATCCACCCAATCCTTCAGGTTGTTGATGATGCCAAAGCGGTTTACGACAAAAACATTCGATCCCAGGTTGGCCATGTGGTCGGCGATATACAGATCCATGCCGTCGATCACGCTAACCACGGCGATCAGCGTACAAACGGAGATGATCACGCCGAGCAGCGTCAGGAAGGAGCGCAACTTGTGGCTGCGCAGCGTGTCGAAAGCCAAGCGAAACGATTCCTTAATGAGCATAGTAAGCCTGAAGGTCCTCGAGAAATGTCCCGGCTATGCCTTGGCCCTCGCCGTGGGTTCGTCGTTATAAACCTTGCCGTCGCGGACATGGATGATGCGATGGGCGTGCGCGGCGATGTCGTGCTCGTGCGTGACCAGCACGATGGTGTTGCCCTGCTCGTGCAGGCGGTCGAAAAGGGTCATGATTTCACGCCGGTCGCCGTGTCCAGGTTGCCGGTGGGCTCGTCGGCCAGAATAATGGAGGGATTGTTCACCAGGGCGCGGGCGATGGCCACGCGCTGGCGCTGTCCGCCGGAAAGCTCGTTGGGCTTGTGGTCCATGCGGTCGGCCAGGTCGACCTTGCGCAGCGCTTCCTCGGCCCGTTCCTGCCGCTTGGCGGCCGGCGTGCCGTTATAGATGAGCGGCAGTTCCACGTTGTGCAGCGCGGTGGCGCGCGCCAGCAAGTTGAAGGTCTGGAAAACGAAGCCGATTTCCTTGTTGCGAATGTAAGCCAGTTCGTCGTCGGAGAGATCGCTGACCAGGCGGCTATTCAACCAATACGGAACCCTAGGTGGGCGTGTCCAGGCAGCCGATCAGGTTCATCAGCGTGGATTTGCCCGAACCCGACGGCCCCATGATGGCCACATATTCGTTGCGCTTGATGGAGATGCTTACGCCTTGCACGGCGTGGATCTCGGTGGTACCCATCTGATAGGTCTTCCACAGATCGTCGGTGTGGATCAGCACGCCCGCGGGAGGCGGAATCGGCGCCGGCTTGATTTCCAGGTTGGCAGTGGCCATGGATTTTTTCCGGCAGGCTAGCTCTTCGTCTCTTCGATCTTGGGCGCCTTGTTGTCAATCTTGATCTTGGCGTGATTCTTGAGCGTCCGCAACACCCGGTAGCTGCCGGTCACAATCTGATCGTTGTCTTGCAGGCCCTTGGTGACTTCGATGTCGGTGGTGCCGGTGATACCCGTGGTCACCTCGACGAACTCGGCCTTTTCTCCGCGGATCACGAAAACGCCTTGCAGTTCTTTCTTCTCGTCCTTCTTGGCCTGCTCGCTGGCCGCCAGCGGGGTCGCTGCTTGCGCGGTGCTGGAACTGCCGGACTGCTTCTTGTTCTGCTCTTCCAGATCGCCCTTCTGGCGGATGGTCAGCGCCTGAATCGGGATGGTCAAGATATTCTTCTTCGACGAGGTGGTGATTTTGGTCGTGCATGAGAGTCCCGGACGCAAATTGTCCGGCGGACTGTCGAGCGTCACCACCACTTTGAAGTCCTTGGCTTCCTGACTGCCGGTGTTGGACTGCGAGGTGGCCACACCGGTGGAACGGATGATCGCGGTGTTGCCGATTTCCGTGACTTTGGCGGTGAACATCTTGTCGGGCATGGCGTCCACGCGCACCTCAGCAGGTTGGCCCAGGGAAATGCTGACGATGTCAGTCTCGTCCACCCGCAACTCCGCGGTAACCACCGACATGTCGGCGATGGTCATCAGCGAACTGCCGGGATTGTTCTGGACTCCCACCACCATGTATTCGCCCACATGCACCGGCAAGTCGGAGACCATGCCGTCCAGAGGGGCTGGAAACACCGTTTTATCGAGGCGATCCTTGAAGGCGTCCATGGCCTTCATGTTTTGGTTGTAGCCGGCGTTGGATTGCGCGGTCTGCTGCTTGGACTGATCCCACTGCGCCTTGGCCTGCTGGGTGCGCGCCTTGGATTGTTCGTTCGATGCGACGGCGACATCGTAGGCGGCTTGCTTGGCATCGAAATCGGCTTTGGCTATCAATGCGTCCTTGAACAAACCCTTGGCACGGTCCAGATCCAAACGCGCTTGTTCCAGTTGAGCGCGGCCGCGAATTTCGTCGGCCTTCGCGGTGTTGTACGCCGCTTCCATGGAATTCACATTAGCTTCCGCCGATCGCACTGCCATCAGGGAGTCTGTCGAGCCTGGGCCTGTTGCGCTTCCAAATCGGATTTCGGCTGCACCGATTCCAATTTGGCCAGAATCTGACCCTTCTTGACGCGATCGCCTTCCTTGACGTCAATCTCCGTGATGCGGCCATACGCCATGGCGCTGACGTTGACGTAGTTGAGCGGCTTAATCTCGCCCGACGCCGTGACCACTTGCGACAGATCCTGCTTGAGGGCCTTGCCGGTTTGCACCGTGACCACATCCTTGCCGCTGATCTGCACGCTGGCGGTAACAATCCCCACCAGCACAAGTAGCAAGACAACCCCGATGGTAATCTTTTTCCACTTCTTCATGATGACACTCTCTCTTTGAACGAGGAACGTGGCCAGCGTGTTCCCCGTCACTTCCTAATACGATGGGCGGACCGAAAAGTTTCGTGAAGCTTGGCTGACCTACACCCGCTCCCGCCCTGCAATCTCATATAGACGCCGGAAACGGGGAAAAGCTACACCGGCCAGCCACATTTGCCAATGATAAGTATAGCATTGAGGCTCCCGGGGACTTGTAAAAGCTTGTAGAGAAATCAGCGTAAGATATTCGCCTGCTTGGAGTTGCCGTCCATTTGGAGTGCGGAAGCTTGCTTCCGCCTTCCTCGGCCGAAGCTTGCTTCGGCCAGGAAAGGCGAAAGCGTTTCCTGGAGTTTCTACATTTCCGGGCTGAAGGCACCTAATGTCAGCCCAGGCCAACGGCCTGGGTTGGGCGCGACAGAAAACAGAAGCCCTGAAAGGGCGACCTAAAGACGGTTGTCTCGCGAGATCTAGGTCGTCGATCTGTATCAAAGATTAGGAGGCCCCCGGCCTGTCCCGGCTTGTCCTTCGGCCTGTCCTTAGACCCAACAGGTTGTGCGTGGACCTCGTTCCCCCGTTCTTGGCCAGGTAGCCCTAGTTCTAAGGTACTCTTGGCGATTACGACGATAAGCGATACACTTAAGACATTATGCGGCTTAGCTTACGCTTGGCCGCGCCACTCGTCGCCAGCATGAGTCTGCTGGCATTGGTGTTTGCGTACGTTCAGGTGCGCAGCGAGAAGCGCTCGTTCTACCGCGATTTGGAACGGCGGGCCGCCGTTGTCTCGGAAGGTCTACGAGAGGCGATCGAACCGCATATCGCCGAAAGGCCCCAGGCTGTACAAAGGGTCGTGGAACACCTGGGTAACCAGGTAGGTAACCAGGGAGCGCTGGCGGGAATTGTCGTCTACAAACCCGACGGCCAAGCGGTCGCTTCCACACCCGGCCTGAAAGCACGCCTCACGGAGCCGGTCTTCGCCGTTCGGCAAGCGCTTGCCAGCAACCAAAGCCGCGGCGACTTCATCACACTCGGCGCGATGCCGGTCCATGTTTTCGTTCTGCCGCTACACATCAATGGAGAGTTGGCCGGAGCCCTCGCAGTTTTCCAGGATTCCAGCGACATCGAGGTGCGCGGCCGGGGCCGCGATCTGTTATTGCGCTCCCTGCTGGAGGCGTTGCTGATCACCCTGGTAACCCTGCTGATCGTGCGCTGGAGTATTGGGGGGGCCGTTGCCCAGACGGTCAAGTGGATGCGCGACATGAGGATGGGCGATCACCAGCCGCGGCCCAAGTTGGTGGAACCGGAGTTGTTGCAGCCCCTGGAAGCGGAGGTGGGGCACTTCGCGCGCAGCCTGGTCGCGGCGCGCGCCGCCGCCGCGGAAGAGGCGCGCTTGAGAGACAACGCCGAAGCCCTCTGGACACCGGAGCGCCTGCGCGTTCATGTCCACAAACGGCTCTCCGGCAGCCGCCTGTTTGTGGTTTCCAATCGCGAGCCGTACTCGCATGTACATCGCGGCAAGAGCATTGAGATGGTCGTTCCACCCAGTGGATTAGTCACCGCGATTGAGCCGATTCTGCGCGCTTGCGACGGCGTCTGGGTGGCCCACGGCTCCGGCGATGCCGACCGCGAAACCGTGGATTCTCACGATCGTTTGCGGGTACCACCCGACGAAGCTCACAACTATACGTTGCGGCGCGTGTGGCTCACTCCGGAAGAGGAAGCCGGCTACTACTTCGGCTTCTCCAATGAAGGCTTGTGGCCGCTCTGCCATATCGCGCACACGCGGCCGACCTTCCGGTTGCCGGATTGGCTCCGTTATCGCGACGTGAACGAGAAGTTCGCGGAAGCGTTGCTGAGTGAAATGGACGGTGTGCGGGATCCCATGGTGTTAGTGCAGGACTATCATTTTGCCCTGTTGCCTCGCCTGATCAAGGAACAGCGTCCCGACGCCCGGGTGGCCATCTTCTGGCATATTCCGTGGCCGAATCCTGAGGCCTTCGGAATTTGCCCGCAGGGACGGGAGCTGGTGGACGGCCTGCTGGGAGCGGATCTTATCGGCTTCCACATACAGGCCCACTGCCTGAATTTCCTGGGCACGGTGGATCGCTCTCTGGAGTCGCGCGTGGAATTGGAGCGATCCGCGGTCAATCGCCGCGGCCATCTCACGTTCGTGCATCCCTTCCCGATCAGCATTCCATTCCCGCCCGCGGCGCATGCCGAGGATGCCGGCAGGCGCGACCCGCAGAGAGATCGCGCGGCCTTGCTCAAGGAGATCGGCGTGGAGGCCCAATTCATCGGTGTCGGTGTGGACCGGGTGGACTACACCAAGGGAATCCTCGAACGCTTTCACGGCATTGAGGCGCTACTGGAACATTTTCCGCAATATCGCGGACGAATTTCCTTCCTACAGATTGGCGCGCCGAGCCGCATGAATGTGCGCAGTTACCAGGACCTGTTCGCCGAAGTGGGGCGAGAGGCCGAGCGCATTAACCAGCGCTGGCAGCAGGGCCGCTGGCGGCCTATCGTCCTTCTCGACCGCTATCACACGCATCGCGAAATCGATCGGTTCTACCGCGCCGCCGATTTCTGTCTAGTGACCTCGCTGCACGACGGAATGAATCTGGTGGCCAAGGAATTCGTGGCCGCGCGCGACGACGAACAGGGCGTACTGATCCTCAGCACCTTCACGGGCGCCAGCCGTGAGTTGACCGACGCCGTGCTGGTGAATCCTTATGACGCCACGCAACTGGCTTCGGCCATGCGTGGGGCGATGGAAATGCCCGCCGAAGAGCGCGCCGCACGCATGCGCCGGATGCGCCGTGTGGTCCGCGAGAACAACGTCTATCGCTGGGCGTCCAGTCTGATCGACGAACTGTCGGAGATTCGCCCCGACGCCCGCCAAGAGGTTCCCGATCAAGAGGTTCCCGATCACGAGGTTCCCGATCACGAGGTTCCCGATAAAGAGCTTTCCGATCAACGCCAAGGAGTGGCGGCGTGATGGCCAACTACCTCTTCGATTCTTGGAGCGCTGTGGCCCGCCGCTTGGGAGCCTCCCGCCGCATTGCGCTGATCCTCGATTTCGATGGCACCTTGGCTCCGATTCGCGCTCGCCCGTCCTTAGCCAGCATATCGGATGCCGCGCGTGACCTGCTGGGGCGAATCGCGCGATTATCCCGGCTGCGTTTGTGGATCGTTACGGGGCGACAGCAGGCGGACTTGGCGCAGGTCTTGCGCGTTCCCGGCGTGGAGATTCTGGGAGTCTACGGCGGGAGCCTGCCTCCCGCTCGCGTAAAGGCGGTTCACGACCTTTGCGCCGATATGACTCGCCTGCTGCAGGGCCTGAAAGGCGTCTGGGTGGAGAACAAGACCGTCTGTTTCGCGGTTCACTATCGCGAAGCCGCACGAGCCACCGTTCGCCGCGCGCGCCGCCTGGTCCGCCAGCAACTGCCGCTGGACATGCAGATTCGCCCAGGCAAGCGCGTCTGGGACGTGGTACCGAAGGGCTTCTCGGAAAAGGGCGATACCGTACGGAAACTTCTGGCCGCCCAACCGCCCTTGACGCTCCCGATCATCGCCGGCGACGACGACGCCGACGAGTCGGCATTCGCCGCGTCTCCGTCCGGTGTCACCGTGAGGGTCGGATGGTCGGAGCAAACCGAGGCTAAGTATTATGTGCGCACGCCGCGCGAACTCCTGGAGTTCTTGCAGCGGTTGGAAGAAGCCGTTGCGTAACCGCGTCAAATCCAAAATCAAGATGCTCACTGTGCTAGGTCTGCGACCGACAGATTTCGTATCATTCCGGTGGTTTTAGAAGCGAATTTCTTAACCTCACTGTTTCACTCGCTTGCCCAGAAGGGAGCGGCGCGAGGCGCAAACGCCTGGCTGAAGAGACGCAAGACTGGGAGCGTCCCTCCGTCGGCATGGGCAGAGTCCTGGGAGCCCAATCATGAACAACGCCTGGAGAAACTTGGTTTTTCGATGGAGTGTGGCGGCCACCGCACTCGAAATAGCAAGCCGCTAACCCAGGCGCTCACCGCTTTGTAGGCGCGCGCCATTGAGAAAATGGGCGGCCGGCATCCGCCGCTTGCCTTCCGGCTGCACTTCCAGCAACTCTAAACGTCCCGATCCGCAAGCCACGAAAAGGCGATGGCCGGCGGCGATCATTGTTCCCGGTTGTTCCTGATGCGCCATGCTCTCGGCTGCCGCTTTCTCGATTTTCAGCACGCCGCCGCGAAACGGCGTGTACACGCCGGGCCACGGCCGCAGCCCGCGTACGCGATTGCGCAACTCTTCGGCCGGCAGCGTCCAATCGGCTAAGCCGTCTTCCTTGCGCAGGATCGGCGCCAGGCTGTGTTGCGAATGGTCTTGCGGCAGCGGCGCGATCTCGCCGCGCGCCAGGCCGTGGAGCGCGCGCGCCAAGAGCGGAGCGCCCATGGTAGCCAAGCGCAAGCCTAACGTCACCGCATCGTCGTCGGGCGCGATGGCGGTTTCTTCTTGCAGCAGAATGGCGCCGGTATCCAGGCCGGCGTCAATCTTCATGGTGGTGACGCCCGTGCGCGTTTCACCGCGCATGATCGCCCAGTTGATCGGCGCCGCGCCGCGATATTTCGGCAGCAGTGAGGCATGCAGGTTGATCACGCCCAGTGGCGGCAAATCAATGACGGTCTGCGGAATAATTTTCCCGTAGCCAACCACTACGATGGCATCGGCGGCGATGGCCCGCAGCAGGTCCAGCACCTCCGGCGTGCGGATCTTCAGGGGCTGATGAACGGTCAGGCCCAGGGCCACGGAGGCCCGCTTCACCGGCGGGAAGTTGAGTTTCTGGCCGCGGCCGCTGGGACGATCCGGCTGCGTGAATACCGCGGCGATCTGGTGTTCCGCAGCCAGCCGTTCGAGCGACGGCACGGCGAACTCCGGCGTGCCCATGAATACGAGTTTCACTGGTAGGTCCGGCTTACTCCCACTCGCCCGCTTTGATCATCTTCTTGATCTTGCGTTTGATCATGTCGCGGCGCAGGACGCTCAAGTGGGAAATGAATAAGCGTCCATTCAGATGATCCGTCTCGTGGCAGAAGGCGCGCGCCAGCAGTTCCTCGCCGGTCATTTCGAACCATTCGCCGTGAATATCCTGGGCCTTCACCGTGGCCTTGAGCGGACGCACGCACGGCGCGCGGAATCCCGGCAGGCTCAGGCAGCCTTCTTCCATGCTTTGCTTGCCGCTGGTCTCAACGATCTTGGGATTGCACAGCACAATCCTCTGCGCGGGATCCTCGCCTACGCTCAGGTCAATCACCGCCAGATGCATGGAAACGCCGATTTGCGGCGCGGCCAGCCCCACACCGTGCGCCTTGTACATGGATTCGAACATATCGTCCACCAAGGCGGCGAGCTTCTCGTCGAACTTCTTCACCGGCGCGGTGGCTTTGTCCAGAACCTTCTCCGGGTATTTAACGATGGGATAGAGCATGAGAAAAAATAGTTTATCGCGGAATGGCCGCGCCGCAAGGTACAAAGTCATTTGGAGTGCGGCGACTTGTCGCCGCTTTTGCCGGCCCGCCGCGAGCACGCTCCCGGCAAAGCGGCGACAAGTCGCCGCACTCCAAATTAAACCCGGTGATCCCTCGGCAGCATCATGGTCAGGAAAAATCCAATCACCGGGAAAACCAGCCAGGCGCTCAACACCGTTTGCAGCGAGGAGCGGTCGGCCAGCCATCCGGTGATGGGGATCAGCACCAGGCCGGCCATCCCCCAGGCAAAGCCCATCATCATGGCGGAAATGGTGCCGGCCTGCGAGGGTACCAGTTGCTGCGCCATCACCACGTTCACCGGCACGGTGAAGAGCAGAATCAATCCGCCGATCACCAGGCCGGCCACCGACGCCGCGCCTCTGGCGAACATGAACAAGCACAGCAGGGGCACCGATCCGATCATCGAGATCATGATGATCCGCCGCCCGCCAAAGCGGTCGGCGAGATTACCGCCCAGGAATCCGCCCAGCGCGCCGCCCGCCAGATACATGGACAAGATATAGCTGGCCGACGTTACGTTGTATCCGCGCTCCAGATGTAGAAACAGCGGCAGAAACTGGTTGTAGGTTACTTGCACGGTCGAACGGATGAACACCAGCAGGTAAAGGACGATCAACTGCTTGCGAAAGGGACGGAATTCCTCCCAGTCGATGCCGCGGCGTTGTCGTGCCGTGGGCGGCGCGTGGAGCGGCAGGAAGATCAGCAGCAGTGCGGTGCTGGAAACTCCGAAGAGCGCCACCCAAATGACGTTCTCCAAGCCCCAATGTCCGGAGACGAACGAGAACACGCTGGGGCCGACCGCCAGTCCCAGACTGCCGGAACTGACAAACACGGCCATGCCCTGGGCCTTTTTGCGGGAGAGTCCGGCGATAGCGTTGGAAGCGCCTTGCGGATGAAACGAGGCGATCCCCGCGCCGCCAACAACGGCTAGCCCGAGTAGCCAGGCGAAGCTGGGGCCCGCCCGATGGCTGAGACGAACACGCCGGCCACGGCGGGCGCCAGCGCGGTGAACATGCGGGTGTGAAAGCGGTCGGCGAGATAGCCGTATAACGGCTGCGTTACGGAATTCGAAAAGACAAACGTACCGGCGAGGATTCCGGCTTGCGTCAGCGACAAGTGCAGCTTGTCGGCCAGCAAAGGTTGCAGCGCGCCGATGGCGCTGGAGTACAAATCAATCACCAGATGGCCGCACGAGAGCAGCACCAGGGTCAGCACGGCTCCTTTGGCGTGGGGCCGCAGCCGCGAGAGAGTTGGCAGCGGCTCCGCCGTCGCCGGCAGCGCGGTGGGTTCAGTGGCCATTGGGGATGAAAGTTGGATTATATGCCATGGAGACCTTGGAACACGGAGGACACGGAAAAATCTGGACACGGAAGGACACGGGAAAGACAAGAAGGAACCGCAGTTTCCGTGTTCTTCCGTGTTCAGGTTTTTCCGCGTCCTCCGTGTTCCAAGGGTCCCAAGGTAACGCGATCCCCGTGACTATGCGGGTGCGACACCACCAGGAATCGCACGGGGTCTCCGGATTCATTGCGAATCTGATGGGGGACTCCGGGATCGATGTGCAAACCCTGTCCCGCGGTCAACTGCACGACACGGCCGTCCACTTCCATAATCGCTTTGCCCAAAAGGATGTAGAAAAACTGGCGGGACCTTTGGTGGTAGTGTCGAACCTCGGTGGCGCCCGGCGGCATCCGCTCTTCGATCACGCCCAGCTCGGATTCGCGCACCAGATGCCAGCCGTGGCAAGCATCGCCCCAAGTATAATGCTCGGCATTCTCGCGGCTAATCGGGTTGTGGGGCATACCGCCTTAAGCCACAATCTGCAAGCCGGGGTTCTCCCGGAAACGCACCGACACCAGGCGCGACACGCCCGGCTCCGGCATGGTCACGCCGTACAGCACCGGCGCGGCTTCCATCGTCTTCTTGCTGTGCGTGATGATGATGAACTGCGTGGTCAAACTCATCTTGCCGACCAAATCGGTGAAGCGGCCGATGTTGGATTCGTCCAGCGGCGCGTCCACTTCGTCCAGAATGCAGAAGGGGCTGGGCTGGTAGCGGAACACCGCCAGGAGCAGCGCCAGCGCTGTGAGCGCTTTCTCGCCGCCACTCAACAGCAGCACGTTTTGCAGACGCTTGCCGGGCGGCTGCACAATCAAGTCAATGCCCGCCTCACTGGCCTTGACGCCGCTGCCCGCCGTGGCCTCGCCGGCATTCTCGTCGGCGGTCATGCGCATGGCGCCGTAGCCGCCGCCGAACAGAGTGCGGAAAGTGTCCTGGAAGTTGGCGCTGATCGCCTCGAAGGCGGTTTCAAACTGCTGCCGCGACACCAAGTCGATTTCTTGAATGGCCTGCTGCGTGTCGCGGATGGAATCGAGCAAGTCGTTCTGCTGCGTCGCCAGGAATTCGTGGCGTGTGGCAGCTTCCTGATACTCTTCCAGCGCCATCATGTTCACCGGGCCCAGCGACTCGATCTTGTCGCGGATGGCCAGCGCTTGCTGCTCCGCCTCGATCAGCGCTTGGCCTTCCAGCAGCGCGGGGGCGGGCGCGCCTTCCGGCAGTTGGCGCTGCGTTTCAGCCCGCATTTCATCACGCATTTCATCACGCATTTCATCACGCATTTCATCAAGAGACGCGCCCATTTCCGTGCGGCAGGTTTCCTCCAGGTGCGCTAGATCGCTTTGCATGCGCGCTTGCTTCACGTCCACTTCCGACTTGCGCTCGCGCACGCGATCCAGGTCCAGGCGCGCCGCACGAATCTCTTCCTCGATCTCCGCCATGCGCGCGCGGCCGGCCTCCAACTCCGTTTGCAGCGCTCCCGCCGTTTCCTCGGCCGACCGCCGTTCCAACGCGGCTTGCGCGGCGCGCGCGGCAGTGGCGGCGCAATCGGCGCGCAGACGCTCGATTTCCGCGGCGCCGCCCACCGATTGCCGTTCCATCTCGGCCAGTTTGGCGCGCTCCGATTCCAGCGTTTGGGTCAGGCGGTCCAGGGCCGTGGCGGCGGCTTTGCCGCGTTCTTCCAGCGCCGCGGCGCGGGCCAGCGCTTCACTCAGCGCTTGCACCGTGGCCGCGCGAAGCGTCGCGCCTTCTTCCACGGCGGTGGTTAGCGCGGTGATTTGCTCGTCGGCCTCCAAGCGGCGGCGGGCGCGCGTGTCCAAGTCTTCGCGGATGCCGGCGGCCTGCTGGGCGGAGCGCGAAAGCTCCTGCTCCATCCGCTCGAGTTCCAGAGCCGCCACTGAACGCCGCTCACCCGCGCGGCTCAATTGCTGGGCGATCTGTTTGAGTTCCTGATCGCTGCCGGCGGCCATCTTTTCCTGCTCGACTTGTCTTGCGCGCAGCGATTCCATCTCCTCGCGGCCGCGCTTGGTTTCTTCTTCCAGCAGGCGCTGGCGGGCCAAGCCCGCTTCGATGCGCTCGGCCAAATCGGCCGCGCGCGGCGTCAGTTCGCGCAACTCGCGCTTCAGCGCCAGGGTCCGGCGTTGGTGCGCTTGCCGCCGGTTACCGTGTAGCCGTGGAAGCACTCGCCCTCCGGCGCCAGAAAATAATATTCCGGATGCGTCGCCGCCAGTTGCCGGCCGGTGTCGGGAGAATCCACCAGGTAGCAATTCTTCAGCCGCGGCAACAACGCCGCAGTGGAAGCCGCGAATCCGTTGTTGAGACGAATATGATTCATCAGGCTTCCCAGCACCTTGGAGGAATCCATGGGTGGCAGCGACCCGGCCGACGTCCAGGAGAAATGGGCATCCTTGGGCGGATGAACCAGGAACGTAGCGCGTCCACCGGCCTCGGCGCGCAGCAGGCGCAAGCCGTCGGCAGCGCTGTTCCAATTGTCCACCACCACGTATTCCAACTCTTCTTTCAGGAAATCTTCCACCTGCGGCTCATAGGCGCTGTCAACTTCAAGATAGTCGGCCAAAATTCCCAGCGGATGGAAACCGGCGGCGTTGCCGCCTTCCACTTCCGCGAACAAATGCTTGACCGTCTCGGCGGTGTAGGCGCGATGGGAAAGGATTTGCTCCAGCGAATCGCGGCGGGCCTTTACGCCGGCGTGTTCGTCGCGCAGCGTATGCAGATCCTGCTGCGTGGCGGCGGTATGGGCATCCAACTCCTGTAATCGCGCTTCGAGCGAGGCTTTGCGTTCTTCCACCGTGGCCAGTTCCATCTGCTGCTGCGACATCAGTCCCAGCAACTCGGAGCGGCGGGCCCGGGCCTGCTCTTCCTCTTGCGCGGCCGATTGGCGGTCGCGTTCGGTGCGTTCCCGGGCGCGGCCCAATCCGGCGGCGTACTCTTCCACTTGGGCCAGTTGATTCTTCAACTCGGAAACTTCACCCAACATCAGAATCAGAAAGGCGCGCAGGGATTCCAGATCGGACTGCCGCGAGCGCAACTCGCTTTCGGCGCGGGTCAGTGCTTCCTGCAAGCGCGCGACGTCCTGGCGCGAGGCGTTCAACTCCGCCTGCGCCGTGGCCAGCGCCTCCAGCGACGCGCTACGCTCGGACTCCAGCACCGCCACGCGCCCGGCGGCTTGTTCCGCCTGCGCCGACGCTTCTTTCATCCGCGTCTCAATCTCGCCGATCTGGCTTTCTTGAAACGCGATACGGTTGCGGGCCCGGTCCATTTCCAGGTCCAGGGCGGCCAGCGACTCGCGGCGTTGCCGTAATTGGTCTTCTTTTTCGTAGCGGGCCCGCGAGAGATCGAACTGTTCCTGCTCCAATCCTTCCACGCGCGCGCCGTGGCTGTGCAAGACTTCGGCCATCGCGGCGCGTTCGCGCTCGGCCTCTTCGGCGTGACGGGCGATCTCCGCGCCGCGGCTGACATAGACCACCCGCAGTTGCCCGCGCAATTCGCCGCGCATTTCGCCGTAGCGGCGGGCCCGCGAAGCTTGGCGCTTCAACGAGTTCACCTGACGGACCACTTCTTCCAAGATGTCGTTGACGCGGTTCAGATTCTGCCGCGACGCTTCCAGCTTGGCTTCCGCTAGCCGGCGTTTGGTCTTGAAACGGGTGACGCCGGCCGCTTCCTCGATGATCGCGCGGCGATCGTAAGGCTTGGAGCTAAGGATTTGCCCGATGCGGCCCTGCTCGATGATGGCATAGGAGTTGGGACCGAGGCCGGTGCCCATGAAGATGTCCTGGATATCGCGCAGCCGGCATATTTGCCCGTTGAGCAAGTATTCGCTTTCACCGGAGCGGAACAAGCGGCGCGAAACCACTACTTCATGCGAACGTTTGCGATGCGGCGGATGATGTTCCACGCGCATCGGCACGGGACCGGCATGCTCTGGCGCGGACACCTCCCCTTCGGCGGCGGCCGGAGCGATCAGTTCCAGGGAGGGCTGAGTGGCGTGGTCCTCTTCCGGCGCTTCCTCGTAATCGGGATCCACCATGGTCAGCGTGACTTCGGCCATGCCGGTGGGTTTGCGATCGCGCGTACCGTTGAAGATGACGTCGGCCATGCGCTCCCCGCGCAACGATTTGGCGGACTGCTCGCCGAGCACCCAGTTGATGGCGTCGCTGACGTTGGACTTTCCGCACCCGTTCGGCCCCACGATGGCGGCGACTCCGCCACCGGGGAAATTCATATTGGTGCGGTCACAAAACGACTTGAACCCGACCATGTCGACTCTTTTGAGCTTCAGCAAAGGCGGTACCCTCCCTATCGGTCGCGCGAGTACATCCTACTGCCAGGGTACCATTAAAGGCAAGAGGAAAATACCTTATGTAGAGGATTGGCAGACCTAGGCCCAAGATATGGGGGTATGGCTGCGGGTTAACATGGATGAACGGGATGCCCAGGATGGGCGGATGCTCCTGAGTTGGCCGCATCCTGTCCATCCTGTCCATCCATGTTAATTCCGCGTTCCAGAGGGCACCCGGCACGGCTGTGCTACAGTTATAGGCAGCCCCTCCTATGCAAACGGTGTTCATTCGCCCGATGGCCCACGCCAATCGGTATATCCAAAACGTTCCGATCAACTATGTCCATTTGGCCGCTTGGTTGCGCGAGCACGGACATCGGGCCCAGATTTTCGATCACGTCTTCGACGACACCACCCACGACGTGGTGGACACCTTTATTCGCGACAACGGCGTGCGTGTGGCGGGCATCGGCTGCATGACCTGCGAGTTGCCGCAAGCCATCGAGGAAGCGCGGCGTTTGAAGCAGGCGCATCCGGGGATCATTGTGGTGTTCGGCGGCGCGCATCCCTCTGGCGATCCCGAGGAGTGCTTAGCGACCGGCGTGGTGGATTACGTCGCGGTCGGCGAGGGTGAGATTCCGCTGACCGCGCTGCTAAACGCGCTGGAGGCGGGCGCCGACACGGCCGCCATTCCCGGTTTGTGGAGTTTCCGCGACGGCGTGGTGCATCGCAACGGCTCCGCGCCCATCGCGGCCATGGAGGAACTGCCGCGGCCAGCCTACGACCTGCTGGACCTGGAAAAATATTTCCTGCTCGATTCGCCCTGGCATTTCCCGAAGTCCAACCGCGTGGTGCAGATGGTCACCAGCCGCGGTTGTCCGTACCATTGCTCTTATTGCCACACCATCCACGGCAAGAAATTCCGCGGCACGCCGCCGGAGATGGTCCTGGACGAAATGGAATACCTGGTGCGGCAGCACGGCGTGGAAGAGTTCATGATCGTGGACGATATTTTCAACTTCGACTTGGAGCGTGCCAAGACGATTTGCCGCGGCATCGTGGAGCGTGGCTTGAAGGTGCATCTGCAATTTCCCAACGGCGTACGCGGCGATCGTTTTGACGAAGAACTGGTTGACGCCATGGCTCGCGCCGGCGCGCATTTCATGGCCATCGCCATCGAAACCACTTCCGAGAAGTTCCAGAACCTGATCCGCAAACACCTCAAAGTGGAGCGCGCCATGGAAACCGTGCGTTGGGGACGCCAGCACGGCATCGAGGTGTCCGGTTTCTTCATGATCGGCTTCCCCGGCGAGACGCCCGCGGAAGTGCGCCAGACTATCGACTTCGCGCTGAGCGCGCCGCTCGATTCCATCTTTATTTCTATTGTCACGCCTTTCAAAGGCACGGTCATGCGCACCGACATGCAAAACGGCCGCTTCGGCCAGATGGACGGCCAAGCCCTGGCCGAGTTGGACCAGCTTTTCCCCACCGTTCATAGTGAGGAACTAACGCCCGAGGCATTGCGCAAGATCCAGCGGAACGCTTACTGGCGTTTCTACCTCAAGCCTCGCTCACTCTTCTCGCTAGCCAAGCGGCTGACTAATCGTCACAATTTGCACAAGGTGTTCCGCGCGGTGCGGCGGCGGGCCTGGGATACGGAAATTGTCAGCGTGAACTAGGCTTGTCCTGCGGCGGAACGTTTTTTTTGACGCAAGGAAGGCCACGAGAATCCGTCTGTTTTTCTCCACGGCTCCGCTTGGTAGTGGTTCAGTTTGAGCGCGCGGAGGAACCCCGTGCGTGCGGCTCTGCCGCCCCTTCGTGCGGAAAGGCTCTGCCTTTCCGGAATCTGTGTTACTACGCAAGGCTGCGCCTTGCTGGCAGGGCACAGCCCGGGCACAGCCCTGCCCATAAGGTAAACCGTTCCCGGAAAGGCGCAGCCTTTCCGCACAAAGGGGCGGCGAAGCCGCAGGGCATTCAAACTGAGCCGCTACCCTCTTCGAAAGGTCAGGTGATCCCGGCTTGTGATAGACTATTTTAATTGCGTTATCGAAGGGCACGTAGCTCAACTGGCAGAGCAGGGGCCTCTTAAGCCTCAGGTTGAAGGTTCGATTCCTTCCGTGCTCACCATCCCTTTACCTGCCAGTACTTTCCGCATCATCAATACCTAACGACGCCGACTTCGTGACAGGGAACTGCGCCGCATCGGCCGGCGAAGCTCGGGAACTCTCCGTCTCGGATGGTCGCATATAACTCCAACGTGATTCACACGTCTATGATTTTGCAGCGATCTCCGGAGACACCTCGCTTCGCGACTGCCCTGCGCGCCTCGTTGCTGAGGATTGGGAATGGCGCCGCGAATAGTATTTCCACTGGGGAAAGTGGGCGGGAAGCTCGGCTGCCCGAAACGTCCTATGCGGCTATCGCAGAAACGGGTTCTCCGAACGCCGGCTGCGGAGCCTCCCGGCAGTCCGGATACCTGGAACAGATCAGCAAAGGCTCTCCGGCCAGGCTCACCCATTCTTCCTGGCGTGCTCCGCAGGAACAGTTTTGGGGCGCGAGCGTACCGATATTCACGGGCCGCACTCCAGCCAGTACACTCATCCACGACAGGAACTCCTGGCCGACCAGAATCTCCAAACCGTGGCGATTGCCCTTCGGGGCGCTCGAAAACGGCGAGAAAACAAAAACGTTATCCACCCTGCACTTGTTCTTTGAGGCCCAAATCTTCTTCAGGTCATACTCGGTCAGCTGGCGCTCCTGCTGAATAAACAGTGCGGCCATCTTGCCGCTCCGCCAGACAAAGCCCTGGTCAAGTGATCGTGCCAAGAACGGATCCCCCATTGGGAGGAAACCGCGGGCTTCAAAGGCGGCGAGTAACCAGTTCTCCAGTTGTGGTCCTGGGACGCGGCGGAAGTAGTCGATCCGGCGGATGTCGGAAACGGATTGGGCCCGCTGCACGAAAAGACGCTGTTTCCACCAACGAAAGGCCGAGCGGATCCCGATAGAGATGCCAATCCACACTGCCGTCACGTTCAAAGAAACGAACACCGGCGGAGATACTACCGCCAGCAGTACATCGCTTGCCACAACCACCGCTGCGATAAGAAGGCGCTGTCGGTTCATCAAATTGAAAGCGAGCACGTTCAGCTCCATTCCTTGATCTATCGCAGATGCTTCATTCTAAAACATCTTGCGGAAAGCCTACATGACCTTGCGCTCGTCGGGATCATTCGGCAGTCCAGAAAGGTAACAAGGACACCCATCGGTTTTCGCCTACGGGACTGGCGAATCGAACGGTGGTCCGACGGTGGGCTATTGCCATGCCGGGGTCACGGCCACCCGTAGGTCGCGCGATTCACTTCATAGGGCAGGCGGAAGGACTTTCCGTGAAGCGCCAAAAGCAATAGCAGGTCGCCACTGCCACCACAGTGGACAGGAGAATGGGGACAAGCCACACCGGAGCTGGACCTGATCTGTCGTCCTTTACTGAGGTGTTTCACGAAAGGCGAGCACTCTGGGCAAAGGGGCTCCACTGGCCTTGCTGATCCAGCAAGAGTCGTATGCAACGCCACCGTGGCCGCCGCCAGCAATAGGGCTCACGGAGGTAGGTCCCAGACCCTGCGGCGGTGTCAGGTCGGAGTACAGGACGTTCGAGCTATTGCGCGTATTCGCAACGAAAACGGCGCCGTTGAAAGAAACCGTGCCCTTCATGTCCATGGTTCCCTGGCCGATGACCATGACAATTCCATTCCATGTGGTACTGCCCTTAAACTCGAGATTGCCTGTGACCAACAGGATCCCATAGCCGGTCCCACCCCCTGCGCAGGAGACATTCCCGTCAACATAGATAACCGCTGGGTTGGCGGCGGTGCCCCATGGTGTGGCCGGGCATATAGCGGCGTTGGAGATGCCCGGAGTATAGATGACGCCGGCCATGCCCTTAACGCCGGAAGCCATGGCGTCTACGCCGGTAACGGTCGTCATGGAAGTGGTTAAGGGCCCCAGATTCATTGGCGATGTTCGGGGTGGCGCCAGCGCCGCCCGTAATGTTGGCTGGTCGCTTGAACGAGGCGTTGGTAATCGTAGTTGCATCGACGGTGCCGATGGCTTCCACGGGGGGACCTGGGACCGCGCCAGGACAGGCGACTGATGAACTCGCTCCGTCATTTCCGTCAACGTAAGCATTCGCCGAACTTCCAGAGGAAAACGTAGAATTAGGCCCGTCCAACGTCAGGGCCGCGGGAAAGTTGGGTACGATCAGTTGGGCAGCGACCTCATATACCAAGAGCCGCTTAGCGCCGTTCGGCATTACTGCCAGGGAGGTCAGGCGATACACTTGTTTATTACCGGCGGCGGTTTTCGTCTGGTTATTGCCGTCAAAGAACAGCGGCGTGGTGGAGTCCTTCACACCATCTCCATCCACGTCAAGTCCACTCATCTTCTCGGTGTTGGCCGTGATGCGGACCCACTTGAAAGAAGCCCCGGGCAGAGCGGGAGAGCAGTTGGAGCAGCCGGAAATCGAAGTGGCCGTCGCCACATAGGATGAAGCCACGGCGGAAGCCTGGACTCCGGACTCGTTGTAATACCACTTGTCGTAATAAGCATTGCTGGTGGTGGTGGGCGCCACCGTGTCCGTCAACGTCGAAGGATTCAGGATGTAGACGATCTGGTTGACGTTCATCGTGGTGGACGGAATGATGGCCGTCGAGAACGTAGAGGGATTGTCGCTCCAGAACCGGCCGCGGGCTTCCTCCAGCCCCGACATGGCGGCATAGAAAGAGGCGGTCTCGGCCCGGTAATTGGCGGACATCATTTTTTCGCCGCTCGAATTCAAAATCAATCCACCGGCTACGCCGCTCAACAGCAGCAGGCAGAACAAGGCAATAATCAGCGCGATTCCGCGCTGGCAGTCATTTCGAGATGCGTGCTTGGCCATCATTATCACTCCTTCTCTTTGTCTACCTGCGGGGGTTCAGGCGGCGCGCCAGGCCGGTGAGCGAGACCATGCGATACTGGGCGGTTTGTGGATCTAGATTGGCCGACCTCAAGACTAACGTGATGTTGACGTCCCGCATGTTGGTGGGATCGCTATTCTGCCCCGCGTCTATCGAGAAAGTAAACAGCGGCACCGGGCACGGAGCGGTCGCACAGCTCGGGGTCGTGGGATACAACGAGGGATACTGAGTCCGCAACGCCGTCATGGTCGTCGCTCCGGGATTGTTCATCACGTTTTCCACGTAGGTGGTCATCACGCCAGCGGCGCTTGTGGCGGTCGCCGGATCCGTGCCGCTGGTCTTGGTCACCACGCCGCGGTACAAGGTGGTTCCGGTGAGAGTGTAACGGATCCATTGCACCGCCGTTGAGACTTGCGGATCGGTGTCAGTCTCCAAGATCAGGTCGTAACTGCTAGGCGTCGTGCAAGTGCCGCCGCTGACGTAGCCCGAAGAGTCCAGGGTCACAGAGCATGGAGTTGTGGGATAGCTGGGACTCCAGGCGAAAGGCCAGGCCACCAACTCCGGATGGGCGCTCGCCGTTGTCGCGGTGTACTCGTTGGCGGGAGGGTAGCCGGCACTGTGAATGTCGCGGGTCATCTGATCGATAGCCACGCGACCATCCTGGAACGTGTCAAGGAAGTCCCCCTCCACCTTGGAGCGGACATTGACTTGGGAAAGCAGCCCAAAGATGGCGCCGCAAACGACCGTGAACATCCCCACGGCCACCAACAATTCCAGAAGAGAGAAACCCCGCGAGTTCTTCATGGCAGTTTATATTTGTACTCTTGGTCGTCTAAGGTTACCGGAGGGGAATACTGGCGCGCATTGGTCTTCCACACTCCCACGATGTAACGGCGCCCAATGGCGGCGGCGCCGGCGTCGACAGTGGTCACCACCGCCCAGCGAATGTCGTATTGGGGCTTCATCGGATCGTTGGGCTGGCCGCGAGTCAGACTGTAGCCGCTCACGGCAGCGGCGCTGAAGTCGATTTGTAGCGTCTGCTGGGCGCCTCCCACGAGCTTGACCGGGTTGCCGACAATCGTGTTGGGCTGGGTCGGATCGCCCAGGTTGACGGTATTCCCTTCATCATCGACGAAGGAGTTCACCGTCATCGGCTGGCTGATCATCTGGTCGAGCTCTTGTTGCGCCTGGACCACGGCCGTGGACTCGAACCGCGAATTCAGATTGGATTGGATCGCCACGGGCACAACCTGCATCGCGGCGACGGCCCCGAACATCAGCAGGGCGGCGGCGACCAACACCTCCAGCAAACTCATACCGCGCTCAATCTTCGATTCTCTGCTCCGTAGTCTTCCGTTCATGGATTCACCCAATTCGTACCGGAAGAACGCCAGATTTTCACCTTCCCCATGGCATTGATCGTCAGGCACCGGTATTCATCAGCTTGGCTGGTGCTTCCAATCACAATCGTGTAGACGGAGGTGAACGTCGGCACACCCCGATTGTCGAATTGCAGCGCCGTGCTGCCGCTGGCTGTCAAACTGGTTGTCGTCGCATAGCCGGTGGTGGAAATCGCCGGGTATCCACTGGTGGGGAAGCTGACCTCCAGCGGAAGAATCCAGCCCGGCTCCGTATTCTGCCAGACGCCGTCCCCGTTCAGGTCGACATAGAAGACCGTTCGGCCAGAGACCGTCTCCGTTGTTTGGCGCAACGAGATGGGCGTATTGGCTGTCAACGCCGCGTAGCGGGCCTGACCGATAATGCTATACATCTCTGTGGACGCGGCATTCAACTGGTAGGTGTGGAGATTCCGCAAGACTACAGGTACACTCGTTGCGGCCATCACCGAGGCAATGGCGGTGACGATCAGCAGCTCGATCATGCTGACACCTTGCTGGTTGCCACGATTAGTGCAGGCCACCTTGGACTGGGCTGCGTTATAAGGCGAAGGCGCGGTCATGTCTGAACCACCCATCGCCAGGGACACGGATCTCACAAGGTATTTCAGGGATGGCTCTGTCATCTGGTCCTCGGGCGGAATCCTGATCATTGGTGAATTGGGCTTGTTCCTTTCTCCCAATCTCTTCATCGGCCGTGGCCGGCTTTACGTTAACAAGTGAGCAAGACGCCTGCCAAACCGTATAGGCATTATTTGCCGTGTCTTGTGACGATGAGGTGGGTCGTCTCAACCGTTCCTGGTAACGGAAGGGGTCATTTGACGCGACATCGAAGGCACCAGCGCCATTTGTTGACACCGATGGGACGCGAGTCGCGCCTTCGGTGGCGGAGTTTAGGGGCTGAAAAGGAACAACCCCGAACAGTCAGAGGATCCAGGACTCACCGTAACTCCAAGAATTCGAAGGCTTGCTCCAAGTGGCCCGCGGCGTGCAGCTACAGGGCTGTCATGGTTGCATCCAAAATTGAAGGAGCGAACGGACTAATCTAATATGAAGACGAAGTCACTTACCAAAGAATCGATGATCGTAGCGGGAACCACCATTACGGTCGCGTTGTATCTTGCGGCCCTTGCCGCTCCCTATATCTCTCCGACCCTGCGGGCGCATCAGTTGGACAATTCGGCGCAGGAGGTCGTCAACTTTCTCGAACAAGCCCGAACCCAGTCGGTCGTACGCAATGCCCCCGCAGTGTGCCGGGTAGAAATCGACGGTAGTCGAACGATCTTGACGCTGGATTGGAACTTCAATGGCACGAAGTCTGTTGCCCCAGGCGACCAGTTAGTGCTGCATCGCGGTGTCGTCCTGATGCAAAACGGTGTGCCGCAGAAGTCTGGAGTGCTCGCATCCTTCAATCCGCGCGGCGGCGCCGTATATGGTTCCGCGGAGGCCCGCTCAGGAAAGCTGTTGTCCTTGGCGCATCGCGGTGGCGCGGGCTCCGAACTGCGGGAAATTGATGTGACCGCAGGGGGCGACTTCGAAGTCAACCGGGGACACCGCTTAGTGGGGTGACCCACCACCTGACCCACGCGAGGTGCGATGGTGGGTCCCGTCGCACCTGAACCTCGTAAGCAGTCTCTGTAATCGCTGTGCTCAAAGAGAGCGATGATCCTTCCGTGCTCACCATCTCTCTCTTTATCGTCTGCCAGCATCTCTCCCTAGCCACCAGTCGCGACGCGAAGTTCTGTCTGAACTGTCATCAGGGATACGGTGGCTGTCTCCACCCTTGACACCAAGGGGCGATGGTCGTAGAGTCCAATGGTGGTCTCCAAAGGGGACCCAACGTCCGAGAAAAGGGGATTCTGCCATGAAGTTAAAAGTTGCGATTCTGGTTGGGTTGTTGTTGATGTTCTCCGCCGTAGCGTTTGCCGCCGATAGCTGGACCGGCTACGTCACCGATGCTGGATGTGCCGCCAAAGGCAAGGGTGGGGCCGATCACGCCGCTTGCGCCAAGAAGTGCCTCGGCGGCGGAGATTCCGCCGTACTCGTCGTGGATGGCAAGGTCGTCAAGATTGCCAACCAAGACAAGGTCAAGGGCCATGAGGGCCATCACGTCACCGTCACGGGCAAGCTGGAAGGCGATACGCTGACCATTGCCAAGCTCACAATGGTGGACGACAAGAAGGGCGACAAGTAGAAGTAACCGTTCGCGTCGGAATTTGTTCCATGGGGTAGTGCTTGGGGACAGGCGGCGGCCTGTCCCCTCTTGTTTTTTGCGGCCGCACCGGACGCGAGTTACAGCAACCGAAAAGTCACTTGGATCTGTGCTAAGACCGGAACCGCGCGCCCATCCTTCATCCCAGGCTTAAACTTCCACTGCTTGATCGCTTCGAGCGCGCGCTCATCCAGACCCATGCCCACCGGCCGGACCACGCGCGGGTCGCGTACCCGTCCATCGGCGTCCACAATGATGCTGATTTCCACGGTGCCTTGATACTTGGCCTTGCGCGCTTCGTCGGTGAACTCCGGCTCAACCTGCCAAATCACGATCGGCGGCGATGGTCCGCTAATTACGTGAATCGTCGCGTTGGTGAAACCGCCATCTTTGCCGGGTCCCGCGCCGGGACCGCTGCCGGGACCAACGCCGCCGTGGTCTCCGGAACCGATTCCACCGTCGCTGCCCGTCCCGTTGGACGGCGGTCCCGGCACGCCATGCAGGTCTCCCCACACGGTCAAGTTGGGAGAAGGCAGAATCACTTGCGGCGGGCCCAGCAGAGTCGGTTCCACTTCAAGCTGGGGATCTTCCGCGCGAGGCACGGCAACCGGCGGAGCAAATTGTTGCGGCGCAAAGGGCGCTAGTTTTCCCAGCGATGCGACCGTCTTTGAGCCATCGCCTCCGCCACCGCCGCCGCGTTCGGGCTGAACTAATTTGATGGCATCCAGCAGGTCGGCGGGAAGAAAGAACGGCGCGTTACGGGCCGGCGATAGAGTCGGCGCCACCTTGCCGCCCAGCGACCACAACACCATAATCGCCAGACCATGGACCATTAGCGAGACGACGGTGGAGGACTTGGAAGGCCCGTGTCCAGGGGGCACGAGCAAATGAGGAAACTCGAGTTGGCTCGAGTCGAGTTGATTCGGAGAATGAACGCGCTGTGGCACAGCGCACCCCTGTTTCTCCGGCCTGGTTGTCAAACGAAGAATTACAACAACCGGAATGTCACTTCAATCTGGGCATACACCGGCACGGCGCGCCCATCCTTCATTCCCGGCTTGAATTTCCACTGCTTCACCGCTTCCAGCGCCTTTTCGTCCAAGCCCAAACCCACGGCCTTGACCACGCGCGGATCACGCACCCGGCCGTCGGCGTCCACCACGATCTGAACCAACACCGTGCCCTGGTACTTGGCCTTGCGGGCCGCCTCGGTGAACTCCGGTTCCACGCGATAAATCGGCACCGGAGGCGTTACGCCACCGCCGACGCGAAATGCGCCGCCGCCGAATCCACCACCCGAACCGGGACCATATCCGCCGCCGTTGCCCGATCCAACGCCGCCGCCGCTACCCGAACCAATTCCACCGCCGCTGCCGGTGCCGTTGGAAGGCGGACCGTTCACGCCGTTGGGGTCGCCCCATACGCTCATGTTGGGGCTGGGCAGCTTCAGGTCGGGAGGACCTAAGAGCGTAGGATCCATTTCCAGCTTGGGATCTACCGCACGGACCACCGCCATGGGCGGCGTGTATTGCTCCGTGGAGAACTTGGGTAATTTTCCTTTGGATGCCGGCGTGGGTGAGCGGTCACCGCCACCGCCACCGCCGCCCATCTTGTCTGGCTTCTTGAGATTGGCTTCATAGGGCGCGATGTCCACCGGCATCACCAAATTGGTGAGAGCCTTGTCCATTCCTGTTTTCTTGGCGACTGCCCCACCCGTCAGAATGATGATGGTAATCACCACCACGTGGATCCCCACCGACATCGGTGCGGAGATCTTGCCGTAGCGGTAATCGCCCCAGATGTCACGCACGGCCACCGGCTGGGAGGTGGTTTGCAAAGGCGGAAGCTTACTGAACGCCACCAAGTCGCGGATATTGTCGCGGAGCGACACCCACCAGGGAGTCTCGACACTCGGCAAGAGCAGCCGTGCGAGATGCTGATCGGCTTCGTCTGGTGGTGGTTGGCGGTTATACGGTTCCATGATTTGGTGCGGACTTCCCAGGGAGTCCTTCTCTTTAATACTACCATACCCGGCTTAATGCAAGTCCCAGTTAGGCAGGCCCGACAGGACGCAAGGATTCCCGGTCTCCAGCTAGTCCTCCAAGCGGATAGACGCCGCTACCCCCTTTCCGGTTTCGTCCCAAGCGGCTGCCATTCGTTAAATCATGTTTCCTGAAATGCTTGCTAAAAGGGTTGTCGCCGAGCAGGGCCGAGCGGTGCTATACTCACCAAAGCAATGCGCCTGTACCATCTTCTGATCGCGCTGGGGATTTTTACTCTCGACCAGATCACCAAGGCAATGGTCGAAGCCAATGTTCGTCTGCACGAACCCATCCCGGTCATCCCCGGATTCATGAATTTGACTCATGTCAAGAATCGCGGCGCGGCCTTCGGTATCTTCGCCGACGCGCCCAGCCAGGGGAAGCTGATGCTGGTGGTTTTCCTGTCGGTGGTGGCCTTGGGCGTGGTGATCACCTTGCTGTGGCGCAATCAACCGGGAGCCAAGCGCACCGGCCTGGGATTGGCGTTGATTCTAGGCGGTGCGGTGGGCAATCTGTTTGACCGCCTGGTGCACGGCAGCGTGGTGGATTTCGCGGAGTTTTACGTGCGCAACTACCACTTTCCCGCGTTTAATGTGGCCGATAGCGCCATCGTGATCGGCGCGGGCCTGCTGCTGCTGGACATGCTGCTGACGCAGCAGTCCTTGGAACATCGGCCGGAGCTGTAGCGCAGGCCTTCAGGCCTGTTCTTTTTGCAGGCCAGCCCTAAATAGTCAAGCCAGAACAGGCCTGAAGGCCTGCGTTACAATGTTCCCAAGACTCTTCACGATCGGCGGCTTTACCCTGCACACCTACGGCGCACTGGTAGCGACCGGAGTGGCTGTGGGCATCTGGCTTTCGCAACGGCTGGGACGGCGGCGCGGTCTGGATCCGGGGACTATCATCGACCTGGGCATCTGGATGTGCGTGGCCGGCGTGCTGGGATCGAAGCTGCTGCTGTTCCTGGAGGATCCCCACGACTTTTTCTCCATGGCCACGCTGCGGGCCGGCGGGGTATTCTATGGCGGCTTTCTGGCGGCGTTGGGAACGTTTTTGTGGTTCGTGCATCGCCGCCATTTGCCGCTGCTGGGAACCGCGGACTGCTACGTACCGGGCCTGGCGCTGGGCCATGCCATTGGCCGCCTGGGCTGTTTCGCCGCGGGATGCTGCTGGGGGAGCGTGTGCCCCTATCCCTGGGCGGTGACTTTCCGGGATCCTTACGCTCACGAAATCGTGGGAGTACCGTTGAACGAACCGCTGCATCCGTCGCAGCTCTACGAGTTTGCGGCGCTGCTGGTGATCGCCGGTATTTTGCTGGCGGTCTTCCGCCACTCCCGTTTTGCCGGGCAGACTTTCGCGGCCTACCTGATGCTCTACGGCGCGGCGCGATATCTTCTCGAATACACCCGCGATCTCTCCGACGATCCCGTCTTTTTCCACCTGCTGTCGCTTTCGCAGATTGTGGCGCTGCTGCTGATTCCCGCCGGCGCGGCCATCTGGATTCTGAATCGCCACGCCCGCCTGCAATCCACCGCGCATGCCTGAGTTCACCGTTTCGGCCGGCGAAGCCGGACGCCGTATCGACCAGTACCTGGTGACGCACCTGGTCAAGCTGAGCCGCGCCCGCGTGCAGGAGATGATCGAAGCGGGACGCGCGCGCATCAACGGCGAGGTGGTTACGCGCGCCAGCTTGAAAGTGAAAGGTCACGATGTTGTCTCCGCCGAATGGGGCGCCGCCGCGCCGGTTCGTTCCGAACCGGAAGATATTCCGCTCCAAGCGCTCTACGAGGACGACGACCTGGTGGTGATCAACAAGCCGGCCGGCATGGCCGTCCACGCCGGAGGCGGGGTGCGATCCGGGACGCTGGTTAACGCGCTGCTGCACCGTTTTCGCTCGCTTTCACGCGTGGGCGGCGAAGCGCGCCCGGGCTTAGTGCATCGTTTGGACCGCCAGACCAGCGGCGTATTGCTAGTCGCCAAGAACGACGAGGCTCACCGCAAACTCGCCGCGCAGTTTTCCGGCCGCACAGTGGAGAAAACCTACATGGCGCTGGTGCAAGGTTTGGTCAAGAAGCCCACCGGCGAGATTGACCTGCCCATTGGCCGCGACATGGTGCGCCGCACTCGCATGACCGGGCGGCGGCGCGAAGGCGCACCCGGCGTGCGTCACGCCTTGAGCATGTACAAGGTGATCCGGCGCTATCCCGGAGGGCTTGCCGGCGGTCATGACTGCACGCTGGTGGAAGTGCGCATCGCCACGGGGCGTATGCACCAGATCCGCGTGCACATGTCCAGCATCGGTCATGCCGTGGTGGGGGACACGATGTACGGCGCGCGAGGCGGCGTGCTATCGCGGAATTTCCTGCACGCTTATCGGCTGATTTTTACGCAGCCGGTCACGGGAGAGCGAATCACGGTGGAGGCGCCGCTGCCGAAAGAGTTGGATGAGTTTTTGGCGGGGCTGGAAGGCAAATGAGCCGGTAGGCGGAGATCTTTTCGCGCGTGGCGTAAATCTCCTGAAGAATCGGATCGTCGCCCCAAGGGTCCACTTAGGGGAGTGAGAAGAGTTCTTCGGGAGTGCAGATGACCGGCGCTTTGTAGCCATGGCTCGTCAACGTCCTTTCGCGCGGCCTCATGAGCCTACTCCGGATTCGCCAGAAGCGCTTTGCGCGCCTCCTCCGGGACAATGCTCCACGACCCTGCCGCAGGCGGATCAATCGTTTTCCGCTCGCTGTAGTGCTGGATCATGAGCTGGCGAATGTCCACCGCAGATTGCCAAAGCACTTTGGCGTCGCGGAACATGGCATAACCGCCGCCGCCCGCTTTGCGATAGCCGTTGATCGCCAAGCGCAGCTTCTGCTTCATGTCCAACGGCGCGCCTTTCCATTGCAAATCCACGATGCGCCGGCCAGCGGGTTGCGCCAAATCGATCTTATAAGTCAGGCCGGCGCCGGAAGCGGCGTCGAAGTTGTATCCGAATACTTGGGGATCGATTAACGATCCGGGCTGGCCGCTGTACGTCAGGAAGTAGCGCGCCGAGTGTTCCAGCGCGTCCTTGAGCATTTGGCCGTCGCCTTCCACGACTACCAGCGTGTTCTCGTAGGGATAGAGTGCGGCAAGTTGCCGTACCGTGACCGCACCGGCGGGAATCTGCACGTGGGTGTCGAAGATAGCGGACAGCGAAACGTCGGCGTTGCCCGCGGCCAGTTGCGCTTCCTGAATCGCCTCGAGTGCGGAGGTGTCCATCACTCGACTGAAGCGCGTTTCCAGCAGAGCCTTGTTCTGGGCCACCGGCGTATCCAAATATTTCTGGGCCGCCTGGTGATAAGGCTTGCCGATGTTTTCGATTTCCGGATCGCTGGCCACCAGGCCGGTAACAGGAATTACTTCCGACGACTTGGCCACGATCTTCCAAGACCCCGGCGCATCCACACCAGTGGTCTCCGGACGTTCCAGCGTGATCGTCACCCGCGCCACCGACTGTCCCCAATTCTTCGGCTGCGCCAGGATCACGCCATTCACCGATTTCCCGGCCAATTCCTGATGGGTGTGTCCGAAGACGATGGCGTCAATTCCCGGTACTTTCTGGGCGATTTCGTAAATCTGGTTCTCCCCCGGCAATTGGCTGGGAAACGGCGTGGAATCATCCAGACCGCGCTCCAAACCCATGTGCGCGGCAATGATCACGACGTCCGCTTGGCGCCTTTGCCGCGCGTACTTCACCCACTCGCGCGCCGAATCGAGCGCGCTCTCGAAACGATAGGCGGCGATGTTCGCGGGAAGCTCGAAGCTGGTGACCGCCGGAGTGGTCAAGCCAATCACCGCCACGGTCACGCCGTCAATCTCGTTCACGATCAGCGGAATCAGCACGCGTTCTTCCAGCGACTTGGAAGCGGCGTCGAAATTCCTATTGTGGATGTCCATGGCTTCTTGGGCGTTGGCCGCGGCGGTGACGTTGGCCGCCAGCCAGGGAAACTCAGCCTCCTTCTTGGCGCGCAACATGGTCCCCAATCCGAAGTTGAACTCGTGATTGCCAACCACCATGGCGTCGTAGTCCAGGGCGTTCATCGCCGCTATCATGGGATCAGGACCGGGTTCCGGACCAGCGTTAGCACCAGGGCTAGCACCGGGCTGCGCTTCTCCGTCTGTCTTGGCAAGGTAGTTCTGCACGGCGTGCGAATGCAAATCTTCCATTGGCGATCCCTGGATGGTGTCGCCGCAATCGATCAACAGCGCTTCGGGAATATCCTGGCGGATCTTGCGGATGATTGTGGCGGCCTTGGCCAAGCCCCGATTCGCGGGGCGGTTGGCGTAGTAATCGAAAGGCATCAGGTAGCCGTGGAGATCGCTGGTGGCCAGGATGGTAACGGCCACGCGCTCGTTGGAAGCAGGCTTGGCCGCCGGAAATAACAGAAGGAACGATCCAAGAAGAACGCCGAGGAGAGACCGGCGACGCATAGAGTTCCAGGCCGCGACTGGGTCGGAGTGCTTACTTCCCCTTCAGCGCCTTAGCCAGAATGCCTGCCGTGGCCATCAGCGCGGTGAGGTCCTTGATGGTGAAATCGGGGCCGGAGGCCGGCCCATTCTTGCCTTTACGGGAGATTTGCACCACGCCCATCACCTTGCCGTCGGCGATCAGCGGCGCGCTCATGATCTTCTGGATGGGGTTTTTTTCCTTGTTGTGTTCCACACCCAGATCCACGGCCTCAAACACGGTGGGATGTTTCTGCTGGGCGAACGAGTTGATGGCCTCGGGACGTTTTTCGCGCGCCGTGCGCACCGCCAGCGAATTGGCGTTGCTCATCGGGATGCTGCCCACCTTTTGCAGCTTGATGGGAACCAGGAAGGCCAGCACATTGCCGTTCTGGACCAACTGAAGAATGGCCACTTCGTCGGATTTGACTGCAAAAGCCTTGGAGATTTCCGCGGTGGCCTTTTCCAGAACCTCGTTGGCAAGTCCCTTCCCGGTCTTGACGGCGTCGTCCAGGATGCGGTTCAACTCGAGATTAGCGGCAGCAGCCATTCGCGAAAGTTATTATAGCCGACTCACAGCCAAGAGCAAGCATTGAGTTTGGGGTGTCCAGAATTTCTCTTTCCCCGGCGGCACCTATCTAGACTATCACCCTTTAACGCGCCGACGCCCATCCGAGCCAAGGCCTCCTCACAGGTCCACTTCACAACCCCTTCTGTGGAAATAACTCGCTGCCTTTCAACTACTTGCCACGATTCTGGAGGCCGCCCGGTCAGTTGGCTTGGCATCCTTACGACTTGGCAGCGCCTCGCTCCGACTGGAGCATGAACTTGTAGAATCGGCGCATACAATGATCGCACCTGAAGGGATGCAAAAAAACGAGGCGCAGCACCACCTTCTCAAACAGGCCCCGGCGATGGGATCCATGAACCTGAGAGGCTCCTGCATTTGGGGCACCACGGCATCCCAAAATTCTATCACCGCTTGGCAGGGCCCAATTCCGCACGGCCTTTCCAGCGGACCGCATATAATGCCAACCATGCGATTCGCCGCCCTTCTCGGTCTCGTTACCCTGCTGGCCGCGCAGGATGCCGCGCCATCCAGGCGAAGTCCGCCTCCCGATTCGCAGGCGCCATCCAGGCGAAGTCCGCCTCCCGATTCGCAGGCGCCGTCGCAAGCGCCGCCGGTAATCAAGATGACCACGCGCCAGGTGCAGGTGAGCGTGGTGGTACGCGACAAGAAGGGCCAACCGGTGGCGGATTTGAAACGCGAGGATTTTGCGCTTTTCGATCAAGGACAGCCGCAGGAAATCCGCTATTTCGCTACGGAGAAAAATGAACCGCTCGCGCCGCCACCGGATCTGCCTCCCGGGATGTTCTCGAATCGTGCCGCCGCCAGCGGGCCCGGACATCCGGCGGCCTTGCCCAACGCGTTGACCGTGATTCTGCTCGACGGCCTGAACACGCGCTACTTCGATCGCGCCCAGGCGCGCACCGGACTGGCGAAATTTCTGGCGGCGTTGAAACCGGGAGATCGCGTGGCGATCTACACGCTGACCAATCAACTGCGCGTGCTGCACGATTTCACGGCCGACATATCCGAGCTTCAAAAGAGCCTGGAACCTCACAAAGGCAAGGCGCCAGACTCCGGCCCTCACGCCGAGAGCGCGGCTCTGGAGCATTTTCTCACCGAAGTAATCAGCCCGATGATCCGCAACTTCCCGGAACTGCGCACCCCGACCACGCTGCAAGCGCTGCGGGTCATTGCCTTCCAATTGGCGGGCATTCCGGGACGCAAGAATCTGGTGTGGCTCTCCGACGGATTCCCGCTGAACATCGGCCGCCGGATGAATGGCATGCCCGGCCGCAACTACCAAAACTTCGACGACGACGAGGCCCGCACCATCCAGGCCTTGGACAATGCCGGTGTGGCCATCTATCCCGTGGACGCCCGCGGGATGATCGGCACCTTCGAGACCAACCCCAGCCTGGATGTGGCCCCCCCTTCGGGTGGCAGAAGGATGAGTCCGCGCCGGGCAGCGGCCATGGATCAGCAAGCCCAAATGAACATCGCCGATACAAAAAGCGCGCTGCAGCAGATCGCCGACGGAACCGGCGGAGTGGCCTTTATGGATAGCAACGATCTGGGAGCGGCCATCCGCCGCGCCGTGGCAGACTCCAGCGTCAGTTACACGATCAGTTACTCGCCTTCGCACAACGAGTGGAATGGCGAGTTCCGCGAGATCAAGATCAAACTGAACCGGCCGGGCGTGGAAGCGCATTATCGCAAGGGCTATTACGCCATGCCGGAAAAAATGCTGGACGCGCAAGCGCGCTCCGCCAGTCTGGTCGCGGCGGCCGAGAGTCCACTGCCGAGCACCGCGCTGGGATTGACGGCCCGCCTGATGCCGCCGGCCGACACGCCGCCGGCGAGTATCGCCGGCCAGGCAAACGCGCTGGCGCTAGATGTGGCCTTGAGGGTGCTGGTGGATCCCGGGGACGTCAGCTTCACGCAAGCCGCCGACGGCAATTGGGGCGCGCAACTGGATGTATTCCTGCTGCTGCGCGATTCCGCTGGAAATCCCGCCGGCCAGATCGCCCAAACCTACCGTTTGTCTCTGAAGCAGGAGGAGTACGGCCGGATTCGCAAGAACGGCGTGGTCCTGGATGCTCATGTTGCCAGCGCCGGCAAGCCAGTCAAGGCACGCTTAGTGGTTCGCGATGCCGCTACCGGCGCGGTGGGATCGCTGGATCTTCCGATTCCCGAGGCGTCAGCCAAGAACTAGGCGTTTTTTTTACCACGAAGACACGAAGAAAAAACCAAAGGGCACGAAGGAATCTGCCCATGTGGGGAACTCTTGGTGTCCTTCGTGCCTCCTTCGTGTCTTCGTGATGAAAAAACTCCCTTGCTGCACGGCTTCCCTTTCCACCTGAATCCGTGTTCCAATAGTTATAGATGGGCACACAGCCGAAAACGCTTTTCCAAAAGATCTGGGACAGCCACGTCGTCTACCACGAGGCGGAATGCCCGGCGGTGCTGTACATTGATTTACACCTGATCCACGAAGTTACGTCTCCACAAGCCTTCCAGGGATTGCGCGAGCGCGGCTTGCCGGTGCATCGCCCGGATCGCACCGTGGCCACCATCGATCACATCATTCCGACGCGCGGGCGCAGCCTGCCTGGCTTTCAGATTCTCGACCCGCAAGCTTCGCGCATGGTTACCGAACTGCGCGAGAACTGCCGCCAATGGGGCATCCCGCTACATGACTTGAACAGCGAGCATCAAGGCATCGTTCACGTGATCGGCCCGCAAATCGGCGTGACCCAGCCGGGTATGACCGTAGTGTGCGGCGACAGCCATACCTCCACGCACGGCGCCATGGGCGCGCTGGCCTTCGGCATCGGCACCAGCGAAGTGGAACACGTGCTGGCCACGCAATGCCTGTTGCAAACGCGCCCCGCAACGATGGAAATTCGCCTGGACGGCCGCATTCAACCGGGAGTGTCGGCCAAGGACATTATTTTGGCGGTGATCGCGCGCATCGGCGTGGGTGGCGGTGTAGGACATGTCTTCGAGTACAGCGGGTCGGCGATTCGCAAGCTATCCATGGATGAACGCATGACGGTGTGCAACATGTCCATTGAAGGCGGCGCGCGCGCCGGCATGATTGCGCCCGACGATACGACATTTCAGTATCTCAACGGCCGTCCCTATGCGCCATCGGGCGCGGCCTGGGATGTAGCCGTAGCGGCGTGGCGGAAGCTGCCCACCGACGACGGCGCGCTCTACGACAAGGGCATCATGCTGGATGCCTCGAACATCGAACCGATGATTACCTACGGAACGAATCCCGGGATGGCCATTCCGGTGACCGGCGCGGTGCCCGATCCCGCTACGATGCCCGACTCCGGACAGCGCAGCGCGTTGTCTAAGGCACTGGAGTACATGGCCATCGAGCCGGGACGTTCGCTGCTGGGGCATCCGGTGGACGTGGTGTTTTTGGGAAGCTGCACCAACTCAAGGATCGGCGACTTGCGCGGCGCGGCTGGCGTGTTGCGCGGGCGGAAAATCAGTCCCAAGGTAAGAATGTTGGTAGTGCCAGGATCGGCGGAGGTTTCGCGCCAAGCGGAGACGGAAGGATTGGCGGAGATTTTCCGCGCCGCGGGTGCGGAGTGGCGCGAAGCCGGATGCAGCATGTGCATCGCCATGAACGGCGACGAACTGACGCCGGGCCAATATTGCGTCAGCACCAGCAATCGCAACTTCGAAGGACGCCAGGGCCAAGGCGGACGCACCATGCTGGCCAGCCCGTTGACCGCGGCGGCCTGCGCGGTCACCGGCGTCGTCAGTGACGTACGCACGCTCTTACAGTAAGGCGGAGCTTCATGCAACCATTCACCACGCTGACCAGCCGAATCGTTCCGTTGCCCACGCGCGACATTGACACGGATCAAATTATTCCCGCGCGTTTTCTGAAGACCACCGTGAAGTCTGGTTTAGGCGAAGCCTTGTTCAACGACTGGCGCTATGAAGCGCCGGGCGTTCCTCGCGCGGGCTTCATCCTGAACCAGCCGCGCGCGGCGGGCGCCAGTATCTTGCTGGCGGGTGATAATTTCGGCTGCGGCAGTTCGCGCGAGCACGCGCCCTGGGCGCTGCTGGCGTTCGGATTTCGGGTCGTGGTCAGCACGTCGTTCGGGGATATTTTCCGCAACAACTCGCTGAAGAACGGCTTGCTGCCCGTGGCGCTGGAGGAAGCGGCTCACGCCGCGCTGATGAATCGCGCCGTAGCCGATCCGGCTGCGGAAATCACCATTGACTTGGCATCGCGCACGGTCAAGCTGCCGGATGGTGCGGTGGTGTCGTTTCCGATTGACGCGTTTTCGCGAAGCTGTCTGCTGGCGGGCGTGGATCAGCTTGGTTACTTGCTGAAACAGCGGGATCGGATTGCGGCGTTTGAGGCCGCGAGTGCTTAAGAAAGGTGGCATGTGATGAAAGAGATTTCTCGACGCAGAGACGCAGAGACGCAGAGCGATCCAGAGCAAAACTTATCCACCATTTCTCTGCGTCTCTGCATCTCTGCCTTAAAAAAGCTTTTGGCCCGGCGTTATGGTTGGGCGATAGCCGCGACTTTCCTTTGTGCCGCACCGCTGTTGGCGCAAACGCCCGCTGAACGCGACGTCAGTTGGAAGCAGATTGTCCCCAACATCCTGCACGACCAGGAGCACATTTGGACGTTCCCAGTAAAGCTGTTGCACGGCCAGGACGTGCTGCCGACCGTGGCCATATTGGGAGGCGCCGCCGCGCTGGTGGCCGCCGATCCCTCGGACAGTCCTTACTTCCGGCGCACCAACTCGTTCCATGGCTTCAATTCCGCTTTCGCCAGCACCAACACCTCGATCGGAATGGTGGTGGTGCCCTCGGTGTTCTACGCGGTCGGCCTGGCACGCCACGACACTTACGCGCAACATACCGCGTTGCTGGTGGGAGAAGCGGTGGCGGATTCCGAAATCCTGGACACCGTGTTTAAGACCGCCACGCGGCGCCTGCGTCCTTCCAGTTTCGCTCCGGGATCAAAGATGGGCGATACGTGGTTTGAGAGTCCGGGAAGCGTGGTGGGACGCGGCAGTTTTCCCTCCGGCCACTCGATCGCGGCTTTCTCCGTGGCGACGGTGTTTTCCCGGCGCTATCCGAAACATCGCTGGGTGCCCTACGTGGCCTATGGCCTGGCCGCGACGGTCGGCCTCTCCCGCGTTACGTTGTCGGCGCATTTTCCGTCGGATGTCTTTCTCGGCGGCGCTCTCGGTTACGTCATCAGCCGATTCACGGTGCTCAACGGTCATTAGCTGGGCTCGCTCTGCGATACAATAGAAGGCCTGCGGGAGTGGCGGAACTGGCAGACGCGCAGGATTTAGGTTCCTGTGCCTGAAAGGGCTTGTGGGTTCGACTCCCACCTTCCGCACCAAAGCCTAACCGGTTTCCAAGCATCCTCACTCAATCAAAATAAATGACACCCCCTCGCGCGGCACTCTGGGACATGGACGGAACACTGGTTGATTCGGCGGACGATCATTGGAAAGCCTGGATCGAGGTTCTGGCGGAAGAAGGCTACGCGTTGACGCGCGAGAACTTTGCGGCGCTTTTCGGGCGCCGCAACGACGACATCATCCATACCTACTTGCCGGATTGCTCGCCTGAAAAGGTCAACGCCATCAGCCTGGAGAAGGAGCGGCGCTATCGGGAAGTGGTTCGCCGTAATGGCGCCAAGCTATTGCCTGGCGCGGGCGCCTGGGTCGCGCGCCTGGCCGCTGCCGGATGGCGCCAGGCCATCGCGACCGCTGCTCCTCGGGCCAACGCCGAAACGGTGGTGGAAGTGCTCGGGCTGGGCCCGCGGTTTGGCGCAATCGTCGGCGCGGAGGACGTCACCATCGGCAAGCCCGATCCGATGGTTTTTCTGATGGCCGCGCAACGGCTCGGCGCGGAACCGGCGAGATCGATCGTATTGGAAGACGCCCCAGCGGGAATCGAAGCCGCCCGGCGCGCCGGTATGAAGAGTATCGGAATTTGCACACTGCATCCGAAGTTACAGGCGGATCTGCCGGTGAAGGGTTTTGAGGACTTGCCGCTGGACGCGTTCGATCGTCTGTTGGCGGGTTAATTCAGGCCCGAGCCACGAGGCCCGAGTCAGAACCTTCCGTCGACTCGGGCCTCGCGGCTCGGGCCTGAATTACTTACGGAACGTTCGGTTTCTTGGCGTCGTCGGGCTGGTCGGGTTTCTTGGTGTCAGCCGGCTGGTCGGATTTCTTGCTATCGTCCTTCTTCTTTTTCTTCTTCTTTTCCTGGTTGTTTTTCTTTTCCAGGGCCGCCGCGGCCTTCTTGTTAGCGGCCGAGTTCGGTGTTGCGTTAGGCGTGCTGAGAGGATTGCTGGCCGTGGGCGCCGCCCCCGGAGTTCCACCGGCTGGTGTTGTGGCAGGCGCCGCGCCCGGACTTGCACCGGGCGCCGCAGCGGGTACTCCGCCCGCGGGCGCGGGACTCGCCGCTGCTGAACCGGCAGCGCCTTCTCCTTCGGGCTTCTTATCGGGATTCATCACCGGCGCGTTGACCGGACCATTCACGGTTTCGATCTTGATCTGCCCGGTTCCCTCGCCCGTCACCACCGGGACCTCCTGCGGCGCCGGCGCCGGCGGCAAGTGCACCTTGGTGGGATCGCCGGAATGGGACGTTGCGGTCACGTCCGGTTTACTACGAAGAATAGCCATCCCTCGGCGCACGTATCCGCCTTCGGAGTCGCGATGTGCCAGGTCGTACCTCATGCGCTCGATGGCTGCGGGATCCGCTTCTGGAATCGGTTTTTCCCAGGCCTTGAGCTTGGCCTTGGCGTCGTCGACGTGACTGCTGAGCGGATAATCTTTGACTATGCGCGAATAAGCGGCGGCGGCGGGATCTCGAAAGTCCTTGCCGCCGTGTTCGTAGGACTGGCCCAGCAGCCACAGCGCCGAATCCGTCTGGCTATAGTACGGGTAGTTGTCCACCAGTTGGCTCAGGCGCAACACCGCCGAGCGGTTGGCGCCTTTCACGAAATAGACCCGTCCCACCTGGTATTCGCCTTCCGCCAGCACCTCCTGCACTTCCCGCAAGCGCTGCGTGGCTTCCGCGTTGAACTTGCTGTCGGGATAGTTGGCGAGGAGTTCCTTGAATTCCATTTCAGCGCGTCGGGCGTGGGTGGCGTCGCGATCGGGCTTGTCCATCTGGTTGTAATGGATCATCGAAACCTTATACTGCGCCTCGACCGCTTCCTCCATGTTGGGGAAGAAGGTGATGAAGTCTTTGTACTCGGCTTCGGCTTGCGCCAGACCGGAGGTTCCGCCCTGCCGGTACCAGGAATCCGCCACCGCCAGTTTGGCCTTGGCCAGATACTCGCTGTCCGGGTAGGTGTTGATCATGGTCTGCAGCGTGAGGCGCGCCACTTCGTAGCGGCTGTGCTCCAGATCCTTGACGGCGTTGTCGAACAGCGCCTTATCCGGCTGCGAGGAATCGGTGGCGATGGGGTTTTCGTATTTCTTGGCCTTGCACCCGGAGAAGGCCACCATGACCGACAAGATGAGCGCCGCCAATAAAGTCTTCTTCATAGGAACATCCTTTTGAAAGTCCCGCCGGCCGCGGGTTCTCAGCGTACTGCCTCTAACCCACTATACACGAACCATGGTCGCTTGCGTGGCTCGTTCGAGCATCTTACGGGTGGCCTCGCGCGGATCGGGCGTGTGAAAAATGCTCGATCCCGCCACAATGCGCCGCACTCCGGCGCGGACCACCTCTTGTACGTTGTCCATGGTGATTCCGCCGTCCACCTCGATGACGAAATCCAGACCCCGGCGGCGGCGTATTTCCTCCATGCGGCGGAAACGGTCCAGCGACCGCGGGATAAACGATTGTCCGCCGAAGCCGGGATTCACGCTCATGATCAGCACGCTGCTGCACAGATCGAGCACTTCTTCCACGGTATCCAGCGGCGTGGCCGGATTCAACACCACGCCGGCTTGCAGGCCGTGTTCGCGGATCAGGTTGAGGGTGCGGTCCAGATGGATGCAGGCTTCCTGCTGCACCAGAATCACGTTGGCTCCGGCCGCGGCGAACGCTGGAATAAAGGCGTCCGGGTTCTCGATCATCAGGTGAACGTCCAAAGGCAGAGACGTGACCTTGCGCGCGGAAGCAACCACCGGGACGCCGATGGAAAGGTTGGGCACAAAATGCCCGTCCATCACATCGCAATGGAGCAACGCCGCGCCGCCTTCTTCCACCGCGCGTATTTGCTCGCCGAGACGCGCGAAATCCGCGGCCAGGATCGATGGGGCTATTTCAACCATGAGGACTTAGGGTATTTTACCACGGCGAGTCCGCGATTCCTCGCCGGTCGGGCAGTCGGGGTGCTTAACCGTTTTGGGGAAACACGGATCCAAGACGGGTTAAGCACCCCCGATCCCGGAGGAGCTGTGAAAAAATATCCCGGAGGGATTGCCGCTTGTAGCCGGTGGTTGAGCGCAGTTTGCGAAACCACCGGTTGTCAGGCGAGAGATTACGTGCCCCGGCAGGGGCACCAGCGTGTTTGGCAGGGCGCCTGGGCCCTGCCGGGTCCTGGTTCGGAACGTTTCTTACCGGTGGTGTCGCAAAACCCGCTCTACCACCGGCTACAAGCTGTGATCCCTCCGGGGATCAAGGGTGCTTATCCCGTTTGGATCCGTGTTTCCCCAAAACGGTTAAGCACCCGGGCAGTCGCCGGTCGGTCGGGCGGGATCGCGGACTGCTTGGGCAAGTTGGGTCCAGGGTTTACACGGCAGGTTGCGCGATTTCTTGGACAGGCTAGTCTTGCTTCCCTTTCGTCTCCGGCTTTTGTATCTCGCGCAGCTTGGCCTGCTGTTCGGGATTTAGTTTGTTCCTCAGGCGAACCAGCAACGTGAACTGGGCGCGCTTGATTTCTCGCTCCGCGCCGAGCACTTTATCCAATTGCGCGGTGGCTAGCTTCTCGTCTACCTTGGGCGGCTTGAGAAGGGTCAACAACCGCTCCATCTCGTCTTGCAACGCCCACTGCATATCCGTGAATTGGCGCGTGGCCTGGCGAATCTCGTTCCGCAGAGCGTCCCTCTGCTCTTCGGTCAAACCGATCGCCTGCTGATTCTCCATAATCAGTTCGGGCGGAAACAGAGCTCCCGCATCGGATCATCCGGGGTCTTTTGTGGGCCTGTTTGCGGCGGCTGGCCCGCGAGAAAAGGAACAAGCAACAAGGCGAATAGCAGAGTTTTCATGGCAATCTCCTGTCTAAATAGAAAACCGGCTCGAAGCGCGGCCTCTCCCGCAACAACTTACGATCGGGCGTTTCCAAGAGATAAGCTGTCGGGGACGACCAAGCGACCAGCGAGGACGAGGATGCCGACAGCCTGTTTTCATGGCGCGCTGCGTTTTGGGGCACATCGGGTTGGCGCATTACAATGCCCGCTGCGGCCGCAAGCAAGCAGACCATCCCAACAATGGCGGCACGGACCCGCCAGATGCGGGCCGCAGGCTGCGCCCGCCGGAACGCCCTGGAAATGGTGTCGGCAAACGGCGGCACGCTCCGCTCCACTTCAGCGCGCCAAACGCGGAAGTGCTCTCGAATCTCGTGCTCAGGTTCAACGCTCATAGCTTTTCCAAGTGGCGACGCATTTCACGCTTGCCGCGTTCATAGTGCCTGCGCGCCGTTCCGATTCCCACGCCCATTACCTCAGCGGCTTCGGCGATCGAGAGGTCGTGGTAAAAGACGAGGTTCAGAACTTCGCGCTGCCTCGCCGACAGTTTCTCAAGAATTCTCAGTAATCGATCGCCAGTCTCATTTTGCGAAATCGGGTCCTCGCGCGCCGGCGAAGGTTCCTTGGCGAGGAACGCGACGCGTGAGCGGCGGAACCACTCCCGCCGCCGCTCACCGGCAGCAGTATTACGAATCACGGCGAAAAACCAAGTCTTGAAGGACGATCTTCCTTCAAGAACAGCTTTCCCGGTCAGAACCTTCAGATAGGCGATCTGGAGCACGTTTTCAGCCTCATCCCGGCGGTGCCGGCAACAACTGAGGGCCCAGCCGAAGCTGTCGGCGTGGTGACGCTCGAGTTCTGTACGCAAGCTGGCATCATCGAGAGGCACGGTCTCCTGGAAACGACAGCATCAGTTTATTCCCGTTTGCAGGACTCAGCGTACTGGCTTGTCCGGCCGGTGGATTGGGCGGATTGAGCAGACCCAGCGCCACCGCTTGCACGGCTGGGACCTGCAACTGAAGAGCCTGAGCCAGCAACTGCAGTTTGGACGCCTGATCCGGTTGCAGCACGGCCAGCGACTGATTCTGCGAGTTCTGCACGATTTGTTGTACTTGTTGCCCAAGGTTGCTCAGATCGATGACCAGGCGACCGACCGCAGCGGGGTCCGGGGCGGTGGACTGCAAGAGTTGCTGCAAGGCCTGCTGCTTTTGGCCCGCGGTTTCGGCCACAGGCTGGACAGCCTGCGGCAATTGTTGACGAATATCAATCAGGCTCTGTACTTGAGCATCGGAGAGATTGAGAAATGCCTTCAACTCGGCAGGTTGCGGGGACGTCTGCGCCAGCGCGGCGGTTCCCAGTACGAATAGCACGGCGACTTTGAGCTTCACGGTTCCTCCTTGGTGACTAGCGGTTTCAATACATCAGTCGCTTGAGAGGCCTGTTCATATGACAGGCGGCGAACCACGGAAGCCCCGAGATTCTTCGACGGATGCGGCCTCGTTGGGTCCGCGCAGCACAAGTGCTCGCACACCCGCATCGTGTATACTTTAAAAGAGTCTCTGAACAGCCCATACGTGGAACAGAGAAACGGCGGGTACTACGTTGCGGGTACGCGCGTCTTGCGCATCTAGTCGCCGAAACCGGCGCGCGTCGCCGCGTTGCCCCGCTTCGCGTGGCGCTATGACGCCGCCCCGATCAGCGGCTTTGGGTGCGCTTGCCGGCGGCATACAATGTTAAGGTTGTAGCGACTCACGTAGGCCCCGAGGCTCGATGACTACGACTATGCCAGAAGCGCGCTCCCCGGCCAGGATTCGCCAGCGAGCCCGTATCCTTGGGACCATCGCCGTGGTGACGATCGCGCTGGCCGGCGCGGCTCTGGGAAACTTGGCTGGACAACGCGGCATTCTTACCAACCTCGACCGCCAAGCCTACGATCTTTGCTTCGAGATGACCCGCTACGTTCCCGCGCGGCTGGCGCCGCGCCTCAAACCTGCGCCGATCACAATCGTTTGGATTGACCAGCACACGGATGCCCTGCTGAACAAACCGCGCATCCTGTGGCCCGCCGAATTCGGCGAGGTCCTGCGCGCCGCGGCGGCCGGCGGCGCAACCAAAATCGGGCTGGACCATTTCTTCGAATATGCAGTCACAGGCTGGGATGAGGCCGCTGACCTGCTTTTTCTGCAGGCGTACACGCAGTTGACGGCGCAGCATGTCCCGCTGATTCTGGCGTACGAACTGGTACCACTTCCGCGCGCCGGAGGCGCAGCAGTTGCGGCGGTTCCGGTCTACGGCCAAGCGATGGTCGACTACAATACCGCCGATGCTCGCCTGACGCCGGATTCAGACGGTGTCGTTCGGCATCTCGCGTCAAGTCCATTTAACCCCTTCTCTTCGGCCGTCGTCCAGCCAGGGCTGCCCACTGGCGTCAAGATGTTGCGTCCGTGGCAGCTCGCCATTCGCTATTACGGCCCACCGCACGCCACATTCACGGGCGTTTCGACGGCGGACGTGCTGCAAGCTGGGCGTGCCGGCAATCAGGCAAAACTGAGCGGATGGTTCAACGCCCGGATCGTATTGATCGGCGCGGACGACGCGCTAGAACGCACGCCGTATGGAATGATGTCGAACGTTGAGGTTCAGGCCAACGCTATCTCTACGATCATGCGCGGCGACACGCTAAAACCCGCCCAGCCGGAACAACAATGGACACTCCTGATCGCGGCGGCGTTTCTGGCCGTGCTGGCCGCTTATGCCATTCGCTGGCCCTTCAGCTTGCCGCTGACAATCGTCGTTGCCGCCGCGGCGTTCGGCGTGGTGCTGGTGGGGCACGCGCGCGGAATCGTTCTGCCAATCGTGCCGGCGGAGTTGGCGATTCTCATCGCCACCGCCGGAGGTTACGGGGCGCGCTTGCAGTGGCGCGACCGGCGGCGCGAACTGTTGGAGGGCGCGTTGGCCGGCAGAGTCTCGCCGGAAGTCTTGGAGATCATGCTGGCGGGAGCCTTGCCGCTGGAGAGCGAGATTCGCGAGATTACCGTGATGCTTTGCAATGTTCACGGCTTCATCGTTCACAGCGAGGGCCGCGACCCCCAGGCCGTGACGACCGAACTGAACGAGTATTTCGGCCAGATGGCGGAATGCATTCTGCGCCACGGCGGCATGGTCGCCCAATATGCCGGCGACCGCGTGTTGGCGCTGTTCGGATCGCCCGCGCGCTATCACGATCACGCCCGTCGCGCCGTGGTCTGCGCCATGGAGATGCTGACGCGCATGGACCTGCTGAACGAGCGGCGGACCGCCGCGGGCCTGGAACAATGGCGGATCGGCATCGGAATTCACAGCGGGGAAGCGGTGCTGGGTTTCCTCGGGGATCGCGGCGAACGGCTGGAGTACGCCGCCAACGGAGACGTGGTAACCGTTGCTTCGCGGGTCGAAAGCTTGAACCAGGAATTCGGCACCCAAATCCTGCTGAGCATGGCCACGCGCGATCAGATGGGCCTGGATATTGCCACGACTTGGAAAGGGACTCGCGTGATGGGCGAGGGGAAAGACGAAGAAGCCGTGTATACGGTGTGAGCCGGGCAGCCTGCTAGACCCTCCGGCGACACCAAGTTCTCTGCGCCAACGCTAGTGTCTTGAGGTACAAGTCCGTCGCATAAATGAGGCGCTAGCCCTACTGCGTGAAAGAACTCGTATAGCTTGGCAATGGCGGTGCCTTCGCCGGTGCCCAAGCCTGCGTAGCAGGGCGATAGAGTCTTAGCCCCTGGCGAGGCGTAGTTCAGCCGAGCCTGGGGGTTGTGGCGCAATAACCGTAAGCCTGCGAAGCTGGCGACAGAGACGGTGGCAGAGGCCTCTGCCGCCAGCTTCGCAGGCTCAGTCTCCTTCTATCTTCTACCCCCGGCTCGGCTGAACTACGCCTCGCCAGGGGCTATTCCTCTGTCGCCTGCTAGCGCAGGCTAGGGCAAAAAAAGTGGCGACTTATCAAGGGAACTTATAACTCGGGACCCTAGTCTGTGAAGCGGACGGCTGAGGTGTTCGCCGGTGGCCGCGAGCTAGGCGACAGTCCAAAACTGGCCCGCTAGCTTAGTGCCCCATTTCAGAAATACGATCACGTAATCTACCGCGGAGTGCTTCGATGTTAGCCCCAACGGGGCGAGCTATGTTAGCCCAGGGCGCAGCCCGGCGCAGCCCTGGGTTAGGGCGTGAATGCGCTAGCCCTGAAGGGGCGATCTAGGGACGTTTAGGCCGCCCCTACAGGGCTTTGCGGTTCCACCTGTTCGAACCCTGGGCGTTGCCCAGGGCTGACATAGGTCAGGCCGTTGGGCCTTTCGGATTCGACACCCCACCGACACGGGAAACGTTAGCGAACTTCTGAAATGGAGTACTTAGCTACAGACGGCGCTCCGAGATAAGGCAGATGATATAGAATGGAGCAAGACGAAAAGGGAGTTTCTGCAAAATGACATACGCTTCTTTACTCATTCAGCCCATGCGCGACGAACTGACTCAGGCCGGCTTCCAGGAACTGCGGACCCCGGCGGAGGTCGATGCTTTCATGGCGGAGAAGGCCGGCACGGCGTTGTTGATGGTCAACTCGGTATGCGGGTGCGCCGCCGGCAAGGCGCGTCCCGGCGTGCGGCTGGCCCTGCGGCAGAGCCAACCGCCCGAACGGCTGGCAACCGTGTTCGCCGGCCAGGACATGGAAGCGACCGCGCGGGCCCGCGGTTATTTCCCACAAGTCCCATCGAGCAGCCCGTCCATCGCTCTTTTTAAGGATGGAAAGCTGGTCTACTTCATGCCCCGTCACAACATCGAAGGGCGTGACGCCGAATCGGTGGCCGGCGATCTGCAGGCGGCTTTCAACGAACATTGCGCGGTCGCGAAGGCCTAGAGCATTGTTCCGCCAGGCATCCCAAGGCCAGTCCGTATTGCGCGAGACAGTAAGTGCTCCAGACCAGCAAGTCATGGCCTGCGAGAGAACCATGCATCGCAAATTTTGCCGCGCCGAGAATGGAATCGGAAGCCACAAAGCAAATGGCTCCGGCCATAACCCACGGCCGCCGGAAGCCCGCGGCGGAGATCGCCATCAGGGTGATGGCTCCCATGTAGACGTAAACTGGAACCGCCAACGCGCCCAGCGACGGCGCCAGCCACCGGGAAAATCCCACTACGTATAGCAAGAGGATCGCGATCGTCGCGAGGCGCGGCAGCGAAAGCGGCGCGGGCCGCGGCATGGACAAACGATGCCGCACGAAAAACGCGATGTAGGTGAGATGTCCCAACAGAAAAGCGCCTAAGCCGAAAACGAAAAGCCGCCGCGGATCGAGGTCCAGCAGGACATCTCCCAGCGAACCTAAACTCAAGGCTAGCCCCAGCAGAGATTGGCGGCATCGAAAGGCAATGACGGCTAGTGTCGAGACGGTCAGGCCTTTGGCCAGCACGGTCGCAGGGAAGGGCAAAATGCCAACAAGATAAACCAGTGCGGCGGCAACCGAAACACCTAAGATAACTCGGTTGGGCGAATCGAGCGGCATGCTGTCACGCACGCAAAGCGTCTCCTTTGCGCTCGACGGCCCTCTGCCCTAAGCCAGGCACAAAGAAATGCTGCCCGGTCAGCTTGCACGCTTCCACCATCTTGAGGCCGTACTCACAGCGGCCCAGGTCGTCGGCGCCGGCGTTGTTGGTTCCAAAGGAGAATCTGCAGCCGGCCTCTTTGGCCATCATGGCGAAACGCTCGGAAGGCAGCTTGTAACGATTGTTCAGCTCGATCGCCACATGATTACGCGCCGCCGCGTCCACTACCTTGCGCATACGTTCCTCGGTCCAGAGCTTGTCGTAATCGGCCGCGATCAGCGCGGGTAGGAACGTCGGGTTGGCGTAGATATCGATCGGTTCGCGCTCCAGGATTCCCACTGTGCGATCCACCAGCGTCTCCATAAACTCTTGTGCGTCGGGGATGGCGCCGACTTCCTCCGGCATCCATAAGCGCATGCGTTTGCCGTGATGGTCGGTCCAGGTCATCGAGTCGCTGAAGACATAGTCGAACCTGGACGCCGCGCGGCGCGAGAAAATCCCGGTCCACTCGCGGCCTTCCGCCTGCATCGCCACGAACACGGGCTTCCCTTTCATGGACTCCGCAAATTGGACGGCCAGATCGTCGCTGTTCACCGGCGACAACTGGCCGCCGTTGATAGCCACGCCATACTGGATGCCGTTGCGTTGGCCCGCTGCGACCAGTTGTTCCAAGGTCAGTCCCGCTTTTAGATGGGCGTGATAATCCAGCACCGGAATACTCGTGGTGGCGAGATCGATCAACTTCCGAAACGTGTCGTCGGCCACAGGAATGGGCCCGGGCGTCTCGGTTGAATACGGCAGCGGCCGGACGCGCAATTTCCGGAAACGCACTGCCGCGCGGGCATCGTGTCCCTGAAGAGCGAAGGTGCCCTGGTCGAGGCGGCGATCCCCTTGCCCGGGCGGCAGGTAGGGCGGATTGGGCTCGGTGTAGTCCACTACCAGCGTGCCGTTCAAACGCACTTGCACGTTCTTGCCGCGCACCACAATCGACATGCGGAACCACTCGTTGTCGGCGATCATCGGCTTATAGATATTGCGCACGGCATAGAGGGAACCGGTCTTCTTGCGCTCGCCGTAACCGGGCTGGCCGGGAGCGGTGTTTTCGATTTGGACTTCAAAACCTTTCTTCGGGAATCCCGTCTCCAGATAAACGGTATGGAAGTAGACGCCCGAGTTACACAGCGGCGCGGCCATCGCTTCCACATCCAGTTCGAAGTTACGGAAGAGCGCGTTGTTCACCTTGCCGGTGTAATAGATGTGGGAGCGCGGCCCGTCGTGGACCAGGAGTCCGTCCACTACTTTCCAGGTGGCTGCATTCTCGGCGGCGCGCCACCCGTCGAGGCTCGCGCCGTCGAACAGGTCAATCCATTCAGGTTCCGCCTCGGCTCGGCAGAGCGGCGCCAAGGCTAGTGCGGCGGTGAAGGTTCGTCTTGTAATCATGTCCACAGATTACACGGCTTTCGATCCACAGATTACACAGATTGCACAGATTAAGAACCTGGGAGCGTTATACTCATCAAGAAGGAGCATTCCATGACACGACGTTTAATGATTCTTGCCGCGGGCATCCTCACGGCGATCGCGATAGCCCAAGCCCCGGCGGCCGGCCCTTACAAAGTCCTGAAGACCGCCAAAGTGGGCGGCGACGGCGGTTTCGACTATGTTTACGCGGACTCCACGGGACGCCGCTTGTATGTTGCGCGCAGCGGTCCGACGCCGCGCATCGCTGTGTTCAATCTGGATACCCTGGAGCCAGTTGGCGAAATCGCCAAAGCCAGCGCGCACGGAGCCGCCGTGGATAGCAAGTCGAATCACGGCTTCGGCAGCAGCAAGCCGGTGGTCATGTGGGATAGCAAGACGCTGGCCACGATCAAAACCATCGACGTAGAAGGCGGCCCCGACGGCATCCTGGGCGATCCCAGCAATCAGAAAATCTATGTGTTGAGCCACCGCGCGCCCAACGTGACCGTGATTGACGCCACCGACGGATCCATCACGACAACCATCGACTTAGGTGGAGCGCCGGAGCAATCCGTCGTGGACGGCAAAGGCCATTTGTATGTGGATGTGGAGGACAAGGACAAAATTGCCGTGGTCGACACCAAGACCTGGAAAGTCACTGGCACCTACGATCTCGCCGGAAAGGGCGGCACGCCGGCCGGGTTGGCGATTGACGTGAAGAATCGCATTCTTTTTGTGGCCTGCCGCAATCCCGCCACGATGGTGATGATGAAAGCCGACGATGGAACCATCCTGGCCACGCTGCCGCTGGGCATGGGCACTGACGGCGCGGTCTTCAACCCCGCGACGATGGAAGCCTTCAGTTCTCAAGGCGACGGCACGTTGACGATCATCAAGGAAAAGAGTCCCACCAGCTTCGAGGTGGAACAAACCGTGCAGACGCCGCCGCGCTCGAAGACGCTGACGCTCGATACGAAGACCAACCACATCCTGCTCATCACCGCGGAGTTCACACCTCCTCCTCCGCCTCCCGCGGACGCTCCCCCCATCCCCGCTGGGGGGCGTGGTCCCCGGCCGCAGATGGTGCCGGATTCGTTCTCGATTGTGGTAGTGGGTAAGTAGCTTCGAAAGAAACGCAACCGCCGCACCCACGCGTCCGCGTGGGTCCCCGCGCCGATGGGAAGGACACTATCGGCGTTCATCGGCGTTTATCGGCGGTTGCAATTCCGTGCTGTATAATTGTATTTGAGCACCTTCATGAGCCTTTTCTGGCTGCGCGTGGCACTGGCCCTGTACGCATTGGGCCTGTTGCACGCCTTCATTACGGTAGTGGGACGGCGCGCACAGACCTTTGGCGTCGCCCTGGCGGCCATATCCCTGGGCGCGGTGCTGCACCTGGTTTCGATCGTGGAATCGGGACTGGCCGGCCATCAGTTCCCCGTCACCTCGTTTCAAGAAGCGGTTTCGGCGCTGGCGTTTCTCATCGCCCTGGTGTTTCTGTTCATTTATTGGCGATACCGGTTGGAAGCCTTATGCGTGTTCGTCTTCCCCCTGGTGTTCATGCTGACCTTCGCCGCCGCGTTCACCAGCGAACCGGCGGGCGCGGGAGGGCCAATCTTGCGCAGCGTGTGGTGGTTGCCGCTGCACGCCAGCATGTTTTTTCTCGGTCATACGCTGTTGTTCCTCACCGGCGTCGCTTCGCTGATGTATCTCCTTCAGGAGCGCGAGCTCAAAAGCAAGAAGCCGCGCGGATTTTACTATCGCCTGCCGCCGCTCTCGGTGCTCGACGACCTGGCCAAGAAAACGCTGGCCGCCGGGTTCCCGCTAGTGACGATAGCCATTTGCATCGGGGCCTTTTTCGCCAGCGAGCGCATGGGCCGCGACTGGCCGCTCGATCACCGAGTCGCGGCATCGTTCGTTACCTGGCTGATCTACCTGGTCCTGATCTTCTTTCGTTGGACCGCCGGATGGCGCGGACGCAAAGCCGCCTACCTGGCCATCGTAGGGTTCGCGTCCGTGATTGTGTCGTGGGGCGTCAGCAGCAACATGCACGCGTTCATGAAGCGGTGATCGGGGCCAATGAACTTCAACATCTCCCTCATCGGACTGAATCATCGCACCGCGCCGGTATCCTTGCGGGAGCGGGTGGCGTTTTCGGAAGACGCCCTGCCTGCGGCGCTTTCCCGGCTGAAGGAAGAGGCCGGCGTCAAAGAAGCGATGATCCTCTCCACCTGCAATCGCGTGGAGGTGGTGGCCAGCGCCGGGCCGGATGTGGCGCTCGATACGCGCTTGCCGGAGTTTCTCTCCGCCTATCACGGATTATCCATCGATGAATTCGAACCGCATCTCTATGCGCACGCCGAACGCAACGCCGTGCGCCATCTTTTCCGCGTGGCCTCCTCGCTCGACTCGATGATGATCGGCGAGCCGCAGATATTAGGACAGGTGCGTAGCGCCTATGCCGCGGCACGCGCCGCCGGCTCGATCGGCGGGCCGCTGGACGAAGCCATGGTGCGGGCCATTCGCGTGGCCCGCAAAGTGCGCAATGAAACAGGCATCGCCCGCTCCGCGGTGTCCATCAGCTTTGCGGCCGTGGAACTGGCGCGAAAAATCTTCGGCGACCTCGGCGGCAAAACCGTCATGCTGATCGGCGCCGGCAAGATGGCCGAACTGGCGGCGCGCCATCTCCGCGAGAACGGGGCGTCGTCGCTGCTGGTGGCCAACCGCAATCCCGAGCGTGGCGCGGCTCTGGCTGCCAAGTATCGCGGCGAAGTGGTACCCTTCGAGCACCTGTTGGAACAACTCTCCCGCGCCGATATTGTGATCAGTTCCACCGGAGCGCCGAATTTCCTGGTGCGCAAAGAAGACGGCAAGCAGATTTTGTCCCGCCGCCGCAACCAACCGATGTTTTTCGTGGATATCGCCGTTCCCCGCGATATCGATCCCGAGTTGAACAAAGTGGACAACGCCTTCGTTTACGACATCGACGATCTACAGGAAGTGATTCAATCCAACTTGAAAGAGCGCGAGGCGGAAGCGCGGCTGGGCGAGCAGATCGTGGAGCAGGAAGTGGATATTTTCCTGGCGCGGCTACGCTCACTGGAGGTCGTGCCGACCATCGTCTCTTTGCAAGGCCATCTGGAGGAAATCCGCCGCGGCGAAATTGATCGCCAGCGCGGCAAGCTGGGCGCGCTGACGCCGGAGCAGGAGGCGGCCGTCGAGCAGATCACCAGGGGAATCATTAACAAGGTGGCGCATCAGCCGATTGCGCAACTCAAAGCCGGACAGGGACTGGGTATGGTCGATGCGGTGCGGCGGCTTTTCAATTTGAAATAACATTCCAAACAAATGATCCGTCCTGGCTTATCTTTGGTGCGAATTGGATCACGCGGATCGCCTCTGGCGCTGTGGCAGGCCGATTGGGTGAAGGCGCGGTTGAACGACCATGGGTTTTCAGTGGAGATTGAAATTATCCATACCACCGGCGACCGTATTCAAAATATGCGGTTGTCGGAGGCCGGCGGCACCAAAGCGCTGTTCGTCAAAGAGATCGAAGAAGCGCTGCTGGCCGGACGCGTGGATGTCGCGGTACACAGCTTGAAGGACGTGCCGGCGGAGCTTCCTGAGGGCCTGCTGCTGGCGGCGATTCCGGAACGTGAAGATCCCCGCGACGTGCTGATCGGTCGCATGGAAGCGGGCGCGCGCGTGGGCACCTCCAGCTTGCGCCGCGCCGCGCAGCTTCGCGCTCGTTTTCCGGGATTGATCATCGAGCCGCTGCGCGGCAATCTCGACACCCGCATGCGTCGCTTGGACGAAGGCCAATGGGACGGCATCGTGGTGGCGGCCGCGGGGCTGAACCGGTTGGGCATTGAGGTCGGCCAACCGCCGCGCATCGCGCGCTACTTGAGCGTGGAGGAAATGTGCCCGGCCATCGGCCAGGGCGCGCTGGCGATCGAAGTGCGCAACGGAGAGCATCGCGCCGATTTTCTGGAACATCCTGCAACCCGCGCCGCCGTGATGGCGGAACGCACCGTGATGCGCGTGCTCGGCGGTGGATGCCGCCTGCCGGTGGGCGCGTATGCTTGGTTCGTGAATGGCGCGTTGGCGATGCGCGCGCTGGTGGCATCGCCGGACGGCGGACGGATCGTCGAAACGCACGATGCGGGACGGGCGGGTGAGACGCCGGAGGAGCTAGGACGTCGCGTGTCGGAGACGTTGTTGGCGAAGGGCGCCAAAGCGATTCTCGATGAGGTCCAGTAGGACAGGCCTCCGGCCAGGCCTCCGGCTTGTCCCTGAATACCCAGCGGTGTCCTCGCCGCTGGCTTGGGCGAGCCGGTTTTGTCCGCGCAATGAAAGCGCCACCGGAGACAAAGGAAGTGGGACATCCTGACATGGGCAGGCTAGTGTCCTAAGTTATAAGTTCACTTGATGAGTCGCCACTTTTTCTACCCTAGCCTGCGCTAGCAGGCGACAGAGGAAATAGCCCCTGGCGAGGCGTAGTTCAGCCGAGCCTGGGGTAGAAGATAGAAGGAGACTGCGAAGCTGGCGGCAGAGGCCTCTGCCACCGTCTCTGTCGCCAGCTTCGCAGGCTCAAGGTTATTGCGCCACAACCCCCCAGGCTCGGCGGAACTACGCCTCGCCAAGGGGCTACTACTCTACCGCCTGCTACGCAGGCTCGCCTGCGAAGCAGGGGCGCTCGCGAGGCGCCGCCAATGCCAAGCTATACAAGATATACAAGATGGTCCACGCAGTAAGGACTACCCTCCGCATTTATGCGACGAACTTGTAACTCATGACACTAGCTTCTGGGGGCTAATCGTCTGCTGCCTGCGAAGCAGGCTTGGCCCCGCGGCCTATGAGCAGCACGTCCACCTCCGCATAGCCCGACGGAAACGCCACGCCGCTCAGCGACACTCCGGCATCTAGCAACGCTTGAATCGACTCCGGCGAGCGCCGGGAACTCCAGTAGGAGTCCACGCAGGCGCGCACCGCAAGTGCTAACGCGCTTCGTCCTTTGCCGTCCAGGGCGTCGAGCGGTGCGCCACGTTGGATCAGGTACTTCACTGTGCCGTGCTGGGCACGCCATGCCGCGGCGTGCAGCGCGGTGCTGTTTTTGGCAAGGCCGTAGTAAATGTCACCCTCCTCGTGCAAGGCCGTAACTTTCACGCCGAGATCGAGGAGGCGAGCAACGCCTTCCGTGTTGGCGTTTCCGGCGAACTCCGCCAGGAGCGGTCCACCTCCCGCAACGACCTCACGGACCAGATCGGGATCGCTCTCCGCGATGGAGCGGATCGTCGCCGCGTCATTACGGGCGCAGGCGGCGATCAGCCGCTCTACTCCTTGCGGCGCCGGAAACCCGCGGCGCTCGAACACCTCGAGGGCGTCGCGGCGGCCCCTGCGCGCGGCGATGGCCTGGGCCGATCTACCGTCACGAAAACTTTTGAGTATGGGGTCGGCGCCGTGGTCCAGCAACAGTGTGATTATTTCAAGACGATTGTCGCGCCGCGCGGCCTGATGCAATCCGGTGTAACCAAAGCGGCTCATCCGATTGGGATCGGCCACGTACTCCAAAACGATCTTCATGCCCTCGTAATCGTGGCAGTCGGCCTTGCGCAACAGCATGGTCGCGCGGCTATCGGCGGTCAGCTTGCCGCTTTCGAGGAGCACCTTCAATGCGCTGTTGTCGTAGTCCTCCGGCGAATGATAGGGCGTTTCATCGTCGTTGGGATCCGCTCCGCGCTCCAGAAGCAAGCGGGTTACGCCGGCGTGGAACGCCACTCCGGCGGCGCCATAGAGCACGCTCTCGTACTCGGGTTTCGGTTGGTGCGCCATCTCGTAGAAGCCGGTGTTGGCGCTGGCTCCGGCGTCGAGCAAGGCCGTGGCGGCGCGCACGAAGGCCCCTGAGCGCGCGGGATCGAGACGGAGATACTTCGAGAAACAGAGATAGGTGAGAGCATCCCAATCGCGTGGGCCGCCTCTCGCCGTGGCATTTCCCGCGTCGAGTTGCAGGAAACGGCGCACTGCGGCATCGTCGCCGAGGATTGCCGCTACGTAGATGTCGCGGCCGGCGATTTCGGGATGCGCGGCTAAGATGGCCGCGGCGCGGTCCAGGGAGCCGTGCCAGACACTGGCGTCGAGGAAGGCCGCGAGCGGATCGTTGACGACGGTCATAAGGACTCCAAAGATGCATTCTACTGCTCCTGCTCATTACCACAGAAAACCAAAAGCAACCGCCGATGAACGCCGATAACACCACGAATCAGGTTTATCGGGTTGCTCTGAAAGAAATTTCGCGGCCTGGATAACTCAACCGGGGCTGCGGTGCGGTAACCAGAAGGTTGTCGAATCCCCGATCGCCGCAGCACCCTGACTGGCAGTTGCCTACTCTGCGCCAGTCTGCGGAAAAACCGCCAGTCCATGACGGCGGGTCGCCTCCGCCAAGCGCCGGTCGTAGGTGATCATGACGCTGCAACCGGAAAGCAGCGCCGCCGCAAGGTGCAGCGCATCGGAAGCTCGCAATTCTATCCCTTCCGCTGCCAGTAAGCGCTCTTCCGCTCCACGGTGAACTGCGGGCGTGAATTCCAGCAATTGAAACGCTCCCTGCCGGATGTGGTCTACCAGTTCGCGATATACGCGCGTCGAGGCATCCACGGTTAAGCGGCCTTCCCTTCGCAGGCGGCCGACGGCGGAAGTGAATTCGGTAACCGCCAGATCGGAGGTCAGCAAGTCCCGCCGGCCGGCTAGATGCTTGCTGAGCGCTGGAATCGCCTGGTCCTCGACGTAAAGCCTCACCAGGGCGCTGGCATCCAGATAGCTCATTTCCACAACGCTGTCGCCGTTAGTAGGGGCTTTCATTGCGTTCGTCGATGATGGCCTGCACCAGGACGTCGCCCGTTCCTGGAGCAACCCCCAAGCTCTTGCGGAACCCCGAGAGATCGGGGAAAGGCTTCTTGCTGAGAACCGGCGCCGGCCCAATCAGGCGCGCGACCGGCTTGCCGCGATCCGTAATCGTCACTTCACGACCCTTCCGGACATGCTCAATCAGGGCGGTCATGTTCTGGCGCGCTTCGCGGATGCCAACGGTCTTCATGCCTCAATTGTGTTTCATGTAGCACATCACTGTCAAGAACCAAGGCCGGCGGGGAGGCCGGCAAAAGGTATCCTGCGCGGGGCGGTCTGCGCCTTATGCTGTCCAGTTGACGACAACCTATTGCGTTTCACAGGCCCTAGACACAACTAATAGGCCCAGGCCGCTAACGTACCGTATGTGTCAGAAAAAAAATAGAAATCTCGCAGAAAGCGCTTGACAAGTTTCAGTGAAAGTGGCTAAATGTGGAAGATCCTGTGTGGTTTTGTATGGAAGTGGAAAAGAGGTTCTAGCCGGCGCGGGTTGGAACCTCTCTTCACTTCCCAAAATCAAGCCACCGGATCCTTTCATTGGTACCGGGGGTACTGGACGGAACATGCTACGGGGAAACTCAGAGACGAAGGTGGACGACAAGGGCCGGTTGAAGATCCCGGCGGCCTTCAAAAAGGTTTTCGACGAGGCGTTTCCGCAGAGCAAGTTCTTTGTGACGTCCTTAGAGGGCAAAACTGCCCGAGTGTACCCGTTAGAAGAATGGACCAAAGTGGAGGAGAAATTCAAGAGTTCTTTTGATCCCCTGATGTCTGATTTGAAACATAAGGTCAACTACTGGGGAGGCGAAGCGGAGATGGACACCCAGGGGCGAGTTCTGATTCCCCAGGTACTGCGCGAGCACCTCAAGATGCTGGGCGAGGTTAGCGTGATGGGGATGACCAGTTATCTGGAAGTGTGTACCAGCGAGAAAGCCAAGCAGCGCGCGGAACGCGAGTTTACGCCGGAGGAGTGGGCCAAATTGGAGCAAAGGGGGATCTAAGCAAATGCTATGTCCGAACTTTTGTCTTCCCACAACTCTCCCCATGTCACGGTTCTCCGGGGGGAAACGTTGGAGTACCTGGCAATCCGGCCAGAAGGCGTATATGTCGATGGCACGGCGGGCGGAGGCGGGCATAGCGAGGCGATCGCGGAACGGCTTACCACGGGGAGCTTGTTGGCGCTGGATCGCGACCCGGCAGCTGTTTCGCTAGCCGCACGGCGGTTGGAGCGCTTCGGGCCGACAGTGATGGTGCGGCAGGCGGCCTTCAGCGGGTTGGCCGCGGTGGTCAAAGAAATGGTTCGGGAATCGAACGGGGGATTTGTGGACGGAATCATGGCCGACTTGGGAATGTCGCAAATGCAACTGGACGACTCCACGCGCGGCTTCAGTTTTGCGGCAGAAGGGCAGCTTGATATGCGCATGGATCCCGCGCAGTCGCTGACCGCCGCTGAGGTTGTAAACCATACGGACGAGCGCGAGCTAGCCCGTGTGATTTACGAATTCGCAGAAGAAAGGAGGTCGAGGAGAATCGCCAACGCGATCGTCCGGAACCGTCCGCTACACACGGCAAGGCAACTTGCTGAGGTGATCGAGCGGGCGGTCCGGGCGCCGCGTCACTCATGGAGGCACCGTCCGATTCACCCGGCCACCTTAACGTTTCAGGCTCTGCGGATTTTCGTAAATAACGAGCTGGGAGAGCTGGAGTCGCTGCTGGCGCAAACGCCCGAGCTGACTCGCCCCGGCGCCCGGATGGTGACGATCAGTTTCCATTCCGGTGAAGATCGTCTGGTAAAAAACACTTTTCGCCGCTGGCAGGCGGAAGGATCGTTTCGCGTGCTTACCAAGCACGTGATTCGACCTTCGGACGCCGAGACCGCGGCCAATCCCCGGGCGCGCAGCGCCCGGCTGCGTTGCGCGGAAAGGATCTGACCATGGCTGCTGGCGCACTGACCGGACCTCAGGCAAGTGGCGTACGTACCGCTCTACCCGCGCGCACCGCGGTACGGCCTCGCGCGCAAGCGGTGGCGCGCCCGCGCAACACTTCGCGGGAGATGTACTTCGTGCAGGAGATCGACAACTCCCGAGTGCGCCGCCAGTTCGATCCGCGCGAGGGGCGCGCCGTGCTGCTCTACGTCGCGGTGTTCGCGCTGGCGTGCAGCGCTTTCCTGGCTTTCGCCTGGCAGCAGTTCGCCATCCTCAAGGATGGCTACGCCATTTCCGAATTGCAGGACAAGCGCGACAGCCTGGTGGAGGCCAACCGCACGCTGGAATCGCAGGCCGCCGCGCTGCGCCGCCCCGACCGGATCACTACGTACGCCATGAACAATCTCGGGCTGGCGCCTCCCAAACAAGGGCAAGTGGTGCGCCTGGACAATCCGCTACCGGCGCAGAGCGATCCGGTGATGGCGCGGTTGCAGGGTCAGCCGGGACATTAGGAGCGTAATAACCACAAAGACACAAAGAACACAAAGAGGAAGATTGTTTTCTTTGTGTTCTTTGTGCCTTTGTGGTTATTGCGGGTTTGATCTATGTTGGAATCCAAGAAATACCGGCTGGTCGCGCTGGCCCTCCTGGCCCTGTTTTGGATGACGGCCATCTGGCTGCGTCTGTTCACCCTGCAAATCCTGCGCTACAGCGAGCTCTCCCATCGCGCCAAACGCCAGCAGGAACGGACCATCGATATCCCGCCGCGGCGCGGCAATATTTTCGATCGCAACAACCGTGCGCTGGCGATGACCCTGCAAGTGGACTCCGTTTTCGCCGATCCGGCGGAGATGAAAGATCTGGACGCCGCCGTGACCCTGCTCTCCCGGGTCTTGCAACTCGATCCCGACGCGTTGCGCGTGCGGCTGCAGAATCGCAAATCCTTTAGCTGGGTGAAACGCCACGTGACCGCGGCCGAGGCCGCGCAGGTGCGCGACCTGCCGCTGCGCGGCATCTATCTTTTGAAAGAGCCTTCGCGTAGTTATCCGCAGGGCGAAATGGCCGCTCACGTTTTGGGATTCGTGGACAACGACCTGCACGGAGAAGCCGGCCTGGAATGGAAATTCAATCACCAGGTGGAAGGCACCGCCGGAAAGCTGTTGGTGGGAACCGATGCGCGCCGCCACTGGTTCAGCCGCCGCGAGGAAAGCGAACCGGCGCCCGGCGACAATCTGGCGCTGACGTTGGACGAGACTATTCAATCCTTCGCCGAAACGGCCCTGGCCGACGCCATGGCGCAAACCCGCGCTAAAGCCGGCACCGTGCTGGTGATGGACCCGCACAACGGCGAGATTCTGGCCATGGCCAATCAGCCCACCTTCAATCCCAACTCCTGGCAGGAAGCGCCGCGCGAGGTGTGGTTGAATCGCGCCGTCAACGGCATGTATGAGCCGGGGTCCACCATGAAGATTGTCACGCTGTCGGCGGCGCTGGAAGAAGGCGTGACCACGCCCGACGAGAAAATCGACTGCCTGATGGGCTCCATCAACGTGTTTGGGCGCATCGTTCACGATCACAAGAAATTCGGACTGCTGACCACCAGCGAGATCATGGCCAAGTCCAGCGACGTCGGTTCCATCCGCCTGGGCATGCGCGTGGGCAACGAACGGATGTACCGCTACATGCTGGCCTTCGGCTTGGGCGAGAAAACCGGAGTGGAATTGCCCGGCGAGGAAAAAGGCGAGGCCCGCAAGCCCTCGCAATGGAACAAGTCTTCGATCGGCAGCATCGCCATGGGCCAGGAACTGATGGCCACGCCCTTGCAAATCGCCGCGGCGACTTCGGTGATCGCCGACGAAGGCGTGTGGCATCGCCCGCGCATCGTGCGGGAGATTGTGCACCCGAAATCGGGTCCCGGATTGGAGACGCATTCGGTGGTGCAGGCGGCCGGACCGGAACCAGGTGCCGAGGGGTCCAGCCGCCGGGTGATCTCCGCGGAAACAGCGCTGAAGATCCGCAACATGCTGGAGATGGTGGTGACCAACGGCACGGGCACGAAAGCGCGGCTGAATGGATACACTTCCGCCGGCAAGAGCGGGACGGCGCAGAAGTACGATCCCAATATCGGCAGGTACTCGCCCACCGACTACGTGGCCTCCTTCGTGGGGTTCGCGCCGGTGACGGAGCCGGTGGTGACGATCGCGGTGATTCTTGATTCACCCGTGGGCGGGCATCATGGCGGCGAGGTTTCCGCGCCGGTGTTCAAGCGCGTGGCCGAGCAGGTGCTGGCCTATCGCCAGGTGCGGCCCGATCTGCAAGTCAGTGCACGGCCGGCCAAGCCGGAAAAAATCGATCCCGAGCAATTGCGCGATTCGCTGGACGGGAACGAAATCCCCAGCGACACGCCGCGGGAAACTCCGGGGATCGGCAAAGCGAATCAGGCAAAAACCGAGGACACCTCGGAGGCCGCTGTCGTGATGGATTTGGGCGGATCGCTGGTGGCTCCCGATTTCACGGGCAAGACGGCGCGGGCGGTGGCGGAAATGGCGTTGGCGCGCGGTTTGCGCGTGGATCTGGCGGGTAGCGGCGTGGTGCGTGGGCAGTCGCCGCCGCCGGGTGGACGGTTGTTGCCGGGGCGGCGAATCACTGTCAGGCTGGAGCATTAGATATGGCGCGTTCGATATGGAGTGCGGCAGCTTGCTGCCGCTTTTCCGGGCCGAAGCTTGCTTCGGCCAGCCGCAAGCAAGCTTGCGGCAGCACAAAGCGGCAGCAAGCTGCCGCACTCCAAATAGGTGCGGCGGGTGAGCGAAGCGGCCCAAGAACTGTGAGACACTGAAAAGAGCCAACGCGATGACACTCCACGACCTACTGGAAGGCGTCGAGGTCGTGGCGATGCACGCCCCGCCTGAGCTTGTGGTCCGAGGGGTGCACTACGACTCCCGGCGTGTTCTTCCCGGACAACTTTTTTTCGCTCTGGCCGGCGCCAAGACCGACGGCCTGCGCTACTCCCAGGAAGCGCTACGACGCGGCGCGGCGGTCGTCGCGGCAAGCACTGCGCCGCCGACGCCGGGGATTCCTTGGGTCCAACTGGCCGCTCCCCGCCGCGGTCTGGCGCAAGCGGCCGCCAATTTTTACGGGCATCCCTCGCGGCAAATCCAGATGACCGGCGTGACGGGAACCAACGGCAAGACCACCACGTCTTTCCTGTTATACGCGATCCTGGCGGCGGGCAACACGGCGGGGCTGTTTGGAACCATCGAATACCGGCTGGGTGCGCGGCGGCTGCCGGCACCCAACACTACGCCGGAGTCGCTGGACTTGCAGGCCATGCTAGCCGACCTCCGGGAATCCGGAGGCACGCACGCGGTGATGGAAGTTTCCTCCCACGCTTTGGCGCAGGAGCGGGTCTATGGGACGCGCTTTCAAGTAGCCGTCTTCACCAACCTGACCCGCGACCATCTCGATTATCACCACACCATGGAGGAATACTTCGCCGTCAAGCGCCGGCTGTTTGACGGATCGCTGGGCGAGATTCCGCGCTGGGCCGTGTTGAACGCCGACGATCCGCACAGTGCGGCGCTGGCGGAATGCGGGTCGAAAGTATTATGGTACGGCCTCGATTCGCCCCACGCCGAAGTGCGCGAAGCGGGGACGATGATTCACTCGCCGGCCGGGACCATCGCTAATCGCTCGAAACTGGAGGGCCGCGCTAATTCCTACAATCGCCTGGCGGCGGTGGCCGCGGCGGTGGCGTTGGGGATTCCCAACGTGGCGATCGAGGAAGGTTTGGAATCGCTAACCGCCGTTCCGGGACGCTTCGAAAGCGTGGATGCCGGGCAGCCTTTCCGCATCGTGGTGGACTATGCCCACACCGACGACGCCCTGCGCAACGTGTTGTCCACCGCGCGGGGTCTGCATCCGCGCCGCATCATCACGGTGTTTGGATGCGGCGGCGACCGCGATCGCAAGAAGCGTCCGTTGATGGGCGAAGCCGCGGCGCTGGGCAGCGATCTGGTGATTGTCACCAGCGACAATCCGCGTTCCGAGGATCCGCGGGCAATTATCGAGGAAATCCTCCCCGGAGTGCGCCAGACCGGCAAACCTTTCGCCATCGAGCCCGATCGCGCCGCGGCGATCACCCTGGCCATCCACGAAGCCCAGCCAGGCGATTTTGTCTTGATTGCCGGCAAGGGCCACGAGACCTACCAGATCACCGGACAAGAAACGATTTCTTTCGACGACCGCCAAGTGGCGGCTCAAGCGGTGCATAGGAGGGCGGCGTGATCCGTTCGCTCTCCACATTGCGCGCGGTGGCGGAATCGCTGGGCGCGGCGGCTGCCGCCGACGCTCCCGTCACCGGGTGCTCGATCGATTCGCGCAGCATTCAGCCGGGCGAATTGTTCTTCGCGGTTCGCGGCGAGAATACCGATGGTCACTTGTACGTGGAGCAAGCGCTGGCGGCGGGCGCGGCCGGCGCTGTCGTCGATCATGGACCAGGCGCCATCGTCGTGACAGACACGCTGAGCGCATTGCAATCGCTGGCGGCGGAGACGCGGCGCCGCTGGGGCAAGCCGGTCATCGCGGTCACCGGCAGCGCCGGAAAGACCACCACCAAGGACATGATCGCGGCGGTTCTGGCCACTCGCTATCGCGTGCGGAAAACGGAAGGGAATTACAACAACGAGTATGGGCTGCCGCTCTCTTTGCTTCGCCTGGAGGACGGCGACGAGATCGCGGTGTTGGAGTTGGGAATGTCGCATGCCGGCGAAATCGCGGCTCTGGCGAGAATCGCGCGGCCCAACGTGGGCGTGGTCACCGGCGTTGCTCCGGCGCATCTGGAATTTTTCGAGTCCGTGGATGGCGTGGCGCGAGCGAAATATGAATTGATCGAGTCGCTGCCTGCCAATGGAATAGCCGTGCTGAACGCGGATGACCTTCGTGTTTCGGCATTCCCATTCGCAGGACGGCGGGTCATGTTCGGCTTGAACCTGCCTGGCAACCCGGAGATCGACCTCCGCTTGCCGGGAGCGCACAACGTCCGCAACGCGCTCGCGGCGATCGCCGTAGGAGGGCTGTGTGACGTTCCCATCGGTGAAGCCACCAAGGCGTTATGCCAGTTGAAGCCCGGCAAGATGCGTGGCGAGATCATCCGCTGGAACGGTGCGCGAATCGTCAATGATTGCTACAACTCGAATCCGGCGGCGGCGATTTCGATGCTGCAATGGCTGCGCGAAACGCCCACGGCGGGGAGATGGGCCGCGGTTTTAGGCGAGATGCTCGAACTGGGGCCGGCGGCGCGCGATCTGCATCGCCAAGTCGGCGAGCACGCTCGCGGCCTGGACCTGCTCATCGGCGTGCGTGGAATGGCGCGTGAATTCGGCGGCCAGTTCGTGGAAACGCCCGAGCAAGCCGCGGCGATTCTCGCGGCTTGGATCGAGCCGGGGGACATCGTGTTATTCAAAGCGTCGCGCGGAGTGCGTTTGGAACGGGCCATCGAGTGCCTGATGAAAACCATGACGAAGACGGCGGAGGCGGACTAAGGAAATGCTTTATTGGCTGCTCTACAAGCAACTCTATACGTTCTTCAGTCCGTTCCGGCTGTTCCGGTTCTTGACCTTCCGCGTCTCCTTTGCCAGCCTGTCGGCGCTCTTTATCGCGATCGTGCTGGGACCTTGGCTGATCAAGCGTCTGCGCGAGTTTCAAATCGGTCAGCACATCCGCGAGGAAGGACCGCAAACGCACCAGGCCAAGGCGGGTACGCCGACGATGGGCGGGGTGTTGATTCTGGTGTCGTTTCTGTTTCCGACGCTGTTGTGGGCCGATCTCTCCAATCTTTATGTGTGGCTGTGCATATTTTCCACGCTCAGTTTCGGCGCCATCGGTTTCCTGGACGATTTTCTGAAGATCCGCAACCGCCGCAACCTGGGTCTGACCGCCAAGACTAAGTTCGGATTGCAAATCGTGGTTAGCTTGATGGTGGGCGTGTGGCTGCTGTTTCTGACCGCGCGCGGGATGTACAGCACCCAGTTGATGGTGCCGTTTTTCAAGAACCTGGGACCCGATCTGTTGCTGCACGGATTGATGAAGAATCCCTACACCTATCCGCTGGCTTTCGTGTTTTTCTTTCTGTTCGTCATTATCGTGCTGGTGGGCATGTCCAACGCCGTGAACCTGACCGACGGCCTGGACGGCCTGGCCTCCGGCCTGATCGTAATTTCCGCCGGCGCGCTGACGATTCTCACTTACGTCACGGGTCACGTCGTCTTCGCCCGCTACCTGGAGATCGGCCATTTACGCGACGCCGGAGAGGTGGCCGTGTTTTGCGGAGCGATCGTGGGGGCCAGCCTGGGATTCCTGTGGTACAACGCTCATCCCGCCGAGATTTTCATGGGCGACGTGGGATCGCTGGCCTTGGGAGGAGCGATCAGCACGGTGGCGGTCATCATCAAGCAGGAATTGCTGCTGGGCTTCATCGGCGGCGTGTTTGTCCTGGAGGCGTTTTCGGTGATCTTGCAGGTGGCTTCGTACAAACTCCGGAAGGGCAAACGGATTTTCCGCATGGCGCCTCTGCATCATCACTTCGAATTACTGGGCTGGAAAGAATCGAAGATCATCATCCGCTTCTGGATTCTCGGCTTGCTGATGGCATTATTTGCGTTAACCACGTTGAAATTGCGTTAACCCTTATGAATCTTGAAGGCAGGCGAACGCTGGTAGTGGGCGCGGCCAAGAGCGGCCTCGCGGCAGCGCAGTTTTTACGCGCGCGCGGGGCCATCGTGACGATTTCAGACCGGCGTCCTTTCGAAGAAATGAACGAAGCTGTCGCTCTGGGCGTGGAATTGGAGGCTGGCGGCCATCGCAGCGAGACATTTCTGAAACAGGATCTCATCGTTACCAGTCCCGGCGTGCCGTGGAGACTTCCGTTGTTGGCGGAAGCGCGGGAGAAGGGCATTCCCGTTCTTGGCGAAACGGAACTGGCGTCGCGTTTTCTCAAGGGCCGCTTGATCGGCATCACCGGATCGAATGGCAAGACCACAACTACCGCGCTTACCGGGAAAATCTTCGAGGCCGCGGGATTTCACACCCAAGTCGGCGGCAATATCGGCACACCGCTGATCTCGCTGGTGGCTACCTCGACACCGGAGACGATCAACGTTGTGGAGCTTTCCAGCTTTCAACTGGAGAGCATTCAGGAAATGCATCCCACGGTGGCGATGGTTCTGAACGTCACGCCGGACCACCTGGACCGTCACGGCGATTTGGCCGCTTACACCGCGGCCAAGGCGCGCATCTTTAAGAACCAGACGCCCGAGGACCTCGCCATATTGAATGCCGAGGACCCCACCTGCCGCGAGTACGCGCACTTGGCGCCCTCGCGCGTGATGATGTTCAGCCGTTTGCACGAAGTAGCCGCCGGCGCGTTCGTGGAGAACGGCGACATCGTTTTTTGTCCGGGCGAATATTCCTACACGGTGATGGAGGTGGAAGAAATCCTCTTGAAGGGCGCGCACAACGTGGAAAACGTATTGGCCGCGGTCTGCGCGGCGCTGGCGCTTGGCGCGGAGCCTCCCAAGGTTCGCCAGGGAGTGTGCGACTTCAAGGCCGTGGAGCACCGTCTGGAGTTCGTGGCCAAGCTGGGCGACGTGGAGTTCTACAACGATTCCAAGGCCACCAACGTAGACGCCACGATGAAAGCTCTTGAGGCGTTCAGGGATGGTCCGGGCAAACTGCTGGTGATCTTAGGCGGATTGGACAAGGACAGCGACTATGCGCCGCTCAAGCCGTTATTGAAGCAACGCGCGCGCGCTGTGTTGCTGATTGGATCGGCCACCGAGAAGATTGCCGCGCATTTAGGCGACGCGGCTCCGCTGATCCGCGCCGGCACGCTGGACATCGCGGTGCGCGACGCGGTGCGCCGCTGCCATCCCGGCGACACGGTCTTACTGGCTCCGGCGTGTGCCAGCTTCGATCAGTTCCAAAACTATGAGCACCGCGGGCGGGTGTTTAAACAGATCGTGCGGTCACTGGGGAAAACATGAACGACGAAAACGCAAAACCATGAACCACAAAGACACGAAGGACACAAAGACGATATCCGATGACCTGTCGTTCCGAATCATTGGTGCGGCAATCGAGGTTCACAAGGCTCTTGGTCCGGGTCTGCTAGAGTCCGCGTATGAGCAATGCCTCTGCCGCGAGTTGTCCATACGTGGTATTCCGTTCGAGCGCCAAGTACCTTTGCCCGTCGAGTATAAGGGTACGAAGCTGGATTGCGGTTATAAGTTGGATTTGCTGGTGGCTGAGTTAGTGATTGTGGAATTGAAAGCGGTAGAGAAACTGGCTCCCATTCATACCGCTCAACTCTTGACGTACTTGCGTCTCTCCGGCCTGTGGTTAGGCCTCTTGATCAACTTTCACGTACCACTTCTAACGGATGGAGGCATCGAGAGACTGGTGAACGGATGATTTTGTCTTCTTTGTGTTCTTTGTGCCTTTGTGGTTTATAAATGCATGGCCAAACGCCTCCAATCCGATCGCATCCTCCTGACCACCACGCTGGCGCTAGTGGTCTTCGGGCTGGTTATGGTGTTCTCGGCATCGGCGGTGCTGTCGGCGGACCAGCATGGCAGCCCTTATTACTATTTCGTCCGCCAACTGGCCTCCGCCATTGTGGGATTGCTGGGGCTGCTGGTGACCATGAACATCGACTATCGCAAGTATCGCAACCCGGCACTCATCTTTCCGGCGCTGTCCGTCACGCTGCTTCTGCTGTTCGCGGTGCTCTTCCTGGACGCTTCCCACGCCACGCATCGCTGGATTCGCTGGGGGCCGCTGTCGTTCCAGCCTTCGGAAATGGCCAAGCCGGTGCTCATCGTTTTCCTGGCGTGGTTCCTGGAAACACGCCAGAAGGCGGGCACGCTGAACGAACGCCGCACCCTGGCTCCGGTGGGATTGGTCATCGGACTCACCGTCGCGCTGGTGCTGGGAGGCCGCGATCTCGGTACGGCGCTGATGATCACGCTGATCGCGGTGGCGATTCTACTCGTTGCGGGAATGGACGCCCGTTATCTGGGCGTGGTGGCGCTGGCCGGCATCCTTGTTTTTATCGTGATGGTCTTGCGCACGCCTTATCGCATGGATCGCATCCGCGTATGGCTCAATCCCTTCAGCGAGGCCAGCGGCAAGGGTTTTCATATGGTGCAGTCGTTTATCGCCGTGGGCACCGGGGGACTCTTCGGCGCGGGCCTGATGCAGGGCAAGCAAAAACTTTTCTTTCTCCCGGCGCCGCATACCGATTTCGTTTTCGCGGTGGTCGCCGAAGAACTGGGACTGTTCGGCGGCACGTTGGTGATCGCCGCCTTCGGCGTTTTGTTTTGGCGCGGCCTGGTGGCGGCCCGTTGCGCCCCCGACCTCTTCGGAAGATTGCTGGCCGTCGGCGTGACGGTGATGATCGTTTTTCAGGCCTTCGTCAACTTGAGCGTGGTGACCGGATTGATTCCGGCCAAAGGCATTCCCTTGCCGTTCATTTCTTACGGAGGCAGTTCGCTGCTGTTCAATTTGATCGCCATGGGCATCTTGTTGAACGTTACGCAGCATTCGAATTAACATGCGAGTTCTCATCGCAGCCGGAGGAACGGGCGGACACGTGATTCCCGCGCTTCACGTCGCTGAAGAACTGCGCGAGCGGGGCGCGGAGGTGTTGGCCGTGGGTACGTCCGGCGGCCTGGAGGCGCGGCTGATGCCGGAACACCGCTTTCCTCTGGCCACGATCGCGATTTCCGGGCTGAATCGCGTGGGAATCGCGCAGATGGCCGCGACGATGTTGCGACTGCCGCGGGCTCTGCTCGACTCCGCCGCCATCGTCGAGCGCTTTCGTCCCGACGTGGCGTACGGCGTAGGCGCTTACGTTTCGGGACCGGTGTTGCTAATGGCCGCATGTAAAGGAGTGCCCGTCGTGGTGCACGAAGCCAACGCGGTTCCCGGATTCGCCAATCGCCTGCTGGCGCCGATGGTGGCGCGCGCGCTGTTGGCGGACAGCACGGCGGCGCGATTTTTTCCGTGCTCGCGAGTGGAAATCACCGGCTTGCCGGTGAATCAGGCATTCTTCGACATTCCGCCGAAGGCCCACCATACGCCTTACACGGTGTTGATCACCGGCGGCAGTCAGGGCTCGTCGCGGATGAATCGCGCTGTCATTGAGGCGCTCGACTTGCTTCCGCACGGGGAGTTTCACTTGCTGCACCAGACCGGAGCACGGGAGTTCGACGCCGTGCGGCAGGCCCATGAACAACGGAGAAGCGACGTTTTCGCGTTCATCTCCGACATGCCCGCGGCCATGGCTCGCGCCGACTTGGTCGTTTCGCGCGCGGGAGCATCCACGCTGGCGGAGTTGGCGGCGGCGGGGAAGGCCGCGATCCTGGTTCCGTTTCCCTTTGCCAGCGACGATCATCAATTTCACAACGCGCTGGCGCGCCAGCGCGCCGGCGCGGCGCGAGTTGTCCGCGACGCGGAATTGACCGGGGATCGGTTGGCCGCGGAGATTCGCGCGGCTTTACCAGAGCTCAAACAAATGGAGGAAAACGCCCGCCGCTTTGCCGTCGCCGATGCCACCGAGCGCATCGCCGACGCCATTGCAGCGGCGGCGTTTTAGGAACCATGTTTTTTCGCGCCAACCATTTTCACTTTGTGGGTATCGGCGGAAGCGGCATGAGCGGCATCGCCGAGTTGCTGCTGAGCCTCGGCTACCGCGTCAGCGGCTCGGACTTGAAGCGCGGCCCCGTCGCCGAACGCTTGGCTAGCCTCGGCGCGACCATCTTTGAAGGTCATCAAGCCGCGCATGTTGAGGGCGCGGCGGCGGTCGTGGCCAGCTCCGCCGTGCAGGCGGGCAATCTGGAAATCGTGGAAGCGCGGCGGCGCGGTATTCCAGTGATCCCGCGGGGAGAAATGCTGGCCGAGTTGATGCGCCTGAAATTCGGCGTGGCCGTGGCCGGCTCGCACGGCAAGACCACTACCACGTCGATGATCGCCGCGGTGATGTCGCACGCCGGTCTCGATCCCACTATCGTGGTGGGCGGCCGCGTGGATTCCATCGGCTCCAACGCCCGCCTGGGCGGCGGCGATTTCATGGTGGTAGAGTCGGACGAGAGCGACGGATCGTTTCTGAAACTGGCGCCCATCCTGGCCGTCATCACCACCGTGGATCGCGAACACCTGGATCACTACCGCGACCTGGAGGAAATCCGCCGCGCCTATACCGACTTCGCCAACAAAGTGCCGTTCTACGGCGCGGCCATCGTTTGCGCCGACGATCCCAACATTCAAGCGATCCTGCCGCTGATCACGCGCCGCGTGATCCGCTACGGAACCAGCGCGCATTGCCACGGCTTATGCGATTTGACCGCTACGGAAATCGTTCACGAAGGATTCGGCAGCCGCTTCCGTTTGGGCGGCCAGAGCGGTGGACTGGGCGAGTTCACGTTGCCTGTGCCGGGACGTCACAACGTGATGAACGCCCTGGCCGCTATCGCTGTGGGCTTGGAGTTGGGAGCGCGGCTGGAGCGGATTCGCGAAGCGCTGGCGAGCTATGGCGGCGTGGATCGCCGTTTTCAAGTGCGCGGACGCGCCCGCGGCGTCACCGTGATTGACGATTACGGCCATCATCCCACCGAAGTCGCGGCCACGCTGGCTGCCGCGCGGCAAGTGGTGCGCGGCGCCGGCCGCGGGCGCGTGCTGGTGGCCTTCCAGCCGCATCGCTACACCCGCACCCGCCTGCTGATGGACGAGTTCGCGCAGGCCTTCGCGGACGCCGACGAGCTGTGGATCACCGACATCTATCCTGCCGGCGAGCCGCCCATCGAGGGGATCAGCGGCCAAGCCCTGGCCGAGGCCATCCGGGCCACCGGGATGTCGAAGGTCCACTACGCGCCCGATTTCGACGCCCTGGCCGGGGAGATCGCCGAAACGGCCCAGGACGGCGATTTGGCAATTGCATTAGGGGCTGGTAACATAAATCAAATCTGTGAGAAAATGTTTTTGCGGCTCGGACCCCAGGGAGTGTCAAGCCGGTAAACAGTATGGCAGAAGACGATCGTCTGGAAACGGGGATGGATCTGGATCCCGAAGAGGAGCCGCAGTACCTGCGGCGCCAGAAACGCGTGGAGGTGCGCAAGCGCCTGGACACGCGCAAAATCGCGCGCGTCAAGATGCCGCTGTTTTCGGCGCTGGCGGTCCTGGCGCTGAGCGGCGCGGCTTGGGGGATCACCAGGTTCGCGCTTTCCAACGCGGCGTTTGCGCTGAGTTCCGGGAAGATCGAAGTTGAAGGAACGCATTACGTCAAGCGGGAGCAGGTTCTGGAGCGTTTCGCCGGCGATATTGGACACAGCGTGTTCGGCGTGCCGCTGGAAGAACGCCGCTCCGGGATCGAGGAAATTCCCTGGGTGGAACGCGCCGACGTGGCGCGGTTGTGGCCGGACCGCATTCACGTGAGGTTGCACGAACGCGCCCCGGTAGCCTTCGCGCAGAGCGCGGCCGGAATGCTGCTGGTGGATTCCAGCGGCCAGTTCCTGGAGCGTCCGGTACAGGCTTCTTTCAGTTTTCCCGTGGTGGTGGGCGTGTCGGACACAGACCCCGCCGGCCAGCGCCGTGCGCGCATGGCGCTTTTCAACGGGCTGATCCAGGACCTGGACCGCGAAGGCACCCGCTACAGCCTGGATATCTCCGAAGTGGATGTGAGCGATGCGGAGGACGCCCGCGTCACCGTGGTGGATACCGCGATCGTGTTACACCTGGGTTCCGGCGATTTCTTGAAGCGATACAAGACCTATCTGGCGCACATCCAGCAGTGGCATCGCGATTTTCCGAAGATCCGCTCGATTGATTTGCGCTACGACAACCAAGTAGTAGTGAATCCCGATACGCGGCCCGGTGTGAAGAGGGACGATTGAAGAAGAGACCGATTGTCGCGGTGGACGCGGGCAGTTTCGAAACTCGCGTGCTGGTGGCGGAAGAAAACGAAGAAGGGACTTTGCGTTTTTGTGCGTGGGGCGAAGCGGAATCGAAGGGTTGGAAAAAGGGCGGCATCATCAACCTGGATTCCGCGGAGGCTTCGTTGCGCAAGGCCGTGGAGGCGGCCGAGGCCGTCTACGGCGGTCCCATCGAGCATGTGGTGATGGGGTTGGGATCGTCGCAGGTTCGCGGCGTGAACGCGCACGGCGGGATCAACATTTCCTCGCGCCATCGCGAGATCCAGCGGGAAGACGCCCGCCACGCGGTGGAAGAAGCGCGCCGCGTGAACCTGCCGCCGGACCGCGAAGTTTTGCACGTGGTTCCGCAGGAGTACGCGCTCGATTCCTATGAGGGCATTCGCGATCCGGTGGGAATGATGGGCGGCCGGCTGGAAGTGAACGTTCACGTGATTACCGTGGCCGCGGCGGCGCGCGGCAACGTGATCGCGGTGGCCAATCATGCCGGGCTGATTGTGGAAGAAACGGTGTTCGAAGCGCTGGCCGCCGCGGAAGCGGCGCTGCGCGGAGACGAACGGGAGTTGGGCGTGGTCCTGGCCGATATCGGCGCGGGGTCCACCGAAGTGGCGGCCTATCATCGCGGAGCGTTGCAGCACACGTTTACGGTGGCGGTAGGCGGCGATCACTTCACCAACGACATTGCGGTAGGTTTGCGCTCGCCGATTCCGGAAGCGGAGCGCATCAAGTGCGATTTCGGCGTGGCCTTGCGGGAGATGGCCGGAGCATCCGTTCTGATCGAGGTGCCGCGGGTGGGGGATCGCACGTCGCGCTTAGTTCCGCAGGTGGAGTTGGCGGAAATTTTACAGCCACGGGCCCAGGAATTGATCGAACTGATTCACGCCGAGTTGCGCCGCGCCGGGTTGGATCGCCATTCCATCGCCGGCATGGTTTTTACCGGTGGCGGCGCGCGCCTGGCGGGCTTGTGCGATCTGGCCGAGCAGACCCTCGATGTGACCGCGCGCATCGGCCTGGCCCCGATGCTGGAAGGCGCGCCGGAAAGCCTCTGCGAGCCGTTCAACACCACGTTGATGGGTTTGTTGCATTACGCGCAGCGTCTGCGCCAGGCGCGGCAGGGCAAGGATGAAGGTTGGCTGGACAAGTTGAAGCGAGTCGTTATTGGCGGATGGAATTAGGCAAATCAAATGAGCCGCGACAGTCATGGAGCGACGGGAGATTTGTACGCCTTGAACGTCGGTCCGAAAACACGAGGATTCGAGTACCCCGGTGCGGCGGGTTTTCGTACCGGCGTTCAACAGCTACGAGCGTTCCGTCGCTCCATAACTGTCGCGGCTCATAACAGCGGCGGAGCCGCGCGGCATCCAAACTGGCCCACTATTAACTTACCGAAGGAGATCAAATATGAGCGAAGAAATGTCCGATAGCCCAATCAAGTTTAGTTTTTCCGACGAGCCGTTGCGCGGTGCGCGCATCAAGGTGATCGGCGTGGGCGGCGGCGGCGTGCAACGCGGTGAACCGCATGATCTCCGCGCGCATGGAGGGCGTGGAGTTTCTGGTGGCCAACACCGACGCGCAGGCGCTCGGAGCTCGAAGGCGCCGGTGAAAATCCAGATGGGCGCCAAACTGACCAAGGGCCTGGGCGCCGGCGCCAACCCTGAAATCGGCCGCGAAGCGGCGCTCGAGGATACCGAAAAGATATTGAGGAACTGGAAGGCGCCGACATGGTGTTCGTCACTGCCGGCCTGGGCGGCGGCACCGGCACGGGCGCCGCGCCGATCGTGGCGCGCTGGCCCGCGAGATGGGCGCGCTGACCGTGGCGGTGGTCACCAAGCCGTTTGCCTTCGAAGGCAAGCGCCGCATGGCGCAGGCCGAACAGGGCTTGGCGGAACTGGCCGAGAGCGTGGACACGCTCATCACCATTCCCAATGAGCGGCTGATGCAGTTCGTGGACAAGAGCACGAGCTTTTTCGAGGCGTTTCGCATGGCCGACGACATCTTGCGGCAGGCGGTGCAGGGCATCTGCGACATCATCACGATTCCCGGCATCATCAACCGCGACTTCGCCGACATGAAAACAATCATGAAAGGCATGGGCTACGCCGTGATGGGTACGGCCGTGGCCAGCGGCGACAACCGCGCCGTGGAGGCGGCGCACCAGGCCATCAACCAGCCCGCTGCTCGAAGACGCCAGCATCAACGGCGCCCGCGGGATTCTGATCAACATCACTGGATCCAGCAATCTGCGCTTGCATGAAGTGCATGAGGCTTCCACGATCATGCAGAAAGCCGCGCACGAGGACGCCAACATTATTTTCGGCGCGGTGCTGAACGAAGAAGATGGGCGATGCTGTGAAGATCACCGTGATCGCCACGGGTTTTCGCTCGCCGGTGAGGGCCTCCAGCATGGAGCCGAGCCGCGCATTATCCGTCATGAGCCGCTGCCGCCCGCCGTTGGTTCGCTGGAACCGCCGCCGTTGATTATGGCGCCGGTTGAGCCGGCGCCCGCCGAGCCTGAGGCTGAATGCCAGGTGGAGCAGCCGGTTCACGAGGCTGCGGCGTACCAGCCGCCGCCGGTTTATGAGCCGCCGGCAACCCGCTTGCACGCGGCAGCACTCGCGTATCCGGAGACTTTGACGGAAATTGCGCAGAACTACGTGCCGCAAATGCAGGGATCGCCGGAGGATCTCGACGTACCGGCGTTCATGCGCCGGCGAGTGCAGTGAGACGTTTTTTTCCATGGGCGCTACTAGCGGCGGGCCTGGCTGCCGCGCAAACCAGCCCGCCGATCGCGATGTCCAACCTGCTTCCCAAGCCGGCCTCGGTATCGTTCGCATCCGGCAGGCTTGTGGTGGATTCCGCGTTCTCCGTGCATGTGGAGGGGCATTCCGATGCCCGCTTGCTGTCGGCCGTGGACCGCTTCACGCGCCGCTTGCAGGCGCGCTCGCGCCTGCAATTAGCCGCCGCGCCGGAACACCCCACGCTGGTGATTCGCTGCCTCGGTCCCGGGCAAGCGGTGCAAGGCGTCGAACGAAGACGAATCGTACACTCTGGAAGTGACTTCGCAACTAGCCACGCTTCGCGCGCCCACGGTGGTCGGCGCGCTGCGCGGTTTGGAAACGCTGCTGCAACTGGGATCTCTCGACGACAATTCGTACTTCTTCCAAGCCGCCGTGATTCAAGACACACCACGCTTTCCCTGGCGCGGCTTGATGATCGATTGCTCGCCGCCACTGGATGCCCGTCGAAGTCATCAAGCGCAACCTCGACGGCATGGCGTCGGTGAAGCTGAACGTCTTCCACTGGCACCTGTCGGAGGACCAGGGCTTCCGCGTGGAGAGCAAGCGATTCCCGAAGCTGCAGGAGATGGGCTCGGACGGCCAGTATTACACGCAGGATCAGGTGCGCGAGATCATCGCCTACGCGCGTGACCGCGGCATCCGCGTGCGTTCCGGAATTCGACATGCCGGGACATGCCACCGCTTGGTTTGTCGGATATCCGGAGCTGGCCAGCGCGCCGGGCCCTTACTCGATCATCCGCAAATGGGGCGTCTTCGATCCGGCGATGGACCCGGCCAACGCGGAGCTACAAATTCCTCGATGCTTTCATCGGAGAAATGGCGGCGCTATTTCCCGATGAGTACTTTCACATCGGCGGCGACGAGAGGAACGGCAAACAGTGGAACACCAATCCGCAGCATTTGGCCTTCATGCAGGAGCATGGACATGGCCGACGACCGCGAGTTGCAGACGTACTTCAGTCAGCGCGTGCGAGACTCTGGCGCGAAGCACGGCAAGAAGATGGTCGGTTGGGACGAGGTCTTCCATCCCGGCGTGCCCAAGGACATCGTGGTGCAATCGTGGCGCGGGCAGGAATCGCTCGGCGGAGGCGCGCGGCAAGGCTACACGGGGATACTTTCGACCGGCTACTACCTCGACCTGATGCGATCCCGCCGCCGAGCATTATCCGTCGATCCGATGCCGGCGGAGCAACGGCGAAGCTGACGCCGAAGCAGCAGCGCGCATTCTGGGCGGCGAGGCCACCATGTGGGGCGAACTGGTGACGCCCGAGAACATCGACTCGCGCATCTGGCCGCGTCTGGCCGCGATGGCCGAGCGGCTGTGGTCGCCGCAGGAGACGCGCGACGTTGCCGACATGTACCGGCGGCTGGACGTATTCAGTGTGTCGCTGGAAGAGTTTGGACTGATGCATCTGAAGAGCCGCGACATCATGTTGCGGCGCATTGTTGGATCGCGGGATTTCACCGCCTTGCGCACCCTGGACGACACGCTGAAGCCAGTGAGCTTCGGGCGGCGGTCGCGTGTGCCGATCACGCAGCAGACTCCGCTGACCGGCCTGGTGGACGCCACGCCGCCGGACAGCGCGGAAGGCCGCGCGATCATCGCGCTGCTGGACGCGGGAGCGTCGCGCCGCCAGGAGTTGCTGGACCTTTTCAAGAAATGGCAAAACTCCCGTTTGAAGATCGAACGTCTATGCCAGCAGAAGCCGTCGCTTGCCGACGTGCGGATACCTGGCGACGGAGCTGGGCGAGATGGGACGCGTGGGCACGGCCGCGCTGCGGATTATGGCTGGCGGCAAAACTCCCCCGGGATGGAATCGGCAAGCGAATGCCCTGCTGGACCGTGCGGCTCAACCGCACGCCCTGGTGGAGTTCACTATCATCCCCGCGATGCGGCGGCTGGTCAATGAGGCTGGAGAGAAAAAGAGGAATTAGCCACAGAGGCACAAAGGACACAGAGATCGGAACACAGAGCGGTGGCGCTGCAACTCAACGTCAGCGTTGTTTTTAACATGGATGTAGGATGCACAGGATAAGAGGGAGGTTCTACTGACCTAGTCGCATCCTGTCCATCCTGTGCATCCATGTTAATAGTAGTTCTCTGTGTTTCCGATCTCTGTGTTCTCTGGGCCTCTGTGGCGAGTTATCTTGCTTAGATCGAGATTCGGGTCTCGATCGCGTCGTAGTTCGCATGCACGCCGCCATCTTTGGTATCGAGAAGTCCGGCAGTGGTTAGCGCCTGGACGTCGGCGTGAATATTGCTGTAGTCGCGTCCGAGCGCGTTCGCCAGCGCGCGAACACTCCGCACACGATGCCGGCGAACGTAACGCAGAAGCTCCATCCTCTTGCCGGTTAATACGCGAGCCAGAGTGTCCCAACTTTCGAAAGTCAGAACGCGTTCTTGGAACGCTTCACCCTTACCGGCCCGTCGCCAAGCCTGGATAAACCGGCGTGACGCGTCCGCCTCGATTGCGCCGCCAACCTTGATCTTGGCGCCTCTCATTTGTTCCCTCTCAATCTCCCGACATCGGACCAGAGCAAACGTGGCCCTTATTCTCAGATTATGGCCTACATGACCATATGGTGTCAAGCGCCCACGCGAGAATTAGCCACAGAGACACAGAGGACACAGAGATCGGAAGCACAGAGAACGAAAACCCTAAGAAGATTTCTCCTAGGTTTTCGTTCTCTGTGTTTCCGATCTCTGTGTCCTCTGTGCCTCTGTGCCTCTGTGGCTAATTATTTCGGCACCCACCCCGGCAGCACGAACGCATACAACATCACGATCGCGCCTATGATCGCGGCCAGCACGATGCTGTGTTTGAATACCGCTTTGAAGATAGCCGCTTCGTTGCCGACCTGTTGCGTCGCGGCGCTGGCCACCACGATGGACTGCGCGTCGATCATCTTGCCCATCACGCCCCCGGCGGAATTGGCGGCGCACATCAGGACGGGGCTGAGGCCGAGTTGTTGGGCCGTCACTTTCTGCAAATTTCCAAACAGCGCGTTCGATCCGGCATCGGTGCCGGTGAGCGCTACGCCCAGCCATCCGAGAAGTGTTCCGAAGAACGGATAGGCTAATCCAGTGCGGGTCAGGCTCAGCCCCAGCACCGTATCCATGCCGGAGTAGCGAGTGACAAAGGCCAGTCCCAGCATGAAAGTGATCGCCGCCAGGGAGGGAATCAATTGCTTCAGCGTGTGGAGGAAAATGCCCGCGATTCGGCGGCCGCCCAGTCCCAGAAGCAGGCCGGCCAATACAGCGGAGACCGCCACGGCGGTCCCCGGCAGCGCGATAAAGTTGAGATCGGCGATGGCTGGTTCCGGCGTAGGCTTAGGCACCACGGGCGGAACGCGCAGCACCATGTTATGAAGGCCCGGCATCGGTTTCTTCAGCGATTCGAACGTTAAACGATTGTTGATGCTGGGAAGCCCCGTCACCAGGATCAGCAGCGACGCCAACAGAAACGGCGACCACCCTTTCAATACTGTGCCAAGGTTGTGGCGAGAGGCTGGCCGTGGCACTCCTTTGGGATGCCACACCTTCAAGAACGCGACCATCGTCAGCAGCGAGAACAACGCCGCGATGATGTCCACCAGTCCGCTCTCCTGAAAATTCGACCAATAGAATTGCATGGCCGCGAAAGAAACGCCGCTGACCGCCAGAGCCGGCCAAACCTCCAAAGTTTCTTCCCAACTGACCATGCTGCGTACCAGCCATAACGGGAGAATCGCGGACAGCGGCGGCAAAATGCGTCCGGCCATCGCGCCGAGCGTGGCCTCCGGAAGGCCCGTGACTCCGGCTAGCGTACGGATAGGATTTCCCACGCCTCCCCAAGCTACCGGCGCGGTGTTGGCGAGCAGACAAAGCGTGGCCGCTTGAAAGGGCGGGAATCCCAGGCCAATGAGAAACGATCCGGCAATGGCCACTGGCGCACCGCCGCCGCCGGTTCCTTCCAGAAACGCGCCGAAACAGAAAGCAATCAGAACGACTTGCAGGCGGCGATCGGAGGAAAGCGTGGCGATAGAATCCTTCATTACTTGGAATTGCCCGGACTCCACGGCCACGTGGTAGAGGAAAATGGATCCCACGATCACCCAGCCGATACGCAGGAATCCGAAGGTGAATCCCAGCAGGCACGCGCCGCCGGCCATGGCCGCGGGCAGGTGGAACACGGCCATCGCCAAAATGACGGCCACCGCGAATCCGCACATCGCGGAGAACCACACGCGTTTGCGCCACACTACCAACACGAACAGCAGCGTCACGACGGGCAGGGAAGAGATCAGTGTCGAGAGCGGCCACGCGCTGAACGGATCGTAGTTTTGGGACCAGGCAGCGGGCACGGATTACGAGCCTATCATTCTCGCCTTTGGGACTCCAGCGGACGTTTTGTTTGGCAGTGGTCTCAGTTTGAATGCCAATGCGGCTCCGCCGCTCCTTCGTGCGGAAAGGCTCCGCCTTTCCGTGCGTTAGTACTCGCAAGGCTGCGCCTTGCGGACGGAGGCGCAGCCGCGCCGAATAAGGGACGATTCCGGAAAGGCGGAGCCTTTCCGCACGAAGGGGCGGCAGAGCCGCACGCAGGTTGGCCACCCAACTCCAACTGAGCCGCTACTTTTTGTTTCCCCAAGAAATTCCAACGCACAGTGCGTCGAGCAGCGTTCGCAGATTACTCTTCCTCTTCCGCAACCTCGCTGCGCGTTCGTACAAAAATCCCCGCCGCCCGCAGTTTCTTGACCAAAGCGGGCGGCATCTTGGCGGCATGCAGTTCCAGCGTCGTGGGGTTCAAGCGGGTCACGTGTTTTCCCGCCGTGGACATCACCTGGACGGCGGTGTGTTCGTCGGGACAATGAATCAGTACGGCGGGACGAAGCGCGACCTGGCGATATTGGCCGAACCAGCCGGTGATCTCGCGCTTCACATTCGCGGGCAACGCCGACGTACAATGCTCGCTTAGCGTTTCCAGAACCCGCTCCCGCGTCAGCCCGCCGGCAGCCGCGTTCAGAATGGATTGCTTGGTGATTTTAAATAACGTCCCGACACGGTGTCCGGCGCGCTCCCCGAAGCGCGCGATCTCCGCCTCGGCGCGCGGGCTGGGGGCCAGGAAGACTACGTCGAAGTTGGGTTGAACCACCACCTGTCCCGCGCTGTCGGCGTCCAACTCGAAATTCTCGCCGGTTCCCAGCAGATGACGTCCCGCCGGAGTGATCGCCAGGCAAAGTTCCCCGCCGGAATCATGGCCGATTTGCACTCCGCCCAAAGGCAGGAGCCGTTCTTCAAGAAAGCGGCGCAGCACATCTTGCCAGGCGTCCTCCAATTCGTCGGCCGAAGGTTCGTCGTAAGAACGTCCCGCAAAATAGAAAAAGGGCCGGTTCTTCGCCTCCAGCAAGGGATTTTTGCGGTCCGCACTATAGCCGAGAAAGGCGCTCAGGTTGGCGAAGACGCCCGGGCGCAATTCCTTGAAAGAATCCAGCACGGCGGCTTTGATCTTCTCGGTTTCCGCGCTGGCGCGGGATTCGGAGAGGCTCGGAACCAGAGGCAGAGAAGGTCCATTGTAAAGGGTGGCGGCTCGCCGGAGGTCTCCGCTCAAGCATCGAAAGACTTCCTTGAGGCGGGCGGTTCGGCTCAAACCCAGCCATTTGACGCCCGCGGCGGTGGCCGCCAAACGGCGCGAAGTGCGAAAGTCTACCTCCTCGCTGCCCAGGTTCAGAAACTCGAAATTCTGCAAGAAAATCACGGACTCCGAAAGACGTCTGGAAAGTGTACAGCGAAAGCTTTTTTCGATCTCCTGCGGCAGCGTGCCCAAAGCGGCGAGAAGATCTCTCGCCGTGGCCTCATACAGTACGTAATCGTAGCTCCTAACGGGCAAGGGTTCGACGGCCGCGGCCGACAGCACGGTGGTCATATCGTCGAGGAGGAAGGCGGTGGAAAGAGGCTGCGGCACTTCTACAGACGCAGGCCGGGGCCGGCTCGTGCGATTCAAGCGGCGCGCAATGCCGGGCCAGGCGCCGACCACGGCCTCGTATGGATCGCGCTGGATCGCCGGATAAAAAAGAAGGTAGCGGATTCCCGCCCGCAGAGCCTCGCCCAGCGCCAGCGGGCCGAAGTCCGGAAGGAGTTTTGGCAATTGCTCTATCGGCACGGGGGCAGCGGCGGCGACCAGGGCCCGAACCATCGCTTGCGCTGCCTGGAAAACTTCGGGCGAATGAAAGTAGCAAATCGAGATGGGACGCCGATGGTTGGTCTCCCAATCGGCGTCCTCGGCTTCCAGGAAACTCTTCAGCCATTCTCCGGAGGAAACTAGCGAATAGAGTTTTTGCGCCGCGGAGTGATCGGGGCCGTAACCGTAGACCATGTTGGGGCTGGTAAACGCCTTAATGTTGTCCCAGGAGAACTCATCGGTCAAAAAGAGGCTGAATGTCTGGCGCGACGGAGCGTCGAGGATCTGGTTGCGCCGAAACATCCGCAGCGTGCGGCCCAGCGTTTGGAATTCCGGCGCAACCTTGGCGTTCTTATGCTGCGGCCCAGGAATCAGCAGGCCGGAGCCGGTCAGCGTCTGGTACCATTCCCCCATCTCTTCATTGGAGATGGCCTGACTGGGCCGGATCGCTTCGACAAAAAACCGCCGCGCGCCGGCGGGCAGCCCGCGGAAGATTTCCAAATCGGAAAAGATATGCTGCCACGCGCTCTCCAGAGCTTTCATTGACTGGCCCAAGGGGATCCTTACCCTCTGTTTTCTTCTTCCGCTTCCTCTGTATCGCCTTCTGAATCCAGGATGGCATAAGCGTATCCCTGCTCGCAGAGAAACAACTGGCGCTTCAGCGCGAAATCCTGCTCCACGGTATCGCGGCTGACCAAGCTATAGAAATGGGCCTGATTCCGCCCGCTCTTGGGGCGCAGAATCCGTCCCAGCCGCTGGGCTTCTTCCTGGCGCGAACCAAACGTGCCGGAAACTTGAATAGCCAGCGACGCCTCGGGAAGATCCACGGCGAAATTGGCGACCTTGGAAACGGCCAGCACGCGGATGCGCCCCGCGCGAAAGTCCGCGAAGAGCCGATCCCGCTTCTTCTGCGGCGTGGTTCCCGTAAGCACGGGCAGGCCGAGCGGTTCGGCGAGGGCGTGCAGTTGGTCGAGATACATGCCAATCAGCAAGGCCGGCTCATCGGGGTGACGATCGAGGATGCGGCGGACCCATTCCAGTTTGGCGGGGTTTTCCGAAGCAATGCGGAATTTGTCGCGGTCGCCGGCCACCGCGTAATGCATGCGCAGATCTTCCGGCATGGGTAGGCGCACTTCGGTACACTGCGCCGTGGCAATCCATCCCTGGTGTTCCAGAACTTTCCAGGGCACGTCGTGCTTGCGCGGGCCGATGAGCGCGAAAACGTCTTCCTCGCGGCCGTCTTCGCGCACCAGCGTGGCCGTAAGACCCAGCCGCCTCCGCGCTTGCAGGCTGGCGGTGACGCGGAAGACGGGCGCCGGCAGCAAATGCACTTCGTCATAGATAATCAAGCCCCAGTTGCGCTGGTCGAACAACGACAAGTGCACAAACTCGCCACTGTCGGAGGCGCGCCAGGTCATGATCTGATAGGTCGAAATCGTCACCGGCCGTACCTCTTTGGCCAAGCCGGTGTACTCGCCGATCTGCTCTTCGCGGAGCGTGGTCTTATCGAGCAACTCGTGAATCCATTGCCGGACGGCGGTGATGCTGGTGGTCAGGATCAGGGTGGAAGATTGCAGCGCCGCCATGCAGGCCATGCCCACGATGGTCTTGCCCGCGCCGCAGGGCAGCGTGATGACACCCGAGCCGCCGCGCTCGGACCCGCCGGCGTGGAAGGCCTCCACGGCGTCGTGCTGATAATGGCGAATTTCGAAGGGCTGTCCGCCGAGCGCCAGCGTCCGCAACGCGAGCGGCAAGGCTTCCCCCTCGGTGTAGCCGGCCAGGTCCTCGGCGGGAAAACCCAGCTTGATGAGCGCTTGCTTGATCTCGCCGCGCGACTGCGGGGCGATCAGGAACTCCAGCGGAGAGAGGCGCTCGCGCAACAGCGGCGCGACGTGCTTGGCGCGGGACACTTCTTCGGCCAGGGGCGCGTCGTTGGCCTCCAGCACCAAGCCGCGATCGTCGCGCAGCAGGCGCATCCGGCCGTAGCGCGACGCGAAGTCGCGAATCTCCACGTTGACGTGCTCGGGAACGGGGTACTTCGAAAACGCCCGCAAGGTTTCGACAATCTCCGCCGCCGAGACGCCCGCGGCGCAGGCGTTCCACACCGAAAGCGGCGTAACCCGATAGGTATGAACATGCTCAGGAGCTTTCACCAATTCGGCGAAGCGCGCTAGATGATCGCGAGCCTCGGCGTAGCGCGGGCTGGCGACCTCGGCCAGAATCGTGTGATCGCCTTGAACGATCAGCGGATTGTCAGTTGCGGGTGGGGAGCCGGTCATTGGAGTCAATCATGGGGAATCAAACGGAAGGCAGTTGGAGTGGGTTCGCGCATCTCTGTTAGTCCGGTCGATTGTAACCCGTGGCGCGGCAACTGGCAACGCTGTTTCGCCACTCGTTTTTCACTACACGTTACGTCGGGACCTTCCCATCGGTTCCCAGGACGATCGCTTGTGTATAATGCGGGAATGAAATATCGAGCCGATCTCGGAACATTCGCGCTCTTGATCTTCACCGCCAGTGGCAGCGCGCGCGTTACTCGCATTGTGATCGAGCAGATGGAATCTCCCGCCTTTTCAGGCAAGGCGTTTGGCAAGGCCGGACGGCGTGGGGAAGTGATGGGGAGCATATATATGTTATGATGCTAATATGCGCCGAACCACGGTTTTCCTGCCAGAGGAGCTGCACGAAAGTCTACGCCGGGAGGCGTTTCGCTCTCGGGTCAGCATGGCGAGCTTGATTCGAAGCCGCCTGGACAACCGTGCTTCCGGGAAGAAGCCGCGAAAAATCAAAGAGGATCCTCTGCTGGCTGTGGCGGGCATCTACAAGGGTCCGGTACGACTCGCCAAGGATATTGACAAAGAGCTTTACGGAAGCTGACTTGTGAGGCATCAACGAAGCTCCAGCCATCATCGCCCCTTGGGTCCTCTGTTCATTGACACCTGGGGTTGGCTCGTCCTCGTGGACGCCGGTGATTCGTCGCACGATGCCGTGGTACGGTTGCGGCGGCAATACGAACAGAGCGGCCTGCCTTGGGTGACGACCGACTACGTTCTGGACGAGGCGATCACGCGTGCCTTTACGCTCTGTGCATTTCCAATCGCCGAGAAGTTCTGGCAAGGCGTCTTCCAGGCGCGGGACGACGGTTTCCTGGTTATCGAGGCCATCACTCCGGAGCGCTTTGAGGAGGCCTACCACTTGCGCCTTCGATACCGCGACAAGCCGCGCATTTCCTTCACGGACTTCACCAGCTTCGCGGTCATGAAGGAACTCGGTCTGCGCCGGATCCTGACGGCGGATGCACATTTCGTGCAAGTGGGAATGGGCTTCGAGCGAATTCCTTGATTCATGGTGTGGGATTCGGCCTTCCCAGCCCTGGCGACCTCAAGGCTTCACCGTCGGATACTTGATGCCGAGCTGTTCCAAATACGTTGTGTACTTGCTCGAATCGAAGTACAGCTTCTGCAACTGCGGCCTGAAGGCCTCTTGTTTGTCTTTGTTCAGCCAAATCGCCGGCTTGTCCTTCGGACCGATCAACGGCTCGTACTTGACGTCCTTGGTTTGCACTTCGCGGAAATACTTCCAGGCTTGCTCGACCAACTCGGGCTTGGTCATGAAGTCCAGCGCAGTCGTTGCCTGCACCTTGGCGCCGGCGGTGGATCCTTTGTGCGCGATCGGGGTGGCCATGGCCACGCCGTTTTCCCAGGCGTGTCCCGGCAGGTTGGGGATGTTGGCGGGATAGCGCAGGTAGGTCATCGGCACGTTCCAGGAAATATCGCCGACATCGTCCGATCCGCCGCCTTGCGGCTCTCCCGGCGCTTCCAGCGGCGTGACCTTATCCTTGAGTCCTTCCACCATGGCGCCGATCTCCTTCTGCAGCGCTTTGGCCAGGGTTTGATCGGCATTGTCCCACCTGGGCATGCCGATCATCTCGATGTTTTTGTGCTGCACTTCGGCGATGGTTTTGTTGAAGTGATTCGGCCACGCCGAGCCGAGCACGCGCGCGTCCACGGTGGTACCGGTCATCAGCGTGGCGGCTTCCGCGAACTTGGCGCCCAGTTCGAACAGCTCTTTGATATGCGGATAATCCACCTCGCGATAGTAGTACCAAACCGAGGCTTCCGATGGCACCACGTTGGGCTGATCGCCGCCGTTGGGAATCACGTAATGGACGCGATGCTGCGGGCGCAAGTGTTCGCGCCGGAAATTCCAGGCTACATCCATCGAGCTCGACCGCGTCCAGAGCGCTGCGTCCTTGCCAGGGCGCGGCGGCGGCGTGCGCGGCGCGGCCGTGAAAATTGTACTGCACCGAAACCAGGCCGCTGTTGCTCTTCGGTTGTCCCCAGTTCACCGCGAACTCGTGGGCCACGTGGACGCCCAGCACGAGATCGCTGTCCTTGAACAGCCCGGCGCGAACGTAGTAGGCCTTGGTGGCCACCAGTTCCTCGGCCACACCGGGCATGATCTTGAGGGTTCCCGGGAGCTTGTACTTCTGCATCAGTTTCTTCAGCGCCAGAGCCGCGGTGATATTCACGGCCTGTCCGGAGTTGTGCCCCTCGCCGTGTCCGGGAGCGCCATCCACAATCGGATCGTGATAGGCCACGCCCGGTTTCTGGGAAGCGCGCGGGATGCAGTCGATGTCCGTCATGAACATGATGACCGGCTTGCCCGACCCAAACGAAGCTACCCAGGCCGTGGGAATGCCGGCCACGCCGCGCTCCACGCGAAAGCCGTTTCTCTCCAGGAGTCCGGTGAGATAGCGCGAAGTTTCCACTTCCTGGAAGCCTAATTCGGAATAGCTGAAGACCTGATCCACGATCTGCTGGGTCAGGGTGCTCATGGAGTCCACTTCGGCGATGGCCTCGCGCTTCAAGTTATCGAGCGGCGGCGCCTGCGCCGGAATTTGCGCGAGCAGGGGAAGGCAGAGCAGGAAAGAGGAGAGGAGGGTTCGAGTTTTCACGCTCGGAATTCTAACACAGGCCGGGACGCGCCAGGATGGCGCGCCGGGATATCAGAGATCGCCGTACCCTGAACCGAATGTTTCAGCTTAGTTCTGCGACGATATTGCCGGTGGTGCGAGATGGGTGCGCGACATTAAAGTGGAGAGACTATCCTCCTCCGCCAGAAACTATCGCCAAGCCTGCGAAGGCAGGCGACAGAACAATAGCCCCAGGCGAGGCGCGGCTCAGCCGAGCCTGGAGTCGCGGAATCGAGCAGGCCAGCCTGCGAAGCTGGCGACAGAGGCGCTGGCCGAGGTCTCTGTCGCCTGCCTTCGCAGGCTCTGGTTGCGTTTGCCCGTTTCCCCCGGGCTCGGCGAAACTACGCCTCGCTTGGGGCTATTGTTCTGGTCCTGCCTTCGCAGGCTGAAAGGCCGCACCTCATCTGTACGTCGTCAGTACGCTCAGAATCTCTCGACTTGCTCCAGGGATGGTTGTTCCTCCACTTTCAGGTCGCGCACCCGTGCGAGATTCTGAAATCATTCTGCGGTGCTTTTGGGCTATCATGCGGGGATGGCCTCCCAGCAAGGGGGCCGGGAGCTGCCCCCTATGAACATCGTTTTCGACGATTCCTCCGGCACTTTTGTCATGCGCGTCTCTGGAGACATGCGCATCTGGGGCCGCCGCGAGGCCGAAAACCAGCGTTTGGTGGACCTGATTCGGCCCAGGAAAAACCTCCCCAACGAATCATTCTGAATTTGGCCGAAGTCACGCAAATCGACTCCCTCGGCGTCGGTGCGCTCGCGCGAGTGGTCGTCGAATGCGCCAAGCAAGCAATCGCATTGAATGTCGTGCTTCCCTTGGGACTGGCGGGCAAGGTCCTGAGGTTCGTTCACATCTTTGACGGGTGGCCGGCTTTTCCGGACGAAGCCACCGCCCTTGCAGCTTCCTTGAAGGCTTGATTCGCGTAAGGGTTTTTCGCCGAGCGCCGCAGGCAACTCCGGATCGCCGCTCAAGCGCTTGGGATGATCCAGGCATTGCACTCGTTTGCCTGGGCGATAGACACAGACCTTGCGTTCGTCAGCGTCTGCACATCTTCGCCGGGGATCTTGAATAGTTGATGGGCGGTTGCCATGGCCCCATCATACCATTCCAACAGAACGTTGCCGCGGGCAGTCACGTCGTGCGGTTTTCGTTCCGATAGGGCGAAGGAGTCTTGCAACAAGGGGAAGGTTGCCACACCGATCACGTCCTCAGGGCCAGCGCCTGAGCGATGTTAACCTCGCCCATGGTCAAAAAGACACCGCATGAAAGTCCTGGGCGGCGTAAGATTGCATTATGCCTCGCTCCGTCAAAATCATCGTCGCGGTGGTGGTGATTCCACTGGTGCTGATCGCCGGTCTGCTGTTCGCGATTCCCTATTTCGTGAACGTGGACGCTTTCGGCAGCAAGATCGTCCAACAAATAGAGGCCGCCCTGGGCCGCAAGGTGACCGTGGGCGCCATCCATCTGTCGCTGATGCCGCCCTCCGTGGTGATCGAGAAACTGGCCATCGGCGAGGATCCCAAGTTCGGCGCCGGAGACTTCGCCACGGTGGACTCCTTGAAAGTACGCGTCAGCCTGATGGCCCTCTTCAATCGCACCTTGGATGTTTCCAGCGTCACTGCCGAGCAACCCTCCATACGGCTGATCAAGAACGCCAAGGGCGTCATGAACATCGATTCGCTGGGCGGCGCCGCCGGAAAGAACGCGCCTGGTCAGGCCGCCGGCAGCCCGGCAGTCGCCGGACCTGCGGTGGAAATCGGCAAGCTCCAGTTAACCGATGGAACCGTGTCCATCGACGATCTTAGTCCGCCGAAGGCCTCCCACCAGAAGTTCGAGCACGTTAATGCCACCCTCGAGAATCTCTCCCCGAGCAGGCCCGTCAACTTTCTGGTGTCGCTCAAGGTCGGCGAAGGCAGTGTCGAAACATCGGGGACCGCCGGCCCGATCACGCCGGGCGATCCGCCCATCGTGCCGTTGAAAGCCCATAGCAAGCTGGACAAGGTGGACATCTCCCGGTTGGCTGGTCCCGATTTGAAAGGATTGCTCAGCGGCACAGTGGACATCGATGACGACGGCAAAGTAGCCAAGGTGGAAGGTTCCACAACCGTGGAAAAGCTAGTGGCCAGTCCCAAGGGCCGTCCGGCGGCCGTGCCGGTGGATGCCAAGTTCCAAGCAGAGTACACCCTGGCCAGCGAAGTGCTGGACATGAAGAGCGTGGTCGTCAACGTCGGAAAATCGCAAGGGCAACTCTCCGGGACGCTGAATCGTAAGAACCCCGCGCTGAGCCACATCAACCTGAAAGCCGATAATGCCGCGCTGGTGGAGATCGGCAAGCTGCTGCCGGCCCTGGGCATTATTTTGCCGAACAATAGCTCGTTTTCTTCCGGCGTGCTCAGCAACGCCGGTGAATTCCACGGGTCGCTACAGCCGCTTAACGGCCAGGCCACGCTCAACATGCAGAACGCCAGGTTAATGGGGTTCAGCGTATCCGAGAAGGTCGCGGCGGTGGCCAAACTGGCGGGAATCCAGGCGGGCGGCAAAGACACCGAGATCCAAAGCCTGAAGGGCGTGGCCAACTTCACCAACGGCGCGGCCACCTTCAGTAATCTGGAGATGGTCATGCCCGGAGTGACCGTGTCGGGCGGAGGCCTCATGAGCGTCGATGGACACCTGGACATGAAGATGCAGGCCAAGCTGACCAGTGCCGCCGCCGGCGCCCAGATCATGAACGCGCTCTCGGCCGGGAAGCCGGTGCCGTTCTTTATCAAGGGCAGCGTGGATAATCCCACGTTCCTGCCGGATGTCGCCGGCATGGCCAGGAACCAAGTTTCGGGAATCGCGGGAATCGCGGGAAACGCGGGCGGAGCCGGGAAGCTGCTGGGTGGACTCTTCGGGAAGAAGAAGAACTAGAAGGCAAAAGGCAAAAGGCAAAAGGCAAAAGCGCGCCATTCCCTGTTATTCTTCATCAGGGCGTGCTACAATCCGTTTATGCGACGTTGCGGTACATCCGTGGCCGGTTTGGCGCTGTTGCTGATGCCCTTGGCCGGGCTCGCGCAGAAGGCCGCCACGGGAGACTACACCGAGGTGCGCCTGGTGGTTACCGACTCCGAGAAAGGTACGCCGGTTCCCAAGGCGGCCGTTACGCTTCATTTCGTCCGCGGCAAAAACCTGTTCGGCAAGAAGGATCGCGCCGATTGGGACGTTAAGAGCGACTCCAAGGGCAACGTCACGGTGCCGATTCCCGCCGGCAAACTCAAGGTGCAGGTGTTCGCCAAGGGCTATCAAACCTTCGGCGAGGAATTTGAGATTTCCGGCGAGGAAAAAGTGATCGAAGTGAAGCTGCTCCATCCCCAGGATCAGTACTCCGCGCACGACAACCCCAAGGACGGCGCGAAACAGCCGGACAAGTAAGCTCCAGAACCGCCAGACGAAATCGGCCACAGAGACACAGAGAACGCAGAGACCGGAAACACAGAGCCGGAAAACTTGAGAAGATCTCTCTTGGGTTTTCGTTCTCTGTGCTTCCGGTCTTTGTGTTCTCTGTGTCTCTGTGGCTAAATCGCGCCTACTGGGGCTTGGGTCGCAACTCCTTTTCGAACGCCTCCACGTTGGGACCTTTGGCTCCCAGTTTCTTGGCTTCCTGGAGGGACCGGCGGGCATCGGGGAGACGCCCGGCCTGACGGTAGGCGTCGGCCAGAGCCAGACGCAGGCCGGCGGACAGGCGCGGGTCCACCGCCACATGGACCGCGGACTCCAGCGCCTCGACGGCGGCCGGCGCTTGATTCAGCGCCAGCAACGCCGCGCCGCGCAGCGCCAGCGTGCGCGCCGTGAAACTACTCCCCTCCGGCGCGGCGGCTCCCACATAAGGATTAGCGTCCAAGGAGCGGTTGGCGGCCACCAACGCTTCCACCGGACGCTGCGCCGCCAGCGCGCTGCGTGCCATGGCCGCCCACGCTTCGTGCGGACGGGCGTTGCGCAACGCCGATTCACGGAAACATTCCATGGCTTCGAAAGGCCTGCCTTGTTGCGCCAGCAAATCGCCCAGCGCATACCAGAAGACCGGCGCGGGCCGCAGTTGGATGGCTTGACGGAATTCCCGCTCGGCATCGGCCAAACGTCCCTGAACGTGCCGCAATTGTCCCAGGTCCAAATGCAAGGAGGGATCGTCCGGAAAAATCGCGGCCGCCTGCTGCCAGGCTTGCTCCGCTTCCGCGTCGCGCTCCAAGGCGTAATACAGTTTGCCGGCGTTGGCGTAGAACTCATAGCGATCCCAGGAGGAGGCCGAGGGCGCGGGCGCGGTCAGCGCCGCGGTGCGGCAATCGAGTGCCGGGCGCTGAAGGGAGCCGGCGTCTACGAATACCGCCGCTGTTTCATCCAAGTACGCCAATCGAAACTCCGGAGAATCGCAAAATGTCTTGATGGGCAAGCCGCCATATCCGCCAAATCGCGATACCGAGATCAGCAAGGTGTGGATCTTCCATTTGGCGGCGGTGGCGCGCCAATCGTCAGAGGCGGGCCCTTCGGCGCCCAAGCGCTGCTGCAAGAAGAGCAGATCGGTGCCGTAGGGATCGCGGCGGCCGTCGACGAATACCGGATAATCGGGAGCCAGACTCCAGGTCAGATATCCTCCGGAGTTGTAGTCGTTGTAGAGTTCGCGGGGCAGGTGATTTTGGCGGACAAACTGGGCGGCGCGCTCCGGAAACCAACCGGAGACTCCCGTGCCGAACGAGGCGATTTCGGCTTGCATCCGATAGTAACGGTTAGTCGCCAGGTCCATCACCCGCACGGCTACGAAGGCCAGCAGAAGCAGCGTGCCAATCGGCGCCCACATCCCGGCCAACTGGCCGCCCAATGTGTTCTCCGGCGCTTTTTCGTCGTCCGGATGGGGGCCGGCGATTAAATCGGGCGCCAAAATCACCGTGGCGATGGCGAACACTGCCTGGAAGCGCGAGGCCGCCAGCGCCGCCGCAGCCGCGCCGATCAGCAGCAACGGTCCCCAGCCTTGACCGCGAAACAAGCCCAGCGCGATCGCGGCCAGTGCCAGGGCCATCAGCCACCACAGCGCGCCGTCGGGATCGCGCCAGCGGAAGGCGTCGCCGAGGATCGGAAGAGAAACGGGAGTTCGCGAGAACTCGCCGATGAACGCGCCGCTGGTGGGTTGCCAACCTCTTCCCAGCCACGCTTGCATGGTCTGCGGCAGCGGCAACAGACTAGCCAGCGTTCCCAGCCAAGAATAGACGCGCCATCCAAAAGGATTGGCCAGCGTGGCCAGGGCCGCCAGCGCGGTGCAGGGCAGCAGCCGCCGCGGATGGCGCAACGTGAACAGCACCATCAGCGCCAGGCCCAGCAGAAATCCGGGATGCAGGTTCGTCCAAATCGCCAGCAGCGGTGGAAGCATCCACAACCAGCGGCGCTCCGATTTGCCGCTGCCATGTTTGCCGCTGGTATGGTTCTCCCACAGCACCGCCAGAAAGATGGCCGCGAACACGGTGGTGAACATGTCGGCGCGGACATTGGCCCGCCAGGCAATCAGCGGCGCGGCGATGGCCAGGCCCCAGGCGCGCCACATCCCGCCCTTGCGGATCAGCAGCAGGCTCACCGCCAGACAAGCCAGCGGCGTCAGCAGCGAGAGCAACGCCAGTCCACCCATTCGATACAGCCAGTAGAACAGGATTTCGCCGGCTGCCGGATAGGTCCAGGGAGCGCCAGCGGCGGTATAGGAGAACGTTTCCTGCCGCAAGACCGTGCCGTGATCCCACATCCAGCGGCCCGAGGCCAGTTGCCACCAGACGTCGAAATCGGAAAGGGTGTGGAAACCGGCGAGAGTCGTGTAGGCGACCGCCAGCAGGGCCGACAAGCGTAGAAGTGTACGGTTCCTCATGATGGTCGTTGGGAAATCGCTCACCCGAACAGTACCACAGCGGTGCGGGCATCCATCGGGCGTACTGCTGCGAGAAGGTCAATGGGCCGGCAAGGATGCCCGCCCCCACTACCCAAGAAAAAAGGCGCCCTTCCCGAAAGAGAGGGCGCCCTTTTGACAAGACAAACGTGGAAAGTCTAGATCGGGCTGTCGGTGCTGGTGGCGACCGCCGAGACGTTGGCGCGAACCACCGCCGACTGGTCGGTGTAGAAGGAGCGTTGACCGCTCGATCCCCGAGCCAGCGGGTCGGCGTTGACTTGATAGGTAGCAATCGTCGGATATGTTCCGCTGCCGGCATAGGTGAACGTGAAACCGTTCTTGGTGAAGCTGAGGGTGGTTCCGCCGCCCGTATTACCCGAGAGAATCGGGTCAACCAAGTCTGCCTGGCTCCAGCTCGGCTGGCCGGAAGCTGGTGTTGCCAGTTGGCCCAAACTCGAGGTGAAACCGGAATTGTAGGTGGACGCGTAGGTGACCTCGGCGGTGTTCAGGGTCCGCATCGAGGCAACGGCCGAAGCTTCGTTCGCGGCAATGCGCGAGCGCAGCAGGTTGGGAATGGCGATCGCCGCGATGATCAGGATGATCGCTACGACGATTAGCAGTTCGATTAACGAAAAGCCCTTGTTCTTATTCATATTCTCCTTGACTCCTTTGGGTAGCTGCGTTGTTGGCTTGCGGTCCCCCACGACCTGCCAATAGGCAATCTGCGTGCCAAGGAGTCGTGTCAAGCATTTTCAATAGGATAGCTGGTTTGTGGGGCTTCGCTTAGGTTCTTGTTGCCACAAACTGTCCATTTGAAAAGGCAACCCCCAAGTCGCCAGAGAACAAAAAAAAGAAGGCACCCAAAGGTGCCTTCTTTTCAAGCATTTCGCTTGCAGCCGTGGTACGGTACGGGCTAGATCGGGCTGTCATTGCTAGTGGCGACCGCCGAGACGTTGGCGCGAACCACCGCCGACTGGTTGGTGAAGAAAGAGCGTTGACCGCTCGATCCCCGAGCCAGCGGGTCGGCGTTGACGGAATAGGTAGCGATGGTTGGATATGTTCCGCTGCCGGCATACGTGAAGGTGAAACCATTCTTGGTAAAGGTGAGGGTGGTTCCGCCGCCCGTATTACCCGAGAGAATCGGGTCAACCAAGTCTGCCTGGCTCCAGCTCGGCTGGCCGGAAGCTGGTGTTGCCAGTTGGCTCAAACTCGAGGTGAAACCGGAATTGTAGGTGGATGCGTAGGTGACCTCGGCGGTGTTCAGGGTCCGCATCGAGGCTACGGCCGAAGCTTCGTTCGCGGCAATGCGCGAGCGCAGCAGGTTGGGGATTGCAATCGCGGCGATGATCAAGATAATCGCCACCACGATGAGTAACTCAATCAGCGAGAAACCCTTGTTTTTCATTTAGTTACCTCCATTAGTGTGGGAGACGCAAGGACCCTCCGCAGTGGCCAAGAACGCCCTAACGTCTCCAACCTGAGACAGAGCAATCAAGGAACCAATGTTCTTTGGCCTGTAACCACAACAAGACAAGATCTATCCAAAGTAGTAGCCCTTCGATAGTGATGGTAATAGACAAAAAGCGTCATGCTTTTGCCAACAAAGTGTCAGGCGTTCGGCTTGGGCGGCGGCGAGAGGCGCCGGACCCAGATTCTGGAACGGGCAGATTCGCTTAAGTGTATGGTTCTACGCCCTTTAGTTAGAACCATCGTGCCGTCGTAGCCGACGCTCCGAATGCGCAGGCGGGTACCAGGGAAAACCGCTAGCGAAGATAGGAACTCCAGGAGGCCCTTATCCTCATTGACTCGGAGAACCTCCACGCCCGCCGGGGGAGCTACTTCACTCAACCGGATTGCCCCAAGATTCTTGCGCAGCGCCGCCAGCCCCCCGTATAGCGGATTGCCGTGCGGGCAGCTTCCACCATTGCCAAAAAACTTCAACAGATGTTTCTCCAACTCCGGGGAGATGGCGTGTTCCAGCTTTTCGGCTTCTTCGTGAACCTTGGACCATTCCATGCCTAGCACTTCGGTGAGCAGCTTCTCCGCCAAGCGGTGGCGCACTACCAGACTCTCGGCTTCGCGGGCTCCTTTGCTGCTCAGGCGGATGCGCCCGCGACGATCCACCATAGCCAGGCCATCGCGGGTCATGCGTTTCAGGGCGGCGGTCACGGCGGGAGGAGTCACGCGCAAGGATTCGCTGAGCCGTACGCCTATGGGAACCAAGCCTTCCTGTTCCATTTCCAGGATGGCCTTCAAATAGTCTTCGCGGGAGACGGAAGCGCGTTCCAGGGGCACATAAGAATCGTAGGCGGAAGCGGGAGTGGCGTCAAGTACAAGCCAGCGGGATTCGACAAGCACTCCTGGTGGGAACCGGGGAAGCTCGGCGATCGCCAGCCGATATGGCGATCCGCGGTAAGGGCACGCCGCACGGGCAGCCCGCGCCACGCAAGGAGTTGCAATGCGCACGTTAACGCAAAAGTTGCAGCCGGCGCGGCGCCAGCTAACTCCCAACGAGATTGTTCCTTACTAATATTTCTTCACGCGGTCGTCCTATGTTCGAAACGGGAAATCATTTGCCGTAATGGGAATTTAGCAAAAGATTGGCGTGCTCTCATTTGAACGCGAAGCCCGTGAAATGTTTGACAAGAGCAGATCCCGGCGGGTTATTCCCAGATCTGGCGTTTCGAAATCGTCTGACATTACTGCAATCATCGCGTGCCGACAACCGCCCAGCATTGGCGCGTCGCGTGCTCAACAACCCTGAAGACCTCGTATCGCGAAGGTCGCCGTTTTCTAATGTTCGGAACAGATAGTGACGATAGTCGGAATAGCGCTCAGTGAAGAGCTGTGTTTTTCTCGGTCATAGTTGCGGGCGTGATCTGGACAGTCGGGGACGCTTCACAGTTAAGTACGCCGCTTGCAGAGCAGCGTCTTCGGAAAGGCGATATGGAGATTCTAAACACAACCACGCGGTTAGCAGCGGCTATATTGTTGACGTCGATTGCGGCTGTAACGCAAGCGCCAACACCGCCGCCAAAGGACTTGTCGCAGGTCAGTCTGGAAGACCTGTTGAACATCGAGGTCACTTCGGCTTCGAAGAAAGAGCAGAAGCTCTCCAAGACCGGCGCCGCGATCTACGTCATTACGCAAGAAGACATCCGCCGCTCGGGTGCTACCAATATCCCCGACGTGTTGCGCATGGCGCCCGGAGTGGAAGTGGCCCAGGTTGACGGCAATTCCTGGGCCATTAGCATTCGCGGCTTCAATAGTCTGTACGCCAATAAGGTTCTGGTGTTGATCGACGGCCGCAGTGTTTACAGCCCAACTTTCTCGGGTACCCTGTGGAATCAGCAGCAGGTTCCCCTGGAAGACATCGAACGCATTGAAGTGATTCGCGGCGCGGGAGGAACGGTTTGGGGCGCCAACGCCGCCAATGGCGTCATCAACATCATTACCAAGAGCGCCCAAGCGACCAAGGGCGGCTTGGTTTCTGTCACGGCGGGAAGCGAGACTTTGGGCGACGGTTTGCTCCAGTACGGAGGTGCGGCCGGGGACAAGGGCGCCTATCGCGTTTTCGGCCGGGGGTTCAAGACCGCCGACTCGGGTTCCCCTTCCGGCTATTCCGCGAACGACCAGGGGCACATGATGCAGGGAGGGTTCCGATCGGACTGGCAACTGGATCAACGCGATTCACTTACTGTCCAGGGCGACTTGCTCCACACCCGGGCGGGCGAGGCGTATCTGGCCTCTGGGGCGCTCACTCCGGGTCAGGGCTTGGTGAACGATGCGGCGCAAAGCGATTCCGGGAACGTTTTGGCACGCTGGAACCGCACATTGGCGACCGGCTCCGACCTCTCCTTACAAGCCTATGTCGAACAGGAAAGCTGGGTTCTGCAGGGTTTTCACCAGTCCCGAACGACCACGGCCCTGGATTTCAAGCATCACTGGAAGCTCGGAACCAGTAATGATCTGGTGTGGGGGCTTGGCTATTGGGCTTCGAGCGACCATCTGACGCCAAGTGCCACGACCGCAATTCTGCCGGATCACCGCACGGACCATCTGTACAGCGCCTTTGTTCAGGATGAAATCCGGCTCGGTCCCAGCCTATCCCTGGTGCTGGGTTCGAGGTTCGAACACAACAGTTACACCGGATTCGAATTCGAACCCAGCGGACAACTGGTTTGGTCCGCCTCAGCCCGGCAAACCTTTTGGTTCTCCGCGACGCGGGCCAGTCGTGAACCTTCGCGCGTGGATCTCGGCGTCCAGAGCGACTATGGGGCCATTCCCTTCGGCAACTCGACGGCGATCCTGAGGGTGTATGGCAATCCGCTACTCAAGTCCGAACAGGTGCTCGACTTGGGAGCCGGCTACCGGGTTCAGGCCAGCAAACGGCTCTCGTTTGAGCTGACCCCGTTTCTCAGCTACTACCATGACTTGCAGACGGACGAGCCCGGAGCCCCATTCTTGGACACAGCGACCGGCCAACCGCGGCTGATTCTACCGATCACCTTCAATTATCTGGCTCATGCCCGCAACTATGGCGGTGAGGCCTTCGCCAACTGGACAGTGACCGATCGATGGAGCCTCTTTGGCAGCTTCTCGCTGCTGCACATGAACATTACGCGCGATGCCTCCAGCCAAGACACGGCCGTGGAGGCCAGCCGCGGCAACAGCCCCCAGCACGAGTTTCAGATTCGTTCCCGCTTCACACCGCGGCCTCGTTGGGATTGGGATGTGTCGTTGGGCTACACCGGCCGGCTCGAGGCCATGAACATTCCGGCTTCACCCAGGTTGGACACGCGGCTCGCGTACCGGATCGGCGAATCGATCGAGTTGAGCGTCACCGGCAGCAATCTTTTCCTGCCCCGGCACGCCGAGTTCGGCGACCAGGAAGGTTTGTTGCATACCCTTGTGGAACGGAGCGTAGCCGGAAAGGTGACTTGGCGGTTCTAATGACCTTCCGATTCACTCTTATCGCGCTGTTGCTGCTGGCAGCAACGGCGGCGGCGCAGACCGCCGGCGAATATCAGGTTAAGGCTGCCTTCCTGTTCAACTTCGCCAAGTTTGTGGAATGGCCGGCCGGGTCCTTCAAGAATCCCAGCGACGGAATCCACATTTGCATCCTGGGAGACGATCCTTTCGGAACAGCGTTGTCTGGTCTGCTGGCCGGACAAAAGATCAATGCCCGTCCCCTGATAGGTGCGCACTTCTCTGAGGTCAAAGAAGTAATCGGCTGCCAGATCCTCTTTATTAGCACGTCTGAGCGTAAGAACCTGCGGAATATCCTGGCGGCGGCTGCGGGCGGCGGAATCCTGACCGTGGGGGAGTGGGATAATTTTGCTCTCGACGGCGGAATGATCGGGTTCCGTCTCAAGGATGGCAAAGTTCGCTTGGAAATCAACTTAAAAGCCACCGAAAATGCCCAAGTTCAGATCAGCTCAAAGTTGCTGAGCCTGGCGCAGATTATCAAGAAATGACCCATTTTATGCGAAAGTTTGCCATAGCCTATCGGAATCTGCCTATCAAGTACAAGCTGCAGGCCATCGTCATGGTCACCGTCTGTGTGGCGCTGGCGCTCGCGACGGGGGCCTTTCTCGTCTACGACCAGTTGGCGGAACGCCAAGGTCTGCGCACGGACATCGGAATCCTGGCGGACATCTTCGGGACCAGCAGCACCGCCGCGCTGACCTTCGGTGATCGCCGGGCCGCTACCGAAATCCTCTCCAGTCTCCGAGCCCGGCCCGGGGTTATTGCCGCGTGTATCTACGGAACGGACGGGCAACCGTTCGCGTTCTTCCAGCGGAGTCCGACGGCACGCAGCTTTCCCTTGGCCGTCTCCGACCGCGATTGGTTTGAAGCGGACCGCTACCAGCAGTTCAAATCCATCCAAATGGACGGGCAGAAAATCGGAACGATCTATATCGAGGCCGACCTCGCGGCGATCCGCAGCCGCCTGGCAAGATTTGCGGGCGTGTCCGCGGTTATTCTGCTGATCGTGATCGCCCTGTCGCTGGGGCTGGCCTCTCGCCTCCAACGGACCATCTCCGAGCCAATTGCCCACTTGGCAAACACCGCCAGACTGGTATTGCAGCAGCAGAACTACGCCGCGCGCGCCGTGAAACAGTCCGAGGACGAGGTCGGCCAGTTTACCGGAATTTTCAATGAGATGCTGGCGGAAATCGAACACCGCGATCGCGCGCTTTTGAAGCACCGCGATAGTTTGGAGCAGGAAGTGGCCTCGCGCACCAGCGAACTGGTGGAGGCCCGCGACAAAGCGCAAGCGGCCAACAAATCGAAGAGCGAGTTTCTGGCCAACATGAGCCACGAAATCCGGACTCCCATGAACGGGGTGATGGGCATGACCGATTTGCTGCTGGACACCGAACTAAACGCGGAGCAGCGCGACTTTGTCACCACCGTGAAGGGCTCGGCCGATTCACTACTGACCGTGATCAACGATATTCTGGACTTCTCGAAGATCGAAGCCGGGCGCATGGAGCTCGATCCCGTCACCTTCAACCTTCACGAGCATCTCGGCGAAGTGATGAAGGCGCTGGCTCTCCGGGCTCACGAAAAAGGCCTGGAGTTATTGTGCGACCTGCCGGCCGGCGTGCCCGACTGGGTGGTGGGCGATCCGGCGCGGTTGCGGCAGATTGTCGTCAATCTGGCCGGCAATGCCATCAAGTTTACGCAACACGGCGAGGTGGTGTTATCGGCGTCGTTGGAGAGCGTCACTGCCGGCCAGGCTCGCATTCATTTCGTCGTCCGGGACACCGGCATCGGAATTCCGCCGGAGAAACTAGACTTGATCTTCGACCCGTTTTCCCAAGCCGACGGCTCGACCACGCGCAAGTTTGGCGGCACCGGCTTGGGCCTGACCATTTCGGCCCGGCTGGTCGAAGCGATGGGCGGAAAAATTTGGGTGGAGAGCCAACCCGGTCAAGGAAGCAGTTTCCACTTCACGGCTTGTTTTGACCTGGCCCCGGCCGCCGCGGATTGGCGCACGGCGAATGATGCGCCGATGCTCGAGGGATTGCGCGTCCTGGTGGTGGATGATAACGCCACCAACCGGCGCGTCTTGAACGAAATGCTTTGGAATTGGAAAATGATTCCCACCCCTGCTTCGAGCGCGATGGAAGGTCTCATCCAGATGAGCCGCGCCGCCGAGGGCGGTTATCCCTTCGCGATGGTGCTGACCGATGCTCACATGCCGGAGATGGACGGATTCGATTTGGTCAGGAAGATTCGCGAGTCATCCTTCCTGGCCGGCGCCGTGATCCTGATGTTGACGTCCGGCGATCAACGCGGAGACCTGGCGCGCTGCCGGGAGTTGGGCGTCTCCGCCTACCTGACGAAGCCCGTGAGCCGTCAGGAGTTGCACAAAGCCGTTCTTTTGGCGTTAAGCGGGGAAGGCGCGTCGAAAAGCGATCCGGCTGCCGTGTTGAAGGGACCGTGGGGAGTGAGCAACGCCGTTGGACTTAACATCCTGTTGACCGAAGACAACCTGGTGAATCAGCGCGTGGCCCTGCGAGTTTTGGAGAAGGCTGGACATCACGTAACCTTGGCCGGGAACGGCGTGGAAGCGCTGGCGCAACTGGCGGCGCGTGAGTTCGACCTGATCCTGATGGACGTGCAAATGCCCGAGATGGACGGCATGGAAGCCACCAGCCGCATCCGCCAGACGGAGCAAAGGAGCGGCGCGCACACGCCGATCGTGGCCATGACCGCGCATGCCATGAAGGGCGATCAAGAGCGCTGCCTGGCCGGCGGCATGGACGCCTACATATCGAAACCGATCCATGCGGCGGAGTTGCTGGATATGGTTCAAAGGATGGGAAGCTCCCAGTAGGACAGGCGTCCTACTTATATCACCCGCCGGCCTTCCATGGCCTTCAGCATGGTAACCTCGTCGGCCTACTCCATATCGCTGCCGGCCGGCTAATCCCTCGCCCTCCCTGGCGAGATCATGGCGGCGATCACGTCGGTGACCGCGCCATCCCTCAGGTGTTGGATCAGGTTTTTGATCCGCAATTGATCCGGGCCGACCCCCTTCAGTCGGGAAGATCCTCCCCAGCAGGTAGCCGCGATACTGGCGCGTTTTGCCGGTGGTGCTCTACCTCTACCCCAATAGGTCCATTTGGTTCCAGGTATAAGTATTGTAATTCCCATTACGGGAAACACAAACTTTTTATGATAAGTATTGTAATTCCCATTACGGCAGAAAACGTAAACTTATATTACGCGCAATTTCCGCCGCACCGCCGCTAGGCCGAGCGCAACAATTGCACGGTGCGTGCAGTTGTTGCCGGGAGGTAGACATCGTCTCGCTCTAACAGCTCAACAATACTGCCGTTTTGATAAGGCCTTCCGGTTGCTCATTTAAGTTGCAGACAAATAAAGCAGCCCTGTCGGATTGTTTGTCAATCCTTAATAAGCCGACATAATCAGGAGACAGTAATTTGCGATACTCTCTAGGCCAGAAGATCGGAAGCGGCTTTGCGGCGGCGCTCCTGGCGCTGGCCGTCATCGGAGTGGTTTCCTATCGCAACACTACCAGCCTGTTGGCGCACTCGGAATGGGTCAGTCACACCCACGACGTGCTGGAGAGCCTCCAGTCACTCCAGATCTATGTCGCAGATGCCGAAAGGGGTGCGCGCGGGTACTACTTGACCGGAGACGCCTCCAATTTGGATCCCTACTATGCCGCTGCGGAACAAGTTCCAGCCAGAGTTCGAGCCCCTGCGAGCATTGACCGCCGATAACCCAGGCCAGCAGCAGCGGTTGGACGTCCTTGAACGGCGGCTTAGCGAAAAACTAGCGTCCATGCAAGGCGCCATCGCGCTGCGCCGGGAGCTGGGACCGGGACCCTTCGTAACGAACGAAGGAAAGGCGCTCTTGGATCGGATCCGCGAGACGACTACGGAAATGGAAAACCAGGAACGCGGGCTGCTGACACAACGTGAAAAACAAGCGAAGGCAACCGGCAAGACAGCGATCAGGGTCATCCTACTGGCCAGCGGGCTGGCTATGCTTCTGGTCTGTCTGAGCGGCTTCGTCATCCGTGGTGAAATGCAGCAACGCCGGCGTTCGGGGGAAATACAGCGGGCGCAGGCCGAAGAACTGGAACAACGCAGCATTAAGCTGGAGGCGGCCAACAAGGACCTGGAAGCCTTCACATACTCCGTTTCCCACGACTTGCGCGCTCCCTTGCGACACATTGATGGTTTTTCCAAACTGCTCATGGAAGAAGCGGCTTCCGGTTTGTCCGAAGATGCCCGAGGCTACCTCCAGGATATCCGCGAAAGCACGGTGGAGATGGGGCGGTTGGTGGACGACCTGCTGAACTTGGCTCGGATTGGCCGCAAGGAGCTGGTTGTTCGGTTGACCGGCTTGGGCTCGCTGGTCGATGACACCGTCACCGCGCTGAAGAAGGCCAATCCGGGACGCGCCATTGAATGGAAGATCGGGGTGCTGCCTTTTGTCGAGTGTGATCCCGGTTTGATCAAACAAGTCTTTGTAAACCTGCTCTCGAACGCCGTCAAGTTTACGCGGCCGAGAGAAGTCGCCAGGATCGACGTAGAAGCTACCACCAGGAACGGTCATCCGGTGATTTCCGTCCGGGACAATGGCGTGGGTTTCAATATGAAGAATGCCGCCAGGCTATTTGGTGTTTTCCAACGCCTTCATCGGCAGGAGGACTTTGAAGGCACGGGTGTAGGGCTGGCATCCATCCAGCGAATCATCCACAAGCACGGCGGCCAAGTTTGGGCCGAGGCGGAACTGGGCCGAGGCGCCACGTTTTTCTTCACATTGGGAGGGGCTCAAGCCGACCGTCGAACGGATCTCCCATCCAATGTTCGAACACATCTCACATTCCATGGAGGAACGCAATGAGCCAGGCAATCTTGTTGGTAGAGGATAACCCCAAGGATTTGAAGTTGACACTGCACGCACTCCGCGGCCAAAACCTGGCCAACAGAATCGAGGTGGCTCGCGACGGCGAGGAGGCGCTCGACTATCTGTTCTGCAAGGGACCGCACGCGAATCGCAGCTTCGATCATCCGCCGCGCGTCGTGTTGTTGGACTTGAAACTCCCGGGAATCGACGGCCTGGAGGTCCTGCGCGCCGTGAAGGGCGATCCCCGCACCAAGACCATTCCCGTGGTCATCCTGACCGCCTCCAAGGAAGAGAAAGACCTTGTCGAGAGTTACAACCTAGGCGTGAATGCCTATATCCAGAAGCCGGTTGATTTCGATCAATTCAGAAAAATCGTGGATCAAGTCGGGCTGTTTTGGCTGGTTGTCAACGAACCGCCTCCGGCGCACGCGGCCGGTGTGAAATAGGAAAGGATCTGGCGACCATGCATGCCATCGACAAACCCGCTTCCGCCGCCTCAAAAATCGACAAGGCGCTGCGGGTGCTGTGCGTCGAGGACAATCCACTTGATGTCAAGCTGATGACGGAGAATCTCAAGAAGGCCGGCTATCGCTTGACATTAGAGGCCGTCGATAAGCCCGACTTGCTTCGAGCGCGGCTTGAGCAAGGCGATTACGACGTCGTTACTTGCGACTACAATCTAAAGGACTGGACGGCAATAGACGCTCTGGAAATCGTCAAGCAGTCGGGCAAGGATGTTCCCGTCGTCGTTCTCAGCGGCAGCCTGGGGGACGAAGCGGCCGTGGAGTGCATTAAGCTGGGCGCAACAGATTATGTCCTCAAGGACCGCACGGCCCGGTTGCCCGTGGCAATCCAGCGTGCTTTGGAAGCGAAGGCCGACCGCGAGGAACGGCGGAACGCGGAGTTGGCATTGCGCCAAAGCGAAGAACAATACCGCCTGCTCTTCGAGGGAAATCCCAACCCCATGTGGGTGTTCGATGCGGAGAACTTTGCTATTCTCGCGGTGAATGCCGCGGCAGTCCGGCATTATGGCTACTCGCCGGATGAGTTTCTGAAAATGACCTTGCGCGACCTCCCGCAAGCTGAGGATGTCCCGCACTTTCTGGCCAAACTCGCATCCGTTGGAAACCGAATTGCGCCGATGGGATCAGTTGGCATGTTCAAGCACCGCAAAAAGAACGGCGAGATGATCGAGGTCGAGATTGCCGGCAGCCCGATCATTTTCCAAGGCCGCCCTGCGGGGCTGGTCCTGGCTAATGACGTTACCGAAAGGAATAGCCTGCAAGCTCAGTTTCTTCAAGCGCAGAAGATGGAGTCCCTGGGGCGGTTGGCGGGGGGGGTGGCCCACGACCTGAATAACCTCATGGGTGTTGTACTGGGATATGGCGAGCTGGTTTTAGACCGCCTCGACTCCGGCAGTCCGCTGCGCAGGGACGTGGAGGGAATGCGCAAGGCGGCGGAGCGGTCGGTCGCGATCGTCCGGCAACTGCTGGCCTTCAGCCGCAAACAGATTCTGTGGCCGCGGATGCTCAATCTCAACCCGTCGTTAAGGACATCGAGGAACTCCTGCGGCGTTTGATTGGTGAGGACGTCTGGCTATTTATTGCTACCGATCCCCACCTCGGGACCGTCAAAGCAGACCCTGGGCTGATGGAACAGGTCATCATGAACCTTGCTGTGAACGCTCGCGACGCCATGGCTCAAGGAGGCCAACTGACCATCAGTACCGCCAATGTCGAGTTGAATGAGGCCGACCCGCGGCGCGAAACGGATTGCCCAACCGGCGCTCATGTCATGCTAGAGGTGAGCGATACGGGTTGCGGAATGGACGCCCGAACGCAAGCCAGAATCTTCGAACCATTCTTCACGACCAAGGGGCCGGGCAAAGGAACCGGGCTGGGGCTAGCGACGGTTTACGGCATCGTAAAGCAGAGCGGGGGAAGTATTTCAGTTCACAGCGAACCGGGGCGCGGCTCAACCTTCGGAGTTTGCTTGCCGCGGGTTGAGGCCGCGCCAGAACCACTCCGCGAGGTCAAACTGTGCGGTGAAATCCCAAAAGGAACAGAGACCGTCCTCTTGGTGGAGGATGCCGAGGCCTTCCGAGAGGTGGTACGGCAGTTCTTGCAGGAGGGAGGCTACAACGTCGTGGTGGCCGAAGATGGTATAGCCGCCTTGGCGGCCGCCCAGAAGCACCACGGGCCTATTCATCTCCTGTTGACGGACGTTGTGATGCCGGGTCTTGGCGGTCCTCTGCTCGCGCAAGATCTGCGCCTCACGTCCCGGACATGCGGGTGCTCTACATGTCCGGATATACAGACGAAGCGCTTGGTAAGCACGGAATGCTGGAAGAGGGCATTGCCCTCTTAGAGAAGCCCTTCACTCGCGGGTCGCTTTTACGGAAAGTGCGGGAGGTATTGGACCCAGTCATAAGTTCGCCGCGCGCAACGCTTACCGGCGAATCGGCAGGCGGACTACGCCTGGATGTCGCCGGTGAGCTTAAAGGAGACCTAAAATGACCTCCCATCTTCCACTCCCTGCCACGATTCTTGTCGCCGACGATCTGCAAGAAAATCGGGAGATGCTCGCTGCCCTGCTGCGCAACGAGGGATATCGGGTGGTCCTGGCGGAGGACGGCCAAGAGGCTTTGGACCTGCTGGCCACCGGACCGATTGATATGGCCTTGCTCGACGTGATGATGCCGCGCCGCAGCGGCTTTGAAGTTTGCCGTCAAATCAAGAGCGAGTTCGAAACCCGGCTCCTGCCCGTGGTTATGATTACCGGTCTGGACAGCACGGCCGACCGCGTTCGGGGAATTGAGTGCGGAGCCGACGATTTCCTGAACAAACCGATCAAGAGAGAAGAACTCATCGCCAGGGTCAAGTCTCTGCTGCGGATCAAGCAGTTCACCGACGAACTGGAGCGCGCCGAAACCGTCTTGTTCAGCCTGGCTCTGAGCATTGAAGCCAAGGATCCCTACACCGAAGGGCATTGCGACCGGCTCTCCAAATACGCGGTGGCCTTGGGCCAGCGCATTGGGCTGGCGGAAGACCAACTGGTGGCCTTGCAACGCGGCGGCATCGTTCACGACTTGGGTAAGGTTGGCGTTCCTGACTACGTTCTTCAGAAGCCTGGACCCCTCAACGCCGAAGAGTGGGTGCTGATGAAGAAACATCCCGGGATCGGCGAGCGGATCTGCCAGCCGTTGCGATCGTTCGGCCTGGTGCTTCCGATCATCCGCCACCACCACGAAAAAATAGACGGCAGCGGGTATCCGGACGGCCTGAAGAACGGGTCAATCCCACTGACTGGGCGAATCCTAGCCGCGGTGGACGTTTACGACGCCCTGACCACGGATCGCCCGTACCGGGCGGCGCTTGCCCCGGAACTGGCCTTCGAGATTATGGAAGGAGAAGTAAAGCGCGGCTGGTGGGACGGCGATCTGATCGCGGAAATGCAGGCGCTGATTCGAGAGACAACGGCTACCGCAATCTCGCCAGGGAAGGCAGCTTCTGGCTTGATCTCCAAGGATTGTCCGCCTGACGACATCCAGGCCAAGTCCGCCTCCCGATTCTTCGGCAGATAGGAAGAGCATATGCCCACGCTTCTGAAAGTCCTAGTGGTGGATGACGACCAGTTGACGCTGGAGATGATCGGCACGGTCCTGACAAGCGAGGGCGTTGAGGTGCTCGGTCTTCGTGATCCAAGGGAAGCTGGCGCGCTCATCGACAAGCAGGCCTTTGACGGCATCTTTCTCGACTTGACCATGCCGGGCTTGAATGGCCTGGAGTTAGCAAGGCGCATCCGCGGTTCTCTTTATAATGCCACGACGCCGATTGTGGTGATCAGCGGACGGGTTGATTTGGATGCCATGAAGGAAGCCTTCTCCGCGGGAGCGCACTTCTTTCTTTCCAAGCCCCTGGATCTGGCTAAGCTGCGCCGTCTGGTCCATTCAACGCACGGAACCATGCTGCGGGAGCATAGCCGCAATCGTCTGGCGGCGCTGGCCGTCCGGATCCAATGCCGCGCCGGATCCCGCCGCTTCACTGGCATGACTTCGCAAATCAGCGAGCAGGGCTTGGTCTGCCGTCTGGAAGATTCGATCCAACCGGGGGAGTGGCTGCATCTCACGTTCTGTCTGCCACGTTCTTCCCGCCCGGTCGAGGCGATGGGTGTGGCCGTGCGTACCGACGCCGAGCGTCACACCGCCTGCCAGTTCAAGAAACTGGAAGAAGCAGACCGGGAGGCCGTGCGTGAGTTTGTGGCCTCGGTGGTTGAAAGTTCAGCGGCGGTGGCGTAGGAAGGGCGACCCCCGGAATTGTCTACCCGGGCGTGGAGGTTCTCAGCGGCAAGAAACTGCTGTCGTGGATGAAAGCTCTCGATCGGGTGCGCCCTCCCAATATTGAGTCGCTTCCCTCCGCGGTCTGCCGGTGTGGAGCTCCACTACAACCTCAAGTGAGCCGCGCCGGAGAGCCATTGCTCGTGTGTCCGCGGCATCCGACTGCAAAGGGGTCTACCGGCCTCGGCGGTCGCCGCGAACAGATCGGGAATCTCAGCCATCACCGTTCGCAAAATCCTCAACCGATTGGCCATCTCCCAATGGCCAGCCGCTGCGCGGCCGCCGGCGGCAAAGGGTGACGGCCCGATCCGGGCTGTCATCGCTGTGCCTCCCAGGATGCCCTTGAGATAGGCTTCGCGAGCACCGGCGTCCCAAAGGCACACAGGAATCCTCGGTTTTCTTCGTCCTTCGCAGTAAAAAAAGCTTATATCACGCGCCGCCCTTCCATGGCCTTCAGCATGGTGACCTCGTCGGCATACTCCATATCGCTGCCGACCGGCAATCCCAGGGCGATGCGCGACACCGTCACGCCCAGGGGCTTGAGCAGCTTGGCCAAGTAGACCGCCGTGGCTTCGCCTTCGGTGGTGGGATTGGTGGCGGCGATCACCTCGGTGACCGTGCCATCCTTCAAACGTTCGATCAGGTTCTTGAGGCGCAATTGGTCCGGGCCGATTCCCTTCAGCGGGGAGATGCTCCCCAGCAGCACGTGATAGTAGCCGCGATACTGGCGCGTCTTTTCCACCGCCAGGATGTTTTGCGGCTGCTCCACGACACACAACAGATGGGCGTCGCGGCTCACATCGCTGCAATACAGGCAGGGATCCACGTCGGTGATGTTGTTGCACACCGAACAGCAGCCCATCCGTTCGCTTACTTCCAGGATGGCGTCCACCAGTTGGCGAGCTTCGGCCGGGCCGCGGCGCAGCACGTCGAAAGCCAGGCGTTGCGCCGACTTCGCTCCGATGCCGGGAAGCTTCTTGAATTGCAAAATCAGTTTTTCGAGAGGGGCGGCGTAGTCGGGCATAGGGCGGAGGTTAGGGTGCGGAGGGCAGGTTCAGACCGCTCAGCAGCGAGCCAACTTTTTGTTGCATCTGCTCGTCCACTTCTTGCGAGGCCTGATTGACGGCGCCCATCACCAGGTCCTGAATCATTTCGGCGTCGCCGCCTTTCAGCAGTTCGGGATCAATGGTCAACGCCAGCACGTACTTCTGTCCATTCATGACCACCGCGACCATGCCGCCGCCGGAAGCCGCTTCCACACGCAACTCCTGAAGCTGCTTCTGCATTTGCTCCTGCACCCGGCGGGCCTGTTGCAGCATCTCGGGAAGATTCATGTGACTCAGCGTCTCCTCAGCTCTTGCGCTTCTGTTCTTCGATTTTGGCGCCGGGGAAGAAGCGCACGAAATCGGCGATTTCCGGATTCTCCGCGAGCGTGCCGATATCTTTGAGTGCGCCAGTGGCTTGCGCCGGCGGCTTGGCGTGCGGCGCCGCCACAACCGCGGGTGCGCCGTCCCTCTGCAAGATGGCCCGGAAGCTCACCACGCGTCCCAGGATTTCCGAAGCCACTGTCCCTAGCATTCGGTGATCGTCCGCGGTGGGCATGTTCACGGCGCTGGTGCCCGCGGGATAGATCGCCGTTACGCTGTCCGTGCGCACGTCCCAGGATGCCGCGCGCTCCAAATGGATCGCCAGCATGTTCTTGTTGAGCGCTTCCACGCGCGCCACCAGTTGGCCGGCGAAATCTCCGTCCGCCGCCGATGGCGCGGGCGGCGCCGGGCGTTCCGGTTCCGCGCGACGCCGCGATTGATCGCGCTCGAACGGCGTGGGACCGGCCGGACCGCGCGGTGTCGATGGCGCAGGCGGCGCCGGGCTACCGCCGCTCTCGATGCGCGCCAGCACATCCTCGATCGAGGCCAAGCGTCCCGCATGGATCAGTTTCATCAATCCCAGCTCGGTGTGGAAGCGCGGCTGCGGAGAATACTGCAACTCCTGGTATAGCTTCAGAACGATTTGCAGGTAGCGGGTCAGATCCTCTTCCGAAAAGCCGGCGGCCACCGCGGAGATTCGCTCGCGCTCGGCCCGCGAGGCTTCTACAAGCTGGGGAGAATTGGGCGCCGTCTTCACCACCAGCAGATTACGGAAGTGCCGCGCCAACTGCGCCGCGAAGTTGCGCAGATTCTGGCCTTCCCGCACCAGGCTGTCTACCAGTGACAGCATCCGTTCCGGCGACTGCGCGACGATGGCTTCCGCCACTTCGTCCAGCGCCTGGGTGGTCACCACGCCCAGAAGCTGACGCAGCGCCTGGCCGTCCAGTTGTGCCCCGCAGCAGGCGATGGCCTGATCCAAAGTCGAAAGCGAATCGCGCAGGCTGCCTTCGCCGGCTTGGGTAATCACGGCCAGCGCTTCTTCGGTGGCTTCAATGCCCTCGCTCTTGCAGATGTGCTCCAACTGCCGGACGGTTTCTTCGAATCCCAGGTTGTGAAAGGCGAAAGTTTGGCAGCGCGACACGATGGTCTGCGGTATGGAGTGCGCCTCGGTGGTGCAAAGGACGAAGATGACGTGCGGCGGCGGTTCCTCCAGCGTTTTCAGCAGCGCGTTCCACGCTTCCTTGGTGAGCTGATGGGCTTCGTCCACGATGAAGAACTTGTAGGGATCGCGCGCCGGAGCATAGCGGGCGTTCTCGCGCAGTCCGCGGATATCGTCGATGCCGCGGTTGGAGGCGGCGTCAATCTCGATCACGTCCACCGCCGTTCCGCTGGCGACTTCCGTACAGGAGGAGCATTTTCCACACGGTTCCACGGAGTCCGCTGCCCGCCCCGAGCAGTTCAACGATTTCGCCAGCAGACGCGCCATCGTTGTCTTGCCGGTGCCACGCTGTCCGGAAAATATATAGCCGTGCGCCAGCCGTTTCTGCCCGATGGCGTTGCGCAAGGTCTGCTTGATGTGCTCCTGGTTGACGACTTCGGAGAAAGTCTGCGGCCGATACTTGCGGGCGATGACCGTGTACATGGAATGAATCCTGATGATAACACGTCCGGTCCTGAAACACCGATGGGAGGAATGGGAAGGATGGGAAGGGTGCGCGACATTAAAGTGTGGTCCCGAGCTCGGCCAGGGAATCCGACGGAGTCCGAGCGTACCTCCCACGCTGGGCGATTCAGCCTGCGCAGCAGGCGACAGAGGAATAGCCCCAGGCGAGGCGTTTTTCAGCCCAGCTTGGGGTCAGGGTGGAAGAAAGCCAAGCCTGCGAAGCCGGCGACAGAGGAGTGCGCGCACCCCGTCTCTGTCGCCTGCTTTGCAGGCTCAGATTTCGTTGCCGTTTAACCCCAGGCTGGGCTGAAAAACGCCTCGCCTGGGGCTAAGGCTCTTGCGCCTGCCTTCGCAGGCTTGGCGCACGTTTCCTGGGAAATGACCTGTTTCCTCCACTGTAATGTCGCGCAACCGAATGGGAAGAATGGGAGGAATGAAATACTTCCCATTCCTCCCATTCTTCCCGTTGTTCCCAGCGGCCTCAAATCTCCTCGAAGCGGTAGCCAATCTCCCGGATGGTGTGAATGAACCTTGGATGGCGCGGGTCCTCTTCCACTTTGGCGCGCAGTGTGGTCACGCAGCGATCCACGCTGCGCTCCGTGACCATCACGGAGTTTCCCCAGACCGCGTCGAGAATATCGTTGCGTGCCAGGGCCTTCCCCTGGCGGCAGAGAAAGTATTCCAGCAGCCGGAATTCCTTGGCGGTCAACTCCACTTCGCGTCCGTTGCGGAACAACTTGTGAGCCTTAGCGTCCAACTCCAACGCACCGAACTTCCAGGACTCCACCGCGGCCGTTTGGTGGCGCCGCAGAAATGCTTTGGCGCGCGCCAACAACTCGCGGATCCGGAAGGGTTTGGTCACATAGTCGTCCGCGCCCAGGTTCAGGCCCAGGATGATGTCCTCTTCCTGGCCTTTGGCCGTCAGCATGATGATGGGAACGTCCTTGCCGCTCTCGCGCACGGCGCGGCAAATCTCGTAGCCGTTCACCTTGGGGAGCATGATGTCGAGCAGGATCAAGTCGTGCTGCCCGCCTAATGCCTGGTCCAGGCCGGCCTGGCCGTCGGCGGCGGTTTCCACGTGATAACCGTGGCTGGTGAAGTTGTCCTTCAAGCCGCGCAGCAGCGTAGGGTCGTCTTCGATAATGAGGATGCGGGTCATGCCGGTTTGCTGAGTGCCACGGTGAAAGTGCTGCCTTTGCCGATCTCGCTGTTCACGTCCACGCGGCCCCCGTGCGCTTCCACCAGGTAGCGGACGATGGGCAGGCCCAGACCACAGCCGCCGCCGGTGCGTGCCAAACGGCGATCGGCCTGGTAGAACTTGCGGAAAATTTTCTTCATCTCCCCGGGAGCGATCCCGATGCCGTTGTCGCGAACTTCAAAACAGACGCCACGCTGCTGGGCATGAGCCCCGCAACTCGATGTGTTTTTCTCCCGGCGTGTACTTGTAGGCGTTGTCGAGCAGATTTACCAGCGCCGTCACCAGCGCGCTCTCATCGGCGCGGATTTCCGGCAGGTTGGGCTCCACCTCGACCGTCAAGCGGCATCCCGGCTCGCTAAAACGCTCGCCCGCGGCACTGACCGCGGCGCGAATCACGTCGTCCACGCGCACGGCGGTGAAGTCGAAAGAGTATTTGTTTCTTTCCATGCGCGAGAAGGCCAGGAAGTTACCGATCAACCGGCTCAGGCGGGAGTTTTCCCGGGCCATCATCTCCAGATACTCGCGGGTCTTCAGCGGATCGAGCTGGGCGTCTTCGAGCAGCGTGTCCACCAGCAATTGCATGGACGCCAGCGGAGTCTTTAATTCGTGGGAAACCGTGGCCACCAAATCGGCCTTCATGCTGGCCAGGCGCAGGCTGCGCGCCACGGCGCGTCCCGCCAACAGTGCCACAATCATCACCGCGGCGAGGACCAGCGAGCCGGCCCACAGGTAGAGCGCCATAGACCGCGCGGCCAAATCGTCAAGTGGATTAGCGCCAGTATGAGTGAGCGCGATTCCCCAGCCTGGCAGTCGTGGTCCGGCGGTTGTCTGCACTACTCCGCCAGGTATTTCCGGAGAACCGGGCGGCAAGACGACGATCCGAACTCCGCTGGGAAGCTTCTGCTCCGCCAGGGTTCTGCGGATCTGTTCCTCGACCGTGGAGGTGCGCAATAACGCGACGACGTGAGCCTTTCCCGCCGAGACTTGCCACACGTCGGGCAATGGACTCAGACGCAACGAGGCGTCGCCGACGAATGGGGAGGCGCGGTCGCCTGCGCCGGCGCCGGCCGGCCGGGGTTCCGCTTCGAGAAAACGCGCCGCCATTTCTTCCGCCTCCAGCGCCGGAAAATCGAGCAGTTGAGTGGGAAGCTTCATGCTCTGCATCTGGCGAATCAAGAAAATCCGCTGGGCCGAGGGCATGGCCGGGTTGCCGCTGTAATCCAGCAACGCCGAGCGCAGAAGGCCAGCCGTGGGAAGCAGCCGGGGATCTCCGGGCTTCAAAGAACTGGCGGCCAACAGCAAGGCGTCGGCGCGGATCCGGCGGCCTTGCAGATCGGTGGCCTTGTCCATCGCTGTTCCGCTGAAACGATCCAGAACCAGCCGGATGGCCGATTCCTTGTCTCCCGCCTCCAGCAGAGATCGCGCCGCGGCCTGACAGGCTCGTGCCTTCACCGAAGTGTCCGCTGCCGCTGCGCCGATCGCCTGGTACGCCGCGACCGCGGCCGAGGGCGTGGTTGCTTCCAACAGCCGCGCCTTCACCCACTGGGGATCGGCCGCGGTGGGATCGGGCCCCGGAAGCGGCATCGGCGCCGGATAAAGCGGGGCCCCGCTGGAGTCCAGAATCACGGCGCTGTCGGCCAGTCCGGCGCGAACAATCTCCGGAATCGCCGCGGCTCCCGGAGGAAGGCGCTCCAGCGCCGCGGTTCTTTCCTGCCATGCCGCATTGAGAAAATCGCGCGTTACGTTGAGGCGATCGGCGTCAACATTGGCCAGGGTTTGCCCCACATTCAGACGCACGTTGCGCATGGCGGCGTTGATCAGCCACAGCACGCAGGCCGTAGGCAGAAGAACCGCCACCACCAGCAACAGGATGGGCGTGCTGAGTTTCATTTCACGATCAGGCTCTGGACGATCTGGTCCAGCGTTGGTTTGAACTGCTCGAATTCCGCCGCGGAGACCTTGGCGTAAAACTTAGCCTGAGAGGCCGCGCTTCTGATCCAGACGTTGTACTCCACGATCGGCTCCTGACTCATGATGTCCGGTGCATCCACCAGCCAGCTCAGCGCGGGATGTCCGGACAGGCGCGACGTTTCCCAGCTTCCCGCACGCACCTTGTTGCCGGGGAGGAAGGAAGCGCGAGCCTCGGCTTCGCGGCGGGTGTCTTCCGGCTTGGGGTCCTTGAGGAAGCCCACTGGTTCGACCGTGAGCGTGACCACCGCCTGGGAATCCGGAGAAACGAATTGCAGCATCTCGCCGCCTTTCGCCAGCGGCAGGTACTCCGCCTTCCCGGAGATCCAACCGGCGGGCAGGGTGCCGGAGAACCCCAGCGTGTCGTTGTGAAACTGCTGAACCTCCGGTCCGGCGTGGAGCACGGCTTCGAGCGTGTTGCTCATGAAGCCGGTTTCAAATTTCACCAGGTAGCGGGGAGCGTCGACGGCGATCCAGTAGCTGGAGTTGCCCGCTCCGCCCGCGTCGACGCGGTAGCAATGGAACTTGCCCGCCGGCGTTTCGACGTCCTCTTCACCGGCGACCGCAATCGACAGCGTGCTGACTTCGCCCGATTGAGCGGTCAGTATCGCCAGTTGGCTCTTGTATCCAGCGGCCAGCGGCAGGCGGCGTAGCAGCGCCTGCAACTCCGTCAAATCGAAAACCTCGCCGCTCAGAGGCACGGCTCGAGGTGGTTTCGACTTGAACGTGAACTGCGCTTCGGACTTGCCATAGGCGATTTGGGCGCCGTCAAACATGGGGTTTTGGGAGCTGGAGGAGAAAGGCAACATGGTTTCCGGATCCACTTCCACCCGATCCGAAGAGAGCATCGCTGGGGTGGTCAGGCGCGATTCCAGCACCAATCGGTTGGAATCCTTCTTCGACCGGCGCACGGAATAGAGCATTCGCAGCGAGTTGGCGCCGGGCATCTTCATGTTCCCCATCTTGGTCGCGAACTCCAGGACTTCTCCTTCTTTCCACGGCGCCGGCAACAGCTTCGGTGGGGCGTGCAGAGCGGCGCGGGCTTTGTTGACCAGGTCCGTCTGCTCCGGATACATTTCGATGATTTGCTGGAAGGTCTTGGCCGCCTCGGCTTGCTGGTCCTTCTTCAGCAGGCACAGGCCCAAGCGATACTGAGCCTGCGCGGCGTTGTCGCGGGACTCCTTGGCCATCTGGATGACCTGGCGATACAGCTTGATGGCGGAGTCCAGGTCGCCGACCGTTTCCTGCAGGTAGATTCCCTTTTGCAACAATTCCGACGGACTTTGCGAGACCAGGATTGCCGCGCACAAGAGTGCTGCACCGAGTGAGAAGAAAAGCCGTTTCTTGATCATTTGGATTCGTCTCCGCTTGTAAACTTCGCCAACTTCATTGGCTCAGTTGGAATCCTACAGGGGTTATGTTACCGGATTGTTACGGGGATGTCCTTTGTTGATCCGGGTCTTGATCCGGAGCCTGCTTCCGCGCGGCTATACGCGACCCATCCGGCGTCCGGCGGCGATAGCTACCCGCCGCTTGAGAAACTGGGGGACCAGGCCCGTGATCGTCTTGAGCGCTCGATAGCGCCATCCGGGAATCACAATCAACTGTCCGCGATCCAGAGCCTGGAGGGAGGTTTCCACGACGAACTCCGCGGACTGCCAGAAGGCCTTGGGGATGCGTTCGCGGTCCATCTTGATGACGTCGTGAAACTCCGAGTACGTGAAACCGGGACACAAGGCTTGCACCTTGACGGGCGATCCGGCGCTGCGCAGTTCCAGATCCAGGCCCTCGGTGAAGCGATTGATCCAAGCCTTCGAGGCGCTATAGCTGACGCTGCCGGGATTCGTTTCGAACGCCGCCACCGAAGAGGTGTTGATGATCGCGCCGCTACGTTTGGGCATCATCACATCGAGCGCCGCCCGCGTCAGGCGCATGGTGGCGGTGATGTGCACGCGGATCATCCGCTCCTGCTCGTCCACGTCGCTTTTCAGGAATGTGCCCATGATGCCGAAGCCGGCGTTGTTGACCAGCAGCTCCAGGCGGTCGCAGCGCCGGATGCGATTTTCGACCGTGCTCAACTCCGCGGGATCGCCCAGGTCGGCGGCCAGCGCCTCGCAGGAAACGCCATGCGCCGCGCCGATTTCCGCGCCCAGTCTTTCCAAGCGGTCTTGGCGGCGGGCGGTGACAATCAGATCGTAGCCGCGCGCGGCCAGCTTGCGCGCGAACGCCGCCCCAATGCCGGCGGATGCGCCGGTGATCAGCGCAACGGGCCGCACGGGTCCGGAAGAATCGGGCATCTGATTATCTTATGCTAACAACTCGTCGAGCAGGTCTTCCACTTGCAAGTGGCGGGCCCATTGGCGCAGATAGTCGCGATCAAGAGTTTTACTTTTGACCTTCACGATTCCTCTTAGGTCATTCCACTTCTGCTCCGACTCTCCCTGACGGTACCAAGCGAGCTTCGCGAGGATCGTGTCTTCTACGCTAGCGGCCGGAATGGCGCCGGCAATTCCCAGCGGCGCGCCGCTCAAGCGCGCCCTTCTGCGCATCTGCGATTGCTGAAATGGGTCGGCCAGCGCAGGGAAGACATCGAACTTGAATGCAGTCGGTAGGTGAATGACGTTGAAGGACCGCCCATGCAAGACGGCGGACCGCATCATTTCTTCGTCGGCGTAAAAATCCTTGTGCAGGTCCCGCGCCAGAGCTTCGATCTTCTCCGGGGAGATGTCCGCGACCAAATCCACGTCGCTGGTTTGCCGCCAGATACCATGAAGAGAACTAGCCAGCGAGCCGCCCACGAAGTAGGGGATCGCCAGCGCATCGAAGCAAACCATCAACCGCTCCAAGCCGTCTTTGGGGTCAATCATGTTCCTGGGGATCCCATCCGTAAGCCCGGATCATGGTTTCGCGATCCAGGTGGCGTGCCGCCACCCGCAAGAAGATCTCGCGATCGCTGGCGTGGGGATGTTCGGTTCGTATGGCGGATTCCACCAGCCCGCTCATCAGGCGAATCGCTCCGAACACCATGGCGAGTTTCTGCTCGGGAGGCATTTTCCGCTGCAAGTCCAGGAAAACCTCCAGCGCGGCAGGATCGGTGTCGGAGTAAAAGTCGCAACGGGGTTTCATCTCGGTGAACCTCATGCTTGCCGGATATCGGCGATGTCGGCATGGGAAGCCGCGGCCAGCATGACGGGGGAGATGGAAAAAACGCGATGGCGCACGCCGGAAGCGGCCCACAACAGACGATGATCCATCAAGACGCGATCCAAAAAGACGGGCATGGGAACGCCGTGGCCCACCGGCGGCACGGTGCCAATCTTAAAACCAGTGCGATCTTCCACCTCGTGCGCCGTGGCCTTGCGCACTTGTTTGCCGTTGCCCAGTTCGGCGGCCAGTTTCGTTTCATCCAGCCGGTTCGCGCCGGAAAGGAGCACCAGAACGAGTTCGCCTTTCGACTGCCCCTCTCCATCGCCGGCCATGAACAGCAGGGACTTGACGATCGCGCCCAATTCGCAACCGATCGCGGCGGCCGCTTGTTCGGCCGTGTCGGTTCCCTCTGGGAACGTACGAAACGCCGGCTCAATCCCGACGGCGCGCAACGCTTGAGCGACTGGATCGTTCCCCATGCGCTCAAGTCTACCTTAAATTGCCGGGCGCGACGATTCCGTCTGCTGTTGGGCTTGATCCGCCAGTTGCGCGGCTATGGTTCCCAGGATGCGTATCGGAAACGAGACATGCACGGTTTCGCGCGCGTCGTCCACGTCAATCACCAGGTAGCTGCCTTCTTTGGCGATGTGCACGGTCTCGCGAGTACTTTGCACGTCCACCAGCGGACCGTCCGGGCAGCGCGCCAGTTCCTCGGCGGCCAACTTGACCACCGGCATCCACTGCTGGATTTGGTGCGCGTCGTTTCCGAAATGCATGTGGCGTGCCGGCACAAACTCCAGAGCCGCCGGACCGGCCAGCGCCGGCAGCGGCAAGTGAATATGGTGACCGCCCGGCGTCTTTTCCTGGACATCCACATCCACCACGCCGCCGCTGTAGGCCAGAGCCCCGCAGAGCAGCACCGTTCCACTCATGATCGCGCAAGCTTTCCCGAGAAGTGGCATTATCATATGGATTCTCCCGCTTATTCCGCGGTGTTCTTGCTGTCAATCCAGATCCGCACGGTTTGCGATTTGTCGTTGACCGTCACCAGCGCCAGATCCTGGTGCGATCCCAGTACCTTGATGGCCGCCAGCAGGTCCAGCTCATCGCGATTCCCGGAAAGCAGCGCCTCGACCACGTCCATGGGCAGGCGAACGTCCACGTTTTCGGTGTTGCGATCCATGTGGTGGCGATGGTGGGCGCCGTCCGTGTCCTTGGCGGTTTCCTTGGATTCCGCCTTAGGCCCCGGGCGCACGTTGATCACCAGGTAGCCGCCTTCCTTGGCCACGCGCACCTTCTGCTGATCGCTGTCCACGGTGACGAAGACGCCGTCGGCGGTATTGCGCACGGCCTCGACCAGCGTTCGAGGATCCACGCTTACGTTGTCGTGTCCGATTTGCAGCTTACCTTGGTGGATCTTATTCACCTGGATCGCAGGGAGCACCTTTTCGGCCAGCGACAACGGAACATTCACGCGGACGTGTTCTTTGTCCCCCTCACTGTTGTCCACTTTGATATGCAGCCAGGAATCGGCGAAGACCATCGTGGACGTCAGGAGCAACGGGAGCAGCAGTTTCTTGTTCATGCGGTGGACCCTCCTTAAGGGTTCATCGCTTAATACGGTTAGGCTGGGGGAAAGTTCCCGAATCGGTGTCTTGGAAAAATTAAAAAGGGGCGACGGGTCTGGGCTTCCCGTCGCCCCTGGTATGAAGGGGTTCTGCTTGGTTGCTTATACAGATGCACCCGGTATGCCATTCTCGTGCGCCGCTAAACTATTGAAACTGTGCGAGACCGGCTCCGTGATTTGCGCCAATTGGCGCGGTACGTAAACGCAATGCGGCTCTTCGCCCAAGTAGTTGCCGGTATCGGCGTAGGCCCGCGCCCGGCAGCCCTCGCAGACGTTGCGGAATTCGCAGCAGCCGCACTTTCCTTCCAAGTTGTCGGTGTCCCGCAAGCTCTCAAAGAGTGTGGAATTCTCCCACACATCTCGAAAAGTTTGCTGCCGCAGATCGCCGGCCGCCAGAGGCAGATAGCCACAAGGCTGCACCTGACCTTTGTGGGACACGAAGCACACGCCGGTCCCCGCCAGACAGCCGCGGGTAACGGCGGAAAGGTCGGCGTGGCGCGAATGGGGGGATGCGCCAAATGTCGCAGGCGGTTCGATGCCGTTCCGGCGATCCTCGGCCATGCGCTGCCGCCGCACGCGATAATAATGCGGCGAACACGTGGCCTTCAGCTCGATCTTAGCTTCCTTCTCGCGGTCGTAAAACCAGTTGAGAAGCCGTTCGTACTCGTCGGCCGGAATCATCTGCGCCTCCGCGATCTCCAGCCCGCAGCCGACCGGCACCAGCAAGAAGGTGTGCAGCGCGGCGGCCTTCAGCGACAACGCCAGTTCGTAGATCTGTTGCAACTGGCCGGCGTTGCGCCGGGTGACGGTGGAGTTGATCTGCACGCCAATGCCTTCCGCTTGCAGATACTTCATTCCACGGATGGCGCGATCGAACGATCCGGGGATACCGCGGAATCCGTCGTGCGTGGCGGCGTCGGCGCCGTCCAGGCTGATGGCCACGCGCACGATGCCGGCTTCCTTGGCGCGGCGGGCGATGTTCTCATCAACCAGCGTGCCGTTGGTGGCCAGCGCCACCTTGATCCAGCGCGACGTCGCGTAAGACGCCAGCCGGAAGATATCCTTGCGGTAGAGCGGCTCGCCGCCGCTTAATACCAGGATAAAGGGCGCATACTCGGCAAATTGATCGATCAGGCCGATCGCTTCGTCGGTGCTCAGGTCGTCGGGCGAAGACAGTTCCGTGGCCGAAGCCCGGCAATGGATACAGCGCAGATTGCAGCCGGTGGTGAGTTCCCAGAAGATCAGGCGAGGTTTGTGTTCGAGTTTCATATCCTTTTTCCTAACAGGCCGCCTTGAATCCCAGCGTGCCTGCTTGCCCAGTCGGAGAAGGAAGGCCCAGAAGCAAATCCGGGCGGCCTTGCGCCGCCCGGTCAGCTTACTTCGGTGGTGGTGCATCCTTCTTGGCGTCCGGCGCCTTGCAAGTCTTAAGCGAATGGTCGTTCTTGGCGTAGCATTTTCCTGTGTCGTTCAGTTCCTTCGAACCTGCCGACACATGGCAGTACGCGCACTTCTGCCCTTCCTTCTTGGTGTACTCGGGCTTGGCTTCCAGCTTGGTGGTTCCGTACCCGGCCAATGTGGCCGCCATGATTGCAACAAAGGAAAAACGGATAAAATTTTTCATGATGGGACCTCTTCTCAAGTCACTCTTTTCCATGCAGGACGGGTTCCAAAACCAACTGTCGTGAAACAAAGCAGTTAGACCCCAGGGGCGGCCCGTTGTTGGGTTATACGACGCACGCGGTCAGCCGCAGTTGGGCCAAAACACATTGAAAACAAAGGAACTGCCGGTTGGCACGCTCCCTGCATTCGCCATGTTGAAGGATGCTATGCTGTGAAGAGAGGTTCTATGCCCACTCAACAGTTGGACCGTTTAGAGATGATCGCAGCGCTGAAGCTGGAGATTGACATGATCCGGGGAGGGCGCTACGCCCCGCCTGCTGGCAAGGGCTTGATCATGCCGCGGCTATTGCGGGATTCCATCACTTGTCCCAACGTCTGCTTGCCCGACGATCAACGGCAAGTCCCCTGCGACGAATGCTTCCTGCATCCGTTCATGCCGCGGCGCCACAGCGCGAATTTGGCGTGCCATGACATTCTCTTGAACGAGAATGGCGACACGCTGGCCAAGCTCCAAGCGCAGGGAGATCACGAAAGAACCGAGCAGGTGTTGCTGGGCTGGTTGCAGAAGACGGTGGCGGAGCTGGAGAAGTAGGTTTTCCGAGTACTCCGGCGTCTGTTTGGAACACGGCAGAACACGGAAAAAACCCGGATACGGAAGGGCACGGAAGGCTAATGTCCGGCGGCTTGTTACTGGGGATCGACATTCAGGATTTCAAACCGGATACTGAGTTATCGCGGCGTCCGAATCTGTGAAATCTGTACTCTAGCCATGCGTTTCTTTGCCTGGCGCGAAGGTTTTGGAGTGCGGCGACTTGTCGCCGCACTCCGCGAGCTTGCTCGCGGCGCGCTGGCCCATAGGCCCGAAAACGGCGACAAATCGCCGCACTCCAAATCGCTTCTATAATCTGTGAAATCTGTGTAATCTGTGGATCGATCCGTTCTTGTCTTGGTTGCGGCTCCGCCGCGCTAGGTAAATCTGTGGATTGATCTCGCCGGAATCTGTGGACCGCAAGCGGTGTTATAATCAGGTTCTTGATGGGACTCCAACGGTTGGACGAGGAGGTCCGATGGAAGTCCGACGGGATCTTGTAGATCAGCCGTACTTCTCGATCTGCGTACCTCAATACAATCGAACCTCCTTTCTGATCGAGGCCTGCCGGTCTTTGGCTGGACAGACCTTTCGTAATTTCGAGGTCTGCATCTCCGACGACTGCTCGACGGACGGAAGGGAAGACCAGCTTCTGGCCTTTCTCGATGGCTCCGGTCTCTCCTTCGTTTACCGCAAGCAGGAGAAGAACACGCGCTACGACGGAAACTTGCGCGCCAGCATCTCCCTGGCCCGCGGCTGCTACTGTTTTCTCCTCGGCAATGACGATAGCCTGGCCACGCCCACCGTGCTCGAAGACCTGCGCGTCGAAATGGAGAAACAGGAGCCGCCCGCCGTGGTCATTACCAACTACGAGGATTTCGACTCGGGCAACCCTTACCGGCGTTTTCGCAAGACCGGAATCGTGGGTTCCGGCGCTGAGGTCGCCGCCACTTGCTACAGAGAATTCAGTTTCGTAAGTGGAGTCGTTTTGCACCGGCCGCGCGCTCAGGCCCATATCACCGCCAAGTGGGATGGCAGCGAGATGTACCAGATGTATATCGGATGCCGCCTGATTGCCGAGGGCGGAGCCTTGCTGGCCGTGGAGACCATCTGCATCCGCAAGGGCATTCGCATTCCCGGAGAAGAGGTGGATAGCTATGCCCGGAAACCCCGGCTGCATCCCTGTCCCATCGTAGAACGTCCGCTTCCCTTGGGGAAGACGGGAGCTCTGGTGGCCGATGCGATTCTTCCGTACCTGGATGACGGAAACCGGGACCGCCTCGTGGAAAGGATTTTTCAGCAGATCCTGTTTTTCACCTATCCTTTCTGGATCATTGAATACCGCAGGGTGCAGTCTTGGAAGTATGCCGTGGGAATCTGTATGGGCATGAAGCCCAGCCGTCTCCTGGACCAGGTGACCCTCAGCGCGGTTCCGCGTCTGCGGCTGCGGTTGCTCTTCGTTCTGGTAACGCTGGCCGGATTGCTGACGCCGTTATGGGTCTTCGATTGGTTGCATCCCCGCTTGTACGCGCTGGCCAAGTCTGCCTACAAGGGACGCACGGGGCAACGTAGCGAGCCAACATGAAGATCCTGATCGTGGGGAATCGCGGTGGCACAAATGTCGGCGCCAGCTTTGAGAGGGGCGGCATCGCTCTGGGACATCAGGTTCGCCTGCTGGAAATGATCGAGGCATCCCGAGGATCCGTGTGGCTCCGGCGATGGAATTGGTGGGTGCGTGGAAAGCGGCCGCCGTGGCTGGGAACCTTCAGCCGGAAGGTGGTGGAAACGTGCCGGCAGGAGCGGCCGGCCTGCTTGCTGGTTACCGGAATCGGCCCGGTAGACGCCCAGGCGCTGCAAGAAATCGGACCCATGGGAGTGCGCCGGATCAACTATCTTACCGACGATCCGTGGAATCCGAAGCATCGGGCCAATTGGTTTTTTCGGGCCTTGCCGCACTATGATTCGGTGTTTTCCCCGCGTCGCGCCAACCTGGGGGAACTACGGGATCTGGGAGGGCCTCGCGTGGAGTATGTGCCGTTCGGCTACGATCCGGATTGGTGCTTCCCCGATCCAGGGGCAGATCGTCCAGCGGCCGAGCCGCCGGACGACGTTTTTTTCGCGGGGACGGGGGATCGGGACCGGGTTCCTTACGTGTTAGCGCTACGTCAGGCGGGATTCCGCATCGGTCTGTACGGGACCTATTGGGATCGCTATGCTGGATCGCGGGGCTTGTCGCATGGCCAAGCAGACCCCACGACGATGCGGCGGGCTGCCAGCAGATGCAAGGTGGCGCTGTGCCTGGTACGGAGACTGAACCGCGATGGACACGTGATGCGAACTTTCGAAGTCCCAGCCATCGGGGCCTGTATGCTGGCCGAAGATACCGCCGAGCATCGCGAGATTCTTGGACCGGAGGGCTGCAATGTTGTGTACTTCGATTCCATTCCGGAAATGGTCGAGAAAACTCGCTGGCTGCTCGATCATCCCCAGGAACGAAGCCGGCTGGCCGCGGCGGCGCATCGCCACATAATCGAAGGCGGTAACACGTATGGCGACCGTCTGGCTCAAATGCTCAATTTGGATTTGGCTTGCCGGAACTCGTCAACAGATCCGGCGAAAGACCGCCCTGGGGAAAGCCTCCCTCTATGAAGATCGCCATCGTGGTGCACGGACGGTTCCACGCCTTCAACTTGGCCAGGGCGCTCCTCGATCAGGGCGACGACGTCACCGTTCTGACGAATTATCCGAAATGGGCCGTCAAGCGGTTTGACGTTGCGCCGCAACACGTCAGGAGTCTTTGGCCTCAGGGCGTGATCTCCCGCGCCCTCTGGGGGTTGCACGAGTTGATTGGCACGCCTTTTCCCGAGGCTTCCATGGATACCTGGTTCGCCCGTTGGGCGGCCGGGCAACTCGAAAGAGACCGGTGGGATGCCATTCACTGCTGGAGCGGTGTTGCCGAAGAGAGCCTTCTCCGGAGCCGCAATCGGGAGTCGCTCAACGCCATGATGCGGGGGTCCGCCCACATTCTGACTCAGGCCCGTTTGCTCAAAGAAGAAGAGATAAGAACCGGTGTACGGCTGGATCGTCCCTCGGATTGGGTGATTGCCCGGGAGTTGCGGGAGTACCAGTTGTGCGACATCATCGTGGTGCTTTCCACTTTTGCTTACAATAGTTTTGTGGCCCAAGGCATCCCGCGCAGCAAGCTCCATCTTTTGCCGTTGGGCGTCAACGTCGCCAGCTTTCGCCCTTCCCCGGAGATCTTGGAAGAGCGTTGCCGCAGAATCCGTTCCGGTCAGCGGCTGCGGGTGCTTTACGTGGGAGCTATCTCTTACCAAAAAGGTATGTGGGACATGGAGAAAATCATTCGAATGGCCGCGTCTCAGGAGTTTGAGTTCCGATTTGTGGGACCGGTAACCCCAGAATGCAAACCGCTCGTCGAGCGGCTGAGAGGTTCGGCGGAGTTCATTCCCAAGCAGCCGCAGAGCGAGTTGGGGGAATGGTACGCCTGGGGCGACGTTTTCATTTTTCCGACTATCCAGGATGGTTTTGCGGTTGTCCTGGCCCAGGCCCAAGCGGGCGCGCTCCCAATTCTGACCACCACCAACAGCGGCGGCCCCGACATCATTGAAGAGGGTGAGACAGGCTGGACCTTTCCCCTTCGCAGCCCGCAAGCGTTTATCGACCAGCTTCATTGGTGTGACTCCCACCGGGAGGAATTGGCGGAAATGGTGCGTTACAGTCACGCCCACTTTCGGTCCCGAACCTGGACTGACGTGGCCAAAGGCTTTGTCGAGATGATACAGACTCGACGGGACGAAAGACTCAGCCTCCGCTTGGGGCACCGCGGCCTTGGTTCAGAATGAAGATACAATAACAACAGAGGCTAACCATTTTTGAAGCACGAATTAATCAAATGGGGCATGCAGCTCCAAGAGGTTTTCCGCGCCTACGGGGCGCCGGGACTGGTGGGGTTGTCTTTCATCGACTCGGGCCTGATGCCGCTGCCGGAGGCCATTGATTTTTTGGTGGTCACGATGGGCATCCAGCGGCCCCAGCAGTTGGTCTGGTACGTGCTGGCGGCCACCCTCGGGTCGCTGCTGGGCTGCGTTTTCCTTTATTTCATCGCGGCGAAGGGCGGGCACGCCTTTCTGGAGCGGCGGCTGGGTCCGCAGCGCTCCCTGCAGATTCGCGCGCGTTTGGAGAAGTACGAGTTTGTGATGCTGTTGATCACCTCCATGCTGCCGCCTCCCACGCCCTTCAAAGCGTTTATACTCACGGCCGGCGTGGTGGAGGTGAATCCCTGGAAGTTCGCCATAGCCATCGGTCTGGGCCGCTTGATTCGCTATGGCCTGGAGGGTTACCTGGCCATTCGCTACGGGAAGTCCGTCTTGACCTGGATGGCCGCGCATGGCCTGCAACTGGCGTTGTGGATGTTAATCGCGGCAGCCGCGGCGACACTGGCCCTCTGGCTGCGATCGCGATGGCAGGCGGCGCCGCAATCGTGACAGCCTGGGAACCGGGCTTTCAGGCAGGTTTTTAGTGTTTCGCCGCCGGCCGCTCCATCCTGCTGGACTTGATCGCCGCCGGTGCGCCTGAATCCCAGGCGTTCGCACAAGTGGAATTTGTGACGCCCTACACTAATGCCGGTTTGGGCAAACAGAGACGCGCTACTCCAAGACATACTTCACATAGAATGGCCACACCTGCGTGGCGTCGGCGTGGACCTCGGCGAACATTCCGGCGGGATCGAACTTGCGCCAGCTCATACCTTCCGAGTAGGTGCAGCCGGAGAGATGGCCGTAGTGCATGCGGTCGGGACAAATCCGGCATCCGTAGCGGAACTTGCAATCCTGCAGCGACCAGCCCATCCGCTCATTCATGATCTCCACCAACGGCGCGACGTTCTGCACGTTGTTGCGCGGCACGCCGCCTCCCACCGTGAAGATGCCGGCGCGGCGGCAACTGGTCGCCAGATCCACCAGTAGCCGCGTGTCCAACTCCAGGTCCATCGTTAGCTGTGGACGGCCGTCGCGCTCGCGCTTGCGGTTGTGGACGTGGACGTCGTTGCCGATTTCCGAATCCACGAAAGCCGGCACCATCACCGGAACGCTTTTCAGAAACGCGGATTTCAGAATGCCGCGCTCGTGGGGATATTTCGCGGCCAGGTGTTCACCGACCAGGCGGTTCAGGATCACCGGACTAAAAGGGCGTCCGGCTTCCAAGCCGTTCAGCAAATCGTCCAGGACGCCTTCGATGTGGTCGAGATTCGTTTCCGGTTCCAAGGTATCGGTGACGCGATTCAGCCGCGCCGCGGCCAACTCGGCGTCGCCTTTGGAGGGATCGTACTTGTAATGCTTCAGGCCCACGCTTTCCACCAGGCCGTGCGCCATCAACGCGCCGGTGGAGGCCAGCGCTTGCACCATGCCGTGATCGATCATGTCGCAGATCAGCAGGCCCATCTTGGCGATGGTCATCGCGCCGCTCATGGTGAAGAACACGAAACAGTCTTTGTCTTCGACCATCGCCTTGAAAGTCCGCGCGCCGGCCGCCACCTCCGCCGCCAGGCCGCCGTACGCGGCCAGATCGGCGATCAGATCGGCGACCTTGCCGGGCTTGCCGGAAGCTAATTTACCGGAACCCAGGCGGTCTTCCAGCACGCGATTCAACACCGGCATCACGAAGCGCGGATCGGAAAACACCGCGTCGGGATACCAGCCGTCGCGTACTTGTCCGGGCTTGGCCAGATCTTGGGAATTGATGTAAATAGCTTGCTCGGGACGCTCGAACAAGGCTTGCTCATCGCGTTCGGAGAACGCCCCAACCACCAGCAGCCGGCCGCCGGGTGCGATGGTGCGCGTGTATTCGCCGGGCGTCATCAAGCCAAGCAACCACTTGCGGCGGATCATCGCCTGGAGTAACTGGCCCAACGGCGTGTCGGAACGCCCGTCGTAGATGCACAGCGGAAGGCGGCCCGAGGCGATCCAGGTGGTCAGCGTCGCGGCCGTTTCGCCCAGCATGCGGGCGCCGAAGGAGCAGTGCGACATAGCGGCGACGATGTCGGAGACCGTGGCGCACTTGGCAAGATCCAGGAGTTCGAGTGGTTGCAGCTCGAGTTGGTTCACGATGGCGATTCCGCGGGCGGGTCTAAAGGACTTTCGCTGGATGGCGCGGCAGGGGAGACCTTGGGAGTGTTTTCAGAAACACTCCTGGCGTCCGCCGCGGCCACCTGAACTGCCGGGACCGCCGCGGACTCTTCCTCGGCCCCGCTTTCGTCAAGCAGATCGGCTTCCTCCTCCGGCGCGAGAACCATCGGTTCCCCTGCCGCCGCCTCCAGCGGCGCAACCGCTTCGGCCAAGTCGGGACCGAGAAACGCGCGGCAACGCGATCCATCGGGCGACACCACGGTCATGGTCTGGCCCGGCAGCGCGGGATGGGCCACGCCTCGCAGCAAGAGCATGCCGGCCTTTTCCAGAATGGTGATCCAATCCTTGATGTGTTCGTAGTCGGCGTCGCACAAGCCCGCGCCGGCACATTGCTGGATCAGGAAAGAAATGGGCACTTGGCCGGTGGGCCGCGCCAATTCCACGGCGCGGCTGAGGAAATCGCGGGCCAGTTCCAGGATTTCGGTTACCTCCGGCGACTCCCCCAGGAAGACACCGCTGGTCGGCTCGGCACGCCGGGGATTGGGATACTCCTGTTTCACCAGCAAACCACGCTCCAAAGCTTCGCCGATGGCCACGCGCAGGTCTTCGCGCGATACCGGCAACAAGTCGCCGATGTGCCGCAGCAAGAGCGACAAGGCCACCCACGGCCGCTTGGGAGCGCTCAGCATGGTGGCCACGGTCAGCACCAACAGCGGCGTGGCCACGCGGCTCCAAACCGCTTCCGCCAGCACCGCCTGCACCATGGGGTGCTCCGGACACATCTTCAAAATGTTGGCGGGCTGAGCGTCACGCGGCAGGCGCTCGTAGGTGGAAACCAGCGCGCCCCGCGACACAAACCAATCCAGCCAGCGGTGGATCTCGTCGCTATCCAGGTGCGGCGCGGCGCGCTGAATCGAGGAAACGATGAAGCTGCGCTTGGGACGAAAGCTGTCGGTGGGATGCAGCGGCTTGACCAGCGCCGGACCAAACAGATTGTCGCGCACCAGGCGGTAGTGGATCACCACGTCGTTGGCCGGATTTGGCAGGATGCGCAAACCTTCGCGATCGCCCAGCCAGACTTTTTCCTCCTTGAGCACGCCGATCTGCAAGGCTTCGCCCATGTAGCGATTGCGGGAAGCGTCGTCGGGGCCGCCCACCTGGCTCTGCTCGAGAAAATCGAGAAACAGCCGGGGCGAGAGAAAGTCCAGGCGTTGCGCGGCCAGGAATTCGTGAAAAGTGGCGGCCAACACCTGAAGATCGCTGAGCAATGGAGCGCCGCGGCCCGCCGGGGGGATTGCCAGACCGTGAGCCGGCGTGTACGCGGGAGGAATGGCCATGCCGTGGGCCGGCGTGTAGCCGGGAGGAATGGCCATGCCGCGAGGCGGCGTGTAGGCGGGAGGAATGGCCATGCCGCGAGGCGGCGTGTAGCCGGGAGGAATGGCCATGCCGCGCGGCGGCGTGTAGTTGCGGGGGATGGCCAGCCCATGCGCCGGTGTAAGGCCGAGATCTTGAGATCCCGAGGAGCCCGGACCGGCCGCGGGAGGAATGGCCATGCCGCGCGGCGGTGTGTAGTTGCGGGGGATGGCCAGCCCGTGCGCCGGTGTATGGCCAAGATCTGGAGATCCCGAAGAGCCCGCACCGGAAGCGCTGGGCGATTGCCCGAACGACGTCCCGAACGGCGGCGTCATTCCCGACCCGCTGTAGGGCCGCAACGATTTGTGCCCGGTGGCTGCGGCCAGCCTGACGGCGCTGAAATCCACCAGACGATCTACATATCCGACCGTCAGCGCCAGCCCGCTAAAACCTTCCATCAAGTGGCTGGTGTGGCCGCTGACTCCCCACACATGGACCTGCTTCTGACTGCGCAGCAGCATGTTCACCAAGTTGAAATAACCGCCGTCGCCGGTGACCAGGACGTAGGTCTCCATATCGTTGAAACGGGGATCGCTGACGGATTCGTTCACCAGGTTGTGGAGAAAAGTATCGGCGCTGTTGCGCCCCGAAAGATTGTAGCGAGGATCGATTCCGCACTGCGCGTAAATGCCGGGATGATGAAAAAAATCGAACTGTGAAAAGTTGGCCACCGCAAAGGCCACCCGGAGCGCGCCCATTTTTTCCACTTCCCGGCGCAGTCCGGTGGCAAGGGTGGCGGCCAGCGATTGGTTCTGCTGTTGATAGGCAGCCTTGGCCGCGGCATCGCCGCGGTCGGGCGCACGCAGACCAAGCATCTCTTTCAGACCAATGAATATATTTTCATGGTCTATAAAGAGGGCTATCCCAGGCATGGAAGGACAGACCTTTCCAAGAACCGCCGGGCAAGGAAACACTCCCCACGAAAAGAAGCTAACCGTCCTGGCTCAAAAAATCTTATTCGAAGCACGTCTTCAGCCAGGTATCCTAAACTAATAGCTTGCCAAGCAGTTCCTCTACGCAGTCTTTAGACGAATCAATCCTAACTCCAAAGCACCGCTTACCGCAAGTGGTTTTGCGGTTTGGGGTTGGAAGGCTGGAAGTTCTCCCCAGGTGATTGCTGGCTCCGGGGACTGGCGAGACCTCCTGTTGGGTGGGGTTGCGGCCTCTGCGAACGCCTTATGACCCGCGGGAGGGAGTGCGTCAAATGACGCTCCAACAGGGCAGGATTTGCATCCGCAGGACCTCCCGGACCGGCGCGCGTTCCATCTCCGCAGCGCCAGTTCACCCTGCCGGGGAGACGGCCCCACTCCCATGTCGCCATTAAGCGCGCCTTGTTTTATGAAATCAATCACTTGCGAATGGCCACCGATGGCAGCGCGATTGCTCTCTCCTGCTGGAAGCAGGAGCAAACTCTATGGATGTCCGGATTCGCTACATCGAGGGCCGGCAATTTGACGCCACATCGCGGGGGCATCGAGTGATCTGCGATCAGCCCGAACCGGGCGGACGGGATCGCGGGATGACCCCGCCTGAATTGCTGCTGAGCGCGCTGGGATCTTGCGCCGCCTACTACGCCGCCGAGTATCTGCGCGCCCGCAACATGCCGCTGGAGGGCCTGGAGGTCCGCGTAACCGGAGCTAAAGGTGGGCGTCCCGTCCGGCTCACGGAAGTGAGCATCGCGGTGGAGACACCCGCCCTGGCTTCGACGGGCCTGGATGCCAGCCGCCACGAGGGACTGCTCAACGCCGTGCAGTTGTGCCTGCTGCATCAAACTTTCTTGAATCCGCCGAAGATTACCATGGAGGTCGAGAGGCCGGAATTGGCGGCCGTTTGATTCGATAGGAATGCGGAAATGTCCCTGAGTCCTCAATTGCGCGGGAACCAAGAGAATCGGATGTTCCAGACGATCGGACAATTGGCGGCCGAGACGCCTGGGGCGATCCCGGTCTTCGAACGATTTGGAGTTGACTATTGCTGCGGCGGCTCTCGCACGCTGGAGGCGGCGTGCCAAGATCGCGGCCTGCCCGTTGAGACTCTCCGGGCGGAGATCGCCGCCGCCGCGGCGTTGAGCCCGGTCCAGTCTCGCGACTGGACTGAGGCTCCCCTTTCGGAGTTGACCGCCCACATCGTGCGCAAGTACCACAATCCCTTCCGTGCGGACCTGCCCTTGATCCTGGCGCTGCTGGACACCGCGGCGCGAACCAACCCGGGTCACGCCGGGACGCTGGCCGCGCTCAAGCGCGTTTTGCGGCGCTTCCGCCAGAGTTTTGAGTTTCACATGCGCACCGAGGAGCAGGTTTTGTTCACCGCCATCCAGCGGCTGGAGGCAGCCGTGGCCGCGGGGGATTCGGCGCCGCGCGCCTCTTTTGGGTCGTTCCAAAATCCCGTGCGGATGCTGGAAGGCGAGCACGAAGCCCAGGCGCGCGAGTTGCTGCAGATCCGCGAAATCACCGGCCAGTATGTCGTCCCTGACGGCGCCGACGACAATTATCGGGCCCTGCTGAACCGCTTGCAGGCCCTGGAGCGGGAAGTACACGAGCATGTGCACTTGGAGAACAACGTCCTGTTCCCGCGGGCCCTCGGCGCGGAATCGGCGGCCGGATCGTCCCACGGCAAATAGCGCCAGCCGGCATCATTTCCCATGCCCGTCCCATAAATCCCATTCCGCCCGCATCGCACCAGAATGTGAGAAGATGCGGCTATGCAACGATCCGCCGCCCGGCTACAAGGAAGGCGCCGACCCCAGGCACACGTGAGGCTGATCGCAGGCAAGGCGCACACCATCCTAATCCAGTGAAACTCCTGCAATCCCTGTTCGGACGTTCGCCCGCCAAGGAGATCGCCGAGATCAACCGCCTTCGCGCCGCCTTGGCGCCATCGGGCGACGAGGAACTGCGCCGCCGTTTCCGCGAAACCACGGCGCTGCCGGAGACGATCGCGATCGTCGCCGTCGTTGCTTCCCGCGTGTTATCGCTGAACCTGTTCGATGTCCAGTTGCAGGGCGCGCTCGCGCTGGCGCGCGGCCGCATCGCCGAAATGCAGACCGGCGAGGGTAAAACACTGGCATGTACTCCGGCCGTGGCTTGGTACGCACGCGGCGGCCAGGGAGTGCATGTCATGACCGTCAACGACTATCTGGCGCGCCGCGACGCGCGCTGGATGGGCGGCATCTATGAATTCCTGGGTCTCTCCGTCGGCTATATCCAGCAAGGGCAGTCCATCGCCGAACGGCAAGCGGCTTACCGCTGCGACATCACCTACGCCACTGCTGCCGAGATTGGCTTCGATTCGCTGCGCGACCAGCTCGCCTTGCGGCGCGAAGATCAAGTACACCGGCCGTTCAACGCCGTGGTCATCGACGAAGCGGACTCCATTTTGATTGACGAAGCGCGCATTCCCCTGGTGCTCGCCGGCGGGGAAGCCGACGAGGAAGTCCTGGCGCGGCAGGTCGAACCGATTGTGCGCCGCTTCCGCAAGGATGCGCACTTCACCTTCGACGAGTTTGCCCGCAACATCGCTTTGACCGACGAAGGCGCTGGCGTGGCCGAGGCCGCGCTCGGTTGCGGCAACCTCTATGCGGAGGCGAACCTGGCGGTGTACAGCGCGGTACACGACGCGATTCACGCCCACCACCTGTTGCACCGCGACGTGGACTACGTGGTGAAGAACGGCGTCATCGAATCGGTGGATGAGCTAAAGGGCCGCATCGCGCCCGATCGCCGCTGGCCGGCCGGGTTGCACACCGCCGTCGAGGCCAAGGAAGGCGTGGCCTTTCGCCGTCAGGGCCGCGTGCTCGGTTCGATGACGCTGCAAAGTCTGGTGGCGCTCTATCCAAGGATCTGCGGCATGACCGGGACGGCCGCCACGCAAGCCAAGGAGTTTCTGCAATGCTACGAACTGGAAGTGGAAGTGATCCCGCCGAATCGTCCCGTAATTCGCGAGGACGCCGAAGACGTGGTCTTCTCCAGCAAAGCGGAGAAGGAGCAAGCCGTAGTGGAGGAAATCCGGCGCGTGCACTCGACCGGCGAGCCGATTCTTGTGGGCACGGCTAGTGTGGAAGAATCCGAGCGGCTCAGCGCGGCTCTTGGCGACGCTGCCCATCACGTCTTGAACGCGCGCAACGAAGAAGAGGAAGCCGGCATCGTTGCCCAGGCTGGACAGCGCGGCGCGCTGACCATTTCCACCAATATGGCGGGACGCGGCGTGGACATCGCCTTGGGTCCCGGAGTCGCTGGGTTAGGCGGCTTGTACGTGATCGGCACGAATCGCCACACCAGCCGGCGCATCGATCACCAGCTTCGCGGCCGCGCCGGCCGGCAGGGAGATCCAGGACGTTCCCGCTTTTTCATCTCGATGGAAGACGATCTTCTGGTGAAGTACGGCATCGAGGAGAACCTTTTCGAGGGCGACATCGAGGGCGTGCAACGCCGGATGGAATCCCAGAGCCTGGAACTGCGCCATTTCCTGAACAAGTACGAAACCATCGTCGAGCTTCAGCGGCGGCACTTTCAGGATATCCGACAGGAGGTTTTGGAATCGGACGTCCGTCAACTGGAGCGCTTGGTCCGGCTGGTGGCGATGGACGACTTATGGGCCGACTACTTGGCGGCGGTCGGCGAGATTCGTTCCTCCGTACATTGGTATTCCTACGGCGGCCGTGAGCCTCTGCGCGAATTTCTGGTACGGGTGGATGCGGCCCACCGCGAAATGGAAGGACGCCTGGAGGAAGAGGTCGCGCGCCGGCTGGCCGAGGCGCAAACCAAGGGTCTTGATCCTTCGCAGCGTGGTGCGACTTGGACGTACCTAACTACCGACACGCCCTTCGGCGACACGATGGATCGTTTTCTGCATGGGCTGGGAAAGAAGATGATGTGAAGGGAGCAGCGTATTTGGAGTGCGGCAGCTCTAACTAGCCACAGAGACACAGAGAACACAGAGACCGGAACCACAGAGAAAACCCTGCTCTTGGTCTCGGGTTCTCTGTGGCGAATTAAGCTGCCGCATCCCAAAGAGATCCTACTGAAACAGCAACTGCCCCATATTGGTAGCCTGACCATTCACCGTGATGGTGACTAACAACTGACCGCGTCCCTGGAGCGTGCTCAGCGTGGCATTCACCTGGTCCAGGCAGGCGAGTGAAACGGTGACGTTACGAGACTGTTTTTAGAACCAGCCATAATGATACAAAATCTGTCGGTCGCGGGCCCAGCAGCAGCCCGTGGTAATAGTCGCTTCGCACCAGCCGGGCAGGCAAGGATGCCTACCCTACTTTACTCACCAATCACTTGCAGGCGTTCGTGGCGCGGGCATCCCTGCCGGCGCACTATTACCACGGGGCTGCTAGACCTTCTCTTCGGGAACCTTCAAGCCCCACTCTTCGCGCAACCGGAATTTCTGGATCTTCCCGCTGGCGGTTTGCGGGAACTCTTCCACGAATTCCACGTGGCGCGGAACCTTGAAGCGCGCCAGGCGGGCCCGCACGTAGTCGCGAATCTCCTCCGGTTCGGCGGCGCCGCCCGGCTTCAAGCGAATCGCCGCGACAACCTCTTCACCGAAGCGCTCGTCCGGCACGCCGAAAACCGCCGCATCGCTCACCGCCGGGTGCGTGCGCAGCACCTCTTCGATCTCCTTGGGCGCGATGTTCTCCCCGCCGCGAATGATCAGTTCCTTCAGCCGTCCGGTGATCGCGTAATAGCCACTCGCGTCCCGCGAGGCCAAGTCGCCGGAACGCAACCAACCGTCCGGCGTGATGGCGAGCGAGGTAGCTTCGGGATCGCGATAGTAGCCCTTCATGATGTGATAGCCGCGACTCCATAGCTCGCCGGGAACGCCGTCGGGCACGTCTTGGAACGTTGCCGGATCCACGATGCGCACCTCCACTCCGGGCAGCGGCGTGCCCACCGTGGTGACACGCTTCTCGAAAGGATCGCCGGGGCGGGTTTGCGTGATCACCGGCGAGGCCTCGGTGAGTCCGTAGCAAATGGTGATCTCCGGAACATGCATATCGCCCATCACGCGGCGCATCAAGCTCACCGGACACAGCGACCCGGCCATCACGCCGGTGCGCAGCGAGGTCATGTCGAAGCGTGAAAACTCGGGATGTTCCAATTCCGCCAAGAACATTGTCGGTACGCCGTAGATGGACGTGCAACGCTCGTTGTGAATGGTTTCCAGCACACGCAGGGGATCGAACGCTTCCACCAGCGCGAGGGAGGCTCCGTGCGTGAATGCGCCCATCACGCCGATGACGCATCCGAAGCAATGGAACAGCGGAACCGCCACGCACACGCGGTCGGCCGCCGTGTAGTTGAGCACCGTGGCGATGGCCTGGCCGTTGTTCACGATATTGCGATGCGTCAGCATCACGCCCTTGGGGAATCCTGTGGTTCCCGAGGTGTACTGCATGTTGATCACATCGTCGATGTCCTGCGGCTCGAAGGCCGCCTCCGGAGAATCACACTCCAGTTCCTGGAACGATCGCATTCCCGGCGGCGGGTCGCCCCGATCCATGAAAAACACCAGGCGCAGATCGGGAAGCGCGGGCAGGCCGCGAAAGATCTCCACGTAGTTCACCTCGCGGAATCCGCCGATCAGGAACAAGGCGTTGGCCTGCGATTGGCGCAGCAGGTATTCCACTTCATGGGCTTTCAACGAAGTATTGACGGTCACCAGGATGATGCCGGCGCGCGCCAGCGCGAATTGCAGCAGCACCCACTCCGGCCGATTGGTGGCCCATACCGCGGCGCGATCGCCCTTGCGCAGTCCCGCATGGATGAGCGCGCCGGCCACTACATCGGCGCGGCGGTCCAGTTCCGCGAAGGTCCAGCGGACCGCAGGTGTGATGAGGGCTTCCCGCGAAGGGAGGTCGCGGGCCAGCGCGCGGAGCAGCGCTTCGACGGTTAGGTCGCGGTAAGCCATCGCCCTGTATATTAACGCCAACGCAACAAAAGCAACCGCCGCACCCACGCGAACGCGTGGGTGCGGCGGTTGCAGTTTGTTGTTTTCGGTGTCCTTCCGTGTCGTAGGCTTTTTTCCGTGTTCCTCCGTGTTCCAACGAAACCCTGTCAACTCGCGTACCGTTTCCGCAACTCCTGCGAGAGCAGCCGCGACTTCTCGGCCAGCGTGGCGGCTCCCACCAGGTCGCCGGCTTTCAAGGCTTTTTGGGCGTCTCGCAAGAAGGTGACAGCCTGTCGCAAGGTGCTTTGGTCATCTCGATTGAGACGAGCATCTTTGATCGCGTCTAAATTCTGTTGCGTCTCCAGAATCGCCTTGTCGGCGCGCTTGCGATAGGCGTTTTGCTCGGCTGCCGGCAACGTGGCTTCGATGCGCGCCGGAGCGGGAGCCGGAACAGGAACGGGAGGATCGGTCTTGGGCGGAGCAACCGGATTCGGCGCGGGAGGCTTGGGCGGCGCGTGATTCACCGGTTTGCCGGCGGTCGTTTTGTCCGGAGAGACCGGGGGCACGTCCTTCGTCTCCGGTGTTGGGGCGGGCGGTGTGATTGTCGGCGGAGTCACGCTGGGGGGCGTTTCCTTGGGAGGTTCGGTTAGCGGCGGCGCAGAGGCAACCGATGGCTGCGTTGTGGCGGGTGCGCCAGCAGACGCCGGTAAGGGAGGTGGAGGGCCAGCCGCTACCTTGTTGGCATGTTGGCATCCGGTGAGCGAGAAAAGCGCCATCGCTAAACTCAACGCAATCGCGCCAACTCCAGCCAGGCCACGTACGCCTCCCGATTCACCCGCGGAAATATTTAGCCTGCATCCCATCGCGACTCTCCGTTCGCTTGGCCCCGATTCTTCCTCTACGCCGCGGCCGACGCCAGCGGCAGCCGCATCTGAAAAATCGTCCCGCCTTCTTGGCGATTATGAAACTCCATGGTTCCGTTATGCAATTGGAAGGCGCGGAAAGCCATCGGCAATCCGATGCCGCTGCCTTTTTCCCTGGTGGTAAAGTACAGATCGAAAACCTTGTCTTGAATATCCGCGGCGATGCCCGAACCCTGATCGGCCACGGCAATCTCCACCGCGCCGCCGGAAATCCGCTCGGTGACGGACAACTCGCCGCCTTCCGGCATGGCCTGGCAGCCGTTCAGCAGCACGTTGAGGAGGGCCTGCTTGATCAAGTCGCGATCCACACGCACCACCGGGCGCACACCGTCGGGATCGAAAACCACATGGACCTTGCGGGTGTCGGCTTCCGCGGTGGCCAGGCCCACAACTTCGCGCAGCAAGCCGTTCAAGTCGGTCTCTTGCAGGTTCAGGCGCACCGGACGGGTGAAGTCGAGGAAGGTGCGCACCACGCGGTCCAGGCGATAAATTTCGCGCGCCACGATCTCCAGATGTTCGGCGATGGCCGGCTCCGGCGTCTTCAGCTTGGATTTCAGCGCATCCAGGTGCAGCACGATGGCATTCAGCGGATTGCGCACCTCGTGCGCCACGCCCGAAGTCAGCCGGCCGATCGCCGCCAGGCGATTGGACATTTCAATTTGCGACTCCAGCCGGCGCACCGACTCCGCGTCGCGCAAACTCACGAGCGCGGCTCCCGCCGTTGCCGCCGGGGCTTGGCCGTTCACGGGCGGCTCGGAGGTTCCGTCGTCCGGCGCCAGTCCGGAGATAAACTGCACACTGATGGCCACGCGGCGATTACCTTCCAGCACCACTTCGCGGCGCAAGAAAGGCAGTCCCTGGCGAATCGCTTGGGAGACCATCACGGCCAGCGCCGGTTCGGAAGCGAAAACATCTTCCACCTGCCGGCCGAGAATGTCCGCCGGTCCCAGATTCAGGAACTCCTGCACCTTATCGCTGGCTAGAATGGCGCGGCCGTCGCGAGTGAACAGCATCAGCGCTTCTTCCAAACCGTGCAGCAGTTGCGCCATGTTCTCGCGCACGTCGCGGAACTGCTGGCCCAGCAGCGTGAGTTTGCTGGCCACCTCGCCGAACTCGTCGGGACGGGTCCGCGCCGCGGGCACGGCGTCAAACTGCCCTTTGGTCATCAAGTCCAGCGAAACGCTGATGCTTTCCAGAGGCCGCAGCAGCACGCTGGTGGCGGCCCAGCCGAAGGCCAGCGCCAGGGCCAACGCCAATCCCACCAGTCCCAAGGCCTGGCGGAGTTGCTGCTTGAGAAAAATCGTGTTTCCCAAGAACACCGAGGAGATTCCCACGCGCACGCTCACAAAGGGATAGGATTTCTCGTTGATGGTCAGATCGAGGGAGTTGGAAATCTCGTAAACCCGCGCCGGTCCCAGCGCGACGCGGAGTTGCTCGAAGACGCCCTTGTCCAGCAGCGGTTCGAAGGGCTGCCGCGGCACGGCCGGCTTGCCGGCCTGCTCCGGGTCGCTGTGCGCGATGATGGTGCCGTCCTGATCCACCACCTCGGCGTAAATCACGGTGTAGGAATAACTGGGAATGGATTCCAACAGCGAGTTCAATCCAGGGTTGGCGGCCATGGCCCGCGTGACCATCGCTTCCACGGCCACGGGATCGCCGCTGGACATCAGGCCGGGCGCGGCGGCTTTGGCGTCGTCGAGCGCCTGCATGGCCTTGTCCGAAATCTCCCGGCTGACGTAGACGGCCAGGTCCATGGAGGCTTCAAACTCCTTGTTGGTGAGCAGGGAAATGTACAGCCAGGAATAGGCCAGCACCACGGCCAACACCAGGCCGAGAATCGCCAGACGAAGCTTGGTCTTGAGGGTCATCCGGAAAGGACCTTCATTCCTCGCGATACTCCTTCAGCTTGTTGTGCAGCGTCTTCAAACTGATTCCCAACACTTCGGCGGCGCGGGTCTTGTTGTTGTTCTGGGCTTCCAACGTTTTCAAAATCAGGCGGCGCTCGCCTTCCGCTACGGTGGTGCCTAGTTCCAGGCGCACGCCTTCGCCGGAATCGGCTGGCGCGGCCTGCAGGCGGCTTTGTCCGAAGGCGGGCGGCAAATGCGCGGCTTCGATAGTTTCTCCGGGCGCCACCACCATGGCGCGCTCCAAGGTGTTGCGCAGTTCACGTACGTTGCCCGGCCAAGTGTATTGGCGGAAACGCTCCATCACTTCCGGGGAAACACGCAAGACGTTGCGGCCATGCTTCTGGTCCAGCGATCCCAGCAGGCCCTCGACTAACTTCGGCAAATCGCCGAGATGTTCGCGTAGCGGCGGAATGTAGATTTGAAAAACATTGAGCCGGAAAAACAGGTCCTGGCGTAGCGCGCCTTCACGCACCGCTTCTTCCGGATCGCGATTGGTCGCCGCGAGCACGCGCACGTCCACTTCGATTTCCTGTTTGCCGCCCAGGCGGCGGACCTTGGAATCCTCCAGCACGCGCAGCAGCTTGGCTTGGGTGGCCGCGGGCATTTCGCCGATTTCGTCCAGCAGCAGCGTGCCGCCGTCGGCCAGTTCGAAGCATCCCGAGCGGCGCTCCTGCGCGCCGGTGAAAGCGCCGCGCTCATGGCCGAAAATCTCGCTCTCCATCAGCGTTTCGGGAATCGCCGAGCAGTTGATGGCGACAAAAGGCCGATCTTTGCGCGGGCTGAGATCGTGGATGGTGCGGGCCACCAGTTCCTTGCCCGATCCGCTTTCCCCGGTGATCAGCACCGAAGCCTTGCTGGGACCGACCATGTTCAGCAGCCGGAAGACTTCTTGCATGTCCGGCGACTCGCCCACCAGCGCGCCGAGTTTGCCAGCCCGCGCCAGATCCAATTGCAAGGCGCGCTTGCCGCGTTGTTCCCGGCGCAACAGGACGGCGCGGTCCACCAGCACGCGCAGCATGTGGGTGCGCAGCGGCTTTTCCAGGAACCAGAACGCCCCCAACTCCAGGGCTTCCTGCAGCGCCGCTTCGTCGCCGTGAGCGGTCAAGACAATGGCGGGCGGCGGATCGGGCTCCTCGCGCAGTTTCCGTAGCAGCCCGAGGCCGTCGAGGCGCGGCATCTTCAGGTCGGTGATCATGACCACCGGCGCGACGGCGGCGAGTTTTTCGAGCGCCTCCAGGCCATCGCGGGCGGTGGCGGAGCGATAGCCCCAACTTTCTACTACCGCGGCCAGGCCGGCGCGGGCCCCGTCCTCGTCCTCTACGATCAAAACGCGTTCCGGGACAGACTTGTCGGGGTGGGTTTCCATCTCCCCATTGTAACGTGGTATGCCAACCAGGGGTTTCATGGGAATGATGGGAATGATGGGAAGTATGGGGGCGATTGCGGTAGAATCTGTGGCCATGATGAAATTTCTTGTTCTTCTTGCCCTGTGCACCGGCCTGGCCGGCGCGCAAGACCCCTTTGACAAAGCCGCTCCCGACAAGAAGGCGGCGGATGCGTTTCAGAATATCAAGGTGCTGAATGACGATCCCTCCACCAGCGTGCGTGGCGCGATGGTCTACTTCAACACCGCGCTGGGCGTGGGGTGCGAAGGCTGCCACGATCTGCAGGCCTTCGACAAAGACACCAAGAACATGAAGAAGACGGCGCGCGAGATGATCACCATGACGCGCGAAATCAACAAGGCCGCCTTCAAAGGACAGATGCGCGTCACTTGCTATACCTGCCACCAGGGCAACGGTCAACCTACCGCCGTTCCGGCGATCCCCAAGCTGGTGAACACGCAGCCGCCGTTCACGCGCTTCCCGCAGGGCCAAGCGCCCAAGGCGGAAGACATCGTGACGAAATATCAGACCGCGCTGGGTGGGGCCGAGCGCTTGTCTAAGATCAAGACCTTGGTCGTCAAGGGATCGGAGACGGAACCGGACGGCAAGACCGGCTCGCTGGAGCTGCGCGTGGAAGCTCCCGACAAAGTTTACGTGGAAGTGCGCACGCCGGAGCGCGCGGTGACGGAGGTTTCCGACGGCAAAGACGCCTGGGGCAAAGCCAGCGGTCAAGGTCCGGCGGGCGTCTATCATCTGACCGACGAACTGGCTCCGCTGCTGGCGCATGAAGCCGAGATCTATCCGGGCAGCCGCATTCTGGCGGCGGCCGCCGCCATGCGCGTGTTCGGCACCACCAAGGTAGGCGATCGCGACGTCCTGGTGATGTTCCCCGGCCAGCGCACGCCCACCAACGATCGTCTGTTCTTCGACAAGGAAACCGGCCTGTTGCTGCGGCAAGTGTACTCCGTGCAAACGCTGTTCGGAACGCTGCCCACGCAAATCGACTATGAAGATTACCGTGACGTGGAAGGTGTAAAGGTCCCGTTCCGTGTGAAGATTTCGCGTCCCGCGGGAACTTGGACGCGGACGATCGGCGCAGTCCAACAAAACGCGGCGGTAGAGGAAGCTTCTTTCGCCGCATCGAAGTAAGTACGGCCCCAAGAACGTTAAAAAACGTAGAGCCGCTTGTTTTGAAGCTTGAAGCTGGTATAAAGTTTGGGTGTCGAACAATCGGTTGCCCCAAGATCAACCAATGATGAACCTGGCAGAGGTCAACCGGCGTTCTCTCTTGCAGCTCATGGGAGCGGCCAGCGTGTTGCCGGCGTTTCCCGAGATGGCTGCGGGAAGCATCGTGCATGAGGTTGCCGCGCCGGACCAAGACACTTCGGCGAAGCCATCGCAGAGCATCCGGTTCTCGGTGATTGGCCTGGATCACAGTCACATCAATTCCATGACTGCGGCGGTGATTCGCGGCGGCGGCCAGTTGGTGTCCTTCTACGCCACGCTTCCCAACGCCATCTCCGGCTTTCAACGACGCTATCCGGACGCCAAGCTGGCCCGCAGCGAAGACGAGATTCTGAGCGACCCGTCCATTCAATTGGTAGCCAGCGCGGCAATTCCGGACCTGCGCGCACCGCTGGGCATTCGCGCCATGCAGCATGGCAAGGACGTTCTGGTCGACAAGCCAGGCATCACCACGTTGGAACAGTTGGCAGAGGTCCGCAAGACCGTCGCGGCGACGGGCAAAATGTTCGCCATCATGTACTCGGAACGGCTGGAAGTGAAGGCCGCCGTCAAAGCCGGTGAACTGATTCAGGCCGGCGCCATCGGCAAGGTGGTGCAGACGATTAACATCGCCCCGCACAAAGTGACTCCAGCCAACCGTCCGGAGTGGTTCTGGCAGAAAAAACGTTACGGCGGGATTCTCTGCGACATCGGATCGCATCAGGCCGACCAGTTTGTCTATTACACGGGATCGACCACCGCCGAAGTCACCGCCTCGCAGATCGCCAACGTGGGTCACAAGGATCATCCCGAGTTCGAAGACTTCGGCGACATGATGATGCACGGTAACGGCGGCGCCGGGTATGTGCGCGTGGACTGGTTTACACCCGAGCGCCTGGCGGCCTTCGGCGACGGGCGGCTCTTTGTGCTGGGCACCGAGGGTTACATTGAATTGCGGAAGTATATCGACATCGAAGGCCGCCCGGCCGGCAACCACCTGTTCGTTGTCAACGGCAAGGAAACCCGCTACCTCGATTGCAAGGACGTGGTGTTGCCCTTTGGTCCGCAGTTTGTCGCCGATATCGTGAACCGCACGCACGTCGCCCAGAATCAAGATCAGGCGTTGCTGGCCACGGAGTTGGTGCTGAAGGCGCAGAAGAACGCCAAGGCGTTGACCTTTTGAGTGCGGCCTAAGTGACAGAGCATAACTGGAGGTTGAGTGATGAAAGATTGTCTCAAGTCCTCGCGCAGGTCGTTTCTGAAAACATCGGTTGCCGTGGCAGCGGCCGGTTTTCCCACCATCGTTCCGTCCAGCGTCTTTGGAGCAGCGTCTCCCAGCAACCGCATCAATGTGGGGGCCATCGGCGTGGGCCGCATTTCGCGCTCTCACGACATGGCGGCGATCTTCAAATACGAGCAGGCCCGCATCATGGCGGTGTGCGACCTGGACGCCAGCCGCGTGGAATTGGCCAAGACGCTGGTCAATGGCGTCTACGCGAAACAGACCGGCAAGCCCTATGACAGCGTAACGGGCTACGGCAATTACCATGAGTTGTTGGCCAATAAGGATGTGGACGCGGTGGTGATCAGCACGCCCGACCACCAGCATGCCATCCTGGCGGTGGCCGCGGTCCGCGCCAAGAAGGATGTGTACCTGCAAAAGCCGGCTTCGCTGACCATCGCGGAAGGCAGGAAAATGAGCGACGTCATCACGGCTTCCGGGCAGATCTTCCAAATTGGATCGCAACAGCGCTCCTGGAAGCAATTTCATCGGGCCTGCGAATTAGTGCGCAACGGGCGCATCGGCGACGTCAAGCATGTGGAGGTCGGCTTGCCGGGAGATCCCTCCGGGCCGGACGCGCCGGTCATGCCCGTGCCGCAGGGTTTCAATTACGACGCCTGGCTGGGTTCGACGCCGGAAGTCTACTACACGGAAATGCGGGTACATCCGCAGCGCGGCTTTAGCCGCCCGGGCTGGTTGCGCTGCGAGCAGTTCGGCGCGGGCATGATTACCGGCTGGGGCGCGCACCATATCGACACCGCGCATTGGGGAATGAATACGGAACTAACCGGGCCCGTGGAGATTTGGGGCACAGCGGAGTTTCCGACGTCGGGTCTGTGGAACGTGCATGGCAAATTCAAGACCGAAGGCGTGTATGCCAATGGCATGACCATGTCGGTCAGCGGCGAGTATCCCAACGGCATCAAGTTTATCGGCACCAAGGGCTGGATCTTCGTCACCCGCGACGAACTGGTTTCTCCCAACTCCACGCCCGGCGAAGAGCAAGCGCCCATCAAGCCGCTGATGGCCAGCGATCCCAAGATCCTGGACAGCGCGATCGGTCCCAACGAGATTCACCTCTACGAGAGCGCCGAGCACCACGCCAACTGGCTGGATTGCGTGCGCAGCCGCAAGCCGCCGGCGACGACGGCGGAGATCGCCCATCGCTCGTGCTCCGCGTGCCTGCTGCACCACATGGCCATGAAGACGAAACGCAAGCTGTACTGGGATCCCGCGAAGGAGCGCTTCCAGCACGACGACGAGGCCAATGGCATGTTGTCGCGTCCGCAGCGTAGGCCGTACGTTTTAAGTTAATCAGCGGGGTCCTCGTCGGCTACGTAGGCTCAATTTCATTGCGTCACAACCCCAGGCTCGGCTGAACTACGCTCTGGGGCTAGCAGTCTTCCGTCTGCTACGCAGGCTTTCCAGCCGGAGGCCGGTGATGCGCGGTTGCCGGATCGCATGGTAGGCTAGCTGTCATGTCCGACATTGGATTTGATCTCTCTGCCATTGCCCGTCAGGAAATGATCGACGAGGGCTTTGATCCCGATTTTCCCCCAGCGGTGGACGAGCAACTGGCGACGCTGAAGGCGCAAGCGGCGCCGGCCGCGGACGGCGATGTGCGCGATCTGCGCGCGCTGTTGTGGTCCTCCATCGATAACGATAGTTCCCGTGATTTAGACCAGATCGAAGCGGCCGAACGCGTGAGCGGTGGAATTCGCGTTCTGATCGGGATCGCGGATGTCGATTCCGACGTGTCCATCGGCTCTCCCATCGACCGGCACGCGGCTGCGCAAACCACAACGGTCTACACCGGCATTCGAACTTTTCCGATGCTGCCGGAGCAACTGTCGACAGACCTGACCTCGCTCAACGAAGCCGCGGACAGGCTGGTGGTGGTGGTAGATATGGATGTGGCCAGTGATGGCTCGATTTTATCCACCAGCATTTATCGCGCCCTGGTGCGCAACCGGGCGCAGTTGACGTACAACGCCGTGGGGTCGTGGCTCGAGGGGAAATCCGGCGGCGCCCGCGAAGGTTGGCGCTTCCGCCGATTTGCAGGCGCAGTTAAAACTGCAAGACGAGGCGGCGCAGATCCTCCTGGATGAGCGGCACCGCTTGGGCGCTTTGAACATCGACCGCGTGGAGGCCGAGGCGATAATTTCCGACGGCCAGGTGCAGGGAATCAATGCCCGCAAGAGGAATCGAGCGACCGAGCTGATTGAAAATTTCATGATCGCCGCCAATGGCGTGATGGCGCGAACACTCCGGAACGCCGGCGTGCCTTCGATCCGCCGCGTGGTGAGGACTCCGGAGCGCTGGCCGCGCATCGTCGAGCTGGCGGCGCGCTATGGCGAAACGCTGCCGGCGGAAGCCGATTCCGGGGCGCTCAACACCTTTCTTCAAAAGAGAAAATCCGCCGACGCCGTGCATTACGCGGACCTCTCGCTCGCGGTAATCAAGCTGATGGGGCCGGGCGAGTATGTCTTCGCGCGGCCGGGCGACACGGATCAGGGGCATTTCGCGCTGGCGGCCCATGATTACACGCATTCGACCGCGCCCAATCGGCGCTTTGCCGATACCGTAACGCAGCGGCTCATCAAGTCGGTTCTGGCTGCGCGGCCGTCCCCTTACTCAGACCAACAACTGCAGTCCATCGCGCAAAACTGCACTCTCAAGGAGGACGCGGCGCGCAAAGTGGAACGGGTGATGAATAAACGCATCGCCGCGGTCGCCCTTCAGCATCGCATCGGGCAGACGTTTGCCGCAGTGGTGACGGGTGTAACCCCGAAAGGCGTTTTCGTGCGGGTGCTCAGCCCTCCCGCGGAGGGTATTCTCATTCGTGGCCAGCAGGGAGTCGATGTGGGCGATCAACTTGAGGTGAAATTGGTCAGCACGGACCCGCGGCGCGGATATATCGATTTTGCCCGCTAGACGCGAGTATGGGCGATCCGGTGCTAACCCCGAGACTTGTTTGGCATCGCGCCGTGGGGCGCAATAGTGTTATATTCCTCCGATGAAACCACTTGCAAGGACGCTTCTCCTCCTGGCGGTGCTCTCCGCTTCCAGCGTGGCCGCGCAGAAGATCACGGTGGAATCCGACCAGAACGCCGACTTCAGCAAATACAAGACCTTCGCCATTCGTGGCGGCCAGTTGAATAGCAAGAATCCCGCGCTGAACAACGAGTTGTTCAAGAAGCGCATCGAAGCCGATATCGAACGCGCTCTGACGGCCAAAGGTCTGACGGTGGTTTCCGGACCGTCCGATCTAAACGTCCGTTACCGGTTCGGTTCCGCCCGCAAGGTGGAAACAGAAACTTATCCCGCCGGATGGCGAGGCTGGGGGACGCGGGTTGTGAAGGTTCCCTACGCCGAGGGCACGCTGGTGATCGATCTGCGCGACCCGAGCACAAAGTCCTTGGTCTGGCGATCCATCGCCAGTCAGGAAAAGGGCGATGCCAGCAAGCTGGAAGGCAAAATTGACGACATGGTCCGAAAGTCGTTGGACAAGTACGGGACCAAGCCAAAATAGGGGTCTTGACACAGTTCTGAGACAGTTTCGTAAAGGAAGCGTACAAAAATGGACGGTTCCTTGGGAGGAATGGCGGGGACGACGGGACTCGAACCCGCGGCCTCCGCCGTGACAGGGCGGCGTTCTAACCAACTGAACTACGTCCCCACGCCTTTGAGAATCAGTGATTTACTGATTGCGGCGCCGCCGGCGGTGTTCCTGGCGGCTCGAGGCTGACTTCCTGATTCAGCATCAGCCAAGTGTCACGAAAAATGGTGGGCGGTCACAGGCTCGAACTGTGGACCTCCTGCTTGTAAGGCAGGCGCTCTAACCGGCTGAGCTAACCGCCCGGGCCCAAGCAGCAACCTCCGCACCGGCCAATGTATAATATCACCGCTTCAGCGTCCTTGCCAAGCGAACAATGGTGCCGCGGGATCCCTGCCGGCCGCGCTTCGCGCATCGCGATTGCCTGGCAACCGGGCCGACAATGCTCCCGACGCCACCGTAACGTTCTAGTAGACAGTCCCATGACTAAAGTTTAAAGAAAAAAAGCTTGCATTGCTTTGGCAGTTCGGAGTACAAATGAATTACCCACCAAGCGGGGGGCAGGCTATCTCGCCTAGCTAGACTTGACCGCAGCCTGCTCCCCGCCCTATCACTTCCAGCGCCTGACTATGGTGTGCCTGTACTCCCATCCGGATTAAACGCCCTAACACACAGGGCGAGTTTCCGAGTATACTGGTCTGGCATGATTAGTGGAGATTTGATTCGCGTCAAAAACATGGTTGACGATTGCGTCCGGCTGGCCCGCTCTATTCAGCGAGAAGCAGAGCGGCTGACACCGGAAGAACAATCCCAATTGACTACTCACCTTGCCGCCAGCTCTGGTCAACTCAGCTACCTGGTCGGTCTGCTGAGTGCGGACCAGCAGACCCCAACGAAATCGTAACCGTTCCGCAGCTGCGCTCCAATTACTATTCTTGGGACCGTCTGGCGGGATGTCTGGCGGGATGCCCTGGACATACCCTCGGATCTGGAGTAGAGTCAGTACCGTAATGCCTGTTTTGGACCATTACCGCGAAGGATCTGGCCGCCGCGGCTTTAGTTTGATCGAGCTGCTGATGGTTGCTGCGATCATCATGATTATTGCCAGCCTCGCGCTTCCTAACTTTGTCCGCACGCGTTACACGGCCAATGAGAGCAGCGCGGTGTCGTCGCTGCGCGTCTTGTACGGTGCGGAGACTCAGTATGCCTCCAGCTATAACGGCTTTTCCCCCGACTTGACGAGCATAGGCCCGCCGGCAGTGGGCGTGCAAGCCAGCGCCACTTCCGCCGATTTGGTGGACTCCGTGCTGAGCGGCGGGTCGAGCGGCCTGCCCGCGCAGTTCGACAAGTCTGGCTACCGCTTCGTCTACACGCCCGTGGGATCCTCGTCCGGAGTCCAGCAGTACGCGATTCATGCCGATCCAATGGTTCGAGGCAACACCGGCCAGCATTCCTTCTTCATGGACCAGACTGGGATTGTACGCAGCAACAGCGCTGCGCCCGCTACGGCGACCGACAGTCCAATCAGCTAGTTCCCATAACCGCCCGGTTCGGTTTCCAGGCAGCGGGACGAGGTTTCCCCTGCGGCTTGGCGCGCTCCCAAATCCTGTTTCATGGCCGCGACAGCCATCCGTGAATCTTCAGCCAATCCGCGAGCCGCGCCGGCCATGTGCCCAACACCGGATCTTGCGGCGCCAGACCCACACCATGCGGCCCGCGTTCGTACACGTGGATCTCCGCCGCCACGCCGGCACGGCGTAGCGCTTCATAGTAAACCAGACTGTTTTCCACGGGGACTCCGGTATCGGCGTTGGTGTGGAACAAGAAGGTCGGCGGGGTGTTGGCGGTGACATGCTTCTCGGCCGAAAGTTCTTCGATCAGTTTGGAGTCGGCGTCCTTGCCGAGCAACATTTCCTGCGAGCCTTTGTGGGTGTAGGGCTGGCCGAAGGCGATCACCGGATAGCAGAGAATCGCGAAGTCCGGCCGCGTATCGGTCCCGAAGTGCGTGGAAGCGGTGGCGGCCAGATGGCCGCCCGCCGAAAATCCCATGATGCCGACGCGATTCGGGGCGATCCCGAAGGCCGCGGCCTGCTGGCGCACCATGCGAATGGCTTGCTGGGCGTCTTCCAATTGCGCGGGATGATGGAACTTCGGGCCGAGACGGTATTTCAGCACAAAGGCCGCCACGCCCAGCGAGTTCAGCCACGCCGCGACCTGGCTGCCTTCTTTCTCCATGGCGAGATGCGCGTACGCGCCGCCCGGACAGATGACGATGCCCGTGCCCACCGCGTTTCCCGGCGGCGGGAGATAAATCGTGATGGAAGAGGGATCCGCATCGGTATCTCCCGGGCGCAGCAACTGGGTCTTGGGAGCTTGGGCGGAGAGGCTGAGGGCGAAGAGCAACACAAGGATCGCGAAGATTCTCATTGGCTAATAGTGCGCGAAACGATGCGGATGTGCAAGGCTCGGGCCTTCTTTTCCCCTGGGTCCAAGCGCTGCCTGTTAAACTGGAGAGCAACATGTGCGGAATCTGCGGTGGTTGGATGCCCGACGGCGCGCCCGGCTTCGACGAGGCCCAGACCGTGGCCATGCGCGACGCCATGTATCATCGCGGTCCCGATGACGCCGGACACTGGATCTCCCAGGACGGCCGGGCCATGCTGGGCAGCCGCCGCTTGGCGATCATCGACGTATCGCCGGCCGGGCATATGCCCATGTGGAATGAGGATGGCTCGGCGGCCATTGTCTTCAACGGCGAGTGCTACAACTACACCGAGCTGCGCCGCAGCCTGCTCGCCAAGGGCCATCGTTTCCGCTCGCAGACCGACACGGAGTCGGTTTTGCAAATGTACTCCGCCGGCACGCCGGAAGAAATGCTCACGCAAGTCCGCGGCATGTTTGCTTTGGCCATTTGGGATCGCCCGCGGCGCCGGCTGTTGCTGGCTCGGGACCGCTTGGGAATCAAACCGATTTACTATTCCCGCCAGAACGGCGGCATCCTGTTTGCGTCGGAAGTGCGCTCGTTGCTGGCCAGCGGACGCGTGTCGCGCGAGTTGAATCCCAGCGGCACGCAAGGATATTTCGCCATGGGATCGGCGCAAACTCCGGAAACCCCTCTGGCGGAAGTGCGGGCCCTGCCGCCCGGACACTACTTGCTGTTGGAGGACGGCCGGGAAACGGTGCGCCCCTATTGGAATTTGCGATTTGCGGAGGAAGAACATAGCGAAGCGGAGTGGCAAGAGAGGGTCCAAGAAGCGCTGCTCGATTCGGTGCGCCGCCATTTGGTGGCAGATCGTCCGGTAGGTATTTTCCTCAGCGGCGGCATCGATTCCAGCGCCACCGTGGCGTTGGCGCGTCACGTGGAGCACGCCAAGCTACGAACCTATTCGGTGGTCTTCGGAGAAGCCGCCTACAACGAGGCGTCGTATTCCCGCCAGATTGCCGCGCAATTCGAGACCGAACATCACGAATATGCGGTCAGCGGCGGCGACGTCCTGCGGCAGATGGACGCCATGGTGGCGAGTCTGGATTTGCCCAGCATCGACGGTCTGAACACCTACCTGGTGTCGCAAGTGACGCGCGGCGATGGCACGGTGGTAGCGCTGTCGGGATTGGGTAGCGACGAGATTTTCTTCGGCTATCCCGGTTTCAACTGGATTCCCCGCATGGCCGCGTTCGCCGGGGCCGGCCGCTTGGCTGGTGCGCTGCTGCGCGCCGGCGCGCGCCTGTCACCCGATGCCGGCGTACCAGGCTCGCGCGCCGCGCGGCTCTTGGATCTTTCGGGAGCGGCGCCGCTGGCCAGCGCCTACTTCGCGTATCGTGGATTGCTGGATGGGCGATCGCTGCGCGCGTTGTTCCGTCCGGAGTTCGCCAACGGCCACGCCTTCGATGCCACCGGCTATCTGGCCGGTCTTTCGGACACGTCTCTTGCGGAGGCTTCGGGGGCCAACGGCGTCTCGGCCCTGGAATTGCGCGCTTACATGCACAATCAACTGCTGCGTGATAGCGACGTGATGAGCATGGCGCACTCCCTGGAACTGCGCGTCCCGTTCCTCGATCATCCGCTGGTGGAGTTGCTGGCGCGCATCCCGCCGAAGTACAAGCGGTCACCCGCCGATGCACCCAAGCATCTGTTAGTGAGTTCGCTGCCCGCCAAACTGCCCGCGGAGATCTGGCAACGTCCCAAGAAGGGATTCACGCTACCTTATGCGGTGTGGCTGAAGAACGAACTGCGTCCCATGGCCGAAGAAGCGATGATTTCGGAACAATCGCCGCTGCGGCCCTTCTGCCGGATGGATTTGTTAAAAACGTTGTGGGACGGATTTCTGGCCGGGCGCGTGCATTGGTCGAAGGTGTGGTGCGCGGTGGTGTTTGCGCGCTGGTATCGGCAGCTCTCTGCGTGAAAACACAGCTTCGACAACGCCGCCTGCGTTGGTTCAATCCCCGCGCCGTTTCAAGCGGGGCGGCCTAGTCCTAGGCCGCTCGTAACCCGCATATTCAAAGATTGGTACCAATGGGGCATTGCCATCCTTACTAGTCCTGTTCAAGAATTGGAACCCATGGCCGCAACCACTGTCGTCAGGAAGCGCTTGGGCGACCTGCTGAAGGAAAAAGAAAGCGTCAGCGAGAGCGAGATCGCTCGACTGCTCGAAGAAAAGCCCAATCGAGAAGGACGCTTGCTGGGCGATCTGCTGCTGGAGAGCGGTCTTGTGCCCAAGGAAGTGCTGGTGCCGGCTCTAGAGGAAATCACCGGCTGTTCCTACCTGGATGCCCGGCTCGCGCCGCTGGACCCGGTCGTCCTCGGCTCGATCCCCCACGCCACGGCGTTTCGCTATGCGGCTCTGCCTCTGCAAAAGGAGGGACGCCGTCTGGTTGTGGTGATGGCGGAACCGCAGAACTTGCGCTGCTTGGACGAGTTGCGAACGGTGTCGCGGCTGGAAATCACGCCGCGCCTCGGTCTTCGCGTGGAGATTGCCGCGGCCGTGGAGAAATACTATGGTCGGAGGCAAAAGGACGCCGCACTGGCCGCCGCGGCTTCGGGCAGCGGAGCAATGCAACTGAACTTTGTGGATCCGGCCTTGGCCGACAGCCTGCAGTTCTTCCGGGTCAGTTCTAACGAGCGCAGCAAAGCCGCGATTGAGGAGTTCGCGGCCGACATTCGCAACGAGCGTACTCCTGCCGTACGGCTGGCCTCCGGAATTTTAGCGGCGGCGGTCTCCAAGAACGCCAGCGACCTGCACATCGAGCCGCATGCCGCCAACACCATCGTGCGCATTCGTGTGGACGGCGTCCTGCGGGAATTGACGCGGGTGCCCCACGAGTTCACGCACGCCCTGATCTCCCGCATCAAGATCCTTGCGGATATGGATATCGCCGAGCGCCGCGTACCCCAGGACGGGCGTCTGCTGATCCAGTGCGGCGGCCGCAGCCTGGACTTGCGCGTATCCACGCTGCCCGTGCACGAGGGTGAAAAGGTAGTGATGCGGCTGCTCGATCCGGCCGCCAGCCGCGTTTGCTTTACCGATCTGGGCTTCTCCCGCGAACACGCCAAGGCCCTCAACAACATCTTGGGGATGCCGCAAGGAATGGTGCTGGTGACGGGGCCAACGGGATCGGGGAAGAGCACCACCCTGTACTCGGCCATCAATCAACTGTGTTCGCCGGAAGTAAACATCATCACGGTGGAAGATCCGGTGGAGTACAAGGTCGAAGAGATCAACCAGGTGCAGGTGAATCCCAAGGCGGGCTTGACTTTCGCCGGCTGCCTTCGCTCGATCCTGCGGCAGGACCCCAACGTCATCATGGTGGGCGAGGTCCGCGATCAAGAAACGGCGGAGATCGCCCTGCAAGCGGCGCAAACCGGGCACTTGGTCTTATCCACGCTGCATACCAACGACAGTGTGGCGGCAGTCACCCGGCTGTTGGACTTGAATATTCCGGGCTTCCTGATTGCTTCCTCGGTCACCGCGGTCATCGCGCAACGGCTGGTCCGCAAGCTTTGCTCTTGCCGGAAGGAAATCGCCATGCCCGCGGAATGCATCGCTCGAATGGCCGCCGCCGGTATCGTCAATCCCGCGAAGCGGATCTGCGCGCCGGTCGGCTGCTCCGTCTGTGACGGGATCGGCTACAAAGGACGGATGGGGATCTATGAGGTGCTCCTTCTCAATTCGCCCATTCGCGCCGCCGTTCGCGGCGGCGCGCGCGATGAGGAAATCCGCGGCTTGGCCAGGAGCGGCGGCATGCGCACGATGCAGGAAGACGCGCTCTGCAAAGTTAATCTCGGGCTGACCACGGTGGAAGAGATTATTCGGGTGGTGCCCTTCGATGACGATCCGGCGATTCGCTGCGGGCACTGCGGCAAGACGCTGTTTTCTTCATTCGACTTTTGCCCCTACTGCTCCGCCGCCGCGGAGCGGGCCTCCGGCGAGGCGCGCATCCCGGTCGGCGAGGCGACGGTTCCCACCGCCGGGACCCGCCGGTATATCGCCTAGTCGCTTCTCGCAGGCGCGATGAGCCGCGACAGTTATGGAGCGAAGTGGACCCTGGGTACCCCCATAAATGTTGGTCCGAAAACACGAAGGCCCGAGTACTCCAGTGATCCGGGTCTTCGTGCCGCGTTCAACAGCTACCACCGGTCCGTCGCTCCATAACTGTCGCGGCTCATCGCGCACCGCTAATGCTCCGCCAAGTAAGCCGCCAACAACGGCACCATGATCTCGTGATGACCGGTGAGCGCGAAACCTCGCCCGCCGCCGGCCGCCACGGGACGCTGCACCACGTTGCGCGTGGGCCGGTAATGCTGGATGAAGTCGAGATTGGCGGTGTTGAATTCGCGTAAAGGGTGTCCCAAATTGCGCGCCACGGACACCGCTTTCAGAAAAACTTCCGGCAGTAGCACCGCCGATCCCACGTTCAAATAGACGCCACCGCCTTCCAGGCCGCGAACTAGCGACGCGAAGAGACGGAAGTCGTAGTAGCTGGCCTGACCCAGCGCCGCAGCGTCCATGCGGGGATCGTTGTGGGGCGTGTCGGTGCCCAGAGCAACGTGGACTGTCACCGGAATCTTGCGCGACCACGCCGCGGCTAGCAGACTCAACGCGGCGTTCGGCGCGCCTGACAAGGCGCGTCCCAAGGTTTCGCCGAGTCCGACGGAATCTCGCGCGGCCTGCTTGGCCGCGCCGTGAAACGTCGCGGCGGTTTCGTCGGCTGCGCCGAAGCGGCCGTCGGTGAGCACGTCGTCTACTTCTTCGGAGGTCGCGCCACTCAGCGCGATCTCCAGATCGTGAATGGCCGCCGCGCCGTTCATTGCCAGAGCGGTCAGTAGTCCGCGGTCCATCAGGTCGATCAGCACCGGCGCCAAACCGCATTTCACTACGTGTCCGCCGATGCCCCACAGAATCGCACGGTCAGCTTTCCGGGCGTTGAGCATCGCAGCCGCCAGGCCACGTAGCTGATCCGCGCCCAGCAGGCGTGGTAAAGAATCCACGAAGGCGGTTATGCCGCTCCCGGCACACGGACGGCCAAAATGACTGAGGTTCACCTTGGCGGGCCGTCCGGCGAGCGGAACGGTACGCAGCTTGGAGAAGTCGAGCGGCTTGACTTTGTATTCGCTCATCGTTTTTCCTGTGGGGTCCCAGTGTAACAAATTGTGATCCCATCCGTCCCATTTGTCCCATTTGTTACCGCAAGCCCATAGGCAATCGGCTCCCACTCACGGTACAATGGAACCTTACACGGCTCATGTATATTCTTGGTATCAACGCCTACCACGGCGACGCCGCCGTCGTTTTGCTCAAAGACGGCCAGATCGTTTTCGCGTTGGAAGAAGAGCGTCTCAACCGCGTGAAACACTCCGCGGGATTCCCCGGCATGGCCTTGCGGGGAGCCTTGGAATACGGGGGCATCGGCATCGGCGACGTGGATCACATCGCCATCGCCCGGTCGCCGCGCGCCCACCTGCTGGAAAAAATGCAATTCGTCCTCAAGCAGGGGCTGGTGTTTTCGCGGCTCACGCAAGAGCGGCTCAAAAACGCCGCGAAGGTACGCAGCCTGAAAACGGAAGTGGCCGAAGCGCTGGGCGTGGATGAAAAAATAGTGCGCGCCAAGATCCATAACGTGGAGCATCACCAAGCGCATATGGCCAGCAGTTTTCTGGTCTCCGATTTCGAGGACGCCGCGATCCTCTCCATTGACGGCTTCGGCGATTTCCGCAGCACCATGACCGGCTACGGGAAGGGAACCAGCATCAAGGTTCTGGACAGCGTGGCCTTTCCGCACTCGCTCGGCTTGATGTACACGATGGTCACGCAATACCTGGGATTTCCCCACTACGGCGACGAAGGCAAAGTCATGGGCCTGGCGCCCTACGGCAATCCCAAGGATTATCTGGAGCGCATGCGTCAGGTCGTGGTACTCAAACGCGAAGGATCGTTTGAGTTGAACCTGGAATACTTTTGCCATCATGCCGGCGGCGTCTCCATGGTGTGGGACAAGGGCTATCCGGTGATCGAGCGCGTTTTTTCCGACAAGATGGCGGACGTCTTCGGCCCGGCCCGTCAGAAGGGCGAGAAGCTGGAACAGAGACACTCCGACATCGCCGCCGCGTTGCAGACGGTTTTGGAAGAGGGCATCCTGCACGTGTTGCAGCGTCTTTGGGAAAAAACGAAATGCCCGCGTTTGACGCTGGCCGGCGGCGTGGGATTCAACAGCGTGGCCAACGGCAAGATTCTGGACCGCACGCCGTTCAAGGACCTTTACGTGCAGCCCGCCGCCGGCGACGCCGGCACGGCGTTGGGCGCGGCGTTTCACGTGCAACACGCGGAACTGGGCCAGCCGCGGCAATGCCGGATGCGCACCGCCTATCTGGGTCCGGAATACAGCGACGAACAAATGACCTCGACGATGGATCGCCTGGGAGTGAAGTACACGCGCCCAACCGATTTGTTGCAACGCGTAGCCCAACATTTGGCCGACGGCAAAGTGGTCGGCTGGTTTCAGGGACGCGCCGAGTTTGGTCCGCGCGCGCTGGGAAATCGCAGCATCCTGGCCGATCCGCGCCGCGCCGACATGAAGGGCACCTTGAACGCCCGTGTGAAGCGCCGCGAATCGTTTCGTCCCTTTGCGCCTTCCATCCTGGAGGAGCACGTTGCCGAGTGGTTCGAGAACACCTATCCATCTCCTTTCATGCTGCTGGTATATAAATTTAAGGAAGACAAGCGCGCACTCGTTCCGGCGGTATGCCACGTCGATCAAACCGGCCGCTTGCAGACCGTCTCCAAGGAGATTCAGCCGCGCTACTGGGAAATCATTGAAGCGTTCCGCAAGATCGCCGGCGTGCCGATCCTGCTGAATACTTCGTTCAACGAAGACGAGCCGATGGTCTGCTCGCCGGAGGACGCCGTGGAATGTTTCCAGTCCACCCACATGGATGTGCTGGTGATGGGCGATTTTCTGGCGGTTAATGTTTAGCTTATGGTTGATATCCACTGCCACGTGCTGCCCGGAATCGACGACGGTTCTCCCGACCTGGAGACTTCCGTGGCCATGTGCCGGGCCGCCGCGGCCGATGGCGTGACGCACGTTGTCGGCACGCCGCATTGCAGCGACGAGTACGAGTTCAGTTGGGATGTCAACACCGCCAAGCGCGATGAATTGCAGAAGGCCGTGGGAGCCAAGCCGCAACTGCTGCTGGGCTGCGATTTTCATCTCAACGACATTAATCTGGAACTGCTGAAGGTTGCGCCGGACCCGTTCCTGATCGCGCAGCAGAATCACTTGCTGGTGGAAAACAGCAACTACAGTCTCCCGCCGATGATGGAGCAGATGTTTTTCAGCCTGCGCTGCCGCGGCATCATTCCGGTGCTCACGCATCCCGAGCGCAACCCTTTGTGGCAGCGCAAGCCGGAATTGCTGAAGCGCCTGTCGCAACAGGACTGCGTGATTCAGATTACCGCCGGCTCGATCACCGGCCGCATGGGCAGAGGGCCGAAGAAGTACGCCATGGAATGGCTGCACCAAGGCATTGTCCACGTGGTGGCTTCCGATGCGCACAACACCTCGGGGCGACCTTTGAAACTCAAGGAAGCCTTCGATATCGTGGCGCAAGAAATCGATCCCGACACCGCCGACCTGCTGTTCACTCACAATCCGCAGGCGATCATCGAAGGCCAGCAGACCTATCAACCGCGGCCGCCGAAGAAGCGGAAGTGGGGTTTCTTGGGGTTTTGATGTTATCGTTGCCATATCAATGGATGATCGGGACCTAATCGCGCTGCTCCAGGACCTCGAGTCGGATAGGGCCGAGCGGAAAGAATCTATCTCCGATCGCGAGAAGATCTCGCAAGCCATCTGTGCTTTTGCCAACGATCTTCCCGATCATCGGTTGCCCGGCGTCCTCTTTGTGGGTGCGCGGGACGACGGAAGCTGCGCGGGCCTGACCGTCACCGATCAACTCTTGCAAACCCTGGCGGACATGAAGACGAATGGCAACATTTATCCATTTCCTTCCATCGAGGTGCAAAAGCACGCGCTCGCGGGCGGCGAAATGGCCGTTGTCACAGTCAGGCCTTCCGACGCGCCGCCGGTTCGGTACAAAAACGTCACTTGGATTCGGGTTGGTCCTCGCAGAGGACGCGCCACTCCGGAAGAGGAAGCGCGCCTTTCCGAGAAACGGCGGGCCCGCGACTTGCCGTTCGATCTGCGCCCATTTCCCTCTGCCAAGCTGGACGATCTGGACTTGGACCTTTTCCGGAAAACCTATCTGCCTTATGCCGTGGACCCGGAGATCCTGCAGCAGAACAATCGCTCCATCGAACAGCAACTCGCTGCCCTGCGTTTCATTGCTACGGGCTCTGATCCCTGCCCGACGGCGCTTGGGTTACTTGTTTGCGGTAAGGAGCCACAGCGCTTCCTCCCGGGAGCGTATGTTCAGTTCCTGCGGGTTGATGGCCCATCGCTGGCCGGTCCGATCAAGCACCACCGCCAGGTCGCTGGTCCGCTACCGGACCTTCTCCGGATATTAGATGAGGTCTTTCAGGCGCATGTCTTTGTTGCCGCCGACATTCGACAGACGATCGAAGTGAATTATCCCGACTACCCCATTGTTGCCTTCCAGCAGATTAGCCGCAACGCGATCCTCCATCGAACCTACGAAGGCACTCACGCTCCTGTACGGATCACCTGGTTCAGCGACAGGATAGAGATTCAGAGTCCCGGAGGACCTTTTGGCTCGTGACCGGAGCAATTTTGGAAGGCCCGGCGCCGCGGACTATCGCAATCCTCATTTGGCGGAGGCAATGAAGAATCTGGGCTATATCCAGCGCTTCGGAATTGGAATCCCGCTGGCGGAGGACGAGCTTAGGAAGAACGGCAATCCCCCGGTCGAGTTTGCGGTCGAAGAAACCAGCATTCTCGCGACGCTCGGGAGGCGCCCATGAGCGCAACGGTGATCGCGTTTTTTAACCATCAAGGAGGATCGGGCATGACCACTCTGACCTATCACCTTGCTTGGATGTACGCGGATCTCGGGGCACGTGTACTGGCTGTGGATTGCGACCCTCAGGCCGACTTGAGTGCTGCCTTCCTGCCTCTGGACCAACTGGAGCAATTCATCCCCGGCGCGTTGAAGGAGAGCCGCGATGGATTGGACGCCAACCGGCCGCTCACCATCGCTGGCGCGATTGAGCCGGCGCTGGGGTCCGCGTCAACTCCGTCTGCGGCCCACGTAGAGAGCATCACAGAAAACCTGGGATTGCTGGTCGGTGATCCCAAACTGGCGTTGTTTGAAGAGTCATTTGCAAAGGAATGGGTGCAGATCCAGCAAAGGGAGAGCGATTTGCGAGCGGTCACGTCGCTTTGGCAAGTCATTCAACGAGCGGCGCAAGCTCACGAAGCGCAGATCGTCCTCATGGATCTCGGACCGAATCTTGGCGCCATCAATCGCGCCGCACTCCTTGCGGTTGACTACGTGATCGTGCCGCTGGCGCCAGAGCCTCGGTCTCTTCGGGCGCTGAGAAGCCTCGGCCCCACGCTCTTCCGGTGGCGGGACCAATGGCAGGAACTGCTCCGCAAGCCTTGCCATGACCGGGAACTGCCCAAGGGGCAGATGGAGCCAGTGGGCTACGTCGTTCTTCACCCATCCGCGCGATTGGATCGTCCGGCAATGCCTTACCAGCGCTGGCTGGACAGTATAGACGTTCACTACAGGGCGGCGAATCTCTTTGTCGATCTCAAGCCTCGCCACTTCGCCAGTGAATTACGCCATTACCATGGTCTGATGGAGATGGCTCAAGCGGCGCGTAAGCCGCTTTTTCACCTCAAGCCCGCCGACGGAGCGGTCGGCGCCTATAGTCTGGCCGCACAAGATGCCTACCGGGATTTCCACGCTCTCGCTGCCGTGATTGCCGGGAGGACCGGAATTGTTTTGCAGGATGCGCTAGAGGTTTGACGCCCCCAGGAATTCTGATATTCTCTCCCTCATCATGAAGAAAGCTATCCGCTGCCTCCTCTTTGCGGCTGTTGTTGTCGCGTCGCTGTCCGCCGCCACCATCGCCGAGAAGACCGCCGGCATGGAGAAAGTTCCGGGCTACTTCACCTACTACTGGGACGCCAAGGCCGGCAAAATTTGGCTGGAGATCGACGCTGGGGATAGCGAGTTCCTCTACGTCGACTCCATGCCCGCCGGCATGGGATCGAACGACATCGGGCTTGGACCGCGGACAACTGGGCGGCGATCACACATCGTCAAATTCACGCGCTACCGGACCCAAGGTGCTGCTGGTCCAGCCGAACTACATGTTCCGCGCCAGTCAAGCGACAGCGCCGACGAACGCCGCGCCGTGGAACAATCCTTCTCGCAATCGGTGATCTGTGGGATTCGACGTGGCCGCCGGAAGATGGCGGCCGCGCGTCCTGGTGGACGCCACGGCGTTTTATCTGCGCGATGCCCACGACATTCCGCGGCAGCCCATGCGCCGCGCCGGCCCGCGGCGGCGGAGTCTTCCGCCTGGACGCGTCCCGTTGCGCCTTTTATCTGCCGCGCACCAAGAATTTCCCGAAGAACACCGAAGTGGAAACGACGCTTACCTTCACAAAGCGACGAGCCGGGCTTTTTGGTGCGCAGCGTAGCGCCCACGCCCGGCGCCATCACCGTGCGGGAGCACCATTCCTTCTTCGAATTGCCGGGACCCGGCTTCCACATGCGCGAAGCCGATCCGCGTGCCGGTTTTTTCGGAATGCGCTACATGGATTACTCCGCGCCCGTCGCCGACCCTGTCGTGAAGCGCTTTGCGGCGCGCCACCGCTTACAGAAGAAAGATCCCTCGGCGGCCATGAGCGATCCGGTGAAGCCGATCGTCTACTACCTCGATCGCGGCACGCCGGAGCCGATCCGTTCCGCGTTGCTGGAGGGTGCCCGCTGGTGGAACCAGGCCTTCACCGCGGCCGGATATCGCGACGCCTTCCGCGTGGAAATGCTGCCGGAAGACGCCGATCCCATGGACGCGCGCTACAACATCATTCAATGGGTGCATCGCTCCACGCGCGGCTGGTCCTACGGCGCCAGCGTCAGCGATCCGCGCACCGGCGAGATCATCAAGGGCCACGTGACGCTGGGATCGTTGCGCGTCCGCCAGGATTACCTGATCGCCGAGGGTTTGGTGGCGGACTACCAAGCGGGCAAGCCGGTGTCGCCGGCGATGTTGCAAATGTCGCTGGCCCGGTTGCGGCAACTTGCCGCGCATGAAGTCGGACACACGCTGGGCTTGCCGCACAACTACATCGCCTCCACCGAAGGCCGCGCTTCGGTGATGGATTATCCGCCGCCCACCGTCAAGCTTTCCGCTTCCGGCGAAATTGATTTGAGCGACGCTTACGCGGTAGGCATCGGCGAATGGGACAAGGTATCCATTACCTGGGGATACTCCGATTTCCCGCCGGGAACCAACGAGCGAAAGGCGCTGGACGACATTCTCGATCAGGCCCGCGCGCGCGGCTTGATCTTCCTTACCGATCAGGACGCCCGTCCGCCGGGCAGCGCGCATCCCTCCACGCATTTGTGGGACAGCGGAACCAACGCGGTGGACGAACTGGATCGCCTGCTGAAAGTCCGCGCTACGGCGCTGGCGCGTTTCGGGGAACGGAATATCCGCGAGCATCAACCGATGGCCACACTGGAAGAGGTGCTGGTGCCGGTTTATCTTTACCATCGCTATCAGACCGAGGCCGTATCGAAAGTGTTGGGCGGCCAGGATTATCGCTACGCGCTGAAGGGCGACGGTCAGGTTCCCACGGCCATTGTGGCCGCGGCGGAGCAGCGCCGCGCGCTCGATGCGCTGTTGCGCACCATCAAGCCGGAAACCTTGCGCCTGCCGGAGAGCATCATCAAGTTGATTCCGCCGCATCCCTCTGGATACGAGCGCACTCGCGAGGATTTCCGTTTGCACACCGGGATGACCTTCGATCCGCTGGCTGCCGCGGAAACGGCCGCGCATCAGACCATTGGACTGATGTTGAACCCCGAGCGGGCCGCGCGTCTGGTGGAGTATCACGCCCGCGACGCCAAGAATCCCGGCCTGGATGAAGTGCTTGGCCGTTTGCTGGCCGCCACGTGGGAAGCGCCACGCGCGGCGTCCAGTTTCGATGCCGCGATCCAGGACGTGGTGAAGGACGTGGCGTTGTATCACTTGATGATGCTGGCGGCCAACGAGCAAGCCTCGACGGGCGCGCGCGCCGGCGCGTGGTCGGCGCTGGAAAAACTGAAGGCATCGCTGACCAACCAGAAGGCGGCGGCGCGGCCTTTCGACGGCCAGGTGATCGAGGCTCTGGCGCGCATCAAGAAATTCCAGGACGATCCGCGTACCGCCAACTTGCCCAAGCCTCTTGAGCCGCCGGATGGTCAGCCGATCGGCAGCGATGAGGACTGGGATTGCGGGTGGCTGCCGTTTGACGTGCCCCTGTAGAACGGGCCTCCGCAGGCTTTAAACGAAGCCTCCGGGGTCACGCGGCGCCAGCAGCCCTCTTTACGGGGTCGCCGAAAAAGCATTCGGCGGCCCCGGTGAATGCTATTGGCGAGCGCGTGACCGATCGAGAGTGCGGAAAGCATCGAGCACGGCCAGGAAATACTCGATCGTGAGTCCTCCGTATTGACCGCTCTCGAGGCGGCTGACGTTGCTCTTCTTGGTTGTTAATTCACGCTCGTGCGACCTGCTCCTGGGTCAGGGCCGTGAGGCCGCCGGAGGATCCAAACGGGTTAAGCACCCTTGATCCCCGGAGGGATCACAGCTTGTAGCCGGTGGTAGAGCGGGTTTTGCGACACCACCGGTAGTCTTAGCGATAGAAATGCGCCCCGGAGGGGTGCCAGCGTCTTTGACTCCGCGTCTGGAATCCCGTCCGGCGGCTCTGTTGTCAAGCCCTGGTCTCCGGCTCCGCAGGAAAAATAAATAGTCAAGTTCCGTCTGACCCCGCCCTGCCGACCCCGCCCTGCCCCCGGCAGTGTACAACAATCGCCTCTGATCCGCGTTGCCACTGCCAAGGCGCAGCTCTGAAAAGTGCCTACCCGCGTCAGGCTGTTCCGGGCTTTCCCCCCGGGCCTCTCCCCTAAGCATTTCTTGCCAGTTGTTGACAGTTCCTGGGGGTTGTCGTAGTCTGAAGACATGAGTATGACCTCTCTCAATATTTCTCTACCGGCAACGTTGCGGCAGTACGTTGAGCGGCAAGTCGAGGCAGGCGGGTACAGCACGCCGAGTGAGTATGTTCGCGATCTGGTGCGCAGTGACGCCAAGCGGCGCGCCGAAGAAAAGCTTGGAGCGCTGCTTGACGAAGCCCTGAACACCGAGACAATGATCGCCGACGCAGACCACTGGAAGCGCGGTCGCAAGGAATTGGTGGCGCGACTCAAGCAGGCCCGGACGCGCAAGTGAAGAAGCGTTGCATCATCCGGTCCCCCGTTTACCGCGAAGTGATCGAGCAAGCCGAATATTACGGCCAACACTCCGGGGATGAGTTGGCGTTTCGCTTCTACGAAGCCGCAGAGGCCACTTATCGCTTCTTGCTCCGTAATCCATCGATCGGCAAACCGTGCAGAATTCCCAGGCACCGTGCATTGGGCGTGCGCGAGTTTGGGATCAAGGGATTCCCTCGGCATCTCGTGTTTTACCGAGCTATTCCGGACGGTATCGAAATCCTCAAGGTGGTCCATGCGGCCCGGGACCTGGAGACGCTTCTCGAAGTAGATTGGTGATCCTGCCGCGCTCTGCCATAATCGGCGCCGGTTCCGCCGCTCAACCGCTGGGACAAGGTGTCATCCAGCCTGAGCTTGGGATTCTCCCTCAGCGCCGAATCGAGCGGGTTTCGGGAACATTGAGCGACGGTGCCTCTCTTGCCAGTTCGAGACACGTCCGCCGCAAAAACAAATCACCAAGTTCAGGCCGACCCGTTTCCCCGCATAGTCGTGAGAAACTGAACAAGCGGAGGTACGCAACAAGAACGTCGGCACTTCTTTCACCGCGCCGGTTGAGTCGCAAAGTACGCCCATTTAGAATCCTCTCTGATCTTCCGGAGGGAAGCCGGAACGATTCCGTCAAACGGCTCACTTGCTTTGTCTCGGGGACACACCAACACGTCGATGCGTCCACTTCGAATCATGCCCTGCACCCCTCCGAATGCGAATGGTTTCCCAAGATCTCTGTCGCTGAAGTACGTGGTTGCCAGAACAAAATGCGGTGGCCGTTCCTGAAACCAAGGCAAATTCCCCGCATTCTCAGTGACGAGAACAGAGCCATTCATTTCGGCCAACTCTAACTTGAGCAGGGCAAGTTCAGGTTCAGGCTTCGCGAACAGTACCCCGGCCAAGCCGGCAGCGATCAACGCCGGCGACAGAATCTGAACAACGGCTACGGCGGTTACATGCCGCCCCTCTAACAGAAACAGAATCGAACAGACGGCGGCTGGTTCAAAAAAGTAATTATCCGACGCGCCAACCTTCGCCGACGCTACTAGCATGAGTGGGATAGATAGTATAGCCCACAGTGCAAGCAAATTCGCCCGGTCCCGGCGAATACAGGCGATAACGGACACCAAGCCGAACAGCAACATGGGTGCTTTTATAATCGCTCTGCCGGCGTTGCGCTCCGCAACAGAAGCTAACAACCCCATGTGAGATTGCGACCAAATTGCGGCGTACCTGTATTCGGGCGTCCCGAACGCAAGTGTCAATCCAATGGCCAGCACGGTCGCCCCCCCAAACCACCAGGCCGGTTGCCACCTGCGGGCTAGGACAAAGTGAAGAAACGTGGCCGCAAACGCGACTAGATAGGTCTGCTTGAAGGCCCAGGAACAATAGAAAGCCAAAAAGGCCAACCCGACCCAAATTGCGGAAGAACGCGCCCGCTCGGATTTGCCGATGCACCAGATGCCCACCAGACCGCAAGCCAGCGCACCCACGTCCGGGCGGACCGTCAGTCCCCAGAACCCTATCAGCGGATTGAATGCGACAATCGCGCTTCCCGCAACGCGGCGATAGAAGCTTAGCGGCTTGAGTAGCTGATGCACCACCAGCATGGACATTACCGTCAGTGCGAGTGTCAGGCAGCGAGTGATCGCGGGCAGCGCTAGGGAGTCCAGTTTGGCTGCCGATAGCGTAGCTAAACCAAAAACGCCGTATACCCAATAAAACAGCCAATTGAAGTAGCTTTGCGCGAACGGCGGCTCAAAGGCATTTCCGTAAATTGCTTGATTATGCATCCATTTCCAGACGGAAAATAACGATTCCTCCTCCATTCCACTCGTGAATACATAGGGGCCATGATGGAATACACTCACGGCACGCGCGCACATGAGCGCCACACAGCTTAATGCAGCCGCAGCCAAACACAAATCAGTCCTCTTGTTCACGGCGTTGCCATCCTCGTTCTCATTTCCTCGCCACAACCAGAAATTGCTTGCCGAAGAGCGGCCAGGCAAACTTCAGCTTCAGATACAGACGCAACATCCAGACCGGTGCCTGTCCGCCCTGGGACATCGTGTAGGGCAGAAACCGGGAAATCTGTTCGTCCAGAGTGAAACCGGTCTCGGTCATCACTTCACCCAGCGACAATTCTGTAAGCGGCAAGTAGTGGTCGTAAAAATCCCAATACGCGCCCGGCAAATAACGAATATTCGGGCCCAGCGCGATGATTCGACCGCCGGGACGCAGGCAGCGCCAAGTTTGCATCAGCGTATCACGAAGGTCGCGCTTCGTATACAGATGTTCGAAGAAATTGCTGGTGAATACAACGTCCAACGAATCGTCCGGCAGGGCCCAGGGCTGCGAGCAACTCTGGGCCAGAATCTTAACGCCTGGCGCGGCTTGCTGGGCAGTATCCGGATTGAGGTCCATGCCGAAGCGCTTTTCCGACCGAACGTTGTTAATGAACTCGCAGTGCCCGCAGCCCAGATCCAGCACAGTGGCGCCCGCCGGAAGCCACCGCGCGAAGTACTCGTCGACCAGCACTCGCCAAACTTTATCGCGGTACTCGCTCTTGCCGGCAAAACGTTTGTCGTACAGCCTCTGCAGTTCGGCCGGCGAATGTGGAGCGCTCATGCAGCCTCCTTCCTCTAATCTCCGCGGCTCAGATGCTTCTCCAGCCACAGGTACAGACAGATGAACAAATAGCGGCTGCCCATCTCCTGAATTGTCAACTTGGCCACGCCGGTACGTCGGTTGCGCCAGGTAATCGGCAACACGGTCCAGGAGTAACCGCGAATGATGGCTTTCAATGGAATTTCCACTGTAAGGTTAAAGTGCGCCGAAAGCAGCGGCTGGCAACCTTCGATGACTGTGCGCCGATAGGCCTTGAACGCGTTTGTGGTGTCGTTCAGCGAAATGCCAAACAACAGACGGATGAACAAATTGGCCATGCGATTTAAACGTAGCTTCAGCCACGGATAGTCGATGACGCTGCCGCCCTTCATAAAGCGCGAACCGAACACCGCATCCCAACCCTCGTTTAGCGCATTCCAATAGCGCACCACGTCCCGGCAATCATCCGATTCATCCGCCATCATGATCACCACAGCATCGCCGCTCATCCTCTGCAGGCCGTGAATGATGGCGCGGCCAAACCCGTGCGGGGGTCCGTTCTTGACCAAACGCGCTTCCGGAATGCGCTCGCCGAGCGCCGTAACAATGGCCGCTGTCCGGTCCGTGCTCCCATCGTCCACCACGACGATCTCGTGCGCGATGTGATTCCGCCGCAGCTCCATATGCAGATGCTCCACGGTGGACGCGATACAGCCCTCTTCATCGCGAGCCGGTATGACAACCGACAGCAACTTTAGATCGGCTTTTGGCGGGGAAGCAGGGCTCATGCTCCGCACCCTGTAAGCCAATCGGGATTGGCCACGGCGTGATCCGCGATCTCTTCGAGGATCTGATGCAAACCGATATGGGGCTTCCAAGCGGTTGCCGTCAGCGCTCTACTGGAATCCAGAACTAGCCAGGGAACGTCGTAGGGCCGCTCCGAGCCGTCCGCGATCGGTTGATGCTGGCCAAAACGCTGGTCGCACCACGCCGTCAGTTGGGCCAGGGACATAGAGTTCGCTTGGCCGCCGGACACGTTGAGGAGCTGGCCAGGTCCGCCGCTACGCAACTGAAAATCCACCATGCGCGCCAAGTCGCGCGGATGCAATGCGTCCCGGACCTGGAATCCGTGACCGCCAAAGCCCAGGTACTTTAACGAGCGCCGCGTAGAGTGCGCGTGCAGCCAATAGGAGAAGATGCCCTGCTCGGCGGTGCCAAACTGTCCGGCTCCTGCCAGCACCCCACAGCGGTTGATCCAGACCGGCACCTGAAATCCGGCGGCGTACTCCTGTGCCAGACGTTCCGATGCCAACTTGGTCGCGCCGTAAAGGGAAATCGGCGCCTCCGTACTAAAGCCTTCTCCGACGCCGGACAAACTAACCGCTGCAGGCCAAGGATGCCCTCCGTCGAGAGTATAGGCCGAAGACTCCGCGCGCAATGGCAACTGCGTCAAGGCCGGAATCGAATAGACGCGGCTGGTGCTCAAGAGAATAAAGCCGGCACGCGAGCCGCGGCAATATTCCAGCAAATTGATTGTGCCTAGCAAGTTGTGTTCGAGCAATTGGCGGGTGCTGGTTTTCCCGTCGCGACCGGCCAACACGCTCGGCTGCGCCGCGGCGTCGATGACCCAATCGGCAACGGGAAGCCTCTCCAAGTCGCTCGCCATACGGATGTCGCCATGGAACAGCTGCACGCCAAGTCGCTTCAGGGAAACCCGGTTCGTCTCGCTACCAGATCGCGCCAAGCTATCTAATCCCACGATGGTGATGCCTTCGTGCGATTCCATTAGATAGCGTGCGAGGTGACTGCCGACGAAGCCGCACACGCCGGAAATGAGGACTTTCATTTTATTGTGGGGGAAATGCGGGGGAAATGCGGGACAGCCTGACCTGCGTAGTCGCTATTTCGCAGCGTTTCGACAATGCCGATCCATTTCCGATTATCGTAGCACACTGCGCGACGCTAGCTGGTGCGTGCTCCATAGAAGAACCTCGCAAAAAGTGCTACGCAGATCAGGAGTGTGTCGGAATAGATTTCGACGAACGAAGAATCAATAAGTTACAGAACATTTCTTGCCGAAAATGCTCGTAAGTTGTTGATTCGCCGTTGATGCAAATCTATTTCCGACACACTCTCAGGCTGTCCCCGCATTTCCTCGTTCTCCCCACCCATCCATCGCCCGAGACCACCGAACAGGCTTGCCGGCGTTGGGGTCGAGGAGAGCCTCGGTATCTTCCTGGGGCAAACTGCGCGTCCACTCTTGAAGTCCCTGTTCGGCGAGTTCGGCGCTTTCCGGATGGGGATTCTCCAGCGATCGACGAAGCTCGGCATGGCGGCGACGGTCCAGTTCGCGGCGGATCGCCTCGGCAACGAACTTGCTGCGGTTCTTCTCCCGCCGGTCGATGTCTCTCACCAGATCGTCAGGCAGCGAGACTATCAAACGTTCAATGCTAGCCATTTCATATCCTCGGTATGATCATACCTCCGATCGTCGCGCAGCGACAAACGACGTGGGAAACGGCGCCGGGAACTGGGAGCCGTTCCGGCAGTCTGACCCTGTTTTTTCCAAAATCGTCTTAGGACGCCGGGCGTCGAAAGGCCACCGCTGTTGGCCTTACGGCACGACCAACCGCACCGCACGACCACTGCCGGCAGCGTTAGCCGACGCTCCTAAGAACCGCAACGATGCCGGCGCGTTGGTCTCCAGATAACCCAGCAGAACGCGATCCCCCGCCGTGGCCGAGAAACCGTTTAGCCATGCCACGGCCACTTTGCCCGGCAGCGTCTTATCGACAAGGGAGGGGGTCTGACCGCCCGGCGCCACATAGTTCAGTTGACAGTGGTCACATCCAACAGAAAAACTAAGACCAACAAGGTCAATCGGGATGTAAGCCCGCAAGTAGATCGCCGTTCGTGACGGCCCGTCATTGGACTCCAGCAGATCGAATTCCAGCGCTCCCTCCGCTTCCGGTGTCCGTGCTCGCAGGCGGAGACTCTGCGGGGCCGCCGAAGAACAAACCAAACCACGGGATGGACGGGTAGGTCTGGTGGTGTCGATGTTCGTTGCACGCCTCACGACGACCATCAGATCCAGCGTGTCCAGAGTCCCGTCGCCGCCGCGGCGTGCCGTGGTATCCAAAGGATAGGCGTCCATAGCATCGAAACGATCGGAGCAGGGTGCGGGCACAAAGCCTGGCATGTGGGCGACCGCGCGAAGCTCCGCGATCAGATCCAGCGTGTCGATTGTCCCATCGCCAAAGTTGCCAATGCTGTCGGAGGTATCGGGAAAGCTATCGCCCACCAGATAGGTAGGTGGGGGCGTGGATGGCAGCACCTTGGCAGTCGCCGCGGAACTCATTTGCGCCGAGTTCAGCGGGTTCGAAGCATTGATGACGACACGTAACGTTGCCGCTACATCGGCCGCTCCCAGTACATACTGCAAGCCGGCGGCGCCGGCGATGTTCACGCAGTTGGCTCCGCTGCCATCGCAGCGCTGCCATTGATACCCGTAGGCGGTTGCCGGACCCGACCAGACGCCCGTTGACGCCGTTAATGCTTGCCCCTGTTGGGCAGTACCGCCGATGGAGGGCATGGTCACATTGCTCACCAGGTTCTGGATGCCTTGCGGCACCGAGACGCCGGTTGAAACCATGTAGGTGTCCGCGTATTCGGTGGGATTTCCCTGAATCAACTGTAAATAGAAATTGCTAGCGTACACGATCCTGCTCCCGTCGCGGCTCGCCGACACCTTCGGTTCATAGACGTAGGCATCGAACGGCCGGCTGCGGTGGTGGGCCAGGCGGCGGACTTCCGAACCATCCAGCTTGATCTGGAGAATCTCATTCGTGTACGGCTTCCAGCCGGGAGACGCGGGATCCACATCGGCGGGATCATAGGTCTCCACGAACGCCCAAGTATTATCGGCCGCCGAGATGTGCATGGCCATGCTGAAATCGAGCGACAGCAGGCAGGTCTGCAGGCCGTCTTCCAGGCGGACTTTCACCACCGCATTCTGGCCGCAGGCCGGCAGCGGATCGGCGGAGTTATTCCATATCAAGACGGGCTCGCCGTTCAAGTCCACGCCCATGTGCATGTGGCCGGCGGCATGCGTCAACTGCCGCAGAAAGTTCATATTCACGTCGAATAATTCGACCCCGGTGAAACGCGTCGTTCCGGACTGGGCCCATGAAATCGTCACCGCATTGTTAGCCCCGATATAGAGAACTCCATAGTTAACCCCGCCGGTATCGAAAACAGGATTCTTGGTATCGGTGCTGATCTGGTAAGTGAACAGATAGCGGCTGTCACCGAGAAAGACGAGATGGTCGCCATCGAGCGAAATGTCCATCTGACCTTTGCCGGAAATCGCGGCATATTCGCCGAACGTGTGGACCACCGAAGTGGTCATGGTGGAGACGTCCAGTTTTTTTAACTGGTTGGTGTAATGGTAGTACAGGAGATTCGGATTGGTGCGCGACCATCGCGGCTCGGTGAGAGCACTGACCTCGAAGGGAAGGTGCGCGAGGTAGTTTCCCTGGCCGTCGAACATCCCGAAGTAGCTTTGAAATACCAGCAGGAACCTGGTCTTGTCGTTGTTGAATGGACTAGCTGTCGAATACTCATTCTCAATCCAGGTCAGGTAGCCGACATTGGATGCGTCGAGCGTGTGAAGGGCGTCGCTCAGGCGCTTGATGGTTGTGCCGAACACCGGGTTGACGTAGGTGGCGCCGATGGCCGGTGGCAGGAAGGTGTTGTACGCCGGCGGCGCGTGGATCAAGGTGTCGGTGAGGTAGGCCGCGGCAGTCGTTGCGATAAGGAGACAGGCAGCGCGTCCGATCTTGGCCACGTGTCCCTTATATCTCTAAGGGTGCGTCGGAGTCAGTTCCGGATTGCACGCGGACGTGAGCAGAATTGCGCTAATGTTGGATCAGCCTCTGGCAACGGTCCTCGCCTGGCCCGCGAGAGGCGTGTTGGCAAGGGGCCGCCCTTCAGATCATCGCTGTAGTACGCTCGGGCGATGCGGCGTAGCGCCCGAACAGAAGCAGGACCACCGGCGGCGATGGCAAGGACCGCCAGGGACCGCGCCGGCCGGTCGCCGACGCTTTGGGACGGTCAAGCCGCCCAGCGGATTGTAGAGATTGGCCATACCCGGTTTTCGGAGCGTGTCGTCAAGAGCTGCGCTGGGGATGGATCTGTCCCCATTTTCCCCCTTCATTTTCCTTATTCCGGGTCAAGGGCCAGGCTCCCGACGGGAGCGCTACTTCCTGCAACTCTGTTGCGGCCACCTTCCTTGGCCCGATAGAGCGCCCTGTCCGTGGCGGCGAGGAGCGCGTCCAGCCCTTCCGGTGTTGGCTCGGTCGTCGCGGCCACGCCAATACTGCAGGCGACGGAAATCTCCTGGGATTCCCACCGAGTCCGAGTGCAAAGGTGTTTCCATAGCAAGAAGGTTGGTGCTACGCTTGAGGTTGAGTTCGGAACAAGCCAAGTGCGGAGGAGTCTCGCGCATGAACGTGGAAACCCAAGAAGCCAACCTAACCGATCGTCCATTGACGCCTGAGCTACTCGCGAAAATTGACGCTTACTGGCGCGCCGCCAACTATCTGTCGGTCGGCCAGATTTATCTCTACGACAATCCCTTGCTGAAGCGACCGCTGGCGCTGGCGGACGTGAAGCACATGCTGCTGGGACATTGGGGCACGACCCCCGGGCAGAACTTCATCTACGCCCATCTGAACCGGGTCATCAAGAAGTACGACCTCGACATGATTTACGTTTCCGGACCCGGACACGGCGGCCCGGCCGTTGTAGGGAACACTTACCTGGAAGGCGCCTACAGCGAGATCTATCCCAACATCAGCCAGGATGAGGCTGGGCTGCGCAAGCTGTTTATTCAGTTTTCCTTTCCCGGAGGAATTCCCAGCCATGCCGCGCCGGAAACCCCGGGATCCATCCACGAGGGCGGGGAACTGGGCTATTCGCTCAGCCATTCCTTCGGGGCGGTCTTCGACAATCCCAGTCTGATGGTCGCCTGCGTCGTCGGCGACGGCGAAGCGGAAACGGGGCCGTTGGCCACAGCGTGGCATTCCAACAAGTTTTTGAACGCCGCCAGCGATGGTGCGGTGCTGCCGATCCTGCATCTCAACGGCTACAAGATTTCCAACCCCACGCTCCTGGCCCGCATCACCCGCGAGGAATTGGAGCAGTTGCTTCGCGGTTACGGGTGGACGCCCTACTTCGTCGAGGGTCACGAGCACGCACCCATGCACCAGGCGATGGCCGGGGCATTGGACACGGCGGTGGAACAAATCCAAAAGATCCAGCAGGACGCCCGCCTCCACGGTAACCTCGAGCGTCCGCGCTGGCCGATGATCGTCCTCAATTCACCCAAGGGTTGGACCGGACCGAAGATGGTGGATGGCTTGCCGAATGAAGGCACCTTCCGTTCGCACCAGGTGCCGATCTCCGACCCATCCGCCCATCCGGAACACCTTAAGCTGTTAGAAGACTGGCTGAAAAGCTATCGGCCGGAAGAACTTTTCGATGAGCAGGGCCGCCTGAAACCGGAACTGGCCGAACTGGCTCCCAAAGGCGAACGCCGCATGGGTGCAAATCCCCACGCCAACGGAGGCATTTTGCTCCGCGACCTAAAGATGCCGGATTTCCGCGACTACGCGGCCGAGGTGCCCTCGCCCGGAGTGCGCGGCATCGGCGACACGCACGTGTTGGGACGCTTCCTGCGCGATGTGGCCAAGATCAACGATGAGCAGCGGAATTTCCGGGTCTTTGGGCCGGACGAGACGCTTTCCAACGGCCTGGAAGCCCTGTTTGAAGTGACGCAACGCCAGTGGGACGCCGCAACCGCGCCGAACGACGAATTCCTGGCGCCGGCGGGCCGCGTCATGGAAGTGTTGAGCGAGCATCAATGCGAGGGTTGGCTGGAAGGTTACTTGCTCACCGGCCGGCACGGAGTGTTCAACTGCTATGAGGCGTTCATCCACATCGTGGATTCGATGTTCAACCAGCACGCTAAGTGGTTGAAGGTCACCTTGGGCTTGCCGTGGCGGCGGAAGATCGCTTCGTTGAATTACCTGCTGGCCTCGCATGTGTGGCGCCAGGATCACAACGGCTTCACCCACCAGGATCCCGGATTTGTCGGCTACGTTGTGGACAAGAAGGCCGAGATCGTGCGGGTCTACCTGCCGCCGGATGCCAACTGCTTGCTTTCGGTGATGGATCATTGCCTGCGCAGCCGCCACTACGTCAACGTCGTAGTGGCGGGCAAACACCCGGCCCCGCAATGGCTCTCCATGGACGCCGCTATCAAGCACTGCACCGAGGGCATCGGCATCTGGCAGTGGGCCAGCAACGATCAGGGCGTGGCGCCCGACGTGGTGATGGCCTGCTGCGGCGACGTGCCTACGCTGGAAACGCTCGCGGCCGTTTCTATTCTGCGCGAGCACCTGCCGGAACTGAAAATCCGCGTGGTCAACGTCGTGGACCTCATGAGGCTACAGCCGCAATCCGAACATCCTCACGGATTGAGCGACAGGGAGTTCGACGAGCTTTTCACCAAGGACAAGCCGGTGATCTTCGCCTTCCATGCCTATCCGTGGTTGATACACCGGCTGACCTACCGCCGCACCAACCACGACAACATCCATGTCCGAGGTTACAAGGAAGAAGGCACCATCACCACGGCCTTCGACATGACGGTGCTGAACGATCTGGACCGCTTCCACCTGGTGATGGACGCCATTGACCGCCTGCCGCAGACCGGCGACAAGGGCCTCTATTTGAAGCAGCAGCTCAAGGAAAAACTCATCGAGCACAAGCAGTACATCGACAAGCACGGCCAGGACATGCCGGAAATTCGCAACTGGAAATGGTCTCAGCCGAAGGGGGAAGGCAGGAACGAATAAATTCAGGAGACTCGCGAATCACGACTGGCGTTTCCGGGCCGGGCCGGTCTTTGATGCCGCAGGCATTCCGAAACGAAACCCAAAGGAGACCAATGGCTATTCAACTCAAGGAAGAAAACGGCGGGAAGATTCTCGCCGTCCACGTCAGCGGCAAACTGGAGAAAGCGGATTACGAGCACTTTGTTCCCGAGTTCGAGCGGCTCGTCGGGCAGCATGGAAAACTGCGCGTGCTGTTCGATATGATCGGCTTCCATGGCTGGGAAACCAGCGCGCTGTGGGAGGACATCAAGTTCGACGTGAAGCACTTCGGGGACATCGAGCGGCTGGCGATGGTCGGGGAAAAGAAGTGGCAGCACGGCATGGCCACGTTCTGCAAGCCGTTCACGAAGGCCACGATTCGATACTTCGATCATGCCGACGCTGCCGGGGCGCGGAAGTGGTTGGGCGAATCGTAGCCGCTTCCGCGGCGACCGGCAGGCGTGACCTTGGAAGGGGAATTGGATGAGTGGATTTGAGTTGCGGCGTCTGGGACTGGTGATGGAGCCGGAGCCGGGCAATCCCCAGGAGATCGAAGGCGTCCTGAACCCGGCTGCCGTGCGCGGCCGCGATGGCCAGCTCTATTTGTTTCCACGGCTAGTGGCGCGGGGCAATTATTCGCGTATCGGTATTGCGCGAGTTCGATTTAACGATGCCGGCGATCCCTGCGGAGTCGAGCGGCTGGGGATTGCGCTGGAGCCGGAAGCCGATTACGAGCGGCGATCCGATGGCAGCGGCGGTTGCGAGGACCCGCGCATCATGTTTGTCGAACCGCTGGGGCACTACGTGATGACGTACACGGCGTTTTCGCCAAGAGGCCCGCGGATCGCCATCGCCAAATCCGAGGATCTGTTCCACTGGGAACGCATGGGGTTGGCCACGTTCGAGCCGTATGACGGTATTGAGTTCGACGGCATTGACGATAAGGATGCCAGCGTTTTCCCGGTCGCCATTCCGGATCCATCGGGACCACCGGCGCTGGCGGTCCTGCACCGGCCGCTTTTTCCCGGAACCCGCCCGGAGGAAAAAGCCCGTCACCCGGCCCGCGAGGTGGATCTGGATCGGGAAAGCATCTGGATTTCCTATCGTGACGTGGAAATCAAGGACGCGAAGCCATATCACCTGTGCCACTTCACCTCGCATCACCGGCTGGCCTCTCCAGTATCACCCTGGGAGCGGCTCAAGGTCGGTGGCGGTCCTCCGCCCATGCTAACCCGGCACGGCTGGCTGGTCATTTACCACGGTGTGGGCGAAGTAGCGGGGCCCAGCCGCGGAACACCCGCTCTGTTACTCGGCCGGAGTAATGGTGCTCTCGACAGAGCATCCGCTGGAGATCCGCTATCGTTCGACGGAGCCGGTATTGACGCCAGTGTTACCGCAAGAACGTCACGGGACCGTCGCCAACGTGGTGTTTGCCACCGGCGTTGACCGGCGGGACGATCTCGGCTGTCCGGACCGCTTCGACGTGTATTACGGGATGGCCGACTACCGCATCGGCGTGGCACGCCTGGACGTACCGGATGTCTTGCCGCCGGGGAAAGTCGCCGACCCGCCGGCACCGGATGGATGAAATCGTACATAGCGCGGTCTGGGCCGCAACCAAATAAGAACAGCTCAACCCTCTCAGCTGGAGTAGCCGGCGAGCCTGCATAGCAGGCGGTAGAGTAATTGCCTCAGGCGAGGCGTAGTTCAGCCGAGCCTGGGGTTGTGGAGCGATGAAAAATGAGCCTGCGTAGCTGGCGACAGAGGCGGTGGTTCAGGTTTCTGTCGCCAGCTACGCAGGCTTCGTCTTCTTCTATCTTCTACCCCAGGCTCGGCTGAACTGCGCAGGCCGCACAACCTTAGGGGTGCGGGGTAATCGCGATGATCGTGAGTTGGGCGTGCTCGGGGCCGTAGCACCAGAAGATTCGATAGGCGCCAGGCGTGCGATTCTCTGCGTAAGCCTCAAACACCGGTTCGGTGGGGTGAAAAGGATTCTGGTAGCCGGAGTATAGATGGGTATTCAAGGAGGGATGGCGCGGATTTGTTTGAAGGAATCCCAGGGCCCGCTTTACCTTCTTTAACTTCGCGACCGGCACGTGGTCGTATTGCTCTTTGGCCTCTGAGGTGAAGCGCAGGCGGAAGGTCATTTCTCGCGCACGTATTTGGAGAAATCCCCAGGGACATCGACAAGACGACCAGCCTTCGCGTCGGCCAAGCCGCGTTCAACTGAGGCCTTGGCTTTAGGAGAGCGATCCAGCCAGGGCTCCGATAAAGGAACCACGGCTAGGGGCTCGAGGATAATGCGCCCTGACGCACGGTCCTGCAGAACGCGGTAGTGCCGCGCGGCGAGTCTCACTTTGCGTCCGAGCGAGATCCGGTTCTTGGAATCTGCTTTGACTTCGGCCACTACCTCAAGATCCTGGATGCGCAGGGCTTGCATAAACCACCTTCCGAGATAGTTTACCAGAAAAGGGCAATTTGTCAATAGGGTCTCGCCCACTTTCCCACTTAGGGGCAGACCGGCCCTCGGCGATTCGCGACATCGTGGCGCTTCTCGATGCCCAGTGAAATAGGAGCGCCCTAATGACGGCAAACGAAGTTGACGGCAAACGAAAGAGAGGCAGCCAATCTGGCAAGCGCGGGCGAAGCGCCTGAACTTGAACTGGGCGGGGTCATCGTGAGCGATTTGTTTTTTTTCGCTGAGAACGGTAGGTCAACCCACAGCAACAGGCCGCCGCCCCAATGCCAGGCATACCACCGGGTGGGGAGGTTCAGGAAAAATCCAAGAAGTTCAGGCCGGCCCCATTTTCCCCCAGGTCTTCAATTCCGGCAAGAAGGTCAACCGTCTCCTTAGGGCTGCCCTCGCCGCCGTCAATAAGTAAGTCACGCGCCGCCCAGTCTGCTGCTCCGGAATCGAGCTAGTCCCGAGGGGTCAGGGGAAAGCCTGACGTGCGTAGCCGCTTTTCTCGCGTTGTCCTTTTCGAGAACGCGTCATGCATCTCCGGCCACCGCTTAGGCTGCCGACAGGGTCCGCGAGTTCCGAGAGGAAAAAAGAGAAAAAAGGGACGAAAAAGGGAAAAAGGAGTCGGCCTGAACGGGGAGGGTTGTTTTTTGAAAGGGAAAAAGGTGTCATCCTGGACGAGGAGGATTCATTTGTTGAGAGACACATTGCTGAAATGATGCACAAAAACAACCCGCCCCGTCCAGGCTGGCCCCGTTTCCCCCTGAGTTGCAGAAGGACAAATCACCAAGTTCATGCTGGCCCGGTTTTTCCTTAGGAGCCTAACAAATGGTGCCGTGAGCCGGCGTTTTGGGCGTACACTACATCGAGGTTGGCTTTGTTGGGAGGTGCCCGTGAGCCGTTGCTTCTTTCTGTCGCTGCCGTTGCTTCTATCCTTGGCAGTCCCTGTCCCGGCGCAGCGCGGCTATGGCCGCAGCTCATCAGTACGAAGTCCCAGGGTCTCAAGCGGTGGAGGCGGGGTCAGGGTTCCGAAGACTAAAGCCGCAGCCGTTCCCCGCTCAACGCACAGAGGAACAGGGCGAACCGCGCCAGGAGTGGGCACAACGCAAAGGACGAAGGCCCCAACCGTTCCCCATTACAGCAATACAACGAAACGAGACACCGCAGCTAGGGACAGCTTCATGAAAGGCCATCCGTGCCCTGCGACGGGCAAGAGTTCGGGCGCATGTCCAGGATATGTCGTTGACCACGTTGTTCCCCTCAAGCGCGGCGGTCCCGATGCCCCGAGCAATATGCAGTGGCAAACGTCCGCAGCAGCCAAGGCGAAGGATCGGGTCGAGTGATTGGGTTGGGTTGTGGTGATAATTGTCTCGGCACGGCCAATAGACGAGCGCAACGAATACTTCGGAATCACGATGGAGCGAGCCGCGCGGATCCTTAATGCGCTCAATGTCCAGCTGCGGAGGAGCGTTGAGGCAAGTGCGCCTCGAGAGTGCGTGACGGCCTGAGGGTCCAGGCCCACTTAGTGAGTGAACCAGGAGTCTGTCCCCGCCCATCCCAGAGATAAATCGCCAAGTTCAGGGCTGTCCCGGTCCCTCCCGAATTCGCATCGGCCCGCAATCCCGAGCAGTAGGGAGGTGTAGAGAGGTGTAGAGGGGACCGTCCACAAGCGCACCTTGACGTGTGGTATTCTGTCGATGGGTCTTTCGCGACAGGAATCAGAAATTAAGCGAGGGTCGATGTTAAGGTCTCTACGTATTCAGAATTTTCGTTCGTTCGAGGACACCGACATCGTCGAGCTGCGTAAGCTCAATGTACTCATTGGTGCCAACAATGCAGGCAAGACATCGTTTCTCAGTGCCGTGGAGCTTTTCCTGCGGAGCACTACGGGCGGCGGGCTTCGGGGCCCGCTTGCGTTCGAGACTATGCCAATGTTTGCCTCTTTCGATTCGGTGCTGAGGCGGCACTGGTCAAAGCAGGCCCAACGACCACATACATTCCAGTTTCGCTATGATTGGGACACGGGTGGCGCCAGAGCCTCATCTGATTTTGTCTGCAGCGGTCATCCGAAAGACAATACGGCTTACGTTTCCAAGGCAGTCTACAGATTAGGGGAGCGAACGATCGATGTCGAGGCGAAGGATCATGCCGGGCGCCCCGGTTCCTACGAAATTAAGAGAAACGGCAAGAAGGTTGTGGACGAGAGTCCTTTCTTCCACAGACTATTCCCTATCTCAATTATCCGCAGCAGCCCCTCCTTGATTCCGTGGTTTGAACGCGGTCAGTTCTCCGGCCTGGAGGTTGTCCGGCCGTATCGTCCCGTACCCCGGTCGTTTTACGTTCTTGACGACCCCGGCCTAGGCAGTGACGACCGTGAGCTGTTGACGTTCCTCATCGGCATTTGGAAGGCAACCGACACGAGGTCTAAACACATTCAGAGCAGAATCGCGAAAAGCCTCAAGACCCTCAATCTAGCGCTCAATTTTGATGTTACACAAAGAGTCGGCCGGCTTGGCCCAAAGGTAATTGAGATCCGCGTGTCGCCAACGATGCGGCGCCAGCGGGTTACGATCGCCGACGCAGGTTTCGGCTTGAGCCAAGCGTTGCCTCTGTTGGTTTACGACGCCAGGCTTGACAATGGCGCCCTAATCGCCTACCAGCCGGAAGTTCACCTCCACCCCTTCGCGCAATCGCGGCTCGCGGACATCTTCGCGCAATCTATCGCGCGGGGCAACCAGGTGTTTGTTGAAACCCACAGCCAAGACCTGGTCCTTCGATTGCAGCTATTGCTTGCGAAGAGGGAGCTCTCGCCCGATGATGTACGTGTGTTCTGCGTTGAGAGCAAGCAGGGCCGAAGCGAGATTACCGCCGTTGACTTCAATGCCAAAGGTGCTCCTCAGATTCCTTGGCCGGCAGGGTTTCTCGATACCTCACTCAAGGTAGCTCGCGAGCTTGCGGAGAGCCGACGATCAAGTGCGTCCTGAGTCCGCCTACTATGATACGTGCATTTTCCTGGAGGCCCTGAATCGGAGCCACCCAGAGTCCAAGCATTGCTCCCACTTGTTGGACGTCCGGCACATATCCTGGATCGTCGTGGTTTCTCATGAGCTAAGCCGAGCCGAGTCAACCGCGGAAGAGTTCATCGAAAAATTTGAGATCGCTTGTGTGTCTCAGGGCGTTGACTTCATTGGGATTCCTCTCTCAGCGATCAGGAACTCGAGTCGGAAATATCACCCTTTCAAGAGGTGGCTAACGCAGCGCGGCTTCAGTTCCCGCGATTGGAAGCACCTGATGTCGGCCGTCACTGGATCCGCAAAGACGTTCGTCAGTGTAGATCCCGATTATTGGGATCCCCGCAACAAGGCGATACCTCATGCCAGTTCGCGTAGCGACGATGTGAAGCGAGAAATCGAGCGCAGGTTGCCTCTTGAGGTCAGACTGCCATCCGAGGTTCTTGCTTGCTGCTAGCGGGCGACGTCAGGTTGGCGTCGAGTGGGCGTCCGCTTCATCGGCCCTGGCCTGATCGGGAACGTTGCGGTTCCTGCGAAAATATGGGCGGGCGGTGCCGGGAGGGCGGGGTCGGGAGGGCGGGGTCAGCCTGGAGTTGACGACTTATTCTTTCCTAACGAATGTGTGTGGCAGCGATCTACGGCGTGACAAGATCACTCAAGGACGCCGCGTGGATGGCGCAAAAGATAAATCGTCAACTCCAGGCTGACCACGCGGCTCCCAGAGCATCGAGTAGAGAATTGCATTATATGCAACCTTTCGCCCTCCACTCTGATCTCGAGCGGATCGGCCTTCAGCAATGTCCTCGCGAGTATTGCCAGAGCACTCCCCGGCACCCGAACTTCGCCAGGGCCTTCGCTGCTTTCGGACAAGGGGAGCATCTACGTGCATTGCGACTGGCACGTTGGGCACTCCTTAAAGGTGTTATTGGACGGGGTCTTCGGTATCGACACTTTTCACAACCACATTACGTGAAAGCGCAGTACGCCACTGGCGAATATTGGGATGCCCGGTCCTTAAGACTTACGCGACCATCCCTCGGGAGACCGCGCAAACTCTTCAGCCTTCAACGATGCATAGCGTGTCAGGTTGGCCTCCCAGGTGAATGTCTCGACCACCAACTTCGCCGCGTCAAGGCGCAGAACATTGAAGGAGTTCAATTCGCCCCGGTAGCGGTTCGACGTTGCCGTACCTGCCTGCACGATTAGTGCCGAATGCCCTGGAATGCGATACCGTTTCGCCGTCTGGCTCGTGTGGCTGGTGTGAAGGTGTCCCGAGAGAATCACATCCACGCCGCATTCCGCAAAGGACTTCATCGCGCTCGAAGCGTTGCGGATCAAATCCCGCTGCGAGTGATGGGGCGGAAGTTCGAACGGGTGGTGGCAGACAATGACCTTAATCGGCTTTCCGGGAAGTTCGGTTAGCCTCGCACACACGAGAGTGATGTCTTTTTCCCGTAGCTTTCCGTATTTCGTGGTAAACGAACGCGTACTGTTCAGCCCGAAGACGGCAACCTCTTCGTCAATGTATGTTGGGAGGAGATCATGGGAAATATACTGCCGATATCGTTTGAGTGGTTGGAGAAACCGCCGGATCAAGTTATAAGCAGGTACGTCGTGGTTTCCTGGAACAACAATCTGCGGGCCGGGAAGAAGCTCCAGGAACCGGCGGGCGGCGGCGAATTGCTCTCTGCGAGCCCGCTGCGTCAGATCCCCGGCTATCACGACCAAGTGGGGATGAAGGTCTCTGATCTGCCGAACGAGCGGCGCAGTGGTCGCTTCATTGATGCGTCCAAAGTGCAGGTCGGAGAGATGAACGACAATTCGCATGGCGCGCCTCCTCAGACCGCGGGAACGATCACCCGCAACGCGCGCGGGCGAATCCGGTAGACCAAGGGCAGAGAAAACGTTAAGACCTGCCCATCGATTGCAACGGGTATTTCTTTCCTGTGGGATTCAATCTGCAACTTCTCCACCGTCCAAAAATCGAAATCGACGCCGTGATGGAGCCTGCCCAGAAGCGCTTCCACTCCCATTCGAATCAAGGTGGCCGGGCGATCTTGGTGAACTAAATAGACGGCGAGTTTGCCCCCATCAAGCGATGGCCGCGAATCGATCTCCAGTCCTCTCATCCTGTATGGGTTGTTTCCGATGAAGACAATTGGTGTGCGGTGTGTGTCCTGCCGGCCGCCATCCGACGTCAGCCGAACCGTAAATCGGCGGTGGTGGCGTAGGACGGCCAGAGTGGCCCAGAATAGCGCGGCCCACTTATTCCGTCCCAGCCGCTGTTGTTCGTTGCGCCGATTGACCATGCTGGGGTACAAACCAAGACTCGAGTTGTTGACGAAAATCTTCCCGTTGACTTCACCCACATCGACCTTTCGGATCTGCCCGCTAGCGATCGTTTCCACAGCCCGATCCAGTCCCCGCGGAATTCCTAGATCTCTGGCGAAGTGATTGAGAGTCCCCATCGGCAAGAGGCCCAAAGCGCATTCCGAATCCACCAGCGCCGACGCCACGGCGTTCACTGTACCATCGCCACCTCCGGCCGCTACGGCGAAACTGCCGCTTCGCGCCGCCGATGCTGCCAGCTCGTTGATCTTAGCACCGTCCTCGGCATTGTGAATCTCCGCCTTGATTCCGTGCTGTGCAAAACTGTCCATTAGCTGGCCGGGCAGCGCGTCCGTCTTTTCCGCGCCAGCAGCGTGATTAAGGATTACGGTGAGGTGTCGCGTCTGCAATTCGGGGCTTTCACTGTCGTTCGACGAAACCGATGCCTGCGACCCACACGAAGCCCGCGCAATACCCGGCGATCACATCACTGGGGTAATGCACGCCGAGGTAGATCCGCGACACTCCGATCATCGCGACCAACAGCGCGGTAGCGGTCCAGATACCGAACTGCGCCTCGCGTCTTAGTGTGCGCGTGGAGAGAATCATCGCCAAGGCGCCGTAAAAACAAAGCGACCCGAGCGCATGGCCGCTTGGAAAAGCATACGACGCGGGTGCTGCGCCGAAGAAAGGAACCGGGCGAGCTCGATGAAAAGCGTGCTTCAATACGAAGCCGAGTCCGGCTTGGCTTGCCATAGTCGCGGCCATCAACACGGCGGCTCGATACCAGCGCAGATAGCAAAATGAAAGAATCGCCACTAACGTTGCAGGCGCAAGAACCCAGGCCGACCCCAGAAACGAACTGGCCCGCATCACACTGGTGATGCCCGGTGAAGCGATCCCGTGAACCGCGTTTCGAATGCACGAATCGAATCGCGCGGTATCGGTTTCGAGCACCTCTTCTGCCAGCCATCCAAATAGCAGCAGGGACGCTGCGGCGACGAGAAGGGCTGTCCCTAACGTAAATCCCGTTCTGCCTGAGATCATTGGAGTTGGACTCTTGTCCCGAACCGCCCGATCCTATGTTCAACCTCATCTCGGCATTCTTGCCGCTTTCATTTCTATCTTCCGAACCCACGCTAGCCTTCAACTGGAGATTTTAGCACGACGCCGCCAGATCGGCATGCAACGGGAGTCTGCGTTCAGAAGCGAGGGGACAGCGTGGAGTGCGTAGCTGTTTTTTCGCGTTATTGGAACACCTGCCGTATGGTCTGCGCCGCCGTGGCCCAGTCGGGCGCGCCGAGTCGCCCGAGTCGCCCTCGAACCAGCGCTTTTTCCAGTGTGGCGAGTATGTTACATGCGCGCCGTAGAAGGCGCGAGAAGGCCCGCTGCTTGCCACCCGAGAATCGTGATATCAAACGCTGAGCTGCGCAACTGAGTGGTTACGCTGGCTACGATGATATCGCTGTCTCCAGCGTCAAATACAACCAACGCGGGACGTTGTTTTGACCCGGCTCCGCTGGTGAAAGGGAACGCGAGCTCGCCCGGCTCAAACGTTGTCATAGATGCTGTCGCCGTCCCCATAGCTGCGGAGGAATTGCTCCGTGGCCAAACGACGCCAATCAGACTCTTCGGTGCTATCCGGCAAAACGAGAATCACATGAACCGGCTGATCCGTTCGGATTTGGACGGCAAGGTCATCCGGAACCTTGAGGTTTGCCTGGGAATCCAATTTGGCTTCGAATTCCAGTGACTTCATTATTTGGGACTCCTTCAACCACTTTCTGGCGGAGCGGGTGGGATTCGAACCCCGCACCTGCCTGACAAGTTCGATGTTACCATGCGTGGAAGTCGGGAGGGGCGGTGTCGGGAGGGGCGGTGTCGAGGGGCGGTGTCATCCTTGGTTTCGTGATTTTTCCTCAAGCGTCGCGCCTCTACCGTACCGGCGGAAAGGAATCACCAGTTTCAGGTCCCTTTCCCTCCTTTTTCCTCCAGATGACGCCCTTAAACTTGGTGCGGAACGGCTCATGACCAATATCGTAAGGGGGGGTGTGCGGTAGAGGGTCTCGTTTCGGGATAAACACAATGAATTCAACCGTATAATCATCAAGGTATCTACCTTGATGGTGGGGTTGATGGTCGGGCCGAAATGGCTGCAATGGAGGACGGCCGCCGGGACAATCCGGAGTGTGTATTCCTGTCGGACCGCTGGCCGTTGACCCTCTCATTCACATCAGGATGTCGTCGCCATGGCAGCTCCCGCCTTGTGCAAATATTGCATCTTGAGACCGGACCAGGTGGGAGGTCGGCACTGAACAGAAAGGGTTTAGCGTTTGGCCTCACCCTTGCTCTCAGTTTAGTATGTCGATCGACAAACGAAGTCGAGAAGGCTTACGACACGTTTGGAAACGCAGTTCACATCGCATGCGCGAACGGATGGGAGCATCGAATGGCAACCTCCTCCGCATCTAAGTCGCCCATCATTACTTTCTTCGAATGGTTCGGCGATTTGGGAGCCTTCTTCGGCCGCCTGGTCCGCGCGGCGCTGGTTCGTCCCTTCGAATGGCGCGAGCTGCTCCGCCAACTCGACGCCATCGGTCCGAAATCTCTGCCGCTGGTGTTGCTGGCGGGTGGCGCCACGGGCGTGGTAATGTCGTTGCAAATGCGCGACGCCTTGGTGCGCTTCGGCGCGAAGTCGCTGCTGCCCGCCGTCATCGTTTATTCCATGAGCAAGGAGACCGGACCCATCATCACCGCGCTGGTTGTCAGTGGCCGCGTGGGTGCGGGAATCGGCGCCGAAATCGGTTCGATGAAAGTCACCGAACAGGTGGACGCCATGGAAGCCTCGGCCGTCAATCCGATGAAGTACCTGGTATTCACGCGCGTGCTGGCCTGCGTGTTGATGCTGCCGCTGCTGACCCTGGCCGCCACATTCGGCGGTATTATGATGGGCTGGATTGCCGATACGCTGACGGAACCGATCTCCCTGCGGCTGTTCTTGTTCAACGGATTCAAGGGAGCCACATTCAACGATCTCCTTCCACCCATTTTGAAAACCACCGTATTCGGGCTGATCATCGGCTTGGTGGCGTCGTTCCAAGGCATGCGCACGCGCGGCGGCACCGAAGGCGTAGGCCGCTCGGCCACCAGTTCGGTGGTGATCTGCTCGCTGTTCATCATTCTGGCCGACGTGATACTGGTGCGTCTGATCCAGGTGGTCTTCCCATGAGGCAATCCCCGGTGACAACCGCGGCCATTCAGGCCAGCGATCTTCATAAGGCCTTCGGCGAGCAGGTGGTCTTGAACGGTGTGGCTTTCTCGGTTGCCAAGGGAGAGACGCTGGCCGTGCTGGGCCGCAGTGGCACGGGCAAGAGCGTTTTGTTAAGGCTGCTGATCGGCTTGGACGCGCCAGACTCCGGATCCATTCGCATACAGGATCAGGAAGTTGCCGCCTTCCGGAACGAAGAATGGTCCGAGATTCGCAAGAAAATCGGATACTTGTTTCAGCAAGGCGCGCTGTACGATTCGCTTACGGTTGCGGAAAACGTGGCCTTCCCGCTGGAGCGGAACTCCCCGTTGAAGGGGCCGGAGATCAAAGCCAAGGTCGAGGAACTGCTTTCCGCCGTTGGTCTGGAAGACCAGGCCGGGAAGTCGCCCTCGGAAATCTCCGGGGGCATGCAGAAGCGCGTAGCCCTGGCGCGCGCGCTGGCACTCGATCCGGTCATCTTGCTCTTCGACGAACCGACCGCCGGCCTGGACCCCATCACCGCCCATGAGATCGATCTTCTGATCCTGGAACAAAAACAGAAACGCGGGATCACCTCGGTGGTGGTCACGCACGATATTCACGGCGTCCGAACATTCGCGGACCACGTGGCGCTCCTGAACGAGGGCGCCATCGTGGCCCAGGGCACGATGGCCGAGTTGGATAAGAATCGCGACCCGTTCGTAACCGATTTCCTGAAAGGCAGCAATTAGGGGGGCATATGTCGAGAGCTTTCCGGCTGGGAGCATTTATCGTGGCCACGCTGGGCATCCTGGCGGCGGGCGTTTTTCTTGTCGGCAGCAAGCAGTTCCTGTTCAGTTCCACGTATCGCGTGCGGGCCGAGTTTGCCAACGTCGCCGGCTTGACGCAAGGCGCGGACGTGCAGGTGGGCGGCACACGGCAAGGGACTGTGAACCACATCGAACTGCCCAAGCGGCCGAACGGGAAGGTGATCGTGTTTCTGGATCTCGATCGTGCCAGCCACGAGGTAGTGAAGAAGGACTCGGTGGCGGCCATCCGCTCCGCAGGCCTGCTGGGCGACAAGTACGTGGAGGTGTCGTTCGGATCGGACAACGCGGAAAAACTGCAAGGCGGGGAATTGATCGCCAGCGAGCCGCCCGTTGACATGGCGGATCTGTTGAAGACCGCCGGCCAGGTCCTCGATTCCAGCAAAACGACCATGGACAATCTCGCCGCCATCAGCACCAAGGTCAATTCAGGCCAGGGCAGCATTGGAGCCTTGATCAACGACAAGAAGATCTATCAGCAAGCCTCCGCCGCCACCGCGCAGGCGGCTGCGGGCGCCGCGGCCTTCAAAGACGATATGGATGCCATGAAGCACAACTTCCTTCTGCGCGGATTCTTCAAGAAGCGCGGCTACGACGACTCCAGCGAATTAACCAAGGACGCCATCGCCGCATTGCCGAGTGCTCCGGCGGAGAAGCAGTTCGTTTACCTTGGCGATCAGATGTTCGACAAGGATAGCGCCAAATTCAAGAGGGAAAAGGATCTGAACGAAGCAGGGACGTTCCTGGAATCCAATGCCTTTGGATTGGTGGTGGTGGTCGGCTACACCGGCCGCAAGGGCGCCACCACCAAGGGCCGCGAAGTGGCCCAAGCCAGGGCTATGGTGGTACGCGAGTATTTGGTGAAGAACTTCAAGGTGGACGACAAGCGCCTGCGCACCCTCGGTATGGGCGAGACAGGCGCGGCGGACGATCGCGACCGGGTGGAGGTTCTGGTTTTCGCCGGCAAATGAGGGATCGGGCAACTGTTGCAGATCCCGCGCAAGAAGCGCATTCGGAATGGCTGGCCCAATCTCCAACTGACGGTGGCTCTGATCTTCCGATTGGCCCTCGATCTGCACGTAGGGACCGTGTGTCCTCAAAGTTTCACGAAGCCATCGCAAAGAACAAAGGAGATTGCAAAAAATGACTGAAGAAAACGCGGTAGTCGCGGTTTATCGCACGCATGTGGAAGCAGAAGCAGCGGTCAAGGAGTTGCAGCGCTCGGGAACCAACATGCGCACTTTGTCCATCGTCGGCAAGGATACTCATGCCGATGAGCACGTGGTGGGTTATTACAATGCCGGGGACCGGATGAAGTACTGGGGCAAGAACGGCGCATTTTGGGGAGGCTTCTGGGGATTGCTGTTCGGATCGGCCTTTTTTGCGGTTCCCGGCATCGGTCCCGTGCTGGCCGCGGGCCCTGTGGTTGCGTGGATCATCGGCGCGTTGGAAGGCGCGGCGGTCGTGGGCGGTTTGAGCGCCATCGGCGCGGGTCTGTACAGCATCGGCATTCCGAAGGATAGCGTCCTGGAGTACGAAACCGCGCTGAAGACGGAAAAGTACCTGCTGCTGGTGCATGGCACGATCGCCGAGGTCGAAAGAGCCAGAGGCATTCTCGAAACCACGCACCCCATCAACGTCCGGCTGCACACCGCCGAACAACTGTTAGCGGCCGCAAAATAGCTCTCAGGAGGAGAACGACCATGCTCACGAATACCGCAGACTTGAAAGGTTTTATCATCCGAGCCCAGGACGGCGAGTTGGGAACCGTGGATGAGTGCTATTTCGACGACGATACTTGGGCCATCCGCTACCTCACGGTAGAAACCGGGGACTGGCTCGCTGGCCGGCCTGTGCTGATCTCGCCTATCTCCGTTATCCACACGGACGTGCAAGCCCGGCGGCTGGATGTGGCGCTGACCATGAAGCAGGTTGAGAATAGCCCGGACATCAACACGCACCAGCCGGTTTCCCGGCAACACGAGGTCGTCTACCTCTCCTATTACGGCTATCCCTACTATTGGGATGGTCCCCATATGTGGGGTGAGGCGTTCAGCCCGTCGGCGTTGGGGATTCCACCGGCCGCGTCTACGGGCGCGATGGCCGGAAGGATTCGCACAGCGTCGGCGGATTCGCATCTGCACAGCACTGCGGCCGTCAAGGGCTATCACATTGAGGCGTCCGACGGTGAAATCGGCCATGTGGACGGCTTCATCATCGACGACAAAGCTTGGGCGATTCGTTACATCGAGGTGGCCACGCAGAACTGGTGGCCGGGCAAGAAGGTGCTGGTTTCACCCGCCTGGATTGAACGCATCAGTTGGCAGGAAGAAAAGGTCTGGGTCGGCCTCTTCCGGGAAACGATCCAGAGCGGCCCGGAGTACGTCGCGTCGCGGCCCATCAGCCGGGATTATGAGCACCGGCTGCACGCCCACTACGGCCGGCCGCCGTACTGGGTCCACGCCACCGAACCCGAGCCGGCCCTGGCCATGAGCGGGACTTAGAATTACGGGTCACCACGCTGCATACCGTCCCGCGCAGTCCAGCGCCGCGTCATGCCGGCGTTGAACTTCTCAGTCTTCAGGATGTGTCACGTTACTGCAACGAAACGGTGGCTTGGCCGGTAGCGGGGACACCGTCAACCGCCACCACCACCAGCGCGTCTCCTGAAGCCAAGCCGCTGGGCACAACGACGTTCAGTTGGTATAGGCCCGCGAAACCGGGCGCCGTTCCGGCGTATTGCACAGTGGCGATCTGGCCGCCGATCGTTACCGTTACATTGCCGACCGCGTTGGCCGCCGCCGCCAAAGCGCCGGCTTGCACCGCCGGGTTGGTAACGCCCAAGCCCGTGGCATAAAGCAGAATGACTTCTCCGCCGCGAGCCGGGCTGGCGGAACTGATCGAAGTAGAGTCCGCGCCGTGCAGGAAAGCGCCTGGCCCAAGCCGTGAAGCAAATCGGATTCACCGGCGTCGAACGCGGCAACCAAGGCTGGCGGGAACACTGGGTTCCGCTCGGGGAGGGCATGAACGAACCGTGCACATCGATGCTGCGGCGTCGGCGGCGCGGAAAGTGGATTGGTCCTACTGCCTGGACTTCAATGAGCGCTGCCGGAACGTCGGCTACTTGCTGGATTTCCTGCACCAGGTCAAGGAGCAGTCGCCGGCGGGCTTCGCGCGGATTCTCTACATCGAGCAACCCACGGCGCGCGACTTGCAGGCCGATCGCGGCAACGTGATGCATGAGGCCGCCAAACTGCGTCCGGTCGTGATTGACGAATCGTTGACGGACCTGGAGAGTCTGCTGCTGGCGCGGGAGATGGGCTACACCGGCATCGCGTTGAAAGCTTGCAAAGGACAGAGCCAGGCCATGCTGATGGCGGCCGCGGGACAGAAATACAAAATGTTTTTGACGGTGCAGGATCTGACGTGTCCCGGCGCGTCGCTGGTACATTCCGCGGGAATCGCGGCGCATGTGCCGGGTATCGCGGGTTTGGAAGCGAACTCGCGGCAATACATGCCGGCGGCGAACAAGCCGTGGGAATCGCGATTTCCTGGGCTGTTCCACATCGCCGACGGAACGTTGGATACGTCGAGTCTATTAAAGCCGGGACTGGGATTATGAGCCGCGACAGTTGTGGAGCGACGGAACAGTGGTAAGTAGTCAACGTCCGCACGAAGACACGCGAGGCCGAGTACTCGAGTCCTGGTGTTTTCGGACGAGCACCCAAGACACATCGGGGTCCGTCGCTCCATAACTGTCGCGGCTCTTACCCCTGGAACACCTGCAAGAACACCTCCCGTACTCCGCGCATCACTTCTTCCACCGTCTCCGCCAAGGGCCGGCCGCGCAAAGACTGCGGGAACCAGCGCTCGGCGAGCCTGGCACAGGCCGCCGCCGCGGGACCTTCCAGAGGCAACTCGTTGTCGGCGCGGCCGCTCTCCAGGCGCAGGGCGTGTTGCAGGGCGCGCAGGAAAATGGCGCCTTCCCGCAACACCACCGCCTGGCGCGGCGAGATCTGGCCCATGCGCTCGACCACGTCCAGACGTTCCAGTGAATTCAGCGACAAGAAAAAACACGTTGGCCTCGCGCAGGCGCAGAAAGGTCAGCACAAAATCGACGTCGTAGTATCCGCCCGGACCCACTTTCAGAAAATTCTGCGCAGTGACGGTGGCCTCCAGGCGGTGACGCATCTCCAGCAATTCGGCGGCGGCGCGCGGGCCGTGGCCGAAGCGCGCACCGATGCGCTCCTGCACCTCCGTCAGCAGCGCCGTTCCACGCTCGATGTCGCCCGCGAATCGGGAGACAGACTCCGCCTGGATGGCGCCGGCGATGGCGCGCGACTTCATGTAGGTGATGGCCTCCCAGGGCTCGGCGCGCAAACGAAAGTATTCGTCCACGAAGCGCGACGATTCTACTAGTTCCCCTTCCCGGCCGCGCGGCCGCAAGCGCGTGTCTACCGCGAACAACAGCCCTTCGCTGGTATGGCTGGAGAGCACTTGGATCAGGCGTTCGGCGGTGCGCGTCCAAAACGCGCCGGCCTCGGGATCCGGTTCCGCCTGTTCGGCCACCGGCGAGTAGAAAAAGGCCAAATCGGCGTCTGACGCTAAGTCGAATTCGCGGACTCCCAGCCGGCCCAAGGCCACTACCGTAAAAGAAGATGGTTCGCCTTCCGGCTGCGACCCGAAGGCGGCACAGCGCAACGCCGCGTGAATGGCCTGTTCCGCCAGGTGACTGGTGGCCTCCAGTGTTTCGAAGATCGGCACCGCTTGCAGGATGCTGCGCGCTTGCACGCGCAAAAGCGCGCGCCGGTAATGGCGGCGCAACACCGCCATTTTCTCAGCCAGCGGCGCTCCGGAATCCGCAGCGTGTTCGAACACCGGATCGGGCCGCGCCGCATCCCTGGACCGGGAAGGCCACGGCAGTTCCGGCGACGGCGCCACCAGCCGCGAATCGGGAGGCGAACTTCGCCCGGATGCCGCCGCCGGCAGATCGCGCAAAGCCTCAATGTCCTGCGGACTGTGGATCAACAGCTCGCTGAGAAAGGAACTCTGTTCGAAGAGCACCGCGGCGCGCCCGATCAGTTCCGGCGATTCCTCCAGCGCACTCAACCCACCGGGACTAGCCGCCGCCGCCAGCAGGTAGCGCTCCAGATTGCGGCGTCCCCGCTCGCCGGTCTGCTCGGCGGTGCGATACAACTCCGGATAACGCTCTTCCAGCATCCGCAGTAATTGCGGATAGTCCTGCGACTCTCCGGCGGAGAACGGCGCCTCCAGCGCGAAGCCGGGCTTTTCCACCGGCCGGCGCGGAGCGGATCGCGCCCCCCGCAGCACGCGGCTATAGATTTCGCCGACCTGGTGCATGTGATGGTGCAATTTCTTGAGCAACGCCTGGCCCGCTTCGCCCGCGTCGCCGGCGCCGTCCCAACGAAGTCCGCCTCCCGATCCGCCGGAAATGTCGGCGCGCCGCGCCACCAAGTCCAGCTCGGCAGCCGATTCCGGCAGGCGGTGGATTTGCCGATCGTGATCGAGCTGCAAACGGTGCTCGACGATGCGCAGAAAGTGGTAGGCCTTCGAGAGCGTAGCGCGATCCTGCTGGCTGAGCCAGCCCTTGTCGGCGAGCTTTTGCAGCGCGAACAGCGTGGAACTGGAACGCAGCCAGGGATCCTCGCCGCCATGCAAGCGTTGCAAGCATTGCACCAGAAACTCGATGTCGCGGATGCCTCCCGGCGATAGTTTTACGTCCAAGGCGCGCGACGGACGGCGACGCAGTTCCTGGTCCATACCGCGCCGGGCATGCTTAACGCTTTCCAGCGCTGCCGCCTGCGCCTCGATGCCTTCTTGCCCGCTGCGATAAACCTGCGGCTGGACTTCTTGGAGGAATTCCCGTGCCAGTGCGGCGTCGCCGGCGGTGTGCCGCGCCTTGACTAGCGCCTGCAACTCCCACTCGCGGGCTCGAGTCCGGTAATAGTCCAGCGCCTGGGCCAGGGAATGCGCGGCCTCGCCCTGACGGCCTTCCGGCCGCAAGCGCAAGTCCACGCGAAACACCCGGCCGTCCTCGCCGCTAGCGGTGAGTCGGGCGGTGATGCGTCCCGCCAAGTGTCCAAAAAATTCCTTGTGGGTGAGACCACCGGCCATCTGCCCGGAACTGCGATACAGAAAGAGCAGGTCGATGTCGGAGCTATAGTTCAACTCGTTGCCGCCCAATTTTCCAAGCGAGAGCACCGTGAACGCCGACGACGCCTCACCATGAACGGCTTGCAACTCGGCGGCGCACGCTTCCAGCGCCAGTTGCACCAGGGCGTCGGCCAGCGCGGAAAGTTCCAGCGTGACCTCGGACAGGGTGGCGAGTTGCAGAACGTCGCGCAACATGATGCGCAAGTATTCGCGGCGCTTCAATCGTGACAGGGGGCGACCGGTTTCCGCGCGGAATTCCGCCAGGACCTCTTCCCGCGACTTGACGCGAAACAGGGAGGCGTCGCCGTGCAAACGCACGATCAGTTCCGGATCGCGCAGCAGGGTTTCGGAGAGGAACGCGCTATAGGAGAAAACGGCCAGTAAATAGTGCAGCCCGGCGCGATGCGCCGCCAGATACTTGAGCACCGCGGGGGACGCCTGGCCCGCAAAGCGCTCCAGCGAGTTGAGGGAACCATCGGGATCGGGAATCTGCGCCAGAAGCGACAGTACAGTTTTTTCGGGAATGCCCTCCAGGAGCGGCCGCAGCCGCCGCAGATTCTGCCCGGATCGCTGGGGATCGCGAAACGCCACGGAATGGGAAAGGCGCGCCACCCGAGAGGTATTGTAGCAGGCAACCAGGCGATGAGCCGCGACAGTCATGGAGCGACGGGGAGCGACGGAAGGCTGGTAGATGTCGAACGTTCCTCCGAAAACCCTCCGCACGAGTACTCGGGTTCGCGTGTTTTCGGGTCAACGTTCAAGACGTTCCAGGCTCCGTCGCTCCATAACTGTCGCGGCTCATCGCACACTTCCGGTATGATGGCTTCATGCGCCGCCGAATCCATCGCGCTCCTCCGCCAGGCCTGCTGCGCCTCTTGTGGGAGATGCTGCGTGGACGCGAGCAAATTCTGGTGCGCCCCGCGCCGGAGTTGCCGCTGGTGACCATCGCGTTTGCGCGCGGCGAACGCTCCGCGGCCATGGAGTTGAAGGCCGCGCTGGAAGAAACCTGGCCGACCATCCCGGCCGCGCTCCGCGCGCGATACGAGCCGGTGCTTGGAAAGATGCCGCCGATGGTTGTGGTGGACCTGCGTTCGCGCAATACCTGCCGATGTCTGGGACATTTTCATCCGCCCGGCACGGAAAGCCGTCTCACCCGCCGTTTGCGCGCCCTCAGCGGCGTGGACGCCTGTGAAATGGACTTAGCCTTCGGCAATATCAAGGAATGGCAACCGGCGCCCTTGGCCTACAACGCCGCCAGTCATGCCGCGGGCCTGGAGCGCGGTCCCGAGTTCGAGCTATTCCGCCTGCGCCTGGCCTTGCTCGATGTATTTCTCCATGAGCTGCACCATCGCGCCTCGCCCGAAGCGCAAGAAAAAGAAGTGCGCGGACACAGCGGCGATTTTTATTCCGCCGCGCTGGACGCGTTTGTGCAGGATCATTTTGGCGTGGCCTACGGGTTGAGTTCGCGCCAGATGCCGCTGGATTCCTGACCCACCATCGCCGCAAAATGTAATAAGATATTCACTCGGTCCACACTATGCCCCAGGAGACGATTTCCCACTACCGCATCCTTGAGAAGCTTGGCGGAGGAGGCATGGGGGTGGTCTACCGCGCCGAGGACGTCAAACTCGGCCGCCTGGTGGCGCTGAAGTTCCTTCCCGAAAACCTCTCCCGCGATTTGCAAGCCGTGGAGCGATTCCGGCGCGAGGCGCGCACGGCGTCATCCTTGAACCATCCGCACATCTGCACCATTTACGAAATTGACGAGCACGACGGGCGGCAATTCATCGCCATGGAACTGTTGGACGGCCAAACGCTGAAGCAGCGCATTGGCGGACGCGCTTTGACGCCGGAAACCACGCTGGCGCTGGGCGCGCAGATCGCCGACGCGCTGGAAGCCGCCCACGCCAAGGGCATCGTGCATCGCGATATCAAGCCTGCCAATATTTTTGTCACCCCGCGCGAGCAAGCCAAGGTTCTGGATTTCGGGTTAGCCAAACTCACCGCGGAGGCCAGCGATTTCGCGAATACGCGCGATGCGCTCACCAATCCCGGATCGGCCATGGGAACGGCCGCGTACATGTCGCCGGAGCAGGCCCGCGGCGAGGACCTGGACGCACGCAGCGATCTGTTTAGTTTCGGCGTGGTGTTGTATGAAATGGCCACCGGAAAGGAGGCGTTCTCCGGAGCAACATCGGCGGTGATTCACGAAGCGATCTTGAATCGCACGCCCACGCTGCCCGCAACGGCCGGCTACCCGGAGGAGTTCAAGCGCATTCTGGCCAAGGCGCTGGAACGAGACCGGCGGATGCGCTATCAAAGCGCCTCCGACCTGCGCGCCGACCTGGAACGTCTGAAACGCGATAGCGGTTCCGTCGCCATGGTCCGATCCGCGCACCCGGCGGAAACCTCCGTGGCGGTTCTCTACTTCGAGAACTTAAGCGGAGCCAAGGAAGACGAGTACTTTCGCGACGGCATCACTGAGGACATCATTACGGAGCTTTCCAAGGTGCAGGGCTTACGTGTGTTTCCTCGTCCCGCGGTGCTGGCGTATCGCGACAAACCGGCGACCGCGCCGGAAATTGGACGCCAGTTGGGCGCCACGCACGTGCTGGGCGGCAGTTTGCGGCGGGCCGGCAGCCGCTTGCGCTTCAACGCCCAACTGGTGGAGGCCTCCAGCGGCCACACCATGTGGGCGGAACGCTACGACCGGGAAATGGCCGACGTCTTCGAGGTGCAGGACGAGATCGCCCGCAACATCACGCAAGCGCTGCGCATCAAGCTCACTCCGCAGGAAGAAGAGGCCATCGCCAGCAAGCCCACGGAAAACACGCAAGCCTACGATTCCTACTTGCGGGGACGCAGTCACCTCTTACGGCAGACGCGCACCGATCTGGAGTTCGCCCGGATGATGTTCGAATTCGCCATCACGCTGGACCCCAACTTCGCCTTGGCTCATGCCGGGATCGCCAACATCTGCGCCACGATGTATGAGTGGCATGAGCATAGTCCTCGCTGGATCGAGTTGGGCCTGCAGTCTTGCCAGCGGGCCCTGCAGTTGGAAGCCGCGCTCCCGGAAGCGCTGGTGGCGCGCGCGCGGATCGCTTACGCCGAGAAAAAATACGACCAGGCTACCGCCGACGCCCTGGAAGCCATCGCGCGAAAGCCCGATTGCCAAGGTGTGTACAGCGTTTTGCTGCGCAGCCAGTTCTCTCAAGATCGCCTGGAGGAAGTGGTCGGCTGGTCGGAGCGCGCCCTGGCGGCCAATGGCGACGACTACAACGTCTATAGCCCGATTGTGAATTCCTTGACGCGCCTCGGAAACGTCGGACGCGGCTTGCAACTTCGCAAGCAACGCATCAAGGTGCTGCAACAGCAACTGGAGCGCGTTCCGGAAGATGTGCGGGCTCGCGTGTTGCTGGCCTGCGACTTTGCCGCCATGGGCGAACGAGAGGCGGCCCTGCGCGAGGTGCAGATCGCGGTGGCGCTGCGCCCGACTGATTCCAACGTCCTGTACAACGCCGCCTGCGTCTACGGCACTCTGCTCATGAAGGCCGAAGCGCTGGCGAGCATCATCGCGGCCAGCGCGGCTGGATACAGCAACTTCGCTTGGCTGCCCCGCGACCCCGACCTGGCCTGTCTGCGCGACGAGCCGGAGTTCCAAGCATTGCTGAAGACGCGGGAATAGCCCCGGCTGGAAGTCTTGAGTTACAAGCTCGTCGCATAAATGCGGCGGTAGCCCTACCGCGTGGACCATCTTGTATAGCTTGGCATTGGCGGCGCCTCGCGAGCGCCCCTGCTGCGCAGGCGAGCCTGCGTAGCAGGCGGTAGAGTAGTAGCCCCTGGCGAGGCGTAGTTCAGCCGAGCCTGGGGTTGTTGACCCAAAGGAATTGAGCCTGCGAAGCTGGCGACAGAGACGGTGGCAGAGGTTTCTGTCGCCTGCTTCGCAGGCTCTGGCTTCTTTTGGCTGCTACTCCCAGGCTCGGCTGAACTACGCCTCGCCTGGGGCTATTCCTCTTTCGCCTGCTAGCGCAGGCTGGGGCAAACAGAGTGGCGACTTATTCAGTGAACTTGCAACTCAGGACACTGGTTCCTCACACGCTTCCTCGCACGCCTTTTCCTTTTTGTATCAAAGTACAAAGTACGCACAGATACTCGATGTGTTCTTAGCGTTTGGACCTGCCCGCACTTTAATGTCGCGCACCCCTGGCGGCGGCCCACAACTTCTCAGCCGCGGAGCTGTGCTAACATGACTTCCATGGGAACCACGGTACTCATCCCGGTCGAGGAATACCTGTCCACCAGCTACCCCGATGGCGACCGGGAATACATCGACGGCCTGGTCGTGGAGAGAAACATGGGAGAGAGCCAGCACGCTCTGATTCAGACTACGATTGCCGCCTACCTCTTTACTCGTTACCGCCAGTATCGAACCGTGGTCGAGTGTCGCATGAGGGTCTCGAAATCGCGTTACCGGATTCCGGATGTCTGCCTGGTGACTGGCACCTACCCAGGGTTCGGGCCACTCACCGATCCGCCCTTCCTTGTGGTTGAAGTCCTTTCCCCGGATGACCGCGCCGGAGATATGGAAAAAAAAATCGCCGACTACTTTTCGTGCGGCGTGAAGTATATCTGGGTCGTGAATCCAGAGACGCAACGGGCCTTCGTTTACACTTCCGATGGCATGCGCGAAGCCAAGGAAGGTATCCTTTGGACCGAGAATCCCGTGATTGAATTTCCCCTCTCCGAGTTGTTCCCATAAGCGGCCTTCATACGTGCAAGGAGGAGTTCGTGAGAATTTACACCTGGAACGACATGCCGATGGATGAGTTGAGCGCCACCATCGGCCGCAAAATGATCACCGGCGACCGCACCATGATGGCGCGCGTCTTTCTGAAGAAGGGCGCCTTCGTCCCCGAACACCACCACGACAACGAGCAGATCACCTTCATCATCAGCGGCGCGCTGGAATTCCAGATCAACGGCGAAACCATCGTGCTGCGCAGCGGCCAAGTGATGGTGATTCCCTCCAACATGCCGCACAGTGCCAAGGCCCTGGAAGACACCGACGACATGGACATCTTCACCCCGCCCCGCCAGGACTGGCTGACCGGCAACGACGCCTACTTACGTGGTTAAGTGTTTTGTTAGAGCCGGCGCGCCGTGATGATCGCCTCACCGCACCAGTTGCGCAGCGGCGGGGCCATCGCCAGCAGCGTGGAATCCACCGCTTCCAAGCCGCGAACCAAGAACCGCGCCGCAGCCATTTCGAAGCGGCCGCGCAGCAGGCGCTTGCCCATGGCCAGCAGATTCTGCTGCGCCACTTGGATCCCGCCGAAATACGGATCGAGTCTGCGCAGTTCCCTCCACGACATCACGATCTCCTCGCCCTGCTCTTCGGCTTCCCGCGACAGCCGGGCCCGTCAGTTTGCGGGCTTGCCCCAAAATCGGATTGCCGCCCCAGGTTTCGCAAAGCACCAGACGGGCCCGCGGCTTCATGATGCGCGCCAGTTCCTCGATGGCTCCGGGATACTTCATGGTGTGATGCAGCGCGGCCGAGGCATACACCAAGTCGAAGACCGCGTCCGGCAACATGTCCAGGCGGCTGGCGTCGGCGGCAATGCCGCGAACGTCCACGCCCGAGGCGCGGGCGCGCTTCAAGACCAGTTCAATCGCCGCCGGCGAAAGATCGAGCAGAGTCACCGCGGCACCCTCCGTGGCCAGCCAGATTCCCACGTCGCCGGGACCGCATCCATAGTCCAAGACCGTCCTGCTCGTCAGCGGCTCCGCTTCCAGGGCCTGCATCGCGGCTCTTAGCAAGCGCCGCCGTTCGTAGGAAGGATGCGCGGGATCGTCCAGAGCGCTTTCCAGAATTTTGCGGTCAACGCGCAACGCGTGATCCGGCAGCTTCAGAAACTGGGAGTAGTGCAGATCAAAGAAATCGCGTTCCTGCGAGGAGGTGGTCACCTCCACAGATTATACGATCCACAGATTACACAGATTACACAGATTTTCGGAGCGAAGCGTGTTCCGGAAATCTGTGTAATCTGTGTAATCTGTGGATAGACTAATCGGTGGAGCAAACATGGACTTAGGAATACGCGGACGTGTAGCAATTGTAGCGGCATCCTCCAAAGGCTTGGGCCTGGCGGTGGCGCACGCCTTGGCCGCTGAGGGAGCCGCAGTGGCAATGTGCGCGCGAAACGCGGAAACACTGGACGCCGCCGCGCATCAAGTCGCGGCGCATGGCACGCAAGTTTTCCATCGTCCCGTGGACGTCACCGACCACGAGCAGGTGCGCGCCTTCGTGGCCGACACCGTAACCCGCTTTGGCCGCTTGGATATCTGCGTTACCAACGCCGGTGGACCGCCCTCCAAAGGATTTCTCGATGTTTCGGTGGAGGAATGGCGCAAAGCCGTCAACTTGAATCTGATGTCCACGATTTTCTTTGCCCGCGAGGTGATTCCCCACATGCAGCGCGCCAAGTGGGGCCGCCTGGTGACGATCACGTCGGTGTCCATCAAGCAGCCCATCGACGGGCTGATCCTCTCCAACGCCGTGCGTGCCGGAGCAACCGGCCTGGCTAAGACGCTGGCCAATGAATTCGCCAAGGACAACATCCTGGTCAACAACATTTGTCCCGGCTTCACACTCACCGATCGCCTGGCCGAGCTGGGCAATGCGATTTCCAAGGCTCGCGGCATCAGCGTGGAACAAGCGCGCGCCCTGTGGACATCGGCCATTCCCATGGGCCGCCTGGGGCGTCCCGAAGAATTTGCGGCCATGGCGGCGTTCCTCTGCTCGGAGCAAGCCAGCTACGTAACCGGCACAAGCATCGCGGTGGACGGCGGCTTTACGAAAGGCCTGTTGTAGCCGCCGCTATTTCGTGAGCGACAATTTTACCGGCTCCAACGCGCCTTCACCCACCGTCAGCGGTTGGCCCTTCGGCAGCAGCGATCGCACCAATTGCGAATCCAGATAGTCGGCCGGCTCGCCTTTCTCGAAGGCCAACATCAAATATTCGCCGCGTCCCACGCCCTGCCACGCGAAGCTGCCATCGCTGTCGCTTTGATCGAAGCGGTAGGTGCTGGTGTTTTCCCATCCCGTCTTGGGGACCAGTACGGTCAAAACGCCGGCGGCCGGTTGACCGTCTCGATAAGCGTAACCTTTTACTTGCGTGGCCGCGGCATCGGCCACAATGTCCAGCTCGATGGCGCCTGTGTCGGCGATTTCCACCACGCTGCCGGAAGAAACGGCGCCGCGCGAAGTGAAGGAAACCATGGCCAGCGTTTGTCCGTTGGTGACGTAGACTTCGTACTTACCCGGCGCGATGGAGTTGAACGTAGCGCGGCCCTCGACATTGAGCGTCTTCGAATCGCCCTCGCTCGATCCAACCTGTCGCAGCACGAGAACTCCGCCTGTCGCGCCGCCGTCGCGAATCTCCACCTTCGCTTTCACGCTGGCCAACGGCGTTTGGCCCAGAGAAATCTGGTTGTCTCCCGTGACCAAATCCACCACGCGGTATCCGGCGATGCGTTGGTCGTTCCACAAGCTGACGGCGTAACGTCCGGGCGGCAGATTGGCGATCGCAAAGGTGCCCAAGTGCCGGGTGTTGATTCTGCGGCCCAAGTCGAAGCGGCTTCCATAAGGACCAATCGCACTGATGGCGACAAACAGCGCACCGCCGCCAACAAAACTAACGTCGCCATGGAGCGTCGCCGACGTCATGGCGCGCATCGTCGTATCGCAGCGGACCTCCTTGCCCGCTTCCAACACAATCGGCTGCACCGTGGATGGATCGGTGCCGCCGGGAAAGTACGTCACCGGGTAGGCCAGTCCGGGATCGGCTTCCTTCGCCGCGATGCCGCCTTCGCCGTACATTACCAGCACGTAGCGGCCCGCGGCTAGCGAGCGAATACGATAGTAACCGCGATCGTCCGTGAGTGACGTGGCGGTCTGCAATACACGGCGATTCGAGCCCGCGCCATCCAGGCGAAGTCCGCCTCCCGATTCGCCCGCGCCCAACACGCGCATCGCCAGCACATTCAGACCCACCACCGGCTCGCCGCGCGTATCGCTGACAAATCCGGCGATCACCGCCGAAGGAATCATGCGGAAAACGATGTTCTCCGCGGAAAAACCCTCGCCGAGGGCGATGCCCGTGGCCAGTTCCTGATACAACTCCCGCTCCATGTACGACTGCGGCACAAACCCCAGCCGCGTGGCCGAAAGCATGTATTTGCCCGCCGGCAGGCCAGCGAAGCGGAAGTGTCCGTCCGGCCCGGTGATCATTGCCCGCTCCAGACCTGGCGTCTCCGCCGACACCACCGACACGCGCGCTTTCGCCAGCGCCTCGCCGGTCACGCGGTTCACTAACGTGCCGGCGATGTTGTAGCCGGGTCCTCTCGCGCTCGCCGCGCTTTGCAACAGCGCCGACAGAAGCAACCAGGCCATCATGGCTGCTCCGTCGCCGGCGCCAGTTTCACGCGGATCTGCTGCGTCTCTCCGTCACGGACGTAAACCGTCACCGCATTGCTGGAGATGGCCTGCAAAGCCTTGGGATTGTAGTACTCCACTTCGCGCGGGGGAATCCAGGCGTACACCGTATACTCGCCCGGCGCCAGGTTCGACGCCGTGAAGCGTCCCTGCCAGGCCATGATGACTTGCGGCATAATCGCCGGGCCATATTTCCGCACCAACAGCACGGAGGCCGCGGCCGTGGGACTCGGCGGCAAATCTTCCACCACTCCTTCGATCGCTCCGCCGCCCGGAGTGATCACGATCTTGACTTCCGAAGCTCCCGCTGGTCCCACCGACAACCCTTCAGCCAACACATCAGTGTCGCCGGCTTGAATCGAAGCTACGTAGTAACCGTCCACGGCCGTATCCAGATCGTAAGTTCCCGGAAACAGCCGCATCGTGAAATGGCCGTCGGCCTTGGCGTCGCCCACACCCATGGGCGTTCCGTTGGCTTTTCTCGATCTCGCGGCAACGATGATTTGCTTGGGCGGGCTGCCGTTGGTCCCGGTGAATTCCACGGTCCCGCGCACCTCTACCGGCGGCGCCAGCGTCAGCGTGACGCCCGGAACATCGCGATCCACCACCGTAACGTCGGCCTGAGCGCGCAGCGAGGAGCCGCGATCCATCAGGGACGCTTCCAAGACGTACATTCCAGGAAGGACATCGGAAATCTGAAATCGCCCGTCGGTCAAATGATATTGGTTGCGAGTGGCCATGATTTCCCCGTCTCGCGAGAGGCGGATGGCCGGTTGCTTGTATTCCGTCCCGCCCTTCACCTGACCGCGGTATCCGGAAAGCCGCGTGCGGCTGTAGAACAAAATCGGCTTGCAACGTTTCGCCGGCCGCCAGGCGGATTGGCGTGGCGGAGAGTTGTCCGGCGGCGGAAGGATAGTAACGCGCTGGATAGGTTTCGTCGGAATCGCCCAGGCGCGCCAACCCGGTCAGGGACGTCAGCTCCTGGCTGCGCCCACCGGCCTTCAAGTAGTACGAACCGCCCGGAAGATGGAACAGCCGATACTCGCCGCGATCGTCGGTGACAGCGGCGCTGAACTCGGTGGTGAGCCGCCGTCCCCTTTCGACGCTCAGGCGAATCGCCTGCACGGCAACGTCGGGGATCGGCTCGCCGTCGGGATTTTTCACTTGTCCATGAATCACCGACAGCGGTGTCAGGCGGATGCGCGCGTCGCGCGGCCCCGCGCCTGCGGGATCGTCGTCATCTTCCAAGCCTTCCACGTAAGTGGAGTCCTGAAATCCCTCCCTCATCGCGCGAAGGTGCGTGCCCGCTCCGGGACCGTGGCTAAAGGAAAACCGCCCCGCCACATCGGTGAGCCGGCGATCCGTTATCGCCTGGCTGGCCACGCCTCCGGCCGGCAAGGCGGGGTAATACTCCAGGATCACCAGTGCGCCGGCCACCGGTTGTCCGTTGGCAGAATTGATCACGTGCCCGGAGAATTCGGTTTGCGCGCAAAGCACACTGCCGAAACCAAACGCCAAAACGATCCACAGATTACTCATACTTCCCATTCGTCCCATACTTCCCATCATTATCATCGCCATCGCCGGCACACCGTTACTTCTTCTTCTCACCGCCTGCCGTAGACTCATACTTCTTGGCGGCGTCTTCCCACTTGAACGGCAGCACATCGGGAACCACGCTAACCTCGGTGGTGAACTTGAACGGAATTTTCTCGGGGCCCGGATACACCATCTGCACAAAGAACGCCGTATAGCCCTTGGCGGGTTTCACCGCCTTAGCCGTGTATACGCCGGGACTCGATTCCTGGAGCGGCAAAGACTTGTAGGCGTTGCCGATGGTATCCACGCGGAAATCGCGGACCTCGGGATTACTGGCCTGCCAAACGTTCACTTCCAACGGACGGTCTATCGTCTTCACTACCAGCGAGCCGTCTTTTTCTTTGGTCCAGGTGAAGCGCGGGCGCGGCTTGCCTTCCACCACCGCTTGATAGAAGGCGATTAAACTGTCGATGGCATCCGATCCGCCGAGGTTGTGCTTGGCGTTCTCCACATAGCGAAGATGCTTTTCCTCGGGCAGATCGGAATAGTAGAACTGCGATCCGTCGGGCAGGAAAAACTGATCGCCCGAAGCGTTGATCATGTACTTAGGCATCTTCAACCGCGCGCGATCGCGATACTCGTAGGGATCCTCGATCTTCAACACGGCGCGATACTCCGGCGTGCCGATCTTGTGTGGAAACAACCCGTGATGCACGTAATCGCCCAGCGACGGCGAGAAGAATCCGTAAGCCTCGAAGTGATGCTTGGTGATGGCTTCGCTGTTGAGCGCGTCAATCACGATGGGCACGATGGCCATGACGCGTCCCGGCCGCGGATCGGCCGCCCCCACCAGCCAGGTGGTCCAGCCGCGTTTCGATCCGCCCGCCACGATGAACTGATCCACTTTCACTCGCCCGCCCGGGAATCGAGAGGCGGGGTCCGCCTGGATGGCGCCCGCGTCGCTGGCTAAAAACTCCTGCACCGCGTCCATGGCTCTTACGCCGCTCTTGACCATCGCCAGGCGCACCAGCCAGGTGTCGTCCTTAGTATCGAAATGCTTCACGCGGGTGTAGGCGATGAGGTCGTCTTCGCTGCGCGCCTTCTCCGGAGTATCGGTGAAGCGTAGCGGCTGGTTCGGAACATTGCTGACCTCCGCCGCCACCGACCCCGCTTCCAGGGCGATCCGCACCGAGCGGTCGGCGGGCTTGGTGGGCGCCGCGTCCTTGCTGCTGCCGCCGCCGATGTACATCAGCGCCTTGCTATTGCGCGGCTGATCGGGCCGCACGATGGTCAGCCAGTGCTTCCACACCGGATGATCCACGTCCTTCTCGCTGCGCCATTGCTGTGAAGTGAGTTCCAACACAAACGTGTGGTAACCGGGTCCGGGAATCGTATTCACCAGCTTCCATCCGTAGACGGAATCGCGCTGCGCCAGGTAGCGGTCCAGGCCGGTTTGCTTTTCCTGGGCGAACGCGGCGAATGCAACCGCCGCGACGAGAACCAGCCAGATGAGTCTTCGCAATGAGACGGTTTTCATGATGGGGAAAGGATAGCAGGTTTTTCCTGAAGAATCTTTAACATGGATGAACAGGATTTACAGGATGGGCTCGCTCAAGAGAGCGTTCTCCATCCTGTGCATCTTGACCCCGCGTCTCGACGCCGCGTCTCACAATAGGGGAAGCCTAACCTGGGAGGAAAAGGGGCCAAGAAAGGTGCCAGAAGGTTAGGGTTTGCAACCCGGCAGACGGAACGAGCCGATCCGCGTGGTATAGGTGAACGCATCTTTTTGAAACGGCCGTGAAACGGCCGGGACAGCCTGACGTGCGTAGTCTCATTGTCGCGTTGACCTCTCGAAAATGTATCATGTTTTGCTGATTCCCGTAGCAGCGGACCTAGAGCCCCTCGGTGGAAGAAGCTCAAGAAAAGCTCGAACACCAGGATCAGGACAATGACGAACTCCATGAACTCCATGTGAAACGAACTCACTTCCTCGATCAACGAGCGATAGAGCACGTCGGCGGAGTGCAGTTTGCCGGCCAGCAGGGTGCGCCATTCGGCCGCGCCCAGTTTCTGCACAGCCAGGCGGTAAACGCGCGAGGCGAAAGGGTCGCCGAAAAACTTCAGGCTATTCTCGGACTTTTCGGTGAGCTGGAGATTTCCAGAAGGAGCGCGTTCAATCGCCGCGCGGTTCGCCGGTAACAGTAGGACTGGAACAGACGCGCCGCCGCGCGGTGCGACTCCATCTCATCGTAAATCGCCGCCAACTCGGCGTTCAGGACCTCGTCATAGTAGCGGTATTCCAGAAGTTGCGGGTTGGATATTCGAAAATCTCGGCCGTCGCTTCCAGGCCCGCCGGGTCGTCAAACACAAACACCGCGTTTCAGCTCGGGGGACGGTGTCATCCTGAACCTGACGATTTATTTCTCGACGAACACATCGTGCACCGCCCCGGCATGATGGCTTTGGTGCAACCCAGATGGGGCGTTTACAAAAATCGTCGCGTTGGCTGATCCGGTTTCCCGCCCGACGCGTCGCGCCTAGAATGGAGCTGCATCGAGCAGGAACAGCCGCATCGCCGGGCACACGGCCTCGCCACCGGTGGGCTCCCGGCACACTATTTGGCGGGTCGAGAATCGCGAGGCGGGGTGTACGGCTGGGCCCCCAGTTTGCCAATAAGTGCAGTGGAGTCAGCGGCGTAACCATCCGGCTATGGACCCGGATGATGGGGCGGACGGTCGGCCCCTCCCCGGCCCTGTGGCCGGGGCAGGATGGGTTCCAGAGTTTTGCCGGAACCCCTACTGGATCCAACTGCGTGCGTTGGTTACCGGTGGTGTCGCAAGAGGCGCTCAACCACCGGCTACAAGCGGTGACCCCTCCTGGGGTCAACGGCTCAAAAGGAGCCCACTACCTGGCAACTACTTAGCGGAGGCTTGTTTAGATCGTCCCAGACCGTGTACAATAGAACTGTACCGACTTTCCGGAGGGTAAAGCCGAATGATTCAACTAACTGATACTGCCGTGACCAAGGTGAAGGAGATTATCACGCAACAGACTCCGCAGCCATCCGGCTTGCGGATCTCCGTCGTGGGCGGAGGCTGCTCGGGGTTCTCCTACCAGATGAACTTCGACGACGGCGCCAAGATGATGGACCAAACCTACGAGTTTTCCGGGCTCAAGGTCTTCGTGGATGCCGCCAGCATGCTCTATCTGGACGGTTGCAACGTGGACTACATCGAAACACTGGAAGGCGCCGGGTTCAAGTTCAACAACCCCAACGTCAAGAGCACCTGCGGTTGCGGTAGCTCCTTCAGCGCGTAGTTTTTGTAACGCAGGCCTCCGGCCTGTTCTTTTTCCGCGCCGGAACAAGAACAGGCCGGAGGCCTGCGCTACTTTACTTCAAGTCGTAGGTGTGAATTTCCTTCCCCAGGAATACTTGTCCATCCACGCCACGATATGCTCGAGCCGCTCCACGCGATGCGTCGGCTTGCCCGAGCGCGATAACTCGTGCGATTCGCCGGGGAAGCGCACCATCACCGTCGGGATATTGCGGTACTTGAGCGCCCGGAACATCTGCTCGCCGCCCGCGGCGGGAGGCGTGCGAAAGTCCGAGTCGCCTTCCACCAGCATCAGCGGCGTGTGCATATTTTGATATAGGTGATCGGCGACCGCTCCTTGAAATCGGCTTCGCTCTCCCAGGGCGCGCCGCGGAACCAGGACGGCGTGAATTGCGTGAAGTCGGCGGTATACCAGAAGCGCGCCCAATCGGCGATGGAGCGCTGCGAGACCGCCGCCTTGAAGCGGTCGGTGTGGCCGATCACCCAGTTGGTCAGCACGCCGCCGCCGCTGCCGCCGGTGACGCCCATTTGTTCCGGATCCACCCAGCCGCGCTTGATCAACTCGTCCACGCCCGCCATCAGATCTTTGTAGTCGTCTCCCGGATAGTGATACTGAATGATGTTGCCGAAATCCTGGCCGTAAGTCGTGCTGCCGCGCGGGTTCGGATACAGCACAACGTAGCCTTTCGCGGCCATCCACTGGAATTCATGATCGAAGGTGTAGCCGTAGGCGGCGTGCGGACCGCCATGGATATCCAGGATCATGCGGATACTTCTTGCCTTCCTGGAAATCCGGCGGACGCTGCACCCAGGCCTCGATGCGCTTGCCGTCGAAGCTCTTGTACCAGATCGTCTCCGGCTCGGTCAGGTTGAGTTGCGAGAATAGCTCGTCGTTGATGTGCGTGATCTGGGTCATGCGGCCGCCGGCGTCGGAACATGAACAAATCGCCGATGTTGGTGGGGGTGGAGATGAGCACAGCAAGCTTCGAACCATCGGCCGTCGGGCTGTAAGAATAGATGTCGTGATTGCCCTCGGTGAGCGCCGTAACGCCGCCCGAAGCCGCGTCAATGCGTTTGAGATTGCCGCGACCCTCTTCGCCGGTTCCCACAACAATGGCGCGGCCGTCGGCGGTCCAGTACGGCTTGCTGCCGAAACCGGAGGCGCCGCGCGGCGGCCCTTGATCGCCACCGATTCCGCCGCCGATGTCGTAGTCGTATGCGGTGGTCAGATTCTTCGGCGTGGAACCGGGCTTCACATCGGTGACAAACAGGTCGGGCTGGCTGTAGGAGCGATGCTTCACCTTGCCGTCGGGCGCGTCCCCGGGATTGATCGCGCCGATGAAGGCGATGCGGCTGCCATCGGGACTGAGCGCGATGGAGCGGATGCTGCCATCGGCAACGGAGGCGACCTTGGTGATCTCCCCGGCCCTTCACCTGGTGTTGCGCTGACCACGTACAACTCGCTGCTGGGCGGATTGAAGTACGGCTCCAGCGAATGTGTGGATACAAAGTAGATTTTCTTGCCGTCCTTGGACCACGTGGCGTCGCCCTCGCTGAAATCGCCGCTAGTGATTTGGCGGGCTTTCTGCGGCTCGTTCACCACTTTGGGCACGTCCACCACCCAGATGTGCGAGGGCCGTCCCGGCTCGGCAAATCCCGCGCCGTTGTTGCGATACGCAGCCTTGGTGATGACGCGCACATCGCTTTCTTCCGGCGCATTCGGCGCTTTCTTGTCGAAGTTCTTGGTCTGCGTGGAAGACGTAAACGCCATCGACTTGCCGTCCGGCGACCACACCGGCGCGTACGCGCCGCGCGGAATATCGGTGAGTTGCCGGGCTTCGCCGCCGTCCATGGACAACAGATAGATCTGCTGGCGCGCCGGCGCGGCGGTGCGCACAAAGGCGATCTGTTTGCCGTCGGGCGACCAGTGCGGATCGGCGTCGAAGGGGCTGGAGGTGATTTGCCGCGCGCTCCCGCCCGCGGCGGGAATCATCCACAGGGACGTCTCGTAGTTATCGTGCTTCGGCGTCACCTTGACATGGGTGTAGACCACTTGCGATCCGTCGGGGGAAATCTGCGCGCCGGCGATCCACTGGAAGGCGTAGATATCGGTTTCCGTGATGGCGCGCTTCTCTTGCGCGATAGCAAAAGAGCAGCACAGAATCAGTACGGTTGCGAGGCGTGATCGAAACATACAGCATCCCTCCGGAAGTTTCGGAAAAATGCAACCGCCGATGAACGCCGATGAACGCCGATAACTACGCCGCTTTTATCGGCGTTCATCGGCGGTTGCTTTTTTCCTTCTTTTCTTACTCCAAGCTCCAGCGCACCAGCGCCGTACCCACGGTAAACCCAGCGCCTACCGCGCACAGCAGCGCCAGGCTGCCCTTCTTCAGCAAACCCCGATCCATGGCATCGCGCATGGCCAGCGGAATCGTTCCGGCGGTGGTGTTGCCGAAACGGTCGATGTTGATCAACACTTTGGCCGGATCGATCCCCATGCGTTCCATGGACGCCGTGATGATGCGCTTGTTGGCCTGATGCGGCAAGACCACGTCCACGTCGTTGACGGTCAGCCCGTTGCGTTGCAGCAACTGGCACGCTGGTTTCGTACATCTTGCGCGTAGCATACTTGAAAACTTGGCGGCCATCCTGATGGACGTAGTGCATGCGTTTCTTCACCGTTTCCTCGGTGGAGGGATGCAGGCTTCCGCCGCCGGGCATGGACAGGAACGCACCGCCGGAGCCGTCGATTTCGTTCAGATAATCGAGAAAGCCGTCGCCCGTATCGCCATCGGTCGGTTCCAGCAGCACCGCGCCGGCACCATCGCCGAACAGGACGCAAGTGGCGCGATCGGTGTAGTCGATGATGCGCGACATCGCGTCCGCGCCGATCACCAGCACACGCTTGGCCGCGCCGTTGGCGATGAACTGCGCGCCCGTGGACAGCGCGTAGACGAATCCGGAGCAAGCCGCCAGAATGTCGAAACCCCAAGCGCCTTTGGCGCCGATGCGAGCCTGCACCAGGCAGGCGGTGGACGGGAAAAACATGTCCGGCGTGACCGTGGCCAGGATGATCAGATCCACTGTGTTTGCGCCTACGCCGCGATGAACCAGCGCCTGTTTGGCGGCTTCCACAGCCATATCCGAGGTGGCCTGACCCTCGGCCACAATATGCCGCTCGCTGATTCCGGTGCGGTCCAGAATCCATTGGTCGCTGGTCTCGACGATCTTCTCCAGGTCCTGGTTGGTAAGTACCTTCGGCGGCGTGTATGTTCCCAAGGCAGTGATCTTTGCGCGGCGCACGATTCGGCGGTCTCCTTTAGCTGGCTGGCAATTGTAAAGGAAGTATTGTGTCATTCCTGGGAGCCGGGCGCTAGGTTTTTTCCCTGAATGGCGTTGGACGCGGCTGGAGTGAGCAAGCAGTGGTTCAAGGCGGACTAGGATTCCGGCGAAAAGTGCGGTACTCTGAATAGGTCAACAGGAGACGATCATCCCGATGCCTCACATGGTGAAGTGTGTAAAGTTTCAGAAGGAAATGCCCGGCCTGGAGCAGTCGCCGTTCGGCGGCGTCCTCGGCCAGCGCATCTACGATAGCGTTTCGCAGGAAGCTTGGGACTTGTGGAAAGAGCACCTCAAGATGATCATCAACGAATACCGCCTGAACCTGGCCGATCCGCAGGCCCAGGAGATGGTGGCCCACCAAATGGAAGAGTACTTCTTCGGGGAAGGCGCGGCCCTGCCGCCGGGGTATGTTCCGCCGAAGAAAAAAGGGTAGAGGGCCACAGAGACACAGAGAACACCGAGACCGGAAACACAGAGAACACCACACCAAGAGCAAGGTTTCCTCAGTGTTTCCGGTCTCGGTGTTCTCCGTGCCTCTGTGGCAAGTCTTCCTAATTCGCCAGCCGCACACTATCCACAATCTGCTGGAAGACGGGCCGCAGGCGCGCGTAGTCGCGCTCGTTGGCGATCATCACGATGTACCATAGCGTCCCGTCGGGACGCAGCGCCGCCACCAGCCAATCCGTTTCGTTGCCGCCTTCCGGCGACGGTCCCAGGAGCGTCACGGAGCGTCCCTCCAGGCCGCCCACGGTGACGCGCTGCAAACTGCCGCCGGCGCGCAGGCCCGAGTTGTTGTTGCGGATCTGATCCACTAACTGGCGCGTGGCGTTTTCCAGTGTCAGGTTGCCCTGGCGGTCTTCCGTAGGAGTAATGAAGCTGATCATCGCGCCCTGGGAGATTCCCCGGCTCAAACGGCCTGCCGGCGGGGCGATGGTCACCGTGGAATCGTCTTGATTGATCTGCCAATCGCCGGGGTAGGAGACGCGGAATCCGCGACCGTTGAAATTCTTGAACGTGCGACTCGATCCGGCATCGGCGGATGTGCTATCGCGCGGGCTTTTGTCGGGGATGCCGCGATCGATGTCCGCGGCGATGCGGCGCATTCGCTCGAACTCAGAATCTTCGTCGTGGACGGCGTGATGGGGCCGGCCCAGGCTGGCCACTTCGTCGGAAACCAGTTGCACGCGGTTGCCGGGATTCGGATGGTCGGAAAGGAACTCGATGGGCTGGCTCTTGGACTGGCGCTCCAGCCTCTCGAAGAACCGCGCCATGTCTTTGGGATCGTATTGATTCGAGTCGTAAAGGATCTGCGCGCCCAGCAGGTCGGCTTCCCGTTCGTGATCGCGCGAGTATTTCAGAAACACGGAATTCATGCCTGCGCCGGAGAGGGCCTGGACATCTTCGCCCAGGAGTCCGCCCACCAGGGCCAACACTCCTTTGGCCGCCAGCGCTTTGGTCAGGGCGTTGGTGGAATGGCGCAGCACTACGTGGCCGATCTCATGGGCTAAAACGCCGGCCAATTGCGACTCGCTCTCTGCGTGCTCGATGGTTCCGCTGTTCACGTAAACGGGTCCGCCGGGCAGCGCGAAGGCGTTGATGTTTTTGTCGCGAACCACCTTGAACGTGAACGGATAGCTGTTGTTGGGAGCAAATCCCACCAGCTTGCGGCCCAGGTTGGCGATGTAGCGCGTTAGCTCAGTGTTATTGACAAGCTGAATCTGTTGTTCCACGGTTTGCTGCACCTGGTGGCCCAAGGTAATGTCCTGCTGCGGGGAAAACAGGTTCCAGCCCGGTTTCAACTCCGTGCGGGCGCTCAGCACCGGATCGCAAGCCAAGACGGCCAGGAGAACGAAGATGCCACGAGCCGCGACCGTCATGGTGCGGCGGGACTCACGTCCGTTCTGAACCCTAGTCCGAAGACACGCGGACTCGAGTACTGGGGCGGGACAGGTTTTCGCGGCTAGCTTTAACATCGACCACCTTTCCGCCGCTGCATAACTGTTGCGGCTGGTATCGCCACTCACTAAGGTCTGTAATGCTCTCGCGCCAGTGCTTCCTCTTCCTCCAGGCTGGACAGTGCCATCCTGACTTCCTGGACCATCAGCACGCATCCCGACACCAGACTGACGACGGCGCCGACGACGGCCAGCAGGCCGACCACGGATACGCCGCGAAACGCCAACTGCAACCCATAATAAAACATCACCGAGCCGACTACGGCAATCAGCGCGGCAAATGCAAACAGTCCCAGCGACGCGTAGGTGAAACGCAGCGCCCAAAACAAGCTTTGGGCTCGCGCGCTCAAACGGTGCAACTGATTGACGCGAATCACAAACGCCCGGCTGGTCTGATCTTCGATTTCGGCCAACTCCTTGGTGACAACCCGGGTGCGATCGACGACCCTGGCGATGCGGTTGGCCGTGCCCATGGCCAGCACCGAGGAGGCGTTGGTGAGAATCGCCGGCGCCACAATAACCGTCAGCGCCGCGAAGGGATTGCTAAAGGATGCCGGATCGGCCATGTTCTTCAGAATACCCCGGCCAACACGTCGCAGCCTTGATAATCTATCGGACATGTTCAAAGGGAACATCAATCGACGCAGATTTCTGCGCGCCGGCACCGGCGGCGTCGCCGGAATGCTGGCCGCGCCGCTGCTTCTCTCTCAGGGACGCGGCGAGCGCCGCATGGATCAGCCCAGCGGCGTGGCCTCCGGCGACGTGACGGGCTCGGCACGCGACGCTCGCGCCATCGTCTGGAGCCAGGCCGACCGGCCGTCGCGCATGATGGTGGAGTGGTCCACCACGGAGGCGTTCCAAAATGTCCGCCGCATGGCCGGACCAGCGGCCATGGATATCACCGATTACACGACGCGTGTGGATCTGACCGGGCTGCCGTTAGGCCAACGCATTTTCTACCGCGTATGGTACGAGGATCTGGCCCATGCGCGCATCACGTCCGACAAAGTGGCGGGATCGTTTCACACGCCGCAGTCTCTCGCGCTGGCGCCCTCGCGCGATGTCACCGTGGTATGCTCCGCCGATACTTGCGGGCAAGGGTTTGGCATCAATCCCGACTGGGGCGGCTACCAACTTTACGAGACGATGCGCCAAGCCCAGCCCGCTTTGTTCATCAACGGCGGCGACACCATCTATGCCGACCAGCCGTTGGTGAAAGAGGTTACGCTAGACGATCCCATCGCCGGGCCCGCGGTGTGGAAGAACTTGGTCACCGAGGCCAAGTCGAAAGTGGCGCAAACGCTGCCCGATTTCCGCGGCTGCTTCGCCTACAACCTGATGGACGCCAACATGCGCAAGTTCAACGCCGAGGTGCCGCAACTCGTGCAATGGGACGATCACGAGACGCACGACAACTGGTATCCCGGGCAAATCCTGGAAGATCCGCGCTACAAGGAGAAGCACTCTTCGATTCTGTCGGAGCACGCCCGCCGGGCATTCTTCGAGTACACGCCGATCCGGCCGTCGCTGGAAGATCCCGACCGCATTTACCGCAAGTATAGTTACGGTCCGCTGTTGGAAGTATTCATGCTCGACGAACGCAGTTATCGCGGGCGCAACAACGAGAATGTGCAAACCGTGGAGGACGAGGACACCCCTTTCATGGGCTCGGCGCAAACCGAATGGCTGAAGCGTTCGCTGAAGGCGTCCCGCGCAACGTGGAAGCTGATCGCCAGCGACATGCCGATCAGCCTGGTGGTGCGCGATCTGCCGCTGCATCCGGAAGTTTTCGAGGCCGTGGCCAACGCCGACGATGGTCCGCCGAAGGGCCGCGAACTGGAGTTCGCTGGGCTGTTCCGCTTCATCAAGCAGAACCACATTCATAACGTGGTGTGGGTCACCGCCGACGTGCATTACTGCGCCGCGCACTACTACGATCCCACGAAAGCCAAGTTCACCGATTTCCTGCCGTTCTGGGAGTTCGTGGGAGGGCCGCTCAACGCCGGCACGTTTGGTCCCAACCAGTTGGACGCTACTTTCGGCCCGCAGGTGAAGTATCAGAAAGTCCCGCCGAAGCCCAAGCGTGCGCCCTCGGAAGGGATGCAGTTTTTCGTGAAGATGAAAGTCAACCACCGCACGCGGGCGCTCACGGCGTCGTTGCACAACGTCGCTAACCAGAAATTGTATTCCGTGGAACTGGCGCCGGAGCGCGCGCAATGAACGACGACGATTTCATGCGCGAAGCATTGCGCGAAGCGCAGGCCGCGCAAGAGGCCGGCGAGGTTCCTGTCGGCGCATTGGTGGTACACGATGGAGAAATCGTGGGCCGCGGCCACAATCGCACCATCATCGACCGCGATCCCAGCGCGCACGCCGAGATTATTGCCTTGCGCGACGCCGCGCTTCGCGTCGCCAATCACCGCTTGAATGGAGCCACGCTGTACGTGACCGTGGAGCCTTGCGCCATGTGTGCCGGCGCGCTGGTGCAGGCGCGCATCGCGCGCCTGGTCTACGGCTGCAACGATCCCAAGGCCGGCGCGGTACGCACGCTCTACCAGATCGCTGACGATCCGCGGCTCAACCATCGCGCCGAGGTGGTCCCCGGCGTGTTAGCCGAGGAATGCGCGGAAGTCCTTCGGAAGTTCTTCCAGGAGCGGCGAACCGATTAAAGTCCGTACTGTGGGGTATTTGGAACACGGAAGGCCACGGAAGAAGACGGGAAAGCGGAAGGACACGGAAAAAACCTAAACGCCGTACCCACGCATGCGCGTGGGTGCCCACGCCGATGGGAATGCGACTCGATCGGCGTTCATCGGCGTTTATCGGCGGTTGCTTTTTTCCTTCCACACCGACCCCGACGGAAACCGGTGCGTCTCCATGGACTCCCGCTTCATCTCGATGCTATATCCCGGACGTGACGGCGGCAGATAGCGCGCCGCGCGGATCACCACGGGATCGAGGAAGTGCTCGTGCAAATGATCCACGTACTCGATCACTCGTCCTTCCATCGTCCCCGACACCGCCAGGAAATCGAACATGGCAAGATGCTGCACATACTCGCATAATCCCACGCCGCCGGCGTGCGGGCAAACCGGCACGCCGAACTTGGCGGCCATCAGGATAATGGCCAGGTTTTCGTTCACGCCGCCGACGCGGCAACTGTCAATCTGGCAATAATCAATGGCCTTGGCTTGGAAGAGTTGTTTGAAGATCACGCGATTGGCGCAATGTTCTCCCGTGGCTACACCCACGCCCTTGGGGCGCACCGCCGCGGCGATCCGCGCGTGACCCAGGATGTCGTCGGGGCTGGTGGGCTCCTCGATCCACATCGGCGCGTACTTGCATAGTTGTTCCATCGCCGCGATGGCCTCGTCCACGTCCCAGCGCTGATTGGCGTCCATCATCAGCTTGTTAGTGGGACCAATTTCCGAGCGTACCAGCGCGGCGCGCCGCACATCGTCGGCCAAGTCGCCGCCGACTTTCAGTTTGAAGTGCGTCCAGCCTTCGGATAGAGCTTCGCGGCACAGGCCGTGGATCTTTTTGTCCGAGTAGCCCATCCAGCCGACCGATGTGGTGTAGGCGGGATAGCCCGTTTCCAGCAATTGCTTTTCGCGCGCCGCCTTACCGGGCGCCTGGCGTTCCAAAATTTCCAGCGCTTCGGCCGGCGTAAGGGCGTCCGTGATGTGGTGGAAGTCGATGCAGCTTACCAATTCGCGCGGGGTCATATCGGCCAGCAGCTTCCAAACCGGTTTGCGCTGGGACTTGGCCCACAGATCCCAGATGGCGTTGATGATCGCGGCCATGGACAGATGGATCACGCCTTTTTCCGGACCCAGCCAGCGCAGTTGCGATTCACCGGCCAACCGCCGCCAGAATCCCGCGAAATCGGCGGTGATCGCTTCCAGCGATTGGCCCACGACCAAATGGCGGAACGCTTCGATGGCCGCCACGCACACTTCATTGCCGCGGCCGACGGTGAAGGTGAGTCCATGACCTTCCAGCGCGCCGTCGGTCTTCAGGATGACGTAGGCCGCCGAATAATCGGGGTCCACGTTGACGGCGTCGGAGCCGGCCATGGTTTGCGAAGTAGGGAAGCGAATGTCCCAGATTTCCAGATCGCGAATGATCATGTGTTATGCGCAGGCGCGCGCCACTTGCAGTTGTTCACCCAGGCCAGCGATGCCCAGCGTCACGATGTCGCCCGGCTTCAGGAATTGCGGAGGCTTCATGCCGAGTCCCACGCCGCCCGGGGTTCCCGTGCTGATCACGTCGCCCGGCAGCAAGGTCATGAATTGGCTGAGATAGCTGACCAGCACGGCCACGCCGAACACCAGGTTCGACGTATTGCTCTTTTGGCGCTTGTCGCCGTTCACGTTGAGCCACATGTCCAAATGGCCGGGATCGGCGATTTCATCCGGTGTGGCTAGAAACGGACCCAGCGGCGCGAAGGTGTCGCAACTCTTGCCCTTCACCCATTGGCCGCCGCGCTCCAACTGAAACGTCCGCTCGGAGTAATCGTTGTGCAGCGCGTATCCGGCCACGTGCTGTAAGGCGCGATCTTCGGAAACATAGCTGGCTGTCTTTCCGACGATTACTGCGAGTTCCACTTCCCAGTCGGTCTTGGTGGAGTTGCGCGGGATGGTCAGATCGTCGTTGGGACCGCACAGCGCGGTGGTGGACTTGAAGAAAATCACCGGCTCCTTGGGCAACTCCATGCCGCTTTCCGCGGCGTGGTCGCGATAGTTCAGGCCGATGCACACGATCTTGCTGGGCCGGCAGATGCACGGCCCCAGCCGCGTCTCCGGTGACACGCGCGGCGCAGCGGCGCCGTGCGCTTTCACCCAAGCCGCCAGCGACGCCAATCCGTCGCCGCCGAAAAATGCTTCGTCGTAGTCGCGGCCGAAGCTGGAGGCGTCCACGCGCGCGCCGTCATTCATAAAAACGCCGGGCTTTTCGCGCCCGGCCTCGCCGAATCGAATCAGTTTCATAGAACCATCACTCCGCCATCAATAGGATAGGCATGCCCGGTGATGAAGCATGCTTCGTCGGAACAAAGATAGACCGCCAATTGCGCCACTTCTTGGGGATTCCCCATGCGCCCCATCGGCTGGTACTCGGAAAGCTTCTGGAACATTTCTGCCTCGCGCCCGGGATAGCTCTTGGCCAAGTAAGCGTCCACGAACGGGGTGTGAACGCGCGCCGGGCTGATGCAGTTGCAGCGAATCCGCTTCATATAGTCGGCGGCGATGGACATGGTCATCGTGTACACCGCGCCCTTGGACATGGAATACGCGAAACGGTCGGGGATGCCGATGTGCGACACGATGGAGGCCATGTTCAGAATCGCCGCGCCGGGTTGGCGCAGCAGCAACGGCACGGCCGCCTGCGCGCACAGAAACATTCCTTTCACGTTGACCTGAAAGACGCGCTCGAAATCCGCTTCGCTGGTGGTTTCCACGGTGCCGATGTGCGAAATGCCGGCGTTGTTCACCAGGATATTCAGGCGTCCATAAGCGGCGTCGAGCGCCGCGAACGCGGCGGCGACGCTGGAGCTGTTGGCGACGTCGCAAAGGAACGCGGTGGCATCGCCGGCCGCCTGCTTGATTTGTTCGACGGTGGATTGCGCGGCGACCTCGGCGATCTCCAGCACGGCCACGCGCGCGCCTTGCCGCGCAAACTGGATCGCAATGGCCTGGCCGATTCCGGACCCCGCTCCGGTGATCGCTGCAACCTTGCCGGTGAGTTCGAACATGACGTTCTCTAGGATATCATCGCGGGCGGAACTCTTGGAAAGGAAGCAGGCTTTAGCGCTATTCCCGGATGCGGGGCGAGTACTTCTTTACCACAGCGCGCTGACCCAGGTATCGGAAAGCAGCCTCAAGCTTTGCCCTTGCCTTCGAAGAGATCCAACAGTTCGTCAGGCAACGGGTCGAAGAAGGAATCGTGAATAACGATTTCTCCTTTCGCGGCTCCGAAAGGGCGGCGCTTGCGCGGCGCCTGCGGAATCGCGCGGACCTCGGCCACCGGCACATTCCGCTTGCACAGCAGCAACGTCTCGCCCTTGGCCACCCTGTTCAGATACTTTGAAAGATGGGTCTTGGCTTCGTGTACGTTCAGGCGGATCATGGTCCAATTTTGAACTAACTAGTGGACTAAGTCAAGGAATGGGGATGCAATCACTTAGGAGAAGGCGCCTGGCGCGAAGTTTCTTTGACTTACCCGCGCCGCTCCGATAATCTAACATGATGATCCGATATGGCGTCTCCGCATCCCTGTCCCTTCTGCTGCTGCCGGCTTTGCTGGCGGCCGCACCGCGCAAAACCATTCGCGTCCTCCTGTGGTCGGAAATGACCGAACCGCCGGCCATTTATCCGCACGGCATCAACGGTGCGCTGGCCGAGGCGCTGAAGAAAGACGCCAGCCTCTCGGTGAAGACCGCTGTCATCACCGACCCCGACCTCGGCGTCAGTGATGCCGCGCTCGACGAAACCGACGTGCTCGTGTGGTTCGGCCATCGCCGCCACGCCGACATTACGCCGGACGCGATCCAGCGCATCGTGCGGCACATCAAGGAAAAGGGCATGGGCTACCTGCCGCTGCACTCCTCGCATTTCGCCCTGCCCTTCAAGGCGATTCTCAACGAGATTCAGCAAACCAAAGATGTCGGCGCGTGGCGCAACTACATCAACGACGGCAAGCCGCTGGAGATTGTGGTGGCCGATCCGAACCATCCCATCGCCAAAGGCGTAAAGAATTTCAGCGTGCCGAAAACCGAGCGCTACGAGGAGCCGTTCCAGGTTCCCGGCCCGGAGACCGTGGTCTTCAACGGCACCTACTCCGACGGAACCCACGCTCGCCAAGGACTGTGCTGGACCATCGGCAAGGGACGGGTGTTTTATTGGCGCACCGGCCATGAGGAGTATCCGATTTTCTTCATGCCGGAGGTCCAGAAGGTCATCAACAACGCCGTGCACTGGCTCGGCGAGGAACGTTAGCTTTTTTTGGAGTGCGGTAGCTTGCTACCGCTTTCCCGCGCCGAAGCTTGCTTCGGCGGGCGCTGGCAGCAAGCTGCCAGCGTCGAAAGCGGAAGCAAGCTTCCGCACTCCAAAGAACGACGCCCAATATGAGATATCGCAAACTAGGACGCACGCAACTGCAAGTTTCGGAGATCGGCTACGGCGCCTGGGGCATCGGTGGCGTAATGTGGGCCGACTCTCAGGACGACACGTCGAACCAGGCTCTGGAGAAAGCCATCTCGCTGGGACTCAATTTCATCGACACGGCATATGCTTACGGCGACGGCCACAGCGAGGAACTCGTGGGGCAGGTTCGCGCGAGGCATCCATCTGTGACCGTGGCCACCAAGGTGCCGCCAAAGAATTTTCTTTGGCCGGCTTGTCCCGGCGTACCCATCAAGGACGTTTTTCCGCTCGACTGGATCGTCAGTTGTACCGAGCGCTCCTTGAAGAAACTGGGCGTGGAGCGGATCGACTTACAACAGCTCCACGTTTGGTCGCCGGAGTTCATCCATGCCGACGAGTGGCGCGAAGGCGCCGAGCGTCTGAAGAAGCAAGGGAAAGTGCGCTTCTTCGGCGTGTCAGTGAGCGATCACCAGCCGCAATCGGTGATGGAATTGGTCCGCACCGGACTAATCGACACGGTGCAAGTGATCTACAACATTTTCGACCAGAGCCCCGGCGACGCCCTGCTGCAACTGTGCGGCGAGTTGCACGTCGGTGTGATCGCGCGCTGTCCGTTCGACGAAGGCGGGCTGACCGGCGCCATCAAGCCGGGTGTCACTTTTCCGAAAAGCGACTGGCGCAACCGCTACTTCAGCGGAGATCGGCCGCAACAAGTGTGGGAGCACGTGGAAAAGCTCCGCGCGGAAATCGGCGACGCCGCGGTGTCCCTGCCCGACGCCGCTTTGCGCTATTGCTTGAGTAACCCGGCGGTGTCGGTAGTGATCCCCGGAATGCGGCGGCCCAGTTCGGTGGAGCAGAACTGCGCCTCGTCGGATCGCGGTCCGCTGCCGGCCGATCTGCTGGAGCGATTGAAGGCGCATCGCTGGGTTCGCAATTTCTATCCGGCGTAGGAGCCGCGCCATGAGCCGCGACAGTCATGGAGCGACGGAACGTTGGTACGACTTGAGCGCTGGCCCGAAAACAGGCAGACCCGAGTATTCGGGCATCGCGGATTTTCGTGGAAACGTTCAGCACGTATTACCGTTCCGTCGCTCCATGACTGTCGCGGCTCATGCCGCGGCTCATGTCGCCTCATCTCAGTGTTAAGATTCCCCTGCATGGAAACTCTCTCAACCGAGGTGGTGATCGCCGGCGGCGGACTGGCCGGCATCGTCACCGCTTATGAGTTGCTGGATCGCGGGCTCCGCGTCCTCCTCCTGGACAAGGACAAACGTGAAAACTTTGGCGGGCTCGCCAAGGAGTCGTTCGGCGGCGTGCATCTGATCGGTACGCCGCACCAGCGCCGCATCGGGGTGCGAGACAATCCCGAACTAGCCTGGCAGGACTGGCAAAGCGTAGCGCATTACGGCGACGCCGACGATTGGCCCCGCCAGTGGGGACGCTTCTACTGCGAGAACTCGCTCGAATATATCTACGAATTCCTGAAGCACAAGAAGATTACGTTTCTGCCCGTTGTCAACTGGGCTGAGCGCGGCATTCATGCGCCGGGCAATTCCGTGCCGCGATGGCACATCGTGTGGGGCACGGGATACGAGATCATTCGCTGCTTGCTGAACGCGCTGGAAGCGCATCCGAAGCGTGGGAATTTGGAGTTACGGTTCGATAGCGAAGTATCGAGCGTCGAAATGGCGGATGGCCGAGCCATGGGCGTCTTTGGACCGGGATACCGCGTGGCGGCCGAACACGTGATCATCGCGTCCGGCGGAATCTGCGGCGGCGATCTCAGCAAGGTTCGCGCGACCTGGTATCGCCCCTGGGGTTTGCCGCCGGCAAAAATGCTGAACGGCGCGCACATCTACGCGGACGGCGCGCTGCATGATCGCGTGGCGGAACTGGGCGGCGCGGTTACGCATCTCGACCTGCATTGGCATTACGCAGCGGGCATCCATCATCCCGCCAAACGCAAGCCGGATGATGGACTCAGCCTGGTGCCTTCGCGATCGGCGTTATGGCTGAACGCGAGAGGCGAGCGCATCATGAGTCCCGGGCCGATGCTGTCTTATGGAGACACACGTCACTTGGTGGCGAGCGTTGCCGCGCAGCCGGGACAATACTCCTGGCAAGTGATGAACTGGAAGATCGCCATCCGCGAACTGGCCGTCTCGGGCTGCGACTACATGACCGCCTTCCGACGCAAAGACCGCGTGCGCCTGGTCCGCGACTTGCTGTTCGGCAACAAAGAACTGGTGGAGCGTTTGATTCGCGAATGTCCGGACGATATCGTCACCGCCGATTCGCTCGACGGCCTAATGGAACAAATGGATCGCCGCAGCCTCTTCGGTTTGCATATCGATCGCCCACAGATGGAAGGGTACATCCGCGCTTGGGACGATATGATCGCGCGCGGACCGGCGTTTCACAACGACGAGCAACTCCGGCGGATCGCCAACTTTCGCGCTTACTCCGGAGATCGCGGGCGTACCTGCAATTTTCAACGTATTCTAGATCCTAAGGCGCGTCCGCTGATCGCGATTCGCGAGTTTATCCTGACGCGCAAGAGTCTCGGCGGCATCCAGACCGATCTTCAATGCCGCGTACTACGCCAAGAAGCCGGCGCACCGATTCCGGGATTGTACGCCGTCGGTGAAGCAGCAGGCTTCGGCGGCGGCGGGATTCATGGTCAAGGATCGCTGGAGGGCACGTTTCTGGGCGGATGCGTGCTATCGGGGCGCTTGGCGGGGAGGAGCATCGGCAAATGAAACGAACAGGAGCATGGCTGGCGCGCTACGCGCTGGAGCAACTGGCGGTGTCGCACACCTTCGGCATTCCCGGCGTGCACAACACCGAGTTGTACGACGAATTGAACCAATCGGAAAAAATCCGCCCCGTGCTGGTGACCCACGAAGGCTGTGGCGCATTCGCCGCCGACGCCATCAGCCGTACGGGAGGCGGGCGCATCGGGTGTCTGGTGATCGTGCCCGCCGCGGGACTCACCCACGCCATGAGCGGCATCGGCGAGTGCTATTTGGACGGCATTCCGCTGCTGGTGATCACCGGCGGCACACGCACCGACATTGAGTTCGGTTTTCAGCTTCACGAACTGGATCAACTGCGCGTGGCCGACGGCCTGGTAAAAGGCGCGTGGCGGGTTACGGAACAACGCGAGATCGTGCCGGCAATCTTCGAAGCCTACAACGAGGCAGTGGACGGCGTGCCGGGTCCGGTGCTGGTGGAGATTCCCGTCAACCTGCAGCTCTTTCAGGGCGAGGTGGGCGACCTGCCTCGGTTCATACCAGGCATGCCGGTGGCATTGAGCATCGCGGGACTCGATGAGGCCGTGCGCTTGCTGGCCACGGCGCGCTCGCCGGGAATTTTCGTCGGCTGGGGAGGTGTCGAGATTAGCGACGTAACGGTGAAGATCGCGGAGTTACTTGGTGCGCCGGTGTCCACCACGCTGCAAGGCGTCTCGGCGTTTCCCGGCAACCATCCGTTACACGCCGGCATGGGATTCAGCCGGGCGGCGGTGCCGGCCGCCGAAAATGCCTTTCGGGATTGCGACTGCCTGCTGGCTATCGGCACGCGCTTCGGCGAGATTCCCACTGGCAGTTTCGGGTGCCACGTTCCGGAAAACCTGATTCACCTGGACATCTCGCCCGATTCCATCGGCAGGAATTTTCCCGCCAAGGTGGCCCTGATCGGCGATTCCGTCGCACAGGGCCCGCCTTGCTGGCGGTGCTGGGGGAGGAGCATCTGGATTGCTCCGCGCGTCGCGCTGCGGTAGAAACGAAAATCGCCGCGGACAAGAAGGCCTATCGCGAGGAGTGGCTGGCCCATCGCAACGAACGCGTGAATCCCGCGATGTTCTTCGACGAACTACGCTGCCAGCTTGCCGACGACGCCATCATGACCGTGGACGACGGCAATCACACTTTCCTTGCGGCCGAGTTATGGGAGTCGCGCGGCTCGCATACGTTCATCTCGCCCACGGATTTCAACTGCATGGGCTACGCCGTGCCGGCGGCGATGGGTGCGAAGCTGGCCAATCCCGAGCGGCAGGTCGTGAGCATCGTCGGCGACGGGGCATTCTTGATGACTGGCCTGGAAATTGTTACGGCGGCCAGGCTGGGTCTGGGCATCGTCTACTTTGTCTTCGAGGACGGAGAGCTCAGCCAGATTTCGCAGGGCCAGGAGATTCCTTACAATCGCAAGGCTTGTACGGTGCTCGGCAAAGTAAGAACGGCGGGCATCGCCGACGCCACTGGCGCAGCCTATGTGCCGCTGGAAAACAACGAGCGCGTGGCCGCGGGCATTCGCGAAGCAGTGGCTATCGCCGCGGAGGGCCGGCCTGTGATCGTGGGCGTGAATATCGATTACTCCAAGCGCACGCGCTTTACCACCGGCGTGGTGCAGACGGTGTTGAAACGTTTTCCGATGTCCGACCGCGTGCGGTTTGTGAGCCGGGCGTTGTGGCGCAAAGTTACCGGCTGAATTGCCTTGGCAAGCGGAAGTCTATCGGATAGTCTTGCACCAGAAAGGGGTCTTTGGGATGAATGACAAAAATGGGAAGAACCTGCCGACCCGCCGCGACTTATTTGGCGCGGCTTCGTTAACCGCCGCGGGGATCGCCGCCGGGATTGCCAGCGGTGCCGAGGCGCAAAGGTACGACGAGACTAAGAAAGTCACACCTCTAGAGAGTTTCAAGTTCGATATCGAAGCGGAAACCGGCTGGGTCGGTCCCGCCGGATCGGCCAAAGAAGCTACCGTCGCGCAGTTTCCGCAGTCGCAAAGCATGGCGGGCGTATCCATGCGCCTGAAACCGGGGGCCATGCGCGAGCTGCATTGGCACTCCATCGCCGCCGAATGGGCCTACATGGTCAAGGGCAACGTCCGGGCCACGGTGATTACTCCCGACGGCCAAGCCGAACAAGCCGACTTCACAGAAGGAGATGTTTGGTATTTCCCAAGGGGGCACGGACACGCCCTGCAATGCCTGGGTCCCGAGGACGCGCACTTCATTCTGGTCTTCGACTCCGGCCATTTCTCCGAGTTCGGCACCTTCAGTGTCACCGACTGGTTGTCGCGGACTCCGCCGAGCATTATCGCGCGAAATCTGGGCCTGCCGGCCGATGCGATTGCCAGCCTGCCGAAGGGCGAAGTATACATTGGTCCCGGCAAGATTCCGCCGGCGCAGCCGGAAAAGTTCCTCAACGGCAATCGGACGGAGAATCAGTTGTCGCACAAATACCGGCTCCGGGCGGGTCCGTATCACATCAATCTTCCCAAGGGCAGCATCAAGCTGGTCACGCAGAGGGAGTTTCCGATTCAAACCACGCTGAGCGCGGCCCTGGAGGAGCTGGAACCCGGCGCAATCCGCGAGATGCACTGGCATCCCAATTCCGACGAATGGCAGTATTATCTGGGAGGCAAGGCGCGAGTACGGATCTTCGGCGCGCATGGGCGCATGTTGACGGAAGAATTTGTCCGCGGCAACGTCGGTTTCATCAAACAGGGTTTTGGCCACTACGTGGAAAACATCGGCGACGAGCCGCTGCGTTTCCTGGCCATGTTCAATACGCCGCATTTCCAGGAAATCTCCATCACCAGTTGGCTGTCCGCCAATCCGGCGGGAATGTTGGTGGACAATCTGGGTCTCTCGCGCAGCGAGGTGGAAAAGCTGCCGAAGGAAGCTATGCCTATTTTCTAGCTACGCAAAGGAGACTCAGGCCGGCCAAAGAGCGAAGCCAAGCCGTCCAGGGCTTGGCGTGGGCTCGGAGGCGAGAGCTTTTGGGAGAGCCGGTTATAGGGACGCTAACGCCTCCAACACCTCCTGCGCGTGCCCATCCGCCTTGACCTTGGAGAACACCTTCGCCACCTTGCCATCCGGACCGATGATGAACGTGCTGCGCTCGATGCCCATGACGATCTTGCCGTACATGTTCTTTTCTTTCCACACGCCGTAGGCCTGCGCCACCTTCTTGTCGGTATCGCAGAGCAGCGCGAACGGCAGGCTGAACTTCTCGTGAAACTTCTTCTGCTCCGCCGGCGCATCGGGGCTTACGCCCAGAACGGTGACTTTGCGCTTCTTAAACTCGCCGAATGCATCACGGAACCCGGATGCCTCCACCGTTCAACCGGGAGTGTTGGAGCGCGGATAAAAATACAGCACCACCGTGCCGCCCTTCAGCGAACCCAGCGACACCGTCTCTTCATCCTGGTTCAACAGTTTGAAATCGGGAGCCTTCTTGCCTTCCAGAGTCATGGATTCTATTCCAGCGCTTTCTTCAGAAGTTCGTTCACCGCCGCGGGATTCGCTTGTCCCCGCGTGGCCTTCATCACCTGACCCACTAAGTATCCCAGAACCGTCTGCTTGCCGCCCTTGTATTGTTCCACTTGCTTGGGACTGGTTGCAATCACCTCGGCAACAATCTTTTCGAGCGCCGCCGTGTCGCTGATCTGCGCCAGGCCCTCGCTCTCCACGATGTCCCGCGCGCCGCGGCCGGCGGCGAACATCTTCAGGAAAACGTCCTTGGCGATCTTCCCGGAAATGGTTCCCGCCGTTTGCAGCTTCAGCAACTCGGCCAGGGCCGCGGCGCTGACCGGCGATTCCGCAATCTCCTTGCCGGCCGCGTTCAACTGCCCCAGCAAATCGCCCATCACCCAGTTGGCGGCGGCGCGGGCATCGCCGCCGGCTTGCGCCGCGGCTTCGAAATAATCGGCTAACTGCTTGGACGCCGTCAGCACGCCGGCGTTGTACTCGCTCATACCGTACTGCGCGATGAAGCGTGCGCGGCGCGCTTCCGGCAGTTCCGGAATCGTCGCGCGGATTTCCTCGCGCCAAGCGTCGCTAACAATCAATGGCGCCAGGTCCGGCTCCGGGAAGTAGCGATAATCGTGGGCCTGCTCCTTGCTGCGCATACCAATGGTCCGCTGCTCCGCGGTGTTCCACAACCGCGTTTCCTGCTGGATCGCGCCGCCCGCCTCCAAAACCTCGATCTGCCGCGCGATTTCGTAGTCCAGCGCCTGCTTGAGGAAGCGGAAGGAGTTCAGGTTTTTCACTTCCGTCTTGGTGCCGAGCTTCTCCGCGCCACGCCGGCGGACGCTGACGTTGGCGTCGCAGCGCAGGCTGCCTTCCTCCATGTTGCAATCCGAAACTTCCAGGTACAGCAGGATCTCCTTCAGCCTGGTCAGGAACTCGTAGGCCTCGCTCGATCCGCGCAGGTCCGGCTCGGTGACAATTTCGGCCAGCGGCGTGCCGGAGCGGTTCAGATCCACGTAGGTGCGCCGGTCGGAGTCGGCGAAACCGTCGTGGACGCTCTTGCCCGCGTCGTCTTCCAAGTGGAGCCGGGTAATGCCAATGCGCTTGAGCTGTCCGTTTTCCCGGATGTCGATCCATCCATGCTCGGCCAACGGCTGATCGTACTGCGAAATCTGATAGCCCTTCGGCAGATCCGGATAGAAGTAATTCTTGCGCGCGAACCGGGAAACGCCGCGCACTTCGCAATGCAGCGCCAGCGATGCCGCGACTCCCAGCACCACGGCCTGGCGATTCAGTACCGGCAGCGCGCCTGGCAGGCCCAGGCATACCGGACACGTTTGCGAGTTGGGCGGCGCGCCGAAGCGCGTCGAGCATCCGCAAAACGCCTTCGACTGGGTGAGTAGCTGTACGTGCACTTCCAGCCCGATCACCGGCTCGTATTTTTCCAGCAACGCCTCCGGCGTCTCCATGAACCTGCGATTATATCAGGGGGCGTGGGGATTCCCCACGCCAGCCGCGCGAAAGGATAGTGTCTCAGTTTGATCGTAGGGCCGGCATGCGTTGTCAGTACCGCCTGCGGTAGCAGGTGGGTCCACCGGGTGACCCATCCGCTACCGCGGACGGTTCTGACAACACGCTTTCTGCAAACTGAGACACTACCCGCGAAAGCCGGCTCTTGACTTTTGCGCGCCCCTCCATATGCTTACTCCTGGAGGGATTTACCTATGAAAAAAGCGATCACCTACGTTGCGGTATTTGTCCTGGGCGCGGTTCTCAGTTCCGGCGTGCAGACGGTCTACGGCGCCGAGCGCCATCCCCACATGCGCGCGGCCATGCGCGAATTGTCCAACGCCAAGCTGGAGTTGCAAAACGCCGCGCATGATTTCGGCGGGCATCGGGAAACCGCCCTGCGTGCGGTGGAGGAGGCCCGGCATCAAATCGAGGAATGCCTGAAGTTCGACCGGTAACATGACACAGGCCCGAGCCGCGAGGCCCGAGGTCCGAGTCGAAAGAGGTTTTCCGACCCGGGCCTCGGACCTCGCGGCTCGGGCCTGTGTTACAACACCTGCGCCAAATACCGCCCGGTGTGCGACTCTTTCACCTTGGCCACTGTTTCCGGCGTGCCTTGCGCCACCAGCTTTCCGCCGTGCTCGCCGCCTTCCGGACCCAGGTCCACAACCCAGTCGGCCGTCTTGATCACGTCCAGGTTGTGCTCGATAATCAGGATGCTGCCGCCGTCTTCGATCAGCTTGCGAAAAGCCGCCAGCAGTTTGTTGATATCGTCGAAATGCAAACCGGTGGTGGGTTCGTCGAACAGATACAGCACACGCTCGCTGGACCCTTGCGTTAAATGCGCCGCCAGTTTCACGCGCTGTGCTTCGCCGCCGGAGAGCGTCGAGGCCGGCTGGCCCAGGCGCAAGTAACCGAGTCCCACTTCGTCCAGGACTTTCAGGCGGTTGGCCACCTTGGGAACGTTGGTGAAAAACCCGATGGCCTCGCGGATCGTCAGTTGCAGCACTTCGTGCACGTTTTTCCCGCGATAGCGCACTTCCAGCACGCCGTGCTTGAAGCGCGTTCCCTGGCACTCTTCGCACAGTAATTCCACGTCGGCCAGGAATTGCATCTCCACCGTGACGGTGCCGTCGCCTTGACAGGCCTCGCAGCGGCCGCCGGGAATGTTAAAGGAGAAATGGCCGTTATTGTATCCGCGCTTGACGGCCTCCGGTTGCGAAGCAAAAAGCTCGCGGATGGCGTCGAAGGCCTTGATATAAGTCACCGGATTCGATCGTGGCGTTCGCCCAATGGGCGACTGATCCACCAGCACAATCTCCTTCAGCAGCTTGGAGCCTTCCAGTTTGCGGCAGCGCATGCGCGTGGCTTGGGCGGCCGCAGCTTCATCGCCGGCTAGGGCGGCGGCCGGCGCGCCGAGCAGCGGCCCGGCCTCCGCGCCGCGGGCGCCCCAGCCGATGCCCATGGCCTTCAATCCTTCATAGATCACCTGATGCACCAGCGTAGACTTGCCCGATCCCGATACGCCGGTTACTGCCACCATCATGCCCAGCGGAATGGTTACGTCCAGGCCGCGCAGATTGTGGATGGCCGCGCCCACTACCTTTAATTGATTCTTGGGATTCGGCACGCGGCGTTTCTCAGGAACCTTGACGCGCAGTTCGTTCCGCAGGTACAACCCTGTGAGCGAACTGCCGGCGATCAGTTGCGGGTAAGTTCCCGCAAATACCACGCGTCCGCCGTTCTCCCCCGCGCCCGGACCCAAGTCCAGGATGTAATCGGCGGAGTGCATCACGTCGCGGTCATGCTCCACTACCAGGATGGTGTTACCCAGATCGCGCAGGTCGTGCAGGATGCGGATCAGCCGCCCGGTGTCGCGCGGGTGCAATCCGATGGAGGGCTCGTCCAATACGTAGAGCGCCCCGACCAGGCGGGATCCCAGCGAGGTGGCCAGTTGGATGCGCTGCGCTTCTCCGCCCGAGAGCGTGGCGGTCAGGCGGTCGAGCGTGAGGTATTCGAGACCGGTGTTTTGCAGGAAGCGCAAGCGGTCGCGGATTTCGTCCAGCACTCTGCCGGCGATTTCCGCTTGCATCGGCGTAAGCTGCAGCTCCTTGAAAAACGGCCCGGCCTGTTCGATGGTCAGGCGGCAGACCTCGCCGATATTCTTCCCGCCCACGCGCACGTGTAGCGCCGGCTTACTCAACCGCCAGCCCTGGCACTCCGGACAAAGCGTGTATCCGCGATAGCGGCTCAGGAAAACACGCACGTGCAGCCGGTATTTCTTGCGCTCCAGGTAATCGAAAAATCCCTTGATGCCGGGGAATCGCCCGCGTCCGTTGTGCAGGATGTCCAACTCGTCGGCGGTCAGATCGCAATAAGGAACGTCCAGGCGAATGCCCAGCATTTTGGCCTGGCGCTTCAACTCCGCGTAGTAGGCGCGATACTTGGGCTTGGTCCACGGCTCGATGGCGTCTTCCTGCAACTTCAAGAGCTTGTCGGGGATCACCAGATCCATGTCGAAATCGACGGTGTTGCCGAATCCCTGGCAGCGGGCGCAGGCGCCGAATGGCGAGTTGAAGGAGAAAAGTTGCGGCTCCGGATCGGGCGCCGGCGTGCCGCAGTTCTTGCACTCGAAGCGCTCGCTGAAACGCAGACGCGCCTCCTCCATCTCCCAAATGGACTCGCCGCCTTCGCGGTAACAGCTTTCCACAGCGTCAATCAGGCGCTGGCGAAGGGCGGGGTCCTGACGCGCGTTGTCGGGGATCGCCAGACGGTCGGCCAGCACGAACACCGGCTCGGTAAAATCCACTTCCAGCAGCGATTCCGGCGCGGAGAACTCGAAGACGCGCCCTTTCTGAAACAGGCGTGAGAATCCGCGTTTACGCAGATCGAACAGGCGCTCCTTCAGGTTCTTATCGTCGGCCAGATGTGTGCCATGACGTTCCACCGGAAACAGCACCTGGCAGCGGCGCGACTCGCCCGCTTTTACGGGCAGCGCCAGGATGCGCTGCGCCACCTCGTCCACCGAATCGCGGCGGACCTCCACTCCGCAGTTGGTGCAATAGGTGCGTCCCACGCGCGCGTAGAGCAGGCGCAGGTAGTCGTAAATCTCGGTCGCCGTCGCCACGGTGGATCGCTGGTTGCGCGTGGTGTTCTTCTGCTTGATGGCGATGGCCGGCGCGATGCCGGTGATTTCGTCCACGTCCGGCTTTTCCATGCGTTCCAGGAACTGCCGCGCGTACGCGGAAAGCGACTCCACGTAACGCCGTTGTCCTTCGGCATAGATAGTGTCGAACGCCAGGCTGGACTTGCCCGATCCGGAGACGCCGGTAACCACGGTCAGGGCGTTGTGGGGAATCTCGACGTCGATGTTCTTCAGGTTGTGGACGCGCGCACCGCGGACGGAGATGGCGTCGGGCGAAGCGAATAGGGGCTGTGCGGACATCGGCGGTGAGGGTTGAACCTTTCATTATAGCAAGCGTTCCTCGCCCGAGGGTTGAGATCGAACCACAAAGGCACAAAGAACACAAAGTCGTCCAAGCTACCTGAACTTCTTTGTGTCCTTTGTGTCTCTGTGGTGAAAAGACTGTTTCCCTCGTATTGTGCGATGATGGACATAGGAGACCCTCATGTTGAACCGTCGAAACTTGCTGCCTTCCGCATTGATTCTGGCCGCCTGCCTATTGCAGAGTCAGTCGGCTCACCCGATTCTGGCGATCGGATCGCCGGCCCCGGACTTCGTCCTTCCCGGCATCGACGGCCAGGTCCACAAGTTGGCCGACTACCAGGACAGCCCCCTCCTGATGGTCATGTTCATCTGTAACCATTGCCCGACGTCGCAACTCTACGAAGGCCGCATTAAAAGGCTGGTGGAGGATTATCGCGACAAGGGCGTGGCTTTTGTGGCTATCAAGCCCAACGATCCCAAGGCCATTCTGCTCTCGGAACTCGGCTATACCGATGTCAACCGACGACGTGGAAGGAATGAAGATCCGCGCGGACTACCGGCACTTCACTTTTCCCTATCTCTACGACGGCGAAACGCAGTCGGTGACGCAGGCCTACGGCGCGCAAGCCACGCCGCACATTTTCATCTTCGACAAGGCAACGCAAGCTGCGCTACGAAGGCCGCATCGACAACGCGCAGCGGGAATCGCTGGTGAAAATCGCAGCGACGCCCGCGCGGCGCTGGACGCGCTGCTGGCCGGAAAACCCGTGCAGATGGCGCATACGCCGGCTTTCGGATGTTCTACTAAGTGGAAATCGAAGATCGATAACCAACTGGCGGAGATGAAAAAGATCGAGGCCGAGCCGGTCAACGTAGAGATGGCCACAGCCGCCGATCTCAAGAAGCTGCGCTCCAATCCCAGCACCAAGGTGCTGCTGGTCAGCTTTTGGGCCACCTGGTGCGGTCCTTGCGTCACGGAGTTTCCGGATCTGGAAAACACCTACCGCATGTTCCGCCGCCGCGATTTCGATTTTGTGACGGTTGCCACCAACTATCCCGACGAGAAGGCCGGCGTGATGAAAATCCTTCAGGAGCAACACGCCTCCGGCCGCAACTTGCATCTTCGGCACTACCGACACCTACGCGCTGCAAGCGGCCTTCGACGCGCACTGGGATGCCGGCGTTCCGTTCACTATGGTCATCGCGCCGGGCGGGCGGGTGATCTATCAGGAGCAGGGCGAGGTAAATATTTTGGAACTGCGGCGCGCGATCCTGACGAATTTAGAAAATGAAACCTACGTGGGACATCCCGCCTACTGGGCCGCCAAGTAACGATTCGGCCCGTATGGAGTGCGGCGTCAAGCCGCCGCACTCCATACGGGTTGCTCGATGATTGCCGCAAAGAAGCCATCCGCGCCGTGCGCCGATGGCGCCACGCGAAAATAAGGATCGCCGAGCAGCGCCAGTCCTTCCGGCGTGAGCGCGTCCCGCAGGCGGTCGCGTTCGGCGAGAGCCGGGCGCAAGCGCACCTCTTTACGACGCGCCAGCACCGCTTCCACGACGCGCTCGTTTTCCTCCGCCTCCAGAGAGCAGGTGGAGTACACCAAGCGCCCGCCCGGCGCCAGGGTGCCGATGGCATTTTCCAGCAAGGCCGTTTGGCGAGCGGCCAAATCGGCGAGGTCCTCCGCGCGCAGCCGCCACTTGATCTCCGGATTGCGGCGTACCGTGCCGGTGCCCGAACAGGGCGCGTCGAGCAAGATCCGATCGAAGAAGCGCTGGAACGGCAGCGGCGCAGAGGCATCCAGCGCCACGCGCATTCCCGCGCCAACCAATCGCAAACGCGCCGGATACAAGTCGCCGGCAACAATGTGCGCTTCCGGCGCCAACTCGGCAATGGCGGCGGTCTTGTTTCCCGGTGCCGCGCAAAGGTCGAGGATCCAATCAGGGTCGCGCGCATCGAGCAAGAACGGAACCATTTGCGAACCTTCGTCTTGAATGGGCAGATCGGGGCGCAAGGCGATCCCACCCTGTGGGGCAATGACACAATTCCGCACGTAGCTGCCACGGGGTAAATCGTGGCTGCCGCTCGGCACACCATGACTGCCATGTGGCCAGTCGCTTGAGGCGCCCGGCGGCAGGCGCAGGAACGTCACAGGACGCTCCAGATTTCGCGCGGCAATTTCCGGACCCCAGCGGTCCAGCAACCACTGCGGCGTGGAGAGCCGCGCGGTCTCGGGCATTTCGAGCGGCTCGCGTTTCACCTTGCGCAGCACCGCGTTGACCAGCGCCGTTGCCGAGGCCTTGCCGGCCTGGCGCGTCAGTTCGACGCTTTGGTCCACCGCGGCGCGCGCCGGGATGCGCTCCAGACAGCGAATCTGGTAGACGCCCATGCGCAACACCACGCGAACCTCGGGGTCGAAGCGCGCGGGATCCTTGGCGCTGTAATGCCGAATCAGCCAGTCCAACTCACCCTGACGGCGCAGGCATCCCATCACCAACTCTTGCGCCAGGGCGTGATCGGCGGGGGAGAGCAGCGTAGCCGGCTCGGCGTTCAGTAACTCCACCGCGTAGGCGGCGCGTGTCTCCACGCGCAGCAGGATGCGAAAAGCGACGCGGCGCGCGGGAGAGAGTTGAGACATTTGTTCACGCAGTGGTCACGTCTATTCTACGGCAGGGGCTCTGCCGGCGCTCCGGCATTACTCCCATTAGAGTGGACCACTTCGGACTAGCTGCCGCGCGGGGCGTCTTGCCTGCGGCTCTGCCGCTCCTTGGTACGGAAAGGCTGCGCCTTTCCGAAAGCTGCTTCCCCTCTTGCAAGGTTGCGCCTTGCGGCGTCCGCGACGCGGACGCCATGCCAGTAGGCCAGCAATTTATTGCTGGGAATGGTAACACGTGCCGAGCCAGTCCGTGAAACGGACGGCTGAATTCATGGTGAGCTATCGGATTAGACATGCTCGTACGCCGAACTCTCAGTCGTCCGTTGCACGGACTCAATCCCCACCAGCTTGAATCCCAGCAATGAATTTGCTGGGCTATTATCAGAGCGTCCGTTTCACGGACGCGGCAAGGCGCAGCCTTGCGGGAAGTGTGGGGCGCCCTTCGGAAAGGCGGAGCCTTTCCGCACAAAGCAGCGGCGGAGCCGCGAGGCGAACGTTCAAATTGACGACTACCCGCCCCTCATTCCCAGCCTCCAATTGGTATACCCTAACTTACATGCGAATCCGTTGCCTCGTACTTGCGAGCTTGCTAGCCGTCGCGCTGAACGCGCAAACCCCATTCCAAGCCGGCGCGGGACGCGCCGACATCACTCCCAAGGAACCGATGCCGATGTGGGGCTATGGCGAACGCCACGGCCTGTTGTCGATTGGCGTGCAGGACCCTCTTTTCGCGGAAGCGCTGGTGCTGCAATTCGGCGCCAAGAAACTGGCCATCGTGGGCATGGACATGGGCCGCGCGCCGGCGGAACATTCGCTGCAAGCCATCCGCAAGCGCATCAAAGACGATGCCGGCATCGAATACTCTTTCATCGCCGGATCGCACAGCCATCACGGGCCAGTGCTGGAGTTGACGGACGAGCCGGGTAAAGGCCAGGGCAAGTTCGATGCGTCCCTGCGTTATTACAAACAAATGGAAGACGGCATCGTCGCCGCCATCGAGGAAGCCAACTCGCATTTGGTTCCGGCGCGCATGGGCGTGGCCAAGGCCAGTCTGGACGGCTTCAATCGCAACCGCCACACCAAGATCGAGCCGAAACCGGTGGACCGCGATCTGCAAGTGATGCGCCTGGACACGCTGGATGGCAAGCCCATCGCTGTGCTGGTGAACTTCACCGCGCATCCCACCATGATCAACGCCATGGTCCTGAAATTCTCCGCCGACTATGTGGGCGCGATGAAGGCTGCCGTGCGCGAGGCGCTGAACTGCAATGTGATCTTTATGCAGGGCGCGTCGGGCGATCAATCGGTGAACGAAGGGCCGCCGGAGTTGGGCCGCAAGGGTTACCAGAACTTCGGCGCGGCGCTGGGACGCGAAGTTATCAAGCTGGCGTCGCCTCTCAAGACGGATGTCCCCCTCAAGCCGGCCTTGGAAGTAAAGGAAGATCGCTTTGCGTTCCCCTCGCGCGTAAATTTTAACGACGGCTTCGTGATGGCGCAGTATCAGCGCGCATTTTTCCCGGAACTGATTCCGAACTTCGTGGACGAATACGCGCAGGGCGTCCGGCCGCGGCTGACCGTAGCGCTGCTGAATGGCGACATCGCCCTGGTGGGAGTGAGCGGCGAGTTTTTCGCCAATCACGCGATCCGTCTGAAGGAGCGAGCCCGGGTGAGGCAGCTCTTCTTTTTCGGCTACTGCAACGGCTACCATCAATACTTCCCGACGATCGAAGCGGTGGCGGAAGGCGGCTACGGCGCGGACGCCGCCGTATCGCCGGTAGCGGTGGGCGCCGGCGAGCAACTGATGAACACCGCCCTCATATGGATCTACGACATGCTGAAGAAAAAATAGGACAGCCCTCCGGGCTGTCCCCTGGAGTTTCTACATTTTCATCGGATGTCCGCGGAGCGGAAGCCCAACCGGCGTAGCCGGTGGCATGATTTAGCGCAAGCTGTGGGTTCATGAGCAAAGGCCGCAAGCCTGCGAATGCGGGCGACATAAAAGCCGGTTCTCGGGCCGGCACAACGTTGCCAACAGGCTCTTATGTCGCCCGCATTCGCGGGCTTGGATTGCCTCGATCCCTGACCCACAGCTTGCGCTGTGGGCTAAATCATGCCGCCAGCTACGCTGGCTCGGCGTCCGCTTCACGGACGCCGGGTTGCAAATGTAGAAACTCCAGTGGGCGTCCGTGAAGCGGACGCCCTGCCAGTAGCCCAGCACTTCAGTGCTGGGAAACTGGCCGTCTCCGATGAAGTCCGTGCAACGGACGGCTGAGATCTTTGCGGAGCTATGCTCAAAAATATAGAAACCTCAGTCGTCCGTTGCACGGACTTGCTTCCTGCTTGGTTCCGTCCCCAGCACTAAAGTGCTGGGCTACTGTCAAAGCGTCCGTTTCACGGACGCCTGGCCGGCAAGATGACCGAAAAATGTAGAAACTCTAGAGGACAGCCCTCCGGGTTGTCCCTGATTTCCCAGCGGCGTCTTCGCCGCTGGCTTGCGCGGGCCGGGTTTGCCCGCGCAAGGCTGTAAAGTGCAAAACCAAGAAGGGTGATCTTAACCGCACTGTTGTTGGTGCCCGCGCTCCACTTCCAAGACGATATCGAGGTCACCGATCACCCATCGATCCGCGCTGAAACCACTGGACCGCCCGGGCCAGCGCCGCCTCGACATCCCCCGGCTGATACGCCAGTTCCCGTTGTGCCTTATCCGAATCAATAAACATCTTGTGACGCGCCAGTTGCACGCCCTCTAGCGGCGCGCGCGGCTCCTTGCCGGTGATCCCCGACACGGCGGTATCCACGGCCGCAAAGGCGTAGGCGACCGCATAAGGAATTCGCAGCTTCGGCGCGCGCCGGCCGCTGAGGCGCGCCAGCACCTCCAGGATCTCGCGGAATTCCATATTGCGATCGCCCAGCAAATAGCGCTGGCCGACGCGGCCGCGCTCGGCGGCGCGCAAATGTCCCTCGGCGACGGCGCGCACGTCCACCAGATTCAGGCCGGTGTCGAGATAGGCGGGCATGCGGCCGGCCAGAAAGTCCACGATGATTTTTCCCGTGGGCGTCGGCTTGACGTCGCCTTCCCCGACCGGCGCGGTGGGATTCACGATGACCACCGGAACGCCTTGCCGGGCGCGGTCCAGCGCCACTTGCTCGGCTTGGAACTTAGAGCGCTTATAGTGCCCGCTCATGTCCGCTTCGCAGACCGGAAAGTCCTCGTTAGTGGGACGCCCATCCGCCGGCCAGCCCATGCAGCCGACGGTGCTGGTATAGACGATTCGCGATACGCCGGCATCGGCGGCAGCGTCCAGCAGGTTGGCCGTGCCGGTGACGTTGGAGCGGTACATCTCCCGCGGATCGCGCGCCCACAGGCGATAGTCGGCGGCCACGTGATAAAGCTGCCGGCATCCCGCAACGGCGGCGCGCAGCGAGGCGGCGTCGGTGAGATCGCCGCGCACGATTTCCACAGCGTCGCGGCCGGCAGGATTGTCCAGCAGGTCGTCGATGGCGGCGGTGGAGGAAGAACTACGCAGCAGGACTCGGACCGGCGCGCCGGCGCGTACCAGGGCGCGGGTCACGTGACCGCCCACGAATCCGCTTGCACCGGTGACGAGAATCATGGTCCACAGATTTGGATCCACGGATTTTGAATCCACAGATTACACAGATTTCACAGATTTCGGAACGGACCTGTGGGAGCAGAAGCAAAGTTCCGAAAATCTGTGTAATCTGTGGATCGTAGATCTGTGGACGCTAATGCGTGCCGTTTTTATGTCCCGCCGGCTTGGCCGCCGCGGTGTGACGCGCATATTCCGCTAAAGCCAGCAGCGGGAAATAATGCCCGTACATGTGATAGCGCAAGTAAAACACTCGCGGGAATCCCGTGCCGGTGCAGGCCGTTTCGTGCCATGTCCCGCCGGCCTGCGTGCGCAGCAAATACTCGATGCCCTTGCGCACCGATTCCGATTCCCAATCCTCGGTGGCAAACAAGCCCATCAAAGCCCACGCGGTTTGCGACGCCGTGCTGTCGCCCACGCCCTTCTTATCGGGATCGTCGTAGGATTCGCAGCTTTCGCCCCAACCGCCGTCGGCGTTCTGGCAGGAGCGCAGCCATTCGCCGGCGCGCAGAATGTAGGCTTCGCGCCAATCCTCGCCTGCGGCGCGCAGCCCGCGCAAGGCGAAGCAAGTGCCGTAGATGTAGTTCACGCCCCAGCGTCCGAACCAGCAGCCTTCCTGTTCCTGGTTATTTTGCAGGAAACCGATGGCCCGATCCGCTTGCGGCGAGCCCTTGCGATATCCCAGCGGAGCCATGGCTTCCAGAACGCGCCCGGTGATGTCCGGGCAGGCCGGGTCGAGCATGGCGTTGTGATCGGCGAAAGGCACCTGGCAGAAAACCAGGTGATCGTTGTCCACGTCGAAAGCGGCAAAGCCGCCGTCGGCGCCTTGCATGCCGAGCATCCAATTCAAACCGCGCTTGATGGCTTTATCGAAGCGTTTGGGATCGGTGGACTTGCTGGCGGCCAGCGCCAACAGCACCATGGCGGTATCGTCGATGTCGGGATAATAGCCGTTCTGATACTCGAAATACCAGCCGCCCGGCTCCAACTTAGGACTATTCACTTGCCAATCGCCGCGGCCCAGCGCCTGGCGGGACACCAGCCAATCGGTGGCTTGGACCGCGCGCGGATCTTCCGCCGGCAAACCAGCGCGAACCGCGGCGTACAACGAGATGGCCGTGTCCCAAACCGGGGAGAAGCATGGCTGCATGCGCAAGGTGCTGTCGTCCTCGATCGCCAGCGCGTGGAAATCGGCGATGGCTTTGTCCATCACCGCGTCGCCGGGCCGATAGCCCAAACAATCCAGGGCCATGATGGCGTTCATCATTCCCGGGTAGATCGCGCCCAGGCCGTCGCATTGCTCGGAGCGCTCGCGCATCCACTGTTCGGCGCGCTTGAGAGCCTGCTGGCGCAGAGGCTTGAAACGCATGCCTTCCACCAGCTTGATCACCTTGTCCATCAGCACGAAGAAGTTGCGCCAGGAAATCGGCCGGGGATCGTGGCGCAATCCCAGGTTTTCGTAGCGTCCGCCCTTGAAGATTTCCGCGATGGTCAGCCCGGGAACTTCGCGGGTGGGCTGGTGCGCGGAGATGACCGAGAGCGGCACCAGAATGGCGCGCGACCAGGAGGACATCTGGTAAATGCTGAAGTAATTCAACTCCTGCAGCAGCACCAACTCCGGCGGGATGGCCGGGCAGGAGTCCCAATCATACTGCCCGAACATGGACAGATAAATCTTGGTAAAGGTGTTGGCCGCCTGCACGCCGCCCAGCGCCAGCGCGGCCTCCCGTGCTTTGCGCATGACGGGATGCTCGGCTGGATATCCGGCCAGTTTCAATCCCAGGTAAGCCTTCACCGTGGCGCTGACGTTGCTGGGACCGCCCGCATAAATATTCCAACCGCCGTCAGGGAGCTGCTGGGAGAGAATCTGGTTGGCGGCCTTGCGGATTTTCTCGGGCCGGGCCAAGCCCAGGTAGAACTCCAGCAAAATGTAATCGGATTCCAGGGTGGAGTCGGCTTCCAATTCACCCACCCAAAAGCCCTCTTTTTCGATCTGTCCGAGAAGATATTGGCGGGCCGCGGCCACAGCGGGGGGAACGGCCGCCGCCACGGTTGCGGGGATCTTCAGAACCGTTGGAGGGGCGATGGAAGCGGGCGCGGTTGCGACTCCAACCCCCAGGCGTTCAAGCGGGCTCATAGCGTGACCAGCTTCCCAGCCGAACTGACCGGCCCAGCCATCAATTCAGCGGGAAGCGCGAATCGCACGTCCTCTTCAATCACTTCCACCTCATCGGCGGCACCAAATCCAACCGCTTCCAGGTGCTCGATGACCTGCTGCACCAAGTGCTCGGGAGCCGAGGCTCCCGCGGTCACCGACACGCTGCCCACGTTGCTCAACATCTCCGGCTTGATGGTGGAAGCGTCTTCAATCAAGAACGCCTTCAAACCATGTTCCCGCGCCACCTCCACTAATCGGTTGGAGTTCGAGCTATTGGCCGATCCCACCACCAACAGTAAATCACTCCGGGGAACGATGTTTTTTACCGCCACCTGGCGATTCTCGGTGGCATAACAAATGTCCTGGGAGTGGGGACCCTGGATATTGGGGAAACGATGGCGAAGGCGGTCGATGATGCCCTTGGTTTCGTCCAAGCTCAGCGTGGTTTGGGTGAGGTAGGCCACGCGGGTGGGATCTTCCACGTGCAAGCGGTCCACTTCCTGTTCGGAACTGACCAACACGGTGCGATTCGGGGCTTCGCCCAAGGTTCCCGAAACCTCGTCGTGATCCTTGTGGCCGATCAACACGATGGTGTAGCCTTCTCGCGCGAACTTGACGGCTTCCAGGTGAACCTTAGTGACCAGCGGGCAGGTGGCGTCGATGACGCGCAAACGGCGGGCTTCGGCGTCGGCCCGCACTGCGGGCGACACGCCGTGGGCGCTGAAGATGACCATGGCGCCGGAGGGAACTTCCGAGAGTTCCTCCACGAAGATCGCGCCTCGTTCGCTCAACTCGTTGACCACGTGCCGGTTGTGAACGATTTCCTTGCGAACGTAGATGGGGCGGCCGAAGGTATCCAGGGCGATGTTAACGATATCAATGGCGCGCACCACACCAGCACAGAATCCACGTGGTTTGAGCAGGAGGATCTTTTTCATGGCAACCAACGGACTCCTCAAGCCGACCTCTTGCCAAAGCTATCGTGGCGGCTCAGGCTCGCCAGCGCTGCTTGGGCAGAAGGGGCATTATACTAAGAACGCATTAAGTTGCAAAGCACTTCTTCTGAAAGGATTTGGAAAGTTTTGAAAACGTTGTACGGAGGTCCTGTTCTCTAGCTCGCTGACCGTACAGTCCACCGTCCAACTACACCATTGTACAACGAACGCAGGCCGGGAGCGGTGAATTCGTGTGCCGCGAGGATTGGGTGTGCGACACTAAAGTGAGGTGTCGCCCTGGTTCGTGAGAAGCTTGCGCCAAAGCCCGCGTAGCGGGCGGAAGAGTGTTAGGCCCAGGCGAGGCGCAGTTCAGCCGAGCCTGGGGTTTTGGGCAACGAAACTGAGCCTGCGAAGCTGGCGACAGAGGCAGTGGCGAAAGTCTCTGTCGCCAGCTTCGCAGGCTGCGGCTCTTTCTGTCTCCCACCCCAGGCTCGGCTGAAAAACGCCTCGCCAGGGGCTATTCCTCTATCGCCTGCTACGCAGGTTTCGGCGGAAATGTCTCCCCGCGCCGGAACGTTGACAGAAGTATGGGTTGCCTTGCGTAGGAGTACGCTCGGATTCGATCAGCTTTCTTGGCCAACCGGCGAACGATCACTTTCATGTCGCGCACCCGCGAGGATTCGTCGCGAGGGCCGGTGAAGAGCGCTGTGGTATGATGAAGAGACGTCCGGTTGGAAATCCCGTCCCCATCGTCTAGCCCGGCCTAGGACACCGCCCTTTCACGGCGATAACACGGGTTCGAATCCCGTTGGGGACGCCAGAGGACCAATCGGAGGCCCCTTCGGAGGCGATGATGAAGGATCTCCTGCATAGTCAGTGCTTTTTTAACATGGATGAACAGGATATACAGGATGGACGAACGCCTTCCTCACGGGTTCCCATCCTGTACATCCTGTCCATCCATGTTAAGAATTTAGAGCCGCGGCAAAAGATACCTTCCCAGCATCGCTTTCAGTTCAGCTAACACCGCATCGCGCCCCTGGCGCGTCTCCTGCGCGTAGGCATAAGCGATCAGCCGGTCGCCGGTCTCCGCGGCGATCCGCAGCTTCAATTGCAGCTTGGCGCCCGGCTTGATCTTCAGGCGGTCAATCAGCAAGCCTTTCAAGATCGCTTCCGGGGCAATGTCCAATTGGCTCTCGCGAGTCCGCTCGCTGATGTGGCGGCCCAGCGCCAGGATGCGGAACGCCGGATGACGGTCCAGGAAATCGATGTAGGCGTCCAGCACCACATCCAGGGGATTCTTGCGGCCGAAAATAAGCTTCCTGGCGGTCAGCAGCGGGGCAAGTTCTTCCCGAAAGCTCTCCAGCTCGCGCAGGGCGATCTCATCGAAGATCTCCTGCTTGTCGGAATAGAAGCGGTACAGCGCACCGATGGACATGCCGGCCTCCTCGGCGATCCGGCTGGTGGTGATCTGCTCGAACGGCGCCTTCTCCAGCAGCGCGGAGGCCGCCCGCAGGATGGCTTGCACGGTTTCATTGCTGCGCGCCTGCAAGGGCAGGCGGCGGTTAGCTGGGCTCGTCAAAAGTTTTCCTCAAAAGAAACGCGAATAGGAGTTCGCTTTCGTGTACACTATATCAGATGCCGATACCTGTTTCGCAAATGTGGACGGTCGCCAGCTACGTGGTCCGCCAAAAGCTGAAGGGCCGCAAGTATTATCCCCTGATGCTGATGCTGGAGCCGCTGCTGCGCTGTAACCTGGCTTGCGCCGGTTGCGGCAAGATCCAATACCCCGGGCATATTCTCAAGCAGGACCTCACGCCGGAGGAATGTTTCCGCGCCGTGGACGAATGCGGCGCGCCGACGGTGGCCATTCCCGGCGGCGAACCGCTCATGCATCCGCGGATTCACGAGATCGCTAACGGCATCGTCGCCCGCAAGAAGTACGTCTATCTGTGTACCAACGGGTTGCTGCTGAAAGAGAAACTGCACCTCTTCACGCCTAGCAAGTATCTCACGTTTCTCGGTGCACATGGACGGCGAAAAAGAGCATCACGACATGTCCGTCTGTAAGGAAGGCGGCTACGAGATCGCCTTGGACGGCGATTCGCGAAGCGGTGAAGCGCGGATTCCGCGTCACCACCAACACCACCCTGTTCGACGGCGCGGACACCAAAGCGGTGCGCTCGTTCTTCGACGACATGATGAACGCCGGGGTGGAAGGCATGATGCTCTCGCCGGGATACTCCTACGAGAAAGCGCCCGACCAGCAGCATTTCCGGGACGCGACTATAGCACGCGCGATCTTCCGCAAGCTGCTTTCCAACCGGCGGCCGAACTGGCGGTTCAACATGTCGCCGCTGTTTCTGGAATTTCTGATGGGCCAGCGCAACTTCGAGTGCACGCCGTGGGGCATGCCCACTTACAGCATTTTCGGCTGGCAGAAGCCCTGCTACCTGATGCAGGACGGATACGCCGAGTCGTTCCAGGAACTGGTGGATTCCACGCAGTGGTAGAATTACGGCTACGAGTCCGGCAATCCGAAATGCGCCAACTGCATGGTGCATTCCGGCTACGAGGCGTCCGCGGTGGATTACACCTTCGGTTCGCTGAAAGGCTTGTGGGCCACCGCGAAAGCCACCTTCTTCCCGCATTATCCCGATGCGGTGGCGCTGCGGGAACTGGAAACGGAAAAACCGCAATCGCCGCTGGTGCAGATTGAACTGGGCGCCCCCGAACCGACCCTGCAAGGCGCCGCTTTCCAGCGCGGCCAGAACATTGCGGCCGGTTTAGAACAGGCCTTCGACTATCGCGGCGATGTCACCATTCAATTGAAAGACGGGGCGCGTTTGGAGGGATACATTTTCGATCGCGTCAACGGCAACACGTTGGAGGAGTCCAAACTGCGCATCATGCTGGCCTCGGGCCAACGTAAGGTCACCGTGGGCTACTCCGAGATCGAAGAGTTGGTTTTCTCCGGCCGCGATTGGGCCGATGGCCGCAGTTGGAGGGCCTGGATCAAGAAGTACGCCGAAAGAAAGGCCGCCGGGGAAGTCAATATCGAGTTGGTGCCGGAGTCGTCGGATTAAAAACCACAAAGGCACAAAGGACACGAAGAAGAACATGGACTTGTTCTTCTTCGTGTCCTTTGTGCCTTTGTGGTTCTTAGTCTTTCCGTGTTCCAAAATCCTTACTGCACCGGTTTGTCCTGATTGACGGCCTTTTGCACCGGCGCGGGACGCTTCGGATAGATCGAGCGCGGACCTGGCCCACGGGGATGGCCACGTCGAACCAGCCGATCATCATCTCCTCCCAACTCTGATCGCCCCAGGCGACTTCCTTGGTGGCGTCCGGATTGGCCTTGTTGTTAGGAGAGTTGTCGAAGTGCGCGGTGCACTCCAGCTTGCGTTCCCTTGGGAAGATCCTTTTGCTGCGACCAGGTAGTAGAAAAGCTGCCAGTTGAAATCGTAATGCGGAACGTTCAGGATGGTTTCGGTCCGGCCATCGGGATAGACCAGGCGGTATTCGAAATCCTTGCCGCGAAGATGCATGTGCGGCATCAGGTCCACCAGTTTCACCTGATCGTTGAAGCGTGAACTCCGATTCCACCTTGTAGTTGCCGTCCCCGGGCGGGATCTTGAACTTGGGGTTGCTGGCGTTCATGGTGACGATGCGTTCCTTGGGCGGCTCCTTGGCGAAGATCAAGCCCACCATGCTCTGATCTTCTCCGGGCGTGCCGTTGGCGGTGTAGTGCATCTGGAAGATGATGTCCGAACCCGCTTTGACCAGCTTGGCTTGTCCGGGACGCAGCACCGCGGGAGGCAATCCCGGGGCGAATCCTTGCAGAAAGTCGATGGCCGTGGCGTCGGCGGCTTCATTATTGCCTCCGCCCTGCCGGGGTTGCTCGCCCTTCTCCGCTTCCCCATTCTGGCCCTCGCCCTGATTGGGTCGATTACGCTGGCGGGCCTTCTTGTCCGGAACGAAGGGCACGCCCACCGGATACTCGCGCAGATACTTGGAATCGGGAGACCGAATGAAGGCAATGATGTGGTGTACCACCTGGCGATTGCCGGGGCGCGCTTCGGCCGCCTGGACCCACTTGTCTTCCGTGAATCCGCTGGGCACGATCATGTACTGATACTCGATCACGCCCGCGGCCTGAACCTTGAAGGGCTGCGTCATCCGGATGACCGCATCGGGCTTGCCAATGGCCCAGCCTTCGGTCCAAGCGACAGGTATGGGTGCGTCCTTGGCAGCACCTTCCGGCGCGCCGGCGTCCACCCAAGCAACCACAGTATCAATGTCTTTCTGTGACAGCGTGCGATCGTTGTCGAACTTGCCGTAGTGCGGATCGGCATACCAGGGCGGCATCTTCCTGACCACCACCGCTTCGCGGATGTCCTTGGCCCACGGCCGGACGTCCTTATAGCTTAGAAACGACATCGGCGCGGCTTCTCCAGGCCGGTGGCATGTCTGGCAGTTCCGTTGCAGGATCGGTTCGACATCCTTATGAAAGGTTACCGTGCTGGTGGACGCGGCCGCCGCCGCTACCGCGAAGACCGTACAAAGCGCGAAGGTCCGAATGATCATGAGAACACCTCCAAGAAGATAAAACTTGCTCTCCCCTAGGATACAACACCGAAGCTCGGCCCGCGGACGAAATTAACAGGGCATTATCTAGTAACACTGTAAAGTACGGCCCCTACGCCACCGATAACGCGTTGGCGCTGACAAACAGGTTGCGCTCCCGGAACCCGGGAGGACTCTCTACCAGCAATAGGGCGCGCATGTGAGGCCCCGGGGAGGCGAACCAGGGCAAACGGCTGAAGCGCTGGGGATGCTGGGCGACGCGGGCCGTGGATGGCCCAGTTGCGTGGCCAGTTCCACGGCGACGGCAGCGAGGTAGCAGTCGGCGATGCGGCCCTCCGGAAAACGTTCGGCGAGCAATTGCGGTTCTTCCGCCAGGGAATCGAAGGTGAGAGCGTGCATACACTGGTGCAGGAAGTCGGCCACATTCAGGTCAAACTCGCGGCCGGAATGGCTCCAGTCGGCCACTTGCGCCAAACTCCGCGGACGTTTGAGAGAACTCAAGATCCGCCTCCTTCTTGGAGGATTTCATCCACGACGTAGGAGGACCGCGGAAGAATTTGGCTCTCTGGATAATAGCGCTGAACGATGGCCATCACCGCCTCGGCGCTGGTTAGCCCTAAGCGCGCGATGAGCAGGCGGATGTCCTCTTTATCCCCGCGATCGGTTATGGTTGCGGATCGGGCCGCCACAACTTTCATCGCCAGCATGTATTCGGGCGTAGGAGTAAGCACACGAAGATTGGGATACTGCGGCAACACCTGGTCGCTGTAGTTTCCAGCCGCCGACGCGAAACCTTTGGCGCCATCATTCAGCCAGTCCGAATCGAGGCCCATCTCTTCGGCTACCCGGGCGGCGGCCACGCGGATTTCCCGGGTCGGCGCGAAAATGGCATCGACGTCCTTGGTCGCTTCACGAGCTTGAAACGCCAGCATCATCACCGCGCCGCCTAACAAGTGGATCTCCCCGATCACCCCGCTTGCGGCGAGATGGATGGAGAGTCTGCGGAACGCTTCCAACACTTGATCCCTGCCGAGCATCAATTTGGATTCTATCCGAAGTGCCGGAAGCACGCTACTCGAAGCGTAACGCGGCGTTTATTACTCGAAGCGTAAGGCTTCGATGGGATCCATGCGCGAGGCCTTGCGCGCCGGGTAGTAACCGAAGAATACGCCCACAGCGATGGAAAACACCGCGGCAATGCCGATAGCGCCCAGGGAGATGCGCATGGGCCATTGCAGCATCTGGCCCAGCAGGTGCGATCCACCGACCCCCACCACAATGCCGGCCGCGCCGCCCACCAGGCTAAGCATCACCGCTTCGCCCAGGAACTGGAGTTGAATGCTGTGCTCGGTGGCCGCCCACCGACAGGCGAATCCCGATCTCGCGGGTGCGCTCGGTCACCGATACCAGCATGACGTTCATGATCCCGATACCGCCCACCATCAGCGACACCGAAGCCACCGCCACCAGCAGCAGCGTGAAGGTGCGGCTGGCTTCCAGTTGCGCGTTGATCTGGTCTTCGGGCCTGCGGATGTTGAAATCGGGATCCTGGTCCGCACGGATATGGTGGCGCTCATTCATCAGCGTGACAATCTGATCGGTGGCCGGGTCGATGGCCGCACTGGAGACCGCCGAACACATGATGTCGTCCAGCCAAGAGGCCCCGGAGATTTTCTTCATGCCCGTGGTGTAGGGCAGCATCACGGTGTCGTCCTGATCCTGGCCCATCGACGACTGTCCTTTGGACTGCAGCACACCGATGACGCGGCAGGGCAGGCCTTTCACGCGCATGATCTTGTTCAGGGATCTCGGCGCCGAACAGCGCCTCGCGGACGGTCGCGCCGATAACCACCACATCCGCGGCGCGTTCCACGTCGTCGTCGGTGAAGGAACCGCCTTCAATGATGGTCCACTTGCGGATGTCGAAGTACTCGGGCGTTATACCTTTGTAGCCGGTGGCCCAGTTTTGGTTGCCGTAGATCACCTGCACGTGACCGTCGGCTTGCGGCGAGCAGGCTTTGATCATGGGCACTTGCGCCACGATGGCGTGCAGATCGTCCATGATCAGCGTCTTGGTCTGGCCGGTGCCGGTGCGCACGCCGGAGACGTTGCGTCCGCCGGCTTCCACCCACACCAAGTTGTCGCCGAGCAGGCCGAGTTGCTCCTGGATGCGATCCGATCCGGCCGTTCCCAGCGCCACTACGCAGATCACCGCGCCGATGCCGATCATCACGCCGAGCACCGTCAGGGCGCTGCGCAGTTTGTTGCGGCGGAGCGCGCGTAGAGCTTCCCGAAAAATGAAAGCCGTAAGCACTTACTGAATTATTCAACACTTCTTACCTTTAGATCGACTGAAAACCATTCCGCGAAACGGGGCGGTGTGGAGTCGGGTCATGTTGGAGTTGGCCGTCGGCGATGTCTGCGGCTCCGCCGCTCGTGGGTGCGGAAAGGCTGTGCCTTTCCCTGGAGTTTCTACATTTTCAGCCCGCAAAGCGGGTGCAAGAGTGTGGCCCAGGGTGGAGCGAATTTTGCGGAACCCTGGGAATACCAGTGAGGGGAAAAAAGAGCCCGCAGAGCGGGCGAAAGGCAGTCTCGCAGATATCGCGCGTCTGTCGCCCGCTTCGCGGGTCCCTTGTTTTCGCGATTTACCCAGGGTTCCGCGAAATACGCTCCACCCTGGGCCACGCTCTCTCGCCCGCTTCGCGGGCTTAGCTGCGAGCAAAGCTCGCAGCACTGGAGTTTCTACATTTTTCGGCGGCTTGGCCGGACGGTCCGCCCTTGGCAGTAACGATTTCGTGGGGCGGCAATTGCTGGAAGCCGATCCGGAACGGGCGCGCGGCTCGCGAAGGCTCGCGCCATCGGCGCTGGATCCACCAGCCTGCCGCCAAGGTGAGCAGAATAGTGACACCAGAAACCAGCGGAACCCTGGTTTGAAGCTAGCAGCACGAGTCGAAGTAGTCATTCCTGGCCTGTTCGAAGTATCGGCAGGAAGGTCGTTGTCCTTCAGGGGTCATTTGGAACACGGAAGCACACGGAAAAAAGCCGGACACGGAAGAACACGGAAACTGCGATCGCTTTTCTTTTTCCGTGTTCTTCCGTGTCCGGTTTTCTTCCGTGTGCTTCCGTGTTCCAAAAACCTAATGATCCGCGATCACCTTGTTGAACCGTTCCTTTTCCTGATCGCGATCCAAATAAGGGATGCCGTTCTTCATCCAGTCCGGCTCCGGCGCGCCTTTCAGGAAGTGATCGAAGAACTGCTGCATGCCGGACGGTGTAGTCCTTCTGGTTGGGACGGCGGTTAATGTGATGCGGCTCGCCGTTGTAGACGAACATGTACACTTCCTTGCCCAGCCGCCGCAGCAGCCAGGTAATACTCCAGATCCCCTGATACCACGGCACGGCGTCGTCGGCGTCGTTTTGGAAAGAATCATCAGCGGCGTCGTCGACGCGGTCCGCCATGGAAGATCGGCGAGTTCTCGATGAACCGCTCATGGATATTGCCAGATCGTCCCGCCGATGCGGCTCTGCGTATGTCTCGTACTGGAACTGCCGCGGCAAGCCCGGTGCCCCAGCGGATGCCGTCGTAAGCGCTGATCATGTTGGCCACCGGCGCGCCCGCTTCCGCCGCGCGGAAGCGCGTTGGTCTGGGTGACCATGTAGGCGATCTGATAGCCGCCCCAACTGTGACCCTGAATGCCGATAGCCTTTTCGTTCACGAAGCCACGTGTCCACCACCGCTTGGATGGCCGGCAGCACACACTTCAGAGCGCTCTGTCCCGGATAGCCGGTGGTGTAAACGATATCCGGCGTCAACACCAGGTAGCCGTTGCTGACGTAATAGGAGATGTTGATGCTGTGACCCGGCGCGGGGTCCACAAAATTGTTGAGGTTCTGCGAAAGCCGCTCGTAGAGGTACACCATCATCGGATATTTCTTCGCCGGATCGAAGTTTTCCGGCTTGTAGAGCGCGCCTTCCAGCGTGACGCCGTCGGCATTCTTGAAATGGATCATCTCCGCGGTTCCCCACAGCAGTTGCGATTGCTGCGGGTTGGCGTCGCTGACCTGGCGAAGCTGCTGGAAGGAAAGATCGGTGACGTGCAGGTTGGGAAATTCCGCAAAAGTGCCGGCGGAAACCACCACCACGTTGGCGTTGCGCGCCTTCAGAAGCGTGCCGCCCGCGCCACCGCCCCCTCCGCGCCCAAAAGCGCCGCCCGCCGATCCAAAGTTCTTGGCGGCTATCAGCAGCTTCTCCGGTGCGCTGCCGAAGCTGACGCGATAGTAACCGCTGTCGCGCGTCTCCACGTTTTCCGCGCGCAGCAGTAGGGGTTGCGTTGGATCGAAGCCGCGGTCGCCAGCACCATTAGGGCCGCCTTCTTCGTCTTCGGCCGGAAAATTCATGGCCCGCAAGCGGAGATGCTCGCGGCGGCCCAATCCTCCCGTAAGATTCTTGGCCGAACTGCCGTCCGGCGCCACTTGCCAGACATCGTAGTCGTCATAGAGCAGGGCCCATTTGCTATCGGACGTAAAGCCGGCCGCGCCGTAGGCCGGCGGAACTTCCGGCGTGTCGTTGTCTTCGTTCCAGAAAGCCACGCCCAGTTTGGCGGTCAGGTTGGTTAACTTGCCGTCGGGCACGGAAATGGAGTTCCAGTCCTTGCCGTCGAAAATAATTCCGCAGCGGCCGTCCGGAGACCATTGCGGGCGTCCGCGATTTTTCCTGATCAGTGGCTGGCTTGCGCCGGTGGTTCCGTCCATCAGGTAAAGGTCGCCGTAGCCGGAATCGTAATCGCTGATGATGCGATAGGAGCGGTCGTCCACGCCAAAGGCCCAAGTGCCTTGCTCGCTGGGCGTTACGGTGGAGATTTCCGTAGTGCCCAATTGCACCAGTTTCTTGGCGGCCAGGTCCAACACCGCGACGTAAGTGCGGTTGCGATCTTGCGTCGCGCGGATCTTTTGGATCGGTTGAATGCGATCGTCCTTCCAATGCCACAGATCGGCGTGAACTTTATCGTCGCCGGCGCCGGGGGCTGCCGCCGCGGGCGGCGCTTCGCCATCCGCGGCATCCTCGCGCGGCGGAGCCACGCCCAGGAATAGCCGGCTGCCATCGCGCGTGAAGCGCAGATTGCCGCGATCACTGAGCGCGTATCCCGCGTGAACACCGGGAGTAGAGGCGGTCACCAACTCAACAGGGGCCGTGGTTTGGCGGCGATCCCAGCCGTACAGTTTCCACTTGGGCGATTTGGAATCGGCATCGTCGTGGCTGCTGATGAAAACGAAATAACCCTTCTGATCGAAAGTGATTTTGCTGTACTTGCCCTTGCCCGCGAGCAGCGCTTGGGCTTCCCCGCCGCTGGTAGGAAGCGCGTACACGCCGTTGGTTTCGACCTTGCGCGAGGAAACGGCGTAAGCCAGAGTGGCGGCATCGCGGGTCAGCAGATACTCGGAGGCGTCGGCGAAAGTGCGCTCGGTTCCGTCGCTGGTGTTACGCAGGATAAGATCGCCGCCGTAGGTTGTGCGGCCGCGTCCGGTCGCGGCGCCGCCGCGTCCTCCGCGCTGGTCCTCTTCATTGCCATCGGCAGTGGACCCTTCAGACCGGCTTTCCGCTGCCGCGGGCGGGGCTTCTTTCAGATATGCCAGGTAGCCCGAACCGGCCGAGGGTACTTGAAAGTTTTTCACGTTGGCGATACGCGTGATCTTGCCGCCCTCCGGGCCGTCGGCCAGACTCATGATGACCATTCCGCCCTTGGGCATTTCGTCGGGACGTTTCTTATCCTTTTTGGCCTGTTCCACGTCGGCGCGGCTCGGAAAGGTGGAGAACACCAGCCATTTTCCGTCGGCGGTGAAACTGATGGTAACGCCGCGCTGCGCCGGTGGCCCTTCTTCCGCGCCGGGGTCCGGCGTTACCGGCTGGGGACGCTCGCCGGCCTTCTCGCGCCACTCCCGATTGCTGGTCAGGTTGCACACCACCACCTCGCCATCGCCTTCTTCCGGGAACAGGCCGTAGGCCAGGAATTTTCCGTCGCGGGAAAGCGTGGGAGTGCCGATGGTGCGCCAGCCGTCGTAATCGTGGTGGTTCAAGGGACGCTTGGTTTGCGGGAATGCCGTGACGGCGGTGAGAATCAGGCAGAGGAACAGGGCGCAGGGCTTGCGGGTTGGCATGGCAGGATTGTAGCGGAATTCGGGCAAAGGCAAAAGGCAAAAGGGCAAGGCAAAAGACAAAAGGCAAAAGGCAAAAGGCAAAAGTGAACGCAACCGCCGTCCAAGCTTTTGCCTTTTGCCTTTTGCCTCTTGCCTTTTGCCTTTTGCCTTGCTTTTGCCTTGCCCCTTTTGCCTCGTGACCTACTTGCCCACCACGAACGCATCCACCCGCGCCCCCAGCGGCAGCGTCGCGCCGGGATCCAGTTCGATCAGCGTCTGCGCGGCCTTCGCATTCGCCTTCGGCACGGCGGCAATGGCCACTACCTTCCCGGGAAACTTCTTGCCGGGGAACTCCGCGGCGGTCACATAGGCGCCTTGCCCCACATGGATCTTGCCGGCGTCGGCGGAAAGCAAATCCATACGCACGCGCAATACCGAAGCGTCGGCCATGGTGACTACCGGACCGTCGGCGATGGCTTCACCGGCGTGGGCATTGGCGCGGCGAACCACACCGGAAATCGGGGCACGGACAAAGTGATTCTCCCAGTCAAAGCGAGCCTCCCCCACTGCGGCGCGAGACTCGGCCACGGCGGCTTCCGCCGCCTTCCTGGCCGTTTCGCCCTTGGCGTCGTTCAGGGTAGCCAGGCTCTTTTCCAGCTTGACCTCGGCCGCGGCGCACCGTGCCATGGAGTCGTCGAATTCCAGGATTGCCAGAATCTGACCTGGCGCACCACGGCGCCTTCCGCCACCCGGACATACTTGATCTTGCCCGGAATCGGCGAACCAACCTGTACCTGATCGGAAATCGGCTCGACACTGCCGGAACCGGACACCAAACCGTCACGGGAGCCATCGCCGCTCGCCGCAGCTTGGGACACCGCGGGATTGCCCATACTGGCCAGAACCAGGACCATCGCCACTGCCATCGGTAGAGTTGCCCAGAACGTCTGTTGAATTTTGCGTCGCATCAGAACCCCTTTTCTCCCGGCTGATCGCCCGCCGGTCGGCTTCTTCTTCTCGATTCGTCTTAACAAGCCTACTATGGTTACCCACGGTATTGTTATGAACAGTGTTAACCGTTAGCCCAAAAAAAATTCATACCTCCGGTGCGCGGCTTACCCCGACGCAACCATGGCCGGGTTTGCCAACAAGCCATTGAGCATCGTGTCCACGGAAAAGTGTACCAACGTCTCGCGGTCAACCCAGGGGAACAGGGTGTGACCGATCAGCAGGGAAGTGATGCCATGCAGGTTGGCCCAAATCGCCTGGCTGGTGCATTCCACGTCCACCGGTCGGAAATAGCCCAGACGGATGCATTCCGCCACTCCCATGCGCAGCGAATTGAAGCACTGCATGCCGGCGCTGTTCTCCATCTCTTCCTGGGTCGGGCGCTTGGCGGGATCGTCGAAGCCATGCGGCATCACGAAGGCCGCGCGATAGTGATCGGGATGCTCCAGACCAAACTTAATGTAGGCATAACCGGCTTTTCGCAAGCCTTCCAGAGGATTTCCCTGATCCAGGTGCAGCGACTGCAGGGTCCGGATCAGCATGGAAAACGTCTCCTGACAGACTTGGCGGATCAGGTCGTCCTTGTCGCGGAAGTACAGGTAAATGGTGGTCGGCGAGTATTCGATCTTCTCGGCGATCCGCCGCATGGAGAGGCTCTCATACCCCTCCTTGATGAAAACCTCGCGAGCCGCGTCCAGGATCTCTTCCCGAAGCGCTGTTTTCTCCCGTTCCCTGCGTTCCTTGACACCCATGCTGTCAGAATACTTAACGCTGTTAACTCTGTCAAGGGAATTCGGTGGCGGGTGTGGATTTCCAAAGCCCAGCCTCAGCCACGCCGGCGTACCGCTCTTACGGAGCGGCCTTCTTGGATCCGTATTCCCCTTCTTGTCGGGAGATTCCGGTCGCCAAGAGGCAAGCCGGAAGAAGCGAAGATTGCAGTTGACGCAGCGCCAGGGGCGGACACCAAGCCAGCGCAACACGACGCGTTCCAGGGTTCCGCGCCGTTGAGATCCGTGGATCTCCATTCCTTTACACCTTGGGCACCGAGGCACAACCCTTCCTTTTGAAATCGCGCCTGCGATTTCGTTCTAAAATGGGCCCACTTCACGCCTTTCGCCCTCAGGTGCTCTTAGGATATGACCGGACCCCGGCGTTGTGCAAGATTAAATTGTGGAAGGCCCAAAGAAGCTACCTCATCTTGGAGATGCTCACAGCCCGCTTTTGATGGCGCGGGCCACCGTGCGCACGATCTTGACGCGCGCGTGTAATTTGTCGTTGGCCTCTACCACAGTCCAGGGCGACGTTGAGGTTGAGGTGCGCTCCAGCATCTCCTCCACGGCCTTGGTGTACTCCGGGGTTTTGGCGCGATTCCGCCAATCCTCTTCCGTGAGCTTGTAGGAGCGGAAGGGATCGCGCTCGCGGCCCTTGAAGCGGCGCAACTGCTCCTGCGGCGTGATGTGCAGCCAAAACTTGCAGATCACCATGCCGAAGCCGGTTTGATGGCCCTCAAACTCGTTGATCTCGCGATAGGCGCGGGACCATTCATCGCTGGCGCAAAAGCCTTCCACGCGCTCCACCAGCACGCGTCCATAGTAGCTGCGGTCGAAGATCGTCAGATGACCGGCGCGGGGCAGGCGGGTCCAGAAGCGCCACAGATAATGATGGCTGCGCTCCTCGCCCTTGGGCGCGGCGAAGCTTTCCACGCTGAAGCCGCGCGGGTCCAGACACTCGGCTAACCGCTTGATCGCCCCGCCCTTGCCGGCGGCGTCCCAGCCTTCGAATACGCACAACACCGGAACTTGTTCCTGAAAGATCTGGAAATGCAGATCGTGCAACTCTTCCTGGGCCGCGGCGAGTTGCTTGCGATACTGCTTCTCGTCCAGCTTGAGCTTCATGTTGAGCCGTTCGAGCATGGCGATTCCTCCCTTACTTCTCCGAGAGCGGCAGACCTTCCTTGCGCGCCTGCGACTGGGCCAGGCGCCGATCGTCAACCGCGCGCTTGGCGCGATCCTTGCGGGTGGCGGTGTGGGCCGCGGTGGTCCGCGACACTGCCGCGGGCTGCGATGTCCGGCGGTCCAGCGCCTGCTGGAGGCGATCGGTCAGCGCTTTGAACACCTGGACGCGCGCCAAGCGGGGATCCTCGGCTTCCACCACCGTCCAGGGCGCGTGCGGCGTGTCGGTCTTGCTGAGCATTTCCTCAACCACTTCCAGCCACTCGTCGTAATGGCGGTGATGCCGTTTGTAATCGTGGGTGACTTTCCAAGCCAGGCTGGGATCTTTCTTGTACTCGGCGAAGCGGCGCTTCTGTTCTTTCTTGCCGATGTGCAGCCAGATCTTGACAAGGACCTGGCCATCGTCGGCCAGCCAGCGTTCCAACTGGTTGATCTCCTCATAAGCCGCGCGCCATTGTTTCTTGCGAACCAGCCGATCGGCTCGTTCCACCAGCACGCGGCCATACCAGGAATGATCGAAGAGGGTCATCTCGCCGTCGTTGGGCAGGCGCACCTGATAACGCCACAGAAAGTGATGGCGCAACTCCAAAGGACTGGGCGCCGAACCGGCGTAGACACGCACCAGGCGCGGGTCCAGGCGCGATAACAAATGCTTGATGATGTTGCCGCGTCCCGAGGCGTCCCAACCCTCCAGCACGATGACGGTGGGAATCTCGGCGTCGTGCGCGGCGTACTGCAGCAGACGGAGTTTTTCCTGGAGCGGGGGATACTGGCGTTGGTACGCGTGGGGATCGAGCTTCTTCTTCAGATCGGCCATCTCGAGCATCGTCATGTCTCCTTGCCCAGGCAGCCGCTTGAGGCCATTGTATACCGGAATACGGCATGAACCGCGACAGTTATGGAGCGACGGACAGTCATGTATATTGAATACCCCACCGAAAACAAGCGGACTTGAGTACTCAAGTGTTGTGGGTTTTCGTGGGGACACTCAATGCCGCCAACGTCCCGTCGCTCCATAACTGTCGCGGCTCATCGCGCCGGCTCATCGCGCCGGGCCGTCTCGCAAAAAAAGGACGCGGAGAAGTTCTCCGCGTCCCTTGGTGCTTACGACACGAACGCCGGCTTAGAAGATGAGCTTCATCGCCAACTGGATCTGCCGTGACGATCCGAAGTCGCCGGAAGTGAAGCGCGTGCCGTTCGTGATCAGGCCAAAAATGGAAGAGTTCGCCAGCGTCGGAGATGTGCCGTTCGGCACCGAGCCGGCAATCGTCGTGTTTGGGTTGTAAAAGCTCGGCACGTTCAACAGATCGAACGCATCCATGCGGATTTGCCAGTTCAAACGCTCGGTGAGCTTGGTGTTCTTGACGATGGCAAAGTCCCAATCGGTGAAACCGGGACCAATCACCACGTTGCGGCCCAAGTTCCCAAACGCGCTGCCCTGTTGCACGAACACGCCGGGATTCTGAATATAGTCGATGTACTGAGCGGTCCCGTTGGTCGCCGGTGTGTAGCCGGTTTGCACCGGTCCGGTGACGTTGGGCCGGACGGTTAGCGCTCCGGTCAACGCGGTGTTGGAGGTGTGGAAGTTGAGCGGGTTGCCGGACTGCAACTGGACTGTCGTGGAAAGCTCCCAGTCCGAAACCAGGCGGTTGGCTTTGAAGGGCAGGTCGTAAATTCCGTCCATGGTGAAGCGGGTGGCCGCGTTGAAATCGGACAAACCGCGATCGCCGCGCAAGTTGTTGCTATCCTGCACGGTCAAGCCGTTGAGGTTCCTCGATACATCGTCAATGGACTTGGACCAGGTGAAGTTGCCGTCCACCTGTAGCCCGCTCTGGAAGCGCTTGGTCAGCGTCGTCCACAGGCCGTTGTAGGAGGAGTTCCCAACGCTCTCCGAAACTAGGATGTTGGTGAGCGCCAGGCCCGGATCGATCGGGCTGCTGGCCGAAAGCTTGGGATAGGGCCGCACCCCGTTTACAAACTGGTTGTAGTTGCGTTCGATGTTCAAGTCCGTTCCCTTATTGGCGAAGTAGCCGGCCATCAGGGCCAGGCCACTAGCCAGTTTGTGCTGCACGTTGAAGTTCCACTGTTCCACATACGCGTCCTTGTAGTTGTGTACCACGGAGTAGGGGGAAATACCTCCCCCCGCCAGCGTGTAGGCATTGGCCATTGTCAGGCCGGCGGCGGTGGAGGAAATGGGGAAAGCGAACGGCGGATTAGCGGCCAATCCGGTCACCAGGCCGGTGATCGGCTGGTCCGCCATGATGGCGAAAGCGCTGCGGATGATGGTGCTGCCGTTGCCCGTTAGATCGTACGCAAAGCCCACCCTGGGCTGGAAGCGGAAGTTCTGCTGGTAGGGAGAGCTGGGCGCTCCATTGGTCCCGAGCTGCACCAATGAATCGCTGCCGGGAATGAACTCCGCGAAACGTCCGGCGCCTTCTGTCGGCGAGCCGTACCAGTCCCAACGGATTCCCAAGTCCAGCAGCAAACGTGGCGCGACCTTGTAGGAGTCGGTGACGAAAGCGCCGATCGAATTCACGAACAGACGGTTGGCGCGATTCGAAGTCGTCACGCTGAAGGAACTGGCGTTGTCGGCCATGAAATTGGCGATGCTGGTGAAGCCGAAACTGCCGGGCGTGTACGAAAAGTTGTTGTTGTTGATGCGGCGCCACTCACCGCCGAACTTGATGGAGTGCCTGCCATGCGACCAGCTCACGGTGTCGGAGAGCTCCGTGGACAGATCGCCGCGGCCTTGCGGGAAGCCGCCGACGCCGCCGAACGAGGGACCGTTGGTGATGCCGATCTGCGGCAGACCGATCGCCGTGGTAATGCCGCTGTTGATGCCAAAATTGGCGGCATTGAGGGTGTTATTGGCGACGAAGGTGATGTGGATCCGGTTATAGCCCAGCCGCGCCTCATTCACCCAGTTGGAATTGAATACCTTAACATCGTTGAAGGTGAAGATCTGGCGTTTGCCTTGGCGGGTATCGCCAGAGCCGGGGATGTTGTTGCCGTCGGTCGAAGGCGGTTCGCCGCGTATGTCGCGTTGCAAGGCGTAATAAGCGTTGATGCGGTGGTTGTCATTGAAGTTATAGGTCAGGTTGCCTGTCCCCTGGTCGATGTCCACGTTGGCGACCGCGGAACTAACATAGCTGCCGTTGGGACCGTTGGCTGCGGGAATGAAGGGCAGCAGGCCCTTGACGATCGAGTCGCTGCTGGCCAGCACCGTGGCGCGCTGCGCGTCGGTGAGGACGGTAGCCGTGAGCGGCACCGCCTGACGTTGCCGCAGGCCCTCGTAGCTGACGTAGAAAAACAGCTTGTCCTTGATGATGTAGCCGCCGCCGTCGCCGCCAAACTGATTGCGCTTGAAGGGTGCCATCGGATTCGGCGTCAGCACGGTGGTCCCGGTATTGGTCGTATTGGTGAAGTTGCGGGCGTCCAGGTCGTTGTTGCGCAGGAAGTCGTACAATTCGCCGTGGAACTGGTCGGTACCCGAGCGCGTGGCGATATTCACGATGGAGCCGGCGTTGCGTCCGTACTCGGCGCTGTAGGTGGAGTTGTCGATTTCGAATTCCTGCACCGTGTTGATGGTCGGCTGAAAAGTGATCTGGTTCTGCACCGGATCGCTCATGTTGATGCCGTTGATCATGAAGTTGACTTCGTCTTCCCGCGCCCCGGCGCTGTTGAAGCTGAAGGAACCCTGGCCGCGCAAGGGCGCGGTCAAAAATCCGTTGGCCGGCGGCGTGACGGTGCCCACCGTGAACAGCGCGAGGTCCACGAAATGCCGCCCATTCAGCGGGATTTCCTGCACCGTTTGCTGGTTGACCACCGAACCCACCGAAACGTTGTTACTGTCCATCACCGGCAGCGTTCCGGCTACCTCCACCACCTCGGTGGTGGCCGATACTTTCAAGTGAAAGTCCTGCGTGACGGTTTGGCCCACGTTCAGGACGATGCCCGTGGCGTTGATACTTTGGAAGCCGGTGGCTTTGGCCTGAACGCTGTACGTTCCCAGGTCCAGAGACGCCGCCACGTAGATGCCCACGGAGTCGGAGTGCTCGGAGCGCGTTGCTCCCGTGCCCTGGTTGCGGATGGTAATCTCAGCGCCGGGAACCACCGCTCCCGAAGCGTCGGTAACCACGCCCTGGATCGTCCCGGTGGACTGCGCCATAGCCCCAGTGGCCATGGCCGCGACGATCGCTATGAAAAGGAAAACTTGAAGATAGAACGGCTTCAGATTCATGAAATATCTCCCTTCGAAAAGTTGACTTGACCCTTACTGGTCAAGGATGATAACGCACTTGACCACTATTTGACTAGGTGTTTGACCAGAGGGAACACCGCTCCGCTAAGGGGGCCGCTTTTGACTCACTCAAATGCGCTCCGTGGCCTGCACCCAATGCCATTGACTAAACAGAAGTTTGTCCTACGCAGCTATATTCAAGTGAACATCCCCAGTAAGATAGGACCGTGGTGTGGCAGAGTACCGATGGGGAGTAGCTAGCCAGACCATCTTTCTGAGCAATGAATGGGAGGGCCGTTAACGTGACATACATTTACAAGCTGGATGGGTCCGCCGAACTTGGATCAATCAGGCTCGCTCCCATGGCCGACGGGCCAACCGGTCTGCTTCGGCAGGCCCGGCGACCAGCCGCATGACTCCATGACCCGTGATCCCCAACAGGACATAGGCCACGGAAATTGCCAGCATCGGAGCCAACCCTGGCGCATAGGATCCCCACTCCGGAAACATTGCCATGTACGCACTGTCCCGGAACGGCCCGATGATCGCGGCGACGAGCGCGGCGACCGCCAGACCGCGCCCGCCGAAGCGGCGAGCGACGCGCCATGTGATGAGGAAGACGTATGCGCACAGAGCCACGCTGATCCAGGACAGCGTCAAGAAATACGGCTCCCACGGCATCACGAATCGCCACCATCCCTCGCTCTCGCAGAAGGCGACTATGGCCAGCCCCACTGGACCAGCGGCTGCCGCGCCGGCGACCGCGCCGGCGATCCGCCGGAAGGACGCCCGCGTGAGAGCGGCGACAATGGCCGTGACCAGCAGTGCCAGGACACTAAACAGGTACAGTTGCCGGATGGTCATGCCCGGGTTATATCATGCGATTCCTGCGCTGGCAAATCCGGCCAGCCAGTCTCTTGACATCGCATAAACCTGCAAGCCCAGCCGTCTCGGCGGTCTGGAACGGAGTATGGTAACGTGCGCCTATGAAGGTTTCTCTGACGCCTGACGTGGAAGAACTCGTCAGCGACAAGGTCAAGGCTGGACTTTATCCTACCCCGGGCGAGGTTCTTCGCGAGGGCTTGCTGCTGCTGCAGCAGCGAGACGAGAACCTGGCATCGTTGCGCAACGAGATTCAAGCCGGCTTCGCGGCCATATGGCGAGGTGAATACGAGGACTACGACGCGCGAAGTACCAGGAAACTCGCCGCGGACATCAAGACTCGAGGCCGCGTGGTGGTGTCTCAGTTTGCAACTAGTCCCGTGACCGCCTGATTTGATTCTATCGGGGCGTCGGAGAGCCGAGCAGTACCAGTCTTAACGGTCACTAGCAAAGGAATGAAACTAGGCGGTCACGGGACTAGCCTAGATGGCTGGGCGTCCGCGAAGCGGACGCCCCTGGAGTTTCTACATTTGCAGCCCGCGACGCGGGCGGGAGAGTGTGGCCCAGGGTAGAGCGCATTTTGCGGAACCCTGGGAACACTGTGAGGGGAAAAGAGCCCGCAGAGCGGGCGAAAGGCAGTCCCGCAAATATCGTGCGTCTGTCGCCCGCTTCGCGGGCTCGTTGTTCTCGCGGTGTACCCAGGGTTCCGCAAAATACGCTCCACCCTTGCAGCCCGCGACGCGGGCGGGAGAGTGTGGCCCAGGGTAGAGCGCATTTTGCGGAACCCTGGGAACACTGTGAGGGGAAAAGAGCCCGCAGAGCGGGCGAAAGGCAGTCCCGCAAATATCGTGCGTCTGTCGCCCGCTTCGCGGGCTTTGTTTTTCCTCATCACAGTGTTCCCAGGGTTCCGCAAGAAACGCTCCACCCTGGGCCACACTCTCCCGCCCGCGTTCGCGGGCTTTGCTCTTGCTTCCTGTTTACCCACAGCTTGCGGCGTGGGCTACCGATATGCCGCTGGCTACGCCGGCTGTAAATGTAGAAACTCCAGAGGGCGTCCGCGAAGCGGACGCCCTGAAAATAGCCCAGCCATTTATGGCTGGGGAGTGAAGTCGGAAAAGCGAGTCCGTGCAACGGACGGCTGAGGGTTAGACGCCGCCAGGGAAAAACCCTCAGTCGTCCGTTGCACGGACTCGGCCTTCTTGTGCCCCATACCCAGCCATGAATGGCTGGGCTATTATCATCGCGTCCGTTTCACGGACGCCGCGCCACCGGCTGATTGCAAACTGAGACACCACCCGTGAAGTCCGCCGCTCTCGGTCACCCCGCGAACCTGATAAGATTACCTGGAGCGTTCATGAAAGTTCTGCTGCTCTCCACCTACGACATGGGTCGCCAGCCCTTTGGACTGGCCTCTCCGGCCGCGTGGCTGCGCCGCGACGGCATGGACGTGGAATCCGTGGACCTTTCGCGCGACCAACTGCCTGTGGCCACAGTACGCGACGCCGGCCTGGTGGCGTTTCATTTGCCGATGCACACCGCCACGCGCCTGGCCGCGCGCGCCGCGGAGCGGGTGCGGCGCTTGAATCCGCAGGCGCACCTTTGTTTTTACGGGCTGTATGCGCCGGTCAACGAAGCTTACCTGCGGCGGATCGGCGCGGAGACGATTCTGGGCGGCGAGTTCGAGCCGGGACTGGCCGCGCTAGCACAAAGACTCAGCCGACAGGGCGGGGAATCCCGCCCCCCGCAAAGTTGGCCGGTCACCTCGCTTGATCGCCTACAGTTCCTAACGCCCGATCGCCAAGGACTCCCCGACGCCACGCGCTACGCGCGTTTGCATTTGCCGGACGGCAGCCATCGCGTTACGGGATACACCGAAGCCAGCCGCGGATGCAAGCATCTATGCCGCCATTGTCCGGTGGTTCCGGTGTATCAAGGGGCATTTCGGATTGTGCAGAAGGAGGTGGTCATCGAGGATATCGCCCGCCAGGTGGCCGCCGGATCGGAGCACATCGTTTTCGGCGATCCCGATTTTTTCAACGGTCCCACACACGCCATGGCCATCGTCAAAGAGCTGCATCGGCGATTTCCGCAAGTCACCTACGACGTTACCATCAAGATCGAGCACTTGTTGCAGCACGCGCCCCTGTTGCCGGCGCTGCGCGACAGCGGATGCCTGATCGTCACCTCGGCCGTGGAATCGGTGGACGACGGCATCCTGGTGCGTCTGGAAAAGGGACATACGCGCGCGGATTTTCTGCGGGTCATCGCGCTGTTTCGCGAGCAGGGCATGGTGCTGAATCCGACATTCGTTCCCTTCACGCCCTGGACCACGCCGCAAGGCTATCGCGATTTGCTCGGCCTGCTGGTTACCGAACATCTGGTGGATCACGTTGCGCCGGTGCAACTGGCCATCCGCCTGCTGATCCCGGCCGGATCGCGATTGCTGGAGCTGCCCGAGATCGGCGCGGCGATCGGGCCGTTTGACGAAGCCGCACTGTTTTATCCCTGGCGGCATGGCGATCCACGAATGGACGAGCTGGCCGCGCGCGTGCAGGATGTGGTTGCGAGCGGTCTAAAGGAGAAGATGCCGCGTGGGGAGATTTTCGCGCGCCTCGCCGCCGCGGCCGGCCTCCCGGATTTCCGCGGTCTGTTGTCGCGCGTGGAGATTCCTTATCTCAACGAGCCCTGGTATTGTTGAGCGGAGCCGGTCGAAGAGCAGTTTGCTCTTCTCTAGAGGCTTTGCATTTGCCGCCAGCTCCGCTGGCTGGGGTCCGCGACGCGGACGCCCGAGGCCTCGGAATAACTCCATGAAGCGCGTTCTCCTGTTGTCCACGACCACCGGATACCAAGCCGGCGCCGTGCTACACGCCGCCCGCGGCCTGGGTGTGCAAGTGACGCTTGGCACCGACCGCTGCCACGTGCTGGAAGATCCTTGGGGCGATGGCGCCATCGCCTTGCGCTTCGAGCAGCCCGAGCAAAACGCTGGGATCATCGCCGCGCAACACGCCGCCACACCCTTCGACGGGCTGGTGGCCATCGGCGATGCTCCCGCCGAAACCGGCGCATTCGCCGCGCAGCGGCTGGGAATCGCGTTCCACACGCCGCAGGCGGCGCGCGCCAGCCGGAACAAATTGCTGGCACGCCGGATTCTGCGCGATGCCGGGTTGGCGGTTCCGTTTTTCTGCGAAGCGGCAACCGAAGATCCTCCCGCCGGCACGCCGTTTCCCTGCGTGCTGAAGCCGGCGGCGATGTCGGCCAGCCGCGGTGTGATCCGCGCCGACAATCCCCGCGAGTTCCGCGCCGCGCAGCGGCGTATTCGCGCGATGATCCCGCAAGCGGATCCGCAGACCGTTCTGGTGGAAGGCTTCATTCCCGGGCGCGAGCTGGCGATCGAGGGAATTGTGGAACACGGCCGCTTGCAGCCGCTGGCCATCTTCGACAAACCCGATCCCCTGGATGGCCCGTTCTTCGAAGAAAGCATCTACGTGACTCCCTCACGCCTGGACTCCACCGCGCAGCAGGAGTTGCTGGACGCCATAGCCCGCGCTTGCGCGGCGCTGGGTTTAGGACACGGTCCGATTCACGCCGAAGCGCGCTGGAACGAGCGCGGCGCGTGGTTGTTGGAGGTGGCGGCGCGGCCCATCGGCGGATTGTGCGCGCGCGCCTTGCACTTCCGCGGCCCGGGAGGAGGCGAAACGTTGGAATCGTTGATCCTGCGTCACGCCTTGGGCGAAAGCATTGCCGGTGTCACGCGGGATCCTGCCGCGGCCGGCGTGATGATGATCCCGATCCCCGGCGCCGGCGTTTACGCCGGCGTGGAAGGCGCCGCCGCCGCGCTGGCCGTGCCCGGGATCACGGGCATGGAGATCACCGCAAAGCCGGGGGAACGGCTGATTCCTTGGCCGGAAGGATCGAGTTACCTGGGGTTTATCTTTGCCGATGCCGGAACGCCTGTGGAAGTTGAACGCGCCTTGCGAGCAGCGCACGGACGCTTGACGTTTACCATGCAGGTGAGTTTGCCGGTGGTTCGGTAAAACGTCAAATCAAAAATCAAAAATCAAACCGCGCCCTCTAATGAACCGGTGTGTTTCTCAGTGCGCCGCTAATCGTGAACATCCGCCCGGCACCCAACAGACCTGGTTTTATTTTTGATTTTTGACTTTTGATTTTTGATTCTTGATTTGACGTAGTTACTGAAAGTCCGGCGTGGTCATTTCCATTTCCGCGCGCGCTTTCCATTGCGAGGCGCGCAGGCGCAACTCCTCGCTGGTGGCGGCCAGCGTGCGTTCCTGGACGCGCTCCAGATTGCGGCGGAAGCTCTCTTCGGCCTCGGTCAACAGGCTGGGCATCTCGCGCGCCACTTCCTCCCGCGCTTCCTTGACCTGATCGAGCAGGCCGTGGCAGATTTGCTGCATCTCGACGCGCAATTCCGCGGCGGCGCGGCCGGCGCTTTCGCGATAATTGTCCAGTTGCTCGCGCAACTGCTCTTCGAGGCGGCGGCCCAGCTCTTCCGCCTGGCGCTCGTGCTCGCGGCGTTCCTTTTGCATGGTGCGATCCAAGCCCAGGGCGGCGGAGTTGGCGCTTTGGTCCAATTGCCGCTCTGCGGCTTTCATGGCTTGCTGCGCGAAATCGTTGACCCGCGCCTGGAAGACACTCTCGGCCGCCTCGGTCACCGCGTTTAACTCGGTCTGGGCGGTGTCCAGCGACTGCCGCAGGCGCGCATGGAGATGCTCGCCCAGCGCTTCGGAGTGCTTGTCCATGGAGGCGTGAGCCTGCTTTTCGTGCGCCGCGATGGTGGCGCGGGCGTCTTCGATGCGGCGGTCCACCGCGCCCATGTGTTTCACCCACGCCGCTTTGTTCTGCTCGGCGATGGCGTAGAACGCGTCCAAGGCGGTCCGTTTTTCATCCAACTTGGCGGAGAGGTTGGAAAACTCCGTCTCCAGCCCCAGGCGCCATTTCTGCACCATCTGTTCGTGGGCGGAGTGCTGGCGCGTGGCGGCCTCGCGTTGTTGCTGGATCTCCTTAAGTTGCTCGCTGACTGCCGCGCATGCCGCGGTCTGGCGATCTTCCACCGCTGCCAGCGCTGTGGCGAGCGCATGTTGCATCGCTTGCTCGCCTTGCTCGCGCTGCTCCCGCAGACGAACGGTGGTGTCGCGGCCCTGCTGCTCGAACTCTTCCCGGGCGCGGGTCAGCGACTGATGATGCTCGGAGAACTCCGAGGCCAGGGTCTTGGAATGCTCTTCCAGACAGCGATCCAACTCCCGCAGCAGTTCGGGGATTCGCGTGGCGGCTTGCTGAATGTCGTGATCCAGCGACTCGGTGAAGCGCTGGCGGTTCTCGCCGGCGGATTGCTCCAGGCGGCCGAGGAAGCCTTGATGCGCCGATTCCAGCGATGCCGCGGAGTGCTCGCGCAACTCCGCCTCCATGCGCAACATGGCCGCGGCCAGGCGCTGTTCCATTTCGGCGGTGCGGGCCGCAAGGCGGCCTCCTGGTCGGAGGTGAAGCTTTGCAGCCGGGCTTGATGCTGCTGATGATTGACGCGCAGCACTTCCACGCCGTCGCGCAGCGTGGCCCGGCCCGTCTCCAGCGTTTCCAACAGCCGGTCCAGGGATTCCTTGCGATTGTCGTACATGGCCAGGAGGCCGGCGAACTGCGTTTCCATTTCCTGGCGATTCTTGGCCGCTTGCTGATGCAACTGTGCGCCCAGCGCCTGCAAATTGAGGGAAATTTGATCCACGCGATGATGCGCGTCGTGGGCTCCGGCCAGCAGCGCCTCGCTGGCCTGTTGCAGGCGTTTGCGGGCGGCCCCTTCGGCCTCAGTGATTTGCGCACTGTTCGCCGCGGCGGCATCGCGAAGCTGTTCGGACGCCTTGTCGAGGGCGACGGAAAGATCCTGGCGCGCGTGGGTGATGGCGCGGTCGGTTTCCTGGGTCAGTTCTTCCAACAACAGCCGCATGCGCTCGCCGCGGGCCTCCAGCGGCTCGGCCAAACTCTCACCGGCTTTGCGGAATTCTTCCAGGCGGGCGCTCAACAGGACAGAGAACTCTTCCAGGGCCCGGGTCCGGCCCGCTTCCAGCGTGGCGCGATGCTCTTGTTCGAGCGTCCCCGTACCCAGCCGGAAATTCTTAGTGGCTTGTTCCAGCCAGGCCGTGGCGGCCATCTTTTGCTGTCCCAGGAAGGCTCCGAAATGCTGCTCCAGTTCCTGACTTAAAGCTGGAACTTTCTTACGGAACTCACTGATAGCAGAGGCTGCGGCGGTGCGCATCTCCCCGGCGGCGTCTTGCTGCAAGGTCTGGAACTCGCGCTCCAGCGCGGCGGCGTTGGCGGCGGACTGCTGGCGCCAGGCGGCGGCCTGCTCTTCCAGGACGGCCATGGCTTTGCGCTGCGCATCCAACTGCGCGGCGATTCGCGCCACCTGGTTGACGTTCTTCTGCGATTCCTTTACGCGCAACTGCTGGAACAACTCTTCGCCGGCTTGCAAGGCCGCCTGGCATTGCGTGCCAATTTCCTTGATCCGCCGGGCCACGGTAGTGGCTTCCAGCTCCATCTCCTGGCGGGCCCGCTCGCGCTCGGCTTCCAAGGCTTTCCGGGCTGCTGCCAACTGCGTGGAACTTTCGCCTTCCAGGATACTCTTCCAGGCGTGGAACTCCTCCACTTGGGCGGCCAGCACGGAAGTATTCTGGCGCCGCGCGCCATCCACTTGCGCGGCGTACTCGGCCAGCATGTTTTCCGCCGAGGTGCGCAAGGCTTGGGCCTTGCGCAGGATTCCTTCCAAGGCGCGATCCTCCTGGTCGGTGGCACGGCGCGCGGCGGCGGCCGCGTTGGCGGCGGCCTCTTCGGGATGGGTGAAGTAGTCGTTCCAATCTTTAGGAAATTCCAAATCCCAAGCCGCTTCTTCGCCGACAAATTCAACGCCCACGTGGAACGATTCCTCGCTGGCGCCGGGTTTGAGGGAAATCACCCGGGCGCGCATCGGCTTGCCGTTAGGCCGGCGAATGGCGATGGGGGATCCCAGAGGGAAACGATTCCGGCTGGCGATGGAAGCGCCATGCTTGCTGAGGTCCGCGGTCTGGGCGTCTTCGACAATGACTTCACCCGACACGCCTCGCCCAGCCACGCGCACTTCCACGGCCTTGGCAAGACGTGGGCTGCGGCGCTTGCGGCGGGCGGATTCCCCGGAATCTGGACTGGCGGAAGACATTGCTATGGGAATTGTATAACAGCGGCGGGGAAAGGCGCCGCTTTAGGAGTGTCTCATCGTGCATCATATGATTCCTAGTATGGAGGTGCGGCGGCTGGACGCCGCACTCCAAACACTCCGAACCAGGCAATCAAGGTCCGCAACCGGTAGTGGGTTCCTTTGAGTTGTTGACCCTGGAGGGGTCACCGCTTGTAGCCGGTGGTTGAGCGCCGTCTGCGAAACCACCGGAAACGGGTGTTTGACATTTTGTCCCCCGGTAGGGGGACAAGCGCTGGGACGCCTACCGGCGTCCGGATCGTACGTCAAATCTACCGGTGGTTTCGCAAAAACCGCTCAACCACCGGCTACAAGCGGCGATCCCTCCGGGATCATTTCTTCACAGCTCCTCCGGGATCAAAGACGACGCGATCAATTCTGAAAGGAGCCCCACTACCCCGCAACCCAGCATTCCCGCGCGCCGCGTAATGTGCTATCATTCGTCCCGATGGCCCACGAATACATCCCGATCTTTGTTTTCCTGGCGGTGGCCACGGCTTTCCCCATCGTCACGCTGCTGGCCGCCAAACTGGTGCGGCCCGACTCTCCCTACAAGGAAAAATTGCTGCCCTACGAATGCGGAATCGACCCGGTGTCCGACGCCCGCGGCCGCTACACGGTGCGCTTCTACATCGTAGCCATCCTGTTCGTGCTCTTCGACGTGGAAACGGTGTTCCTGTTCCCGTGGGCGGTGCGCTTCCGGTCCTTGGGAATGTTTGGTCTCATCGAAATGACCGTCTTCCTGGCCCTGTTGGTGGTCGGCTACATTTGGGTTTGGAAGAAGGGCGCGCTCGACTGGATCTAAGACTTTGATCATCGGAATCTGCGGCGGCACCGGTTCGGGCAAGACCACCGTATCCGAAAAAATCCTCGAAGCGCTTCGCGATCGCGTCATCTATCTCCAGCACGACTATTACTATCGCGACCTCACCCATCTTTCCCTGGACGACCGCCGCAAGGTTAACTACGACCATCCCGATTCCCTGGAAACCAGCCTGCTCGTCGAGCACCTGAAGGCCCTCAAGTCCGGGCAGGGAATCGAGCGTCCCGACTACGATTTTACCGTTCACAATCGCCAGGCCCAAACCGTGCGCGTGGAGCCCAAGCCGGTCATCGTGGTGGAGGGCATTTTGATTTTCGAGAGGGCCGAGTTGCGCTCCCTGATGGACCTGAAGGTCTTCGTGGATACCGACGCCGACCTGCGTTTCATCCGCCGTTTGCGCCGCGACATCGTGGAGCGCGGGCGTACGCCGCATTCCGTGATGGATCAGTACCTGTCCACGGTGCGGCCCATGCATCTGCAGTTCGTGGAGCCGAGCAAGCGTTTTGCGGACATCATCATTCCCGAGGGCTACAATCCGGTGAGCGTGGACCTGGTTGTGAAAGCTGTGGTCAATGATGTTGAAAGAGTAACGCAGGCCTTCAGGCCTGTTCTTTTCAAGCGTGGCAAAAAGAACAGGCCTGAAGGCCTGCGTTACGAACCCATCTCCCGGCCCTTGGCGATCGCCCGGCGGTCCAGTTCCAGCCATTTTTCCGATTTCACGCGACTTTTCAACGCCGCGTCCACGGCATCCGCGCCGGGAGCGCCGAACGTTTGCAGGAATGCCCCGAGAACCACCATGTTGCCGGCCTGCGATCCGCCCAGTGTGTCGGCCACCTGCGTGAATGGTTGGACGACGTATTTCACGTCTTCCCGGAGGCGATCTGGCGGCAAGGCGGCGGCGTTGTAGAAGACGGTTCCGCCCTTTTCCACGGAAGGCAGAAATTTGCGCAGCGATGGTTCATTCATCGCCAACAATACGTTGGGCCGCGTGACGATCGGCGAATCCACCGGGTTGGCGGACAAACGCACGTGACAGTTCGACGTGCCGCTGCGCATCTCCGGTCCATAGGAGGGCAGCCAGGAAACTTCCAGTCCGGCCGTCATGCCCGCTCCCGCCAATATTTCACCCAGCAGCAGCACACCCTGTCCGCCAAAGCCGGCCATCCGGATTCTCAGATCCAAGCTGCTACCGGCCGGAGCACCCGGCTTGGCGATCCTGGTTTCGGGTTGGCCCTCGATTTCGAGAATCCCGGGGATGGCGCTCAACGGCGGTGCGCCGGCCGGATTCTTCGCAGCGGCGCTTTCCGCCGTACGGTCGCGGTACACGCCGGGCACAAACGTCTTCACCAGCACTTCCCGGACCCAGCGCTGGGCGTCGATGGGATCTTTTTTCCAGATCGTCGGGCAGGGCGAAAGAACTTCCACCAGCGAAAATCCCAGACCGCGCGCTTGATTCTCCACCGCCTTGTGAATGGCGCGCGCCGCCTTCATGATGCCCTTGTTGTCCGCCAGCGCCACCCGCTCCAGATACACGGGAGCTTCCAGCGCCGCCAGCACTTCGCACATGTGCAACGGATACCCTTCGTTCGCCGCGCTGCGGCCGAATGGCGTGGTGGTGCTGACCTGGCCGAGCAAGGTGGTGGGCGCCATTTGGCCGCCGGTCATGCCGTAAATGGCGTTGTTCACGAAAATCACGGTGATGTTTTCACCGCGATTGGCCGCGTGCACGATCTCCGCCAGACCGATGGCGGTCATGTCGCCGTCGCCTTGGTAGCTGAGGACGATGGCTTGAGGACGGGCGCGCTTGGCGGCCGTGGCCACCGCCGAAGCGCGTCCGTGCGCCGCTTGGATGTTGCCGACGTCAAAATAATAATAGGCAAACACCGAGCAGCCAACCGGGCTGATCAACACGGCACGATCCTGAAGCGCCAGTTTATCGATTGCCTGGGCGATCAGTTTATGAATGACGCCGTGCCCGCAGCCCGGACAATAATGCGTTTGGTGCGGTAATTCTCCCTTTCGGAAAAAGCTGTCATAGAAGCTGGGCGAGCGGCCGTGAATCACGGCCATCCCGGCCTGCCGTTCTGTTTCTGTCTCTAGCAATTCCTCCGTCATGACAACCTCCCCAGCCTAAACAGCCACGACTACATCTTCGGCGTCCTGCATGGACAGAACGAAATTCAAAAGTTCGCCGGCCTCCGGCAGATTGCCGCCGGTGCGGCCGTAGAACTCGATTTCCGCGCGACCCTCCACGGCCAGGCGCACGTCATCCAGCATTTGGCCGTGGCCGGTGCTCAACTCCACCACGCAGAAACGACGGCCCGCGCTGAGCGAACGCAGCGCCTTGCTGGGGAACGGATACAACGTGATCGGCCGCAGCAATCCTACGCGCACTCCCTGCCGCCGCGCCTCGACGGCCACCGCTTTCAGGATGCGCGCCACAATCCCGTATCCCACCAGGACGATCTCGGCGTCGTCGCACGACCAGGTTTCGTAGCGCACCTCGTCGCGTTCCGCCAGGCGATACTTCGCCTCCAGCGCCAGGACATGCTCCTCCAGGCGGTCGGGCTCCAGGTAGATGGAGTTGATCAGATTGCGGCGCGTCTGGGGCGTTCCTTGCACCGCCCAAGCTTTCTCGGGTGCCAGCCGCGCTTCCGCCGCGAACTGTACCGGCTCCATCATTTGTCCGATGGCGGCGTCGGCCAGCAGCACCACGGGATTGCGGTACTTGTCGGCCAGATCGAAAGCCAGGCTGGTGAGATCGGCCATCTCCTGGACCGAGGCGGGCGCCAGCACCAGGGTGCGATAGCTGCCATGGCCGCCGCCTTTCACCACTTGGTGATAATCCGCTTGCTCCGGCGCGATGTTGCCGAGTCCGGGGCCGCCGCGCATGATGTCGGCGATCACGCAGGGCAATTCGGCGCCGGCCAGATAGCTGATGCCTTCCTGCATCAGGCTGAAGCCGGGTCCGCTCGATCCGGTCATCACGCGCACGCCGGCCGCGGCCGCGCCGTAAACCATGTTGATGGCCGCGGTTTCGCTTTCCGCTTGCAGGAACGTCCCACCGGCTTGCGGCAGGTAGAGCGCCGCCGCTTCCGTGATTTCGCTGGCCGGCGTGATCGGATATCCGTAGAAAGCGCGGCACCCGGCGAGAACGGCGGCCTTGACGATGGCGACGTTGCCCTTAGTTAATTGGCGCGGAATGGACATTGGCATGGACATGGGACCCTCGCAGCACCGTGATCGCTCCCGGCTCCGGACACACGAAGAAACAGATTCCGCACCCGGTGCATTTCGATCCCAGGTAACTGGCGGCGTGATATCCGTAAGGATTGAGCCGGCTGGAGAGACGCAGAACCCTGGGAGGACAGGCTTCCACGCAAAGGCCGCATCCTTTGCATTCGTTAGAATCGAGGCGAACGCTTCCGCGATCCGGTCCGCGATCCGACCCGCGATCCAATTTCGTTGCCATCAGCGCCTCCCGATGGAGAGCCGGCTACAGCTTCAGCACGAGTTGCTGTTCGCCGTCCTTCTCCCACACCGTATGGAATCCCGCCTTGTGAAGCCCTTGCAACGCGGCGTAGTTCTCACTCCCGATCAACACCCACAGCGAGGCCAGATTCCGTTGCCGTGCTATGATCGTGGCCGCCTCCAATAACGCGAAGGACACGCCTTGCCGGCGATAGTCGGGATGAACGAACACCGCCATCTCCGCCAGCACGCCTTTGGGCAAAAGCACCAGGTGACCGGCGGCTCGATCGGCGTCCACGGCCACAAGGTTGATGCCTTTCTTGAGACTCTCCAGCCAGGATTCACGGCCGCTGGCGCTGCCCGGAGGCAGCCACAGCGAATCCGAACCTCGATCTCCCAGCAGAAAATCGAAATCGTTGTACATCTCCGCCAGTCGCGGCCAATCGTCGTCCACGGCCAGGCGGATGGCAACGGATGCCACGGTCAGAGATAGCATGGTTCACCGGCCTCTCTGGGCGCCAGATAATGAACGCGCGCGGCAAAGTCCAGCAGCTCACTGCGGAAGTTGGGATGGGCGATGGCAATGAGCGCTTCGGCCCGCTGGCGGAGGGTTTTGCCATGCAAATAGGCGACGCCGTATTCCGTAACCACGTAGTGCACGTCGGCGCGCGATGTTACCACGCCGGCGCCTTCATCGAGCGTGGCAACGATGCGCGACACCTCGCCATCCTTGGCTGTGGAGGCCAGCGCGATAATGGGCTTGCCGCCCTTGGAGCGCGCCGCGCCGCGAATGAAGTTGACTTGTCCGCCGCATCCGCTGTAAGGCTTGGTGCCGATGGAATCGGAACAGACTTGGCCCGTCAGGTCCACCTGAATGGCGGAATTAATCGCCACCATGTTATCGTTGCGCGCGATCACAAAAGGGTCGTTGGTGAACTGGATGGCACGGAACTCGAAAAACGGATTATCGTCGATAAAATGGAACAGCCGCTCGGTGCCGAGAACGAAAGCGGCCACCACCTTGCCTTTGAGCAAGGTTTTTTTCTCGCCGTTGATGACGCCGCTTTCGATCAGCGGCACCACGCCGTCGGATACCATCTCGCTATGAATCCCCAGGTCTTTGTGATTTCCCAGGCAGGAGAGCACGGCGTCCGGAATACCCCCGATGCCGAGCTGCAGCGTGGCCCCGTCGGGGATCAACGAGGCAACATTTTCGGCTATGCGCCGATGCAGTTCCGAGTAGGGAACCGGCGGCAGCTCCAGCACCGGGTGAGAGGTCTCGACGATAGCAGCGATTCGGCTGACATGCAGGAAGGAATCGCCATGGGTGCGTGGAATGCGATCGTTGACTTCCGCGATCACGCAGCGCGCGCAGCGCGTCGCGGTTAGCGTGCAATCCACGCTCACACCCAGGCTCATGTAGCCATGACTGTCCGGCGGCGAGACCTGAACCAGAACGACGTCAATCGGCAGGTCTCCGGACGTGAAGAGACCCTCAATTTCGCTCAGAAAGATCGGTGTGTAATCGGCTTGACCCATGGCCACAGCGCCGCGGACATTGCCGCCGATGAACAGCGAGTTATGGCGGAAGTTGTCGCGAAACTCCGGCTGAATGTAGTCGGCGCGGCCCAGCGTCATCATGTGGACAATTTCAACGCCGCGTAATTCATTAGCGGCGCCCGCGCCGCGATCGACCAGCGCCCGCACCAGGCTCTCCGGCTCGGCGCAACCGGGCTGGATGTAGAGACGGTCCCCGGACTTGACCAGTTCCAGGGCTTTTCGCGCGGTGGTGACCTTTTGGTTGTACATGTCGAGGGCACTCATAGCAACAAGGAAGATGCACGGCGAGGACCGAACGAAAAGCCTTGATTCCCGATAGCTTTCGGCGGAAAGATTGGGGGAAGACACGCCAAATGGGTCAAAAGACTCAGGTGATTCAGGGGCGCGGGGCAAGCCCCGCACGGCCGAAACAAGCTTCGGCCGGGAAAAGTGGGGGCAAGCCGTGGCACTCCAAATTCGGCACAACCGTCGTGAGAAACGCGCGCGTGAGCCTGATGAAATCAGTCCAGACGCAGCGCCACCGTCAAACGCCCGATGGCCGCCAACATCGCGCCTTGCCGCACGGACACCTTGAACAAACGCATGGCCGCTTGGGTGTCCGCCCAAGCACGCAGCAATCGTGACGTATCGAACTCCACCGGCTCCGCGCCACGGCTCCGCTCCATCCACTCGTGGTAGAGCGCCAACGTGCCTCCGGCGCGCGCCAACAGGCTGGGGATCACCAGACGGTTGCCCTGTTCCAAAACGGCGGCAGCACCCGGACAGATCGCGCGCTCCGCCACCTCCATGACAATCGGCGCGGCGATCTTTCCGGCCAGCCACGCGTTCACCTGGCGCGGCGCGGCGGCCAGGATCAGCACGTCGCACGGCGATTGCAGTAAATCGAGATTGCCGGCAGGCTCCCCTTCAGGGCAGCCGAGCAGCCGCTGGTGCTTGCCGATGTAGTCGCCGACCGCAGCCACGTCCAACCCTGAATCACGATGCAACGCGCCTGATAGATCACTCAACGCAATCACGCGCGCGCCCGCGTCGTACAGCGATTTCGCGAGTGTGCTTCCGGTGCGCCCGAAGCCTTGGATCGCAATGCGGCGGCCGGCGAAGGGGTCGGCGCTCTTCTTGCCGCGTTCGGCCAGAATCTGACGTAACAACACCAAGACGCCCGGCGCCACGCCGGGACGTTCCAACGCGGCGCCCGGCTCCACACGCCGCGACATCCAGTCCATCACCATGTCGTGGCAGCCTCGGCCGGGCATCAGAATGTCTTTCGTGGGACCGAGTATTCCTTCCAACGAACCTAGGTAGCGATGCGCCAGCGACTTCAGCGCGGGCTCGCTCAATCTGTCGGGATCGCAGACAATGGCGCCGGCGGCGCCGCCCAAGGGAAGATCGAGCAGGGCGCACTGCCAAGTCTGGGCCATGGCCTGGGCGCACAACTCGTTTATGGAGACATCCGGCCGCAGGTCCACGGCACCGATGCTGGGACCCAGGGCCGTGCTGTGCTGCACGCGCAACGCCGTCTCCGGCAGACAGACGCGCACCTCGCGCTCCGGAAGGCGGAGGCGCCGGAGGATGGGCTGATCTCCTTCGCCAAACAGGCCCATCCTCCGCGCCGCCTCTTCCAACTCCAATCCCGCTTCCACCGCGGGATCGAAATCCTCCGTTTCGAGAGTGGAAGGCAGGAAGTTCATAAGTCACGCCCTTCCGGGATGCACTCCGGGATGCAACATGGAGTTCAAGAGCAGCGGCAACTCCGAGTCACCGACGCGCGACGCCTTCGGGAAAATGTTCAGCCGCAGGACCGCTTCGCGAAAAGCGACGATTCCCAACGTCACGATGAAAAAGGTGGTGGCAAATTCCGTCCACTTCGGAAAGTAATACGTTCCCGAACTCGCTTGCATGCCGGTGATCGCCACATTCATGCGGTAGGCGATGAATCCGGCAACCACCAGCGCGCAGGTGAAGTAAAGCTTTAAGGGATTGCCGCGCACCGACGGCCGCGAAAGCAAGGCAATCGGCGCAATCACGAGCAGGCCGATCTCCATCCAGAACCAGCCGGTCTCCGGACGCAGCGCGAACAAGTAACTGGCGCTGCCTTGGAGGATCGTCAGATCGACGATGCGAGCCAACCCGAACAGCGACAGCAGCCACAGGATGACGCGGCCGAGTTCCTCCAGGATGGGCATGTCGATCCGCACACTCAGCGAGCGCACACACAGGAACAGCGCCATCACGGTCAGCGCCAGGCCGCTGGGAATGGCGGAAAGGAAGAACAGAGCCGGCAGGTAAGAACTGTACCACAGCGGATACAGCTTGCCCTTAAGTCATCATGAACAGCCCGCCCAGATACGACTGGTGGCAGGGAGGAGAGCAGCATGCCGACCAGCACCAGGGCGATCAGCACGCGATGGGCCAATGCAGGTAGAACTCACGACACGCGACTTCCACGGAATTTCTCGACCAGCGCCGGAGAGAATTCCAGCGCCAGCACCGTGGTGTAGAGCGTGATGCACCACACCACTTCAAACAGCACCGAGGCGCGATTCCAAAACATCAATGGATGCCAGAGGTTCCACGGCAGGCCCAGTTCCCAGAGCATCCCGGCGACCACCGGGAGATAGCCGAGGAAAGCGATGACCACGGCAGCGCGCAACACCGGCCGATAGCGCTCCATGCCCAGCAGGTAAACCCGGCGGCGATGGTGAAGCCGCCGGCCGAGAGGCCCACGCCGCACAGCGTCGCTGAAGCCCACCCAGAGGCCCCAGGGCTGCGCGTTCGAGAGATTGGTGGCTGGCCTGCAAGCCCTTCAAGAAGCGCGGATAGGTGGCATAGAGGCCGGCAGGCGAAAATCAGGCCCACCACTACTCGCCAGAAAGTGATTTTGGGAAGTCTCAATGTGGTCATGGCTTAGCTCCTCTCCTTGTCCCGGAACGCAGGACGTTCCTTGGCTTCTTTTTCCGTTGCTTCCTCCAAGGCCACGGCCTTGCTGCCGCCGCTGCGTGAACCAGTAGAGCCGGCCAGCAGCGATCCGCCGATCATCACCACGGTGGGCATTTCGCCCAGCGCCGCCGCGCTCACACGTCGGCAGAGGCTGCGTCTGCGGCGAGCTTGACGAATCCCAGCTTCTCAAACGGCACGTCGGAGAGGAAGAACACCGAAGTCCCGCCGCGTCTTCGTCCGAGCCGTAGATCCGGTTGGCACATACTTGGAGTTCTCGCGGAATGCGCCGCTGCGCTTCCCCAGCAACTCTTCGCGATCGCCGAAGATGGTCGCGCCCACCGGGCAAGCTTCCGCGCACGCGGTCAGCTTGCCGGGGCCGGCGACTCGGCGCACATGTCGCACTTCTTGACGAACGGGCGCCAGCTTCGCTCCACTCGTAGCGCGGCACCGAGTACGGGCAGGCCAGCATGCAGTAGCGGCAGCCGATGCACTTCTTGGCGTCATAGAGCACGGGTCCAAACGCCGTTTTCTTCAGCGCGCCCACCGGGCAGACGGAGGCGCAGGCCGGCTCTTGGCAGTGCATGCACAGCCGCCGCACGAACTTGTCGCCGCGCTCCTCGCACCACGGTCAGCGCGGTGGCGGAGAGCGCCGGCTTCCGTTGCCATGGGAAGTGGTGGACTTCTTTACACGCTTGCTCGCAGGCGCGGCAGCCGATGCACTTGGTGATATCGATCAGCATCCTTTAGGTTTTTGTTGGTCCTCCGATCATAATGGCGCCCGCGTTACATCAGGAAGAACTCCTTGATCATGCGCCGGCGCAGCTCGGGATTCACTGCGCAGCAAGCGCCGGGAACGGGCAGGCCGCCGTCGGGCGCAGTGGCGGCGCCCTCGGTGCACAAAGGTTGGTCAGCCGTCCCAGGCTGTGATGCATCCAGGGCGCGACCATCTGCACCTGCACCAGGTTCTTCACGTTGGTAGCCAATCGGGAGACTTCAACGCGCAGATCCAGCCCTCGCTGATAAGGGTCGTCGGCGGCGCGGTCGGGATCCTTGAGCACGCGCGGGTTCACGGAAGTGACGATGCCTTCCACGGGCGACGGCCATTTCCGCGGTCATGTCGCCGCTTTGCACCGTCATCAGACTTCTGGCCCTGGCGTACCCAGCGGTTCAGGCGGAGTTACCTCGATGCGGTCGATCTTGCCCAGCAGGTTGGTGGCGAAGGCGTCCAGGCCGATGCGCGCATTCTGCCGTCCTTCATCGAGGACCCAGGTGTGGCCATGATGGAAACAGTAGCCTTTGGGCAGCTCGAAGGCGCCGTCGCGGATCATCTCGGGCTTTCCTGGTTGCGGAGCCGCGGCCGCGGCGGCCTTGTCCTTCTGATAGCCGTAGAAATAGTTGATGCTGATGCAGAGCAGAAACATTACCAGAACGAATAAGATGGACATTTCGTTCCTCCTTGTCCACCTGTCATAGAGGCACGTGTCGTGCCCAGGGTGCAGATTGAAAACAAAGGGAGTTTGTTACAGGAGGTATCGCATTTTGCGAGAGGTGTCGCGTTTTGCGTGCGAGGGCTCTGCATTGCGGCGACGGTTGCTACGAAAAAATCTGGGAAGGCGTAAAGGAAAACCCTGGCAGGACGTCTTCACCGGGCACTGCTTCGTCGCCGGAATAGACTCTACTCCGACCGTCCGGATGATAAGCAACCACTTCCTCCGCATCCGGATCAATCACCCACGCGAGGCGGGCTCCGGCGGCAAAATACTCGCCGATCTTAATATAGATTTCGCCCGGGCGGTCGCCGGGTGACAGGATTTCGATCGCCAGATCCGGCGGGACGTGGAAGTAGCCGCGTTCTCGAAGATCGCCCATTCTCTGGGCGGAGACAAACGCCAAGTCCGGGGCGCGCACTGTGTCGGGGTCCTTGGAGAGGAGGAAGCCGGCTTCCGGTCCGAGAAACCCGAGATTGTGCTCGACCACGAAAGTGTCAAGTAGGCGCCACAGGCGCGAGGTTATGAAGGAGTGCGTCTTGCCAACTGGACTCATCTTGATAATCTCTCCCTTGACCAACTCCACGCGGGGGTGGCGGGGCATCTCCAGCAATTGCTCGGCGGTGATCAGGGTTTCGACGGCGCCCATGGAGGGAGTATAACACTCCGGCGTCTTTTTTTGCCAGAAGCCACGAAGGAAGACAAGATCAAAAGCACGAAGGGCTTCTTCGTGTTCTTGGCTTCCTTCCTTCGTGCCTTCGTGGTAAAAAGACCGCCTCTAATCAATCCACCTTCGACAAGCGCCGGAACAGCGACGATGGATGGATCCCCAGAATCCTGGCGGCCTGCGTCTTGTTGTCGCCGGTGGCTTTGAGCACTTCGTTGACATAACGTTCTTCCATGGCCCGCAGCGACACGAATTGCAACGGCGGCGAGTCGGCGGGCGGCTCGATGATCGACTTGGGCAGGTAAACGGCGTCGATTTCGCCGGGCGGCGCCAGGATCATGGTGCGCTCAATGGCATTCTTCAGCTCGCGGATGTTGCCGGGCCAAGGATAGCGCCGTAAGACCTCCGCGGCCGCCGGCGTGAAACCGGTGAACGATTTCTTCAACTCGCGATTGAGCGAGCGAACCAAGTCGATGGCCAGCGGCAGAATGTCTTCCGGCCGTTCGCGCAGCGGCGGGATATGCAGAGGCACTACATTGAGGCGATAAAAAAGATCTTCGCGGAAAGTTCCTGCCAGTGCCGCCTCCTTCAGGTCGAGATTGGTGGCGGCGATGATGCGCACGTCCACTTGAATCTGGCGCAAGCCGCCCAAGCGCATGAAACAGCCTTCCTCCAGGACGCGCAGAAGCTTGGCCTGGGTGCTGGCCGCCATGGTGCCGACCTCGTCCAGGAACAGCGTTCCGTGATTCACCTTTTCCAGCAAACCTTCTTTGCGGCGGCGGGCATCCGTGAAGGCGCCGGCTTCGTAGCCGAATAGCTCGCTTTCCAGCAGCGTCTCCGGCATGGCGGCGCAGTTTAGCTCCAGCAGCGTCATGGCGCTCCGCGGACTGTGGTAATGGATGGCCTTGGCCAGGACCTCCTTGCCGGTGCCGCTGGCGCCTTGGATCAAGATGGTGGTGCGGTCCGACTCGGCCGCCTTGCGGGCCATTTCCAGAACTTCGCGCATCGCGGAATTCTCGGTGACAATACGCCCGAAGTCGTAACGCCCCTTGGCGTCCTGGATGGTCTCGGCGACGCGCACGCGCAGGCTCAGCACTTCCGCCGCGCGGCGGATCGTGTTCAACAGGTCCGCCAGATGGAAGGGCTTTACCAGGTAGTCGTAGGATCCCAGCTTCATGGCTTCCACGGCGCGCTCTACGATGTGGTAGGCGCTCATCATCACCACCACGGTTTCCGGGCGGTGATTCTTGATTTGCCGCAGAACCTCCAGGCCGTCCAGGCCGGGGAGCACAACGTCCACCAAAGCGATGTCGGCGGGCTCGTCCCGGAAGATCTCCAGAGCACGCTCGCCGTTCTCCGCCACCTGCACATCGAAGCCCTCCTCATTCAGCGCGCGGCTAATCGTGCGCAGGGTGAGGGCTTCGTCGTTGAACAATCAGAATCGAGTAACTCATATCGATCTCCTGGTGGGGCCGGCAGGATGCCCGCCCTACTGACTACGGAATCACTTCCGCAAATTCCACCGCCGGCTGGCTCACCTGGCGCACCGGCAGAATCACTTCCACGGTTGTACCGCGCGACGGCCGGCTGTCCACGGTGATGTCGCCGCCGTGGCTGCGCAGGTAAGCCTCGGTGATGCTTAAACCCAGTCCCGTTCCTTTGCCGCGTTTGGTGGTGAAGAACGGTTCGAAAATATGCGGCAGCACGTCGGCGGCGATGCCGTCGCCGGTATCGGCGATCCGGATCGCCACGCGGTCTTCAAACTTGACCTTTTCCACGGTAACGACGATGCTTCCGCCTTGCGGCGTGGCTTGCGCCGCATTCAGCAGAAGATTGGTGAGAATCTGCGAGACCTGATTCGCGTCGGCGGTGATCGCGGGCGTTTGCGGATCCACTTCTTGCCGCAGGAGGATATTGCGGAACAACGGCTGGTGATGCAGAAACGAGAGCGTGTCGGTGATCAGGCGCTCCAGGTTGACACTGGAAAGCTGCAACGGCGCGGGCCGCGCGTAGTTGAGCAAACTACTGATGGTGAAAGAAATCCGCTTGATGCCCTCGATGCACTGCTGAACCTCCTGGAGAGGTTCTCCAGGCGGCAGGTTGCGTGCTTCCAACTCCAAATGCGAGAGGATTCCCAGCAGCGGGTTGTTGATTTCGTGCGCCGCGCCCAGGGCCAATTGCGCCAGCGCGGCGTACTTCTCGTAGACCGCCAGTTGCGCGTTGAATTGCTCTTTCTGCCGCGCCAGCCCGCGTTCCTGCTCCAAGCGCTCGGCCAGTTCCCGCAGCGCCTGATCGCGCTCATGCTCATGCTGGCGAGCGGTCTCCAGGGCCCGGTACAACGCCCCGGTCAGGTGCTCGATGGAGTTCATCGCATAGTTCCACGCCAGCGCCACCAGCAGCACTCCCAGCGCTAGAAACGGAGAGGCATAAAGCAGCGTCTCGCGCAAGTCTGGACGGTCCACTTGCGCTACCAGCGCCATGTATAGGCCAAAAGGCACCAGGAAGACCACGGCACCCAGCAGGGCGATGCGGGTGCGCAAAGACACACGTCCGTTCCCGTCAGGAGATGGTTCGACGGCGTTCATTCACTATTGCAATATGCAATATGGGTGCCAAAGTGTCAGTCCCTGGAGTCGAACCTCACCACCTGCGTCAAACCCCGCTGTTTCTATGGCACGCAAATTGCTACAGGTACTGTCGAGGAATCCTATGCCCAATGAAACCTTGACTATTACCGACAACCGTACCGGCAAGTCTTATACGGTTCCTGTGAATGACGGCAACATCCGAGCCATGGATCTGCGGCAGATCAAGAAGGACCCCGAAGATTTTGGGGTCATGGCTTATGACCCGGCCTTTACCAATACGGCCTCTTGCCGCAGCACTGTAACCTACATCGACGGCGACAAAGGCATCCTGCGTTATCGCGGCTATCCCATTGAGCAACTGGCCGAGAAGTGCAGCTTCCTGGAAGTCGCCTATCTCATTCTTTACGGCGAGTTACCCGACGACATGCAACTCAAAGACTGGAACAACCGGTTGACGCAACACACCATGCTTCACGAGAACACCAAGAAGTTCATGGAAGGGTTCCACCACGACGCCCATCCCATGGGCATGTTTGTCAGCACCATCGCCGCGCTGTCCACTTTTTATCCCGATGCCAAGAAAGTCCTGGATCCGCAGGTACGCAAACTGCAGGTGCTGCGACTGGTCGGCAAAGTGCCCACCATCGCCGCCTACGCCTACCGCCACAGCATGGGATTGCCCTATGTCTATCCCGACAACAGCCTGAGCTACACCGAGAACTTCATGAACATGCTGTGGAAGATGACCGAGTTGAAGTACACCCCCAATCCGGTGATCGCGCGGGCCCTGGACATCCTGTTTATCCTGCACGCCGATCATGAACAGAATTGCAGCACCAGCGCGATGCGCTGCGTGGGCAGTTCGCAAGCCGATCCCTTCGTTTCCACAGCGGCGGCTGCTGCTGCGCTGTATGGCCCGCTGCATGGCGGAGCCAACGAGCAGGTCCTGCGGATGTTGGACGAAATCGGTTCCAAGGACAAGGTGCCCGCCTATGTCGCCGAGGTCAAGGATCGCAAACGCCTGCTGAGGGGCTTCGGACATCGCGTTTACAAGAACTACGATCCCCGCGCCCGCATTCTGAAGTGGGCCGCCGAGCGCGTCTTCGAAGTCACCGGCCGCAATCCTAAGCTGGACATCGCCCTGGAACTGGAGCGCATCGCGCTGGAAGACGACTATTTCATCCAGCGCAAACTGTATCCCAATGTGGACTTTTACTCCGGGATCATCTATCAAGCCCTGGGTTTCAGCCCGGAGATGTTCACCGTCTTGTTCGCGATTCCGCGCACCGTCGGCTGGCTGGCCCAGTGGGAAGAAATGATCACCGATCCGGAGCAGAAGATCTCCCGGCCGCGCCAGGTGTATACGGGCAAAGCCGAGCGCTCCCTGGCGACGCCCATCCTGCGGGAGCCGTGGCGGACCCAGAAGATCGCCTAGTGCCGTTCCAACTTGTTGCGCCGAAGGGATGCTGCCTGCCAACACCAGTTCAGCAGAGAAGTGAGGGTAGGTCGTTAGGGGAATTAAGTTGGAACGGCACTAGACTGGCCCGCCGACTTTGACGATTCACCGAACGCCAATGACAGCGCTCGTTCTCATCCTGAAGGGAAGGCAGCTTGTAGCCGGTGGTGGAGCGTAGTTTGCGACACCACCGGTTAGCTAGCGTTGTATGCCGTTCTTCCGTCATTTCCTAGAAAATTAACTCTCCCCGGCCAGGCTGGCCCCGTTTCCCCCCGCATTTCAATTGAGGGTAGTGGGTCAATTTGAACATGACCGCTTCGACTGCGGCTCCGCCGCTCGTTCGTGCGCAAAGGCTCCGCCTTTCCCTGGAGTTTCTACATTTCTGCGAAGGCCAACGGCCTGACCTATGCCAGCCCAGGCCAACGGCCTGGGTAAGGATTCAGCAAATCATCAAAGCCCTGAAGGGGCGTCCTAATTCCGCGATAACGCTTGTCGAATGCAATTTCGCGGACCGCGTCTTAGGCCGCCCCTTCAGGGCTTGCTGTTCTTTCGCGGCTTACCCAGGCCGTTGGCCTGGGCTGATATAGTCCGCCCCTTTGGGGCTAAGAAAGGCTCCGCCTTTCCGAAAAAGTCGTTACTACTTCGCACGGCTGCGCCGTGCGGGCAAGGCGCGGCCTTGCCAAACGAGGGCGGGTCCGGAAAGGCACAGCCTTTCCGCACAAAGGAGCGGCGGAGCCGCACGCTTTCAAACTGACCCACTACCCAATTGAGTCAATCCTCGCGCAACCCTGCTCCGGTAGTACAATGGATCAGAGGAGGCGAGCCATGGCCCGCACGATTGAATTGTCCGAAAATGTCTACGAGAACCTCGAAAAGGCCGCTCGCGAGCGCGGAATGACCGCGAGCGATTGGATCGCCTCCGTTGTCCCTGGCGATCAAAACTCTTCGAATCAGCGCAGCCTTCATGAGGTGCTGCAAAGCCTGGTTGGCGCGATTGATAGCACGGAGGAACCGACAACCGGCTATGCGCCAACCGCCATCTCCGAGCTGGTTTTGGAGAAGCTCCAGAAGCAAGGCCTGCGCCGGCCGTGACCCTCACGGACGCCGGACCGCTCGTTGCAATCCTCGATTCGCGGCCAAGGTCAGATTCATCAAGCCTGCATCGCGGCCCTGCCGAACTTAGCCCTGCCCTTGGTGACCACATGGCCCTGCTTCACGGAAGCGATGCATTTCCTCGGGCGTGCGCGGGGCACTGGCGGACCGCGAAGCCTATGGCGCCTTGTCGAGCAGGGAGTCCTCCAGCTTCACGAAACCACGCCGTTGGAAATCCAGCGAATGACGAACCTGATGGAAAAGTACGCCGATGTCCCGATGGACTTGGCGGATTCCTCGATCGTCGCCGCCGCCGAGACCCTTGGTGTCCATCGAGTATTCACGCTGGACAGCGATTTCCGGATTTACCGCATGGATGGAACGCAGACCTTTGAGATCGTGCTGTGAAGAGGGAGAGGGGAAAGCAGGATGGCTGGCCGTCAGGAACCAGTGGTGAAGATGCCGAGACGCTGAGGCATCTGACCCCGTCCTCCCCCAAAACGCAATCTAAATAGAGTACGAGAATGGCCGGCACCCCGGCGCGCTGCTGGACCGAGGCCGGGCCAAATCTGATAAACTGGATCCCTATGGTCACCACTCTACCGGATGTTCTCGCCGTTCTCCGCAAGCACGAGCCGGATCTCCAAAAGCGCGGTGTGCGCCACGCGGCCGTTTTTGGATCCGTGGCGCGCGGCGAACAGGGGCCGACCAGCGACGTGGATGTTCTTGTGGACCTGGATCCCGGGGCGCCAATCGGCCTTTTCCAGTATGCTCGGCTGACCCTCGATCTTGGCGAACTGCTTGGCGCAGAAGTGGACCTCGCCGACCGCGAAACTCTCAAACCTCTGCTGCGCGACAAGATACTGAGCAGCGCCGTCGATGCCTTCTAGCGATCCCGCCACGCGTCTTCAGGATATTTTGGACCACATCCAGGCGGCTCATTCATTTGTCTCAGGGATCACCCTGAGGATTTCTCGAAAGACCCCATGCGGCTGTTCGCCGCCATCCGCGCTTTAGAAGTGATCTCCGAGGCATCGCGGCGTCTACCTAACGAAATGAAACAACGTCACGGCGAAATTGACTGGGCGGCCGTAGCGGCTGCCGGCAATATCTACCGGCATGAGTATGATGTCGTCAGTCCGCGCCGAATTTGGCGGACAATCCAGAATGATCTTGGCGAGCTCGAACGGGTTTGCGCGGAGGAGTTGCGAGGGCTATCATGATCTCTGCTTTTGGAAAGCTACAGGCTGTCGAGTGTGTACTACCTCCAAGTTATCGATCCTTGGGAAAACAACTCTCCCCGTCCAGGCTGGCCCCGTTTCCCCGGCCCCGTTTCCCCCGCAGAGATTGAAGAACCAATCGGTGCCGTTGCGGGCCGGCGGAGGAATGACTAGGGGAGCGCCATCTTCGCTCAGAACCCGGAACAGGATGGGTTGTGTAGCAGCCATGCCCAATGATACCACTCACGGATAGCGCGCAAGGCCTCCAACGGTGCGCCCCGAGTGTCGAATATGGAGTGCGGCTGCTTGCTGCCGCTTTGTGTTGCAGGGTTGCCATCAAGAGTGACAAAGTTAGGTTCGCCTTCATTCGTGGTCTGGAGTAGACTGGAAGACGTTCCACGATCATCCATGACTCTTTCCAACGGAACCAGGCTGGGACCGTACGAGATCCTCGCGCCCCTCGGCGCGGGCGGGATGGGAGAGGTGTATCGGGCCCGCGACACGCGCCTGGGCCGCGATGTCGCCATCAAGGTACTGCCTTCGGACAAGACCAGCGCCGACCGCTTGCAGCGCTTCCTGCGCGAGGCCCGCGCCGCGTCGCAGTTGAATCATCCCAACGTGGTGGCGATCCATGACATCGCCGAACACGAGGGTGTCCACTTCATTGTCATGGAATACGTGGACGGCCAGACCCTATGCGATGCCATTCCGGCAAGAGGCTGGGAAGCGTCGCGAGTGATCGGCTATGCCGGGCAGATTGTGGCATCGCTGGTGAAGGCGCACGCCTCGGGAATTGTCCATCGCGACCTGAAACCGGCCAACATCATGGTCACGGCCGACGGCGTCATCAAGGTTCTGGACTTCGGCTTGGCGAAGCTCCAGGAGCCGAGCGGCCACGATGATGCGGCGCTCACCGCCGAAACGTTGCCTGGCGCGATTCTCGGCACCGCCGCCTACATGTCGCCGGAACAGGCCTCCGGGCGTCCCGCCGATGCGCGCTCCGATATTTTCTCGCTGGGCCTGGTGCTTTACGAAATGCTCACCGGACAGCGGGCGTTCCGCGCCGACAATCCCTTGTCCACGATGGCCGCGATCCTCAGCAAAGAGCCGCGGCCATTGCGCGAAGCCGCGCCACAAACGCCGCCGGAATTGGAGCGCATTGTGTCGCGCTGCCTGCGCAAGGAAGCCGACAAGCGCTTCCAGAGCGCCGTGGACTTGAAACTGGCCCTGGAGGACTTGGGCGCAACACAAGACACAACCCAGGCCACGGCGGAAACGCCGTCCATCGCCGTACTTCCTTTCGCGAACTTGAGCGCCGACAAGGATAACGAATACTTTTCCGACGGCTTGGCGGAAGAGATCCTCAACGCCCTCACGCAGCTTCCCGGCTTGCGCGTGATTGCTCGCGCCTCGGCCTTCGCGTTTCGCGGACGCGAGCACGCCCTTGCCGAGATCGGCGAGAAACTCAAGGTCCAGAGCATTCTGCAAGGCAGCGTGCGACGCGCCGGAAATCGCGTTCGCGTGAGCGCGCAGCTCATCCAAGTGGCTGACGAATCGCAACTCTGGTCGGAACGCTACGACCGCGAGATGACCGACGTATTCGCCATCCAGGACGAAATGGCGCAAGCGATTGTCGAAAAGCTGAAGGTGAAACTGGGAGGCCGGCCCGCCGAGCCGCTAGTGAAGCATTACACGGAAAATCCGGATGCCCACAGTCTCTACTTGAGGGGCGTCTTTTACGTCAACCGCTACACTCCGAGCGACATGGCCAAGGGCCTCGAGTATCTCCAGGAAGCGGTTGCCAGCGAACCGCGCCACGCCCGGGCTTGGGTGCAACTGGCGGAGTATCACATTCACCGCAACTTCACGGCGGCCGGTCCGCCCAGCACGGAGATGCCCCAGGCGCTGGAAGCCGCCCAGCGCGCCCTGGCCGCCGACAGCAGTTTGGGCGAGGCACACGCCGGCCGGGCCCTCGTGTTGGCGTCCTACCAACATCGCTGGACCGAGGCGCTGGCGCAGATCGAGGCTGCTTCCCGCTTGCCACCGACTGCCTGGTCCTTCATTTGGGGTGGCTGCGTCCAGTGGGGTAACGGAAAGCTCGAGGAGGCCGAGCGGAGCTTCCGGAGGGCCCTGGAGTGCGATCCGCTATCAGTGATTGGCCATTATGTGCTGGCGCTGTTGTACAACGGCACATGCCGCTACGATCTGGCCCTCACCAACGCCCGTCAGGCCGTGGATATCAGCGCCAACGCGGGGTCCATGGCCATGCTCGGGGAAGCGCTCTCCAACCTTGGGCGGCTGGACGAGGGTGTCGCGTGGCTGGAGAAAGCGCGCCAATCCATTCCCCACTGCCCGGGCTTCATGGGTTTCTTGGGTCTGGCTTACATGCGCGCGGGACGCCGCACCGACGCCGAGCGGCTGCTGGCGGAATTGGAAGACAAACGGCGGCGGGAATTTGCGTCCGCATATGCGCTGGTGCTGTGCGCCCTGGCGCTCGGTAATATCGAGCGTGCCCTCGACTGGCTGGACACCGCCGCCGAGGATCGCGACGGCTGGCTGGGTTTCCTACCCGGGACTTCCCAATTTGCGGCGCTGCGTTCGCATCCACGCTTTGTGGAGATCATGAAGCGCGTGAATTCGCCCGTGGTGTGATTCCTGGATTGGTTCCACGTAGAGGCTTGCGCTTGAAATGCCGCGCCAGCCGCTTGCGAAAGAAGAGCTACGCGCTCTAAGGGGGAAAGGGGTCGGCCTGAACTTGACGATTTATTTCTGACGGACCATTATTCCCGTCCCGTCACAAGCTCCTGACGACGAGTCCGGGGATCTTTTCGAAATGGCGCATGTTCAATGTCGCGACCGCCTACCCCCGTTCAAGTGCAGAAGCGCCCATCGCCAAATCGTCGAACGCAATTGTGATTCCCTTCGCCGCCTGCTCTCCGCTGATTTGCCCAACAATCTCGTTGGTCTCGCACGTCACGGCGTGAACCGGAACATGGCATAGGAACGCTTCGATAAACGCCTTCCGCCGATCACGGATCTGGGGCGTGTTGGCGCGATAGACACCGTGGATCAACTCGGCCACAGTCACGGCGCAAACGGCGACGTCAACTTCACCAAACGGCTGTCTCACGTGCTGGAGGAGTTGCTCGACGGTTTGCCCTTGCCGTTCCGCCGCGATCACAATGCTGGAATCGATGGTTAGTCCCAAGATGGAGGGTTCCATTCCTCTTGACGGCTCCTAATCCCTTCTTCGGCATCAGCGGCGAATCCGCCGTTCAGCGTGACGCTGGAAGAGCTGGCTTTCGCGGAAGCGATACATTCGGAGATCGGCCGGCCAGGGGGCTTTGCGGATCGAATAACTGCGACCGGCTGATGATCGTGCTCGACGACAACCACCACGCCGTCACGGACCTTCGCCAGCACATCGGCGCAATTTCCCGATACCTCGGCCTCGGTCATGTGCAACTGCATCATGATCCCACCATACCCCATCGCGCAACAAATCGTGACGCTCGGGTAGTGGCTCAGTTTGGGCGAAGTGCGTCAGACGGTAGTATCGTAATTTGCCAAATTAGGACACTACCCGTCAGACTGTCCGCATTCTCTTTCTTGACGTCTCCTTTCTTGGATCCTTGACCAACCCTTGGGGGAACGGCGGCGACGGAACGGCGATGAGCGCTTCTGTTCGCCAGCGGTCCGCCCCGGGAACTCGGTTGCCAATGCTATCCGATTGCCACTAAAACGAGGCCAGCCACCGCCTCGAAGTCATGGTGATTGCCGGTGACCAGTGGCAGATCCCACTGTATGGCAGTCGCGGCGACCCAGGCATCGGCTGCGGAGATGGGTCGGCCCAAAGCACGACATCCAGCGCATACCTCTGCCCAGATTTGACAGGTTTCGTCGTCCGGCAACAGCGTGACATAGCCACGCACATACTGGCGTAAAGACGTCGCCCTCGCGGTTCCCCATCGATTCACGCGCGGCCAAAGAAGCAGTTCGGCCTGCGTCATGAAGGAGATCGCTAACTCAGATCCAGAAACGATCTCCTCGCATTCCCGTCTTCGAGGGTCCGCGCTTCGAAAAAGGATCGAGGCAGCATCTGTATCAACCAAAAGCACCCTCATCGAGATGGCTTCGTTCCGGCCATGCTTCCTTGCCGCATTTCTCGGATGAACTCGATGAATCCGTCCACTTCTTCTTGCGAGATATCGCCAACCGTCGGCCCGGGTTTGGTCGCTTGTCCCTTAAGGCCTGGAACCTTCTTTTTCGGGGACCCTAGCTTCTTCAGTTCGCTCACACGGATGATCTTCGCCATGGTCCCAGTGTACTCCAAAGCCGCTGAATTCGGCTACGGTCCTATCTTTGGGGAAAACGGAGAGCTGCGGAGAACTGCGGGGAAACGGGGCCAGCCTGAACGGGGCGGGTTGTTCGTTCGTTTCGGCCCATGGAACATAGCTGTGACAAGGAACCAATGTTCCCCGTCCAGGCTGTTTGAACACGGTTTCCCCCGGTTTCCCAGCGCCTTGATGGATCATGACGGTAAGCCAGGACCAAAAAGTGGATGGAGGGGGGCGTGCGCCGGGAGGGCCGAAATCCGCTAACTGTCTAGGATTCATATGGATAATCATCAGGGTGGGGACCCTGATGATGACCCTGATGATTGTTCGCCTGGAAAGGAGTAAATCTCTGCCCGTCAGCGTCTTGGCGTCGAAAAGGGGGTGCTCAACCGTTTTGAGGAAACACGGATCCAAGACGGGTTAAGCACCCCTGATCCCGGAGGAGCTGTGAAATGCACATTTGATCTTTCGTCCCCCGCCAGGCGGACAAGCCCTGGGACCCCCGTCTGGGGTCCGGACCCTACGTCGTTTACCGGTGATGTCGCAAAAAACGCTCCACCACCGGCTACAAGCTGCATCCCTTCCAGAGATCAACTCTCACTTTAATGTCGCACACCTACTGCGATTTCGCGGCGATCTTCTGCCGGCAACTTTCGCAGAACTCCTCGCCTTTCAAGTTGACGTGTTCCACGGAGGGGCTGGAGTGCATCACGCAATCGTAGCGGTGGCAATGCCGCAATCCCAGGGCGTGCCCCCATTCGTGACGCACCTCCTTGCGGACACGCGCCTGGAACAGTTCCTCGTCCATGGGCAGGCCGTAGAACTCCTGATGCAGGCGGTGCGTGGAAACAATCGCGCGCCAGCCGCCTAATTCCGCCTCGCCGAAGACAAACTCGAGAATGGGGATGAACAGGTCGAGATCGGTCACCGCGACGATCCCGCGCGGCAGACGCTCCAGCAATCGGGTGGAGTCATACTGCCGACGCTTGGCGTCGTAGGCGAACGAGGGATCGAAGCCCAGCGTTTCAATTCCCGGCTGGGGTTCCCACCGGAGCTTCCACTCCAGCCTCGAGTGCGGAGTCCGCGGCGAGCGGGCCTCCGGGACGTTGGAATCCATAGCGCTTCACTTTGTTGTAGAGCGTGGCACGATCGATGTCCAGGATGCGGGCGGTGCGGCTCATATTCCAACCGCAATCGGCCAGAACGCGGCGAATGTGATCCTTCTCCATGATCTCCAGGGACATCGGACTCCAGCGGCCCGACGGCGCCGTTTGAAACGGAAAATCCTCGGCTCGCAACTCCGGATCGCGGGCGATCACCACGGCGCGCTCCAGGGCGTTTTCCAACTCCCGCACATTGCCGGGCCAGGCGTGGGAAACCAGCAGATCCATGGCCGCGGGCGAGATGCTCTCCACCCGCTTGTGGGTTTGCTGCGCGTACTTGTCGCGGAAAAAGGCGGCCAGCAGCGGAATGTCCTCGCGGCGCTCCCGCAGCGGCGGCACGACGATCGGAAACACATTGAGCCGGAAAAAAAGGTCGGCGCGGAAGCGGCCGTCGTTGACCATCTCTTCCAGGTTGCGATGGGTGGCGGCGACCGCGCGGAAGTCCACCGGAACCACTTGGCTGCCTCCCACGCGGACAATCTCTTTCTCTTGTAAAACGCGCAGCATGTCGGTCTGGGTTTTCAGGCTGATGTCGCCGATTTCATCTAGAAAAACGGTACCGCCATCGGCCAACTCGAACTTGCCTTTCTTGCGATACTGCGCTCCGGTGAAGGCTCCGCGTTCGTGGCCGAACAGTTCACTTTCCAGCAACGTTTCCGTCAGCGCGCCGCAGTGCACCGGCACCAGCGGTGAGAAGCGCCGCGGGCTGGCGGCGTGAAGGGCGCGCGCGACCAGCTCTTTGCCCGTCCCGCTCTCGCCGCGCACCATGACGGTGGTGTCGGTGGGACCCACCGTCAAAATCTGCTCGCGAAGCCGGTTCATGGCCGCGCTTTCGCCGATCATGTCGGCCACCGGACGGACCTCCGCCAACTGCTCGCGGAGTCCGGCGTTATCGCACTGCAACCGGCGCCTCTCCATGGCGTGGTGCACCAGGCGCGACACGTTGTCGGGGTCGAAGGGCTTGGACAGATAGTCGAACGCGCCTTGTTTCATGGCGCGTACCGCGCTGTCCACGGAGGAATAACCGGTCATGATGACCACTTGCAGGTGGGGATCGATTTCGTGCAGGCGATGCTGCAATTCCAGGCCGTCCATTCCCGGCATCATGATGTCGAGAAACGCCAGGTCCCAGCGCCGCTCTTGAAAGCGGCGCAAGGCTTCGGCGGCCGAGGCCGCCGTGCCCACTTCGTAGCCGTCTTCGGCCAGCCAGCGGGAAAGAGATTGCGTGATTACCGGTTCGTCGTCAACGATAAGGATGCTTCCAACGGCTTTGCCGTTGGATCCAGCCCCGATCGATGCGAAGCTGCTAGCTCCGAGTGCCGCCATGAGTTGGTTCCTCCCTCGGGCAGAACAACGGTAAACTTCGCGCCGTGTCCCAGCCCCGCCTCTACTTCGATTCGTCCACCGTGCCGGCTGACGATTCCGTGCGCCAGCGAGAGGCCCAATCCGGTGCCTTTGCCGATCTGCTTGGTGGTGAAAAACGGCTCAAACAGATGCGGCAAGGCTTCTTCGGAAATTCCCGGGCCGTTATCCGCGATTACAATCCGCAACTCTCCGGGCTCCGCGGTGTGCGACACCGCGATGGACAGCACCCCGCCGCGCGGCATCGCTTCGATGCCGTTGATCAGGATGGCCAGCAGCGCCTGCTGTACCTGCGCGCCGTCGCAAACCACTTGCGGCCCTTGGGCCGCGCCCAGCACGGGTGATGCGGCGTCCCATTGCACGACCACGTTTTGCATTTGGGCCTTGTGCCGCACCAGCAGCACGCAGCGTTCGATAATTTCCACCACGTTGGTAGGGGTCATCTCCAGCGGCGTTTGGCGCGCAAACGTGAGTAGGTTGCGCACCAAGTCGCCGCAACGCTTACTCTCCGACTCGATCATTTCCAAGGCCTGTTTCCATTCCACGGCGTGCGGATCAACCGCCACTTTGGGCGGCATCGTGCGCGCCATCCATCGCGCGTACGTGCGGATTCCCGCCAGGGGATTGTTGATCTCGTGGGCCAGCGCCGCGGAAAGCGTTCCCAAAGACGCCAGTTTCTCCACGTTGCCGGCGTGCGAATAGGCGCGCTCCAACTCGGACGCTTTTTCCTCCACGCGCCGCTGCAATTCACCCGTCCAGCGCAGGCTTTCTCGCCGCGCGGCGGCCAGTTGCATACGGATGACCGGCAGAGCCACCATGGCGATCAGCAGGACCCCAAACACTCCCAGCAACGCGGATTTCCGTTCAAACGACGCGGCCGTGCTTTCGACGCGATCGAGGGTCATCTCTACGTCGAGAACGCCGAGCACGGACTGGGTGGCCGGATGGGCATGGCAGGTCGCGTTGTAGCACTCCGGTTCATTGCGGATGGGACGAGTCAGGGCCAACGCCGGGAACGACGTGAAGCCCGATCGGGCGGTGAAGTAACGCACGCTTCCCGCATCCGGGCGAGCGGTCTTGCCGCCGATTTCCGAGAGGTCGCTGGAAAACGCGATGCGTCCACTGGGATCGCCGATGCGCACGCGCGCCGCTCCGGCCTGTCCGGGAGCCGGCACACCGAGAGAGTGGACCAGAAAGGCCAAGTCCTCGCGGGAGTTGGTGAGCATGGCGCGCCGGGCGCTGCGCTGGATCAAGTCGGCGCTGCGTTCGGCGCTGGTCACCACGGTTTCTTGCAGGCTGGCACGATAGGTGTGCGCCGTCCACCATCCCATGGCTCCAGCAATGAGCGCAGCGATCCCCGCAAACCAGGCCGTTAGCTTGGTGGCGAGATTCGCGGATGCGAACGTCCTTTTCATGCGGGGCTGGACACAACCTTCCCTGCGTTGAGCGCAGGCCCACGCGGCGCCCGGTGCTGCTCTTCCGGCCTGTGATCTTCCGGCTTGTGCTCTTCGAAGATGGGCAGATACATGACCGCCAAACGGAATCCCGCGAACCCCAGCGCCACGATGAACAAGGTCACGGCAATCTCGGTCCAGCGTGGGAAGTAACCCACCGCGTCGGCGTGCATTCCGGTCAGGCTGACGTTCAAGCGGTTCATCACGAATCCCAAGATCACCAGCACGGCCGAGAGAAACAGGCCGCCGCCCGTCGCGCGGACCCGCCGCATGGCCAGCAGGACGGCCGGGACGATCCCGCCTCCCAACACTTCCAGCCAGAAATAACCGGCTTCCGGAGTGGCGTGGAAAGCCAGCCCCAGCGAGCCTCGCGTGGCCAGATCTTCAAAGCGCAGCACCAGGTAGAAAGCCAGCACGACCACCAGGACGCGCGCCAGATCGCGGAGCAAGTCGATTTCAATCTCCTTGCCGAAAGCGCGGCGGCTGAGGAACGATTCGAAAATCACCATCGCCAGACCCACGCCCATGGCGGATATGAAGAAGAACAGCGGCAGCAGCGGCGAGTACCACAGCGGGTGCAGCCGTTCCGGTACGATCAGGTACAGGCTGCCCAAGGAGGACTGATGCAGCGTGGAGAACATCACGCTCAACATCACCAGGGGAATGACCGCCGCTTTCAAGCGATTTCCCCAGCGTGTCCAGCCGAAGCGCTCGCAGACGATGGGCGCGAATTCCAACGCCATCACCGTGGTGTACAACATGACGCACCAGCCGACTTCGAACATCACCGAATGGGGATTCCACATGATCAGGGGATGCCAGATCATCGGCGAGCGTCCCAGGTCGTAGAACAGCGCCACGATCACCAGCAAGTAGCCGAGAAACGCGGTCAGCAACGATGGCCGGACAATGGAATGGAAGCGTTTCAGGTTGAATAAATAGACCGCCGCGGTCAGGGTGAATCCACCGGCGGCCAAGCCCACTCCACAGAGCACATCGAAGCCCACCCACATTCCCCAAGGGAAGCGGTCGCTCAGATTGGTGCTGGCGCCCAAGCCTCCCCAGAGGCGCAGCCATGTGGAGTAGAGACCGGCGCCCATGATCAGGTAGAAGATTCCTCTCCAGATATTCTTGCGGACGGCGGTTAGGTTCATTGCCGGCCTCCGTCTTTGCCCGCGTCTTTGCCTGCTTCATTGCGGGCCACTTCCTCGCGCCGGTTGGTGATCCAATAGATCCCGCCGAGAACCGTCCCGGCGATTGTGAAGATCTGTGGCGTCTTGGAAAGCACGCGGAAGGTGAGCTGGGGCATCGGATCGCGTTGCAAATTGGTGGGCAAGCCGAGCTTCTCGAAGGGTACCGGCGAAATATACATCACCGAAGTGCCGCCGACTTCTTCCTCGCCGTAGACGTGGTCCACGTACGTTCCGGGACTGTCGGCGAAACGCTTGTGGGCTTCCTTGATCAGCGCGTTGCGCTCGCCGAACAGCGTGGCGCCGGTGGGACAGGCCTCCGCGCAGGCGCTTTGCTTGCCGGCGGAAACGCGGTCGGCGCAGAAGTTACATTTGTTGACCTTGGGCCAGCGCGATGTCCACTCGTAGGTCGGGACGCCGAAGGGGCAAGCCATCATGCAGTAGCGGCAACCCATGCACTTGCTTTCGTCGTAGGTCACCGGCCCCGAGGAAAGTTTCTGGAACGCGCCCACCGGGCACACCGAAACGCAGGTGGGGTCCAGGCAGTTCATGCACAGGCGGCGGACATTCAAGTCGCCGCGCTTCTGGACAACCGTAAAGAGGCCGGCCCGTAACGGCTCGGCCTCTTTCTCGCTGATCGGAAAATCGGGGAGACTGTTCTTTTCGCGACAGGCCGCCCGGCAGGCGTTACATCCGATGCATTTCGTAATGTCAATCAGTAGACCGTTCATAATCTCTCCGTTGTCCCGCTAAGAGCGGAAAAATTCGGCAGTCAGCTTCTTCCACTGTTCCGCATCAAGGCTTGCGGCCAAAGAATCTACGATCATGCCGCCGTCCTGCGAGGTGGCCAGAGCCGGCGTCAGCTCGGCAGGCGCGAAAAACTGGCGCAGGCGAGCCATCGAGTCGTCGGTCCAGGCGGGCAGCAATTCCGGTCCAAACAGGTTGCGGATACTCACTGCCATGTCCGGGGCCCGCAGCTTCAGCAGCCAGCCGCGTCCGTAAGGATCGCTCTTCAGCAGTTGGGGATTCGCCAAAACCTCTTGATTAATTTCCACTACCTCGCCGTCTACCGGCGAGAGCAGGGTTACTTCCTTGTCTCCACAGTGCAAGGTGAAGCCGCGGCCGCCTTGGCTGACCCAGCGGGCCAGTTGCGGCGTATCGACTTTGCTGGGCGGCGGCAACAGGCGAGCGGCGAAAACGTCCAAACCAATGCGTGCAACCTGATCGCTTTGCGCTGCGGCCCACGTATGGGCGGGATGAAAATATAGAGACGATACCGCCTCTGGTACGTTGATGGCGGCACTGCCTGCCGCGGCGGGTAACCGGTACTTCTCCCGGTTGAACATATAGTCGGCGGCGATGAACACCGCGAACATCAGAACGATTGTTAGGGCGACCATTTTGAGTTCCCTCCTCTTCCGCTATTACAGAGGGCAATCTGGCCACCCAACGCTATATCGCTTCGTTCTCACTCACTTACACACAAGCACGTGGCTCGCCACTGTCCAGAATCCCCACGGGAAATCTGGGCATATTGCGATAACCTGCATGGAACGGTGTAGATAGGACCATCGTCGCAGATTCCTACAGGTGGTGGTTTTCGTCTCGTGTGCGAAAGGGCGCTCCTTTGCGGCAATTCACTCACCTTGCCGTCGCATTCTGCCACACGCGGACAGCCGGCTAGGGTCGCAAGGCTCGGTCTCGCGGCAACCAACGTGCTCATACTTGGGCAGGAGGTTCGCTATGTTCTCTATATTTGACCGGTGGAAGTTTCGCGGCGATCATGTCATTACCTGTCCGGACAACAATCAGCCGGAGGTGATTCGGCTAAAGGGGCTCGGACTTGGACCATCTGGACGTTCGGGAGTGCTCTCGCTGGCCGGAAAAACTGGGCTGCGGGCAGGAGTGTTTGCATCAGGTCAAGGAATCTCCGGAAGGCTGCCTGCTGCGGGCCGTCTACAGGCGCTGGTATCTCGATAAGCAGTGCGCTGTCTGCGGGAGGACGCTGGCTACGCCGGGAGTCGCCGAACACGTTCATACACCCGCCCTGCTGGCTCCCGATGGATACTCCTTCGAATGGAATACCGTCCGCGCAGAGGAGTTGGCGCGCGTAATGGCCACACACCGCCCGATCTGCTGGGACTGCCACGTGGCCAGTAGTTTCCGGCGGGAGCATCCCGAACTGGTTGTAGATCGCGATTTCCATCGTCCGTAACGCAGGCTTCAGGACCTATTCTTTGCGTTGTCAGAACCGTCTGCGGTAGCAGATGGGTCCTGTGTTTTTGTGTTGGCAGAGATGGGTTCTGCGTTTCCGAGCGAGGAAATTAGCTGCCGAAAAACGAAAATGGCGCGGACTGAATCGGCCCGCGCCATGCCTCTACTTGCGCCGGCAAGGATGCCCGCGCCACCAATCAGGAACAGGCCGGAGGGCCGGCCTACTCTTACTTTGCCGCGCTGCCGCCGATCAGGCTACCAGCAGGCTTCACTACATCGAACAGAGCCGCGATCGACTTGCCGGCTAGCGCGGTCAGGTCGGCCACACTGGCATCGGCCAGATCCGCATGGCTGGCGGCCGAGCCAATGATAGCGGTGTCGTCGTTGAAGTAGACTTGGACCGCGAAGTCCAGGATTGCCACTTTCGTTACTTTGGCCGTTTCGCCGGCCTTGAACGCCAACTTGTTGTTCTTCAAGGCGACCTTGTACATGCCCTCCACTATCTTGCCGTCGTCCACGAAGAGACTGTCGGAGGCGGGAATGTCAAGGCGAGCACCCTGTATTCCGTCTGCGTCAGGTTCTTCATGATTTCGTTGATCTTGGCCTGGTTCTTCTGCTGCATCAGTTTTTCAAGCTGAGATTGATTGTTCTGGGCAGCCACCGGAACCACCAACGCCACGAGGATCCCCACGATGAAAAGTGCTCGCATATACGTACCTCCCCAAGTACTCCCTGCAATTGACGGGCCGTTGCAAGAACCGCTCCCTTATGGGCGCGGCACGTTTCGGGGAATCAGGGCATCTGGGGCCGGCGGTTTGGCGATCAGGTACCAAATGGTACCTGCGGCCAGCCCAGCCACCAGAACCGCGCCGGCAATGGCGATGTACACCGCTCCGGCAGTGAGAAAGATGTAGCACCATCCCGCCAGGGCAATGAGGGCGGGCAGGGGATACAGCCACATTCGATAGGCCAGCGGGGCTCCCGTTCTGTGGAGAATCATGAGGGCCACGATTTGTCCGGCGAACTGCACCAGAACACGCACCACCATCAGGACGTTGATCACCTCGTCCAGGGCGAACAGGCTGACGGCCGCCGAAAGCACGCCCAGCACGATCAGCGCCAGATGAGGGAAGTCGCCGGTAGGATGGAGGCGCGCGAAAATGCGGAAGAAACAGCCGTCGCGAGCCGCGGCCATCAGGATGCGCGAACCGCCCAGCAAGAGCGCGAAGGTGGAGGCCAGCGATGTCCACAGGATCATGTAGGTGACCACCACTGCCGCGCCGCGTCCGGCCACCTTCTCCATGAAATCGCTGGCCAGGTACTCCGACTTCATGGCGTCGCGCCACGGCACCACCGCGATCATGCTGATGTTCATCAGCAGGTACAGTACGGCGATGACCGCCACGGAAATCAGAATGGAGCGCGGAATGGTGCGGCGCGGCTCGGCGACTTCTTCCGCCACCAGGCAAACGTCGTAGTAGCCCAGATAGTCGTACATGGCGATCAGCATGGCCGCGCCCAGACCGCGATAAAACGCCCGATTCAAAGTGAACGCGCCGGGTGGCGGCGTGAGGTTGGCGGCGTTGAAGTGGCGCATCCCCATGAAGATGATCACGGCCATGGTGGCCATCATGCCCACCCATAACACCACGGCCAGTTTCCCCACGCTCTCGATGCGCCGGTACAGCAAGACCAGGCATACGATACACACCAGCGGCGGCATCAGATGCGCCAGCAGCGTGGTGTTGCCGTGGAATTGCGGATCGAGATAGCCGTAATACTGGCGGAATCCGATGGCGCCGCTGGCGATCTCCGCCGTGCCGCTCACCAGAAACTGCCAGATAAACAAGAACGCCAGCACCTGTCCCAAGCCACGAATGGGCAATCGTCCAAACGCTTCCCTCAGGTAGACATAACTGCCGCCCGAGTAAGGCATGGCCGTGGCCAGTTCCGCCCACACCATGCCATCGCAGACCGCCAGCACCAGGCCCACGATCCAGCCGATCATGGCTTGCGGCCCGCCCATCGCGCCGAGGATCAGCGGGATGGTGATGAAGGGGCCGCTGCCCACCATGTTGGCCATGTTTAAAGCGGACGCTTGCAGCAGATTCAGCCGGCGATGGAGGGCCATAGGTGGGATAGTGTAGCAAGAAATCATCAAATCATCAAATCAAAAGTCAAAAATCAAAAATCAAAAATGGCGCGGCGCCTGGGCGGGCTCGCGTTGGCCCTCGCCACGGCCGGCCTTCCTGACCTTTATTTTTGATTTTTGACTTTTGATTTTTGATTTTTGATTTGACGTTGTCCCTGGCATTGCGGGCACCATACCGTGGTTCGTCCCGCGACCACGGCGGTCTTCAGTTTCGTCGTACACCGTGTACACGGCTCGCCAGCGCGTCCATAGACAAGATGTTCGTCCTGATAGCTGCCCGATTCTCCCCGACCGTAGAGGTAGGTACGCACCGACGATCCTTTGCGTTCGATGGCGTCGCGCAAAATCGCTTGCAGGGCGCGATGCAGTTCGGCGGCGCGCGCCGGAGGGACGCGCGAGCCGATCGCGCGAGGATGAAGCGCGGCGCGAAACAGGCTTTCGTCGGCATAGATATTGCCCACGCCGCGCACAAAGCTTTGGTCCAGCAACAGAGCCTTCAAGCGCGTGCGGCGCCGCCGCAAGTTGGCGACGAACTCGGCTTCAGCGATCTCCAGCGGTTCGGGACCAAGTTTTTTCAAACGCGCCGGAATGTTGCGGGACACTTCGATCCGTCCGAACATCCGCGGATCCGAGTAGCGCAGTTCGCTGTCGCCGGAATCGAGCGCGAAGACGCCATGGGTGTGCAGGCGCCGTTCTTCGGACGCCGCCTCAACAGCCAGGCGTCCCGACATTCCCAGGTGAATCAGCCACCAGACTCCGCTGCCGTCGTCGCGCGTGAGGCGGATCACGATGTTTTTGCCCCATCGTTCCACGGATTCGATGGCCGCTCCTTCCAGCAGTTCCACGATCCTGCGCGGAGGCGTCTTGAGCGGCTGGCGGCGTCCCAGTTCCACCCGCGCGATGCGCCGTCCGACGACCTTTGGGCGGATGTCGCGGACAACGGTTTCTACTTCGGGGAGGCTCAGGCATGGGAAGGCGCCGAAACACAAGGCAAAAGGCAAAAGGCAAAAGTCAAAAGGCAAAAGTGAACGCCACGAAGAGTGGCCATAATTCCCATGATTCCCATTATTCCCATCACGTTCGAACCTTTAGGAGCAAGTAAAGTCCCGTCATCCCAAACATAGCGGCGGGTATCCACGCCGCCAGTACGGCGGGCAGTTCGTTGATGTTGCCCATCTTCTCGAATAAGACGGTCACCGTCCAATAGACCATGGCGATGGCCATGCTCGCACCGATCCCGGCGAGCGCGCCTTTGCGGCCCACGCTGAAGGCGAAGGGCACGCCGATCAGCGCCATGATCGGCGCGTACAGGGGAAAAGCGAATTTCTTGTGCAGTTGCATCAGCAAGGGCACCACGTCGAAGCCGCTCTGCTGCAGGTCGGCGATGTAATGCCGCAACTCGATATAGTTCATCTGCTGCGATTGCTTCAAGTCCTTCTTGAAGTAGGACGGCTTTTCTTCCAGCTCCGGAAAATCTTTCACCGTAAAGGTGCTCCAGTGCGCCAGGTCCGGTCCCTTGAAGTCGCGGACCCAGCCCTGTTCCAGGACCCAGCAGTTCAGGTTGTTGTCCCAGTGAGCGCGCTCGGCGGCGATCCGGCGGCGCATTTGAAAGGTGCGCGGATCCAACTCGAAAACCGTCAACCCGGCCATCAGGTTGTTGGCTTGATCGAAGTAGTTGTAGTGGTAAATGCGCGAGTACTTCCCTTGAGAGTCATGGCCGAGAATCCACGGGCGGTCGGGGCGAAGATAGGTTTGTGGGGCGCGGCCCTTGATCTGATTACGAAGCGCGTCCTGTTTGCGGTTGGCGTCCGGCAGATAAAAGTGGTCGAAGGTGAACAAGCCGGCGCTGATCATCACCGCGGCCACAAACACCGGCACGCTGACCCGATACAGGCTCACGCCGCAAGCCTTCATGGCGGTGATCTCGTTATCCTTGGTCAGCAGCGCGAAACTTACCAGGGCGCCCACCAGCACGGCCAGCGGCGCGGAGAGGTAAATCAACTGCGGCGCCACGAAGACGAAGTAGCTGATCACCGTGCTCCACGGCGAATGATAGCGGAAGATGTCGGTGAGCAGATCGAACAGGGTGATGATCTCCGCCAGCATCACGAAGGAAGTCAGGCAAACCACAAAATAGAAGAGGAAGGCGCGCAGCACGTAGCCGTCCAGGACCTGCGGAAAGCCGCTGCCGATGCGCCGCAACGCGGAGCGCCGGCTGCTGAGGTCCACGCTGGTGAAGCGGCTCTCGACCTCCTTGATCCAGGCGTGGAAGGTGGAAGCCAGACCCGCGCCGCGCCGCAGGCGCTCGGCCCGCGCGATCAGGGCGATTCCCACGGCGCCGAAAACGAGATTCGGAAACCACGCGCCCAGGCCTGCCGGAACGAGTCCATCCCGCGCCAGGCTCAGACCCATCATCCACAGCATGTAGTAGCCCAGCACCAGAGCCAACGCCAGCACCACGCCCGCCGACTTGCCTCCCTTGCGCGAAGAAATGCCCAGGGGAATCGCCACCATGGCCAGGACCAGCGCGGCCACCGGCCAGGCCAGGCGGCGATGAAACTCAATGCGCGCGCCGCGGCCCTCGTCGCCCTCAGGCGGCACGGCCAGCAACTGATGCATGCTCTGCTCCGTGAAAGGCTTGGCCTTGCTGACTTCGGGCGCCGGCAGATCCACGATGATGTCGCTTTCGCGGAAGCCGTAGATCACGTAGTCGTCTTTTCCGGAGCCGGCCGCCCGGGCCGGGTTGAGCGTATTTTCCCCGCTGGGAGCCGGCAGCGTCAGTTCGTGTGTGGCCCCATCGATCATGTGCAGTTGGATGTGATCCTTCCCCGGTTCGGCCAGGGTAACGGCGCTGGAGGCCACTGTGATCTTTGGTCCGCTGCTGGTTGGCGGAGGCGGCGCGTTCGAGGCCGCATTCCCCTTGGGCGCGGGACCGCCTGCCGCGGAGGGTTGCAGGTCGGCCAGAAAAACCCCGCGCCAGCGGTCGGCGTCGGTGCTGGAAGTGTCGTTGACGTACAGCACCATGTTGGGGAAACGTTCTTCAAAGATACGCGGCTGGATTTCTCCCGACACTTGCAGCGCCGCCATGGCGTTCTCCACGTGCACCAACTCGCGCCAGGAGCGCGGTCCCAGCCAGGTGGAGCAACCCAGTCCCAGGGCGCATCCCAGCAGCGCCAGCATGGCCACCGGCTTCAGAAAGGTGGTGATATTCATGCCGCTGGCGCGCACCGCGGTGACTTCGCTATCGCTGCCCATGCGGCTGAGTCCAATCAGCGTGCCCACCAGCACGCCCATGGGGATGGTTACCGTCAGGATCGGCGGCAGCAGCAGCACGAACAGCCAAACCACCATTCCCGGCGTGGTGGTGGAGCGCACCAGAAGATCGATCAGGCGTCCAACGTCGCGGGTAAACAGGACGAAGGTGAACATTCCCAGTCCCAGCAGGGAATGCGAGGCGATCTCCTTAAAGACGTACCGCGTGAGGATTCTCACTGATCTCGATTATAATACCAGTGTGAAGTCAATCCTAGTTTGCCTGGCTTGTTTTGCGGCTGGCGTATTGTGCCTGGCCGTCTACCGCGGACCCCTATGGATGTCCAGCCTGAGGCTGAACGTGTCGGCCGACGGCCAGCCCGACCCCGCCAATCTGGAACGCTTTTTGCGGCGCTACTATGCCTGGCCGGCCGAGCTGGTGACGCTGAAACTCTCGCCGTTCAAGGCCGCTTCCATGCCTGGTTTTTTGTCGGCTACGGTGCAGGCCTCGCCGAAGAGCGGCAAGGGAGACAGCATAACCCAGGAGTTCCTGATCTCCACCGACGGCCGCTTCCTGCTGGAAAACGCGCCCATCCGCGCGGATCAGATCCTTTCCGCGAGAATCGCGAGCAGATTGATTTGCGCAATCAGCCGGCTTTCGGCTCGGCGGTGCCGCGCGTAACGATCGTGGAATTCGGCGACCTGCAATGCAGCTACTGCAAGGCGGTGGTCAGCGTTCTGCGGCAGGACATCCCGCGCGATTATAGCCGCGACGTGCGCATCGTCTTCAAGGACTATCCGCTGTGGGAAATCCATCCCTGGGCTTGGGACGCTGCCGCCGCCGGGCGCTGCATTTACAAGCAGAAGGCCGAGGCTTTTTGGCCGTACCACGATTGGGCCTACGATCAGCAGGGCCGCCTGACTCCCGAGCAATTCAAGAAGGCTGCCATCGCCTTCGCGCAGACGCTAAAACTGGACACCACCAAGATCACTGCGTGCATGGCCGATCCCGACACGCGCGCGGAAATCGAGCGCGAGTTGCAAGAGGGCAAGGCCGTGAAGGTGACCGGCACGCCGTCGTTTTTCATCAACGGGCGGCATGTAGAAGGGTCGCAGTCCTACAGCCAGATGAAGCAGTACATCAACGCCGAACTGGAGTATTTGAACGCCAAGTAGGCGTGGGTGCGGCGACCAGTCTCGCCGATATGGGGCGGAACGGGCGATTCGCCCCCCACATACCCAACCTTGAACGTGGTGCGCAAGTGGGATGCTTAACTTTAACCGTTTTGGGGAAACACGGATCCAAACGGGTTCAGCACCCTTGATCCCCGGAGAAGCTGTGAATGAACTGCAGATTCACGCACTGCGGGTTTTCGTGCAGCCGTTCAAGATATACCACGGGTCCGTCGCTCCATAACTGTCGCGGCTCGTAACGCCGGAAATACGACAGGATCATAGCATTGCCCAGGTGTTTCGGGCGTTATGAGCCGCGACAGTTATGGAGCGACGGAACGCCGACCCGTCCTGAAGGGCGGCCCGAAGACACGAAGACATTGTATCTCGCAATTCGTTCACAGCTTCCGGAGGGATCCAGCGTGTAGCCGGTGGTAGCGCCACGCTCCACCACCGGCTACAAGCGGCGATCCTTCCGGGATTCTCCAATGCTGACGCAATTCCCGGCAGCCGCTCTTCACAGAAATCTTCGCGGCGCTCGACGAAATCCACGGTTAGTAGTATCGTACGTTCCACGGACAACGGGCTCCGCGTGGTCTACGTCTACGAACGCCCCGTTTGCGACCCTTTCGGCAAGCTGCTAAGATTGGCAATCCATCCGGATCGCGCCCCACTTGGAGGAATTTGTCCGTGATCGAACGCTTACACAGCCGCAACGAGTGGAAGTTCTTGGGCGTTCTGCCGAGGGCCGACGGTCCGCTCGCGTTCGCCTGGTGGTCGTGCTCCTCTTGCGCGGCGCGCTTCCCGCGCTGTTCGCGATCGCCATGGGCGTGCTGGTCGGCGCGGTCCAGCGCGGCGGTTCGCTCGCGATGCCCCTGGCGCTGGTCGGCGTGGTGTTCGTGCTGCTCCAGGTATTGTCGCCGCTGCATCAGGCCATCGGCGCGAACCTCGGCAGCCGCACCGCCGCGTGGCTCTACGACGAGCTGACCGACGGCCTGCGTCGCGCCGCCCGGGATGGGGCATCTCGAAGATCCGCGCCTCACCACCGACCTCACCATGGCGCGCGATTTCGATCTCGGCATCAGCGGGCCGCCGCTGTCCATCGCGATGGACTTCATCGCGTCCGGGATGGTGGAGCTGGTCGGCGGCCTGGCGTCGGCGCTGGTGCTGGCGGCCTACGCCTGGTGGGCGCCGCTGCTGCTCGTCGGGGCATGGTTCGCGACGCACTGGCTGCTGCGCGAAAGCGCCATCTGGCACGATCGCAACACCGACGAAGTTCGCGAGGCGCAGCGCCACGCCGACTACGCCTATCGTCTGGCCGTGGATCCGCCCGCCGCCAAGGAACTGCGGCTGTTCGGGCTGGCCGGCTTGGACCGTCGAGCGGTTCGCGTCGCGGCGCCGGCAGCTTGCTCGATCTGCAATGGCACGCGACGCGTCTGCGCGAGCGGCCGGTGTTGTGGAGCCTGCTGCTGGTGCTCTCCGCCAACCTCCTGGTGTTCTGGGCGCATCGCCGGCGACGCGGTCGCGGGGCGCTTGGCGCTGGGGCTGGCGGTGACGTTCGTCAGCGCGGCGGTCGGCACCAGCATGATCGCGTTCGGCGGATTGTCGTGGGCGCTCGACGGCGCGGCCGCGCCGGTTGCCGCGGTGCTTCGGCTGCGAGAGGCGCATGGGCCGGCGGGCGCGCTGACCGCGCGGATCGCGCGCCGCGCGAAGCGAATGCCCGCGCGGGAAATCCGCTTCCGCAACGTCAGCTTCGCCTATCCGGGAGCCGAGGCGCGCCGGTGCTCGAAGGCTTCGATCTGACGATTCCCGCCGGTTCCTCGCTCGCCATCGTCGGCCAGAACGGCGCGGGCAAGACCACGCTCGCGAAGCTGCTGTGCCGCCTCTACGACCCGCAGGACGGCGCCATCGAGATCGACGGCGTCGACCTGCGCGAGCTCGATATCGATGCGTGGCGCGCGCGCGTGACGGCCGTGTTCCAGGATTTCATCCGCTTCGAGCTGCCGCTGCGCGACAATGTCGCCCCTGCGGGCGCGCCCGACTAGCGTGATCGAAGCGGCCCTTGACGGAGGCCGGCGCGGCGCATCTGGCGAGTCTCGACACCGATGCTGGCGCGCGGCTACGAGGGCGGCACGGATCTGTCCGGCGGCCAGTGGCAGCGCATCGCGCTGGCCCGCGCGCTGTGCGCCGTGAAACTGGGCGCGGGACTGGTGCTGCTCGACGAACCCACCGCGCAACTCGACGTGCGCGGCGAGGCGGAGATTTTCGAGCGCATCCTGGCCGCCACGCGCCACGCCACCACGATCCTGATCTCGCACCGCTTCTCGACCGTGCGCCACGCCGACCGGATCTGCGTCCTCGAACACGGCCGCGTCGTCGAACTGGGCACGCACGACGAGCTGATGGCGGCCGGCGGCCGCTATCGCACCATGTTCGAACTGCAGGCGTCGCGCTTCGAGCCGAAGGCGAGGAAGAAGGAGTGGCGCTCGATGCCCTCGCCTGATCGCAATCGACGATCTGCCGCCGGCGCTGTCCGTCGATGTGGCGCGCGCTCAAGCGCGCCTACCAGGCCGAACCGCGGCTGCTGCCGGTCTCCTTCGGGCTGTCGCTGCTCGCGGCGCTGCCCGACGCGCTGCTGGCGCTGTGGATGAAGCTGCTGGCCGACGGCGTGCTGCGCCACAATCGCAATCTGGCGATCGGGGCCGGCGATCGGACTGGCGGTTTCCGCGGTCGGCGACGTGGTTTCTCAAAGTCATCAGCGACCGCACGCAGCGCCGCTTCCGCGACCGCGTGGCGGTGGCGCTCGAATCCCACGTGGCGGGGCTGCAGGCCTCGGTGGCGACCATCGCGCATCACGAGCGCCCCGAGTACCTCGACCGGCTGGCGATGCTGCGCGACCAGGTCTTCGTGCTGGACCACATGTACATGTCGTTGTTCTCCACCTGCGGCTGGATCCTGCGGCTGGGCGTCACGGTGGCGCTGCTGATGTCGATTCACCCGCTGCTGGCGCTGCTGGCGGTGTTCGCGCTGCCGACGGTGCTCACCTCCACCTGGCGGCCGGGCGTCGAGCGCGCGGTCAGGAGCGCGGCGGCGCCGGCCAACCGTCTGGCGCGGCATCTGTTCAACATCGCCACGACCGCGCCGCCGGGCAAGGAAGTGCGCGTCACGCGCATCGGCGATCGCCTGGTGCGAGAGCGCCGCGAGGCGTGGGAGCGCTGGTATCGGCCCGTGGCCGCGGCGCGCTGGGGCAGCGCGCGCTGGCACACGCTGGCCTGGGCGATCTTCGGCGCGGCGCTACGTGGGCGCGGTGGTGTTCGTCTCCTCACGCGCCCGAGCGCGACGCCGGGCCAGGTGCTGCTGGTGCTGGCCGCGGGCGCGCGGCTCTCGGCCTATATCGGCGCGACCGTCGGCGAAATCGGATTCCTGCGCGGCTTCTGGCTGGACGGCTCGCGGCGCATGGCGTGGCTGGAGGATTACGCCGCGTCGCTTGACGGAGCACGCCGACGCGCCCGCGCCGGAGCGCCTGGTCGACGGCATCCGCTTCGAGCACGTCTCCTTCGCCTATCCCGGAACCAGCGGCGCGTGCTCGACGATGTCAATCTGGAGCTGAAGCCCGGCTCGGTGGTCGCCATCGTCGGCGAGAACGGCGCCGGCAAGAGCACGCTGGTGAAGCTGCTGTGCCGGATGTACCAGCCCGACGAAGGCCGCATCCTGGTCGACGGCGTGGATCTGGCGCGGATTCGCGCCGACGAATGGCGCTCGCGGCTGGCGGGCGCGTTCCAGGATTTCTTCCGCTTCGAGTTTCGCGCGCGGCATACGGTGGGCGTCGGCGACATTCCGCGGCTGGATGACGAGCCTGCCGTGGTCGCGGCCGTCGATCGCGCGGGAGCCGGCGACGTGGTGGAGCATCTGGCGTCCGGACTGGAAACGCAGCTCGGCGCGACCTGGCCCGACGGCGTGGAGGTCAGCTTCGGCCAATGGCAGAAGCTGGCGCTGGCCCGCGGGTTCATGCGCGATCATCCGCTGCTGCTGGTGCTGGACGAGCCGACCGCCGCGCTGGATGCCGAGACCGAGCACGCCTTGTTCGAGCGCTACTCGCGCGGCGGCCAAGGACTCGCGCGCCGGACGGCCGCATCACGATCCTGGTGTCGCACCGATTCAGCACCGTGCGGATGGCCGATCTGATCGTGGTGCTGGATGGCGCGCGCGTGGTGGAAGTGGGCACGCACGAGGCGCTGATGGCCAAGGGCGGACAGTACGCGGAGCTGTACGGCATCCAGGCCGCGGCGTATCGCTGATCGCACAAAAGGAGCAGGGCAATTGAGTCTGATGGAGTCGGTTACATCCTTTTGAACCAGATATTGCGCGTGTAGTAGGCGCCGGTCGCTTCGACCTCCAGGCCGATCTTGCCGCTCGAGCGAAAGTAAGCCGGATCGTTGTCGATGAACACGGAGATCAGGTGGCCGTTCATGAACATCGTACTTACGTTGCCCTTGGCGACGAGCAGAAACTGGTTGTAATCGTCTTTCTTAAACCAGGAATCAAGCGTCGCTTTGTCGGCAATGGTGGACAGAATGCGCCGTTGACCCGGTTCGGCCATGACAATCATGCCCGGACTGGCCGCGATACCGCGGCCCAATTGCTCGTAGTATTGACCGCTATACCTGTTGTTCGCGTCGAAGTCGAACTGCGGGCCGGCCATGTCGAACTTGGCGCGCTCCGCCGCACTCGGAGGAGTGCCGGGATTCTCACATCCCGGACCGCGGCCGGGACCACGGCCACCCGCCGCTCCTCCGCGGCCACCCGCGCTCGGAGGGCCTCCGGGACCTCCAGGCCCACGACCGGCGCCTGGTCCCGCCCCGGCACCCGCCAACGTCCCGCCGCCTCCACGGCCGGGGTACTTCAGGGCAACGTTGCTATCCGCAGTCATGTAGCTCCGGTACTGAAGGCCGCCGTTGACATTGCCCGTGCCCTTGGATTCAAACTTCAGCATGAAATCCGCGGGTTCACCGCCCTGCCAAATCAGGTAAATCGTGCCCGTCGGTTTCTCACACGTTGGCTCTACATAGATCGAGCCATCTTTGACGCCCCAGTATCTGGTGTCGCCTTCCCATCCGTTGAGGGTCTGGCCATCGAACAACGACACCCACCCCTCGTTATCGGAATAGTCGAATGGCTGTCCGCCGCGTCCGAAACTGCCGCGGCCCGGACCTTGGGGACCGGGCCCGCCTGCCGCAGCCGGAACTCCTGCGGTTGGTGCGCCGGGCTGCTGACCGGTTTGCGGAGCCGTCTGCTGCGATAGCGCGAACAGCGCCAGCAGAAACAGGGCGGCCAGGGTAGTTGTGATCATCGCAAAGGTCGTCTGCTTCATGGATTCCCCTCAGTTCAGTTTTTTGAGCCAGATATTGCGTGCCGAGACCTTCGTGGTGGCTGGGCAAAAAAATCGGCCTTCGCGGATCGCCGCCCGCACCTTGCGCCGCAATTCTTCACTGACTGGAACCGAACCGTTAATGACGTGCGAAAGCGTGCCCACGGCCACGCCCGCCAGATCCGCGACTTCTCTTATTGTTGGCATGTATCAACGCGCGCGAACCGTCACCCAACTCCGCTTGGCCGCCGACTCCAGAACCGCATCCGTAACATCGTCCGTCAGCAAGCCTTCCCGAAAAGTTGGCGAGGCGCTCGTTCCTTCCCCGACCGCAGTGAGAAAATCGGCGACCTGGTGGATGAAGGAATGCTCAAATCCAATCTGCAGGCCCGGGACCCACCAATGCGCCATGTAGGGATGATCGCGATCGGTGATATGCAGGCTTCGCCAGCCGCGCACGCGGCCTTCATCGCGATGATCGAAATACTCCAGCCGGTGCAGATCGTGCAGGTCCCACATGATGGAGGCGTTCTCGCCGTTGATCTCCAGAGTGTAGAGCGCCTTGTGCCCGCGAGCGTAGCGAGTCGCCTCGAACGTCGCCAGCGATCCGTTCTGAAAGCGCGCCAGGAACAGGCTGGCGTCGTCGATGCCCACGGGTTCCACCTTGCCGGTGAGATTATGCTTGCGGCGCTTGATGAACGTCTCGGTCATCGCGGACACTTCCACGATAGGACCGTTGAGCCACAGGGCGGTGTCGATGGTGTGGGCCAGCAGATCGCCGGTGACGCCGCTGCCCGCCACGTTCACGTCCAGACGCCACAGTCCTTCGCCGCCCTGCGGCAAGTCGCTGGAGATGGTCCAGTCCTGTAGAAACTTCGCGCGGTAGTGGAAGATCTTGCCGAGCCGTCCTTCCGCGATCAACTCCTTGGCCAGCCAGACCGCGGGAATCCGGCGATAGTTGTACCAGACCATGTTGGGGACGCCGGCGGCTTCCACCGCTTTCACGATCTCTTCCGATTCCCGGGCGTTGCGGCCCAGCGGCTTCTCGCACATCACCATCTTGCCGGCCTGGGCGGCGGCAATGGCGATTTCCGCGTGCGTGTCGTTGGGACTGGCGATATCGACCAGGTCGATGTCCGGCGACTCGACCAGCGCATGCCAGTCGGTTACCGAGGTTTCGTAGCCCCACTTGGCGGCAAAACCCTCGGCGCGATCCCTGTTTCTGGCGCAGATGGTCTTCAGTACCGGTTGGTAGGGTACGTCGAAAAAGTTGACGACTTTGCTGAAGGCGTTGGAATGCGTCCGGCCCATGAAGCCATAGCCGACCATGCCGATGTTTAGTTTCTTCATGTTTCGTTCCAGCCGTGCGCGTTGCGAACCGCGATCATGACACGCAACACGTCATTCCAGGTTTTTGGATCGGTCATCACCTGGTTGGGGAACATGCAGCCGTCCCAACAAATATGCGCAAAGGCCCGCGTCGGCTGGCCGTCGTCTCCCCGCATCCAGGCTCCGGCGTCGCGCACAATATCGAGTTTGCCGTTGGGATCGAGCGGCTGGCAGTGCCGCCCGGTCTTGTCGTGGGAACCCGAGCCCTTCACCGTGCCGTCGTTCTGGGCGACGTGAAAATCGATGGTCCAGGGACGCAGCGCGCCAGCCATCTTTCTATACGCTTCCGCAAGCAGGTCCATCGCGACCAATCGAAGTCCGGCGGAAGCAGCGCATCTTCCGAAGCGTTGTAGCCCATCGTGAAAAGCATGGTGTGCGCCATGTCGGCCTGGAATCCCAACGTTTGCGGACGGTTCACCAGTTCCAGCAACTCCACGTTGCGGCGCCAACTATGCATGCCGGCCCAACAAATTTCCCCTTCCGCGGCGAGACGCTCGCCGAAATCTTCCGCGATCGTGCAAGCCTCCCGGAAGGTTTGCGCGATTCGCTTGGTGTTCCCTTCGGGATCTTTGGCCCAATCGCCGGGACCAGCGGCTGAATCGATGCGGATAATTCCGTAGCGCCTGATCTTCAGATCGCGCAGCTTACGGCCGATCCGGCAAGCTTTGCGGACTTGCGTGAGAAAGGCGGCGCGCTCCGTTTCGCTGCCCATGGCGGAGCCTCCGCCGGTGGGCGGCCACACCGGAGCCACCAGCGATCCGGCGCGCAATTTCTTCGCCGCCAGGCGATCGGCCAGCTTGGCCAAGTCGTCGTCGGAAGAATCGATGTCGGTGTGCGGCGCCGTCAGGAACAGATCGACGCCGTCGAAGCGAACGCCATCCACCTCCGCGGCGGCGGTGAGATTCAGCATGGTTTCCAAGTCGATGGACGGCTCCGAGCCGGGACCCTTTCCAACCAGTCCCGGCCACATGGCGTTGTGCAGCGATGGATGGGTATTCATGGCCTTAGAAAACGATGCGATCCTTCTTGGCTTCAATTTTTTCGGGATCCAGCCCGGGAACTTTCTTGAAGTCCTCGATCGACTTGAAGTCGCCGTTCTTCGCGCGGTACTGAATCACTGCGGCGGCCTGCGAACGCCGCAGGGTGAGCCCGCTTTCGAGTTCGATCGAAGTGGCTTTGTTGACGTTAATCTTGGGAGCGTCTTCGCCGGGAAAGTTCTTGGCCAGATACTCGAAGACAACCTCCAAATCCTTGTCGCCTTTGGCCCCGAGCGTGACCATCTTGTTCATGGTGGCGCGCCAGCCGTCACGATCCTGGCGTTTGGAGACGGCGCGCTCCAGTTCGTGACAACCCTTGCAAATCCTTTCGGTTTCCGCCTTACCCGGACCATCCGGCAGTTGGGCCCAAGTCCCCGCCGCGAACAGCATGAGGCCTGTGAAAAACACTTTCGGAATCGGGGATGCTTTCATCATCAATGCTCGATCGGATAGCCAAAGACGTAGAGCGTGCCATCTTGCGTTGCCAGATACAACTGGGTGCCGCCTCCTGCCAGGGTACCACCGCGTACCGGCGAAGCGATCGCTTTGCCGCTGTTCCACAGTTCCTTCCCATCGGTGGCGTCCAGGGCATAAAGAACCGGCGACAAACCGCCGGACGCTGCGAAAACCACGCCGTTAATCACCATGGGGGTGAAAGGCGAGACCATATCGCGCGACACCCAGCCACGCTGCAACGAGAATACGCCATCCTGTTCCGCGAGCTTCCACGAGAGAATCGCGTTGGACGATGGCAACAGCAACCAGCGAGTTCCGCCGAATTGAACCCAAGTGGCCAGCGCACCTGGCGCAAAGTCCTGGGGAGCCGGCGCAACCGAAGTTGTGTACAGCGGCGTATGGTGATCCATTCCGCCCAGGTTGGCGCCGTCGAGCAAGTGGACGAGACCGTCCTTGGTTGTGGCGGCGATCAAGGTCTTGTCTTGGTACTGGAAAACAACCGGAGAAGACGTGAAAGCCTGTCCTTTGGCGGCATAGGAATCTTTGGGCGTCAGGGTCTTGGCATCGAGAGCTAACAAAGATCCTCCCGTATCCGCGACGTAGAGCGTTCCATCCGCGCCAAATGCCGGACCCGCCCAGCCGGCCACTTCAGCGTCACGCGACGCCCAATGGGTAACTTTCTTGGAGGTAATATCCAAAGCCCATATCCCATTTTCCACGCCGCCGCAGCCGCGCGTGGTTACGGCATAAGCCAGCCCCCCGATCACCGTCAGGCCAAGCGAGTTGGCGCCCGGCGGCAAGAAGCGTACCGGCGGATCCGGTTCCTCGCCATTCGAAACATACATGGCGTGCAGCATCCCGTCGCTGGACAAGGCGTATACGAAATCAGGCGTAGGAACATTCCCCCCGCCGCCTCCGCTCTGCGCGCCTCGATTCGCAGCGGGCGGCGCGACCGGCGGCGCGGCGGCAGCACGACGCGCTCGTTCAGCCAGCGTTGCCAGAATGGCCGCGCCTTCGTCGGACTCGCCTACGGCGCTGCGCAGCCCCACGTGCGCCGCCACCGCCGCCGCTCCGGCCGCTGGGAGTCGCGGGAAATGCGGCGCTGACCGGACGCGTCACATTAGCGGTCATCTTAGCGGTCATCCCAGGCGCGCAAGCGGACGAGCCCGGGTCCGACGACCCCGGGGCCGACGACCCCGGAGATGGAACGGCCGCCGAAAAATGTTTCTGCCATTCCATGCGATCCAAATCCGTGTCGATCGCGTAGACCGTGTTCGAACCTGCGCCCACGTAGGCCAGGGAGCGGAAGCCCTTGTATCCGATGTACCCGTTGAGCAGAACCGGCGTGGTGAGCGAGTTGGAGTCTTCCAGCTTCATCTTCCAAAGCAATTGGAATCCGGGCTTAGCCATGCTCTCCCGCGAAATCTTCGGATCCGCCGGCACCGATGACGAACGGTGCGCATCCCCGCCGCTGGTAGACCAATCGCCATTCCCCCGCCCGAATTGAGCATACGCCATCGCGCCGAGCAGAAGCAGGCCGCCGATACTCAGTCTTCGCATTCGGACACTCCTTCGTTCGACATCCTTACTTACTTTCCAAAGCCTGGGCAATGGCCTTTTCCGCCAAGGAAGCCATCAGGCGATAGCCGGCCTCGTTGGGCAACAATCCGTCCACCGTCAATTCCTTCTTGAGATTCCGGCCATCGGCCAGCGCGGAATAGTAGTCCAGATAGGTGGAGCCGCTGCGCGCGGCGTAATCCTTGATCCACGCGTTGATGCCGATAATTCGTCCTGGAGACCGGAGCGACGTCTGTGACGTAAAGCAGTCGCAAACCGGGGTGATGGATGCCAGCACCACGCGAATCCTATGGGCTTGCGCCAGCTCCGTCATGGACATAAAATTCTCCGCCATGGTGCCCTCGGTGGCCGGGCCGGAGATTCCCGCGATGTCGTTCGTGCCGGCCAGGATGACCACTACTTTGGGCTTCAGGGAGATCACGTCCTGGCGGAAACGCACCAGCATCTGCGGCGTGGTTTGGCCGGCGATGCCTCGGTTCAGATAGGGCTTCCCGGGAAAAAATCGCGCGTTGCCGCGTCCCCACGACTCGGTGATCTCGTCGCCGAAAAAAATCACGCGATCCTCTCCGGGCGCGGCCGGACGTATCTCGGTATTCTCGCTGCCATAGCGCGTCAGGCCTCCCCAATCGTGAAGCAAGCGTTGTTGCGCGGTGAGTTGTTTCTCGCGATCCGCGTCCTGCCGGGGCGCAGGGGGCGATCCCAGGAAAATCAGGCCGAGGAGGATTGCGGTGAACATCGTGGCCATCTATTTCGTTACGCCGAAGCAGTACAAATGGCCGTCGAAGGTGTTGATATAAACGCGCCCGTTAGCGACGGAAAGGCCGCTCCAGTGATTCCAGGAGGTGATCTGATCGCCGCTCGACCACAATTCCCTGCCGCTGCGGGCGTCCAGAGCATAGAGAGTGGCGTGAGTGGATGCCGGAATGCGCTCGGAGGCTCGGTTGGTGAGTCCCAGCGCGGGTACGGCCTGATCGGTATTTTCTCCACTGCCGTACGCGAACACCACGCCGTTGGCGATCACCGGCGGCTCGGCGCGATTCATATCGCGGGAAATCCAGGCCGGGACCAGTTGCGGGCTGCCGCCTTTCTCTTCCACCTTGAAGGCCACGATGGCACCGTCTTTCACCGTACCGTATTCCACGGGCACTTGGAAGGCGGAGTGCTTCGGTCCCCAAATGGGCGTCAGAACCCAGCGTGTCGCGCCATCTTCCCAACTGGCCATCGATCCCCAGATTCCCGCCGAGGCGAAATTGACCTCTTCGTTACACAACAACTGCGTGCGCTGTAAGGGCGTGCGGTGATCGTCGCCGCCGATGGCTTCGGTATCCATCAAGTACACGCGGCACTCCTTGCCGGCGGCCACCATCAACTCGCGGCCCTTGTAGTTGAATATGGCCGGCGTGACTTGCATATCGAGATCTCGTTTCACCAGCCACTCGGCGTTGGAAGGTCCATAGTAGTCCACCAGGTCCAGCGACTTGGTCCGCGGATTCTGCTGCACGCCGATAATGCCATCGCCGTAAGTTCCGTTCTCGGGATCCCAGCGGCCGTCTCCGGTGCCCGTGTACATGGTTCCGTTGGCGCTGATGGCGGGTCCGGTGCGGCCCCACATTCCGCCGCCCGCGGGACCCCACGATCCCACCTTGCGCGTAGTCAGATCGTAGGAATAAACCAAGTTGGGGTTTCCGCCGCATCCTTGCGCGGTGTGCGTGTAGATGACGGTGTTCCAAAGATTCAGCGCGTAGGGCTTGCCATTGGGCGGCATGAACTTGGCCGGCGGCGCCAACTCTTCTCCATCGGCGGCGTCCACCTGATGCAGCATGCCATCCCATGACGCCGCGTAGACGATGTATTTGCCGGGCGTGGCGGCAAGTCCAATGACGGGTGTCGCCGTCAAGCCACCGGGGCAAAGGACGCCGCCGCCGCGGCCTCCGTTGGCCGGCGGCTTCCAAGTGCTTTCAAAATGCTTGGTCCAGAGCAACTGCCCGTTGGCGGCGTCCAGGGCGAACAGATTGTCGGATACGCCGGTTTCGATCACGATTTCCTTGGGTCCGCTGCTGGTGTTGGCGCGGCCGATAATCAGCGCCGGCAGCAACGAATGCATTTGCCGCACTTGGTTATCGAGCTTGGTCTTCCATAGCAGCTTCATGTTCTTGACGCTCTCCACGGACAGGAGTTTCTCGTCCTTCTGCCAGGCGGTCCGCTGGGGATTGCCGCCGTCGGTCAGCCAATCCGCGCGTGGCGAGTCGCCGTTGGGAATACCGTTGGTGCTCCAGCCCGGCGCAACGCCCAGCGCGATCGCCAGAAAGAGAATACCCGTTCGCATCGAAGACCTCACAGTCCGCTGCTGTCGGAATTGTATCAACGAAATTGCGTTGGAGCATACCTTCATGGTCAAATCGAAGTCAAGAGCCATGGAGGCAAGAAGCGGGTCAAGCCTCTGTCCTGGAACTTGACAAACCGAATCCGAACACGGCATTGTGGGTATTGCCCGAATCGGCCACCATGTCAGACAACGATCTAATACTCCAAGCATTATCGGCGGGCGAGGGTGTCGTGCGACTCGCGCCGTGTTGGGTTCCGCGCTCGTTTCTTATGCCTGGCGGACGGCTCAAGCTGGACCCGCGCGACCTGTACGCGCTCGGCGCCCACCGCGGCGGCATCGACGAGCGCTGGTTTTCTTCCACCACCAAGGCCGCCAACGGCCCGCTCACTGCGCCCGACGAAGGCTTGAGCTATATCGAATTCCAGAGCCAAAGAGTTCTGCTGAAGGAAGCCATCGAAACTACCGGCGACCGATTTCTGGGATCGGATGTCATGCAGCGGTACGGCGGTTGGAATGTCCTGTGCAAGTTCTTCGACAACCTGGGGCCGATTCCCCATCACCTGCATCAGAACGACAAGTTCGCCGCTCGCGTGGGACAAAAAGGCAAGCCGGAAGCCTACTACTTTCCGCCGCAGTACAATTTCAAAGACAACAATTTCCCTTATACCTTCATGGGACTGAAGCCAGGCACCACACGCGACGATGTCCGCCGCTGCCTGGAGCGCTGGAACCACGGCGACAACGGCATCCTGTATCATTCGCGGGCCTACAAACTGAAACCGGGAACGGGCTGGCAGGTCGATCCCGGAATTCTGCACGCTCCCGGATCGCTGGTGACCTACGAGCCTCAAGTCAATTCCGACGTTTTCGCGATGTATCAATCTTTGGTGGAAGGCCGCGCCGTCCCCTGGGATCTTCTGGTTAAGGACGTTCCCCCTGAGCATCACCAGGATTTCGATTATCTACTCGACATGCTCGATTGGGAAGCCAATACCGATCCCCTTTTTGCCGAGCACCGGCTTTTCCATCCGGCGCCGGTTTCGCCGGTGCAGCAGATGGCCGACGCCGGGTATCGCGAAAACTGGGTAGTCTATTCCACGTCCCACTACTCCGCCAAAGAGCTGACCGTTTTCCCAGGCCGCACCGTGACCATCAAGGATGACGCCGCCTACGGGACGATCCTAGTGCAAGGCTACGGCAAGTTTGGCAAACACCAAGTCGAGACACCGGCGATGATCCGCTATGGCCAGATGACCCAGGACGAGTTATTTGTGAGCGTCAACGCGGCCAGAAATGGTATCGCGGTCAAGAACGAGAGCGCCACGGAGAACCTCGTCTTCCTGAAACACTTCGGCCCCGGCAATCCGCAAGCGCCCAGCGGGCGGTGACGGCGGAGGGATAAAACCTTAACCACGAAAGACACGAAAGGCACGAAAGGCGGAACGGCCCGGACTTCCCCTTTCGTGTCTTTCGCGTTTTTCCTGGTTTCATAAAGACCTTTCTCCATGAATGGACGCCTCACTACCGAATTCATTGTGGTTGAAACGATCCAAGCAAAGAGTGATACGCTCGATAACTTCGAGGTTGCCATGGACGCACTGCTGCAGGTGGAAGACGTGTCCAAATCGTTCTTTGGAATCCAGGTCTTGGACCGTGTGCGCTTCGCCGTTCAGCCGGGAGAGGTACACGCAGTCACCGGCGAGAATGGCGCCGGCAAATCCACGCTGATGAAAATCATCGCCGGCTTGGACCAACCGGACGCCGGAGAAGTGCGGTTTCGAGGCCGCGGGATTTCCATGATCCACCAGGAACTCTTGCCTTTCCCAGACCTGACGGTGGCCGAAAACATCTGGATGGGCCATGAGCCATGCGGCTGGCTTCCCGGCTGGCTCGATCACACCGCGATGAACAGCCGGGCCAAAGAACTGCTTGCGCGGCTTGGCGTATTCGTCGCACCAACGCGCCACATGGGGAGCTTGACCGTTGCGGAACAACAATCGGTCGAGATTGCCCAGGCATTGGCCCGCCGCGCCGACCTGATCATCATGGATGAACCGACCTCGGCGCTTTCCGCTCGCGAGTCGGAATCGTTGTTCCGCGTCATTCTCGACCTGAAAGAGAGGGGAGTGGCGATCATTTACATTACGCATCGCATGCAGGAGATCTTCCAACTCGCTGACACCATCACAGTGTTGCGCGATGGCCAACATATCGCCTCGCGGCCGGCCGCTGAGCTGAACGAGAACGAGCTGATCGCCCTGATGGTGGGTCGCGCGGTCTCCGCGAAGGCAACAAGAGCCGCGACGAAAGCCGCGACGGAACCTGGAGACGTGGGTCTTGAAGTTCGCAGCCTTGGCAGGGCGGGTGTCTTTCGCGAGGTCAGCTTCGCGATTCGCCGCGGTGAGATTCTGGGACTCGCCGGATTGATGGGGGCCGGCCGCACCGATGTCGCCGCGGCCATCTTCGGACTCGCGCCCGCTACCGCCGGCGCCATCTTCGTTCATAGCCGGGTCCATGGTCAACAGGTGCGCATCAAATCCCCCGCTGACGCGCTATCTTGCAGGATGGCCATGGTCACGGAAGATCGCAAGAAATACGGCTTCGTCCCAAACATGTCCGTCAAGGAGAACGTTACGCTATCGAGTCTGGAACGGTACGGCTGGGGGCCGTTCATCAGCCGGAGCAAAGAAGAAGCCGTCGCCAAGGAGCAGATCCGCCAATTCCACGTACGAACGCGCGGCTGCGACCAGCCAGTCAAACACTTAAGCGGAGGCAACCAACAGAAGGTCGCGCTGGCGAGAGCCTTGCTGACCGATCCGGAAGTGCTGATTCTCGACGAACCCACACGCGGCATAGATATCGGAGCGAAAGCGGAAATCTATTCCCTGATCGCCGGACTGGCGCGCCAGGGGAAGGCGATCCTGCTGGTTTCCTCGGAGATGAACGAGATTCTGGCGTTGAGCGACCGGATCCTGGTGATGCGCGAGGGCGCAGTGGTCGTGGAATTGCTACCGGGTGAGACCACGCCGGAAGAGATTCTTCGGCAGGCCATGCCGGACTAAGACATGCCGGACTAAGACATGCCGGACTAAGACCAACACTCATGTCGACAACCGCAAAGAGACATTGGCCGGCCCAACTGAGCCTCGTTATCGCGCTGGTGGTCCTGATGACGGGATTAGCGTTGGCCAAGCCGAGTTTTCTGAACGTTGCCAACCTGATTAACCTGCTCCGGCAAATCTCAATTAACGGAATCCTCGCCGTCGGTGTCACCTACGTTCTGTTGTCCGGCGGTGTGGATCTCTCGCTCGGCTCAGTGGTCGCCCTCACCGGAGTCGTGGCTGCCAGCTTTGCGCATCCCGGGCAGCACGTGGTTCTCGTGCCGATCGCGATGGGCCTGTTCTCGGGAGCAGCCTGTGGAGCGGTGAATGGATGGATGGTCACGCGCGGACGTGTCGCTCCATTCATCGCCACACTGGGGATGATGACCGTCGCGCGCGGCTTGGCGTTGCTGATCAGCGGGGGCAAACCGGTCTCCAACCTGTTGACCGAGTTTGCGCGCATTGGCGGCGGTAATGTCGGCGGCGATGTGGCTGCGGTGCCTGTACCGATTCTCATCCTCTTGACGGTTACGCTGCTTTCCTGGGTCTTCCTGAAAAACATGCGGCTCGGCCGCTACAGCTATGCGGTGGGAGGCAACGAGAATGCCGCACTGGCGGCGGGCGTAAATGTTCGGCGCGTCAAGATGGTCGCCTATACGATTTGCGGTTCGCTGGCTGGATTGGCCGGCGTGGTACTGGCGTCGCGCATCACCACCGGCCAGCCCAATGCCGGAATCGGCTACGAGTTAGACGCGATCGCCGCGGTCGTGATTGGAGGCACCAGCCTGAGCGGAGGTTCAGGCGGGGTTGTCGGCACCATTCTGGGCGCGCTGCTCATGGGTGTGATCAACAACGGGCTGGATCTACTCAACGTATCTTCCTATTATCAGCAGATCGTCAAAGGCGTCATTATTGTAGGTGCAGTCTGGCTGGACAGGAGCAAGAACAAGTCATGAGCAAGCGAATCGCCATCGTCCTGATGTTGGGAATCGCGGGGTTGGGAATGGAGGGTTGCTCGAGTGGACCTCGGAGGACCGTCATCGGTGTCTCTCTCCTGAATCTCTCCAACGAGTTCATCGTGATGCTCAACAAGGCCATGGACGAGAAGGCCGGGCAGCTTGGAGTGCAGCTCATCGTCAATGACGCGCAGCGCAGCGCGGAGAAGCAGGTGCAGCAAGTGGAATCCTTCGTTGCGCAGAAAGTGGATGCCATCATTCTCAATCCTTGCGAGGTCGAAGCCAGCTCGCCGGCGGTGGAAAAGGCGTTGGCCGCGGGCATTCCGGTGGTGAACGTGAACTCAGAAACCAAGATCGCGCCCACCGCGTTCGTTGGTTCGCGGGACGAGGATTCCGGGCGCATCGCCATGGAATACTTGGCGCGACGCTTGAATGGCCGCGGGGACGTGGTCATGATGCACGGATTCATGGGCCAGGCGGCGCAAATCAAGCGTGCTCAAGGGGCCCGCGACGTGCTCGACAAGACGCCCGGCCTCAAACTACTAGCCGAGCAAACCGCCGAGTGGGACCGCGCCAAGGCCATGTCGCTGATGGAAAACTGGATCCAGTCCTATGGCGATCGCATCAACGCGGTGTTTGCTCAGAACGATGAGATGGGGATGGGGGCGCTGATTGCTCTCGAGCAATCCAAACGCAAGAACAAGGTTGTGGTGGTCGGCGTAGATGCCATCGCCGACGCTCTGCAAGCCATCCGCGATGGCCGCCTGGACGCCACGGTTTTTCAGGACGCCCAAGGTCAGGGAGCCACGGCGGTGGAGACAGCGGTTAAGATCATTCGCAAACAGCCATACGAGAAGCAAGTGTACATCCCATTTCAACTAGTGACGAAGGAGAACGTCGGGAGTTTCCTGAAATAGCGGCTCAAACGTCACAGAGAGTGAAGGCCTCCGCCAAACCCTCCAGAGGGTCGCGTGTGGGCAGAAACTCCTGTCCGACAAAACCTTGATAGCCGATCTCCACCAGGGTCTGCATCACTGCTGGGTAGTTGATTTCCTGCTGACCGCCCAACTCATTTCGTCCGGGGACTCCCGCCGTATGCACGTGTCCTATCCAATCGCGGTACTGGCGCAGTCGCCGGATGATGTCGCCGTTCATGATCGCAACGTGGTAGATGTCGAAGAGCAACTTGACGCGGGGTGAAGCAACCTGCCGGACGATTTCCGCACAGTAATCCAGATCGTCGCCTTGGTAGCCGGGGTGACCCTTCATGGGATGCGAGTCATCCCGTGTATTGAGTTGCTCCAACACGATCGTCACGGGCCGGTTCGCAGCATAGCGTGCCAATTCCAGTAGCGCCTTTACGGTATTGGCGGCTCCTTGGGCCAGGGGAATTTCGCCGCTACGAGGATCGTCGGCATCAATCCACTTGTAGCCCGTGAAGGCGATCACATTAGGCACGCCGCCATCGGCCGCTTGGTCAAGCGCCAGTTTGGCGCGCGCGATCACTTCTTCTTGATAGCGCGGGTTGTTGAGTCCTTTGACGAAGACGGGATCGGGCATTCCATTATGTGCCAACGCGTTCTGCAAGCCGTAAGCGCGCACCGCCGGCCACATCTCGGTTGGCGCCAGTTCGACACTCGCGTAACCCAATCGCCGGGCGGCGCCACAGATACGCTGGATGTCCCACTGCCACTCAGTGGCATTCAGGCACCAATAAGCCAATGATTGTTTGAGGCGACCGCTGTTGGCCATCCGGTACTCCTTTCAAAGTCTGAGGCAGGTACGAAGTATATGTCAGTTGGTCTGGTCTTTTCGCTGTCCCGCGCGCGCCGTCCTTAGCTGGCCCGAAGCACCGTCTGCCGTTCGGGAAGCCCGAGGATTTGTCAGCTACAGTTTTCACAATTTCATCTACAGCGAACGAGGGCGGAGGCTCATCCCAAGGAGGGTCAGCTCGGGGAAATCACCTGGCCTTTCCCTTTCGGATTACCTGCTGCGGCAAGTCAAGCAGGCCGCCGAGCAGCCGACCATGGCCGAGATCCTGGAGCGGATCGCCCGGCAGCCTCGTGTGAAACTGCGTGGCTCCGTGGTTGATGACATTCGGTCCCTCCGCGGCAGCCTCAATGGGCAGGATCGGAACGATCCCGATCTGAAAAGACAATGATCGTCGCGGACGCGTCGGTTACCGTGACTTTGTTGCTGGCTCAGCCTGGATTTGAGCGGATCGCGAAGTGGTTTTCGCAGAAAGGTCCAATTCATGTGCCTGAAATCCTCTATCTGGAGGTTGTTCACGTTCTCAGGCGCCGCCTACGGAAAGGGGAATTGGACCGCGAACTCGCCACCCAGGCTCTTGAAAACTTGCTCCTGCTGCCTACAGTCCGCCACTCGCACCATCCCTTCTTGCCTCGCATTTGGATGTTACGCGACAATCTGACGGCCTACGACGCAGCATATGTGGCCCTGGCCGAGGCCTTGAAGGCTCCGCTCCTTACATGCGACCGGAAGCTCGCTGCCGCGCCCGGACATAACGCCAGGATTGAGGTGGTCTAGAGGGAGAGTGTAGGGAAATAATGCCGGCGAAACAGCCTCATGCGTACTTCGGAGAAATCGTCAATTTCAGTCTGACCCTCGTTCCACCCAAGAAGCACATCTCCCCGTCCAGGAGTTTGTCAACAATAGATTTCGGCCAACGGGGAATCCCCTTGGTATGAACATTGCGGTCAGTAGCGAACTTCGTATCCGGCAGGCCCGCGTGACCAAAGACGAAATCTGCGTTTCGCTGATGGACGGGCGAGTGGTCAGCGTGCCCCTGGCCTGGTCCTGGCGCTTATGCCAAGCCAGCGCCGCTCAACGCGCCAACTTCCGTTTGATTGGAACAGGCCAAGGCATCCATTGGCCGGACATTGATGAAGATCTCAGCGTGGAAGGAATGCTCTATGGAAGCCCGGCCCGGCGGCCGCAGCCAAGCGGGGTAGTCCGAGGAGCCCCGAGATCGAACAAGAGAACGCGAGCGAGCCACTAATCATTGTCGCCAGCAAGGCCCCTTCCCCGGGAGGACCTTCACGGGTTTGCGTCCAGTTCGTCGGACAGTCCCGCACAGGCACGCCACCATCGGCAGAGGCACGGGAGAATGCGCGGGAAAATACGGCGGCCTTGAGAAAGTGCCATAAGCTCTCGAACTCGCAGAGCAGTTGGTAGGGGCGGTGGGAATCGGACCCACGACCTACGGTTTAGAAGTCTGATATTCCAAGTTATTGAAATCTATGGATTCTGGAGGTTTCTAACTGATTCTTACTGAACCTGTTGTGGGCCTCCTGTGGAAAGGTGAGGAATCCGAAGGAAGCTGGAGGAAAGCTACAGCTACAATTTTATCTACAGTCGTAGACGTCCTTGACCTCAATCGAGTGCGATAACGTCCATTATCATTCACTACAACCTGTCGGGCAAAATGGAGTCTCCGTCCTGGCCGATGTCGCTGGATTTCAGAGTCACTTGTCCGGTTAGCTACTTACCAGGCAAGTGGAATCAAGTGCGAGACAGCACGTTAACTGAAGTGTCCGCACCCGACGCATAACCACGCGTCATTGCTCCAGCAAGCCTGGATGCGGACCGTTGGCGAGCGGGGGTTGCTCAGGACGGAGATTGTCGGTGATGAAGGCTTCCACTTCGCCAACGTTGGTGTATGACACAAGGGTGCAGTTGGCGTGCGTGTTCCCGGTAATCAGCAGAGAGATCCTCTTTTCGAGCTTACGCTGATACAGCAGGACGACTTTCTTGGCTGTTGCACCGAGCAGGTAGCCGGTTTCGAAGCCTAATCCGAAAGAAGAGCCGGAGACCTCGGCGATGAAAAGATCGGCTTCCTGAAGCCAGGCCATGTCGCGACGGTAAACGTCTTGCGGGCCGATCATTCGGTCGGCTTCCCAGGCATTGTCGCTCACCAGATGGCGGGTCAACACTTCATGGCCGAGTTCCTCCAATAACTGCACAACTCTGCGGGCGGTATCGATCGTCGAGCGGTCGCCCGCCACGGTGAAGCCGAAGTAAATCTTCATGTTTCATAAGCTATCACCGGTCATGGGGCCTGTTACCGTAACTTTGGTGACTTCTTTACGAATTGACCTGGTGAGAAGAGACCTACCGCTCGGAAAGGAACCTTATGCGAGGCTTCGTTCTTTTGTTCGCCCTGCTGACATTGTGCGCCGCAGTGTCTTCCCCGCACGCCGCCGGAGACCATACCGCTGGAGATAAGGAGGCGCGCGTTCCTGTGCTTCTGGAACTCTTTACCTCGGAGGGTTGCTCAAGCTGTCCTCCCGCCGATCGCCTGCTGGAGATGTTCGACGAGAAGCAACCGGTGGAAGGCGCCGACCTGATCGTGCTCAGCGAGCACGTGGACTACTGGAACCGGCTCGGCTGGACGGATCCATTTTCGTCGGCGCAGTACAGCGCGCGCCAGCAGGACTATAGCGACAAATTCAACCTCGCCGGTCCGTACACACCGCAGCTCGTAGTGGATGGAAGATTCGAGACCAATGGCAGCAATTCCCGCGAGGTGGGATCGGCCATCCAGAAGGCGCTTCGCGAGCAGAAGATCGCCATCGCCATTTCCCATGTCGCACGCGACGGGAATCAGATCTCGGCGCACATCGAACTGCCGGCCGCGCCTCAAAGCGTGAAAGGAAGCAAGACGGTGCTGTGGATCGCGCTCGCCGACAACCGGGCGGAGTCCCAAGTGGCGCGCGGGGAGAACGCCGGGCGAGCTTTGGCGCACGTCAGCGTGACGCGGGTTTTGAAACAGGTTGGCACGATCGATCTCAGCGATGCCTCCACCAGGGATGTGACGCTCTCCGTTATTCACGGTGCGGGATCGAATGGATTGCGATTGGTCGCGTTCGTTCAGGACGCCAAGTCGGGACATGTGCTGGGAGTCGCAGTACAGAAACTATAAACGACAAGGCGCGCCGTCTCTCATTCTCGAAGCAACTTGCCCAACATTGGTGTGGGACCGAGAAGAGGAAATGCAACTCAACTGCGGACGACGGCGCGCCTAGGAGGTTCGGACCATGCTTAGTAGAACAAGTCTTCCTTATTCGTTGGTGACACCGAAGCGCGACTACCTGGAGCTGAGCCGCCGCAGATTCTTGGCCCGCCTGATGGCGGCGACGGCAGGAGCGTTGGCGCTTCCGCAACTCCTCCCGGCGTCGGGCATGAAGCTGAACGGCGTCGTCAAGAGTCCGTACGGCGTTAACGACAAGATGACGCCCTACGATGTCGTCACCAACTACAACAACTTCTATGAATTCGGCACCCAGAAGGACCAGCCGGCCAAGCTGGCCCAGAAGCTGCAAACTTCTCCTTGGGCGCTGTCGATCGAAGGGGAAGTGGCTAAGCCGCGCACCCTCGACCTCGATCAGGTGATGAAGCTGGCCCCGCTCGAAGAGCGCGTGTACCGTCATCGCTGCGTGGAGGCGTGGTCCATCGTCGTGCCGTGGATCGGCTTTTCGCTCAGCACGCTGCTCAAGCAAGTGGAGCCGACCTCGAAGGCCAAGTACGTCGCGTTTCAAAGCTACTACGACAAGAAGCAGATGCTTGGCTCGTTCCAGGCGGGCATCGACTTCCCCTATGTCGAGGGCTTGCGGCTGGACGAGGCCATGCACCCGTTGGCGCTGCTTTGCGTGGGTCTCTATGGAGAAACGCTACCCAACCAGAACGGCGCGCCGTTGCGAATTGTTCTGCCCTGGAAGTACGGATTCAAGAGCATCAAGTCGGTAGTGAAGATCCGCTTCATGGAGAAACAGCCGCCGACCACCTGGAACCTCTCAGCGCCGTCGGAATACGGTTTCTACTCGAACGTGAATCCGGAAGTGGATCATCCGCGATGGAGTCAGGCCAAGGAGCGCCGGCTGGGCGAATTTCTGAAGCGGCCCACCTTGAAATTCAACGGCTACGGCGATCAGGTGGCGGCCTTGTACAACGGCATGGATCTTCGGAGGTACAACTGATGACGGCCCTTCTGACCAACCGATGGACCAAGGTGGCGGTGTTCCTGGCCTGCTTGGAGCCGGTCGCCGCGCTCGGCTGGCGCGCGTGGCATCAGGACCTGGGAGCCAATCCCGTGGAGTTCATCACTCACGCAACCGGCGATTGGACGTTGCGATTTCTGCTCTTTACCCTGGCGGTCACGCCGCTGCGTGAACTGCTCGCGGCGCCGCAACTGATACGTTTTCGCCGGATGCTCGGTTTGTTCGCGTTCTTCTACGGCTGCCTCCATCTGCTCACCTACGTTTGGTTCGACAAGTTTTTCGACATGCACGAAATGTTGGGCGACATCGCCAAGCGTCCTTTCATCACGGTTGGTCTGACGGGCTTGCTGTTGATGGTTCCCTTGGCCGTAACGTCCACGGCGGGTTGGATCCGGCGGATGGGCGGACGCCGCTGGCAACTGTTGCATCGGCTGATTTATTTTAGCGGCCTTGCCGCTGTCATCCACTACTACTGGCTGGTGAAGTCCGACATTCGCTTGCCGGCCGCCTATGGCGCGTTGCTGCTCTTGCTGTTGGGCTACCGTTTGTTCGTTTTCGCGGCTAAGAAGCGCGCGGCCGTCCAGGCGATCGCCAAGCCCGATCGCCAAGCAAGGGTATCCGCATAAGACGGGTGCTTGTAGTCCAGGTGACGCGTAACTTCCGGGCGGGACACGCGAAGAATCCGTTGACGGTTTTCGGATTCCTTCACCGCCGCCGGGTCAAAGCACAGTAAGGATATCTTGCAGTGGCCTCTTGCAGATATCGGGGACCTCAGCATCCGCTGCCGGATAACCGACCACCAAGATCAGAAAGGCGCGCTCATTCGACGGCCTGCCGAGCAATTTGTTTAAGAAGCCCATGGGCTCGGGGTATGCGTCAGCGACACCAAGCCGGCATTGTGGATGGCGCAAATCAGCATTCCGGTGGCGATCCCAACCGATTCCGTCACGTAGTAGTATCGGATCTTCTTGACTTGCGGCGTCAGACCGTAGTTCTTGGCAAAAATGACAATCAGGTAAGGAGCGGTTTCGAGGTAGGTCTTGTGTTCGTCCGTTCCGAGGGGCGCCAAGGCATCCAGCCACTCCTGCGGGGCTCGCCCATGATAAAACGCATGCTCCTCTTCCTCGGCGGCCACGCGGATCTGCCGCTTTACCTCGGGATCGGTTACGGCCACGAAGTGCCACGGCTGCAGGTTGGCCCCGCTCGGCGCGCTGCCAGCCACGAGCAAACAGTCGTCAATGACCTGCTGTGAGACGGGACGATCGGAAAACTGCCGCACGGTGCGCCTCCGCTGCATCTCGGCTCGAAAAGAAGAGGCGCGGCGCAACATCTCGTCGGGAGGAAACTCCCGGTATGTCGCCAGGGGAAGGAATCTCGGCTCTGTCATCCCTGCAATTCTACAAGATTTGAGCTTTCCAGTGTCGCGCAGGGCGAAGCTACTTGTGCCGAATGTTTTCAGGCGATCGCTGCCTATCCAGCGGCAGAACGTGCACTTGCCATTGGATCGGCACCGAGGTCGGTAGAAAGCAAGTCTTGCTGTCGCAAGCCTGATACGCAAGTTTCCCGGTGATCGTGAAGGTTTTGCCGTCCGTCCCGAGAGAATTCGGCAGAACTCGGCAGCGGAGCTTACTTTCAGGTCCTGCCGGATGCGAAATGTCCCTTCGAACACGGGCACCTGCTCCTGTATCGCAGGCATATAGAGGATTTTCGCGCGCGGGTAAATGGCCGGTGTCAGCTCCAGTCCGGGCGGAGCAATCCATCACCAGGTTGACGGTCTTATAGCCCTTGGTTCCCGGCGCGTACACATGGATATCGCGCGGGAGCCGCACTTCGGCAATCAAAGTGATCCGGCTTCCGGGAACACCGGTGCGATCGGATTGTTCGGCGGCGAGCTGAAGATGCGGTGCTTCGACTGTGCTGGTTACCTCTTCGCCCAGTTCCGGGAAAAGCTTGGAAATGACATTATTCCCCGAGAGCCGATCCCGGTACTTCGCTTCGAAGAACTTCTCCCGGATGACGCCCTTGGCATCGACGAAGAAAAATCCCGGGCGCGCCATGCCCTTGAACTGGCCGACCGCTTCGGGGTTCAACACCTGATAGGCCCGAATGATCTTGGAATCGGGGTCGGCGAGTAATGGGAATTCGATCTTTCGCCGGTCAGCGAAGTATCTCAGGATTTCTTCGCTGTCGTAGCTGATCGCCGCCACTTTGATTCCCTGTTTCTCAAATCGTGCTTTCGCCGATTGCAGCTCGACCAGCTGCTGTTTGCAGTAGGGTCACCAGTCGGCCGAACGGAAGAACAGAAGAACCGTACCCTTGGGACCTTTCAGCGTGGCGAGGTTTTGTTCATGGCCGAACTGATCGCGAGCGGAGAACGCCGGGGCCTTCTGGCCGATGCTCAACCCAATCTCGGTAAGCATCTTGATGGACGCTACCTGAATGGCATTGTTCCGTAGCGTGCCCTCGACGGTAACGACTGTCTCCCAAGTGACCCACAGCTTGGTCCTGTGGGTCGAGAGTGTAAACTGCTCGTACGGTATCGTCATACAACGAGAGCTTGGCAGCCGGTCCGCGATTCTCCGTGCACTTCGCGGATTCTGCGAAGGCTTCGTCGGCTGTACAATCGCCGTTCACGATTACACCGGACCAAGAACCGGAAATCGCCAAATCTTTTTGTCCCATGAGCGTCTGGCTTAGGAGGAGAAGTGACGATACCGTACACATCAGCCAATGCTTTGCCATATCGAACGCACCGCGATTTTAGCATGAGGTGGTGAGCTTTCGCAAACGCTACGCGGAGGGCAGGGTCAATCTGTGAGGTTCACTACTCTTTGGCGTTGCCGATTCACCTCCAAGCGAAGTACGTCCGGCCGCGCGTAGTGGCCGGACGGGTCGAGGTTCTGACGCTCTTCGAGCACGCGCCGGTAATCGATCTCGGCTACCATCAGCTTTTCCTCCGCCTCCATGGGTGGCACAATCCATTCTCCGTCCGGGCCCGCCATGCACGATCCCCCATCGGCCAGAACTTCCGCACTGGCTTCCGTTACCATCGCGCGCCAATCGGAATGAACGCCGATATCTGTGCGCCGCAGCAAGCCCGAGACCGACATCACATACGACCGCGATTCCAGCGCGATAAAACGCGTAATGTCGCGGGTGTTGCGCGCGCTACCCGGCCACGCCGCCACGTGCAGGTCTTCGCCCTGAGCGTAAAGCGCGGCGCGCGCCAGCGGCAACCAGTTTTCCCAGCAGTTCAAACCGCCCACGTGAAACGCGCCCAGCCGATGCGTTCGCAGACCATGGCCGTCACCGGCGGACCACACCAAACGCTCCTCGTACGTGGGCATCAGCTTGCGGTGAACCGAAGCGATCTCCCCGCCCTGGTCAATGAAGACGAGCGAACAGTACAGACTGTGTCCGCCGCGATCGGCGGGGCGTTCGATACATCCCAGGTACACGGCGATGTGATGGCGGCCGGCTGCCGCCCGGATCTCGTCGAGGTGTCCGACCTCCAGTTGCACGGCCTGCGCCGCATACTCCGCGAATATCGTTTTCTGCAAGGGCGAGTTGAATTTCGCCCCGCCGGTCAGTTCCAGCCAAAACGGATAGCCCGGCGCCAGCGCCTCCCCGAACACCACAAGCTGGCAGCCTCGCTGGGCGGCTTGCTCCACGCAAAGCCTCACTTTTTCAAGGGTCCCGGCCCGGTCCAGCCAGACGGGAGCAATCTGTGCGATGCCGACAGTCAGGAGGTTATCTTCGGATGAAGTGGCCATTGGCTTTCCAGATTACCATCTCCGGAGTGCGCGCAGGTATCCCGCTGGCGCGGAAAAATGTTTCGGTGGGAGTAACTTCACCCAGCCGATGGGCGAATACTTAACAGATGGAGTTTGCCTCCACCACAAACGGCTTGTCCCAGCGGACCCTTGACCTGGATCGCTGGATGAAGCGCTATCAGCAAGCCGATCCCGAAGCGCCGGCGGCGCTGATCGGCGCGGTCAGCCCGGCGCTGTTGCGGTTCTTTCGGAGCCAGTGGGACAGCCGGGAGCACGCCGACGATCTGCTGCAAGAAACGTGGATGCGCATCCATCGCGTGCGGCATACCTACCGGCCCGGCGAGCCGGTGTTGCCCTGGATCTATGCCATCGCGCGACGCGTGCGCGTGGACGGCTATCGCAAGAAGCGCCGGATTTCCTTGCATGAAACCGCGGTGGAGGTTCTGCCGGAGGCGCCCGCACGCGTTGAACAACCGGATCCGCTGCCGGAGTTCGAAACACTGATTGCCGCCTTGCCCGAATCGCAGAGAGAAGTCCTGACCATGCTGAAAGTGGGAGGGCTGAGCCTGGAGGAAGTGGCCCGGGCCACATCGTCAACCGTGGGTTCCGTAAAACAAAAGGCCCATCGGGCCTACGAACGGCTACGCAAGGTGCTGCAAATCCGACCGGAAGGCGAATTAAGGGAGGAACCCAATGGATTGCCGTGACATTGATCGCGCTCTCGTCGAAGGCGGGAAGATTGCCCAATTGCAGCTGGTTCAAGACCATCTGCGGTCGTGCGACCGTTGCCGGGCCATGGCACGCGCGCTGGACTCTTCGCGTCTCCCTTCCCGTAACGAAGCCGCGCCTTCCCCGGAAAGACTGCGTCAGATCGAACAAAGCATCGCCTCCGACTTACGCGCGGTGCGGCCCATGTGGCCCTTGGGCTACTTCTTCGCGGCCTTCGCTGGAATCTTCTTCTTGATCGTGGCTTTTGGCGCCTACCGGATGGGCACGTTTGCCATCTCCGTGATGAGTCCGCTGCAAGCCGCGGCGATTCTCTGCGCGCTGGCGGCCAGCGCTGGGCTTCTGGCGTATTCTTTAGTGCATCAGATGTCGCCGGGCAGCCGACACCGGATTTCTCCTCGACTCTTGCCCGCCGGGATCATCGTGCTGCTGTTGTTGCTGACCGCCGGTTTGTTCCAGATCCAGCACGACCCTAAGTTTTGGGCTCATGGCTGGTTTTGCCTTTCCGCCGGGACTCCCTTTGCACTGTTTGCCGCCGTGCCATTTTGGTTCCTCTTGCGCCGGGGTGCGATCTTGTCACCGCGCATAACCGGAGCCACAACCGGACTGCTGGCGGGTTTGGTTGGAACCAGCGTTCTTGAGATTCACTGCCCCAACCTCGATGTGCTGCACGTCCTGACATGGCACTTGGGCGTTGCACTGCTCGGAGCGATGACCGGCCTTGGAATCGGATTCCTGGGCGAACTATCGGCTCGTCGCCGGTGAATCGGAGGCGCACTTCAACTGGATGGCGCCGTCAACCGCAATTCGGGGACTGTAACTTTTGGAGTGTCGCACGCGAATACCGATACGTAGTACAGATCCTTTCTGGAAGGGAAGAAAACCTTGAACAGAGCACATTCCTTGCGATTCACAATGTTGGTTGTTCTGGCGGCAGTCATGCAACTGGCGGCGGCAGCTCCCCCAATGGTCGGCGAGAAAGCCCCGGATTTCGCCCTGTCGACGGTGGCGGGCAAGAGCGTCCGTTTGTCGGAACTTGTGGCCAACGGTCCGGTCGTACTCGTGGTTCTGCGTGGGTATCCCGGCTACCAGTGCCCGTTCTGTAATCGTCAAGCGCAGGACTTCATTGAGAAGTCGCAGGCCTTCGCCGATGCCGGCGCGCGCGTGGTGTTGGTTTATCCTGGTTCGCCGCAAGATCTCGGCATGCGTGCCAACGAGTTCCTGGCCGACAAGAAACTCCCCGACAACATTGAGATGTTGTTGGACCCGGGTTATGAGTTCACTAAGCTATACGGGCTTCGTTGGGACGCACCGAACGAAACGGCCTATCCTTCCACCTTCTTGATTGACCGCCAGGGCGTGGTCTTCTTTAGCAAGATCGTCAAGGAGCATGGAGGCCGCACCACGGCCGCGGAGATCCTGGACGCTTTGCCCAAACGCAGGCCCGGGAAATAGATGCCCCTGAGGGTTCTCGCGGGCGATTTACGGGGTGAGGATTCCTACAGCACACTCGGTACCATAACCATTGAAAATGCGTTCGAGGACCCCCTGGGAAATCATCCCTCATTGCCCGCGAGCGGACCCTGCATTGCCCGCTATTGCCCGCTGGCTTCATTGTGGCACCCCTTCAGGACGTAGTGTGCGTCCAGACGATCAAGAAGTATCTCGGCTATAAGGAGCGCCTTCGCGGAGCTGTGAATGACCAGATAGGAATTGAACCGGGCACGGGACGAGCAGTTTGCTGGCAGCCGCCACAAGCTCACTTGTCCGGTTACCCGACTTACCAGCCAAGTGGAAAGAAATCGAGGGGCGAGACAGGTTCGCCGAACCAGACAGGCGGGTAGCCGGTGATGAATGGATTCTTCAACAGGTCTCCAGGTAGGCTTTCGGCAGCTAGACCGCGTGCTCGGACCTGTGGTCAAGGCCATGCCTAATTCTTTTTCGTTGCTCTTCGCAACTCCTCGAAGAAGTTGGTGATCAGCACCAGCTTGTTGCGCTTGGCTTCTTCTCCTTGCTGGGGAGGCCGCAACACGGCGAAGCGCTTGCCGTCCGGATGCAAGTCAAAATCACGATTGAAAGGGTTTCCGGGCGCCAGTCGCGCTTCGGTGAAAGGCCGGGGCTTATCCACCTGAAAGGAGTCAACCTTCGCGGCGTAGCCTGCCACCATGATGCGGTTGTCCGAGCCACGGAAAAGGAGTTCCTTTCCGTTGCGCGACCAAACGGGAAATGTCCCGCCGCTGGTAGAGACTTGCCACTTCCCGCCGGGGCCGGGGAAGGGCCGCACATAGACCTCTATCTGCCCGGATTCGTTCGAGGCGTATGCCAGCCAGTGTCCATCCGGCGAGAACGCGGGAGCCATTTCCTGGAATGGCGTGTTCAGGAAAGCGTACGGCTGGCCCGGCCGCCATCCCGAGGCTTCATCACCTTCCATGGGAAGAATCATGATGTCGGAGCCGGTTTTGGGGTTGGTATCGTCAAAAGCCACGAACTTCCCCGAGGGATGCCAAGACATGTTCCCGGGGAAGGTGCCCGAGGTTAGCTTTTGCGCCTCTCCGGCGCCATCAGCGCGCCTCCAGTACATGGACTTGGAACCAGCTGGTCCCGAAGCGAAGACAATGCGGCGGCCATCCGCGGTCCAAGCCGGAACTTGGCCTCCCTCGAAGGTCAGGCGCGTCATGGTGTCTCGCTCCCAATCCAGGACCCACACATCGGATTGGGATTGTGTCCCGTCCCGAACCTGCATCGCCAACCGCCGGCCATCGGGCGAGAAACGGATTTGGAAGTAAACTCCAGGTGTAGATCGCAGAGTCTCCGTCTTGCCGTCCGAGCTCATCCAGAATAGGGAGGAGTTTCCGCCTGCGCTGTCCGGGATATAAGCCAGGCTGCCGTCCGGGGTGAAGTCGAACTGGGACGCTCCTCCGGTGGAGTTGCTGGATACTCCCTCGATGACCGGCATCGGTGCGCTGGTGATTTCCAAGCGGTTGACATCGAAACCTGCGGCGAACAAGGTTCCGCCATGCATGTAGACCAAGTGGCCCCTGCCGGAATTGCCGCTGGCTGAATTGCCGGTAGGAAGATACCGCCCGTGGTAACCGCCGCGCAGGAGCGATTTCCTTTGACCCGTGCCGAGAACTTGCACGGCTATTTCGGCGTCCTCCAAACCCGAAGAGGCTGCCGTGAAGATAACGGCCTTGCCTCCCGGCAGCAACTGCGGCCAGCGGTGCATGACTTCGCCGTTACTCGGCGTCGTGACAACCTGGGGCTTCCCGCCAGCCTCGGAAACGCGCTGCAACCCGCCCCGTGATACGCCAAAGACAATGGTTCCGTCCGCGGCCCACGCGCCTCCGAGGTTTTGACCTGTGTCGCAAAGGGTAACCACGGCTCCCCCGTGGATCGACACCTTCTTCAACTTACTATTGTCAAAAAAACCGATCCATTGCGAATCTGGTGAGAAGAACGGATTCCTCACGTTGTCGGTGCCTGCTATCGGCGCGGCCGTCAACTGATCCAAGCGGCGCAGATACAGCATCCTTTTGTTGCTGATGTCCACGTAAGCAAGCAGTGCCCCATCCGGCGAGAAGGCCAGCACGTCGCCGTCGGACGCCAGCAAGGTGTTTGCGCCAAGATCGATGGTCCATCGGTGGATCGGTTCGGGTTTGGGCGTAGTTCGCCAGAGTATCCCCAGAACCAACATCGCCAGTGACAGCAGGAAAGTGGCGGCGATCCAAGCTATGCGCTCGCGCGGCCGTCGAGCCGGCGGAGCGGGCGCGGAGACAGGCAAAGCTTCCGTCTGAATGGCGCTCGATGGCGGCGGTTCCTCCAATAAGACGCGTGCTTCTCCAATGTCGCGCAGACGCCTACGGGGATCTTTGCGCAGACAGCGCTCCAGCAATTGGCGGATGTGCGCGGGCGTTTCCGGAGGTAGCGCCACGAGCGATGGTTCCTTGAGCATCACCAAGGCCAGCGTTTCGGAAGCGGTGTCGCCGGAGTACATCCGCTGCCCGGTGAGTATTTCAAACAGAACCACGCCGAACGCCCAGATATCGGCGCGGCGATCCACAGACTTTCCCTTGGCTTGTTCGGGCGACATGTAGGCGGCGGTGCCCATAATCACGCCGGCTCGTGTGGCCATCAGGCTCATGGTCGGCGAGTTGGAAACGTCGGTGGATGTTTCTTCCATCGCCTTGGCTAAACCAAAGTCGAGGACTTTCACATTGCCGTCGGGCGTAACTTTGATGTTCGCCGGCTTCAAATCGCGATGGACGATCCCTTTTTCGTGCGCCGCTTCCAGCGCGTCGGCGATTTGCCGGGCGATGGCCAACGCTTCGTCCATCGGGAGCGGTCCACGCAAATTTTCGCCGGGGACGAACTCCATGACCAGCGCCGCGCCTTCCATTCCGTAAATCTGCGCGATGTTGGGATGATTCAGTGCCGCCAGGACTTGCGCTTCGCGCTGGAAGCGCGCCATGCGCTCGGGGTCTTGCGCGAACGCCGGCGGCAATACTTTGATCGCCACGTCGCGATTCAGCTTGGTGTCCCGTGCGCAATATACCTCGCCCATGCCGCCCGCGCCGAGCGGGGCGAGGATCTCGTAGGGTCCGAGGCGTGAGCCGGAGGTCAAAGGCATGAACCACGATTCTGACACAAAGCGCGGAAGCGCGGAAAAGCATACATATAGAGCAGAGGCCGCGGAGGCGTTCAGTCACTTTGACGTATTAAGGGCTAACCGGACAAGTGAACCTTACCACCGGAGCACGATGCTTCAGCGGGATCTAGCGGACGGCCGTCCGGCCCTCGCCTCTGCTCTAACCGGTCGCAGACCTCCCCGGTAGCGTTATCTCGTTGATTTTGGGTGTAACGCGTCTACTCGGCCACCGGTCGCGACATCCGTTGCTCTCCTGCTTTCGTAGCGGAGTATGTATCGAGCGCACAGTCATTTGCGCCGGAGAAGACGTTCTCCTAGATATCTATGTAGTCAATTTTGTAGCTGAGAAATCCTCACGGTTCCTCCAGGTTTCCACAAGTTTCAACACGAGAGCGTGCGTCAGAAGCTCGTAACCTGCTGAATCTACTGGAGGGCCAATCGGAGAGACCATCGGTAGTGAAGTCTGGTTTTTGCAGTTATTGAAACCTATGGATTTTGGAGGTTTCTAACTGATTCTTACTGAACCTGTTGTGGGCCTCCTGTGGAAGCATGAGGAATTCGAAGGAAGCTGGAGGAAAGCTACAGCTACAATTTTATCTACAGTCATCGACACCTCTCAGTCAGCTTGGCGCGGTTGACCCATTTTGCCACCGGCATCGCGACCACTTGGATTACTGATGTGTCCAACTCGGGATGGGCTACGGAACTCCCAGAAACAGGATGTACCCGAAGGTGCCCGGAAGTGGGTTCCCAACGCCAACCGACGCAGCTAGGGGTTTAGGCTCCTCAGTTTTTTCAGAAAGTTCGACAGGGAAGTCCGTCGTCGCCCGCGGCGGGACCCGAAGACCGGCGGCCTCGGCGACGGACCGTAGGAAATCAACACAGTTGGTATTCGACAATGCGTAGTTCTTGGTATTCCAGTCGTTCACGAGTCCCAAGATTTTGCGCCGCTGATCGTCACTGATCGGCACTTTCAGGGACTGGTCTATGCGGCTGAATCTAGCCGGTTTCTGTTGGAACTCGTTCCTAACCAAGCCTGGACCGCCGATGAAATTTCCTATCGTGTCCTTGGCCGGATAGAATCCGTAGCAATCTTCCTTGATGCCGGAATTCAAGTACAGCGCGAGACACATGAAGGCGTGCAGGGTAAACTCACCGTCGATCTTCGTCACCTTGGTTGCCATGAACTCCACGGTTGGCTCATTGGCTGCCACAAGTGGCGCGCTGGAAACGGCCGCGAGCACAAGCACAGGAGCAACGATTCGACGACTCCGAATTAGTGCATTCATCACTCGATCCCCTTCTTGTCACACAAGTTTCTGCAAGCCCGGCGACGGTTCAGCAATAGCAGCAAACTATCACCGCTTCCATAGGGGTTGTTCCCGTACCGGCGGGCAGCCCTCACACTCACTTTACCTCCCAATCAAACGTGATGCCCGTCTCTTCTGCGTGCCCTTGCCCATTGTCGCCACGCTTGGCCGATTCCGGCACAAGGTTGTTTATTCTACCCACCTCCTTTCTGTTGCTGTCTTGCAGGCTGACGACATTGTTGACTTGCACGTAGGCGCCCTTCTTGGTCTTGAAAAAATGGGTGGCATTCCCGGTCTCAGCCTCGGTCCATGTCTTATTCGAAAGAACCAAGGTTAGGCCGAACGCCTTCTCGTCGCTGGAGTCCACATTCCTTCCGACGATCGACACTGTACCCGTATCGTCGGCCAAACTCATCGTTCCAACGAGCAAAGCTATTGTCGAAATGGCAAACACAGTTCTGTAGAACGACATTCTGATCTCCTCTTCCGAGCACGTGGCGAACCGAATGGTTTTAGGGGACTGGCCCTCCGGTTAATGACCTCCTGATTTTGCCTTCGATGGCGCCGCAATTGCATTCGGCATTTTCGGACGCTTGATCGGTCCTTGTTTGGCCGGTCGGCATTCACCGGCGATCTTGAGAAATGGGCCTAGCCAGGGGTTCTCGGGAATGCTCGTTGGCAGAATCGGGCGGACAGTATCCACCCACGCCTGGAAGTGGCGCTCCTCAGGATTATCGGTCTTGGCTGCGCTCTGCAGAACGCGCATCGTATTGGCGATCCAATCCGGCACCTCCTTGTCCAATGGCCGGACGAAACGACAGGATACCTCCTTGGTCATGCGTACCGAGATCATACCCTGGGGAAGAACCACCTGAAGCTCTTTCCTGACGTCGGGTTGATTGGACGCCCGAAAGGAGTAACTCAGGCGGAGAGGTTGCTGATATTCGAGATCCACATGGGCGCTTCGGGCATTGCCAATCCACAATTGGACGGCCGGGTCGGGCTTACCGGACTTACTATACAGCCCGCCTGAAAAATGAGTGTGGGTGGGGACATGCGGTTGCGGGCCGCCGGGTGGAAAAAATGGTTCAGCTAGGTTGAGAAAATCAATAAAATACGTCAACGCTTGAGCTTCCGATCCAACAACTTGGTAGCGTATGCTTTGAGGCCACTGCTTGAAGAGAAGAAGACTCTCTTGCAGCGCCTGGATCGTTGTGCTTTTCGAAAGGGTGAGGGCATATTCAACCTGTCCCCCTTTCAGTTGCGACTTTGCCTGGGCCAACTGCTGAGGTGTCTCAGGAAGCTCAGCGACCCAGTAAGTATCCAACGTGCGTGGAATCGGCGGCATCGGCCCTTCTGAGAAAATCAGGGCGTCCGCTTCCTCAATGGACTTGACGACCTTCAAGCCGGGGATCTTAGCTAAGCGGTCCTTGGGAAATTCGCCGGCAATCAAGACTCGAACCGGTGCCAGCATGCCAGGAACGGACGGGGCTAGGGCCACCCCGCTTCCAGTCCTTTGGATGAATTCACGGCGAGTTTGCCCGCTCATGGGTTTGCTCCTAGCAGTTCGTAGCGGATTGGAGGTGCCTGCATAGGAGCGGGCCTGCGTTGGCCGCGGAACTGCCATGGCAGCGGCCACGATCCGACTCGCAAACCGAAGAGAATCTCAAACGCCGTACGGTCCGCTCGGATGAGGGTAGGATTCCACCCGGCCTGCATCGTAAAAGCGACACGTTGGGAAACCGGTGCGAGCAAACGAATGGACCCCGCTTGACGGTTGCTCAAAGAGGAAAACGGTGTTGAGGTGAAAAAGTCAGATAAGTTGTAGGCTGGCCCCCGCTGCCGAAGGTAGGCGTAGTCCACGTCAATCACCGGATTCAGGAGGCGCCCCCAGTGCGTCCAGCCGAGTTGAGTGTCTATTCCAAATTGTTGTAGGCTGCGAACCAGCAGGCTCGATGGGGGAGCCACGGCGAGCGTTGTGGACGCAGTTCGGTCGTCAAGAAAACTGCTGGTGGCGAAAAAACCGACCTTCCCACCGAACCCGCGTGATCCGGCAGCAGGATCCAAGCTTCCGGGTACTTGCCCTTCCGCAAGCTGGTGCGGTGGCAAGAAAAAATCGACCATCAACGCCGTCTGTCCAAGCGTAGCGCCCGAAGGCACTCCGTTGGGATCGGTGTGCTTCAAGTCCATAAATAAGCCGGTTTGCGCTTGCCCTCCAAGCCGCAAAATCGCTCCTACATCGGCCTGATCCTCGTGGCGGTTGGGATAGCTAATATATCGGTTGTCGAGCTGTACTCCGAACCTGGTCAAATCGTGACCGAACGGTTGAAGGTAGCTGGCCTGGGTCGTAAAGGCCACCGCCGTTGCCGGAAAGGCCGGCGCGCTGGGACCCGTGGCAACGTCGAGCGTAAGAAACGGTACGTTACCTCCGGTGCCCTCGGGGCCTCCTGATGCAATACTCACCGGGTTGCGTGAAGCAACGGCAGCTACCGCCGCTGTAGAGGGCACCGAAGACGCGGAAGGGTTGGCCGGAGCAGAACCACCCATCGCCTGCAATTGAGTCCTCAGGCCGGCGATTTCGCGGTGCATCGCCGCCAGATCATCTCGCAGACTACGAATCTCCTGGAGCAACTCCTTCTCGGTTTGGCCGTGAATGGCCGGGGCGAAGAGGAAGATGAGAACCGCACCACTCACAAAGGACAACCTGTGACGCTTTTTCATATCCGTGCCTCCGTATTAGGGCGATTTCACCGGCAGCGCGTAGGTGATGGGCAGAATTCGCAACGTCGTATCCTGATCCGGGTCCTGAATCGAGAAGAGCTTTTGCCAGATGGTCGCATCGTTGTCGCCTCCAATATCTGATGGACTTCTCTGGACCTCCAGCAGGCGAACCACACATTCATCAGGATTTGAGGGCGGGTTGCCCGCAAAGAGCGAGCCGTTGCCACCGTTTCCGACCTTATACAAAGCCGCGAAACGCTCTTGCACTTGGCCGAACGCGTCCCGCCCGCCTTCATTGACGAGCGCCCATACTTCATTCTTGCGGTAGGTCTTCAGCGTTGCGGCTGTGCCGTTCCCGCATTTGATCGAAAGTTGTGTGCCAGATATGACCGCGTATAGGCTTTCCAATTCGGTCTTCTGTTGATCAATCACATGCAAGGGATCCGGCAGAAAGTGCACTAGGGAGGGATTGGTGTACTCGCTGGCAAGATCACTGGGGGGAGACTGCCATCCTCCCTTACCGTCGGAGACAGGGACCAATCCTTCTTTCTTAATCACGCGGCGAAAACGAACCAGGGCCATTGTCGGGATGCCATTTTCCAGAGTGCCTTTCCCGCCGGGCAGATCGGGCGCAGAAATAATGAACGAGCATGCCTGGAAGAGCGGCGCGTCGGTGTTGACGTCGAGGGTGTGCCCGATCGGACCTATGATGTCGTCGTTGTTGAAATCCACGTTCCCTTTGATCGTGTCGCCCGTCATGATGGGGTCGTAGCCGTACTCGGAGAGATTTGGGACTTCTCGAAGCGATTCGTCACTCGTGTTTACAATCTTGATTTCCAGATTCTCGTTGAGTCCACCAAAGCAGTACCATTGCTCCGCGGCGAACACGAGGATTCCGGGACTTCCTTGGTTCGACGGTGTGCAACCGTCGGCTTCGAAAGCCCATTCTCGGCGCTGGGTTAGAGGAACCACCAGCCGGATGTTTGGCTTCGGCGGAAGATCGCTCCTCCGACAGGGAACGAACTCGCGCTTCCAGAGGTCGTCAACTACGCTTGTGAACCTGGAATCCTGTGTGGGCATCAGCGCGCGATACCGCTCATAGACCCGAACGCGATACCGATGATAAAGAGCGCGCTGGTCGCCGGAGATGTCCTGCTGCCAGAGCTGCGGTGCGTCATCATAAAGGGCGAGCCGCTTTCGTTCAACCAAGACATCGGCCTCGCGACGCCCGTTGAACCCGCCAGAGTCTTCCCATTTCTGCAACTCTCCCTGATCGTCGAGCTTGGCCCACGGGAAATTGCTCTGAAACGGACGTCCCAACCACCGCCACTCCTGTACGTGCAACTCCGCCTCCGAGATATAGGCTCGGAAGTTCTCGGCATTGAAGTTGGTCATCTTCTTGCGATCAAAAAGCACGCGCAACTCGCTGCCGCTACGTTGGCCGGGCTTGAAAGCTAGGTCAAGCGTGTCTAACAATTGGCCGGCGACTTGATCGAGTGGGCTGGCACCAGAGGGACCTAGCGCCGCGGCCGCGGCCTCGACGCGAAACGTGGTGGGGCCGAAGAGGACGTAAGTATCTCCGTTATCCAACGTGGCTTCCCGCTGGGAAGCTTCTAAGCCCGGGTGTAGCCTTGGCGGCTGGGTCAGATCGCTAGACGGTTTATTGCCGAAGAAATGGCTCTTGGGAACTCCTGAATAGAAACGCAGTTCCCAGATTTCGCCAGACGCCACGGTAAGTGTCGGCGGGTTGGTCTTCAAATTGAAGGCCCCGCTATGTCCAGGAGAGTCGTCAACCTTCAACTGGATTGGAGTGCCGGTGGTATCTCTACCGAGCTTGGCTGGACCCGGATCAGACGCCGACAGTAACTGTACCTTGACGGGCTCGCTCCCGCTGGTATACAGGGGCACAGCCTCTACGAATATCCTTTCCACCGCTGGATCATCCGCCAGCGCTTGACTGGCATCCAATTCCTGCTTGGCCCTCTCAAAGTAATTGTCCCAAAGCGCCGCTCGCTGATCCAAATCGATTGCAGACCATTTCCACCATCGATCCCAGGTGAAGATATCGGTCGCCGGCCGGCGAATCGAAAATGAAAACATTTTTGGCGCATAGAAGTGCGCAGTGTCTCGAGCCGTAGAGAAACCGGTGTCACCGGCCATCAAGAAATACTCAATCGACGGTTTGGGTGATTCGAGCGCCTGACTCTGCGGCCCACTTTGCGTGGACGAAGCCAAGCGGATTCTCGGGCGGCGATAGGTGACGAACTGGTCAGTGCCAAAACCCTTTGCCGACACCCTGATTCGAACGCCTGTTGCCTGCGTAACATCGATTGGACCAATCTTGCTAGAGTTAGCTGTTTTCAGAGGAGTAAACAAGTCTTGCCGAGGAATCGTTGTTGCCCAGAGGCTGAGGTTTCCCTGAGCGTCCCTCTTGGCCTCCAGGCGAATGTCAAAGATCGAGCGGGCATCCGGCTGGCTCGGCGGAGAACACTGGTAATCGATCAAGACGAAGGGCTGGCCGGGTGCCGTGGTATCAGTCAAGAATTCGAAGGCGATCTTAATCATCGGCTTTGGGTTTTGCGTTTTCACGGGGGGCACGTCAAAGGCTTCAAAAACGGCCGAGAAGCCATCGGGGCTCTGGCTCAGGTCGAGCATGCCGATGCCGCCATCGGTAGTGCCAGCCGAGTTTGCCCTTTCCGGGTGATCTTCAAAATAGAAATGAAAGTCAGTGTCACCGAGGAGCGTGTCGCGATCGAGTTCCCTCTCGAGTGTGACAATTCCGGTGGAGGAATCAAAGAAAGGTTGCTTGATGTAAGGCTGTTTAGCTGGCCCGGAGGCGTTGGGAATGACGTTCTGATCCGTAGACTGGTAAAGGACTTCTGGTGCGCCGATCGGCACACACCGAAGGTATAACTCCCGATAGACGACGTCGTCCGGAATCGTAATGGGGCTGTAATCGCGGAGATCGCCTGGATTGCCGCCAGTTTGAACGTCGAACGAGGAGAGTTCCAGTGGAAGGGCCCCAGAATTCGGGACCGCGGCCACTGCTCCTTCGACGACGTAACCAAATTTGAGTGCAGATTGATGTGCCGCGATTTGCTCCGGGAGATCGGCGGCGGCGCCGGCCGACGGAGCTATGGCTCGTGCAAACCAGAGAGCCGGTAGTTGCAGGGAATTGTGAGCTTGGGTCGCGCCCGAACCCCCGCCCTTGACCGTTGGCTGGATGTTGTTGTCCTTCTGCGCCAAGGTTGCCAGATCGCCAAGCGCATTGCTGGCTGTGCGGGCGCACGCGTCGTACGTGAATCTCTGCTGGGCGGCCGATCCATCCGTATCAGGCCTCATCGGCAAAATGGCAATGTCAACATCGGGCGCTACGGGTCGCGGAGCCGGAACCGGTGCAGGGCCGCCTCCCATGATCTTGCTGAAGACGCTTTGGATCGGCGCGGCAGTGGAATTATCCAAACCGTACAAGCAGCCCGCCGTCGCACAACGCCATGGCGTGAAACTCGTCGGGGAAGCTCCAGCTTGCTTGGCTAGGCGAGTCAGTAAGGCGTAGCCGCTCACCAATGCTGTAGAGCTAGGGGGCAAGGTGTCCGGATTGGCCACAGGAACGACAAATGGGTGCGCGCGCGGGGTGGGCCGGAACGGCGGGAGCAGGCCCGCGCCTTTCAGCACTTTCGCCTTTCCCTTGTCGGGCGGGTCGAGTTTCATCAGATCGAGCAACGTCTGGCTCGATCCATTCATCCCCGCTAATGTCGCGTTTGCGCCAATCCTGGATTTGTAGAACTCGTTGAGTGGCTGGACCAGGCTTGCACGCAGGTCGATCGCTTTCATACCAGTTTGGCGGGAACGAATGTCTTTCTGGAACTTCAGCCACTGGTCCCTGAATCCAAACTGCTCCGGCGGAGCTTCTGCGTCCAGACTCGGCTGATTCAACTTGGCCACGAAAGCTTTCCATGAATCGGGATTCGATAGCTGCGTTTGGATTGCCTTAAGGCGAATACCATCATCGACCGTCAGAACCCCGTGGAGGTCTTTAGGGGCTTTCTTCATCGGGTCGATGGGAGTCACCTTGCCCGCTGTTGCGCCTGCGGCGGCTCTCGAAGGAGGGTTGGAAGCGACATCAGCGGCCGCGATGGCGGCCGTGTCGAGAAGACCAGGAGTCCACTGGACTTGATCCGTTCCCGGAATACGTTCCACTACAAATGCAAAGAACATCCGATAAAACGCGGCTGCCGAAAAGTCGCTTTCTTTGCCCAGCAACCGCACGGTTTCAAGCATGCGCGCTGGAAGGTCGGCCATGGTCACCGCGTAACTCCGTAGATTGGCAATCCATGCCGGATTGTCGTCATACTCCCAATCAGCCGGCGTCTTATATCCCTGAATCCAATAGGTGGTGCTCTTCCCGTCTGAATAGAACCAGGAAGGAGGATTCTGCGGGTCAATGCCTTGCACATCCGCCCGGATCGTCACCCCCTTCGGCGCGCCAGTGTATATCCATCTCACATTGGTGGGTTTCGGCTTATTTTGGTCGAGCGGCGGCGGGGAAGGACTGACCGGGCCGGAGGTTACGCTCGGGATGCTGACGGTCGGAGCGGCGAAGAGATACTTGGGCAGGGGCAGCTTCGATGTCTGGCCTTGCGGATTCGGGTCCGTGTGCTTGGCGACGGTGAAATACCGCGACAGATTCAATGCCTGCTGGATCGACGCTGGGCGCGTTGTGATATCACCTGTGATAACGGGTATCCGCAGGTGATTGGGTACATTCTGATTGTCGTCCCACTGGACGCTCTTTGTGTAACTGGCGAAATCGGGAATGAGCTTGCCCTTCGAATCAAACCCGAGCGCGTTCACCAACGCGTCATACACGCTGGCCACGCGCTCCTGGTTCACAAGGGGTTGTACCGGCAAGACTCTCACAGGGTTCGGAATCGGTTTCAGGTCCCCGTCAACCGCCACCACGTTGACAATGGAGTCCCAGCGCCACGGCTCCAACCAAATCGGTGTAACGGTCCCTTGGTCCGCATCCGGGTGGTCGATGCTCAGCACATAGTTGAGCGCAAAGTACCAGTTGTCTGGAGTTTCATAGGGCCAAAGACGTTCTAGGGAGCACTTCAAAACGATTGTTGGGTCTGCCATTAATCCTCCTCCAACGTGGAGAGGTATTCCTTCGCGGCGTTCAGGAAGGAAACATCGGGGGCGGCCTGACCAAACGACGAACCGGCCGCCTCCCAGGCAAAAGGCCGAAACGCGGAGGGCAGCCGGTCCAGCGGCGAGGCACGGTGAGCGGGAAGTCGCAGCGGCTCATTTCCATTGGGAACCCAGGCGAGCAAAACATCCGGCTCTCGCTCGAGCTTGGAACGAGGGCTGCCGCCGTTGCTGCCACAACTGCCGAGTGTGAATGTCACGCTCGTGCTGATGTCGATATTGATAACCCAGCAAATCGAGATATGGATTTCGAGAGACCCAGTAGCAGTCAGGCACCCATTGCTGTAAGTGGCGGAAAAGTCAAGGTAGATGCCAGCACTGATAATGCTGAGCACTGAAAGCTCGCCCCAAATGTGCAACCGTAAGCCCGCCGCGACATCCCCGCCGGACCCTTGCGCACCAATAATCGTTTTCTGAATGTTCAGCGTGAAGGCCAAGCTGATGCCGGCTTGACCGGAAATCGGCCCAAGCGCGATTTGCAGACTGGCGCTCAGTCCGATGCCAGCATCCACGTTCAGCACTAGGCGCTGGGAAGTCGGATAGTAGGTGACTCCCAATTCGCACCAGCCAGTGCCACCCAAAATAAAGAGCGCGATGGTAAATGGCTTCTTCCGCGTGCCAATGTAGAAGCTAATACCAACCGAGAACTCGGGAATCACGTTCAGTTGGAATGCCATCCCCAGGACCAGATCCTGGATCCCAGACGTGACTCCACCCACGTTGGGAAAGGCGATGTCCAGATGAACGCGGATTCCGGTGGGCAGTTGTGGATCGATCGAGAAGCCGGAGCCAACAGTGATGGACTTGAGTATGTTGGTGATGAAGCTGAGGGCCTCATTCAAGTGAATCCGGTCCATCCCGATATCGAAGCTAAGATGCCCGCTCTCGTCAAACATCAGCGTCGTCTTATCGAACGTAACGAGTTCGGTCTCGGGTTTTTCCCAAATCACCGCCCAATCGCCGAAAACGGATCCCGAAATTCGCCGCTGCACTTGCCCATTGGCGGCAACGGACGCGTCGGCGTCAGCGGAGAGGTACCCACTTTTCAACTGGACTCGCATTAGGCCGGGCAGCTCGAATAGCGTCACCCCGTCGCCGCCGTTCTTCGGTAGCAGCGGCATGTTATTCAAGTGGGCGTGGGCCCAGGCACGCCGGCTTTGCACATCCACGCCGTGCGTTACGGTGATGTATTGCGAAGAATTTGTGTCGAACCCAGCGCTCTGCAATAGCTGCTTCAGTCCAGCGATATCGGGTATCACGTCGCTGAAGTCGAAGGTCGGCAAGTTGTCCGGCACAACCTTGTCGAGAAAGCCTCTTGTAGGCAGCCGCAATCCCAGGCCCTTGAGGTCATCACCAACGCGGTTGAGCAATGCGGCGATCGGGCGAACGCCTACACCAACACCCTGGGGTAGGTTTCCGAAATAATAACCTAACTGTTGAATGTTAAAGCCCAATTGCTGCACAACTGGTGCGCCGCCGAAGGCTCGCTGGAGCGCGAGGGTCGGTATCGAAGGCAGCGAAGAACCGACCAAAGCAGTAATGCTCTTCGCGGCCAGATCGGCCAGATTCTGGGTTGCCGCAGCGAAGCTCTGTTCGAAAGCGGCAAGATTCTGCTCGATGTTCTTCGCCAAGTTGCCTACGTCCGCGGCAGCCCAAGAGAGGTCCAATCCGTTTACTAGATCTTTGACCGCATCAGTGATGTTCTTCAGCAGCCTGTTGCAAAAATCATCCCAGGGCTGCGTCAGTTGCGTGAGGATATTCGTCTTAAGAGTGTCTAGCCTTTGCCGAACAAGGCCTGCCACCTGCTTCTTTGCCTCATTCACGGTGGTGCCGGCTTTGGCAAGAGCATCGTCCAATTGAGCGAGGAACTGCTGGCGCAGCGCCTCAAGGCCCTGGCCAAAACTGGCTATCGTTGAGATGAATGCGGAGTTGGCATTCTGAAGGGACAATTCCCAGGATTTCGCCGTGTCCGCCACCTTGCTGGCGATGGAAGACGGCGCTGAAGCTAGGTTGTCCACAGCCGTGATCAGGGCTTGCCTCCAGACCTCAATGGCATCCTGTGCGGCTTTCGTTGTCGGCGCCGACTGGAGGTTTGTGGCGAGGGTCCCGTCCGCGGAGTCCCAAAGGCCAGAAATGAGCGTGAATGCGGCTTGGCTGTCGCTGCGCAGGCCGCCCAGAGTTTTCGAAAGGGTCTTTGTCACACCCTCCGTTGGATGTACGGTAATCTGGGTCTTAAGGGCGATGCCGTGGGAGTCGAGGGCGGGGACCGTCACGGAAAGGTCACTTCGAGCAAATGCTTGGCCCAGCGAATCGAAGCTTGAGTTCAATTCCCCTTGGAGAGTGAGAAAACTCTGACGAGCTGCAGCGCTGCGCCGTGACGCTTCGTCCGCGAGCGAGCGTACGTCAAGAGAAGAAGCCAAATCCTCAAGGGCTTGGGCATCCGAATTCACGCGCTGCTCCAATTGGTTCTGGGCCGCCGTCACCAGGGCCGTCAGCGACAGTTGAGCCTGATTGACAAGATCGGTTATCCGCTCCAACTCCGATTGCAGATGGACGCCCAGCCCCAAAATCACTTGCAGTTGCGCGGCGATGCCGCCGAAATAACTGTTAATCTCGTTGTGCGCCTCCGCTATGAAGCCAGCGAGGTTTCCTTGGGCCTTACTCCAAGCCCGATCCAGCGCGTCTGAAGCTTGCGTCTCAAATTTTGCCGGATCGAACTGGCTCAAGCGATTGGTGATCTCAGCCTTCATTAAGGCGCAGATGTTGGCGGTAGGTCCTCCTTGTAAAACCGTCTGTAGGACCGTCGCGTCGCTCTGAGCTTGCGCGAGAACCTTCGCATATTTGCCGGCTATCTGTTTGGCAGCATCGGCAGTTGCAACGCCACTTGCTGCCAGTTTCCGCAATTCCAGGCTCGCTTGCCGGTAGGTGCGCAGCCCATTCAAAACGCTTTTGAATTGAGCCTGCTGAGCCGTCGGCACACGAGGAGAAGTTTGCCCGTTAGGATCAACCCCAGTGGGCCGCGACACCGTGATGTTTTGCAGTGCGGCCCGCAGCGCTCCGCCAGGGATCGCCGCGAGACCAGGTTGATATTCTCTGACGAAGGCTTTAGGGCGAATGTCTGCTTGTAAAAGCCGGGTTGAACGCTCTCCTCATCCGCGAGAGTGTCGTCCAAATGGCCTTTCGCGTAGTCCCCATCAGGCGGATCAGGAGCATCAAACAGCGATGCATCAATGCCCGCAATCGCGGGCCACGTGTCGGTATCGGACGGCGTTGTAACTTTCCATTCGGGGGGAAGGTTCGGCAGGCTGTAAAAGACAAGATTCTCAGGTTCGTCCAGCTCTGCGAACGTGCTTCCAGAACGGCCGTCAAGAACGGCTTCCAGCGACGCCTGATTCAATGGTGCCGCAACGGCAACCGGGACGGCCGGAGGTGGCACCCCATTGGCCGGCGCAGTAGCTGCGGGTGCAGCTTGCGGCGCAGGTGTGCTGTTTGGTGGATTGGCCTCTTGCGTCGTAAGCTGCACCACTACCACGGGTCGGGGATATACAACCGGATACAAATTGCGCCAAAGCGGAATTTGAAAGCCAATCGCCGTATTATTCGGATCATTGTTCTTGATGTCCGATCCCCATGTGCTGTTCACACGGATCACACGTGTCTTGAACTCGCACGCCTCCAAAAAGCCGCATTGCTGCGTGGCGTTTTGATTACTGAGGTCGGGGTACGTTCGGATCGGCTCCAGGATCTCAATGTACTCGAGCACCTTGCGCACAACGAATTGGCCTGTCAATTTTTCTTGATCTGGGCCCACCGGGGGCACGGCGTTGGGGTTCCCGGCAAATTGCAGAGATCTCGAGACGGTACGCTCATAAACCACCACATGTTTCGCCTTGTTCCAAAAGCAGCCAATTTTGCCAAGTTCCGATACGCTGTAATAGGAAACGCGCCCCACTGAGGTCTCCGACTGGATAGTAATGATGCCATTGTCAAAAGCAGCCTTCTGGTAGCCGGAGCCACCCAGCGACGTCACGAATGCGCGACGTAAGTTACCTTCGTTGCTTTGGGGGTTGTTTTTAAACGCATTGTAACTGGCGGCGAATTCGAATCCGTAGGTAACACCCCCATGGAGGCCCCCAGGATTAGTCGGAGGATTGTCGAGGGGATCGAAGATGTCTGCCTTATTGCGGTAGGTAAAAGTCAGCCCGTCGCTCAAGTCCAATTCCGCGGTAATGTCCCGACTCTCGAACAGTTCCAGCGCCGCTAGTCGCGATTGGTACAGTGCGTAGATACCCGCCCAAAACAGCCTATACAACTGAGAGGGAGAGAGACCCGCCGGCAAGAGACCCTCGAAGGCTGGCGGGAGCCGGACAGCCGTTGCTTGAACTGCCGCCGGCACCTGCCGCAAGCGGCAGGCAGCCTGGAACAGCGCCCATACGAGCGCCGAATTCGGCAATGCGTAAGGGAAGGTTGGCCGCGTTGGGGTCCGGCGTATTGACATCGGTTGACAATCCGTACAATAACTCAGTGTGCAGTGAAAGCAGTTCCGCCCCGGGGTTCAATTGGCCAGAGGTGCCGAATAGCCGGCGCAAATTCCACGGAGGTAGGGTGTAGTTGGAGCTGCTGGTACGAATCTGCACCAACGCGGCGGGAGAAAATCGGTAGTCAACGGGATACCCATCTTTTAAATCCTGGCTATTCTTCACCATCGTTTCTCCGATGGCTTGGGCAGGAAACCGCACGTTAGCAGCCTGCTGTTTTCCTGTGTAAAGACGCCAGCCGGAAGATTGATCCGGGTCTCGTGGATCTCCCGAATCCCAAGTGGCCAATTCGGCGCCACTGCTCTCAGTCGGGCTGAAGTTTGGAAAATCGACCAGTGCGATCAGGAACGGATTGCGATCGATGATCATCCATTTTCGGTTCTCCAGACCCAGTGAACTTCCGAAGAGGCTCATGTGGACGTGATGAAAATCCACTAAACTGGCGTACTCCGTGACAGACAAGGTCAGAGGCGGCTTCGCGGGTGGCGGAGTGGGCTGGCCGGGAGTATACGGAATTAGCACAGGATTCTCGGCGTGGAAGCGCCGGTTGATGGCGTCCTCCACCGAGTCCTGGCCGTCTGTGGCGGGAAGTGGAGCAGAACAAATCGGGCAAGGGATCTTGTCCGCCCGGAGAGGCGCTCAGGACAGGCGCTGAAACGCTAATGTTCAGAACGAAGCTCGGCGTTGGTCTTGGGTCGGCGGAAGGGCGATCATCAAACACAGCGGAAAAGGTGCTCGGCTGGATGGTCTCGTCGGATACCTTATCGCTCGGGAACTCCATATCCAGCGCGCCGAGAAGGAGGTGTTGCCCAGCATTCTGGTTCGACCAGTCTGACAAATGGGCGCTAAAGCCAACCGTGCTGCCACTGCCGCTCGGAAGGGCGGAAATGTCCAGGGCGCGCACGGAGAGCGGTTTCCCTCCGCTATTGGTAGCCGCTCCGAAGTTGAGAGTCCCTTGCTGCGACGCGGCGGGTCCGAGTTGATAGGGCGTGACACCGATTTGACCTTTCGCGAGACTGGGAAAGGCGGCCCTCTCCCCGTTTTCCCAAACCTGCACATCAAGTTTCCACGTTGCGTCAGCGTCGGGCTGATCCAACTGTGGTAGAAACGACAGCCGTTGGTCGCCTTTGATATTGCGCACATAAAATGGATAAACTTCTGCGCGATCTGCGTGTTCCAGGAGTCGAACGCGATTTCGGCAGGGATTCCTTGCAACGATACGTTCCAGACCCGTCTCGGACGCGAAATAGCTCCACGGCTGCCATGGGTCGTCGCCGCCAAAAGATCCCGCAGGGAGTTCGTTGGACTCCTCGGACTGTTCTCGCGTTCTCTACCTGGGCTGTCTGAACCAAGGTCAACCGGTTCCCAACGCTCCTCAGCTTCTCCCCGCGAAGGAAGAACTGAAAAGGCGTGAGGATCTGGTCTGCGGTCACCAGGAATATGTCGCGCTTGAAGACCGGCGCAATGGTCCCGCCGTCACCCTGCAGCGTAATCTTGACAGGCTGACTTCGGCGATCATCGCCGAGTA
>CAVVEL010000008.1:0-70681 GCA_963747095.1 Terriglobia bacterium
GTCGTATCGCTGGAATTCTCGGAGCCATCGGTGGAAACGCGCCTCAGATGAATGAGCGGGTCATTGCCGCGGCTAATCTGATGAGTCACCGAGGCCCGGACGATTGGCGCACTTGTACGACGATTATTTCGCGCTCGGGTTCCGCCGGCTGTCTATCATCGATCTTTCTCCGGCCGGCCACCAGCCGATGATCAGCAGAACGGCAATACGGTGTGGTGTTCAACGGCAAAATCTACAATTACCTGGAATTGCGCAAGGAGCTGGAGCCCAACTATTCATTCTTCTCCCGAACGGATTCCGAAGCGCTGCTCAACGGCTACCGGGCCTGGGGTTGGGAAGGGCTGCTCCAGCGCATCGATGGGATGTTTGCGTTTGCCATCTGGGACAAGCAAAAACGGCGCGTCCATATCGCCCGGGACCGGGCGGGAAGAAGCCGTCTTCTTCGCTCAGGAGGGCGGCCGGCTGCTGTTCGCATCCACCCTGAATTGGATTCTTGAACTCGCATCGCTCCAAGCCCGAAATCGATCCCGAAGCCATCGACGCATATCTCGTTTACTCAGGCCGTACCCGCGCCCATGACGGCTTCCAGGGTGTCCGGCAATTGCCCCCCGCCCACCAGCTCACCTTCGACGTCGACACTCAAAAAGCTCAGCGTTCAACGCTATTGGGACGTCGCTTATACGCCCAAACTCAATCTGTCCGAAGAAGATCTGCTCGAAGAGCTGGACGCCCGCTTGCGCCGCGCCGTACGGCAGCGGCTGATGAGCGATGTGAAGCTGGGTGCGTTTTTGTCCGGCGGGGTGGATTCGAGCCTGGTGGTCGCGCTCATGGCGCAGGAGATGCGCCAGCCTGTCGAGTCGGTAGTCATCGGATTCGCCGATCCCGCGTTCGACGAACGCCGTCACGCGCGCGGCGGCCAAGCATTTAAACGTTCATCTGCACGAGCACGAGCTGCCCGTGGACGCTCTGGACACGTTGCCTGAAATCATCTGGCATTACGGCCAGCCCTTCGCCGACCCATCCATGGTGCCGACTTACTATGTCGCCAGACGCGCGCGAGCACGTCACCGGTGGTGTTAAACGGAGACGGCGGCGACAAATTTCGGCGGTTATTCCCGGCCCGTGGTGGCGCGCGCGGCGGCGTCTTATAAAAAAGCTGGTTCCAGCGTTGATTCGGCGCGTCGGTGGGCGACTGGTTTTCGGGCACTCAAAGCCCGCTGTTGCGCAAAGCCAGCCTGCTGGCGCGCGCCGGGCGCTTTGACGGATATCGAGCGTTCCTCTATGAACGAGGGTTTCAGGAATACCGCGGAGCTGATGTACACCGACGCTTTCCGCGCCGCCACCGCTTCCATCGCGCCGAGCGAATATTATCGCGCCGTATGGGAGCAGGACCGACGGCTGCGATGACGTGGATCGCGTGCTGTGCCTGGACTTCAAGACGCACCTTCCCGATCAGCTGCTCACCAAGATGGATGTTTCCACCATGGCGCACGGCGTGGAAGGGGTCGCCCCTGCTCGCCAAGGAACTGATTGAGTTTGCGGCCCTGATCCCGGCCTCGCTCCGCCTGCGCGGCTACAACACCAAATATCTTTTGAAAAAGCTGGCGGCGCGTTATGTTCCGCCCGAGATTGTCTATCGCAAAAAGCGCGGATTCGTCATGCCGATCTCCGGCTGGCTGCGCGGCGAGCTGGCCGAGGTGCGCGCGGTGCTGCAGAGCCGGTCTTTCGCCGAACGCAACTGGATCCGCCCGGATGCCGTGAATCGGATGATCTCGGAACATGCCAGTGAGCAGCGCAACTGGAGCGAGCAGTTGTGGACCCTGTTCGTCCTGGAGCTATGGGCGCGCGTGGCGCTCGACAAGGCGGTTACCCGGCACACGCCGCTTGAAGGCGGTACCTGATGCTGACGACGGAAGCAACCCTGGCAGGCCCTGTCGCCGTGCAGCCGCCAACCTCCGCGCCTTCGAAGACGCTGCGTGTGCTGCACGTCAGCAGCGGCAATCTGATGGAGGGGTCGAAACGCGCTGGTCGCTCTGGCTCGTTTCCGGCATTATTGCCCTGCCATGGAACCGGAGTTCGCCCTCAGTTTTGAAGGCCGCTTGAGCCGGGAGCTGGTGGAAACCGGCGCACGAGTGCACCAGCTGGGCGAAGTGCGGACGCGCAAGCCGTGGACCATCTGGTCCGCTCGCGCCAATCTGCGAGCGCTGCTGGAGCGGCAGCATTTCGACGTAGTGCTGTGCCATATGGCTTGGCCCATGGCGATGTTTGGAAGCACCGCGCGCCGCCGCGGTTTGCCTCTGGCGTACTGGGCGCACGACGCGGCCAAGGGCACGCACTGGCTGGAACGTTGGGCCAGGAGAATCTCGCCCGATGTCGTGATCGGCAACAGCCGCTACACCGAAAGCACCATGCCGCTGCTGTTTCCCAAGGCGCCCTGCAAGATCGTTTTCTATCCCGTCGAGCCGATCCAACCGCCCGACGCGGCCAGTTGCCGCGCCAAATTCCGCCGCGAACTCGGCGTGGCGGACGATACCGTGGCCATCATCCAGGTCAGCCGCATGGAAGCCTGGAAAGGCCACCATCTGCACCTGGACGCGTTTGGCCAAAATCAAAGATAATCCGCGCTGGATCTGCTGGATGGTGGGCGGCGCACAGCGTCCGGCGGAGCAGGAATACATGCGCGAGATCCAGGAAAAGGCCGTCCGGCTGGGCATTGGCGAGCGCGTTCGCTTCTCGGACAGCGCTCCGACGTTCCGAATCTGCTGGCCGCGGCCGATATCTTCAGCCAGCCCAATCTGGGCGCCGAGCCTTTCGGAATCGTGTTTATTGAGGCGCTGGCGGCCGGGTTGCCCGTGGTCACCACCGCCATGGGAGGGCCCCAGGAAATCATCGATGAGACTCTGCGGCCTGGTGGCGCCTCCCGAAAACTCGGACCTGGTGGCGGCAGCGCTGCGGCGCCTGGTGGAGTCGTCCGACTTGCGCCTTCAATTAGGCCAAAACGGTCCAGCCAGAGCGCGCCAGATGTGCGATCCGAGCGGACGGATTCCGGATCTTTATCAGGCGCTTTCCGGTATCGTTTCGAACTAGGGAACGAGAGTTGTGAACATGGGATCAAACGCCGGCTTCGAAACTGTTTCGGCCGCTCCCGCCGCTCGTTCCAACAGCCAAGGCCAACTGTTTGCGCTGCTGGGATTTACCATAGTCCTGTTGCTTACCAGCATCGCTATCGTGAGCGCTTCCAGAAGCTATGCCGACGCGATTGGAAATAACGGCGACAATGCCGTTTATGCAACGGTGGCATCCGGCATCCAACGCGGAAATACCGCAACCCTCGGTTGGGTCAAACAGTTTTGGGGTTTTCCCTACGCCGTGGCCGCCCTTTGCCGCGTGCTTCCCATCAACATAGTTCAGGCCATGGCCGCCATCTCCATCGCCTCCACGCTGGGGGCGGTGTGGCTCGCTTTTGAAATGTGGGGTCTGTGGGTTGCCGCGTACTTCATCGCCGGCAGCTACATGTTGATTCAGTTTGGTTCTTTCGCGGGCGCCGACCCGCTATTCGCCTTTCTGTTCCTGCTGACGCTCTATCTGGCGCGAGCCGAAAAATGGAATTGGGCCATGCTCGCCATTTCGCTGGCCACCGTGGTAAGGCCGCTCGGAATGTTTGGCCTGCTTGCGATATTCGTGCAGCTGCTGCGTTTACGCAAGCCCCGGCGGCTGGTCGCTTCGGCCATTATCTGCGCGGTTACGTTAGGTATTTATTTCGCTTCGCTTGCGCACTATACGGGTCGCCCGTTCACCAGCTTTTCCACCTATCGTGTGACGGACTGGTCCGACGGACTGCCCATCACGGCGCCCCTGTTGGGAATTGTCGCCAACGCCATCAATCGCATGCACGTGGGCAGCAACGGCTTCATGGAAATCAAAGTCTGTTATGTTCTGCTGCATCTCGCCGCGCTGATCTTTCTGTTCTCCAGCCGTAAACGCTGGGCGGCGTTGGCTGCCGCCGCGCCGGTCGAATTCTTTGCGCTGGCGCTATATTCGGTCTTCATCCTGTGCTATAGCGCGCCCGAGTGGGCGCTGTCCATCTATCCTCGGCTGCTGATCCCGATCTCACCCATATTGTTGTCCATCTTCGGCTCGGCGCTACCCCGGCGCTGGGCAGCGGTGGCTGCGCTGGGTGTGTGCTCAGCTGTCCTGGGGGCGCTCTCCAATCTGGGGCCGGCGCAAGTGAAGAGCTTGTTTTGAACGGATTAGCATGACGTTTCGTAATCAGCCTCCGCCCTGGGTGATCGTCGCCGCCGGTTTGCATCAAAAGGGCGGCATGGATAAAGCCAACCTGGCATTGGCCGATTATCTATTAGAGCGGGAAATCCCGGTGCATATCGTCACTCATCAGGTGGAAGCGTCGCTGGCCCGGCATCCCCTGGCTACCATACATCTGGTGGGGCGCCCTCGAAACTCCTTCTTCCTGGGCGAGTTCGCGCTGGCGGCGCAGGGCAAGAAAGTGGCTCGCCAGGTTTTGCGCCAACATCCTTCGGCGCAGGTGGTGTCCAACGGCGGCAATTGCGTATGGCCGGGCATCAACTGGGCACACTACGTCCATCGTGCCTGGACCGCCCCCAAACGCGGGCCGCTGGCCTATCGATTGAAGGATGCGCTAGCGTCTCAGCGTGCCAGGCGCACCGAAAAGGCCGCCTTCCAGCGTGCGCGGCTGATCGTCTCCAATTCCAAGCGCACTACTAGCGAACTGGTGAAATATTTCGGGGTGGATTCCAATCGCATTCATACCGTCTACCTGGGCAGCGACAGCGGCTGGGGGCCGGTCTCGGCCGGCGAGCGTGCCGCCAGCCGCAAGTCACTACAGGTGGGCGAAGGGCGCGGTCTGGCGGTTTTCGTGGGTGGCCTCGGCTACGACGATCGTAAGGGCTTCGACGTGTTGTTCCGGGCTTGGCAGGCGCTTTGTTCGCGCGCCGACTGGGATGTGGACCTGGCGGTCGCCGGCAGCGGTCCCGCGGCGCCGGAATGGCAGGCCAAGGTAAAGCAGGCGGGCTTGGAAAATCGCATCCGGCTGCTGGGATTCACGGACCAGGTCAAGAGCGTGCTGGCCGCCGCCGACGTGCTGGTCAGTCCCGTCCGATATGAGTCTTACGGCCTGAACGTGCAGGAAGCCATCTGCCGGGGCATCCCCGCCATGGTTTCGGCTTCGGCGGGCGTCGCCGAGCAATACGATGATTCATTTGCGCCTCTGCTCCTTCCCGATCCCGAGGACACTGGCGATCTGGTCGAGCGGCTGCTCGCCTGGCGATCGGACCAGGAAGCATGGCGGGCGCGCTTTGAACCCTTTGGCGAACGTCTGCGAAGCCGCAGCTGGCGCGATACGGCCGCCGATTTTGTGTCCATCGTCGACCAGGAACGTCCAGCGCCGGCCAGCGGCTTCTCGCGGCTCATCAGCAATCCAAACTCATGATCGGTCTACTTCTTTGTATCGTCGGTTTCGTCACGGCCTACTGGCTGGGACGCCGTTCCCTGGGCCTCGGCATCCTGGTGGTGATCGCGTTCGGCTATGCCTATGGCATTCTGCGCGCGAATCTGTCGCCTCCGTTCTCGCACTTCATATTCGATGCCGCGCTGCTGGGGCTTTATGCGGCCCAGTTTCTTCCCGGGCGCGTTAAACCACCCATATCCCAGCATTCTTCGTTGAACATGTGGATGTATATCCTCATGGGCTGGCCTCTGTTGATGCTGCTGATGCCGTTTCAGCCCCTTCTGGTTTCCCTGGTAGGTCTGCGCGGCAACATGTTCTTTCTGCCCGCCGTGTTTCTCGGTGCGCGCCTCACGAAAGAGGATCTGCGCCAGTTGGCGTTTGGCTTCGCCGGCTTGAATCTGGTGGCGCTCGCGTTTGCGGTGGCGGAGTACTTCAGAGGTATTGAGCCTTTCTTTCCTTTGGGACCCATGACCATGACCATGTACAACAGCATGGATTCGGGCGGCGCCAATCGCATTCCTTCGATCTTCCAAAACGCGCATACTTACGCCGGCGTGATGGTATTTACGGTTCCCATCGTGTTTGGCGCCTGGGCCCTTACTAGCGGCTCGGGATGGCGCAAGATTCTGCTTCTGGCCGGCCTGGCGGCTGCGTTTGTCGGTGTCTTGATGGCGGCTACCCGATTGGGCATCGTGGAGGCCGGCTTACTGGTAGTCATCGCGAGCGTAACGGGTTCATTGGGGCCGCTCAAACGAGCCGTCTGGGCTTTGGCGATCGTCGCGGTGATCTGGTCCGCCATGCACAATGAACGCTGGCAAAGATACAAACAACTGGATTCCGACACCGTACAGGAACGCGTCGCCGGAAGCGTCAACCGCACGTTTTGGGAGGTGCTGGTCGAGTATCCCATGGGCAATGGACTGGGCGGAGGCGGCACCAGCATTCCATACTTCCTGGCTTCCCAGGTGAACCGGCCCATCGAGGTGGAAAGCGAATATTGCCGCATTCTGCTGGAACAAGGGCTGGTAGGATTGCTGCTTTGGCTTGGTTTCGTGGTATGGTACTCCACGAATCGAGTCACCTTTGCCAAGGACGAGTGGCTCACCGGGCGCCGGATGGCGTGGTATTCCTGCGTCTTGGCGTTCGTCGTAGGCACCATCGGAATCGGAATGCTGTCCTCCATTCCAAACACGTTTATGTTTCTTCTCTGCGTGGGATGGACAGCCGTCAAACCTTTGCGAGAGCCTGCGATGGCGCCGCAGAAGATCGGCCGGCTCGCAACCCTTCCAGTTTCGGCGGGGGTGCGGGCCTAGTAAACATGGACAGAATAATTTCCGCACTTCGCTCCGTGCGATTCCGGGGAAAATACCGTTTGATGAGCCTCTTCGCCCCGAAACAGGGCATTCGATCCGCCCGCATTTTCGGCTACCCGATGAATCTCGATCTCTCGGATTGGATTCAACGCAACATGTATCTCGGCTCCTATGAGCAGCCGCAAACCTCGCGAATCCTGTCCCACCTGCGTCCGGGCATGACATTCGTGGATGTGGGAGCCAACGTGGGATACTACTCCGCCATGGCTTCCTCCATCGTGGGCGCGGGCCGTGTCGTTTCCTATGAGCCGAATCCATATGCCTTTCAGAGGCTGACTGGATGGGTCGAAGCCAGCCAGGCTAAAAACGTAACGCCGGTGTGCGCCGCGCTGGGCGGCGGGGAAGGAACCCTCAACACCTATTTCGCCGATTGCGATAATCACACCACTTCTCTGGTCCCAAGCGTGGATCCTGTTCACCTGAGCGAAACTACCGAAGTCAACGTAAAAACGTTGGATGCGGAAGCGGAGCGCCTGGGAATTCGCCACATCGACGTCATGAAAATAGATGTTGACGGCTACGAATTGGAAGTCTTTAAGGGATCCTCGCGGCTTTTGGAAGAAGGTAGAATCGGCGCCATCCTGTGCGAGTTTTCCGACAAGTGGCTGGGGGAAGTGGGAAGCTCGAGCGGCGAACTGGAAAAATTCTTTGTGTCCAAAGGTTTCAGCCTGCGCGGGGTCTTCGGAGAGGCGGGTTTGGGCGACCGGTGGTTTGTCCGGGCCTAACGCGGCTTGTTTCCACCGCGACTTGTTTCCAGCATGAGTGAAATCTCCACCGCCAGGAACAGCCACCCCGCCGGATCGGACGGCATGCCTGCCCGGCGGCGCGGGTTGGAAAAATTCACCTGGACGTCGGCGCTGCGGCGCTGCCTGGATATCTATAAGCCAGCCGTGATGACTTCCGATCTCAGCGCCTCATCCGGGGCCGCCCGGCAACTGCTTGGAGTGCAGCGTCACATTATCACGCCGGAGTACCCTCCTCAGTCGGGGGGCGTCAGCGACTACGTGGTGCAGTTGGCCGAAGGTCTCGCCAGGGAAGGCGAGGAAGTGCACGTTTGGTGCCCGGGAACCGCTGCGGCATCGCCATCGGCGGGAGGCGTGAATGTGCATGCCGACCTGGGGCGGATCAACCCGCGGGACCTCAAGGCGGTTGGCCAAAAACTGGATCGCTTTCCAGCGCCGCGCAGGATTCTGATCCAGTGGGTGCCGCACGGCTTCCGATATCGTTCCATGAACCTGGGTTTCTGTATTTGGGTGTGGAATCGCGCGCGCGCCGGAGACCGGGTGGAGATCATGGTTCATGAGCCTTTCCTGAACTTTGTAGGCACGTGGCGCCAGCATCTGGCGGCTGCCGTTCACCGGCTCATGACGGTGATTCTTTTGCGCGCCTGCCGGCGGGTTTGGGTTTCCATTCCCAGAAACGAGAAAATGTGGAGGCCGTACGCGCTCGGCCGGCCGATCCCGTTTCAATGGCTTCCTCTCCCGAGTAACGTGCCCGTGGTTCGGGATCCGCGCGGCATTGCCGATCTTCGTGCCAAGTACGTCCAGGCGGGTGGATTGCTCATTGGCCATTTCGGAACTTTCGGAACGGCCCTGAACGGCTTATTGTCAGAAATCATCCCGGGAATTCTCGAGCAGAGCAACCACGCGAGCGTCGTTCTGATCGGTCCCGGCGCCAAGTTTTTGGACCAGTTGATCGAACGGCATCCCGGCCTCGCGGGCAGGATTTACACCACCGGAAGCATCGCCGCCACGGATCCGGCCTTATCGCGCCACGTCAGCGCCTGCGATGTGTTGATTCAGCCCTACCCGGATGGAGCCAGCAGCCGCCGGACCAGTCTGATGGCGCCGCTCCAGCACGGAAAGGCAGTGGTCACTACTTCCGGTGAGGCCACCGAAGAGATCTGGTTCGGATCTGGCGCGGTCGCGATGACGCCCACCGGCGATGCGGAAGCTTTTGTCCAGGCTGTGCGTGAACTCTGCGCCGACGCCGGTAAAAGGACCGCCATGGCTCGCGCGGCCCAGAAGCTTTTTGAAGAGCGGTTCGACATCGCCCACGCGGTAGCCACACTCCGTTTGGCCGACGCGGAGAACGTTTCATGCGCCTCCTGATCGCCACCTCTCATCGCAACATGGTCGGCGGAGCGGAGAAGTACCTGCAGGAGATTCTTCCCTGTTTGGCGCGGCGCGGCCACGAATTGGCGCTGTTGTATGAATATCGTTTTGACTCCTCCAAGGAACGAATCGATCCGCGGAATATACAGATCCCTTGCCTCGGGATTGCAGAGGCCGGCAGCCAGGCCGGATTGCGGTTTGTCCGCGATTGGCAGCCCGACGTGGTGTACTCGCAGGGACTGGAGGCCGTGGACCTGCAGTCCACGCTGCTGACCCAATATCCGACCGTCTTCTATGCTCACAATTACGTCGGAACCTGCGTCAGCGGCGAGAAGTGTCACGCCTTCCCGACCCCCCGGCCTTGCGACCGGCGCTTTGGCCCGGCCTGTCTCGCACTCTATTATCCGCGCCGCTGCGGAGGCTTGAATCCGATCACGATGTTGCAGATGTACCGGCGGTCGGCGGAGCGTAACGCGCAGCTCGGCAAGTTCGCCGCAATCCTGGTCGCCAGCGCGCACATGCAGCGCGAGTATGCACGGCATGGCGTACCGGCTCAGAACATTCACCTGGTCCCATACCCCAACGAATCGGAAGAGATTCGCCCTGCTTCCGGGTCCGGATCGCGCGATCGTCTTCTTTTCGTCGGCCGCATCACCAAGCTGAAGGGCGTGGACAAGCTGCTGCGCGCACTCCCGCTGGCTGAAAAGCAGCTCGGAAGGCCGCTCGCCTTGACCGTCGCCGGGGACGGTCCCGAACGCCGGCGTCTGGAGGAAATGGCTCGGCGCAACCAGCTGAACGCGGAATTTGCCGGCTGGGTAGGCCGCGGCCGCAGGGCAGATCTGATCGCGCGCGCCGATCTTTTGGTGGCGCCCAGCTTATGGCCGGAGCCGTTCGGCCTGGTGGGGATTGAGGCGGGCGCCCATGGGATACCGGCCGTGGCATACCAGGTGGGAGGAATTCCCGATTGGCTGATCGCCGGCTACTCCGGAGAACTGGCGCCGGGAGATCCACCCACTGCCGACGGGCTGGCGCAAGCCATCGTGCGCGCTTTGTCGGATCCGCTGCATTACGCCGCCCTCGGCCGCGGCGCTCGCGAAGTGGCCGCCCGCTTCACGCTGGCCGCGCACCTGTCCAAATTGGAAAGCACGCTCGAAAGCGTTCTCGAGACGATGGGGCGCACGCCCTCACAAGCCGCCGCACCCAATGGATCGGCAAGCGGAGAAGACGTTCATGCCGAAGTCTAGCTCCCCGGTCCAACCCGCCGCCGAAGCCGCTGCCCGAAACCCGTTGGCTCCCCGCAATCCTTTAGACGACGCGCTGGTCTGCTATGCCGCCAATGCCGTCGCGGCGCGCGGGGGGCAAGGCGAGTTTTTGCGCCAGATGATGTATGCGCTCGATCGGCTTCCGCACGGCCGCATCATCAGCCGGAACGCCCGCCCCGCCAGGGCTGCTTCCGTCGAGGTTCCTTTTGAAGGCTGGCGCGGCTCGTGTTTCCGCTCCATCCGGCGCGTGCCGGTGCTGCGCCGCCGGCAGGATCTGCTCACGCTGTTGAGCGACGTCGATTTCGATTCTCATGTTCGGGATCACGTGGGCGGAGTGAAGCTGTTCAACGGCGTGATGGGGCAGTGCCAGGAAACCTTCGAGTTCCTGAGCAGGCAGCAGGTGCCGCTGGTGCTCACTTCGTTGAACACCCACATCGACAACGTGGCTGAAATCCTGGCTGAAGAGCATCGGCGTTTGGGGATACGAACGCCCAGCTTCATTCATCCCGCCATGCGGCGTCGCGTGCGGCGCGAAATCGAGCGCGCCTCTTGCATCCATGCCATCTCCCATCTGACCAGGCAATCCTTTGTGGAGCGCGGAATCCCCCCGGAAAAGATCGAAGTAGTGCTGCCCGCCTTGGATCTGGATTACTTTCGTCCAGTGGCCAAGCAGGACGATACCTTTCGCGTGCTGGCGGTGCTCAGCATCGACGCGCGCAAGGGTGCGTATTACCTGCTGCAGGCTTTCGAGAAGGCCGCTATTCCAGGCTCGGAGCTGGTCATCATCGGCGCCACGGGCGACCCCTGGTCGAAACAGATGGTCGCGCGGTTCGCCTCCCGCATCCAGAATTTTCGGATCCAATCGGCCGACGTTTTTCGGGAGCCTTTAGAGGCCACCTACGGCCAGGCCAGCGTGCTGGTTCATCCGGCCATTGAGGATGGCTTTGCACTGGCCGTGAGCCAGGCCATGGCCTGCGGACGTCCCGTAATCACCACGCGACAGACCGGTGCGTCTGAACTAATTTCTCCGGGGCAAAACGGATATGTTCTAGAAGCCCGCGATGTCGACGGATTAGTGGATCATCTTCGGTTACTGGCCCGCGATGCGTCGTTGCTCGCGCGGTTAAGCGCCGCGGCGCCCGCGGCCGTGGCTAATCTGGGTTATCCCCAATTCGCCGAAAACATGGCGCGGCTCTATTCCCGCGTGCTGGCCAATTGAGGTATGTGGGCTTGGTCAGGCTGATTGGATTCAGACTTTTCGGGCGATGACGGCCAGGTCCCAGGGCTTTCCGAAAGGGAATGCCGTTTCGAAATGACTCCAGCCGCGCAAAACAAATCGCGGTACCGCGCTGAAACCGCCGCGCATTCGGGCCAGCTTCCCCCACGTAACATCCAGTCCGCGAAACAGCGTATGGAAGGCATATTGGTGCTTCAATACCGTCAGGTCGTGCGCTGCCAGCAGCTGGGTCATTTCAGGCAGCGTGTACCCTTCGCGCACGTGATTGGGATCGAATGGAGCGGGCGGCGTAGGTGTGCTGATCAACGCCATGCCCCCGCTGGTGAGCACCCGGCTGATTTCGGCCGCGCCTTTATGATCGTCCTGTACGTGCTCCAGAACCTCGGTGCAAAATACGAACTGAAAGGATCCATCGGGAAACGGCAAGTCGGTCACCGACCCATGGACTCCGTTGTGCCGCCGGTTGCCGCGCAATACCTGGGGCGCCGTAGTTTTGAGATCCATGTGCACAAAGCGTGTCAACCCGGGCAAAGCGTCCAGCCAACTCCAATAAAGCATCTCGGGGCCGCAGCCCGCGTTCAGGCACCCCCCAGAGAGTGGAACGCCTTCCAGCAAGCGCGCAAAAACCGGCGCTTGAACCATGAAACGCGCCTCGTCGATGTAAGCAGGCTGCAAAAAGTGCGGAAGCCGCGAGGCCATTCCCGGCATGTTTTGTCTTATCCTTCCCAATACTAGCTTACGGTCGATAACCCCGTTGGCAAGCTTTTAGCCCATTTACGTATGTCTCCAAAATTTGCCGGGCAGCCGGAAACCGTACTCGTTACCGGCGCTTCGGGCTTCGTCGGCCGGCACATCATCCAACACTTATGTAACCGCGGCCAGCGGGTTCGCGCTCTGGTGCGACGCGTTCCCAGCGAGAGCTTCGATCCATCGGTGGAACTGGCGATTGGAAACCTGAGCCAGCCGGAAAGTTATGCGGCAGCCTTGGATGGCGCAGCGGCTGTCGTGCATGCTGCCCTCACCGACAACCTCGCCGACGAACCGCGCGCTACCACAGCGCTCTTCCACTTAAGCGCCCGCGCCGGCGTCCGAAAGTTCGTACATCTGAGCAGCATCGCTATCTACGGCAATCCCCCCCTGCCAATGGTTACCGAGAACACGCCGCCCGTACCTTCCTCTGACGCCTATTCACGCACCAAGCTGGCGATCGAAGAAGCTCTGAAGGCAACCTCCACGGAAGTGGAAATCACCATCCTCCGCCTGAGTTGTGTCTACGGACCCGGAGCCGGTTGGTGGACTCACGGGCTGTTGAGCCAGATGCGTCATGGCAACTTGATCCTGGTGGATGACGGCGCCGGAACGGCGAATCTGATCCATGTTTCCGATGCCGCCGCACTAGTGGCGCAGGTAATCGAACGCTCCGGCTCTCCATTCGAGATTTTCAACGTGACCGATGGCAAGCCGCTGCCCTGGAGCCGTTACTTCGAGCAATTGGAATCCAGGCTCGGCAGGAAAGCCACCGTTGGGATGAGCGCGGAAAAGGCGCTGGACTTCGGCCGGAAGTGGCTGCGGCCTTCGCTTGCCCGGCGCATTCTGCGGAAGGCTACCGGCGCGCCCGTCATTTTTCCCTTGGATGAGCGAGCCATCGAAAACTACGCCAGCCGCGCGGTCTACAGCAACGCTAAAGCGATTAGGATGATGCAATTCAACCCGAAATACGATTTCGAGAGCGGCATGCGCACGCTGGACGGCGCGCCATCCGAAGTAGCTCACGCCGCCTCCTGATTTCCATGCTTGATCTCGACGCCAGCTCAGCGACGATGCAGCTAACGCCGCTCCAGAAGCCGCGCATCGGCTTGATCTGCGATTTCGTTGAAGAACGCTGGCCCAGTATGGATCTGGTGGCCGCGATGGTCTTCGAGCGCCTGCGGAGCGAACACGCCGCTGCTTTGGATATCGAGCGCATCTGTCCGCCGCTGCATCCGCGCTTCGCCAGGCTTCCCATCGTCGGTGGCGCGCCCGCATTGCATAATGCCGACCGTTTGTGGAACCGCTTCGTCGACTATCCCCACAGCCTGAAGCCACAACTCGGCCGCTTCGATCTGTTCCACCTGGTGGACCACAGCTATTCGCAGTTGATCCACGGCTTGCCGCCGGGCAGGGCTGTCGTCACCTGCCACGACCTGGATACGTTTCGCTGTGTGCTGGAGCCCGAACGCCAGAAGCGTCCTCGCTGGTTTCGCGCCATGGCTGAACGAATTCTGAGCGGATTCCGCAAAGCGGCGCACGTCATCGCGGTCAGCGCGGCCACCCGGGATGAGATTCTGCGGTTCGGGTTGCATCCGAGCGAGCGTGTCACCGTGGTTGCGAACGGTGTGCACCCGTCCTGCTCGCCTGAGGCCGATCCAAAGGCCGATGCCGAATTGCGCGGGCTTTTACCGGCCGATGCGCAGGAGAATTTCTGGCTTTTGAATGTCGGAAGCAGCATGCCGCGTAAACGCCTGGATGTCCTGCTGCGGGTTTTTGCCGAAGTGCGCAAGAGCGTTCCGAACGTCCGGCTGCTGAGAGTGGGTGAGCGTTTCACGTCCGAACAGCGCGTGCTGGCCACGCAACTAGCGGTGGATTCCGCGGTGCTCGAACTTGGTTCCGTGAACCGCGAACTTCTCGCGGCGGCGTATCGCCGCGCAGGCCTGCTGGTACACACCGCCGACGCGGAGGGCTTCGGATTACCGCTCGTTGAGGCCATGGCTTGCGGCTGTCCGGTGATCGCGAGCGATCTCGCGGTGCTTCGCGAAGTCGGCGGCTCTGCCGCTATTTACTGCCGGGTGGGAGATGTGGAAGCCTGGGCGAAAGCCGTGTTAGCGTCAATGAAGAGCACTCCAGAACAACGGCGCGGCGCCCGCGAAATAGGGTTCGCGAATGCCTCGCGCTTCTCGTGGTCGGAAAACGCGGCGGGGACCTTACGGGTCTACGAACAAACGCTCCGCTTTGCTGAGCCGCGGCCGCTAAGAAGCCGCGACGGCTACTGAGCCGCGACCGTCAGGGAGTGGAAAGGAAATATGAAACGAGCGCTGATAACCGGAATCACAGGCCAGGACGGAAGCTACCTCGCCGAGCATCTCCTTAACTTGGGCTACGAAGTTCATGGATTGGTGCGGCGAGTGGCGCTGGAACAGCCCGCTCAGCGTCTGAGCCGCCTGAAAAACTGCCTGGACCGCATTCATATCCATCCGGCCAGCCTCGACAGCTACGCCAGCGTATTCCACGTATTCACCCAGCAGCAGTTCGACGAGGTTTATCACCTGGCTGCCCAGAGCTTTGTGGGAGAAAGCTTCGCCGACGGTTTTTCGACGCTCGACACCAACATCAACGGCACCCACTACGTGCTGGCGGCGCTGCGGGAGGTCCAGCCCAAGTGCCGTTTCTATTTCGCCGGTACCAGCGAGATGTTCGGCAAGGCGGAGCAGACGCCCCAACGGGAAACTACCCCTTTTCACCCCCGAAGTCCTTATGGCGTGAGTAAGGTGGCGGGTTTTTACTTAGCTCTGAACTACCGTGAGGCTTACGGCATCCCGTGCTCGAGCGGCATTCTGTTCAACCACGAAAGTCCCCGCCGGGGCCTGGAATTCGTCACTCGAAAAATCACCGATGGCGTGGCTCGTATCAAGCTGGGCCTGGCTTCAGAGTTGCTGCTCGGAAACCTGGAAGCCAAGCGGGATTGGGGCCATGCGCGCGACTTCGTCCGGGCCATGCACCTAATGCTGCAGCAGCCGGAAGCCGATGATTATGTTGTAGCTACGGGCCAGACCCATAGTGTCCGCGAGTTCTGTGAGTTGGCTTTTGGAGAGGTTGGGCTGGATTACCGGGATTTCGTCCGGAAGAATGAGGCAGTGTACCGGCCAGCGGAGGTGGATCTGCTCATCGGAGATTACACCAAAGCTCGCATGGTCTTACGCTGGGAACCGACGGTCAATTTTGAGGCGCTGGTCAAGGAGATGGTGCATGCCGATATGGATCTGCTCTCAAGTACCCAGTACCACGAGCGGCCTGTAACAGTTTCCGCGAAATAGCGATCCATGGGGTGACAACAAATGAAAATCATCATTACAGGGGGCGCCGGCTTTATTGGCAGCAATGCCACCAGCCGGTATTTAAGGCGGGGCCACCAGGTTGTCGTGATCGACAGCCTGGCTCGTTCCGGTGTCAACGAAAATCTGGAATGGCTCAAGCCTCAGGGCGCGCTCGATTTCCATCAGATCGATATTCGGGATTGGGGTGCCATCAATAGCGTCTTTCGGCAGCATCGCGATGCCGATCAGGTTCTGCATCTGGCCGCGCAAGTGGCCGTGACAACTTCGGTGCGCGATCCGCGTGAAGATTTCGAGGTCAACGCCGCGGGCACATTCAATGTGCTGGAGGCCATGCGGCAGTCCAACATGCGCGCGCCGCTCATTTATTCGTCCACCAACAAAGTGTACGGTGAGATGACCAGCGTGGGCGTGGCGGAGCGCAATGGCCGCTACGATTATCAATCCCTGCCGGCCGGCGTTTCCGAAGACCACAATCTCGACTTTCACTCGCCCTACGGCTGCTCCAAAGGATCCGCGGATCAGTACGTCATCGACTACCACCGCATCTACGGCCTGCGCAGCATCGTGTTTCGCCAGTCCTGCATTTATGGCTACCGCCAGTTTGGCGCCGAGGACCAAGGCTGGGTGGCCTGGTTTATGATCGCCACTCAGCTGGGCCATCCCATCACCATTTACGGCGATGGCAAGCAGGTGCGCGACATCCTTTTTATCGATGATCTTCTCGACGCTTACGACGCGGCTTTCGCCATGCCGGACAAAGCCGCCGGCCGCGCCTTCAATATCGGCGGAGGCGTCGGCAACGTGCTTTCGCTGCGTGAGCTGCTGGCTTTTATCGAGCAGCGCAGCGGCGCCAAGATAGCGGCCAAGAGCGCCGACTGGAGGCCCGGGGACCAGAAGGTCTTCATCAGCGATATCCGCCGGGCGCGTACCGAGCTGGGTTGGAGCCCCAAGGTCAGCTGCCCGCAAGGTTTGGGTCTGCTGTACGACTGGATCGAAAAGAATCGCGAACTGTTCGTCAAAATGAGTCCGACGTTGGTGTGAGGTTGAAGTTTCATGAACCTGGAATTGGACCAGCAGGTGGAGGATTCTATCGCGAACAGCGCCGCTCCCCATAACAGGCGCGCGGATGGGGCCGCCCCGAATAAAAAGCGGGCCAGGCTCAGCATTTTGCACGTGGGCAAGTTTTATCCCCCGCACATGGGCGGTATCGAAACTCATCTGCAGGCGTTGTGCGGAGCGCTGCGTCCGCATGCCGACGTGCGCGTCATCGTTTCGAGCGAGAATCGCAATACCGTCGAAGAGCTGGTCGATGCGGTGCCCGTCGCGCGTTTGTCCACGCTGCTGACTGCTTTTGCCACCTCCATTTCGCCCGCCATGGTGGCGCGCATCCGGCATTCAGAGGCGGACGTGGTCCACATCCATCTGCCCAATCCCGCCGCGGTGCTGGCCTATCTGGCGAGCGGCCATCGGGGCCGCCTGGTGGTTACCTACCACAGCGACACGGTGAAGCAGAAGGTTCTGGGCCGGATGTTTGAGCCGCTGCTGCACGCCTCGCTTCGCAAGAGCGCCGCCATTATCGCCACCTCGCCCAACTACCTGGCTACTTCCCCGGTGCTCCAGAAATTCCGCGACCGCTGCCATGTGATCCCCTATGGCATCGACAGCACCCAGTTTGAGCGCTCGGATCCGGATGCGGTGCGCGCGGTCCGCGCGCGCTTTGGCGATCGGCTGATTATCAGCGTGGGCCGCTTGGTCTATTACAAAGGCTTTGATGTGCTTATCCGCGCCATGGCCGCGGTGCGTGGCAAGCTGCTCATCGTCGGAGACGGGCCTTTGCGGCAGGAACTCGAAAGTCTCGCCGCGCGGCTCCAGGTGACGGATAAAGTGGTGTTCGCCGGTGAGATTCACAACGCCGGCGTCGCACCGTATTATCACGCCGCGGACCTGTTTGCCCTGGCGTCGGTGGCGCGCAGCGAGGCTTTCGGAATCGTGCAGATTGAGGCCATGGCCGCCGGCCTTCCCGTGGTGAATACCAGCCTCGATTCGGGCGTGCCGTTTGTATCGCTGGACGGTCAGACTGGTTTGACGGTTCCACCCTCCGATCCGCCGGCGTTGGCTGCGGCCATCAACCGGCTGCTGGACGACCAGGCGCTGAGGCAGTCTCTCGGCCAGGCCGGCGTCGCTCGCGCCAAACAAGAGTTCGGTCTGGATACCATGCTTCGCCGCACGCTCGATCTGTACCAGCGCGTCGGCGCCGGTTCAGGAGCGCGCGCTTCCTAGGAGTTTTTATGCACTACGGCGACAGTCTAGAAAACACGCAGGATCGACACTCCTTCGCGGACGGGCCGTCCCCCCTGCTGTCCATTCTCGTGCCGCTCTACAACGAAGCCGAGTTCATTCAGGCGGTTCTGAAGCGTGTTCTGGTGGCGCCGCTGCCCGAGGGCTTAAGGCGCGAAATCATCGTTGCCGACGATGCCTCCACCGATGGCTCCCCGGATCTGGTGGAAGCCGTGGCCGCCCGCTATCCCGGCCTGATACGGCTGATTCGATGTCCCCAAAATCGAGGCAAGGGAGCCGCCATACGCACCGCGCTCGAGCACGCCACCGGGGATTATTGCCTGATCCAGGATGCTGACATGGAGTACGATCCGGCGGATTACCCGGCGCTGCTCGAACCGTTGCTGGATGGCTCGGCGGACGTGGTGTTTGGCTCGCGATTCTTGAGCTCGGGACGGCGTCGCGTCCTGTATTATTGGCACAGCGTAGCCAATCGCGCGCTCACCACGCTTTCCAACATCATTTCCAACCTCAACCTCACGGACATGGAGACCTGCTACAAGGCTTTCCGCACTCCGCTGTTGAAGAGCATTCCGCTGCGCAGCGATCGTTTCGGGATTGAGCCGGAGATCACCATCAAGATCGCCAAGCGCCAGGCCCGCGTCTATGAGGTGCCCATCAGCTACAACGGCCGCACCTACGAGGAAGGCAAGAAGATCGGGCTGAAGGATGCGTTCCAGGCGGTGTGGGTCATGCTCCGCTATTGGATCAGCGACGATTTGTACAAGGATCCGGGCGCCGAGATTTTGGATGCCTTCTCCGTCGCGCCGCGCTTCAATCGCTGGATGGCCGATACCATCCGGCCGCACGTGCGTGAGCGGGTGCTCGAAATTGGCGCCGGGATGGGCAATCTCACCCGCGCCCTGGCGCGCGGCCGCGAGCGCTATATCGCGAGCGACATCGATCATGAGCATCTGTCCCGCCTGCAATCCCGCCTGCGGCACTATTTGAACGTCGAAACCTGCCGCTGCGATCTTTCCAAAGCAGCCGATTTTGAGCCGCTTGCCGACGCCGTGGATACCGTGGTTTGCCTGAATGTCCTGGAACATATCGAGGACGATTTGGGAGCCCTGCGCAACATTTATAGCGCGCTCGCGCCCGGCGGACGCGCTATCGTGCTGGTGCCTTGCGGCCAGGAGATCTACGGCCAGCTGGATGTCATCCTGGGCCACTATCGCAGATACTCGGACGCCCAGTTGCGATCCGTATTTGAGCAGGCCGGTTTCGACGTGGAACGCATCCTGTATTTCAATCGCGTCTCCAGGCCTAGTTGGTATGTCACCGGCAAACTGGCCAAGCGGTCGCGCATCAGCCGTTTTCAGCTCAAGATCTTCGACCGGTTAGTGTGGTTGTGGCGCAGGATCGACCGCTTCATTCCCTGGAAACCAACCTCGCTGATCGCCATCGCGAGCAAGCCGCAAGCTAGAACTTCCGCCAGCCGGTCGGCGGTGGACGCCGGGGTGGCTTTAGGCAGCTGATGATGAAAGTAATCCAACCCGCGCGCGAGGGCGGCCGCCTTGTCTGAAAGAGCGCCCAAAGTGGATGTGGAACCGGTTATTTCCCCGCAGCGTATGTTGAAAGCCCTCTCCGATATTAGCGCCGGAGAAACATCGCCGTCCGGAAGAGACCATGGATCTGCTGGCTTCGGCGGGCAAGATCACGGCGGTACCCACCAAAGTCCGGCGCGTAAAGCAGATGCGGATCGTGTGGGCCGTCTTGCTGCTCTACGTGGCCGGCTTTCTTGGCTTTTATCCTCGGGGCCTTACTAATTTTGATGAAGTATCGTATGTTCGCCAGGCCGTTTCGTTTGCCGCCGGAAGCGCCACGGTGGACGTGGTCGATCCGTTCACCGGCCGGCATCACAGAGAGCATCCGAGCGATTATCCGGCCGGCACCTCGGCCCTGATGGTTCCCTTCGTGTGGCTGGCTGGATGGCGCGGCGCGTTTCTGCTGGGTCTTCTGGCCATGATAGCCAGCGTGCTCATCACCGCGCGCTGGATCGCCGATGCTGGCTACTCGCCCATCTACTCGCTGGCGGTGCTCGGCTATGTCCCCGCCATGGTGATGGCGCGCACCGGCATGAGCGACGTCCCCAGCGCCTGCCTGGTGGCGGCCGGCATGTGGCTGTTCTGGGACGACAATCAAGCCACTCCCTGGCGGCGTCTCGGGGCGGGCTTTCTGGCCGGCGCATCCATGTGCCTCAGGGAGCCGAACCCGCTCTTGTTTGCGATTTTCTTCGCCGGCGCGTTGTTCCGGCGCGAGCGCCACATCCTGGCGCTGATCGCCGGCGGTTTAGCCGGGGTGGCTTGCCGTCCTTTGAGCGCCTGGCTGGTCTACGGCAATCCGTTTTTCGTCAAAGATTATTACTACGGATTCTCCGGCCTGTACGCGCAAGTTAACCTGGTCATGTACCTGACCGCGCTGCTGGTGCTGGTCCCGGGCGGCCTCATCTTCGCGCTGTTTTATCGCGGCAAGCGCTGGCCGGAACTGATAGGCACGGTGGTAGCCTATGTGGGCCTGTTCATCGATTACAACTACAACGGCGCTGCCAGCGGCGGATTGAAGCAATGGATGCTGTCGCTGCGATTCCTGATTCCACTCATGCCTATCGTGGCATTCGCCATGGCACACACCTGCACGCGCTGGTATCTGGCTATCGCCAATTCGCTTGCTCTGGAACGACGCCTCATCTTGCAGCGCGCCGCGCAGGGCGCTGCCGCCCTTTGGCTGACCGGCATCATACTGGTCGGGCTCGCGGTGAACTGGCGCAGCCAGGCATGGTCCAAGATGCATCAGGAGCTGGTGCAATCCCTGTACGCCAATACCGGGCCGTCCCAACCCATCATGGCGGACCTGCCGGCTACCGTGAAGTTCCTGAACGAGCTCAATGGTCCGCGCTTGGTGGTAGACCTGGACTTGAGCAATCAGAGTAATGACGTTCGCCGCGCTCAGCTCCGGCGTCTTCTGGACCGCAACCACAGCGTGCAGATTGTTTTGTTCGGCCGCGATGACAGCGACTATTGGCTCAGCAAATCCAACGCCGACCTGGATTTCATCGCCGCCATCTCGCAGCAGTTGCATGCCACACTCAAGCTGCAACAGCACTTTGCCGGGCTGGGCGTGTTACGCATTTGGAATGTGAGTGACCGCTCTTGAAGGCGCATCGGCGGTAAACGTGGCACGCCGGGTCGAGAGGCGGCGCGGCCGCTTTCTGCTGGCGTTCTTGTTGGCCGGCGTCCTCCTGGCGGCTGGCGCACTGGCTTTTCGCCGATCCGTTCTCGCCGCGTTGGGCGGTTTTCTGGTGGTTTCCGATCCACTGGAACGGGCCGATCTCATTTATGTCTTCGCCGGGGATTTTTGGGGCAGTCGTGTGCTCCACGGCGCTACGCTCGGTTCCCAGGGATGGGCGCCCAAGGTAGCCATCGGAGGCGGCCGCTACGTGGATCACTGGGCCTCCGACATGGCGGTGGATTTTGCGGTGATGCATGGCTACCCCCGCGGTCTTTTTCTTCCGATAAAGATGTATGCGCTGACCACCATCGATGAGGCCCGCGTCATGGGACCGGTGTTCCGTGGCATGGGCGTGCACCGGATTATTCTAGTGACGAGCAATTTTCACTCCCGCCGCGCCGCCCAGGTTTTCCGCCAGTTCCTTCCGGAATTCGAGTTTCGCATGGAGGGCGCGCCGGACAACGAGTTCGATCCCCAGGCCTGGTGGACCAAGCCGCGGCAGCGTATGCTGCTAATCTCTGAGTATCAGAAAATGGCGGGGACGGTTCTCATCCGGTTTCATCTCGCCACCGCGGGTGAGCTGCGCCAGGTCAGCAACGATGTCCCGTAGCCGTTCTTTTCTGGGCGGAGCGTTCTTCGCCTACCTCTACCAGGGCTTGCTGATGGTAGTGGGCCTCTGGCTCACGCCGTTCTATATTCACACCCTGGGGCAGCGGGATTATGGCATCTGGCTGGTGGCCTTGCAGGTGCTCAATTTCCTGCTGCTCTGCGACTTTGGAATCATCGTGGTCACGCCGCGCGATGTAGCCAATGCCGCTGGTGTCGAGCATACCGATCCTGCGTCCGGCGAAATAGCGCGGGTGGTGGGTCAGACCGTGAAAGTGGTGTTGGCGCAGACCGCCGTGGTGGCATTGGGCGCCCTGGCGGTTTTCCTGCTTCGCCCCGCCCAGGACGCCGCGCTGCGCGGGCCCATTGGTTTGATCCTGGCCGTATTCGTTATCTCTTATCCCTTGCGGGTCTTTCCCGCCGTGCTGCAGGGCCTGCAGGATTTGAGGTTCATGGGCCAGGTCAGGGTTACGCTGTGGGCGATCGGCACCGTGCTGGTGGTTGCCATGTTGCTTTTCGGCGGACGATTCTATGCGCTGGCCTGGGGCTGGTGCATCCAGCAGATGGGACACGATCTGGTGGCGTTCTTTCGTCTGCGCCGCGTCCGCCCCGATCTTTTGTCGGCCGAGGTGTGGCGCAAAGCCGGCCCCATCCGCTGGCGCTGGTTCACCCGGGGATTTTGGGTGAACCTGAATCAGATGGCCACCGCGTTAACCGCCGGAAGCGACCTGCTGATCGTGGGCCGCTCCATCAGCGCCGCCACTGTGGTGGTTTACTCATCCACCAACAAGCTGATCACCGTTCTGCAGAACCAGCCCCAGATGCTGGCCAGCGTCGCGCTTCCCGGGCTCAGCCATATGCGAACCAGCGAAACGCGCGAGCGGATTTTGCAGGCTTCCACCTCGCTCACCCAAGCCATGCTCCTGCTTGCGGGCGGAGTGTTTTGCATCATTCTGGCCGTCAATCAGCAATTCGTCTCCTGGTGGCTGGGAGCGCGCTTGTTCGGCGGAATGCAATTGACCATTATCCTGCTGATGACTTTTCTGCTGAGGCAGACCGACTACACGCTGGGGATTACGCTCTTCGCTCTGGGCCGCGAAAGGGCGATTTCCATCCGCGGTTTAGTGGATGGCGCGGTAAGCGTCGCCATCGCCATCGCCCTGGTGGGCCGTTTCGGAACGGTGGGCGTCGCGTTCGGGTTCCTGTGCGGGGCGGGCCTGGTATCGCTTCCCACGGACTTCTTCCTGCTCAGCCGGGTTCTGGGAATATCCATCGCTCAATTGAGCCGGCCCTACTTGCCCTATCTGTGGCGCTTTGCCGTGGGGGGCTGTTTCGCACTGGCGGTCCGCCATTGGTTTGGGGCGCCGCATGTGCTGAATATGATTCTCACCACTTCCAGCGTCGCGGCGGTTTACCTGCTTCTCGTACTTCCTTACGTGTGGACCACGCCGCTGCGCGGCTACATTCAGGAGGCCACCGCGATGGTCACCGGCGCCATGCGTACCCACATGCTCGGTTGGTCCGACAATGGCTAAGCGGGCGCGGGAACGTCCGTCAATCCTGGACCGTTCCCCAATGATCGCCAGCTTCGACGTGTTTGACACCATTCTTTCGCGCACCTACGCCACGCCGGAAGACGTTCACCACCATCTGGAAGAAATTCTGAGGCAATCGGGACGAGTGGGAGATCCCGCCGGATTCGCGGAGGCGCGCTGGCAGGCCGAGAAACAAGCCTGGGCCGATCGCGGCGGGCGGCGTGGCGCGGCCATCGACGAGATTTACGCCATTCTCGCCGCCCGGCTGCATTGGGACGACGAGCAGACTCGCTGGGCCATGAGCGAGGAGATTCGCCTGGAACGAAATGCCGGCCGGTTCGTCCCCGACTTCATTCCTCGCCTGGAGGAAGCCCGCCGGCAGGGACGAAGAGTTTGTTTTATCTCCGACATGCACCTGCGCGACCCGCATATCCGCGAGATGCTGGTTTCCGCCGGCGCGCTCGAAGACGGCGACTCGCTGTTTGTCTCCTCCGATTGTGCCGCGCTCAAATCCACCGGCGAGCTGTTCCTGCACGCCATGAAGACCCTGCAGGTGGAGCCGCGGGATATGCAACATACCGGCGACAACCCGATCGGCGACTTTCAGGGAGCCAAGCGAAGTGGCATTCACGCCACGCTCTATACCCGCGCGCAGCTGAACCGTTTTGAAAGAGCGACCGCGCATTATCTGCGCAACGAGACTTGGCGGGAGCGCAGTCTCGCGGCGGTTTCGAAGTTCACGCGCCTTTCGCGTCCCGTGGACCAACCCGAATCCGCGCTCTGGGATCTTCTCGGCAGCACCATCGCTCCCTTCGTCGCAGGCTATGCGTGGTGGCTCATTGACCAGGCGCGGCAGCGCGGCATCCAGCACCTGTTTTTTCTGGCGCGCGATATGCAGATCGTCTGCGAAGTGGCCGCGTATCTGGCCGGCCGGAAGCGTGCCGGCGTCCAGTGCCATTACCTGTATGCGTCGCGCAGCGCCTGGCAGCCTGCCGGTTACACCGGCCCCAATGAGTTTGAACTGTTCTGGCTGACTGACCAGACAGCCGCCAACCGTCCAGACCTGGTCCTGCGGCGTCTGCTCGGAACCGGCGGCGCTCTTCTTCAAACGGCGCGCGCGCAAAAGCGAACCTGGAACACGAATGATATTCGCGAACTGCTGGAGTCCGATGCCGTGCGGCCTGCCGTGGAACAAGCGACCAAAGAAGCGCGGCAATTGTTGATGGCCTATCTGTGGCAATCGGGATATGCTCCCAACGGCACTTGCGCTTTGGTGGACGCCGGCTGGCGGGGAAGTCTGCAAAACAGCCTGGCGAAAGCTTACCGGCTGGAGAATTCGAGCTACGAAATCCTGGCCTTCTATATCGGATTGCGTCATCTGGGACGCATGGAACCTGGCTGTATCTTGCTCCCTTATCTGAGCGATCGAATTGTAGAGCGGCACGGTTTTTCCCTGGTGTCTCTGATCGAGGGGCTGCTCACCGCGAATCACGGTTCCACGTTGCGCTATGAGGCCCGCGGCTCCCGGGTGGAACCAGTGCTGGAACCCGATCCTCCGGCCACCATCCTCAAGCAATGGAATCTGGTGCGGGATTGCTGCATCGCGTACGCCGAACAATTGGCCGCCTCCCCCGCTTTTGAATCTTCATCCGGTTCCATCCCGTCAGCACTAGCGGTGCCGCTCGTGGAACTTTGCCGCGACCCCACTCCTGCTGAGGCGGAGCTGTTTACAGGCTGGTTCTTTGACGGAGGCCGCGGAGCGTCTTCGCTTCGAAGGATCGCCGGCCGCATCGGCATGAAGGATCTGGCCAAGCTGCTGGCGGCTCGCCTGCGCTCGCAATCGCTGGCCGACGTGTATCTGTCCAGCCCCTGGTTGCGTGGCGCCGTGGCGGTTTCGCCGCCGTTATGGCGGGCCATCGCGAATCTTAGTATGAGCAAAGATAAATCCAACATGAGTCCAGAGTCCCTCTAATGCGGATTCTCAGGCCGCTTGCCGACCTTCCGCTCTCCCTGCAGCTCGCCACGCGCGCCAAGCACCTCAGCGAGCGGATTATTCGCCGCCATATGCAGATTCATTTCGACGATGCCGCGCGCAATGGCGAAGATTGGATTCTGTCGGTGGTAGCTCCTTCGAGTCGCCGCTTCGTGGACGTGGGAGCTAATCGCGGCGACTTCACTGCCGCCTTTCTCGCCAATTCGGCAGACGCTACCGGACTGGTTTTTGAGCCCGCTTTTTCAGCCTGTGAGAAGCTCAGAACGCGATTTCGCGCCCAGCCGTCAGTACATATTATTCAGAAGGCGGTATCGGATGTCTGCTGCGTCATGCCGTTTTTTGAGGAACCGGACGCGGGGCTGGGTTCTTCCTTGACCCAGAGCTGTGCCCGCCCGGACGCGATCCGAACGGAGGTGGAAGTCACCACCCTCGACACCGAACTGCGGGAACGGCAATACGATGAGGTGGATTTCGTAAAGGTGGACGCCGAAGGACAGGATTTTGCGGTGATGAAAGGCGCGGCCCGTTTGCTATCGGCTGGCGCCGTCCGTTTTCTCCAGTTTGAGTACCACGCCACTTGGGCCCAGTCCGGAGCCACTCTGCGGGCCGCTTTTGACTTCTTGTCCTTGCACGGCTATCACGCCTATTTGCTCAAGGGTCAAGCGCTCTATGAGCCCAACTACGAGGCGTATGGCGAGTACTTCTCGTACTCCAATTACGTTGCGGTGAGGCGCTCTGATGTTCACCTGGTAGAGCCTCACGTCAAGGGTCGAATATAGAAGAGCGGCCTCAGTAGATCCCCTGGCTCGGAATCTGTACCGGGTCGCCAATACTTCTCGGCTGGCTGTTCGAATCCGCGTAAATCACCCGATACCAGGCGGACGTATTGTGGTGGTCGATGGCGATGGTGCACACCGCCGTGCAATCGGTTACCGGATCGTCCTGCATGGCCTCCGGATAGTAGCCCACCTGCACCAGGAATTTAGCAGCTCCGAACGGGAGCGGAGCCGGAGGTGCGAACGTGAGGTGATCCAGCACGTTCACGCCGGCCGGCTGAGCTACATAAGTGGTCGTGCGGCCCGGCGACGAGCAAAATTCATCCGCGTCGCTGGTTGGGTTCCCGCTGAGCTGTGTCACGCTCAGCGAATATCCGGTGAGAATATACTTCAGCACCGAGCCCCCGCTGATGGTTGGCAGCGGAATCGTCTGGACGCCGTAGGGACTCTCGGAGCCGCACAGAATTTGCAGTTCGTTGCCATAGGTGGCGCTGGTGTGAGCGTCGGTTTGAAAGTAAGGCCCCAGGTACGGCTTGTTGGCCTCCGGCTGGAGTTCGGTATCTTCGCGCAAAGTCAGCAGCGCATTGGTGTAAGCCATTGCCGACCACTGCTTCGGGCTGATAGCCGGCGTCAATCCTATGCCGGCGCCGGTTCCGGCGCTCTGCCAGCCGCAACAGGTTTTTGCAAATACGCCGCTGGTGTCGAAAAGGAAGTTGTATCCGCGCAGTGCCACTACATCCAGAGTTTTCATCGCCATCAGTTGCGTCACCAAGGTCTCGGGCCGCCAAATTCAGCCCGGCCGGATGGTCGCAGCCGGGGTTGAAAGTAGAGCTCCGGCAATATTGAATGATGGCGTTGCCGTCAATAATCCCGGCCGACCAGAGCATGGCGCGCGGCTTGAGTTGATAGGCGCGGGTGGCCAGGCCGGAATAGGGCTGCGAGTAATTCATGATGCTCCACACGCTGGTATCGGAACCGTAAATGGACGGAGGCCCAATCGGAATGTAGAGCCACGATGAATCCGTATTCGCGGGATTGCCTTCGTACGAATACACTGTTTGAGCGCTGCCAGTCGTGTAGAAACTCCCGAGTATGGACCACGATTTGACCGGGTGATTGGAGACGCCGTTCACCAGCGAGTAAAACTGCGCCAGCGGATTCGGCCCCCAATTCGGATCCACCGTAACGTACAGCATCGGATCGGTGCTGGAATTGAACGGGCCGCCGGTGGGCGCGGCTTGTCCGGCTGATCCGGAATAAGCGATCGACACATGGTTGGCATCGATCACCGTCACTGGCGCTACGGTATTCAGATTCCCGCTGGAAGCGTTCCAGATGCGAATGGCTTGCCCGCTGCTCAGGCTGTGGCCGGCCCAATATAATTCCAGCGTGCCTCCGCTGACCGTCATCTGCGTCAGATTGCTGTCCCAGGTCTGTTGGAACGAATTGTTGGTCAGGTTCCCCGGGAGCGCGGAGATATTCTGGTTCGGCGGAAGGTAGGACGGATTGATCACCATCTGAGCGGTGGGCTCGGCAATCGTCCCTCCCGCGGGCGCATAGGTGCCATTGGAGCACGTCGATGTCGAAGTCCACGCCGTCGAACTCGCCGTGAGAATCGGATACCATCGGTTCAAACAGGAATTGGCGGCGTCCACGATTCGGATCCAGGTGCCGGCGCCTGTCGATTGCGACCAAACACTGGGCACCTGCGGGTTTGAGACGTTGAACGTGATGCTGCCCCCGGACACCACCGCGTTCGTCCAGTTCGCCCCGCCGATAATCGACGCCGGCTCCAGCAGCGCCCCCAGTACGAACGTGATCTCGTCATCGTTAAAATAACGCCAATACAGGCCGGTGCTGACATGGTGCGAGATCAAGCTCTGTACACAGGCCTGCCGGTTGTATTGCAAATTTCCGAGTATGGCCCCCAGAGCGGTTACACTGTCGAAGGCATTGCCGTTCAAAAACCACACGCCGGTCAAATCGTACTCCAGCGAGATGTGCCACGCGCTAGCGAAAGATTCCTCGTAATTCATCACGGAGGTCCCGGAGGTCCAACTTGGACAACTCGTTTGAGGAACGGTCCCCGGGCCTATGTCCCGGCCCGAAACCCGCCATGGCCGAGTTCAAGTTGGAATCCCGCATCATTGGCCCGATCCAAGCCATCTGCGATGACGGGGGATAGTTGCTCGTCGCGAAGGTAGGATCCAGCTGCCACATTCCGAGCGGATAGAACGAGTGGCAGGATCCGGTTTGAAAGGATGTCGCCAGTACACCGCAAGTCGTAAAGTGCGGGAAGGTGATGGAGCCGCTATGAACCTGGATATACACGGTCACTGGAGGTAGCGTTGCGCCTCCCGCCGCGCAGCCGGAACACGACACCTGCACTTTGCACCAACCCGCCATCAAAGGCGTCACATTGCCGCTCGAGTTCACCGAGCACACACCGGAAACCCCGCCATCGTCAATTTCCTGGTAGGTCAGGCCCGAAGCGTTGCACGCAATCGTGGTCAGGCTCAGGTCCGTGTTCTTGATATGCGGACACAACGATTGCGCGGCGGCGCCCGCTACCATGTGCATCTCCCAGTAAGGAACCTCGATCTCCATCGGTGCGTTGCCGTTGGAGAAGGTCACTTCCGTAAGCACGTTTGCCGGCCCGCCCGTACCCACATAGTCTCCATTGGCGTGATTCTGCCCATTGGCGCCGATCGCGGTCCAATACGGCGAACTCACTCGCCCGTTGGCCTTGGTGACGCCTGAACCGGAACTGCTCAGCGTTACCGTTGCACCCGCCGGCGTGGCGGAGACCGTGAAACTGGTGGGGCTCACGTATTGAACGAAGTAAGGGTTGACGACCACTTCCAGGTTGATATTGGAGGCCGCTCCGTTCGGGCACCCGGCCGGCGCGGTGACTGTAAACGAAGTCCCGGACCCGGAGGCGGCAGTGTAGTAGCCGTCGCAGTCCGGCTGCCCGGTGATTTGGTTGGTCGCTTGGATATTTCCGATCCACACGGGCGTGCCTGTTGTGACGCCGCAGGACGTCGAGCAGGTAAACGTCATCACGCCGCCGGCGATCGACGCCGTGATCGTATTGGTAGTCCCCGAGCCGCCGTTGGATGTCGCCCAGAACCAGCCGCTACCCGCCGCCAGTCCTCCCGGCAAAGATCCGGTGGTAGTGAACCACACCGGGCGGCCTTGCGCCCACGGGAACACGTTCGCCGTAAGCACGTTCCCGCTCGCCGAAAGGATCAATTCCGAGTAGACTTGTGGATCGGCGAATCCACCGACGCTGTAGGAGGCCAGAATCTGCCGCGTGCCGTTGGGGAAACAGGTGGTATCGAATGTGTTGGTGCTCCAGCCCCCGGATTGTCCGCTGAGCCCTGATGCGCCACAGGACTGTGGCAAGACCATCCCATCGACGTAGGGCGCAGCGGCATTGCCTGACGCGCCGTCGAAGTTCTGAAATTGAAGGCGTCCGGTCCCTGAAACCGTTTGAGCGAGGGCCCCCGCGGAAACCGCGAGGATGGCGCAGATGAGTTTAGTGGAACGAAGCGACACTGAACACCCCCGGATAAGATCCATTCAACGTGACGCTCGCGGTCTGAGCGCTGTTATTGTTCGATTCAATGCTGTATTCCAGCATCGCGATGGGATTCCCTGCCGTGCAACTTCCCGCCGTGCCCGAACACACCATGGAGGGCGTCGATCCTCCGATGGAGCCCGTTGTCCATTGCGTGCTCAACAGCCCGCTGCCGCCCGTCATCGCGCCAAAGAAAATGATTTCCGAGCGATTGGCCGCGTAGAACGGCGGCGACGTGTAGGTGGCCGCTCCCGAGAGCGTCCCGCTCCCAACATCCGCCGAAGCATCCGCCGGGAAGCTGGCGGCTGCCCCGTGGACTTCCACACAGGGCATCGCCACATAAGAATCTGGCGAACTGAAGGTTGCAGTTATCGCTTCGCTGGTCGAACCGATGATGTTCTGCCGGTACCAGATTTGCCAGAATCCGATTCCGCCACCCGGACTGTACAGGCTGAATGAAGTGAACGGCTGTCCGGCCGCATTGCTGACACTGGCGGTAATTTGATTCGTGGTCCGGATGCCGCACACTTCCAGGTTGCCGCTGGAGGAGGTCCAGGAGTTGCTGGTTGATATGCTCGCGACATTTGAGCCGGTTATGTTCTGCACTTGGGCGGTGTGCACCACGCTGAGCGAGTTGTTGGACAGGCCGCCGCGCAGGTTCGGCAGCGCGCTGATGCTCTGATTGCTCATGCCCTCCACGCGTACCGTGATGCTTACCGAAGGGCAGGTAGCGAGCGCGTTGCCGAAGATGTCATAGACCACGCCCGACACCGTATGCACTCCATCGCCGTTGAGTCCGGAGTACCACGTCACTGCCCAGGGGCCTTGCCAGGCGTCGCGGAAGTCGTCCACCATGCCTGGATCGCGCTCCGCAAACCCGCTGGCCCAGCGCTGGTAATCGACGCTCCAGATCAGTTTATACGCGCTCGGCGCCGCTGAAACCGTCGCAGTGAGTGGGACCGGTGAGGCGGTGTGGATGAGCGCGCCGCTGGTGGGTGAAGTGATGCTGCAGCTCTGGCCCAGCGCCGCGCAGGGCAATCCTACGCCCGCCAGAACGCTGAGCCACAGCCTTGCCGCCCGCCGCATCACTGCAGTCTCTCGAGCGACAAATGTACGTCGTACGTCGACGTTCCGGTGCTGCACGATCCCGAGATCGTGGAGCTATAGGTGACGTTGCCGCTTCCGACCCATATCGGCAATGTCCCCGATAAATATCCCGCGGCGCTCTGCGCGCTTCCCAGGCTTAGGTTGGAGGTATTCAGTACACGCGCGTTGCTGCCGTCTGTCCAATTGAAGCCCAATGCGACGTTATTAGAGCCGCTGGCGCAGACCTCATTCTGATCCACGTAATAATTGAGACGATAGCTGCCGGCCGTGGGAGCCGATGCCAGCGTGACCGTCGATTGGGACGTCGATAGCGCAATCGCATTCGCAACCCAAGCCGTGGCCGGCGATCCATCCGGCGTCAGAATAAATGCACTCACCGGACTCCCGGAAGCGCGCAGCAAAATGGGAATATTCTGAAGGCAATCTCCGGCCTCGATGTTGACCAGCGCTCCTCCGATGACTTTCTTGAGCGCGATGGGTCCAAGGTTGTCGAGGTTGACGGTAGCGCCAGCGGCGCAGGCATGATCGGTCGGGAGCAAGCTCAGCGTCTGGTTCTGTGTGTAGGCCGTGAAAGTGGGGGTCCCATTGGCGACGAAGGCCGCTCCCGTGCCGCCGCTGGTGGCCACGATGCTGTGATCGGTTCCCGCTTGATCCAGCGTGCGGCTCGCCGCGTACGCGGTGTCTAAAGCCGGCGTGCAGTCCACCCGGTTGGCGCCCGTATTATTAGAGCAGGCCTCGATAATCCCAGTCCCTGAAATCAAGTTGAGCGTCGACTGTGTGCCCTGTGAGACGCCGTTCACGTCCACGCTTACGCCTGAAATCCCAGAGCCGCCAGTGCAGTCGGTCCGGCCGTTGCTCGGATCGTCGGTGCATCCTCCGCCGGTGAAATTGAGAGTGCTTTCCACCGGGAGATTGGCGCCTCCGTTCTGTACGCGTGCAATCGCGCCGTTGGCTCCGGCAGGGCCGGTGGCCCCGGTTGCTCCGGTCAAGCCCAGGGGTCCGGTTGGTCCGCTAGGGCCTGGAGTGCCGGATTGCAGGGTCCAGGAATTTTGCGAAGTACAGAGATACAGGTTCGACCCCGCGGGTGTGTTGGTATCGAAGAACCCTTCTCCCACGCCGCAGGATGCAGGCAGTACGCTGCCGGTTTTCAGGGGTTTCGTGGTGCTCGCCGCGGTGAAGTCCACGCTTTTGGATTGCGTCCGCAGGTCGACCAGCGTCTGTGGATACAAGATGGATGACACCATCCCGATGAGTAGGCAACGAGCAGTCAGGAATGCAGTCTTCTCTTTCGACATCTGAACTACTTATTGTCGGCGAACTTAGGCTTGCAGTACCACGGCGGGACCAAAGGAAAGAAGGGGCAGGAGAAATGGTTCGTGGGTGCGTGTGATCGGCAATTTCGGGGTCCTGGCGGTTTGCAGGATCCCCGAAATGCCGCTAATGAGCGAGGCGAGCCGGGCTTTGCCCTATTGGCTGCAGTTGACGCCGTTGTTGGGCTGATTATTCTGCCAGCTGCAAGTCGCGTTCTGGTCGGCCGTCCAGTTGGCGCTCGGCCACATTGTTCTGGCCCACTGCGTCAGTTGGCTTACCAGCGACGGATCAACTCCGATAAAGTTGAAGCGCGGAATCATGTACCAGACCCAATCGATGAAAACGCCATCGTATGCGTTTCCGCCTGCTACCGGCGTGGCGCCGGGCGTGGTCCAGTTCCCGGTGTAATACTGTTGCGGAGTGAAGGCGCTGGTTTGCTGCAGCCACGCATTCACCACTCCATTCGCGATAGAGGTGCGAGTTGTCGGATCCACCCCGTCCCAAACGAACTCGTCATATTCGGGTGTCACCAGGAGGGAGGGTTGCGCCAGTGTCGGCTGGTAGCCCTCGATTCCCAGTTGCGGTCCGGCGCCGATTGTGGAATAAGTCTCCTGGGCCACCTGCATCCCCTTGATCAGCCACATGGTCTCCAGCCCGGCTTGCGGCGAGCTTAGCTGCCCCATGGCCTTTACGAAGCCTTGCGCATAACCCCAGTCGATGGGGAAATGATCTCTCTGATGAGCACCGTTGGAATCGTTCAGAATCAGTTGCAGGTTGTACCAAATATAGGACAGGTAATTGTAGGCGGCCTGTGTGCCGTTGCGTAGTCCCACCTCACCCGAGGTCGGCATCTTGAGCTCATGTGGGGAAACGAAGAAGGGCTGATTGCTGGCCCAGGCGCGCGGGTCGGACTTCGGGCCGTAATAGCTTTGCGCCATGCCTTCGAGCTGGAATTGATTGTTCAGCTCCCACGTTTTCACTAATCCCCACTGGGCCAGGGAATACATGGCATCCACGTTGGCGGGAGTCCACATGCTGGCTGGATTGGCGTAAATCGGCGCTCCAAGCTGGTTGTAGAGCGCATAGTAAGAGTTGAACCAGGATGCGAAGTTCCCTTGCTGCGCCGCGTACACGGCAGGGTTCAGCACCTGGAGACTCGAGCTCAAAGTTTGATAGAAGGTGTTATAGCCGTTGGAGGTAAAAGCGGAGCCAAACGCATCCATCGGATGTGTGCCAGGCAGCCACTGGTTCCAGTCCGGCAGTTGCACGGACAGGGGAAGTTCGCGGGTGTTCAGCACGGAAGAAGGAGAAAACACCGAGCTCTGAAAGCCCGACGGGAAGATGGCATTGACCATTTCCTGATCGGTATCGAGCACTGCGCCCAGTCCGGCGCCGGCGGCCCAGTCGATCACCGGCTGTTCGTCTAACCCAGGACCAGGCTGATATGGGGGATTCCACGGCCGGCCGGGATTCGCCACGTTCAAGCTGCGAATGTAGCTGGCGATCTGAGCGCCTTGCTGCGCCGTGAGCCCGTGAAACACAGCGCGCGCCTGGATCGAATTGTTCGAATAGTTGAAATACTTCAAATCCCGCCCGTCTTGTGCATGGCAGTCTGAACAGTGAGCCAGAATCGTCTTGGTTCCGCCGCCGGCCAGCGGAGCGGTCAAAGGGGCTGAATGCCACAGCGCCTGTCCGGCCGCTATGTCCGAAGTGCTGGAACTGGGCGGCTGCCATGTGTTGGGATCGTCGTTGACGAACGTTGATGATGGAATGAGAAGGCTTCCATCCGCAGCTTGAATGTTGAAGGCCAGCACGCGGAATCCGCTCACCCTGCCATCCGTTTGGTTGAAGCGGAAAGTGACGGTGTTCGCTCCGGCCCGGACGCTGCCGGAGGGAAGCTGCAGAGTCATCTTCAACGTGCTGAACCCGCCGCCAATGCCGCCATACGCCAGCGCATTGCCACCCAGCGTAACGCTGTTATTGCTGATCGACATCCAGGCGGAATTGTTCACCTGCACGCTAGCCTCGCCATCGAACCGCAATCCATGGATCTGCATCCACAAGTTCAGCTGACCGTTCAGGTTTGCTCCGCTCGGAATCGTAACTGATGCAGATGTTGTTGTTCCGTTCTGGCCGATCACTTCCAGCGGCAGGGTGATCGTGCTCCCCGACGTCGTGGAGCCTGTGCCGGACGTTGACGAACCTGAGCCGGACGTTGACGAACCTGAGCCGGAGGTCGTGGTGGAGGTGGTGGAGGTGGTGGAGGTGGTGGGGGAGGAGGTGGTGGCGTTGTCGCACCAGGCATGAGCGTGACCCAGGCCAACGCCACTTTGCTCGGATCCAAGGCGCTCTCTACCGCCACTTTCACCTGGAGAGGAGCGGTGATGCTGCTGGGCGCGGTGTAAAGCGCGGTGTTCGATCCTCCGTTCACAAATAGTCCTACTGGGGGATTGATAGACCAGTTCACAGCGTTGTTGCTGGTCCCTGTGATCGTCGGCGAAAATCGCGCCGATTGACCCGCGGTAAGGGTGACCGCCGCCGGCCCGAGCGATATGGCCACTGGCTGCAACAGCACCGTAGCTGACGCAGTTTTGGTTGTATCGGCGACGCTGGTTGCAGTCACCGTCACGGTCTGCGGGCTCGCAATAATCCCCGGCGCCCGGTAGACGCCGCTGCTCATGGTCCCCACCTGAGGGCTGATGGACCATGTGACCGCTGAATTCGAACTTCCGGTCACAGTCGGAGCGAACGTCGCCGTTTTGCCTCCCGTGAGCGTGACGCTCCCTGGCGAAAGGCTGATGCTGACCGCCGTTGGGGTCGTGATCGGAGTCGGGATGGGCTTCAATACCAGGGAAGTGCTTGCAATCTGGCTCGGTTCCGCCGCGCTAATCGCGGTCACTGTCACCGTTTGCTGCGCCGAAAGCAAGGCGGGCGCGGTGTACAATCCGTTCACGATACTTCCGATACTCGGCGATACAGCCCAGATCACAGAAGTGTTGGCCGTGCCCCGCACCTGTGCCGTGAGTTGGGTAGATTGCCCGGCCGTCAATGTCGTGACGCCGGATCCAATGGCGATGGTTATGTTCGTAACAGGCGGTGGAGGCGTCGTGAGTGGCTGGCCCAGAGTAATGGTAGCCGTGGCTGTCTTGGTGAAGTCCGCAAGACTGGTGGCCGAAACCGTAATCAGAGTTTCCCCGCTAAGGGTGGTTGGGGCCCGGTAGAAGCCGTTGAACATGGTGCCCACGTCCGGGCTGATGGACCACATCACTGCCTGATTCGTGGTACCTTGCACCACGGCTGTAAACATCGCGCTCTCGCTACCTTGCAGAAAGACGGAAGCCGGACTCAGGGATACAGACACTGGCGTGAGGGACACGCTGGTGCCCGTTCCGCCTGGGCCCGATCCGGAACTGACGGTTGGTGTGGCTGCGCGAAGAGCCGCCATGCCTGAAATATTGATAGCCGTCTGGATGGGAGTAGTACTACCGAAGGGTGTGGCAAGAATGAATGCGGTACCGCCATACGAAGGAGCTGTATAAAGACCAGTAGCAGTAATGGTACCCATGCTCGCTGGTGTAACCTTCCATGTAACATCTAAATATCCCGGCACCTGGAACTGCTGTTGTTGTAAGGGCGCCAGCGTAATACCGTTTGGTTCTATTGTCCCGTTCATCCCGGCAAATGCGGGAAGAGCGAGGTAAATTGCTGAAAGGAGATGGATTAGGTGTCTGCTTTGCATCGTATTCCTTATTACAAAGTCCAAGATAGTACTTACCCGTGTTCATGGCCATCACGAGTTCCCCCTAATTAGTACTCAGGTTTACACGTAGGCTAGAACTCGTTCTCTCTGCGTTCCGGTAGTCCCAAGTTGGGGGGAGGAGTACTATGGGAAAGAGCGGGTAACGTTCAAATTAACTGTAACTAACGTCCCTGGGACGTATAGTACTAAAGTAATGGGTTCAAACGGTATGTTGACGGATCTGTTAATGTTTGTCAATCATTTTTTCGTGAAAATGTTTGTTGATGCTTCGCACTCCAGATAAGCACCCACCCTCGGAACCTGTTCACCAGCATCCCTGGTTTGCGCTTCGGGTCCGCTCCAACCACGAGCGGATTACCGCCACCCACCTGCGCGAACGCGGCTATGAGGAATTCGCTCCGGCCTGCAAGATAGAAAAGCGCTGGTCCGACCGCACCAAACAAATAGATCAATTTCTATTTCCGGGTTATATATTCTGCCGGTTTGATCCGAATGACCGCCTCCCGGTGATCACGGCCCCCGGGGTGGTGGATGTGGTCGGGTTCGGCAAAACTCCCGAGCGCATTCCCGACGCCGAGGTGGAGCGCGTCCGCAGGATGGTGGATTCAGGCCTGGTGATCACGCCATATCCCTACGTCGAAGTAGGGCAAGCGGTGCTGATTGAGCGCGGACCCCTGGCTGGCGTCGAAGGAATCCTGGTGGAAGTAAAAGGCAAAGTACGCCTGGTGGTCTCTGTAAACCTTTTGCAGCGGTCGGTCTCGGCTGAGGTGGATCGGCATTCGGTGCGGCCCATACAGGCCTTGTCTACAGATATTGGCCGTACGCGCCGAACAATAAGTTGAAAGCTGGCGAATCCTGCTAGAGTAAAAACACTATGGGAGAAACCCGGAAACGAATAGCGGCCCTTATGATGTCGCTGGTAGTGGCAGGTGTTCCCGTTTTGGCTCAACAGGCTCCAACTTCGCCGGCCGGCCAGGCTCAACCTGTCCAGCCCCAAGGGGACTTGCAACCTCCTAATCCGGCTACGCAAACCACCCCCCAGCCAAACCAACTTCCGCCCGATACTGTGCGGCCGAACTATGTCTTAGGTCCCAACGACCAGATTCTGGTGCGGGCGCCGGAAGCCGAAGAACTGGACAACCGGCCGTTTCGAATCGACGGAGACGGAAATCTCAATCTGCCGCTGGTGGGGCGCATCCATGCCGCCGGAATGACGCTTCAAGAGATGGAAGCGGACTTGGTCAAGCGGCTGCGTGAGTATATCCGGGAGCCACAAGTGTTCGTAACCGTGGTCCAATTCCGCAGCGAGCCGGTTTTTTTCGTTGGGCTCTTTGTGAGGCCCGGGATCTATCCTTTGCAGGGCAACCGCACGCTTTTGGAGATGATTTCGTCGGTAGGAGGGGTCCTGCAGAACGCGGACCGGCATATCAAGATCACGCGGCACGAAGAATATGGACCTATTCCACTTCCTGACGCGATCGCCGATCCCGAGAAAAAGGTGAGTACGGTCGAAATCAGCTTGGGCAGCTTGCGCGAAAATATTAATCCCGCCGAGAACATACTGCTCCAGCCGTACGATGTTATCTCGGTTGGCAGAGCCGAAATGGTTTACCTCAATGGAGAGGTTGGCAGGGTTGCGGGCATCGAGTTGGGTGAACGGGACTCCATCTCCATCGAACAAGCTGTTACGCAAGCTGGAGGGTTGGGCCGGGACGCTAAGAAAAGCAAGGTGCGGATACTGCGCCCTATTTTGAATACGAATCGCCGCGCGGTGATCGAAGTCAACATGGCCGAGTTGTTCGACGGCAAAGGGATCGATATTCCGCTGCTTCCCGGCGACATCGTGTACGTCCCACGCAGTTATCAGCGACAGTTTTGGCAGACGTTTAGTTCCGTTGCACTTCCCATTCTGCCTTACATTCTTTTCTTGGTTACGCAGTAATAGTAGAACTAGTCTTTGAATGGTACACTAACAAATTGTTCATGCCCAACCCTCTAAGCAGAAGGCTGAGGCGTAGCTGGCTGCCGCAAGGTTTAGCGGTGCTCCTTGTGGTTACGCAGATGCAGGCGGCCGCACAGGCTGTGGCGGCTCCGCAGGCGCCCGCTCCCGCACCGCAAGCCCCTACTCCTCCAACAACGCCAAATCCAACGCCGGCACAGCCCCTGGGGCAACTACCGGTAGAACAGAGCTTGAAGATCCGCGTGCTGGCCGGGACCGGCGAGATGAACGACATGGAGCGCAAAGTCATGGCTCCTCTGGTGGTCCAGGTAGTCGATCCAAACGAGCGGGCCATGGAAGGCGCGGAAGTAGTATTCCGTTTTCCTCTGAACGGCCCGAGCGCTACGTTTTCAGGTGGAAAGACGTCGGCCACCGTTCGAACCAACGGAGGCGGTCAAGCCGCCGCCGTCAATTGGATAGCCAACGGACAAGCCGGAACTTTTCAAGTTCACGTAAACGCGACGTACGGCAATCAAGTCGGAGAGACCACGGTCTCGATGACCAACGTGACGCGCATCGAAGCGAACACCAAAACCTCGGCAACTTCGTCGAAGAGCGAAGGCTTGTGGTCCCACAAATGGTTCAAGTATGGAGTCATCGGGGGCGCTGCGGCGGTGGCCATAGGTCTGGGTGTGTATTTCGGAACGCGCGGCGGATCCAAAGGCGGGGGTTCTACCGTTACGATATCGCCAGGGTCGCCCGGAGTGGGAGCGCCTCACTAGTTTGATATGCGTCTGGCATTTTTTTCCTTCTTAGCACTGATCTCAAGCCGCAGCCTTCCAGCCCAACAGACTTCGTTAGGCGGGCCGATTGAGGCCTACACGTTCGACGCGCCCACGCGCAGCCTGCGCGCGGTAATTGGTTTCCCCGGCGCGGCGTCGTTTGGTCCCGAACTCATCGATAGCCTGAATTTCGCTTCCGTAGCACCTCACCTGAACTACGGCATCGTTCTGGAGGACGGGAAATGGCTTTCTGTTTCCGGCCTGGGCTCCAAGATTTCCACCGTGGCGATTGCGGGTGTGACGAAATACCCTGACGGAGTGGTCTGGTCGGGGGACGGCTCGGTTGCGGTTCTCTATTCTCTCGGCGGGAACTGGTTCCAGGCGATATCCGGTTTGCCCACGGCCCCGGTGGCGGGAGCAATCGTCGATGTCTCATCGTTGGGCGGTGCGTTCAGCGCAATCGCGTCCGACACACAGGGCAAGCAGATCGCCATTGCCGTCAGTGGCGGCGTATATCAGGCCGCAAGCGGCCAGTTTCAGCAGCTGGCATCCATGTCAAAGCCGGTCTCATTGTCGTTTTCAACCGATGGGGCAACACTTTTCGCGCTGGATGCCGCCGAGGCTCAGGTTGCGGCCGTGAGCCTGAACGGAACCGGCCTTCAAATCTTGGCGCTGCCGGGAATGACAAACCCGATCGCTATTCTGGCGCTCGAAGACGCTCAGAATCGGCCGCTGCTTTACGTGGCCGGCGGCACGGACCGAATCCTGCGAATTCTGGATGTCTCCAGCCAACAGATCGTCTCCGACATTTCTCTGAGCCTCAAGCCCACCAACCTGGAGCCGTTCGGCACCACCAGTTTCGTTCTCGTCTCACGCGCGCAATCGACGAATCCGCTCTGGCTGTTTTCGAGCACGCCTTTGCCCGGCGCCTATTTTGTTCCAGCAGTCCAGCTGCAGCATGAAGTTCGCGAGAACCTTGCGGCGGCCGGGAGGACGCGCTAATGCGATCCGCTTTGCGCGCATTCCTCGGCCCGCTGATACTCGCCGCTTTCGGGGCCGGGCTGGCATCCGCGCAATCGGCGGCGTTCGATTTCAGTTTGTTAGTCACTGAAAACGGTATTACCAACACCGTAACGAACAATTCAGCGATTCCCATCACCGCCGCAATCGGCTCGCAAGCCACGGCGACCGTGGTGGCCACTTATATCGGATCCACCGCGGCGACCATTACGTCCCCGCCCACGATTCTGGTGGGCTCAACCGAATTCACCGCCAAGATCACCGCCACCACTACTGGAAGCACGGCTCTGCCTATCGTGCTCGTGGCTGGACAATCGGTGACTTTCGTCGTCACTTATGCCCCCACGGTTGCAACACAAGCCACCGCGGAAGTCTCACTGGCCTACACCGAGCCGGGCGCCACAAACACTACGCTGCAAAACTCCATCAATCTCATATTTGTAGGCGGCGCGCCCTCTTTCGTCCTGAGTTACATTCTGCAACCCACCAACGGCACGACCGGCAATGTGGTGCAGATTGCGCCCGGGGGCACGATTCCCTTTCCTCCCACGCCGCTCAACACCACTACCGCGGCGCAGTTGAACATTACGAACGAGGGCAGCGGCGCGGGGACGATTACCGCGATATCGTTATCCGACAGCCCAGCTTTCAGACTCTCAGGTACGCCGCTGTTTCCCTTTACGTTGACTACTTCGGCTCCTAACCTGGCTATTGGCATACTTTACACCCCTACGGCGGTCGAAACCGACACCGGGACCATCACGATTACTTACCAGGGCGGGGGAACAGCCACTGTAAATCTAACGGGCACTGGCGCGACATCCAACTATTCCTACAGCTATCTAGCTGGTGGAACAACCACTCCTACGCCGGTATCGCCCAATCAAACGATCGTTTTCACGCCTGCAGCCGTGGGCACCACCACCATCCAAAGCGACACCACGAGTGTGATCGTACAGGTGACAAACAAAGGCACGGTCAGCGGAACGATAACCGGGATCAGCGTCCAGGGTACGGGATTTCAGCTCATAAACCCGCCCAGCACCGTCCCCACTTTACTGCCAGGCGCCTCTACCAGCTTCACCATCGGCTTTACACCCGCGAAGGTTGGCACGCAAACCGGAACCCTGGTGGTGGGGAGCGACGTATTCACGCTGTCGGGCCAGGGTCTTGGGCCGGCTTTGACCTTCGCCTATAACTCCAGCGTCGGAACCATCGCCGTGGGTGTAAACGGTGCGGTGGTATTTACGCCAGTCGCCGTCAGCCGGTCTGAGACGCTCACCTTCATCCTCACTAATTCGGGGACGACATCGGCGACGGTTTCCAACATCAGCACCAGTAGTACAAACACGCCCAATCCCTTTTCTGTAACGGCCCCGGCGCTTCCGCTCGTGTTGGCCGCCGGCCAGTCCACGCAGTTTCCGGTCACGTTTACTCCCGCCATCGTCGGCACCGTCACCGGATCGCTCCTGATCGACACCACTGCGGTGCCTATGGAGGGAACCGGAACCACGCCGCCCACGCTGCCCTCCTACACCATCAGCGGCCTCAGCGGAACTATTTCCCCAGCCACGCAAGCCAATCTCAGCTTGACGCTCGCAAGCCCATACCCAGTGGATCTAAACGGAGTCCTGACGCTTACGACATCCGGCAATTATGGAACCGATCCGAGCGTCCAGTTTGCCACCGGCAGCAGCACCGGCAACAGGACGGTGGATTTCAGCATTCCGGCCAACAGCACCAGCGCCAACTTTGCCGGCCAGGGTCCGGACATTCCGGTGCAGACCGGCACTGTGGCGGAAACGATCACGCTGACGCCCAGTTTCATGACCGTGAACGGTGTGGACCTTACGCCCTCATCGCCAACCACATTGCAATTCACGGTCGCGGCGGCGGCGCCTGTGTTGGAGAGCTTGCAGGTTACCAATACGACGGCATCCAGCTTTACACTGCTCATCACGGGCTATTCCACCACCCGCAGCCTCGGCTCGGTGAATGTAACGTTCACTCCCGCAAAGGGCTATACATTGTCGACTTCGGCCTTCACTATAGATGTTAGCCAAGTGGCGGCTTTGTGGTTCCAGAGCGCCTCCTCGGTACCTTTTGGAGGCCTGTTCCAGATCACGCTGCCCTTCAACATCCCAGGTCAGGTTCCCGTGAACAAGACCTTAATCCAGGCGATCGCCTCCGCGGCCGTTACAGTCACGAACAGCGCCGGTACATCGAACTCCCTCTCGGCGAACCTTCCATAATTTAGTCGCGGATCTTACTGGAAACGCTAGGATCGGGTGGGTAGTGTAGTTTAGGAAACAACAAGCGGAGTCCCCCGTCGGTACTAGTACACTAACGGAGAGACAGGCCTTGCGCCCATCAGCGATTCACCCTAACATGGGATAGGTTTTTACGAACTGATCTAAGCTTTCGGATATTTATTGGAGGTGTGAGTGACTCACAGATTTACAAACTATCTAATTTTAGCGGTAAGCGCGCTGGGCCTTTCGGCTGCGCCCGCTTTCGCTGACAGCGCATGTAGCTCGGGTGTTGCGTTATCGACCTATCTGGGGTCGAGCTTCACTTGCTACATCGGCAACTTGGACTTCTCCAATTTCACCTATACTGATTCTGGCAGTAACCCCCCAGCGGGAACGCCGGCGACCTCCGTTACGGTGAACACCGTGAATGGCACGAGCGGTATCGGGTTTCTGTTCAACTCGTCTTGGACTGCTACGGGTGCTAACGAATTCAGCGACGCATTGATCGGATTTACGGTCAGTGTGATTGGCGGCGGTCCCGCCACTCTGGAAGATGCGGCTCTGGTGCAGACTGGTTCCATCGACGGCACGAACAGCGGGTCTTTGGATTCGGTTGGTGAAAATGCCTGTAGCGGACCTTCGAATAACAACCCCCCCTGCACCCAGCAATGGGCGCTGGTAACTTCGCAGACTTCGAACTCGGTGAATACGACGGCTCATACGTTTTATACGCCGACTGGATCGATCTCGGTCTCGAAGGACATTAACGCGATTACCGGCACTGCCTCGGGCGTCTTCGCGAGCATCTCGGGCGTTCAGGATACGTTCTCTCAAGTTCCTGAGCCTCGCTCCCTGGCGTTGATGCTGGGCTTCGGTTTGATTGCGGCTCTCGGCTTGAAGAAGAAGCTGCAGGGCGTTCAGAGCTAGTTCTTCATTTAGATCTGGATTGCTTTTCGCGCGGGCCAGGAGAGAACTCCTGGCCCGCGTTTTTCTTTTGCAGTCGCCGTTTTTCATTCGCGTTCGGGGCAGGCGCTCGATGGACCGCGCCGACGAGACTGGCGAGTCGAATCTGTCGATCACTTGGCTTCAGGTAACGGCGTCGAATCCTGGGCGAGTCGGTGAACATTGAATGGCTCGGCGATGATCGCTAACGGCACATTGTCTCCACCGCAGCCTCCTACACCACAATCCTTGTTGAGATGCGGCGCTCTAACTATCCGCCCGCACACAATGGCCCACTCGTTCGGCACCGGGCCGGTGCGGGTGTACACAATCGAGTGTCCGTCTGCCTTGAACTGTGGCTCTTGATGAAAACCCAGCTCCGTGGTCTTGCGGACCATCAATAGCTTCGAAGCGACGACTGAACGTTCGATATTCGGCCTGTCCCTGGGTGGTTTCGGCATCCCCGCTTCCCAAGCAGTCCAGATGTGAATCCTGTCCGACCACACGTGTCCGCGGGTAGAGGCCCGATGTTTACATTGATCCTGCGACAGGAACTCAGAGTGATCGATAAGGCCGACGCTGCCCTCCATGCGTCCCACGACGGCTAGCCCAGAATCGGCATAGCGAGCTACGTTGCCGAGTACTTCACAGACGGTAAGCACTTTTACTTGACCGTACGATCTCTCAACGAGGATACCCATGGTCATCATCACGGCGATGATCCAACAAGTCGTGGTGTGCATCCAGCAGCTATCGTATTAGCTTTTATTGTGCAAAAAAGCGTCTCAGGCCGCCCTTGATCGGGACCGTACTTGATTCTGGGCCGAGCGGTGTTACGGACGATGAACCTGGGATGAACGAACGCGCGTCCGGCGTTATCCTACCCTGGTCAAGAGGTCGCTGATTTTCACGGCGTCCCGGCGGGTTGGATGCGCGGCCAGCGCGTCGCGAAGTTCTTTCCTAGCTCGGATCTTGTCGCCGGTCTCATACAGCGCCATGCCCAAATGATAGTGGTATGTGGAGTACGTGGGATATTTGCGCACCAGACTGCTGAAAGTTTGGATAGCGCTGTTCCGCATGCCCTTCTTCAAGTACACATACCCAAGGGTATCGGCAAAAGCCGGGTCGTCCGGTTGCTTTTGGACCGCGCTCTGCGCCAGCCTGAGCGCTTCGTCCAAGTTACCGCCGTTGTCGCACAGAAAATACGCGGTATTATTCAGCGCCGTGGGATCGTTGGGATGCACGCGCAGAATGTTTTGAAAAACCGTGTTGGCGTCGGCCCGGCGGCCTGCCTTAGCCAGGGCTTGAGCCAGCGTCAGGGCCGGTCCCAAATCATTGGGCGCCAAGTCATGGGCCTGCTGAAACATCTGAATGGCCTGCGGGGCATCGCCTTTCATGTCGAAAATCGCACCCAGGCGCACGTAGTTCGCCACCGTCTTGGGATCGGAGGCAATCACCTTCTGGAACTGCACTACAGCGAGGTCGAACTTGCCCGACATGGCGGCCGAGATGGCCAGTTGTTCGCGGATCAAAGCCGCGTCGGGGAATCGTTTGAAACCCTCGTTGGCTACCTGCACGGCCTTATCGATTTGCCCGGCGCGGGCATAGGCATCGATGAGGCCAGTATAGGCGCGGGCGTCGCCATTGTCCTTGAGAGCGTTCAGTATTGAGATGGCCTCAGGATATTTCTTCTGCTGCAGCGCCAAGAAGCCCAATTCCAGGCGCGCTCCGACGTTCTTGGGGGAATCTTTCAGTAACTGAGTCAGCTCCTGACGGGCTCCCTCGGTATTTAAGGACGCCAGCAGGCTTCTGGCTCGCAGCAGCCGCGCGCGCTCATCTTTCGGCGCTATGGTCAAGATGGTGTTCGCTTCGGTGAGAGCATCGCTGGGACGTTGCTCCTGCAGGTAGATCTCAGCGAGTTCATACTCGGCCGGCAGGTAGTCCCGCCGCATGCGGATTGCCTCCGAGAATTGCGGGCGGGCGGATTCCAGGTCGCCTTTCAATTCATAAGCGCGCCCTAACTGAAAACGCAACGAAGGACCATCGTCGCCAGGATGGTTTTCCAACTCGTCCAGCAAGATCGGCAACGCAGCGCTGGCGTTCGCGGCGCCGCCAGCAGTGAGCAACAGATCCGCGTGGACTCGCAAAACTACCTGATCGTGCGGATCGTCCTTGAGCAGCTGGTCAACCAAACGGCCCGCCTCATCATATTTCTTGTCGGCGAGCAAAGCGGCCATGGCGCGCTTCTTGTAGCCGGCTTTCTCGTTGGGGTGAGCTTTGGCGCCTTCCTCGTAGTAGCGAAGCGCTTCCGGGTAGTTCTTCTGCTGCAGGAAGAAATCGCCGACGACGAACTGCGGACTGCGGAAATCGGCCGGATCGTTCAAAATGCGGCCCAACGCCGCGTTCATCTCGGCGGTATTACCGGAGAGGGCGTAGTGGGTGGCGAGTTGCAAGATATAGTCGGCATTGCGTGGGTTGTTATCCACTTTCCTGCGCAGAATGTTTTCCGCGTCGGCGGGCCGATTGGAGTTGAGATAGATCCTGGACAATGCATCGTAGAGCGGCCCGTAGTCCTTGCGCCGCGCAAGAAAATTGAGTGCGAGCGTTTCGCCCGCTTGAGCCTGGCCACTCTCATTCAACGTCTCCACCAGGGCCGTAGTGACCGGAGCGCTATCAGGGTGCATCCGGACCGCCTTCTGAAAATAGGCGACCGCCTCCTGAGGCTTGCGATCGGCATAGGCGAGATATCCCTTCAATCGAAGAGCATCGAACGAATTGGGATTGAGCGCCTGGAGCTGTTCGGCGGAGACTTGGATCTGCTGATAGAGCTTTTGGGGCCGCGTGGGATCCTTCAGATACTGTTCCAGGCAAAAATCCGCGAACATCTCCTGGACTCCGAGATCGCGGGGTAGCAATTGAGAAGCACGGTACAGAGCGTTGTAGGCCTCCGGCAGGTTCTCCTCTTTGATTTCATCGAGACCGAGCCGATAGTAAGCTTCGCCGTACTTCGGATCCTTCTGGATGGCCTTGCGGTAATTGATCTCCGCGGCCTGATATTTATCCAACTCGTAAAGGCGATTCCCCTTCTCAACGTACCCGCGCTTGGTGGTGCAAGCGGTAATCGCAAGCAATAGCAGACACGCTCCAGCCACTCTCTTCATTGTGTTGCTCCTCGGACGTCGCTTCCCGCCGAACCGTCGGTTGATCGCGGCCGGTTGAGTGCGCCGCAAAGGGCGTAGCCGAACCGGATCGCAGTATCGCTTATGGTAGTCCTGGTTCTATTTTGAATCATTCCCTTGTCAATGGAAGGGACCAAATGACTAGAGTCCTGCTTAGGATACCAGTACTACAAGTACCCTGGATAGCGCGGTGGCCTCTAGCATTGGATCAGCTAGGGCTGTCTTGAATTAGGATTCTTCGGATCTTTTCGAGCCAGAACGGCCGGGATATCGGCTTCCAGGGCGAGGGCCGTTCTAAGGTGGCGTGGGCGGGAAAGCCATTTCGGTTGGCGGAGGTTTTGGCGTCTCCGGCGTTTCGGAGCACTGCCGAATCCTTGATCAGTATTACCCGCGCACCAGGGTTCGCGGCGAGCAATGCTTTCACCATCCGGGACGCACCGGGTAGCTTCGGATTGACGACCAAAGTCGATATCCGTTGATCCAATTTACGGGATAGGGCAAGGGCCTGACGGCAATGCAGGGAAGGGAAGGCCTGGCATCCCAAATCGGCGAACATATCCCCCAGCCACATCAGAAAACCTAAATCATGATCCACGATCAGGGCGAGGGAACAACCGGCGCCGGCGGTCACAGGAGGGAGATTTTCGATTTCGCGGAATCGAATGCGAGGCCACTGGCGTCGCTTCGTAACACGCGTCCCTGCACGGCCTTCAAAGCGAGCACGCTAAACCCTCCGTGAACTCCCGCCAAAGAAAATAATGAATCTTTATACCATTGAGCGACGATTCGGGTCAACGAAAATGAGTGGAGAACTATCTTTCGCCTAACCCTGTGGCTCTCTGTTGCGCTTTGAACCGGCGGGCCTTCATGCGATTCCCGCACACCTTCATATCGCACCATCGTTTGGTATGGTTCTTACTGGTATCCAGGAACAGCCAGCGGCATTCGGGATTGTCGCAAGCACGGACCCGGCGGATGGCTTCCGATGTCAGCAGGTCCAAGGCGCGCAGGCTGAGAATCCAGAAGGGAAGTTGCGTTTCCCGCTCCTTGCCCGACCACGTCCACGCCAAGCCCGGGGCGCGCTTCCAGGAAATCCTGCGGTGCAGACAGGCCGTTTGGAAACAGCGCTCGAGGGTGGCGCGGGAGGCAGCCGCGGGAGAGCGCTTATCGAATCGAGCGTAGAAGATCTCGGCCAGCGCCTCACGGAGCTCGCTGGTGAGCGCCAGCGCCTGCTCGCCCGTTTTGGGGGTTGCGGACTGCCGCAGATCTCGAATCTGCCTGGGACTTAGAATGCGCGACTGCCCGCTGAAGCGGAGAAGATCGTCATAGGTCTTCAACAGTTCCTCGGCACCTGTGTCGCGGAAGCGCCAATCGAGAGTATTGACCAGATCGAGCGCCGGATGTTCCGCCACCAACTGAAAGGCCATCGCGTGTTAACCCTCTAAACCATATTGACAGGTTAGCCGCGGAATGTAAACATGGTAACCAGCTATGCCTGATACAACGGTTATCGAACGGGAGCCAGCCAATGCTGCCGGGCGGCGCTTCGATACGCGGTTGATTCTGGCATTTTTCGCGATCTACGTGCTGTGGGGAACGTCGTTCCTGGCCATCCGGATCGCCGTGCTGGAAGTGCCGCCGCTATTCGCCGCCGGCGTCCGGTTCTTCGTGGCCGGAGTGGCGCTGTATGTTTTCATGCGCCTGCGCGGTCGCGCGGCGCCCACCAGATCCCAATGGCGCAGCCTGATGCTGCTGGGCCTGCTGATGTTCGTGGCCGAATACGGCCCGCTCTTCTGGGCGGAGAAATATATTCCATCCGGTATTGCATCGGTGCTGGAGGCTACACTGCCGCTCATCACGATGGCGCTCGAATCCTGGGTCTTTCGCAGGCATCGTTTCCATTGGCCGCTGCTGGCCGCGATTTTGCTCGGCTTCGGCGGCGTGAGCGTGCTGTTTTTTCACAATGGCGAGCAGCCCTTCGGATGGCTGCCTTGCGTCGCGATACTGGCCGGTGCAGCCACCTGGTCTTTAGGCTCGGTGCTGACTCGGTCACTGGACTTGCCGGCATCCCGGCCGTTGACGTCCGGAGCGGCCATGGCATTGGGCGGCGGAATGTTGCTCGCGCTTTCCGGTTTGTTCGGGGAGTTGCACCCATTTCCGCACGTCTCGCTGCGTGCCGCGCTGGCGATCCTGTACCTGATTGTTGGCCCTTCGCTGCTGGGCTTCACGGCCTTTGTCTGGCTGCTGGCGCGCATGCCCGCTACTCGCGTGGCCAGCCACGCTTATGTGAATCCAGTGGTGGCGGTGGCGCTGGGCTATTTCGTCGCGGGAGAAAACATAACCGCGCGAACGTTGATGGGGACGGCGTTGGTGCTGGCGAGCGTGGCGCTGATTTTGCGGAAAGAGAAAGCGGCGGGTTGAATTGCGTGTACCCCAAACGCGGCGAAGCCGCGTGTACCGCAAGCCACGTGTACCGGAAGCCGCGTCTATCCAAGCCTGGGCCTTGGTATGCTGATAGTTCGTGGCCCGCCTTTTGTTTACGCTCATCCTTGCCTCGCTCCCGCTGGCGGCTGCCTCTGCTCCTTCGCTGCTCGATATTTTGAGCGATGAACTGCAGCGCAATTTCACCATCCTGAAGCAAAAGGCCGATCCGCCGCCTTACTACATGGACTACACGGTCACCGATGAGGAGAGCCAATCTCTGTCGGCTACGCTCGGCGCCATCGAATCGCGCGATCGGCGCCACCGCCGCTACCTCGATATCACGTTGCGCGTGGGGTCGCCTCAGCTGGACAACTACCATTCGGTGGATGGGGACAAGGGGCATTATCGACAGGGCGAGTCTATTCCTCTCGATGATGTCCCGGATGCCATCCGGCGCAAAGTGTGGGCGGAAACTGACCGCACGTACAAACTGGCGGCGCGCCGGTTTGTCGAAATCAAGTCCAACGAGCAAGTGAAGGTGAAGGCCGCTGATTCGTCGCCCGACTTTTCGAGCGAGCCGCCGGTGGTGTACCAGGAGCCGCCTCCGGCCATGGACAACATCGATGAAGAATGGGCGCAACGGGCGCGGAAATGGTCCGCCGAGCTGGCCGACTATTCGGACGTGCTGTATTCTTCGATTAACCTTTCGGCGCGGAGAGTCTCGAAATACATGGTGAGTACGGAAGGCACGCGGTTGCTGCACGGCCGCGATTTTGTGAGTTTGTCGATCGTCGCCCGCGGGAAGGCCACCGATGGGATGGACCTGACGGCGATGGAGGATTTTCAGGCGGCCGACCTGGCGCATTTGCCTTCGCCGGCCGAGATAGAAACAGCAGCCAAGAAAACGGGCAGCGATCTGACGGCTCTGGTGCAGGCGCCCACGGTTGAGCCGTTCGTCGGTCCGGCGATTCTTTCCGGCCGTGCCGCCGGCGGTCTTCTTTCACGAGATCTTCGGGCATCGCGTCGAGGGCCAGCGCCAGAAGGACGAGAGCGACGGCCAAACCTTCACGAAGGCTCTGGGCACGGCGGTGCTGCCGAGTTTCCTGTCGGTGGTATTCGATCCCACGCGCAGGACGCTGGGGGCCATCGATCTGAACGGCTACTACACCTACGATGACGAGGGCGAGAAGGCGCGGCCCGTAACGGTGGTGGACAACGGGATTCTGAAGACCTTCCTGATGTCCCGTTCGCCCATTAACGGCGTGGAACATTCCAATGGTCACGGACGCCGGCAGCCCGGATTGGAAGCTGCTTCGCGCCAATCGAACCTGATTGTGGAATCGAAGAAGCAGGTTTCCGACCAAGCCTTGCGCGAGATGTTGATCGCCGAAATCAAGCGCCAGAACAAACCCTACGGATTGTTCTTCGACGAAATCACCGGCGGCTACACCACCACGCAGCGCCGGGGCCTGCAGGCATTCACGGTGATTCCTCTGATGGTGTACCGCGTGTTCGCCGATGGCCGCCCGGATGAACTGGTGCGCGGGGTGGACATCGTGGGAACGCCGCTGGCGAGCTTCGCGAAGATCCTGGCGACATCCGATAAACTCGAAGTGTTCAACGGCTATTGCGGCGCGGAATCCGGGCAGGTGCCAGTGTCGGCCAGTTCGCCCGCGATCCTGGTTTCTGAGATCGAGATTCAGAAGAAGCAGCATTCTCAGGATCGGCCGCCGTTCCTGGGCCGGCCCATCGACACTGCGGTTTCGCAATGAGTTTGTCCACGAAACACGCGTTCGCCGCGGGTCTGCTGCTGGTGGCAAGTTCCGCTTTCGGCCAGCAGCCCAAAGCGCAGGACGATCCGCTGCTGCGGGCAATGAAGGACGAAATCAAGCGCGTCACGGAGCTGATTCGTCTGCACATTACTCTCGATCCGCCGTACTTCACCGAATATCGCGTCGAGGATACGGTCAGCCATTCGATCACCGCCTCATTGGGCGCTCTGGTGGGGGAAAACGATTCGGCGTTTCGAATTCCTTCGGTCAAGATGCGCGTGGGAACCGCCAACTTCGACAATACCGACGACGTGATTTCGGAAGCCTATGGCGGGAATCGCTATGATGCTCCGCAGCTGCCGCTGGACAACAACTACCTTGCTTTCCGCCAGGTGCTCTGGCTTGCGACGGATCGCGCGTATCGGACGGCGGAGAGCGCCATTGCGCGCAAGCGGTCGACCTTGAAGAACATGAGCCAGCCGGACGTGCTGCCCGATTTTTCGCCGGCGCCGGCGGGGCATGCGATCCTGCCGATCGACCGGCAGCCTTTCGCGGCGGCGGCCTGGAAGAGCGAAGTGATCCGGCTGTCGGCTCTGTTTAACCAATATCCAAAAGTGCTGAGCTCGGGCGTGGAACTCCAAAGCTCGCAATCCACCAACTACGTGGTCACGTCTGACGGCGCTGAACTGCGCACACCCGAGGATCTGACGTATATTCGAGCCGCGGGACGCGGCACGGCAGCGGATGGCGCTGAAGTCCGCTATTCGACGGTTGTTCAGGCTTTCAGGGCCGACGCGCTTCCAGCCGAAGACGTGATGGCGCGCGAAGTGAAGGCGGTGGGCGAGAATGTTACCGCCTTGGTGCAGGCGCCCGCCGGGGAATCCTATGACGGCCCCGTCCTGTTCGAGGCGCCGGCCGCGGCGCAATTGTTCGGCCAACTGTTGGGCGACAATTTGAAATTAATGCGCAAGCCGGTGAGCGATCCCGGCCGGCCGGTTCCTTACTCGCCTAGCGAGCTGGAGAACAGGATCGGAGCCCGGATTCTGCCCGAATGGATGGACGTGGTGGATGATCCGGGCCAGACTCAATACAAAGGCCACACACTTCTGGGACATTATCTCTACGATATGGACGGTGTTGCGCCGCAGCCCCTGACGCTGGTGGAGAAAGGCGTGTTGAAAACCTTTTTCCTGACGCGCACGCCGGTGTTCAAGGAATATCCCGGTTCGAACGGACACGCCAGAATGACCGGGCCGTTTGGCACGCGCATGCCCGGTTTCGGCAATCTGTATGTTCGCGTTGCTCAGACGACGCCCGCGTCCGACATGAAGAAAAAGCTGATGGAGCTGTGCCGCACCGGCAACAAGCCCTACGGAATCCTGATCCGGAAGCTGGATTATCCTTTCATGGCGTCGATTCCGCAATACGAGAAAATGGCGGAGGCTGAGGGCGGGCGTCCGGTTGTTCCTCCGTTGCTGGCTTACAAGGTTTATCCCGATGGGCGGGAGGAACTGGTGCGGGGGCTTTTGTTTCACGGCGTCTCCACCCGTTCCTTCAAAGATATTGTGGCGGCTTCCGATGAAAGTTACGTGTTTGACATGATCGATTCGAACGTTCCATTTGCGTTGGTGGGAGCGGGTTCGTTTACTACAACGTCATCGGTGATCGCGCCGGCGGTGCTGTTTGAGGAAATGGAACTGGAGCCGGCGAAAGAGGAAACTCCAGAGGCGCCGATCGTGCCGCCTCCCGCATTGATTGGCCAGCCGACGGCGAGCGCGGGAACAACAAACAGGAGCCAGCCGGGCGATTAAGCATGGGACTACTGTTTCGGGCCATTTTCCGCGAGGTTGCCAAGAACGCCATTTTCGGCGCGGCACTGTTCACGTTTGTCCTGTTCCTGCAGCGCGTGGGCAAACTTTTCGAGATTCTGGTGCGCAGCTCCGCGCCGCCGCGGGTGGTAGCGCATCTGTTCACTCTCGCCGTTCCTTTCACGTTCTCGTTCACCATGCCGCTGGGCGTCCTGGTGGGCGTTCTGATCGCGTTGAGCCGGATGTCGGCGGACGGCGAAATCATCGCACTGCGAGCGGCCGGCGTGCCCAGCCGCAAAGTAATCCCGCCGGTGTTGGTGTTCGCGACGCTCGCGATGTTGGTCACCTTCACAGCGTCGCTCTGGTTGACGCCTTACGCCACCTGGAGAACGTACAAGGTCCTGAATCAACTCTCGGCGGCCGTGCTCACTTCGGGCGTGCAGGCGCAGGTGTTCGATGAAGATTTTCCCAACCGGATTCTCTACATCAGCGACGTGAATCCGAGCTCGATGAATCACTGGCGGAACGTTTTTATCGCGGACACGACGCCGGTGGACGAGCAGAAGAAGACGGATCACGATCGCGGCGAAGGGCCCAGCGTGACGGTGGCCGCACAAGCCATCGCGGTTCCGGATGTGCCGCACAATCAGATCCAGCTTTCCCTACAGGACGGCGCCACGTACGACGTGGGGAAAGATCCGACGGAGTACTACAAGAAGCAGCCGCAGAGCGGGGCGATGATCCTGGATGCCACCAAGCCGAACGAAGTGCACGCCAAAGGGTATACGGAAATCGACACCATCCCGCTGTACAAGCTGGCCTATCACGACAAGACGCTGGATCGCGATAACGTGATTCAGGCGCGCGTGGAGCTGCACCAGCGGCTGGCGCTGCCGCCGGCCTGCTTTTTGCTCGCGCTGATCGGAATTCCGCTGGGCATCTCGTCGCGCAAGGGAGGGAAGTCGGGAGCGTTTGTAGTGACGGTGGCGCTGGCGTTTATTTATTGGATGGGGCTGATTGCGGCCAACGGCCTGGCCAAGCAGCAGAAGCTGCCGGTGGGCGTGTCGATGTGGATTCCCAACACCGTTTTCGCCGTGGTGGGCCTGTTCCTGCTGACGCGCATGGAGCGGCCCGGCGATCGCGATCTGATCGGCTCTGTGATGGGGTGGCTGGCTACGGTGTGGGCGAGTCTGCGGGGAAAACTGCCGGCGGGCGCGGCGCAGGTGCGCTCCCGCAGCCAGGGTTGGCGAATGTTCCTGATCCCGCAGGTGGTGGACCGCTACGTCTTGCAGAGCTTCCTGTTCTGGTTCGTGCTGCTGCTCATCGGCCTGGTGTTGATGACCCACGTCTACAGTTTTTCGATCTTCTGAGCGACATCGTCAAGAACAACATCGCGATGACGCGCGTGTTCACCTACTTGTTCTTCCGTACGCCCGAGCTGATTTTCGAGCTCGCGCCCATGAGCGTTCTGGTGGCGGTCCTGATCACATTCGGTATTCTTACCAAGCACAACGAGATCACCGCCATGAAGGCCAGCGGAGTGAGTTTGTATCGACTGGCAGTGCCGGTTCTGGCGGCGGCGCTGTTGATGAGCGGCGCCTTATTCGCTTTCGCTCATTATTACGTGCCGGACGCCAATCGCAAACAGGACGCGATTCGCAAAGAGATCAAAGGCAAGCCGGTGCAGACCTATCTGCATCCCGACCGGCATTGGGTGTTCGATCCGGGAGCGGACAACGATCCGAAGGTTTTCTACTTCAAGTACATTGACGGCGCACAAAAGCTGATGGTGGGGCCGCAGGTGTTCGAGCTGGATCCTTCGAATTTCCGCATTCACAAGCATGTCTCGGCCGAGAAGGCGCGCTGGGAGCCGGCGCTGAAGACCTGGATTTTCGAAAACGGATGGAGCCGGGACGATCCGGGAGGGCGGCACGAGAAGTTCAACAATTTTAGCGGCCAGGCTGCGACTTTCGCGGAACTGAGCGAGCGCCCCGATTATTTCCTGCAGGAGGTGCTGCAGGATCAGCAGATGAATTACCACCAGCTGGCGGCCTATATTCGCGAACTGCAGCGCAGCGGAATCGAGACCATCGCTTTGCAGGTGAGCTATTACCGCAAGTTCGCTTTGCCGCTGTTCGCACTGGTAATGGCCCTGATCTCGGTGCCGTTCGCGTTCCTGGCCGGCAACCGCGGTGCGATGGCGGGGGTGGGGGTCAGCTTTGCGATTGCGATCGCCTATTGGACCATCGGGAAGCTGTTCGAGCAACTGGGCGATGTGAATCTGCTGCCGGCCGCGCTGGCGGCGTGGTCGCCGGATGTGATTTTCGCGATGGCGGGGCTGTACTTTTTCACGCGGATGCGGACGTAGTCGGCTAGTGGGCTGTCCCCGTGCGCCGAGAAGAGTCTCGACGCGGCAAACACGAGTGTTCGCGCCACTTGTGGCGCACGCTTTAAAGCGTGCCGCGCCGGCACTCTTGCCGGCGCACGGTGCTTTCGAAATGACGCTCACCCCGATCAGCGGCGTCAATTCCGCGCTGGATGGCAGCTTCAGTTTGGGCGTCGACGGCTATCGAATCGGTCTGATCATCAGCCATAGATCTTAATATAGCTTCTCGTCAGCGTTGAACTTAGAACCGGTCTAGCGCGTAGCCTTAAGTGATGTCTCGCCGACTGGTGTTCTGGAGCATCGGCGCGGGCGCTGGCATCGCGGCGGTCCTGTGCGCGATCACGGGCGTCGTGCTGTGCGAGACTGCGTTGCATCCTCCTCGGCGCCTCGTTCCTCCGAATACTACCGCTGCCACCGTGCGGGTGACTGCTCACGATGGAATTGAGCTGCGGGCGTGGCTGTACCAGCCTGAAAAACCCGATGGCGACGCGGTTCTGATCCTGCATGGCATTGCCGATTCGCGCGCCAGCCAGGCGGGGCTCGCCCGCATGTTTCTCAACCATGGATATATGGTGCTGGCGCCGGACAGCCGGGCCCACGGCGACAGCGGCGGCGACTTGGCGACGTACGGACTGCTCGAAGCTGACGACGTGCGCCGGTGGGTTTCGTGGCTGATCGAGAATCAGCATCCACGCCGCGTCTTCGGCCTGGGGGAATCGTTGGGCGGTGCGGTATTGATCCAATCGCTCGCGGTGGAACCCCGCTTCGGCGGTATCGTCGCCGAGAGCTCTTTTTCGAGCCTCGAGCGGATTGCGCGCGACCGGGTTGCCGAAGAGATTCGGTTGCCACGGGCAATCGGCAGGTTGCTTGGTGCTCCGCCGGTTTGGGCGGCATTTCTTTACGCCCGCTTCAAGTACGGGTTAGATTTTCGCGACGCGTCTCCCGAGGCGGCGATTGCGCGGTCCTCAACGCCCGTCCTGCTGATTCATGGTCTCGCAGACAAGAAGACTCCACCGCAACACTCGAGGATCCTGGCGGCCGCGAATTCTCGCACAGTAAATTTATGGCTGGTGCCAGGGGCGGGGCATACCGGCGCGTGGGGCACGACGCCCCAGGAGTTCGAACGCCGCGTCTTGAGCTTCTACCAGAACTTGCCGCCGGGCATCCAGGTGCGCGAGAAATAGTCGCCCAAGGTCATCACCAGCAGGATCGCCATCCAGAAGAAGCCGGCGAAGACAAACAGCTTGGTGAGCGGATTGTCGGTCCGGACGTGCATGAAGAACCAGATCACCAGCGACATCTTGAACACCGCGATCCCCAGCGCGATCACGATGTTGAGGGCCCCCAGATCGATCTGCGCGACGTAGTAAGTGACGAACGTCAGGATCGTGAGCGTGAGCCAGATCAGGACGTAGGTGCGAACGGGAGTAACTGGGTGCATATCAGATGAGTTTCTTGGTGTGTCCGATCAGGTAGAGCAGCGGGAACAGGAAGATCCACACGATGTCGACGAAGTGCCAGTACAGCCCCGATACTTCCACCGGCGTGTAGTAGCTGGGACCGAACTCTCCCTTGCGCGCCATGATGAGAATGGTGGTCATGATGCCGAGGCCCACCATCATGTGGATGGCGTGGAATCCGGTCATGAAGAAGTAGAAGCAGAACAGGATTTGCGCCTGATGAGCGTACTGCGGGGGCGCCAGCGGGCTGTCCCACATCCAGTGGCCGGCGAAAAGCGGAACCTTTCACGTCCACCCAGTGCTCGTGATATTCGAAACCCTTGATCACCAGGAACGCGGCGCCGAAAATCATGGTGAAGACCAGCATGATTTGCAGCAGCTTCTGCTGGCCCAGATGCGCCGCGCGAACCGCCAGCGCCATGGTCAAGCTGCTGACGATCAGGACGGCGGTGTTGGCCGCGCCGAACGCCGGGTTCATGAAGTTGCTGGTGGCGGCGAAGGCCTCCGGGTACATGCTGCGATAGACCGTATAGGCGCCGAACATCCCGCCGAAGAACATGATTTCGGTCAGCAGGAACACCCACATTCCGAAGGTGGCCGAATCGAACTGCTGGCCCATGTCATCGAAGTGATGACGTAAGCTGCGGCGAATGCTCGGTTGGATGCCCGTTGCTACGGCGTGCGTGTCAGCCAACGTGCGCCTCCTCGTGTTTTGCGTATGCGTAGGCTTCTTCGGTGACGATCGGGGTCACGTCGAAATTGAAGGTTGTCGGCGGCGACTGCGTGGTCCACTCCAGCCCCTTCGCGCCCCAGGGATTGTTGCCGGCGCGCTTGCCGTACTGCAGCGACCAAAGTAAATAGATCAGCGGAATCAGAAACCCGACGCCCAGCACGGTAGCGCCCGCGGTGGACATCACGTTCAGCACCTGGAACTCCGGCGCGTAGGCATGATAGCGGCGCGGCTGGCCGAGATAGCCGAGAATGAACTGCGGGAAGAAGGTCAGGTTGAATCCGACGAACACCAGCAGGGCGGAGAACTTGCCCCAACCTTCCGGATACATTCGGCCGGTGATTTTGGGCCACCAGAAATGCAGCGCGCCCATGTAGGCCACCACCATGCCGCCCACCATCACGTAGTGGAAATGCGCCACCACGAAGTAGGTATCGGTGAGATGGACGTCCATGCCGAGCGTGCCGAGGAACAGCCCGGTCAAGCCGCCGATGGTGAACAGGCCGATGAAGCCGAAGGCGTACAGCATGGGCGTTTCGTAGCTGATGGAGCCGCGGAACATGGTCGCGGTCCAGTTGAAAACCTTGATGGCGGAGGGAACCGCGACCATCATCGTCAAGAACGAGAAATACAGGCCGGCGTACATCGACATGCCGGTGACGAACATGTGATGGCCCCATACCAGGAAGCCGATGATCGCGATGCCCAGGCTGGAGCCGGCGATGAACGAATATCCGAAAATGCCCTTGCGCGAGAAGCAGGTGATCAGTTCGCTGATGACGCCCATGCCCGGCAGAATCATGATGTAGACGGCCGGATGGGAGTAGAACCAGAACATGTGCTGGAACAGGATGGGATCGCCGCCGATGGCGGGATCGAAAATGCCGATGTGGAAGGCCCGCTCCAGCCCGACCAGCGCGAGCGTGATGGCCACCACCGGCGTGCCGAGCACCTGGATCAGCGCCGTGGCGTAGTTGGCCCAGACAAACAGCGGCAGGCGGCCCCAGGTCATGCCGGGCGCGCGCATCTTGTGGATGGTGACGATGAAATTCAGGCCGGTCAGAATGGACGAAAAGCCCGCGATGAACACGCCGACCGCGGCGGTGATGACGAAGGTGTTCGAATACGTGGTGCTGAACGGCGTGTAGAAGGTCCAGCCGGTGTCGACGCCGCCCATGACGATGGCGGCCAGCGCGAAGAGCGCGCCGGCGATGTAAATGTACCAGCTCAGCAGGTTGATGCGCGGGAATGCGAGATCCTTGGCGCCGATCATCATCGGGCACCAGGAAATTGCCGAAGGTCGCGGGGATGGACGGGATCAGGAAGAAGAAGATCATCACCATGCCGTGCATGGTGAAGATCTTGTTGTAGGTGTCGGAATTGAACAGGTCGCCTTCGGCGTGAGCAGTTCGGTGCGGATCAGGCCCGCGAATACGCCGCCCAGGGCGAACATGACGCTGATCGAGATCAGATAGAGCACGGCGATGCGTTTGTGGTCCGTGGTAAACAGCCACGATTTCCAGCCGTACTCGGCGTTCAGATAATTCGGAGTTTCTTCAATTTCTGGTTCTTGTAAAGCTGTGCTCATTGTTTACCGCCATTTGCTGGCTCGCGCGCGCCGGTCTCACGCTTTGTGCGCTCACGGGTTGCGCGAAGAGGGTTTGTTGCGACGCTCCCTGATTCAGAGCGGTCGGCGCGCCGGGCGCGCTGGGAATCGCCAGCGATTTAATGTAGACGATCAACTGCAGAATTCCTTCTTCGCTGATCTGGCCCTGGAAGCTGGGCATCACGTTGGGCATGGTAGCCGGCCACGATCTTCGCATTGGGATTCAAAATCGATTCGCGAATGTAGGCGTCGTCGGCCACCACGGATTGCCCGCTGGCGAGCTGGACGCGCGAGCCGTAAACGCCGCGCAGGTTCGGGCCGCGGCCGCCGGGGCGATCCAGCAGATGGCAGGTGGAGCAGCCCAACTGCTCGAACAGGCGCTCGCCCTGCTGCGCCATGGTGCCGGTGGTCCGCCGCCGGCCAGCCAGTTCTGATAATCGGCCGGATCCATCACGGTGACCCAGCCCACCATGCCGGAGTGTTCGGTTCCGCAATACTCGGCGCAGAACAGTGATAGCGGCCCGGGTTTATTGGCGGTGAACCACATGGTGTCGTAATGGCCCGGCACCACGTCGTGCTTGATGCGCAGCGCGGGGATGAAGAAGCTGTGGATCACGTCTTCGGACGCCAGAGTGATTTTGACCGGCCGCCCGATGGGAACGTGCAGCTCGTTGATCTCGCGCTGCCCGCCCGGATACTGGAGCTTCCACATCCACTGTTTGCCGACCACGTAAACATCCATCGCGTCGGGCGGCGGAACGGCATTCGCGAAGTAGATCTTGGCGCCCCACCAGAAGAAGGTGAGCATGACCAGGAAAGGGATGATGGACCAGGTGATTTCCAGCCGCAACGAGCCATGGATGGGCTGCGGCACTTCATCGCCGCGCCGGCGGTATTTGATCGCAAAGACGAAGATCACGGCGAAGATCAGCACGCGACATCACGACGCTCACCACGCTCAAGTAGATGTACAGATGATCGACGTCGACGGCGATCGCCGAAGCGGCTTCAGGCCAAAGTGGAAGCTGCATAGGTTAGGCTGACCTCCGGGCGTCGGGGTGCGAGCGCCGGTCCCGCCGGAGCATGATGAACACGAAACCGCCCAGCAGAAGAGCGGTGGCCGTGCCGAGCACGCGGGTGACGTGCGTGATGGCCAGTCCGTATTTTCCGGTGGTGGGATCGTAGTGGCAGCAGAACAACAGCACCTGGTCGGCCGGTGAGCCGATCTTGTTGGCCGAAGCTTCCACCAGGCCCAGGCGGAAGTCGCGCGGGTTGTAGTCGATCCCGTAGAAGTAGCGCGAGATCTTGCCTTCCGGCGTAATCACATGATGGCGCTGGCATGCGCGAACTGTTTGGTGACGGGTCGTACTTGTAGTGGAATCCCACGGTGTCGGCCAGGGTTTTGATCTTGGCCTGATCGCCGGTCAGGAAATGCCAGCCTTGCTTGGCGCCCGGGCGGCTGTATTTTTCGACGTAGTTGGCCTTTTTCGCCTGCGCGAGCTGCCAGGTCTCCTTCGGATTGAAGCTGACGGTGACCACATCGTAGTCCGTGCCAACGTTCAGCGAGATCTGCTGCATGGTGTGGCTGAGGCCGTTCAGGATCAAATCGCACAGGCCGGGGCACTCGTAGTACACCAGCGCCAGCACCACTGGTTTTTCGCGAAAATATTGGCCCAGGCGAACGGTCTGCCCGGTTTCGTCGCGGAACGTCAATTCCAGCGGAAGCTGCGCGTTCAGATTCTGATCGATCCCGACGCCCTGCACCATCATCGGCACGGTAGCGGCGGGAATTCCCATCTGCTGCGCCGCCGCAACGAATGCCGCGGCAGCCACGCAGAAACCGGCGATCAAAAAAACTCTACTTCGCATTGCTACTTCCTTGTTTGGCAGGCTCGGCCTCTTGGGCACGGCCGGAGGCTTGGGTGCGGCTCCTGCCTTGGGCGCAGCCGCAGGCTTGCGGCCGGCCAGAATATCGTCCAGGTAATTGTGCGAGGGCAGGCCCTTGGCGGCCAGCATATCGATAGCCTGATCGATCGGCACGCGGACTATGCCTCCGTGCTTGTCCACCCAGGCATAGGTGTTCAGCACGTGATCTTCCTTGACGCGCAGTTGCTGCAACTGCTCGTAGGGAGCTACTTCGATGCGCGGCTCGGGAGGAACCACGGGACGCGAAAGCCGGGTGGCTTCCTCGGTGCTGTAGGTATCGTAGAAGTAGCGGAAGATGCCGACCACGAGCACTAAGACAATGCCGGTTGCCACGGCTAGAAAGGCCAGGGACACCACGATCAGGCGTACGCTGACTTCGCTCTGCTCGTGGCCGGCTCCGTTCGGGCTGTGATGTACCGTCTGTTCCATGATCAGTGTCCGTGTCCGTGCGTTACAGCATGCAGCGAATAGGTATCCCGGGGATCGTGCGACGCCAGCAGCGGCCGGGCCTTCAGATTCCTGACGAAATAGGCCAGCCAGATGCCGCCCAGGCCGATGAGCGCCACCAGATCGGTCCAGTAAACTTCCAAACCCCGCTGCCGAAACGCCGGTTCTACAATCCAGAATACATCCAGGATTCGCATGATGATGATCCAGATCGCCAGCGTGCGCAGCCGGCTGGGATTCTTCTTGATGAAGCGCAGCAACAGCAGGAAGAAAGGCACGAAGAAGTGAAAGATGGAGATGGTCCACGCGATGTAGCCCCAGCCTCCGCTGAAGCGGCGAACGTACCAGGGGATTTCGTCCGGCAGATTTTCGGCCCAGATGATCAGGAACTGCGAGAACGACATGTAGGCCCACAGCATGGTGAAGGCCAGCATGAGGTTGCCGAGGTCGTGATAATGCTGCTGCGTCAGGAAACTGGCGAAGGGCTCGCGTTTGGACAACAGCACCAGCACCGCGACCACGAACGAAAATGTGAGCAGCACCTCGCCGACCGTGAACATCCAGGCGTAGATAGTGGAATACCAGTCGGGCTCGAGCGACATGATCCAGTCGATGAATGCCAGAGAGGTGGTGACCACGAAAACCAGCAGGGCCGGAGCGCTGCGGGCCTTGATCCGCCGGAATAGCGCGGGGTCGCCCGTGCGGTCGTGTTCGTTGGCCATCTTCAGAATGCGGTAGCCGGAGAAGAACCAGATTGCGAAATAGAGCACCGTTCGGATGATGAACCACGGCGGGTTCAGATAAGCGGCTTTGTGGCCGACCGCGAAGTGTTCGGCCCGGTAGCCGGCGTCGGTCCACTTGTAGAGCGTGCTGAGCGCGAAAATCAGGATCGGAAGAGCGGCGACCAAAATCAGCGGCAGAGTCTGGACTCCGGATTCCACCAAGCGGCGGATGGCGACGCCCCAGTTTCCGCCGACCACGTTATGCAGGAAAAAGATGCCCAGGCATCCCAAAGCCAGGCCGGCCCAAAAAATATAGGCGAACAGATAGGACTGCCAGAAATGGGTGGCGTTGGTGAACAGCCCGATCATGCTGATAGCCAGCGCCGCAATGCCGACGAACAGGGCGCTGCGCTGCACGCGTTCCATTTGGGGGCGGAGGGTATCGCTGGGGTCATTGATTTGCTCCTTGGGCCGCCCTCGCGGCGCGGCTTGGCTATCGCCGGCCCGGCGCGGCGGCGGTTCCACAGCCAGATTCTGGCGTTGATCGGCGGGCACGTCGTTCACGTTGGCCGATTCGCTCAACTGCAGGGCGCGGATATAGGCGACGATGCGCCAGCGGTCGTCCGGCTCGACGCGCGAGGCGTAGCTCGGCATGGCGCCGAAGCCGTTGGTGATGACATCGAAGAAATGTCCCACCGGAGCGTGTCATCAGTCGGTCCGCTGTAATAGGACGGAGGCTGGCGGAAGCCGCGCAGCACCACCATGCCGTTGCCGTCGCCGAGGCGGCCGTGGCAGGGCGTGCAATAAATGTTGAAACGCTGCCTGGCCGCGCTCCATATCGGCCTTTGTCGATCGGGATCGGAAACTGGTCGATGTCCTCGCCGTCGATCTTGCCGGTGTAGCGCGCCTCGTCGATGCGCAGATGGCCGCGCGCGACGGTTCCTTCCACCATGGGCCGGGCGGAGCGGCCGTCGGCGAAGAAGTCGCTGGCGGCCAGCGGCTTGTAGCGCGGCTGATCCTGCATGTCCTGGCGGCAGGCGGTCAGAGCGATAAGGAATCGCCAAGAGCGCCGGCGCTCGATGGAGAAGTTTGTGGCTACTTATTTCTCAACTTCCGCCACCTCCTCGGGATTCAGTTGCTCGAGGAACGCCCTGGTCTTCGCCACATCGAACTTCGGATCGGAGGCCTCGATGCACAGGAAGAACCGGTCGCTCGAGGCGCGCTGAGAAGCTCGGCACGTTGAAAACCGGATGATAGGGCAGCGGCAGTCTGTTCAGCGCCAGCATCCCGACTACGGCGCTCAGGCCGCCAGCAGCACCATGCACTCGAACGTGATCGGAATGTACGCCGGCCAGCTATTGAACGGCCGTCCGGCGACGTTGTGCGGATAGGCGATCACCGTCATCCACCACAACAGCCTGAATCCGCCGATGGCGCCGCACATGCCGACGAACAGAACGATGGGCGATACCCAGTTGCGGCGGAAGCCGACCGCTTCGGCCAAGCCTTCGACCGGCATGGGCGAATACGCGTCCATATTGCGATAGCCTGCGGCGCAGGCGCGGTTGGCGGCTTCGAGCAGCTGCTCGGGCGTTTCGAACTCCGCCATCAGGCCGTAGATTCCGTGTCGATCCCAGAAGGTCCGCTATGATTAGCTCCGAGGCATCGTTATCTCCAGGCATCGTTAATCTCCGTGCGCCGGCGCGGGCGCTGGGAGCATCGTCTCGGTGATATGGGGCGCCAGATGATGCACCACTTCGCGCATCTCGAAAATCGAGATCGCGGGCAAGCCGCGAATAAACAGGAACATCAGCACCAGGAAGAAGCCGAGGGTTCCGACGTACACCGCCCAGTCCCAATGCGTCGGATAGTACATGCCCCAGGAGGACGGCACGAAATCGCGCGCCAGGCTGGTGACGACGATGACGAAGCGCTCCAGCCACATGCCCACGTTCACCACCAGCGAGATGACAAACAGCAGCGGGATGTTCTGCCGGACGCGCCGACCACAGCAATTGCGGAATCAGCGATATTGCACAGGATCAGCATCCAGAAGAAGAATGCATATGGCCCCGTAGCGCGGTTGTTGTACATGAACATTTCATATTGATTGCCGCTGTACCAGGCCATGAAGGCTTCCATCGCGTAGCCGTACGCGACAATCAGCCCGGTGCCGAGCATCACCTTCGCCATGCATTCGATGTGGCGCATGGTGATCAGGTCTTCCAGGTGATACCAGCGGCGCACCGGAATCGCCAGCGTCAGCACCATGGCGAAGCCGGAATAAATCGCGCCGGCGACGAAATAGGGCGGGAAGATGGTGGTGTGCCAGCCGGGCAGCAGGCTGATCGCGAAGTCGAAGCTGACCACCGAGTGAACCGAAACCACCAGCGGCGTCGAAAGGCCGGCCAGCAGCAGGTAGGCCTTCTGATAGCGCGCCCAATGCTTGGCCGATCCGCGCCAGCCCATGCCGAGCATGCCGAAGATCACTTTCTGCCAGTGGTTGCTTGGCGCGATCGCGCATGGTGGCGAAATCCGGAATCAGGCCGGTGAACCAGAACATCAGCGAGACGGTCAGTAGGTGGAGACCGCGAACACGTCCCAGATCAGCGGGCTGCGCGGCTGCGGCCACAGCCACATCGTGTTGGGATAGGGAATCAGCCAGTACGCCAGCCAGGGACGGCCCAGGTGCAGGATCGGGAACATGCCGGCCTGCGCCACGGCGAACAGCGTCATCGCTTCCGAAAATCGATTGATGGAGGTGCGCCAGTCCTGTTTCAGCAGCAGCAGAATGGCCGAGATCAGCGTGCCGGCGTGGCCGATACCGATCCACCAGACGAAGTTGACGATCGCGAATCCCCAGGCGACGGGGATCACGATGCCCCAGACGCCGACGCCCTTGTAGAACAGCCAGAAAGCGCCGGCCAGCAGGCCCTGCATGGCGACGAAGGCCAAAAACAGACTGATCCACCACTGCTTCGGGGTCGTCTGGAACGGCTGCAGGACGACGCCGGCGATTTTGTCGGTGACGGTGGCGTAGTCGAATCCCGGCGCGATGATTTTGTCCGGCCCGGGGTCGATAACTTGGCGCTCTAGTTCGTCGGTGGTTTCAAAGCGGCTAGGCATTGCCGATCTCCGGGTTGGGGTTGCGCAGGCGCGCCAGATAGGTGGTGCGCGGACGCGTGTTCAGATCTTCCAGCAGGCTGTAGTTGCGGGCTTGCGCTTTCAGCTGCGCCACACGGCTCTTGGGATCGTTGATATCGCCGAAGACGATGGCCTGGGTGGGACAGGCCTGCTGGCACGCCGGCGTAATTTCGCCGTCGGCGATGCGCCGGTTCTGCTTTCTCGGAGTCGATTTTGACCGCGTTGATGCGCTGCATGCAGTAGGTGCACTTTTCCATCACGCCGCGGCTGCGCACCGTGACGTCGGGATTGCGCACGCCATACAGGCTTTGCGTGTCCCAATCCGAATACAGCAGGAAATTGAACCGCCGCACTTTGTAAGGGCAGTTGTTCGAGCAGTAGCGCGTGCCGACGCAGCGGTTGTAGACCATCTCATTCAGGCCTTCGCCGCTGTGCACCGTCGCGGCCACCGGGCACACCAGCTCGCACAGCGCGTTCTCGCAATGCATGCACGGCACCGGCTGGAAGTACATTTCGGGATTGTCCCAATTGCCTTTGAAATAGCGGTCCACGCGAATCCAGTTCATGTGGCGGCCGCGGGTGACTTCGATCTTGCCGACCACCGCGATGTTGTTTTCCGACTGGCAGGCCATCATGCAGAGCTGCAGCCGACGCACGCGTTCAGGTCGATCGACATGCCCCACTTGTAGCCTTGATAGCGATAATCCGGATACAGGGTGAGCTTGTCGGAAAGCGGCTTTGTCTTCTTCCTTTTGATCGACGAATTGCGGAGTCTTCTTGTATTCGTCGAGCGTGGCGACGCGGAACGGCTCGCGCTCTTCCATGGTCTGGGTGTGCTGCGTGGTGGCGAATTCGTGATCGCCGCCGACTTTGTTCAGCTCCAGGCCGTAGTCGTTCCAGGGCGCCGACGAGGTGCGCAGCAGATAGGCGTTGAATCCGACTTCGTTGCCGACGTGGCCGGCGCGCGTGCGGCCATAACCGAGATGAACCGTGGCGCTGTCGTTGGCATGGCCCGGCATGATCCACACCGGCCCGGTAACCTTTCGTCCCTGATACTTCAGCTCGACCACGTCGCCGGTATTGAGGTTGTTCTGCTGCGATGTCTTGGGGCTGATCCAGACCGCGTTGTCCCAGGTCATCTTGTTCTGCGGCTTGGGCAGCTCCTGCAGCCAGCCGTTGTTGGCGAACGATCCGTCCCAGATGGTCGGGTCGGGGCGGAACACAATCTCGATACCCTGCGCCGTTTTCGGCTGCGCCGCGGGCGGCATCTTCGCGGTGACGTTCACGGCCGGCAGCGCGGTGTTCGGCACCACGCCGTCGTGCAGGGCTTTTTGCCAGAAGATATCGAAGTTCGGAACCTTGGCCTGTCTCTGCCAATAGTCCTGGACGAGTTCGTGATCGGACTTGTCGGGCTGGCCGCCCAGCGTGGCGATCACTTCGAGCGCGGTCTTGCCGCCATAGAGCGGCGCGATCAGCGGCTGGACGAAGCTGACGGTTCCGTCGAAGCCGCGAACGTCGCTCCAGGATTCCAGATAATGCGCTTCGGGAACGTGCCAGTTCGCACTGCCGGCGGTTTCGTCGGAGATAGAGGCCGAGATAAGCTTTCCATGCGACTTTCTTCAGCGCGCCGGCGAAATCCAGATCGGCGGGAGCGCCGTAAACCGGATTGCCGCCCAGGATCAGCAGCGTCTCCACCTTGCCGGCGTTCATGTCGGCGACCAGCTGGCGAAGCGATTCCGCTGATCGACCGGATTGCCTTCGATGGATCGGTATAGATGACGGTTTTGCCGACGTTGCCGAGCGCGTGCGTTCATGGCGTGCGCCAGAGCATGAACGGCGGGCGGCTGATAATCGCCGGCGACCACCAGGCAGGCGCCTTTGTGGGCCTGCAGATCCTTGCGCGATGGCGGCGACTTCTTTGTACTTTCCCGCTGGACTGCGCCGCCCACTCCCAGCGCCGCGGCCAGATCCCAGGCCCAGGCTTCGATTTCGCTGGCCGTGAAGCACGAAAGCGGTGATCCGCCATGCTGCCGGTGGGAGAAGGAGACGGCTCCACCACGTACAGCCGATTCAGCGTGGTTTCGCCGGCGGCTTTCCTTCGGCCTGCACCTGCGCCGGCAAAACAACCGGTCCGCGATTGTCTGGCGCATAATGCGCGGATTGATTGGCGCGGCGCCGGAATCGGACCCGTCCTGATAGCCTTCCTGCCAGTCTTCTTTCGGTTGCGGCGTGTGCGTGACGTTGCTCTGGACGCGGCGCTTGTCGGCAAATTGGCGCGCGTAGGCGAAGATTGCCGGGGCCGCAGGCCAGGAAATCGGCGTCGATGCGAAACGATCACATCCGCCTGGCTGAAGTCGATAAATCGTGTTGACCGGACGTCCGAACGCCAGCATCGCGCCTTGGTAGGCACTGTGGCGGCCGCGCAGCTTCATATTGATGCCATTTGGCGCCGGGCAATTCCTTCAGGATCGCGTTGATTCCGGCGGTCAGCGTCGGAGACGTCACCGTTTCGGTGAGGATCCGAAGGCCGTCGCCGTTCTTCGATCGCCGCTTCTTCGCGCCGCGACGCGACAGCGCGCCTGAAATGCCACCCAGGAGTCGATGAAGCCCTTCTTGGTCACGGCCTGCGCGCGGTCCGGATCGTACATCGTCAGGATGGAGGCCTGATGGAAGTAATCGGAAGCGCCCAGGCTGCCGGGATGGTCGGGATTTCCTTCAATTTTGGTGGGCCGGCCCAGATGGCTGGTGACCAGCAACCCCGTGCCCACGCCGCCCATCTGCATCGCGGTGGCGTAATACAGCGGAATGCCCGGAACGAACTCTTCCGGCTGGCGGACATAAGGGACGATGACTTCCTTGGGCTGCTTGGTGCAGGCCGTGATGCCGGCAAAAGCCAGCGAAGCGCCGCACAGCTTCAAGAAATTGCGGCGGTGGTCGGCGATCCAGCCAATTCGGCGTTCGGTCGGCGAGTTCGTCGTCGACGAAAGCCTGAAACTCCTTCGGTCTCCGCCAGTTCTTCGAGGCTCTTCCAGTACAGGGGTCCCTGGGCTGATTCCAGCCGAGCCCGAATCTTGTCTAGAGTCAAGAAGCGGGTTTATCTGATTCATCGGTGGCAAGTGTAGCAGTCCGTCAAACTTTGGATGTGATTTTCCTCAACTAGCTTGCGCCCAAGCTCTTCCTGATTCGGCCGGCGGCTCATAAGCCATGTTGAACACTTGGTCGCGCGGGCGAACATATTTCTCGGGATTGCGGTGACAGTTGATGCACCAGTTCATGTAAAGCGTGTTTTCTTTGTACATCAGGGGCATCTGGTCCACGCGGCCATGGCAGGTGGCGCATCCGACGCCCTTGTTGATGTGGATACTGTGGTTGAAGTATACGAAATCCGGCAGGTCGTGTATACGGGTCCATTGCAGCGACTCGCCCGTCCGGAAGCTGGCGCGCACCGGTTCCAGGATCTCGGCGTTCGACCAGATCTGCGAATGACAGCTCATGCAGATCTCGGTGGCCGGAAGGCCCGCGAAGACGACGTTTCCACCGAAGTGTGGCAATAGCGGCAGTCGATGCCGTCGTCGGTGACATGGTGTTTGTGGCTGAAGGGAACGGGCTGCTCTTTGACTACTTTGACGTCCGTGATGTAGTGACCACGGTCCATCGTGTAGGCGAAGGCGATCAGTCCGCCAAGTGCGAGGACAGCGCCCGCGATGCTTATTTTGGAGATGCTATTTGCGCTTCTGTGGAAAAGCTGGGCCATCCAGTTCGTCCTGTATGACCCACTATGGTAAATCAGATTGCGCTAGAATTGCAAAAAATATTATGTGGCAAGTTTAATGTAATTAGTCGATCCTTACTAATGAAAGCTGCGGAGTTTGCTCGAGTCAGCGATGTGGCAGCGCTAGGCCGCGAAGCGCTTGTTGACTGCGCGGCGTGCGCGCAGCAGGCGGATGCGAACCGCAGTCTCGGTCCATCCATGGGCGCGAGCGATCTCCTGGACCTTGTATCCTTCCAGGTAGTGCCGCGTCAGAACCATGCGATCGTTCTTCTTGCAGGTCTTCAGAATCCGCCGGACGTCGATGGCGGCCAGATTCACCTTGGGAGGCGTGGGCAGTTCGGGAAGCGTCTGCAGGAACGGTTCGCGGCGCATGCAACTGCGATGAATATTCAGCGCGATGCTGTTCATCCAGGTGAGCACCATGTTCTGGATCGCGCAATTGGCCCAGGCGTTCCCAGCCTTTGACCCAGGCGGCTTGCGCCGTCTCCTGCGCGGAATCGTACGACAGGCCGCGCGATACCAAGAAACGCACCGTCAGATTGTAGCCCTTTTTGTAAGCGGCACCGTATTCTTCTCGTGTCATGTTGCCCTAAACTCCCTTGTTGGAACGAATTTGCCGTCTTCGGCTTGCGTTTCACAAGAAAAGCAGTTTCAGTACCACGCGGGGATGGGGCTGCGCGCGGATGTCTAAGTTGTCTGTAATCAGCGGCTTGCGGGAGAAACCTGAGCGAGGATTGGCGATTTGGCAGACCACGCAAGAATTTCTGGACGGGCAAAATTTTCCGGAAACCTAAATCGCTACGGCGTTTCGGCTTTGGGAGCATGAAGACCATGTAGTCTTCGTCGACGTATTCGTCGCCCGAGCCATCGCCCATTTTGAGCGCGCCACGCTCATGTCCGAAGATCGTGAACCCGAGAGACGAATAGAGACGCTTGGCCGCAGCCTGATGATCGCCAACGGTGAGGATGATTTGTTCCAGCCCTGCGAGCGATGCGCACGCTGCAGCACTTCGGCTCATCAAGCGCCGCGCGATGCCTTGGCCGCGATGCTCGTCGGTCCACAAACACTCCCCAAATTCTGGCTTTATGCCGCTGCTTGAGGCGTGTGTTGCGTCCGAACCCGACGGTGCCCACCAGACTTTCCCGCCAGCAAAAGCGCCCAGCACATAATTGTCGTCGCTGGCGGCGGACAAGCGCTTGCTGAAGACTTCGATCGATGTCGCGCGATGCTCTTCGGCGGACTCGCCAAAGGCGCGCGGCTCCTGTTCGAGAGCCTTCGAGACGCAAGCGCCAGAAGGCCTCGGCATCTTGCGCCCCGAGGGTTCGAATCTCTATATTCATTATTTGGGCCAGTTTTGTATGCCCGGTTATCTGTGTCCCGATCAGTTGCCGCCGCCCCGTTATAACTTTCGTCAGTCCTGTCTCGCTGGCTGTTGCTATGGGCCGGCTTCGGCACATTCCGCGGCTCAGACGCCCGCGCCCGATCCCGCCGAGCAGAAGAAGATTCTGGCCGATGCCACCGATTACGCATTCAACCACGAGCGCAGTCTGCCCAATTTCCTCTGCATCCAAACCACTCGCCGTTTCCAGGACTTTCAAGGTCGCGACGAATGGCGGCCGCTAGACATTATCGTAGAGCGGCTTGCTTATTTTGAACACCACGAAGACTACAAAGTTATCGAGATCAACGGCGTTCCTTCCAGCATCGACCACAGCAAGCTGGGTGGCGCGTCTTCATCGGGCGAGTTCGGCTCCGTCATGAAGGGCATTTTCGCGCCTGAGACCGCGACGGAGTTCAACTGGCAAACCTGGTTCACGCTGCGCGGGCGCAAGATGCACGTGTACGCGTATCATGTCGCGGCCGCGAAGTCGGACTACCATGTCGTGGTGCCGGAACAGGCCAAGGATCTGGTGACGGCCTATCACGGATTGATCTTCATCGACGACCGCAAGCATTTCATCCACCGCATCACGCTGCACGCCGATGGAATTCCGCCGGCGTTTCCGATTCAAGACATCAGCCTGATGCTGGACTATGAGTACACGCGTATCGGCGACTCCGATTACCTGCTGCCGCTGACCTTCGAGCTGCGCTCGCGGGAGGGCAACGTGCGCATCAAGAACGACGTGGATTACGACGAGTATCGCAAGTTCACGGCGGATTCGAGCGTCAGCTTCAGTGCGGGGACGGCCGATGCAGCCGGCTGCGACGTGGGTCCGAACGCAGATACGCTCCGCGACCGCTCTAAATAAAAGCGGTGGTTTTGATGCCGGAAATGTCGAAACTGTTTGCGGCAGCGCATGTTCTTGCACATTACCTTGTCGTCCAGCAGCACCATGTAGCTGGCGGCCTTCTTGAATTTGGCGCGGTCGCGCTCGTCGGCGTGGCCGGGCAGCCGGTCTACTTTGCTTCGCACCAGCCAGCGCAGATCGTAGGTCTCGAGCACCCGGCAGAAAGGGCAGTGCAAGGTAGCGGCTTCTTGGTCTCGGATTCTTTGTAAAAAGCTCGTTCGTCCATCGTCCTTATCCTTAGGAGTCTCTATCCTACAATGCCACGACCAGCGCCGAAGCA